>NC_018751.1:0-3408 GCF_000253275.1 Flavobacterium branchiophilum FL-15 | reverse complement strand
AAAATAAATAACAGTTAGCATAAAACAGTAATAAAAAGCATAAAAAAAAGGTGAAAAAGTTAGGTTTGGGGGTGAAAAAGTTAGGTTAGGGGGTGAAAAAGTTAGGTTTGTCTTTGTGAACACCAGTAAAATCAGTACCTCGCAGACTCTAAAAAGGTACTTAAAAATACTAAAAACTACTTTTTACAAAAAATCGAAAAAAAAAAGGTTTTTTAAGGTTGTTTTGAGCTGAAAAAGAGAAAAAAACAAAAGGGGAAAAGGTTTCTGAAAAAAAAAAAAGGTAATTGATTGAAAGAACACCAGGGCCCGGGCGTCTGTTTTTGTAACTATTTGATTTTTAGATACATACGATTTTAATAATGCCCGTATGCGGATAAGACAAGCACTTGTACCGTTTCTTCACGAATACGATAAATCAAACGATGTTCTCGGTTTATCCGCCTTGAAAAAGTTTCTTCGGCATAGTATTTTAAAATTTCTATTTGCCCAGTTCCTGTGCGTGGGTGTTCTGAAAGTTCTTCTAAAAGGGAATTTAGTTTCTTTAGAATAGCTTTATCTCCTGCTTTTTTATGAAAAGCAATATCAATTTTTGTTTGGTCAGAAAATTCTAAATGATAACTCATAGCCCTAAAAAGGTTTTAAAATCTTCTTTTGCTATGCGTGTAAATTTACCTTCTTCAAATTGCTGTAAACTCTTATCTATTTTTGCATAAAACTCCGCTTCTGTCATTAGCATTTCGTTTTCTAAAACAGGAACTAATTTATAGCTCTGATTCTTTCCTCTTTGGACGATTACTTGCTCATTCTTATCTATTAAATCAAAATATTTTTTTTGATTATCCCTAAATTCACGGCTACTAATTACTATCATAATATTTATTTTTGTGTACCATTTTGGTACACAAATATATTTTTTTTTGTAAATAAACAAAAGGGAAAGATAAATTTTGTTCTTTTGTGGGATCTAAAATTTTTAGAGGTTATAATTGCCCACTATAACCCTTTAAGGGTTGTGGGCTCTCCGAGGGCTCTCCCGAGGGGGTCGTGCCGACAAAAGCTGCTGCATAAATTATTTTAATATGGGAAAATCTTGTGTGAAAATTAAGCCTGTAACAGGCTCGTCAGAAAAGCATAATACTCGAGAAATTGAGCCTAAATATTTGATTCCTTCCGAAGTTGAAAATATCCATATTGTTGATGCGAAAATTGAAAATGTTCGGAAAGAAATAGAAAAAAAATACATTGAAAATGTAGGGCAGAAAATGCAAGCGAAAGCCACCCCTATTCGTGAAGCTGTAATTCTTTTGCCTGATAACGATAACGACAAAAATTTAGAAAATCTTCTTTCCCTTAATGATGAACTCAAAAAGCGTTATGGTATTGAAGCCTTTCAGGTTCACATCCACAATGATGAAGGTCATATCGACAATAATGGAAAAGCAAAATACAATTATCACGCTCATGTGGTTTACAACTGGACGGATGCAAACACAGGTAAAAGCTTGAAATTAGGAAAACAGGAAATGAGTGAAATTCAAACTTTAACCGCGGAACATTTACAGATGCAGCGGGGCGAAAAAGGCTCAAAATCATTGAGTTTAAACCACCATCAATACAGGGGATATCTCGAAATTAAAGATGAGTTTATAAAAGAATTTAAAATAGAATTGACTGAAAAAAAAGACAGAGAAATAAGAACCAAAATCATTGAAAATGAGCGACAAAATAAAGACATCGGAAGAAGTTCGAGAGGAATTAGCCGATAAAAAAGTAGCTAAAACTTATTTAGCTGAATTTGAAAATGGAATAAATCATAAACTAAGTCGTTTTGAGGGTGTTTTAGCTAATTTTAAGCCAACTTGCGAGATAAAGCATAAATACGACACCGATGAAATAAAAAGGCTTAATACAGCCTTAAATGAGATTGTTTTAAAACTTCAAGAAATTTCTATTCCTGAAAAAATAGAAGTTTTAGAGAAAAAAGAAAACAAAATAACTTTTACAGATAGAACAACCAAGTGGCTAACGTGGTTTTGTAGCATTGCTTTTGTTGTAGCTGTTGGAGGATTTTGTTATGGTTATATTGCTTATAGCGAGGTAGCTAAATCTAATGCGGAAAGTTTTGAAAAAGGAATTTTTGAAGGAAGAAACCACATATACAACATTTCGACACCTGCAGGTAAAAACAGAATAGATAAGAACCACCCAGATTGGAGAACAGTCCGATAGGGGTCTAAAATTATCCTCATTTTTAGAAATGGTACGGCTGAACCCCAGCCGTACCATTTCTAAAAATCGAGGTTTTATCCATAACTATACCGTTTTACTATTTGCCAACCCTAGAATATCAATCATAGCATCATTAGGCTGTTTTTCTTTTTCAGAAACCTTTCCCCCTTTTGGTTTAGTAGGTTTTTCTGTATAATTTAAAATATCTTCGTTTAAAATAAACCGGACATACCTTGCTGTATCGTCCTTTACTCCAGTCGCTAAAATTTCTCTAATTCGAGTATTTAAAGGCTCTATTAGGCTCGGGTACTTTTGGAGCTGGAGGAGAACATCTTTTATAAAAACGTCATTCTTAGGCATCTTATCTGTGTTGTATAATGCTCTAAAAACAGGAATAAGTTCTAAGAGCATATCGTTTGTAGTCTTAACATTCAGTGTGTTTTTACGGAATAATTTAAAGCGGAGAGTTTCGACAGACCGACCGTTTTTTTCTTCGGAGTATTCAAAATAAACATCGCACTGCCCGACATCGTAAAGTTTTTTCAATTCTTTTTTAGCAACGTCTAATACTTTTAACTTTAAAGAGCCGTATTCTTTGTAGGCATCTTCCAAAACGAAAGATTTACGCAAATCCTTAATAGACATTCTAAAACCGTCTGTACCCTGCCACTTTTGGCAAAGCTCATACATTCTTTGTGACCATTTACTCTTTAAAGACATCGCCACGGTTAGAGAATACGGAGTAAATTGGCTTGACAATTCCACTAGAAAAGGCATCAATTTTTTTGACACCTCTACCTCTGCAACACCTTTTTTAATCGTTGCATAATTTATAAAACCACATACCAACCACTCATAATCTTCATCTTTCTCATGTAATCCATTATCCCATTCAAACTCCCGTAAACGTAGAGAACGAAGCCCCTTTTTAACTTCTGTCTCCCTTTCATTTAAGTTAGTGTCCTTTGCTAGATCGGAGATTTTTATGTTTAAAACCAAATTATCAAACAAATCCCTACGACCTATACTGTAGTTTTTCCGAACTTCTTTGATGATATAGTAAAAAACTCTTTTTTCTACTAAACTTAATTCATATCTAGCAGTAGTCAGTCGGTTGTCTTGCGCTATTATATCAGATTTCATTTTTAGATTATTTTACTTAAAAAAGCAAAGCTAACT
>NC_016001.1:2932500-3559884 GCF_000253275.1 Flavobacterium branchiophilum FL-15 | reverse complement strand
AAAAAAAAGTTCTTTAATTTTATTTGAAGTTATTAACAAACATTGTTCAAAACAGCTGTATTGATAACCAAGTAATTACAAAATTTATCAACAATGATAAATACTGTTGATAAAGTTGTTATTTAATTGATAATCAATACATTATATTTTATAACAAAAGGGTTTCATTTTCAAATATAATAAAAATATAAGATAGTTTGATATAAATATTGATAATTTCAAATAAGGTAAAAATTAAAATTTTGAGCTTAATAAAATAGGTTAAAAATTAAGTAATACTTATTTTAAAAAATGCTTAAATTTGCCAATCAAAAAAAATAAACAAACAACGATGAATATTTCTATTGGAAACGACCACGCAGGGCCAGCATATAAAAAAGCCATTGTAGCCATGCTAATAGCACAAGGACACCAAATAACCAACTATGGAACAGACAGCGCAGACAGTGTGGATTATCCAGATTTTGCACATCCAGTAGCCAAGGATATAGCCCAAAAAAAAGCCGATTTTGGCATTGTTATTTGCGGATCGGGCAATGGAATAGCCATGACGGCAAATAAGCACCAAGAAGTGAGAGCAGCCCTGTGTTGGACAAAAGAAATAGCGGCCTTAGCACGCCAGCACAACGATGCTAATGTGTTGAGTATTCCTGCTCGATTTACAGCTATTGAGCAAGTTTTAGAAATAGTAAACACTTTTTTACAAACTTCATTTGAAGGCGGGCGACACCAAAATAGGGTAGATAAAATAGCTTGTAATTAAAAAATAGCATATAATAGATGGGTATGTTTTAAATTTATTATTGAATTAATATTAGAATGTCGTTTAATTAAGTATTAATTTGTCTCAATAATCTTTGACAAAGTTTTAAATTTTGAAAACGATTGATAAAAAATATTTTAAAAAATAGTCAAATTTTATTATTAAACCCGTTTTTCGTTAGGGATAGCAATGATAATCCTTTTAGAAGCCCCCCAGCCCCCAAAAGGGGTGTGTTATTTTGCACGAATATAGTTTCTGAATGTGATTATCAAAAAAAGATTATTTCACAATGTGAAATTTCTTTTGGAGTTCAATGAACGTTGTTTGCAACGGATTGCCCGACCTTGTGGGAACGCCCAAAAAAAATTAATTGTATGGGCTGTTTTATACCAAATATATTTATAAAATAGTCCAAAGATGCGTAGTTATTTTTTAGAAAAAATTTTCAAAAAAAATCGTTGCATAGCTGGGCTACAGAACTATTTTTTTTTAATAATATTAGCAAAAAAGAACAAGTAGATTGGTCTATTTTATATGTATATTTGGTATTATTTGGCCTAAATAAAAAATGTTCTTTAAAAAAAAGGATAACTAGTTACTATTTAAAAATCAAAACTTTATTTTTGCATTTATTATAGAAAAATCATGATAGAAAATACAAATGAAAGCAACGTTACAAATAACGAAGCTACAAGATATACCATTACAGCGGCCTTGCCATATACAAACGGCCCAATCCACATTGGCCATTTAGCGGGGGTTTACGTGCCTTCGGACATTTATTCTCGCTATTTACGATTGCAAGGAAGAGACGTTTTGTTTGTATGCGGAAGCGACGAACACGGCGTTGCCATTTCGATGAAAGCCAAAAAAGAAGGCATTACACCTCAAGAAGTAATTGATAAATACGATGGCATTATCCGTAAATCGTTTGTGGATTTTGGAATTTCTTTTGATAATTATTCCAGAACTTCGGCTGCAATTCATCACGAAACGGCTTCGGAATTCTTCAAAACCTTGTATGACAAAGGCGATTTTATTGAAGAAGAAACAGAACAATTGTATGATGCTAAAGCCAATCAATTTTTGGCTGACCGATTTGTAACAGGAACTTGCCCAAAATGCGGCAACGAAGAAGCCTACGGTGACCAATGCGAAAAATGTGGTTCTACCTTGAACGCTACGGATTTAATCAACCCAAAATCGACCATTACGGGCGAAACCCCTATTTTGAAATCAACTAAACACTGGTTTTTGCCTTTGGATCGTTACGAAGATTTTTTGAAAGAATGGATTTTAGTTGGTCATAAAAACGATTGGAAACCCAACGTGTATGGTCAAGTAAAATCCTGGATTGATGGCGGATTAGAGCCTCGTGCCGTAACCCGTGATTTGGATTGGGGAATTGACGTACCCGTTGCAGGTGCCGAAGGAAAAAAATTATATGTGTGGTTTGATGCCCCTATTGGCTACATTTCTGCTACAAAAGAATGGGCAGCACGTGAAGGAAAAAATTGGGAACCCTATTGGAAAGATCAAGACACTAAATTGGTTCACTTTATTGGAAAAGACAATATTGTATTTCACTGCATCATTTTCCCAGCGATGTTGAAGGCCGAAGGAAGTTATATTTTGCCTGATAACGTGCCTGCGAATGAATTTTTGAACTTGGAAGGCAATAAACTATCGACCTCTAAAAACTGGGCGGTTTGGTTGCACGAATATTTGGAAGAATTTCCCAATCAGCAAGACGTATTGCGTTATGCTTTGACTTCGAATGCGCCAGAAACTAAAGACAACGACTTTACTTGGAAAGATTTCCAAGCTAGAAATAACAACGAATTGGTGGCGATTTTTGGTAACTTCATCAATCGTGTGGTGGTTCTGACTAATAAATACTACAACGGTATTGTGCCAGCTCCAAGCTCCCTAACCCCCGAAGGGGGAACACCCAACTTTACGGAATATGATGAAGCAGTTTTAAATGAATTAAAAGCGTATCCAGCGGTAATTTCAAGTTCAATTGAACGTTACCGTTTTAGAGAAGCTTTGGGCGAAATGATGAATGCCGCTCGTTTGGGAAATAAATATTTGGCCGACGAAGAGCCTTGGAAAGTGATCAAAGACAATCCAGAGCGTGTACAAACCCAAATGTATGTAGCCTTACAAATTGCAGCGGCTTTGAGTACACTTTGCGAACCATTTTTGCCTTTTACAGCAAAAAAATTAAGCCATATTTTAAAAATAGAGCAAGCTTTGAATTGGAATACCATTGCTGAAAATAGCGACTTACTTCCAGCCGGACACCAAATTGGCGAAGCGGAATTACTTTTTGCTAAAATAGAAGACGAAGAAATCCAAAAACAAATTGATAAATTGGAAGCAACAAAAATAGCCAACCTAGCCGAAAACAAAAAATCCGAACCACAAAAAGAAGCGATTCAGTTTGAAGATTTTGCCAAAATGGATTTGCGTGTAGGAACGATTTTGGAAGCGGAGAAAATGCCAAAAGCCAACAAACTTTTAATCTTAAAAGTAGATACTGGAATTGACGTTCGAACCATTGTTTCGGGCATTGCCGAAAGTTTTGCACCAGAAGCTATTATTGGTAAAAAAGTGACGGTTTTAGTAAATTTGGCACCCAGAAACCTTCGTGGCGTAGAAAGTCAAGGTATGATTTTGATGACCAACAATGCCGAAGGGAAATTGGTTTTTGTAAACCCAGATGCTGAAGGTGTTGGGAATGGTGAGACGATTAATTAAATCAATATGAAACCAAAAATAATAGCTTTTGATGCCGACGATACCCTTTGGGTAAACGAAACATATTTTGACGAAACCGAAAAAAAATTTTGCGAATTGATGCAAGATTACCTTTCGCATCAGGGTATTTCGCAAGAATTATTCAAAATTGAAATTGCTAATTTGAAACTGTATGGTTATGGAATTAAAGGCTACATTCTTTCGATGATAGAAGCCGCAATGGTTATTTCAAACAATACAATTCCCGTTGAGGTGATTGAAAAAATCATTCAATTTGGGAAAGAATTACTTGAAAAACCGATTGTTTTACTAGATGGTGTCGAAGAAACTTTGGAAGCCTTAAAAGGGAAATACAAATTAGTCGTTGCCACCAAAGGCGATTTATTAGACCAAAGGCGAAAATTACATAATTCTGGATTAGGGCACTATTTTCATCATATTGAAGTCATGTCTGACAAACAAGAAATTGATTATTCCGATTTAATCAAACGATTAGATATAGATTCTTCAGACTTTTTAATGATTGGAAATTCGTTAAAATCAGATGTGTTGCCAGTGCTAAACATTGGCGGACATGGTGTGCATGTTCCTTTTCATACCACTTGGGCACACGAAAGAATTGACCATACCATTGAACATGAAAATTTTCATTCGTTTGAAAAGATAAATGCTATTTTGTCATTATTATTTTGATAAATTAATATATTACCAAATATACCTATAAAATAGTCCAATCTATTGGTTCTTTTTTGCTAAAATTATCCAAAAAAATAGTTCCGTAGCCCAGCTATGCAACGATTTTTTTTGAAATTTTTTTCTAAAAAATAACTACGCATCTTTGGACTATTTTATAAATATATTTGGTATAATTTTGATTTAAAAATACAATATTTTTTAATAAAGTGAAATGAAAATTATTTTCAAAAAATGATGTAAATTTGCAACTCAAATCCTTTTAAAATGAGTAAAATTAGAATTACCAAACAATTTAGTTTTGAAACAGGGCACGCCCTTTATGGCTATGATGGCAAATGCAAAAATGTTCACGGACATAGTTATAAGTTGTCAGTAACCGTTATAGGAAGTCCGATAACCGATAGAGCTAACACTAAGTATGGAATGGTTATAGATTTTACAGATTTAAAAAAAATAGTAAAAGAAGAAGTTGTCGATTTGTTTGATCATGCTACGGTGTTTAATAAAACAACGCCACATATAGAGCTGGCCACAGAATTGATAGCCAGAGGGCATCATGTTATATTGGTTGATTATCAGCCAACTAGCGAAAATATGGTGGTTAATTTTTCCGAAAAAATAAAAAACAGATTGCCTGAAAACATCAAGTTACATTCATTAAAATTGCAAGAAACGGATACATCATTTGCAGAATGGTATGCCAGCGATAACGATTAATACCAATACACGTATTTGGTATAAACATAAAAAAACCGCTCCTTAGTAAGAAGCGGTTTTTTATTAATTTTTTACTCTTTAATTTCATTTCCGTTTTTGTCGAAAAAATGATATTCAAGATACGTGTAAGCGTCACGTGGAATGATTTTTACCCATTTTTTATGCTCAAAAAACCATTTTAAGCGTATAGATGGAAAACCTTTTGCAAGGTAAGCAGCTACAAAAGGGTGTGTATTGAGCACAACATTATTGTAACTTTTTAAATAATTCTCTAAATCGGAAGTTATTTTGTCGATAATAACGATAGGGGCTTCAATTTCGGCATTTTCGTTATTAGGGTCTTCTTCCCGTGTTTTAATGTTTACTTCAGGTCTTACACGCTGTCTGGTAATTTGAACAAGGCCAAATTTGCTAGGCGGTAAGATTTTGTGTTTGGCTTTATCATCGCTCATTTCTTCCCTTAGGAAGTCGAACAATACTTTTCTATTTTCAACATCGGTCATATCAATAAAATCGATCACAATAATGCCACCCATATCACGCAGTCGGAGTTGTCTGGCAATTTCGGCTGCCGCTATCATGTTTACTTCCATTGCAGTATCTTCCTGATTAGAAGCTTTGTTAGAACGGTTGCCGCTATTAACGTCTATAACATGCAGTGCTTCAGTGTGTTCTATAATCAGATAAGCACCTTTGCTCATCGATACTGTTTTGCCAAAAGATGTTTTGATTTGTCTTTCGATATTAAATTTCTCAAAAATAGGAGTATCTTTAGATTGATAAAACTTTACCATTGATTGTTTTGAAGGCGCTATTTTTTGAACGTATTCCTTCGTTTGTTGATACAACTCTTCGTCATCTATATGTATGCCACTGAAAGAATCATTGAATACATCTCGTAGTATCGAGGAAGCTCTGTTGAGTTCGCCTAATACTTTTGAAGGATGATGAGCAGTTGGTAATTTTTTACACATTGCAGTCCATCTGCTTAGCAGGTTCTGCAAATCTTTTTCTAATTCGGCTGTATTTTTGCCTTCGGCTACTGTTCTAACAATAACACCAAATCCTTTTGGTTTGATAGATTGTACAAGTTTTTTTAGTCGGTCTTTTTCAGATTTAGCTTCAATTTTTTGAGAAACCGAAACCCTGTCCGAAAAAGGTACTAACACCACATATCGGCCAGCCAAGGACAATTCAGAACTAATTCTGGGTCCTTTGGTCGAAATAGGTTCTTTAACCACTTGTACTAATATAGATTGATTGGCATTGATAATATCTGTAATCATACCATTTTTATCTATTTCTTTCTCAAACTGAAAGCTTTTTAGGGAGAAATCTTTTATTTTACCTGTGCTTACAAGTTTTATGAATTTCAATTGCGAAGCAAGATTAGGACCAAGGTCATGATAATGTAAAAAGGCATCTTTTTCGTAGCCTACGTTTACAAAAGCAGCATTGAGTCCTGCAACAGGTTTTCTGATTTTAGCAATAAAAATATCGCCAACTTGAAAATTGCTGGTTTCTTGTTCTTTATGTAATTCAATTAGTTTTCCATCTTTTAATAAGGCAAAATCTACGGCTTCAGGACTAGATCTAATGATTAATTCTTTATTCACGCTGTACATTTTTATCCGAACATTTGATTGTCGGTCATTGGTTGCTGATTTTAGTCTGGCTATGAATCATCAACCCTTAACTACCAACTTATTTTGTAAGGATGGATTAAACAATAATTTTACAGGTATTGTACCCGGTGAAGCATTGTCAAACATAGTATTATTAGAGCTTAGAGCTTTTACTTTAAAATGTATTGAAACAATAACTTCCTTTTCAATGAACTTAAAAAAAAGAAAAAGTAGTTAGACTACTTTTTCTTTTTATGACGGTTAGCTCTCGCTCTTTTTTTGCGTTTGTGTGTTGCTACCTTATGTCTCTTTCTTTTTTTACCACTTGGCATGTTTTTTCGATTTTATGGTTAATAATTATTTTGCTAAATTGTTTGTTTTTACACCTTCTACAAATACTTTTGCTGGTTTAAATGAAGGTATATTGTGTGCTGGTATTTTTATAGTTGTATTTTTAGAAATATTTCTTCCTGTTTTTTCGGCTCTTGTTTTTACGATAAAACTTCCAAAACCTCTAAGATATACATTATCTCCTGTTTCTAATGAGCTTTTGATTTCTTCCATAAAGGTTTCAACGGCTGCCTGAACGTCTTTTTTTTCAAGACCTAATTTTTCTGAAATTTTTGTTACGATATCTGCTTTCGTCATTTTCTTTCGTATTTATAATGATATACTTTTTTTGAGTTTGCAAATATAGGAATTAAAAAAACAATTATTCAAGCTAATTGACTAAAATTTAACAACATAAATATATACTTTTGCTAACTAATTGAATTTTATGTCATTTTCTAGCAAACTTATCCAGTGGTACCACCTTCAAAAACGAGATTTACCTTGGCGAAATACCACAAACCCATATCCCATTTGGCTCTCCGAAATTATGCTTCAACAAACTCGTGTTGCTCAGGGATTGCCTTATTATGAGGCTTTTATGAACCATTTCCCAACTATTTTTCATCTAGCAAATGCTTCAGAAGAACAGGTTTTAAAACTTTGGCAAGGATTGGGTTATTATTCTCGTGCCAGAAATTTGCATCAAACAGCCCAAACTATTGCCTTTGAAAAAAACGGGATTTTTCCTGATAATTACAAAGATTTATTAAAACTCAAAGGCATTGGCAGCTATACTGCTGCAGCTATTGCTTCTTTTTCTTACAACGAATATGTGCCTGTTGTCGATGGAAACGTTTTTAGAGTACTGGCTCGTTATTTTGACATATCAAATGATATAGCATTGATACAAACTAAAAGTGTTTTTTCAAACTTGGCACTCGAACTCATGCCAAAAGAGCATCCTGCCTTGTTTAACCAAGCCATAATGGAGTTTGGTGCCTTGCAATGTGTACCAAAAAATCCTGATTGCAACAGTTGTATTTTTAGCGATAGTTGTTTGGCATTGCAAAAAAAGAAAGTAGCACAGTTGCCTGTAAAAATTAAAAAAATTAAAGTCAAAAACCGATTTTTAAATTATTTTATCTTGCAAGATGAAAAAGCCAATTCGATTGTTCAAAAACGGATAGCAAAAGATATTTGGCAAAATTTATACGAATTTCCTTTATTAGAATCACTTCATTTTGATGATGATACCATTGTTTTACAATATCTAAACGACCATTACAACGTTAAAAGCCTCAAAAAGCTTCAAAACGAACCGATAATACACAAATTGACCCATCAAAAATTGCACCTTCAGTTTTGGAAAGTTCAAATCGAAGGCCAATTAAACGAAGGAAAAACATTTGATCATATTAGAACTTATCCGTTTCCAATTGTCATTCACCATTTTTTAGAAACATTTTCAAATTTTGAAGAGTTGTAAAAAAAAACGCCTATTGTCTGGAATAAATTAGACAATAGGCGTTTTATGGATGGTGTTTATCGTATTATAAATATAAAAAAGCGTGAAATAATGCAATTATTTGTTAATAAAAAATTACAAACTTGATTTGAATTGTTCTAAAAAGCGAACATCATTTTCATAAAACATTCTAATATCGCCAATTTGATACAGCAACATCGCAATACGTTCGATGCCCATTCCAAAGGCAAAACCATTATAGTCATCGGGATTGATGTTGCAATTTTTAAGTACATTTGGATCTACCATACCACAACCCATAATTTCTAGCCATCCTGTACCTTTTGTAATTCTATAATCTGTTTCTGTTTTTAAACCCCAGTAAATATCTACCTCGGCACTTGGTTCTGTAAACGGAAAGTATGATGGGCGAAGTCTAATTTTAGATTTTCCAAACATTTCTTTTGTAAAATATAGCAAGGTTTGTTTCAAGTCGGCAAATGAAACGTCTTTGTCTATATATAAACCTTCTACTTGATGAAAAATACAATGCGAACGAGAGGAAACAGCTTCGTTTCTAAATACCCTACCTGGCGAAATGGTACGAATAGGAGGGGTGTTGTTTTCCATATACCGCACTTGAACAGATGAGGTGTGGGTTCTTAATAAAATATCGGGATTGGTTTGAATAAAAAAGGTGTCCTGCATGTCTCGTGCTGGGTGGTATTCTGGCAGGTTGAGTGCCGTAAAATTGTGCCAATCGTCTTCTATTTCAGGCCCCTCGGACACATTGAAACCTATGTTTGCAAAAACATCAATAATTTGATTTTTTACAATAGAAATAGGATGTCTTGAGCCAATATTTAAGGCTTCGGCTGGACGGGTCAAATCACCATAAATCCCTTTGGTTTCTTCTTTGTTTTCTAAGGATTCTTGAAGGGTTCTTACTTTTTCCTCGGCTATGTTTTTGAGCAAATTAATTACTTGACCAAATTCTTTTTTTTGGTCGTTTGGAACGTTTTTAAAATCTGCAAATACTTCTTTTAACAAACCTTTGCTTCCTAAGAATTTAATTCGGAAGGCTTCTAATTTTTCTTTGTTTTCTGTTTGAAAAGCTTTGGCTTCGGCTATATAGGCTTTGATTTTGTCTGTCATCACTTGGATTGTTTTAGCTTATTTTTTGGGTAGGCATTCATAAGTGCAAAATTAGTTTTTTAGTCTTAAATATTGCCTTTTTAGAACATTTTTTTGAATCAAAATAGATAAAAAATCAATCAATTAACTCTTTTTCTAAAAAATAGGCTACAATAGCCTCTTTCATCAGTACTGATTGTTCGCCAGCTTTTAAGGCAGGAAGTTGTTCTTTTACGGTATAATGTGGCCAGCCATCGGCATCAAAATAATCAAAGGTATAATAACCGTATGGCTCTAATAGCCTACATATAGCAATGTGCATTAAGTTTAATTTATCATCTTTTTGATAGGTTTTGTGTATCTTTCCTAGTTCTTGTATGCCAATCAAAAAAATGATGGCTTCTAAATCTAAATCTTCGCCTTGCGAAAACCGATCGGACAAAATTTGAACTAATCGTTCCCAACGCTCCTTTAGTTGTGGGTCTCTTGCCATTTTGCTTTGTATTTATTTTTTTTGCAAATATAGATATTTAGCAACTACTCTTTTGTGTTTATACCAAGTAATCCTTTTTGATTTTAAAATGAGATAGTGCGGCGTAGCCTTTTGAAATTGTTTAGACAATCGGTTTGTTTCTAAAAAAATGGTTGTAGATTTGTATTTTGAAATTCATGAAATCGACACAATCTAAAGATGGGCACTACCAAAAGCGTTACAACACCTTTATTCCTATTTGGAATAATATTAACGTGGAGTAACCCCAATGATTAAATAGATACCCAATACAACCGATGAAAAACCAACTTTTATCCAAAATCCATTCGCCAGCCGATTTGAGACAACTGTTGCCCTCACAATTGGAACAACTTGCTCAAGAGTTAAGACAATTTATAATAACAATAGTGGCTAGTAAAGAAGGGCATTTGGGGGCTAGTTTGGGAGTTGTAGAACTTACAATTGCCTTGCATTATGTATTTGACACGCCAAATGATTTATTGATTTGGGATGTTGGCCACCAAGCTTATGGGCATAAAATACTTACAGAACGTCAAAATATTTTTCATACCAACAGACAGTTTGGAGGTATTTCGGGATTTCCAAAAAGGGCCGAAAGTGTTTATGATGCCTTTGGAGTAGGGCATTCTTCTACATCTATAAGTGCTGCATTGGGCATGGCATTGGCCTCACAATTGAAGGGAGACACCCACAAAAACCACATAGCCGTTATTGGCGATGCTTCGATTGCAAGTGGGATGGCTTTTGAAGGACTCAATCATGCGGGGGTTACGGGAGCCAATTTGTTGGTTATTCTAAACGACAATGCCATTGGAATAGATCCGAGTGTTGGAGCCCTAAAAAATTATCTTACTACCGTAAAAGAAGGGCATAACCCAAAGGCAAATAACTTAATTCAATCATTAAATTTTGATGGTTCTGGCCCAATAGACGGCCATAATATAACATTGATTATCAAAGAATTAGAGCGTTTAAAAAAAATAAAAGGGCCCAAATTTTTGCACCTTATTACTACAAAAGGTAAGGGACTTCAACAAGCCGAAACCCATCAAGTTACGTATCATGCGCCTGGCAAATTTAATGCCAATACCGGAGAACTCATGCTAAAATCTGATGTTGATTTGCCACCCAAATTTCAAGATGTTTTTGGCAAAACTATTTTAGAGCTGGCACATCAAAACCCCAATATTATAGGAATTACTCCAGCCATGCCAACGGGCAGTTCTTTAAAATTGATGATGGAAGTATATCCTACAAGGGCTTTGGATGTTGGGATTGCCGAACAACATGCGGTTACACTAGCAGCAGGAATGGCCACTCAAGGAATGGTTGTTTATTGTAATATTTATTCAACTTTTTTACAGCGTGCTTATGATCAGGTTATTCATGATGTGGCTTTGCAACAATTGCCTGTTGTATTTTGTTTAGATAGGGCTGGCTTGGTTGGCGAAGACGGTGCCACCCACCATGGTGTTTTTGATTTGGCTTTTTTGAGTGCTATTCCAAACATGATTGTATTTGCACCAAAAGATGCAATTGAACTTAGAAACATACTTTATACGGCACAACTTGGACTACAAAACCCCATAGCCATTAGATATCCAAGAGGCCGATGCAGCCTTGTAGAATGGGAAAAACCATTTGAAAAAATCACTATTGGACAAGCCATTTGTTTGAAAAAAGGACGCCAAACAGCACTTTTGAC
Organism: Flavobacterium branchiophilum FL-15; assembly: GCF_000253275.1. Lineage (NCBI taxonomy): Bacteria > Pseudomonadati > Bacteroidota > Flavobacteriia > Flavobacteriales > Flavobacteriaceae > Flavobacterium > Flavobacterium branchiophilum. The sequence continues at coordinate 3,548,169 of NC_016001.1, read as the reverse complement.
CACTGGAACCATGACAAATGTTGTGAGTGGTATTTTATCAAAAATAAATCAAAATTCCGATTTTGGACATTATCATTTTGGATTTGTAAAACCACTAGATTGTGATGCTTTGAAATCCATTACGTCTAATTATCAAAACATGATTACCCTAGAAGACGGCACCGTCAAAGGAGGGTTTGGTGCTGCTATTGGGGCTTATGTTTTAGAACATCAATTGACAAATCGTGTCAAAATTTTGGGTATTCCAGATGCGTTTATAGAACACGGCAGCATGGATATGCTCCATAAACATTGTGGTTTGGATCCAGAAAATTTGACTCAAATATTTGAAACATTTAACAGATAATCCAAAACATAACCCGAACCTCTTCGGGTTTCTATATTTATAGGACTATCCGCAACTAGAACTATTTCATAGTGTAAATTAGTTTTCGACTATTCTTTGCGAGCTCAATGTTACGCAAAGGCACAGAGCTGCAAAGAAAATGAAGCCTTTATTACCAAATATACATATATAATAGTCCAATCTATTGGTTCTTTTTTGCTAAAATGAGTCAAAAAAATAGTTCCGTAGCCCAGCTATGCAACGATTTTTTTTGAAAATTTTTTCTAAAAAATAGCTACACATCTTTGGACTATTTTATAAATATATTTGGAATGAGTTACGGACAGTCATATATTTATAACAAAACAATCATGAAAAGCACCACTTGAACCCTTCAGGTTCGGAAATTTATAAACTATATAAATACTAAGTATTAAATTATAAAAATTTTATTTTACAATATATAATGGAATTTCAATTTGATGACGAAGTTTATCTACGGTTGTTCCAAAAATCAAATCTTTAATGCCTGTATGTCCGTGAGTACCCATTACTAATAAATCAAAATGGTGTGTTTTGATTAAATGGGGGATAACTTTGTATGGTTTTCCGAATCCTAATAATACCTCAACTTTATAACCTCTGTCTATTAATTGGGTTTGGTATTGTTGCAACAATTTTTCGTCTATATGGGTTTCATGGTCCAGAATGTGTTTGCCATATACTAATGCACCCACCGTTTCTACTACGTGTATTAGGGTATATTGTGCTTTTTTGCCTCCTAAATCAAAAGCATTTTGTAGGGCCTTTTGATCAGCTTTAGTGAAATCTATGGCAATGGCAATGTTTTTTAAATCAGACGATTGGTGGTCTAAATAAGTAAAATGGACTGGATGTGGCGAATGGTTGTGGTCCAAAAACGGATTGCGACTTATAAAAGGCTTGATGGTAAGATACAACAACAATCCTAAAAAAAACACGGCTAGCGGTACAACGGTAAGGTATAGAATTAAAGGGTTTTGAGTTTCTTGAATCCATAGGTATAATTGTTCAAAAACCAATTTGGCATTGAGCGATACAATAATCAAGGCAATCAACCAAGCTACAATCTGAGTTAATGGTTTTATTTGAAAACCTTTCATTTTTTGAGGATCACTTACAAAATGGATGAGTGGAATAATGGCAAAACCCAGCTGAAGACTTAAAACAACTTGACTAAAAATAAGTAGTTTTCCTGTAACGCTTTCGCCAAAAATCAAAATCACTACTACGGCAGGCACAATGGCTATTAGTCTAGTAATCACCCGTCTGACCCAAGGTTGTATGCGTAAATTCAAATAGCCTTCCATAATAATTTGCCCTGCCAAAGTACCCGTTACAGTAGAGCTTTGCCCTGCTGCTATAAGTGCAATTGCAAACAAAATGGGAGCCCATTTGCCCAACAAGGGTTTCATAAGTTGGTGAGCATCTTGAATTTCGGCTACATGAAAATAACCGTTTTTATAAAAGGTAGCTGCTGCCAAAATTAGAATAGCCGCATTGACAAAAAACGCAAAATTGAGTGCTAAAAGGCTGTCAAAAAAATTATATTTGATGGCTTGTTTGATCCCTTCGTTGGTTTGGTTAAATTTTCGGGTTTGAACTAATGACGAATGTAAGTATAAGTTGTGTGGCATTACTGTAGCTCCAATAATTCCAATGGCTATATATAAAGCGTCGTTGTTTGGAATCGAAGGTATAAATCCTTTAAGGAGAGCAGCCGTTTCTGGTTGTGCAAAAAACATTTCAAATACAAACGAAATACCAATAATTAAAACCAAAACAATGATAAAAGCCTCCATTTTTTGAATGCCTTTTTGAATTAGAAAAAGCAATAAAAAAGTATCCAAAACGGTAATAACAACCCCAAAAATAAGCGGTATGTCAAACAAAAGGTTGATGCCTATGGCCATGCCTAAAACCTCGGCCAAATCGCAGGCTGCAATTGCAATTTCGGCCAAAAAATAAAGGATATAATTGATAAACTTAGGATAGGTTTCTCGTGAGGCTTGAGCCAAATCGCGCTGGGTAACAATACCAAGCCTTGCACTAAGGCTTTGCAACAAAAGAGCCATTAAATTGCTCATGAGTAATACCCATAGCAGCTGGTATCCAAACTGGCTGCCACCTGCCAAATCTGTTGCCCAGTTGCCCGGATCCATGTAACCCACACTTACTAAATAGGCAGGGCCAAAAAAAGCCATTATTCGCCGATAAGTAGATTTTTTGTGTAGTGTCGAAACACTTTGATGTACTTCTTCTAATGATTTGCTCATAAAAAAATGGGTGTTTTTTTGTTATCAAAAACTCAAAATAGGGTAGGGGTGGTGCTTTCAATTACCACCCTTGATTGATGCCGTTTTTTAATACTTCTTCATATTTTTGTTTGTCAAATCGAAAATAATTTGGAGCTTTGTGGGCAACTTTAGTTTTTTTCTCATCTAATTTGATGATGATTCCAATATGGGTAATCTTTCTTAAAAAATTGCGTCGGTCCAATTGTCGCCCTAAAATAGTTTCATACAATTTTTGTAATTCGGGAATTGTAAATTTTTCTGGAAGCAATTTGTATCCAATGGGCAACAAATTTAGTTCTTTTTGTAATGTTTCAAGGGCTTTGTCTAAAATATCTTTATGATCTATGATAAATTCGTACGACGCTCTAGGATCTATCCATTCCATTGCTTCAGATTTTTTTGATTTAGAAAATTTAATATCTCTAAAATTGACCAAGGCATAATAACCAATAGAAACAAATCGTTGCAAGTACCATGCTTGGTCTTTTTCGGATATTTTCAATTCTTTAAATGCTTGAGGAGTAAAGTTATTTTCGCTACGGGTAACGTGTCCAAAAGCGGCAAACTGCCGAAGAAAAATGCCTTTCAAACCCGTTCTTTTAAAAAGAATGTTATGGGCTGCAGTGTCCAAATCCTCCTCTTTTTTGATAAATCCACCAGGCAACGACCATTTGGAATGGTATGCAGACTTGATGGCCAACACCTTTAACTGGTTGTCATGAAAACCAAATATGACACAGTCTATGGATAATCCTGGAATATATTCGTTGGTGTCTATCAATATTGGTTCAATCATAATGAGGGTAATTTGTTTAAAAAAAATAAATAAAGTAACTTAAATTTGAAATAGTGTTTGGTATTTCAAAATATTGATGCCATTTCCATTTTCAAAACCATTTCAATGCGGTAAAGATACAACGATGATTTTGGTTTTGCAAGATATAGGTTTGATGTTGCTTTTATACAAAAAAGATTAGTAACCATTGTTTGTAACATCATGAGGCTATTTTGTGGAATAAAAACAATTGAATTTATCCAAAATAAGGCCTTCATAAAATGTTTAATTTTTATTTATTTCCTAAGGCCTTCATTCCGAAAATGAATGCCCCAATTTAAAATTTCTTCTAATAAACCATTCATTGACTGTCCAAGCGGTGTAAGTGAATATTCTGTAGTAACGGGCATGGTATCGTGTAGCGTACGCTTGATAATTTGATTTATTTCTAAGGCTTTCAACTCTTGTGATAGCATTTTGGGCGAAATACCAACAATATCTTTTTGTATTTCACCAAAACGCTTATTTCCATAAGTCAAAGAAATGATAATTGGAATTCGCCATTTTCCTTGAATAACATCTAGCGCATCTCTTGTTGCCATCAACCGTATCCGACAAATATCTTCTTTATGATTCATCATTTTTTTGGGATTAAGGAGTACTTACCTTTAAGTAATACCAAATATATTTATAAAATAGTCCAAAGATGCGTAGTTATTTTTTAGAAAAAATTTTCAAAAAAAATCGTTGCATAGCTGGGCTACGGAACTATTTTTTTTTGAATAATTTTAGCAAAAAAGAACAAGTAGATTGGACTATTTTATATGTATATTTGGTATAACTACTTACCATTGGGTAATAACTATATTTTAGAAAGTAAAATTACGTATATTTGTTTCATAATTTTGTAAAACAACAAATAAATTTTAAAAAAAATGACAGCAAAGACTAAAAAAATCATTTATTGGGTGCTTACAGGCTTGGTAGCCTTTGTATTTATTGGCAGTGCCATAGGAAAATTAACTGCAAATGACCAAGCGTTACAAATGGCAGAAGGATTTGGACTCAATGCCCAAAGTTATACCATGTTGGGGGTTGTAGAAATAGTAAGTGCCCTCTTTTTTATTTATCCTCGAACTGGAATTATCGGGACACTACTATTGGCAGCTTATATGGGTGGTGCAATTGCCACACATTTAGAGCATGGTCAATCTGTAATTGCACCTTGTATCATTCAAGCTTTTGTATGGATGGTAGCCTTGTATCGTTTTCCAGAATTACAAACAAGAATTTTAAACACAAAACAATCATGAAAATTCTAGCCATTGGAGGGAGTAACTCTAAAAATTCTATCAACAGAGCCTTGGCAAACTTTACGGCTCAATTATTTATTGGCTCAACCGTTTCAACTGTAGATATTAGTTTGCTGACAATTCCCATTTATAGCATTGACAATGAAAATGATCTGGGAATTCCAAATGAAGTTACTGCTTTTGCAAATCAAATAGATGAAACAGACTTAATTATCTTGTCATTGGCAGAAAACAATGGATCTTTTAATGTGGGGATAAAAAACATTTTAGATTGGACTTCTCGCATCAAAGACAGAAAAACCTTTAATAACAAGCCAATGCTTTTAATGGCAACTTCGCCAGGTGCCAGAGGTGGGACAACCGTATTGGAATCGGCAAAAATGTTATTGCCATTTTCTGGAGCTGATATAAAAGCCACATTTTCATTACCAAGCTTTTACCAAAATTTTGATTTAGAAAAAGGCATAACAAATGTTGAACTATTAGATAATTTGAAAACCATTATTAAAAATTTGGACAATTAATCTAGCATTTTACCAAAATATATTTATAAAATAGTCCTAAGATGCGTAGTTAATTTTTAGAAAAATTTAAAAAAAATAGTTTCATAGCTGGGCTACGGAACTATTTTTTTTTAATAATTTTAGCAAAAAAGAACCAATAGATTGGACTATTTTATATGTATATTTGGTATAACTTTTAAATTTGATACTATTAGATTAAATAGCTAAAAAACCACTATAAAGCAAGTAAATTCGGAAGACATAAACTTTGTAGTACCAAGAAGTGATGTTTGAAAGTGATTATTAAACAGTAAATTTGAAACCTATATTTTAAATCCTCAAATTTCTTATCCTCAAGTAGTTCTAACCTGTAATTCATAAAAAGTTTATAATTATACGACAAATATACAAAAAAAACTATACCACCATCGTCAATTGCACCCGTTTTCTGGCTTCGTCCACCTCAACTACTTTTACTTGAACGTGTTGGTGCATTTTTACGACTTCGTTCACATCCGATACAAAGCCTTCTTTTAATTGCGAAATGTGAACCAATCCGCTTTCTTTGATGCCCAAATCTACAAAGCAACCAAATGCCGTAATGTTGTTCACAATACCCGGTAAAATCATGCCGGTTCGCAAATCGGAAATGGAACGCACATTGGGGTCAAATTCAAAAATCTTTGCCGCTTTTCTTGGGTCCAATCCGGGTTTTTCAAGCTCTTTCAAGATGTCTTTTAAAGTCAAAATTCCTATTTCTGGCGTAATGTATTGCTCGGGTTTTATGAGTTTGATCTTGTCTTTATTGGCAATTAATGCCTCGGTTTTGATGCCTAAATCTTTTGCCATTTTTTCAACAATAGAATACGCTTCGGGATGCACTGCCGAATTGTCTAGCGGGTTTTTTCCATCTTTAATTCGAATGAATGCTGCCGCTTGCTGATATGCTTTTTCGCCCAATCGTGGTACTTTTTTGAGTTGCTTTCTATCTTCAAAAGGCCCATTTTCTGCACGATAGGCCACTATGTTTTCTGCCATTTTTTCGCCAATGCCCGACACATAACGCAGCAACGATTTGCTCGCCGTGTTGATGTTGATGCCCACAGAATTCACGCTACTAACCACCGTGGTGTCGAGTGCCGTTTGCAATTTGCTCTGGTCCACATCGTGCTGGTACTGCCCTACTCCAATGGATTTTGGATCGATTTTTACCAACTCCGCCAACGGATCCGAAAGCCGCCGCCCAATAGAAACCGAACCCCGAACCGTTACATCGTAACTTCCAAATTCTTCTCTTGCAATTTTGCTTGCTGAATACACCGAAGCACCCGCCTCCGATACCACAAATACCTGAACTGGCTTGTCGAAAGCAATTTTCTTGATAAAAAATTCCGTCTCACGGCTTGCCGTTCCGTTTCCAATAGAAATAGCTTCAATATTATAAGCATTCACCATGGAACGAATTTTTTTCATTGCCATAGCCGACTCGTTTTGTGGTGCATGCGGATAAATGGTTTCGTTGTAGAGCAAATCGCCTTTTTCGTCCAAACAAACTACCTTACAACCACTTCTAAAACCTGGGTCGATGGCCAAAATTCGCTTTTCGCCCAAAGGAGGTGCCAATAACAATTGACTCAAATTGCCTGCAAAAACGGCTATGGCTTTCGTGTCGGCTTTGGCTTTGGCTTCTTGCAAAGTTTCATTGGAAATTGCGGGCTCTAGCAAGCGTTTGTAACTGTCTTTTATGGCCAATTCCAAATGTGTTTTGGCCTCCGATCGTTGATTTTTGATGACGTTTTGTGATATAAAATCAATCGCCTCTTCTTTTTCGATGGCTACATTCAGTTTGATAAAACCCTCGGCTTCTGCACGCAACATGGCCAATAATCGATGCGAAGGTGCTTTTGAAATGGGTTCCGACCAATCAAAATATTGGGAGAATTTCTGGGCGGCTTCGTCGTCTTTCTTGGCTTTGACTACCTTGGAACCAATTTCGGCTTTGCGTTGAAACGTCCTACGCAAGTTTGTTCTTATATAAATGTTTTCGTTAATCCATTCGGCAATAATATCACGAGCACCTTGCAAGGCTTCATCTTCATTCAACACCTTGTCGTTCAAATATTTAGATGCCATAAAATCAATATCATCATTGTTTTGACTCATGATAATTTTGGCCAAGGGTTCCAAGCCCTTTTCACGAGCCACATCGGCTTTGGTTTTTTTCTTTTTCTTATATGGCAAATACAAATCTTCCAATTCTTGCAAGTCAAAACTTTGGGTTATTTTTTTAGACAATTCGGGGCTTAATTGGCCTTGCTCTTCTATAGATTTCAAAACGGCTTCTTTGCGTTTGACAATCTCTTCAAATTGCTTGTTGAGTTTGGCAATTTGTTCGATAACCACCTCGTCCAAATTGCCTGTTTGGTCTTTTCGGTATCGAGATATAAACGGAATCGTACAATCCTCTGAAAGTAGTTGTAATGTTGCTTCGAGTCCTTTTATGCCACTTTGAGGCATTTGCAAAGCCTTTTGAATGTATTGAATATGGGTCATTTGAAATTTTTTATAAGCACCAAAAATAATATTTACAATTGAAATGCCCTCTATATTATGGATAAATATTTTTATGGTTTTAAATTTTAAATTACGTTGCTATTTGTATGAAATACTTCTCAAAATTGACTCCATAATTTGTTTTGAACTTTTAAATACTAACTAATGTTTATTAGTAAGGCCATATCATTTGTTGTGTTTTAATATAAATGTATGAAATATTAATTTTGAAACTACATGTCAGCTACACATTTTAATATAAAAAAACTACACATTTTACGCATATATCCATTATTTTTTTAATGGTGCATAAATTTTTTAATATATTAAATAATTAATTTTCAATTGTTTGAAATAAAATGATGTGAAAATATATTTCAATATGTATGTATTGTGTATAATCAAAGGGCAACTAAAACTTATATTGTATATAAATTTGACACAACAATACAAAAAGGAAAAACAAATTTAAGTTCAAGAATTTTTTGGTTTGTTTGGATTAGGCTCAGGAATTTTTTATTAATAACAATTGCATAAATTTTATTATAAAAATTTATTATAAAATAGGTCAGGTACGTTTAGGGATTTTAAAATTAATTTACAATAAAACTTATTAAATTTATTTTTTATGAAAAAAAATACAAAAAATATTCATATTGGTTCCATTTTAGAACAATCTGTTGAGGAACAAAATATTTCGTTAGAACGAATTGCAAAATATTTTAAATGTTCTATAGACGATGTAGAAAAAATGTTTTTAGATAAGAGTTTAGATTCTGAACAGTTACTCAAATGGTGTAAATTATTGAAATACGATTTTTTTAGATATTACACGGGGCATCTTATTCTATATCATGGTATTTCTACTAGTGTTCGCAAACAAGCTGATAAAAATATGCAAGGTTTTTTTAAAAAAAATGTGTACACTGTTCAAATTAAGAATTATATATTAGACGGTATAAATAAAAATAAATTTACAATTAATGAAGTTATGGACAAGTATAATATTCCTAGAACTACTATTTACAATTGGCTCAGAAAAGAAACAGTAATAGATTATAAATTAAACAACTAGAATTGATGACTTATATAAAAGTAAAATCAAAAAGAAAAATATTTAACAGAAACGAAATATCCGAAATCTTGGCGTTTCAACGGTGCAATCATTTAGACGACAATGAAGTTTCGCTATTTTTTAAAATCAAGCCTAAACAACTACAACGTCTGAAATTGATTCACCATAAATTTTTGACACCTATAAGCTTGTTTGCTAGTAGTGATGAAAAATAATGGATTTGCTTTGAATAAACTTTATGAACTAAAAACTTTTTAATATTATGAAACCTAATTATTATCAATTATATTCGGACATGTTTGACGAAAAAATTATATCGAATTTGAAGAAAGATTTGAGTTTTTTAAAAAAAGAAAACGTATCAAATTTAGACATTATCAATTTTGATCAAGAAATCAATCTTCATTCAAAAAGTCATAACTTTGAAAATCAAAAATTGAGGTCTTATGACGAAAACTCAATTACAAAGGTTTTGTCATATCAAAAAGAATATGCTCTAACGGATTATCAAACCTCTTTACATTTTAAAATTAGCCGCAATACTCTAAGAAAATGGCGGAATTATTACAATAGATAAATTATTTTTTTCTTGATTTTTTATTAATTTTGTTTTTATAAAATTTTTACTAATGATAGGTTTCAATGCATCATACCTGTATTTTGCTGTGTTGCTTTTTATAACAGAAGTTTGCATAGCTGTTTTTGTTCACGATTCATTTGTTAGGCCTTATTTGGGCGATGTTTTGGTAGTTATTTTATTGTATTGTTTTTTTAAAATTTTTTTAAAAACCAATGTGCTCAAAATGGCTTTTGCTGTTTTATTAATGTGTTTTTTTATCGAATTTTTACAATATATTGCCATTCTCAAAACGTTACATTTGCAAAACGTCCAATGGCTTCAAATCGTATTGGGCCATTCGTTTTCTTGGTTGGACATGCTCTGTTATATGACTGGTTTTTTTTTGATACTCTTTTTGGAATACAACATTAGGCCGTTGCTGAATTTTAATCAAAACAAAAATAAATTTTCAAAAAAATGATTGTCGTTTTCAAAAGCCGTACCAATAACAACTAGGTCTGCACCCGCCTGATATATGGCTGTTATTTGTGCTTGGTTTTTGATGCCCCCGCCAACAATAATGGGTATCGAAATGTGTTGTCTTACTTGTTTGATTATATCTTCCGACACCGATTTGATGGCTCCGCTACCCGCTTCTAAATAAACATATTGGCTTCCCATCATTTCGCCTGCTCGGGCTGTTTGAGCAATATAGCTGGGGTTGTCTTGGCTCATAGGGGTCGTTTGGCTCACCCTTTCAACGGCCGTTGTACAACCTCCGTCTATTAAAATATAACTTGTAGCAATAATTTCAAGATTGGTTTGACTCAAAATGGGTACTGATTGCACCTGAAAATCTATCAAATAATCTGGGTTGCGACCCGAAATTAATGACAAAAACAAAATCCCGTCGGCATGTTTTGATATTTGTGATGGATGACCTGGAAACAACAATATTGGAATGTTCAAATGCTTTTTTGCCTCAATAATTATTTGATCTATTATGTTGTTGCTCACGCTACTTCCACCAACAAACAAGTGGGTTGCCGGTGTTTTTTGGATTTTTAATAATAATAAATTAAGGTTTTCTAAGGCTATTTTATCGGGATCTATCAAAATAGCTAACCCTTTTTGATTCTTTTTTTTGGAGGCCAAAAAGGCTTCATATATTGGTTTCATGAACTTGCTTTTGGGTTAAATAAAGGGCGAATTGTTTTGGTCGGTTTCTGAAATAAACGCATAAACCAAACAAAAATTTTCAACCTCTTGAACATACACATCAAAGCGGGTTGTCGTATTTTCAAACTCTAAAACAGCCTTGGTTTTCAAATCGTTTTTTTGAAAAGCAGCTACCTGAATATGGTCTTTAAAACTGATTCCTTTTTGATTTTGAATTTTAAATATAGCTTCTTTTGCTCCCCAAATATGTGTCAAAACAATCAGATTTTCGGCACTGTTGGTTATAAAATTCATTTTTTGAAAATCGATAAATTTGTTTGCAATTTTCAGAATCTTATCCCGTTGCAACTCTACATCTATCCCCACTTTTTGACGGCTAATAATTAGACAAGCCAAGTCGTGCGAATGACTAATAGAAATATATTTTCCGTCGGATAAATGGGGTTTGCCCGAATCATCATACCACAAATCAACATCCAAGTAGCCCGCCAGTAGCAGCAAATGCCTTACACACAAAAAAGCTTTTTGATGCACTTCAGATTGCATTCCTTGCAATCGGGAGGCACTTTCAGGTTTTAACTCAATTGTAGTTTTTAAATCTGTAAGTTTTTCTGTTATTTTCCAAACAAAAATTTGGGTTTCTGGCGAATGATCTATGATTTTTAATAAAGGCATAAGACTAATTATAAAAGCAAATTTAATTCAAAATATTTGGATTTCAAAATGTTAGCATAATAAACAATTCACAATTTTTGATAAAAATTTTTAAATTCATAACTTATTATGTAATTTTGCAAAAAAATTAAATCTACAAATATACAATAAATGAGTACTACTACATCTATGCCTTATGTGGCTTACAAAGTAAAAGACATTTCTCTAGCAGCATGGGGAAGAAAAGAAATTCAATTGGCCGAAGCTGAAATGCCAGGTTTGATGGCACTTCGTGCAGAATATGCAGCCGAACAACCCTTAAAAGGAGCTCGTATTGCGGGTTGCTTGCACATGACCATACAAACTGCCGTTTTGATCGAAACTTTGATTGCTTTGGGAGCTGAGGTAACTTGGTCTTCTTGTAACATTTTCTCAACTCAAGACCAGGCTGCTGCTGCAATTGCTGCTGCTGGAATCCAAGTATATGCTTGGAAAGGATTAAACGAAGAAGATTTTGACTGGTGTATCGAGCAAACCTTATTCTTTGGCGAAGACAGACAACCGTTGAACATGATTTTGGACGATGGTGGCGATTTGACCAATATGGTTATCGACCGTTACCCTCATTTAGTAGAAGGTATCAAAGGATTGTCTGAAGAAACTACAACAGGAGTACATAGATTATATGAAAGAGTAAAAGCAGGAACATTGCCAATGCCAGCAATTAACGTAAATGACTCGGTTACCAAATCGAAATTTGACAACAAATACGGTTGTAAAGAATCGGCTGTTGATGCTGTTCGTCGTGCAACTGATATCATGTTGGCCGGAAAAAGAGTTGTCGTTTGTGGCTATGGCGACGTAGGTAAAGGCTCTGCAGCCTCTTTCCGTGGCGCTGGTTCTATTGTAACCGTTACTGAAATTGACCCAATTTGTGCTTTGCAAGCTGCAATGGACGGTTTTGAAGTAAAAAGATTGGATACCGTTATTGCAAATGCAGACATTATCATTACTACAACAGGAAATAAAGACATTGTTTTGGGTGCTCATTTCGAAAAAATGAAAGACAAAACCATTGTATGTAACATCGGACACTTTGACAACGAAATAGACATGGCTTGGTTAAACCAAAACTTTGGTCATACCAAAAACGAAGTAAAACCACAAGTCGATATCTACAACGTAAACGGAAAAGACATCATCATCTTGGCCGAAGGTCGTTTGGTAAACCTTGGTTGTGCCACAGGACACCCAAGTTTTGTAATGAGTAACTCGTTTACAAACCAAACCTTGGCTCAAATCGAATTGTGGAAAAACAGTGCAGCTTACAACAACGACGTTTACATGTTACCAAAACATTTAGACGAAAAAGTTGCCGCCTTGCACTTAGCAAAATTAGGGGTAGAGCTAGAAACTCTTCGTCCAGAGCAAGCAGCGTATATTGGTGTCGAGGTTCAAGGCCCTTTCAAACCAGAATATTACAGATATTAGTTGTTAGTGATTAGTTGTTAGACTAGTAAAGAATTGAAAACCCCAATTTCGTGAAGAAGTCGGGGTTTTTTATTTGGAGCTATTTCCAGCTATTCGTTACAATCTTTTCTTTTTTTAAAGAAAAAAAAGAAAAGGATTTCCACTGCTATCTGGGCTAGTGATACCAACTACTACCAAACATACATTCGTACTAAAATGAGGCATTTTTTTTCATCGAACGGTTTACAATATAAATCCCCACAAGCGTAACAAAACCACCAATAGCAAGGGCTACCGTTAATTTTTCGTCAAACAAAACCGCTCCCAACAAAACCGCTACTATTGGATTGATATAGGCATAAATACTATTAACATCGGGAGGCAAATGTTGTAAGGCATAAATAAAGGCAATAAATGTAAGAATAGAACCAAATACCACCAAATATGCAATACTCAACCACGAAATGGCGGGTATTTTCAAAACATTAACTCCAGTTCCTGTTGCTCCCACAAAAGCAAATAGCAACAAACTAGAAATAAACATTTGAATTCCTAACCCAAAATAAGGATTAAAATCGGCTGCTTTTTTCTTGGTATATAAACTGCCAAAAGCCCATGTAATGGTAGAAATAATAGAAATAATGATTCCAAAACTAAAATCAGGATTCAAAAAATCGGCCAAATGATCATAAAAAATAACACACACCCCCGAAAAACTAACCACAAATCCTGTAATGGCAAGTGCTGTAGCTTTTTGCCCCCTAGATATATTGATTATCAAAATCCATAAAGGTACACAAGCCCCAATAATGGCCCCCAAACCACTACTAATATACTTTACACCCCAGGTACTCAATCCATTGCTCAACACAAAATTCAATATACTCAAAATGACAATCATTTTCCATTGTTTGCCTTTTGGCCAAGGAGCTTTTTTATAAGTAAAAAACAAAATGTACAACAACCCACCCAAAAATTGCCTCATACCTGCCAGTTGCAATGCGGGCATGTGTTGTACCCCTTCTTTTGACGCTACCCAAGTAGTTCCCCAAACAATACTAACCCAACAAAGGGCCAAAATAGGCAAACCAATTTGTTGAATTTTTGAAGATAAAAAGGTTTTTAATGGAATAGTCATTTCAAAAAAGGTGTTAGAATTGTACAAAAGCACTCAATATTAGTTGAGCAAAAATAATTTATTTTAACGACATCATGATTGTTTTAAACGTTAAAATTCTAAATCATCTAAATGGTGGTGGTCAAAATGATAATGCAGCACTTTAGTTAAACGATAATTGGCTATGTATTTTAATTTAGATACTGATTGGTCATCAAACTCGGGCATGGGCAAATGCCATTTTTGAGCCAACGATTGATAAAACATTTTCTTACTCGGATGGTAAGGAGCAACCGCATTAAAAAGGGTGTTCCAAACATTTTTGACTACAATTTGCATCAGTATTTCGATAGCATTTTTTAGATGAATCAATAGTATTGGTGCCTCTGGATTGGCAATGTTTTGTTGTCCAGAAAGACTCCAAACGGGGTGTCTTTTAGGACCAACAAGCCCTCCAAATCGAACAATTGTAGTTTCAAATGCCCCATTAGACTGCAACAAGTCTTCTACAATGGCAAGCTGTTGGCCACTTTCGGTTATAGGGTTTGGAGGCGTTTGCTCTGTAATAATCATAGTACTATCAGCATATACCGATGTCGAACTCACAAAAAGTACTTTGCTCACTCCACTATGTTCTATATAAGGCAAAAGGTTTTGTATTTTTTGAACAAAAACCTGCTCGGTGCCCCTTGAGTTTGCTTTTCGAAGCTGTGGCGGAATATTGATAACCAATACCGAAACCCCTTCTAAAAATGTGGCTATATCACCACGAACGCCCTCGCTATCGAGTGAAATACAAAACGGAACGATACCCGCCTCTTTAAGCTCCGTTACTTTTGATGCTGTTGTTGTAGTGCCATTTACTTCAAACCCTTGTTTGATAAAAGCTTTGCACAATGGAAATCCTAACCAACCACAACCCAATACTGCTATTTTTTTGCTCATGCTTTGATATAAAAAAACGCATCAGAGGTGTTCTAATGCGTATAATTTTTTTAAAAATAAATTAACCCACTATTTTTTGTAAAGAGGTTTTAATACCTTTTATCAACGACGAACTAAACCCTTCGTGTTCCATTTCGTTGAGGCCCACAATAGTACAACCTTGTGGGGTTGTTACCCGATCAATCAACTGCTCGGGATGTATTTTTTCGACCAAGGCCATTGTTGCGGCACCTTTGGCGGTTTGCGAGGCAATGGCCAATGCCGTTTGAGCATCAAAACCAATTTCTATTCCCGCTTGCATCGAGGCTCTTATGTATCGTAGGGCATAAGCCGTTCCGCAGGCTCCCAAAACCGTGGCTGCATCCATCAATTTTTCGTCTATAACAGATACGGTGCCTAAATAATCAAATAATGTAATCACTTTTTCAGCCTTGTCTTTGTCTTTTGGCAAATAGGATATACAAGTAGCCGACTCGCCAAAACGGGCTGCAATATTAGGCATTATATGTACAATTGCATGTTGTGTGCCTGTTATTGCTTGTATTTCCTCGATAGACAAGCCACTTACGGCCGATGCTATAGTGGCTTGATTCAAATGGGGCAAAATTTCTTCTAGCACCGCCTGAACCTGATAGGGTTTTATAGTCAAAATAACAATATCAGCTTCCGAAATATGTGTGGTATTGTTTGACGATACTTGAATACCTTCTTTTTCTAAATAACTTATTTTGTCAATGTTTCTGCGGGTTACGGTAACTTTATTCCCTTTGAAAAATTTTGAAATACCCAAAGCAATGGCCACCCCCAAGTTGCCCCCTCCAATGATGTGAATGTTCATAATATTGTTGTTGTGTTGTTGTTTTGAAAGCACAAAGATAACAATACTTTCAAACTATTTCAAATCTTAATATTATTAAATTAATACTAATTTTTAAAATATTATTACATTAAATTCTGATATTATTTATGCAATATAACCCCATGACAATTCCATCAAATATTTGAAGCGTCTGTTTTTTATTTCCCTATAATTACCATCAATTGGCAATATATTTTTGTGGCCTTTCATTTTCAAAAAAGTGCAACTTTAATCATTCAAAATAATTGAAAACCAGAATTTTAAATTAATTTATCAAAAGTTTTAATTCAATATTTTTGAGGCATTTGAATATCTCTTTTTTCAAATCATACAAAATAATTTCTTATTTTTGTTTCCTATTTTAAACCATCTTTGATTTTTTATTCCTAATATGTATTATACCCGATGGTTTTGGATATAATAATCTGTAATTGTGAGGTTTTATGGCTCAAATTTTGCTTTTGTATTACAAATAAAATAGGATTTTTATTGTCTATTTAAGTGCGACGCATCGGGTTGTAGGACTGTAATTAGCGTTATGGTATGGATGTGTTTTTTTACAAAAAAATGTTTATGTTTTAAAATAGCAAGCAATAGGCAATAATAAAAACAAATTCCTTAAATTTGCTGGCATTATTTAAAACAAAAAACAATGTTACAAACTGCATTTATTAGAGACAATCAAGAAAAAGTAATCAAAGCCTTGGCCAAAAGACATCTTGACGCTAGAGCTGTTGTGAAAGAAATCGTTGAATTAGATGAAAACCGTCGGGCTTCGCAAGTGGCTTTAGATACTATTTTGTCTGAATCTAATAAATTATCGAAGGATATTGGCGATTTGATGAAAAACGGCGAAAAAGCCAAAGCCGAAATATTAAAAGCCAAAACGGTTTCGCTGAAAGAAAAAAGCAAAGAACTTGCCGAAATAACCGAGCGATTGTCGCAGCAGCTTACAGAAAAATTATATACGCTTCCAAATTTGCCTGCCGATATTGTGCCAGAAGGCCAATCTGCCGACGACAATTTGAATATTTTTCAAACGGGCGATATTCCAACCTTATATGAAGGGGCGTTGCCACATTGGGATTTGATAAAAAAATATGATATTGTTGATTTTGAGCTTGGTACCAAAATCACAGCACCTGGTTTTCCTGTATATAAAGGCAAAGGAGCCAAATTGCAACGGGCCTTGATAGCTTATTTTTTAGATAAAAATACCGATGCGGGCTATAAAGAATACCAAGTGCCTCATTTGGTGAACGAAGCTTCGGCTTATGGTACGGGGCAATTGCCCGACAAAGAGGGGCAGATGTATCATGATGCCAAAGACGATTTGTATTTGATACCCACGGCAGAAGTGCCTGTTACTAATATATTTAGAGATGTGATTTTGAACGAAAACGAACTGCCTGTTTTGTGTACGGGTTATACACCTTGTTTTAGACGAGAGGCAGGATCGTGGGGAGCTCATGTTAGGGGGCTCAACAGATTGCATCAATTTGACAAAGTAGAAATTGTAAGAATTGAACATCCTGATCGATCTTATGAAGCGCTTGAAGGCATGGTAGAACACGTGAAGGATATTTTGAATGAATTGAAATTGCCTTATCGAATTTTGAGGTTGTGTGGTGGCGATATGGGATTTGCATCGTCTTTGACTTATGATTTTGAAGTTTTTTCGACAGCTCAGGATCGTTGGTTGGAAATCAGTTCGGTGTCCAATTTTGAAACTTTTCAGTCTAATCGTTTGAAATTGCGGTTTAAAGACAAGGAAGGGAAAAACCATTTGGCACACACTTTAAACGGAAGCTCGCTGGCTTTGCCAAGGGTTTTGGCTGGGATTTTAGAAAATTATCAAACGCCCGAGGGTATTGTAATTCCAGAAGTTTTGAGAAGGTATTGTGGATTTGACCTCATAGATTAAGCGGTATTTTTAATTATTGCAAAAGCATGTTGTGGTTTTACATTTGTGTGAAACAAATTTTTAGAAAGCCATTGTTTTGGGATTGAAATGACAAGCTGTTTTGAAAGCGGGCATTTGAAATGTTGTTTGGATTTGCGTGAGGGATAGCAGTGGAAATCCTTATTTTGCCCTTTTTTTGGGCAAAAAAGATTATTTCACAATATGATATTTCTTTTGGAGTTCAATGAACGTTGTTTGAAACGGATAGCCCGACCCGTAGTTTACGGTGGGGCACGCCCAATTTTTTTTTTGGATGTAACAAATGGTGTTGTTATTTATTTTGCCTGTTTTTTTGAAAATATATTATGAGAAGCCACGATAAAAAATAAATATTGATTAGAAATATGAAATTCAAGTATTGTCTGTGTTTAATAATTTTTTTGCACTCGTTGTTGGTTTTGTCTCAAAACGAACAATTGGCACAATATTATTTTGACAAAGGCGAATTTGAAAAAGCACAATTGAGTTATGAGGCCTTGAGCAAAGACATGCCGCAAAATGCTACCTATTTTTTGAAAACGATAGCGTGTTTGCAACAGCTGGAAAAATATGACGAAGCCCAAAAGCGGATAGAAAGTAAGCTCGACGGCCATCCGATAGCTGTATTGTGGATAGAGTTGGGCTACAATTATCAGCGGCAAAAAAACGAAGAGCAAGCCCAAAAATATTATCAAAAGGCGATGGCAATGATTCAAAAAAATCCAGATGAGGTGTATGGGGTGGCTAGTTGTTTTGAACAAAAATCGTTGGTAAATGAGGCATTGCAAGCCTATCAACTGGGAGTTTCCTTGAATCCGAATTTTAATTTTAATTTTCAAATGGCCGTGCTTTATGGCCAAAAAGGACAATCGGATTTGATGGTAGAGAAGCTGTTGGACGAGTCTGCTGCCAATCCTGGTATGCTGCCTGTTATTCAGAATGCGTTGTCGAGGTATTTGGCAGAGGATGCTTCAGGACATTTTGCCGATGTATTGAAAAAGGCATTGATTTTGCGAACACAAAAGGCCCAAGACATTTTTTGGAACCAATTTTTGAGTTGGCATTTTGTGCAACAAAAAGATTTTGGCAAGGCATTTATACAGGAAAAAGCGATTTATAAACGCAGTCCTGATATGTTTTCAAACCTCATCAATTTAGCACAAATGGCAGCAAATGAAGGCGAAATAGCTACTGCCAACGAGGTTTATCAATTTGTATTGGACAACACGAATGACCCTTATTTGAAAGTTCAGGCTTATTATTTTATTGAAAAAATTAAAATTCAAAAGGCCGTTGCTACGGATTATGCTGCAATAGATGTGGCATTAGAAGGCTGGATTCAACAATATGGTATCAATCAAATTACGTTTGATTTGCAAAAACTGCAGGCTCATTTTGTTGCATTTTATCTGAAAAATCCTGAAAAGGCCCAAATGATATTGAAAAGGGCATTGGAATTGCCGTTGAGTTATACCCAAATGGGAGAAGCCAAAATGGAATTGGCCGATATTTTATTGTATCAGGAAAAATTTAATCAGGCTTTGATTTATTATTCGCAAATAGAAAATGACTTAAAGAATGATGTTATCGGGCAAGAAGCGAGTTTGAAAATTGCCAAAACGAGTTATTTTCAAACGGATTTTGAATGGGCCAACAAGCAATTGTCTGTATTGAAAACGGCTTCGACACAATTGATTGCAAACGATGCGATAGATTTGTATTTATTGATAAGCGATAACACGGTGTCCGATTCGACACAAACGGCTTTGAAAAAATTGGCCCATGCAGACTTTTTGGTTTATCAAAACAAAAATGAGGCTGCCCTAGAGGCTTTCAAAAAAATACTGACCGAGCATGCTACAGACGAAATTGTGCCAGTAACACTGTATAGAATGGGCAAAATATATGAAACAATGGAGCAATGGGATATGGCCTTAGCACATTATCAGCAAATTATAGACCGCTTTCAAGATGGGATATATGCAGACGAGGCTTACTATTTTTCGGGAAATATCTGGAGTCAAAAACAAGATGTAGCAAAGGCCAAAGCCTGCTACGAGGCCGTTATTATGCACCACGAAGACAGTATTTATTACACAGATGCCCAACGAAAGTACAGGCAACTACGGGGAGATAAGGCTTTATAAACAATAGCAAAAGCACTACAAAATGATGATAATATACAATGTAACAATAAATATTCAAGAGAGTGTCCACGACCAGTGGCTGCAATGGATGCACAACATACACATACCCGAAATGCTGGCCACGGGCAAATTTTTGTCGGCCCGACTAGTCAAGGTATTGATAGAAGAGGACATGGGAGGCATTACTTATTCGGTTCAATATACAACCGATAGCAAAAATACATTAGAGCGGTATTATTTGGAAGATGCACCAAAACTTCGAGAGGCATCGTTGAAACTTTTTGGGGATAAAATGTTGGCTTTTAGAACAGAATTGGAATTAATTGCAGACTATCAATAACGTTTTAAAACCCTATCCAATTCTTTTTTTATTAACAAACAATTTTTGCCCATTGGGCTAAAAAACATGGAACAAGTAAAAGCCAAAAAACACCTCGGACAACATTTTTTAAAAGACGAAAGCATTGCACAAGCCATAGCCGACACTCTTGAATTGGAGGGTTATGATCATGTGTTGGAAATAGGGCCAGGTATGGGGGTTTTGACCAAATATTTGTTAGCCAAGCCCATAACAACTTATGTAATAGAAATAGACAAAGAATCTGTAACGTATTTGGATGCCAAATACCCAGCCTTGAAAGGCAAAATAATATCGGAAGACTTTTTGAAATACAATATTCAAAAAATATTTGAAGACAAACAATGGGCAATTATTGGGAATTTTCCGTATAATATTTCGACTCAAATTGTGTTTAGGGTGTTAGAATATCGAAATCAAATACCTGCCTTTTCGGGTATGTTTCAAAAAGAAGTAGCCGAACGGATTTGCGAGAAAAAAGGGAGCAAAGCTTATGGTATTTTATCGGTATTGGTACAGGCTTTTTATGAGGCAACCTATCTTTTTACGGTAGATGAACACGTTTTTAATCCGCCGCCAAAAGTCAAATCGGGTGTATTACGATTGATACGAAAAGACAATTACAGTTTGCCATGTGGCGAAAAATTGTTTTTTACGGTGGTTAAAACCGCTTTTCAACAACGACGAAAAACATTGCGAAATAGTTTGAAAACATTAAATTTGTCGGACAAATTGCGAGAAGACAGCCTTTTGGATAGCCGTCCGGAGCAATTGAGTGTTGCAGAATTTATAGCTTTAACCCAAAAAATTGAAGCCGATGGAGTTTAAAATAAGCAAAGATTTAATTGTTCAGATAGAACAACTTATTGAAAATAAAGCCGATAACGAACTAGAAATTTTGTTGTCGGATTTGCATCATGCCGATATTGCCGAGGTTTTAGACGAATTGAATTTTGATGAAGCTACTTATATTTTTAGGCTTTTAGAGTCAGACGTTACCTCTGAAATACTTTTGGAACTAGAGGACGATTTGCGAGAAAACATTTTGAAACGCTTGTCGCCTAAAGAAATTGCCGAAGAGTTGGATGAGTTGGATACAGATGATGCGGCAGATATTATTGGCGAATTGTCTCAAACTAAGAAGCACGAGGTTATCTCGGAACTTTTGGACGTAGAGCATGCCAAAGATATTGTAGAATTGTTGCGTTATGACGAAGATACAGCAGGAGGATTGATGGGGAAAGAGTTAGTCAAAGTCAATGAAAACTGGAGTGTCATTACCTGTATGAAAGAAATGCGGATTCAGGCCGAACACGTTTCAAAAGTACATTCGATTTATGTGGTTGATGATGAAAACCGCCTCAAAGGGAGGCTATCGTTGAAGGATTTATTGACTACATCTACCAAAACTCAAATTGCCGATGTGTATATTCCGAAATTGAATTTTGTAAACGTAGATACTAAAGATGTAGAAGTGGCACGAATCATGCAAAAATATGATTTGGAAGCCATCCCCGTAGTAGATGAATTGGGCAGGCTTGTGGGTCGTATTACGATTGACGATATTATAGACGTTATCAAGGAAGAGGCCGATAAAGATTATCAATTAGCAGCAGGTATTACGCAGGACGTTGAAACAAACGACAGTATTTTAGAACTCACAAAAGCTCGAATCCCTTGGCTTTTGATGGGCATGCTTATCGAGTTGCTAGCTTCGCAAGTATTGGACAACAACCAAGCCGCTTTTAAGAAATATACTACCCTGTTTATATTTGTTCCTTTGCTTTCGGCAACTGCTGGCAACATTGGGGTACAGGCTTCGGCCATTGTGGTACAAGGATTGGCAAATGGCACACTAAAAGAATTTAGTCGTAATTATTTTAGCAAAGAAATTGCGGTTGCAATGATTTCTGGAACCATCATTTCGATGATCCTTTTAGGCTATCATACCATTATGTTTGGTCAAATTCAAGTAGGAATTGCTATTTCTATTTCTATTATTGTTGTTATTTTGTTTGCAGCCACGCTAGGAACATTAGTACCTCTTTTTTTACATAAAAATAAAATAGATCCTGCTATTGCAACAGGACCTTTTATCACAACTACTAATGATGTTATAGGTATTTTTTTGTATTTTAGTATAGCTAAATTGATTTTGAATTTTTAATTATTGTTTCGTCCCAACCTTTTGTGTCAAATAAGGCTCTATGTTTTTAAACCTTAAAAATGTATGGACATGAAAAAAATTCTTTTTGCAATCTTAATCGGTATTTCGGCAGTTTCTTTTGCTCAAAAACCGATTTTTACGACCGCTAAAATCAAAAGTGCAACTGTTTATAGTAATGGTGCCGAGCTAAACCACACCACATCAGTAGCTTTGCCTATGGGGGTGAGTGAAATTGTGGTTAAAAACGTGGCCGATTATGTTAATGAAAACACCATCCAAATTGGTGTGCCCGCCCATGTTACGGTGCTTTCGGTTCAATTTACCAAAAATTATATTTCCGAGTTTGAAATAGACGAAACCAACCCAACCATCAAAAAAGTGCGAGACAGTATTGCAATACTTCAGAAAGAATTGAGTAAGTTGGATACGGAAAAAACCGCCCATACCAAAAGCATCGAACTGCTAGACAAAAACCAAAATGTGGCTGGAGCCAATACAGGATTGAACGTTGCCGAACTCATGAAACTAGTGGATTACTACAACCTGAAACACCGAGACTTGCGAAATGCCATTCATTCCATTGAAGAAAAAGAAGCCAAAACAAATTGGAGGCTTGAAAAATTGAACAACAAACTGGAATTGAACACCCAAAAAGAAGAAAGTGCCTCGCAAGGAAAATTGATACTGCAAGTTATGGCAGACATGACCAGCACCGTAAATTTTGACATCAATTACCTTACTGCAAATGCGTCGTGGCAACCGTTTTACGATTTGCGTGCCGACAACATCAACACGGCAATCAACCTAAAATACAAAGCAAAAGTAACCCAAAACACAGGAATAGACTGGAAAAAAGTAAAATTAACCCTTTCTAGCGGCAACCCAACCCAAAACAATACCGCCCCAATTTTGAATGCGTGGTTTTTGAAATATGGTAATTCATACAAACAAGGTTATTTGAATAGCACTTCAAATGTAATCCAATCTTTGCAAGGAAAAGTAGCTGGTGTGCAAATAAGTGATGCTTCTGGAGCTCCTGGTATTGATAAAAAGATCATAATCAGAGGAGCCGCTTCAATCGATAAAAATGCAGAACCTTTGTATGTTGTAAACGGTTCTATAATTTCTAAAGAAGCCTTTCAAAGCATCAATCAAAATGCCATAAAATCCATGAACGTACTCAAAGGGGAAAATGCAACCTCGGTTTATGGCAGTGAAGCAGCCTATGGTGTGATTGAAATAACCACCAAAAATAGTGACGATTATACCTCCATTGAAGAACAAGAACTCAACATTTCGTTTGATATAGACATTCCTTACGATATTTTATCCAACGGCAAAGCCCATAGTGTAGCTCTGAAAGATCTTAAAATTCCGGCAACCTACAAATATTATGCTGCACCAAGAGTAGAAAAAGAGGCCTTCTTATTAGCTGAGGTTAGCGATTATTCTAAATTCAATTTGTTGCCTGGCGAAGCCAACATCATTTTTGAAGGAATGTATGTGGGCAAAACAACCATCAACCCCAACCAAACCGCAGACACCCTGAATTTGAGCATGGGCAGAGACAAAAAAATAGCCATCAAGCGAGAGAAAGTAGCAGACAAGTCGGGGACAAAATTCCTTTCTGGCTACAAAGAACAAATGTTTACGTATGACCTTACGGTAAAAAACAACAAAAAAGAAGCCATAAACATGCTGCTCAAAGACCAATACCCTATCAGTACCGACAAAGACATTACAATAGAATTGCTAGAAAATGGCAAAGCAAATACCAATGCCGAAACAGGTATATTAACATGGCAACTCAAACTAGAGGCTGGCGAAAGCAAGAAAATAAGAATTAGCTACAAGGTAAAATATCCAAAAGATAAAATTATTGAAAATTTGTAGCATATATTATTTTTTTTTTGATAAACAACCTTCAAAACCCACTTGAAAATTAACCTTCAAGTGGGTTTTGGTTTTCATAAAAAATAGAGGTAATCAATTTTAACAAAAATATAAACAAACACCGTTTTTTTATAAATCAAATTGATTACTTTTGTATTTAGAAAAATTCTAAATAAAGAGATGTTTGATATTCAAAAAATAAGAGCCGATTTCCCAATTCTGGGCACCCAAGTAAACAACAAACCATTGGTTTATTTTGATAATGGTGCTACGTCTCAAAAACCTCGAGTTGTAATAGAGGCCATTGCCCATTATTATGAAAACACCAATGCCAATATCCACAGAGGGGTGCATACCTTGAGCCAAAAAGCAACAGACGCTTATGAACTGGCACGACAAAAAATTCAAAAACACCTCAATGCCTTGCATCCACACGAAGTAATAATGACTTCTGGAACCACGCATAGCATCAATATAGTAGCCAACGGCATGGCCCATTGGCTAAAACCCATGGATGAAATTTTGGTTTCGGCGTTAGAACATCATAGCAATATTGTGCCTTGGCAAATGCTTTGCGAACGAACGGGAGCGGTACTAAAGGTAATTCCAATGGATGCCAACGGAGCTTTAATTTTGTCGGAGTTTGAAAAATTATTATCGGACAAAACCAAGTTAGTAGCCGTAAATCATATTTCAAATGCACTAGGCACCCTCAATCCTGTGGCCTATATGGCACAAAAAGCCCATCAAGTTGGAGCCTTAATTTTAGTAGATGGAGCACAGGCAGTACCTCATTTGAGGCCCAACGTTGTTGCATTGGATTGCGATTTTTATGTTTTTTCTGGACATAAAATGTGTGGACCAACGGGAACAGGAGTTTTATATGGCAAAGAAGTTCACCTTAATGCACTAGCACCTTTTCAGGGAGGAGGCGAAATGATTAAGGAAGTAACCTTTGAAAAAACAATATATGCAGCATTGCCTCATAGGCTAGAGGCAGGCACTCCAAATATTGCTGGAGGCATTGTATTGGGTGTTGCCATCGATTATTTAAACGAAATTGGTTTTGAGGCCATTGCGGCTCACGAAAAAATGCTTTTAGATTATGCTACACAAACATTAACTCAAATAGAAGGATTACAAATTTTTGGCACAACGCCCGAAAAAGCCTCTGTAATTTCGTTTAATATCAAAGGAATTCACCCTTATGACATTGGTACAATTATTGATAAACTTGGTATAGCCGTAAGAACGGGGCACCATTGTGCACAACCCATTATGAATTTTTTCGAAATTCCAGGCACCATCAGAGCTAGTTTTGCATTTTATAACACCAAGGACGAAATTGATTTGATGGTTGCAGCTATTAAAAAAGCCATGACAATGTTGCAGTAAGAATACTAATTTTATTAATAGATAAAAAAATGAAAACCCTAACTTTTGTATTATTTTCTTTTTTAGTTTGTAGTTGTAAATCAACAAGTACAAATGCAACTAACCAGAACACCATGACTACCAAAGAGCCTGTTGCAAATGCAACAGTAACCCAACAACAGCAAGATTTTAAATTGGTTTATACGGCCAATTCAAGGGGAAGTTTTTTTAAAATTGAAATAGCAAATCAATCCATACAAGTTGTAAATTCGAGAGACGAATTTGAAAAGCCTAAAATTTTTGCCCTATCAGATACAGATTGGCAAAACATTGTAAGCGAAGTTAAATTGCTACAATACAATGAAATAGCTACTTACAAAGCTCCATCTCAAGCCCGATTTTATGATGGTGCCGGCATTGGAAAATTTGTTATAACATTGGAAAATGAAACTTATACTTCAAAAGATTTTGATGCTGGAAATCCTCCTGTTGCTTTGTCAAAAGTAGTATCATTGATGATTTCGCTTTCAAATAATAAACAATAACAAATGGAAATACAAAAAATACAAGAAGAAATAGTTGAAGAGTTTTTAATGTTTGACGATTGGATGCAACGGTATGAATACATTATCGAGTTGGGAAAAAACTTACCATTGATAGATACATCATTAAAAACAGATGAAAATTTAATAAAAGGTTGTCAATCAAAGGTTTGGATGCACGGAACCATTGAAAACCATATCATTTATTTTACTGCCGATAGCGATGCTATTTTAACAAAAGGTATTGTAGCGTTATTGATAAGAACTTTTTCAGGACAATCGGCACAAGCTATTTTAGAGGCAAAATTGGATTTTATCGATCAAATTGGACTCAAAGAGCACCTTTCGCCAACAAGGGCCAACGGATTGCTGTCTATGATCAAACAAATAAAAATGTATGCTTTGGCTTACAATTCAAAATAAAAGAAACAAATAAAATATGAGTACAGAAAATAAGATAGATACTTATTCGTTAGGCGAATCGATAGTAGAAAAATTAAAAACCATTTACGATCCAGAAATTCCAGTGGACATTTATGAGTTAGGATTGATATATGATGTAATGGTAAATGAAGCATTTGATGTAAAAATTTTGATGACCTTAACCTCGCCAAATTGTCCTGTGGCCGAAACATTGCCATTAGAAGTTGAGGAAAAAATAAAAACGATAGATCAAATACACGAGGTAGAAGTAGAAATTACTTTTGACCCCCCTTGGAGCAAAGATTTAATGAGCGAAGAAGCCAAACTTGAGTTGGGAATGTTGTAAAATTTTTTTAAAAAATGGAAGACGAAATACTCAACAAAGTGGCTCAAAGTGCCTTGGTTGTATTTGATTTAGAAGATTATTATCCAGCGGGTCGTCGGGAGCTCATCGATTTGTCTCAATGGCTTTTTGAAGGGTATATCCTAAAAGAAAAAGCATTTAGAACGGCACTTGCTCAACACAATTGGAGCAATTATCAAGATGCTTTTGTGGCCATTACATGTAGTACAGATGCCATTATACCAAAATGGGCCAGTATGCTGGTAGCCGTTCAGTTGCAGCCTTTTTCAAAAAAAATAGTTTTGGGAAACTTAGAAACATTGGAAACCAGTATATATCAAGATATTTTAAATGAATTGGATTATACACAATACCAAGATAAACCCATGATTTTGAAAGGTTGCTCCAAAAAACCCGTACCAGAAGGAGCATACATTTTAGCCCTACAAAATTTACAAACTGTGGCCAAGAGCATTATGTTTGGCGAAGCATGCTCGGCCGTGCCCATGTATAAACGCAAATAAATATGTTAATTCTTTTGGGCAATCCGTATGGAATCTGTACTTTTGTAGCAAATAATAATTAACAATAATGAAGAAAATTTTTTATGCAATAGTCTTATTATCAGGACTTTGCTCAAACGCACAAGAAAGAACGGTTCAAGATTTAGAAAAAATTAAAAAAGAACTCGATGCCAAACCTAATGGTTGGAAAAAAGGCGGATTGATAACCCTAACTTTCAATCAATCAGCTTTTAATAACGATTGGACGGGAGGTGGTGTTTCAAATATGTCGGGCAATATTGGTTTGAATTATGATTTGAATTACAAAAAAGATGACGTATCGTGGGACAACAAATTTATTGCTTCTTACGGTTTGACAAAAATCAAAGGCGAAGATTTAGTAAGAAAAACAGACGACAGATTGATCATCAATTCTATTGTTGGAAAAAAAGCCTCAGGATATTGGTTTTATTCTGGATTTGTAAATTTTAAAACACAGTTTGATGCAGGATTCCTTTTAGACGGAACAGGAAAACCAACAGGCGTCAAAAATTCACACTTTATGTCGCCAGCATATATTCAGGCAGGTCCGGGTATGCTATGGAAAAAATCTGACAATTTGAAAGTGAATATTGCACCTGCTACTTCACGCTTAATTTTAGTAGATTCTTATTTTACACAATATGGTTCGTCTTTTGGTGTAGCACAAGGCAAATCCTCTAGATTTGAATTTGGAGCATCTGTAAATGCTTATTATAAAACTACTTTGATGGAAAATGTTACGATTGAAAATAATTTAGGTTTATATGCCAATTATTTAGACAAACCTCAAAATATTGTTATAGATTATAATATGAATTTAGTAATGAAAATCAATAAATATATTTCTACAAATTTAGCTTTTCAAGCAATTTATGATGATAATACTATTGGAGCTTTTCAAATCAGAGAAGTATTTGGATTGGGAGTCAATTATGGTTTTTAATTCATTTTGCACCACATCATATCAAAACCTTTAGCCTCATAAGCTAAAGGTTTTTTTGTATATCAACAACAAAAGTATCACCATCGTTCAAAAACGGAAATTTTTTTCGGGCCTCGTTTAAAGCTTTTTTGTCCAGCTCAAATTCAAAAAAACCTTCAGTAGTTTGTGGTGACAAAACCAGGTTGCCAAAACAATCAACACACTGAGAATGACCATTATATACTAATTGATGAGCATCTGAACCCACCCGATTAACTCCAATTACATAAGCCATATTTTCGATAGCACGGGCTTTTAGCAAAGCATCCCATGCTGCAATTCTAGCATTTGGCCAATTGGCCACATACAACAAGGCATCATAGCCCAAAGTGTTCCGACTAAAAACAGGAAATCGCAAATCATAGCAAACTTGAAGGGCAATTTTAAAACCCTCGAACAATATTATTTGTGGCTGGATACCTGCAGTATATATTTGATGTTCGCCAGCCAAGGTAAATAAATGCCTTTTGTCATAAAATAGCACTTTGCCCGATGGCAAAACAAATAAAAAACGGTTGTAAAAAAGGCCATTTTCTTGTATAGGAATACTACCTGCAATGGCAGCTTGGTGTAGTTTTGCCATTTTTTGTAGCCATAAAACGGTTTGTTCCTGCATGGTTTCGGCCAGCAATTGTGCATTCATCGAAAAACCCGTAGTAAACATTTCGGGCAAAAGGATAAGGTTTGTATTTGAAGAAATTTTAGAAAAAATGACCTCTAATTTATTGATGTTTTTGATTTTATTTTCCCAAATTATATCAAATTGTACTACTGCTATTTTCATTTATTGTAATTTATTGTAATTTATTATTGATATATAGTATATTTTCAATTCTATTATCTGATATTGGCATGTTTTATAAATATTTGGATTATTCATTAAATAATTTGTATTTTCGCCAATAAAAAAGTAAACTCTACATATATGTTAAATTTACATATCAAAAGTGCTCAAAACTTTATCAAACTCCATTTTTTAATTGTGAGTTTTTATATTGTTACGTTTATTTTTTTTCTATATTTATTTGACCAATCGCAATATACTTTTCCTGTTTTTATAGCTTTAGTTTGCAATAATATCATTTATTATATTGTAAAAGAAATGAACAGCAAAAAAGGTATTTTGGTTATGTTTGTTTTTTATAACATCTTATTTTTAACCGATATTTTGTTGGTTTGGAATTTTTTACCATTAGAATACGCTTGGTTTATCAATTTGATAATTATATTGTTTTTTAATTTTAATATCAGATATGCTGTAACCTATTTGATCGCTTTGGCATTTGTATTGCCACTAACTCCTTATGCTTCAGAATATTTTGTGCAATATTTTGGCTTCAATTCCAGCAATGTATTTACTACACAAAAATCTGTTTATATTTGGAATGTTGTACAATTGTTTACCATATTTTTGTTTATGTTGTTGGTTTATCATTTTAAAAAAGAATTAAATCAAATTTACAAAAAAAATAGCGAACTTAAAAAATCGGATACCCAAAAAATGCAAAATACAGAAAAACATTTTGTAGAGGCAGAAATTGATTATGACCAAGACGACAGAAAAAACAACAGAAAACTACAAACTAAAAACAAAACAGAGTTTGTTAAATCAGACAACTTTGTTATTCTGTTTAAAGATATTGTACAATATATAGAAAAAGAAAAACCATACAAAGACCCTAATTTTTCTTTAAATGATTTAGCTGAACATTTTCAAACCAACATTAATTATATTTCAAAGTCGATTAATATCAATCAAAACGGCGAAAATTTCAAAAACTTAGTCAATTACTACCGTATAGAATATGTCAAACAAGAAATAGATAACGGATTGAAAAACAGAAAGTTAAAAGATTTATATACTGCAGCTGGATTTGAATATCAGGCCACTTTTAATCGTGTGTTTAAAGAGTTTGAAGGAGTAACACCATCAGAATACATCAAATCCGTTAGAGGCATTACCGATGCTCAAAATAATTAATACTTTTTTATTTATAATTGGATTGCAAATGTCAATCGTAATGCCAAATTGTCTTTGATATTTTCAAACTGATATGGCCCATATCTATAAAATCCACTCAAACCAAATCCTTTGTAAAGCTGATTGATTTCTATCCCCGATTCGTAATAGCCTTTTTCGAGTGTTTTAAATGGAAGTCCAATATGTTGCGACATGCGATTCATGTTTCCATAAGCAAATCTTGACACTAACACAATGGTAGGTTTCTTTTTTTGAAAAAGCGGCACATCGACAAAAGCATGTTTGGCTTGTAAAAAAACATAATTGCTCGAAAAAAATTCGTTGTAAAACATTGTTTCAAAACTATTTTTACCTGCTGTTGTTAGTCTTTCCCACAAATTGTCTTTTGTAGGATTGTTGGGCAACATGTTAAACAAATGGGTTATTGGAACATCGCCAACCGTTAGTCCGGCATTTAGTATCAGCCCCGTTTTTTGTTTGTTCAGATACTCTTTTTCATAATCAAATTTGAAATCTATTTTAAAAAAATCAAAATCGTTTTCAATAATTTTTGGCAATGTTTGGGTCAATTGAAATGTAAATTTTGGGAACCTTTTTTCTATTTCAAACCTACCAATTGGCGTTTGCATATAATCGCTAAACGGATTCCATTGAATAGAAACCTGTGCCGTTGTTAGGTTAAAAATGCGGTATTCTCTACCCAAATGGGCAAACATATAGTTGAATTTAGGCTCAATAATGTTGTGTGATATTTCCCAAACGCTTTCGGTTTTTGGAATAATTCGAGTTTCAATATAGGCTCTTAAACTAACAATGTTATAAAAATTGGTAATATTAAAGGGCCTTCCATCATATATTTTGAATGGTGTTTTTTCTACTAAAAATTTGGTACTTCCCAGCTCTCGAACATCATCTGTATAGGACATTCCAATCCATGAATTTGAAAAATTCCCAACCCGAACACTACTTCCAAGATGGTATTTAAACACTCCATCTTTGGTTCCATAAGCCGTATAACCCTCTAGTTTATAAAGGCTCGACAGTTTTTCGTTGCTCATACCTCCAATACCAAATCGCAAACCTTCGTGGTTGTTAAATGTAAATATCTTTTTCAAATCCACATCTATTTTCCCAATTGGCAAATAGCCAAACCTAAATTTTCGGGCAATGGCTATTCGGGATTCTAATTTGTTTTTGACAGACAAACTGTCCAAAACCCGATAGGTATTAGGGGTTCTATCGTCTAAATGTTGTATGCAAAGGCTGTCCATCAATTGCCGATGCACTTTTGTTGGTTCTTCCTTGGCCTGAATGGCAATAGAAGGGCGTTTGATATTTACGGGCTGGTCTATTTGGATATCAAAATTTTTCGATTCTGAAATTAAATACAAATAATCTGATAATTTTTTATCATGCGATGGCATTTCTAATATATCATTATTATCAAAATGAATTTTCAAACCTAAAATTTGAATGTCTTCGTTGTTTTTGCCTTTTGTAATGATAAATTTTTTGTGTTTTGGAAACCAAATGTCTTTTTCAACACTATATTCAAAATCATGAACCCCCGAAATGTTCAAAATGCCACCCACTCCTAAAACAGCTTTTGCTACTCCAAAATTGGATTTGTCTATATAAAGCACCCCTTCTAACCCCTTGGATTTACTCTTTTTTTTGTTTTTAAAATATATAACGGCAGTTTTTCGGCCTTCTACCCATGCCTCGTCTAATAGTGTAAATTCATATTCATTATACAAATGTTCTGATAATGGACTAATGTATTTGGTTTCGGCTAATTCGTAGTGGTTGTTATATACCGAAAAAGATTGTAAGTTGAAACCTAATATTTCATACAAAGGTTTTTTGAATCCAGCCATTTTGGCGTCTAAAATGGTTTCTTTTAAATTATTTTTTGCATATTGAAAAAGCGATAATTTTTCTAATAAAAACAAATGATTTTTTGTAATAATTTGTTTTAATTTATAGTCAGAGGAATCTACTTTTGTTAGTATTTTAAATCCATTTCGGGTAATAAAAACACTGTCAATATTGCCTTTTAACGAATCGGGTGTTGCTGTAACTAAAGTTTTGTTATACGTCTTAAAATCAAATGTTTTAAATCGCAACAACGGATCATTATGTTTTTTATAAAAAATAACGTTTTTTATGATTTTTTGTGCTGTATTTTTTTTGGATAAGGCTTCTTTATTTGTATCAAATGGTTTTAAATAGATGTTTTTATAGTATTGATGGGCCTTTACTTCTAGTTTTTGACTTTCAAAACCAACCCTCGAAATTTGGATGGTGGTTACGGTATCCAAAATAGTGAGCAAAAATTTGCCTTTGGCATCTGTAAAATACAACATTCCATTGTTTGTTTTGATGCTCACAAACGGAACGGGAGCATGGCTAGATGCGTCTTTTACAACGCCTTTAAATGTTGTTTGGGCTTTTATTGGCAGGGCTAATAGCATCAAAGCAATAAAAAACCAATAAGTTTTAAACGACATATAGAATCAAATTTTCAACAAAAATAGAAAATTATGTTTATATTAAAAGTTTTTTTTTAAATGTTGTGGCTAAATAATTTTTACAATTGCCTTTGTGGTTTTGAATCAAATAAGTAGAATGTCGGGTTTGAACAAATAGAAACTAAAACAGTTGATTTTCAACAGAATATATTGATTTCTATAGGTTAAAGTACGGGTGCTTACTTGGTACGAATAAATCAAATTGTGATAAAAAATCCTTGTCAACCTACCTCATTTTGACAAGGATTTAGATGTTGATGTTGTGCATTTAATATTCAGATGAATATCGATCGAAATTTAGACAAACAATACAACCAACAACGGAATAACCAAACCTGCTGCGGCAAGTTTCCAGCCCCGTTTGCTAAAGGTGTTTTTGCCAACGGTAATCATCAGCATGCCCGAAATGGCAATGGTTATCAACGATATACCAAAAATATCCGAGTAGTAAATCCACCAGTTGGAGGTGTTTTTGTGCAACTTCATGGTCTGGCTGATAATTGGTGTTTTCACAAATGTTTCTATTTCGCCTTTGCCAGTTTTTAAGTCAATTTCGACATCATTTTTTTCAAAGGATATTTTTAATTTATCTTCTTTTACTTTGTAACGGCGAAATTTATCCTCAATGCCCAATTGTTGGCCAAGGTCTTCGGCAAATTTTTCGGTTATTTCTTGGTCTTTTGGAATGTTTACTTTTATAGCTTTAGTTGCTACGGTATATTTTTCGGGATGCCACATCTCTCTGTGGTTCATCATAATACCTGAAAAAGCAAATGAAATAATCAGGCCTACATAAAAGTAGCCTAAATCTCGGTGAATGTTGCGGGCAGTTAGTTTTGCCATAGTTTTATTTTTTAGTTTATATATAGATGGTATTTTATGTCAATGGTTTAATTAAAATTTATTAAATTTTTATCGAACCATTAACATATTAAGTTTCATTAAGTCTTAATTACCTTAATTTCTTAATGGTTTACATTTTTGAATAGTTTTTTTATAATATTAAACATTTGTAAGAAACCAATGCGTTACGTCGTAAAACCTTTTTTTTAAAATTTTTGTTTAGAAAATGTCTTTTGGAATCTATTCGTCATGTCTAGCCCCGATAGAGCCGATATCCTTTTTGTTTTTTTTTTTTCAAAAAACAAAAAGATAAAGGCGATAGCGGGACAAATTTTCTGTTGAAACGAAATTGTCTGCTTCTAAAATTTACATTTTAAACTAGTCATAATTTGGCGAGGTGCAATAGGATTGACGCTATAATTTTCGTGAACGGTATAGTTTAACTCGTTGGTAATGTTGGAAAGTTTGCACAAAATACTCCATTTTTTGTAGGTGTAACCTGCTGATATATCGATAGTTGTGTAGCCTTGCAACGGAATATCTCTGTCGTTGATGGTTACGGTACCGGTGGTTGTGTTGACGACGTATTGATCGTTCCAACCACCAAGTCGGTTGCCAATGTAGTTGCCAATGGCCCCCATAGAAATGCCTTTGAACTTGCCCGACGGAATGTTGT
The DNA here is from genome assembly GCF_000253275.1 of Flavobacterium branchiophilum FL-15. Taxonomy (NCBI): domain Bacteria; kingdom Pseudomonadati; phylum Bacteroidota; class Flavobacteriia; order Flavobacteriales; family Flavobacteriaceae; genus Flavobacterium; species Flavobacterium branchiophilum. Next base: position 3,513,759 of record NC_016001.1, on the reverse strand, counting down.
AAAAAAAGCTCAAATTGGCTGTATTTGCTGGCGTTCGAGTCAATCGGTCGCCTTCTATAAATCCACCATTTACTATGTTGGTTTTGCTGAAACGGCTGTCGTTGTAGCTGTATCCTGCGGTGATATTCAAGCCTTCTATTGGTTTTGCGGTGATGTCAATTTCGATGCCTTTGCTTGTGGTTTCGCCATTCAAAACCTTGATATTGGTGTCGGTATTTGGAGTAACGCCATCAGCTTTGAACTCGGCTGTTTGTGCCAAATTGCTGTTGGTAATTTGGTAAACGGTAATGTTGGTGCTCAAAATGCCGCTCCAAAAATCTTTTTTTACACCTATTTCATATTGGTCAATTATCGAAGCTTCGATAGGTTTTAAGTCGGCTGTTGTTCCTGTATTTGGGGTAAACGAATTGGAATAACTAGCAAAAATAGCAGCGTTTTTATCGGGTTGGTAAATGAAACCAATTTTAGGCGAAAAGGCTTTGTCTTTCAATTTTATACCTTTAGAAATGGTAACAGGACTTGCAAGAAAGTTGTGCGTTGCAGCTTGAGCTTCTTGCCACGACCAACGAATTCCAGCCAACATTTTGAATTTTTGGGTAAACGAAATCAAATCTTGAGCATAAATTCCGAAACGATTGGTTGTTGTGATTACTTTTTGAGTATTGACAGCGTTTGGCTCGGTAATGGTTTGATTGTTTGGGTCAAATGTAAAGACGTTTATCGTGTCATAATTGGCAGGTGAAAACACAAAAGTATGTGCGGTTGCTACTGAATTTTCATAATCTATACCCGAAAAAGTTTGGTGTTTGATGTTACCTGTTTTGAAACAACCTTGAAGGCTGATTTGCTCCCCCAAAATGGCTTCTAGGTTTTTGTATTGACCAAGAGGGCGGCTCCAAGTACCGTTTGGATTGGTAATTTGAATGCGTTCGGTGCCTTTCCATTCACGGTCATAATTTTGGTAAGACGAATTGAAATTAAGCTTCCAATTTTTGTTCAGCGAATGGTTCAATAGGGCAGAGGCACTGGCGGTTTTTGTATTTCCGTTGGACCACAAAGCCCCATAATAATTGCCTCTTGGCACCTCAAAAATTTGCTTGCCAATAAGTATCGTACCAAAATCGGGCGTCCAATTATCGTTCATAAAATCACCTTGCAGGGTAAGTTGTGTTTTTGAACTTATATTCAATAAAAACGAAGGGTTGATGTAATAACGCTCTCTCTTTACGACTTCTCTAAAACTTTCTGAATTTTCGTAAGAAGCATTCAATCGGTAGGCAATGGATTTACTTAATGGTCCATAAAAATCGATAGATGGTTTGTAAAACGCATAACTACCTGTTTGCATGATAATTTCGCCTCCTTTTTTGAAAGATGGGGTTTTGGTAACCAAATTTATAATGCCTCCAGGAGCCACATTTCCATACAATAAAGCCGAACCGCCTTTAAGAAATTCTACTTTATCTAAAGATGAAACCTCTGGAATAGAACCTGAATTGTATCGAAATCCGTTTTTAAACATATTATTTGCCGACATATCATAGCCACGAGACCAAAACGATTCTTGTGCGCCACCACGTGCAGAACCTACATACACACCATTGGCATTTTTAATGACTTCGCTCAGGCGAATGGCTTGTTGTTGTGCAATTATTTCATTATCAATGGTTTGCATACTTTGCGGAATGTCCAAAGGTTTCAACCCTGACCGAACCGCACTTACTTTTCTTTTGTTCGGACTCTCTTTAATTACGATTACAATCTCTCTCAATGTTTCCATTTGTTCCTCGAGAGTAAAAGTAACTTTGGTAGTTTCGTTGGCAATTACTTTAATATCTTGGGTCTGTTTTTTCAAACCTTCTGCTTCAATGGTAATGGTGTGCAAACCAACAGGGAAATTTTTAAAAAAGAATAACCCATTTTCATCTGTTTTGGACACCGATGTTTTTTTGCCTAGCTTAATAGTAACACCCGAAAGGGGGTAGCCGTCTTTTGAAATAATTTTGCCTTCAATAGATCCCGTTTCTTGGGCATAGCTTATAAAACAAGAGATTAATGCGATGATTAGGAAGTTGATTGTCTTTTTCATGATATATATTTACGAAATGCGTTTATTTAGAATAATTAAAAATAACGTTGCAAAGATAAAACCAACATTTTAATTATGCAAATTTTATTTAGATTAAATCTTAATAACATCAATAAATTTAACTAAATATCTGAAAAACAGTTTGTTAATATATTTAAAAACAGTAGTTCAATCTTAAAAAAGGTTTTTTTGTTGGAAACGGTTGATGAATAAAAGCTATGTACAAACAGATTGCATCAAAAAAATAAATGAACCGAAATGCAATTGAAATGTAAAATTTGATAAAGCAATAAAACAATTTGAATACGATGCTAATAAGTTTAAAATCATTTTAACCTTATATTGTAGAATAGTAACTGCGTCCAAACGGACATAATCATCAGTAAAATGGTGGAACCTAAAACCTGTTTTTGATGTAAATAACATTCATCAACATTGAGACAACAATCAAAATACTAAGAAAAAGAAATGGAATCATTTGAGAGGGATGTATTTTTGAAAAACTTTTTTTATAATGATTTAAAAAGACCAATAAAATCACAAAATCAAACTAATGAATACTTAAAATAATTGTGCTTTATGATATTGAAAAACGTCTAATTACACCTTTTTGAATAAAAAATAAAAAACGGCATTAAGCCACAATAGCAAACCATTCATCCGACATTTTAAAACTTTGGTCTAATAACAAAAATATATGCTATTTGAAAGAGAGTTAAAAAAAGAGTCATTAAAAAAATTAAATAAATGTAATTCAATATACTATTGAAAGTTAATGTTTTAAAAATTCAAATTTAGGGTTTTTAATTTAATTTAATTTTTATATTTGCAATCACAAATTTTTACTTTAAATATGAAATTCAAATTACATTTATACCTACTATTATTATTTGCTCCGCTTGCATTTAGTCAAGCTGTAGCAGATAGTACGACTATGTATATTAATGGAATGGTTTATATTCAAAAAGGAAGTGTATTAATGGTAAAAGAACTTCATATTAATTTGCAAGATGCTTCTATTGAAGGAGAAGGCATACTAAAGCTAGAAACTCAAACCAAACAAACCATAAAGAGTAACAATGCTACAATTGCCCATTTGGAGGTTGAAAATAAAAACAAGCTTGAAATAGAGGGGCAAATAACTTTTGTAAACGAAATTGTTTATACTAAAGCTATTCAAATAAAATCTTTAGAACGTTGTGGCAATCCTATTCTTAAAAGTGCCATAGCCTACGAAAAAGCAAAGTACACAGAAAAAAAACCACTTTACTTTAAAAATGCTAAATTCAAATCTAGCAAACCCTTTGACATCTCATGTCAAAACGTTTTGGATTGGCAGGTGCAACCGTTATTGCTATTTGAACCAAATCAGTTTATAGGCTTTACACAAAAGATTACCATTTCATTTAAAAACATTATTTTTAAAAATAATACACTTCTTCCACATTTGATGCCTCCTTTAGTCTAAATGAACTTACTTTAGCAAAGGACGCTATATTCGTATATTTTTATAACTAAAAAAGGAGCTACTATGACTACTATTAAAAAGCAATAAGTAGGTAGTTTGTTGTGAATATACGAAATTAAATATCATATAATAAAATTAATTAATTCGAGGTGTATTTTATAGACACCTTATAAACAACGATAATTATTTATCAAAAAACCATAATTTATAATCGCTAAATTTTTTTTAAAATGAAAAAACCAAAATTACTATTATCACTATTACTGCTTACAGCAGCAGGAACATATGCACAAGTTGGAGTTGGAACAACCAATCCGCAAGGCATTTTCAATGTCGATGGAGGCAAAGATAATGCAAGCTCGGGAACTCCTACAACTGCACAACAAGCCAATGATCTTGTTGTATTATCTACAGGTAATGTAGGTATGGGAACAACATCTCCATTGAATAAACTAGTTGTAAAAGGAACCAACAATCAGCCTTCTGCTCAAAATGTGGATGCTACTAATGCTATACTAAGAGTAGATGGCAGTTCAAACCACGCATTGGATTTTGGAGTTTTAGCCAATTCGCCTTATGGAGCTTATATACAGTCTCAAAATAAAACTGGAGCAACTGGTTTGCCTTTGGCATTGAATCCTTCGGCAGGAAAAGTTGGTATTGGAACTGTAGATCCTAGTGAAGCATTGACTGTTATAACAAGTACCAATGCAGCGGATTTTGGTTTATTTTCAAATGTTACGGTTCCACCTACATCAGATGTTATGGCGGCTCAAATTAAATTAGGGCATTCAAAAGATTGGTTTACAGGTATTCGAAGTATATTGCCATCTGGATCTGCCAATACAGGTCTAATGGATTTGCAATTGACAACAGGTACTGCCGCTTCAGACAATACTCAAGTGGCTAGATTAACTGTGAAAGCAGTGTCTGGAAGAGTTGGTATTGGCACTACAACTCCAGCTCAAATGTTGGACGTGAATGGTACCATTAGAGGAAAATATGGAGTGTTATTAGAAACACAATATGGTACAGTTATTGAAAATTTTTATGCAGTTAATGGCGGAAATAATGATTATGTTGGATTAATTCCTTCAGGTGCTACAAACAATTTAGGAATTCTTTTCAAAGCATCGACAAGTGGAACTTCTGGATTGGCGGAAGTAATGAGAATTGCACCTTCTGGAAATGTAGGGATTGGATTGCTTCAAACCAATGCTACTACTGCAACACCTAATGCAAAATTGGATGTACAATCTGCTGTAAAAGAAGTAGCACGATTTACAAGTAGCCAAACTTTAACTAATTTTGGTCATATTGCCATTGGTAATGCTACTGGTTCGTGGGCAAAATTAGCAGCAGGGTCGGGTGCATTTGCTTTAAGAAACTACTCAGATGATTCTACGATTATTTATTCTGATTTGGTAACAGGTAATACAGGTATAGGAACTACTGATCCTAAAACAAAATTAGAAGTGAATGGTGCTGCAACCAATACATCATCAATTGCTGCAACAGGTACAACTATTAATTTTGCATTAAGTAACCTAGCTGGAACTACAGCAAGTGCTGGAGCTTTTACTTTACAAAATTTAAAAGATGGTGGTTCATATACATTAGTAGTAAAAGGAGCAACTTCTGGAACATCAACATTTTCAGCAACAAATATTGCAGGCACTACATTGACGGTTCACTTGCCATCTGACAACGGTGCAACAACCGCAAGTAAACATACTCTTTACAACTTTTTGGTAGTAGGAACAGATGTTTATGTATCTTGGGTGTCTGGATTGTAATCATAAAATTAAACAGAAACAGATGAAAAATCTCAAATCGATATTTACAGTTTTATTGCTACTCCTACAAACGGTTGTAGCAATAGGACAAGTAGTAGGAACCCCAATACCCGTTTTTAAAAAGAAACCGGTTATTGATATTCCTGCTACTCTTACACTTGGTCAGGACTATTCCTATTTTATAGCATCGGCATTTGATCAAGATTATTTGCCTTATACAAGTCCTACCTCTGCGGCTGTAACCACTGCGGTTGCAGCAGATGGTACCAATGAAGCTGTTGCAGTTGATGTTCAAGGTGTTATTACAACTTCTGGATTTACTTATAAAATACCTATTTCAGCTACTGGATCTGGTACATTACCTGCTTATAGTACAAATATTACAATTGATGCTAGTTTAACAGAAGATGGTATAAGCAGAGATTTAAATTTGTCATGGGCATCACAATCTTATACTACTAGTACTAAAAGTATTATTGCAACCATAAAAGCTGTGGGCGGTACACTTAACATCAAAAAATTGGATATAAATGGAGGTATTGGAGACGATGTTTTAGGTATTTTATTAGGAACATTTAGTTATCCATACGACAGTTTCGGTAGTAACTCCTATTTTAGTATTCGTGCAATTTCAGGTATTCCAGATAAGAAATTTGGTTTGGCCGACAATGGAGGTGCAGGAACCGAAAACAGACACCAATTTTTGTATTTGCCAATAGAAGCTGAAGATGGTAATATTTGGTTGAATAACAATTTGGGAGCCAATTATACCAATGTAAATAGTGCAAGTTTTAATCCAAATGGACAAGCTACTTCTAGAACAGATACAAATGCTTATGGAAATATGTTCCAATGGGGAAGACCAAGCGATGGACATGATTTAATAACTTATACTACTGCTACCTTAGCAGCACAAGTAAATGGGGAAACTTTAACACAAAATGATGCACCTACAGATGCACTTTTTATTAAAAAAGATGACTGGAGGGTGAACTCTTCAACTACACTTTGGGCCAGCGAAACTAGTACTAATAATCCATGCCCTTATGGATTTAGAGTACCTTCGTTAACGGAGTGGTCTAACTATATCACAGCGGCAAACATTAATAACCACACAACCGCTGCCGCTGCTACCTTAAAAATTACCATACCAGGATTTCGGACTTCATCAACAGGCCAAGTAGATTTTGAAGGACAAGAAACTTTTTATTGGAGTAATACCAACGCAGTAGAAGTATTTAGAGCTATGCGAATGAGAATTTATAATGCGGGTACACAAACTAGTAGCGGACTTAAAGGAGATGGGTATCCCATTAGATGTATAAAAGACAACACTCCAGCAGCTACGGTTACTACATTAAATTGTGCTGGAGCTACACACACAGGAACTCTAAAAATGGGATTGGCACTTAGCAATTTAACTACTTCTGTACCATATTCTGGTGGAAATAGCGGAAAATTCAATCAAGTACCGGTCAATTCAACTGGAGTAACAGGGCTTACTGCAACACTTGCACCTGGACTAATTGGTACCTCAGGAAACTTAGTATTTAGTATCACTGGAACCCCAAGTGGCCCAGGAACAGCCAGTTTTCCATTAACCTTTGGTGGGCAGTCTTGTACGTTTACACGTACTGTAGATCCAGCGGCTACTTTCAGTTGTGGAAATACTATTGTTTCTACAAACGACTGGGTACTAACAAATGGCAACTCCTACACGGGAACAATTGCAATTCCATATACTGCGGGTAATACAGGACAAAACTACCCTGCCGAAACCATTACTGCAAATGGCATCACATTTACCAGAAACTCGGGCACTTATGCTGCATCGGGCAATATGACTTATAGTTTTACGGGAACATTTACAGGTACTAGCAACACGGTTTTCGATATTACGGTAGATGCTTTTGCAGGCGGTTGTACCATTCCCATTTTTGATGCTATTAGAGGAGCTTTAGCTCAAGCGGGTTGCACAAGTTGTACCAATTATGATGCTGCTGCTATTGATAATGCAGTAGCCATAACCAAATCTGAATATGATAAAATTGCTTTGATTTTAGGAGCTGGAAAAAGCGGATTATCAGATGCTACTATTGCAACAGACTCAGCAAATCCACAAAGTTTTTCAGGAAATAATACATTGTCAACAAATAGTAATAGTAATACTAAAATACCTGCTAGTAACTACATCATGGCATTTCAGGTTAGAACATGGAGTAGTTCAGTAACCTCTATGGCGGGAATGCAATTAAAAACAAGTGCAACTCATATTTCTGGATATACTAATTATGGAGGGACAACCCCTTCTACAGGATCTGGAAATGCAAGTACTAATTATTATTTTGTATTCAAAAGACCAACTGCTAAAACTGCAGCTGGATCAGACTCCTTTTTTGCAATATATATAGCACAATTGGGACAAGTACAAACATATCCTATTGGAACAGGGACAAGTTATAATTCAAATTCTAATTCAAATTCATTTGCCTCTGCATATCCAACTCCGTTTACGCTTTATGCTCAAACATTAAGTACTGCAACAAAGCAATGGTAGTGCTATATTAATATCATTTTTTTATAAAAAGGCTCTATTAATTTTTTTTAATGGAGCCTTTTTTATACAGGCTATTTGTGCTCAGAAACAGATAGTTTTATGTAAATTTGGCGTCTATTCTAAAACAAAATTAAAGATGAGAATTTTTATCTGTTTTTTACTATTGTGTTCGGCTCATCTAAAAGCTCAAAGTATCAAAGGTCGTTTTTCAAAAGTACTATCTAATGACATAAGCCTTTGGGGATTTGACGGATTAAAAGAATATGAACTAGCTAAAACCAATACCGATTTGGATGGAAATTTTATTTTGAAATATCCGAAAGACTATATTGGTTCGAGCATTTTAAAATCAAAAGGAGCTTCCAATATCATCGTTTTGTTAGCGGGTGAAGATATTGAAATAAAATGGGATGACCTTACCGATTTTAAAACACTTGAATTTAAAAATTCAACAGAAAATGAATTTTTTGAAAAAGCGATTGCTCTAAATCAAGATATTCAAAAAAAAATACCCGCACTTTCTTATTTATTACCGTTATATAAAGATACGGAAGCACAAAAAAAATGGTTAAAAGACGAACTTGCATTTCAGAATACAAAAATAACCGATTTTTATAAGAAAATAAACCCACAACTTTATGTAAGTAGTTATATAAAATTTAGAAAATGTATTGCAGCTATTGAAAATATTAAAACGGAAACCGAATATATTAACTCTGAATTGGCTACATGCTATAAACAGACCCATTTTAACGACAATAAAATATGGCATTCTGGACTAATTAAAGAATGGCTTGTTAATTATTATCAAATGTTAGAAAAAGTATTTCCTAGTACATCACTTAGTGCTCAATTAATAATAGCTAACCAAGTTTGGTTGGATGACTTAAAAACAGACCCACTTCGAAAACAAGAAATAGCTACATTTTGTTTTAATTGGTTAGAAAAAAAAGGATACATAGCACCTGCTTCGCAAATAGCATTAGCTATGTTAAACGAAACAAATTGTAATTTAGATGTCAAAACCCAAAGTATCTTTGAACAATATCAAAAATTAGCTATTGGGAATACTGCTCCAAACATCATTTTATCTGAAAATAAAAATTTATTAAACCTATCAAACACCTACAAATTTGTAATATTTGGGGCGAGTTGGTGTCCAAATTGTCAATCAAATTATCCTTCATTGGTAGGTATTTATGGCAGATTGCAAAAACAAATAGATATTGAATTTATATATATATCGATTGATACTGATGTCAAAGCTTTTGAAGCCTATTATAAAGGAGCTCCTTTTATTACTTTTTGTGACGGAAAAGGTTGGGATAGCCAAGCCGCAAAAGACTATTACTTAAACGCCACACCAACCTATATTTTGATGGATAAAAACCTTAAAATTATATCAAAAATAACAAATCCTTACGAATTGGAAACTTATTTTCAAAAATAGCATCTGGCTTTTTATCAAGAAACAAGAACGTTATTTAATGTTTGAAATCAAAATAGATGTAAAAAGGACTAAAATGATGACTTATCACCTCAATCTTACTTAATGGTTTTTTAAATCAAAAACAAATAAAAATCTTACGGTTATTTTTATGAACAATGTGAAATAATACCCAATACTTGTTTATAAAATAGCGGTTTCATTCGTTTGGCAGATTCAAGAATTATAAAATTTGATGTTTTTGTAAAGGTTTTTAAAAAGCAGCATTACAATAACGATAAAACTTACAAATCCCTTTTTTAATTTTTTTAGCAAAGTGAAATAAAAATACAACAACCAATCATTTAAAATAGTAGCTTTGTGTTTTTTAAAATGACAGCATGAAAAAAGCATTGATAACGGGCATTAATGGACAGGATGGATCTTATTTGGCCGAATTTTTATTGGAAAAAGGATATGAAGTTCATGGAATTATCCGTCGAAGCTCCACCTTTAACACGGAGCGAATAGAACATTTATATATTGATAATCTTATCAAAGATTTGCATGCACAACAAAAAATAAAACTTCATTATGGAGACATGACCGATGCTACGAATTTGATTCGACTAATACAAGCTTTAAAACCGGATGAAATATACAATTTAGCAGCACAATCGCATGTGAAAGTTTCGTTTGAATTGCCAGAATATACGGCACAAACAGACGCTATTGGTACACTTCGATTATTAGAGGCAATCAGAATTTGTGGATTAGAATCTACTACCAAAATATATCAGGCATCAACATCAGAATTATATGGTAAAGTGCAAGAAATACCTCAAACAGAAACAACCCCATTTTACCCTCGTTCTCCTTACGGAGTAGCGAAAATGTATGCGTATTGGATTACAAAAAATTACAGAGAATCCTATCAAATTTTTGCAGTAAATGGTATTTTATTCAACCATGAATCCGAAAGAAGAGGGGAAACATTTGTTACACGAAAAATTACACTTGCTGCAGCCAGAATTGCTGCTGGATTGCAAGAAAAATTGTATCTTGGTAATATAAATTCTTTAAGAGATTGGGGCTATGCCAAAGATTATGTAGAGTGTATGTGGCTTATGCTCCAGCAAGATTGTCCAGAAGACTACGTAATTGCTACTGGAGAACAACATAGTGTAAAAGAATTTTGCGAATTAGCATTCAACGAAATTGGCATCACCTTAACATGGCAAGGCGAAGGAGCAAACGAAAAAGGAATTGATTCCAAAACACAAAAAACACTAATTGAGGTTGATCCAAAATATTACAGACCAGCTGAAGTAGCAACCCTTTTGGGTAATCCAAATAAAGCCAAAACACAATTGGGCTGGAATCCACGCAAAACATCTTTTGAAAAATTAGTTCAAATTATGATGCAACACGACCTAGAATATGTAACCCAATATAAAAACAATGTTTACTAAAACTGCTAAAATATTTGTTGCAGGATCAAACGGAATGGTAGGATCTGCAATTGTTAGAAACCTAAAAGCAAAAGGATTTGTTAATATTATAGAGAAAAATTCCAAAGTATTAGATTTAAGAAACCAACAACAAGTTTTAGATTTCTTTGAATCTGAAAAGCCAGAGTATGTATTTTTGGCGGCAGCAAAAGTGGGTGGTATTCTAGCAAATAATACTTATCCAGCTGCCTTTTTATATGATAATTTGATGATTCAAAATAATGTTATACATGCTGCTTATTTAAATCAAGTAAAAAAATTACTCTTTTTGGGCAGTTCATGTATTTATCCAAAACTAGCTCCTCAACCCATCAAAGAAACATATTTGCTTACAGGAAGCCTCGAACCCACAAACGAAGCGTATGCGATTGCAAAAATTGCTGGAATTGAAATGTGTAAGTTTTATAGAAAACAATATGGTTGCCATTTTATATCGGCAATGCCTACTAATTTATATGGTATAAATGATAATTTCGACCTTCAAAATTCGCATGTTTTGCCTGCTTTGTTGCGAAAATTTATCGAAGCCAAACAAAATCATGTTCCTGAAGTTAGCTTGTGGGGAACAGGAAAACCTCTGAGAGAATTTCTTTTTGTATCTGATTTGGCCGAGGCTTGTTGCTTTTTGATGGAGCACTATGAAAGCGAAGATACTATAAATGTTGGAACCGGAACAGATGTAACCATTTTTGAACTAGCACAAATAATAAGTACAATTGTAGGCTATACGGGCAACATTATTTTTGATACAACCAAGCCCGATGGAACCCCAAGAAAGCTTTTAGATGTTTCTAAAATCAATCAATTAGGTTGGAAAGCCCAAACTTCGTTAGAGGAGGGTATTAATATTACTTATAATTGGATATTGCAAAACAAACCTTTTTAATACCAAATATATTTATAAAATAGTCCAAAGATGCGTTGTTATTTTTTAGAAAAAAATTAAAAAAAAATCGTTGCATAGCTGGGCTACGAAACTATATTTTTTGACTCATTTTAGCAAAAAAGAACCAATAGATTGGGCTATTTTATATTGTACATTTGGTGTAATTTGTTTTTTACAAAAAAAAGATGTCCCAAAAAGTTAAAATTTCATTTTTATACATTTAAAACACTAAAATAGTAATGAGATAAAAATATAAAGCCTTGAAAATTCAACTTTTTAGGACACCCGCTTCAAAGTAATGATGCAGTAAGTTGGTCTTTATTTTGATTTTACAAAATGTTTAGTTACAACATTGTTATCACTTGAAACAATCAAATTATAAATTCCCTCTGCCAACATTCCAACGTCGATAGTTACTGTTTTGTCTGAAATATCTATACTTCTTTGAAAAATTATTTTACCATCAATTCCAATTATTGCTATCCTATTTGCGTCAATATTACCTAGATTGATATTCAAAAATTGATCGGCAGGATTGGGAAACAGCACAACATCTACCTCACTTATAGCCACTTGTTCTATGGCGGGTTTAGCAATTATTGTATCTGTTACAATTGTTTCCTTAGAAGAAACATTATTACAAGGCCCAACAGCTGCAATAAACTTACCTGTAACCAAAGGAACAGCCTTAAATCCATTTGTAAGACTTACTTTTGTTGCTGAATAAAACTTATTATTTGTTACATTTAGCGTTCCAGTAGTAGTAATGGCTTGATTGGTGTAATACTTACCATTATTTACAGGGACATTTGTTGCCGAAAATGAAATAGCTACAGCGGTATTGGCATTTACTGGTGCTGGAGAACAAAAAGTTTCGGGTTGAGCAGCCATGATTTGTAGCGCAAAAAACAAGGCAAATATTAATATAGTTTTCATCTTTGTGGGGTATTTGCAACAAGTTGTTGAACTAATTTTTTCAACTCGTCAATTTCTTTCTTTTGATTGATTAGGTACAGCGTGAGCTCTTCAATTTTTTCTTGTTGTTTGGTGCTAATACTTGCTAAAGGCAATCCGTTTGTTTCTATTTCATGAGCCGATGGCATATTAGGCAAATGACCATTTTGTTTGATAAAACTTTCAACCTCTGCTAGCGACTGCAATTTATAATCGTTTTTAAATACATAATCAGCCCATCCAACATTGCTTACTAATATTTCATCTTTTACTTTTACTTTGCCATTTACTAAAAGATTATATCCCGCATTTTCTGCTTTTTCTAATATGTACTTTGCATTTACACTATTTGCACCAATTAAAATACTTTCTGTAGCTGAATTAACATATAAAAGTTCTTTAGTGCTTGCTAAATTACGGAGTGAAATATTACCATTAACTCTAAAAACATACTCGTTCCAAGGATCTGGATTAAATGTAGATAATTCAGAATCTGTTGAGATTCCAGGTTCACAATTAATTCCTAATACTCCTCTTTTGCTAAATAATGTATTTATACTTGTTCCATAAAACACTTTCGTTCCATTTATATTTAACCTGCTTATTCCGTTATAAATATTATCATCTTTAGGTGTTTTTGTGTTATTCCCTATAGTAAAAAATTCATAATTTTGAAATGTTAATTGTGAACTACCCCAATTGTTCTCATTATTCTGTATCAATACTTTTCCAAAATTTTTAAACGCCAAATGATTTTTATTAGTATCATTTAGTGAGGTTGGATAAGTTGTTCTTTCAACTCCTTCTATATAATAATCATTTATACCTCTAAGTATGTTATCTGTTCCACCTCTACCAATACCATTATTAATAAACTGCGTATGATGTCCTTCGTCTTTGTAATATTTATCTCTAGTTTCTGATGTACCATTATTAGTTCGGCCTTCTGTATCAAAATTTTCAATAACAGTCCTATCAGCATTTTCACTTACATTAATAACATACGTTAATTTATTATTTGGAGAGGATTCTTTCCAGTCAAAAATATCGAAATCTCTAAATGTATTATTTCTGCCTATAACATTTTTTACAACATGTGTTGTTAGTTGGTCAATTAATACTAAATCACTACTAGGGTTAGTTGTTGTTTGAAACTTTATTTTATTAAAAATATTATCATTTGGTCTAAAAGAAAGATCAGCAGGATCACTATCAACGAATTCTATACCAACAGTTGCTTTGTCAAAACTAATGTTTTCAAAAGTATTACCGTTAAAAGCCCCTAGAGATGTATTTATAACTATGCCTCCTAAACTTCTTTTGAAGCTGATGTTTCTAAAAGTATTAAAGTCTGCCTCTCCTTGAGCGATGATGTGTATAGGGGTTGGTGAAGTCATACAATAATAACTATTAACCACACCTTCATCATTATTTACTTGACCAATTAAAATGTTTTCAAATATATTTTTATCTCCGTCTTTTAATTCTATACATGAATTTATTTTTGCAGTAGAAACTTGGCCGTTAAACACTTCTGGTACAAGACATAGGTTTTTTATGGTATTGTAATAACTATTATTTTCTACTTTGAAAAAGGCTAAACCCATATCCATATTTGTAAAAGGTGTAATAATAGTACTGTTTCCACTTCCCTCAATAGTAATCCCTTTTTTATTGCTTAAAATTACACTTCCATTCATTTTATAATTCCCTTCTTGGATATAAATTTTCTTGTATTTAAAATTAATGGTATCATTTATAGCAGCGTTTATGGCATCATTTAGAAATGTATTAGTATTATCAACCGTTATATTGGCCCCTAAAATAGCAGGCGAATTGATGGATTTTATGGTATAAACGTTTGTAGCATTACCAGTGCCGCTGCTGGTATTGGCTAAAATTACTTTGCCCGAATTGTCTAATGTAAGCACTTTGCCATTTGAAGCTATGGGGGTTATACTATTGACTGTTGGTAAAGTTAAAGTACCTGTTATTTCGTTGTTTTGTGCAAAACCAAATGTGGTTAGCAACAACAATATGATGGTGTATATTGGATTAGATTTCATTTTTATTTGTTTTTAAAATGGTTAAAAAATACCCTGTCCCTTTGAAAAAAGGAATAAAATTATTACGATAAAATTTTTTATGTAAATTTATAAGTCAATAAATAGAATTACTTTCTATTCTATTGCATAAAGTTGGTTTTATGTTTATTGACGGTTTACTTTTGCCTCAAGTGCTTCAATACGTTTGTTTTGTTGGATGATGTACAACATCAGTTCTTCGATTTTTTCTTGCTGAATACGTGCCATATCCCCAACATTGATGCCACTATCTGCTACTTCTGCAGCCGAAGGAACGTTTGGCAAATGTCCTTTTGAAGCAATAAATTTTTCTACCTCTGCAATAGGTTTTAATGCGTAATCTTTTGCAAAAACATAATCTGCCCAACCTGTTCGCACTCTTATTTCGTTTGCCAAAACACCACCATTTACAAATAATTTATAATTTGAAACATCTACACTTCCAGCTGTTGTTGGAAATGAACCAAAAGTTTGTCCTATACCAACTTGTCCATTCAGTTTGGTAGTGCCTACAACATCTAATTTTGCACTTGGGTCTAATGTACCAATTCCAACATTACCTGTATGGTGTTTTACAATTAACCTTGTATCAATATTGTATGGACTTAACGAATTTTCAGTTTTTAACTCAATACCGTTTGTATTCATAACTATTTTTGAACCTAATCCACCCCCTTGATGAATATTGAGAGTATTACCATTTTGTACATTAATAATACCATTACTATTACCATCTAATGCCCTTTTAAGGTATATTATCCCATCCTCATTTAATTTCCCTATTTCTAATCCATTTGCATGAATAAAACCAGCCACATCTAATTTTTGTGTTGGTGTTGTAGTACCTATACCCACATTTCCGGTTGTTGGATTCGTTGTGGTGGTTACTGTTCCGTTTGGAGTGGCCATTTGTCCATAAGTCATTCCCGCAGCCAAAAGTGCTGCCGTAAAAATTAATTTTTTCATTGTTTTGTTTTTTTTAGTTGTCCCTACTCTATTTTTAAGCTTTTCGGGTATCGCTCTAATTTTGTAATGTTGTCATACCGAGCCGCTCCTATATTGTGGAGCGGAACGATATGGGTTTCGGTTTTAAAAATTCTACTTATTAATACCTAAACATTTTCTTTAATTTTTAATAAATTGAACATTAAGGTAGGTATTATTGGTTAAATGGAGCTTTAAAATGTAGGTTGCATTGCTAGGCAAAGTATAAACTGCTATTGTATTGGATTGTGTAGGAACTATAGTTTGACTTGTTATTATTTGGCCCGTGGCATCATAAATTTCGTATCGATCCACAAATTCGTGGTCCAAACTAAAACTTAAATTAGCCTGTACAGGATTTGGGAAAATGGTTACTTTTCCTGTTGAACCACCTTTTTTCGCAATTATAGTTCCGTTTCCCACTTCTGTTAGCGAATTGTCGTTATTACTGTGGGGGCTTCCGCTAGTTGTAGTAGTGGGTACCAATAGGATGGTAGTATTGGTCATTGGCTTGATATATACCCCTTCTTCCGCAATGAACGATCCGCTTATAGCAACGTCTTGCAAATTAGTAACTATTAATTCTTGTTGAAAATAAAAAGAGGCATTAAAATAATCGGCTGTAAAGGTTATTGTAACAGGAGATGATCCCGCTACAACATATTGTGCTTGAGCTACAAAGCTTGTAAAAAATAAAATAAAAATATACTTAAAAGTGTTCATAAAAACAATTCTTTAATGATTTGACAAAGCTAATTTACAATTACTTTTAAAAACATACCATAAAACAGGTATTTTTTATTATTTTTGACTTTTAAAAAAACAAGGAATCCTACTGCACTTGTTTTTGATGATAAAAAAAAGCCTTACCCCAAAAAAGGCTCGTGTTTTATAACGTGTTATAATCAACTTATGCTTTTGAAAATGTTTTTGAAACAAAACGCTTTTTTGGGAATATCCAACAGACCATTGTATCTTATTGCATGGATGTTTGGTTTGGGCTATAGCACCTTGTTATATCCTCAAACCCAACAGGCACATGTAAGCCAACTGATCGATTTGTTTGCGGCCAATATCAATTCTAACCCCGATAAAGCCTTAAAATATATCCAACAAGCTTTATCAGAAAGTCAATCCTTGCAAGACGATTTTTTGTTGTCGAGATGTAATTATAATATGGGATTTTATTTTTACACGATGAAATCTGACACTAAACTGGCAACAGCTTATTTTTACAAATCACTTCCATACGCTTTAAAATCAAAGAATTATAAAATTTTAGCAGGTGCATATAATCAGTTAGGAAATATAGATATGGATAAGGGATTATATGAAAACGCTTTAAAAAAAATGATTCAATCATTAAAAATTGCAACTGCTCACCAATTGACTAAACATCTAAGTGATGTTTATATCAATTTAGGATTATTATATAGTTATAAAAAGGATACTCTAAAAGCATTGTCATATTATAAAACCAACGAAAAAATAGCCCGAGACAACGACCTGAAAGATAATTTGTTGGCTATTCATATTAATGTTGGTGGTTTGATACGTGATAAAAACCGACCGTTGGCTATTGAGCATCATTTGAAAGCCTATAAAATTGCACAAGAATTGGACGATGTCAATACTCAATGCGATATTTTGATTAATTTAGGTACTATATATATAGATGAATATGATTTGCAAAAAACTGAAAAAGCATTAAATTGTATCAAAAAAGCTGAAAAGTTAGCCAAAATTCTAAATAATAAAGATAAGTACTTTTATATATACTTTAATTTAGGAGGCATTTACAAAAGTCAAAAAAAATATTCCGAATCTATAAAGTATTACAAAAAAGCTTTGGCTCTCACCCAAAAAGGTTTTAACAAAGAGCAAAAAGCCAGTTTGTATAAAGCCATTTCTGGGTATTATACTGAAGTAGGGCAATACAAAGAGGCTTTAGGTTATCAAAAAAAACATTATGAATTGCAAGACAGCCTTTTTAGCGTAGCAAAAAGTAAGGCTTTTGACGATATCATTACCAAATATGAAGTAGATAAAAAGAACCTGAAAATCAATTTGTTGTCTAAAGAAAAAGTGATAGAAAGTAATAAAAAAAGGGGGTTTATTGGACTCGCATTTTTACTTTTTTTAGGCATTATTGTAGTCATCGTTTTTTACAGAAACCGCATTCGTACTCAAAAAATCATTCGCAAAAACGAATTAATTTTAGCCGAACAAGAAAAAAAACAACTCGAAAAGGATAGGGAGTTGAAACACGTTTTGGGTTTAGTAGAAGGGCAAGACCAAGAACGCAACCGTATTGCCAAAGAAATTCACGATGGTGTTGGAGGAGAGTTGGCCGGCATAAAGCTGCAATTGTCTAGTTTGCAGTCTAAAAATCCAGACATTCATTTGAATGAAACCATCCAACAAATTGGAAAAGTATTTGGCGAGTTACGGGCCATATCGCACAATTTGAGTTCTAATTATATTGCCAATCGTACATTGGAAAATTTACTAGGTGAGCTCCGTGATAATTACCAAAACAGGGGTCTTTTTCAAATTGATGTTTATTGTTTTCCAGACGACATTCTTTTAGCGTTACCTTCAGATGCGGTCCATCATTTGTATCGTATTTTTCAGGAATTGCTATCCAATATCGAAAAACATGCACAAGCACAACATGTTAGCCTTTCGATTACCCAACACAACGACCGAATTAATATTATGGTTGAAGACGATGGGATAGGATTTGAAACCCATGAAGCAAAAGGTATAGGCATAAAAAATATAGAAGAAAGACTTACAAGCATCAATGGACAAATGACCATAGAATCTGAACTAGGGCATGGAACTTGTGTCATTATTGATGTTTTCTAACTTAGATAAAAACAAACAAAGAAACATGAATATTAGAATTGGATTAGTTGACGATCATCAAATGTTTTTAGACGGAATGGTTTCGGTATTGTCTCAAAAAAGCAATTTTGAAATAGTTTTTGCTGTAAACAATGCCCAGCTGGCCCTCAATAAAATAGCTTTAGACTTGCCCGATATTATCATAACAGACATTTCTATGCCCAATATGAATGGCATCGAATTTATTAAGGCTCTAAAAAACAAACATGTAGGTATTAAAATTTTAGTTGTTAGTATGTTTGGAAATTTACAAACCTACGAAGACATAGATGGTTATTTATTAAAAGAAACAGAAAAAGACAAACTGATAACTGCCATCGAAGACATTGTGCATAGAAACCAAAAAGTTTTTTGGCATATTGAAAAAAAAACCAATTCATTTGAGTTTAATAAAAATATATTAAGCCCACGAGAAAAAGAAATTATCAAACTAATAGCCCAAGAACTAACCACAGAAGAAATTGCAAATAGGCTCAATAGCAGCAAACATACGATAGAAACCCATCGCAAAAATATTTTTGTAAAACTTCAAATCAAAAGCACAGCAGGTTTGATATTAAAAGCCCTACAGTTGGGGGTGTTACCCTCTATCTAAATAAATTTGGTATGATGAGATCATGCACAAAAAATAATTACCAAAAAAGCGTTAGTAATTAAAAAATATCGGTGATAGGTTTGTTTTGGTATTTAATTAGCAAGAAGAACAATTTAAAACTATTCCAATACCTTGGGATGTAGTTTTTTGGGCTTGAAATACATCTGTGTAACCAACCTAAATAAATATAATCTATCCATTTTGGGATTTGAACTTGACGCCCTGTTTTAAAAGCAAGAGCAGCTCCAGTGCAAATGATGACTGGTTTGTAAAATAAATTTTGTTTTAAAAAAAGGCCTAATTTTTCTTGAGTACCGCCACCAATATTAATAATAATCCAGTCTGGTTTTTGTAAATTAATTTGATTTAACAACTGTTCATCATGAGTGTTTTGTTCATAAAAAGGAGCCGTATATACATTCTGGTCGGAAATGGTATGGCCAAGACTTCCAAAATATTTTTGATTGATTTGACCATCCAAATCTGAAGGGTTGATCAAAAATATTTTTTTATTTTTCAAACTCGAAATATTGTCAATAAAATAGTTGATAAATTCTAATCCAGAAATTTTGTGAAGCTTTGGACTAAAAAAAAGATTCCAAATCAGGGTCATGTAACCACTATCTGGAATGATAATATCCGAATGGAGCAAGGCCTGATAATAGTGGGCATCGTTTGGAATATTGGCAAGTCCAGGAGCTGCAGGCACCGTAAGCAGGCCTCCGCTCGTATTTAATAAATCAAACACTTGATTGGCTTTGCCTTTATAAAAAGGTATCCCTAAAATAGAAACAGATTGATAGGTCATTCAGAATAGATTATTTATTAAAAACAGCACAAAAATAACAAAAAATTAGAATAACTTTGCATTCTTTTTTAAAGCTTTTACATGACACAATATTTTACATTATCTAGTTTAAAAAACAATCATATTGTGTTAAGTGGATTTTATAAATCACTATCAGGACTGTCATTGTTTGTTTCAATGAGTTTGTTATTACGATATTTGGATAAAGAAAATTATGGTCTTTGGAATTTAGTATTTACAATGTTTCAATGGGTTTTATTGATGGATTTTGGTATTCAAAGTGCACTAAAAACAAAAATACCCCATTTGATATTAGAAGGCAATACAAAATTATTACAGTTATACATCAAATCTACTTACAAAACATCGGCTTATATTGCACTATTACTTTTTTTAATATTTACTTTTTTTGTGTTTACAAATCACTTGGGAACCATTTTCAATCTAAATATCTATCCTGAAAATTATTTAAAAAAATTATTTCTACTAAATTTTTTATTTTTTTGCCTAAATTTTATAGCAAACATTCATAAATCATTATATGTTGCATTTTTAAAAGGTAAATATGCCGAACTTTCAATATTCATCAATCAGTTTGGCTTTATGATATTATTGTTTTTTTTACATCATTTTTACAAAAATATTTCATATTCAAATAAATTAATAGCAATAACAATTATCAATGGCGGTTTTTGCTTTATAGTAAATTTATTTTTTACCATACGATTTTTTATAATCGAAAAAATGAATCTATTTATAAAAGGTGATTTTCCAAAAAAATTATTTTTAGAAAGTATCAAATTGGGAACAAAATATATGATTATCCAACTTTCGATGATATTTATTTTTACAATAGATAGTTATATCATTTCCTATTATTTTGGACCAAATCATATTGCAGCGTATGATTTTGTTACAAAATATTTTCAGTTTCCATTAATGATAATTATTGCTGCATTTTCGCCTCTTTGGAGTATGTTTACAAAAAATTACTTAGAAAAAGAACAAAAAAAATTATTAAAACAATTTAAATTATTCAATAGACTATTTGTTGTCATGGTGTTGTGTATTGTTGTTGCTGGTTTTTTATATCCTTATATTTTAAAATTATGGACAAGAAATAGTTTGACTACTTCATCGAGTTTGATCATTTGGGTAGCATTGCTCACCGCATTGCGAATATTTTTTAGTTTTTACAGCAATTTTTTGAACGGAATTGGCAAACTTAATTATTATATGATTTTACTAATAATAGGGTTGTTTTTTAAGATTCCATTAACTTTAGTTTTAATTAATTTAAAATTTGGAATAAATAGTGTAGTTTTGTCTTCAGTAATCATTAGTATAATTTGGGCTATTTTAATACCAAAATACTGTTACAATATATTAGACAAAATTTAATTAATAATTATAAGGAATAAATGAATTCATTTTTATACAAAAATAAAAATTTTTTGCTTAAAGTAAAAAGAAGTTTAAATAGCTTGTTTCATATAGATGTAATAAAATATCCAAATGATGAATTAGTAAGAAGAATTAAATTATTAGAGTACCATAACATAGATGTAATACTAGATATTGGTGCAAATATTGGTCAATATGGATGTTTGATGAGGAGTTTGGGCTACAAAGGAGCTATCATTTCATTTGAACCAACTCAAAAAGCTTTTGAAACTTTGCAAAAAAACGCAAAACAAAGTAAAAATTGGAGTGTTTATAATTATTCTTTGGGCGATAAAAACGAAAAAACCTATATTAATATTTCACATAATTCTGTAAGTAGCTCTATGCTTGATGACTTGCCGTTGCTAACACAGGCAGCACCAAAAGCAAAATTCATAGAAAAAGAAGCAATAGAAGTAAAAACTTTAGATACTATTTTTGAAAGTTTAAATATAAGTGGTAACAATATTTATATGAAAATAGATACTCAAGGATACGAAGAATTTGTATTGAAAGGAGCTACTAATTCCTTAAATAAAATAAAAGGAATACAAATAGAAATGTCATTGATACCAAGTTATAAAGGGACAATAACATTTGAAAAAATGAAATCAAATATAGAACAATTAGGATTTGAACTATTAGCCATAGAAAATGGTTTTTTTGATCATTCAACCGGAAAACAACTAGAGGTAGATGGGATTTTTTATAAAAAAGATAAATTATGATGCACAAATTATCTGTAATTATACCCGCTTACAACGAGGGAAAAACAATACATATTATTTTGAATAAGTTAAAAGAAACTCAACTTATAGCAGGAATAGAAAAAGAAATAATTATAGTTAATGATTATTCTAATGACAATACTGAGGAAGCGGTATTATCTTACATTAAAAACAATGCTGAGTTGAATATTCAATACTACAAGCATCATCAAAATAAAGGAAAAGGAGCAGCATTACATACGGGTATAAAAAAAGCAACGGGTGAATTTTTAATAATTCAAGATGCAGATTTAGAATACGATCCACAAGAATATAATTTGTTGTTGAAACCCGTTGTAGATGGTTTTGCAGATGTTGTATATGGTAGTAGATTTATGGGAGGAAAGCCTCATCGAATTTCCTTTTTTTGGCATACAATTGGAAATAAATTTTTGACTTTTATATCCAATATGTTTTCAAATCTGAACTTGACAGATATGGAAACTTGTTATAAATTATTCGACACCAAAATTGTTCAGTCCTTATCTTTAAAAGAAAATAGATTTGGATTTGAGCCTGAAATAACAGCCAAAATAGCTAGAATACCCAAAATTAGAATCTACGAAGTTGGCATTTCTTATTATGGTAGAACTTATGAAGAGGGTAAAAAAATTGGATGGAAAGATGGTTTTAGAGCAATATATTGTATAATAAAATATGGTTTATTTAAAGCAAAATAAGATGGAGCATAATATAAAAGAAATAGATGTAGAAGGACATATCACACTAAACGTGATAGAAAAAGCAGATAAATTTAACGAATGGATGTATCATACCATCAAAAAAAATTGTAAAGGCAAAATACTTGAAATAGGAAGTGGTATAGGTAATATTTCTAAGTATTTTATTAAAGATAAATATGATATTACACTAAGTGATTTAAGAGAAAATTATTGCGAAATCCTAAAAAAAAAATATACTAACCCAATTGTAAAGATTGATTTGGTTCATCCAAATTTTGATTCACAGTATAAAGAGTATTTAGAAACGTTTGATACAGTTTTTGCTTTAAACGTAGTAGAGCATATAGAAAATGACGAAAAAGCCATTGAGAATTGTAAAAAATTACTAAAAGCAAATGGTGTACTGATCATTCTAGTCCCAGCTTATCAAGCCCTTTTCAACTCGTTTGATGTTGAGTTAGAACACTTTAGAAGATATACTCCAAATAGCTTAAAAAAAATAATTTCAAAAAATGGCTTAACAATTCAACATACGTTTTCTTTTAATTTTATAGGTATCTTTGGTTGGTATTTTTCTGGAAATATCTTAAAGAAAAAAACTATTCCAGAAGGTCAAATGGGTATATTCAATCTATTAGTCCCAATATTCAAATTTGCAGATTATATTACTTTCAATAAAATTGGGCTTTCCGTGATAAATGTTTCTAAGAAATAAATGTAGAATTTAAAAATTAATTTTATGCTTATATACATATCTTATTTATTATTACTTTTTTCGGGTTTTCAGTTTTTTAAAAACGAGAAATGTATAGACGTTATAATCAAAACAAGCCTATTATTTTTTTGTATATTAGTAATTATTACAGAATTATTAAGTTATTTAAACCTACTTAATTTTACAGTAATATTATTTTTTTGGCTACTATTTTCTGGCATAAATGTAATTTATTTGATAAAAACAAAATCACTTTTAAAATTACCTAAATTTTTAAACGCCCAATTTAAATTATTTTCAAATATTGAAAAACGTATATCTTTTTTAATCCTCCTTTTTTTTAGTTGCTTACTCTTTCAAGGATTGATATATCCACCAAACAACTGGGATTCATTAACTTATCACATGTCACGTATAATGTTTTGGATAAGTAATGAATCTGTTTCACATTTTCAAACCAATATTTTAAGGCATTTATATCAACCCCCTTTTAGTGAATTTTTTATTTTACATGTTTGTTTATTACAAGGTAATGATTATTTAGCCAATAGTGTACAACTATTTTTCTTATTATTAACAGCAGTATCATTCTATACCCTCTTAGACATTACAAATACAACTAGGTTAAGTAAATTAATTGGGATTGTTTTTTTTATTAGCACACCATCCATTTTACTAGAAGCTACTACAACTAAAAACGATATAGTGTGTGGTTTTTTTATTATCACCACAGCATTATTTTCTATACGTGTTTATTTACGATCTAATGTTGAAAATTTTATTTTTCTTGGACTCTCAATTGGATTGGCAATTTTTACAAAAGGTACTGCATACTTATTTATAGCTCCTATAATAGTAATATTGGCTCTTTTTATATGTCATAATATAATTAAAACTAAAGAAATTGCTATATTTAAAAACATTTTTTTTGCTTTTATCGTTATTTTTATATTAAATTTTAATCATTTTTATAGAAATTATAATATAGATAGAAATATATTGAATATTGACAAGGTAGAATCCAAAATGTTTTCAAACGACAAGATGAATATCCAAATATTTACCTCAAATTTGTTAAAAAACATTGGTTTGCATATTATACCTCCTTTTACTTCATATTATAATGATTTTATCGAAAGTTATCATCAAAAATATGAATTGGATATTAATAGTCCAGACACCAATTATTATGGAGCAAAATATTTGAGTCCCAAATCTAATGAAACACACGAAGATTTAGTACCAAATACTTTACAATTGTTTTTTATAGTTTTAATTTCTATATACATATTATATAAGAATTTATACAATTATAAAATAATTCAAATCTTAGTATTGTTAATAATACTATTTCAATTAATCTTGTTTGTGGGATATTTAAAATGGCAACCATGGCACACAAGACTCCATATTCCAATGTTTATATTTTCGGCAGTGCTAGTTTCTATTTATTTTGATAACATAAAAAAACATAAAAAATTTATAGTAGCAATAACCTTATTTTGTTGTGTTTGTTGTTTTGGGTTTTATTACTTATTTAACAACACAAGACCTATAATCACCAACCTAAAGTTTACCAAGAATATAAAGATAAACGATACACGCTATAAAAAATATTTTTCAAACCAATTATTTTTATATAAAGAATATAATATAATAAGCAACTATTTAGATAAAGGGGCGATATCTACAATAGGTTTTGGGTTAAACGATTGGGAATATCCGTTAGTATATAATTATTTTTGGACTAATTATAAAATTAATTGTATATTTGTTAATAATTCAACGACCATTATACAAGAACCATTATCGGACAACGAGGTATTGATAACTTCAAACAAACAAGATTTTATCATGTACAATGGCAAAAAATATAATAACATATTCCCTAATCATACACATCTATGGTTGTATCAAAAAAATTGAATTATAATTTAAAGCAATATTTATTGTATTCATCTATTTTTGCAGTTTTTACCGAAGCCTTTTTTTTTCATTTTATTATAGATTTAAAATTATTATACCTAATTATAATTTTAAATTATACTTTGGTTTTTTTAATAAATAAAACCATACATATTAATAAATACTTTTTAATCGTATTAGTGTCGCTTCTAATACACGCTTTGATTGCAAATATCATTATTGGTATTCCTCCAAATTATGCTTTAGCTCAAATCATTGGCATATCTATCATTGGCGTTTATTATTATAATTTCATTCCGATGTTTGATTTTATTATTATAAA
The DNA here is from genome assembly GCF_000253275.1 of Flavobacterium branchiophilum FL-15. Classification (NCBI taxonomy): domain Bacteria; kingdom Pseudomonadati; phylum Bacteroidota; class Flavobacteriia; order Flavobacteriales; family Flavobacteriaceae; genus Flavobacterium; species Flavobacterium branchiophilum. The sequence continues at coordinate 3,487,835 of NC_016001.1, read as the reverse complement.
ACAAATATACTTAAAAATGAGTTTATGGGCAGCAATTATTGCTTATCCAATGTATTTTATGGGTATTTCATTTAATCCCCAGGGCGATCAGCGATTATGTAGCATATTTACAGAGCCAGCACATTATGCCATTGTAGTCATTCCGGCTTGTTATTACTACTTAAAAATAAAAAACTACATTCCGTTTTTGATAATTTTTATAACCTTAATTATTTCTAGTTCCTCACTTGGATATTTAGGGATAGCTTTAATTTTTATTTTACCTAATATTTCATTAAAAAGAATATTATTCCTATTAATTTCGATACCATTTATTTTAATAACCTTTGTATATATTTACAATGAATATAATTTTTTTAAGTTAAGAGTTGATGATACAATAGAGTCGTTAAATGCCGTCAATACCGGAAAATTTAAAGAATATACAAATTTGAGTTCCTATGCATTATTAAGTAATGTATTTATTGCCAATCAAAACCTGCAGGATCACCCATTTGGTAGTGGCATTGGAAGCCATGTATATGTTCATAAAAATGTTTATTTTCACAGAATGTCACCTCCAAAATATTTATATGTCATGAAAAGAGCAGATACAAATGCAAACGATGCCAATTCATTATTTACAAGAATGGCATCTGAAATGGGCTATATTGGAATATCTGTGGTAATTATGTTTTTATGGCATTCCAAAAAGTATTTTTTAAACAAAAAATTTTATTTATCTCAAGGGTTGATTATTTATATTTTATTAAAACTATTTCGAGACGGGCATTACTTTCCGCCCGAATTCTTTTTCTTTATATGGCTAATATATTATGAAGTTATAAATGTTAGAAAAGCCCAGATTTAAAAGAATTCTACAAAATTATAATTTGATATAATACAAAAAAAGCTGTTCATTTATGATATGAACAGCTTTTCTATTTATACAGGGTGTATTTTATTCGGTGGCTAATAAACCTATTAACTCTTTTGTTCCTATAAATGATGGCGGATATTTATTAGAATGGTTTAATGTAAATCTAGAATTTTTTTCATCCCATGAAAATGATTCATCAGTAGCAAATAATTTAGAATATTTATCATTACTACCATCAATTAATAACTTGCCATTTTTGATGGTTACATTTGAAATTAATAAATTTTTCTGATCTTTATTAGTACTTACAGTAAGTTTAAAGTTACTTGGAAAAATATTTTTTGGCATATCCACAATTATTTTTTGATTTAATGGAGACCCCTTTACTTTTACACTTGTAGGTTTATCATGTACAAAAAAACCTTCGTTTTCATAAAAAACAATCAAACTATCGTCTTTTTCATAAATTCCTTCTATTTCTAAAGTAAATTTATCCCCACTCACTTCAAGGGTTTCTTGTTCAGAGTCTGTTTTCTTTTCTTTTCCACAGGAAACAATTATCAAAGCAGATAAAACTAAACCAATTATTTTTTTCATTTTTTGTTTAAATTAAAATATTAACTTTGCAAAAGTATTAATATTTTTTATAGCATGAACAATTTTATTAATAATTTTTTATTTATTCTGTTTTGCTTGTTTTTTTGTTTTCCTTTGTTTAAAGAGAATATAAACAATGCCATTTTCATAATCACAAGTTTAGTTTGTCTTTTTGTTCAATATAAAAAAAAACAATTTAATTTTGATAAAAATATCATTATATACAGCATACCTTTTTGGATAATTCTTATTTTTTGTATATTCAGAATGACCAACTTCAGCGATTTAACTCCTATTAAAAATGCACTATATTTCTTTTTAATACCTTTTATTTTTAACAATATACCTATAATTTTTTTTTCAAATAAAAATGTTACCTTATATTTGAATTTATTAAAATATGTTTGTCTTATTATTTGTATTACTTATATTGTATTATTCCTAAATCAATATAGTTTTTTCGATTTATTTTTATATAGTTATAAAGTTCCTAAATTTAGAAATTTTGTTTACAACGAAATACCAATTTTTAGGATACATCCTACTTATTTTACATCGATATTAATTTTATGTATTTTCAATTCATTTATAAAATTCATTTACCAAAAAAAATATTCGGAAATGATATACGTTGTTTTTTATATTACTATCACTTTCATGTTATCCGTCAAAATAAATATTATTTTTATTTTTATCTTAATATCTTACATCATTTTATTTAAACTTCATTCAACCAAGTATTTACGATACTTGGTGTTTTTTATATTCATTACATGTTTTGGTATTTTTGGTTATAATGTTCCTGGTGTAGAAAAAAGGTTTGTAGAATTGGTAGAGTCTTATAGCTCTAAACCTCAAGGAAAATCTTACGACTCTACAAACATCAGACGAGCCATTTTTGAATGTAGTGTAGATGTTGCAAAACCCAATTTATTATTTGGTGTTGGTTTTGCCCAACTTCAGACGGAATTATTAGATTGTTACAAAAGCAAATACGATTCCGATTTTTATAAAAATCCTAAATTAACGCACAACTATTTCTTTTATATACTTTTGTCAAGTGGCCTTTTAGGGCTGTGTATATATTTAATATGGGTATTCAAAATTACTAATTTTATTTACAAATACAACCAGTTACTCTGTTCTATTATCATGCTAAATATTTTTATTTTGAATTTTACCGAAGACTTTTTCTACAGACAAAACGGTGTGTTTTTTTTCAACCTACTATTTTTTACTTATTATTTCAACCATAAATATCAATACCATCAACTTAATGATTGATAAAATTCTAAAGTCTCTTTACTGCATTTAGTCCAACTGTATTTTTTAGAATTTTCAATCCCTTTTGCTATTATTTCGTTTCTATACGTTTGTTTATTTAATAAATTTTCAAAATAAATGTATGCCGATGGGTCTAAATGATTAAGCAATAAAGCAGCATCTGCAACAATTTCCTTAATTATGGGTTGATTAAAACCAATTACAGGACAACCAGATTTCATGGCTTCTACTATAGGAATGCCAAACCCCTCATATTTAGAAGGATAAATCAATGCAAATGCATTGTTATAAAGCAAGTTCAAATGGGTATTTGATACATTATCCAAATGAAAAATAGCGCTAGATATTGAAGCCATTTTTTTCAACTCTATTTTATTAAAACGGCCACCGCCAACTACAACAAGTTTGAAATGAGTGTGTTTGATAACTTCCAATACATAATCGAAATTCTTATAATTAACTCTTCCTCCAACAAACAATAAATATCCATTTTTTTCAATATTCCATTCTTTTAATTGGGCAAAATCTTGTGGAGTATTTTCTTTTGGAAAATAATCATCACTAACCCCAACTGGAATAACAGCAGTTTGTTGATGAGGTTTTGTTGGACAAAATCGTTGCATGTCTTTGTAAGTATTGTTAGAAACACAAATAACGCCTTTGCTTCTTTTTATTGCAGCATATTTAATATAATTATGAAGTTTTCTTTTGTATATTGGAGAAAAAAAATCATGTATAAAATCATGTACGGTTGTTATTTCTATAGCATTTTTAGCATGGGTCAATGCTCTATAATAACTAGAATGGTATATGATTTCATCTTCAATGTTATAATCTATTGGCAATAACCTATTCCATTTTTGATATTTTGTTTTAAATATTTTTTCACTAGAAATATTCAATTGACTTCTATGAAAATTAGACTCCATTTTTTGATTTTCTATATAAGTAACTTCAATATCTTGATTCTCTATATATTTGATAAGTTCAAACCAATAATTTGAAACGCCACCATTATTTACATTAGAAAAAATAATGTTGTCTAATACTATTTTCATTTATCATCATTGTTTAGTCGAGTTTTCATAACATCCCGTTTTTATTACCTCCGCAAATGTATAAAAAAATCAAACAGAAACGTATTTATTATTTAAAATTCCAAAAACGCTTTTGGGGCTGTCCGCTTTATAAGAAGATACTTTGTATATTTGTACCCAAAAAATCAACTGTAATTGCCATGATTCAAGATCAAAATCCACAACGCACAACATTAGAAAAAATGGGCAAATTTGCCCTTATCCATCATTTGAATCAACCTTTTTGCCCTTCTCAACCCTCTACAACAAACGCCGTGTCAGACGATGCTGCCGTATTGGATTTTGATCATCAAAAAACCCTTGTTGCACATGATTTGTTGATAGAAGGGGTTCATTTTGACCTGGCTTATATGCCGCTCAAACATCTAGGTTACAAAGCCGTAGTGGCCAACCTCTCGGATATAGCTGCCATGAACGCCCGCCCAACTCAAATTACAGTCTCGGTAGGCGTTTCAAACCGTTTTACCCTCGAGGCCCTCGACGACCTTTTTGATGGAATCCGAAGAGCCACTTTAGATTATACATTAGACCTTGTGGGCATACAAACAACAAGTTCACAAAAAGGACTTATCATAAGTATTACCACATTGGGCATGGCAAATGAGGCCGAAATTGTTTATAGAAATGGGGCAAAAGACACTAATCTACTAGTAGTTTCTGGCGATATTGGCGCCGCATATATGGGGCTTCAGGTGCTAGAACGAGAAAAACAAGTGTTTCTTGTAAATCCAAACGTGCAACCCGACTTGGAAGCCTATGCTTATTTAATAGAAAGGCAACTTCGGCCACAAGCCCGAACGGATGTTCGAACGCTCCTTCATGCTCTAGAGATAGTGCCAACGGCCATGATAGACATTTCAGACGGTTTGGCCTCGGAAGTGATGCATCTTTGCAAACAATCTCAAGTGGGTTGCCATTTGTATGAAGACAAATTGCCACTCGACCCGCAGTTTATGAACACTTGCGAAGAATTTAACCTCGATAGTACCACCGTGGCCTTGAGTGGAGGCGAGGATTTTGAACTTTTATTTACAATCCAAATTACGGATTTCGACAAAATTAAAGGCAACCCAAATTTTAGTATTATTGGGCATATCCTGCCGCAATCAGACGGTATTCATTTGATTACACGAGCCAATACTAAAATCCCTTTGAAAGCCAGGGGTTGGGAAAATAGCGAATTTTTATAATTTTAATAGATAAATATGATAGATAAAAGTTTTTTTTAATACTTTTGTACTTATTATAAAACAAACTTACAACTTAATTTTTTTAAAAATGAAAAACAAATTCATCTTACTCACACTTCTTATTTCAAGTGTAGTAGTAGCTCAACAAAAAGATAATTTTTCAAAAAAAAACGAACTTAAATTAAATGCTCTCTACCTCGTTTTAGGTGCTTTTGACGCCTCTTATGAACGATTACTCAACGAAGATTCGGGTGTTGGTGCTTCCTTAATGTTTGCAAACAACGAAGATACGTCCGAGGTTTTTGGATTGACAACTTATTATAGAATGTATTTTGGAAAAAAACCCGCAGCCGGTTTTTTCTTTGAAGGATTTGGAATGCTCAATACACAGCAAGGCAAAGATTATTTGGCTTATACTTATGAAAACGGCAATTACAATTACTATACTTTCAAACCCGAAAAATCAACCGATTTTGCACTAGGATTTGGTATCGGAGGAAAATGGATCAATAAAAAAGGAATATTTTTTGAAATTAGTTCTGGTGTTGGTCGCAATTTATTCAACCCAAAATCAAAAGAGTTGGATTACAAATATGTGGGGCGTGGCGGCATATCTATAGGTTATCGCTTTTAGACCTAGCACAATCAAAAAAACACCTTTTGTTTTTGGATGTAGTAACCAAAACAAAAGGTGTTTTTTTTTCACAATAGCTAATGTCATTCAAATAGGCATCATTTTTAGGGCTAAATGCTACATAAAAACAACCAACTAGCCTCAATGTTTTCTGGACGTTCCCTCAAGGGTCGGGCTACCCGTTTCAAGCAACGTTCATTATTCTCCAAAAGAAATATAATAATGTGAAATAATCTTTTTTGATAATCACATTCAGAAACTATATTCGTGCAAAATAACACCCCTTTTGGGGGCTGGGAGGCTTCTAAAAGGATTTTCACTACTATCCCTAACGCAAAATGCTACAAACAACAGCATTTTTATGCATGCATCAAATGTTCAATTTCTTGAATTTCAATAGGAATATTTTGCATTAAATTAAAAGGATTTCCATGCTCTTGTACAACCACATTGTCTTCCAATCGAATACCAAAACCTTCTTCGGGTATATATATGCCAGGTTCTACGGTAAACACCATGTGGGGTTTTATAGGTTCGTGCAACAAGCCATAATCATGAGTATCTAAGCCCAAATGATGTGAAGTACCGTGCATAAAATATTTTTTATAAGCGGGCTTTTCAGGATTTTCGTTTTGTACATCGGCTTTGTCCAAAAGTCCCAATCCTAGCAGCTCCGAAGTCATTATTTTACCCACTTCAAGGTGGTACTCTTTCCACAAAACACCCGGCTGCAAAAGGTTTGTTGCCTCATTTTTTACCTTCAAAACGGCGTTGTAAACCGCTTTTTGACGATCAGTATAACGACCCGAAACGGGTATTGTTCGGGTTAAATCGCTAGAGTAATTAGCATATTCTGCAGCAACGTCTAGCAATATCAAATCGCCCGCCAAACACGGTTGATTGTTTTCTATATAATGCAACACATTGGCATTTTTGCCCGATGCAATGATTGGGGTATAGGCAAATCCTTTGGAACGATTGCGGACAAATTCATGAATCAATTCGGCCTCAATTTCATATTCCATGACATTGGGTTTTACAAAAGAAAGCAAACGACGAAACCCTTTTTCAGTAATGTTACAAGCCGTTTGAATTAAGGCCAACTCTTCAGGCTCTTTGACAGATCGTATCCTTTGCAAAATAGGGTTGCTCTTAGCAACTTGATGTGCAGGATAAGCTTCTTTCCACCATTTTACAAAACGGGCCTCACGGGTTTCAGTAGCTACTGCTGCCCGATAATGTTCGTTGGTATTGATGTACATTATTTCAGAATAAGTCATCATTTCGTTCAAAATTTTATGAAAATCCTGCAGCCAATGTATGGTTTGAATACCCGAAACTTGTTGAGCGGCTTCTTTGGTTAGTTTTTCGCCTTCCCAAACGGCAATATGCTCGTTGGTTTCTCTTAAAAACAACATTTCTCGATGCTCTGGATAAGGAGCGTCTGGAAACAAAAGCAAAATACTTTCCTCTTGATCTACTCCCGAAAGATAAAAAATATCCCGATGTTGTGCAAATGGCAAAGTGCTGTCTGCCGATACTGGATAGATGTCGTTTGAATTGAAAACCGCAACACTATGGGGTTTCATTTGAGCAACAAATTTGGCTCTGTTTTTTATAAATAATTGATTATCAATAAGATGGTATTTCATGCGGTATGATTTTTTAATTTTTAATTTTTAAACTTGTTCTATAAATGAATCAAAATAACAAAATGTTTTTGGTTTCAACATACAAATATATATTTTTTATTGATATGAATTTGGCTTTATCTACAAAATCAAATTGTAGTTACAAAAAGTACCGCCTCAAGATGTATGGGATATAAAAGTAAATGAATAAGGCTTTTTTAGTATATTTGCCCAACTTTTTTTTGAAAAACCAATATATGATACAATCGATGACAGGCTATGGCAAGGCCAATTTGCAGTTGCCAACCAAAAAAATAATCGTAGAAATAAAATCCTTAAATAGCAAGGGATTAGACTTAAACGTTCGGATGTCGTCTGTTTATAAAGAAATGGAGTTGGGATTACGCAACGAAATAGCCTCTAAACTCGAACGTGGAAAAATTGATTTTTCGATATTTATAGAAAATGTAACCGAACAAACCACCTCAAAAGTAAACGTTCCAATTGTAAAAGCTTATATAGCCCAACTCCAAGAGGTGTATGCCACTGCAGATCAAACAGAGTTGATGAAAATGGCCGTAAGAATGCCCGATGCCCTAAAAACCGAACGAGAAGAAATTGATGAAAATGAATGGCAAGAAATACAAAAAGCAGTGCAAATAGCCCTACAAAACATCCAAGCATTTAGAATTTCCGAAGGGCAATCACTCGAAAAAGAGTTCAGACACCGTATAGCCAATATCAAGCAATATATGCAAGAGGCCTTGGCATTAGATCCAGAAAGGGTGCAAGCCATCAAAGACCGTTTGCAAACAGCCATCAATGAACTTAAAGTTAGTATTGACGAAAACCGATTTGAACAAGAATTGATTTATTATTTGGAAAAATTAGACATCACCGAAGAAAAAGTACGGCTTTCAAATCATTTGGACTATTTTATCGAAACCCTCGAAGGCCAAGAGGCCAATGGCCGAAAACTAGGTTTTATTACTCAAGAAATGGGACGAGAAATCAACACAATGGGCTCCAAATCAAACCATGCCGAAATGCAAAAATTGGTTGTACAGATGAAAGACGAGTTAGAAAAAATAAAAGAACAAGTATTGAATGTGCTTTAAAATAAGATAGGAAAATGCAAAAAGGAAAACTTATCGTTTTTTCTGCTCCTTCAGGTTCAGGAAAAACAACAATTGTAAAACATTTGTTGGAACACGAAAATTTAAACTTAGAATTCTCCATCTCGGCAGCAACTCGACAGGCTAGGGGAGAGGAGGAAAACGGTAAAGATTATTATTTTATGTCGTTAGAACAATTTAAACACCACATCAAAAACGAAGATTTTGTAGAATGGGAAGAAGTGTATAGAGACAATTTTTATGGCACGCTAAAAAGCGAAGTAACCCGAATTTGGGACAAAGGAAAAAATGTTATTTTTGATATAGATGTTGCGGGTGGTTTACGAATCAAATCTAAATTTCCTGATGAAACCTTGGCAGTTTTTGTAAAACCACCAAGCGTTGATGAATTGAAACGACGACTCAAAGAACGCTCTACCGAAAGCGATGAAAAAATCAATATGCGAATTGCAAAAGCCCATGTAGAGCTGGCAACAGCACCCCAATTTGATACCATAATTAAAAACTATGATTTGGAAACCGCCAAAAAAGAAGCGTATAAACTTGTTTTAGATTTTATTAATAATGAATTGATTTAATAAGAATTTTATTTATTTTTATCAATTAAATATGAATACAATAAGAAACAATGCTCAGTACTAAAACCCCAACAAAGGCAGTATCTTTTTGCCATTGCAAGGGAACAAATTCTAAAAAAGCGGTACATATTATGGACAAAGGGACAAAGGTAAATACCAGTAAACTATTGTTTTTTGGGGCCGAAACAGCAAATATAAATAAACCAATGGCCAGCCAAAACAACACAATTTTGTAGGTAGCCCCTAGTACTAAAGGTCTTTTTGAAAGCGAGAGGAGTAGCGAAACCGCAAAAAACAACAAGGTTGTAAGGTATATGGAAAAACTAATATTGTCGTTTATAGAAGCAAAATAATTGATGTCGAATGTAAAATGAGTAGATTGTATAAAAGCGTAAAACAAATTTTTACTAATAATTAAACTGCCAAGTGCAAATAAAATAAGCACACAAAACAAGGCAATAAATGGAATTAACCAATGGCGGTAATCCCTAGAAGCATGAAAAACAATGGCTACATATACTAAAAGTAAAAACCAAATACTCCAAAAATGAAATATGGTAGCAATAAAAATCCAAAATGAGGCATCAAATATTTTTTCTTTTGGAAATTTTAAAGTTTGCATCAAAATGAGCCTTCGGATTGCTAAAAGCACCAAAAAATTGGCACACAACATGCGTGTTTCATTAAAAACAGAGGGAAAAAAAATAAAATACATCAACCCAAAACATATAGAATAAGTGCCTCCTTTGCTCAAACCATTTTTTTGGGTAATATACTCGGCAGTTATTAACGATCCAAGGATTGCCAATAACGAAATCGTTTTTTCAATCCAAAAAAAAGAGTCGAAAAAAACTATTTTTTGATTAAAAATGTAAATAATATAGAAGCCAATTATCAATAAACCAATCAAAATATAATTTATTGGATTAGATTTCTTAAAAATAGTTGTTATCATGCGGATATTTTATATTTTTGCAAATATAAATATAATTTTTATAGAATATGAAAGCATTTTTCGAAGGAATACAATGGTTGTTTGAAAAGGTACTTTATATCCCTCAAGATTTCTTGAAAGATTTGGAATTAAAAAGCTGGTTTGCTGCTAATATTTTCAATTGGATTTTTATGGGAATTTGTACTTATTATATTGTTTATTGGATAAAACAATTAAAATTACACAAAGCAAACAACGACGAGTATCAAGATACTACGGCACATTCGTATTTAGACAAATAAGCTCCTGAAATTTTCAGAAGCTTATGTCTTATTTTTTACAAATCAAAGCCTATATCTTTTCTAAAGTACATCTTATCAAAATGTAGTTTGTCTATGTTTTGATAAGATTTTTTTACGGCTTCACTAAAGTCTTGACCAAAAGAAGTAATGGCCAAAACACGACCACCGTTGCTCAACACTTGATTGCCTTCGAGTTTTGTTCCTGCATGAAACACCAATGATGTTGCTATACTATCTAGTCCAGAAATGATTTTTCCTTTTTCAAAATCTTCTGGATAACCACCAGAAACCACCACAATGGTTGTGGCACTTCGGGGATCTATTTCTAAAACCACTTTATCCAAAGTTTGTGTACTTACAGCCTCAAACAGCGCTACTAAGTCTGATTGTAGTCTAGGAATGACCACTTCGGTTTCTGGATCGCCCATTCGTACGTTGTATTCAATCACAATAGGCTCACCCTCTACATTGATCAGGCCAATAAAAATAAAGCCTTTATAATCTATACCATCTTTTTGAAGCCCAGCCACAGTAGGTTTTACAATCCGATTTTCTATTTTTTCCATCAACACGTCATCTGCAAATGGAACAGGCGAAACAGCCCCCATGCCCCCAGTATTTAGGCCAGTGTCGCCTTCGCCTATGCGTTTGTAATCTTTGGCTGTTGGCAATATTTTATAATTTTTACCATCTGTTAATACAAAACAGCTCAATTCGATTCCATCTAAAAATGCTTCGATAACCACTTTTGTACTGGCTTGTCCAAATTTTTGATGCACCAGCATGTTACGCAGCTCGGTTTTGGCTTCGTCCAAATTATGGATAATCAATACTCCTTTACCAGCTGCTAATCCATCGGCTTTTAATACAAAAGGCGGTGGCAACGTTTCCAAAAAAGCACAACCTGCCTCAACAGTTGCTGCCGTAAAACTGTTGTATGCCGCCGTTGGAATTTGATGTCTGACTAAAAATTCTTTAGCAAATTCTTTGCTACCCTCTAGTTGTGCCCCCATTTTTGATGGCCCAATTACAGGAATGTGCTGTAATTTTTCGTCATTTTTAAAAAAATCATAAATCCCTTGAACTAATGGATCCTCTGGCCCCACCACAACCATACCTACTTGCTCGGCAATGGCCAATTGTTTTAATGCCTCAAAATCTGTGGGGCTAATGTTGATGTTTGTTGCGATGCTTGCCGTACCAGCATTGCCAGGGGCAACAAGTAGTTTGGAACATTTGTCGGACTGCAACATTTTCCATGCCAAAGCATGTTCTCTGCCGCCCGAACCAAGTAATAAAATTGTCATTGTGTATGTTTTTAATGATGCAAAAATAGTTTGTTTTAGAATGATAAAATAATTTATTTTTTATACTTTTGAAATATTTCATTTCAAACCTACTAAGCCCCACTTTATGGTCTCTTTATTCCAGCTATCACTCAAATTTTCGGGTTTTCCAATCAAAGAAGCTCAATCAGAATTTGAAACCATTCTGAAAATTCCAGAAGCACAATACCATCATTATATTAATGAAAAAAAAAGCGATATTGTGCTTTTTCATCAACAAAACAACCCTTTTTATAAAGCTATTTTACAATCAAAAGCCATTCGTACTTGGCAAGACATACCTATTTTGACCAAAAAAGATTTTCAAAAACCTCTTGCTCAAAGACTGTCAAACGGCTATACTCCAAAAAATGTTTTTATCAATAAAACATCTGGATCTAGCGGCGACCCGTTTGTATTTGCCAAAGATAAATACTGCCATGCACTTACTTGGTGTGGTATTATCCATCGATTTGGATGGTATGGCATCGATTTTGATCAATCTTTTCAGGCCCGATTTTACGGTATTCCGCTCGATTTTATTGGGCATACCAAAGAAAGGCTCAAAGACGTTTTGAGCCACCGCTACCGTTTTCCTATTTTTGATATGTCTGATACCATTTTAGAAACCATTTTATTGAAATTTCAAAAAAACCAATTTGATTACATCAACGGCTATACCAGTTCAATTGTTTTGTTTGCAAAATTTTTGAAAGCTCAAAACATCATTCTCAAAGATGTTTGTCCAACCTTAAAAGTGACGGTAACAACATCCGAAATGCTTTTTGAATCGGATAAATTGTTGCTCGAAACCCAGTTTGGAGTTCCGGTTGTAAACGAGTATGGTGCATCAGAGCTCGATTTGATTGCTTTTCAGCATCCAAACGGTAACTGGGAGGTTAATTCTGAAACGATATTAGTTGAAATTTTGGACGACCATAATAAGGTGTTGCCCAATGGACAAGAAGGCCGCATTGTAATTACGTCTTTGTATAACAAGGCACATCCTTTTATCCGATATGACATTGGCGATAGAGGAATTTTAGACGAAAAAAGTACAATTAAAAAACCTATTTTAAAACAACTTGTTGGTAGAACAAACGACATTGCTATTTTGCCAAGCGGCAAAAAATCGCCAGGACTTACGTTTTATTACATTACCAAGAGCATCATTGATGACGATGGCAATGTAAAAGAGTTTGTAATCAAACAACTTCAAACGGCTGTTTTTGAAATTGAGTATGTGAGTGATAGTGTTTTGAGTTCTAATCAAATAGAACGTATAGAACAAGCCATTGAAAAGTATTTGGAAAAAGGATTATCCTTTAAGTTTATTCGCAAAGACAAACTGATAAGAAGCAAAAGTGGCAAACTGAAACAATTTATTTCATTAGTAAGTTGATTTGACTTTTATTTCAAAAAAACAAATCATTACCTTTGCCTTGTCAATATTAATCCAAAAATTTGAATCAAAATGCAAAAAGACATCATGATCCCGACTGTTGAAAACATTCATTTGGCTGCCGTACAAGAGTGGAACGATGATTTTATGGAAAAAGTTTGGTATGCTTATTTGATAAATGATTCTGATTATCAGTTAGATAGCGTAATGATTGTGTCAAAAGCATTTGGAACCATCAATGGCGAGATGAAAAAAACATCTATCCTTCGGCATGCTTTTATGGAAGTAAAACCCGTGTCGGTTGTAAAAATTGAGATGTTAGAAAAAAGTGTTTTGGCACTTCACAATGAATTTATGGTTACTTTTTTTATAGACAATAAATTGTATGACAAAAAATACACTTTCAAGGCGAATAGTATAGCGCTCGAAAATGCAACCGAAGTGCCTTTGCTATTTGTAGAGGGTGTTATGGTTAGCTAAGAAGGGCAGAATACTATTATTTACCGGATTTTGCATTAGGGATAGTAGCCGAAATCCTTTTAGAAGCCCCCAACCCACAAAAGGGGTGTGTTATTTTGCACGAATATAGTTTCTGAATGTGATTATCAAAAATGATTATTTCACAATATTATATTTCTTATGGAGTTCAATGAACGTTGTTTGCAACGGATAGCCCGACCCTTGTGGTAATGCCCAAAAAACATTGAGGCTAGGGCTCATATAAAATAATTGGGGAGAATTTGTAAATTTGCAATAAAAAAGCAATGGATTTTTCATTTTTTTCACACTTTCTACCTGATGGTTTATTAGATCATTTTGATGTTTTGGATTTTAAAGAATTAGGGGATATAGCAACCAAAAAGGATTGTTTTTATATTTATTTAGATGAGAAGAATATACTTCCAAATGGCTATGAAAGTGAACAATATGAATCAAAAGGATTTTATAATCGAACCATAATTCAAGATTTTCCTATTCGTGGAAAATCCGTTTATTTAGGTATTCGTCGTAGGCGATGGCGGAGTAAAACAGATAAATCTGTTGAAATTAAAAGCGATTATTCGTTCATCACTGAAGGTTCAAAACTAACTATTGAATTGGCAGCTTTTTTAAAATCTACAGGTTTCGACCCGAGAAGATACGATAAGTAATATTGCTAGTTATTATGGTGTCAAGGCAGATTTAGTGAGAAGACATTATAAAAAGACAAGTGGTTTTAAAATTTGGAATCAATACTCTCATGCTGAAGATTATTTGATATACCCAGAAAACATAGGTGAAAATTTAAGTATTGATGAAGTAAGTTTGTCAAAAGGAGAGCTTTACACATTTGTTACTAATAAATCAGGAAAAGGTAAAAAACGAACATTAGTTGCTAGTATAAAAGGCACTAAGAGTCAGGATATTATTGATGTTTTACAAAAAATACCGTTAGAAAAACGTAAATTAGTTAAGACAATTACTCAAGATATGGCAAACAACATGCAACTAGCTTCAAAGATGTGTTTTCCAGAGAGTTCCTTGATTACGGATCGTTTTCACGTTGTAAAAATGGTTATGGAATGTTTGCAACATCTTCGAATAAAATATCGCTGGGAGGAAATTGAAAAAGAAAGTCAAGCCATAAAATTAGCCAAAGATCAAGGCATAAAATATATTCCGATTATTTTAGAAAATGATGATTCTCCAAAACAATTACTTGCTCGAAGTCGATACATTATTGCAAAAAAGCAAAGTGATTGGACAGAAAATCAAAAACAAAGAGCAGAATTATTATTTAAAAACTATCCACTTTTACATGATGCTTATAAACATACAATGGAATTTAGAAATATTTATGAAGAACAATCAAAAGAGTTAGCAAGAGAAAAATTTTTAAACTGGATTGAGAAAACAAAATTATTAAAATTAAACACTTTTAATACCGCAGCAAACAGCTTAAAATATCATTTAGAAACAATATTAAATTTCTTTACTCTAAGACTCACAAATGCAAATGCAGAATCTTTTAATTCCAAAATAAAACTTTTTAGAGCTAACCAAAGAGGTGTTATAGATGTGAAGTTCTTTCTGTTCAGAATGGAAAAATTATTTGCTTAATCCCCATAAAATTCATGTGAACCGAGGCTAGTTGGTTGTTTTTATGTAGTATTTAGCCCTAAAAAGTTACACCAAATATATTTATAAAATAGTCCAAAGATGCGTAGTTATTTTTTAGAAAAAATTTTCAAAAAAAATCGTTGCATAGCTGGGCTACGGAACTATTTTTTTTGACTCATTTTAGCAAAAAACAACCAATAGATTGGACTATTTTATATGTATATTTGGTATTATTTGCCTTCTCTGCGTTGTTTGGCTGTCCAGCTGGAATAACCAAGCACAAATACACCAAAAACAAGATAGCCAACGGCCCTAAAATAATAGCCACCCTCTGCCAATTGCAGAGCCAACGGCTTGGTATTGGTATAATACCACGTGGAAAAAACAATCATAAAAATGCCCCAAATGCCTCCAGTTTTGACTTGGTATTTCCATCTTTCGTTCATAATAATTTGGATTTTAATCTAATTTATCTGTTAATTTTTTGAATACTTTTTTGGCTTCTTTGCCTTCATACAAAATGCAATAAACGGCATCTATTATTGGAGTAGAGGCTTTGTAGGTTTGATTGAGCTTCCAAGCACTTTTAGTAGCATAATAGCCCTCTGCTACCATACTCATTTCCATCATGGCACTTTTTACGGTATAGCCTTTGCCAATCATGTTGCCAAACATTCTATTTCGCGAAAAAACGGAATAGCCTGTTACCAATAAATCGCCCAAATAAGCTGAATTATTGATGTTTCGTTTCATTTTGTGTACTTTTTTGATGAATTTTTTCATTTCACGAATGGCATTACTCATCAAAACCGACTGAAAATTGTCGCCATAACCAAGCCCGTGAGCCATACCAGCGGCAATGGCATAAATATTTTTGAGCATGGCAGCATATTCTGTACCTACAATGTCGTCAGAAATTTTTGTTTTGATGTAATTGCTACTCAAGTATTTGGCCATTATTTTGGCCTTATTAGCATCGCCACATGCAATTGTAAGATAGGACAACCGCTCTAGTGCCACCTCTTCTGCATGACAAGGCCCTGTTATAACTCCAATATTTTGATAATCAATATGATATGTTTCATGAAAGTGTTCGCCTACAATCAAACTTGTTTCGGGAACAATGCCTTTGATGGCCGAAAAAATGACTTTGTTGTCTAAACTTTCGGTCAAATGAGACAACTCTGCACTTAAAAAAGCAGACGGTATGGCAAAAATGATATAGTCTGCATAGGCAATTGCCTCGTTAATATTGGTTGTCAATCGCAGTTTTTTAGTATCAAATTCTACAGAACTCAAATAATTAGGGTTGTGGTAGTAATTGGTAAGATGTTCTATTGCCGAGGCATTACGCATATACCAAGCAATTTCGGGCAAATTTACGCACAACATCTTGGCAATTGCTGTTGCCCAGCTACCGCCTCCAATTACTGCAAATTTTGGATTCTCTGTCATCATTTATCACTTGTTTAAGAAATATTTTATTTTTTTATCAAAATGAAAATCAAACTTAGTGTTTTGTATGCTACTATCAAAATAATTAATTCATTTTCTGTTTTTTTTTATTCAAAAAGCACCTTTTTTTTAATAAAACCCCTTTTCTACCTCAAATCTTTCAATCGAAGTTGTACATTGATGCTGCCATTATAGTCATTTTCATCAATATTATATACAGCTTCAAAGGGTTGTTGGTTTTGGGTTTTGTTTAATTTGTTTCCCAAATTAAAACCAATTGCTCCAAAGCTGTTGCCATAATTTTGCTTGACATAAAGTTTCAAATGTTCGTCATTTTTGCCCATAGTTTTGCCATATCCCGTGTCTTTTATGTTTTTTGAATAGAATACAGGCGACATATTTTCTGGACCAAAAGGTTCAAATTGTTTTAAAATCCGAATGAATTTGGGTGTTATTTCATCAAATTCAAGTGCTGCATCTACCAAAATTTCTGGAATTAATAGCTCGGGCAAAATGGTATCTCGGACTGTTTTTTCAAAAGCAGCTTTAAAATTTTGATAATTTTCTGGTTTCAACGTCATTCCAGCTGCATATTTGTGTCCGCCAAATTGCTCTAAATGTTCGGCACATTTTTCCAAAGCATCATACACATCAAAATCCTTGACAGACCTAGCCGAAGCGGCATATTTATTGTCGTTTTTTGTAAAAACAATAGTGGGTCTGTAATACTTTTCGGTAAGTCTCGAAGCCACAATTCCAATAACACCTTTGTGCCAATTGTCCTGAAAAACGACTGTTGTAAAACGGTTTTGTTCGTCGTTTTCTTCTATTTGCAATAAGGCTTCTTGGGTCATGATTTTGTCCAAATCTTTTCTATCGGTATTGTATTGTTCTATTTCCGATGCAAATTTTTCGGCTTCATTCAAATCAAATTCTGTAAGTAGTGCTACTGCTTCATTGCCATGTTTGATGCGGCCTGCGGCATTGATTCTGGGAGCAATGATAAATACTACATCGGTTATAGTGAGTTCTTTTTTCTTAATATTTTGAATCATTGCCAAAATACCAGCCCTTGGCTGACTGTTGATGACTTCTAATCCAAATTTTGCCAAAATTCTATTTTCGCCCGTCATAGGCACAATGTCTGCCGCAATTGCAGTGGCTACTAAATCCAGATAAGGCACCAAATCTTCAATGGTTTGTTGCCTGTTTTGTGCCAATGCCTGTATCAGTTTGAACCCAATGCCGCAGCCACACAACTCGTCATAAGGATAACTACAATCCGATCTTTTGGGGTCCAATACGGCTACTGCTTTGGGCAATTCGTCCCCAGGCCGGTGGTGGTCGCAAATGATAAAGTCTATGTTTTTTTCAGTTGCATAAGCCACATGTTGTATCGATTTTATCCCGCAATCTAGTGCAATGATCAGCGAAAAACCATTATCGTCTGCAAAATCGATGCCTTGAAACGAAACACCGTAGCCTTCGGTATATCGGTCTGGAATATACGTTGCTACGTTTGGATAGTAACTTCTCAAGTAGCTCGACACCAAGGATACTGCCGTTGTACCATCTACATCATAATCACCAAAAACCAATATATTTTCTTGATTTTCAATAGCTTTTTCTATTCGGGCTACCGCCAAATGCATATCGGTCATTAAATATGGATTGTGCAAGTCTGAAAGTTGAGGTCTGAAAAACTGACGGGCTTGTTCAAATGTGCTAACGCCCCGTTGTAATAACAGGGTTGCAATAATTGGACTCACTTGCAATTGCGAAACCAATACTGCTATACTTGCATCCGAAGGTTTGGGTTTGATTGTCCAACGCATAACTTATGGGAATTTGCCCCTACAAAAAGGGTGCTGTTGATTAGGGTTTTAATGTTAATGCAATGCCTTCAAAAGCAATACCTTTCCAGCCGGTTTGCATAAAATTTCTAATATTTTGGTGGTTGTTCCCCGTAGGATTATTCATTACGTCGTCAAAATAATAAGCACCAAAACAGGCCAAAGTTTCGGATTCATTCAATTGCTGAATTTTTGCAAAGGCAAACAATTGGCACGATCCAGAGTTTTCGCCTGCGGCATTATGCTGTTGGCCATTGACAAAAGCAGTTGGTGAAAAGTTGTAATATTTTTCAATAATTGCAATAGTATCTGCAAAAGTAACAGATGTGGGGTTGTGTTTTATTCTTTCTAAAAATGCTATTAGTGTCATGTTATTTTGAATTGAAAAAGGTTTAGGAATTATTTATTGGATTTACCTGCAACTACTGCTACAATTTCACCTTTTGGTGCTTTGTTTTCAAAATGTTGCCACACTTCTTGGGCGGTACCTCTAATGGTTTCTTCGTGAAGTTTGGATATTTCTCGAGATACCGTTAGGGGTCTGTCTGGACCAAAATAAGTAATAAATTCCAGCAAAGTTTTTACCAGCTTGTGGGGCGATACATAAAAAATCATGGTTCTGGATTCGTCTGCCAAGGCTAAAAAACGGGTTTGTCTTCCTTTTTTTTCGGGCAAAAATCCTTCAAAAACAAATTTATCATTAGGCAACCCACTATTGACTAATGCTGGCACAAAAGCCGTAGCACCTGGCAAACATTCTACGGGTATTTGATGAGCAATGCAGGCCCGAGTGAGTAAAAATCCGGGGTCGGATATGGCGGGTGTTCCCGCATCGGAAATCAAAGCTATATTTTCGCCTGCTTGCAATCGGGCTATAATATTTTCAACGGTTTTGTGTTCGTTGTGCATGTGGTGACTGTGCATGTGGGTTGCAATGTCAAAATGTTTCAACAATTTGCCACTGGTGCGGGTGTCTTCGGCCAAAATCAAATCAACTTCTTTCAAAACTTTGATGGCTCTAAAAGTCATGTCGTCTAAATTGCCAATGGGGGTGGGTACTATATATAATTTTGACATTTATTGTGAATTAAAATTTTTGAAACGGGTTATCCAAAGAGTTCGCTGGCAATATCCTCAATTTTGGCTACCAATCTGATGCTGATGGCCGTATTTTTGAGTGCTATTTTATTGTATTTTGAAACAAAAATGGTCGAAAAACCTAACTTTTCTGCTTCCTGAATGCGTTGATCTACACGATTTACGGGTCTTATTTCGCCAGAAAGTCCCACTTCGCCCGCAAAACAAAAATCTTTTCCAACGGGAATATCCTCGTTAGACGATAAAATGGCGGCTACAACAGACAAGTCTAATGCGGGGTCGTCTATAGAAATGCCTCCAGTTACATTCAAAAAAACATCTTTTGCTCCCAGTCTAAATCCTGCTCTTTTTTCTAAAACAGCCAATATCATGTTGAGTCTTTTGGCATTGTATCCCGTTGTACTTCGCTGTGGGGTTCCATATACAGCGGTGCTTACGAGTGCCTGAATTTCTATCATCAAAGGTCTCATTCCTTCTAGTGTAGAGGCTATTGCGGTTCCAGAGAGTTCTTCGTTTTTGTGAGATATTAAGATTTCCGAGGGGTTGGTTACCTCTCGCAATCCGCTGCCCATCATTTCATAAATGCCCAACTCGGCCGTAGAGCCAAACCTGTTTTTGAGCGATCGCAATATCCGATACACATGGTTTCTGTCGCCTTCAAATTGCAAAACAGTATCTACCATGTGTTCTAAAATTTTGGGCCCAGCAATACTGCCGTCTTTGGTAATATGGCCAATTAAAATTACAGGAACATTGGTTTCTTTGGCAAATTTTATAAGCTCTGCCGTACATTCTCTGATTTGAGAAATGCTGCCTGGCGACGATTCAATATATTCGGTATGAAGGGTTTGAATAGAATCGATAATGACAATTTCTGGGGCTATATTTTCAATTTGTTTAAAAATATTTTGGGTTTTGGTTTCCGTTAGTATAAAACAATTTTCGCCCGAATGGGTTATGCGTTCGGCCCTCATTTTGATTTGTTTTTGGCTTTCTTCTCCAGAAACATATAGTGTTTTGTAAGGTAATTTTAGCGAAATTTGTAATAAAAGGGTACTTTTTCCAATGCCTGGTTCGCCGCCTAACAAAATTAAAGATCCAGGTACTATGCCTCCGCCCAAAACCCTATTGAGTTCCTCGTCGGTGGTGTTCATACGAACTTCTTGTGTAGCATCTATTTCGTTGATTCGTAGTGGTTTAGATGCTTTTACTATTTCGGGCGAGGCCATTTTCCAGGCTACTTTGGTTTCTTTTTGAATGATTTCTTCAACAATGGTATTCCATTCTTTGCAGGCATTACATTGTCCTTGCCATTTTGAATACTGATTTCCACAGGATTGACAATAAAAAGCAGTTTTGATTTTGGCCATAAGTTTGATGTTTAGGCAAAGATAACAAAGTATAAAAGAAGAATCAAATATTGTGGTTATTTCTTATGTTTGGTTGGATGTTATTATTTACCAGAGTTTGCGTTAAGGATAGTAGAGGAAATCCTTTTAGAAGCCCTTAGCCCCAAAAAGTGTGTGTTATTTTGCACGAATATAGTTTCTGAATGTGATTATCAAAAAAGTTTATTTCACAATATTATATTTCTTTTGGAGTTCAATGAACGTTGTTTGAAACAGATAGCCCGACGCTTGTGGAAACGCTCAAAAAATGTTTGTATAAATTGTTGTTTTATATAGGATTTGCTTTGTTTTCTAGAATTTTCATAAACACGTCTCTTTCGATTTCTATACAACCCAAGCGAGCCAAATGATCGTTATATACTTGGGCATCTAATAACTGGTATTGATTGGCTTTTAGATGATTGACCAAAAAATCAAAAGCTATTTTACTGGCATTTGCTACCACAGAAAACATGCTTTCGCCACAAAAAATGTGACCTAAATCAATACCATACAAGCCCCCAACAAGTTGATCATCTTGCCAGACTTCTACAGATTTGGCAAAACCTATGTCGTGTAGTTGGCAATAGGCTTTTATCATTTCATTGGAAATCCAAGTGTCCGACTGCCCGTAGCGTTTGATTTGCTGGCAATGGGTCATAACGGCCTTAAAATTTTGATTGAATGTTACCCTAAATAGCTTTTTTTTCAATAGGTTTCGCATACTTTTTGAGGGTTGATAGTCGTCTAAAAAAAGTACCATTCTCGGATTAGGAGCCCACCAAATGATGGGTTCATCGTCATTAAACCAAGGAAAAATGCCACTCCGATAGGCAAGTTGCAACCGCTCTACAGACAAATCGCCACCAATGGCCAATATACCCTCTGGATTGGCCTGGTTTACATTTGGGAAATAATTAGAATCGTCTAAAAAAAACATAGCCTGTTTTGTTTGCGGCAAAGATATTGAGAATTTCATTAAAATACTAATTGTTTTATTTGTAACAAAATGTTTTTTTTTATATCTTTGCCGTGTTTTTAAAACAATTGAATTTATGAGAACTGTTTCGTCGATAGTAGAAAATTATATCAAAACCAAACCTTTTTTGTTGCAAGCCCTTTCAGAAGGGATTATCAACCTTACGTCGTTGTCTAGGAATATGATGACCGATTTGAAGCAAGAATTTTCCAGCGATGTCAAGCAAGGAGCTATTGTGATGGCATTAAAACGGTTGTCGGTAGATTTGGATTTTAGGATTAATCATAGTATTCTTAAAGTTTTAAAAAACATTGGCGAAATCACGGTGCGTTCGTCCTTAACGGATTATACTTTTATGGTTTCTGAAAGTATTTTAAACAAACAAGCCGATTTGATATCAGAAATCAACACCCATTCGGATTTGTTTTATACCTCTTCTCGGGGTGTAAACGAAACCAATATTGTAGTTTCGCAAAGCATCAATCATTTGGTAGATAAACATTTTGCCAATGAAAAAATGATTCAAAAACTCGAAAATTTATCTTCAATTACAGTAAAATTACCTAAAGAAAACATAGTGATACCAGGTATTTATTACTACATTTTTCAGCGATTGGCTTGGGAAGGCATTATTATCAATGAAGTTATTTCTACTTCAAATGAATTTACCATACTAGTAAATGACAAACAAGTAGATGTAGCCTTTAAGATTATTAAAGATTTAAAAAATGCCTAACAAATCAGTTTGATAGTAAACTAAAGTTATAACTTTCTACCAAAAAAAGGATTTCCACCACTATCCCTAACGCAAAATGGGGTAATAAATAATATTCAGCCATTCATTGCTCGGCTTGCGGTTGCAGGGAAAGGCTAGTTTTTGTATTAGTATTTTTTATATTATTGAGTAATTTTTAAATTAAAAGCTATAATTATACCAAATATACATATAAAATAGTCCAATCTACTTGTTCTTTTTTGCTAAAATTATTCAAAAAAAATAGTTCCGTAGCCCAGCTATGCAACGATTTTTTTTGAAATTTTTTTCTAAAAAATAACTACGCATCTTTGGACTATTTTATAAATATATTTGGTATTATACAAATAATTGATGCAAAATCAACTAAAGTTACATCAATTATTTATTAAATATTTTGTATTATTGAACACCAATGCTAGATTTTTTCTCTACCCGATTTTTTTCATTGTCGTCTTCGTTGATTTCTTTTTGTTTGTGTAAGGCTGAAAATTTGCCAAAATTATAACTAAGTCCTAATCTGAAGCTGTGTGTATCTGTGGCCAAATTGTAGTCTATATACAAGTTATTAGATTGCGATAGGGCATTGATTTTATAACTATGTAGTAAATCGTTTGCCGATGCAGTTACTTTTAATGTATTGTTAAGAAAACTCCGACTGATACTTAAATCAAGTCTTTGCATTGGAGAGTTGATTTGATAAATATTGTAAGTACCTTTTGAGGTTAGAAAGTAAGAAGCAACCAATTTGGTGTCATATGGGAGAATGATTTGAGAATAAACATTATAAGAAAAAAATGGTTTTGAACCAGAAAAATAAGTATCAAAATGATTGATTTTGAAGATATTACAATTAGCTATAAAATACAAATAGCTAACCTTATTGATATTGATAGGTTTTTTGAAATACGCTACACCATCTGTAAAAAGACCAAATGGAATTGGAATTGCAGCAGAGAAATTATAATTTTCTAAACCCTCTGTTGTAATGGTTGTTTGATTGGTTTTTAGGTTGTTTAGGTTTTGTAAAACAAGAAAATTTTGACTATTGGAATAGGTGTAGTTAAAACCTAAATAAGCAAATTTGTAAAGCGACAACCGTGTTTCAAAGTTATGGTTAAAGTTTAATTGAAGGTTTGGATTACCACTATTAGTAGTAAAACTATCATAATACCCGTTGATATTTGGATCCAAATCGCTATAATTAGGTTGTTGCACTTTTCGTGAATAGGAAATAGAATAATCAACAATTTTGCTAAGATGATATAAAAAATTGATTGATGGGAATACATTGGTATATTTGCGATCATAAACGGTAGAACTACCGTACACCTCGCTATTGATTTTGAAATGTTCTACTCTTAATCCCGCCATAAAACTCCATTTGTCAAACTTTTTTTTGGTTTCAAAATAAGCCGCATAGTTGGTTTCTTTGTATTGATAATCAATTTGTGAGTTGTAAATTGGGTTATCAAAAATGCTACTATTGGTATTGTTCATATTGTATTTTCCGTTAGATTTTACTTTGTTGTAAGCCACTTTTGACCCGAAATTTATTGTAAAATCTTTATTTTTGTTGGGTAGCGAAAAATCTATTTTCAAATATTTGTTGTCTATTTTCAAATCTTTGTTTACAATACTATAAGTATTGGATTGAGAAAGCGGGTTAAAATTATTTTTGTCAAAAACACTCCAATCACCCAAGATTGTCATCTCGGATCCATTTTGATCCATTTTGTTTTTAAGATACAGGATGATTTCATTTCTAGTGTTTTTGTCGGTTGGATTGTTGCTAGTTATGGTATTTATTGATGGGAAAGTATTATCAGCACTAATTAATCCATTCGAACTACTCATATTTTTGTTGGTATTAAAATTATATTTCAATCCAATAGTTGTTTGTTTTGTGAGGTCGTAGTTTAACGTAGTTCTGTTAAAGAAACTTTTGTCATTTGTTTTTGTAAAATAAGATTGTTTTAAAAAAACATTTGGTTGAAAATCAGTAAATTGATTAATAATGTTTTTTTGTTCGTCGGATATGTTATGGTTTGCACCTGCTAAAAACTGCCAACCTAATTTTTTAACTTTACCCAGCAAGGACAATGAGGTGCCATATTTGTTGTATCTACTATAAGTATAACTGGAGTTTAACGTACCACTAAATCCTTTGAAAGTTTTTGGATTGGTAATAATATTGATAATACCCCCCGTTGAATTGGCATCATACGAAGCACCAGGATTGGTTATCATTTCAATTTTTTCGACCACATTGGCAGGAAGGCTGTTGATAAAACCTATCATGTCCTGACCCGACAAACCTGTAGGTTGTCCGTCTATCCAAACTGTAGCTCCTTTGCCATTCAAAGAAAAACCGCCCGAAGGATTTTGCATCACTCCTGGCAGTTTCATTAAGGCTTCGTACATGTTACCGTTTGATAAGATGTCATTATTTTTGATACTGATTGTTGTTTTATCTGCTTCAACTTTGATAAATTCTTTTTTGATGCCAAAAACAGTAACGGTTTCTAAATTGTTGGTTTGTGAATCAAGAGTTATTCTTTCGCTTTTTTTTTTAATAAAATTTCTCCTATTTCGATATTTCCTTTGGAACCTGCTTTGAGTTCAAATTCAAAATATTTTTTTTCATAATTATTTGATTCAATATATAATTTCAACAATCGGTCTTTTTTTGGACTTGGCAATGGATAAGCAACCTCGCAGTTCTTTATAGTAGTATTTAAAAGGGTATAGGTTTTACCCTCTAAATCAACCGTAAGTATGATTTTTTTTGAAATTGTGTCGTGTTCGCAACTGAAACCTTCGGATCTAATTTTAGCTTTTACCAACAATTCTGTTTGTTGTGAAAAGCAAATAGTTGATACTGTTAATAGTACTAATGTAATAATTTTTTTCATTTTTGATGCTTTTTATATTTATTCGTAAAACGTAATGTAAAAACAAAACGTTTTAACACGTTATTAGTGAGACTGCAAAAATCATTAATTAAAATGATTTATTCAGGAAAATGTGATGTTTGACAAGAAAATGTGATGTTTGACAAGCTTTTTAATATTGAAAATTATACTTACAATACAATTGCTTAGTAATTTCAATAATTAACTAACATAAAACCAAAAAATGAAGCTATTATAAACGTTTGTTATTTCTATTATATTACTTGATTTATATATTTTCTAGAAACAGGAATGTAATCATCATAGTTTTCGACTTTTATTTTATAGCCTTGGGCATTTCCTTTTTTGGACATAATATAGGAAGTATTGACAATATAAGAACGATGACATTTTTGAATTGTTTCAGAAATCAAAACATTTTCCAATCCTGCAAGCGAAATTCTAATTAATTTTTTTTGAAATACTTCTTTTTCAAAATAATAGACATAGCAATAGTTTCCTTCGGATTTTGCAAAAACAAAATTTTGAGCCACGTTTTCAAATTCTAATAAACTCAACCCTACATCAGAATTTTTGGTTAAATTATTTCTTTCTTTTGAACCTGCTTTTTTGTTTTCATAAACTGATAACATAAATGCTCCAAGAAAGTTAAGCATGCAAATAGGAATGCCAATAGCAAAAGTAATAAAAATTATAAGTAAAAAATTCATAAAACTAAAATCAGATTTTTGAATAAATTTCATCAGATACAAATATCCAATAAAAGCTACTAAGAAATGTAATATCAAGTAATTATAAATTTCGTGTTTGATGTTCCAAACGTTCGATTTTAAACGAACATAAATAAGTTTTAGTCCACAAAAAAACACAAAAGTAATTAAGCTATAGGGGAACAAAATCAGAAATTTGAGCCAACCAATATTTAATTCATAAGTACCAAATGGCTGAAAAATTATCAAAAACAAATAAACAGATAGACTAATAAATAATCCTTGTTTCAAGATATTTTGATAAGTATTGGATAAAGGAAATCTTTCGTTTAGAAAATTTGGGCTTTTTACAAACATAAAAATAATAATTGTAATAGCAAAAATACATTTTTTATTGGATTATGTTTTTAATTATTAACTCTAATTTTAATTTTTCGGATATTTTATCAAAATTATTTTTGCAAATTCTCCTGTTTTCTTTGAGTGGTCTAAATTAAAAGGAACAATTTGTAAATTTTTCAATGGTAATTCATAAATATCTCCTCCAACACAATATTCAGCAATTGAAATAGTCGAAATAATCATTGTTATTTCTTCTTTTATAAAATATCGGAAATAACCATCTGCATTTTTAAATAAAGGATCGTTGTCATTTAAAAACCTTATAAAGAAACTTGTGTCTAACAAAACTGATTTACGCATCATAACCTCCTCTAATTTCTTTTAACCAACTATCAGGATCAATTCCGTCAAGCCAAGATTTTTTAGCTTTTTCACGAAGTCCTTTAAGATATAAATCGTCATACTTTGGTTGATAATCAACTAACTCTAAGAATTTTAATGTTGTAGTATCTATCTCTCCTGTTGAGGAATGTTGTTTTCCTAAAGCTCTAATTCCAAGAGATTTATAAAGTAAATTTTCCTCGTAATCCTCTAAAAAACTAATTGGAGTTTGAATACGAATAGTACCAAAGTCTGCTGTAAGAATATGGATGTTTGCTTTATCTTTCCCTCCGGCATTTGTTATTTTACCATAGAAATAGAATTCCGCATCTGCCCAAATTGCTTCAGTTCTGATATATCGAGTTGTTCTATCAACTTTCACCTCATTACTATTTTCTAATGAAGTTTTTATACTAAAAATATAATCCTTTTTTATCGCAATATTTTGTAAATTTTCAAATGCTTTTGCTGTCTGTAAATCAAGAAAATCAATTTCTTGAATATTACTAACTTGTCCAATTATAGCATTAAAACCAATAATAAATTGGATTGAAGTTTTAAGTATATGTTTTACGGAACCTTGTTCAATATTGTAG
The DNA here is from genome assembly GCF_000253275.1 of Flavobacterium branchiophilum FL-15. Taxonomy (NCBI): domain Bacteria; kingdom Pseudomonadati; phylum Bacteroidota; class Flavobacteriia; order Flavobacteriales; family Flavobacteriaceae; genus Flavobacterium; species Flavobacterium branchiophilum. The sequence goes on along the minus strand of NC_016001.1, from coordinate 3,460,295 downwards.
CTTATAATTGGTCTTTCCTTTTTGTCGCCAGGATAAAGTAAATTTTCGGCATTTTCAAGAATAGTAATTATTTCCCTAATGTCATAATTATCGGGAGATAGTTCAATATTACCTTTTGAACCTGTTATTCTTATTTCTATGTGTCCTATTTTTTCCACAAAGCAAATTAACAAATTATTTTTTTAAATAAGTGTATCTTGTGTTAAAAGTTCACTTTCGGCTCTTTTTGGTTAGAATGTTGCCCAACTAGTAAATACACGAAATTCATTGCGTTTTTAACATACTGTATCTACTTTGCGAAAGTACAAACAAAAAAAACACTTTGCAAATTTTTTCATAAAAAAATTACAAGAATTGAAATTATCGTAAAACAAACTTATAGAAACAACTATAGAAGTTTTGAATTATGAAGTTTGAAGTTAGTGGTTAGAAGAAAGAAAGAAATTTTTGGTTTGTTGATGGGGCTTTGCCGGCATACCCATAGGGTTGTTGTTGTGGTTGGGATTATATCCAAGAGCCACTTTTTTAAGCACTAACTCAAGCGGTTTTCGATAATTTTTTACCCCCTAAAACTACAACTTTCTAAATGGTCGTTTACAATTCCTGTGGCTTGCAAATGGGCATATACCACGGTGGTACCCATAAATTTGAAGCCTCGTTGTTTCAAATCTTTGCTAATTTGGTCAGACAATGGGGTGCTTGATGGCACGTCTGATAATGTTTTTGGGCGGTTGATGAGGGGTTGGTTATTTACAAATTGCCAAAGATATTGGCAAAAGCTTCCAAATTCTTCTTGTATTTTTATAAAAGCAGCAGCATTTGTTACAGCAGCCCTAATTTTTAATTGGTTGCGTACAATTCCTTTGTCTTGAAGTAATTCGGCAATTTTAGTTTCAGAATAATTTTTGATAATTTGATAATCAAATCCATCAAAAGCTTTTTTAAAATGGGCTCTTTTATTTAAAATAGTGAGCCAGCTTAATCCTGCTTGAAAGGTTTCTAAAATTATAAATTCAAACATTTTTTGATCGTCATGTACTGGTACACCCCATTCGGTGTCATGATATTGTTTGTATAATTCGCTCGACAAACACCAAGGGCAACGGTTATTGTTTTCCATAAAAATAAAACGGATTATAAGGATAAAGCAAGGATTTTATAGCAAACGATTTGGTGGTTTGTTTGAATTTAGTACAATAAAAAAGGTGGAATGAATCCACCTTTTTTGCCCCAAATCTACCATAAATTTAACCTACTATTTTATGATGTTGTAAAAGTAATATAAGCCTATTTAACCTCCAAATAATTTAGGTAACTAACCTAAAAAAACGATAAAATACACATTTTAACATTTTTAATAGGCTCTAGCATCTTTTCCTTCATAAAAATTCATGAAAGCCCTATTCACTACCCTGTTGCCTCCTGGCGTTGGGTAGTTGCCTGTAAAATACCAATCGCCCAAGTTTTTAGGGCAAGCAAGATGTAAGTCTTCAACCGTTTGAAAAATAATTTTTACTTCGGCTTTGATGTCTGCCGAGGTAAGCATTTTTGCAATTTGGTCTGATATTTCTTGAGGTTCAAAAGGGTCATATATTTGTGTTACATAATTAACCATTTCAGCATCTTTCAAGTTTTCTTGAGCCTTGCATTTGTCGTACACTTCTTGTACAATGTGGTACATGTTTCGTTGTTTCAATAGTTCGAGGGCTGCTCTAAAAGCAATTAAACCTTCGAGTTTTGCCATATCAATACCATAACAATCAGGGTATCTAATTTGTGGAGCCGATGATACAATAACGATTTTTTTCGGATTCAATCGATCCATCATTTTGATGATGCTCATTTTTAGGGTAGTTCCTCTAACAATGCTATCGTCTATAATAACCAAATTGTCGTTTGGTTGTATTACGCCATAGGTAACGTCATATACATGTGCTACCAAATCGTCTCTGCTGGCATCTTCTGTAATAAAAGTTCGTAGTTTGGCATCTTTGATAGCTACTTTTTCCATCCGAATTTTTACTTCAAGCAATTCTTGTAGCGTTTCTTTTGTAAGTTTGTTTCGGTTTGCTAAAATATAATTGTTTTTGCGTTGGTTCAAAAAATCTTGAGCTGCCTCTACCATGCCATAAAAAGAAGTTTCGGCAGTATTTGGAATATAAGAAAAAACGGTGTTATCTGTATCGTCATCAATGGCCTTTAAAACGGCTGGCAAAATAAGTTTACCTAATTTTTTTCGTTCTTGATAAATTTCGGCATCACTGCCTCTAGAAAAATAGATTCTTTCAAACGAACACGCTTTTTTGATGGTTGGTGTCAATATTTCTTGTGTACTTACAAGTCCGTTTTTTTTGATAATCAATGCGTTGCCAGGTTCAATTTCTTGTACTTTGTCAAATGCAACATTAAAAACGGTTTGTATTACGGGTCTTTCCGAGGCCACTACTACAATTTCGTCGTCTTTATAATAATAAGCAGGTCGGATTCCAGCAGGATCTCTAAACACAAAGGCATCTCCGTGACCAAGTAAGCCAGCCATGGCATAGCCACCGTCTAAATTTTTTGAAGCACGATGCAATATTTTGGCCAAATTCAAGTTTTCGGCTATATATGGCGAGGCTTCTCTTTTTGTCAATCCTAAATTTTTACACTCTTGATACAGTTGGGTAACTTCATTGTCTAAAAAATGACCTATTTTTTCCATGACAGTTACGGTGTCTGTCATTTCTTTTGGATGTTGCCCTAGTTCGACCAAGCCGTTAAAGAGTTCTTTTACGTTGGTCATATTGAAATTTCCTGCCAAAATCAAATTGCGGTGCATCCAATTATTCTGACGCAAAAAAGGGTGTACGCTTTCGATACTGTTTTTACCAAAAGTACCATACCGAACATGTCCCAAAAAAAGTTCGCCAATATAAGGGATATTGGCTTTTTGCAAAGCGATATCGTTGGCATATTCGGGGTGTTTGGTAAGCTCTTCGTTGATGCGGTCGTTAATTTGAGCAAATACGTCTTGAATGGGTTGTGCCTGGTTTGATCGCACACGACTAATATATCTTTCGCCTGGCTCAACATCCAATTTTATGCTTGCAAATCCAGCACCATCTTGGCCTCTATTGTGTTGTTTTTCCATCAAAAGATACATCTTTTGAACCCCATAAAAAGCTGTTCCGTACTTTTCTTTATAAAATTCAAGGGGTTTTAATAGCCTAATTAAGGCAATGCCACATTCGTGTTTTAATTGATCGCTCATTTAAAATATTGTTTTAAAAAAAAAAGCCTCAAACAAATTGAGGCTATTAGTTATGTATTGGTTTACCTATAATTTATATGTAAGTGAAACGTTAGCAATACTCATTTTTTGTACATTCAAATTTGTGAATTGATTAAAAAAACCAGGATTGATATCTAACTCTCTCATTCCCATAAAATATTTTGCTTCGATTGAGAATTTTTTATAAAAATTATATGAAATTCCAGCTGTTGGTCCATAGTTGAATTCATACAAATAACGATCTGGTTTTGTTGTTTCGCTTTGTACCCAGTCGCCAATGACTCTACTTCTTGTAAAGTGTGCAATGTAGCTTACTTGTGGCCCAGCAAAAACACCTAATTTTTCGGTAATTTTATAATTGAAAACCAATGGAATGTTCCAAGTAGATATGGTTAATTTGTGTAACGCATCTAATTGCCATTCTGATTTTGATCTAAAATAATCAATTTCAGGTTGAAACGATAATTTGTTTGTTAAAGGTACATCAACGGCCAATCCAACTTGGTATCCTACAAATGCTCCTTTCCAATCTGAACTATACATGGGTAAATTAACGCCAGATTTTACAATAAATGATGGGTTTTTGTCTTGAGCTAATGCAAAGTTACATATCAATAAAACTAATGTTAAAAGGGATAATTTCTTCATCTTTTTTCGTGTGTATTTGGGTAAATTATTTGAATTATTTTTTTTTGTAAAAGTATAAATTTTTTTTTAATTTGAATTAATATGAAGTTAATTTTTTGAATTTTTCAAATCGTTTGGCAATTTCTTCAGAATCAAGTTGCAACATTCTTTCGGTTCCAAATTTTTCCACACAAAACGACGCTAAATTCGACCCATGAATAATAGCATTTTTCATGTTTTCAAACGTAATATTATCACTTTGTGCAATGTAACCTGCAAATCCACCAGCAAAAGTATCGCCTGCTCCTGTTGGATCAAACACTTCTTCTAATGGTAATGCTGGTGCAAAAAAGATGTCTTCGCCCTGAAACAACAACGCTCCATGCTCTCCTTTTTTGATAACTACATATTGTGGCCCCATAGTATGAATTTTGGCAGCTGCTTTTACTAAAGAATACTCGCCAGAAAGTTGTCTGGCCTCTTCGTCGTTTATAGTAATTACATCAACACGTTTTATAACATCGAGTAATTCTGGCAAAGCACAATCCATCCAAAAATTCATGGTGTCCAAAACAACTAATTTAGGCTTGGAGGTCAGTTGGTCCAACACACTGCTTTGTACTAAAGGGTGTAAGTTCCCTAGCATGACTACATCGGTATTTTTGAAATTTTCTGGTACTTTAGGCTGAAAATCGGCCAAAACATTCAATTGTGTATCCAAAGTATCTCGAGAGTTCAAATCGTTGTGATAGCGACCGCTCCAAAAGAAGGTTTTACCACCTTTTACTATCTCAATGGCCGAAATATCAATTTTTCGAGTGCTTAGCAAATCTAAATATTCTTGTGGAAAATCATCTCCAACAACAGATACAATGGCTGCATCTACATTAAAGTTTGATGCTGATAATCCAATATAGGTTCCTGCACCGCCCAATATTTTATCGGTTTTTCCAAAAGGAGTTTCAATGGCATCAAATGCTACTGTTCCTACTATCAATAATTTACTCATTTGAAATAGTTAATTTTTAGGTTGCAAATATAGTTTTTAAGTTTTGTTTTTTAAAACATTTCATCAAAAAATAAATCAAAAAAAGAATTATGTTTTATTTGAGAAAGGTATTATTTGCAAAATATTTTAAAGATTAAAACTTATGCCAACTTGAAAATTAAATTGGTTGTTATAATAATCAAAACCTGTTGCACTGTTGTTGTATCGTGCAATAGGAAAAGCGGCCTCGCTATATACGCCAAAACCGTCTGTAAAGAAATATCTTGCCCCAACGTGGCCACCAAAATTTTTCAAACTCAAATCCAATCCAGGATATACATCTATTTTTGGATTCAACTTTAAAACACTTCCTATATTGGCATTAAAACGTGCTTTCAAATCGACTCTGTCAGAAAATCCAGCTTTTGACCCCAATACCTCTTCTACAGATAGCAAATACCCTGCAACAAAACCATAAGACATATTTTCTCCAATTCCAAAATCTGATGAAACAGTAATTCCTGTTCCGCCACTTTGAAAATTAACTCCAACTTGCCCTTTGACATCTCCTTTTCCTTTAAATGCTTGGGCTTGTATTTGACCTATTGTGGCAAAGGTTGCTATAACTACAATTGCTAATTTTTTCATGTTTAATATGGATTATTTAATTTAAATTATTTTAATTTTGGTGCAAATGTACTGTTTTTTAACTTAATTCCTACCTTTTTCATTAAAATATAATTCACAAAGCGGTTTACTTTGCCAAAATGTTTTGCTATCCACGTCTAAAATGGTGAGTGGCCCCCAAAAAGCCGCTCCAGTATCTATATTCCAAACATTGGCTTTTTGTAGTGGAGTACTGCTTCCAATTCGGGTTACTGGAGTGTGTCCAATGTATATTTCGTCGTATAACAGAAGCCTTTTGGGATAAGTATCGGCATCGGCACTCATTTTGGGGTCTAATGCTAAAGCCATTTCCCAAAGGGTTCTGTCCCAATAGTACATTTTTGAAAAATATTCATTTGCTACTCCGTTTAAGTTTGTAAACCCTGCGTGGATATACAACCTATTTTGAGGATCTATATAATAATCTACTAAGTTTTCTAAAAAGGCAATATGCTGTTGAATGGTAGCACTAGCTACTTTGGCATAGGCCAATACCGTTGCTTCGCCTCCATGCTGAAACCACATTTTGTTGCTTATTTCTTGAGCACCAGATTGCAACCATTCCAACAAAAGTTGGTCGTGATTGCCTCTTATAAATATACAATTATGACTGTTTTTTAGTTCGATCAAAAAATTTAAAACCTCGGGCGACTGGCTCCAACCATCTACGTAATCGCCCAAAAACACCAACTGATCCTCTGGCTTTGCACAAGCGAGTTGTAAAACTTCCTGCAAGCCGAGTAGCCCTCCGTGAATGTCTCCAATAACTAATGTTCTCATAATATGAAAAGCAATTTGATTAGCCCACAAAAGTCTTGTTTTTAATTCAAATCTGCAACATTTGGCAATGAAATTAAAGGGCGTTCTAAATTATTTTGTTTTGCAAAATGATGTAACACAATTTTATTTTAAATAAATTTCATATATTTGCGTGTTAAAAAATAACCTAAATGATATGATGTTGAAATATTAGGCTTTTTTTGGTGAAAAACACAACTATTATTGCATTGTGTTTTGTTGGTTGTAACTACATTAAACTACAAAACGCAATAGTATATAAGAATTATTATAAATATAAATATCCATTTATGAACGAAACCAAAAACATTTCTCGCTCAAGGGCTCAAGAATCGTCGGCTGCAATTGAAAGATTATACATTACTATTCGACATTTATTTAATAGAGGTTTTTATAAACCCATGGGAGTTTCGGGCGAAACTTTAAAAGAAGCTTTGTTGTCCTTACGTCCAGAAATTTATGGTTCTATTGCCGACGAAAAAGTAGAGTTAAATGGTTTGTTGTATGTTATAGAACGTTTGCCCGTTGGGATAGAAGAATGTCGTTTTATCAATTTAACATCAGAAGAAGGGTATTCTAAATCGCATTTTCAACCCATAGTACCTCCAAAACGTCGCAGAAATTGCTATCGCATAGACGAAGAGCAAATGAATATCGTAATTACAAGGGGGCGATCGGATATTTATGATATTTTAACCCATTTAACCTTTATATTTATTGAATCGCACAAAATAAAAGACCGTATTTTATTGGACGAAAATAATAATGAAGTTACTAGAGATTGGCAAAAAATAGAACAAATTGTTATTCAAAATAAAAAATTAACTCAAATAGACAAGGAAAAAGCCATTTCACATTTGTCAAATATTTTGGGTAGAACATTTGAGGAGGTTTTGGATATTTATGATGATTTTGGTACGTTTGAAAAACCCAATCGTTTCCTACATATTATTTATTGGTTGGGCAAACTAGCCATAGAGGAATCTGTTGAAAACAATAAGCGAACCATTACTTTTAGTCCTATTTTAAGAGAACGTTTGGGGCATCATATTCATGGCGAAATTTGGGCCACAAACATCAAAAAAGTGTTAGAAGCCCATCAATTGTTGCAAAGACCTATACATATTATTAGTGCCAATATGCACTCGGTAATGAACTCCTTGTTTGCAACCTATGTACTTAAAACCAAATTTAAAGACAAGTCGGATTTTGATATTTTTGAAGAACTCAGTAAATCTGGTGCCAACGATGTTCGCAACAAGGTAACCGAATTTGCCTCAAAACATGGTATGATAGCAATACCAGACACATCGGGAACTAACATTGATGTACAAATTTTTGATACTGCCAAAATAGATTGGGCAAAATCAGCGTTTCCAAATGCCAAAACGGGCGAAAAAAAACCCGTGATTATAGTAATGGACTATGCTTTTGGAGAACAAGCCTATGAAACGATTGATGAATTATTGAAACCCTACAAGAAAGACATTTTTTTAAATGTCGAATCGGTTTCAATTATGGGCAAAGCTGGAATTTTAGAAGGTGGTAAAGGCGACATCATGATACCTACGGCACACGTAAACGAAGGTACGGCCGACAATTATCCTTTTGAAAACGAATTAACTCCCGAAATGTTTGACGGAAATGATATTCCTGTTTTTGCAGGGCCCATGATAACCGTTTTAGGAACCTCGTTGCAAAACCGAGATTTGTTGAAATTTTTTCATGAATCCACCTGGAAAGCCATCGGACTAGAAATGGAAGGCTCTTATTATCAAAAAGCCATTCAATCAGCATCAAGAATTAGAAAAAGCATTCATCCAAATGTAAAAGTAAGGTATGCTTATTATGCATCGGACAACCCTTTAGAAACGGGAAGTACGCTGGCATCTGGCGGACTTGGAACAACAGGTGTAAAACCAACCTATTTGATCACTATCAAAATATTGGAACAAATTTTCAATATCAATTAATATTTTAAAATGAATACAAACTCAAATTCAACAACCGATCAAGATATAGATTTATCAGTTTTAACTGATAAAGTGAAATCATTTTTTGGTAACATTGCCTTTTCTTTGTTCAAATGTATATTGTTTTTAAAAAACAATAGTCGTGTTTTTGCCTTTTTAATAATAGGTGGAGGCATTTTGGGCTATACAATAGACCATTTTTCCAAATCATACAGACACGAACTCATCGTTACGCCTTATTATGGTAGTGTTGATTATTTGTACACCAAAATAGATTATTTGCAAACTAAAATCAATCAAAACGATCAAGCTTTTTTTAAATCAATAGGTGTACAAGAGGCTGAAAATGTAAATGAAATCGAAGTAGAACCAATAATTGATTTGTACAATTTTATTAATAATGGCACAGCCGGCAATAAAGATGAAAATTCGCAAAATTTTGAAATGATCAAGTTACTTGCCGAAGAAAGCGACATTAATAAAGTGATAAAAGAAAAACTGACCAGCAAAAATTACAACAGACATTTGATTACCATTTCGACCAAAAAAGTAGTTTCTGAAAAAAATACCATAACGCCATTGTTATTGTATTTGAATAATGATGCTTATTTGAATAAAATCCGAGCAATTTATACGGCCAATGTAAAAGATAAAATTCAAAAAAACGAAGAGGTTATCAAACAAATAGATGGTTTGCTCAACAGTTTTGCTGCCACATCAAATAGTACGCAACAAAACAACAAGCTGGTATATTATAATGAAAACACCCAGCTCAACGAATTAATTGCTACTAAAAACGGCTTAATTAGAGATATTGGATTACAAAAAATAGAATTGATTAATTTAGATTATTTTATAAAAGCCACAAGTACCGTGGTTAATTTGAAAAACACATCAAAGATATACCAGAAAAAAACAATCTTATTGCCAATAATATTTGTAATTGGCTATATACTGTATAGTTTTTTAAGTTTATTTTATAAAAAACAAGCCGCAAAATTAAACCCTGTTTCATAATATAAAACCAATCAACCCAAAAATGTAATTATCAACATCGTCAGTTTTTGCAAAGTTTAAAACGCTGTTTGGATAATTGCAGAATAACCAATAAAAATAAAAACTTACAAATATGAAAGGAATCATTTTAGCAGGAGGCTCTGGCACAAGGCTACACCCCCTCACGATTGCTGTAAGCAAGCAGTTGATGCCCATTTATGATAAACCAATGATTTATTATCCACTTTCAACGCTGATTTGTGCGGGGATTAGAGAAATACTTATAATATCTACGCCACACGATTTGCCTTTATTTAAAAAATTGTTGGGCGATGGTCAAAAATATGGTTGCCGATTTGAATACGAGGTACAAGAACATCCTAACGGGTTGGCCGAAGCCTTCATTATTGGCAAAAAATTTATTGGCAATGATAAAGTAGCTTTAATATTGGGAGATAATATTTTTTATGGTTCCGGATTGGGAAGACTTTTGCAAAACAACAACAATCCAGACGGAGGCATCATTTATGCCTACCATGTTCATGATCCTGAAAGGTACGGAGTTGTAGATTTTGATAACAACGGAAAGGTGCTGTCTATTGAGGAAAAACCTGCTGTTCCAAAATCCAATTATGCCGTTCCAGGCATCTATTTTTATGATAATGACGTAGTGGCTATTGCCGAAAATATACAGCCAAGCCACCGAGGCGAAATTGAAATAACCGACGTAAACAAAGAATACTTGAAAAGAGGCAAACTTAAAGTGAGTATTTTAGACAGAGGAACGGCTTGGTTTGATACGGGCACTTTTGCCTCGCTAATGCAAGCCGCCCAATTTGTTCAAGTGATAGAAGAAAGACAAGGACTCAAAATAGGATCTATAGAAGAGGCCGTGTATCGTATGGGTTTTATAGACAAACAACAACTGGAAGCCTTGGCAGCTCCACTATTGAAAAGTGGTTATGGCACGCAATTAATGGAAATAGCAAAAGAATCATAATCGATTAGCAACAAAAAAACATGAATTTTATACCAACAAAATTAGAAGGGTGCTATATTTTAGAACCCCAAATATATCAAGACGAAAGAGGCTATTTTATGGAAAGTTATAACCAACAAACTTTTCAGGCGGGCATCAATCAAGACATAAAATTTGTTCAAGACAATCAATCATTTTCATCAAAAGGAGTTTTGAGGGGGATGCACTATCAAACGGGTATTCACGCTCAAGCCAAGCTTGTTCGAGTGTTGCAGGGCGAGGTGTTGGATGTAGCGGTAGATATTAGGCCAGAATCTAAAACTTTTGGGCAATATGTTTCGGTTTTATTATCGGGCGACAATCAAAAGCAGTTTTTTATCCCACGTGGTTTTGCACATGGTTTTTTAGTTGTAAGCGAAACGGCCACATTTTTTTACAAATGCGATAATTTTTACAATAAAGAATCTGAAGGAGGCCTTATTTTTAACGACCCAACAATTCAAATCGATTGGGAATTTCCAACAAGCGATTTGATTATTTCTGATAAAGATAAAATTTTGCCAACCCTTGAAAATGCTCGAAAAATATGGTAGTACTTGTAACGGGTGCCAATGGACAACTAGGACAATCTATAGCTCATTTGTCTGTTAGATATGCACAAATTGACTTTGTTTTTTGTGATTCAAAACAAATGAATATCACCGATTTTGAAGCTGTAAAAGCGGTTTTCAAATCAGTAAATCCAGATGTTTGTATCAATACAGCGGCCTATACGGCAGTAGATAAGGCCGAATCCGACCAGGAAAATGCCATCAAAATTAATGTCAAAGGAGCACAAAATCTAGCATTGGTATGCAAAGAGTTTCACACTAAATTGATTCATGTTTCTACTGATTTTGTTTTTGACGGACAGCATCAAAAACCTTATACCGAAATAGATATTCCAAAACCAACAGGCGTTTATGGACAAACCAAGCTCGATGGCGAACTGGCTATTGCGGCTGTTTTTAGTCAGTATTATATTGTTAGAACTTCGTGGGTATATTCGCAATTTGGCAATAATTTCATGAAAACCATGCTCCGTTTGGGTGCCGAACGGGATACTTTGTCGGTTGTAGAGGATCAAATTGGAACACCTACTCATGCCCTAGATTTGGCCGATGCCCTAATTCAAATGGCTCTTTATACCGATCAAAATAATGAGTTCCCACAATATGGAATTTACCATTTTAGTAACGAAGGGCAGTGCAGTTGGTTTGATTTTGCTCAAAAAATATTTGAAATCCATCAAATGTCAATTGATGTGAAACCCATCCCAACACAAAGTTACCCAACACCCGCAAAACGTCCTGCTTATAGTGTTTTGGACAAAACAAAAATCAAAACAGTATTAGGAATTACTATAAAAAACTGGGACGATAGACTTAAAGAAACCATTTTATAAAATTGTCACAATAAAAAAATCCGCAATTGCTGCGGATTTTTTTTATCTTATGTATAAATGGAACTAATACCAAATATACATATAAAATAGTTCCGTAGCCCAGCTATGCAACGATTTTTTTTGAAAATTTTTTCTAAAAAATAACTACGCATCTTGGGACTATTTTATAACTATATTTGGTATTAAAAATGATAGTATTTTATTTTTTAAAAATATAAAAAATTACTGCTTTTTTTAGTTGAACTAAACTTTCATGATTTCGGCATCTTTTATAGCCAATACATCATCAATTTTTTTAATATAAGCATTAGTAAGTTGTTGCACCTGATCTTCGGCAACTTTACAAACATCTTCAGAAGTACCTTCTTTTTCCAGTTTTTTAATATCGGTATTAGCATCTTTTCGAGCATTTCTTATACCAATTTTAGCATCCTCGGCTTCTGATTTGGCTTGTTTGGCCAAGTCTCTTCTACGCTCTTCAGTAAGTGGTGGCACACTAATAATCACAACATCGCCATTATTCATGGGATTGAAACCCAAATTGGCAATCAAAATGGCCTTTTCTATGGTTTGCAACATCTTTTTTTCATAAGGCTGAATGGTAATCGTTCGTGCATCGGGCACATTAATGTTGGCTACTTGAGACAAAGGTGTTTGAGCACCATAATAATCAACAAAAACACCGCCCAACATGGCTGGCGAAGCCTTGCCTGCTCTAATGTTTAGAAACTCTTTTTCTAAATGAGCCAAAGTGCCTTCCATGGATTCTTTTGTACTATCTAAAATAAAATCTATTTCTTCTGTCATTTTATATGCTATTTTATATTTTTCTGCAGTTTGTTTTTATATATTCACAATAGTTCCAATATTTTCGCCTTCGCAAATTTTCAATAAATTTCCTTTCTTGTTCATATCAAAAACTACAATAGGCAATTTATTTTCTTGACTTAAAGTAAAAGCGGTGGTATCCATAACATTTAAACCTTTTTTCAAAACGTCTTCAAACGAAATATAATCAAATTTTATGGCCGACTTGTCTTTTTCAGGATCTGCAGTATATACGCCATCTACTCGTGTACCTTTTAAAATAACATCGGCATTTACTTCAACCCCTCGCAATACAGCAGCCGTATCTGTTGTAAAATAAGGGTTGCCCGTGCCCGCACCAAAAATTACAATCCGACCTTTTTCTAAATGTCTAACGGCTCTTCGTTTGATGTATGGTTCGGCAATGGCTTCAATTTTTAGGGCTGTTTGTAGTCTGGTAAGCATGCCTCTATCTTCTAACGCACCCTGAAGTGCCATTCCATTTATTATGGTGGCCAACATTCCCATATAATCGCCCTGAACCCTGTCCATACCTGAACTAACTCCCGAAACCCCTCTAAAAATATTGCCTCCACCAATAACAATGGCTATTTCTACTCCTTTATCATGTATTTGTTTGATTTCTTCGGCATATTCGGCTAATTTTGATGGGTCTATACCATATTGCAAATCACCCATTAAGGCTTCGCCGCTCAATTTTAAGAGTATTCTTTTGTATTTCATGGTGTGTATCTTGATGGTGCAAATATAATAATATTCTTTTTTTATTATAAAAAAAATGTACCTAAAAATTTGACAACAACAAATAGTCTAATTCCAATATATTTGGTATAAATTTTTACAAAAAAAAAACTGCTCTGTTTTAGAGCAGTTTGCATTTTTTTTGGATAATATTTTGGAAAAGCTTTTGCAAAAACTATTGCTGTTTTTTCATTTCTTTTTCAATCATATCATAAAACTCGTCAATTTTTGGCAATACCACAATACGAGTTCTACGGTTTATGGAGCGGTTTTCGGCAGTATCATTGGCTTTTAGTGGGATAAACTCACTACGTCCTGCGGCAATCAATTGAGCTGGATTTACTTTCAAATCTTTGGTCAAAACCCTGATGATAGCAGTAGATCGTTTAACACTCAAGTCCCAATTGTCCAATAATAGAGCATTGCCAGAAAAAGGTACGTTGTCTGTATGACCTTCTACCATACACTCAAAAGTAGGTTTGTCATTAATTACTTTGGCTACTTTGCCCAGAATTTCTTTGGCCCTGTCGCTCACATTATAGCTGCCACTTTTAAACATCAACTTGTCTGAAATGGATATAAAAACCACTCCTTTTTCTACGTTTACTTCGATATCTGGATCAGAAATTCCCACAGAACTTTTCAAGCTCGTTACCAAAGCCAAAGTAACACTGTCTTTTTTAGTAAGAGCGTCTTGCATCCTGCTGATTTTCAAATCTTTCTCTTTGATAGTTTCCAAGGCTTTTTCAATATTCTGAGCCCCTTTTGTAGATAAGGTCGTCATATTGCCCATGTTGTTTATCAAATCGGTATTGTTTTTTTTCAGGTTATCGTTTTGCTCTCTCAAGCTGGTAAGCGTAGCATTCAAACCTGATTTGTCCTCTAAACACGAATTTAATTTTACGGTTGCGGTGTTCAACAAGTCCTGAATTTCTTTGTTTTTGGTTTCAAGTTCCGCATATTTCTTTTTAGATACACACGAAGTCATCATTGCAAGGGCCGAAAGGCAAATAAAAATTTTTTTCATTTCAGTAAATTTAGTTTATAGCTATGCGAAGCAACAAATCATTAAAAATGTTGCCAAAATATCATATAAGGCATCTTGCAAAAATACATTTTTTTATAAACTGAAATGCTTTTTGAATCGTTAATTTTTTGTGAAAAATATAAACAAGGGGTTTATTGAAATTCATTAACACCATATAAAATTTCTTTTAATTTGATGCAGCTTGCTCATCTTTTAATGATATGATAATACTTTCGGATAGTTTATATTCACCTTATTTAAATATTTCTTTGTTAGATAACATTATTTCATACGAATAAACACCTTTTTGTATATCAAATATACATTCTTTTCCATCTTTTTGAATTACCAATTCTTTTCTAATAGCATTACCATCTTCGTCTTTGCCACTAAGCGTAAAAATGACTTTATCGGACAATTTGTTTTTTATGCAAACAGATTCAATTAATTTTGAACTTAATTTTGCTTCTGTTTTAGTATTTTTTATTATAGCTAATCCGTTTATTATCACCTCACCGCTTTTTAATATTTTTTCAAAATCAGATTGAGAAAATGAAAAAATAGGAGAAATTAATAAAATAATTAAAATTTTATTTTTCATTCCTTTAATAGTTTATTTATTTCAGATTCTGCACTGAAAATTAATGTGTTTTTTTCTGTTTCAAACACTCCATCATATCTGATTTTACCATCTTTAATTATTATCATATTTGGAAAAGTATTGAAATGTAGTTTGTTTTCAATCTCACTCGATGATTGTGCGTATACTTTTTTAAATTTATAACCAATACTATCCAAAATTTTTATTGTAGTGTTAAATTTATCTCGTTTTAACGGAAAATTGACGGCATAAATTTCTATTCGATTATTTGTTTTATACTTATTATGCAATTCTTCTAAATCTGAAAATTTTTTAAAACAAATACCACAAGTAGTTGACCAAAAGTCAAGCACGATAATTTTATCCTTTTTTAAATCAATTCTTTTTTTATTATGGTCAAGTAATGTTATCGCTGGAAAATCAATATTTTTTTCCCCATCTTTGTTTGATACAAAAATAAAAATTGTATTAAAAAGATAGTTTGAAATAAAATAAAATAAAATTAAAGATATAGGAATGATTATGATTTGCTTTTTTTTTAAATAAGCATAAGCTAGTAAAGAACTTACGGGAATAAAAATTAAATATTGTAAAGTTCTTGAAAAATCATTGAAAAAAAAACCAGTTAAAGTAAACAAAAGTAGTATTGGTGCAATTAAAAAAATACAATTAACATAATTTGGTATTTTAAAATTTCTAAAAAAATAAATTGTTATAAAAAATACTGATAAAAGTGTTAATAATATAATTAATATATGATCTCCGTCAGTGATAACACCAAACAATATATATAATAAAATTAATGCAATGCCTATTAAAATAATTTTTGTTTTATTCATAATATGTATTTAATAACAGGTTATCAAAAAAAAATTGAAAACCTGTTTAATTTAATCTATAGACATAATATGCATTGATTACAAGATTGCATCCATAAAAAACCGCAGCCACTAGTTGAAGGATTACAGTTTGTTCCAGTATGACCTTCGAATCCTATACACCTTCTACAAGAACAATTTCCTCTTGCAACTACAGAAGTACCTGCATCTATAAATAAATTTAGATTTGATAAATCTTTAATAATAGATTCAGGAACTTCTTTAGTATCAATAAATCTACCATTATATTTGTAATCTTCTAAAGTCTCAAACATCAGTCCAAAATCTCTCTTTGGTGTAATTTTAGCAAGATTAACAATATTTTGCAAAAAAACATCAGATTGTTTACTCTCAACTCCTTGTTCAACACCATTTTTAATTTTTGATATAAAATTTTATGTTCACTAGATAAACTTAATGATAATAATTGGTCTAATTTTTCAAGCCATAATTTCTTCTGTTCACCTTCTGATAATTTGTTGAAAGCAATAACGGCTTCTTTATGTGTTTTGCTTCTTAAAAATTCAGTTCTCAAATTTTGTGCATTCCCCATAACACTAAACATAACTGTGGCTATTAAGCCAAATAAAATTTTTTTCATGATTGTAAAGTTTTACGCCCAGTTATAAAACTTGGTCAAGTTAATAAAAAGTTTTTAGTTTAACAAAGTTTTTTCTCGAGATATTTTGTTGAGGCAAACTTATTACAAAAAAATTAAAAAAAATTTTGATTTTCGGTTTATTTATATATATTTACATACAATATATTTCGATTTATGGAAGGTAACACACTAGAAACCATTGAAAAATTTTTAAAAAAGATTAGAGAAACTAGAAAAACAAAGGGTTTTTCCCATGAAAATATGGCTATGGAGCTGGATATGAGCCCTTCGGCTTACAATAAACTAGAAAGGTGCGAAACTACCCTGTCTTTAGAACGATTGTTAAAGATAAAAGAGGTTTTGAATTTGCCTCTTACCGAACTATTTGAGCTTATAACAGGCCACACCTTTAACCAGGATTTGAAAGACCAATCTATTGGCAATGTCAATAATTTGTATCACACTACAAACGAAAAATTTATAGCCTCGTTGCAAGACGAAATAATCTATTTGAGGGCACAGCTCGATAAAAAACAGTAACCTTTAAATAATTTTGACACTTATTTATTTGTATAAGTCTGGATTAAACAGTATCTTTGCACCCAAATATTGGACCAACCTCTGGCGAAACCCGTGAATGTTGAGCTGATAAAACATTAAAATACTAAAAAAATGGCAGATTTATTGAAATTCGTACAAGACGAATTTGTTACTAAAAAAGATTTTCCAGTGTTTGGAGCTGGAGACACGATCACCGTGTATTATGAAATTAAAGAGGGTGAAAAAACAAGAACACAGTTTTTTAAAGGTGTTGTAATTCAAAGAAGAGGTTCTGGACACACAGAAACTTTTACGATTCGCAAAATGTCTGGAGCAATAGGAGTGGAGCGTATTTTTCCAATCAATTTGCCAGCGTTGCAAAAAATTGAAATCAACAAAAAAGGTGCTGTTCGTAGAGCAAGAATTTTCTATTTTAGAAACCTTACGGGTAAAAAAGCTAAAATTAAAGATAAAAGAAGATAAACGCTGTTTACTATCGAAAATAGGAAGCGTTATGCCACAAACAAACACAACACTTCCAAAAGCGATATTGATAACAAATAAAGCCTCAACATTGTTGAGGTTTTTTTTTGATATTTTTTAAAAACAATTTTTATAGAATTGATAATTAAGGGATTGTATTTTAAGAAATTCACAATTCAAACGATATAGTGAGCCAAATCATTATTTTTTCAATAAAATTATTTATCTTTGTCCACTAAAAAAATTAAAAAATAAACCAAAAAAGAAACAAAAATATGGCAAAAATTAAAGTAGCCCATCCTGTGGTAGAATTGGATGGCGATGAAATGACAAGAATTATTTGGGCTTTTATCAAAGAAAAATTAATCTTACCTTATTTAGATTTAGATATTAAATATTATGACTTGGGTATAGAAAGCCGTGAAGCTACTAAAGACCAAGTAACTATTGACTCTGCCGAGGCCATAAAAAAATACAATGTAGGAATAAAATGTGCCACTATTACCCCAGACGAAGAGCGAGTAAAAGAATTTGGACTTTCAAAAATGTGGAAATCGCCAAATGGTACAATTCGTAACATTGTGGGAGGTACAGTATTTCGTGAGCCTATTATTATGAGCAACGTTCCAAGATACGTTCAAGGTTGGACAAAACCTATCGTTATTGGTCGTCATGCTTTTGGCGATCAGTACAAAGCTACAGATGTTGTTGTAAAAGGAAAAGGCAAACTAACAATGACTTTTGTACCAGAAAATGGCGAAACCCAATCATGGGAAGTATATGATTTTGAGGGCGATGGTGTGGCCATGTCTATGTACAACACAGACGAAAGCATTTATGGATTTGCACACTCTTCGTTTCAAATGGCTTTGACCAAAAAATGGCCTTTGTATTTATCCACAAAAAATACAATATTGAAAGCTTATGATGGAAGATTCAAAGATATTTTTGAAGAAGTATATCAAACAACATACAAAGCTGATTTTGAGGCCAATGGCATGATATACGAGCACCGTTTGATAGACGATATGGTGGCTTCTTGTATGAAATGGAACGGAGGATTTGTATGGGCTTGTAAAAATTATGATGGCGATGTGCAGTCGGATACGGTTGCTCAAGGTTTTGGATCGTTGGGTCTTATGACATCTGTTTTGGTAACACCAGATGGTAAAACCGTAGAGGCCGAAGCAGCTCATGGAACAGTAACCCGTCATTATAGAATGCACCAACAAGGCAAAGCTACTTCTACAAATCCAATTGCTTCTATTTTTGCATGGACAAGAGGTTTGGAGCATAGAGGCAAATTAGATGACAATCAGGCACTTATAGATTTTTGTACTACACTAGAACAAGTTTGTATAGACACTGTTGAAAGTGGTAAAATGACAAAAGACCTTGCAATGCTTGTAAAACCAGAAGGACTTACAGAGGCTGACTACCTAACAACGGAAGGATTTTTGGAAGCCATCAAAACAAATTTGGATGCTAAACTAGCATAAATATTTTTTATAAAAGGTTAAAAAAAACCGTTTTCTTTATTGAAAACGGTTTTTTATTTATATCAAACACTCCTATAAAAGAGGCTAATCTATGGGTTCTTTTTTGCTAAAATGAGTCAAAAAAAATAGATCCGTACCCTTGCTAAGCAACCATTTTTTTGGCAATTTTATAAAAGAGTTTGGTATTATTTTTCTAAAGCAAAACGTCGAGCAACTTCGACCCAATTGATTACATTAAAAAAAGCTTCGATATAATCAGGGCGACGGTTTTGATAGTTCAAATAATAAGCATGTTCCCATACATCCATACCCAAAATAGGAGTACCGCCACAACCTACGCCAGGCATAAGGGTATTGTCTTGATTAGGTGTACCACATACGTCTAATTTGCCCCCTTTGTGTACACAAAGCCAAGCCCATCCAGACCCAAATTGTGTAGCACCTGCCTTTGCAAACTTGGCTTTAAACTCTTCAAAAGTTCCAAAATCTCTTTCAATAGCGGCTAACAAATCACCTGTTGGCAATCCCCCACCGTTTGGCGACATTACTGTCCAAAACAAGTTGTGGTTATAAAAACCACCTCCATTGTTGCGAACCGCTGCATTGTTTTTGTCTAAATTGATTAAAATATTTTCTATCGTTTTGCCTTCCAAATCTGTTCCCGCAATGGCTGCATTTAAGTTGGTGGTATAAGCATTATGATGTTTAGAATGGTGAATTTCCATTGTGCGTGCATCAATGTGTGGCTCAAGCGCATCATACGCATAAGGTAATTGAGGTAATTCAAATGCCATAATTAATTGTTTTTAGGTTTATTAAATTTTATTCAAAATTAAGCAATATTATTTGGAATCAAAATACAGTTGAGATAAAATTATGATAAAATTAGCAATTGTGTTGTAGTACAATATAATACACAGGTTTTTTGTTAAAAAAATAGTTTTTTGATATAGCAAGAAACAGCATTACATAAAACATTTAACACAACAAAATCAAGAGGAACAGATACTGCATCGTGAAACAAATCCAAAAAAATAACCTATTTTGTATGCCTTTGTGATAATTGTTACACATCATAAGGAGGTACTATGCTAACTTTACCAATTTTCAGACAACATTTTTTAATGATTGCTTCACACCCTGAACAACATCATTATAGGTGTTTGCATCATTAACTAAGAAATAATTTTTTATCAAAATGAAAAAACTAATTTTCAGCAATTGGCATTTTATGCGTTGGGTACGTTTGGTAGCTGGTTTGGCTATGGCATACCATGCTATTAGTACGGAGGCGTATTTTTTCTTATTTTTTGCAGGTTTTTTTTTAATACAAGCACTATTTGATATAGGCTGTGGTGCTAATGGCTGTAGTGTACCAAAATCGAAATAATACAAGTTTATGGAAGAACAAATCAAACAACTCATCGAAAATAGGGATGCTATTTTGATCAATTTCAAGGCGGCAACCTGCGATCCATGCGAAATGATTACACCAACGCTTCAGCAAGTAAAAAAGGCTATTGGACAACGTGTAGCGGTATATACCGTGGATATTGATGAGGTACCTCATTTGGCTACTCAATACCATATCCATTCTTTGCCTATGTTAGTTTTGTTTTTTGAAGGAGAAAAAGTGTGGCAATCTACGGCTGTATTGTCTAAAGAAGCCATAATCAAAAAAGTGATAGATTATACACATTAAGCGAAGGTTCATTAAAAGACCGTGTTTGTATTAGGGATAGTAGTAGAAATCCTTTAGAAGCCAGCCCCCAAAAGAGGAGTTGTATTGCACGAATATAGTTTCTGAATGTGGTAATCAAAAAAGATTATTTCACAATATTATATTTCTTTTGGAGTTCAATGAACGTTGTTTGCAACGGATAGCCCGACCCTTGGGCAACGCCCAAAAAAGTTATTTGTTGATAACATGTTGTTTTTTTTGTGTGTGGTGTATCATTAAACGGATATTTGATTTATGAAAATTAGAATTTTCTTGTTACTATTTTACGTAATGACTTTGACAACTTTGCCGTCTGTTCGAGCTATCAAGTTATGGATGGGCCATTCGTGCGAAAAAATGGAGCTAGACAAACCAGATTGTGAAAAAAGTAAATTTATTATGAGTTTACAATTTAATCCGATGCAAATTATAAATGAATTCTTTTTTCATTCTATTTCTTTTTATGATTTACACAATACACCTACGAAAAAATCGTATTACGAAACCCTTTTTATTCAAAAATACCAACATAATATTTGGCATCCACCTAAATTTTTCATTCCATCATGACGTTTAATTTATTAAAATTCGTATAATAAAATACGATTTAACTTATTATTTATTTTAAAATGAAAAAAATTGCTCAATTGCTTTTGGTGCTATTTTGTTTGAGTACAAAGGCACAAACTACTTTTAATTATGATGTAGTTTTAACTCCAATTTCTGTTCCAAATTTACCAGGATTGCATTCGTATGCCTTTGGTCAAGACAATGGAAAATGGTTGATTATCGGTGGAAGAAAAGACGGAATTCATGCTCGTCAACCCTTTAATGCCTTTCCAAATGCACAAAATAATACGACTATTTATGTGGTTGATGTGGCAACCCATCAAGTTTGGACGGCTTCTGTAACTGCTTTATCCACAGGACTTAAAGAACAATTACAAGCTACAAATTTTAATTTTTATCAAGACGAAGACACGTTGTATATTTCGGGTGGCTATGCTTTTTCGGCAACGGCAAATGATCATAAAACGTTTGCCAATTTAACAGCGGTTGATGTTCCCAATTTGATAGCTGCCATAGTTGCAGGCACTTCAATTACGCCTTATTTTAAACAAATTACCCATTCAAATTTTGCGATAACAGGAGGGCAACTGGGTAAAATGGGTTCCACATTTTATTTGATAGGAGGGCATCAATTTGACGGCAGATATAATCCAATGAATAATCCTACTTTTACACAAACTTATTCCAATCAAATACGAAAATTTTCTATCAATAATTCGGGAAACAGTTTGAGTTTTTCCAATTATGAAACGGTAACCGATGGGGTTCATTTGCACCGAAGAGATTATAATTTGGTACCACAAGTGTTTCCAGATGGAACATTGGGCTATACGATTTCATCAGGCGTTTTTCAAGTGTCATTTGATTTGCCGTTTTTATATCCTGTTGATATTAAAGTAGATGGATATTATCCACAGACCAATTTCAATCAATATTTGAGTCATTATCATTCGGGGAAAGTGGGTTTATATAATGCGACTTCCAATGAAATGCACAATTTATTTTTTGGAGGTATGAGTCAATATTATTATAACGGAAGCACCTTGATTCAAGATGATAATGTGCCTTTTGTGAAAACAATAAGTCGTGTGAGTAGAAATGCTTCAGGAGCCTTATTTGAGTATAAATTACCTATTGAAATGCCAAATTTAAAAGGTTCAGGAGCTGAATTTATACCGAATAAAAACATACCTCATTATAGCAATGAAGTGATACAATTGGCCGCAATTTCGGAAAATGAATTTGTAATTGGTCATATCTATGGAGGCATATTAAGTAGTTCCATTTCTGCCTTTACCGACAATCAAACCTCGAACACCTCCGCAGACCCAACGGTTTATGAAGTGAAATTAGTAAAAAATGAAACTTTGAGCACTGCAGCTATTGATGGGAAAAATCCGTTTGAAGTTCGGTTTTCACCAAATCCAACCACAAAAGATACGATTCAATTGGGATTTGATATGCCCTACGCTGCCACAGTGAATTATATGATCACTACAATAGACGGGAAAGTAGTTGAGGAAGGCGAAATAGAATCGATTCAGGCAGGAAAAACGGCAATGAATTTTAGCCTTGCAAAAGCGAAAAATGCCAATATGGTTGTGGTTACTTTTATATTTGATGGAAAATTTTATGTTTCGGAGAAGATAATCAAAGTAAATTAACCATAAAAAAAGGCTGATATTTATTTATCAGCCTTTTTTTTTAATTATACCAAATATATTTATAAAATAGTCCAAAGATGCGGAGTTATTTTTTAGAAAAAATTTTCAATAAAAATCGTTGCATAGCTGGACTACGGAACTTTTTTTTACTCATTTTAGCAAAAAAGAACCAATAGATTGGGCTATTTGATATGTATATTTGGTATTATGTCAAATGTAAACATATTTTATGTCTAAAATTTTAATGTTGTGTAACAAAATCAAAAATAAATTAATATTTTTTGAATTTCAAGTGGTTTTAGTCGTCATTTTAGGTCAACTTTTTTTTGATAAGAAAACAAATCAAAAAGCCTTTCATTTCAATCACTTGGCATTCCATGATAAACTAGCTATTGGAAAAAATTATTATTAAAAATGATTCAAAATACAGAAATTATAATTAAAAACTATTACTATATCATGATAAACATTGTATCTGATGTGTTAAGCAAGGGTTTAAATACTACCTTTGTCTTATCTAATATTAATACAATAAAGCATGAAAAAAGTAATTCTATTAACAACTTTATCAGTTGCCTCGTTAGGTATGGCACAACAAACAGGAAAATGTCCTGTAACAGGAATGTCTGGAACTTCAGAAAAAGAGGGAGCTGGCCATGAAAAGCATGTTGCTTCGGATGGTAAGGGTATTACTCATTCCAAGAGTAACAAAGAATGGTGGCCCAACCAATTGAATTTGGATGTATTGCGTCAAAATTCTAGTTTGTCCAATCCAATGGGTGCAGAGTTTGATTATGCAAAAGAATTTCAAACATTGGATTACAACGCTTTAAAGAAAGACTTGCAAGACTTGATGACACAATCTAATGATATGTGGCCTGCCGATTTTGGAAATTATGGCCCTTTATTTATTAGAATGGCTTGGCACAGTGCCGGAACCTATCGTTCTGGAGACGGACGTGGCGGGTCTAGAGCTGGACAGCAGCGTTTTGCCCCTTTAAATAGCTGGCCAGACAACGTAAACTTGGATAAAGCCAGAAGATTGTTATGGCCAATTAAACAAAAATACGGAAGCAAAATTTCATGGGCAGATTTAATGATTCTTACAGGAAATGTAGCGTTAGAATCAATGGGTTTCAAAACGTATGGTTTTGCTGGAGGTAGAGTAGATGTTTGGGAACCAGAATCTAATGTATATTGGGGTTCTGAAAACAAATGGTTGGATCATGCAAGAAGCCTTGACGGGGATTTAGAAGATCCGTTGGCTGCAACTCAAATGGGATTGATTTATGTAAACCCAGAAGGGCCTGCAGGAAATCCAGATCCGCTTTTGGCTGCCAAAGACATCAGAGAAACATTTGGAAGAATGGGAATGAATGATGAAGAAACTACCGCTTTGAATGCAGGTGGCCATACATTTGGTAAAACACACGGTAAAGGCCCTGCAAGTAATGTGGGCGCAGATCCAGAAGCTGCGGGTATAGAAGAGCAAGGTTTAGGATGGAAAAGTGCCTACAAATCTGGTAAGGGTACAGATGCCATTTCGTCTGGATTAGAAGTTACTTGGACCGCAACACCAACACAATGGAACTTTGGATTTTTCAAAATATTATATGATAATGAATGGGAATTAACCAAAAGCCCCGCTGGTGCTCACCAATGGGTAGCTAAAAACGGAAAAGCTATCATTCCTGATGCTTTTGACAAATCACAAAAACATTTACCTACTATGCTAACAACGGATTTATCGTTTCGATTTGATCCTGAATATGCAAAAATATCAAAACGTTTTTATGATAACCCAAAAGAATTTGAAACAGCATTTGCCAAAGCATGGTTCAAATTAACGCACCGTGATATGGGGCCAAAAACTACTTACTTAGGGCCAGAAGCTCCAAAAGATGATTTAATTTGGCAAGACCCAATTCCTGCATTGAATCATGAAGTAGTAAACAATAATGACATCAAAGCCTTAAAAGCAGCAATTGCAAAATCTGGTTTAACAGTAAGCGAAATGGTTGCAACAGCTTGGGCATCTGCATCAACATACCGTGGGTCTGACAGAAGAGGAGGCGCAAATGGAGCAAGAATCCGATTGGAACCACAAGTAAACTGGGCTGCAAACAACCCAAAACAACTTGCAAAAGTGTTAGCAAGTCTTGAAAAAATACAGAAAAATTTTAACACAAAAAGTGCTATTAAAAAAGTATCTATGGCCGATTTAATTGTATTGGCTGGAGTTTATGGAGTCGAAACAGCTGCTAAAAATGCAGGATATACAGTTCATGTACCTTTTACAGCAGGAAGAATGGATGCCACCCAAGAGCAAACAGACGTACAAGGTATGGCAGTTTTGGAGCCAACAGCTGATGGTTTCCGTAACTATTTAAAAACCAAATATACCGTTGCAACAGAGGCATTATTGGTTGATAAAGCACAATTATTAACTTTAACTGCGCCAGAAATGACCGTTTTAGTGGGTGGTTTACGTGCAATGAACGCTAATTTTGATGGTGCTAAACATGGCGTTTTCACTAAAGAAAAAGATAAATTAACCAATGATTTTTTTACTAATTTATTGGATATCAATACCACTTGGACTGCTATTGATGACTCAAAAGAGGTTTTTGAAGGAAAAGACAGAACAACTGGTGCTGCAAAATGGTCAGCTACTCGTGCCGACTTAATTTTTGGTTCAAATTCAGAGTTACGTGCATTGGCTGAAGTATATGGAAGCAACGATGCAAAAGCAAAATTTGTAAACGATTTTGTTGCCGCTTGGAACAAAGTCATGATGCTTGATTTTTTTACAGCAAAAAAATAATAAAACCCATTAAATACCAAAAGCCGCCTCCGTTATGAGGCGGCTTTTTTATGAATTGCAAATTTAAAATCTATCTCAAATCAAAATTAACAATAGGTTTGTAACATAAGTCACAGGTTGCAGTTGTGTATCTTCCTACTTTTGTACTATTAAATACAAACAACATGAAGTATATAATAATTTTGATAAGTTCAATATTTATGTTTGGATGTCAAGAAAAAAAAGCACAATCAAACCAAAACCTTTCTGAAAAAAAAGTTGTCCTAACCCATCACGAAGGCAAACAATTAATGGAAACCCACTGTTACACTTGCCACAGTCCGAAGGCAGCAGCGACAGCAGGCAGAATTGCACCTCCGATGATTGCAGTAAAAGAGCATTATTTAAAAGTGGCAAACAATGAAAAAGATTTTATAGCTTTGATACAAAATTTTGTGCAAAATCCAACAACAGATAAAGTTCACTTGAAAGGAGCTTTTGATCGATTTGGGCTAATGCCAAAGCAAGCATATCCTGAAGCAAGCATAGAAAAAATAGCTGATTTTATGTATGATTACCAAATAGAAGCACCAGAATGGTTCAAAGCCCACTGGGAAGCCCATGGCAATAAAAACTGGACACAATCAGGAAATATATATCAGGAAGCGTCTGCCCATAAAACTTTAGATAATATTGGGTTAGACTATGCGCTTGAAACCAAAAAAATATTAGGTAAAAACCTTATGGGAACTATTCAAAAAAAAGGAACATTGCAAGCACTAGCTTTTTGTAACCATCATGCAATACCATTAACAGATAGTATGGCAACAAAATACAATGCCGTAATCAAAAGAGTATCAGATAAAAATAGAAATCCAAACAACAAGGCTAATGCAGAGGAACAAAAGTACATCGAAAAATTTAAAGCTGATATGATTGCCAAAAAAGAAATGAAACCCGTAATTATTGAAAGAGGAAAGCAAGTACAGTTTTATTATCCAATAGAAACCAATATGATGTGCTTGCAATGTCATGGAAAACAAATAAAGCCTGAAGTGGGCAATCAAATTAAAAAATTATACCCAAAGGACTTGGCCGTGGGCTATGTAGAAAACAATATAAGGGGGTTATGGAGTATAACATTTAAAAAACAATAAATGAAAAAAGTAGTAATATTATTTGTAAGTTTGATACTATTGAATAGTTGTCAAAACGAAGCTGCGGACAAATCCAGAAAAGAAACAGGTTATGAAAAATTGATGAATGGAAACAAAAGATTTATCGAAGGACAATCGCTCAACATCCACCATGATTTAAAAGCCGTTACCAATAGTAGTAAAAAACAACATCCCTTTGCAGTGGTGCTTACTTGTTCAGACAGTAGGGTTGATCCAGATATTATTTTTGATCAAGGAATAGGGGATTTATTTGTTGTCAAAAATGCAGGAAATGTGATTTCTGATATAGATTTTGGCACAATAGAATATGCCGTCGAACATTTGAATGTAAAACTCATTGTGGTTATGGGACACACCGATTGTGGTGCTGTCAAAGCTTTTGTGAGCGATAAAAACAAATGTTTCAAAAAACACCACACCCATATTGACGACATTTTGAGTTCCATAGACCATGAAAAGGAAATAAAAGCAATTCCAAAAATAAGCGACAATTATTTGAATAGTTGTATCAAAGCCAATACCTTGCATGCAGCAATCTCGTTAAGCAAAGACGAGTTGATTAAAGAACACCACGTTCAGGTAGTTCAGTTGTTGTATGATGTCAAAAACGGAAAAGTTACCCCATTATAGACACCTTCTTTTGAAAAAAACAACCAAAGATTATCTAATGGTAAGCATACAGTTCCTCTTGTTTGGATTGTATGCTTTTGATGTTTTGCCCCATTTTAAAGCCCCTAAAACACTGATTGATATGGGGTTGATACTAACTGTTTTCGGAGTTTTAGTTGTATTGATGGCCGTTTTGCAATTGAACACGAGTTTAACCATATTTCCTACCCCAAAAAGCCATTCGACCTTGTTGTCCAAGGGAGTTTTCAAGTATTCCCGACACCCTATTTATAGCGGTATTTTGATGTTGACAGTTGGAAATGCCATCTCGCAAACATCATATTATAAATTGATTATCAGCGAATTACTTGTTGTGTTGTTTTATTTCAAATCACAATATGAAGAGCAACAACTAGCTAAAAAATTTCCAGAATACCAAGACTATCAAAAAAAAGTGAGAAGGTTTTTTTGAGAAATTCCGCAATAAAAATATGACTTATTTTATTAAAAATAGTTTTGGTAATTTACATTCTTTAATCTAAATTTGTAACCCTTGAATAAGGTTAAACAATTTGGTTATGAATGAATATATGACGCTTTCAGAAACATCTGACTATATAGGTAAAAGTAAAGAAACATTAAGACGTTGGGATAAAGAAGGAAAGCTAACAGCAGTTCGGGAACCCATGAGCAATTATAGGGTATATAGAAAATCAGACGTGGATACTTTGTTTGCTAATTTTTTGGATGAAAACAATCAAGAAACAGTTTCTAATTTTGTAGAACCACATCATGAATATACTGTGCTCGAACTTTTTGCAGGAGCGGGAGGTTTAGCCATTGGAATGGAAAAGGCTGGCTTAAAATGTGTTGCCTTGAATGAAATGGATAAATGGGCTTGTCAAACATTAAGAAAGAATCGTCCAAATTGGAACGTTTTAGAAGGTGATATCAATTCTTTTAGTTTCACCGAATATGAAAACAAAGTGGATATTGTAACTGGTGGTTTTCCTTGTCAAGCCTTTAGTTATGCTGGAAAAAAATTAGGACTAGCAGACGCAAGAGGTACTTTGTTTTATGAATTTGCTAGAGCGGTAAAAGAAGTAAATCCTCCCATTTGTATAGGCGAAAATGTTCGTGGATTATTAAGCCATGAAAACGGAAAAACCTTGCAAGGCATGATTTCTATTCTGGACGAAATTGGATACAACGTAGTTCCTGTTCAAGTTTTGAAAGCGATAAATTTTAATGTTCCACAAAAAAGAGAACGATTGATTTTAGTTGGAATTAGAAAAGATATTGACATAAAATACGAATATCCAACACCCTACAAGAAAATTTACAATTTAAAAGATGCCTTGAAAAAAGGAGAATTATTTGATTGTGATGTACCAAAATCAGAAGGTTCAAAATATCCAAAAAGCAAAATAGAAGTTTTGGATTTGGTTCCGCCAAAAGGCTATTGGCGGGATTTACCATTAGAGATTCAAAAAGAATTTATGGGAGGAAGTTTTCATCTTGGCGGAGGCAAAACGGGCATTGCCAGACGTATTGGTTGGGACGAACCTTGTTTGACTTTAACTTGTAGTCCAGCTCAAAAGCAAACCGAAAGATGCCACCCAGAAGAAACAAGACCGTTTACCGTTAGAGAATATGCCAGAATACAAACTTTTCCCGATGATTGGGAATTTGAAGGCTCTGTGGCACAGCAGTATAAGCAGATAGGAAATGCCGTTCCAGTGAATCTAGGAAAAGAAGTAGGTTATTCAATTGTTAAATTTTTGAATAGTTATTATAATTTAATGAAAAAATAAAGTATGAAAAATGAAATCTCAGGCGTAATCAAAATAGGTCAATTGAAAAGAATTCAACAAGTTTTACATGAAAATTGGAAAGATGACAATCGATTTGAAAACATTAACTGGCAAAAAAAATAGATTTTGTTAAAAAAGGAAGGGGTAATTTAATCCCTGTCTATATTACTGTTGATTTTATAATTGAAAATCCTATCCATCAATTGCAACATTTCGGTTTGAATTCTAATATTATTCAGGTTAAGAAAAACATTGAACTTATTTTAAAATATTTGCTTTTACAAGAAAATTATAACTGATCAAACCCTAAATAATAACTATAATTTTCAAAGGTAATTTGATCTAAAATGGTTCTTTTTGAAATTTCTGTTTCTATTTTAATTTCCTCTAAAGCCGAGTTTTCTTTTTCTGTTGCTATTTTTTCAATGGATTCTAAATAATCATTAATTGCAATTGGTAAGCTTTTATACAATTGAAAAAGAGCATCTTTTTGACCTGAAAGTAATGCGTAAAATTGGTCGCCTGAAATTTTATAAACCCTACTATGTCCGTATTCTTTTCCGTTTATATCTCCTTTCCAAAGTTCACAAAAACTTGTTTTTGCTAAAACTTGTACCCAATAACATTTAGATTTTTTATAATCATCCGCATATCTAGATAGCTTTTGAAATAGTGCTTCGGCAGAACTACTATTCATAGTATTGTGTTTGTTTTTAATATCTGCAAACAAACTATTATCCGTTGCCTTAATATCAAAACCACTCAAATTGCCCACTTCAAAACCAGCAATTCCGCCTAATATTTGTTCGTGAAATGTACCTATTGAATTGTTGATGGATTTGTCAATTTGTCTCAATATTTCTGCCCGAATCAAGCTTTCTTCGTCAATAGCATTGAATTTAGCATCAAAAGTTAATTTAATAGTATCTACTTTATTGGAATAAAAATGCTTTTTTGTAACGTTATTTTTGGCTTTCAAATAAGCGATATGTAAATTGGCTACACACTTTAAAAAATGATCATCAGAAACAAAATCGACATATTTGTTTTTCATGTGGCTGTTTTTTAGGCAAAATTACATTTTTTTTCTGGGGTTGCAAGTGTAATCCATCTAAATGGGCATTGCAAAATAAATAATTGCTTTTCAATACAATCTAAAAAGATGTTTAGTATTTTTGCTAAAAAATGATTTCAAATGATTAGTATTATACCTTCCGAACTCTCGGTTTCCGAGCTCCAAGGCTACCTTCAGGGGGCAGTTGCTCCTAGACCCATTGCATTGGCTAGCACCGTTGATGTGTTGGGATGTCCCAACTTGTCGCCTTTCAGTTTTTTCAATATTTTTAGTGCCAATCCACCAATATTGGTGTTTTCGCCTGCCCGCCGTGTTCGAGATCACTCGCTCAAACATACCCTTATCAATTGCGAGGCCACAAACGAAGTGGTTATTAATGTTGTGTCTTTTGATATGGTACAACAAATGTCGCTCTCTAGCACAGAATATCCATCGGGGGTAAACGAATTTTTAAAATCTGGATTTACTCCAATAGCATCGCATGAGGTCAAACCTTTTAGAGTTTTGGAAAGTCCCATTCAATTGGAGTGTAAGGTAAACGAAATCAAACCTTTAGGCACACAAGGAGGGGCAGGGCATTTGATCATTTGCGAAGTAGTGAAAATACACATCAACCCCTCGATTTTGGATGCAGATGGCAGCATCGACCCCGAAAAAATAGATTTAGTCTCTCGATTAGGCAAAAACTGGTATTCTCGTGCCAAAGAGGGGCTTTTTGAAGTAGCAAAACCCTTGGTCAATTTGGGTATAGGCGTAGATGCCATTCCGATGGCTATTCAAAAAAGTACCGTATTTTGTGGCAACGATTTGGGAAAATTAGGAAATATAGAAATTTTGCCAAATTCAGAAGAAATTAATACATTTGTACAAGAAAATTTAGAGATGCAAAATTTTTTGAAAACATCTAGCGAAAATGCGGTTTTTGAAAAAGCCAAAGCTTATTTGGATCAGAATCAAGTCCTTATGGCTTGGAAAGTTCTTTTAGCTTATCAACAATAGAATCAGAATTATTTAATATATATCAAAATGGAAGTTATCGGAAAAATCAAAGTCATTAATCCAGAGCAACAGGTTAGTGCGTCGTTTAGAAAAAGAGAAATCGTGGTTGCTACAGAAGAGCAGTATCCGCAGTATATTTCAATCAATTTTGTTCAAGATAAATGCGATACTTTGAACAATTTTCAAATTGGTGAAGACGTTAAAGTTTCAATCAATTTGAGAGGAAGAGAATGGGTAAATCCACAAGGCGAAGTCAAATATTTTAACGACATTCAAGGATGGCGAATCGAAAGATTGGCAGCACCAGGAGCTCCAGCACCTCCACAGTATCAGCAACAAGCACCCCCACAATACCAGCAGCAAGCTCCTGCGCAGCAATTTCAGCAGGCACCCCCTCAAGCTCAAACATTTCCTCCAGTAACCAACTTTACAGAGGAAGAGCACGATGATTTGCCTTTTTAATTTTAATATTTCTAAACCCAAACTTTATGGTATTTGATCCTAAGAATATCAAAAAGCTTGGGTTTATTGTAATCTAAACTATAATTTATACCAAATATATTTATAAAATAGTCCAAAGATGCGTAGTTATTTTTAGAAAAAATTGTCAAAAAAAATCGTTGCATAGCTGGGCTACGGAACTATTTTTTTTGAATGATTTTAGCAAAAAAGAACCAATAGATTGGACTATTTTATATGTATATTTGGTATTAGTACAATATCAAACAACCCAAGTCAAAAAAATTTTTATTTTATAAAAACATACTACTTTTGGCACTTATTCGTTGTATAAAGTATGTTGAAATTTTATTTGAAAGTCATTTTATTTGTTTGTTGTAGCACAGCTTATGCTCAAGAAACTTTTATATTGCAAAAAAAAAAAAAAATACATGTTTTAAAAGATAGTATTTATTTAGAAAAAAACAGTATCAATCCCACTTTTTTTGAACTGAAAAATGCTCAAAATCAAATTTTAGACACCTCTTATTATCATATTGATTTTCAAAAATCGTTATTAATTCTTAAACCAAAATTTCAAAAAAGTACAGATTCAATACAAGTGAGTTATCAAAAATGGCCCGATTTTTTAACAAAAAAATATGCTTATTTTGACGACAATAGAATTGTAAAAAACGAATATGGCGACCAATTGTATAAAAGTAAAGACGACCAAATAACGCCATTTAAACCATTAGATGGACTAAATACTTCGGGTAGCATTAGCCGTGGACTCACTATTGGAAACAATCAAAACTCGGTTGTAAATTCAAACCTCGATTTGCAAATTACAGGAAAAATAGCCCAAAATATCAGTCTAAAAGCCTCAATTCAGGACAGTAATATTCCCCTAAAAAACGATGGATATTCGCAAAGGCTCAACGAGTTTGATCAAATATTTATTGAACTTCAGGCACCGCAATGGCAGGTTAGGGCTGGAGATTTGTTTTTGGAAAACAGACAATCCACTTTTTTAAATTTCAATAAAAAACTACAAGGCGTTTCAACCCAAATAACAACCCATAGCCAAGATGCAAAAACCAATATCTATGCCTCGGCAGCAGTAGTTAGAGGGCAATATGCTAAAAGTAATTTTGTAGGACAAGAAGGCAATCAAGGGCCCTACAAACTTAGAGGCAGCAACGACGAATTGTATGTATTAGTCATTGCAGGTTCTGAACGTGTTTTTGTAAATGGAATTTTATTGGAACGAGGCGAAAACAAACAATATGTTATCGATTATAATGCTGGCGAAATTAGATTTACAGCTTTGTTTCCTATAAACTCCGAAATGAGAATTGCAGTCGAATACCAATATACAAATCAAAATTTTACCCGATTTGTGGCTTATTCTGGCGTGCAACACGAAGCTAAAAAATGGCAGTTGAGTAGTTTTATATACTCTGAAAATGATGTAAAAAACCAACCATTGATGCAAAACCTATCAGCAGATCAAGTATCATATTTGGTGGCCGCTGGCGACAATCCAAACCTGATGGTGGCACCGTCGGCCTTTTTGGATACGTATTCTAATAATAAAATTTTATACAAAAAAGTCATCCAAAACAACGAAACTTTTTTTGAATATTCTAATAATAGTACAGACGAGTTGTATCAAGTAAAATTTTTATTGGTAGGTAATAATCAAGGGCATTACAGGTTGGAAAGTGCCAATGCTATTGGCAAAATTTACCAATATGTTGCACCCATAGGCGGCATACTTCAAGGCAATTATGAGCCAATAGTCAAATTAGTAGCTCCTATAAAACTTCAAATGGCTACTGTTTTTGGGAAATATAATCCAAACGACAAAACAAATATTAGCTTTGAAGTAGCGGTGAGCCAGCACGATCAAAATTTATTTTCAAATCTTGATGATGCAAATAATATAGGCTTGGCCAGCAAATGGCACCTCAAGCAACGGTTAATCAGCAAAAAATGGCAATTGGATGCGTTGGCCAATTTTGATATTATACAACAACATTTTAAACCCATCGAGAGGGTTTTGTCTATAGAGTTTAACCGTGATTGGAGTTTGCCAACAGTAGGAGGGGAGCAACAATATTGGGTTTTGGGGCTTCAGGCAACCCACCCACAAAAAGGATTGCTGCAATACCAATATGAAAATTTGGCTTTTGGCAGTTCATTTTCGGGGAACAAACACCTTTTTTTGGCTCAAATGCGACATCAAAAATGGCACATTTTTCAACAAACCAGTTATTTGCAAAGCCATAGTACGGAGGCCAACACCCTTTTTTTTAAAAACGACAGCAAAATAACATATACAATACAACAAAATCGTTTTGGATTGACTTCCAAGTCAGAAAACAACCAACAAAGGCTATGGAATACCAATACATTATCAGCACTAAGCCA
This sequence comes from Flavobacterium branchiophilum FL-15, assembly GCF_000253275.1. NCBI lineage: Bacteria > Pseudomonadati > Bacteroidota > Flavobacteriia > Flavobacteriales > Flavobacteriaceae > Flavobacterium > Flavobacterium branchiophilum. Next base: position 3,426,046 of record NC_016001.1, on the reverse strand, counting down.
ACGATTTAATGCATTTTCGGGTTTTGTTTCAAGGGGCGATTCTACCAAAGTTTTTGTAGAGTTGGGATTTCAAAAACGATTCAACGACAGCCTTCAACAAGGTATTTTGAAAAGAGTCAATCAATCCACAACTTATTATATCAAATCAAAATTAATTCAAAACCAAACTCAACAGTTGTCTTTTTATCTGAACCATCGAACCCTTGCTTTTGAAAATATTTTACAAAAAAAAGAAACCGCAATTAACTCTAGGATATTATACAACGGCACTTTTTTGAATCAATTGATACAAAACACCTTTGGTTATGAAACCCAGTCGGGCAGCGTTTCTCAACAAGAATTTACGTACATTGAAGTGCCCCCAGGACAAGGAGTTTATGCTTGGAACGATTACAATCAAAATGGGATTCAGGAACTACAAGAATTTGAAACAGCTCCATTTCCAGATCAAGCCAAATATGTAAGGGTGTTTTTGCCAAACCAAATTTTTGTTAAAACACATCAAAATAAACTAACAGAAAATTTGATTATCAATCCAAGTGTTTGGCAAAATAAGTTTGGAAGCCAATCAATTTGGACACGATTTTACAACCACACCAATCTTTTGGCTGAACGAAAAATACTGCAATTATCAGATCATTTTGATTTGAATCCTTTTGGAAATTCAAATCAAGCTTTGAGTATAAATACTCATTTGCGAAATGCCCTTTATTATAACAGAGGCAAACAGCAGCACGCTATAACCTACACTTTTTTGAAAAGCAATATCAAAAACTGGTTATCTGTTGGCTCGGTCGAAAACCAAAACCAGTTGCACCAATTGCAATACGAACATTTGATACAAAAAAGTTGGCTTGCCGCTTTTCAGGTCAAATCGAGTATTGTTGAGGTCAGTTCAGAAAATTATACCAGTCGAAATTACAAAATCAAAAGTTTTGATTTGATGCCTTCCCTACGGTATTTGTTTTCCAAAACAACCAATTTGGATTTTATTATGGCTTATCAGCAAAAAGAAAACGTCCTTTTGGGTTCGGAAACTTTAAAGCAAAGCCATCTGGGATTGGTTTTTTCGTACATGGGTCAAAGCAAAACATCGGTTAGTGCCGAAACTCATTTTTATAACAATCAGTTTCAGGGCAATCCCATTTCGCCTGTTGCTTTTCAAATGCTCGAAGGGCTTCAGGCTGGACAAAACAGCACCTGGCGACTGATGGTTCAAAAAAATATTACCCAATATTTGAATCTTAGCATACAATACCAAGGCAGAAAATCGGCCACCTCGCAAACCATTCATACTGGAAATATTCAGTTAAAAGCCTTTTTTTAAAAAAATGTGGCTCGATTTTTGAAAGATGTATTTTTGAATCAAAAAAATGATTAATTTTATATTATAATTTAAAAAATCAAACACAATGAAAAAGTTACTATTATTAGCCATTTTCGCTTTATTTTCAAACTCATTTTATGCACAAGATGTGGCAGGAATGGCTACCAAAGCTAAAAAAGCCAAAAAAGAAGCCTCGACAAAAGTAGTTGAAGCCAAAAAAGATGCTAAAGCTGCCGAAGCTAAAGCTAAAAAGGACGCTGCAGATGCAGATGACAAAGCTAAAAAAGAGGCTAAAGCTGCCGAAGCTAAAGCTAAAAAAGACGCCAAAGCTGCCGAATCCAAAGCCAAAAAAGAGGCAAAAACCGCCGAAACTAAGGCAAAAGAAATGCCAAAAGCTGCTGAAACTAAAGCCAAAAAAGAGGCAAAAACTGCTGAAACCAAGGCAAAAGAAATGCCAAAAGCTGCTGAAACTAAAGCCAAAAAAGAAGTAAAAGCTACTGAAACCAAAGCCAAAACCACTGTTACAAAAACGACAGACAAAGTAACAGGCGAATACAATGGAAAAAAAGTATATACAGGACCAAAAGGAGGCAGATACTACATTAACGACAACGGAAACAAAACGTATATTGCTAAAGATAAGTAGTTTATATTCCTATAAAAGTAAAAAAAAACCGCAATTCCAAAAGGATTGCGGTTTTTTTGATGTGGAGAATATCGGATTCGAACCGACCACCTCTTGCCTGCCAGGCAAGCGCTCTAGCCAAATGAGCTAATCCCCCAATGCGGTGCAAATATAAACATATTTTGGATATGTACAAAAAATAATGGGTTTATTTAATTAAAAATGCTAATCAACATTTCTTTAAGCAAATCGCCCATTGGTATAGAATTGCTGCCAACACCTTTGCTCTTCACGTCTATATCACGTAGGGTAGCCACAATGGCACTTACTTTTCGCATCGGATAATTTTTTAGGGCTATATCATAATCTTTCACGAAATAAGGATTGATTTTTAATACGACCGCTACATTTTTGGAACTCTTGTCTTTCAATCCATGATATTGAAGCAATTGTACAAAATAACTAAATATTAAACTTGTTGTAGCTACAATGGGATGTTCTTTAGGATTTTCGGCAAAATAATGGGCTATTTTATAGGCTTTTACTTGATTGCGTTCGCCAATGGCTTTTCTAAATTCATATACATTAAAATCTTTGCTAAAGCCAATATTGTCTTCAATAATTTTGGGTGTTATTGCAGCACCAGAAGGCAAAATGATTTGTAATTTTTCTATTTCGTTATTAATTTTGTTCAAATCAGTACCCAAAAATTCGACTAACATGGCATTTGCCTTAGGTTCTATCGTAAGGTTTTTGCCTTTCAATACACGTGTGATCCATAGGCCAACTTGATTTTCATATAATTTTTTGCTTTCAAACACCAAGCCATTTTTTTCGATGAGTTTGGTTACTTTTTTGCGTTTGTCTAGGGTTTTATATTTATAACAAATCACCAAAACCGTAGTAGCCATGGGTTGTGCAGCATAGGATTCAAGTTTGTCTATAGTTCGGCTCAGTTCTTGGGCTTCTTTTACAATAACTACTTGGCGGTCGGCCATCATGGGGTAGCGTTTGGCACTCCCAACAATGTCTTCAATGGTAACATCTCGGCCATATAAAACCGATTGGTTGAAACCTTTTTCGTCTTCAGATAATACGTTTTTTTCTATATAATCAGATATTTTATCTATATAATACGGTTCCTCACCCATCAAAAAATAGATAGGTTTTATATTTCCTGCCTTAATATCGTTTACTATTTTTACTGCTTCGTCCATAATGCTTTTTTGGGCTATCCCAATACTGATTTTTTTAATAAAAAAACAAAATTACAACAAACCTCAATACAGGCACTTTATAATTCCTATATTTTTATTTATTTTTGTGCCATGCAAGAATTAAACTTTCCTGTTTTTGAATTTAGATTTAAAAAAATAGCCAATAAAACGGCTATTTTTGATGAAATCAGAAAAAAATTTATAATCCTTACCCCCGAAGAGTGGGTGCGACAACACGTGGTTCAATATTTGATACAAGTTTTGCGGTATCCAAAATCGTTGATAAATGTTGAAAAAGTATTGAAAATCAATAATTTAACCAAAAGATATGATGTTGTCGTTTTTCAAAAAGATGGATCTATTTTTTTGCTTGTGGAGTGTAAAGCCCCACAAATTAAAATTTCGCAAGACACATTCGACCAAATAGCCCGCTACAATTTGACGCTCAAAGCCCAATATTTGATGGTAAGTAATGGATTGAATCATTATTTTTGTAGCTTGGATTTTGATGCAGAAGCTTATACTTTTTTGTCTCAATTGCCTTTAATGAACCAACCTAATTGATTTTTTTATGATAGCATCACCATTAAAAATTGCCATTGTCATTTTAAATTGGAACGGCAAAACACTTTTAGAACAGTTTTTGCCCTCGGTACTTCAATTTTCGGATGGAGTAACGGTTTATGTAGCCGACAATGCCTCTACAGACGATTCTGTTTTATGGTTACAAAACCATTATCCAGAGGTTCAGATCATTCAAAATGCTTATAATTTTGGTTTTGCACAAGGCTATAACGAAGCTTTGCAGCAGGTAGATGCCGATGTGTATGCGCTAGTAAATTCTGACATTGAAGTAACCCATAATTGGTTGGTCCCTATTATACAAACCTTTGAAAACGAACCAAATACTGCAATAATTCAGCCAAAAATTTTGGATTTCAAAAAACAGAAATATTTTGAATATGCAGGAGCAGCTGGTGGTTTTATAGACCGTTTTGGTTTTCCATTTTGTAGAGGTCGTTTTTTTGACACAATAGAAGAAGATTGTGGACAATACAACGACAATACCACAATATTTTGGGCTTCGGGGGCTTGTTTTTTTATACGAAAACCCGTTTTTGATTCCTTAAAAGGTTTTGATCCTGATTTTTTTGCACACCAAGAAGAAATTGATTTGTGTTGGAGGGCTATCAACCAACATTATCATATCAAATATGTGAGTCAATCCACGGTGTATCATGTGGGTGGAGCAACATTAGAACAAGGAAATCCACAAAAAACGTATTTGAATTTTAGAAATTCATTATTGATGCTTACCAAAAACCTTCCTCAAAATCAGTTATATAGTACCTTGTTTTTTCGATTGATTTTAGATGGATTGGCTGGGATACAATTTCTTACAAAAGGCAAATGGAGTCATATATGGGCAATTATCAAAGCTCATTTTAAATTTTATCAAATGTTTGTCCGGTTTTACAAAAAACGAAACAACCCTACAATACAAACATATTATAAGGTACAGAGTATTGTATATTTATATTTTATAAAAAGGCAAAAAAAATATTCTGATTTGAAAAAAAACAGTTCAACTGATATGGAATTTTAGAAAAATAAAATAGGATAAAAAAAAGGCTGCACAATATTTTTGTACAGCCTTCTCATAATTTTGTTCTACCAGAGTACTTGCGTTTTTATTGCAATAATTTCAGTATTTGTTAATGCCGTAGCAACCAAGTTACATTGTTGATCACCATAAGCCATAGAGGATGTCAGTGTATAAATGCCATGTCCTGGTGTCAAACTAAAGCTATCTGTATTAGGCGGAGTAGTAGCTATTGATGTGGTACCGTTAGAATAAGCACTTGATAAATGAACAGCTGTAATTTTAACAAAAGTGTTGGCGTAGCAAATTAAATATTCATCTGCAAAAGTTTTAAAATTACCATGTGATCCAGACACGGTTACTTTATAAGTACCAAAAGCCGCAACAGGTAAAGTAACCACTCCATTAGTAGCCACGCTATCAACTCTTTTGGAGGTCCCCATAGTTACTACTTTACCAGATGCATTTACCCCTAAAGCTGCAGTGGAGGCAGTAGATGTGTTTACAGACGCAGAGGTAAGTTTGGTTAATTTAAGACCACTATCATCTGCTGTACCAGAATCTATTTCTAATTTAGTAGAAGGTGAAGATGTTCCAATTCCCGTATTTCCAGAAACTAAATCTGAATAAAACACTGTGGCGTCAGTATTATAATTTCTAATAGCAAAAGCTCCAGAACCTGAGGCTAGTTTTGTCCAAGAACCCGAGGCATTACCGATAGAAATATAACTAAAATTATTCAAAGTTTGACTACTCGTAAATCTGGCTACTTCTTTTACGGATGATTGAACATCTAATTTTGCCAAAGGACTTGTTGTACCAATACCTACTCTGTCATTCAAGGCATCTAAAGAAAATGTTCCACTATCAATATTGTAGGCATTGATTTTTGTATTATCTGTTGAAAACGTTATAGTTTTATCTTCCATTACAACATTTCTATTTCCAGCAAGAACACCATCAACTGAATAAAAAGTAGGTAAGTTTGTAACTGAAGGCGATATCCATTGTGGTGCTGCAGAAGTCCCTTGGCTAAATAACAATTGACCAGTTGTTCCAGCGTTGCCTCCAGGCATTAACTTTCCGGATAATTTAATATTACCAGCTACATCTAATTTTTCCGTGGGACTTGTAGTTCCTATCCCTACATTTCCAGTAGCACTAATTCGCATAGCTTCAGATGTAACGTTTGTTTCAGATGCAATACTAAAACCTAATCCAACACCTTTATCAGATGGACCTCTTAGGATATCAATACCACCCGTTGCAACATACCAAGACAATTTTATTCCACCTACAGAGGTATAAGTACCAGTTCCTGCTTTGCCATACATTTCTATAGATACGGGTTCTCCAGCACCATCGTTTGTTGTAGTAGGTGTGAATTTCCCGCTACCATTAACAAGTAACTTATTTGTTCCGGGTAGTACACCAATACCTACTCTTCCAGCAGCATTAATAAAAAAATCATTGGCTTGTTGTGCAACTGTAGGGGCTCCTGTTGCAGCATTATCTTTTGACGCATCCACATTAAAAACACCTTGAGGGTTGGTTGTACCTACTCCTACTTGTGCGTAGGTACCAGCTGCAGATAGCAGCAAAAATGACAATAGTAATTTAGTTTTTTTCATTGTATATATTAAATAATTGGATTGAATTGACTAGCTTTACAAAAAAGCTGTCAAATTATATGTTTGGCTAATAATAATCGCTAAAATTTTTAATACCTCGGCTATAGTTGAAATTATTCAAAGCTAAAGGGGGCTAAATTGTAAATAGAACAATAAATGAATCTAGCATTTTTTAGGTGTCCTTACAGGGACGAGTGTTAAATCCAATCTTTTTTTTGGCAAAATAAGCCTCAAAAAAACGATTTCCACTACAATCCCTAACACCAAAAATGATGTAATTTATAAAAATTAGCCCTAGATATTATACTTTTTGGAGGGTTTTCATCAAAAGGTAGCACCCAATTGTTGAATTTGTTTGTGGGGGTACTAATGATTTTGCGGGTATCTATTTCAAAATAAATGACTATCATGTCTATCTTAGGGTTTAAATCCCAATCCAAAACTGATTGTTGGTTAATTAAACTGGTTTTGAAAGGTTTGAATTTAGCATTTTTAAAAAACAAATACTGTTTTTCTTTAATATTTGGTGCTGTCTCGCTAATTACATTTATCAAAATAGGGTTTGATAAAATCTTTTTTTCATTAAAATCATTACATTTTCCCTGATTTGAAATACTAGCAATGGCTATTTCAACATGATTACCCGTTTCAATATGCACTGCATTTGGTGATGAAATTAAAATACGTTTGTCGTTTGTGGTACGACAAATTAAGTTTTGAGTTCGGTTTGATTGCATTTCAATAGTACCATCTCCTGAAATGACCGAATGGTCTAAAGTTAAGTCCATGTTTCGAATCACTACATTTTGTTGAGCTATATAAACAACTCCTTTGATATATACACCAGCAGAATCTATTGCATGTTGCCCAAATGACAAATGCGAAAATACAATTGCAAATATAAGAAAAAGTTTAAAATTCACGACAATAGTAATGTTTATAATCTAATACATATAACTGCCACAAATATACATAAACTGTGTCAGTATTTCCAAATTTGATTTTTTTACACTTGTTTAAAATGTGGTTTTTTTTTTGAATTTTAAAACATAAATTACAGTTGTAAATGGGTTAAATGTTGAAAAATTAAAACTTCAACGTTAAAAAAAATTAACTTGTCGATTTTTTTATTTTATTTTATTTTATTTTTGGTTATATGATTTTTTTAAATATTTTAAAAAATATTTATAGCATGTATTTTTTGTTTACAAATTATTTAATAAATTAAAATAAATAAGAAAAAAATATTATAAATGTTAAAAATATTAATAAAAGTATAAATTTAGCAACTATTTTTTATTTAAATTATGCTTTGTGTTAAATAATTGTTTAATCTTTCTAAAATAACATGTAAAACATTCAAAATGAATAAATTAAAGTTTAAAAAAATCAATAACATTAAAATCGGCTGTCGTTTTTTTGAGGATAACATAATTTAAGGTAATCTGACGGAGTGATATTTTCAATTTTTTTGAAAGCTTTATTAAAAGTCGATTGGTTTTTAAAACCTGAAATAGTTGATAAATAACTCACTTTGAATGTATCATTGTCTTTATTATTCAAAAGTGATTTAAAATAATCTATTCTGTATTGATTGATAAAGTCATTAAAATTCATATCGGCATATTGATTAATAGCTTTTGAAACATAGGAAGAATTGGAATTCAAATATAAAGCAAGGCTAGATAATGTTAGGGAACTATCTAAAAATTTTTGCTCTTTCTCTATACTGTATTTAATTTTATCAAATAAATTTTTGATTTGTTCATTATCAAATACAGTTTCAGGATTCAAATTAGAATATGCAAGCGTTGTATTTTTAATGGATGTTATAGATTTAGTTATTGGTAAATTCTCTTGTTCATGCTCTTCTCTGAAAACGAAATATTTGTAATCATTATTCTTAAATAACTCACTATAAGTAATGAATTTTAAGGTTAATATAAGAATTAAGATTGTATATATGGAAGTATTCATATTAAAATAAAAATAATAATCATCGCTTACTATAGACAATTCATCAAGGTTATTGATATAATTAAAACAATTATATTTCAAAATTATTAAATTTAAAATAGTTAATAAACTTACAATAAATAACCATTTATAAAAATAAGACCTGCTTGTGATGTTGTAAGCTACTATTCCTACTGAAAAGTGCCAAGTAATTAAATGCGGTGAAAGTTTTAAATAGAAGAATGTACCTAAAAACACAAATACTAAAGTAGAATTGGTATAGAATAAAAAATTATTTTTGGTTAATTGAAAATAATATAAATAGATTAAATATAAAATATTAAATAGTATAAAAATGGTATATCCTATAAAATAGAATTTAACGTCCATCAAATAATAAAAAGTAGCGTTAATGGCTAAAAATACAAACAAAGACAAAAAGTAAATTTTGAATAGATTTTTTAAATTCGAGAGTTGAAGTAACATAACTTAGTAGGTTTTGACTAAACAATTGTGTTGTTTTTGATTTTGAATGTATTTTTAAGCATTATTATTGTTATAAAAATTGTTTAATATAATGAATTCATAAAATGAAATGATAAAAAACACATTAAAAACTAAATATAAAACTCAAAAAACAACACTAATATTATTTATAAATACTTTATATTAAATGATTTACATGTAAATACATGGGGCATTATAATGATTTCATAAAAACACTTATGCTATTTTTTTTCAATACAAATGTTTGTATCATCTTTGCAATGACAAAAGTAATGCAAAAAATTAAATAATTTAAATTCAAGAACAAAATATGGAAAAATTTCTATTGTTTTTTCTTTTCTTTCATTGGGTAAATTTTTCCCATGTTGGAATTAAATCAAAAGTTTCTATAAAAACATATTTTGGTTTTTTTCTAGTTGCAAACAATACAATGATATTGAAAAGATTTGATACAATTAGAAGATTTGTATATCATTTTTTGACTTCAATTACATTCGTTGATGTTGGGGTTAAAATGAGTTCAGCTAATTTAATTTATACCTTATCAAGATCAGATTATAACAATTTTAGTTACTCCTTTTTTAATAAATCCAAGCTAATAATGGTATATTTCAATAGGTATAGTATTTTGACTAAATTAATCAAATGTTATTTTAGGACTAAATACTTGTTGAATAGCTTTTATGAAAAATTAGTATCAACTATAGTGATAACTTTAGGAAGAATGTACAAATACAATTGTAACTATATAACTATAGTATAATTTACTGTAAACCCCAATTTACTTTTACCTACTTGATCTGATACAGCCCCAAACCTACCTTTAGAGTACAGTGCATGAAAAATAAAAAAAAACCCGATTTTGAATCAGCTCAAAACCGGGTTATTTTAAAAAAAGTAGCTTAGTTTACCACATCAATTGTGTTTTTACAGAAAGTAATTCAGTATTAACCAGTGCTTTTGCAGATATAACATTAGTATTACCTGAAACATTAAAAGTTATGTTGTATAATCCATGTCCAGGAGCAAGGGTAGCACTAGAAATATTTAATGAACTAGCTGCTAGAGCATCATCTGTAGTTCCGTTTGATACTGAATAAATAGTATTGATATGTTTTACAGACATTTTAGTTACATTGTTAGCATAAGACACTATATATCGGTCAGCAAAGGTTTTATAACCTCCAAATGAACCTGAAACCGTTACTTCATAACAACCAAAGGTGCTTACAGCAACATCTACAGTTCCGTTTGTTGCAACACTAGATGTTCTTTTTGATGAACCAAGAGGTACTACTTTTCCAGTTGCATCAACACCAATAGCAGCTACAGAGGCATTGGATGTAGTAGATGCGTCAGAGGTAAGTTTGGTCATTTTGAAACCACTGTCGTTGGCAGTTCCAGAATCTACTTCTAATTTAGTTGATGGAGAAGCGGTACCAATACCTGTACTTCCTGTTACTAAATCGGTATAAAAACAGTTGCATCTGTTGTATAATTTCTAATAGCAAAAGCCCCTGAGCCAGCAGCAAGTTTTGCCCAAACACCTGTATCATTACCAAGTGCAATATGTGCGAAATCTGTAAGGGTTTTTGAGCTTGTAAAACGAGCCACTTCTTTTAAGTCAGATCTTACATCTAGTTTTGCATTTGGATTAGTTGTTCCAATACCTACATTACCAGACACGGCTTTCACAGTTAATCTAGCCACTTGAGTATTGTCTGAAGAGGCAGTACCTGTTGTCAATTGCAAGTCCAATAATCCTGTATTGGCAGATCCAGATGGCAATATACTTCGAATACCTGTAAACCAATCTTTTGAATGCCCTAATTTAATTTGAGCCGCCATAACATCTGATGTAGGCGGAACCGTAACATTTGAAAATAAACCAAAATCCGCTGCATTGGTACTTGTTATAACAGTCAATGCTTCACTAGGATCTACAGTTCCAATACCAACTTTTCCTGCCGAAGGATTCAATGCCAAAGGCAAACCAGTTGCTCCAGTTTTATTTTGAGACTGTATATAAGCTCCATAAGGCGAATTGGCTAAAACTCCAAAATCCAATGCGTGGTTTGAACTGCCATCTACTCTTAGTATAGCATTAGTAGCATCCACATTTTGAGCAGAAGGCTGATTGTTGGTTCCTTTTACAACTAGTTTATTCAATGGAGATGTTGTTCCTATACCTACATTACCTGTAGATAATACAACAAGATCATTGGCTTGTTGTGCAGTTGTAGGAGTTCCCGAGCTTGCATTATCTTTGCCTCCATCGACATTGAAAATGCCTTGCGGATTGGTTGTTCCAACTCCAACTTGTGCATAAGTTCCTGCTGCTGTAAGCAGTAATAGTGATAATAGTAATTTTGGTTTTTTCATTGTATATATTAGTTTAAATTTATGAACTCAAGTTGACTTACCCTATTAAAAGCAGTCAAAAAATATTGTATTATAATTGTAATTTAAAGAGTACAGTGCCTAAGCAATTAGGTATGATGTTAAAGTAATTCTTTAAAGTTCTGGAGTTGGTAATTTATGGTATATTAAAGCATTGCAAATTGAAATTTTTGAATTTTTGCTATAACATTCTCTAAGTATAGTGAATGATACAAAAATTTCAATTATAGTTCATCATCAAGTAGATAAATCCAATAAAATCAATGGATTTTGGAAATAATTTCATGACAAAATGAGAATATCATCCTCAAACTATGAAAAATATAGGCTTTACTAACTCCGACTTTAGTATTAGTTAAATTATAGGTGGATTATCTTCTAATGAGAGTGTCCAATCTTTGAAGTTATTTGTGATATCACAAATGGATTTGCGAGTATCAAACATCAATACCGCTATCTGTATATCTAATAATGGATTTATAGCCCAATCTAAAACCAATTGTTGGTTAATTAAACTGGGTTTGATGGGTTTGATTTTGGTATCTTTAAAAAATAAGTATTGCTTGTCTTTGTTGGTCAATGCCGTTTCACAAGCTACATTTTTTAGTATAGGATTTGTTCGTTTTGATAAAATGTTTGCTTCACTTGCTGGATTTATCTTATTGAAATCAGAAAGATACACTATTTCAGTATCAAAACTATCTTCATTCTCAATGTGCAGTACGTTTGGATTTGAAACCAAAATACGTTTGATGCTTGCCGATCGACAGGTTAAGGTTTGTATTTTGTTAGATTGTATTTCAAAAGTGCCTTCGCCAGATATAGTTGAATGATCTAAAGTGATATCCATGTTTTGAATCACTACATTTTGGTTAGCGATATAAAAAATGCCTTTGATATAAACATCCGAGGAATCGTTCGCTTGTTGTGCAAACGACAACTGCGAGATGACAATTGTTATCAAAAGGAATAATTTAGTTTTCAAAGACTTATTTTTCTTTATTTTGCTAATTATATTTTTTATCTTGGTACAAAATTACATTTTTTTTTTGATTTACCAAATAAGAATATTTCATACTTACATATAAATCAGGTGTTTTAGAATTATACCTTTTTGATTATCAAAAAAGAGGCAATCTAATTTAAACAACATGTATTTTTTGTCGATAAAAATAGGCGTTTTATCGATTTTTTGATTTCAAATATAAAATATAAAATATTATTAAAATTTTATATGTATTTATAATTTTAATAAAAATAAAAGATTAAGTTTTAAAATAAATGATATTACGTGTCAAAAATTTACAAAAAATTTATGTTAGATGCTCTAAAAGAAAATGAAAGATTTAAAATCTGATTATATTTATCAAGTATATTATATACATATTACTTGGTCTTTGGGCTAATTTTTTCAAAAAAACTAAGCTATAAACAAATATCAACATATTTTTATACAAAAATATGTTGATACCTATTGGATTATTTAGAGCCTGATTTTAAATTAATTAAACAAGAATATATATAAATTCACGGGTTGCTTCCACGTAATTTTTCTGTTATTTCAATAAACTTACTGCAATTGTAAGCTTCAAATATGGATTTTATCTCCTAGGTAATGAATAGTTTATGATAAAAAACGTAATCTGTTTTGATCAATTCAATCTAAACTTTCTGTTTCTATTATATAACATTATTTATGCTTGTTATTTTTATATAAAATTAATTAAAATAGTTTTTTAGTATAATTTGCAAACAAGCAAAAAGCTTAAAGACACCCTATGGCACATTTTTGCCTATATTGTGTTCCCAAATATGAAACCAATCTTCTAATTCCAATTCTATTTGCAAAGCCAAAACGGCTGCTTGTATCCTACTTGGCGTAGTAGTTCCCAACACGGGTATAATGGCGGCAGGGTGTTTGAGTATCCAGGCCAGCAGGATGACATCTGGCGTGGTGTGGTATTTTTTTGCCAATTGTGTAACAAATAGGCTCAATCGTATCGAGGTGTCGTCTGTACCTTGCAATACACTGCCCAGTGGATTCCAAGCCATTGGCACAATATTTTGGGCTTGCATATAAGTCAAACTGCCATCGAGCATGGGGGCAATATGGCTGGCCGAAAATTGTATCTGGTTATATTCAACTGGTATTTTGGATGCAATGAGCTGCGTTTGCCAATCGGTAAAGTTTGACACCCCAAAACTAATGATTTTACCTTCTGTTTGGAGTTTTTGAATTGCATTGGCAATTTCGTCGGGCTGCATCAACGGACTAGGTCGATGGAGCAACAATACATCTAAATAATCAGTTTGCAAATTTTGGAGCGAATTTTCTACAGATTGTATGATATGATGTGCCGAATAATCATAGTGCTTGACTATTGTTTTGCGGTTTTCGGCAGCTAGTTGAATGCCACATTTACTAATAAATTGTAGCTTTTCTCTGTTTATTTTGCTTTCAGAAAAAGCCTTGCCAAAAGCCGCTTCGGTAGTATAACTGCCATAAATATCGGCATGATCAAAAGTCGAAATGTTGTGTTCTAAACAAGTATGTAACATGTCTATCATTTGATTGGTATTCCAATTTTTGCCCCATGCACCCCATGTCATGGTGCCTGCAACTAGTTTTGAGATAGGTTTTTTCATCGTTTTTTTGTTTGAGTTCTTAAAATTAAACCAAAAGAATCATAAAACAAGCATAAATTTAGCATCGGTCTTAAAGTTTTAACCAATTTTTAACATTATACTTCTAAAAAAAATATCAATTTGCACTCGTAAACAGACAGAAGTCGAAAATTCAAAAAATAAAGAGATTAAAATGGAAGAGCATAGCACATCATTAGACATTAGAGCCATCAACGAAAAAATCGAAAGAGAAAGTGCTTTTATCGATTTGCTTACTATGGAAATGAACAAAGTAATTGTAGGACAAAAATACATGGTCGAACGGTTGTTGATTGGACTTTTAGGACAAGGCCATATCTTATTAGAAGGGGTGCCTGGATTGGCCAAAACATTGGCCATCAATACCCTGTCTCAAGCCGTGCACGGCAGTTTTAGTAGAATCCAATTTACGCCAGATTTGTTGCCTGCCGATGTAGTGGGAACAATGATTTACAACATCAAAGACAATGCTTTTTCTATCAAAAAAGGGCCTATTTTTGCAAATTTTGTACTTGCCGACGAAATTAATCGTGCACCAGCCAAGGTACAATCGGCCTTGTTGGAAGCCATGCAAGAAAAACAAGTTACCATTGGCGATACTACTTTTAAGTTAGAAAAGCCATTTTTAGTTTTGGCCACACAAAACCCTGTCGAACAAGAAGGGACTTATCCGTTGCCCGAAGCACAAATGGATCGTTTTATGCTTAAAACGGTTATCGATTATCCAAAAATGGAAGACGAACGATTAGTGGTGCGTCAAAACCTGAAAGGGGCATTTGAAAAAGTGAATGCCGTAGTATCTGTAGAACAAATTTTAAGAGCTCAAAGTGCTGTTAGAGAGGTGTATATGGACGAAAAAATAGAAAAATACATCCTCGATATTATTTTTGCAACCCGCTACCCCGAAAAATACAAACTCGAAAGTTTGAAGCCCTTAATTAGTTTTGGAGCTTCGCCTCGGGGCAGCATCAATTTGGCAATAGCCGCAAAATGTTATGCGTTTATCAAGCGTAGAGGCTACGTAATTCCAGAGGATGTGCGTGCAGTAGTTCATGATGTATTGCGTCATCGAATAGGAATTACTTATGAAGCCGAGGCCGAAAATGTAACCTCGGTAGATATCATCAACAAAATTGTAAACGAAATTGAAGTACCTTAATTTTTTGTTTCAAATATAAAGCTTCAAGTTTATAAAAAAACTTGAAACAAGGAATACCTGAAACCTGAAACCAAGCAGCAATGGAAACAAAAGAGTTACTGAAAAAAGTTCGCAAAATAGAAATAAAAACCCGACGATTGAGCAATCACATCTTTTCGGGCGAATACCATACGTCGTTTAAAGGCAAAGGAATGACTTTTGCCGAGGTACGTCCTTATCAATATGGCGACGATATTAGAGCTATCGATTGGAACGTAACGGCCCGCTACAACGAAACACACATCAAGGTTTTTGAAGAAGAACGGGAACTTACTATGCTATTGATGGTAGATATTTCTGGTTCTGAAAGTTTTGGTTCCAAAAACCAATTTAAAGAAGAAATTGTTACCGAAATAGCCGCAACAATGGCTTTTTCGGCTACACAAAACAACGATAAAATTGGACTTATTTTATTTTCTGACCAAATAGAGCTGTATATTCCGCCCAAAAAAGGCAAATCACATGTGTTGAGAATCATCCGAGAGATGATTGAATTTGAGCCCAAAAGCAAAAAAACCAACTTGGCACAAGCACTTCAATTTTTGTCGGGAACTCAAAAAAAGAAGGCCATAGTGTTTTTAATCTCAGATTTTATGTCTCAAAATTATGAACACCCCCTTAAAATTGCCAGCAAAAAGCACGACATTACAGGGATTAGAGTATATGATGCCCGAGAAGAAAAAATGCCCAATTTGGGTGTAGTTGCCATGCAAGATGCCGAAACGGGTGTTACCCAATGGATAGACACAAGTGCCCAGTCGGTGCGGTTGAATTATGAAAAACACTACCATGAAAATGTACATTTTTTTAAAGATACTTTTAGAAAATGCGGTGCAGGCACTGTTCAAACTAGAGTTGATGAAAACTATGTTACCAAATTATTAACGTATTTCAAATCAAGGTAAAATTGATCCATTACAAATTGGTTTTGCTATTTTTATAAAATGAAACAAAAATTATCCTTATTAATGCTTTTTGTAAGTACTATTTTGTTGGCACAAAACAAAATGGCTACTTCCATAGATGCTACCCAAAAAAAAATTGGAGCACAATTCAATATTACGCTCAAAACTACGGTCGATACGGGAACGGTAGTTGTTTTTCCTAAAGACAAAAAATGGGGTTCGTTTGAAATAATTCGGGTTTATGTAACCGATACCATTCAAAAAGATGCCCAATATGAATTGATAAAAAAATATGGACTAACCCAATTTGACTCAGGACAATATGTTATTCCAAAAATGAAAGTATTGATCAACAACAAACCCTTTTGGACAGACAGCCTCAAAGTGAAAGTTGCCGATGTTGTTGTAGATACACTCAAACAAAAAATGTTTGACATCAAGCCCATTGCAAGTCCTGAATCAAACAACAAAAACTGGTGGAAGTGGCTCTTGGGCCTGCTGCTTATTGGGGGCATTGTAGCCGCAGTGTATTATTTTATCAAGAAAAAACAAGCACAAAAACTAGAAAATGTGGGGTATGCTTCGCCTATTGAAAAAGCTATTGGCGAACTCAAATTGTTAGAAAAGAAAGGACTTTGGCAGAAAGGCGAAATCAAAACCCATTATAGCGAGCTAACAGACATTGCCCGAGAATATATAGAAGAGGTTATGGAAATTCCGGCCAAAGAAAGTACTACGGCAGAATTGATTTTAGCACTGAAAAAGGAAACAAAAACTAAAAAATTAGCCCTTTCAAAAGAAACAATCCTTGGTTTAGAAAAAGTGTTGAAACAAGCCGATTTGGTCAAATTTGCAAAAGTGTTGCCCGATGACGATTTTATTACCGCCGATCAGCAACGCATAGAAAACGTGATTATTGCAGTACATCAATCGATTCCAACCGAAACCCCTTCGGAAACAGATCATTTGGACAACAACATTCAAAAAGAAAAATTGCAAAGAAAACAAAAAATCAAACGCATTGTCATCTCTGCATTGGTAGCTATAATGTTGCTTTTTGTAACAACCATTTATTTTATTGCCACCCGAGGATTTGATTATGTAAAAGACAATGTGATTGGTCATCCAACCAAAGAATTATTGGACGGACAATGGGTATATAGCGAATATGGCATTGGCAATGTAGGGCTAGAAACCCCAAAAGTGTTGCAACGCATGGACATTAGCAAGCTTATTCCAAAAGAAGTTTTGGCCATAACAAAAGACGGTTCCATGTTTGGATATGGTAGTTTACTCGATAGTTTTTATGTATTGGTAACATCTACGGCCTACAAACAAGAAACGGAAATGGATTTGAAAAAAGCTATCGAAGGTACTTTGCAATCATGGCAAGCCGTTGGGGCACAAAATATTGTTCAAAACCAAGAAGACTTTCAAACCAAACAAGGAGTTCAGGGTGTAAAAGCCACTGGAACAATGGAAGTTATGGATCCAGTGTCTAAACAAAAGCAAAATACGATTTTTGAAATTATCGTTTTTAAAGAAAATGGAGGCTTTCAGCAAGTAGTTATTGTACACAAAGGAGGCGATATGTATGGCAATCAAATTGCAAACAGAATTATAGAATCTATCGAAATCAAAAACACAAAATCATAATGGAAAAAGTAACTTTTTTAAATCCAGGTTTCTTTTGGTTGTTTTTGCTTTTGCCATTTGCCATAGCTTGGCATTTTTGGAAAAAAAATCAAAATGCACCAACGCTAACGGTAAGTGCTATCAAAGGTTTTGAAGGGAGTACTACGCTAAAAATTAAGCTCAGACCAATATTAATAGTCCTGAGAATGTTGGCTTTGAGCGCCATTATCATTGCTATGGCCCGTCCACGAACAGTGGACATTAGCAATCAAACCAAAATTACAAAAGGGATAGACATTGTAATGGCCATAGACGTATCGGGTAGTATGCTGGCCAAAGACTTGAAACCCAATAGGATGGAAGCACTAAAGGACGTTGCCGAAGGTTTTGTATCCAACAGACCCAACGACCGTATTGGGCTAGTAGTATATGCCTCTGAAGCTTATACCAAAACACCCGTAACAAGCGACAAAGCCATTATACTAGAAGCCATCAAAGGCATAAAATACGATCGTGTGCTACAAGACGGAACAGGAATAGGTATGGGACTAACCACTGCTGTAAACCGACTTAAGGACAGCAAAGCCAAAAGCAAAGTGGTGATTTTATTGACAGATGGTGTAAATAACAATGGATTTATAGAACCCGAAACCGCATCAGACATTGCCCGAGAATTTGGTATAAAAGTATATACTATTGGTATTGGTACCAATGGGAATGCCGAATTTCCGTATGCTATTGCTCCAAATGGCACTTTCTTGTTTAGAATGATGCCTGTAGAAATAGACGAAAAACTATTGAAAAGTATTGCCAAAAACACAGGAGGCAAATACTTTAGAGCCACAAGCAACAGCAAGCTCGAGGCCATTTATAACGAAATAAACAAACTAGAAACAACCGAAATTGAAGAGCTGAAATTTTATGATTATGATGAAAAATTCAGGCCATTTGCATTATTAGCCTTTATGGCATTAATTGTAGAATTTGGTTTAAGAAAAACAATCTTCAAAAGTTTTATTTAACAACGTAATGCCATCAAAGCGACTGTTTTTTTAACATAAAAAAACAATAAAAGATAAAGTAATGTACGATTTAGACGAAAAAAAATATTTTTATTTGTTGCCCATCATCTTGATGTTAGGGGCCTTGTTTTTCTATAATCAAATATGGAAAAAGAAAAAGCAACAAGAATTTGGCGATTTAGATTTAGTTCAAAAATTAAGTCCAAACCAATCGCAGTTTAAACCCATCCTCAAATTTGTCGTTTTTAGCATAGCCCTACTTTGTTTGGTTATTGCGCTTGTCAATCCAAGGATTGGTACAAAAATGGAAACCGTAAAACGAGAAGGTATCGACATAGTGTTTGCATTAGACGTTTCAAAAAGTATGCTTTGCGAAGATATTGCTCCAAACAGGCTCGACAAAAGCAAACAATTGGTATCCCAAATTATTGGGCAATTGGGCAACGACCGTATAGGAATAGTGGCTTATGCGGGCAGTGCTTTTCCTGTTTTGCCTATTACAACAGATTATAGCGTTGCCAAAATGTTTATGCAAAGTGCCAATACTGATATGGTATCGTCTCAAGGAACATCATTAGAAGAAGCCATAAAACTAGCATCAACATTTTATGACGATAAAAAAACCAGTAAATTATTGATTCTTATTTCTGATGGCGAAGACCATTCTGAGGGGGCCGAAGCCGCGGCCGAAGCTGCCAACAAACTTGGAATGAAAATTATTACCATTGGCGTTGGTACAGAAAACGGAGGAAAAATTCCTTTGAAACAAAACGGTGTGTTACAAGGATTTAAGAAAGACAATCAAGGAGCCGAAGTAATAACCAAACGCAATGTAGCAGGATTAACCAAAATTGCCAAAGCCACAAAAGGAGGCTATGTGGACGGCAACAACACCAAAGAAGTTTTAGAATACATCAAAAATGCGTTGAACAACATACAGAAAACAACATTTGAAGCCACACAAATGGCAGAATTTCAGGCCCAATTCCAATGGTTTTTAGGTATTGCATTGGTATTGCTTTTTGTAGATGTTTTCTTTTTAGAAAGAAAAACAAAATGGATAAAAAACCTGAATTTGTTTAATGAAAAATAATTTGATACACATGAAAAAACAAGCAAAGATAATATTGTTGCTCACATTTACCCTGTTGCTAAATAGTATAAGTGTGTGCGCACAAAACAAAGATATTACCACAGGCAATGACTTGTTTCAAGCCAAAAAATATACAGATGCCGAAGCCAATTATCGATTGGCAAACAGCAAAACAACACAAAAAAACATTCCTACATACAATTTAGGTAACGCAATTTATGTTCAAAAACAACATGGCGAAGCTAAACTAGCATTTAATAAAGCAGCCAAAACCGCCAAAGTATTTCCAGAAAAACACAATGCTTATCATAATTTGGGCAACGCTTGTATGCAAGAAAAAAATTATGAAGAAGCGGTAGAAGCTTATAAAAATGCCCTTCGGAATAATCCAAATGACGAAGAAACCCGCTATAATTTTGCATTGGCAAAAAAAATGAATAAAGAACATCCCAATCAAAATAAAGACAAAAATAAAGATAAAAACAAAGACAAGAAAGACGATAAGAAGCAAGGCGACCAAGACAAAAAAGACAATCAAGGCGACCAAGATAAAGACAAAAAAGACGGTAAAGGCAACGACAAAAAAGACAACAAAGGACAAAACCCAGACCAAGGCGAGCCAAAAGAAAAACCAGGAGAAATATCTAAACAAAGGCTTCAAAACTTGATGGAGGCCGTAAACAATGAAGAGAAAAAAGTACAAGACAAAGTCAATGCACAAAAGGTAAAAGGCAAACCAAAACAAACAGAAAAAGATTGGTAGGAAGCTTTGTATTAGAACAAGAATGAACAAGTAAAAATGAAAAAATATTTATTAATATTACTTATATGTAGTCAAAGTATTTTGGCTCAAATGCAATTTGAAGCTAAAGTATCGAAAACCACACTTGGAATCAACGAGAATTTGAGGGTTGATTTTTCGATGAATTTTGATGGAGACAATTTTGTACCCCCCAATTTTCAGGCAGATGGTTTTCGGGTGGTTGGCGGACCAAGCCAACAGGTTAGTCAAACTTGGGTAAATGGAAGAGGCACTTTTAATAAAGCCTATTCCTATTACTTGTTGCCCCTTCAAAAAGGGGTTTTAACATTAAAATCGGCCACGATCGAATACAACGGGCAAGTGTTCAAATCGAATCCCGTAAAAATTACCGTTACCAACGCCGTGCAACGACCAAGAGACCCAAGCGAACAGCCGCAACTGTCGGCAGACACAGAGTTGCACTTGGTAGCCGATGTTTCTAAAACCAATCCTTATATCAACGAACCCATTACGGTGGTGTATAAATTGTATTTTAGTAACAATATTGGAATTACCAATTTTTTGGAAGCCAATAAACCAAAATACAATGATTTTTGGAGTCAGAATATCGAAATCAAAGAGCTACAATTAGAACAAGCCAAATTCAAAGGCGAAGACTACCGCTATGTAGTGTTGAAAAAAGTAGTTTTGTATCCACAAAAATCGGGCAAACTCGAAATAGAGCCACTTGCTATTGATGTAGATGTGCAATTGCCAACCAATAGGCGTAATATTTTTGGTCAAATAATGGTTGTCGAAGATCAAAAAAGAGTATCGGCAGGCAACAAAGTGATCAACGTTAAACCCCTTCCTGAGGCAGGCAAACCTATTGATTTTACAGGTGCTGTGGGGCAATTTGCCTTAAAAGTAACGCCATCTAAAACGAGTTTGAAAAGTGGCGAAAGTTTGAATTTGAATGTAAGTGTATCGGGCAAGGGCAATTTGAAATTGTTTTCGTTGCCCAAACCAGTTGTGCCAACCGCCCTCGAAATGTATGATCCAGAACACACCGAGAATATTACCACCCCTTTGAGTGGCATGACGGGCAGCATTACAGACAAATATGTTATAGTACCCCAATTTAAAGGCAAATATCCTGTAAAACCAATGACTTTTTCCTATTTTGATCCTAGTTCGGGCACCTATAAAACCCTTACATCGCCCGAAATTATGGTAGATGTACTCGAAGGACCAGAATATGTATCGACTACTCCTGTTGTAGGAATTGGTAAAGCCAATAAGGTAAAAAATTTAAAAATGATAGATAATTTGACCAAAACCCAATGGATTTCTACAAAACGAAACGACTTTTTGGGTTCTACAAAATGCTATTTATTTTTGCTATTGCCATTGCTAATGATTCCAATTATTATTTTCTTGAAAAAGAAAAAAGAAGCTTTAGACAGCGACATTGTGGGCAATAGAATCCGAATGAATCAAAAATTGGCCAAAAAATATTTGTCGCAAGCCAAGAAACAATTGCAAAACAAAGCCGCTTTTTATATTGCATTGGAAAAAGCCATGCACAACTTTTTGAAAGCCAAGCTGCATCTTGAAACAACCGAAATGAGCAAAGAAAACATCGAGGCTTTGTTGCTGGGCAAAAGTGCAAATCCCGAAACGGTAACTGCCTTTTTAGACCTTACAGAAAATTGTGAAATAGCCCGATATGCTCCATCATCTACTGCTAGTATCCAACAGGATTATGATAGAGCCGTAATGATTATTAGCGATTTAGAAAAACAATTGAGTCAATCAACCAAACAATAATTGTACAAAAAATTAGACATCATCAACATGAGATATTGTATCCTAATATTATTATTTTACTTACCATTTGCCACAGCACAAAATAACTTTGAGTCGGGCAATGTGCTGTATAAATCAGGGCAATACCAAGCCGCTTTAGAGGCTTATCAAAATATTTTATCGACACACAAACAGTCGTCTGAACTGTATTTTAATATGGGTAATTGCTATTATAAACTCAACCAAGTGGCACCTGCTATTTATTATTATGAAAAAGCATTGGTGCTAAACCCCAAAAATGCCGCAGCCGAAAACAATTTGCAACTGGCCCACAAACTACAAATAGACGACATTAAGGACGTGCCAAAAGTGGGTTTTGCAAAATTGCTTCAAAACCTAACTGGTACATTTCATTACAATACTTGGGCTTGGATAGCTGTGGGCTTTAGTGTTGGGGTGTTGTTGTTTTTTTGTTTGTATTATTTTTCAGAAAATACCACATTCAAACGATTTTTCTTTGTTACAATGGCCTTGTGTTTGTTGTCCATTTTAATAAGTTTAGGATCTGGAATATATGAAAAAAACGTATTTGATAATGACAGGCCAGCCATTATATTTGCGGCATCTACTGGGCTCAAAAAGACCCCCACAGCCAACTCCAAAAATATAAAAGTGCTGCACGAAGGCACAAAAGTAATGGTGTTTGAAACCCAAAATAATTTTCAAAAAGTACAACTAACCGATGGTACAAAGGGTTGGCTTTTGAAATCAGACATCAAAGAAGTAAAATAGCAAACACAGAAAAGCCCTTAAAATCAGTAACTGATTTTAAGGGCTTTTATCTAATACCAAATATATTTTATGTGTATAATTGGTATAAAACAGCCCATGAGCATTCCTATATTTTGGGCGTTCCCCAAAGGGTTGGGCTATCCATTTCAAACAATGTTTATTGAATTCCAAAAGAAATATAATATTGTGAAATAATACCAAATATACATATAAAATAGTCCAATCTACTTGTTCTTTTTTGCTAAAATTATCCAAAAAAAATAGTTCCGTAGCCCAGCTATGCAACGATTTTTTTTGAAAATTTTCTCTAAAAAATAACTACGCATCTTTGGACTATTTTATAAATATATTTGGTATAATTTTTTTGAGGCAAAAAAAGCCTCAAAAAAGGATTTCTACTGCTATCCCCAACGCAAAATGTACTAAATAATCATTGAGCTATACAAATATAAAATGGCTTAATCCAGTTTGCCAGCAGCTTCTAAATTGCGTTCAATTTTATGTTCGGGTCTGGTCCATTTTGGTTTTTCGCCCAAAGGTTGAAATTTAGAATCTTCTGCTTCCACAGTTTCAGGTTGCATGAGTTTGATAAACGGCTTTTGAGGCACAAGACCCAGAGTTTCAAACATTTTCATGTCTTCGTTCACATCAGGATTTGGTGTTGTCAAAAGTTTATCGCCTGCAAAAATAGAATTGGCTCCCGCAAAAAAGCACAAAGCCTGTCCTTCTCTGGACATATTGGTTCTACCAGCCGACAATCGTACTTGAGTATGAGGCATGATGATGCGGGTTGTGGCTACCATACGAATCATTTCCCAAATTTCAACAGGTTGTTCTTCTTCCAAAGGTGTACCTTCTACGGCCACAAGAGCATTTATTGGCACCGATTCTGGCTGAGGATTTAGAGTGGACAAAGCTACAAGCATGCCTGCACGGTCTTCGATGCTTTCGCCCATTCCAATAATACCACCGCTACAAACCGTTACATTAGTTTTACGAACGTTTTCAATCGTTTTAATTCTATCGTCAAAAGCCCTAGTCGAAATAACCTCTTTATAATAATCTTCGGATGTATCCAAGTTGTGATTGTAGGCATATAAACCCGCTTCGGCCAAACGTTGTGCCTGATTTTCGGTAAGCATACCCAAAGTGCAACACACTTCCATATCGAGTTTGTTAATGGTTCGTACCATTTCTAGCACTTGGTCAAACTCGGGGCCATCTTTCACATTTCGCCAAGCCGCACCCATACACACCCTAGACGAACCACTCGATTTGGCTCTCAAAGCTTGTGCCTTTACTTGCGAAACCGACATCAAATCGTTGCCAGCAACCCCCGTATTGTATCGGGCAGCTTGTGGGCAATAGCCACAATCTTCTGGGCACCCCCCTGTTTTTATAGACAAAAGTGTAGAAACCTGCACTACATTTGGGTCGTGATGTTGCCTATGAATGCTGGCGGCTTCAAATAACAAATCCATTAAGGGTTTGTTGTATATAGCAATTATTTCTTCTTTGCTCCAGTTGTGTTTGGTAGTTGTCATAAATCATAATATAAGGCTTCAAAATTAAGGAATTACAATTACTTTTGCTATAACTTCAATCATTTTTTTTAAAATGAGGTTTTTTGTTGCTTTATTTTGAAAAATGAGGAGCAAATAGGGCTAAAGAAAATTAACGTTTAAGCTCTTGTACTAAAGCTCTTAAATCGTTTATTATGGCATCTTTTTCAGCAATACGTTGTTCAAATGATTCTATGAGTTTTTCAGATATTTGATTGAAAACAATGCCGTTATTAATTCCGGTTTTATTTTTTTGATTCAGAGTAAAATGTTCCTGCGATAAAAGTTCGTGCAGTTCAATATTATATATTTGAGCTATTTTTTCTAAAGTTTTCAAATCTGGGGTACTTTCATTTCGTTCATACCTTCCATAAGTAGATTTTGAAATCTCTAACATTTCTGCGATTTCATCAGTAGAATAACCTTTTGCAGCCTTTAATGCTTTTAATTTTTACCTATTTACATAAAAATATAACTAATTAACGATAAAAATATAAAACATTTTTAATACATTTGTCAAATATGACAAAATAAATATCAAATATGACATAAAAAACATCATTTTTGACACCTTTTTTCTTCTATTATTGTATATTTTTGAGATATAGTTTTAATAAATAAACTATAAAATATTCAGTAGCTACGAATTGAGGGATTTGTCTCTTCAGCCCAAAGAAAATTTATAGATGAATAGGAGCTCTTTTTTGCCAATAAAAGATAAAAAAAACAAACATTATGAATTAAAATTTTTAACCAAAATAAAAAAAATATTATTATTTATTTCAGTTTTTATGATTACAGCTCAATCTTTTGCTTGGAGTGGTGTATTTCGTACTTCTTGTGGGGTTATTTTAACTATAAACCAACCAGGAGCTAATACAGTAAGCGAAGTAGTTAGTTATTTACGATACATCAATGGAATGACATGTGGAGTAGATAGAGTTAGTATAACTTTTCATTAATAATTAAAGTATTCAACCGCCTTAAACTATTTGAGGCGGTTATAAAAAACAATATGAAACAAACATTTTCCCTATTAATTTATTTTATTGCGTTAAGTACAATTTTTGGTCAGCAAAAAATGAATATTACATTTGAGGCTAGATATGAATTAAATTTTAAAGAATATAAAAATCAGAAACCCGATTTTTTGAAAAATACTTTTATTTTATTAGGCAATGAAAAAGAAAGTTTTTTTAAGAATATGAGTGTATATGTAAAAGACTCCTTGTTGGATTATGGTAAAATTAGAGAAACTGGAGATATACAAAAGGATTTTGAAACATTTGGGAAATATGTGCCCGATTTGCCTTTTACAGTTTTTTTTAAGGAAGGTCAAATCAAATTTACCAATCAAATAGAGTCTAATTCTTATTATTATGAAGAGCCTATTGACTTTAAATGGAAAATAACCAAAGAGTTAAAAAACATTAATGGTATTAAATGTATAAAAGCGACAACTACTAAATGGGGTAGAAATTGGATTGCATATTATTCGCCAAAGCATGCAATGCCTTTTGGACCTTATAAGTTTAATGGATTACCAGGATTGATTTTTGAAATATATGATGAAAAAAAGGATTACAACTTTTTAATTTATAAGTATAAAAAAAGAGTAAGTAATAATTTTATAACCCATCAATCATCTAAATCCAAAAAAACATCTAAAATTCAGTATGAAAAAATAAGAAAACAAGCTGCAATTCACCCCTATTTTTTAACGAATGAAAAAGATGCAAAATTATTAAGAAAAGGGCAACAATTTTTGGAAGAAAAAGAAAAAAATTACAATCCAATAGAACTAACGGATTAATAATCAATACAAGTATGAAATGAAAAAAATAGTAACCTTGTTTTTTTTATTAATAATTTCAATCACTTATTCACAAATTACAATAAGTGGCAAAGTGATTAATGAAAACAAAGCGTTCGTAGAAAATGCTAGTATTACTATTGAAGACCCTTCGGACGATAGTGTATTGGCATTTTCAATTACGAATAAAAATGGCGACTATAAGGTAGATATTGAAAATACTAACCTAAAATTAAACTTGGTTATTACTGCAATGAATTATGAAAAAATAATTCAACCCATAAATTCACAATCTCAAGAGTTGAATTTTACACTAAAAAGTCAGATAACAGAACTAGAAGAAGTAAAAATTGATATAAAAGAAATACAAAAAAGAGGAGATACCCTAACATATAACATCAATTCATTTGAAGGTAAAGAGGACAGAACTTTGGCAGATGTTTTGAAAAAAATGCCTGGGATAGAAGTTGATACCAATGGATTAATAAAATACCAAGGAGCTCCTATAAATAAATTTTATGTTAACGGCAAAGATTTAATGGCCGGTGGGTATGGAACATTAATCAATTCTATGCCAAAAGATGCCGTAACAAAACTACAAGTATTAGAAAACCATCAGCCCATCAAAGCACTCAAAACAACTGTGCCGAATGAACGAGCTGCTATTAATATTAAATTAAAAAAAGATATTACATTAACTGGCCAAGCTGATATTGGTGTGGGATTGTCGCCTTTATTATGGCAAGTAGCAATAACACCTATGGTATTTACAAAAAAATATCAATATCTTTTGAATTACAAATCAAACAACATTGGAGAAAATGTTACTAATGAATTGCAAATTTTATCTTTTGATGAAGGTTTTGAAGGTGTAACTTTTGACAATCAAACAGGTAATTGGTTGCAAGTTTCGCAAACCGATTTGCCAAAAATAGAAGAAAAGAGGTATTTGTTTAATAAAACACAACTTTTTTCGGCTAATTTGCTGGTAAATTTGTCTAAAAACTGGGAGTTTAAGGCAAATACTAATTTTTATAATCATAAAATAAATACCAATAGTAATCAATTTGCAAAAGTAAATGTATTTGATGCTCTTGGGAATTTGCAAAGCACGATAGCATATAAACGTGAGAATGAATTTTTGACGGATAATAATCAATTCAAAAGTCAAATAATACTGTCTAAAAATTCTGATAAAAATTTTCTAAAAAACACTACTACATACAAAGGAAATTGGAACACCATACAAGGTAGTACCGTACTTCATGATGCCAACACAAATCAAACGATTTCATCGCCTGGTTATTCACTACAAAATTCTTTGAGTGCTTTGTTTTTAGTTGGTCAAAAAATAGCCAATATTAAATCTACGTTCAATTATATTTTCGACAAACAAAAATATATTGTGGCACCGCCAAATCATATAAACATACCTTCATTTTCAAATATCAACACTAAAAATTTAATACAAAATGTTTTAGAAAAAACATTAAGCTTACAAAATGAAGCGGCTTATTTTTTAGCTATAAAAAAAGTTTCTTTGATACCTTCAATTGGTTTTGATATAGAAGCAAAAAAATTAGCAACTCATTTTTTTGGTGAATATTCAAATCATGGCGAAATGGGTTTTGGAAGTGAATTTAATAACCAAATGGGTTGGAAAAAATACCTTCCTTATGCGGGTGTTTCAATAAATTATATAAACGAATCTTGGTCTATTAATACAAATTTACCTGTAAAATATTATATGTTTGAGGCAAAAGATGGTTTTGTGGACTTTAATAGACATTTAAATAAATTTACTTTTGAACCAAGTATCAATACAAAATATAAGTTCTCAACTGAATTTTCAAAGAATTTATATGCTTCAATACATAATAATTTTGGTAATTTGAGTTCAATTTATCCGTCCTATATTTTTTCAGGTTTGAATTTTACAAAACAAAATACTGCTATTCAACATACAAATTCTAAAAAGTTAGGAGGAAATTTGGAATATAAACTACTATTATATAATTTATTTTTAAACTTACAATATGAATTTAGTCAAGACGTATCAAATAATACTATTTCTCAAAGTTTTTTGGATAACGGACAATCTATTTTGGAACAAATTTTGACAAAAAACAAATCGTTAAATAAAAATGTAAGTATTGAAATCAGCAAATATTTTACAAAAAGCAAATCAAAAGTAGCACTTGATTGTGGCATAAATTCCAATTCCAATAATATGATTTTAAATTCCAATATGGTAAAGATTCATACAATTGGAAATAGATTTGGTTTTACAACAAACAATAATTACTTTAATTGGCTCACATTTGAGTATAATGTTTCCTATGCCATAAATAAAATTGAAAATAGTAATATGGTCAATACCCTTAAAAGCAATATGAAAATATTGTTTTATCCTTTTTCAAATCAAACATTTGGATTTTATTATGACCAATATGATTACCAAATGAATAATCAAAATTTCAAAAATCAATTTTTAGATTTAAGTTATCAATACACTAATATCAAGCGTAAAATTGATATTGAATTCAAATGGACAAATATATTAAACACAAAAATGTATGAAGAAATAGTATTAAATAACTGGGGATTTACCTCAAACAATAGCATAATTAGACCCTCTCAATGTGTTGTCGGTGTCAAATTTGGCTTTAACTAACAAATGGTCAATTTTTAGTTGTACGATTCAGGCTCAAAAAGCCCATTTTTACGGGGGTTGCGGCTTATTTGGATACCAAATGGAACCGTTCTAGCTATGAATTGAGGGATTTGTCTCTTTAGCCCAAAGAAAATTTAAAGATGAATAGGAGCACTTTTTTGCCAATAAAAGAAGAAAGAAACAAAATTGCGATCAAAATATTATAAACCTTTTTTAACCAATAGCCCTTCAAATTACTTAAAGTGCTAAATAATTTAAAATCAGCTAAATATGAAAACAAGACATTTAATTTTAATAATTTTTTACACTTCTTTTTTATTTTCGCAAGAGAAAAATTTTAATAGTAAGATCGAATATGAAATGACTTTTATGTTAAAAAAGTATAATGCAGAATTATTATTTAATAATGAAGCATCCATTTTTTCTTATCATGATTTATCCGAAGATAGTGAAAAATCAGATCAAGACGGAAATATTAACATAACAGTTGCAGATACTATTTCGCATATAGTTTATAATGATTTAGTAGAGAAAAAACTATTACATTATACGTGTATATTCTCTCCAAAAACGCATGACTGGGTTGAAGAAGTCATTCCGAATTTTAATTGGATTATATCAAATGAAACAAAAACAATCTATAATTTATTATGCAAAAAGGCAACATGTACCTTTAGAGGAAGAGATTATATAGCTTGGTACTCTACAGATTTAAGTAATAATTATGGACCATGGAAATTCAGTGGATTACCTGGGTTAATGTTAGAAGTTTATGATTCTGAAAATGAAGTGCACTTTTCGGTAAAAAAAATCAGCATACCCTTTAATGCTGCAATAAAAATAAAACCTATGAATATTATTCCTTTTGATAAAGTAAAACGTATTCAAAAAGAAAAAATTGATGAATTAATTCAGACAATGGAGTCTAAGCAAGAAAGAGGTTTTTCTATTGAAGTAAAAGTTAATAATAAAGCACAAATTGAACGAGATTAAAACAATACTACACTGTTTTCTATTATTTATGTTAAGTAATGCTATTTATTGCCAAACTACTGTTCATGGTTTTGTAAGAAATAGCGACAATTTTACTTTGAATTCGAATGTAATACTAAAGGATGAAAATTCTAAAGAAATTATCATGTTTTGTACTACCAATGAAAAAGGATATTATGAACTAAAAATTAATAAAACGGGTAAATTTACTTTAACATTTTCCTCACTCAATTACGAAATACGAACAGAAGAACTTGGAATTACAAGTGAAAAAAAAGTAATTGAAAAAGACATCATTTTAACTAGTAAACCATTATATTTACAAGAAGTGATAATAAAACAAGATCGTCCAATTACCATAAAAAAAGATACGGTTATTTTTAATGCAAAATCTTTTTTGCAAGGAAACGAACAAGTGGTAGAAGATCTGATAAAAAGAATACCTGGATTGAATATTGATACAAATGGTACTATAAAAATAGGTAATCAAGAAGTTGAAAAAGTAATGATGGATGGCGATGATATGTTTGAAAAAGGATACAAAATCCTTACAAAAAACATGCCAGTAAACCCCATTGACAAAGTAGAAGTGATACAAAATTATTCCAATAACAAACATTTAAAAGGTATTGAAAATAGCGAAAAAGTGGCTTTAAATCTTACACTTAAGGAAGATGCCAAACGAGTTTGGTTTGGCAATATACTAGCTGGATATGGGTTAGTTTCTGAAAACAGATATGAAGTGAGAAGCAATTTGATGAACTTTGGCAAAAAAAGTAAACATTATTTCTTAACCAATTTCAATGATATAGGTGTTGATGCTGTTGGAGATATCAATCACTTAATACGTCCTTATAGATATGATGAACCCGCAAGTATTGGCGATGACCAGGTAGCCAATATATTATTAAGTTTAGGTTTTGATAGACCAAATCTTAAACAAAAAAGAGTCCATCTCAACAATGCCGAAATGTTGTCTTTAAATAGTATTTTTACACTATCAGATAAGGTTAAACTCAAAACATTAGGCTTTTTAAACACCGATGAAATTGATTTTTTTAGAAATAGTTTTCAAACTTTTGCAGTTGGAACAACTTCATTTACAAACACCGAAGATTTTTACGGTAGAAAAATGCAATTAACGGGTTTTGGGAAAATAGATTTATCTTACGACATGTCAAAAACTAAAACCTTTGAATACACGGTGAAATTTAACAAAACCAACGAAGAAAATAGAAGTGATTTGTTGTTTAATAATGATATACTAAATGAAAGATTAAATGCAAACAACCAACTTTTTGACCAAAAAGTAGTTTATACAAACAAGTTTAAAGATAAACAAGTATTGATGTTATCTGGAAGGTACATCAACGAAAAAACACCACAAAATTATTCAGTAAATCAATTTATTTTTAATGATTTGTTTACAAATAATGCTAACAACACCAAACAATTTAGCGAAAATAAAATGCAATTTGCAGGACTTGAAGCTCATTTGTTAAACAAAAAGTCAAATGGTGATTTGTTTGAAATTAAAATGGGTTATCAACTACGAATTGACGCTTTAAATACTCGTTTTGAATTGTTACAAAATGCAATTAATTTAGCTCTTCCAAATGAGTATCAAAATAATTTAACTTACACTACAAATGATATGTATTTGTCGGTTAAAAACCGTTTTAAATTTAAGGAAATAACTTTATTAATACAATCAGATGCCCATCAATTGTTCAATCAATTAGATAATTTTAATGTAAGATTAAAACAAAATCCGTTTTTTGTAATGCCAAAAATTGGCTTAGATTGGACAATTAACAACAAAAATAAAATCCTCACTTCCTATTCTTATAACACAACAAATGCTGGAGTTTTAGACGTATATTCGGGTTTTGTTCAAACAGATTTCCGTTCATTTTCAAAAGGTTTAGAAGCGTTCAATCAATTAAATTCCTCAAGTGCGATTATAAATTATACCTTTGGAAGTTGGGGCGACAAATTTTTTGCCAATACTTTTATCTTATATTCCAAAAATAATGACTTTTTCAGTACGAGTTCTAGTATTGGTCAAAATTATTCACAATCTGAAAAAATAATCATCAAAAACCGTGAATTTTTATCTATTTCAGCAAGCATCGACCGCTATTTTAAGCCCGTAAAAGCCAACTTAAAAATCAATTTAGGAGCAACCAAAACCAACTTCAAAAACATTGTAAACAATTCTAGTTTAAGAGAAGTTAAAAACTTCAATGCCGATTATGGTTTTGAATTACGTTCGGGTTTTCGAGGATTTTTTAACTATCATGTTGGATCAAAATGGAACTATAATGAAGTTCAAACCACATTAAAAAACAACTTTACAAACAATATGAGTTTTTTAGATTTGTCTTTTATATTTAGTAATGCTTTTAATATTCAAGTGCAATCAGAACGATACTTTTTTGGAAATATAGAAAACAATAATAATAAATATTATTTTTTAGATTTAGAAGCTCGATATGTGTTTAAAGAAAACAAACTAACTTTTTTCTTATCTGGAAATAATCTTTTTAATACAAAAACATTTAAAAATTATAGTGTTTCAGATGTTAATACCACACAAACTACATACAGGTTATTGCCAAGATATGTACTTTTGAAAATGGAATACAGGTTTTAATAATATCAACATCAATAAAATAAAAATAAAATGACAAACAACAACCGAAAATTTTTTGTAGAATTGGTATTACTAACAGTAATTATTTTTTTTGTTTTTATTTCAACATGGTACAAAGACTCGTTTTTTGACAGCGATGGTATTCGGATTTTTTCGATGGTTGCCTTTGGGATAGCAGTAGATTTGTGTATATATGCTTATAAAAATAATTTAAAATAAACCCTTCTATCAAATGAAAAAATCCATTGTCATTATGTTAAGTATTTCGAGTGGTGTTATTCAGGCTCAAAAAGCCCGTTTTTTTACGGGGGTTTCGGCTTATTTGGATACCAAATTGGACCGTTCTAGCTATGTCAAACTGGGGCTTGGCACAGATTATCGGATAAACCACTGGCTGGTGCCCGAACTGGAAGCCAATGTGTATTTTGGAAGCTTACAAACCCAAGAAAAAACCAATGCTCAGGACCTTTTACTCCAATCTTTGGACAGAGATTTTAGGGCTTTTGGCTTGGCTTTTGTTCCCAAAGTTTGTTTTGGAGGATCGGAACTAAAAACCCTTAACAAAGGTTATTTCCAAATTTTGCCCCGTTATAGTTTGACAAAAATTGTTGCAAAAGGCAATCTTTTTTCTCAAAACCCATCCAATCCTGCGGCAGGGACTACAAACGAAACTTTTTCGTATCAGGAAGTTCGGCATAGTATTGGACTAGGTGTGGGCTATTATACCCAACTCTCTAGCCGAAACTCCGATGGCTTGGCTTTCAATTTATATTATGATAATATTAATTTTGGAAACGCTGTATCTAGGCTAAAGTATAGCAACACGCCTGTCACCATCAAAAATGCTTTTGGCATTGGTATTCAATATTATATAGGGTTTTCTAAAAAAAAATAGCGGTACAAAACCGCTATTTTTTTAAAGTTTGAGATACGTTACAAAGTATCCACATTCGGCAATCACCTCTTTGTAATAGGCCGTATGGGCATAATTGGTTTTCAAATTTTGAAACCCTTTCCATGCCAAAAAGTGGATGTTGTCCTCTTTAACTTCCCACCATTTATCAATGTAGTAATATTTTTGATTGTAATAATCATTTCGTTCACATTTGGCCAAAAGGTATTGGCACTTGGCTTTTTGTTCATCGGTTTTGGCATTAATAAAGGCCAATTCATAATATTTTTGGGCCAGATTTGTATTAATAATTCTTTTCTTGATGTTGTCTCTAAAATCATAAGGAGCAGACCCCGTTCCATTGATGTTGCCTTCATAAAAAATGCGACCATTGCCATAGTATGAAATATTATAAAAAGCATTGCCTAGCAGCAAAGCATTAGTATATACATCTTGTTTTTTGGTCAAATTTGTTTGCATCGTTTTGATCAGGTTTAAAAACGCAAGTTGGCTGTATTTCTTTTTTTGATAGGCATTAAAATCACAATCATGGCAGTCTTTGATATTGCCATTAAATGGATTAGCCAAAAATGCGATGTCTTTTTTGTTTATTGCATGTTGCATCAAATCAATAGCCTCTTGAATGCGGTTGTCCCATGTAGCTTGTACGGCTTGATATTCGTTGATGTCGGAAAAATTAACAGTATATATTTGCTCCCCAATTTTTTCCAAATCGGTTTTTTGCAATTTTTCCATAAAATTTTTCATGTTTTGTAGTTGTTGGGCATCGTCATAAAAAGGAGTTTGTCTGTTAAACAATTCTGCCATTACATGATTGTTTTGCTGTTTGAACAAAGCCGATACATAATTTTTACTCCATTGACTGGCCTTTTGATAACGAAAATTTTCGATGTTCTGTTTAGGCAATTCAAAATACAACCAGTTCAAATCAGCTATAATTGATGCTTCTTTTTCAGGGTTCAATTCATTTATACTACTCAATTGGTTTACAAATCGGAGCAATCTCAATTGGTTCTTGACCAAAGTAGTTTGCGGAATATTTTGACTTGCTTTGTCCAATAGCCCATTGGCAAGTGAATAGTTTTCGTTTAAAGTAGCCAAATAACCCGCAGCTATTTGCCACATATAAGGCTTGGTAGTTTCATTTTCGTCGGCAATTTTCAAAACCAATTGATAAGCCTTGGCATTTATGATTTGATGAATGGCTTGTTTGTTTTCGGAGAGGTTTTTGGTAGCGTAATCGACTTTCAAATGCTGCTCCTGAATATTGATCAGTCGGCTCAACAAATAATCCAAATGGACATTGTGAGGGTCTAGTTTGTAAATATTTTCAACAGCATTTATTTCGTCACCATAATAGCCAGCCACCGCCCAAAGCGCTGCTTTTTCTTTAGCGTTTTTAGCCATTTTTAATGATCCATAAAAATCTTCTTGGTTTTGAGGATGAAAACAATAAGCCGCAACTACCCGCAATTTCGGACATTTATCAAAGACAATGCTGTATAAATAATTAGATTTCACATAATTTTTTTGGCGGTATTCTATGCCTGCCACATAAGACAAGGCCCTGTAATACAAGGTGTTTTTGGGTACTGTAAATGCAGTTTTTTCAAAAAAAGCAATGGCTCTTGAGGGGTCTGTACTATAAAAATGAGCTTTGATGATTTGAAACCAATATCTATTTCTTACAAAATCAGAGGTAGCAGTTTGGAATTTGTTTTCCAACAATTTTACCAAATCAGCATCATTTAAGGTTTTTACGGGTGTTTTTTCATAATACCATGAACTTGAATCTGTTGAAAAAGCTTCTATTTTTTTTGCAAAATACAGAAAAGTAATAAATTCTTTGGTTTTTTTTCCTACGATGTCTATTTTTGAACGCCATTTGTTTGCAACAGGATTGGTTCTATTCACATTGAAAAAATTATTCAATATTTCTACATCTACCAAGCTCGAATCTTTCAAAAAATGTTGTACCATTTGGGGCTTCATTTCATGGCCCAAATACTGTTTCCAATCTGTTAAAATTTCGTCGTCAAATCGGGTATTGTGTTGATTATCATACCCTATTTTATAAAACACATCCAAAGACAAGTTTAAAGGGGTATAGGATTCGTCCACAAATGTTTCTGGAGTAAAATTGGAATCAAAACCCCAGCCCCAATCGTCGCCATAATCTGAACAAGCATAAATATAGCCATAAATCATTAATAAGCTACTAGTACATACGATGAGCCAGTTTTTGGTATATGTTTTTTTCATAATTAATTGTATTTTTTTCATCCAAATCATAAAAAATAATCTCTTTTGGTTCAAAATGTTGGTTTTTTAAATCCGCAATCATGTTTTCCAAATCGTTTTCTGTAATTTTTTCTATTTTCAAAACATCACCCGAACGATAAAAACGACCATTTTGATATACAGATTGTTTTATGGTATAAAAATGCGGTTTTATTTTTACAAAATTACTATCTTTTTCTATATCATTATCATTTATTTTGTTTATTAATCCAATTATTTTACCGTCTCTGATTTGAATGCCCCACGAAAAGATAGGCAAAGCCAATCGAAGTTGCAACGGATAGGTATCGAGATGTTGTATGTATTTTTGGGCTACTTTTTGGTTATAAATAGAGTTTTGCTCGTCGGGAGCTATTTTGCCCATATTATAATACATCAAAACACCTGAATTTACACTTGGTATTTTGGTTTTTTTGTAATATTTTACTTGGTGTAATCGAATAGTGGCCGATAGTGATTGATGTGATATTTTTTTGAAAGCTTCTATAAATGCCAAATAATTTTCTTTTGTTTGTAAAGTCCAATCACAATCCAATTGAATTTCATGACATGTGATGGCATTCTTTTGATTGATTTGATCGATAAAATCAAAGGTTTTACGGGCCAATGCCACTACATCTTGTTGGTTGATAAACACTTTGTTTTGAATATACACTACGGGTACAATGTCATAATTGTTTGTAGCCGTTTGAAAATGTATGGGGCTTTCTGGGTAGCAAACTTGTTTGTCTGATTTTACCAAATCAAAATATCGAATATACAGTTTTTTTATATGATTTTTGTGCAAGGTCTGCTGTTCTGATTCCGAAAGTCTGAACTGTGTTTTCCAATAATAAAATGCCACTTGAGGTGGCGTTGGGTTTGTGCAACTAATCCATAAATTTGCAAAACATAATATAGCAAAGAGGTATTTTTTCACGTAATTATTGGTATTTCACTTTTTTCATAAGTTTCATTGTTCGGACAATTCTGTTTTTTCTATTTTCTATATAGCGAGACGAGTTGGTAGCTTTGTATTTTCGGGGATTGGGCAAAATGGCTGCAATACCCGCTGCTTGATTGACATTAAGGTCTAAAGCATCTTTTTTGTACCAATATTGCGATGCGGCTTGAGCCCCATAAACGCCTTCGCCCATTTCGATAGAGTTCAAATAAACTTCCATTATGCGATCTTTGCCCCAAAAAACTTCAATCAAAACCGTAAAATAAGCTTCCAAAATTTTACGAATATAACTGCGACCTTGCCAAAGGAAAACATTTTTGGCAGTTTGTTGAGAAATGGTGCTGCCGCCTTTTATTTTTTTACCTTTATTGTTGTTTTTAAAAGCCAGCTTCATAGCCGTAAAATCAAATCCTTTGTGGGTCAAAAACGAGGCATCTTCGCTGGCTATAACGGCTTTTTGCAAATTGGGCGAAATGTTTTCTAACGGTTCCCAATCGTGGTTGCATTTGAGGTCTTTGCCATCAAATTTTTGTTCAAACAGTCGGGTTATCATCAAGGGTGTAAATGGAACAGGCAACCATCTGAATAGAATTACAGAAACTATCGAAAGAATAAAAAACCATTTTATTATTTTTTTTGATATTGAAAAAAAACTATCAATCATATCTCATTTTTTAATTAAAAATATTTTTTTGTTTTACTAATTTAAAGGTCATCATAAATGCCTTATTACATGAATAAGTATAAAGCACTAAAAACTTGATTATCAACATTTTGACAGCTCCAGTCTTTGTTTCTATATCATTTTTCCAAAAATAAACCCTATGCTTTTGGATGTTTTATACAATAGATTGTCCACTTATTTTAATTTGCAAATTTATAAAATAAATGTCGTCCATTTTTTTTCTATATCAAATTTGCTAAATCTGTTCCAATTTGACTGCCAATAGCAACCCCCATGCCTCCAAGCCTAACACCACAATAAACGTTATTTGAAAGGGCCTCAACGATGGGTTTTTTTACAGAACCAACACCCATAATGCCACTCCAACGGTGTTCTATTTCATACGAATAATTGGGCAAAATAACGGTTTGAAGCAAATGTTCTAATTGGTTTTGAATCATGTCGGTTTGTCCAAATTCGGTGGTGGTTTCGCCCTGAATATCTAAATTTCGCCCACCGCCAAAAAGAAGTCTATCGCCAATGTTTCTAAAATAATAATAACCTCTATCCAAATGAAAAGTACCTTTGATATCCAGATTTGGAATTGGTTTGGTAATCAGTACTTGGGCTCGTGCGGGTTTTACGGCACCGTTTGTTAGTTTATTGGCAAAACCATTTGTAGCAAAAAGTAATTTTTTTGTACAAAAATCAAACCCTTCTAATTGTACAACTACTTGATTTCCATTGTCATGATAATCTAAAACCGTTTGTTGGTTGAGTATCAAAATATCATTTGCAACAGCTTTTTTTAGCAAGGCCTGCATCATATTGCCCGTATCGATTTGCGATTCAAAAGGATTGAAAAAAAGGGATTCTTGAATATTTTGAAATCCAAAACGGTCTATTTGTTTAGAAAAAACGTCCGATTTGAAAACCGATTTAAGCATGTCGTTGATCAAAGGCAATTTTTGCACACATTCAGAATAATG
This sequence comes from Flavobacterium branchiophilum FL-15, assembly GCF_000253275.1. NCBI lineage: Bacteria > Pseudomonadati > Bacteroidota > Flavobacteriia > Flavobacteriales > Flavobacteriaceae > Flavobacterium > Flavobacterium branchiophilum. Next base: position 3,387,412 of record NC_016001.1, on the reverse strand, counting down.
CTGCTCGTCCGATGCTAAAAATAATTCATAGCCACCATAAGGTTTCAAATCCAATACCTTATCGCCCAGATTTTTGCGTAGTAATTGTAGTCCATGCCATCTTTTTTGAATCAAATCTAAAACTTCTTCTTCCGAGTGGGTTTTTAAATCGTCAATAATTTCCGAAAGACTTCCAAAACATGCAAAACCAGCATTTTTGGTACTAGCACCCTGAGGCAAAGCCCCTTTTTCGAGTACCAATATGTGGCTTTCAGGAAAACGTTCCCTTAGTTGCAATGCAGCATGTAAACCCACTATGCCACTGCCCACAATGGTAAAATCTAGGTTTGTAAACCAGTTTTTTAGTTCCCAATAACTCCAATTCATCGTTTAAAAAAATTTGGATAAAAATACATGTTTTAAGCCTAAATTAAAAATTATTTTCAAATACTTCAAAAAAAAAATGTAGCTGCCATTGTCTTTTTCAAAAAAAAATATACATTTACCAATCGAGTTATCGATTAATCCATCGTATAAAAAATCCAAACAAATGAAAAAAATATTAAAATATGTAGCTTATATCATAGCAATAGTTCTGGTTTATTTTGGTTATACAACCTATCCTAAACTCGATTTAATCTCGGGATTTTCGGCTAAGAGTATTGCATCTGCACATTTTATAGATCAAAGGCCACAACAACTTATTGAAACCACAGACAATGATATTCCGTTGATTTCATTAGCCAAAAATCAAATAAACAACCTTCAAAAATGGGCTAGTGCCTCTGTTTTTGGGCTAAAAGAACGAAAAGCCATTTATAGAGAGGGGCTTGGGGCTACTTTGATAAACGATACCTACGATCCTGATGCAAAAGTGTATGTTCCAAAACGACAGCGGTTAGCCTCAAACATTCCGTTTCCTTATGGTAATGGCAAACCAAAAGATAGTATTTTTGAGACTATTGATTATCAAAAATTAGAACAAGCCGTAACAGAAGCTTTTGATTTAGAAGGTCAAAAATTCAAACGAACTCGCTCTGTATTAGTGCTTTATAAAGACCACTTGATTGCAGAAAAATACACACAGGGTTTCAATCAACAATCCAAAATATTAGGTTGGTCGATGACTAAAAGTTTGACTGCAACTTATTTTGGTATTTTGGAACATCAAGGCAAATTCGACATCAAAAAACCTGCACCCATTGCAGCATGGCAAACCGATGAACGAAAAAACATTACAACAAATGATTTGTTGCACATGAACTCTGGATTAGAGTGGGACGAAAATTACAACGAAATATCAGATGCCACTAAAATGCTGTTTTTAGCCTCGGATATGGGACAAGTACAATTAGAAAAAAAAGCCATTTTCAAACCCAACACCCATTGGAATTATTCATCAGGAACCACTAATTTATTGTCAAAAATACTGAGAAATCAATTCCCTACTCAACAAGCTTATTTGGATTTTTGGTACCAAGAATTGATAGATAAAATTGGGATGCACTCTATGATTGTTGAAACAGATATGTCTGGACAATTCGTTGGTTCATCTTATGGCTGGGCCACCACCCGAGACTGGAGCAAGCTAGGTTTGTTGTATTTGCATCAAGGTAAATGGAATGGCGAAACAATTTTTGACCCTAGTTGGGCAAAATATGTAGCTACCCCAACGGCCAATTCCAATCAAAATTATGGAGCTCATTTTTGGCTCAATGCCGGAAAACGTTTTCCAGATGTGCCTTCAGACATGTATTATTGTAGCGGTTTTCAGGGGCAAATGGTAGCCATAATTCCTTCTTATGACTTGGTCATTGTTAGGATGGGACTTCAAGAAAATCCAAAATTCGATTTCAATCAATTGATTTCTAGAATTGTAAAAAGTATCCAAAAATAAAGAAAACAAAAAACCGCCTCTTTTGAATCCAATCAAAATGGCGGTTTTTTTTAACGTATCAAATATTTACGACTTGTAAACGGCTTTTTTGTTTTTAGTCAATTCATATTTGCCTTTAATTACTATAAGTGAATATACAGCGTTTTTCCAAACTTTTCCAGCGTGTGTCAAAACCACCCCTAGTTTTTCCTCTTTCAAAAAGATTTCAGCTTTTGATTTATCAGCATTAAAAACTACTGCGGCATTAAATTGTCCTTTTGAAGCAATTTCTTTTAATTGAATTTTTTGTTCAAAACTACGAATACACTCTTTTTTTAATGTAGAGTAGGTATATCCAGCCGAAGCTTTGCATCCGTGAGCGTCTTGGTCTGCTCCTGCAATTTTGTCTTGTGCCAATCCAATTGCACTAGTACTTAATGCAAATAGACCAAAAATAATTGATTTTTTCATGATTTTATAATATTTATTATTTTGCAAATTTATTTATTTTTATAAATTAAAAACTTAAATAATAGTTATTTTTTATCACTTAAAATGTTTTTTTAATTTTTTGTTAAGAATGGGCCATTGCCAAACAAATAATACTGATTTTAATATTTGGAATTTTCAAAAGGGCTTTGCAACAAGCTTCCAAAGTAGCCCCCGAAGTAATCACATCGTCTATAAGTAAAAAATGCTTTCCCGAGTCATGCTCCGAAAAATGGACGTTAAAAACTGTTTTATGCTCGGAAATTCTTGAAATTAATTTTTTTTTAGTTTGAGTTTCAGTATAAATACTACGTTCCAGTATATGAGGGTTGTAGGGTTTGTTGATCAATTTAGAAAGCGATTGTCCAAAACGTGTGAGTTGGTTGTAACCCCTAGATTTTAATCGTTTAGGATGAATAGGAACGGGTATAATTTCATCTACATCATTTATTTTTGGAAAATGAAGTAATGGCTCGGCAAAACAAGACACTAGAGCTTCCCCAATGTCTTGATGCCCTTCATATTTGAGGTGGTGCATCAACTGTTGCACAAGGCCTTTTTTGTGAAAATACATTAATGAAAAGGCAAATTCCAACTCTATTTGTCCATAAAAACGACGAAAAGTTTCGTTTTGTAATTCATAAATTTGATTGGTTCTAGGAATCAAATGCCTACAACTGGTACAAATAACAAATTCTGAGGACAATAAAGCCATCGAACAACCCGAGCAAACTTTAGGAAAAAACAAATTTAGGGGACTAAAACTCATAAAAAGCACTTTTTTTGTTATAAAATTAAAAAAAAAAATAATTCGTACAACATTTTTATAAATTTTAAAATGGATTTTATATTTTTGCAACATTATGGCAAAACAAGAAGATTTATTTAAAAATGTGGTTTCGCACGCAAAAGAATATGGGTTTATATTCCCATCTAGCGAAATATATGATGGTTTAAGTGCCGTTTATGACTATGCTCAAAACGGTGTAGAATTGAAAAAAAACATTCGAGACTATTGGTGGAAATCCATGGTTCAGATGCACGAAAACATAGTTGGGCTAGATGCAGCCATTTTAATGCACCCAACTACTTGGAAAGCATCGGGGCATGTGGACGCTTTTAACGACCCCTTGATAGACAACAAAGATTCAAAAAAACGGTATAGAGCCGATGTTTTGATAGAAGATTATGCCGAAAAATTGAACCAAAAAGCCGAAAAAGAAATAGAAAAGGCAGCAGTTCGTTTTGGCGATGCTTTCGATAGAACGGAATTTATAACTACCAATACAAGAGTTAAAGACTATTTGACCCGAAAAAATGAAATTTTGGCTCGGATGGCCCGTTCCCTCGAAACAGAAAACCTCGAAGACGTTAAAGCTTTGATTGAAGAGCTGGAAATTGCTTGTCCTGAATCGGGCTCTCGCAATTGGACTGAAGTCAAACAATTCAATTTGATGTTTGGTACCAAATTGGGTGCATCGGCAGACAATGCCATGGATTTATATTTGCGTCCAGAAACCGCTCAAGGTATTTTTGTCAATTTTTTGAATGTTCAAAAATCAGGGCGAATGAAAATTCCTTTTGGAATTGCCCAAACAGGTAAAGCCTTTAGAAATGAGATAGTGGCCAGACAATTTATCTTTAGAATGAGAGAGTTTGAACAAATGGAAATGCAATTTTTTGTTAAACCTGGCGATGAAATGAAATGGTATGACTATTGGAAAAATACCCGTTTGAACTGGCATTTGTCATTAGGATTGGGCAAAGAAAATTACCGTTTTCACGATCACGAAAAGTTAGCTCATTATGCCAATGCTGCTGCTGATATTGAGTTTAATTTTCCTTTTGGTTTCAAAGAACTAGAAGGTATCCATTCTCGAACAGATTTTGATTTGAAAGCACATGAACAGTTTTCTGGCAAAAAAATGCAATATTTTGATACCGACGAAAATAAAAATTATACTCCTTATGTTGTAGAAACATCTGTTGGGTTGGACAGAATGTTCTTGGCCGTATTTTCTAATTCTTTGAAAGAAGAAACCCTCGAAGATGGCTCTACAAGAACCGTGTTAAAACTTCCTGCAGTTTTAGCTCCTACAAAAGCAGCCGTTTTGCCTTTGGTAAAAAAAGATGGTTTGCCCGAGTTAGCCCGTCAAATAATAGACGATTTAAAATGGGAATTTCATGTGGCTTACGACGAAAAAGACGCTGTGGGCAGACGTTACAGACGACAAGATGCTCTAGGAACTCCATTTTGCATCACAGTAGATCATCAAACTATTGAAGATCAAACGGTTACAATTAGACATAGAGATTCTATGAAACAGGATAGAGTCGCCATTTCTGAATTGAAAAACATCATTAACGATACCGTTTCGATAAAAAATTGGTTGATGAAAATATAATTTCTAAAATTTATCATACATAAAAAAACCAAGTCTTTCAATAGAATAACTTGGTTTTTTTTGTATAAGAACATTAAACAATGACTATTTTACTAATGTCCTATCTTCTTTTTGTTCTTTAGTCAAAATATTTTCCTCTTTTGCTAACTTATTTTTGCTAGGCAATTTATAATTGATAGAAAAACCAATTCGTCTTGAATCATATTTGTTTTGATATGTAAAAGGGGTTCCAATGCCCGATAAATCTTGTCTATTGGTATTCAAAACATCATTCAAAACAATAGAAGCAGATAAATTATTTGAAAGAAATTTCTTTGAAAATGTAAAATCCATTTGGTTATAAAATGGCCTGTTCATTTGATAATAATAATAATTTCCACCTGTAGTTGAGGAGTTGAAATTGGTTGTAAATTTTATTTTTTGAGGCAATATTATTTGTGCCATAAAGCCAAAATAAGTAACCCCTTTTGAATCAAGCCCCTCGATAATATGTTTTTGATTTTCGAGATACAAGTAAATAAAATTGATTTCGTCGGGGTTAAAATTATATTCTAACATTTTTTTGATTCCTTTTGTAAAAATCATAAAAGGCACAGGAAATCCAAAGGTGAAATGATGAATCGACATTTTGGGTAAATTTTGCGACACATTGGCAGCACTGTTGTTAGACGAAACAATTCGGCTAATAACTTGGTTTTGTGCATTGGTCCAAGAGTAGCCAATGTTGAAATACTCCATGGCACTTAATTTTATTTCATAATTATCAAATAAAGTGGGATCCAAATTAGGATTTCCATAAAAATTTACGTTTGGATTTTGATAATTTGTATTGTTCGGATTTAAGGCAGATGTATTAGGCAAACTAATTTTTTGGTTATAATTGGCATTAATAAAAATATCTTTCATAAGATTATACTGTATGGTAGCGTTTGGAAAAAGCCGTACACGCTTGAAGGTATTGAGGGTGTAGGTATCTGTTTTACCCGTTATTTCGTATGATTCTAATCGGGTTCCAAAAATAAAATCAAATGATTTGTAGCTAGATTGCAACTCGTTGTAGATTGAAAAGGTTTTTCGGGTATAATCTAAATTAACCACATCAAAATTACGGGTTTCAAAATCCGTTCGCTCTGCTAATGTTCCAATACTCCATTTGGTTTTGTCTAAAAAATGCCATTCATTTGTAAAATCAATTTTAAATTGATAATAATTTTGTACTGAATTATTGGACAAAGTTGCTGCATTTTGGTTGATAGGGTGCAGATTAAAATCGATTTGGTTTTGATTGAAATCCAAACTAAAGTCCAACTTTTTAGCCGTGTTTTGAAACCTTTTTTGATAAACTACCGATACTTCGTTTCTCAATTTATTGGTTTTACTATTGTCGTTTGCTGTAAATCCGTATCCAAAAGCAGCAATATCGGCAAGATTAGCTTGAGTATTGATGTCGTAATTGAGCAACAATCGATCATTTTTTATATCAAATTTTAATCCTGTTTTGATAAAATAGAGTTTGTTTTTTTTGTCGGAATAATTGTCCGACAACAACAAATCAGTTGATTTGAATATCGTTTTTTGAAAACTTTCGTTATAGTTTTGTCCTAATTGTACTTGCCAGCCAAACCAATCATTTTTTGCATTAATCAAAATACTGTTGTTAAATCGGTGTCGGGATTTGGTATATTTGCTAAAGGAATACCCATTTGAATATGTGGCACTTACATATTTTTTAGCATTTTTTGAGGTAATAATATTAATAATAGCACCACCCGAAGTAGCTGGAAATTCGGCACCAGGCTGTGTAATGATTTCAATTTTTTCGATAGCATTGGCGGGCATCCCTTCCAAATAGGAGGTAAGCTCGTTAGAATACATATTGGTTGGTCTTCCGTCCATATATACTTCGAGTTGTTTGCCCTGATACATCATACCGGCCACGTCTGAAACGATGAGTCCTGGCAATTTTTTTAGTCCCTCCAACAGCGACCCCGAGTTGAGGTGTGCCTGATCCGAAAAACTAAAAATGGTTCTATCGGCCTTTTGTTCTATGCTTTTTTTGTTGTTTTGAATGACTACTTCTTTGAGTTCTTGTTTTGCAATACTGTCTTTTTTGGTCTGATTTTGAGCAAATAAGTTACTGATTAACAATAACATGGGTATAATAATAGAGAATCGCATATAAATTTTTATTTTTTTAAAATGGAAAACACCAATAAATGTATTTTTTTACAAAATTAATCAAATTTTACATAATACAACACTTTTCATTAAAAAAACCTGTTAAAAGTTGGGCCAAAAAAAATTACTTTCTTGGTGAGGTATTTTTCAAGCATTTTTTTGCTATACCAAATATATTTATAAAATAGTCCAAAGATGCGTAGTTATTTTTTAGAAAAAATTTTCAAAAAAAATCGTTGCATAGCTGGGCTACGGAACTATTTTTTTTTGAATAATTTTAGCAAAAAAGAACTAGTAGATTGGACTATTTTATATGTATATTTGGTATTATAATAAAAAAGTAGCCGCAAGTGGTAGTATTTTTAAAGTAGTCATACCAAATCTGCTCATGTTTTGGTATCAATAAACAATGTGAAGTTGATTATAAAATCAAAAAAAAAGGCTGTCCAATACTTTTAGGACAGCCTTTTGAAGGTATTATTTTTTGGCTTTGAGCACTACGGTTGCTTTTACAAAATCGGCAGAAGCATTAATAATTTTGCGGTATTCTGGATAAGTTTCTTTTGGAAAATGATGGCCTCCATATATCTCTAATAAACTAATTATCAATTTATTGCCTTCTACTTTGGCGCTTGATTTGAAAGACAATTCCTCTTTGTTGGGAGTTATAAATTTTTTATCTTGAATCAAATCGTTCATAGATTCTACCACATAACCATCTGGAATTTGGAATACAATTGTTGTTTTAAAAGTTTTGGCATAATACAAATCAATATCATATTTGCGTTCGTTTTCTTGATACAAATTGGTTTGCTTTCCAATGACTTTTCCAATGTTTACAATGGTCAAATTACCGGCATCTTCAACTATCGATTCTTTGGAAGTAGCTTTGGTTTTAGTAATAAAGGGGGTGTTGTTGTAATTGTATTTGAATTCCCCATTTTCAAAGTGATGCTCCAATAGTTTGACATCAATTCCATCAAAAAGGCGGTCTTTGATGTACTCAGTCATTTTTTTATCGTCTTCATTTTCTTTGATATATTTGGTCCAATTTCGTTCTAACTGACCTACATAGCCCGAGTTTAAACTGGTTTTTTCTATATTTGTTGTTGTCAAATCGTTTGATAATGATACCTCTATTTGCGATTCCATAACGGTATAATCTGCTGGCATAACCGGGATTGACAATCTGGATATTGGCTCTCTTTTATTTTGAGGATCGTAAGCAATTGCCGATGTACCCTGAATTTCATACATTGGATTGCCGTATGATAAATATTTTTCGTAAGGCGATACAAATTTTTTAGTTTCGGGTATGTAGTACATAAATTCGTGTGGAATAGGATATACTAATCTGTCTGGATTGATATCGGCAACATAGCGGTCTGTGGCTACAACTATTTGATATGGAATTTCGAGTTCTTTGAAAATAAAACCATAAAGTCCAAATATTTCGTTGGCATTCAATTTGAGTTTACCATCGTTCAAATCGGATATTTTTTTGGGTTTTTCGCCTTTCCATACAAAATCAAAATAGGTTTTGATGTGCTTGTCCAATTTCAATATTTTCTCGTCGGTAGTTAATCGATCAAGCTCTAAGTTTTCAATAAATTCACGGGCTTGATTTTTTTTGAAATATTCAAATGAAGGTTTTGCAAATCGTAATTTCATCAAACTAGGCCAATATTGATAAGAAGCACTTCCAGAAGAGTTCAAATTGTATATAATTTTTGCAATATTTTTAAAATTTTTGGCATTGTTCTCTTCTTTATAAGGTTCCAAATTTTTGGCCTGATACAATAGATCATTTCGTTTGCTCAAATTGTCAAATTCTGGTGAGGCTACTGTAAAAAATTCGGCCCCAGAATTGGTGGCTTTAAATTCTGCAAACAATACAGGAATTTCTTTTTGATAAATATCTAGTGCATAAGAGGTAGGATTTTCTTTTAAAATAAAATAATATTCCAAAACATCTCCTGCTTCAACCCCTTCAAATACAATCGATTTTACCTTTTCGATTTCGGCTTCCACAATTTTTTCTTTTGGTATAATTTTAATGTCACCATTAGGTTTGATTACTCTGGCATGAAAATCACGTAAATCACGAATGTAGCCATTATCTTCGGCTTTTACTTTGTTGTATTTGTTAATTTCTGTGGCACTATTGATTTTTATAGCAAAATGGTTCATCACAAAACTTGCAAACGAGTAATTGCCAATGCGGGTATGAATCCATCGCTTGTCAAAAAGCACTACTGCGGGTTGGTTTTTATACTTTTCGGGTATGGTTTCAAAGGTTGGCTTTTCGTCCCAAGTATAGTTTTTTATTTCTTGTGCTTCTATTTTGATACAGCATATCAAGAGTAATATCAAAAGTATTTTTTTTATTTTGTTGTTGTTATTTGATAAATATTATAGATTGATTGTATTGTTTGTTTAGTTTTTTGATAAAATTATTCCAATTTTCAAAATCTTTGGGTGCTATCATAAGCCCTTTTGTATAAACTTTTTGTTTGATTTGCAAACTGTTGTTTACTACTTTATAACTAATTTCAAAACCTCCTAACGTGCTGTCTTCTTTACTGCTTTCGGGCAAAAAATCTATTTTATACTCTTTTGGAAGGCTTATTTGATAATCAAATTCATGCTCAAAAAGGTATTCTTTTTCAATACTTTGCTTGCGATTTTCAATATCTATTGTTGCTTCTGCAAGTGGTTGAAACAACAAGGCTTTCAAAAGTATTTTGTCGCCCACTTTTTTTGAGGCATGTTCGAGTTTGAGTGTGTATTTGGCTTTTGCGGGTTTTTCTAAATACTCATTTTTTTGGTTTTCTAAGATATCCAAATTTATTTTAGGATTGGTAGCTACAACCATATTTTTCCAAACTTCAACTTCTTTTTGATTTAATGCTGAAAGGGTGTGCAACAAATCACTTTTTTTGTACCCAATAAAGTCTGCATCAACCGTGCCCGTTAGGTTGTCCTCTTCCATTTGTAGTTGCGATTTGATCAGGATTTGATTGCTTTTTGGTAGCACTAACGGTACTTTTTCTACGATAAACTCGGTTTCGCTTTTACCAATCAAGGCCTCTTTCCCCTGAATCATGCTGCTAGGATACGTAAACGGACAAAATTTGTCTGTTGCGTCCAAATAAATCCTTTTGCCATCCAATACTACCGAGGCAATCATATGATTGTCCACAACAGGTGTTGGCACTTCCGAATAGGTATAGGGTTTGTCTCTTGTGCCAATCCAGGTTAAACTCGAATTCAAATTGGCATAATGCAGCATTTCGTTCAATAAATTAGCCATATCCTTACAATCACCATACAATTTTTGATAGGTTTCGCCAGCATCCCGTGGTATAAAACCACCCATCCCATATTCAAATGCCACATAATGAACGTTTTGTTGAACCCATTGGAATATGGCTTTTGCCTTTTCGGTATCGGTTTTTTGACCTTTAATCAATTCTAATGTTTTGGTTTTCAAATCATTCTGATTGGTTTTATTAATGTCTTTTACCAACGAATAATACCATTTGTATAACAAATCGGTACTACCCAAAAGGGTTTCTTTCTTGCCATCTAATTCATAATCTTTGATATAATAAATCAAATGTGGCACATGATAGCTCGAATTGGGCATCCCGGCTTCTTCTTCAAATGCAGGACTATCTTTCATTTCCCAACTATAAACATCAAAATCCGCTTCTTTTCTTTGCGAAAAACTAATTTTTTCTTTGTCATTTCCATAAATGGTATAACCAATATTGATTCCCTCACCCACTTTTATTTCAATTTTGGCTGATTGGGTTTTCAATTCATTCTGAAAATAAAATCCAGACAATAAGCGAGGATTTTTTTGCTTGATAATATACGAATAATCAACAATGTCGCCATCTTCTACATTGGGCATCTCAAAATACTTCACTTTGGCATCGCTATGAAAAATATTCTCTTGTTTCGCATCAAAACTGCCCACGTATGACCCATTGAGTTTACTTTTTTTCTTTCTTTCATTATCATAAGTAGCACCTTTGATGTCTGTAATTTCCCGAAAATTATCATAAGGAATCCAAACCGAATAATCTTTTATATTTTTACTTTGCCCTATTTTTCTCTCTTCTTCAACATATTTTTCAATGCTCAATTCTTTGTCTTTTTTAATGGTAACGACTTCATTACTAAATATTATTTTCGACTTTTCTTGCCCCATAACAACAGCCGAAAAAATAAGTAAAATAAATTTAAGTTGGTTTTTCATCTTTGTTTTTTTGATTCTTAAATACCTTTTCAAAAGTAATTATTTATAAGTAATTATTTTTTTTTCAAAAATAGAATTTTTGTTATGATTAACAAAAATTATTTTAAAAAATTATTATTTTCAACCATTTATTTTGTATTTTTCCTCCCTATCTTGGATTAAATGCTAAAAAAGTACAAGTAAATGGAACCCAAATTACACAGAGGCTGTTTTGGGCGTTCCCACAAGAATCGGGCTATCTGTTCCAAACAACTTTCATGGAACTCCAAAAGAAATATCATATTGTGAAATAATCTTTTTTGATTACCACATTCAGAAAATATAGAACACCCCTTTTGGGGGCTGGGGTCTTCTAATGGATTTCCACTGCTATCCCTAACGCAAAATAGTGCAAATAATAAAAATTAAACCTCCTTTTATATAAAAATCATGTTGAAATTAGAAAACTTTAATTATTTATAAGAACTTTGCAAACTAATTTCCCTAAAAAGAAATACCTCTTATAATGAAAAAGAAAATAGAAATATTAGCACCTGCCAAAGACTTGCTCCACGGTATGGCTGCCATCAATAGTGGTGCCGATGCGGTGTATATTGGAGCACCACAATTTGGAGCCCGTTCCAACGCACACAATTCAATGGAAGATGTGGCGGCTTTGGTCAACTACGCCCATTTGTATCACGCCCAAGTTTTTGTGGTTATCAACACCATTTTGTACGACAACGAACTCGAAACCTGTCGCCAAATGATTTGGGAATTGTACCACATTGGCGTCGATGCCTTGATTATTCAGGATATGGCAATTATGGAAATGGAGCTACCGCCAATTGTACTGCACGCCAGCACCCAAGCCAATAACCGTGACCCAAAAAACATCAAATTCCTTGCCGATGCAGGCATCAAGCGTGTGGTTTTGGCTCGTGAATTAAACCTGCACCAAATCAAAGAAATCAGCGAAACCACCGATGTCGAACTCGAATTTTTCGTTACGGGTGCTTTGTGTGTGTCCTTCAGCGGCAATTGTTATATGAGTGTTGCCAATGGCGAACGCTCTGCCAACCGTGGTTCGTGCGCCCAAAACTGCCGTTTGCCCTACAATTTAATTGACGGTCACGGCGAAACGTTAATCAAAAACAGCCACTTGCTTTCCATCAAAGATTTTGATGTAACCGACCAAATCCCGAACTTGATTGAAGCCGGAATCGTTTCGTTCAAAATCGAAGGTCGATTGAAAGACATGGTCTATGTTAAAAATAATGTGTCGTTTCTTCGCAAAAAAGTGGATGCTTTTTTAGAACAAAACCCCAATTATACCAAAGCTTCCTCAGGAAAATGCACCTTCACTTTCGATTCCGAATTGAACCGCACGTTTAATCGAGGTTATACGGATTATTTCGTCAACGAAAGACATCAAAGCATCGGCTCTTGGGAAAGTCCAAAATCCAAAGGGCAATACATTGGAAAACTGATAAAAACCGTTGGCAATTCGTATGAAATAGAGAACGGTCATTTGCTCAACAACGGCGATGGATTGTGCTTTATCAACGAAAACAACGAAGCAGACGGGATTTATGTCAACCGAGCCGAAAATGGCATCATTTACCCAAATGTTTTAAAAGAAATCAAAGACGGAACGTTCATTTACCGCAACAACGACGCGGCTTTCATCAAAATTGTAGAACGTGAAGACAGTGCCGTTCGAAAAATCAGTACCACGTTGGTTTTAACCGAAAAAGAAACGGGTTTTGAACTCACCGCCACCGACGAAGATGGTTTTGTGAGCCAAGTCCATTTGGAACACGCCAAAGAACCCACCAAAAATAATTTGTCCATAGAAGACAACATCAAAACGCAGTTGGCAAAAACGGGTTTTACGCCTTACACGGCAGACGAAATCACGATTCAGTTTTCAGAAAATTGGTTTTTACCCATTTCAAAAATCAACGAAATGCGTCGCAGCGTTTACGAACAATTAACTGAAATTCGTTTAAAAAATTACAAACGTGAAGAGCACCAAATCGTCAAAACCGACCATCCTTTTCCTGTAGATCAATTGGATTTCACCTACAATGTTGCCAATAAAATGGCACGCAAATTCTACGAACGTCACGGCGTTACCGAAATCGAAAAAGCCTTTGAACTCCAATGGGATCCAGGCAAATCGAGAGTAATGACCACCAAATATTGCATCAAATACGAACTCGAGCGTTGTCCAAAATACCATCCCGAGCACCGCGACAAAAAAGTCAAAGAACCTTTGGTTTTGAAGCAAGGCGAACTCGAATACAAACTCAAATTCAACTGCAAACCCTGCGAAATGGAAATCTGGGAAAAAGACGCTGAGTTTGAAATTGAAGAGGAAGATTAAAGTTAGAGGTTAGAGAGAATAAGACTTTAATTCAAAAAGAATTATTTTCAGAAGATTAATTTGGGCGTTCCCCAAGGGTCGGGCTTTCGGCTTTATCTTTTGTTTTTTTAAAGAAAAAAAACAAAAGGATGCCGCTACCATCCCTAACGCAGCCCCCGTTTTGAAAGACGTTTTTCGTAAGATTTAAGAGAAAAGAAAAAAGAAAAAAGAAAAAAGAAAAATAAAAATCTGTGCATCTGTGGCAAAAAAAACCACGCAAATGAAATAAAATCTGTGCATCTGTGGCAAAAAAAACCACGCAAAGGAAAATAAAAATCTGTGCATCTGTGGCATAAAAAACACAAATAAAACATAAAACCATGAAAATACTACTATTAGGCTCTGGCGAACTAGGAAAAGAATTTGTAATTGCAGCCCAACGCATTGGGCAAACCGTCATTGCGGTGGACAGTTATGCCAACGCTCCCGCCATGCAAGTAGCCCATGATTTTGAAGTCATCAACATGCTTGATGGCGAGGCACTCGACCGCATTGTTGCCAAGCACCAACCCGATTTTATCGTTCCCGAGATAGAAGCTATTCGCACCGAGCGTTTTTATGAGTACGAAAAACAAGGCATTACAGTAGTTCCATCTGCCAAAGCCGCCAACTTTACCATGAACCGCAAAGCCATTCGGGATTTGGCTGCCAAAGAATTGGGACTAAAAACCGCTAATTACCGCTATGCCACCAGTGGCGAAACCTTGCGTCAAGCCGTTGCGGAAATTGGGATGCCTTGTGTGGTAAAACCGCTCATGTCTTCATCAGGCAAAGGGCAATCCACCATCAAGACCGAAGACGACATTCAAAAAGCTTGGGATTATGCCGTAGAAGGCTCTCGTGGCGATGTGGTAGAAGTCATTGTGGAGGCGTTTGTACCCTTTCTTTCTGAAATTACCTTGCTTACCGTAACCCAAAATAATTTGCCTACCTTGTTTTGTGCGCCCATCGGTCACAGACAAGAACGAGGCGATTATCAAGAAAGTTGGCAACCCGCTTTAGTATCTAAAAAAGACTTGCAAGAAGCCCAAGAAATGGCACAAAAAGTAACCCAAGCCCTTGGTGGTGCTGGACTTTTTGGCGTGGAGTTTTTCTTGGCAGCCGATGGTGTTTATTTCTCTGAACTATCGCCACGACCACACGACACAGGTATGGTTACGCTTGCAGGAACACAAAATTTTAACGAATTTGAATTGCATCTTCGGGCCATCTTGAGTTTGCCTATTGCCGAAATTACTTTAGAAAAAGCTGGAGCCAGTGCCGTAATTTTAGCCTCAAAACATTCGGAAAATCCAACATTTACAGGAATAGAAAAAATTGCGGCATTACCCAAAACCGATTTCAGGATTTTTGGAAAACCTACTTCAAGACCGTATCGCCGCATGGGAGTAGCCTTGGTTAACGACACCCTAGAAACCTCATTTACCGAACTGGTTGAAAAAGCAAAAGCAGCAGCGCAATTAGTGGAAGTGCATGGGTAAAAAAAGCAAGGCAAATTCATTCATTTGCCTTGCTTAAAAAATTATTATACTGATAAAATTTACAAATAAATTAAAAAAATATAGTATTTATATTTTAAAAAATAAGCAACTAAGATTGATTCTTTATTCTAATGAAGTATGACTTTTAAAGTTTATAGGTAACACCTATTTTCCCACCTGAAACGCCGCCACCGCCAAGTTCTAAATTGACACCAAACTTGTCGTTAAAGAAATACCTACCGCCAACTTGCAAACCCAACTCCAAACCAGAATTGTAATTAGAATTGGTAATGTTTGAAGTCCAATTATAATAACCTAGGTTAGCACCGCCATACAAATCCCATTGACTTGGAATTTGAAGTAATTCGTTAAAATGGTAATTACCATTAGCAATAATTCCTAAAGCGCTGTATTTGAATCCATTATCGGTTTTAGATCGATAAGATACCTCGCCACCAATGGTGATATTTTCCATTAATCCATAATCCAGCCCTGCATATACGGGAGTACCCCAGCTAGAGGTTCCAAAACCAGCATTTATTTGCAAACCACCTTTTTCGAGTGGGCTTTGAGCAAAAATGAATCCTGATGACATTAAAAATAGTCCAAAGTACATGAATTTTTTCATTATATTTTATTTTAAAGTTATAATAACAAAGATAGTTGCAATAATAAAATAAATAGGAAATTTAACATAAAAATAGGATAAAATTATGATTTACAACTTTTGGATATATGCTTCAAGTTGTTGTTTTTGGCTCAAATATTTGAGTTGCAAAGGGGTGTTTTCGCCCATTCTGTTATAATATAAAAAAGCTTTTTCGGCAAAAAATTTTTGATGAAAAACAGAAACATTGGGGACTTTAGGATATAATTGAAGGAAAATCATTTCATAATAAGCTTGCCATTCTCGTTCGTTTTTATCTTCAATCCAAAGTTCATCAGATTTTTGCACAACATGAACCATTTCGTGAGCTAATAAATTGAGCATCAGTTCAAAAGGGAATTCAAACGTGTTTTCGGGAATTCGAATAATTTGAGGTTCGCCAAAAGTACCTTCGGTAGTCATTAATATAAAGTCGGGTTTAGCAGGTTCTCTAAGTTCAAAACCTTTGAAGTTATAATGATAAAGGTCGTATTCATCTAATAAATACAATGCGGCCTCAATCGTTTGTCCCGCTTGATGCAATGTTTGAATTGTTTGAATTTGTTCGGCTAAGGTTTTCATAAATAATGTTATTACATACTAATTATTGACGACAAATTTAGTTAATCAAATGTAAAAAGGTTCAAAAAGGGATCAATTTATACAAAATAGTCATGTAATAAGGTCTAAAATAACGATGAATTGGGCCTAAAAAAGAAGGTGTTTTTTTGTTGCAGCCCATTAAAAATCAGCAGTTCAGCTTATTTTTTGTATTTTTAAGACAATAAATTTTGTATTTAAAATATTAGTATTACTTTTGCACAATAAATATTGTAATCTAACAAAATTAAGTATGAAACATTTTAACAAATTATTTGTTGCTGCTGCAATGTTTGTGGGAGTAACTTCTCAAGCACAAGATAGCAACAATCCTTGGGCAATTAGCTTTGGGGCAAATGCAGTAGACACTAGAGTAAGTGCTGCAACTGGGAAAAAAGAAAAAATATCACAATTTTTTAACGCAAAAGACAACTGGAACATTTTACCATCTGTTTCTTATTTGAACGTTTCTAAATATGTTGGTGATAACTTTTCATTTGGAGTAACAGGATCTGTAAATAAAATTTCTAGATTCGTAAATCCAAGAGTAGGTTCAGGACCATATTTGGTATCAAATCCTGGTGATTTGAGTTACTATGGTGTTGATGGAGTTGTAAAATATAGCTTTATGAGCTTGATCAAATCCAAAACTTTTGAACCAAGTGCACACATTGGTGGAGGTTATACTTGGTGGGGAGATGATGCAAGAGGAGGAACTGTAAATGGAGGTGTTGGTTTGACAATTTGGTTTACAGATGTAGTAGGTTTGTCATTACAATCTACATACAAACATTCTTTTGATGACAAAGCAACAAGAGGTGCTTCAGACAACTTGCCTGTTCACATGCAACACTTTGCTGGTCTTACTTTCAAATTTGGTGGTAAAGATACAGACGGTGATGGTATCTATGACAAAGATGATGCTTGTCCAGAAGTTGCAGGTACAAAAGAATTTAACGGATGTCCTGATACAGACGGAGATAAAATCATTGACAAAGATGATGCTTGTCCAGAAGTTGCTGGTTTAGCTGCTTTCAACGGTTGTCCTGATACAGACGGTGACGGAGTTGCTGATAAAGATGACGATTGTCCAGAAGTTGCTGGTTCTAAAATGTTAAAAGGATGTCCAGATGCAGACGGAGACGGAATTGCTGACAAAGCTGACAAATGCCCTACTGTAAAAGGACCTAAAGATAACGCAGGTTGTCCTTGGCCAGATACTGACGGAGATTCAGTTTTAGACAAAGATGACAAATGTCCTACTGTAAAAGGGCCAGCTAGCAATAATGGTTGTCCAGTAGCTGTAGTTGATGGTGAAGTTATGAAAAAATTAAACGACTATGCTAAAACAATCTTGTTTAACACTGGAAAATCTTCTTTCCAAGCTCAAACAATGCCTGTATTACAATCTATTACGGCTATCTTAAAAGAATATCCTACTGCTAAATTCAGCATCGAAGGACATACAGATAGCGACGGTAAAGATGCTGCTAACTTGAAATTATCTCAAAATAGAGCTGCAGCTGTTGTAACTTATTTGACTCAAAACGGAATTGAAGCTAGCAGATTGTCATCTGTTGGATATGGTGAAGCAAAACCAATTGATTCTAACAAAACTAAAGCTGGTAAAGCTAACAACAGAAGAGTTGAAGTAAAATTAGTAAACTAATTTTCTTAAAATATTTTTCTTAAAACGCTCCGATTATTCGGAGCGTTTTTTTTATATTTATATCGTTAAATTTTACATTCGTGGAAGACCTTACTTTTTTAGATAAATTAGCTACTTTTATCATTCAAAATTATTCGGACAAACTCATAAACACAACGATAGTTTTGCCCAACAAGCGTGCCAAAGTTTTTTTAATAGAAGCATTGAAACACAAAGTAACACAAAACATATTTGCCCCCGAAATCATTAGTATTGAAGATTTTATTCAAAACATTTCTGGAATTCGAACCATCGACCCCATAGAATTGTTGTTTGAATTTTATAGTGTATATTTATCTATTACCGAAGTAAGCCAACAAAAATCATTTGAAATTTTTGCCAATTGGGCCAAAACACTCTTGCAAGATTTTAATGAAATAGACCGGTATTTGCTAGACCCAAATTATGTTTTGACGTATTTGAAAGATATAGAAGACATTAAAAAATGGGGACTTGAAGTTGAAAACAAAACCAGTTTGTTAGAAAGATATATCGATTTTTGGAAACTATTGCCTCTTTATTATCAATCGTTATACAAACATTTGTTGCATAACAAAGTGGGATATCAAGGGCTCATCTATAGAGAAGCCGTTTTGAATTTAGCCCATTTCAATACACAAACACCAAACCAATGTTTTGTTTTTGCGGGATTTAATGCCTTAAATGCTGCCGAAGAAAAAATTATTCAGTATTTGTTGCAAGAACAAAAAGCTACAATTTTGTGGGATGCAGACCAATCATTTTTAAATGACCCTTATCATGATGCTGGCCTTTTTATCAGAAGATTCAAGCAAAAATGGACTTACTACCAATCCCACCCTTTCGAATGGATTGTTGATGATTTTTCAAAACACAAAAACATTCAGGTTATTGGAACCCCAAAAACAATTGGTCAGGCCAAAATTGCGGGCAGTATTATTGAAAAAATTATTCATGAAAAAAAGCAAAATTTAGATAAAGTTGCCATCGTTTTGGGCGACGAAAACCTTTTGATTCCGATGCTATATGCTTTGCCCAAAAGCGTTGGAGCTTTGAATATTACAATGGGATTTTCTAGCAAAAACAATCCTGCACAACTATTGATTGCCAAGTTATTTAAAATGCACACCAATGCTATACATAGAGATTCTAAAAACTACGTATTGTATTACAAAGACGTATTAGAAATACTCACCCATCCGATGGTAGCAACTTATGCTGAAACGGCTGATTTGGTACGATTAATCAATAAAAATAATTATACTTTTATTCCACATAAAAATTTGTATCAACTGAATAAAAAACACACCGACTTGTTTTTATTGTTGTTTCAAAAATGGGAGAATGGTTCAATTCCCGTTTTAGAATCTATTGCTGATTTGTTGGTGGTAATTAAAAATAATTTGAGCGACGACATAGAGGCAGATAAAATAACCAAAACTTTTTTGTTTGCTATCCACAAAACCATCATCAAATTGATAAATTACTATACCAAACACACCGAAATAGACCATATAGAAACGTTAAACGCTATTTATAAACAAGTAATAGACCTAGCAGAGGTATCTTTTGAAGGAGAGCCACTTAGTGGCTTGCAAATCATGGGCGTTTTAGAAAGTAGGGTGTTGGATTTTGATACGGTTATTGTAACGTCTATGAATGAAGGAAAATTTCCTGCAGGAAAATCCATGAATTCTTTTATTCCTTATGATGTTAAAAGAGAGTTGGAACTGCCAACATATAAAGAAAAAGATGCCATTTATACCTATCATTTTTATCATTTATTACAACGAGCCAAAAACATATACTTGCTATATAATACAGAAAGTGATGGCATAGATGCAGGCGAAAAAAGCCGTTTTATTACACAATTAGAGGTAGAAAAACTACCCAACCACCAACTTATACAAGACATATATAGTCCTATTTTGCCACATACAACTACCAAATCTATTGAAATACCAAAATCGAATTTGGTTATGGAAAGGTTAAAAGAAATGGCTATTGCCGGTATTTCGCCTACAACATTAACAAGTTATATCCGAAACCCATTAGATTTTTATTACCAAACCATTTTACGAATCAAAGAAGTCGAGGAGGTAGAGGAAAACATTGCTTTGAACACTTTGGGTACGATAATTCACGATACTTTAGAGGTATTATACACACCATTTTTGAACAAGTTTTTGTCGGAAAGTGACATCTTACAGGCTATAAATCGAATGGATGCCGAAGTGTTGAAACAATTTCAAAAAGTGTATAAAGAAGGCGACATTAAACATGGCCGTAACTTATTGGCATTTGAAGTGGCTAAAAGAAATGTACTGAATTTTTTGAACCTAGAGTTAGCCTCTATCAAAAAAGGCGATGCAATAAAAATTATGGCATTAGAAACCGAACACAAACGCATTTTAGAACACCCATTGCTTCCTTTTCCAATTTTGTTGAAAGGTAAGGTTGATCGAATAGAAATACGTAATCAGGTTGTTCGAATTATAGATTATAAAACTGGAAAAGTCGAAAAAACAAATGTTACCTTAAAATCATGGGAAGGATTGACAACAAATATAAAAAATGATAAAATTATTCAAATTTTGATTTATGCTTATTTGTTTGAAAATCAAATTATTGACAATCAAATGGAAGCCGGAATTATTTCTTTCAAAAATATGAAATCGGGTTTTTTACCATTTGCATTTAAAGAAGAAAAAGAGATTAATACGGTGATAGACTCAGATATAATGGCTTGTTTTATAGAAGAAATAGTACTATTATTGCAAGAAATTTTTAATCAGGACTTGCCTTTCAAAGAGCCTATTTAAGGTTTTTTGAAAAACAAAACCAATGCGTCTAACAATTCCAATTTGTTTTCAATAAAACTGACATGTCCTCCCTCCAGAACAACCATTTTTGTAAAAGTGTTTTTGAGGGATTTTTTTTGTTCCTCGATAGGTAAAACACTATCGTTTTGACCTAGTATTATCAATTTTTTGTAATTTTTTTCTTTTAATATAAAAACCCTGTCCTTCCGAATTTTCATCCCTTTATAATGCCCTGAACAGGCGTTTGCAGTGCTTCTACTTTGAGTTGTTCTATGGCTGCCGTAAAATGAGAACGTGTTTTTTCGCTAAATAAATTATGAATACACATACTTATATACGTTGGACAATCTTTTTTGATTAATTGTATGGCTCGGTTTCTGTTTTGTTGGCGTTCCTCGCTGTCGGGCAAGGCGGTAGAGTTGAGTAAAACCAAACTTTTTACCCATTGTGGCATCAAATCTGCAATAGCTAAAACGACATAACCTCCCATAGAGTGGCCTACAAAATGAGCTTTTTCAATTTCTAAATGTTTCAATAATTCGATAACCATAGCAGCATTTTCTTCCATTGTATGAATGTATCCAAGACATTCGGATTGTCCATGTCCAAGTAAATCTACGGTAATTACTGTATGTAGAAAAGACAAATTGACAGCATGAAAATGCCAAATCGATTGATTTTCAAGAAAACCATGAAGCAAAACAATAGCAGGCCCCCTTCCTGATAGGGTGTAGCTGATAGCGGTATTTTTATAATTAAAAGTAGGCAAAATTTTTTAGGGCAAAATTAGTTTTTTTATGATTAAAATAAAAAAATAAAAAAAGTAAAAAAAAAGTAGGATTAATAAAAAAATAAATTATATTTGCTCAAGAATAACCTTGCTTTTCTATTTATAGAAATGATGATGTATCGTCATCGTTGCATGTTTGTAAGACATACTACACTACATACTATCTTTATGGTGAGAAAGAGTACTATACGTGCATTTTCAGGCCATTTTCCGAGAAACCAAATGCACGTATAGTACTCTTTCTCTGGAGTTGATAGATATAGTCCTTAGTAAATACGAAGGTTACGCTCTTATCCCTATTTGTAAGTAAATTATAAATAGGGATTTTTTTTTAATTATTGATTTTAAAAAATACGATTGTGGCATTGACTAGACAACAAATTTATGACAGGATAAAATCCTCTTCAAAAGATAGTTACATACTAGAAGAGATGAAAAGAATTGGATTTTGGGAAAATTCTGAAATACCATCGGTGCCAGAACAATTGATTGCCGAAGAAACCGCACTGCAAAAAACATTGAATCAATTGCTGGCACAGGACAAAAAGTACAGCGATCAGGAAGCCATGTTGAGGGCGATGCGAAAACAACGCATGCAGGAGTCAAAGCAAAAACGGGACATTAATAAACAAAAACGGGCTCAGAAAATCATTGAGAAATCAGAAAAATGGCAGCAAGTCAATCAAAAACAAATGATTTATTTGGGCGAATCTGTGTCAAAAGGATTGCAAAATGAGCAGCAGAACCCCATACTTCTTTCAAAATTTAATTTAGATTTTTTTGAAAACAGCTATGATTTTTCTGTGCAATCTGGATTTGATTTGCCAACCCTAAAATATTTGGCATACAACAGAAAAGTATCCAAATCAACACACTATCATGTATTTGAAATTCCAAAAAAATCAGGTGGCACCCGAAAAATTACTGCACCAAAAACCAAGTTAAAAGCATTTCAACTTTGGATTTTAGAACATATTTTGAATAAAATTGTTGTAGCCCCTATGGTTCATGGATTTGTTCAAAACCGTTCTATTGTGAGCAATGCAAACCAACATGTGCAAAAAAATGTGGTTTTGAATTTAGATTTGAAAGACTTTTTTCCTTCTATTTCATACAAAAGAGTCAAAGGTTTGTTCCGAATTTTTGGATATTCGGAATCAATGGCAACCTTATTGGCGTTGGCTTGTACAACATGCGATATAGAAAAAATCCAAATAGATGGCGAAACGTATTATGTTCAAAAAGGGCCACGCTATTTGCCACAAGGCTCGCCAGCAAGCCCCGCCATTAGTAATTTGATCGCTTATAAACTAGACAAACGTTTGCATGGACTGGCCTCAAAATATGGTTTTACCTATACACGATATGCCGATGATTTGACTTTTTCAGGAAACGAAGAAGCAGCGCAATATATGGGTAAATTTTTGTGTTTTGTCAAAAAAACAATCAAATCTGAAGATTTTGAAGTAAATAACGATAAAACATCGATTATGAGACCGTCAAATCAACAAAAAGTTACAGGTATCGTTGTAAATAAAAAGCTAAATATCGACAGAAAAAGACTCCGACAATTTAGGGCTTTGTTGCATAATATAGATCAAAATGGTTGGCAAAACCAAACTTGGGGCAAAGCCATACATTTGATCAATGCTGTTGAAGGTTATATTCAATTTGTAAAAATGGTTGATGCAGCAAAAGGGGCCAAATTTCACCAAACTCTTTTGAACATTATTGCCAAACACGGCCGACCAATTATTGAAAGTAAAATAATGCAAGTATCAAAAGCGGCTATTCCCGAAGCTCCAATTGTTGAAAAAACAATTTCAAAAGCTACAACCGACAAACAAACAGATTGGTGGAACTTATTTTAAAGCAAACAAGATGAAATTAATAAAACAAGTAAAATTATTTTTCTTTGAAGGCAAATCAGATAAAGTTTATGAAATAGATTTATGCGAAATCAATCCAACGGCTTATGTTGTCAATTTTAGATACGGCAGACGTGGTGCCGCTTTGAAAGAAGGGACCAAAACGCCCGAATTTGTAAACCATCAAAAGGGATTGGACATTTTTGCGGCATTGGAAAACGAAAAACGAAAAAAAGGCTACCAGTCTGAAGTAGAGGTGTTTGTAGCATTGCCAACACTGTCTAACACTAATGAAGCTACTCCCAAAAGTAGGATTTTAAAACGATTGGAAGATGCAGCAACAGGCCAAAACTCTTTTAAAACCGTATGGAAAACCTCACGAGTAATATGGAAAGCTGCAATGCTAAACATTACAGAAGCAGTACCTTATATTTTGAAAATAGCTACAAAAGGCGATGAAATGCAGTTGTACGCTTCGTTATATGCCTTGATGACCCTAAAGGCTCAAAATGCTATACCTTTGTTTGAAAGTATGGCACACGGCAACCGCCAAAAAGACTATATTAGATATTTGAGTTTTGAGGCTTTATTGCAACTTTCAGATCCAACTGAGCATCAAAAAACCATTGACAGTTTGATGGAATTATTGCCAGATACCATCAAAGACCACATAGACGACGGGCAATATACTATGATAGAACAATATTATACTCATACTATTGCAAATGAAATGCCTGCAAAAGAGCTACCAATATTGTATTTATTATCTACTGATTATCAGTCATTTGTACCTGTTTTTAAAAAAATATTAAGCACAATTCCTTTCAAACCACCTTATTTTAAAAGTATTAGAGCCATTTTTAAATTGGCCAAATTTAAAAAAGATTACCACATCTTGTCGTTGTTGTTTTATTGTTTTGAAAAACAGCAACCTATGTATTTTCGAACGGCAAGTTTGGACCCTAATGCGTATCAAACCCAACAGTATATTGATGCTTTAGATTCTAGTATAAACTTGCATAAAGAGTATAAAAATGCCAATTGTCAAATTGGTTTTTCTCAGTTCACCAAATACTTTTTTCAGAAAGACAGTGTGTATTTTTTGAAAAATTTAGGAATGCAAAACGTAGCGGCAGATTATTTAAAATTTGCAGTGAATGTGTTATTGCATTTTGAAGAATCAGATTATACCCCGTCAAAATCTAAATTGTTAAGTGATTACGGTACTTACAATTATGACAAAGGCCGCTATTATTATACCATGGTGGACTATCCAGAGTGTTCTCATTCTTATTTATTGACCTATATATTATTTGGCAATGATACAAATAGAATTATGGATAAGAAATGTCAGTTTTATACAAAAAAAACCGTTTATTCGAGCAAAGATTATTATTTCAATATCCAGAAAGCTACTGTTGTTGCACCAAATGGAACAACAGAACAAGAAGCCACAGATGCATCGCAAAAAAAAGCATCAGTTTTTGAAAGTGTATTTAGTACTATCAAAACAATTTTTGACAAGACTAAAACACCAGAACCCTCGTTAATAGTTTCAAAACCTACTGATGAAGCACCTAAAAAACCCCAAAGTTTGGCCATGTTTCCTCATTTGTGGGAGGCCTTTCCTGAGGCATATTTGCAACTTTTGGCCCAAGCCAATATGAATTTAATTGTAGATTTTGCATATCAAAACATTAAAAATAATGTTCAATACCACGAATTTATATCCAAAATAGATACTTCGTTGATGCTTATTTTATTGGACAGACCATTTGAAAAAGCACAAGAAATGGGCTTTGAAGTGCTTGAACACAACCAACAAAACATTGGTACAGATGCTGTATTGGTTGGCAAAATATTGGATGTAAAATCGGAAAAAGCCCAACTGTTGGCTCAAAAGATGATTCTGAATCAACAGTCTTTTTTTACAAACCACATCGATTTTTGGCTGACCGTTATATTCAATACCAAATCTAATTTGAACCAATTTATACACGAGTTGATACACAACAGTCGTTTGACCGAGGTACAAAAAGAGGCCATTTTAGGAAAAGCCGTTGTGGCACTTATGGGTTTTGAAAACAATGACGACCACAACCAAAGGGCTATTATAGTAACCGACAGGCTCAAAATGATGGCTTACGAAAAAATGTCGGGTATTAGTTGGGAAATCATTTCTCAATTATTGGTGTCCGAATTGGAAAATAATACCTTGTTGGCTAGCGAAATTTTAATGGCCAAATCAAAAATAACACAGGCCAACGACCTTCCCATTGGAATCATTCAGTTGTTATTGCAAAATGACGAAATCCGAATTAGGGCCAATGGTTTGGAGCTGTTAAGGCAATATGAAAGCAGCACATTGACCCAAAATTGGACGGCTTTTTTACATCTATTTGAATCTGCTCATCAAGAAGTGGTTGAATCGTTATTTGAACTTCAAAACATCGACCGAAATAACCAAGATATTCAACTTCGATGGGTAGAAAAAACCATTTGGCTATTGGTTTCAAAAGAACATTTTGAAGGGGCATATTCTATATTTAGAACTTTTATAAAATCTCCTGATGCTTTGATTATTAATAATTTACATACAAAATGGATCATCAAATTGTTATTGGCCTATCATAAAGAAAATGCCTTGTTAGGATTTGAACTTTTGCAAAAGCGATTGGATTTTGATGCTTTTAGCATGAAGCAAATTGTGGCCTTGGCAAGTCATGAATTTTTAGACGTTAGAAAATGGGTTTGGCAATATTACAAACAACATACCCATAGAATCAAGCAAGAAAAAAAGGTTGCACTTACTATTTTGGACGCTTCGTGGCAAGACAGTAGGCAGTTTGCATTTGACTATTTCAGGAGCCATTTTACTGCCACCGACTGGGATGCAGCATGTCTTATTGGTATAGTAGATGCCGTTCGTCCAGATATGGAACTATTTGGTAAAGAGCTTATTAGCTTGTTTTTTGATCAAAAAGATGCCCCAACTTATTTGTATCAATTAAGCCAACATCCAAGCCGTAATATTCAATTGCTTGTAACACAATTATTAGAAACATATTTAGACGATAGCCCCAAAAGTTGGCAAGCGATGGCCTATTATTTTAAATCGGTTTTAACAAAAGTCAATCAATCGAGGGCTGCCAAAAATAGAATTTACCAACTTTTGTATCAAAAAGCAACCCTTTCGGAGGATGTAGCCACCATTGTAGCCACTATTTTAGACGAAGTTTCGGCTACCTCAAGCATACAAGACAAAGCAACGTGTATTGACTTGCTTTCAGATTTGAAAAAACGCTATCCAAAACTAGCTATTCATTTACAAATAATATAATGATATGGAATTTAATTATAAATTTTCTAAAAGCTCGCAAATAGACAACACCAATTCGCAAACAAACATGGCTTTTGCTCCAGATTTGGAACGGGATCCTACTTTTTTTGTAGGTAAATTAAATAAAAAAATTCCTTTCAGAGAGGCTATTTCGGCTCTGCACGATGTGGTGGTATCGGATTTGAGGTATAAACCAAAAGACCGAACGGCTTATAAAGAATGGGTTGTGGAGCAAGAAAAACTTTGGTTGAGTGATTTTATGGCAGAATATCAAATAGAAGAAATTCGAAAAAATATCCAACAAGTAAAGCATCGATTGTCAGAAATTTATAAAGATAGAGACCGCTTACTAGGACCTTTTAATAAAGCAAAACAACAGTATTTTGATTATTTGTATCGCAATGATAAAGACGCATGGTTTGTACTGGATCCTGTGATAACGGTACATCCAGACGAAGTGTTTTTTGAGTGTTTTAGTCAAGACGAATCAAGTTATGGTAAATTGAGTGCTAATTACAATGTGTTTGACGATATTGAAGATTTTAAATGTGGTACAACCAACATAGATTATTCTGAAAATTTGTATCATGAATTTCAAAAAATAAGAGATTACAAAGAAACCATTTTCAAAATAGATCCCTCTGGATTTGAGGCACAAACTACCAACGAAAATGTTTTTAAGGAAATGAAAATAGATTTGCCCGACTCTTGGGTAAGAGGTTTTTTGCAGGTAAGTGCAGCCATGACTTTGCCAACCACTAGTTTTTATTTGCATCCCATGGATATACATGGTATTTGTCAGTATTTGCGAAGATTTCGTGAAACAAAAGGCCCTCGAGCTATGCGATTTGTACTAGAACCAGGGAAACCTATACAAGTGGTTTTTGAACCTTGGTTTGAAACGATTATTTTTCATAGATCGGTGTATCAGGGCGATACATCCAAAACCATTCGGATTTGGGGTCGCAGGAGGCTACACATTTTGGAACGCTTGATACCAATTGCCAAACGATTTAAAGTCAGTTTGATGGGCAATGGGTTGCCGTCTTTTTTTATGGCCGATTTGGGCGACATGACTTTTACATTAGGCCTTTCGGGATGGACCAACAACGATTGGAGCAAGGCAGGAAATTTTGATTTGATGGCTCCTCGAGGCCATGTTTCGGCAAATATTCGCAATACAGTTTTTGAAAGTCTCAAACAAAATTGGTTTGCAACCACAACCGACTTGGCAAAGCACTTACAACTTGAATCGGCAACCGTAGCTGCAGCTCTAACGGCCTATACACAGGCAGGCAGGGTAATGTATGACATGAATTTGGGTGTGTATCGATTGCGAGAACTAACACAAGAGCCTTTGAATTTTGAGCATTTCAGATTTGCATCAGAACAAGAGCAAAAAGCCAATCATATTATTGAAAATGAATCCATTAAGGTATCTAAAAATATAAAAAATAACGAATTAGAATTGCAAGGTGTTATAAAAATAAAAAATTATACTTATAAAGTCAATGCTGTAATAGACAAAGACCAACGATTGATTTCGGGCGAATGTCAGTGTCATTTTTATATGAACAATGGATTAAAAAAAGGCCCTTGCGAACATTTGATTGCTGTACGAATGGCGGCACAACAACCTTTAACCTTTTGATATGATAACCATACTTCCTGCAACTTCCAATGATTTGGAAACATTGTGCCAGTTGGCAATTAACATTTTTTCGGACACTTTTGAATCGAATAATACTACTGAAAATTTGAATGCCTATTTAGCATCACATTTTACACCAGACCAATTGTTTACGGAGTGGAGCAACCCCAATTCGTTATTTTATATAGCCTTTGACAATCAAAAAATGATTGGTTTTATCAAATGTAATTTTGCAACGGCTCAAACAGAACCAAACGATAATTTAGGCATGGAACTGCAACGGATTTATGTTTTGAAAAGCTATCACGGACAGCAAGTTGCCCAACGCTTGATGGACCAAACCGTGGCCGTAGCAATACAACACAAGGCCCAATACATTTGGCTAGGTGTTTGGGAATTTAATACTAAAGCCATTCGGTTTTATGAAAAAAATGGCTTCAAAATTTTTGACAAACATCCCTTTACAATGGGCAACGAAGTTCAAACCGATTATTTGATGCGAAAAGAATTAGTATGATGGTTTTTGTAATGTAAGATATTTTATTTTAATAAAAATAAAATATAAAAAATTATTTATTAAAAATACATTCAATAAAGTTTTTAATATTATTTGTATAAAACTTTAAAAAAATGCAATACAAACTAAAAACAAAACTTTTTATGAAGCTACTATTTTTTGGACTATACAATTTGCGTGCTACAAATAATTTATAGACCGTTATAAAAATGCTAATATTTTAATAAAAAATTTTGATTACAAAAAATTAGTTGTTATTTTGTATTTTCATTAAAAAAATAAAAATCAAATGTTACAACGTTCGTTAATAGCCTTATTTGTAGTATTCATTTTGGGAAGTTGTGCCAAAAGAGGCACTATTACAGGCGGTGCAAAAGACACGATTGCCCCAATTTTGAAAATGAGTTTTCCAAAAAACGGCAGTACCAATTACAAAGGTGGATTAATAACCCTAACTTTTGACGAATATGTAAGAACAAAAGATTTGAACAAACAGCTCATTGTGTCGCCACCGCTTGACCATTTGCCTGAAATATTGCCATCAACAGCCAGTAAAGAATTGACTATCAATATAAAAGACACGTTAAAACCCAATACAACGTATAGTTTTAATTTTGGACAAAGCATTCAGGACAACAATGAAAACAACCCCATACAACAATTCAAATATGTTTTTTCGACAGGAAGTTATTTGGATTCCTTACAATTGAAGGGAACAATCAAAGATGCTTTTGACCGAAAAGTAACCAACTTTGTATCGATTATGTTGTATGAAATCAATTCAAAATATACCGATTCTGTGATTTATAAAAAAAGTCCGTTGTATATTACCAATACATTGGATAGTTTAAAAACATTTACTTTTGATCATTTAAAAAAAGGAAAATATTTGTTAATTGCGTTAAAAGACAAAAATAACAATAATAAATTTGATCCAGCTGATGAAAAAATAGGATTCCAGACTAAACCCATTACTATTCCAAACGACACGGTGTTTGAGTTAGAATTGTTTAAAGAAAAAAGGCCATTGAAAATAGCAAAACCCAAACAACAGTCGGGCAATAGCCTCTTGGTGCCTTATGAAGGAATGCCCAAAGGAGGACAGTTTACACTGAAAAACCGAGACCATAAGCTTGACATTGTGGTTACAAAAATGCCACAAAAAGATTCGTTACTAATTTGGCATCAGCCCATAAAAACAGATAGTTTGTGGATTTCTTACGAAAAAGAATCGTACAAAACATCGTTTAAAATCCGTATAAAACCCGAAAAAAGAGATACTCTAAACCTAGAATCGTTGCAAAAAGGCAGTTTGTCGTTTAGAGACGATTTAGTGCTTCGATCAAGTACACCAATAAAAAAGTTTGATGTGTCTAAGATGAAGCTTATTAATAAAGACTCTACCCAAGTTTCATTCAAAACAGAATATGACGAATGGCAGCAAGAACTTAAATTTGTGTTTAAAAAAGAACCTCTCGAAAAATACACCCTTTGGTTAGAACCAGGGGCCATTACTGATTTATTTGACAAAAACAACAGCAAAATTTCTTTTAAAGTTACAACACAAAACACGTCGGATTATGGAAATTTGAGCTTAATTTTGCAAAACGTCCATCGATTTCCTGTTATGGTGTCGCTTACAGACGACAGTGGAGCAGTAAAATATACGGCTTATTCAGACAAAGACAACCGTTTGGAGTTCAATTTGATAGATCCTGCAAAATATACGTTGAGACTCATTTATGACGACAATCGGAATAGAGAATGGGATGCGGGCCATTTTTTAAATAAAACACAATCTGAAGAGGTCATTTATTTTCCAAAACTAATTGATATCCGAGAAAACTGGGACGTAGAGCAAGTTTTTGATTTGAATCAAGGAGAAAAATAAGGCACCATTTGGATTAATAGAGTAGAAGCGACCTATTAAAACACCCTATTTTACGTGATGTATGAGTTGCCTTTTATTGGTAAAGTGCAACAAAAGCAGACTAAATAGGTATCAAAACAAAATCATTTTTTCTTACAATAATAACTTAACCCAACTTGCAGCAAACCATCGTCTGTTTTCCATAAACATTGGGTTTCAGTTTTTTTGAGTCCCGATTTGTGCACTACAAATTTTCGTTTTGTGAAGGGGTAATTTTATATTTTAGCTTGGCATAAATTTCTTTTACTTTTGCTTCTTTGTATCGTCTCATCTAAATCATTTCATCATCATTATTTTGACCATAAAGTTGTGATGACTTTTTTGCTGTTTGAGTTGATATCTTATCGTATTTACAAGCCAGTAAGCCAAAATACCCAGATGTACATGTGCCATTATTGTATCAACATTTTTATGATAAATTGTCCAAAGCGATAATTCGTTTTTATAAAATAAGAACCCATTCTTGAGCGGAGCTCCTGTTCCTAAAGGATCTAATCTAAATAGATCAACTAAATAATTACTGTTCTTGGTATATGAATAAAAATTAGGATTATTACCTGCCAACCCAATCGGGTCTTGGCTTATATACCTACCATCTTCTACATCATAATATCTAAATCTATTATAAGCAAGTTCTATCTCGTTGTCAAGGCTTTGTCCTTGGTATAAAAATGGGCAAAAGTTTTGTATGCCTGTTTCTTTTATAACTTTGCCGTTGCTGTTAAGTTCTCTACTCCAAATTAAATCGCCTTTGTCATCGTAGCTTTCATAAGGTGTACCTAAATGGTCAGCTAAAATACTGTATTTTTTTTCGCCACGCAATTTGGCTATTGGAGAGAAGCTGTCTTCTTCAAAAATCCATGTAATGAGGTTTTCAGAAAGTGCATCTTTACTAACAAAGCCTTTCCATTTCCCGAAGAAAAATCGGGACAGGCTGTGTAGTGGTACGTTGCCGTCCCAATGCCTGTGGGTGGTGGTTTGGCGGTAGTTTTTCCAAATTCTTCTGCCTAATGCATCGTAGCCAAAAGAAACTACTGCTCCATCGGGTCTGTAAACTTTTTCTAAAAGTCCTGCAGAGTTCCACTCATAGTTCCATTCGTCTTCTTTTATTACAAATATTCTGCCTACTTTCTTGTATTTTGTAGTTAGAAAACCTTGGTGGTTGTATTTGTAGTGCCAACTGCCTTTTTTTACTAGTTTGCCGCCATGTGTATATTCTCGGTCTTTGAGGTTGGCGTCTTCATAGAGGTTTCCTTTTGCATCGGGGTAGCGGTTGGTGGTGCTGCCATCGGCATATTTGGCTTGCGTGAGGTAGCCTTCTTTGTTGTAGTCAAAGTTGGTGGTGCCTGTTGCGGTGGCGACAAAACTTATAAAGAAACTAAAAAGAGTTATTAAAAAATTCATTTTTTTGATGGTTTGATTTAAGTATTAGCTCTTTCCACTAATAGATTTGCCATTTCCGTTAGTGGATTTGGCATTTCTATTAGTGGATTTGCCGTTTCTGTTAGTGGATTTGGCATTTCTATCATTAGATTTGGCATTTCTAACATTGGATTTGGCATTTCCATTAATGGATTTGCTGTTTCTATTGTTAGATTTGCCGTTTCCATTAATGGATTTAGTGTTTCTATTAGTGTATTTGACATTTCTATCATTAGATTTAGTATTTCCATCATTGGATTTAGCATTTCTGTTAGCGGATTTATCATTACCATTGATGGATTTGGTGTTTCTATTAGTGAATTTGACATTTCCATTGTTGAAATTACTGTTGATAAATTACTTTTCTTTTTGAACTTTATTATAATAATCTTTAGGGATTTCCTCTAAATCTATTGATTCCCATGTTTTCCCTTTTCTTTTATATACTTCTTTTCTATATTCATATTTTTGAACAATCTTATCAATATCTTCATTTATCTTCTTCAAATTTTTCCATTCTGTGCCACATTCAGAACAACCATAGATATTTGCATCATAATCTTTCTCGACAAATCCAATGCACGATGTAATTGGACAACAAAAAATTCTTGAATCTTCAATTTCTTTAGGTTTTTCTACTTTCATTCCTAGAAGCACCAAAGGGTGTACAAAAACTAAGCTATGGCATTTAGGACAATAAACAATAAATCTTTCTATTCCTGAATTTGCTGCTTTTTTAATCTCATCCATTTGTAAAATTGACGGATTGAATTCTATATTACAAGAATCACATTTTATATGTTCCATTTTTTTAGATATTATTATAAATTAATTATATTTTGCACCAAACGGATTTTGACCTTCTGGATAATCGTGTAAAGGTCCGTATTTCCCTTTAGGACTATGGTCACTTTCTTTCATTAGTTCTAAATTATCGTAAGAGTTATTTCCTCCTCTATATAATGGTTTTTTATGATGAACTACATAATCTGTTGGAACATCTCCTTTTTTCATTGCTTCAATATTTGTATCACTAAATCCTCTTGCTTTTAATGAGTTCTCGTCTTTGGCAAGTTTTTTTATAAATTTTTTTCTTACTTTGTTATTAAATCGATCCCTTAATTTTTTTACACTGGCTTTACTTCTTTTTCTATAAGCACTTTTATATAAACCAAGTTCATCAATATATAAGTTAGAATCATCCACATAAGCATAAAAATTAAATTCTTCTGATAGCAACCCAATTGGATCCTGAGAAATATATCTTCCATCTTCTACATCATAATACCTAAAACGGTTATAGGCTAACTCAATTTCAGCATCATAATATTGTCCTTGAAACAAAAATGGGCAACTGCCTTGTTGGGTTTCTTTTATAGTTTTTCCGTTGGCGTTTAGTTGTCTTTCCCAAAATAATGAACCGTCATCTTGGTACATTTCTATGGGTGTACCTAAATGGTCAGCTAAAATACTGTATTTTTTCTCGCCACGCAATTTGGCTATTGGAGAAAATGAATCTTCTTCAAAAATCCAAGTTATGAGGTTTTCGGAGAGGGCGTCTTTACTAACAAAGCCTTTCCATTTCCCGAAGAAAAATCGGGACAGGCTGTGTAGTGGTACGTTGCCGTCCCAGTGCCAGTGGGTGGTGGTTTGTTTGTAGGTTTTGGTGAGGCGGCGTCCTAAAGCATCGTAGGTAAATTTTACTACGGCACCGTCAGGGCGTTTTACGGCTTCTAATAAACCCGCACTGTTCCAGTCATAATACCATTGGTCTTCTTTAAAACTAAATAGGCTTCCTGTTTTTTATCTATAAGGCTCTATTGCTTGACAAAATTCTTTAAAACTTGGAGCTGCTATAGTAATTGCTTCCGGAAAATCGTATTCCCATGAAATATATTTAACAATACCTGTTTCAATTTCAACCCAAAATTCATTTCCAGCAGCATCACTAGCAAAAGGTATATGTTTTTGAGCAAACAATTTAGCATCTTCAGAATGTTCTTTTGAAGCATTCCACATTTTTTCTAAATCATTACCAATTTCATAAAAAAACTCAACTTCTAGTTCGTCATATTCATTTTTATTAATCTTGTAAAATCTACTTCTCTTCATAAAAGCTCCATCATGAAAATAAATTCCATTATGAGCCATATAAAAACTAATAAAATCTTCTTTATTTTTTAAGTCATTTGGAATTATACTTTTTATTTGATTTTCAGTCAAAATACTACCATCAATTTCAAATTCTAATTTTTCTGATAAAAAACTATTTTTCATTTTTATTAAATTTATATATATTTAAATTAACTATAACTATTTCTTTTGTATTTTGTTTGATGGTGATCTTCATATTCTTTTACTCCACCATTATGTTTTATTTTATGAACATCTTTATGAACTAATTGCATAGTCATTGTATTTGTAGTAGGATCATAACTCACATGGTGTGAAATCCAATCTCTTGAAAATTTTTCCTTAATTCCTGCTGCTTTGTATAATGCTTTTTTATCATCATGATAATTTCCAGTAGCTGTTATTTCAAAAGTTTTATCAGCTAATGTGCTTGGATGTAAAGCATCGCCTATAAATGAAGTTGAACCATTTGCAATTAATCCTAAAATATCAACAAATAAATTACTATTTCTTACATAATTATAAAACCCAAACTCTCCACTCAACAACCCAATTGGGTCTTGAGAAATATACCTTCCATCTTCTACATCATAATATCTAAATCTATTATAAGCTAACTCAATTTCAGCATCAAAATATTGTCCTTGAAACAAGAAAGGGCAACTATTATTATCGCCTTTTATTAGTTTACCATTGGCATTAATTTCTCTACTCCAAAACAAAGAACCGTCATCTTGGTACATTTCAATTGGTGTACCCAAATGGTCGGCTAAGATACTGTATTTTTTTTCGCCACGCAATTTAGCAATTGGTGAAAATGAGTCTTCTTCAAAAATCCAAGTTATGAGGTTTTCGGAGAGCGGGTCTTTGCTTACAAAACCTTTCCATTCATGCAAAGGTACGTTGCCGTCCCAAACCCAATTGGTGGTGGTTTGGCGGTAGTTTTTCCAAATTCTTCTACCTAAAGCATCATAGCCAAAGGTTACTACTGCACCATCTGGGCGTTGTACACTTTCTAATAGTCCTGCGGTGTTCCAAAAGTATTTCCAGTGGTCTTCTTTAAAGCTAAAAACACTTCCTGTTTTTTAACTACCACACGAAAGGATTCGTGCGGTAGCGGGGGGGATTTACCATTTCTTTCTATATTTTTTATTCTTAATTTATGATATCGTTTAATGTGAGTTTTGTTTTTCCAAAAACCACACGTTTGATACATTACCCAAAGCTTTGTTATCTTATATTTTCTGGCATTAATTCCAATTTGTAAGAATTATTATAGACCTGTGCGAAATCTTCTAATTTATAAAGTTCTGGGGAATAAAAATTTTTGATTATTGTTTTTTTTAATTCTTCATTTACAACAATTGTTTGATGATAGCAAAATTCATTTAGAAAATATATTCCTTTATCTTGAACATCTGGTTTTAATTTTAAATTAGGATAAAGAAAGAAATCTCTTGCTCCAGAAGCTCTTTTTTTTCCATCTTCAACATAATCGAACAAATCATCATCATGTGTAGAAACTCTTAAAGCGTAATAATCTTTATCACATTTTAATTCTTTTTCATTTTTATGAACAATTTTTAATTTAGAAATTTCATATTTTAAATCTAATCTATATTCTTGAATTAATTTTAAAAACACATCTGATACTATAAATAAATTAAAATGATAATTCATAAAATCAAACAATAATTCTTTCTGCTTTTGAACGATAAAAAAAAGTTCATCTGGCAATTTTAAATCTCCTTTTGGAGGGAAAGCGTCTTTTAATGGGTTGTATTTCATCCATTTATAATCCATTTCTTCTTGATTTTTACTAGGATAATATTTTTCTCTTAACCATCTATCTTCTAAAAGTGGAAAACCTTTTGGTGTTCTTGGTATTGTATTATACCAAATAAATAAATCATTCATTTTATATTTTTTTAAATTATTAACTTACTCTATAATGTTTGCCTTTAGAATTTCTTGACAGTGCTCTTCTTAATCTTCTCTGTAAATCAGCAATTTCTGCCCTTGCTCTCGCATCATCACCATGAACTCTATGACGTGCTTCTATGCTTCTAATTCTTTGGTTTACCATATCGCTATAATTTGCATGACTCCCTCTATGCCAAATGGCTTTTCCTGCACTTTGTGATCCAATTTCACTATCGTGTAATAAAACACCATTTGAAGCGGCATCACGTTGTCCTGATAAACCTATATTATTTAAAAAAGTGCTATTATTACCCCATGTTTGTTCAGGTATAAGATGATGAGCTTGCATTCCATCACCAGTTACTCCTCCTAAATTGGTATTTAAAACAGTTGAACTTAATCCAAAAACATCAATAATATTGCATGTATCCTCCACATAATTATAAAACCCAAACTCTCCTGAGTCCAGCCCAATCGGGTCTTGGCTTATGTATCTGCCATCTTCAACATCATAGTAACGAAAACGGTTATAAGCAAGTTCTATCTCGTTGTCAAATGATTGTCCTTGGTATAAAAATGGGCAAAAATTCTCAATTCCTTTTTGGGTAATAATTTTGCCATTTGCATTTAATTGTCTTTCCCATATTAAAGCTCCTGTATCGTCATAGCCTTCAATTGGCGTACCTAAATGGTCGTTTACTATGCTAAAATGTTTGTTGTTTTTAATTTTTGCTATTGGGCTAAAACTGTCTTCTTCAAATATCCAAGTTATCAAATTTTCGGAAAGTGCATCTTTACTAACAAATCCTTTCCACTCGTGTAGTGGTACGTTGCCGTCCCAAACCCAATTTGTGGTTGTTTGTTTGTAGGTTTTGGTTAGGCGGCGTCCTAAAGCATCGTAGGTGAATTTTACTACGGCACCGTCAGGGGCTGGGATGACAGAAATCTTGCTAAATTAGATTACCAATAATAAAAAACCCCTTTATTTATATTTTCTTTTTCAAAATATTTAAAATTACAAGGAATATTTCCAAACAAATAAACTTGATAAAGCTTATCAAAGTAGTCTGGGATTTTTTTATTGAACTGTGAGTAATATTTATATAAAATAATAAATAAAAAATTATATTTTATATCAATTAAAACCTCTTCTTCGTTAAATTTAATTAACTCATTTAAAACAACCCTTTTTTCTTTTATAATATCAACATATCTATCCCAATTTTCATACTCTTTTATTTTTCTATTATGAATAAAATTATATAATTCATTAAATCCATCAAGATTTGTATTTTCCCAATTCAAAGATTTTATTGATTTAATAAATTTTTCATAACTTTCTGTTTTTATATTTATAGAATCAATTGTGTTTCCAATATTATAAAAAAGTTTATTGGAAAATACTTCGTCTATGGTTTCTTCAATACTTTTCATTTTGCTTAAAATATATTTAAATTATTTCTTTTGATAAATTTTTCTAGGAATCTTAGGAACCTTATCGCCTCCTAAAAGACCAAATTTAATTCTGTTTTTAATTGCATGTCTTAAAGCTTTATTAATCTGCGCATCAGAAAGACCAGCAGCTTTTAAAGAACTTTTTAAAGCTTTTGTGTATTCCAAGTTTGTTGGTTTCTTACCTTCTAAAACCCCTCCCTTTCTATACTGATCCCAAAAGCTTTCCATATTTTCATGTGCTTTATAGTGAGCACTATTTATGTCTTTGAATGCGTTTCCTTCTAATTTTATTGCTGCTCCATCATTTGGCGGAATAACATCTTTAAATGCCGCATTCTGATTTAAATGATGTGACTGTCCTCCTCCTGTAATATTTTTTAAAGTTCCATGAATACCTAAATCCCCTTGTGCACCACTTAATCCAAAAACGTCTATCCAACAATTACTATCATGCACATATCCATAAAAGAGTAAACCACCCAGCAGTCCTATCGGGTCCTGACTTATGTACCTGCCATCTTCAACATCATAATATCTAAATCTATTATAAGCAAGTTCTATCTCGTTGTCAAATGATTGTCCTTGGTATAGGAAAGGACAAAAGTTTTGTATGCCAGTTTCTTTTATGGTTTTACCATTCGCATTCAAAGAGCGTTCCCAAACTAGGTTTCCTGTATCGTCATAGCCTTCTATAGGTGTACCTAAATGGTCGGCTAAGATACTGTATTTTTTTTCGCCACGCAATTTGGCTATTGGTGAAAATGAATCTTCTTCAAACAACCACGTTATAAGCCCCCCAACCCCCGAAGGGGGAGTTAGAGCATCTTGCGTTTGAAAACTTTTGTATTCATGTAAAGGTACGTTTCCATCCCAAACAAAATTAGTAAAAGTTTTTTTATAATGTTTAAAAATTCTTCTGCCTAATGCGTCATAACCAAAGGTTACTAATGTACAATAAGTGATTTATTCATTCTCAACTTCTTTCTTAAATTCTTCTGTAAGAAGTTCCCAAACAATATTATAATAAAAATCTTTTATCTCTGGATAGTTTTTTTTTGCAAAATCCATAACAACATCTTTGTCATTAAAATTCATTGGTTGATGAAAAAAAGTATTTAAATTTTCGAGTAATCTATACAATCTTATCAGTTCTTTATCTTTCATAAATTTAGGTTATTTAAAAATTGGATTTCTTCCTTCTAATGAAACATCACCGTTTAAAACATGTTCGGTTGCTCCTGTAATTGGGTTGTCAATAATGGTGACTTCTTCAGGTTTTACATCAAATTCCACATAATTTTTTGCTTTTCCAGGTTTTATACCAAGCTTACTTTCTAGATCTTTGGAACTTCCTTTAGACATTCTTCCTTTAGCTTTTACTGTAAATACTTTATTTTGGTCTTTAGCTACAATAAGATTATCTTTCTCTATTCCATCTCGACCTTTTTTATTTGTATAATGTCGAACTCTATAAGTACCCTCTAATCCTAAGCTATCAATCCACCCATTCGTATCATGCACATAATTATAAAACCCAAATTCTCCACTCAATAACCCAATCGGATCTTGAGAAATATATCTTCCATCTTCAACATCATAATATCTAAACCTATTATATGCAAGTTCTATCTCATTGTCAAATGATTGTCCTTGGTATAAAAATGGGCAAAAGTTGGCTATGCCTGTTTCTTTTAAAACTTTGCCGTTGGCATTCAAAGAGCGTTCCCATACTAGGTTACCATCATCTGCGTAAGCTTCTATAGGTGTACCCAAATGGTCTGCTAAAATACTGTATTTTTTCTCGCCACGCAATTTGGCAATTGAAGAGAAGCTGTCTTCTTCAAACAACCACGTTATAAGCCCCCCCAACCCCCGAAGGGGGAGTTAGAGCATCTTGCGTTTGAAAACTTTTGTATTCATGTAAAGGTACGTTTCCATCCCAAACAAAATTAGTAAAAGTTTTTTTATAATGCTTAAAAATTCTTCTGCCTAATGCATCGTAGCCAAAAGAAACTACGGCACCATCTGGTCTATATACTTTTTCTAATAGTCCTGCGGAGTTCCACTCATAGTTCCATTCGTCTTCTTTTATTACAAATATTCTGCCTACTTTTTTGTATTTTGTAGTTAGAAAACCTTGGTGGTTGTATTTGTAGTGCCAACTGCCTTTTTTTACTAGTTTGCCGCCATGTGTATATTCTCGGTCTTTGAGGTTGGCATCTTCATAGAGGTTGCCTTTTGCATCGGGGTAGCGGTTGGTGGTGCTGCCATCGGCATATTTGGCTTGCGTGAGGTAACCTTCTTTGTTGTATTCAAAGTTGGTGGTGCCTGTGGTGCTGTCTATAATTTGGGTTAGGCGGTTGCTGGTGGTCCAGTTGTATTTTCGGCTGCGTTGGCGTTTGCTGGCGTGCCCTGTGAGTTGCTCGGTGGGTCTGCCAAGGGCATCTCGGGTGGTGGTTTGTTGCACTTGCCCTGGTAGGAGGCGTTGTATTTCTAAGCCCATTTGGTCGTAGGCAAAAGTGGTGGTGTTTGTTGCGGTGGCGACAAAACTTATAAAGAAACTAAAAAGAGTTATTAAAAAATTCAATTTTTTGA
Organism: Flavobacterium branchiophilum FL-15; assembly: GCF_000253275.1. Lineage (NCBI taxonomy): Bacteria > Pseudomonadati > Bacteroidota > Flavobacteriia > Flavobacteriales > Flavobacteriaceae > Flavobacterium > Flavobacterium branchiophilum. The sequence continues at coordinate 3,346,951 of NC_016001.1, read as the reverse complement.
TGGTTTGGTTTAAGTATTTGCTTTTTTCATTAGTGGATTTGGCATTTTTATCGTTGTATTTGAAATTTCCGTTGTTGTATTTGACACTTCTTAATAAGTTTACCTCTCGTTAAATTAAACTATTAAAAAAATCCCGCAAAGTCAGGATACATTTGCGGAGCTTTTCACAGCACACCTTTGCGAAGCTGGGTTTAACGGTGTTATGGATACTTGTAAAAATAGCTTAATTCATAGGCTGGAACATCAAAATAATTTAAAATTCTATCAAAATCATTGAAATCTATCTCTGTAGTATGCTTTATTGGTTTACTTGAAACTAATACAACTTTGTACTCTTCTTTTAAATTTTTAACAAAAAAGGGAATATCAAATCCTAAACTAATGAAATTTTTTATATACATATTTTGTAATTCTTTTAGATTTGTATTCAAATAATAGTATTTTAATATCTTTTCAAAAATGAGTTTATATTGATTCCAATCAATATCATTATCGTTTTTCAATAATATACCTATATTATATGAATAAATATTTATGTTAAAAAAATTATTAATACTGTTAACATTTAATTCAACAGAATCATAAAATAAAATATCAGAATTAATCTCTATATTGTTTTTAATAACATTGTTAAATTCAAATCCAATATTTAAAAAAGCACTTTTGTTTTTAATAATTTTAGGATTGATTAAATAATTTTTTGTTTTTTTATACTCTGAAAACTTGAAAAATCCCCATAATAAAAATTCACTATAAAATTCTTTAAATTTTGTTACATCATGGTAAGAAACAAAATATCCTTGAGCCTCAATTTCCTTTATTAGTTCCATAATCTAAATGCCAATAGGACTTTTATTCGGATTAGTACTTCTTACTTTCCCTTTATCAAAATTTATATGAGCACCATTTTTGTCATGATAATGTGGTTTTTCAAATGTTTTTGTATCATCGAAGTAGTGTCCGTCTTGATGAAGTGATAATTCTCCAATTTTATTTCCATGAGAATCATATAATGATTCTGTCATAAACCTTTTATCTTTAGAATCTCTAGTTATAATACTTCTCGAATACTGACTTGTTGAGATACCTTGTCTTCTCATAGCCTCTCTTCTAGCAGATCTTCTTTTTTTGAAATCAATATCACCTTCAGTTTTTTCTCTACGAGTATAACTTTTAGTCAGCCCAAAGATGTCTATCCACCGATTAGTATCTTCAACATAATTATAAAACCCAAACTCTCCAGAGAGTAACCCAATCGGGTCTTGGCTTATATACCTGCCATCCTCTACATCGTAATATCTAAATCTATTATAAGCAAGTTCTATCTCGTTGTCAAATGATTGTCCTTGATATAAAAATGGGCAAAAGTTGGCTATACCTGTTTCTTTTAATACTTTGCCGTTGCTGTTAAGTTCTCTGCTCCAAACTAAATCGCCTTTGTCATCGTAGCTTTCGTAGGGTGTACCTAAATGGTCGTTTACAATGCTATAATGTTTATCGTTTTTTATTTTCGCAATTGGGCTAAAGCTGTCTTCTTCAAATAACCACGTAATTACATTATTTGAAAGAGCATCTTTACTTGTAAAAGTTTTAAACTCATGTAAAGGCACATTTCCATCCCAAACAAAATTAGTAAAAGTTTGTTTATAATGCTTAAAAATTCTTCTGCCTAAAGCATCGTAACCAAATTTCACAATCGCACCATCGGGTCTATATACTTTTTCTAATAATCCTGCAGAGTTCCACTCATAGTTCCATTCGTCTTCTTTTATTACAAATATTCTGCCTACTTTTTTGTATTTTGTAGTTAGAAAACCTTGGTGGTTGTATTTGTAGTGCCAACTGCCTTTTTAAGTATTTAAATATTCTAAAGGAAATTCCGTTATAACAACTTCATCATCTATATAAGCATCTAAATACTTTTCTAAATTTTGAAATCTAGAAAAGCCATTTGTATCATAAACCCAAATCTCAGGTTCTAATACAGCATCTAGCCATACAAGATATACTCTTTCATTAGTGTAAGCTGATGCAGCAAATATTGAAATTCGATTATCTTTAAAGAGTGATAAAGCATCATTATCCCAATTGTTTTGGTTTGATATTAAATTATTTTTAATATCTCTCAATCTATCATCACTTATGTTTTCATTCCAAAGATTTTCCATCTCTGATAAACTTAACCAATCTCCATGGGTAGAATCTTCCCATGCTCCCAAAATCTCAAACCTTACCTTTAACATTGGAGAAAAATTTTTATAAATACCTTTTTCAAAAGTAGGAATTTGATCTTTTTCCTCTTTTGGATAAATAATGCTTTCTTCCTTTAATTCTTTGATTATTAACTTTAATTTACTTTTTATTGACATAATGTTTATTTATTAAAATAATACTACTGAAGTATAAGATGTACCTGTATTAACACCTTGTGTTAGACCACCAACATAAGAGTTGACAGATGAATCAAGAGGCATAAAAGGCCCCGTTGCGTTACCACCCCAGCCTACATCACTAATATGACCAGCAACTTCGCCGTTTTGATATAATGATGGATTGTTAACTTTTTCTTTCTTTGCTTCATAACTCGCTTTTCTTCTGTCTTTTTTACTTACTGATTGTCGTGTCATAGAACCTCCATTTTTCTTTATTTGTTTATTCCATTCTTTAACAAATTTCTTTAATTGTTTACTTTCTGCTGAATTTTTAGCAAACTTATTTTTAATTTTAAGTACTCCATTTTTTACATAAGCATTACTGCTTAAACCATAAACATCTAACCAGTCATTTGTATCCTCCACATAATTATAAAACCCAAACTCCCCACTCAAAAGCCCTATCGGGTCTTGGCTTATGTATCTGCCATCTTCAACATCATAATACCTAAAACGGTTGTAAGCAAGTTCAATTTCTGCATCAAAATATTGTCCTTGAAACAAGAAAGGGCAACTATTATTATCGCCTTTTATTAGTTTACCATTGGCATTAATTTCTCTACTCCAAAACAAAGAACCGTCATCTTGGTACATTTCTATTGGTGTGCCCAAATGGTCGGCTAAGATACTGTATTTTTTTTCACCACGCAATTTTGCTATTGGGCTAAAACTGTCTTCCTCAAATACCCACGTTATGAGGTTTTCGGAGAGTGGGTCTTTACTAACAAAGCCTTTCCACTCGTGCAATGGTACGTTGCCGTCCCAATGCCAGTGGGTTGTGGTTTGTTTGTAATTTTTCCAAATTCTTCTGTCTAAGGTTTCGTTACCAAAAGAAATTCCGCAAAGTCAGGAGACATTTGCGGAGCTTTTTATAGGAACTCTTTGCGGAGCTAGGTGAGTTTAGTGTTTATTTAATTCTTCAATAATTCGTTTTTCTAATTGAGATGATCCCCAAATTTTCCAAAACTCGTACTTGGTAGCTTCAATTTCTGAAATAGGGGTTTCTTTGCCATTTTGAAATAACTTTAAATCGTCATTTGTTCCTAACACTAATTTAATTTCTGAATACTTAGAATCTTTTTCTTTATCATAAAAATCTTGGGTGTACAATTTTCTCCATCGATTTTTAATCATTGCTAAACCTGATATGGCAATGGGTTCAAACAATCTATTAGCAGAAATTATACTTTCCATACTTTGATTTAAATCGCCTATTAAATCAAAAACTTCAATAAAATAACCACCCCCTTGTTTATCAGCTATAATTCTACAAAAGGCGAACTCTTTACCTCTGTTTTCAAATTCTTTTTTTAGAATTCTTTTCAAACTTGGCACCTCTGAAAGAAATAATGGAATAGCGTATATCTCACCTTCTTTTAATTTTGTTGTTTTTGTCATTTTTTATACCCTGTTTTATGTTTTTTCTTTTTTTGAATATCGTTATAAGCTTTTTTAAATGCTTTGCCTCTTTTATCTTTTCGATTCTTATTAAAAGAATTGTTTTTATTTCCTCTGTTTTTAGAAGAAATTTTCTCACCTCTTTTTGCAGTTTTAGTTTTATGAGTTTCTATCAAATCTTGCTCATGTGCTCTAGCTTGTGCGTAAGTAAGATTTCCGTCCTGTCCAACCAAAACTCTCAATTCACCAGTTTCAGATAATCTTTCAGTTCCTCGATGTTGTGCCTCTCTCAATGCAGGGTCATTCGTAATTCCAATGTAATAAGGTTCTGTTGCACCCGCATCATATAAACCATAAACATATTGCCCTGTCGTATTTAAACCTACTAAACCTAATGGGTCTATTTCATCGTTCGGATTATCAATGTAACTATAAAAATTTAACACCCCACTCAACAACCCAATTGGATCCTGAGAAATATATCTTCCATCTTCTACATCATAATACCTAAACCTATTATATGCTAACTCAATTTCAGTATCATAATATTGCCCTTGAAATAAGAAAGGGCAACTTCCTTGTTGGGTTTCTTTTATAGTTTTTCCGTTGGCGTTTAGTTGTCTTTCCCAAAACAAAGAACCGTCATCTTGGTACATTTCAATGGGTGTACCTAAATGGTCGGCTAAGATACTGTATTTTTTGTTTCCACGCAATTTGGCTATCGGAGAAAATGAATCTTCTTCAAAAATCCAAGTTATAAGCCCCCCAACCCCCGAAGGGGGAGTTAGAGCATCTTGCGTTTGAAAACTTTTGTATTCATGTAAAGGTACGTTTCCATCCCAAACAAAATTAGTAAATTTTTTTTATAATGTTTAAAAATTCTTCTGCCTAATGCGTCATAACCAAAGGTTACTAATGTACAATAAGTGATTTATTCATTCTCAACTTCTTTCTTAAATTCTTCTGTAAGAAGTTCCCAAACAATATTATAATAAAAATCTTTTATCTCTGGATAGTTTTTTTTTGCAAAATCCATAACAACATCTTTGTCATTAAAATTCATTGGTTGATGAAAAAAAGTATTTAAATTTTCGAGTAATCTATACAATCTTATCAGTTCTTTATCTTTCATAAATTTAGGTTATTTAAAAATTGGATTTCTTCCTTCTAATGAAACATCACCGTTTAAAACATGTTCGGTTGCTCCTGTAATTGGGTTGTCAATAATGGTGACTTCTTCAGGTTTTACATCAAATTCCACATAATTTTTTGCTTTTCCAGGTTTTATACCAAGCTTACTTTCTAGATCTTTGGAACTTCCTTTAGACATTCTTCCTTTAGCTTTTACTGTAAATACTTTATTTTGGTCTTTAGCTACAATAAGATTATCTTTCTCTATTCCATCTCGACCTTTTTTATTTGTATAATGTCGAACTCTATAAGTACCCTCTAATCCTAAGCTATCAATCCACCCATTCGTATCATGCACATAATTATAAAACCCAAATTCTCCACTCAATAACCCAATCGGGTCTTGAGAAATATACCTTCCATCCTCTACATCATAATATCTAAATCTATTATAAGCAAGTTCTATCTCGTTGTCAAATGATTGTCCTTGGTATAAAAATGGGCAAAAGTTTTGTATTCCTGTTTCTTTTAAAACTTTTCCGTTGCTGTTAAGTTCTCTGCTCCAAATTAAATTTCCATCATCTGCATAAGCTTCTATGGGTGTACCCAAATGGTCGGCTAAGATACTGTATTTTTTTTCGCCACGCAATTTGGCAATTGGAGAAAATGAATCTTCTTCAAAAATCCAAGTTATGAGGTTTTCGGAGAGCGGGTATTTACTAACAAAGCCTTTCCATTCGTGTAGTGGTACGTTGCCGTCCCAAACCCAATTGGTGGTGGTTTGTCGGTAGTTTTTCCATATTCTTCTTCCTAATGCGTCATATCCAAAAGAAACTACGGCACCATCTGGTCTATATACTTTTTCTAAAAGTCCTGCGGAGTTCGACTCATAGTTCCATTCGTCTTCTTTAAAACTAAATTTATTTTTCTAAAATAAAATTTATTTTTGGATTAAACTGATAGACTAACCCTCCTTGTTGATTGAACTTTAAAGCACCTTCAGTATATCTAATTAATTTATCAAATTTACCTTTTTTCCAATTACCTTCATTATAATATCCTCCACAAGAAGTATTCTTTTTTAATTCGTTGCCAATTTTTACAAATCTTTTTAGTAATTCTTCATCATCAAATTTTAACGATGTTGCAAGCCAACTTTCTTCTAAAGAGGTATTATCTTGTTTGCCAATCTTTAAAAACATTGAATTTGTATTAAAATCTGAAAAAACATTAAAGGGCTGATCTATATTGAATTTACTTTTTGAAAAATATACTTCCGTACTCCAGTATTTTAAATTATTTTCAAACAGTAATTCTTTTATATTCTCTATATTTTCAGATGTTATAATAATATTTAATTTAGGCTCATCAATTCTTAACAGAATTTTATATTCATTTAACTCGAATAAATTTTTAATAAACAATATATTTTCATCTATTGTTGAATAAAATTGAATGTTTACTTTTTTCATATTTAAATTAATTATAAGGTACAAAATCTACATTGCCTTGTCCATAAACTTTTTCTAAATCTGCTTTTGCATCAATTTCTCGAGGCACAGGATTTCCTTTAGAATCATTTTTCCCTACATTTATTACCTTTGTTTTTCCTTCTTTCTTGGCAATTATATCTGGTCTTCTATCTTTTTTACCTCCTGTTTTAACTAAAATTTCTGGTTTCACATTACCTCCTGCTTCAATTACCCAACCATCATCTTGCAATTTTTTAGCAATATCACCTATTTTATCATTGTGGGGTCCACCATCATCTTTAGTTTTTGGACCTCTTTTTTTACCTATATATGCACTTAATCCAAATACATCAATAAAAGTATTTACATCATCTACATACCCATAAAAAATCATTCCCCCCATTAACCCAATTGGGTCTTGGCTTATGTACCTACCATCTTCAACATCATAGTAACGAAAACGGTTGTAAGCAAGTTCAATTTCTGCATCAAAATACTGCCCTTGAAATAAGAAAGGGCAACTATTATTATCGCCTTTTATTAGTTTACCATTGGCATTAATTTCTCTACTCCAAAACAAAGAACCGTCATCTTGGTACATTTCTATTGGTGTGCCCAAATGGTCGGCTAAGATACTGTATTTTTTCTCGCCACGCAATTTTGCTATTGGGCTAAAACTGTCTTCCTCAAATATCCACGTTATGAGGTTTTCGGAGAGGGCGTCTTTACTAACAAAGCCTTTCCATTCATGCAATGGTACGTTGCCGTCCCAATGCCAGTGGGTGGTGGTTTGGCGGTAGTTTTTCCAAATTCTTCTGTCTAAGGTTTCGTTACCAAAAGAAATTCCGCAAAGTCAGGAGACATTTGCGGAGCTTTTTACAGGAACTCTTTGCGGAGCAGGGTTAGAATTCATTTTCCATTTTCCCATCAAGAATATCTTCTAATAGTTTTGATAAAGAACCTGAAAGTATCTTATATTCATTATTGTCATGATAAAAAATAATTACTTCTCCTTTTTTGTTAATTAGTATTGGATTTCCAGAACCATCAAATGAAATAACATAACTTTCTTTAATTATTTTACTTCTATAATCATCCGCATAATCTTCTCTAAAACTATTGGTTAAATCTACAATACTATCAGTTGACAACATTTCATTATTTGTAAAAGCGTATATGGGTATTCCAGCATATGCTCCGCCAAATTTTTTTATAAAACTTATATAATCATCATGAAATTTTATATTTAATTGTTTTTCCGCATCTTTTATTTCATCATCATTTGCAGGCATACCAGCTAAATTTATAGATTCATTCGGAATGATATAATTTGATAATTTTTTTAATAATTCTTCTGTCATAAATTTACTTTTTACTATAAGTTTTGTTTTTCCTTCTTTTCTTTTCTTCAGAGGCTAAATGTGCAAAATATTCTTTTTTCCAATTATTGAATGCTTTTCTTTCAGCATCGGTTAATCCTCCTCCTTTTTTCTTCCCATTAGGATGTTGACCTGGATTAGTATGCTTCTTATCATGATGTTTAGCTGGCATCATAACAATTGGTCCTTGAGGATTTTGTTTATAATGATGGGCAACAATCACATTACCTTGTTTATCTTTTGGTGACAATCCTGGACCTGTAGTGTTCATGTATTCTAACTGACTTAACTGTGTATTAGTTAAGTGACTTATATCTGTATAACCATTAGTGGTTAAAGTAGTGCCAGCAGAATCAGTAAAAGTAATAACACTAGCTAAATTACCACTTAACCCAAATACATCAATAAAAGTATTTACATCATCTACATACCCATAAAAAATCATTCCTCCCATTAACCCAATCGGGTCTTGGCTTATGTACTTACCATCTTCTACATCGTAATATCTAAATCTATTATAAGCAAGTTCAATTTCACTGTCATAGCTTTGTCCTTGGTAGAGGAAAGGGCAAAAGTTTTGTATGCCTGTTTCTTTTAATACTTTGCCGTTGGCGTTCAAAGAGCGTTCCCAAACTAGGTTGCCATCATCTGCGTAAGCTTCAATAGGTGTACCCAAATGGTCGGCTAAGATACTGTATTTTTTATTTCCACGCAATTTTGCTATTGGGCTAAAACTGTCTTCCTCAAATATCCACGTTATGAGGTTTTCGGAGAGCGGGTCTTTACTAACAAAGCCTTTCCATTCATGCAAAGGTACGTTGCCGTCCCAATGCCAGTGGGTGGTGGTTTGGCGGTAGTTTTTCCAAATTCTTCTGTCTAAGGTTTCGTTACCAAAAGAAATTCCGCAAAGTCAGGAGACATTTGCGGAGCTTTTCAGAGGAACTCTTTGCGGAGCTGGGGGTAGCGGTTAAAAAAAAAACAGAGGCGAACAATGTATTGTGCTTTTATTTTTATAAAAACCACATGTTTGATACATTACCTAAATTTTCTTTTAATTCAGAAAATCTCTAATTTCATCTTTTAAATCACTTTCAATATCATTTCTATTTAATAAATTTACCATAAACTGATGATAACTTTTATAAGATTCATTTTCAGTATCATTTATAATTCTGTTTAGCATCCAAACTGTATGGCTTGTTGGCTTTCTGTTTAATGAATCAACTAACTTTTCCTCATAACCATTTTTATAAAATTTTTCTAAAAAATGTACAATCTCTCCTGGAATTCCAAAATCTTCATCTGGATTATTCTCTAAAATAGAAAAGAGTATTTCCATAATTTCATTTTTATACTCCATATAAGGTTTTGCTTCAAGTAAACAAATAATTTCATTTAATTCATCTACATCTAATGAATTAACTTGTTCTTGTATTTTTTTTAATAAATTTTTCATAATTAATAAATTTTTAAATTTTTTGCATGTTTAATGGCTTGTTTTTTAATTGCATTGACTTTAGTTTGCGGAACTCCATTATCTGAAAGTATTTTTGCATTTGTTTCAATATTATCGACAACATTCATTTCTGAAGTTTTTTGATCTATTTGTGCTTTATTTACAATTTTATGTGTTTCATCATCTAAAGCAATTACAGGATTGTTTTTTGATGCATCTGTATCTAATCTTTTTTTTGTTAATCCCTTCTTTTTTAAAATTGAATTTTGTAGTAATTCATGTCCTGCTAATTTATCCCCAACTTTTGATTTTTTCTTGAAATTATTATATGTTAACACTTGGTTTTTTCTTACATAACTTTTCGCAAGTCCAAAAACATCAATAACCGAGTTGCTATCCTCCACATAATTATAAAACCCAAACTCCCCTGAGAGCAACCCAATTGGATCTTGACTTATATACCTGCCATCCTCTACATCATAATATCTAAAACGGTTGTATGCAAGTTCTATCTCATTGTCAAATGATTGTCCTTGGTACAAAAATGGGCAAAAGTTGGCTATGCCTGTTTCTTTTAAAACTTTGCCGTTGCTGTTAAGTTCTCTGCTCCAAACTAAATCGCCTTTATCATCGTAGCTTTCGTAAGGTGTGCCTAAATGGTCGGCTAAAATACTGTATTTTTTCTCGCCACGCAATTTGGCTATAGGAGAAAATGAATCTTCTTCAAAAATCCACGTTATAAGCCCCCCAACCCCCGAAGGGGGAGTTAGAGCATCTTGCGTTTGAAAACTTTTAAATTCATGTAAAGGTACGTTTCCATCCCAAACAAAATTAGTAAAAGTTTGTTTATAATGCTTAAAAATTCTTCTGCCTAAAGCATCGTAACCAAATTTCACAATCGCTCCATCGGGTCTGTAAACTTTTTCTAAAAGTCCTGCGGAGTTCCACTCATAGTTCCATTCGTCTTCTTTTATTACAAATATTCTGCCTACTTTTTTGTATTTTGTAGTTAGAAATCCTTGGTGGTTGTATTTGTAGTGCCAACTGCCTTTTTTTATTAGTTTGCCACCATGTGCATATTCTCGGTCTTTGAGGTTGGCATCTTCATAGAGGTTGCCTTTTGCATCTGGGTAGCGGTTGGTGGTGGTGCCATCGGCATATTTGGCTTGCGTGAGGTAGCCTTCTTTGTTGTAGTCAAAGTGGGTGGTGCCTGTGGCGCTGTCTATAATTTGGGTGAGGCGGTTGCTGGTGGTCCAGTTGTATTTTCGGCTGCGTTGGCGTTTGCTGGCGTGCCCTGTGAGTTGCTCGGTAGGTCTGCCAAGGGCATCTCGGGTGGTGATTTGTTGCACTTGCCCAGGTAGGAGGCGTTGTATTTCTAAGCCCATTTGGTCGTAGACAAAGGTGGTGGTGTTTGTTGCGGTGGCGACAAAACTTATAAAGAAACTAAAAAGAGTTATTAAAAAATTCAATTTATTGATGGTTTGGTTTAAGTATTAGCTCTTTCCACTAATAGATTTGGCATTTCTGTTAGTGGATTTGCTATTTCCATCATTGGATTTAACGTTTCTTTAATTAATTTATTATTTTCTCTCTATAATGTCGTTTAAAGTTAGTTTTATTTTTCCAAAAGAAACACGTTTGATTCAATATTCTTATGCGAGCTATTGCAATAATTCTTCTATTTTGGAAAAAATTATTTCTAATGAATTATCTAGTATTTTTTTATTCTCATATTTGGTAATGACTGCAATTATTTCTTTTTTTATTAACTCAAAATTATCAATATCAGTATTACCTAAAAAGAAATTGTATTCAATTGGTATTTCTAATTCCAATCTTTTTGATTTAGTTATATATTTAGTTACTGGTGAAATTTTTATTTTTTTTAAAATATACACAGTAAAACTGACTTCATTGATAGATTGTGTTTTAATGCCCTCAAGTGGTTTCAAAACATCTATAATTTTATTTCTTTGCTCACGAAATCTATCATAAATTTCTGATTCGATTTCACCTCCTATAAAATATTTCATTTAGTAATCGCTTTTATTTAAATCGGGTCTGTTACCCCCATTATTATTTTTATGTTCTACAATTTTTTCATTTTGCCATTTATGCATAGCTTTTTTAGAGCCTTGTTTCTCTTTTACATAATCTAAATTATTGTCGTCTAAGTATTTTTTAGAATATCTTCTTTGTTTACCACTACCAAACTTTCTATCTCCTCTTGTAGTTTCTCCAAACTTTCTAATTCTTCCTGTTGTTCTATCTCTTAATGTGTAACCCTCTGCTCTTTGCAATCCCTTTCTGTTTCCGTGTTTCCCTTTTTTGTAACTTTTAGCTAGTCCAAAAATATCAATAAATAAATTGGAATCATCTACATAAGCATAAAAATTAAACTCATCTGAAAGTAACCCAATCGGGTCTTGGCTTATATATCTTCCATCTTCAACATCATAGTACCTAAATCTATTATATGCTAACTCAATTTCAGCATCAAAATATTGTCCTTGAAACAAGAAAGGGCAACTGCCTTGTTGGGTTTCTTTTATAGTTTTTCCGTTAGCGTTTAGTTGTCTTTCCCAAAACAATGAACCGTCATCTTGGTACATCTCAATAGGTGTACCAAGATGGTCGGCTAAGATACTGTATTTTTTTTCACCACGCAATTTGGCTATTGGAGAAAATGAATCTTCTTCAAATATCCAAGTAATTATGTTGTAGAACTAATCTTTATTATTACACATTTCTTTAACCTCTTTTCTGATGTAACCATAAGAAAATTGGCCATTTCGGTACATTTCACAAATATTTTCTACACTTTTAAAGTTATTTAAAGATGGACAAAGGTAATCACTAAGAAATTTTCTTGTTTTTCCTAACCTATCGTTAAGTTTTTCTTCAAAATTTAAAATAACCAAAGGGTGTAAATCGTTGGGAATTTCTGAGAATAATCTCTCTGCTCTAAATCGAATGTGACATTTGTTTTCTTTTGGAAACTCAAATTCTGTACTTATTTGATTAATCCAAATACCTACATTAAAAAAATAAATATCACTATAATTTGATTTTTGAAGATTAACTACTATAATTAATTCTTCATTTTTAAAGTACCAATCTTTTTTCAATTTAAAACCGAACTTCGATAGTTCTTCTGTAAATATTTTTTTTATTTCTTTCATATAATATATTTTATGGAACGTAAGTATCTAAAACTCCTGTCCAAGTTTCGTTTGTTTCAGATTCTAATTGTTTTACATATTCAGCTAATTGTTTTTTCCCTTTTGCAATTCCGCTTTTAGTATCAGGTTTCAATTCTCTAACAATATTATTTTCTCTGTCAATAGCATCAACTCTCATACCATTATCTAAAGTTTGTTCGAACTCATAACCTCCTCCTAATGTGTTTTGATAATTTCTATGAGCTTGTCTTCCTCTTTTTGCTGAGGCTAATAATTTTGGATCTGCTTTACCTTTATTTTTTTTCTTGCTTTTTCTACCAGGTTTTTTAGCAAATTGTCCGTTTTTCTTTCTATATGAATTTGCTAAACCAAAAATATCAATTCCATAATTAGTATCCTCCACATAATTATAAAACCCAAACTCTCCACTCAACAATCCAATCGGGTCTTGAGAAATATATCTTCCATCTTCTACATCATAATATCTAAATCTATTATATGCAAGTTCTATCTCATTGTCAAATGTTTGTCCTTGGTATAAAAATGGGCAAAAGTTGGCTATGCCTGTTTCTTTTAAAACTTTGCCGTTGGCGTTCAAAGAGCGTTCCCAAACTAGGTTGCCTGTATCGTCAAAGGCTTTACTTTTTTACCCCAATAACTTTTTTTGTAGTTTTTCTAAAGAATCTATTGTATTTTCATTTTTTTCATTTTTTAAAAATTCTGCTATTTGTGAGAGAAATTTTTCTTTATAATCTGCTGGAATATTTTCATAATCCCATCCGATAACACGGGCTAAAACTTCTTTTTCTTTTGTTTTTGTTGTGTTTTTAAAAGTATCATAAACATATTGCCACTTTTCTTGATATGGGAATTGACATATGCTTCTTGCAATGTAAAATTTTAAATCAATGTTAGAGGAATTGTATTTTTTTAGTATTGTATTATAAACATTGTTAGCTGAATAATTATATCTATGTGAGATTGTACCTAACATATCTAAAATATTTTTTTGAACTTCTAAGTTATTATCATTCAATGCTCTTAACAAAATATCTATTGCTCTTGGATCTTTTATCCATGATTGTGTATTTGAATTTATTGTTAGTCTTGGTTGTTTTTCAAGATATTTTGATGCTTTTACTCTTGTTTTTTCATCATCACTAAACAAATCTTTTAATGATGTTTCCATTTCTTGCTTTAATTCTTCAGATGGAGGAAACATTTCATAAAATAATTTTTGAATTTCTGTATCTACTTTTTCTAAAAAACCTTTTAAAACCAAAATATCTTTAGTTCTTAAATAAGCAAAAATATCCTTACTATCCGCAAGTTTTTGTTCAATTTCTTTCCTTAATTCTATTATATTCATTTTTATAAATTTAAATTATTAATTAACAATGGTTCCATTAGCTATTTTATCATTAATTACATCCTGCCCTACTAACTGCCTTCCTTTTCCTGGGTTTTTATTATATGAATGATAGTATTGACCATCATTCCTTGTCAAATTATCTAATCCATCTCCATCAGCATGATGCAGTGCAGAACCTTCGATGTTTCTTGCTTGTCTCCTTGTTAGTCCAGAATCTATTACAACCATTTCATCAAAATCTTTTTTAGGCACTTTTTTAGAACCATTTTTATGTTGGTTTTTACGAGATTTAGGTTTTTGTTTTGTTATTCCATAATATACAATTTTACCATCTTTTTTAAGTACATAAACAGAGTAACTCGATTTCAACCCAAATATATCCAACCAAGTTAATGGGTCTTCCACATGATTATAAAACCCAAACTCTCCAGAGAGTAACCCAATTGGGTCCTGAGAGATATACCTGCCATCTTCTACATCATAATATCTAAACCTATTATATGCTAACTCAATTTCTGCATCATAATACTGCCCTTGAAACAAGAAAGGGCAACTGCCTTGTTGGGTTTCTTTTATAGTTTTTCCGTTGGCGTTTAATTCTCTTTCCCAAAACAAAGAACCATCATCTTGATACATTTCTATTGGTGTACCCAAATGGTCTGCTAAAATACTATAATATTTATTTCCTTTTACTTTTGCAATAGGAGAAAATGAATCTTCTTCAAAAACCCACGTAATGAGGTTTTCAGAGAGGGCATCTTTACTAACAAATCCTTTCCATTCATGTAGTGGTACGTTGCCGTCCCAATGCCAGTGGGTGGTGGTTTGTTTATAATTTTTCCAAATTCTACGCCCCAAGGCATCATAACCAAATTTTATTACAAAACCATCTGGGCGTTTTACGGCTTCTAATAAACCCGCAGAGTTCCAATCATAATACCATTGGTCTTCTTTAAAGCTAAAAAGGCTTCCTGTTTTTTTGTATTTTTCTACTAAAAAACCTTGGTGGTTGTATTTGTAGTGCCAACTGCCTTTTTTTATTAGTTTGCCGCCATGTGTATATTCTCGGTCTTTGAGGTTGGCGTCTTCATAGAGGTTGCCTTTTGCATCGGGGTAGCGGTTGGTGGTGCTGCCATCGGCATATTTGGCTTGCGTGAGGTAGCCTTCTTTGTTGTAGTCAAAGTGGGTGGTGCCTGTGGCGCTGTCTATAATTTGGGTGAGGCGGTTGCTGGTGGTCCAGTTATATTTTCGGCTGCGTTGGCGTTTGCTAGCGTGTCCTGTGAGTTGCTCGGTGGGTCTGCCAAGGGCATCTCGGGTGGTGGTTTGTTGCACTTGCCCTGGTAGGAGGCGTTGTATTTCTAAGCCCATTTGATCGTAGGCAAAGGTGGTGGTGTTTGTTGCAGTGGCGACAAAACTTATAAAGAAACTAAAAAGAGTTATTAAAAAATTCAATTTTTTGATTGTTTGATTTAAGTGTTTGCTATTTATATTAGTGGATTTGTCAGTTCCGTTAATGGATTTGCCATTTCCATTAATGTATTTGCCATTTCTATCGTTAGATTTGCCGTTTCCATTAATGGATTTGCTGTTTCTATTGTTGGATTTGGTGTTTCTATTAGTGAATTTGACATTTCCATTGTTGGATTTGGCATTTCTGTTAGTGGATTTGGCATTTCCATCAAAAAAAATAAAATTAAGCAGAATTAAATCGGTAATGTTTCTTTACTTGTTACTAAACGAACACCTTTATCATCAAAAAGTTTAAAAATTCTTTCTGTTTCAGAAATCATCATTTCTTCAAAATTATTCCATTCTTTTAATGAAGTTGCATCTCTACGGGCACAATAATGCACTTTATTAGTAATTTTATCAATATACAATTTTGACCCATCATAACCATACCCCCCTATGAAAAAATATTCTGGCTTTGCATTTTTCGGTTTTTCCCAAACATTTGTGTCTGATAAACTAAATGGTTGCGCCGCTGCCTCTTCATCTCTACCTAGCTGTTTTCTCAATCCATCAAAGGATAAACAACCAACAAAATAGTTTAAACCATTACTTTTTTGGGTTAAAAAATCAATATAATCTTTTGGTAAAGAAGTTTTATTTTCCATTTCCAAAAAATCAATATCTTTACTTTCTAAGGGTTTAAAAATTCCATGGTTGAATGCTTTTTGTGCAACATGTGGTGCTGCTCCAATCAGAACTGCACCATTGTTCATTTTTTTTATTCCTAGATTTTCAAAGCTAAAAATCTTCTCAAGTACTAAATCGAAATAATCCATAATATATTTTTTATCTAATTATTAAATCTCCTGTTGTTGTATTATGAAAATCACCTCCGTGTTCTGCTAAATGTTCTTCTGGCGTTACAAACTTAATGTTGTTTGGATTATCTGCCAACTCAGGATGTGCTTTTACACTGTTAATATGATGCCCTTGATAACCACTAACTTTACCTGTTGTTAACAATTCGTCCATTTCTGCTTCAGTCCATCTTCTTGTACCTTGACCTGTTTCTTTTACAAGTTTTCTTTCAGCTTTCCATGCTTTTTTTACACCTTTTTGTCGTAGTCTGTCTAATTCTTTCTTCTTAGCATTTTTACCTTTCCTGCCTGGCTTTTTACCAAATTGACCGTTCTTTTTTGGCTCATATAAAATAATTGGGGAGAATTTGTAAATTTGCAATAAAAAAGCAATGGATTTTTCATTTTTTTCACACTTTCTACCTGATGGTTTATTAGATCATTTTGATGTTTTGGATTTTAAAGAATTAGGGGATATAGCAACCAAAAAGGATTGTTTTTATATTTATTTAGATGAGAAGAATATACTTCCAAATGGCTATGAAAGTGAACAATATGAATCAAAAGGATTTTATAATCGAACCATAATTCAAGATTTTCCTATTCGAGGAAAAGCCGTTTATTTAGGTATTCGTCGTAGGCGATGGCGGAGTAAAACAGATAAATCTGTTGAAATTAAAAGCGATTATTCGTTCATCACTGAAGGTTCAAAACTAACTATTGAATTGGCAGCTTTTTTAAAATCTACAGGTTTCGACCCGAGAAGATACGATAAGTAATATTGCTAGTTATTATGGTGTTAAGGCGGATTTAGTGAGAAGACATTATAAAAAGACAAGTGGTTTTAAAATTTGGAATCAATACTCTCATGCTGAAGATTATTTGATATACCAAGAAAACATAGGTGAAAATTTAAGTATTGATGAAGTAAGTTTGTCAAAAGGAGAGCTTTACACATTTGTTACTAATAAATCAGGAAAAGGTAAAAAACGAACATTAGTTGCTAGTATAAAAGGCACTAAGAGTCAGGATATTATTGATGTTTTACAAAAAATACCGTTAGAAAAACGCAAATTAGTTAAGACAATTACTCAAGACATGGCAAACAACATGCAACTAGCATCAAAGATGTGTTTTCCAGAGAGTTATTTGATTACGGATCGTTTTCACGTTGTAAAAATGGTTATGGAATGTTTGCAACATCTTCGAATAAAATATCGTTGGGAGGAAATTGAAAAAGAAAATCAAGCCATAAAATTAGCCAAAGAACAAGGTATAAAGTATATTCCATTTGTTTTTGAAAATGATGATTCTCCCAAGCAATTACTTGCTCGAAGCAGATACATTATCGCTAAAAAACAAAGTGAATGGACAGAAAATCAAAAACAAAGAGCCGAAATTTTATTTAAAAATTATCCGCTTTTACACGATGCTTATAAACATACAATGGAATTTAGAAATATTTATGAAGAACAATCAAAAGAGTTAGCAAGAGAAAAATTTTTAAACTGGATTGAGAAAACAAAATTATTAAAATTAACCACTTTTAATACCGCAGCAAATAGTCTAAAATATCATTTAGAAACAATATTAAATTTCTTTACTCAAAGACTCACAAATGCAAATGCAGAATCTTTTAATTCCAAAATAAAACTATTTAGAGCTAACCAAAGAGGTGTTATAGATGTGAAGTTCTTTCTGTTCAGAATGGAAAAATTATTTGCTTAATCCCCATAAAATTCATGTGAACCTCTTTTTTCTATATGTTTTTAATCCAAAAGGATCTACCCATTCGTTAGTATCGTGAGGATATGTATAGAAAGTTATTCCGCCCAACAACCCAATCGGGTCTTGGCTTATATATCTTCCATCTTCTACATCATAATACCTAAAACGGTTATAAGCAAGTTCTATCTCGTTATCAAATGATTGTCCTTGGTATAAAAATGGGCAAAAGTTTTGTATGCCTGTTTCTTTTAAAACTTTGCCATTGCTGTTAAGTTCTCTGCTCCAAACTAAATCGCCTTTGTCATCGTAGCTTTCATAAGGCGTACCTAAGTGGTCGTTAACAATGCTATAATATTTATTTCCTTTTACTTTTGCAATAGGAGAAAATGAATCTTCTTCAAAAACCCAAGTTATAAGCCCCCCCCAACCCCCGAAGGGGGAGTTAGAGCATCTTGCGTTTGAAAACTTTTGTATTCATGCAAAGGTACATTGCCATCCCAAACAGAATTAGTAAAAGTTTTTTTATAATGTTTAAAAATTCTTCTGCCTAAAGCATCGTAACCAAATTTCACAATCGCACCATCGGGTCTATATACTTTTTCTAATAATCCTGCGGAGTTCCACTCATAGTTCCATTCGTCTTCTTTTATTACAAATATTCTGCCTACTTTTTTGTATTTTGTAGTTAGAAAACCTTGGTGGTTGTATTTACATTGATTGTTTTACACAAGTAAATGAATTTCCTGTTCTGTTAAAAAAAACATATACTTTGGTTGTATCATGTGATATTTCACTCATATCTTGTTCTCCAATGAAAATTAATGGTTTTCCATTTTCTATTGGCCAATTTGGTGCTTGCAACCATTTTGGCTTATTTTTCAATGATATAAAATCTCTCTCTATTATTTTTTTTATTTGTTCTTTTAGTTCTTTTGGGTTGGATTTATTATTATCTATTTTGTCAATAAAATAATCTAATGATACATTTAGCCATTTTGGCATTGAATTGGAAACTAAACTATAATATTTTTCAAAATTATTTGATTCAATAAATGAAATATTATTTTTAATTAAATATTTTTTCAAAGCATCTCTTATATTTAATATGAATGGAGCTAATTGTATATTTGCAGTTGCAATATATAAAAACAATGATCCACAATTTGTATATGGTACAATATCTGTTTCTTTTTCTAATTGTTTTTGTAGTTCATCATCATTGTAGAAAGTATTAAAAAATTCTTCTACAGATATTTTTTCTTCTACAAATTGTTTTATTAAATCAAATCTCATAATTTATGTTTTTAATTAATAACCTAAATGTCTATAAGGATCCATAGCTGCATGTTGTTCAGGTGTAACTTCTCTTAAATTTATTGGTGAATTACTTCCATCATTTCGTTGAGGATCTACATGGTGTAATTCTCTAGATTCCATATTACCAGTATTTGGGTTGTAATCTTGAGCTGCATTACCTTTTTTCATTGCTTCTAATTGATCAGCTGAAAATCCTTCTTTATTCCCATTTTTCATTGCTTCGTGGTGACGATTTTTCCAATATCTACTTCTTACAGTATCCCAACTTGGATTACTACCATCTGGTAATGGTTTGTTTATTGCATCGCCTCTTTTCCATCTTTTAAACTTAATATAAGAAGAAAGTCCAAATATATCAAACCAATTATTTGTGTCATGCACATACCCATAAAAAATCATTCCCCCCAACAACCCAATCGGGTCTTGGCTTATATACCTACCATCTTCTACATCATAATATCTAAACCTATTATATGCAAGTTCTATTTCAGCATCATAATATTGCCCTTGAAACAAGAAAGGGCAACTATTATTATCGCCTTTTATTAATTTACCATTGGCATTAATTTCTCTACTCCAAAATAAAGAACCATCATCTTGGTACATTTCTATTGGTGTACCCAAATGGTCGGCTAAAATACTGTATTTTTTCTCGCCACGCAATTTTGCTATTGGAGAAAAAATCCCGCAAAGTCAGGAGACATTTGCGGAGCTTTTCATAGCACACCTTTGCGGAGCGGGGTTTTTAAGAAATTAATCTAATTTATTTTATTTCTAATAATTTTGTTATGTTTTCTGTTATTTTAGTCATTTCAATTGAACCTAAAGCACCTAAATCAGCATTATATATACTTTCATTTTCAGATTTTATATTGATAAAATAACCTAAATCACCATCTTGTCCTATCATTAAAAAACTTGGTTCAAAATCTTGGATTTGATAAGTCTCATTTCTTTCTAAAACAACTGAAGCCCCATATAAATATATTCCTGAGTTATTTATTTCATAAACTTCCTCTTCTTTTATTATATTTTCTAAAAAAAATTTATAAAGATTTGGTAAAACTATCTCAAATTTATTTTCTATTTCTATTATATTCTTATTCATAAATATATTTATAATTAATTAAATGTTAAAGTAAGGGTTGTTTGCATTTTGACTTCTTAAACCATCAAAATATTTATATGAATCCTTAATTGCTTTTTTGGCTTGCTTTGGAGAAACACCACTATCAATCATTTCTCTATAACTAGTATTAAACTCCTCCTTTAGATTAGTATCCCATCCACCTTGTTTTGCTCTTCTAGTTCTCTGTGCTGCACTTATTTTCGCATGTGGACTTCCAGATTGAGATTTTAACAAAGTTGCTGGTGCAGTATTTCTATTATATCCACTTACTCTTTTTTGTGCCCAAGCATCTTGAATAGGGTGGTGACTTTGAACAAAACCATCCGATTTTGTATTGTTATGACCCTTTTTTCTATTTCTTCCTGGAGACAAATTTCCATGTGAATCAACATCACCTATACTATATTGATTAGAAGTTAATCCAAAAACATCAACAAATGTATTAACATCCTCCACATACCCATAAAATGCAGTTCCACCAGCCAACCCAATCGGGTCTTGGCTTATATATCTTCCATCTTCTACATCATAATACCTAAAACGGTTATAAGCAAGTTCTATCTCGTTGTCAAATGATTGTCCTTGGTATAAAAAGGGGCAAAAGTTTTGTATGCCTGTTTCTTTCAAAACTTTGCCTTTGGCGTTCAAAGAGCGTTCCCAAACTAGGTTTCCATCATCTGCATAAGCTTCAATGGGTGTGCCCAAATGGTCGGCTAAGATACTGTATTTTTTATTTCCACGCAATTTTGCTATTGGGCTAAAACTGTCTTCTTCAAAAATCCAAGTTATGAGGTTTTCGGAGAGGGCATCTTTACTAACAAATCCTTTCCATTCGTGTAGTGGTACGTTGCCGTCCCAATGCCAGTGGGTGGTGGTTTGGCGGTAGTTTTTCCAAATTCTTCTGCCTAATGCATCGTAGCCAAAAGAAACTACGGCACCATCTGGTCTATATACTTTTTCTAATAGTCCTGCGGAGTTCCACTCATAGTTCCATTCGTCTTCTTTTATAACAAATATTCTGCCTACTTTTTTGTATTTTGTAGTTAGAAAACCTTGGTGGTTGTATTTGTAGTGCCAACTGCCTTTTTTTATTAGTTTGCCGCCGTGTGTATATTCTCGGTCTTTGAGGTTGGCGTCTTCATAGAGGTTGCCTTTTGCGTCGGGGTAGCGGTTGGTGGTGCTGCCGTCGGCATATTTGGCTTGCGTGAGGTAGCCTTCTTTGTTGTAGTCAAAGTTGGTGGTACCTGTGGCGCTGTCTATAATTTGGGTTAGGCGGTTGCTGGTGGTCCAGTTGTATTTTCGGCTGCGTTGGCGTTTGCTGGCGTGCCCTGTGAGTTGCTCGGTGGGTCTGCCCAAGGCATCTCGGGTGGTGGTTTGTTGCACTTGCCCTGGCAAGAGGCGTTGTATTTCTAAGCCCATTTGGTCATAGGCAAAGGTGGCTTCAAAGAAGCCTCCCCCAGCCCCTCCGAAGGAGGGGAGCTCTGCGGTGTCATTTCCCTTCCTTTGGAAGGGCAGGGTTGTCATTTTTACTAATTGCCCCAAGTGGTTGTGTTCTAGGTTTAGGTTTGCCCCAAGGCTGCTTTGCAGGTGGGTGCGTTGCCCTAAATTATTATAGGTATTGGTTATTTTGTGTCCGTTTTGGGTTTCTGCCACAATATTGCCCATGGTGTCATACTCCAGCTTTACCTCGCAAGTGGGGTTTATGGCTTGGGTTAATAATCCGGCTGGGTTGTAGGCAAACTGGTGTTGCACGCCGTCGTGGTAGGTAATGGTTTCTATATTGCCCAGTTTGTTGTAGGCATATTGTGTTTTGGCTTTGCTGCCGCCTAGGTCATAGTTGTCTATAATTTTTTCTATCACGTTGCCCGCTAGGTCATATTTGTAGTGTCGTTCTACTTGGTCAAACGGGGTTTCTTTTATCACGTTGCCCACTTTGTCACGTTGCAATTGGTAGGGTGCATCGTTGTTTTTTATCATCACCAATTCTTCCTCGGTGTTGTAGTCAAAATAGGTGTATTTGTTGTTTTGAAAACGTGCTGTCATTTTCCACATGCCTTTGTATTTGTAGGCTACATGGGTGTGGTTGTCTTTATATTCCAGCAGGTTGTCTATGCCGTCGTAGGTTAGTTTAATTTGGTTGCCGTCAAAATCTTTTACTTCGGTGGCTCTGCCCAATAGGTCATAAATTATTTCTTGGGAGGCTTTTTTGTGGTTTTGGGTTGTGGTGTTGCGTCCTAGTTTGTCGTATTGGTAAAGGGTAACAGCACCTGTGGGTTCTGTAATTTGGGTTAGGTTGTAATATTCGTCATACTCCAGCAGGGTTTTGTTTCCTAATGGGTCAATAATGGTGCTTGGCAAATTGTTTTCATACTCAATTTTGGTAACGGCACCTTTTGGGTTAGTTACTTGTGTGGTGTTGCCTTGTTTGTCATAGCTCCATTTCCATTTTCCGCCCAGGGCATCTAGCACCTCGTTGGGTTTGTTTTTATGCCAAAAGTTATATTCGGTGGTGGTGGTGCCGCCTGTGGGGTTGGTCGCTTGGGTTTGGTTGCCCCGTTTGTCGTAGGCAAAAAGGTAGGCGTTGCCCAGTGGGTCGGTTTCCGAGAGCAGTTGGTTGTGTTTGTTATAGTTCCAAAAATGTTCGGCACCGTTGGCATCGATGCGTTGAGTTACCAATCCGCCTTTGTGGAAATATATGGTATCGTGTCCACGGCTGTTGGTTACGGTGGTTTTGCCAGGTTCAAAAGCCAGTTTGTGGTTATAAATGTTGCCATCGCCCCATGTGTGAATACATCTAGCGCCTGGTTCGGTGCCGTCGTAGCGGAAATGCCATGTGAGCCCGTTGCGCCACACTTCGGTAATCATCAGTTTGCCTTGGTATTCAAAGGTCATGCTGTCGCCGTTGGCATTGGTTTGTTTGATTAGGTTTCCTGTGGCATCGTATTCGTATTGAGCAATAACAAAGTTTAGGTTATAGCGAGGTTCTGGTGCGTTGATGGTTAGTATTCTGCCCTCATTGTCGTTTTCTACTGTTAAAACACGGTGTGCCGAGTCGGTAATTTTTTCTAAAAAGCCTTTTGGGTTATAGGCCAACTGAATGGCAAAACCGTTTTTGTTGGCAACGGTTTGCAAAAGATGCACCTCATTGTAAGTAGTATCGGTAAAATAGTAATACAAATCTTCCTTGATGTCCCAAAGGTAGAGTTTGTTGCTATCGTCAATAAATAGCTCGAGTTGCTCGGCAAGGTTAAACGAAGGGATTTCGGGTGTTGGCAGTTCAAACGCCATAGGTCTTCCATCGGCAAGGCGAACGGAAACGGTGTTGGTGTCGTGGTCTATGTGCATAGCCATATCGTAGGCATGATGCCAGCCGTTGCCTAGTGGTCCTTCATAATCGGACTTGCTATAATAGGTTCGTTCCCAAGACAATGGCACAGGGCCTGGGAGGAAAAAGTCTTCTTCGTCTGTAAAAAAGTTTCCAGTTGCTACATCTACTGGGTGACCTGTTACGGTGCAGATGGCTTTGTGGAGCATGCCGTTTAGCTTTTCATTTTTTACTTTTTTGTTAACTGCTTTGTGCATTTTTTTACTCAAAAATTTACCCAAGGTAGCTCTAAGTATTTTGTTTACCAATGTAACAGGGTTAAAAGGTGCAGGGATTGGGTTGGTAAGAATCTGTCCTTTTGTTGTTGGAATTGGAATAATAATAGAAGTTGGTAAAAATAATTGTAAACCCATTTTAATTCCATCGTCTTTGTTTTTAGAAGGTCTGAGTGTATGTGGTGAAAAAATACCAATATCTTGACAACTGTTGTGTAGGTGAGCACCTCCACCACTTATAGGGTCGCCATCGGCAAGAGCTAAAAGGCTTCCTAAAAGTGCATGTCCATTATTTTTACTTACCATTCTAGAATATACAGGATGAAATCCTGCACCCATAGGAAAATGAGGAATGTTTTTTGTAGGCGTTCCAGCTACTACACGAGGTATAAAACCGCCAATTTTTACAGTTGCAGTTAAATTTGATACAATCAAATTATAAGCAATGGTTTTTACTTCAGAAACAATGATGTCTTGTTGTTCTTCTTCACTGATATTGTTTTCGTCTTTAACCTCTGGAGCTTCAGGAGGCAAGGGCATAATAGAAGCAACAAAGGCAGAAAGAAAATCGCTTGGTTTAAATAGTATTCCTATATAGGGATGTGGCATTGGCACCGGTGCAGGCGATGGTGGAATAGTAACCATGTGGATGTCTATTCCTAAAACAGGGTCAAGCTGTTTGGAAATAGTAAGGCACGCCATACCTTTCATTCCTAAACCAGCTAATAAAGGCATCAACAATTTTTCGGTTGTATTATCAATTGCTTTTGTAGCATCATTGATAATGCTAGATACAGCAGTTTTTACTGTATTAACAGCTTGAATAGCATTTAAACCAACCGTAGCAACTTTTGTAGTAGTACTTAAATTATTATTTTTTATTGCATTGTTAATGTTTGATACATTTTTTTCTGTTGAATTTATTTGATTGTTTACTGAAGCATTTACTGCTTTGCTTACATTTTCAAAATAATTTTTATCTGCACCTGATGATTGACTTCCCATATACTATTTTTATTTTTTATTAAAAACTACAATATAAGAAAGACAGATAATGATAATTAGAAAGGTAATTCCAGAATAAATCCTTACATTTTTTCTACCCCATAATTCAAGATGGTATCTTAATTTACTATTTCCTCTTGGATCGAAAATCCAGTCCCAATCAAAAATAATTCCAATAAATACAAAAATTGCTATTCCTAAAAGGATTGGATAGGCTAAATTTGGATCTTGTCTTATTTTTTCAAAATAATCTTCTAAATTCATGTTATTCAATTTTAAATTATTAATGTTAATTTTTTTTTCTTGTATATAAAATAAGGAAAAGGTTATGCCTATTCCAATAAGTGTTAAAGTTCCAATAAAAATTCTTACTATTGTTCTACCAAATATTTTAATAAAATAATCAAAATTGTATTTTCCGTCTCCAGGAAATAAAACCCAATCTTTATTTAATAGTATTGCTGAAAAATAAATTCCTAAAAAGAAGGTAAATAGTAAATAGATATAGTGATATTCAAAGTTCATAATCTCGGTTACTTAATAAAAGTCTATTTTGATTTATTGTAAATATATAATCCAATTCCTAAACTAATCAATACAAAAATCAAATTGATGAGTGCAGTAATGGTTCTACCTGATAGTTTATAATGGGTTAATCTGCTTAATTTTTTGTTGTATATTCTTTCTTCTTTGCTTTCTAATGATTTCCCGAATAAATTATACTTTGGAGGTATCATACTCAAAAAAATCAACAGAAAAATCACTGCAAAAGAGGCGATTCTTTTGTAGGGTAAATTGGCAAATAGTTCTGTTACATTAACGTTTTCCATAGTTGTCAAGTGTAAAGCTATAGTCTTTTCCGAATAAAGGAATTAGTACTTTATCTAATTTATCTTTGGTTATTAATTTTATAAATTTATCATTGTAAATAACTTCTTTGAGTAATAAAGGATAAGAAGAACTTGTAATTAAAGAAGCATCGATTTTTTCATGCAAATAAAATCCTTCTTCATAAAAAGGTAGTGCATTTTCAAATTTATCAAACTTGTTTCTACTCCAACCACATAATCGGCAGGCTTCTGCCATCATTAAAAAATCGTTACAATTTTGATAATCCAATTTGGCTTGAGCATAATCTTCATGGGCTTTTTGCCAATTATCCAATAATACATAGATGCTTCCTCTACCAATATGGGTTTGTGCTGCTAATCTATAGCTCATGGAAGGTTCGATTGTTTTTTTTGCAGCTTCGGCAGCTTCTACGGCTTTTGTTGCAAAATACAAGGCTTCTTTATAGTTTTTATTTCCGATTTGGTCGTTATATAAAATAACATAAACGGTAACTACTTGTGAAATCCAGTTAGGGTCGTTTTTTAATTCTTCTAAAATAATATCTAAACAGAGTTTGGTTTGCAAGCTTACTTTTTTGTCATTTCTGTCTTCAACCGCATGCATCAATTTGATGAGTTCCAGTCTATATTTATTTTCAGGTTTAGTTGTGTCTGCTTGTGCCGCTAATTGTTCAACCAATCCATTTACATCCATTTTGGGTTCTAAAACCGCTATTTTTGAAGCGTGCAAGTCAATGGCTTTTTCAAAAAATGGGTAGGTATCCGATTGAGCTACTGTCCAAGTTACATGCTTTTCAAAATCAACTTCAAGAGCATAGTCCATCCATTTTAATGCTTCTTTTTTTGACATGGAATAGGCTTTAAAAACATAACAAACAGCACTATTTTTTTCTGGAAATAGATATTTTGCAAAATCATTCAAATTTTTTACCAAAACCGACATTGGATTTTTATCGTTTACTAATGAATAATTTGGTATCCAGTCAATAGTTCCTGTATCGTATTGAGCAGGCTTATCCATTGTATTCCAAGTGGCTATTAATTCCTCCATTTCTTTCAAAATAGCATTAGCATAGGATTTATGGTCTAAAAATTCGGACTCAAATACCCAAACAAAATTTTCAATTTCACTATCCAATGCTAAAATATAATCCATAAAAGCATCTATCATAGAAGTTTCCTTTTCTTTATAAGAAATACAAACCACTTTGATTCCCTTTTTGGAGTAGGCTCTTTGCCAATTGTTTACTAATTTGTCGATACTTTCTTGAACAGGATTGGTTTGCATATTAATTTAATTTTATAATTGTACCTTCAACTGCCGTAGTTGCAGACGATGAAATAGTTGCCTTAGCAGTACCGGTAACCGAAACTTCGTTTTTAGAATCTACATTAATTTTGTCATCAGAATTAATGTTTACTTCTTTTTTTCCTGTAATTGTAACACTCGGACTAGTATTATTGATGGTTGCAGATCCATTTACTGAAACATCTTTTCCTGAAATATCTATGGTTCCATCTGCTTTTAAAGTTATACTACTCTCTCCTGTTGATAAAGATATAGAAGCCGATGAAGATACCGAAATGTTTCCGGCACCGTCAAGTGCAACAGAATTTCCTGCACCATCAGTTATTGTGATACTTTTTTTATCTTCTTGAAAAGCAATGGTACTTCCACTTTTGGTTTTGATGGTTTTGCTATTGTTTCCACTGCCTCCACCAGCACCCGTTGTGCCGTTAAATACACTACCAATTACAAACGGACGGTTGGGATCGTTATATCTAAAGCCCAACATCACATAATCGCCCACTTCTGGAATAAACACAAATCCTCTATTGCTTGGTCCACCCGCATCTGGTGTCATTACACGAATCCAATCGGTTTGTTGTTGTCCTCTTTGCCATAGCATTTGTACTTTTATTCTGCCTTTGTTTTTAGGGTCGGTGTTGTTCATTACTTTGGCTTGCTGTATTTGAGCCATCGGGAATGCTACATCGGGTTCGGGCAGTCGAAGCACTTTGGCAGGTATGGCTCTAAAATTGTTTTCATATTCGCCCAAGTGTGTGGCATGGTGCGTGATTTCGGTAATGATGTATTGTCCAACATCTTGGGTAACAAATTTTACGCTTTCGTGAATGCTTGCTTGTATGGTTACAAGGCTTCCTATTCTTAATTTTGGATTTTTTGAATGAGCCGTTACATAGTTGGTGTTGGAAGCCGCAGCTT
This sequence comes from Flavobacterium branchiophilum FL-15, assembly GCF_000253275.1. NCBI lineage: Bacteria > Pseudomonadati > Bacteroidota > Flavobacteriia > Flavobacteriales > Flavobacteriaceae > Flavobacterium > Flavobacterium branchiophilum. The sequence continues at coordinate 3,318,963 of NC_016001.1, read as the reverse complement.
CTTGTTTCTTTTTTAAATAGGTTTCTAGCACCATATCGTCGCCCGTACTTATCATTCCGTAGCTAAAGGCTGGTGTGGCAAAAACGGCTTTAGACGATGCAAATGCTTCATTACCTAGTTTTGGTAAACCAGCAACGGAATCTTTGGATTGGGCAAGGTGTTTTTTGTCGGTTTCTTCGTTATAAGTAAAACCGCTAAATTTATTAGGTACAGCTTGTATGGCAATGTTGAGTTTTGAAAGGTCTTTGTTATACACTAGTGTTATGGAATCACCCAACTCTTTTGGTTTTCCAAAATGAAGTTTCTCGCCATCATAATAAAACCATTCGTTGTATTGTTTGGCAAGGCGTTGCATGAACTGAAAATCGGTTTCAAGGTATTGACACTGGTAGTTCATCTTGGAAGTATATTCGGGTTCTACTTCGTTTTGCAATTGCGAACCTGCACCATTTTGAATGACTTCTTTTACAATGTCTTTAAGAACAGATTCGTTCCATGAGAATAATTTTTCGCCCGATTCTAATAAAATGGTTTTAGAAAAACCTGTAATGATAATTTGATTGCCCACATGGTCGTCTTCTTGAGCAAATTGAATGTTGGTAATAATGCCTAGAAAATTATTTTTGTCATCAAGGGCAATATGCACTACTTTTCCAAGCCAAGCTTGTGCGCTTTCGATTGTATAGGCACGTGGTTTTTCAATAACCGAATGAGGCACACTAATGCTAAATTGATGGTGGTTATTGATGGTTTGATGCAATTCTATAGAAGTAAAATGGCTTATCTCTTTTGTATCAATGCCGAAGGTTATTGTGGTTTTACTCATAGTTGGTATTTTTTGTGTTATTATATCTGATAAGAGAACTTAATTTGAAGGATATTTATTATTTTCTGTATTTATTATATTAAATTGTTTCATTTAGAATTGGTTAAATTTAATTTTCTTTTTTTAGCTTGATATTTGTTAGCCAAGGCAAATAATAATCATCCTTAAATCCTTTTGTTAAAACATCTACTAATATTAATTTATCTTTTATAGATTTTGTTTTTAAAAATTTATACATCTGCGAATCTTTTTTGAAAAAAGTCATTGTATTTTTTTCGGTATCTATAGTAAACCATTGCTCTGGAGTTTTGAATCCCTTTAAATCTTCATCTTGATATTTTATACAATGCCCAAAAATATATTTATCCACCACATTTATAGAATCTATAGGAGCTGTTACTCCAATTGGATTGAGATTATTTGACGTATTTAAAGACCAATGTTTTTCACCTTTCAATTTAATTGCTTCTAAAGGTTTTATTAATGGCAATCGTATATAATCTAAACCTGAATATCTATTATAAAAATCATCTTCATATTTATCCTTGTTTTTAAATTGATTACAAGATGTAAAAACAATAATAAAAAAAAGTGATATAATTGAAAAATTTGTTTTCATAATTATTTTGTTAATTGATAGTTTCTTTATTTTTGAATCTCACAGGCATACTCTCCATCGCCATCAAGTAACATCCATTGTTTTTCTTCATTTAAAGACTCACTTCCATAAGGCCATGGAGTTAAGTAGATAATGCATTCTTTTCCTAAAGGAACACCTAATTTCCAGCTATAATGTGCCACAATAAGTGTATCCTTAAAAATAAAGTTAGTGTTGTTTTTTATAACTTCTAAAACCTCAATTTTTTGATATAAATATTTATCTCCAACACCTGTATTAAGTGCTTTCGCTTTTATAACAGCTTTTGCTTTGTTCTTTTTAATAGTATCCATTTTTACAGTTTCAAATTCTTTATTATTTTGGTTAATTACAACAATTTGTTCAGTTTTTGAATTGCAATAACTGAAAGTTATTAGTATAAAAAAAGCTATCAAATATTTCATTTTTCAATTTTAGTCAGAGTCTATTAAATATTAATAAATTAGAGCTTCTCTAAAAGTCCATCCACCATCTTTAAATGTTTTTGTTTTTCCCTTACCGATTTTTAGTAGTCTTAAATGACCTGAAATCTCCTGCTGTGTTGCTTTTCTAGGTGGGTATTTTGTATTTATACCGTTTTTCCCAAAATCAACTCCCCAAACTATTGATTCAAATACTGATACTTGCAAATCAGAAACACTACAAATAGATAGGACTGCCCTCCAAGCAGTAGTTCTTAATGGATGCGGACCTCTCCATGGTGCATCATAAAATGATTTTCTATAGTTTGAATTATTTTTTATTTCATTTGTTGTATAATAAAAAGGGTCATCATCATCACCAGGACATGCGTCAGCACAAAATGAATCGGTAAATCCTATCGGCTGATTGTCTTGAAAAACCGTTTGCACCCATCTTAATTTGTTACCTTTGGCACCATCTCTATTTACTGTAATTCCAAACCGATTGCTATTATTTGGATAAACCGACATGTTTTTACTAATTATTTTCCAAGGTAAAGGGATAATTATCTTGTCACCAACTAATAGGTTTTCTGGTTTTTGCCTTTTGTTTTTCAAATCAGAATTTATATGATGATCCCAAATTATCTTCCAATCCCAAGAATTATATCCATAATCACTTGCGATTTGTGAAAGTGTTTCTCCATGTTTTAAAGTTACATCTTCAAATACCATACATTAATAATTTTGTTTTTTATTTAAAAAATACAAAAAGCAGCACTAGTAACTGCTTTTTGTTTGTAAATAAAAACTATACTTTAGCCCAGTTGTTGTCTAAAGTTGCGTTGCCTAAAGTGATTTTTTCTGCCGAGAAAGTAATTTCGGTTGTCATTGGCGTTTCTGCCAAAGCGTCTAACACTTCGCTGAAAAATACAATGAAAGCATTTTCAAAAGCCAATTCTTTCATTACTTGCTCAGAATCTGCTTTGAAATATTTAATTTTTCCTGAAACAGGTTTGTGTTGGCTGTTTACTGCTTGTTCAATAATCGTAGTGTTGTCTGTTGACTTTACTTTTACATTAACTCTACCACCTTTTACTTCTGATGAAACAGCGCCTTTTCCGTCCACGTGGCGGGTCATATCTACTTTTGAGAATAATACTTGATACTCGTTTCCTTCGATTTCTAATAATGCTTTGAATGCCATGATAATTTAATTTAAAATTGTTTATAAATAATTCGTTTTTTGAATACCTCCTTCACATTTGCTCACTAGAAAAACAAAAAAGAGGTACACTAAATTGAATTTAGAATACCTCTTTTTTGTATTTGCATACTTTTTTTGATTAGCTTCTGTGAAGAAGAGGAGGATTCGCAATCAATTATGTGTCAAATATAGTAATTTATTTTGAACTACCAAATTTTTTATAGAATATTTTTAAGGAAAAACAACAAAATAAATCCAACTAATAAAATAGACAAATGAAAAAGTATGTCCTGAACGGGTGTAAATGGTTTTTATTTGCTGATGGATAACATTTGTTGATTTGGAATGTATTTCATTTATTTTTGTAACTTGTTTTTGCAAAGTATCTATGGTTTTATTCAGATAGACAATGTTTTGCTGTTGGTTTTTAAATAAATATTTTACCTCTTTGTCTGATAGTGCTTTTTTCTTACCAATATATCCAGATTTCGGTTCGGCAAGGTTAAACGAAGGGATTTCGGGTGTTGGCAGTTCAAACGCCATAGGTCTTCCATCGGCAAGGCGTATGGAAACGGTGTTGGTGTCATAATCAATGTGCATTGCCATATCGTAGGCGTGATGCCAACCGTTGCCTAATGGCCCTTCATAATCGGACTTGCTATAATAGGTTCGTTCCCAAGACAGTGGCACAGGGCCTGGGAGGAAAAAATCTTCTTCGTCGGTAAAAAAGTTTCCAGTGGCTACATCTACTGGGTGACCTGTAACGGTGCAGATGGCTTTGTGGAGCATTCTACTACCTAGTCCAGCACCTCCAACTTTACTATGTAATTTATCCGCCAATTTTTTGTTTTTTAATTTCTTTTTAAAAAACCTACCAAAACTGCTTTTAACAAATTCTTGCAATTTAGCAATAGGGTTGAACGGAGCAGGGATTGGGTTTGTTAAAATGGTTTTAGACATTGGTAAAGGAATGATTATTCCTGTAGGTAGATAAAGTTCTACCCCAATTTTTCTTCTTTTGCTTTTAGAATGTGGTGAAAATATTCCAATATCCCAACAACAATTAAACAGATGGGCTTGACCACCACTAATAGGAGCACCATCAGCAAGAGCTACTAAACTACCTAGTAAAGAGTGACCGTTGTCTTTTTTTACCATTCTTGAATATACCTTATGAAAACCTACACCCATAGGAAAATGAGGAATGTTTTTGGTAGGAGTTCCTGCCACTGCTCTAGGAAATTTACCATCAATAAAAACGGTTGCATTTAGTCCATATTTGCTTTTTATGATGCTATATGTAATGTCTTTTATAGCCTCAATATTCATATCATGTTGTTCTTTTTCAGTTGGATTTTCTGAATCTACAGGCACAATTGGGTCTTTGAATTCAGCAACGACTACCGCAGCCGCTATTGAAATAAAATCACGAGGATTTAATAACATACCAATGAAAGGATGAGGCATAGGTATTGGTGCAGGACCAGATGGAGGCAAGGTAACCATGTGTATGTCTATACCTAATACTGGATCGAGTTGTTTGGCAATAGGTAAACATGCCATTCCTTTTAGTCCTAAACTACCAATTATTCCCAATATAGGTGCTTCTATAGCTGCATCTACTATGTTTGGTATTGCTTTAGTAATTGAATCATAAACCTCCTTGGCAGCAAAAGCACCAGCAACTATTTTTGTTGAAGCACTTAAATTATTGTTATTGGAAATGTTTTCTGCCTTAGTAACAGAATTAGATATTTTTTCCTTTTGATCAGTTGCTGATTTTGTAATTTATGTACTTACATTATCAAAGAAAGAGTTGTTTGAATCTGACATAATTTATTCAGTTATTTTATGTATTTTAAATAAAACGCTGCTGATAGTGATAACATAAGAATAATTACACTAATAGCATATACAATTCTAATGGATTTTCGGTCGTAATTTTCATACAAGAATATGCGCCAAAAACTATCTGAATTTGGGTTGTACCACGCTGTCCATTTCCAATCAAAATACAATCCAAACAAATAAAATATTAACAAACTCATTGCTAATAAATAAAGTCTAAGTGGATGCCCATCAAAAAATAGGCTCCAATAAATTTTTAATTTGTCTGTAAATTCTAAAAATTATTCTTTCATATTTTTTTATTACTTAAAAAATTTTTGAAAATAAATGAAAGAAACTAAAATCATTATAATGATTGTTAAAAAAGCATGAGTTATCCTAATTGATTTCTCGCTAAAATTTTCATGCAAAAAATTCATCCAAAAAGTATTTATATTATCTCTATGGAAATACGTCCACTTCCAATTTAAGTATAAACCTAATAACGTGAGACCTAAAAAGCACATTACAACTAAATATATATAAAAAGGGTGTTCATGAACAATTTGAACTATCCAATTTTTAATATTTTCTAAAAATTCAGTATTATTTTCTTTCATATGTAAATATTATTTATTTTTTGGTGCATATGTATCGCTATTTTCATTGGTGTTTGCAAGCAAACTTGTGTTAATGGCGATTTCATAATTTTGTTTTTTGATAATAATATAAAGATAGTAGTGTACTTATAGCCATAAACAGCATAAAAACAAGGGTTTGTAATGTGGCAGAAGAAATTTTTGCACCTAAAATGTTATGTTTTTTTGTGTAGCCTACTTGTCTGCCAAAAATGTATCTAATCATAAAAAAAAATATCAATGCCAATGCAATTATAGAAAACGGCATACGGTAGGGTTCAGGAATCAATTCAAACCATTCGTTAATCATTTTTCTATATGCTAGTTCGGCTTCCGTTACGTGTCTGTGTCTTGGTCTCATGCTACTGAATTTAATTTTCCATAACTATCTGCTATTTCTTTCCAGTCTTCGCCAAATAATGTTGTCATATCTTTATTCATTTGAATATTTGAAATTATTTTTTCTCTATCATTATTATACATTAATTTTTTTACTATGTATGGGAAGGTTGAATTTACTGCAATTTCTTGAGATAAATTAGGATATAATTGATAGCCTTCAATATAATATTGATTAGCAAGTTTTACATCTCCTTTTTCATAAGCAGCCCATCCGCAAAGTCTAAATGATTCTATTTGCATTAAAAAATCTTCACATTTGATATAAGCTTCTTTTGCAACAACAAAATTTTGTAGAGCATCATTTATTGCTTTATTCAGTTTTGATGTACCAGAATCCTTTGTAAAAACTTCCTCAAAGTCAACCTTTCCATTACCATCGAGTTTTAATTTTAACTCTGTTATGCCATCTCCAGCATAAAAATGAGGCCCTTTAGATATAACATCAGGTTGTGGTAGCCAAGGAGTTCCCGCAAGCCCAAAAACATCCACTTCTGAATTTGAATCAAACACATATCCATAAAAGTTTGGATTTTCTCCATCTAACCCAATCGGGTCTTGGCTTATGTAAACCCCACTTTCAGGCGAGTAATATCTAAAACGGTTGTAATAAAGCCCAGTTTCTACATCTTCATACTGCCCAAGCTGGCGGTAAGGTACAAAATTTCTATCTCCTTTTAAATTTCTTAATTGTCCATAAATATCGTAATCGGTTTCCCAAACTAAATTGCCTTGGTCGTTGTAGGCTTGTATGGGTCTGCCTATGTAGTCGTTGATAATGCTGTATTTTTCTACTTTACTTTTGTTCGCTAAATAGAGATAGCTTGTTAGAGTTTTATTTTAAAAATATTTATATGGGTAAATATTAAATAAATTCTTATTTATTTTATTTAAATTTTCAATAAAAGGTTTTTTAAAAATTTCTTCATCAATTCCTTGACCTAAATACTCTTCTAACTTATTAAGAATCAATCCTAATTGTAAGAAATCTTTAAAAGTTAAATCCATTTCAATAAAACCATCTTCAACATACTCACCTTTATTATGATCGTAGAACAGTATTTTTTCATTTCTTTTACTTAAAAACCATTCATCACCTTGTCCTGAATCGGCAATTATCCATAAATTCTCACTCAGATTTGGGTAATTTTTTTTAATATATGAATTTTTAACCAAGGTCTTTTCATAATCGAAAATATCTATATCTGCATTTAATTTATGAGATTTATATTTTGAAATATATTCATTATAAAAATTATCACGAATAGGAATTTTATTTAAATTATTTATTAAAGTATTTCTTCTTATGAATTTTTCTATTTCTTTTTCTATATTTATTTCAAACATGATTTATTAAAATTAAAATTAATGACATTTAATTGCTTTTGCATTATTCTTGCTTATTCTTTCTTTTTTAGCCATACTTTTTAATATTTTTTGAAACATTTCTCTATTCTCTGCTTTTGTAAGATTCATCTTTTCTACGTGATCAATTATACCCTCCCATGTTTTATTCCAATTTTTCCCAAGACGAGAACTATTCGTGTGAATACCTGGCTTTGTTGTGTGTTGTTTTTTTGTTAAATTATAATAATTTTCAGGATTATTTACATCAATATCTGCCATGTCTTTAAATTTATCTGCAAATTCTTCTGGAAAACCATGGTGGATATCTGGATTAGTATGAGGCTTTCCAACATAATCTTTCCAAATTTTCTGAAGTTTATATGTTGGTGTTTTTGACAATCCAAACAAATCCACTTCTGAATTACTATCATGCGTATAAGCATACATATTCGGGTTATTTCCTGCCAACCCAATCGGGTCTTGACTCAAATATAAACCACTTTCAGGGTTGTAGTATCTAAAACGGTTATAATACAACCCCGTTTCCACATCTTCATATTGCCCAAGTTGTCTAAATGGTATAAAAGAACGTTCGCCACGCAAGTTACGCAATTGTCCGTAAATGTCATAGTCGGTTTCCCAAACAATATTACCGCTTTCATCATAACATTGAATAGGTCTGCCAATGTAATCATTAATAATAGAAAAAGTTTCGTTTGTAACTATTTTTGCACATGGAGCAAAAGAGCCTTCTTCGTACACCCAAGTAACAAGCCCCCCAGCCCCCAAAGGGGGAGTTGGCTCTGGGTGCGTATAAACTAAATCTCCGTTTTGTATAACGAGTTTTGGTCTGTCTTTTAAATTATAGTGCCACTCGTGTAAAAGTACGTTGCCGTCCCAAAAACATCTATTTATAAGCCCCCTAGCCCCCAAAGGGGGAATTATTAGCTTGGCAGTTCTGCGTCCGAGGGCGTCGTATTCAAAACGTATGAGTTCGCCATTGGGGTTTTGTATGCTGGCAATTTATTATTCATTTTCCCAAGTAGAAATCCAATCTAAATATTCATTTGTATAATTTTCTGTATTCAATTCTTTTATCATTTCTTTTAACTTATTAATTTCAAATTCATATTCTGAAACAGAAAAAATTAAAAAAACATCTTTATTAAAGTTATTCAAGAAAAAATTTTCTTCTTTCAATTCGATTAAAACCTGTATACAAGTATCATAAAATTTGTTTTGAAATAGTTCAAACTCTTTCAAACTTTTTTCATTATTTTCATCTTCTTCTGATAATATTTTATTTAATGGTTTAAACAATGTTTCATTATTTAATAAATCAAAATCCCATTCATCTGGTTCAAATTTGCAAAGCATACTATCTAAATCATCATAATCTTCTCTTGATTTTTGTAAATAGTCTAAAGTGTTTGCTACAGGGAGTATTGTTTGACAATTCTCATCCGATAATAAACCAAATGCATATAAATTTTGTGTATTAGAAATTTTTAGAAAAGATACTTTTGTCGCCTCTTTTAGTTCTATTTTAAATTTGTTAAAATCAATCATTATCATTTAATTATTAAGATTAATAAAATATTCCTTTATTCATTTGCGTTGCTAAATCTTTCAAAGTTTCCGTTATGTTTTCACTTTTTGATAATTGCTCATATACATATTTAGCAGCTTTTTGTGTATGTGCACCTCCTCCATTTTGAGCTCTAGTAAAGTTACGTATATCATCATTAACTCCAATTCCCTCTTTCTTAATAATGTCTTGCGATTTAGTTACATAATCTTTATATTCTTTTGACCATTTAGGAGGTGCTTTCTCTCTTACAATATGATGATCATGTGGATTTATTATTCCATCATCACTATATAATTTTTTCAACTTAGCCTTATCTGCATTAGATAGCATACATTTTTCTAATCCAAACAAATCCACTTCTGAATTTGAATCAAACACATACCCATAAAAATTCGGATTATTACCTGCCAAGCCAATCGGGTCTTGACTTATATAAACACCTGTCTCAGGATTATAATATCTAAACCTATTATAATATAATGATGTTTCAATGTCCTCATACTGCCCCAGCTGCCTAAAAGGTATAAAACTTCTATCTCCTTTTAAATTTCTTAACTGTCCGTAAATGTCGTAATCGGTTTCCCAAACAATATTACCGCTTTCATCATAACATTGAATAGGTCTGCCGATGTAATCGTTTATAATAGAAAAAGTCTCTCCGTTTTGTATTTTTGCACACGGCGCAAAAGAGCCTTCTTCATAACCCCAAGTAATTAAATTAAAGGTTCAATAGCCAAACAGAATTCTTTAAAATTATTAGCAACACCAATAAGTCCCTCCTCAATATCATATTCCCAAGAAATATATTTTATCATACCCGTTGGAATTTCAATAAAAAACTCATTCCCAGCTGCATCTCTTGCAAATGAAAAATGTGTTTCCATAAATTTCTTTGCTACTTCTGAGCGTTCCTTAATTGCTTCCCACATTTTATTTATATGTTCAATACTATAAATGTATTCTATTTCCAGTTCATAATATTCTTCGTCGTCATCCTTTTGAAACTGTTCTGTGCTTACTTCTGCACCTTCTGGAAAATATACACCATCGAGTGCAAGATAAAACTGAACGAAATCAATCTTCCCTTTGAAATCTTGTGAAATTACATTTTCAATTTGTTCTTTTGTTATACCTTCGTTCAAGATTTGGAAGTTTAAATTTTTGCTCTTAAATAATTTATTTATCATTTCATACTACTTACATTTAACTTTAGTTTTTTTCTTAGAACTTTCATACCCTTTACCATTATGTGCTTCTCTATAATCTTTAACACCTCCGATATGACTTACTTTTGAGTGAACATCTTGTTTAACAAGTTGCATTTGCATTGTATTAGTATTTGCGTCATAACTTATATGGTGTGCGACATAATCGGGTGAAAAACTCTCTTTCAAATTAGCTTCACCATATAAGGCAGCTTTATCACCTTGATAATTTCCCGTCGCTTTTACTGTATAAACTCCACCAGGATTATCAGCAGTAACAGTTCCTGGGTGTAAAGCATCCCCAATGAATGAAGTTAAACCACCATCTAGACCTAATAAATCAAATTGAGAATTAGAATCCCAAACATAAGCATAAAAATTAGGATTATTCCCAGCCAACCCAATCGGGTCTTGGCTTATGTAAACCCCACTTTCAGGAGAATAATACCTAAACCTGTTGTAATACAACCCAGTTTCTACATCTTCATACTGCCCTAATTGTCTAAATGGTATAAAAGAACGTTCGCCACGCAAGTTACGCAATTGTCCGTAAATATCGTAATCGGTTTCCCAAATAAGGTTTCCTTGGTCATTGTAGGCTTGTATAGGTCGTCCAATGTAATCATTAATTATGCTGTATCTTTCTTCGCCTACAATTTTAGCACACGGTGCAAAACTACCTTCTTCATACACCCAAGTTATAAGGTTTTCTATGGGTTCTTTTTTGTCGTAAACTAAATCGTCATCTGTTACTTTTAGCCTTGGGCGTTTTTTTAAATCATAATGCCATTCGTGTAATAACACATTGCCGTCCCAAAAGTAGCGGAATAGCCCCCTAACCCCCGAAGGGGGAATTACTAACTTGGCGGTTCTGCGTCCGAGGGCATCGTATTCAAATTTTACTGTTGTGCCGTCTTCTTTGGTTACGCTGGCAAGCATTCCATTAGCTAACCAAGTATAGGCGGTGTCGCCTTGTTGCCACTGTTGGTGGTTGGCTATTTGGTCTTTTTCTTCTTCGGTGTGGCCAAAAAGGCGGTCTATAAAATTGGTAGCTTTGGGTAGTTCGAGCGGTTTGGTGATGTCTCGGGTGCTTTTTAGTATTAAATTGCCTTCCTCGTCATAGTGGTAAAAATACTTGTCGTCTTTTATCAGTTTTCCTCCTTTGCCATATTTTCTGTCGTCTTGGTCTCGGCTTTTGTAAAGGTTTCCCACGGCATCGGGGGTTTTGTAAAAGGCATCAAATTTTACATACTCGCAGGCTAGGTTGCCAAACTCGTCGTAGTTAAATACGGTGGGGTTTGCCGATGAAACATAGCAACATAAATAACTTAAAAAGGATATTAATAATTTCAATTTTTTTGATGGTTTAATTTATGTTTTGAATTTAATATTCTAAATCTTGACTATAATCGACTTCATCAACAAACCATCCAATTTCTTTACCTAATTTAATTATATAATTTACAAATTCTTCTTTGTCAAAACTTGGATTGCTTTTTAAGAAACTTTTATTTTCTAAACCTTTTTCTAACCATTCTAAAAAGGTTTTTCCTAATTCAAATTTTTGTTCTATTTTATATAATTTTTCATACTCTTCTAATGATACACAAAAATCTATAGTAAGATAACTATCTTTATTTGAATATCTAACAAAAGAATTTCTATTGTATGAATCTGGCAAGCATCTTATACCAATTCCTATTCTAAAATTATACTTGGAAAAATTATTAATTATCTCTTCTTGAATTTTTCTTAATAATTCTTTAGATAATTCTGCAACTCTTGAACCCGCAGTATCTGTAACAATATTGAATGTCATAATAAAAATGTATTTTTTTAAATTAATGTTTACATTTATTTCCAGCTGGTAAAAATCCTTTCCATGATAAATAGCCTCTAAGTTTCATATTCTCCCAAAAGAGTGTTGATTTTTTTGATATATCTTTATATAAAACTTTCATTTCTAAATTTAAATCATCTAGATATTTGGTTTTATATCTTGTCTTTGCATCCTTTGAAGTACCTATTTTCCAAACTTCACCTTCTTTTAGAAAAACTTCTCCAATCGGGTCTTTTTTGCCCCATTCCATTACTGGATACCAACCGTCTTTATTGGCTAATAAAGCATATAGTTCGTCTAATCCAAATATATCTATTCTTGAGTTTGAATCAAAAGTATAAGCATAAAAATTCGGGTTATTTCCTGCCAACCCAATCGGGTCTTGAGAAATATACAAACCACTATCAGGAGAATAATACCTAAACCTATTGTAATACAACCCTGTTTCCTCATCTTCATATTGCCCTAACTGCCTAAATGGTATAAAAGAACGTTCGCCGAGCAAGTTACGCAATTGTCCGTAAATGTCATAATCAGTTTCCCAAATTAATTTGCCATCTTCATTGTAGGCTTGTATAGGTCGTCCAATGTAGTCGTTTATAATGCTGTATCGTTCTTCGCCTACAATTTTTGCACACGGCGCAAATGAGCCTTCTTCGTAAACCCATGTTATGAGGTTTTCTATTGGTTCTTTTTTGTCGTAAACTAAATCATCATCTGTAACTTTTAGTCTTGGGCGTTGTTTAATAAATAATTTTCCTATTCTGCTAAATATTCACCAATATATTTTAAACCATTATAACTTATATTGGGGTTTGGAGTTATTTCATCAGAATACCAATATACTGCATTAGCGTCATTTAAACCTAATTCGATACATTTTTTAATAACTGATTCTTTTTCCGAATGATTAATCGGAACTTCTTCTAATATTTCTAAAATTTCAATAGAATTAGGAAACAATAGGTAGCCTATAAAATCTTCATCGTATGTAAAATCTTCGCCCAAATCTTTAGAAAACTGACTTAACTCTATTTCCTCTGGCAATCTATCATTCCCATATTCGTCTAATAGATATCCTTTTGATTGATCAAAATATAAATTAAATTCATTCTTTGAACCATTGAAAATCCCTAACCATAAAAATATTTTATCTGTATAATCCATAATTATTTATTTACATTTTAATTTCATGTGTGCTTTGTGATGTCTAGCAATTATTTTTTTTGCATCTAATTTTGATTTTGCATCTTTTAGTGCATCTATTAATTTATTATGAAAATTTCTTCCTGCTCGACTATTATGATGCGTTCCGTCAGGAACTGGATTACCTAAAGCGTCAGTAACATTTTCAAAAGTTATCCTGTCAGTATTAACACTCATTTTTTTTATTTCTTCCGCTGTAAAACCAAGTTCTTTAGCCTTTGCAGCTTGTGATACAGGAAATAATTCATGTTTACCGCCAGGAGATCTTAATGCGTCTTTAACACTCTTTAAATTATCAGTAATATCTTGAGGAGAAGCTTGATTAAACCATTCATTAAAATTCATCCCCAAATCACCCCATACTGTTAATCCAAACGGGTCAATTTGACTATTACTATCAAACACATATCCATAAAAATTAGGGTTATTCCCAGCCAAGCCAATCGGGTCTTGAGAAATATACAAACCACTATCAGGAGAATAATACCTAAACCTATTGTAATACAACCCCGTTTCTACATCTTCATATTGCCCTAATTGTCTAAATGGTATAAAAGAACGTTCGCCCTGCAAGTTACGAAGTTTTCCGTAAATGTCGTAATCTGTTTCCCAAACAATATTACCGCTTTCATTATAACATTGTATTGGTCTGCCAATATAATCGTTTATAATAGAAAAAGTTTCGTTTGCAACTATTTTTTACATTTGAGCTACATTAAAATTATATTTATCATCCTCTCTGGGGTCTTTAAAACCATCAAAACTATCAACTTTTTTAAATGTAAACTGAAAACCAAAATTTGCATTTGGATAATCTAATAATTGTTTTCTTTTGAAACCTTCGATTTTAACCTGAAATAATCCTGAAATTAAATTGTATTTATAACCTGTAAATAATTTAATACCATCTAATGTTTCTTGAGAAATAAAATCCTTCTCAAACATACTTTTATTAAATTCAAGAAGTTCACTAATTGAACCAATCCATACATTATTAATGATTTTTAAATTGAATTGTTCTTGTTCTAATTTATTTTCCCAATTATCATCAAATTTTTCATTAATATTAGTTATTTTAATTTTATATTTTACAGAATCAATAGGAAGTATTGGTAACCAAGCCCCTTGTAAAATAGATTCTAAATATAAATCATGCTTTTTTTGGAATACATTCAATATGTTTTTAGATTTTACTTTATTATTTTTTAAAAAATCTAGAAAAACTTCTTCAGATAATAGAAATATTCCGTAATCATATACACTTAAAGTTTTGTTTGTCATATAAATTCAATTTTAAATATTACTAAATTATTTACAAGGTATTTTATTGGTTTCAAATAACTCTTTGAGTTTAGCTAAAGCTTCTTTAGGAGTTAAATTCTCAAATAAAGGTTTGTTTGTTCCAGGAATTTTTAAATATCCTTTTGTATTAATTCCATCATACGCTTTTGCTCCTTTATCAAAGAAATCATCTGCTGTTCCAGCAAATTTTGAACCATGATATGGCACTCCTTCTTTGATAAGGTTTGTGTGCATCTCGCCATGTAATGCAGCTGTTCCAACTCCATTGTCAGGATACCAAGCTATTGAGTTTGTTTGGGCTAATTCTGTTATTCCTAAATTATTTGCAACTGATCTTGGCATAAGATGATGTCCCATTCCGCTTCCTAATAAATCGGAATACCATCCAAAAATATCTACTCTGCTATTGATGTCTTTTACAAATCCATACATTGCCATTCCGCCTAATATCCCAATTGGGTCTTGAGAAATGTAAGTGCCAGTTTCGGGTGAGTAGTAACGGAAACGGTTATAATAAAACCCAGTTTCCTCGTCTTCATATTGTCCTAACTGGCGGAAAGGAATGAAACTCCTTTCGCCGTGCAAGTTACGAAGTTTTCCGTAAATATCATAATCTGTTTCCCAAATTAATTTACCATCTTCATTGTAGGCTTGTATGGGTCTGCCAATGTAATCATTGATGATACTGTATCTTTCTTCGCCTACAATTTTTGCACACGGCGCAAAAGAGCCTTCTTCGTAAACCCAAGTAACAAGCCCCCCAGCCCCCAAAGGGGGAGTTGGCTCTGGGTGCGTATAAACTAAATCTCCGTTTTGTATTACAAGTTTTGGCCTGTCTTTTAAATTATAATGCCATTCGTGAAGCAAAACGTTTCCGTCCCAGAAATATCTATATATAAGCCCCCTAGCCCCCAAAGGGGGAATTATTAGCTTGGCAGTTCTGCGTCCGAGGGCGTCATATTCAAAGCGTATGAGTTCGCCATTGGGGTTTTGTACGCTTTCTAACATTCCATTAGCAAGCCAAGTATAGGCCGTGTCGCCTTGTTGCCAGTTTTGGTGGTTGGCTATTTCGTCTTTTTGTTCTTCGGTGTGGCCAAAAAGGCGGTCTATAAAATTGGTAGCTTTGGGTAGTTCGAGCGGTTTGGTGATGTCTCGGGTGCTTTTTAATATTAAATTGCCTTCGGCGTCATAGTGGTAAAAACACTTGTCGTCTTTTATCAGTTTGCCTCCTTTGCCATATTTCCTATCGTCTTGGTCTCGGCTTTTGTAGAGGTTGCCCACAGCATCGGGGGTTTTGTAAAAGACATCAAATTTTACTATTTCGAGGGCTAGGCTGCCAAACTCGTCGTAGTTAAATACGGTGGGGTCTTGGGTTAGGTTGGTATATACGCTACTTAGCTGGTTGTTAATGCTCCAGTTATAAATGCGGTATCCTGTGCGGCGGTTGCTGTTGCTAAAAATTTGTTGCGAATCTATTTTTCCGCTGCTGGTGTAGCGGGTTTCTGTGCGTAGTCCTCCTGTTACAAAGCGTTCTATTTCGCGCCCGGCATCGTCGCGTTTTATGGTGGTTTGCCAGCTTTGTTGTTTTTCTAATAGTTCGGCACTTTGTGCTTCTAGCTGTTGCAGGTTGCCACGGTGGTCGTATTGGGTGGTTATTTTTCCGCCCAAAGAGGTTGCTATGCTGGTGCGTTGCCCCAGCTGGTTGTAGGTATTGGTTATGGCAATAGCATTTTCGGGGCTGTCTAGGTGTTGCTTTTGGGTTTCTTTTACCACACGTCCGTTGGCATCTCGCTCTAGGTAGATGCTTACGTTTTGGTTGGTGGCTTCTACTAGTAGCCCGTTTTTGTTGTAAGAGTAGAGTTCCCAAGTGCCGTCGTGGTGGTTGGCACGGGTTATTCTGCCTAGGGCATCTTGTTCATATTCGGTCCATTTGTTGCCTGGTCGTTCTATTTTATATACTTCGCCCGCAAGGTTGCGTTTGTAGCGTTTTTCTATGCCGTCAAAAGCGGTTTCTTTAATGATGTGTCCTGCTCTGTTGCGGCTAAAGCTATAGGCTTCGCCGTGTTCGTTGCGTATCATTTTTAGCTGCTCCATCTTGTCGTAGGCAAACCGCACTTTTACGCCGTTTTGTTCCCGCACGGCAAGGCTTCCCATGGGCGTATATTCAAACTTGATGTTGTTTTTTTCGTCTTTTAGGGCAATTACTTCATCATAGTTGTTGTATGCCAATTGTATTTTATTGCCATCATTTTGGCTTATTTTTTCTAAACGGTCTAGCAGGTCATATTCAAAATAATTGCCCGTTTGGTTTACAAATTCTTCGGCTATTACTCTGCCACGGTGGTTGTAGCGCCAATTCCTTGTTTTTTGGTTGTTTTCGTGCCATTCCATCAGGTTGTGCTGCTGGTCATACACCAATTGGAGTTGGTTGTTGTTTTTGGCAACGGTTGCTATCTGTCCATTATCGGTATATGTAAAAAACGTGGTGGACTTGTCGGGGTCTATAATGGTTTTGAGCTGGTTGGGTTGTTGTTTGTCATACAAATACACGGTTTTTTGCCCTTCGGGGTCAACAGCAATCACGAGTTTGTTGTGTTCGTTGTAGGCAAAAATTTCTTGGGTATTGTCGGGGTATGTTACGGATACTTTGTTGCCAAAATTGTCGTAGGTAAACCCAGTAATTCTGCCTTCTTGGTCAATTTTTCTATACAACTCCATGTAGTCGGTGTAATCAAAAAATTCGCTGTTGCCCATTGGGTCTTTAATTTGTGTAATGAGTTGGTCTGGAGTGTAATAATAAGTGGTTACGGCACCATTGGCATCTTTTACCAAGTTGTAGCCTTCGTTAGGGAAATATTCAATCCAACCTTCTTGCCAGCCATCATCGCCCCAAGTGTGGGTGCAACGGTTTTGTTTGTCGTATTCCCAATAGAAAGCTTGCCCGTTGCGGTCTGTTTTTTTCACCATCAGGTGGTTTTCAAACTGCATAACGGTTGGGTTTCCTAGTGCATCGGCAATAGCAATGAGGTTTTGGTTGTCGTCATATTGATAGCTTACCAATGTTTCTAAACCTTTTGATGCCACAAGTTGTAGTTGTTCAATTTGCCCTTGTCGGTTATTGGTAACCAAAATTTCTCTGCCAGCGGTATCAATGATTTTAACGATGCGGTTGTTGGCAAAAGTAAATGTAATGGCAAGGTTATAGTGGTTTTTTATTTGCGATAATTGGTATTTATTGCCGTCAAATTGTTCAAACACATAAAACAATTGTGCGGTATGGTCGTAGGCTTCATATCCTTTTGATGTCCTTTTGAGGGTTGTTTTTTCTTGACGGAGGTAGAATTCTTCATCCATTTGAAGGGTTGGAAATGCAACTAATCGTCCGTCGTCCATTCGTAAACCAAGAGCATCGTCTTCGAGAAATAATTCTACGGCACGATCATAAGCACAATGCACGCCATGCCCCAACCAACCGATATATTCAGAGTCGGAATACCAACGGCGTTCCCAATTAAGCGTAATTGGGGAAGTAAATTCAAAATCGGAGCCTTCATAGATTACAGCACCGTTTACGAGGTTTACGGGTTCGAAGCCAAACTTACATAGGATATCTTTAAGACCTTTTGGAAATTTACCATTTACATTTAGATGTTTTACTAACCCTCTTAGTTTTCGTAATAATGTGCTAAATCCCATACTCATCAAAAGCCCTGTTAGCATTCCGCCCCAATCTGGAGAATATGGTCCGCCCACCATAACAGGTTTTCCTGTTGGGATAGGAAGCGAAAATGAAGTAGGTGCAAAAAGCGAAGGGATAATTTTTATTTTCTTTTTGGGTTTAGTAACAGATAATGATAACGGAATTCCAATATCATTACAAGTCATTAACATATATCCTTTGGGACTTAATCGAGTGCCATCGGAATATACTTTTTCTGAGGCAAAGAAATTCATGCTTTCATGCCCAATAATTGGTGCCATAATCCATGGAGAAAATAACATAATATGCTGTAATGTAACTAGCATACCACCAGTATCAGAGTTTCCTCTTTTCATGCCATTGATATGTACATCTGTTCCTAGAAAAGGGATATAATCAGCAGGATCTATAACAATTCCAATATAGGGATGTATTCCTAATGGGTTTGCAGGTGCTATAGTTACAAAGTGGATATCAATCCCTATGACTACAGTAAAATGATTATCGGTTAGTAACATATTTTAGTTGGCATTAGCTAGTTGAAGTTGTTCTTGCATTTTTTTTGCAATTTGTTTTGGATTGTCTTTCCAATTGGAGCCAAAAATAGTTTCCATTCGGTTAGCAATAACTTTAATTTCTTTGTCATCAATTTTTGGATAACTTTCTAAATAACTGTTGGCTATGAAAGTAAAATTGATAATTTTTAAAGTTTCATCGGGCAAGGCATAGCCAAATTGAAAGGCTTCTTCGAGAATGTCTTTGTATTGGTGTTTGTCTTCATTTTTTGCAGCCATCAAAGCATAGTTGTACCCATTGATTACTTGCATGTCTTGATTTACTTCTTTAGCAATGGCTACTTGTTTTAGAAAATAGTCAATGGCAAGCTGTAGTTGGTTGGTCATGCTATAATGTGATGCTTTAAAAGTGTACAATTGCATGAGTATGCCTGCACAATCTTGCTTTTCTTTATATACTGGAAGCATCATTTTTATTCCTTTATCCAATAATTGATGGATGCGTTCTTTTTCGTCTTTAAATTGGAATAAAAAGCTGGCATAAATGAGATGAGATGACGCCCAAAAACTCAATTCACCAGTACTTTTACTAATGTCGATTAATTCGTTTCCTAGTTTTTTTACTTTTTCTTGTTTTTTATCTTTAGCCGCTTCGCCAATTTCAAACAAACATTTTCTGTAGCGTACTTGTGGATCGTGTGGGTTGCCTTGTGTAGCAATTTCTTTATAAGCTTTATTGATGTTTTGATTGGGAATTTCGATGGTTTGCCCTAGTTTTCCAATACTTTCCATCATTTCTTTATGAATAGCCTTGTTTTGTGTTTCGAGCAATAGTATGCCAATATCATTGGGCAATACAGTGAATAATTCTCTTAGGCTTTCATTTAATAATTTTAGGCTAGAACTATTTTTAATAATAATTCCAACAATCAACAAATTATCCTTTCTGGTTTCAAAAAGTTTAAAACTCATTAGCATTTTCACATAGAAATTTTTAAGTTCTTGTGTGTTATTGCTTTTAAGTTGTTTAAATTCTTCTTGAAATGTTTTGAAATCTTGCCAATTCCAGTCGGGATGCTTTTTTAAGTCATCTTCAAAAGTAAGCAACCATTGCTCAATTAGCTTATAATAGAAACTATTTTTATCTACAAAATCAATAAAGAACACCACAAACGAATCATTTGATTTTCCATATTGTGAACATTCTAGTTTTAAAAAACCATTCACTAAAGGATAATCATCGGCATAACAAACCATGTTAAACAACCTAGCTTTAGGGTTATTTATTCTTGATTTGTTATAAATTTGTTGGATGTTCCCAATTCTTACCGCTATTGGATTGTGCTCGTTATTCATTTTCTAAAATTAATTTAAGTTTACCACTCCACCTTTAACATTAGTCATAGCAGTTCCATTGATGTCCACCATTTTACCTTCTGCTGTAATCGTATTTTCTCCTTTAATTGTTATCATTGGAGCTTCATCTGTAATTTTGGTATCGCTTTTTATGGTAACCTCATTTGTGCCAACAATAGTTGTTTTTTTACTTTCGACATTCACTTCGTTTATACCATTGATATTTACTTTTTCTTCCGCATTCAGATTAATTTCTTTAGAATTGATGTCAATTCTATTTGGTGCACTTATGGTTATTGTTCCGTCGCCATTTAAAGTAACTACATTTCCGCTAGGATCACTTACGGTTACCGTGTTTTTTTCTTCATCAAGTGTAACTGTACTTCCTCCACGAGTGGTCAAACTTTTTTTATTGTTGGCTTTTCCACCGCCGCCACCGCTTTTGCCATGGAAAACACTTCCTAAAACGAATGGTCTGTTTGGGTCGTTGTAACGGAAGCCGAGCATTACATGGTCGCCTACTTCTGGAATGAAAACCATACCTCGATTACTACCAACCTTGTCGCTACTTCCCGCATCTGGTGTCATTACTCTAATCCAATCGGTTTGTTGTTGTCCTCTTTGCCATAGCATTTGTACTTTAATTCTGCCTTTGTTTTTAGGGTCGGTGTTGTTCATCACTTTGGCTTGTTGTATTTGAGCCATCGGGAACGCTACATCGGGTTCGGGCAGTCGAAGTACTTTGGCAGGTATGGCTCTAAAATTGTTTTCATATTCGCCCAAGTGTGTGGCATGGTGCGTGATTTCGGTAATGATGTATTGTCCAACATCTTGGGTAACAAATTTTACGCTTTCGTGAATGCTTGCTTGTATGGTTACAAGGCTTCCTATTCTTAATTTTGGGTTTTTTGAATGAGCCGTTATATAGTTGGTGTTGGAAGCCGCAGCTTCTTGTTTCTTTTTTAAATAGGTTTCTAGCACCATATCGTCGCCTGTGGTAATCATTCCGTAGCTAAAGGCTGGCGTTGAAAAAACGGCTTTAGACGAAGCAAAGGCTTCATTGCCTAGTTTTGGTAAACCAGCAACGGAATCTTTGGATTGGGCAAGGTGTTTTTTGTCGGTTTCTTCGTTGTAAGTAAAACCGCTAAATTTATTAGGTACAGCTTGTATGGCTATGTTGAGTTTTGAAAGGTCTTTGTTATACACTAGTGTTATGGAATCACCCAATTCTTTTGGTTTTCCAAAATGTAATTTTTCGCCATCATAATAGAACCATTCGTTGTATTGTTTGGCAAGACGTTGCATGAACTGAAAATCGGTTTCAAGGTATTGACACTGGTAGTTCATCTTGGAAGTATATTCGGGTTCTACTTCGTTTTGCAATTGCGAACCTGCACCATTTTGAATGACTTCTTTTACAATGTCTTTAAGAATAGATTCATTCCATGAGAATAGTTTTTCGCCCGATTCTAATAAAATGGTTTTTGAAAAACCTGTAATAATAATTTGATTGCCCACATGGTCATCTTCTTGTGCAAATTGAATGTTGGTAATAATGCCTAGAAAATTATTTTTGTCATCAAGGGCAATATGCACTACTTTTCCAAGCCAAGCCTGAGCATTTTCAATAGTGTAGGCACGTGGTTTTTCGATAACCGAATGAGGCACACTAATGCTAAATTGATGGTGGTTATTGATGGTTTGATGCAATTCTATAGAAGTAAAATGGCTTATCTCTTTTGTATCAATTCCGAAAGTTATTGTGGGTTTCATAATTAGTTTATTTTTAATAGTTGCTTGAGTTTGTAATTGTTTTTTTTAATCATGTACAATACGGTATTTGCAATAATAATTACTGACATTCACTTATCTTATACAACTTATTTGTTTAATTTTTTTATGTTTTTGACAACTAAATTATTATTAAAGCACAATCATTGACATTTTTTAAGTTTTAAAAGTTGCATTTTGGTGTCGTTTTGCAAATTATCTCGGTAATACCATTGATTGCCTTTCTTTTCAAGATAGTTATTAATGCCTGATAGTGGTTCTTGAGCTGATAGAAAATCGAAAGCACTTTCATTGACATTAAATTGCTTCAATGCTACCCATTTTCCTTGACAAAAGGAATAAATTTTACAACTATTCAAATTACTAAAATCCAAATAATCGACTACAAAAGCAATTTCGTCTTTACCATCAAAATTAGCATCTCCGATGTTTAATAAACAATAAAGCCCTTGAGCTCTTCCCAAGTGTAGTGTCTGTTTTTTGGTTTTATTAATAAAAAGATATAAATCTGAATCTTGTCTTAAATACCATTTTACAACATCGTCCCATTCATTTTTTGTGGGATCTGGAGTATTTTCTAAATCTGCTTTCAATAATTTTGAAAAGTTATGTACAAAAATAGTATCTCTAATTCCATCTCCATTAAAATTGCCAATACAAAAGTTCATTTTTAGTTTATAAAGAATAATATTTTCCGCTTTTTTTTGAACAATAGTGGATGAGTCAATAGATTTATTTTCTAAATTATTTTCTAAATTATTTCCTTTTTTGACTGCATTTGTACAACTGAAGCATATTAGTAATACAATCAGAAAACATTTATCATAATATTGGAATATTTTTATTGGAGTGTTTTTCATATTTTCAAATTCTATATTGTAAGTTGCAAACTATTTCAGGCTATACCATTTTATCAAATAATTATTTTACTAATTGATAATTTCTTATCCAAGTAGCTGTAAATTCTGTTTGAATAATTAGGAAACATATAAAATCTCTTTCTTTAAAATAACCCAATTATTATTTTTCTTTTCAAAAAGTAAAAGATACGTTCTTTCACATTTGCCAACTGACTCGGTAAGTACTAGAAAAGCTTTGTTTATATATATCTTGAAATTATTAATATCAATTCTTCCTGCGTATTTAATTTTTTTATTGACCTTACTCTTTTCAAAAAAAATAGAATATTTCCCTATTTTCTTCGGGAAATTTTTACTTAACGAAAATTCCGAATAACTCCCATTTTTTAATAAATCTTTAAATTCTGTTTTTATTTTTTTGTTTAAATTAAAATAGAAAAGTACATCTTGATTTATTTTTCCATTATATTTTATATCATTATTTAATTCAAGAGCTAAATTTGTATAAGAAGGAACTTTAATAATTGTATCGTTTGGCGATGGTGGTGGCAAAACAAAAGCTCCATACCTATATGCTACTGTATCTACTATTTTCAAAAAGTTATTTTCAATAAATTCACTATTATCTATTACCTTTTCGTCACAGGATAGAAATAGGCATAAAAGAATAAAAAGACTTATATTATTTTTTAAAACTCCAACCATTTTTTTGATATAAGGAATTAGCATTATCTTTATCTACAATCTCTCCAAAAGCTTCTCTTTCAAAACCCCATCCATATTCATAGACTCTATCCAATTTATTTTTTGACCTTCCATAATGAACAAACTCATGAAGTATCGTTGCAACTATCAAAAATGATGTCCCTTGTATTGTTTCATTTAATTTAGTCATTTCTAAACCTCTTACCCATTTTAGATTAACTTTTATATCAGTTGCACTATGTGGAGTTTCACCATACTTCGCTGTATTATCTTTAGCAATTATCAAAACGCCTTGTCCATATTTTAATTGTTCCAAAACTTCGGTAGGAGTATATCCCGAATAATGAGACAACCATTTGAATACATTATCATTATTGTAAACATAATTATATAATTGTTTTAGAATCTTAACGAATCTTGGATACTTTTCTCCATACTTTTCATCTTTTGGAAATATAATTGTTTCTGTACTCCTTCTATTTATCATTTCAGAAAGCACGTTTGCTCCTTCCCATTCTTCAGAAAAAGAATTATAAGATGGTGCTTTAATCCCCAACAAACTTGCATTCTTATTTTTACCCGAATACGATTTTAATATAGCAGATTTTAGCATAATTGAATGGTTTTAAAATCAAATAAAAAACAAAAAGCAGCACTAGTAACTGCTTTTTGTTTATAAAGAAACTATACTTTAGCCCAGTTGTTGTCTAAAGTAGCGTTACCTAAAGTAATTTTTTCTGCTGAGAAAGTAATTTCGGTAGTCATTGGCGTTTCTGCCAAGGCATCTAATACTTCGCTGAAAAACACGATAAATGCGTTTTCAAAAGCCAATTCTTTCATTACTTGTTCAGAATCTGCTTTGAAGTATTTAATTTTTCCTGAAACAGGTTTGTGTTGGCTGTTTACTGCTTGTTCAATAATAGTAGTATTGTCTGTTGACTTTACTTTTACATTAACTCTACCGCCTTTTACTTCAGAGGAAACAGCGCCTTTTCCGTCCACGTGGCGGGTCATATCTACTTTTGAGAATAATACTTGATACTCGTTTCCTTCGATTTCTAATAGTGCTTTGAATGCCATGATAATTTAATTTAAAATTGTTTATAAATAATTCGTTTTTTGAATACCTCCTTCACATTTGCTCACTAGAAAAACAAAAAAGAGGTACTCTAAATTGAATTTAGAATACCTCTTTTTTGTATTTGCATACTTTTTTTGATTAGCTTCTGTGAAGAAGAGGAGGATTCGCAATCAATTATGTGTCAAATATAGTAATTTATTTTGAACTACCAAATTTTAGAGGATATTTTTAAGGTAATGTTTTTTATGTAAAAAAGGTTTAAAATCTCCTCCTAAAACAATCTCTTTTTATATGATGGCGATATGTATTTTGATATTTCTATCCAATCAAAATGAACTTTATTTATATATAGCCCATTGGCATGATGATAATAATTTTTGTGGTCTTTAACTAAAAAAACTATTCCCTTAACATTATTTTTTTTGTCTTTGATAATTTTAAAATTAGTCAAGTCGCTTAATTTAAAAGTAATATTTTTTTCATCCTCTTCATTTTTTAATCTAAATCGTGGTCTAGCCCCCTATTAATCGGACTTTTTAATTTATGTTGTTGCAAATATACAAAAACTGTTTATATCTTTGCCATGCAAGGAACAAACGACCGGCGAGTTTTACACCGATGTTTGAAGAAATGTCTCAGCGCTGACCATTTCGTTTTTATTAAAATTTAGTTCATCCGCCAAAAAAGGCGGAATCACTAAATTTTGCAAGGAACTGCACTTCCAGCTCGTATTGCCCGATATTTGATGGTATGGGATGTTGAGTTTGAATTTGATTTTCCTTTTTTTTTCGTCTTCAAATTGGTCGATATACCCTTTATTCCAAGATTCTAAAAAAATATTTGGAGGCAAATCGCAAACTGATGAGTGCAATCTTGCGTTGTTATATTTTTCATAGAAAAGCACTAAAACCTGTTCCAATTCTTGGAGCGACCAAAAACGATATGGTTTTAGTTTTTTTGCTAATATAGCATGAAAACTCTCAATATGACCATTTTCTTGTGGCGTATATGGATGTGTAAATACTTGATTTATATGGTTTTCTTCAAAAAACTTCTGAATCATTTTTGCACAAAAACGGCTGTCATTATCATTCCTTACTTCAATGTGAATTTTCTTTTCCAAACAATTATTTGGTTGTAAATGATTAATTATAATGTCTTCCCATGCACTTTTTACATCTTCTTTTTTATTGAATAAGCCGTATATCGGTGCAAAAGTATTCGTGTAAAAGTGTCAATAGTAGTCAAAATATAGGCATGCATTTTAAACTCCTCTACCCATTCAAATTTGATGTCCATTTCTAAAACTTCAAAAGGTTGTTTTGGAAAAACTTTCCGATATTTCACATACATTTTACTGGGCTTCTCGTGTTTTTCTTTTAATAATTGTGCTTCTTTCATTAATCGGTACACTTTTTTGTGATTGATTTGATATCCTTTTAATTTCAAGGCTGTGGTCATTTTTCGATGTCCATAATCCGTATCAACATCCTGATGAATTAATTGCATTAAAGCAATAATATCTGGGTTTAATATACTCTTTTTTATACCATCTGAATCAATGTAAATACTTGACAGACTAGGCTTTAAGCCTTGCTTGGTGCTTTTTGGCTTATAATAATATTGACGCTTACTGATTTTAGCTATTTGTAATGAAACACTTAGTTTTAAGCCTTGAAAAACATAGCTATTTACGAGTTTCTTTTTTTCTCCAAGGCAAATTTCTTTTTTAGGAGTTCATCTTTTAGTTTGCCCTCCAATTCCTTCTCGATAATGATTTCTTTCAAAGTCTTGTTTTCCTTTTCGAGTTCTCGAATTCGCTTGAGTTGATCAGGTGTCATGCCGTGGGCAAAACCTTCGGTTCCCATAGTCTCAAACTTCTTTTTCCATGAATAATAACTCGCCGGAAATACACTGTATTTCTCTAATGTAGGCTTTACGCCTTGTTCAGAAGCTTCTTTTATAATTTTTAGCTTCTCTTCTGTGGTAAATGTTCGCTTTTCCATCGTGCAAAATTATAGTTTTTAATTTATAATTCAGTTCGATTATTTAAGGGGCTGAAACAGTATCATCATTAAATTCGTTTTTCTCCTTATCATAATACAATGTCGTTAAAGTATAATAATTATTATTAGAATGTTTATTTACACTTATCAACTTTTTATTCCACATCCAATCTTTAATGGTATATCCACCCAAAGAGTCTGTTACTATTCTATCAGGCTTGCCTGCAATTTTCACAAAATTATCTACAGGACCTGCTACCTCAAATTTTTGACCATTATAGTATATCAAGGAATCTTGAATACAAAAGCCTTGCTGATTAATTTCTTTGTTTTGACAACTTGCTAAATTGGTCATAATAATTAATGTTATTATAAGTTTTAAAAATTTATTTTCCATATCCCATTTCTTCTAGATGTTCTTGTTTTGTTTCTTCTATACTTTTGTATGTTACTCCTTTCTGGCTATTAACAAGCATTTCCTGTTTAGTATGTGTTTCTACATCACCCTCAATCATCTCTGTCAATTTCCCCATGACATTCATCATACTATCACCACCAACAAACATCGTGTTTAAAGCACCAACTGTTGTAGCTTTGTTCACGCCTGCGCTTTCAGAAATATTTAAAGCCGCTGAACTTGTTATGTTTTGCCCTGCGGTAATGCTAATATTAGCTCCTGCGGTTATGGTTATATCCTTCGGCGCCGTAACACTAATATTCCCTGCACCAGTTGTATGTTGCCCGTTGAAAAAGATTCCTATCATTAAGTATCAGCCTAACGATCCTGTTCCTAGAATTAAAATAATTAATTGTAGAAATAAAATAATAACACTCCAAAATATACAAATCCAACCATATTTATTATTCTTTTTTATTAAAAATCTAATCAATAATGAGCTTATCTGGATAATTAATATGGTAAAAGTAAAATATGGTAAAAGTATTGGTAAGGAAACAAAAAAAGGAGTTACATAATTACCATGATATATTATAACAATATTGATTACATATATCATAATTAACGTCAAATTTATAATCAAATTTATTTTCCAAAATTTACTCATTTTAATCAAAGGGATTTACATCTATTTTTTTTACATTTTCATATAATTCTTTTGCTTTTTTTGCTGCTTTATATCTTAATGTTTCTACTTTCGGTTTAGGATTTGGATCTATTCTTGCCGCAATCATATCCTCTGGCTTAGAAACCACATGAAGTAAAGCATCAATAAAAATTGCCGCAACCTCCTCAGAAACAGGCTTAAAATAATTACTTGCTTCAATTAAATCTGTAGGATTTCGTAAGGTTATATAAGGTTCTGCAAAATCTTCAAACTTTTCAGCACATTCGCTCTCTAATTCACTTTTTGTATAAATGATATTATTACCTGAAACTTTTGCTCCCAACATAGCTAAAAAGTAAAAAGTTCGTTTATTCCACTTTTTATCAAAGTAATCCTTTAAAGCCTCATGTATAGTTTTAAAATTATCAGTAGCATCAACTATATCATTAGGTTTATTATCATTCATTCCTACAACATAAGCTGCTACATCTCCTTCCAAATTAACCATTGCACCGTAACTATGACCACCAACTGGAAAAATGGTCTTAGCTCTAATTGTAGAATTTTTAATTCTTTGTCTAGATAAATTAGCTGTACCACCTCCTAAATCTCCAATCCAAGTATTTAATTCTAACCCTGTTCCTCCTTGTCCTGGTTGAGTTATATTTTTTGCAACACTACTTCTTCGAGAATCTAAACCTATTATTAAATGCCCAAAATCTACTGCTTTATATGAGTTTTCAAAAACTTCAGGGGTTGCAAAGAGCGATTCAAATAACTTTGCTTTACAATTCTCTGAACATTTCAATACTTTTCTAGCATCTGCTTTTACGCTACTACCTGTGTATATATTAAAAAATTTATTTCTTATACTACTCTTTTCTGTACTGTAATCCAAACTCCATTCTGTTCCATAGTATACCCCTCTAATTATACTAATTCTATCTCCCATATCACTGTACTCATTTTGAATTAGCATTTCTTCTGCCTGTTTAACTAGTTCTATTAATGTTTTAAAATTTGTTGCCTTTTTTGATACTTTACATGTACATAATTTATCATCTTCTTCTGACGGATCTTTCGACTCTCCATAAGTTTGTTCTTTTACAGCAGTAAAATTATTTTTTTCATTAGATGATATACGAATGACTTTTGCATACTCTTCATTTTTTCCACCTGTCCACTCTATGTAATCACCTCCAATATAAGATTCTTTACTCATAATTTAAAACTGTTTAGATTTTTCAGCAGAGTTATGTTGAATTTCTTCTTGAGAATGAAAATTATTACTTTTTTCACTATGAATTGTAGATGCTCCATTTACAATCCTTTGTCTATCCTTCTCAATTCTACTTTCTTTATTCCCCATAATATACTCCACCATTTTCCCCATTACATTGGTTATATAATAGTTCCTACAGTGAGTGTTTTAAGCACTCCAACGCTTTCTGTTTTGTTTACACCAGCACTTTCAGAAATATTAATTCCTGCTGAGGTATTTATGTTTTGCCCTGCGGTAATACTTATGTTTGCCCCTGCGGTTATGGTTATATCATTCGGTGCAGTCACACTAATATTCCCCTTCCCATCCATAAACCAAGTGTTCCCGCTTGGGTCTTTAACTAAAATACTATTATCGAGTTCATTAAAAGTTATGGTGCTACCGCCACGGGTAAAAATACTTTTCAAATGATTTTGACTTTGTCCGCCAGCTCCCGTTGTGCCATTAAACAAACTCCCCATTACAAACGGACGGTTTGGGTCGTTGTAACGAAAGCCGAGCATGACGTGGTCGCCTACTTCGGGAATGAAAACCATACCTCGGTTTTTAGAAACCTCGCCACTGGTTCCGGCATCTGGTGTCATGACCCGAAGCCAAGGCGTGCGGAGGTTTTTGGTTTGTTGCCATAGCATTTTCACACGGATTCTGCCTTGGTTTTTTGGGTCGGCATTGTCAATAACTTTGGCTTGTTGGGTTTCGGCTTTTGGAAAAGCTATTTGTGGCTCGGGCAGTTTTTTGATAAAAGCGGGTAGGGCTTTAAAACTGTTTTCATATTCGCCAATATCAGTGGCTTTGTGGGTAATTTCGGTAATAATGTAAGTGCCAATACCTTCGGTTTTGTAATGCACTTGGTTTTGGTTGAGTCCTTTGGCTAATGCCTCGGCTGGTGATAGAGCTTGAGTAGATTCTATTTCTACAATTGTACCTATTCGTAAATGGTTGTTACTACTGGTTGCCGTAATGTAATTGGCATCTGCCATAGCGGCTTCTTGGCGTTTTTTGAGTAGGGTTTCAAGAAAAGCTTCATCTCCTGTAGGAATGCGCCCATATTCAAAAGATGGAGTAGAGTAGAGTCTTTCGCTGGCATCAAAGGCTTGGTTGCCTAGCATGGGCAGTCCTTCAACTTTATCTTGGGTTTGGGCTTTGTAAAGTTTGTTGTAGGTTTCATTATAAGTAAATCCACTAAACTGGCTGGCAGTGGCTTGAACCGATATATTGAGGTTGTATAAATCTTTGTTATAGGTAAGTTTAACACGCTTTCCTTCTTTTTTGGGTTTGCCAAAAAACAGTTTTTCGCCATCATAAAACAGCCATTCGTTGTAGGTTTTGGCTAGTCGTTGGATGTACTGAAAATCGGTTTCGGCATATTGGGTTTGGTAGTCAATTTTGTGTGTAAATTCGGGTTGAATGTCGTTTTGGAGTTGTTCGTCGGCACCTTGTTTGATGACCTCTCTAATCATATCCTGCAAAGTGGTATCTTCCCAAGAGTGCAGTTTTTGTCCCGATTCGAGCAAGATAGTTTTGGAATAGCCTGTTAGTACTATTTGGTTTCCCACATGACCTAACTCTTGTGTGTATTGAATATTGGTGATAATTCCCAGGAAATCGTTGTGTTTTTCTAACTGAATATGCACTACTTTTCCGAGCCAATTTTGGGCATTTTGCATGGTAAAAGCTCGTGGCGATTCAACAACCGAATGGGGAACCGCAATTTTGAAACGATGGTGGTGGTTGATGGTTTGATGCAATTCGATAGAAGTAAAATGGCTTATCTCTTTTCTATCAATTCCGAAGATTATTTTTTCCTGTATCATGGTTGTTAAAAATAAACGTTTAAAAAAATGTTTCTGTAAAAAAATTAAACCATTAAGAAATTAAGTTTCATTAAGTGTAACAAATTTTAATTAATGAATTTTGAAATTTTAAAAATCTGGTTATACCAAATATATTTATAAAATAGTCCAAAGATGCGTAGTTATTTTTTAGAAAAAATTTTCAAAAAAAATCGTTGCATAGCTGGGCTACGGAACTATTTTTTTGACTCATTTTAGCAAAAAAGAACAAGTAGTTTGGACTATTTTGTAGGTATATTTGGTATCAAATAAAAAAAACAAAAAGCAGCACTAGTAACTGCTTTTTGTTTATGAAAAACATTATACTTTAGCCCAGTTGTTGTCTAAAGTTGCGTTGCCTAAAGTGATTTTTTCTGCCGAGAAAGTAATTTCGGTTGTCATTGGCGTTTCTGCCAAAGCGTCTAACACTTCGCTGAAAAATACAATAAAAGCGTTTTCAAAAGAAAGTTCTTTCATTACTTGCTCCGAATCGGCTTTGAAATATTTGATTTTTCCCGAAACAGGTTTGTGCTGGCTGTTTACCGCTTGTTCAATAATAGTAGTGTTGTCTGTCGATTTTACTCTTACATTAACTCTACCGCCTTTTACTTCAGACGAAACGCAACCTTTTCCGTCCACATGACGGGCCATATCCACTTTTGAAAATAACACTTGGTACTCGTTTCCTTCGATTTCTAATAATGCTTTGAATGCCATAATAATTTAATTAAAATTGTTTATAAAATGTTAGATCATAGAATACCTCTTATTTGATTTTAACTAGTTATATGCAAAAAAGAGGTACCCTAATTGAATTTAGAATACCTCTTCTTGTACTAATGTACTTTTTTTTGATTGGTTTCAAAAGAAAATGAAGATTCACAAATCAATTACACAACAAATGTAATTAATTAATTGAAATATAAAAAAAAATTAACATAAATTTTTTATAAAAAATAACAAAAGTAAACCAATCAATAAAATAGACAGCTGAAGCAGTATGAAATACACCTGATTGTGGATGGTTCTGCTTATAACTTGAATCCACCAAGCAATGTACTACAATGAAGATATGTAAACTTCGATTTTCGTACCATCATATCTATATGTTCCGTCATCATCTCTTGCCCCTAAACAACTTAAATTAGATGGTACTAGCCATGTTGTCCCTAATGAATGCCCATTAACAGATCTAATTTCGGTTCCGTTTCCTGTGCTTATAGCTGAATGAAAAAATTTTCTGTCAATTAACCTATAAAAACCTATTGCCTTCCCTCTGTCTAAAAAAGGGGTTCCATCCCATTTTTTTCCTCCTAGATAATTAAATTTATCCAGCCACTCTTGCCCTTTATTTTGTACCAACTCATTAGGACTTATATGAGAACCTAACATATATAATGTGTATGCTACCACATCATGACATATTCCAGAATTATACCTTGAAATATTTTCCCCGCCTGTAAGAAGTTTATAACCTATATCGCTTCGAGCAACACTGCTCTTTTGTGCTTCTAAAGCTCCTAATGGATTGATTACTGACATATTTATTTGTTTTATTTGTTTTATTTGTTTTATTTGCTAATTTACGGTTTTAATTAGCCTCTCTGAAGAAGTAGATTCACAATCAATTCTATATCAAATTTAATAATTTATTTTTCAACTGCCAAATTTTTTATAAAAAATAACAAAAGTAAACCAATCAATAAAATAGACAGCTGAAGCAGTATGAAATACACCTGATTGTGGATGGTTTTTATTTGATTATGGATAGCATTTGTAGATTTTGAATGATTTTCATTAATTTTTACAATCTGTTTTTGTAAGGTATCTATGGTTTTATTGAGATAAACAATATTTTGCTGCTGGTTTTTAAACAAATATTTTACTTCTTTGTCTGATAATGCTTTTTTCTTTCCAATAAAACCCGATTTTGGTTTGGCAACTGTTAGTTCCATGTTGTTTACAGTTTTTTCTACCGATAATTCAAAACTCGTGTTGAGCTTGTTTATTAAAAATAAGATAAAAAAGGTGTATGAAATAAGCAATGTAGGGGCTATATAATGCACAAATATCTCGGCAATTTTAGTTTTTTTCAAACTATAACTATTGGTATAAAATATAGAATCGGCTTCTTTTCTTATCGTTTCTCGTTCATTTTTTAGGCGTTCTTCTAGTTCTAGGGCTTCATATTTATCTAAAGTATAATAGCCTAAATTTTCATTCAATTTTTTATGATGCACGAGCCAGTTTAGTACTTCTTCTATTTGAAATTCAGACACGCTTGGGTCTTTGAATTTCCAAAACACTTCGTTTTTAGATAGTTTGCACGGCTTTTCTTTGCTTTCAAAATAAAACAGTTCGAGTATAGTTTCGTGCAATGGCTTGGGTTGTATTTCTTTTTTCATGTTTTGCAAATTATAATAAAAGGTGTTTTGGAACATAGTAATATTTTACATCAGCATCTTCATTAAACAATTCGAAAGCGTCTTCTAGTTGCATTTTTTCTAATATTTCTAATTTTGAATTCAATTCAACAAATAAAGATTTAAAATTATCGGGGTTTTCCTTCATTTTTTTTACTTCTTTTATCTTTGTTTCGTGCAACTTCAAGCTGTTTACAAAAACCCCCGTTTTATTAAAAAACAAATCAGCCAAAGTGTTTGCATATTTTACATTTGTAGTAGCTTTTCTGTTTTTTACAAAAACTTTTACCCTGTCTTTAAAGCTTTCCATCATTTCTTTATTGGTTGTTTCAAGGGCATAATCTTTGACAACCAATTCCCGATAATTTTCTATTAATGCTTTTATTTCCTCTTTATTCATCAATAAACAAAGTTTGGTTTCAAAAATAGGTTTTATACTATCTGTTGTTTTATAAAGATAAATTTCGTTTTTATAATTTTTTGGAATCTCTTTGGAAATGCTATCATTTATGCTCGCATTTTTGATCAATTGATTCAATTTATAGGTAGGCACACTTCTCAAAAAGCTAAATTCAATTCTATATTCTCGTAATGATTTTAGGTGCAAATTATTGGTTTTTATGGTTTTGACCAATATAGAATCAATAGCAATATTAACCGATTTTGGATTGATTTGGTTATCCAATTTTGGAAAAACAATGCCGCCGTTGAAGTTGCTTTTTGTTGGTGCATCAAATATATAGGAATTGTCAAATTCGTCAGAAAAAGCTAATTCGTCATTGTCTATCAACAATTTTTGATCTACATAATAATTTTGAATGACCTTCTTGTTTTGACTGCTTGCTGCATTCAAATAGGCTTTGTTTTGTAAGATAAAATTCTGATTTTCATCTGTATTTTTGTTTTCTAAAACTACAAATAACAATTTTGAAGAGTTGGTTGCCAATTGGTTTACATCGTTTGGCAAAACCGAATTTATGGAATTATTGGAACCTACCACTATCAAAAAATTGTTTTCAAAACTGCCTTTTTCAGTTAGAAATTGATGGATAAGATTGGGGGATTCCAATCGGTTTTCGGGTTTTATTTCGTGTGGACTTTTGATGCTTTTTTCAATCAAATCAAACCATTTTGAAAACGATTTTGATTTTAACAAATAATAACTCGTTCTGTCTTTTGCTAAAAAAGAATAGGTAAAAATATAGTTTGCAAATGGTTCTTTTTCAATAGAAATTTTAAGATTTTGAATAGAAGCTAACAGTTTTTTGAGTTCTTGTTTGTTTGACGCATCATTATCAAAAATATAAAACAGATTGATGGTTTTGCTTTGCTCTTCAATTCGTGCAATGGTACTCATCAAAATATCATCGCCTTTGAGATTGGTGATTTTATTTTTGTCGTGATTCCAAACCGTTATAGGAAGTGTAATTTTGTTTTCTTTTTGAAAATCAATCGTTGTACTGGTTTGATTTTCGTTGATAAACAAGGTGTTTTTGTACAAATCATTTCCAACAAATGTTTCGTTTTTTGAACTGATTTTCAAAGAATCATTGGCTTCTAGTTTCAAAACAATATTGTCTTCTAGCGGCAAAATATAATCCAAAGGAATCCAACCTCGTTTTTGATTGAGGGTGTCTTTTGCAACTAGATTATCAAAATTAGAAACAAAAGCCGATTTGTGGGTCGTATTTATTTTATAAACATACACAAAATCATTTAGTTTTATTTTACTTTTAGAAGCAGTTTCAAGATTTGGATTTGATTTTAAAATGACTTCATTTTTGGCAACAGTTTTATCACTATCAAATAATTTTTCCAATTTATTTGATGCTACAAGATATTTTACAAATTTTAGATTCACCTGATTTTCAAATGGTTGATTGAACTCAAGAACGTTCTCTTTTTTTATCCAGCCTAAGTATTTCACTTCTTTGGTGTTTGCAAAATGGTATTTTTTACTTTTTATATACGACAAAATGCCTTTGGGTTTGCCCAATAATTTTTCGTCGGCAACCACCACTTCGTAGAAATTTTCGTTTTCATCGATAACATACATCGCTTTTCCAATGCCAATTTTACGCATCGTTTTTGAGCTATATGGTTCTTGATAAGTGTCGTTGTTTTCTCTATCAGAAAAAACGGTTTTGGGAGTTTTCTTTTGTTTTTCTTTTGGCTTTTGCTCGTTATAAGTGTTTACGGCTTTTTCTTTTAAGATACCCGTTCCGTTTTTTATTTGTGAAAAAGCCGAAACAGAAAGGAGCAGCATAAGGAATAGGGGTTTGTATGGGAGGTTTGTCATGTTCTTATTTGTGAAAATTATTTTATTATGTTAAAGAGTATATTACATATTCGTAAAAGTTATTTTCCGATAGGGAAAAGTTAATTTCCTATTCGTAAAAGTTAATTTCCGATTGGGAAAAGTTGTTTTCCTATTCGTAAAAGTTAATTTCCGATAGGAAAAAGTTATTTTACTATTCGTAAAAGTTAATTTCCGATAGGGAAAAGTTAATTTCCTATTTGTAAAAGTTAATTTCCTATTCGTAAAAGTTGTTTACCGATAGGTAATTGTTATCTAATTATTTGAAAATGTGTTTCATTTATTATGCAAAGTTAAAAGATATATCAATGTCATTTAGTTAAGCATTCATTCGAATCTATCATATTTATCAAAGTTTAAACCTTTGATAAAGAAAAAGTGCCATTATTGCTATATTACGAATACTAAACGACATTAAATGCTGTATTAAATTGTTATTTGTACGCCTGCAAAAATTGTTTTTGGTAGTCTAAAAAGCAAACGCTAATTGACGTTTGCTTTTTACTACTTATTATTAATTTATGTTTCTGAATTTTAATTTTACGAATGCTTTATAGTAGGGCAATCCTGCTTCGCCTAATGATTTTAGATAAGCTTTTACTTCTTGCATGAGTTTGAAAACGTTGTTTTGGTTGTAATACAAAACATTGTTTCGGCTTGTACGAGCGGTAATTAGTGCATTGCCAGCTGCGTTGACCAAACTGCTTGCGGTTACTAATTCTTGATGATAAGCTTGTAGTGAGGCTATTTGAATTTCGGTTTCGTTTGGCACATATTCTGGGTGCGATGCCAGTTGATTGATATAGGTGTCTAGGTTTGCAATTCGACTATCATAGCTCATTTGAGCGGTGGAAATGGCATGGGTTTCGGTGGTTTCTGGGTTTATTTTTTTTGGGTTTTTATCGCCTCTAATTTTTTTTACTTGGTTGGTAACGTTTTCTTTATCGGTTGAAGAAACGCTTAGGGATTTGAAATAATTGAGTGATTTAGTGGTTTTTTTGCTCAAGGATACAATACTCATTTCACGAAGTGCCACCGCATTTTTATAGATTGGTTTTTTTTCGTTTAAAACGGCTATTGTTCCATTAAGCTCTGTTTTAATAGGGTTTAAATTAGACAATAAAATAGCTGAGTTTGAGGGATTATAAAGTGATCCCATTTCTTCTAAAATTAAAATTCCCGCTGCTAAGTTGGCAACGTTTTTGTTGTGCCCTAGTTCTGATACTGATGCCATAATGATTGAGTTTAAAGTTTTAAAGTGTAAATATATAAATTTTTATTTTTTTAGCCATAGATTAGAAACAAAATTATTATTGAGAATACTATTGTAAGCATAATAGCTATTGCTATAGATTCGTTAGTATTTTCTTTTGCTTTTTTTTCTTGTTCTAGTTTAGCTTCAAATAGTGGTTTTTTTGGCACTTCTTTTTGAATGTTTAAATTTAGATTACCCGCTACTTCATTAGAAAGGGGCTTATCTTTAAGTATTTTGGCAGCTCGTTTTTTTAAGGGTTCTACAGCTACATTTTTTTCGGACAGATTTATATTTACTTCATAACATAAATTGTCGTGCATTTTTTCGATTAATTGTAATTCGGCATAGAGAATTTTATAGTTTGTGGGCTCTAGGAAATATTTAGTTATGATTTTAAAATCGTAGTTTTCGATAGTAAAATTTTTATTTTGTTTGTATAGCGGTAGTATTTTATCTAGAATTTGGTTTTGGTTACTGATTTTAGTTTCAAAACACATAATGAGCAAGTTGGCTTCTTCTTTGATGAAGAAGGGATAAAAACAGTACTCAATATTTAAGTCGTCAATAAGTTTTGATGCTTGTTTTATAGTTGCTGTTATTGGCTTTTGGTAACTATTATATCGGTATAAAGCGTTGTAAATTTGGGGCAATAAAAGGGTGTGCGATAGGCTGTTTTGAAGTCCTTGTTCAAAATAGTGTAGCCCTGCTTCATATTTTTTAATAAACTTTCTTTGTTTGTGTTCTTCTGGAATAAGTTTTTGGATTTTGTTTTTTTTCCAAAATTTCCAATCTTCATTTAATGATTTTTTGTTTACACTAGTTATCTTTCCTGAACTGTTTCGGATTAGTTTTATTTTTTTTGAGATGTTGGCTATATAATTAAGTTCCTCTATTGCGGGTTTTAAATCGGCATTATCTGTTTCTAGTTTTTGCGATTGTGTGATTATTGTGTTATATATTTTGTTTTTTACAACTTCTTGACGCATCGACAAATGCGTTGTACCTTTCATTTTCAAGTCGGAATTTTCTGCTCCCATTTTGAAAATGCTTTGGTTGTGCAAGATATAATCTGCATTGAAATTGTCTGGTTTTACAACTGCCATTGGTGGTGTTTTTTATAAATTTAAATATTCGGGTTTTAGGATGTTTTTATAATCTAATAAATATTCGTAATCTTTATAATCTTTTGGACAATCAATCCAGTTATTTGTAATATTTACTGAAGTTTCTTTTTCTTCATAATCCATAAAGGGTTCTGGTCTTCTTATTTCTGTGATAGTTTCTACATTCATTATGCCGTTATCTTTAAACAATATTCTATTATTTACATCTTTATCTTCGTCTGATGAAAACAAATTAATTTGGCGTAAGAACATTTTATCATCTGAATAACGATTAAAACTCCCATCTTTATTTTGATTTATGACATCATATTTTTGATAACTCATAGATAAATAAATAAATAATTCTCCTTGGTTATAAGTTAAAAAATCAATGGTTACTCCTAAAAAATAATTATCAATACAAGCAATAGGTTTGTCATTTTTATATATTGTTGTATAATATTCTTTTTCATTTTCAAATGCATATTTTGCCCATGTTTCTACATCGGTTAAATGAAGTTTGTCTTCTTTAGAAGGTTTCCCTTCTAGTGAAATATCAATTACATTTTCTAAAGTAATTTTTTCATTCAATACTTGTTTTCTCAAGTCGTTATATTGTAAAAATTTTATTGTGTACATAGTTTGATTTTATTAAAATAATTTTGAAATATCGTCTATTATTTCTACTCCTTTATCGGCGGCATGGTCTAATACATTTTGAGAAACTCCTTTCATATTTTCTACTTGTAAGTAAACTTTTTCTTTAAGCTTGTCGCCATTTTTCATTACTGCATCTTTGTATTTAGCGGCATCATTAATATAGTTTTTTGCGGTTTGCTCGGTTACTTTGGCTAAATCAGTGGCTTTTCGTTCAATGATTGCTTTACCTTTTATCAAACCATCAATATATCCGTTTTTTCCGTTTTTCAATGCCACATAAACTTCGTCTAAATATCTTGCTCCAAATTTACCACGTAAAGCATTATTCATAACCATATTAAAACTTTTGCCTCTCATTATGTTTTGAAACCATTTTTGAGATTCCAATATCATTTGTGATAAGCATTTTTGCGAGTTATGCACCAACCACGCCAGCACTCCCACAAAATATGTATGAAAATTAGCTACGGTAAAATTATACACTTTTTGGGGTTCATAATTAAATATTGTGTTTTTTATCTCTACATTTTCGTGGTTTTGGGTTTTTATTTGGTCGCCAGTTTGCAATTCTGAGGCATCTTTCCAGCCGTCTTGGGTGTAAAAAGGGTGTAGGGCGGTGGTTTCTATAACTTCGGTTTCGGTGTAGAGGCTTATGGTGTGGTCGGTTTCGTTTTGCATAATGTCCACTACGGGTTGCAGGGCTGTGGTGTTGGTATCCTCATCATACGCCCACACGAGGTCGCCTATTTGTATGTCTTCAATAGGTTTTGTGCCGTGCTGGGTTTGTATGAGTGTTCCTGCTGGGAAACAAGCGAAAACGCAGGTTTTTAGGAGCTTTTTGGCTACATCATCAATACTGTTTTTAAGGGCT
Organism: Flavobacterium branchiophilum FL-15; assembly: GCF_000253275.1. Classification (NCBI taxonomy): domain Bacteria; kingdom Pseudomonadati; phylum Bacteroidota; class Flavobacteriia; order Flavobacteriales; family Flavobacteriaceae; genus Flavobacterium; species Flavobacterium branchiophilum. The sequence continues at coordinate 3,279,695 of NC_016001.1, read as the reverse complement.
TCTTTGCTTAATTTTTTTAATCCAACTTTGCCTAAAGCTTTCATTGCGGATTTTTTTATTACTTTTCCGCCTGCTTTTATGTAAATATGTCAATGAACTTTTTTATTTTATTATTTTGAAACTAATTAATCGAAAACTGAAAAAGTGCCTGGTGGACGTTTTTGTTGTTCTTCACTTGATGGATTATCCTCATTTTTTGTGTTTGAATTGTCATTTTCATCTATCAAATTGGCTAATTCTCCTTCTTTCCATCTTTTCATTCTAAAAATACTATCCCATTCTCCAAATTTTGGATAAGGCTCCCAATTGCTGGTTACATTAACAGGAGCTTTAGCTTCATATTTCTCAATTAAATGTTCTCCATGAACATCAAAAATTTTTGTAACCAACAAATAACCATCAGGATTAAAAGCATAAGAAATATAGTCTTTGTTTTTCCAATCATCATTAATTTTTTCTTCTGGAAAGATGAAAATTTCTAGCTCTATTAAAAACAAATCTCCTTTCTTAAAGTTGTCCTTGTATTCGTTTCCTACTTTTGAAGTGTCATTTTGAAAAGAATATTGCATATAGACCCTGTTTTTTTCATCTATAAAAAATAAAGTAGCAAACATTCCTGTGAATTCTAAATAAGCATAGGGTTGATTGGTGTCTTCAAAAAGTGCCGTAACATTAAATAATCTTGCTATTTCATCTACTTTATCGTTAAACAATCCTGATTTTTCACTAATAGAAAACTCTCCTGCCCACATTCTTTTCATAAATTCTTTATTGGCAGTGTAGGCAAATTTTGCCCAATCTTCTACTGTTTTGGTGTGTTCTTGCAGTAGTTTTTTGGGCATTTTGTTTTTGTAAAAATTGTTGTAATATCGAAGAGTTACCTCTTCAGATTGTAACTTGTAATAAGCTCTATTCCAGTCTTGATAAATAAATTTTAATTTTTGCATATTATATTGATTTAATTTTACCACGTTTTTAACATTTCCATTGTTACGTCTTTTATTTCTTGTATTGTAACCTTTGCTTCATCTGCATAATCCAAAATATCTTTTGGAATAGAGGTTTCTTGTTTGGGTATTTGTAATATTTTTTTGCCTGTGAGTTTTTCCGCACCTGCTCTTTCTATATTTTGCACCCCTTTATCAGCATACTTATTACCTATTTCATCAATATATTTTTTTGCGGTGGTTTCTGTTATTTCGGCTAGTTGGGTTGCTTTTCGGCTTATGACTTCTCCACCTCCTTTAAGGAAAGAATCTACTCTACCTTTCATGCCTAACGTCCATAATTCATGCACATATTCTGCACCCATTTTTTTGCTCATGATTTTATTGAACTCAATTCCCCTCAACATATCTTGTGCATATTTTAACCCATTTTTTGCAAGTTGAGACAAACACTTCCCAGCATTATGCACCAACCACGCCAACGCACCCACAAAATAGGTATGAAAATTACCCACGGTAAAATTATAAACTTTTTGGGGTTCGTAATTAAATATTGTGTCTTTTATCTCTATATTTTCTTGGTTTTGTGTTTTAATTTTATCGCCTGCTTGTAACTCAGAAGCATCTTTCCAGCCGTCTTGGGTGTAGAAAGGGTGTGTGGCGGTGGCTATGTCAAAGAACTTTTTTATTTTATTATTTTGAAACTAATTAATCGAAAACTGAAAAAGTGCCTGGTGGACGTTTTTGTTGCTCTTCTTTTGATGGATTATCTCCCAATATCTCCAAATACCAACTATTGAGTACTTCTATTGTGTTTATTTCAGGAGCTATAATGTTTATAGAATTCCTAATTTTTTTTACGAAATTTTTGATGTCATTATAGAGTATGTTTTTTTCAACTATTTCAATATTAGAATTTTTCCATGTGTTTATTGAAGCATTTTCTATTTTTATAAAATCTTTATCTATTACTTTTAGTAATAATTTTCTGTTTGTTCCCACCTCATAAAAATCTAAAATATAAGAGTCGTTTTTTTCTTTAATCACACTTACTATTTTTAGTAATTGTTCTAAAAAAACTGAAAAATCTCCAAAAACAGTAACATTCCAAATTTCTTTTAAAGCATTAAAGTAGAATTTGCTGCCTTCAATTTCATCTAAAGCATTTTCAACAATAGATAATGCTTCTATTAGGGAATCCTCTTCATACATTTCAAATTCAAAGTTTTCTAATTTGCTAAATGCGATTGGTAATATAATATCAAATTTCATATCTTAAGGTATTATTTTTGGGTATGCGGTTGTTAATATATTTGTTGCTCCATCTGCATTTTTTACTACAATTGCCTTCGTGGCTTCGATTATACTTCCATCTGGATTGATAACTTGCCCTATCCCTTTTGGAATATCAATAATATTTTCTCCTTCTATAAGATTATCAAAATTTTTCTTTATAATCTCAGCCGCTTGTTCATTATTTTTCCACATTCCTTGGGGGATTTTTTTCTGCCTTGCAATCTCTATTAATTTTTTTAAATTTTTCTCTCCATGTTTTAAAAAAGCATGCCCAAATGTTTTGGTGCTTTTCGTAGACCAATTAATAACTTGTTCAACAACTTTACTTACACATTTTTTTGCATTATGCACCAACCAAGCCCTCAACCCCACAAAATATGTGTGAAAATTACCCACCGTAAAATTATATACTTTTTTGGGTTCGTAATTAAATTGAGTGGCTGTTATTTCTACATTTTCGTGGTTTTGGGTTTTTATTTGGTCGCCTGCTTGTAACTCAGAAGCATCTTTCCAGCCGTCTTGGGTGTAAAAAGGGTGTGTGGCGGTGGTTTCTATAACCTCGGTTTCGGTGTAGAGGCTTATGGTGTGGTCGGTTTCGTTTTCCATTATATCCACTACGGGTTGCAGGGCTGTGGTGTTAGTGTCTTCGTCATACGCCCACACGAGGTCGCCTATTTGTATGTCTTCAATAGGTTTTGTGCCGTGCTGGGTTTGTATGAGTGTTCCTGCTGGAAAACAAGCGAAAACGCAGGTTTTTAGGAGCTTTTTGGCTACATCATCAATACTGTTTTTAAGGGCTTCTTTGCTTAATTTTTTTAATCCAACTTTGCCTAAAGCTTTCAAAGCGGAATTTTTTATTACTTTACCGCCAGCTTTTAAGGTGGCTTTCAGTCCTGTTTTTGCTCCTTGCATGGCTGCTGTTGCAGCACCAAATGTAACGCAACCTGCGGCTATGGAGGCAACATCCCAAATTAGAAATCCTGCGTTCATAACGGCTCCCAAACCATCGCCTGTTTGTATGTCGTTTATAAGGTCTCTACCGCTTCCCCACACGGGTATTAGTCCTTCGGCAAAGCCTGCTTCGCCTATGCTATCGCCATTGCCACTGTCGTCTAGTTCTCGCTGGGCTTGCTCTTGCATTTCTTTTACTTCTGCCATGGCATCGGCAGGCATGGGTACTTGTCCGCTGGTCATAAATTCTATTTTGCCTCCAATGGGGCATTGGCAAGTGCTTTTGCCAATTAATGAATTTTTGCCGTTTATCTTTACTTGCCAAGTGTCTTGCCATGTTAACGGTACAGTAGCTGGCATGCAAGGCTTTTGTGTTACTTTGCAAATCTTAAAAGAGGGTATATTGCTCAAAGGCACGGCATCTTTTGTGGTAGCTACCAAACAACCGTGAATTTTTACCTTGTCGTTGTAGGTTGGCTTAAAAAAATCGGGAGCTCCGCCTTGGTCGCACATCATTAGTGCATCTTTGGTGATGTATTCTAGTTCGTCCATGGCTACATAATATTAGTATCTCCAGAAGAAATGTGTGCACTTGGACCAGCTTTAACGGTAAGTTCGCTATCTGTTGTTATATCTAATGCCCCTGCACTTACAATTTTTAAGGCTCCAACTAATGTTTCTAAATCGATAGTACCTTGTGCCGAGCTTATTTTTATGCCTTCTTTGTTTAATGTAATGGTGTTTTCATCAACTTTTAAGGTAATACTTGTTTTTCCGTCTAAAACAATGCTACCATCGGCATTCATTGCCAAAGTTGTTTGAGGTGGCTGTTCTTTTGTTGCTCCTACTTTGATAGAATGTTTATTTCCTGCGTTAATATTGTGATTAACATTAGCATTAGTAGTCGCATTTCCAGCACCATCAAACCGTATGTTTGCTGTTCCTTTGTCTGAAATATAAACGCTTCCTTTGTTGTCGTCGAGCTTGATGATGTTGCCACTTTTGCTACTCAAACTTTTGATGTTGTTTTTTTCTTTGCCGCCTGCACCTGTTGTGCCGTTGAACATACTACCATATACAAACGGACGGTTGGGGTCGTTGTAGCGAAAGCCCAGCATGACTTGGTCGCCCACTTCTGGAATGAAAACCATGCCTCGGTTTTTAGAGACTTCGTTACTACTACCAGCATCGGGTGTCATTACTCTTATCCATGGCGAGCGTAGGTTTTTGGCTTGTTGCCATTGTAGTTGCACACGTACACGTCCTTGTTTTTTTGGGTCGTTGTTGTCTATAACTATAGCTTGCTGGGTTTCGGCTATTGGAAAAGCTATTTGTGGTTCGGGCAGTTTTTTAATGAAAGCAGGCAAGGCTTTGAAACTATTTTCATACTCGCCAATATCGGTGGCTTTGTGGGTTATTTCGGTAATGATGTATTGCCCAATTGACTCTAGTTGAAAAAAAGGTTTGTTGGGATTCCAACGAGAGTCTAGCGGCGACAATATTTTTTCTTCAAAAGCGTTTATGGTAACAATTGTTCCAATTTTTAATTTGCTATTGCTACTTGTGGCGGTAACATAATTAGCATCTGCCATGGTGGCTTCTTGGCGGCTTTTAAGTGCCATTTCTAAATTGCCATCATAGCCTGTAGAAAATCGTCCGTATTCAAAAGAGGTTGTGTTGTATAACTTTTCTGAAACTTCAAAGGCTTTTTCTCCTAATAAAGGCAGTCCTTCTACCTTATCTTGGGTTTTGGCTTGGTAGAGTTTGTTGCTATCTTCGTTATAGGTAAACGCTCCAAACTGAACAGGCTTGGCTTGAATATTCAAATTAAAAGTGTATAAATCTTGGTTAAAAGTTAGGCTTATTTTTTCTTTTGTATTGATGTCTTTAGGTTTTCCAAAAAACAGTTTTTCGCCATCATAAAACAGCCATTCGTTGTAGGTTTTTGCCAATCGTTGGATGTATTGAAAATCGGTTTCCATGTATTGGGTTTGATAATCAATTTTTGAATTGTTTTTAGCGTTAAACTCGGGTTGAATGTCGTTTTGTAGTTGTTCGCCCGCACCTTGTTTGATAATTTCTCTAATCATATCTTGCAAAGTGGTATCTTCCCAAGAATGTAGTTTTTGACCCGATTCGAGCAAAATGGTTTTAGAATAACCTTTTAAAACAAGTTGATTGCCCACGAGGTCTTTGTTTAATTCATAACCAATATCTGTTATAATACCCAAAAAATTATTTTTATTTTCTAGCTGAATATGCACCACTTTTCCCAACCAATTTTGAGCATTTTGCATGGTATATGCCCGAGGTTTTTCTATAACTGAATGCGGTACTTTGATTGTAAAAGTATGGTGGTCGTTGATGGTTTGGTGCAATTCTATTGACGTAAAGTGTGAGATTTCTTTACGGTCTATTCCGAAAATTATTTTTTGTGTTATCATAATTACTTCGCTTTTTTCAATGTTTGTGTTACTTTTATCTCTTTGAAACACTTTACAGTATCTATTTTTACATCGCTTATTAGGGTCGATTTTCCTCCTAAATAGTGTAATCCTTGGCAATAGCTTAAAAAATCGTTGTATTTTTCTTCATTGACTATCACCACAATTTTTGAAAGGTCGTGACAAAAATATTTCTTTTTCAAATAATTGACTTGTGTGTTAAAACCTGCCTGATTATTGACACTCAACCCTGCAATAATTTGTAGTCTTTTTTTAATGTCGTTGGTAATGATACTGGTTGAATCTATTTTTTCGGGTTCTTTAAATGCTTCGTACAATGGATAAATTTCAATATCTCTTGTAATGGGATATTTTGTTTTATCGGTTTCTAATTGCACCGTATAAGTGCCAGGTTTTGTAAATTTATAAATGGCTTGTTTTTCATAAGAATCTATAGTTCCTGTTTCGCCAAATTCCCAATACCATTTTGTGGAACCTGGAGCATAACTCGAAAAAACAACTTCTTCGCCTACATAAGCAAAATCTTCGCAAAACACTTTTGGGATAGAGTCGTAAGCAGAAAAATACTTGTTGTTGACAATGTTAATTTGTTTGGAGAAATCAAATTTATCATCTACACGAAACGTAATCAAATATTTACCGTTTCGGGTAAAGCTATAAGTTACCGATTTATTGCTCACGATTGAATCGCCGTTTCCAAAATACCAAACTGCTTTTTTTCCTTCTAATAAAGTAGAATCGTTAATTTTAAATTGCAATTTTTCGTTGTTTTCAAACAAGTGATTGTTGTTGGAGTCTAAAATTAAATAGTCCAAATTATTCAGCTTTTTATTGAACGGAAATAGCAAGGCGATAAGTAGTAATATTGCAACAATACTAATTAAAATATAGGCTTTTGTTTTATTGTTAATGTTCATCTTTAAAGTTGGCTTTACATTCGTTAAGGTTGGTTTCAATCAACGTATTGTTTTTTTCTAAAGTGCTTTTTTCAAGATTTAATTCTAAAAAAACATTCAAGATATTTCCGCCAATCAAACAAAAATTATAGGACGAATGAAATTCATTGTCTTTATAAGGTTGTTTATAATCGGCAATGTATCTTTTTATTTCATCAATTCGCTGCACTTGATTGACATCGTATTTTATGGTGTCAATGGTTTTAAAAATTTCTTGCGATTTTTTTGTATAATCATTTTTAAGGGTTTGAATTTTCTCAAAATCGTTGATTCTGCTTAACATTTCCGTATTATCAAACTCGGGTGTTTTTAATAAAAACTTGGTTACAATGATATATATCACACAACAACATGCAAAAAATATCAAATTAAATTTTATATTCTTCCAGTAACTTTCGTCTATTTCAACTGCTTTACTCATTTTATTTTTTATTTAATTTATTAATCTCTTCCTGTTGTTTTTCGATGCACTTTTCGAGTTGCTTTTTGTTAATTGCAAAAAGCCCTTCGGTTTCTTTTAAAACATCTATTTTGGTTTGAATTTGCTGTATTTCCAACAAAAATTCTTCATACAAAGTAAACGGATTATTCAAATCTTTTTTCGTTTTTTGAATTTCGGCATTGATGATAAACCTTTTTTCATTGATTAATGATTGTAGGTTTTTGCGTTCATTTAAAGTTCTGTCTTTAAAACGCAAATCATTTAATTGCACTAGAATTTCGTCTAAAATTAAATTCATTTCGCCTTGTTTAACTACAATATCGTTATAATATTTATGCTTTTGTTCCAGCTCTGCAACGCCTTTGTTGGCGGTTACTAACGTGATGACTAAGCATGAAAATATAAACAAAAAGGTGATTGAAAACATAATATAATAACTACGTTTTGTTTCTTTTATCTGTGGTTGATTTAATGGAATCATGTTTTTTTTATTAATATTAATTTTACTATTCAAATTGAAACCAGTATCTATCTATTGCTGTTTGAGGTTTCACAGGATTGTTTATATATTCACTAGGATAATTATTTTGCAAAAATTGTAAAAATTTTAGCACTAATTTACTTTGTTCAACATTGATTAACTTTACTTGACATATAAAATCTTTAACTCTTTCATTAATTGTTTCTAATTGCTCATATAAATACTTTTCAAAATCAAATTCAGGCACTTTTTTGTTTAATTCAAATTTATTAATATCCTTGGCCATTATTGCTAAATCGATTTCTTGAGGCAAGGTTAGAATACTAATTAAATTGTCAGAAAGTGTATCTGATTCATAATAATCGTTAATTATATATATCATAAACGAAGGCAAATAATATTTAAATCCTTCTTTACTAAAAAATGGTAAGGCATCTTTGTTTTCAAATAATAATTCATTTGTAATTTCAACCCACTTTTTTCCAATAAACTGATTTTTTAGTTCATTGCATTCATAGTGTTCTCTTGAATTGTTATAGACTAAATTATTATCCCCAGGATATTTTTCATTTTCAAATGCTTTTTTTATTTCGTCTATTAAAGTTTCTTTTTTCATATTGTTTTTTTTGATTATGGAATTGGTACTAAATTTCTTGGAGGAAACAACCTACTTCCTTCAGATAAAATTATATAGATAATAAGTGCTGTTCCTGTTAATCCTGTTAATCTAGAAATTTTTTCTTTTAAACTCTCGTCAATTACAGGAAGTTTTGTTGGTTCTTTGGGTTTACATTTTAATATCGCTAAATTTTGGCAATTGATCATTCCGTTTATTGCTTGTTGTACTTGTAATTTATGTCCTGCATCACCTCCTTTAAAACATTTTGTATTAATCTTTATCCGAGCATTCATGCACTCTCTAAATTGGGCTTCTTTAGAAATTAAAGAGCCGCAATTATCTGTATCAGTGCATTTTTTCATAATTCCACCCTTGCATTTATTTGTTACCTCTCTTTGCAATTTATCCTTTTCAGCAGTTGTGCAATCACATGGATTTTCATCAACTATTTTTTCTTCTTTTATTTCAGTAGCCTTTGCCGTTTGATAAAAAGCAGTTTCACTAGGTGGAAGCCAAGATATTTGCCAAGGTTTTATAACTTGTTTACCATAATCTTGAATTGCAGGAGAAATTGTTAATATAGTTTCCATTCTTCCTGTTTCATAAGTAGTAAATATTTCAGAAAATTGAATTATATAGGCATCTTCAAATTTGTATTTTTTGGCTGGTACATCATTGAATCCATTCTCAAAAAAATGTATTTTGCCTTTTTCCATTCTATCTGTTTCATTTTTAACTTTTTTTGTCATATTTTCCAAAAACAACCCATCGCTTTCTTGAGTAACAAAAGATAATGTCAACAACCCTCCATTTACTTCGCTTGTTAGTGAACCATCTGCTCTCGTACCTTTGAAATAATTTGTGCTAATCCAAAGTAATTCTCGTTCTTCTCCTAAAATATATAGTTTCGCAGAAATCATACTAATATTAATCTAAAATTGACCAAGTTCTACTTTTTGGAGCTGCGGTTTTTGTTTCTTCGCTAATTACAATGTTTTCTTTTCTAACGCCTATGTATTCTAATTCGCTTAGTTTTTTCCATAGTTTTTTTATTATTCCAATAAATTGATCTGTTTTTTGCAAGGTTACATAAATGTCGTTATGGTCATAAGTTGCTCCATTAGTTTGAGAAATTACCTGTAATAATTCCGATGGTTTTATATCTACCCATTCATAATAATATTGCAACAACATTTCTTTTTCTTTTTCGTCCATTAATGCTAATGTTGCCATTAAACTATTAGAAAGTATCACCATTTTTTCCAGCATAAAAATGGGCGGTTCTTCTAAAGCCCTATTTCTTAAAAAGAAAATAGCATCGGTATAAAAACCAATAATTTTTTCGCAAAGACTAAAGGTGTTTAATACCAATTTATTGTTCATTGAATTATGAATGTTCTTTTTATGGATTTTTATGGAAAAGTCATAAATTTGTTCCAATTCCATGGTGGCATTTTTATTAAAATCAATCAACAGTTTGTTGTTTTTGAGTTTTGAAACAGATGGGATGTATTTTGTATCTTCATCAAACACACCGTTTTTAAAGTTATATTTTTTTAGAATTAAAAAATAGCCTTCCAAAAAATTAGGATTTACCTCGTTTTTATTGATGATGTGCAGTTTTATTTCAGGTGCAGCATTTGGATGATGAAGTGGTACCACCTCGGGGTCCGGAACACCAACAGGAATTAAGTTAAAAGGATTTACCGATACAATTACATAAAACGTATCGTTTGCATTGGGGTCTAAACTAGACCCAAACAAAGAGGCTTGCGGAAAGTCTTCGCCATAAATGTCGGCATTAAAAACAATTAAGTGTCCGTTTTTGGCAATACAATGACACTTTTTTAAGGAAACTTCCAAGTTAGCATTATTGGCTTTTGTTTCCATTTCAAAAGATGTATCCGTGGCTTCATCAACTATTCCGTAGTTGTAATTATTCAACCTTACATTTGTATAATCATTAACGGTTGCTACAAAATTGAAATAGTTGTTGATAAAATGGTCTTTTGTGAGCTTTACTCCGTCTGTCCAATTAATGGGTAAGTATGTGTTTTTCATTTGTTATTGAGTTTGTGTTTTTATGTGTTCTTGATTAATATAATTTTTCTTTTCTAAAAAAGGATAAAAAAAATAATATGTTCCAAATTCGATACTTTTTTTATCTGTAATAATATTTCCATTATTTAACAACCCAATTCTTAACTTTGAGTTATGAAAAACGTTCACTAACAAAGCTGGGATTGTAAATAATTTTCTATTTTGTTCAAAATAACCATTTTTTATTTTTCCTTTAATTATTTTTGACTTTATAACTTCACCGTTAATACTAATTTCTATATTTATTTTTTTTTCAGAAATTACATTTATTGACACTATATAATTACGTTTACCCTTATTTGCTAATAAATATGCCTTTTTAAATTCACTAGATCTTAAAAAACTTCCCCAAAAATATTCATATTCAATATCATAATTTTCGTTATTATTTTGATAAGTTCCATTTAATAAATTTAAATTACTTTTTGTTAAAGTAACTTGTTTGTCGTTTTGCTCTAACTTTTTTAATGAAACGCAAGAAAAATTAATACAACAATAAATAAGCAAAAGTAGTATTTTTTGTATTCTATATTTTTTTGCAACTTCATTTATTTTGAAATACCACCCCATAATTCTACTTTTTTTTGTTGATATTCAAATTTAAAATCTTTTATTTTTTTATGAATAAGGTTTTGAAACCATGCTTCGCCTATAATATCAAGAGTTATGTTTGTGCCATTATTATTTACTCTAAAATAGGTAGAAGCTTTGTTGAGATTTTTTTGATAATCTGTTTGTTGATGATAAGGGTTATCAAAAACTAATTTTGCTAATTCGGTTTCTTTTTCTGCTATTTTTATTTTTTTGGTTTCTTTATCAATATCTAATTTTTTGATTTCTTCGATTTTTTTTAATATCTCATCCCTATTAACCTCTTGTTTAACATCAATGGATTTCCCATTTTCATCCATCGTCTGGGTTAAATAATCCCCTGAAAAATCTTGAAATCCAACTTCGGCAAAAGGGGTTACAATAGAGATACCACCTGTCCAACCTTTGTCTGTTCCTCCGCCCATATATAATCTTTTGGTATCATTATTAGAACTAACATTTACATCGCCAATTCTGAAGCCAATCATACCTTCTCGTTGTAAATCACTAAAAGAAAAATCGCGTTCATATAGTTTAGAGTTCCATGTAAATAGTTGACCATAGCTTAATGAACCTTTAAAGTTATTGAGCATTGGAATAGGCGAATTGTAGTTCAAAGAATAGGATTGAAGTGGTATTCCTTCGCCATATCCCACCACAATATTTGCAGCTGCTGTTATATCAACCACTAAATCTTTTTTACCTATTCCAACACCTAATCCACCATTATATGCCGATAAATGTAAAGAGGCAGTTCCTGCAAAGTTACCTGAACGTTGCCCAAACCCAAGATTTACATTTGCTTTTAAACGAACTTTGTAGTCTAAATTGATTTGTAAACCAAAAGTAATTTTAAAACCACTTCCTGGAGGATCTTCTCCACAGCAATTATTACTTGCTACTAGATTTTGCGCCCAAGAATTCATTTGGCTCTCAATATTTCTTTTTAAGCTACCAGATGCCCACGCATCAACACTTTGTGCATTGTTCGTGTTAAAATCAAAGGCACTAAACGAAAGAGCCGTCCGTAAGTTGGAATTGATTGTAGATATATCTAAAAGTTTTTGCTGCGTCATATTATAAATGTTTTATAATTTTTTTATCATTTTAAACATCGTCATTCTCCCCCAATTTTGTATCATCTTCATTATTCAACGAAACCCGTTTAGCAAAAATCACTTGTTTATTTTTTATGTTACTTTCGGCAATAGGTTTTGTGGGGTCTAAATTTCTTATGAACAGTGGAAATTTAAAGTATTTTGGGGTGTAAAATATCCAGCCCATGTTTTCATCGGTTGCATTGGTTTCGATGGCGTCATTTGGAAAACGATAGTTTTGATCTTCAATAAATTTATCAAACCAACTGCCCAGATTTACTTCTTGTGCTATTTTTACATCAAATTTTGAGAAAAATTCTGAGTCGCTTCTTTTTTTGATTTTTATGGAAACTTGCATCAAATGAAACTTGTCTATGTTGTCCCAATATTCATTGTCTGTACGTCCAGTTCCAACTTTCCAAGATTGGTAAAACGGGTATGGAATGGCTACGTATTTTTGCTTTAGTTCTGAAAACAAAAACGGGACAAAAACCCATAAAATAGTAAACATAATATAATGAACATAACTAGAAATAGCGATTAAATTGAATACTAAATAGTAGATCCAACAAGATAAAATGGTTACTATTAGGAAAATGAAAAATTTACCAAGCAATGATTCCATAATTCCTATGCCTTTAAAAAAATTGGTATTCATGTAATATAACAATCCAATGCCTAAAAGAATATAATAAAGAATGGAAAATAGTAATCCAAACCAAATAAATTCGTTGTTGAAAAAAGCAAATAAACTGGTAATGGCTATTAAAATTGAAAAACAAAGCACAAAGATAATGGCTGATTTAATCTTTACTTTTATGGCTGAAAATTGCCCCATAATAAAAGAAATTATCAGAATTAAAAAAGGTGCCAAAAGGTACTTTAAAAAAAATGGAAGTAGTGTGGTCATGGTTTAAATTATGGTGTTAATTCCTAAATAGTTTTCGTTTAATTTTATGCCTAATTGATAATTGTTAAAAAATAAAATGTGAATTTTTCGACACGAAATTACAAAAAATTCTATTATTTTTTTGGTTAAATCAATTTTTTTTGTCAAAATATCGTAATCTATTGATCCATCAAGAAATAGGGTTACTTCTAAATCGTCAATTTCGCTTTCAAATGCACCACAAAGCCCTGAATCAAAGCCTAAAACAGCATTGCCTAATCCTAAATAGGGCGATTGATTGATTACATGTTTTTTATATTTCATTTTCACAGGATTTTCCAGTAATAAACTTAAAAGTTGTTCCAATTCTGGTAAATTTTCTTTTCGTTTATCGCCTTCGCACAGAAATAAAAACAAGTTCTGCTTTTGACGGCTACTTAACTCATAATCAACGGCTAAAAGCTCGTCAAGAATGTTAAAAAACAAAGCGTTGTTATCATTAAATAAATGAAGACTTCGGTTTAATAATTTGGTATTTAGCTTGAATAATTCATTGTCCAAAGGCATAAAAAAATCTAAAGTAGATTCTTCTATTTCCTTGTTTTTTTTGACTTCGTTTACAATTTCTTTATTAGACATTGTGGCATTGCTAATACTCAACGGATGAAATAGCAACTCGGGCAAATTATGATAAATGCTGTTTTTTGTTAAATGCAGCACTACCGCTTCATTGGTATATCCTGTTTCGTCTTGAAATAAAATGGTGGAAATATCCACAATATCTTTGGATTGGTTTCTTTTGGAAACGCCTACAAATTTCACAAAGACATGATTATTTGTTTTAAGAATTTGTTGCAATTCATAAAACAAAATTTCGGCTCTAAGATTAGAGTTTACTTGTTTTTTTATTTGGGTGGTGTCTAGGTTCATCTGGTTTGTTTTTATATACAGGAATATCATTTATTAAAACTTCTACAAAGGCATATTTGCTTTCAATTCTAAATTTGTACATCACTTCTTTATCATAATGCTTTACTTGTTTGTTTATCTCTTCTACTATATTATCGGCATTAATTGTGTCTTTTTTTGATAAATTAACAGCTGCCAAAATATCATTTATATTTTCATTTAATGTTAAATTGGCTAAATCAAACGGAACAGCTACAGGTGTATGTTTTTCCACTTCTTGTTTTTTATCTTCTACATTCTTTTTTGTTTGGGAGTTGCAGCTTTGCATTAATATGCATGCTAATAAGATGATTGTTTTCAAAATAATTAAGGTTTAACATAGTTATTTATATAATAATCAGTTCCCTCATTTTTCATAATTTTTGCGTATTGATAATAAGAAATTTGTTTGTTTGTCTTGTTTTTTTCTTCTAAATAGTCTAAATAATCACCGTAATATTGGAAATCACCTGCAGAAAGAATGTTTTTACGAATTAATAAATTGTTTTTTTTAAAAACGATAAAGGTAGAATGGTTTTGTGTAGCCCTCGTTAATGTGTAAAAGCTTGTACTATCTTCCCATAATAAAGCATCAGGATTGCTGTTTTTTGGTTTAGATAAAAGCATTCTGATGTAAGCAGGCTTTCCTATTTTATTATTTAGGGTTTCTATTAATTTACTTATATTTTTATTATTGAATAATTCTACAGAATAATAATTGAGTATTTTATTTTTTTTTGAAAATTCAAAGCTGACATAATTAGTGCCAAATTCTCCTTTTTTATCTCTATATCCACTTAAATCAATCCCGTTAAAACAAAGTGCTTTTTCTGATTCAGTATCGTAAGCATTATATAAATTATAGTCTATTATGGAATTATTTTCTTTATGTTCATTAGGAATATTATCAAAAAAAGTATCGCTTTTTTCAGTAAAATTGATCTTTGCCAAATCTTTTATTTGTGAATTACAGCTTTGCATTAAGATGCAAATCATGGCTATTGTGGTTAATTTTCTCATTTTTAAATTAAGTTTATTTTGGTACTATATCCTGTTGTTTTTTCATGTTTTCCTTTACGGTTGTTCCATTTATTTTTTTCTATAAAACATATATATTGCAGGGAGTAATGCCGAAATGCAAATTATAACAAAAATTGTTACCCAAATAGGAGTTGTTAGTTGATTCGTAAAAATCTTATACAAAGAATAGATTAAAGCAATTTCAAAAGCAACTAATCCTATTTTAACTCCAAACAGCATACCTTTTCCAAATGTTTCTAAATAGCCATTCATTTGGCTACCAAAAGCATAAGCTGTAAGTGCTTTTGAGAAAAAACCAAAAATTACAGAAAATAAAAAAGCTATAAATAGGCCAAAGTAACTAGAAAAAGTGTGTTCGATTACGGTTGATTCTCCTTCTAAATATGAAATATTAATTTGCTCACCAATCGTTGGTTCATCTCCAGAATGGGTTGATGATTCTAACTTTTTCGTGTCATTTTTTTTGTCTATAAATTCTAGTGTAGGTGCGTGAAGCGTAACATAACGAGTCCTTGATGAGCCTCTTCCATTTGAGTCCGTTCTTTCCTCTGTATAAGTTCTATATGAAATTATCTTTGCGGTATAAGTGTCGCCAAGGAGGTACTGTTTAGACATACTATAACACATATATGAACAACTTAAAAAAAGAGAATATACAGAAAAAACCAGTAAAAAAATAAACCCAAATGATAAACATCCACTGTTTTTCATCCTTTTTGCTATTGTAAAGCAAATAAATAAATTGAATAGAATAAAACCTATAATGTGTACTAACTTCATTTGTATTACATCTTTAAATTACTTCAAATTCTGTTTTGCCTTCTGGGATATGGAATGATAAATCTAGCATAAGCTCTTCTTGTGTTTCTTCATTAAATAAAAATAAAGCAGGTTCACCATTCGTCTTTTTTAATGCAGCAACTCTATCATTTGCATAGAACATCATTACGCAATCATCTGAAATTGGCTGTACTTTAAACCCTGAATTAAAATCTTTTATTAATCCAATCATTCTGCCTTCTGCTTCTTTTTTTGACAAATACATTGAAGTAACCATATTATTTTCTCTTTTAGAAATAAGCTGTTTATACTCCTCAAAATTACCATTTTCTATGATTTTGGTTATCTTTTTATAAGCTGCATCTAGTTTCATTTTACAAAATTCAATATCTCTTAAATTTTTACTTTTTTGCCACGCATCTAGTTTATATGGCACTATGGCTTGAAAAGTATTGGTATAAGATACAATTGGAGGCTTTTTATTATCAATAGGTTCTGATTGATATTCTCCAAATTGTTTATCAAAGACGAAATCATTAGAAACATCAAAAAGTTTGATATCAAATTTAAGTTCTGCTTTGCTATTTAATTGTGTTTCGCCAAGATTTGGAAGTAGTTTTGAAGATATTGTTTGTAATCCACTTTCCAATATAGCAAAATTTATTGGAATATTGGTTGCAGCCTGACCTTCAATATTCATTGTTACTACTGGATAATCGTTTACTCTGATTTCGAACATGCACGCTGATGCACTAAAATCGATTGTGTAATATGGTTCTGTCATTTTATTTTTTAGTTAGTGTTTTTGAATAATCATCAAATAATTTTTTTAATGCATTGTTGTAAAAGAATGAATAAAACAGTGTCTCATTGCCATATTTTATCTGCAAAACACCTATGCCTATTATCAAAGTAATAACTATAGGAAAGTAAAGTAATTTCTTCTTCATTCTTACAAATGCTTTTTTAAATTATATCAAATAACTTAATTATTAAATTTTAAATTCGAAATACCAAAACCTAAATGACTAATAAAATTAGTCCATTCATTATCATTCTTTTTAAATATGAATAGAACCCTATAAAAATCATCAGCATCTTTAGTAAAATAGAAATAACAAATATTATTTTTTATCCACAAATAAGATTTAATTGGTTTCAACATATATACATCATTTGGCTTGTTCAATTTTAGATAAAGTGAATTTAGTAATTTAGTAGAAGTTGTTTCATCATATAAATTTATTTGACACATTCCTACAACATCTTCCTTTTCATTATAGAGCGGTCCAATTTCTTTATCAATTTTGCCATAATGAAAGATAACATTGTTTGTTCCTAAACCATTTTTCCCTGATAGCTTATCTCCATTAAAAATCAGTGCTTTATCTGAGCCAAAAACCAACTTTTCATTACCTAGTAAAGTAGTGAAATCGGCATTAATTGTGTCTTTTTTTGATAAATTAACAGCTGTCAAAATATCATTTATATTTTCATTTAATGTTAAATTGGCTAAATCAAACGGAACAGCTACAGGTGTATGTTTTTCCACTTCTTGTTTTTTATCTTCTACATTCTTTTTTGTTTGGGAGTTGCATGATTGTAATGCTATCAAAACGAGACCGACCACTAATATTTTTGCTTTTTTCATTTCTTAACTTTCTTAATTAATATATTCCTTGCGCAAACTCCTTCATATTTTTCTAATTTTTTATTATTTTAAGGATGATATCATTTTTTTTATTACATTTTTTTCTTCACCGTATAAATTTACTGTTGCATTTTTTTTAATTACAAAGAGAAGTCCGTGTAAATTTTGCTGATTAAATGATTCTCCATAATTTTTATTATAAATTATAGAATAATCGTTATTTAGCAATTCCCAATAATACGTTTCAACCCCCATTATTATTGCATTTTTTTTAGTTTTTGGTTCCTTTAAATTAATAAGTAATTCTGGTTTGCCGTATTTTTTTTTAAGGTAATCTGTTAAGTTTTCAGCTTCAGAAAGATTATTTATGGATACTTCAATGCCTATTATTTTGCCTTCTGTTTTATTAATGGTCATGTCTTGATTTTTCCAAAAAAACTTAACAGTAGATGCTGATTTGTCATCTCCTCCTTTTATTTCTGATTCTAGCTTAAAATCTATTTCACCAAATCTAAATTTATTTATTTCATAGGTATAAGTTACAGGAAGATGAGTCCATACATCTTCCATTTCAAATATTTTTCTTTGAATATCTTTCTCTTTAAAAAAATTGATAAAATTTTGATTATAGTCTATAGTCTCAATATCAATTTTATTTTGCCCTGTACAGGAAATTAATGTAAGCATTCCTGTGAAAAAAATTATAAAATATTTCATTTTCATTTTCTTTTTAATTATTAATCTTCATTTATTATTAATGGAATCTTAGGCTCAACATCAAATAATTTAGCCAAATTTTCAATGACATCAAAAGGGGGTATTATATTTTTATATTCTCCTTTTGCAATTTCATGTTTTCCACCTCTACTTTCCTTAACATTATGCTTGTCTTTAACAATTTCTATTGCCAAGTTAGCACTAATTTCAACAAGATATTCAGCATTTAGACCATCAAAACCAAGTTTTGGCCTATAATACAGTCCTTTTTCATCATAGTTTATTCCATGTCCAAATGTAACAGAGGCATTACCAGCTGCCGAAGCCTCAAAATAAGCTTCTACTTTGATTACAGCTATAACAGCTTCTCCTTTGATTTTCAAACCTACTTTTAATTCTACTTTTAGCTTTTTCTCAGCTTTTATGTCAAATTTTGAATCTTTTGATTTTCCTGCTGTATTAAATTTAAAATACAATTAGTTTACTACTTGGAGAATATTCGCTATAATGCATATTTTGTTCTAATCCTTCATAAGGTTTTGTATAACAAAACTTAATATTTTTATTTTTTGTTTTCCAAAGATATTCAGTTCCAAAAATATTATCTATAACTTTTACTTTCGTACCATATAATGAAGTTATCTTTTCCATATAATTTTCTACCTCAGAAATGCCTTGTTCTTTTATTGTGAATCCTATAATTTTGTCTTCCTGTTCAAACAAAAACGCCTTGTCTCCTTTAATAAATTCATGGGTATAATGATTTTCTAATGCATAATACGAAAAAAAATCATTTCCTTCTTTACTAAAGTTTGTACAATCTTGGTTTGTTTTTCCAATTAATGAACTTATTTCTAATGTCTTGCCAGAGCATGATAAAATATGAGGTATAAACCCAACTCCTAAAACAGAGAGAGTGGTTTGCTTAATAAATTTTCTTCTTTGCATATTACAATAATGTTTACATTTGAATATATAAAATTAGAATACATATTATATTCAAACTTAATATTAATATTCCAAAATAAAATGACTTAGTGATTCTTTGTTTGAAATTTAGGTTTAAAGGATATGAGGAAACTAAAAATGAAAAAAAAGAATTTACACTGATAAAAATAGTTCCTATTATAGAAATCCAATCAACGTTAATAATATTTATATATTCATCTCCTTCGTTATAAGTGAATACTACTTTTTTGCCAATTTTATATTTATCTTTTATATTACTCCCTACGTCTAATTGTTTTATAATTTCAATTCCATTTTTGTTGATAAATCTTACTTTTGGGTAATAAATTAAAATTTTGCTTCCTAATTTACTAAATGTATAAGAAGTTGAAGTTTCAATAGCATATCCTACAACCTCTGATTCATATTTATTCTCTGTAATAGTTTTGAATGTTTTTTTCCAATAAAAAGAGTAAGACAAAATAATAAATAATGAATTAATTATCACAACTAATAAAAATGTAAACAAGTATTGTGCAATATTAACAAAAATGTTTTCATCTTTTTGATTCATTTTTAAATATGAATCATAATCAAATGGTTCAATTATAAACTCATTATATTCTTTTTTATACTTTAAAAAGTCTTCATAATTATATTTTTTGTTTGATAACTTAATAAAAATTTTATAAGATAGATAAAGAGAAAATATTAATATTGAAAATATGATGAAGCCCATAATTGTCATATTATACTAAATCCTTTTTCAATACTACGCATGTGGAGTTTTACTTCGAGTTCTACATTACTTTGCTTTTTAGTGTCAGGACTCTTGAATTGTAGCGGTTGGCTACCATCTTTTTTTATAAGTCGGACTAACTTGCCGTAACCCATTACTTCTAGTTTTAACTCACCTTCTATGATTGGTTCTACCTCTAAATTTTGATTAAATAATGCTAATGCACCCTCTCTAAAACTTTCTTTTCTTGCTTCGTCAAAATAAAATGCTGTTTCTTGCAATTTCATTTTCTCTTGCGAAATTTCTAAAAATTTTACAGCATTATGTTCTTTGAGTATGGCATGAATTTGTCTATAATAAGCCAAAACTTTATTGAACAATTCTTTCTCGTCTATTTTTAATAAATCTACCGAGTTTTGCCAGCCGTCTAATACAAACGGAAGTTCTACTTCTATTTCGGTAGCAATTTCAAAATAAGGATAATTGATGTTCTCACTCAATCCATCCCATGGGGATTCTAATTTGGGATGGAAAGAAATTCGTGTTTCTTTAGTTTTACCTATAATGCCTTCTGCACAATAAAAATCAATATACAAAATTTCTTCTTCTGTCAATTTTTTGTTACCATGTCTAGGATACATTTTGCCTACTACTTTGTATATGCCTGTTTGAAGCAGTACATGATTAATGGGAATTCCTCCTCCAAAACCACCTTCTTTCGTTTCTATCCCGTACCAATCAATTACAGGGACATCATTTACTAATATAGATCCTGAACAATATATTGTTGGATCAACTGTATAATATGGTTTTTCAAATTTATTCATAATGTTTTTTTGTTTAATATTAAAAATATGTTTGGCCTAATTCTTTTATGCTTTCTTCAATAATTTTCTCTTCAATTTTAAAATTAGATTTCCACCAGCCTATTTCACCCTCAATTTCTCCAATTAGCATTACACCTGAAAACTTTAATACAGGCTTTATAAATAATCCCTTCTTATCCGAATCAAAAATAAAATCACCTCCAAAATATGCATCTGCTTTTAGAGCTGCTTTAAATTTTAAAATAGGTTTTTTAACTTTATTTTTTGATTTGCCTAGTTCTCCCTCCATCTCAAATTTAATTGTAACTCCCATTTTGCCTCCTATGGTTGATTTTCCTTGCATATCAATCCCATTAAGTGCATCTATTTTAAGTGCATCGACTATTAGTTCTAACTCTCCATAAAAAGTAGCTGTAAAGGTTACCGAAGCTCCTAATTTGTCTTAACTGTTTCTCCATTGTCCTATTATTCTAGCAGCCGCAGGGTTGCCAGTTGTTGCGTATGAACTAGCTGCAATTGCAAGTCCAATAATATCAATTACGACTTCTGCCCCTATTAAAGGTTTAAAGCCAAAACCAACTTCACCAACTGTATTTAAGGTAGGTAAGTTGTTTATTCTGCCTAAATACCATTTTCCAACTACTGTAAATTTTGGGTATCTTATATCGAACCCCACAGGAATTGCAGTTGTCTTAGCAGCACTTTGAACGTAATTTATAGCTTCTTGTAATATATTTATAGCACCAGAAATTACTTTTGCAACTATTTTTATTCTATCTTCAAATTCATTTGTAAAACTTCTTTTTGTTTTTCCGTCATTCCATTCGGCAGATAAACCAATACCTATCGAAATAGGTACTTTACCTGTTTCATTCATCTGCCATCGCTTATACCCCACTTCTCTAGCTTTTTCATTATGCTTTTGAAAAGTAGATCCAGCAGGCATATTGGCTGCCTTATAGTTTGAAGCGTTAATAATAAACTCAAGAGCCAACTCCCACTTAATATCAGGATAAACCTTTATCAACACTGTGGCATTACTTGGGTTGGAGTACCAACGGCAAGAGTGTGTATGTATATAAACCTTATTAGGCGTGGTACTTGCTGGCCAAATGTATTGTAACGGAAACAAATTGAAAGCAGATAAGTCGGAATATACTTTAACTGAAAACTTTGCAGCTTCAAATTTTTGAACTACATCATTACCATCATTTTCTATTTGGCCAATGTCTATAACACGGGTTAGCTGTTTGTGTTGTTTTATCTTTTCTTGAAAACACTTTTTGGTATCAAATCCTATGATTTCTATTTCTAACTCTTTCTTGGTCGTAACGGATGGTGCTATGGTTTCATAAACCATTGTATTGGCATCATGACCATAAAATGTAAATGAAACATCAACGCGGCGAGCATTAACATTTTCTGTTTTGGTTTTGTGTTTTATGTTGTCTGCACCAGTTTTGTTATCGTTTGCTTTTGGGGTTGTAACTCCGTCTTTATGATAGGCTTCGCCATAACCTTTTGCGAGGATGCGGCTTGGGTCTAACTTGCCATCAGCCAGAACCTTTTTTACCGCATTGGCGCGTCTCTCGGATAATGGCTGGTTATATGCCTCTTTGCCTATTACACAGGCATAGCCGCTAAGATGCAAATCGGAATATTGGTTCTCTAACAAAAATTGTAAAACATTATTTAATACTTTTTGACCTTCCGTACTTATTACAGCTGAATCAAACTCAAAAAGTATTGATTTGGTTACTTTTTCTGCAGGATGTCTCACTTTTTCAAGGGCTTTCCCGTTGCTTTTCCCTCCCTCAAAAACGGTTACGGTAACAGGTTTTTTCTCTGCATCTGTATCTTTTATTTGTATGGCATCAAACTTACAAGGTTCGTAGCGTTCATGATTTTTTCCACTTTCGCCAATCTTTAGAGGAGTTTGGTTGCTTGGCACTTCAAATTTTGGCGTTACTATTTTGTTTTTAATATTGAGATATTTGTCAAATTCGGTTTCTTTATTGCCATCGGTAATATACCTGCCAGAGGGGGTTTTTACTTTTACATAAAATTCTTCGTTTTCTTGCAACATACTAATATCTGACCTCCAAAGATGGGTATTGGGGATCTTGAGGTTGACCTCGCCGTCTAATACTTCAGCATCATATATTTCTCGTATTTTATAATCGCCTTTAAACATTTCGTTCCAAACCTCTACGATAAGTTTTGCCCCGTTTAACCCTTCGGTCTCCATGTGCAAATACACTGCTTCACCATAAGCTAATCCATGATTATTATCATTTTGATTGGTCAAATCGGTATTGCCTTTGGTTTTACTCCAACCGCATTTAACAATTTTTTCGGGGCAATGCCCTCTATATTTCAAACCTCTATTTTTTGTAGCATCAGGTTTTCCAGTGGAGCTGGCTTCTAGGTAGTAGGTATAAGGCCCACTGAGTTTTTTGGTTAACCTTACTCCATAAAAATTATCGCTGGGCAATGTTTTTTGCCCTATGATATAATTACTTTTGTCTTGCCGTATCCAAGTAATGTCTTTCCTTTTGTCTTGCTGGGTAGTGCCATCTTCCCACTCGCTTACTTCAAACCAAGCAAATTTGTCGGGTTCTATTGCCAATAATTTATTAGCTATAGAAAGTTTTGGGAAAACTTTTGCATCATTTTCTCTTGGTACCCATTTTATTTTTTTTACTCCTTTTGCCATATTTCTTAAATTAGTTACTACTGTTTGAACTGTCTTCTATTCCTTCATGCTTCGGCTGTTCTTCCATATCTTTTAGGTTTACCATAGGGTTGAGTTGTGCTTGTACTTGTGGGTTGGCATTTTTGGCATTTTGACTGGAAGCTTCGGTTTTTTGCCCATGAAAATCTACCTCAATACAATCGGGTCCGCCAATGGGGCAAGTGGCTTTGCTGTCTTCCAACAGAATTTTCCCTTGGTTGGATAGCGTTACTTTTTCATAAAAATCCTTCCATTCTGTAATTACCGCTTGGCAGGGTTTGTATTGCCCAAAGGGTAGGGGCTGTTTTTTGCATTTACCAAAGGTGTTGGCTTCCATAGTTTGCCCAATGTCTTTGGTTGTGGCAATCAATTTATCCCTACCCTCTTTGTCATTGGCATAATGTTTTGAATGGGTTTTTACCTTCAACACATCGGTTTTGCTAGGGTCTTCGCTAAACTTGCATTTTAGCTTGGCACCTTGTACTACTATACTTTTCTCGCTCATAATTGTTAATTATTATCAATTTTTGAAATCACAATTTCAATTTTTTGTGGTTTATCTAATTCAATTGAAGAGGCAATAAATAAAGTATCAATTAAATTATTTGTTGGGTTTAAAAAATATTTGGAAATAAAAGTTCCATTTGCTTTTTTATCTTCTGGATGCATCAAACCATAAATAGCTTCATTCAAATTATTTTCTAAATCTTCTTTGTTTCTATCGTCTGATAATGTTCCTCTTTGTTCAATTACTACATTGCCATTGTCATCAAGATATTCGTTCAGAGTTTGATTTACGGTAAACTGCAATGGACTTATTTGAGCAATTACAGGAAAATGAATAGCTCTTTCTATAGCGTATTCATTAGTATGATCCGTGTAAATAGCATTAAAATAAGCTGCCAAAAACCAATCTTTTTGTAGTGATTGAAACAGTAAATTTTCATCTGCAAGCGTGCTTTCGTTTAAAGTGATATAGTTGTTTATCCATTCGCCTTCATAAATTTTAAGAATCTTTTCTTTAACAATTTCCCATCGTTTTAAAATATCTTTATAATTGTTTAATCCAATAAATTGACCATATCCCGTTGCAATAATTTGTAGCGGATAAAGAACCGATGCAGTTAATACAGCCAATTCATCGGCAATAATTGAAGCATCTTCGTCATTAAAATAAGTTGTTGATGTTCTGTCTATTGCTAATATAAAATTCAACTTATCTTCTGTTCGTTCTATATACTGGATACTCGTTTGAAATTTTAATATTGAAACTGCATCATTATCAATTATTGTAAATTGAACTCCATATTCTAATTTTTTATTTGTGGGTCTATAAAATATTATTTTAGGGGTACGATGCCTTAACATTAACTGTTTTTTTGTGTAATCTTCTAAAGTTTCTGAAGTAATAAATATTTCCGTCAAATGTTTTGGAAAACCATTTTCTGGGCTTTTTATTTTATCGTGCATTTCTACACAAATGTCGTGCATGATGATTAGCCGATTAACGCTAACATCAAATTGTTTGGCAACACTTTCTACTGTGTCACCTTCTTTTAAAGAATATTTTACAAAGGGTTTAATAATGCTCATAAAACAAATTTTTACTTCTTTTCCCAAATAAATTCATCATTTTTTATATCCAAAACAATCGATTCGTTTTCTAAAATGGCTTCAGAAACAATCAATTTTGAAATGGTTTTCTTTAAATACGTTCGAATTACTCCAGCAATGGGGCGAGCACCGTATTTTTTTGAAAATCCTTTGTTGGTTAAATATTCCAAGGCATCATCAGACAATTCAAAGGAGATGTTTTTTATGGCAATTAATTGTTCTTGCAAACGACTTAAATGCAACTTGAAAATTGATTTTGCTACTTCGATATTGATTGGAGCAAAGGGTACAACTTCGGTTAAACGACCTAAAAATTCTGGACGAAAATCGTTACTCATAATGTCAATTAATTGGTTGGATGTGGGCAAATGACCGTTTTCTATCTGCTCCTGAATCCATTGGCTACCGATATTTGAGGTAAAAATGATAATTGCATTGGAAAAATCACCTTCTCGCCCTAATTTATCATGAATTTTTCCTTCGTCCATGATTTGTAAAAACACATCATAAACCGAAGAATGGGCTTTTTCAATTTCATCAAAAAGCACCACAGAATACGGTTTTTGACGGATTTTATTGACCAACATTCCACCTTCTTCATAGCCTACATAGCCTGGAGGAGCTCCATATAAAAGTGCTGCCGAATGTTCTTCTTTGAACTCGGACATATCAAAACGAATCATTGCATTTTCATCGTCAAACAGTAATTCTGCTAATGATTTGGTTAATTCTGTTTTTCCTGTTCCAGTTGGTCCCAAAAAGAAAAAAGAGCCGATGGGTTGCTTCGGGTTGCTCAATCCACTTCGCGATTCGATGATGGCTTCCGATAAGGTTTTGATGGCGTGGGCTTGTCCTTTTACTCGTTCTTGCAATTTGTCTTCAATGGTGAGCAGTTTTTCTTTTTCGCCCGAATTGATTTTTCCAAGCGGAATCCCTGTTGCATTTGAAACCACTGCCATGATTTCTTGTTTGGAAATTTTTACAAATTTTTCTTTGGCAATTTCTTCAATATCGTTTGCTAATTTTTCAAGGTCTTGATGTGTAATTACTGCTTTCTTATCCTTCTTTTTGCTTTCAACGGCGTCTATTTTGCCCAAAACCACACTGCTAATTCGGTTGTAAATTTCTTTGTTTAAAAGATTGATTTTGCTTTCATCTTTGGCATCACAATCGGCAATATCTTCTTTTAATTTTATAATTTCAGCCAATGAATTATTGTTGGAAACTGTTACTGCCGAAGCTGTTCTGTCCATTAAATCAATGGCTCCGTAAGGCAATTTTTTCTCTTTATAAAAACGTTTGGAAAGACCAATAGCTTCAGAAATTACTTCGTCGAGAATTTCAATTTTATAATGTTTTTCTAATTTTTGTTTGTATAGATTTAAACATTCCAACAAAAGTGAATGTTCTAACTCTTCTACCATTATGGTTTCGAGTTTACTACTGATGCGGGTGCCTTCAATCAATTTTCGATACGAATCG
Organism: Flavobacterium branchiophilum FL-15; assembly: GCF_000253275.1. Taxonomy (NCBI): domain Bacteria; kingdom Pseudomonadati; phylum Bacteroidota; class Flavobacteriia; order Flavobacteriales; family Flavobacteriaceae; genus Flavobacterium; species Flavobacterium branchiophilum. The sequence goes on along the minus strand of NC_016001.1, from coordinate 3,253,380 downwards.
GCATCAATAGTAGCAATAATATTAATGCTTCCTTCCGTAAGTTGGGTGTTCAAAATAGAAATTACCGCATTCGATTTGGAGTTATTTGCATTTAAAATCACCTGAATATCATCTATAAAAAGGATGCTTTGTCCTATTTTGGTAATGCGTTCAAAAATTTCGATTAGTTTTTTTGAAATTTCGTTTTCATTGGCACAATTTGCCATTAATTTTGAAGTATTTAAAGACAACACCATGGTTTCTTCAAAAAAATTCACATCGGTTTCGTGCAAATAGGCAATCCAATTTTTGATGATGCTGGTTTTTCCAACACCCGATTCACCCACCAATAAAACCCCTTGATTTTCATATCGTTCAATATTTTCCAATAAAAGACGAACTTCTTTATTTCGACCAATAATGGTCTTTCCTTCCTGAATGATACTTTCTTTATATATGGATTCGCAAAACGGAATTTCGATGGTTTCCTTTACCTCATCGCCATCACTTAAATCGTTTAAAAGCGTTACTGTTTTTTGATTATTTCGCAGTCCAAAATGTTTTAAAAGTTCTTTTTCACTCAAGTTTAGTCCATCAATTTGTTGGTCGCTATATACCAAACCTGGTTTTGTAATGGCAATAAATACCGAAAAAGCATCTATATAATCCGAGCCTAATCTAATTTTATTAAAATTGGCTTCGTTGAATATTTTTTCCACTTCTTCGTCGGCTATGATAATGTTATCATTAGACGGGTTTGAGGTATAAACTTCTCTTCGCACATCAAACCATTCTTTGATGTATTCAATATCTTTAGAAAGACTACGAAGTACCTCGACCAAACCTGTTGGTGCATATAATAAAGCTAGGGCAAGATGGGACACACCATAAGTACTTTGACCATCTTGTATGGCTAATGATTTTGCCGATTTGATGGCAGCTACTAAACTGGGACTATAATTTAATTCGTTCATGGTTTTAGTTGATTGTAATTTGATAAGGAATATTCATAACCGATTGTTCTTCCAATGTTTCTTTTAGAAAGCGTTCCATTTTTTGTTTGCTGTTGGTTTCCAGTTGGTTTTCGTTTTCTAAGGTTATGGCAACATCAATGGTTCTAAAAAGTCCTTTTTTCTTGGTTGAGCTTATTCCCACCCCGTCTTTAATAGTGATTTCTTTGGTGGTGTTTCTCAAATAAAATTGTATGGCTGCTTTGATGTCTTGAGTGGTAACAAGACGTTCTTTGGTTAAAAAACCATACCGCATATTGATGAGTTTTTCGGCTTTATCAGTTCGGAATATGCCACCCATTGAAGTGGTTTGAAGAATGGTTTTTTCAGACACTAATTCGGACACAACAGCTTGTTTTAAAATGGTGCCTTTTTTAAAACCATTGGCCAGTTCGCCTTCCGATGTCCAGTAGGAACAGTATAACGTATTTACTTTTTCGGTAGTATTGATTAGTGCAAACACATCGTCTTTGTTGTTAATATCACTAAAGCTGATGTTAATTTTAAGTTCAATAGCGTTTATTTCTTCGCTAATTCGTGCCATGGTTGAGTCTATATAATCGGCATTGATACTCGAAAAAGCACTGACATCTTCTCGTAACACTCGGGCTAATTTTTTAAGGAAGAATTTAGCATTTCGAGGGTCATAGTTTTCTAATCCGCCATGAAACAAGGTATAGGTATTGTTTTGAGTGGCATCTATTGGAAATTTTATACTGTCTATAAAAGCATTGTTTTTTTCATCAGTAATAGTATGAACATCTAAAAAGTGAGATTCGCTAGTGCCTTTCATAGAAAACAAGCGCCCATCTTTACTTAAATGGTGGGTAATTTGGTTTTGTTTTCTGTTGATGGCTGGAAAAGTGTTAATGGCAATGGTTATTTTGTCCAATTCTTCTTTGGTAAAAACTTCAGGAAAAGTAAGCTCTAGCCAAACGACTTTCAGTTGGGCTTCACCACATTTGATGTCTTCTTTTTGGATGGAAAATTGCTCTAAAATGTTTTTATAAACCAAATTTTCTGGTTGTAAGATTAGCTTATAAATATAATTGCTGTAATGTGTTTTTATACTTTCTGTATAATGTTTGTTGTCTGCTACTTCGCTGAAATTTTCGTTCGTTTTTTCTACTATAGTACCGTTAACATCTCTAATTTCAACCAATTTTAATAGATGGTCGAGCGATGAATTATTGGTAAGAAAAGTGATTTTCAGCGTTTCTAAATCTGTTAAAATAGCCTCAGCACAATCAATTCCTATCCAAACTTTATAGTCTGAAATTTTATTTTTTAAAACTTCAACAGCATTATTATACAACAAATAATTGTCGTAATACTGAAATTTAACCGAACCTTCAATAATTTTTTCTTCTGTAAAAGGCGTAAAATAAATGGCAGTACTAGTATTGTGATTCAAATTATTTTTAACAGAAAATTCGGTTTCTTCATTAATAATAGTAATGCCGTTATTCGTAATAGTACTCACAAGGGCATGGGCTGGCATAGGCAAACTCCAGCTATTTGGCGTTACTTGCTGAGCAACACGCTCAATAATTTTAGCATCGGAATCAATAACTTCTTGATTGAGGTAATATACTTCATAAATAATGACATCCAGCAACATCATAATCAATGGATCGGCCATTTCTAAATCGTCAATTCCCCATAATTCTAAACACTGTTTGTGAATTCTGTTTTTTATTTGGATAAATTTTTTGTCTTTCATTTGTTCCTAATTTATTGCGAAATGGGACTGATATTTAATTTTGTATGAAAATTAAAAGGAATCAAACTATTTTTGATGATTCCTTTTACTATTATATTGGCTTTTCTTCTAATACTGTTTTTCAATTCATTATCTTCTACTTCATCCAAAGTGATTACCACACTTGTAAGATTTAAACGGTGTTCGTTTTTTGAAATAGAATCAAACAATGAGTTTTTCACCGTTTCTTCCCATGTTCTTCTATTGATGTGTTGATCAAACTCTAAATCCCAAATAATGGATCCAAAATTGGGCATCTCTGGAATTTCGCCAAATGATGTGGTTACAATTAACATAATATTGTAAGCGATAGACTCCTGAATTTCACATTGAATTTTATTTACCCCTTTCAATAAAGAGTCGAATGATATAGGGTATTTTATATATTTCATATTATATTATATTATATGTATTCATTAATAATTAAAACCAAATGTATTCCAAAATAACAAAACTAACAATAAAAAAAATAAAAAAAAATTTTTTTATTACAAATAATTTGTTTAATTTTACTTAATATTAACACTAAAACACAAATATTATGAGTATGTTTAATTATGGGATTGGAGGAAACGAAGTAAAAGTGGATGCAAACGAAGCTATTGCTGACATTCCATCAAATAGAACCCTACTTGTTCAAAAGCTTACAAACGAACAGCCTGTTGCTCCAGAAGCAGTTTATGATTTGAAAACAGTTGAAGAAGTTTTTGAAAAATTTAAACCCAATGTAGCACTCGAATTTACTAAAGAAGATGGTTCAAATTTAAAAGAATCGATGACCTTTAAAAATTTAGGCGATTTTGGAGCCAAATCAATCAAAGAAAACAGCCCGTTTTTGAGCAAATTAAGTACCGAAAATGAGCAAGCCTATAAAATTGTAAAACAATTATCGAGCAATAGAGGTTTAATCAAAGCCATTCAAGATCCTGCGGTAAAGCAAGCGATTATTGAAATGCTCGAAATTGCAAAAAATGAAATCAATTCGTCCAAACAAAAAGCACAAAATTAATTATGGCAACTCCAAACAAAGAACAAAAAACACAAGAAGTAATTGAAAATCAATTGATTGACAACCCAATTATTAGCAACACTCACTTATTAGATGAATATGGTGGATTTGCATTTTTAGAAAATGTAATCGACGGATTATCCAACATGAGCCCTAACAGAAAAGCTAGAAAAAACATTTTTTTGAATGATCTACAATGGGAAGGCGAACGAAACAATTTGCTAAACAAACTGGATTTGTGGATCACTTTATTAAAAAATAGTGATTCTATAGAATCGATGATTGCATCGGCCAATAAAAAAGCCGAATTAGCCAAAAAAACATTGAATACCAACCTAAAGTATGCCTTAGAAACCACAAAAGAATTAGAAACGTCTTATAGAAGTGTGGCACTTTTTTATAAAAATACCGAAAGCGATAAAATTAAAAATGTAACTATTGTAAATGCAGATCTTTCCCAATTGAAAGACTTAGACAATACCTTGTTTTTTGATTATATATCGAATGAATTGAAGCAAAATTTTGACCGATTGGATTTAAGAAAAAACTATTCTATTCTTTCAATTCCAGGATATTTGGGTTCCAATGCTATTTTGGATAAATGGTCGAAAATTGCCCATGAAAACAAAGCCGTATTATTAACCGATTTTCAAGATTTGGAAACTCCAGATGATGTAATTGACATTTTCTTTAACGCCAATCATACGGGTGGCGATGTTTATAAATCCAATACGATTATGACTTGTAACTATTTATTAGGTAGAAACCGAGTAGATGAAGTGGAAGAAGATGAACATTTATATGTACCGCCCTCTACAGCTTTGGCTGGAAAATTATACAAAACTTTGATGTCGCAAGTGGTAGCTGGTAAAAAATTTGGAGGATTAAACGAAGTAGAAAGCGTGCGTTTTGATCTTAAAAAGAGTGAAATTTCCGAATTAGAAAAAATGGGACTGGTGCCAATGGTGAATGAGTATAGCAAAATCATGGCATTCTCTGCAAAAACATTATTCAATGGAGATAATTTAGGATTGCAAACCTATTCTGTGGTAAGAGTCTTTGATCATATTACAAAAGTATTATTCGATTTCTTAAACCGTAGAGCTTTTGAAAACTGGACCACCAGAACCGAAGCCGATTTGAGAAGTCAGATTATTAAATTTTTAGATGGCATTAAAGGCCCAACTAATTTGATAGAAAAATTCACAGTGATGAAAATAGAACAAGATAAAACTCAAAAAGATAGAATTTTACTTGATATTCATATCACTCCTTATTTTCCAGCAAAAAGTTTTGTAATTCAATTAGACGGTCACAAAGGTGATGGCCCCGAAGACGCCGTTTGGCATAGCGATTATAAGCAAGTTTAATGATTAAATGGAGGCTGTATTTTTGTACAGCCTTTTTATTAATTATTTAATTTTCAATCACTTAAAGAAATCAAAACATTTCACTTAACTTTACGTTTAAATTAATACCAAATATATTTATAAAATAGTCCAAAGATGCGTAGTTGTTTTTTAGAAAAAATTTAAAAAAAATCGTTGCATAGCAGGGCTACGGAACTATTTTTCATGAATGATTTTAGTAAAAAAGAACAAGTAGATTGGACTATTTTATATGTATATTTGGTATAATACTGCTTTAGATTTTAGCGTAGGTATTTAAAATCTTAAACAAAAAAAATCCTAACCATTTCTGATTAGGATTTTTTGCTCCCCCTCTTGGGCTCGAACCAAGGACCCTCTGATTAACAGTCAGATGCTCTAACCAACTGAGCTAAGGAGGAATTTGCGATGTGTTTCACATTTATTGCGGTGCAAAGATACAACATAAAACCACATTTCCAAATGTTTTTTTAAAAAAATTATATAAATTTTTCCATAATCCATTGGTATATATCCTTACCAAATGTTAATGCCATCAAACTCAATAAGATAACCATTCCAATGGTTTGTACAACGCCCATAGTTTTTTCGTTCAAAGTTTTGCCCGTAATCATTTCGGCTATTGTAAATAGGGCATGGCCTCCATCTAATCCAGGTATTGGAAGTATATTCATAAATGCCAACCCAACAGAAAACATGGCTGTAAATCCCCATACAAACTCCCAGTCCCATTCGTCTGGCAACATTCTAGCAATGCCTATGGGGCTTTTTACGTGTTTGTAGGCTTCTGTTTTGGGTCTAAATATCAATTTAAATTGTTTTACATTATACTTGATTTGTTCCCAAGACTCTTTTACGGCCATTGGAAATGCTTCTGCAATTGTTAAATGCTTCGTTATTTTAAAGCTTTCTAGTTCGCTAACATGATTTTTAAATCCTAAATTGCCTTTGGCATTTGTTTTAGCTCTTATGTCTATAATTTGTTTGTTGCGTTCAATTTTTAAAACCAAACTATCATTTTTAATTTTTAAAATTTCATGTTGCAATTCGTCAAAATATTGAAATGTTTTACCATTTAATGCCAAAATTTTATCATTTTTTTGAAGTCCTGCTTTTTGTGCTTCAGAATTGGAAAAAACGGTATCTATTACGGCTGATGTGGTTCTAAAACGCATAAAATCAGCTCCTTCTTTAGACAGTATATCTCGCTTGTTTTCATCCGTTAGTACAATTGTTTTTTCTACACCTTGTCTTTCAACAATTATTTTATCTCCTAAAAGTAAGTCAATTTGCATTCTGTTAAACCTTGGTTGATACACACCATCAACAGATTTTATTTGATCTCCGTTTTTAAATCCTGCTTTCAAGCCCACTTCGCTAAATGTTAGTCCATTTTTTTGATATGCCTCGGTAGAAATATATTTTTGCCCCACGCTAACATACAAAACAGTATAAATTAGCCAAGCCAACAATATATTTACTATGATACCACCAAGCATGATAATTAAGCGTTGCCAGGCTGGTTTCGATCTAAATTCCCATGGCTGTGGCTCTTGCTTCATTTGCTCCATGTCCATACTTTCGTCTATCATGCCAGATAATTTTACATAGCCACCCATCGGCAACCACCCAATGCCCCATTCTGTTTCGCCAATTTTTTTCTTAAATAGCGAAAAGTACGGATCCATAAACAAGTAAAATTTTTCTACTCTTACTTTAAACATTTTGGCCGCTATATAGTGCCCAAATTCGTGAAGTATCACTAAAACCGAAAGTATAAAAAGGATTTGTCCTAATTGTATCATTATGAGATTGTTTTTTTTAATTTTAATGTGCAAAAATAAGGTTTTCAATTTATTATCTACACAATATCATTGAAAGGATTATTTTTTTATGAAATTTTTATGAAAAACACCTCCAAAACCTATAATTTCTATATGATACACCCCAGAACTCACCCCGCTCAGGTTTATTTTTGGACTTGTACTTTCCATGATATTTTGCCCTAGAGCGTTGAATATTTTTATTTTTTCTAACCTAAAACTATCGGGCATTTTAAGGTTGAGCACCTCATTTGCTGGGTTTGGATATATCGAAATGTGGTTTGAAATATCAAAACTTGAATTGGCAAGTGTAGTTACATTGTTTTTGGAAATAAGATGGCGGTCTGGATCAAAATCAAAAGCTATTACAGGAAAATTAACATTTTTTGTAAATATTTGGCCGTTTGTTGTGTGGTCTAGCACCAAATCTTGGGTTTCACCATTGGCACCATAAACCCTTATTGGCAATGGCATTTCAAAAAAAGGCACACTTGTATGCGAGCTGGTTTGATTTACGGTAAATTGCATTTGCGAGTTGCTCACGACCTGACCCACAATGTTGTATTTTGGAAAGCCTTGTCCTACAATCCAATCATTAAAAAATTCGGTCAAACTACTGCCATAAACAGCTTCTAAATGAGCCTTAAAATCAGCAGTAACGGCATAATTGTAAGCCAAATTGCTGTCTGCCAAATAATTTTTCATGGCCTGAAAAAAAACAACATCGCCCAATTTCCAACGCAACATTTCCAAAACCATAGCTCCTTTGTTATAAGACAATCTACTGCTAAATATTCTGTTTACATTTGTAGCTTCGGCATCGGTCAAATATACAGCACCATTATTTGCCGCTGTAATATTGCCAATAATTTGGTTTTTGTAGGCAATAAATTCAGCTTGCCCATCAAAATTTTCATATACTAATGCCGCCAAGTAAGTAGCAAACCCTTCGTTGAGCCATATATCTTTCCAGGTGCCACAAGTTATTTTGTCGCCAAACCATTGGTGGGCCATTTCATGGGCTATCAACTGCCTGTCAAAATTTACCATAAACGAAACGGTTGTATGCTCCATGCCACCGCCCCAACCAAATTGGGCATGACCATATTTTTCGTTATGAAACGGGTATATTTCAAATAAATTTTTGAATAAATCCAGTATCAATGGGGTTTGATCAAGCTGAGGTGTAACCGAGGCTACATCTTCTGGATAAATGTAATTAACAATAGGAAAAGCATTGGCTCCCGTACCAGATGTTTGATTGACTACAGTATAATTGGTAACCGCTATGGCAATCAAATAAGCAGGAATTGGATATTGATGTTTAAAATGCGTTGTTTTTTGGGTACCCACCACCACTGGAGCTTCGGGTTCTACTCCGTTTGAAACAGCCACATACTGCGACGGAGCCGTAATATACACATCAATACTGTTAATTTTATCGTTCAAATCTTGTTTGCAAGGCCACCATTCCATGGCACCAAAGGGCTCTGACAATGTCCACAAAACAGGAGTACCAGCGTGTGTACTTTTGATAAAAGAACCAAAACCTGTTGTCGTTGGCGTTCCAGAATAGTTGATTTCTATGTTTCTACTAGTGCCTGCAGCTTGGCTGGTTGCCAAGTTTATAACCAACTCGTTATTGGTGTTTTGAGTAAATCCAAGCGAAGTACCATTTTGAACAACGCTGCTCACAGTCAGTACGTTAGACAACTCAAATGTAATGCTGCTCATACTGGTTAGTGCTGTATAAGTAGTGGTAACTTTTCCTGAAATAAACAAAACAGAAGGATTTACTGTAAATTCTAATTTATGATACGTAATATCATAATTGGCAGTATTGGTATTAACCGTAATGTGTTGTTTTTTGGCGGCCGATTTCATTTCGGCCTCAACCAATTGTTCAAAGGACTCCTCGGTGTTTTGGCAGTAAGCCCCTTGAATACTTAATAAAAGTACTAAAAAATAATAATATTTCATATAGGTAGAATAAATTACGTAAATTGAATACTGACTTAACTTTGATTAAATATTTATTTCAAACGAATATTTAAGTTATAATTTTGTCAATTTGATACAAATATAGGCTATATTTTATTAAAAAACAACTATTTCAAAAAACAACTTTTGGGCGTTCCCCAAGGGGCGGACTATCCGTTTCAAACCACGTTCATTGAACTCCAAAAGAAATATAATATTGTGAAAAAATCTTTTTTGATTACCACATTCATAAACTATATTCGTGCAAGACAACACCCCTTTTGGAGGCTGGGGGGCTTCAAAAAATGATTTCCACAGTTATCCCTAACGCAAAACGGCCTTCGATTGGGCTATTTTATTTGCATATTTGGTATTAACTCCTTTAAAAATCAATAGCAGTGTTAATAATTTTTAAATAAATCATTAAGTGTTTTTTGATTTTTGATTACATTTGTATTGGACTATTATAATTTGACTTATTTTGAAAAACATCAATATATTACATTTAGACAGCAATCACCCTATCCTTTGGGACAGCCTAGAGGCTTTGGGTTTTCATAACCATCAGGATTACACCTCCTCAAAAACAGCAATAGAATCCAAAATAGCAGATTATCAGGGTATCATCATTCGCAGTCGCTTCAAAATAGATGCCTCATTTATAGACAAGGCCACTCAATTACAATTTATTGCTAGGGTAGGAGCGGGGCTAGAAAGCATCGATATAGAACATGCCAAAAATAAAAATATAGCACTAATAGCCGCACCAGAAGGCAATCGAAACGCCGTTGGCGAGCATACGCTGGGCATGATTTTGTCTTTGTTCAATCATTTGAATCGGGCCGATTTTGAAATAAAATCAGGACACTGGCACCGAGAAACCAATCGAGGACACGAACTAGATGGCAAAACCGTAGGCATTATAGGTTATGGCAATATGGGCAAATCTTTTGCCAAAAAACTACAAGGTTTTGACGTAGAAACCCTTTGTTATGACATTCAAAACAACATAGGCGACCAATATGCCAAACAAGTAACCTTGCAAGAGCTTCAACAAAAAACAGATGTATTGAGTTTGCATATCCCGTGGACACCTCAAACAAATGGCATGGTAAACACCACTTTTATTAACCAATTTCAAAAACCTTTTTGGCTTATCAATACCTCGCGGGGCAAAAATGTGGTTACACATGATTTAGTAGAGGCTTTGCAAAAACAAAAAATTTTAGGAGCGGGGTTAGACGTTTTAGAATACGAAAAATTGTCTTTTGAAACCCTCTTTCACAACGATAAATCCCAAATTCCAGACGCATTCGACTATTTGTTGAAAACGCCAAACGTTTTGCTAACCCCTCACATTGCAGGATGGACTTTTGAAAGCCACAAAAAATTAGCCCAAACAATTGTCGAAAAAATTAAGACTATATATTGTATTTAATAATTTTTTATTTATTTTTACAAAAAAATTAACAATAATCTAAAAAACTATGGAAAACGAATTACCCGAAAAATGGAATGTGCCTCAAAACAACATTCCCGTATTTAAAGTAGATCCTGTCTTGGTACTAGTATTTAGTATCCTAACATGTGGTTTGTACCTCATTTATTGGAACATCAAAGTGTCCGAAGTAATCAATGCAGTAGCTCAAAGAGAAGTGATTTCGCAACCTGTCGCTATCTTATCGGGTTGCTGTCCACCTGTCCACATTTATTTTTATTATGTAGTTGGCAAAGAAGGTTTACCAAAAGTATATGAAAAAACAGGCGAGCTAAGCAAAGATCAAAGCGTACTATTATTGGTTTTAGGCTTTCTCTTTCCTTATGCTGCCGCAATGATTGTTCAAGGTGATATCAACAGATTGTACAATTAAATATAAGAAAAAAATAAAAATTTACGGAATCATTGGATGTATCATTACATTGATGGTTCCGTATATCATTATGTGGCTCAATCAAGGTAGCGACTTGGCCAACAAACAATCTTATTGCCCCCTGAAAATGCTTACGGGGTTCCCATGTCCAGGTTGCGGCATTACCAAATCGTTGGTTTGTTTTTATCAAGGTAATGTTTGGCAAAGTCTTGAATACCATTTGTTTGGCCCTTTTGCCATCTTGTTTTGCATCATAGCAATTGTTACCTTAACAACCGAATTAATAACAGGCAAATCCTATTTTGATACTTATTTTTATAACAAAAAAATAGCTGTAATTATGGCATATACATTAGGTATTTACCACATCATTCGATTGATTATTTTTGTTCAGCAACATAATATGGAATCTATTTTAGAGCAAAGTATTTGGAAATAAACAACTTACAAGCATGGCAGCACACAACGACTTAGGCAAAGCTGGCGAAGCAATGGCCGTTTCGTATCTAGAAAAACAAGGCTATCAAATCAAGGCCACAAACTACACGTATCAAAAAGCCGAAATAGATATTATTGCCCAAAAAAAAGATGTCTTGGCCGTTGTAGAAGTCAAAACCAGATCGAGTTTAGACTTTGGATTGCCACAAGAATTTGTAAAACCCAAAAAAATTCAATTGCTTGTTCGGGCAGTAAACGAATATGTTATAGCACAAAACTTAGATGTTACAGTTCGATTTGACATTGTTGCCATACACAAAAACGGCGAAGATTATGAAATAGAACATTTAGAAGATGCTTTTTATCATTTTTAAATAACCTTTCAAGCACCATATTTATTGGCCTATTCAAACAAATTTATTACTAAATAAAGTAGGATGCCAAAAAACAAGATTTTTTTTGTAACTTTGCCGTGAATTTTATGGTCAATAAAATAAAAGCAAATTCAATTATGGAAGATAAGAGGATATTATATGTATCATCTGAGGTGTCTCCGTATTTGGCTGAAAATGAAGTTTCTATAACTTCGTATGATGTTCCAAAAATGGTAAACGACCAAGGCGGACAAATCAGAATTTTCATGCCAAGATATGGAAATATTAATGAAAGACGACATCAATTGCACGAAGTAATTCGACTGTCGGGGATGAATTTGGTGGTAAATGACACCGATATGCCCTTGATTATCAAAGTGGCATCTATACCAAAAGAGCGTATTCAGGTCTATTTTATAGATAACGATGAATATTTTAAAAGAAAAGCTACTTTTACAGACGAAGAAGGAGTTTTGTTTCCAGACAACGACGAGCGAGCCATTTTTTTTGCAAAAGGTGTTGTCGAAACCGTAAAAAAACTCAATTGGGTACCCGATATTATTCATGTTCATGGCTGGTTAGCTAGTTTGCTACCAATATATATGAAACATTATTATAAAGACGAAGCATTATTTGGAAATACTAAAATAGTTACCTCTGTATATGCACAATCTTTTGATGGAACGTTGGATGTCAATTTGATACAAAAAATGATGTTTGATGGCATCCCTCAAAAAAGCATAGCCGAATTAGAATTGCCAACGTACGAAAATATTCTTAAAACCGCAATTTTACATTCTGATGCCGTAGTAATTGGAACAGATAATTTATCGACAAGTTTAACAAAATTTATAGAAACTTCAAAAATACCTTTCTTACCTTTCGCCCCGAAAGATAAAATGACTGATGTATATACAAATTTTTATAAAACAGAGGTCAAATAGCAACCTTTCCATGAGATAAACAACAAAAATACTAAATATAAATTAGTTTTTTGAAAAAAAAATGAATATAACAATGATGAATACCAAGTTTTTAAAAACATTATTATTTTTAACAATTACAAGCTTTTTAATATCTTGCGATAAAGATTATACTTCTACAGGCACAGATTTAGTTGGCGATGGACACTATGCCTTTGAACCAACTTCTTATAGCATTCAAGCCGCTACCCGAAAAACAGGCATTATGGCTTCTAATAATTTAGAAACCAATGCTTTAGGTGTTTATAAGAACACTGTTTTTGGTACAACAACTGCTAATTTTGTTTCACAAGTACAACTTGCAAGTGTAGCTCCAACTATCGATTTGACTACCGAAATAGTCAATTCCAGAGCCATTGATAGCGTAGTATTGTATATCCCTTATTTTGTAAACAGTACCGTAGTTACCAATACAGACGGTTCACACACCTATACCTTAGATTCTATTTATGGCGACAAATCACATAAAATTGATTTAGGAGTGTATGAAAATAAATATTTCTTGGCCGAAAAAAGCATTAGTACCAATTTGCAAGAAAAACAAGATTTTTATACCGATCAAGATCCAATATTTGATAGTAACAAAGGTATTAAATTGAATGATGATACCAACACCAACGAAAATACTCAATTTCAATTTAGCGAAAAAGAATACAAATTAACTACAGCAGCTGTTGGGACTACTGCCGCAACCACAACTTATATAGCTCCTGGCATGAGACTACATTTGAACAAAGCTTTTTTTAATTCGCTATTGTTTCAAGCAAGTTCCACAACAAATTTAGCCAACAATGTCAATTTTATGCAAGCTTTTAAAGGGCTGTATTTCAAATCACAACAACTAGGCACCAACCAAGTTATGGCTTTGATGAATTTTGCAAAAGGAAACATTACAACATATTACCACGAAGCAACCTCTACAACTGATGCTACAAAACTCAATAAATCAATAGTCATTAATTTGACAGGCAATACGGTAAACTTATTTGATGAAACAAATACAGGGTCATTAGGCAGTTATTTGGATGGCGATTCAGACAAATTGGTTTTAAAAGGACATTCGGGCGCTGTTGCTTATTTAGATATTTCAGATGCCACTTTGACCGAAATTCAAAATAATGTAAAAAACAAACATTGGCTCATTAACGAGGCCAACTTGGTATTCAATATCCATACCGATATGGCCAATGCCGATAAAGAACCAAACAGAATATACCTTTATGATGTCAATAGCAAAAGACCTATTGCAGATTATAGTTCGGATATCACTACAAGTAATATAACCAATTATGCGAAATCTGTATATGGCGGAATTATTAAAAAAGATGCTAATGGAAAAGGATTAAGCTACAAAATCAGAGTTACAAATTACATTAAAAATATTGTAAAAAACGACTCCACTATAGCACAACTTCGAAACAGTAAAACAATTGGAAAACTAGGTCTATCTGTTTGTCAGGCCATTGCCAATTCGAGTATGAACAAAGTAAAGAGCGTTCCAGCTTATTCAAGTTGGTTAGTGGCTACTCCAGCTGAAAGAGGCTTGTACTATTTTCCAAAAAATTCAGTAATGAACCCTCTTGGAACCGTACTTTGGGGTACAGGTACCAATGTAGCCGAAGACAAAAAAGTAAAACTCCAAATTTATTATACAAAACCAGAATAAAACTTAAAATTTATGTGTGGAATCGTAGGTTATATCGGACATAGAGAAGCTTATCCTATTGTAATCAAAGGACTTAAGCGATTAGAATACAGAGGTTATGACAGTGCTGGCGTGATGTTGTATGACGGCACCGACTTAAAAGTATGTAAAACTAAAGGAAAGGTAGCCGATTTAGAAGAAAAATCAATGGCCGCTATTACCTTAAATGGCAATATTGGAATGGGCCACACCCGCTGGGCCACTCATGGTGTACCCAACGATGTAAACTCTCATCCACACGTTTCCAATTCGGGGCAGTTGGCCATCATTCATAATGGTATTATCGAAAATTATGAACCTCTAAAAAAAGAATTGATCAAAAGAGGTTACCATTTTCATTCTGATACGGACACCGAAGTATTGGTAAATTTAATTGAAGAAATTCAGAAAAAAGACAATTTAAAACTTGGAAAAGCAGTGCAAATTGCTCTTAATCAAGTGGTTGGTGCTTATGCTATATGTGTTTTTGATATCAAAAAACCAGACGAAATGGTTGTAGCCCGTTTAGGTAGCCCATTGGCTATTGGTGTAGGCGAAAACGAATATTTTATTGCATCAGATGCCACACCTTTTATAGAATATACGTCAAATGCCATTTATTTAGAAGACGAAGAAATGGCTATTGTTCGTTTAAAGAAACCATTGAAAATTAGAAAAATAAAAGACGATTCTCTCGTAAATCCTAATATCCAAGAGTTGCAATTGAATTTAGAACAAATTGAAAAAGGGGGTTACGACCACTTTATGTTGAAAGAAATTTATGAACAACCAGCCGTAATTAGAGATACTTATAGAGGCCGATTGCATGCAGACAAAGGTTTGATTAGAATGTCGGGCATTGAAAATAATTTGGAAAAATTTTTAAATGCAGAACGTATTTTAATTATCGCTTGTGGTACCTCTTGGCATGCGGGTTTGGTTGCAGAATACATTATTGAAGAGTTTGCAAGAATACCTGTTGAAGTAGAATACGCATCAGAGTTCAGATATAGAAATCCAATAATCAACAAAGGTGATGTTGTGATACCAATTTCACAATCTGGCGAAACAGCCGATACATTAGCAGCTATTAAATTAGCAAAAGAAAGAGGGGCTTTTGTGTTTGGTGTATGTAATGTAGTAGGCTCGTCTATATCCAGAGAAACCAATGCGGGGGCATATACCCACGCTGGACCAGAAATTGGGGTGGCTTCTACCAAAGCTTTTACAACTCAAATCACCGTTTTAACCCTTATAGCATTGCGACTAGCAAAAGCAAAAGGAACAATGTCTAATTCAGATTTTCATAGATATTTACAAGAGTTGGAATTGATTCCAGAAAAGGTTACAGAAACATTAAACACTAATGAAAAAGCCAAGGAAATTGCTGCGGTTTTCAAAGACTCAACAAATTGTTTGTATCTAGGGCGTGGTTATAATTTTCCTGTAGCATTAGAAGGTGCTTTAAAATTAAAAGAAATTTCATACATACACGCAGAAGGCTATCCTGCTGCCGAAATGAAACACGGCCCAATTGCTTTAATTGATGAACAAATGCCAGTAATTGTTATAGCACCAAAATTAGGACATTATGAAAAAGTGGTAAGCAATATACAAGAAATCAAATCCAGACGAGGTAAAATTATTGCAATTGTAACCAAAGGCGATGTGCAAGTAAGAGAATTGGCAGATTATGTAATAGAAATACCAGAAACGTCAGATGCTTTATCGCCATTACTCACCACAATACCTTTACAATTGTTGTCTTATCATATTGCAGTAATGCGTGGTTGCAATGTAGATCAACCAAGAAATTTGGCCAAATCTGTTACGGTAGAATAGCATTAAAAAAAATATTTTTGAAGAGCGAGAAATTTTTTCTCGCTTTTTTTATGAATTTAACTTTTTTTTTGTAATTTGGCTTCCTTAACTATCAAAATCAAAAAAATGAAAGTCTATTTATTTATTTTGTCATTGTTTGTTTGTAGCTTTTCATTTGCTCAAACTTCAATTTCTGGAGTTGTTACAGACGGTAACAACAATCCTGTGGCTGGAGCTAATGTAAAAGTTTCAGGCGAAGCCGCAGGCACCATTAGCGATGCTGATGGAAATTTTTCTTTAAAAACCAGTAAAAAACCACCATTAACTTTGGTTGTTACCAGTGTTGGGTATAACCAACAGTCAATTGCTGTTTCTAGTAGCAATCAAAAAGTTACTGTAAAATTAACCAGCGAAGAAACAAAACTAGAAGAAATTGTAGTATCGGCTTCTAGAACTCCCGAAAAAGTAAAAGAGTCGCCTGTTACTATCGAAAGAATGAGCATTCGTGACATTAAAAAAACAGCTTCTCCATCGTTTTATGACGGATTAGAAAACTTGAAAGAAGTACAAATGAATACCAGTAGTATGTCATTCAAGTCTATCAATACCCGTGGATTTGCCTCTGTTGCCAACACCCGTTTTATGCAATTAGTTGATGGTATGGACAACTCATCGCCATTGCTCAATTTTGTTATTGGTAATATGATTGGAGTATCTGAAATAGACGTGCAAAGTGTAGAATTATTACCAGGAGCTTCATCTGCATTGTATGGTGCCAATGCGTTCAATGGAATTTTGTTTATGAACAGCAAAAGCCCTTTTACCAGTCAGGGTGTTAGAGCTTATGCAAAATTTGGTCAAACGTATCAAAAAGCCGCAGGTGCAAACGAATATTATGATTACGGCGTTAGAGTAGCACATGCGTTTACCAAACATTTTGCTGCAAAAGCCAATTTTACTTTTTTAAGTGGAACAGATTGGTTTGCAACAAATTATGATGATGGAAATATTTCTGGCAAAGACAGAAGTTATTATAACTATAACGGAATTAATGTATATGGAGATGAGGTTTCTACAAATTTAAAAGGAGTAGGACAATCATTGGCTGCTTTGGGATTGTTGCCTGCATCGGCTGTAAATTTATTGCCAAGTTATAACGTGAGTAGAACAGGGTATAAAGAAACCGAAATTACAGATAACAAAGTACGAAACGCTAAAATTGATTTCTCTTTGCATTTCAAGCCATGGGCAAATGATGTTGAAATCATTTGGCAAAGTAAATTTGGATTTGGAAACACCGTTTATCAAGGAGCAAATCGTTATTATTTGAATGGCTTTTTTATGCAACAACATAAAATAGAAGTAAAAGGTAAAAACTTTTTTGTAAGAGGTTACACTACAACAGAAGATGGTGGACGCTCTTATGATATGTTGTTTACTGCTATCAACGTAAACAGAAAATGGAAAGACGACCGTACTTGGTTTGGTCAATATGCGGGTGCTTATGTTCAAGCCACTCTAGGCGGTGCAACACCAGATCAAGCCCATGCTGCTGCAAGAAACGTAGCCGACACCGGTAGATTGATTCCTGGAACAACTGCTTTTACCAATGCTTTTAATCAAGTAATTGCAGACCCAGATGTATTAACAGGATCAAAACTTGTTGATAACTCAAGAATATACCATGCGGATGCCAATTATAATTTCAAAGATTTATTTAAACCAGTTGAAATACAAGTTGGAGGATCTTATAGAGAATATCAATTGAATTCTTTTGGTAGAATTTATACCGATGCCAATGGACCAATCTATTATTCAGAATATGGAGTTTATACTCAATTACAAAAAAAATTAATGGAAGACCGCTTAAAATTAACAGGTTCTGTTCGTTATGACAAATCTAAAAATTTTGATGGAAGCTTTTCTCCAAGAATTTCTACTGTATATACAGCAGGCGAAAAGAAAGACCATACCTTTAGAGGATCGTTCCAAACAGGTTTTAGAAACCCATCTACTCAAGATCAATATATTGGTTTCAACGTAGGTAGCTCGGTATTAGTAGGTTCTGCTCCTGACAACTTAACCCGTTTCACAGAAACTTTGCCAGTAGCAAATGACGTTAATAATCATGGTCAGGATTTTGCTGGAGGTGCAACAGTAGTCATGACGGGTTTAAATGCTTATAACAATTCTTATACGGCAACATCTGTTCAAGCTTTTTCAGCTTTGGCACCTACCAATATTGCAGCAGCAGCAGCTTTGCTAAAAAAATCAAATGCGGCAGGTGTAAAACCAGAAACTGTTAAAGCATTTGAATTAGGATACAGAGGACAATTGGCTGGAATCAATATCGATTTGAATGGTTATTACAATATCTACAACAACTTTTTAGGTAACTTAATTGTTGTTGCTCCTTTTTATGGTACAGCTGTAAATAGTCCAAATCCAGCTGGAAACCCAGCTACTGATTTAAGCACACAATCTTTGCATGCTTTAACTAATGGAAACACTAGAGTTTACCAACTTTATACCAATACGGATATCGAAATAGAATCTATTGGATTTGGTGTAGGTTTGTCTAAAAAAATTATTAAAGATTTTGAATTGAGTGCCAATTATAATTATGCTCAATTCAATTTTGATCAATCATTAGATCCTAGTTTTGAAGCTGGTTTCAATACACCAAAACACAAAGCAAAAGTATCTATCAGCAACGATAAATTATTTAAAAATTTTGGATTTAATGTGAGCGGACGATACAATACCAAATACAAATGGGAATCTACTTTCTTTGACGGAATGATTGACGCTGCTACTGTAATAGATGCTCAAATTAATTATAACTTTACCAAACTAAAATCAACTTTAAAAGTTGGAGCATCAAATTTAGGTGGGAAAGAATACAACCAAGTTTTTGGAGCGGGTCTTATTGGACAACAATATTTTGTGTCTTGGACAATCAACCCATAATTTTTAATAATTTTAAAATATTAATATCATGATAAAAAATTTCAAATGGCTATTTTTGGTTTCATTAACCTTTGTAGCTTGTAATAATTCAGACGATGTTGTTACAGATGCCAATTCTATCGATGGAAGCCCTTTAACGGCTGGTTCTGCAAATTTTTCAAAATATGTAGCATTAGGCAATTCCTTGTGTGCGGGTTATAGCGATGGTGCCTTATTTAAAGCAGGACAAGAAGGATCTTATCCTAATATTTTGGCTCAACAATTTGCATTAGTTGGAGGTGGCGACTTCAAAACCCCTTACATGTCAGACAATATTGGAGGCATGCTTGCTGGTGGCACCATGATTCAAACACCAAGATTGTATTTTAACGGAACAGGACCTGTACCAGTCTCTGGCACACCAACAACCGAATTGACCAACCATTTAACAGGGCCTTTTAATAATTTAGGAGTTCCAGGTGCCAAAAGTTATCATTTATTAGCACCAGGTTATGGCAGTTTGGCAGGTATAGCCACTGGTCAGGCCAATCCTTATTACGTAAGATTTGCATCGTCGGCTACTTCAAAAGTAATAGACGATGCAGTAGCTCAAAGCCCAACATTTTTCTCTCTTTGGATAGGTAACAATGATGTATTAGGATATGCTACTTCTGGCGGAACAGGTGTAAACCAAACAGGCAACATGAATCCTGCAACGTATGGCGGAAGCGATATTACCGACCCAACATTTTTTGCGGGTGTCTATAATAATTTAGTAACTGCCCTTACTGCCAATGGTGCAAAAGGAGTAGTGTCAAACATTCCTTATGTAACTTCGGTACCTTATTTTACTACTGTTCCTACAAATGCCATACCAGGATTGCCAGCGGCAAGTGCTACCCAATTAAACCAATTATTTGGAGGCATCAATAATGCCTTAACAGCAGCGGGTTTGCCAACACGTTTTGCAACATTAAAGGCCGATGATGGCAATGCTGCAACAGACGATAGCAACCCTTTATTAATCAAAGACGAAAGCTTGTTAAACATTGCAACTCAAATCACAAGTGCCTTAACAGCAGCAGGATATCCCACAGCAACCGCAGGTTTTCTAGGCGGATTGTATGGTCAGGCCAGACATGCTAGCAATGCAACAGCAACAAAAGATTACATCCTATTAACGGCTCGTACAGTTATTGGAACTACCCAAACAGGAGCACCTTCACCTTTCAATACAATTGGTGTTTCTTATCCAATGGCAGACAATACCACTTTAACAGCATCAGAAGTAGCCGAAGTAAAAACAGCAACCGACGCATACAACAACGCTATTCGTAGTATTGCTACTGCAAAAGGATTAGCTTTTGTAGATGCCAATGCCGTATTGAATCAAGTAGCCACTACCACAGGATATACCGCCAACGGATTTACAATGCTTTCTACTTATGTAACTGGTGGAGCGTTTTCTTTAGACGGTATTCATCCTAGCCCAAGAGGCTATGCCTTGATAGCCAACAAGTTTTTGGAAGCCATCAATACTAAATATGGTTCTAATTTTAAAGGGGTAGATTTAGGAAAATATAGAATTTTATTTCCCGCATCTCTTTAACATTTTTTAAGAATAATTCATCAATCCATCATGTTTTTCATGATGGATTTGTGTTTTTAGACGGTTTTGTTAGAGAATTTTAAGCAATATTATCCAAACTTCGATTATTTGTTAATTTTTTATATAAAAAGTGTTGATTTTTCTATTTTAAAAAATTATATTTGCACTCTCAAAAAGAGGGATTAAAATCAAACCTGAATAGCTATTTATAAAACACATAAGTAATGTCAAAAGTAATAGGAAAAGTTGCGCAAATCATTGGTCCAGTAGTGGACGTAGTTTTCAACGGTAAAGATGTTGAACTTCCAAAAATTTATGATTCATTGGAAATAACCAAAAAAGATGGTACTAAATTAATATTAGAAGTACAATCACATATTGGTGAAAATACAGTAAGAACAATCTCGATGGACTCTACAGACGGATTGAGTAGAGGATACGAAGTAGTAGGAACTGGAGACCCAATCAAAATGCCAATTGGACCAGATGTTTATGGAAGACTTTTTAATGTAATTGGAGACGCTATTGATGGTTTGGGCGATTTGCCAAAAACGGGCGAAAACGGAATGTCTATTCACCGTCCTGCTCCAAAATTTGAAGATTTATCTACCTCTTCAGAAGTTTTATTTACAGGTATTAAAGTAATCGATTTGATCGAGCCTTATGCAAAAGGAGGTAAAATTGGTTTGTTTGGTGGTGCTGGAGTAGGTAAAACAGTATTAATTCAAGAGTTGATTAACAATATTGCAAAAGGTCATGGAGGACTTTCTGTATTTGCAGGTGTTGGTGAAAGAACACGTGAAGGAAACGACTTACTTCGTGAAATGTTAGAATCTGGAATTATCAAATATGGCGAAGAGTTCATGCACTCTATGGAAAATGGAGGTTGGGATTTAGCTAAAGTAGATAAACCAGGAATGAGAGAATCAAAAGCTACTTTCGTTTTTGGTCAAATGAATGAGCCACCAGGAGCTCGTGCTCGTGTGGCACTTTCTGGATTATCAATTGCTGAATATTTCCGTGACGGAGCAGGTTCAGATCAAGGTAAAGATGTATTGTTCTTCGTAGATAACATTTTCCGTTTTACTCAAGCAGGTTCTGAAGTATCGGCTCTTTTAGGTCGTATGCCTTCGGCAGTAGGGTACCAACCTACTTTGGCTACCGAAATGGGTGCCATGCAAGAGCGTATTACCTCTACCAAAAAAGGTTCCATTACATCTGTACAAGCCGTTTACGTTCCTGCGGATGACTTGACAGACCCTGCACCAGCAACAACATTTGCTCACTTGGATGCTACAACAGTATTGTCTCGTAAAATTGCCGAGTTAGGTATTTATCCAGCAGTAGATCCGTTAGATTCTACATCAAGAATCTTAACGCCAGAAATTTTAGGAAAAGACCATTATGACTGTGCTCAAAGAGTAAAAGAAATTCTTCAAAAATACAAACAATTACAAGATATTATTGCAATTCTTGGGATGGAAGAACTTTCTGAAGAAGATAAATTGGCCGTTTCTAGAGCACGTCGTGTACAACGTTTCTTATCTCAACCATTCCACGTTGCTGAGCAATTTACAGGTATTCCAGGGGTATTGGTTGACATTAAAGATACCATCAAAGGTTTCAATATGATCATCGACGGAGAATTAGACCACTTGCCGGAAGCAGCATTCAACCTTAAAGGGTCTATTCAAGATGCTATTGAAGCAGGTGAAAAAATGTTAGCAGAAGCATAGTCCATATACAATTAACAATTGATAGTTGGCAATTAATTATCCATTGTCAATTATTAATTATCAACTATAAAAAGTATGATTTTAGAAATAGTATCACCAGAAGCCTCTTTGTTTAAAGGCGAAGTAACCTCAGTATCTGTTCCAGGTGCCAACGGTAGTTTCCAAATTTTAAACAATCACGCACCAATAGTTTCTATTCTTAAGCAAGGTATTGTTGCCATAGCAGCTCCTAGTTTCAAGTTCTATAAAGAAACCGCACATTTGTTTCAAAAAGTGAATGATCAAAATTATACCTTGACCATTTCTTCTGGAACAATCGAAATGAAAGACAACAAAATTATTGTTTTAGCAGACTAAATCAATAAAGTTTCAAGTAAAAAGCCAAACTGTTTTGTTTGGCTTTTTTTTGTTCTAAAATTTCGATAAACTACTTCCTTTTATTTATTGAAGGAGAAAAAACGGGTGTTCTAAAAACAATTAGTTTTATATGTAAAATATTTTACTATTTGATTATAATAAAAATTGAAAATTCACTACTTTCGCACATTGATTTAAGACAACAATAAAATGAGTGCAAAATTTACTGAATACAAAGGACTTGACTTGCCAAAATCGGCAGAAGAGGTGCTGGATTTTTGGAAAAAAGAAACAATATTTGAAAAAACAGTAAGTACTCGTGAGGGAAATCCTCCTTACGTGTTTTTTGAAGGGCCGCCTTCGGCAAATGGTTTACCAGGCATTCACCACGTGATGGCACGAGCAATTAAAGATATATTTTGTAGATATAAAACCCAAAAAGGCTACCAAGTAAAACGCAAAGCGGGATGGGATACCCACGGATTGCCAGTAGAATTGGGTACCGAAAAAGAACTCGGCATCACCAAAGAAGATATTGGTAAAACCATCACTGTAGCACAATACAACGAAGCGTGCAAACGTACCGTAATGAGATACACAGATATTTGGAACGATTTGACCGAAAAAATGGGCTATTGGGTCGATATGGAAGACCCCTATATCACCTACAAATCTAAATATATGGAATCGGTATGGTGGTTGCTCAAACAAATTTACAACAAGGATTTGATGTACAAGGGCTATACCATCCAACCTTATTCGCCAAAAGCCGGAACAGGATTGTCTTCGCATGAGGTCAATCAGCCAGGAAGTTATAGAGATGTTACGGATACAACGGTTGTGGCACAATTCAAAAGCCCCCTAACCCACGAAGGGGGAACAGCCAACGATATCGCAAAAGCATTCGGTCTTAGCTCCCCTCTTTCGGAGGGGATGGGGGAGGCTTTTTTCCTCGCTTGGACAACTACGCCTTGGACGTTGCCATCAAATACAGCATTAACAGTTGGGCCAAAAATTGATTATGTATTAGTAAAAACCTTCAATCAATATACGTTTGAACCAATACATGTGGTTTTGGCTAAAAATTTAGTAGGCAAACAATTTGCTGGAAAAACATTTGAAAAAGTAGAAACCATCGAAGCATTTGAAGAAAAGGCAGCTGTTTTTACTTCAAACATTCCCCCTTCGGGGGCTAGGGGGCTTCCCTTTTTGATTTTAGCCGAATGTAAAGGTTCAGATTTAGTTGGAATTCGTTACGAGCAATTGATGCCATTGGCTTTGCCGTATCAAAATCCTGAAAATGCTTTTAGAGTAATTGCAGGAGATTTTGTAACTACCGAAGATGGAACCGGAATTGTACATACCGCGCCAACTTTTGGAGCAGATGATGCCAAAGTGGCCAAAGAAGCTACGCCAGAAGTACCGCCAATGTTAGTCCTTGACGAAAACGGAAATCCTGTGCCTTTAGTGGATTTGCAAGGAAAATTTGTTTCGGGGCTTGGTAATTTATCAGGCAAATACGTCAAAAACGACTATTACAACGATGGTGAAGCACCAGAACGTTCGGCCGATGTGGAAATTGCGATCCAATTAAAAGAACAAAACAAAGCCTTTAAGGTCGAAAAATATGTACACAGTTACCCACATTGCTGGCGAACTGATAAACCCATTTTATATTATCCATTAGATTCTTGGTTCATCAAAGTAACCGAAATCAAAGATAGAATGTTCGATTT
This sequence comes from Flavobacterium branchiophilum FL-15, assembly GCF_000253275.1. NCBI lineage: Bacteria > Pseudomonadati > Bacteroidota > Flavobacteriia > Flavobacteriales > Flavobacteriaceae > Flavobacterium > Flavobacterium branchiophilum. Next base: position 3,228,871 of record NC_016001.1, on the reverse strand, counting down.
GAACGAAACCATCAACTGGAAACCTAAAGCAACTGGCGAAGGTCGTTTTGGGAATTGGTTGAAAAATGCCAACGATTGGAATTTATCCCGTTCAAGATATTGGGGAATTCCGTTGCCAATTTGGAGAACCGAAGACAAGCAAGAAGAAATCCTCATAGGTTCTGTGGAAGAATTATACAACGAAATAGAGCAATCCATCGCAGCTGGTTTTCAAAAAACAAATCCGTTTGCTGGATTTGAAATAGGTAATATGTCGGAATCCAATTATGATTTGGTAGATTTACACAAAAATGTGGTGGACGAAATTACCTTGGTTTCTGCCTCTGGAAAACCAATGCAACGTGAAACGGATTTGATAGACGTGTGGTTCGATTCGGGAGCAATGCCTTATGCACAATGGCATTATCCGTTTGAGAATTGCCCCCTAACCCCCGAAGGGGGAATTCCTCCGATTGCTGACTTTATAGCCGAAGGAGTGGATCAAACTAGGGGTTGGTTTTATACTCTTCATGCAATTGGCACTTTAGTATTTGACAGAATAACCTACAAAAATGTAGTTTCAAACGGATTGGTTTTAGACAAAAACGGACAAAAAATGTCAAAACGTCTTGGCAATGCGGTAGATCCATTTACTACTTTGGCTGATTATGGCCCTGATGCTACCCGATGGTACATGATTTCCAATGCAAATCCGTGGGATAATTTGAAATTTGACTTGGAGGGTATTGCAGAGGTACGTAGAAAATTCTTTGGAACGCTTTATAATACGTATTCATTTTTTGCATTGTATGCCAATATTGACGGCTTTACATATAGCGAAGCTGAAATTCCACTTGAAGAACGACCAGAGATAGACCGTTGGATTTTGTCGGAACTGCATACTTTAACTCAAGTGGTGGATGAGGCTTATGCTGATTATGAGCCAACAAAAGCAGCTAGAGCTATTTCTGATTTTGTTCAAGAAAATTTGAGTAATTGGTACGTTCGTTTGTGCAGAAGACGTTTCTGGAAAGGTGAATATGCACAAGACAAAATCGCAGCATATCAAACTTTATATACTTGTTTGTTGAGTATCAGTAAGTTATCGGCACCTATAGCTCCTTTTTATATGGATCAATTGTACCGAGATTTGACACAAGCTACCCATACCGAAAAATTTGAAAGTGTACATTTGGCAAAATTTCCAGAATTTATCAAAAATGTAGTTGATCAATCGTTGGAAAGCAAAATGCAAAAAGCCCAAACCATTTCGTCATTAGTATTATCACTTCGTAAGAAAGAAATGATAAAAGTACGTCAGCCTTTGCAACGAATTATGATCCCGATTTTAGATGAACATTTTAGAACAGAAGTTTTGGCAATTTCTGATTTGGTTAAAGCAGAAGTAAATGTAAAAGAAATAGTATTGTTAAATGATGATGCTGACATATTAGTCAAGCAAATTAAACCAAATTTCAAAGCTTTAGGCCCTCGATTTGGCAAAGATATGGGGCTGATTGCTAAGGAGATACAAAATTTTACTGCCGATCAAATCAATTTTTTAGATAAAAATGGAACAATTGAGCTTGTAATTGCCGAAAAAAGGGTAACTTTATCCTTGGAAGATGTAGAAATTTCATCTCAAGATGTTGCTGGTTGGCTGGTTGCTAATGCCGATGGGATAACAGTTGCTTTGGATATTACTATTACAGAAGAGTTAAAAAAAGAAGGAATTGCTAGGGAATTAGTAAACAGAATTCAGAATATACGTAAAGATTCTGGATTTGAAGTAACCGATAAAATAAAAGTGCAGTTAGAAAAAAATGTTGTATTAGAAGCCGCAGTTTTAAAAAATGCAGACTATATTAAATCGGAAACTTTGACAAAAATGCTAAATTTTGAAGAAAAATTAGAAAATGGCATAGAAATTGAGTTTGATGACATCAAAACAAAAATATTAATATCTAAATAATTCAAAATGGTTGAAGAAATTGTAAGATACTCAGACGCTGATTTAGCTGAGTTTAAAGAATTAATTATCAAGAAAATAAACAAAGCACAGGCCGATTTGGATTTAATCAAAAGTGCTTATATGAACGATTTGAATAATGGTACAGACGACACAAGTCCAACGTTTAAAGCTTTTGAAGAAGGTAGCGAAACAATGAGCAAAGAGGCCAACTCGCAATTGGCAATTAGGCAAGAAAAGTTTATTCGTGATTTGAAAAATGCCCTTTTTCGTGTAGAAAACAAAACGTATGGGGTTTGCAAAGTTACAGGAAAACTCATTTCAAAAGAAAGGTTAATGATTGTGCCACATGCTACTATGAGTATGGAAGCCAAAAACTTGCAAAGATAAATTTTAACAAAATTATATCATAATTAACGCTCCGTTGTGAGCGTTTTTTATTTTTAAAAATACTACTTTTGCAACTCAAATTAAAAAAAAATGAATCTCAAGAAAGCTTATTGCATAGTTATACTAATTTTGTTAGTCGATCAATTATCTAAAATATATGTTAAAACAAATTTCATATTAGGAGAAGAAGTAACTGTTTTTCAGTGGTTTAAAATTTCTTTTATCGAAAATGAAGGAATGGCATGGGGTACTCAAATCCCTGGTATGTATGGTAAATTAATTTTAACTATTTTCAGATTATTTGCTGTAACCGGTATTGGTTATTGGCTTTGGGATGCGGTTCAAAAAAAGGCATCAAACTACCTAATAGTTGCTATTTCTTGTATTTTGGCAGGGGCTTTTGGCAATATTATCGACTCTGTTTGCTATGGTGTTTGTTTTGATGACAGTTTAGGAAAAGTAGCAACATTATGTAGCCCAAACCCTTATGGTACATGGTTTTATGGCAAAGTTGTAGATATGTTTTATTTTCCAATATGGCATGGCAATTTGCCTTCGTGGTTGCCTATTTGGGGAGGAAAAGAGTTCACTTTTTTTAATGCTATTTTTAATATTGCCGATGTAGCCATTTCTACAGGTGTAGGTATTTTGATTGTTTTTAATAAAAAAGCTTTTTCAAACGATTAATTATTATGAATATGCTCGAGGTGCAAGACTATCTTTCAAATTTACCAGTTGAAAAACAAAATGTCCTTCAAAAATTCAGAATATTTTTGCAGGATTTATTGCCAATGGCCTCTGAAACAATGGCTTATGGCATTCCTACATTCAAATACGAAAAAAATATTGTGCATTATGCGGCTTTCAAAAATCATTTGGGTTTTTATCCTTCACCAGCAGTAATTGTTCATTTTCAGGACGAATTAACAGCGTTCAAAACTTCAAAAGGAGCTATACAATTTCCGTTTTCTGAAGAAATTCCATTGGAATTAGTAAAAAAAATGGTTCTTTTTAGGCTAAATCAAATGAATATCAAATAATTTTTTTTATCCAATAATGTGCAGCATAAATTATAGGAGTAAGTAAAACAGCAAGTATTAATTTGAAAACATAACCCGTAAGTGCCGAGCTGATAAATGTTTCAAAAGTCATTTTGCCAGGCAACCAAAATGCTATTCCCAAAACAATAAAAGAATCAAAAAACTGCGAAATTACGGTAGAACCAGTCGTTCTAAGCCATATTTTTGTATGTCCCGTTTTGTTTTTAAAATACCAAAAAACACTAACATCAATAAATTGCGACACCAAAAATGCTACAATACTCCCAACAATGATCCACATACTTTGACCAAATACACTCTGAAATTGTTCGTCTGTAACAGGACTTATGCCTTTTGCAGCAGGCACAGATAGGGCTAAAAATAGTATTATAAAAGCATAAATGATAAGCCCAGCTGTGATGAGTGATAATTTTCGCACACCCTTTTCGCCAAAATATTCATTAATTAAATCGGTAGTCAAAAAAACAATGGGCCATGGCAAGATGCCGATACTCATTACAAATGGGCCTATTTGAATTAATTTTCCTCCAATTAATTCTGCAACTACAGCATTTGTTATAAAAATCCCTGCTAAAACAATAAACAATAACTCTTTTTTGGTTTGAAACATCTTTCTCAATTATTTTTTCAAAAATATTGATTTTAATTTACATTGCCCTCATTTTTATACTTGAACAAATGTTAATTTTCGAGGTGGTGTTCTATACTATTTTTAGATGCTTTTTTGTCAAAATAATCTATTGCCAATTGTTTATCTAATGCAATTTGGTTTTTTAATAATTCAAAATGATCAAATTTTATTTCGTCTCGTAAATTTTGTAATAAATACACTTCAATTTCTTGGTGGTAAACATCTGAATCAAAATCAAACAAATGTATTTCGATAGCTAAATCAACGCCATTTATGGTTGGTCTAGTTCCAATATTCATTACACCATTATACATTTTGTGGTTTATCCGAGCACGGGCAATATAGACACCGTTTTTTGGAATCATCTTATAGTTTTCAGCTACTTGAACATTGGCCGTAGGAAAACCAATAGTTCTCCCTTTTTGATTACCTTTTATTACAGTTCCTTGTAACTGGTAGGGGTATCCTAAATAGTGGTTTGCCAAACTGATATTGCCATCCATAATGGCTTGCCTAATTTTTGTAGAACTTATGGCTACATCTTGTATTTCCTGAACAGATATTTGTTCTACTTCAAAATTTAATGTACGACCAAAAGCGATTAAATCATCCACGTTGGCTGCTCTATTTTTGCCAAAACGGTGGTCGTAACCAATAATTATTTTCTTAACATTAAGGTGTTTTACTAATATATTTTGAACAAAATCTAAGGCAGAAAGATTAGAAAATTCCAAATCAAATTTTTGGATAATTAAATGATCAATCTGGGTTTTTTCTATCAAATGGATTCTTTCAGATATGGTATTAAGAAGTTGTACGTTGGTATTTTGATGTACAACCATTTTTGGATGCGGAAAAAAAGTCAATACTACACTTTCGCAATCCATTTCTTGAGCATTGGCAGTTACTTTGGATAAAATTTTTTGATGTCCAAGGTGTACTCCATCAAACATTCCAATAGTTACTACAGTTTGTTTTTTGGACTTAAAACTTGAAAACGATTGATATACTTCCAACTTCTAGGTGTTTTTTATTATTTGAATCTGTACCTTATAAAGCTATTGTAAAAAACAATAGCTTTAAAAAAGGGTACAAATGTAATTTATTTTAATTATCAAACGAATAAATATAACCAATATTAATATAGGTAAGCATGTCGTTGCTTTTGTTTTCTTTATAAATGGCACTATTTGGATTTAAACCATCTGCCCAATCTGAAAAATAATATTGAAATTTAGCTTCAGTAAACAATGAATTTTTATTGTTTATTTTTATTCTAGTTCCAATACTCGTGGTAGCTGAAAATAAGATAACACTTTCATTTCTAAAGGCATTGATGTATTTTGTAGGCGTTACGTTGACGTCATTGATATTGCCCAAAATAGACCATGCTTTTGTTTTTTGTACACTAATCATGGCTCCCAAACTAACATAAGGAGCAAATGTGGCATAATTGTAATCATCGTTCTTAAAAGGATAATATTCTACTTGCGTTCCTAAGTTGATGCCACTAACAGTACCTCTCATGGCTCGCAATTGTTTGGCAGTTGTACTTTGTAATGAAATATCTACATATTTACCCGTATGTTGTAAGTCTGCAGCAATATAGGTTAGTTCTCCTCGCCATTTGAGGTATTGGCTAATTTTATTGTAATTGGTGTTTGAATCTAAATAATACAAAACCCCAAACGAATAACCATTTGCTCCTGTTTGAAAACCAAATGGATTTTTTTGTAAATAATCCGACTGAAAAACAATACCTCCAGTCATGACACCTATATCGTGATATAAGCCATTTTTACTAACTGTACTTTGAGCTTTCGAATGGAAATTGAAAGCAATAAAAAAGAGTATGAAGAAATATTTTTTGTGATGAAACATATTTTTTTGTTTTATTTATACAAATATAAAATAAATTTAGGTACAAACAAATTAAAGACGAAAATTTTTTATTGTTCAAACGATAAAAAGCTTGAAAGTTGCGTTAAAACAATTACAAAAATGTCGTTAATCGATATTAAAAGATCATTAACAAGATAATTTTGTTTTTTTTGGCATTTTTAACAGCAATAATAAATATAATTGATTGATATTAAACAAGATATTCAATGATGTAAAGCTGCAAGTGATATTTGTATTATCATATTCTAAAAAAAAGTGCATTTTAAAAATAAAAAAAATAAAAAACGTGGTATTTTTTAAAAATTTCATATATTTGTATTTTATTACGAAAACGTTTTCATTCAAATATTTATTAATAAAATATAGAAATATGTCGCAAACTATCAACGCTTTTATTGAAGCAGTAGCCCAAAAAAATCAAAACGAACCTGAATTTATGCAGGCAGTAAAGGAAGTTGCAGAAACTGTAATTCCGTTTATTGAACAAAATCAAAAATACCAAAACAAAATGCTTTTGGAACGCATGGTGGAGTCTGAACGCATCATTATGTTTAGAGTAGTTTGGACAGACGATGCTGGAAATACTCAAGTAAACAGAGGTTATAGAATACAAATGAATTCGGCCATTGGACCCTATAAAGGAGGTATTCGGTTTCATCCATCAGTAAATTTAAGTATCTTAAAATTTTTAGCCTTTGAGCAAACCTTCAAAAATAGTTTAACTACTTTGCCAATGGGTGGGGGAAAAGGAGGTGCTGATTTTGATCCAAAAGGAAAATCAGACAATGAAGTTATGCGTTTTTGTCAGGCCTTTATGACGGAATTATCTAAACATATTGGTGCCGATACCGATGTGCCTGCGGGCGATATTGGTGTTGGTGGTAGAGAAGTAGGCTATATGTTTGGTCAATATAAAAGGTTGAGAAACGAATTTACAGGTGTGTTAACAGGCAAAGGTATTTCTTTTGGTGGGTCGTTAATTCGACCTGAAGCCACAGGGTACGGAAATGTTTATTTTGCTCAAAGTATGTTGCAAACCAAAGGGCAAACCTTTGAAGGTAAAACAGTTGTGATTTCAGGTTCAGGAAATGTAGCACAATATGCTGCCGAAAAAGCCACTCAATTAGGAGGAAAAGTTGTTACCTTGTCAGACTCTGCAGGTTATATATATGACGAAGCAGGTATTGATGCCGAAAAATTAGCCCATATCATGGAAATAAAAAACGTTCAAAGAGCCAGAATATCTGATTATTTGAACAAGTATCCCAATGCCAAATATGTTGCTGGCCAACGCCCTTGGGAAGTACCCTGTGATGTTGCTTTGCCGTGTGCTACTCAAAACGAGTTGAACGAAGCTGAAGCACAATTGCTTGTTGCAAACGGTTGTATTTGTGTTTCGGAAGGAGCCAATATGCCTTCAACTCCTGAAGCAGTTACGGTTTTTCAAAACGCTAAAATATTATTTGCCCCTGGAAAAGCTTCAAATGCTGGTGGTGTGGCTACTTCTGGTTTAGAAATGTCTCAAAATTCGTTGCGATTGAGTTGGACAGCTCAAGAAGTTGATGAACGATTAAAAAATATAATGCTCAACATTCATGCGTCTTGTTTGCAATATGGCAACGATGGCAACGGATATGTTGATTATGTAAAAGGAGCCAATATTGCCGGCTTTGTAAAGGTAGCCGATGCAATGTTAGCTCAAGGTGTTGTTTAATTGATTTTTTTGTTTGAAAATGCTCTCTATATTCATTTATCAGAGAGCATTTTTTTTTGTGTTTATATTAAATCGTTATTTATTGCGTTTATTGTATATTTGTAATTCCTTTTTTTTTGAAACAATATGAAAAAAATATTGCTATACAGCTTTTTGATTTTATCAATACAATACACTTTTGCACAAAACAACAATTCGTGGAAAGGATATTTTTCATACAATAATATTGTCGATATTACACAATCAGCAACCAATGTCATTGCATCTACAAATAATGCTGTTTTTAGTCAAAATATAACAACAGCTGCAATAAAAAAAACAACGACTATTGAGGGGCTTTCTGGCGAAAAAATAGCGGCAATATGTTATTCAGAGTCTTTAAAAAAAACCATCATTGGATATGAAAATGGCTTAATAACCGTTGTCAATGAAAACGACGGATCGGTATATAAAGCCATTGGAATCATCCAAAAACAGCTTCCTTCGTCATTAAAAAAAATCAACCATTTGTACGAAAAAAATGGAGTAGTCTATGTGTCATGTAAATTTGGCATAGTCCAATTTTTTTTAAATAACTTGGAATTTGGCGACACCTATTTTTTAGGTTCTACCTTAACAGATTATCAAGAAGTTTTGCAAACCACCATATACAACGGAGCACTCTATGCCGTTACCCAATCGAATGGCATCAAAAAAGGCATTTTGACCAATCCAAACCTTAATGATTTTAGCCAGTGGCAAGTATTTGATGGCGGTTATTGGAATGGTGTTGAAGTTGTAAATAATCAGTTGGTAGCCTCCAATACCGACGGTAATTTATACAAATGGAATGGTACAAATTGGGCAAATTTATATAGCGGTGTTGGTGGACAAGTCATCGATTTTAGGTCGGCAAGCAACCACCTTATAGTTACATTATCAAACAAAGTTTTGGTATTTGATGCAACTTTTCAGCTATTATACAATATACCAAGCAGTTATATTGCAAATAACAACCCTGTTTTTACGGTAGCAACCATTCAAGACAATACAATATACATTGGAACAACCAAGAGTGGATTATTTACCGTCTTGGGCACTACTGGTGCAGTAGCCAATATCACACCAAATGGCCCTTATCGAAATGCTATTTTTAGACTCAATGCACAGTCAGACAAGCTTTGGGCTGTATATGGTGGTTATAGTTCAGATTATAATCCCTATACTTATAATGCTGACGGACTAGACGCGGGTTATCCTGTAAGTAATTTTTCTGATTCCGGATGGAAAGATATTCCTAATTCGTCTTTGTTTAATGCCAAAGCCATTTCAAATATTGCGGTCAATCCGACTAATAAAAAACAAGTTTATTTTAGCTGTTATTATTCTGGAATTTTAAAATTTGACAATGATTTACCCGTCATTTTATACAATAGTCAAAACAGTGGTTTAGAAAATTCTTACGCTCCAAGCGATCTCCGTGTTGGCGGAGGTGCCTTTGACAAATCAGGTAATTTTTGGGTGTCTGTATCGAGAATTAAAAATGCAATAAGAATAAAAAATGCTAGTAATACCTGGCAAAGTGTGTCGATAGAACCCATTTCGTCAGACTTTTTACAGAGTGATTATAACAACATTGTGATAGATAAAAATGGCACAAAATGGATTGCTACTTACAAAGATGGTGTTATTGCATATAACGAAAATGCCAACCCAAAATTTAAAAAACTCACCAATGATGTCAATATAGGAAATTTGCCCAATTCAGACGTGAGGTGTGTGGCACTAGACAACAAAAACCAATTGTGGATAGGCACTATTAATGGTTTGAGGGTGTTGTATAGCATAGACGATTTTACAACCGAAGTACAACCCAAAGCCGCATCGATAATCATTTTAGAAGACAATTTAGCTCAGGAATTATTTTATGAACAGTTTATAAAAGATATAGTGGTTGATGGCGCTAATAGAAAATGGGTAGGAACGGCAGAATCTGGAGTATTTTTGGTTTCGCCAGACGGTCAAGAAACCATTTACCATTTTACAAAAGACAATTCACCATTGCCAAGCAACGCCATACTCGACATTGAAATTGATGGCACCACAGGCGAAGTATTTTTTGCAACAGATAATGGTTTGGTGTCTTTCAAAGGAACTTCGACAAAGGCAAGCGACAATTTAGAAAACGTGTATGTATATCCAAACCCAGTGAGGCCAGAATTTGAGGGGACAGTCAAAATAAGTGGTTTGTTGAGTAAAGCCAATGTTAAAATAACAGACATAGAAGGTAATCTTGTTCACGAAACCACCTCTGAAGGTGGTACTATTGAGTGGGATACAACGGCATTTGGCAAATACAAGGTAGCATCGGGGGTGTATTTGATATTTGTAGCAGCACAAGACGGCTTAGAAACAAAGGTGAAAAAAGTAATGATTATCAGGTAAAAAAGCGTTATTCGAAAATTTGTTTTAAAACTTCGAGCGATTTAGGTTTTCTAAACCCTTCTAAATGAATAGCATAATAATGGACCAAAATTTTAAGCAACTGTTGTCGTTCTAAATGATGAAAAACTTTAGTGTCATGGTCAAATTTCAGTAAGACCAATTTTTTGAACAACAGCGTTTCGTGTAGCGAAAGCGAGCTAATCGCCTGAAAAGGCGAAAACGTACCAGCAGTCAGTTCAAAATAAGGGTATTCCATCTCGGAAATATCGGGATAAAAGCCAAAAAATTTTGACAATTCTAATAAAAAAATCAAATGAAAATTGGAAAAATCATGGTGTTGGTCAAACCAAACCAATGCAGTTTCTATAAAAACAAATAAATCTTCGTTTTTTTCTTCTTCATGAATACTAAAATTCAATATTTCAGACAAAAACATGACCATAGCACTTTTATAAATATGGCTGTTGATCGATTGAAAAAAATAAGCCAATTTGATTTCTTTGAAATAATGTAATTGTGCTGTGTTTTTAAAATTATACGCTATTTCCAAAAGGGTTAACGGCTGAAAATATGCTTTTTTTTGGGCATTTTTTTTAGAAAAATAAGCATCTCGAACTATAAATGATTTCAAACCATCGGACAAAGTATAGCATTTCACAATCAGGCTATTTTCTTTATATCTAATACTATTTAGTACAAGGGCTTTGGTTTTGATTTGCAAAATAAAGTTGTTTTTATGAACTACAAATGTATAAATAAATGTTGTAGAAGCCCTTTTTATGTCAAATTAAATGAAACCTTTTTGGTTGCATTTTTTATGATTTTTTTCAAATCTTTTTCAAAAAATTTGAGCATCTATTGTTTTAAGAAAGTACTAATTTGAAGTAGAACAAATTAAAAATTTGGTAAATTGAAATAAAATGATAACCATAAAAAATGGGTTAAAATAGAATTATTATTAAATAAAAGTATAAATTAAAATACATTTGTGTTATTAATATTTTATTAAAGTATTAGTAATGTAATTTAAATTGATATTTAAATACTTAATAATTTAAAATATTTACAAAAAAATATTAAAATAAATTAAAAAAAATATTTTTCAAAAAAAAACGCCTTTTAATTGAATTAAAATATTAATTTTACATCAAATTTACCAAATCCTACATTTACCTACACTATTATGAAAACAAATTTAGATGATAAAAACGATAAGTTTTTATTTAATTTTTTTGGAATTGTATCCAGTATTATTGTATTCAAAGCCCTATTTGATATACTTACGGAACAGTTATTGATTACAAAATTAACTTTTTCTTTGTTAATTTTAAATATTGCTATTTACTATGCCCTAAAAAAAGTTGAAATCAGGAAAAGATTAATTCTTTCTTTTACGTTTTATAATATTATTTGTCTAATAAATTTTATTTTGTCTTGGGACAAGTTCCCAATGGAAATATTGTTTTTTGTGCTTTTGGGCTATTCTTTGTATCTATATACCAATACCAAAACCATGTTGGTCTATTTATTTGTTATTGCCTTAATATTAATTGCTACCCCGTCTATTTCTGCATTTATCAAAATGAATATTCAAACGGCAGAACTCATCAATATTACCGATCAAAACAAAATGACTAGCAATTTATTTTTAACTTGTGTGATGATTTTGACTCTGATACTGGTACACATCGAAACCGCCACGAAATTGGAGTTTTTAATGTGGCCGATGACTATATAGATATTACCGACATCGACAATAGTTTCCATTTTAATACAGAAAAAAAGAGTTATAACTACAAAACAGATGACAAGTATGGATTGCTCTACAAAGAAATTATAGAGCTTATGGAAACCAAAAAACCATTTCAAAACACCAATTATAACTTACATTTATTAGCTAGAGATTTAGGTTCTAATGAAACGTATGTGTCTAGGGCAATTAATAATTGTAGCGAATATGAAAATTTTAAAGCATTGATCAATTTTTACCGTATTACACAAGTGGTTCAGGAATTTGAAAATCAAAACTACAAAACGAGTTCCATTAAAGAGATACACACTCGTGCGGGTTTTTCCTATCAGGCTACGTTTAACAGTATATTTAAAAAGCATACTAATTTGACCCCTTCAGAATATATTGATAAAGTAAAGGCTATGCACAAAATAGGATAAAAAAAAATGAGCTTGAAATCAATCAAGCTCATTTTTTTTTTTGACTTTTAACTATTAAAATTGCCAATCTATTCCAACCGAAAAATTTCGACCAATATTTGGAATACCCTCCGTTTTTAGTCTTGAAAGATGTGCTATGTAGCTGGTATTTAACATGTTATTTATATTCAAATGCAAATTTAAAAAGGATTTTCCTAAAGGTACTTTGCCTCCAAATCCAAAATTCAATAAGGAATATTCATTTGAAGGAGTTTCAAAAGCATGTACATTATGTTGAGCAAAAGTGGTTTGCCAATTGGCAAACACATAACCCTCTGTAAACCATTTATTAGGATTCAATACAGCCTTCAAGGTATTATTCCATCTGTTGGCTGGAATTAAGGGTAAGTAAGCACCAGATTGTAATTTGCCATTTACGGTTTCAAAACTACTTTCAAAGTGTAACCAATCTAACGGATGTGGGTGAAAGTGAACCCCCACTTCGCCTCCCAATAAACGAGAATTGGCCTGTGTATATTCAAATGCAGGAGCGTCTTCAATATCGATTCCTAAAGGCGAAATGTAAATAAAATTTGAAATACCATTGTAAAAACCATTAACAAACAACTCAAAATGCTTGGATTGGTACTCTAAGTTCAAATCTGTTTGAATGTTTTGTTCGTTTTTCAAATGGGCATTTCCTATTTCGTATCGGTTTGTCCCTTCATGGATGCCGTTTGATGTTAATTCGGCCAAATTTGGAGCTCTAAAACCTGAAGCCAAGTGCACACGCAGCAACAAATATTTATTGACATGGGTTTTGTAGCCTAAGGAAAAGTTCCAACTATCAAATCGTCTGTTTAAGGCTTCAAAGCTTCCTGGTTCGGACAAAGGGCCATGGTTTTCGGTATCAATTTGTCTGTTATCAAATCGGATACCCCCTTCCAAAACCTGTTTGTTCCATTCGATGTGAGTGGTACCCAATATACCAAAATCAACTGTTTTGGCATTTGGAATGAGTAATTCTTCTCCAAAATTACGATTGGTTTGGCTCATGCCTTGTATGCCAATAATGGTTTCTATTTGTGTAGCTCCATTCCTTTTTATTTTGGGCAAATGGTATTTGAGATCATAATTAAACGTTTGCAATTTCATGTTCAACAGGGCTACATCACTATCCTCAAATTCGTTTCGAAGATTGGCTATATAACCCATATTAAATTCTAGCACCGACTTTGTAAAGGTCAAAGTGTTATTAATGCTCCACAAATGATTGGTAACGGCTTGTTTTGGAAAAGTTGTTTTTTTGCTAAGTGATTGATTATCTGTATCAAAATAAGGCAATCCGATGTCTAGTTTGTTCCAATTGTAACGAACAACACTCGACAATTGACGGTGTTTGTAGCCAATGGCGGCTTTCAAATCGGATTCGTTGTATCGAGAGTTGGTTATGCGTTGGCCTTCTGGAATTTTATAATCGGCGTGGCTGTTGTGGCTTGCACGAGCCAAAAACGACCATTTTTCGGTGGCTGTTTTTACTCCTAGTGTAGAATGGCTTCCATGAGTATTTGAAAACCATTTTTGGTTAAAATTGATTTTCCATTCCTTTGGGAGTGCCATTTTTTCGGGGTTAAAATACAAAACACCCCCAAGTGCATCCGACCCATACAATAATGAGGCGGGCCCTTTAATGATTTCTACACTTTCTATCCCAGCATCGTTGAGTCCAAGTCCGTGTTCGTCGCCAAATTGTTGGTTTTCTACTCGAATGCCTTGCGAGTAAACCAAAACCCTATTGCCGCTTAGCCCTCGGATAACGGGTTTTCCTATAGACGTACCCGTAGCAATTTGCGTTACACCTGGTACAGAGGCCACACCTTCGATAAGTGTAGTAGCACCTTTTTGTTGCATAGATTTGGTGGTTTGGTGTGTTACTTTGATGACGTTTTGTGATTGCAGTTTTTGAAAAGCAGTTGATACAACGACTTCGTCCATTTGGAAAAAACTTTCGGTTAGTTTGAAATTGACAATAGTGTTTTGTTGTGCCATGTCGAGTTTTTTTGATTGTGTTTCATAATGTATGGCACTACAACTGATTGTGGCATTTTGATCTAGGGTAATGGTGGTTTCAAAATAGCCTTTATTGTTAGTTGTCAGGGTTGTATATGGTTTTGAAATCGTGATTTGAGCACCATTGACAGGTTGGTTTTGGCCGTTGGTAACCACACCCGAAACAGTGGTTTGTCCCAAAAGTACTGAAGCGTAAATAAAACAAAGTAAGTTTAAGAATTTTTTCATTTTGATATTTTTATAAATAAAATTTTTTGATATGTTTTGAAAATCATATAAGGCATGTGTTGTAAGTGTTTGATAGTCAAATAGCTATAAATGGCAAAAACCTTCAAGTAGCTTAGTTTGATAATATAAACAATCGTCAGCATTGATATGGATTAGCATAGTACTTGAAATACTTTCTAATAGATTTTGACCAAACAACACCCAATTACACCTACAATACCTCCCAATCTATTTTTTTTTAAATTATGAAGAGAAATAGTATTTGGAATAAATGGGATTGTTTGTAAGAATCGACACCTTCTTTTTAGCACGGATGCGTTAGGGATTGCAGTGGAAATCCTTTTTTGTTTTTTTCTTTTAAAAAACAAAAAAGATTGCAACGAAAAGCCCGACCCCTTGTGGGTAACGCCCAAAAATAAAGATGATATGATTATAAAACAGGTGGCCCCCTTAAAGAATAGGAAATGCCATTGAAACAAAAGAAAGAAGCCACTTGATAAGTAGCACTATTTTTGTAAAAATGCAGATTTGCAATGAGAAAAATAGGGGAGTGGTTTACAATTGTAAACGGTTGAAAAGCAAAATCGCAGGTTAAACACGAGTCGAAAGAATGGTGTTTGTGGGTCCATTCGGATTTTGAGTGTAGCTTGTGGATACAATTTTTTTCGGCACGAAGCAATTGAAAATGCTCCAATTGGTCTATCGACTGTAATAATACGGAAGAAAGTATTATGATAGCCGAGAAAAAACCTAATATTTGAGTTAATTTTTTCAAATTTTGAGTGTCGATGTGTGGTGTATTAAAATGCAAAGTTATGAAAAATGATGTTAAATTTTGATAAGAAGTGTAATTTTTTGAAAATAACCGTTGCCAAAATGATAAATCGAAAAAAAATTGCTTGAAACGCTGTTTGTAATTGATTAAAATACAATAATTTTGCAAAAAATGTAATGTTAAAAGCATGAGAAACCAAGTGAATTTGATTGGTTCAAATTTCCCCCAATAACCTAATAAAATAAACAGATTATGAATATCGATTTGAAACAAGTTTTTACCATTACAATGGTACTTTTTGCTGTTATAGACATTATTGGGAGTGTGCCAATAATTGTAAGTTTGCGAAACAAAGTGGGGCATATACAATCAGAAAAAGCGTCGATTGCATCGTTTTTTATTATGGTTTTGTTTTTATTTATTGGCGATCAATTTTTAAAAATAATAGGGCTAACGGTCAATTCGTTTGCGGTGGCAGGAGCTATTGTACTGTTTTTCTTGGCTTTGGAAATGATTTTAGGGATTCATCTGTATCGAGATGATGAGGCCCACACGGCCTCTATAGTGCCTATTGCTTTTCCGTTGGTGGCTGGTACAGGAACTCTGACAACTTTATTGTCATTAAAGGCAGAGTTTGAAACAATTAATATTATTATTGGTATTTTTATTAATATTTTATTGGTTTATGCTGTTTTAAAATCGTCTGCCAAGATAGAAAAAATACTCGGAAAAACGGGTTTAAGTATCGTTCGGAAAGTGTTTGGGATTGTACTTTTGGCAATTGCTGTTAAATTATTTGCTGCAAATGTTAAAGCCTTGTTTATTTAAAAAGATTTTTATTATTTTTACGTCCTAAAACGTAAACAACTATGAAAATCTTTACTTATATCCTGTTGGCATTGGCTGGCACTTTAATTATTTATAGCACGACTTTGTTGGATTTTTCAAATTTGACACAAGGCGATAGCCTAGCTGCTTTGATTGGCATATTGGCTTCGATTTGTGCCGTTTTGATTTTGTTGATATTTAAAATGTCAAAATCAATTGCTGAAAAAATGAAAAGTTAGTTTTTATTCCAAATAAATTCAATAAAGGTTTTTATAATAAATACGTGCTACACATCAATATAAATGTTACCTTGTATCTTTTTTTTTGATAGTACAATAGTTAAAAAATGTATAAAAAAAAGGCAAACGAGCTTATTTTTTTATACATTTGGTATTCGAGAATAGGATTTACTGTAAAAGTAAATATTTGTCGTTACAAATTAATTTAATAAAATCTATTATGAAAAAACAATCAATTTTAGTAGGTGCTTTAGCTTTAAGCGCATTTACAATGGGAACAACTACAACTTATGCTAGCGTACATGACACTGCAAGTGAAGTTACAACAGTGGAAGCTACTTGCGGCGATAAAAAAGTAGAAACAAAAGCAGCAGAAGCTAAATGTGGAGACAAAAAAGCTGAAACCAAAGCACACAAAGGCAAAGAAGGCAAATGTGGTGAAGGAAAGTGCGGCGAAGGCAAATGTGGCGATAAAAAAGCAGAAAAGAAAGCTAAAAAAGCAGAAAAGAAAGCCGAAAAAAAAGCTAAAAAAGAAGCTGCAAAAGCAGCAAACTAATTTGAAAATAGAAAAATCGGTGTCCTACAAAGGTACCGATTTTTTTATTTTTATAAAAACACATAGAAAATGGTAGGCATTGGGTATCGAAAAGAATTTTCATCGGCATTTTTAAATTCGTCTGATTTACAACCTGATTTTGTTGAGGTTGCCCCCGAAAATTGGATTGGCATTGGCGGCTATTGGAAGCGAGAATTATACAAAGTATTGGACAAATATCCTTTGTATTGTCATGGTTTGTCGCTGTCTGTGGGCAGTCCAGAAGGGGTTGATGTGGCTTTTGTCAAACAAGTCAAGCAATTTTTGGACGAAACACAGGCGGTTTTGTATTCAGAACATTTATCCTTTTCTAAAATAGACAATGCCCATTTGTATGATTTGTTGCCCATTCCGTTTACACAAGAAGCCATAGACAAAGTGGTAGAAAATATCCAAAAAGTTCAGGATATTTTAGGGCGACAACTTATTTTGGAAAACGGGAGTTATTATACCGTTTTGAAAGCCGAAATGACGGAAGCCGAATTTATAAATGAAATTGTCGAAAGGGCTGGTTGTGAACTCCTGCTTGATGTGAACAATGTGTATGTCAATGCCTTTAATCACGGCTATAATGAAAAAGATTTTATCTCGAAAATGCCTTTAGAAAAAGTCAAATACCTTCATATTGCGGGGCATTTTCAGGTAAACGACCGCTTAATTATAGACACCCACGGTGCCGCAATTATTGATCCTGTTTTTGAACTTTTAGCCTATACTTTGCCGAAAATTGCTCCAAATACTCCCATTTTGCTTGAAAGGGATTTTAATATTCCAGCGCTCTCCGACTTGCAATTGGAACTGGATAATTTGCGAAAAATTAAAAATAATGCACTAAAAATCAATACGTTATGACAACTAAAAGCCATTCTTTTTCGCTTCAAATGGATTTGGGAAATTACTGTAGAACAGGTGTAAACGAACCCGAAACAAGCATTCAGGAACACACTTTTCAATACCGTCGGTTGGTTTTTAATGTGGTGAAGGACACCCTCAAAAATGCTTTTCCTTTGACTAGAAAACATGTTGGAAAAAAGCGTTGGAAAAAAATGGTGTCTTATTTTTTTGAAAATCATCAATGCCAAACCCCACAAGTTTGGAAACTCCCACAAGAGTTTTGCGACTATTATGAAAAAAACCCACTGCCATTCAAAAAAGAATTTGATTTTATTCAAGAATTGCTGCAATATGAATGGCTCGAAATTGAAGTTTTTATGATGGAAGACTTGCCTTTTGAAGCGTTTAAAACAAAGTCAAACTCCAATCAAGATATTGTTGTTCCCAATCCAGAAATTCGGATTTTGCCTTTATCATTTCCCATTCATCAGAAGAAAATTAAAAAAATTACAAAGGCAGACAAAGGCCAATATTTTGTTGCTATTCATCGAAATTTTGAAACCAAGCAAGTAGCGTTTCATGATTTGAGTTATCCCGTAGTAGCCTTGTTGCTTGCCCTTCATGAAAAAGACACTACAACGAACGACCTTATTCAAACGTTTATTGAATATGAAAAAGATATAGAAAAAGCAACAACATTTGTAAAGGATTTTATTGCTTTTGCACAATCAAAAAGTATGATTTTGGGGTATAAAAAAACCTAAGCGGGGTAAAAAACCTGTTTTTTTGTTGAAGTTGTTCTACGAAATTTGACATCAAATGTTGCGGACTTTACTATTATGGTAAATTACGCAATGATTTTTAAATTGCCTTTCTAGCTTATGATTTTGAAGAATTAGAAAAAGACGGTATAGCAGTAGGAAGTAGCCACACGAGCAGGTGTTTCGTTGGTAAGTTTATAACGCTTTGAAACCACGGGGCAAATTAGTTTGGAATCGTTGTTGAAATTGGCTTATTTTTTTGATTGTTTGACAGATTTTGATTTTTTGTTTTATAGAGAAGACACTTCCGAAATGGAGCCATTTTTTAACAAAAAAGAACCAATAGATTGGGCTATTTTATATGTATATTTGATTTACGCTGCGTTTTTGTTTGAAATGGAATTCGAAAAGCCACAAATACAAGAATGAACCAAGTTTAAAAATAGTTGAAAACCAATATATTCTTCGAAAAAATACTAGTTGCAGGAGCTCATATTGTATTACACTTCTTTTTCACTAATTTTGCGTTCGAGTTCGGCCTGAAACTCTTCCATTACAGGTTTCATGGTGCTTTCGGGTATGTCTGCAATTCGAATATACATCAAGCCATCTACGGCATTGTTAAACAGCGGATCTACATTAAAAGCTACCAAACGGGCATTTTGTTTGATGTATTTTTTTATCAATACAGGAAGTCTCAAGCTACCGGGTTCTAGCTCGTCTATAATTTTGTCAAATTTATTCAAATCACATTCTACTTCATCAAAAATAAAATCCTTGTCGGCATCTTTAAGTTTTACTTTAAATTCCTTTTTTGGATGAATGTATTGTGCAATATAGGGGTCATAATAATTAGATTTCATAAACTCAATCATCAACGATTTTGAAAAATCCGAAAACTGGTTGCTAATGCTTACACCGCCCAACAAAAATTTATGCTCGGGATACCGCAATGTAGTGTGCATGATGCCACGCCAAAGCAAGAATAAAGGCATTGGCCGTTGTTGATAGTCTTTGATGATAAAAGCCCTACCCATTTCGATAGATTTGTGCATCATATCGTGTAATTCTGGTTCAAATCGAAACAATTCGTTCAAATAAAACCCATCCATACCCATTTTTGGATATATTTCAGATCCCAACCCCATTCGATAGGCCCCAGCCACTTTTTGTGCTTCTTCGTCCCACAAAAACATGTGGTGGTAATAGGTGTCAAATCGGTCAATGTCTATAGAATTATTGGTACCTTCGCCAACTTCTCTAAAAGTAATTTCTCTCAATCTGCCAATTTCGTGCAGTATATTTGGTATTTCTTCTGCTCTTGCAAAAAACACTTCATAGTTTTTACTTTGCAACAATCGGGCATTTGTAGTACGTAGCTTGCACACTTCCGACACCATATTGTCCTGATTTGCAGGAGTAACAATTTCTTTTGGACTACGTGGTATTTTCAAATTGGGTGTACTCAACAACCTACTTTCTTTGTCAAATGGATTGGCAAGCATATAGGTTTTTTTTCTCAAAAACTCACTATATTCTTCTATCGTTTCATAGTCATTTTGTTCGGCAACCGAAATGGGTTTTCCTATCCGAACTTTAATCACACGGTGTTTTTGTGTCAGCAATTCAGAGGGCAGTTTAGCGGTTCTAAACTTATCGCTAATTTTTGATAAAATATAAAAAAGCCAACTGTTTTTAGCATGAAAATAAATAGGAACAACAGGCACTTGTGCTTTTCTAATCACTTTCATCGCCCCTTCCTCCCATGGTTTGTCCACCATAAGCTTGCCATCTTTGTAAGTAGATACCTCGCCCGCCGGAAACATTCCCAGCGGTTTGCCTTCCTTCAAATGCCGAAAAGTTTCCTTAATACCCACCACGCTCGACTTAGCATCTTTGTGGTTTTCAAATGGATTTACGGGCATGATGTAGGGCTTCATCGGATCGATGCGGTGCAACAAAAAATTAGCTATAATTTTAAAATTAGGCTCTCGTTCTAACATCAATTTCAATAACAAAATGCCATCTATACCGCCAAGCGGATGATTGGAAATCGTGATATAGGCACCTCCTTTTGGCAATCGTTTCAAATCTTCTTCAGGAATTTCAAACCTTATTTGAAATTCATCCAAAATTGCATTCAAAAAGGCTACCTCCGAAAGGTGTTTGTTGCGGTCGTAAATATCATTTAAGGTCGAAATTTTTAAAATTTTCATCAATAACCAACCCGAAAAAGTTCCGAAAACTCCATATTTATCAGTATTTATTGCCTTTGCAACTTCTTTAGCGGTAACTAATCCCATATTATCTTTTAGTTTATTTAGCAAAAAACAAAGATAAAAAAAAACATCAAATTCAAACTAACATTTTAAATTATTACACTTTTTCTTTTTAGACTGCTTGCTTTTTTATTACTTTTGAACTTTATTAGTATCTAGGTTGCTGCTATCCAAATAACACAATCAACCATACTCCATGCCTTGTCGCCATTGTTTGTATAGGCTTCAATTCATATTTAAAACACATAATTTATACATCAAAATACACAAAGTTACATTTTTTTAATAAAAATATTAAATTAATATATAAAAAATGAAAATTATTTCATACAACGTAAACGGCATTAGGGCCGCCATCAACAAAGGTTTTATCACTTGGCTACAACAGGCCAATCCCGATGTGATTTGCTTACAAGAAATCAAAGCAACAACCGATCAAATACCACAAGCCGAAATAACATTGGCGGGATATCCTTATCAATATTATTTCCCAGCTCAAAAAAAAGGCTATAGCGGCGTAGCCATCTTGTCGAAAACAGCACCAAAAAATGTCGTTTTTGGAACAGGCATTGCACACATGGATTTTGAAGGTAGAAACATCAGAGCCGATTTTGAGGGCATTTCTATCATGAGCCTCTACCTGCCTTCTGGTACAAACGACGACCGATTGGAATACAAATTTCAATACATGGCCGAGTTCAAATCCTATATAGACCAACTCAAAACCCAAGTCCCAAACCTCTTAATTTGTGGCGATTACAACATTTGCCATCAAGCCATCGACATCCACGACCCCATTCGAAATAAAAACGTGTCGGGTTTTCTACCCGAAGAAAGAGCTTGGCTAGACCATTTTATAAATTCAGGTTTTATAGACACTTTTAGGCATTTCAATCAACAACCACACCAATATTCGTGGTGGAGCTACAGAGCAGGAGCCAGAGGCAACAACAAAGGTTGGCGGATAGACTACCACCTGGCCACCCAAAATTTGCAACAAAACCTCAAAAGAGCCGTTATACTCCCAGAGGCCATGCACTCCGACCATTGCCCCATTGTAGTCGAAATCGATGTATAATCTTTTGGAGCTATTTCCAGCCATCCACTATATCTTTTGTTTTTTAAAGAAAAAAACAAAAGGATGTCGTTCCTGTCTGGGCTAGTGGCACCTCTGCAATAAAGCATATTCATTATAAATAAAACAAAAACCCCTTTCAAAATGATCAAAAAAACAACCCTAACACTACTATTATTAACACTTGCAACCGCCTGTGTATCAAAAAAAACCTATAAAGACTTAGAAAGCAAATATGCCGATTTAAAAAAAGAAAACCGTAAATTAGTCGATTTTACAGACCTTTTACAACAACAAAAAAACCAATTCGAAAATACTCTTGCCAAAACCCAAGACGAATTAACCAAACTAAAAGCAGAACATAAAAAACTACAATCCGATCTTGCAACCTCCGAAAAAAACCTTAAAAACCTGCAAGAAGCCTATAAATCTCTCGAAAAAAACAGCGACGAATCCATCAAAGCCAATATGGCCAAAAACAGAGACTTGCTTGCCCAACTCGACGCAAAAGAAAAAGCCCTTGCCGACGAGCAAGAAAAATTCAATAAAACCAAATCCGATTTGGCCGAAAACACCACAAGACTTCAAGAACTTGAAGCCCTGATAAATGCCAAAGAAGCCAGCATGAAAAAACTCAAAGAATCGCTCTCCAAAGCCCTAAATGGTTTTGAAGGCAAAGGCCTAACGGTTGAACAAAAAAACGGCAAAGTATATGTATCCATGGAAAACAAATTGCTTTTTGGAACAGGCAGCTGGGCTGTAGGGTCCGAAGGTAAAAAAGCAGTCGTAGAAGTAGGAAAAATTTTAGCTCAAAACCCCGAAATTGCCGTACTCATAGAAGGCCATACCGACAATGACAAGTTTGGAAGTCCTGTGGGACAAATCGAAAACAACTGGGATTTATCTACCAAAAGAGCCACCGCAATTGTACAAATATTAACAGAAAATAAATCCATCAAAGCCGAAAACCTTACCGCTGCTGGTAGAGGGGAGTTTGCACCGCTTATGAGCAACGACACCCCAGACGGTAAAGCCAAAAACAGACGAATCGAAATTATATTGACCCCAAAATTAGACGAAATTTCCAAAATGTTGAACGAACTGAATTGAGTTTTGAAGCCTTTTTTTTGCAACAATTAGCCTGTAATACAATATAAAACAGGCCTAAAATGGGTAGCCAAATAATGGCAACCCATTTCAATTCTTCAGCACCATTCATACACTTTTAAGAGTACAGTAACCCCATAGCTATCATATAATGAACCCAAACATTCAATTTTAATCAATCAAAATGAAATACACTAAAATACCCCAAACCGATATAGAAGTGAGCAAGATATGTCTTGGCACAATGACTTTTGGCGAACAAAACACCGAACTCGAAGGCCATGCCCAACTGGATTTTGCATTAGAAAAAGGCATCAATTTTATAGACACTGCCGAAATGTATGCCGTTCCAGCTAGAAAAGAAACTTCTGGCAGCACCGAAAAAATTATTGGTACTTGGCTACAAAAATCAGGCAAAAGAAACCAAGTGGTTTTGGCTTCTAAAATTGTAGGGCCAAATCCTGGTTTGAGCTTTATGAGAAACAACATGGATTTTGCACCCAAAACATTGCAATTGGCTCTCGATCAAAGTCTTAGCCGTTTGCAAACAGATTATTTGGACCTCTACCAACTGCATTGGCCCGAACGCAAAACCAATTGCTTCGGACAGCTAGGCTTCAAAGTTCAAGACGATGCCTGGACAGACAACATTCACGAAGTATTGGAAACGCTACAAAATTTTATAAAACAAGGAAAAGTAAGACACATAGGCCTCTCAAACGAAACACCATGGGGCATGATGCGATTTTTAGAAGAAAGCAAAACCTTTCAGTTGCCTCGTATCAAAACCATTCAAAATCCTTATTCGTTGCTCAATCGGTCTTTTGAAGTAGGACTTGCCGAAATGAGTATTCGAGAAAATGTAGGGCTTTTAGCTTATTCGCCTTTAGGTTTTGGAGTACTTACGGGCAAATTTCTAACGGGCGAAAGCCATCCAAAAGCTAGATTGAGCTTGTTTCCTCAATATGCCAGATACAGCAGCCCACAAAGTACGGCCGCAACCAAACGGTATTTGGAAATAGCTCAAAACTTTGGGCTTACCCTCACCGACTTGGCACTAGCATTTGTAAACCAACAAGCCTTTGTAACGGCTAACATTATTGGTGCCACAAGTTTGGAACAACTCGACCAAAACATCAAGTCCATCAACGTTGACTTATCAAACGACATTTTGATGGCAATAGACAGCGTTCATGCTCAAATTTCAAATCCGGCCCCGTAATATAACAAAACAACTGCCAATTTCTAACTGGTTTTTTATACCCAGTCTTGGATTATAACTCCTGGCTGGGTACATAAAACTACTCCTTCAAAAACCCATAGTCATACACTTTTGGCTTGATGGCATCGGCTAGAATAGCAAGTGCTTCCCGCAAATTACCAATCAATTCCATATAAGTAACATCATCGCTTTTGGAGTTCATTCTGCCTTTGTCGTTTCTGCCTTGAAAATATGCTCTTATATCGTATAATGAAGCATTAATACCACCAGCACCCGAAGCAGGAGCATTGTGCGGAATGGTTTTATGGTAATACTTCCACAACTCACGACCCGCATCAAAAACAGACTTTGCTACTTCAGAGAATTTTAAAGGAACTTCATAATGAGCCTTTGGCTCTGTAACAATAGTAAAAATAGTTATAACATCTTCTATTGGCGCTATTTTTCCCTTTATAAAATCGGTCATAAAATTACTTTCAAACTTCGCTTGTGCATTGACTTCATATTCTGTAAAAGGAATCCAGTGGTTGGTGCCATCTTTACTAGAAATTCTATTTTGACCATGAAAAAGTGCAAAAGCTAAACAATCGTTTTGAAATTTTTTATCCTTTTGCCAACCGTCATTTGGGTATAAATATTGATCTCGGTCATTCATCCAGTTAGCTTCAATACAATTTCTAACAGAAAAATAAATTAACCCTTGAATTAAATTGTCTCTTTTAAATGAAAAATAATTTACGTGTCTTGTACCAATCTGTAATGTAAAAGTTAAAAAATTGTTATTTTGAAAATCAGGAGCAGGATTTTCCATAAAACCTATGCCCATTTTTGATTTATCGTCGAATAACTTTATCCATTTATTTATACTATCTGGTAATGCCCCATAAAAATTTTTGCTTGAATTATAATTCCCTTTTTTATCAAATACATCAGTTTTTATGGTTTTTATTTTAATTTTTTTTGCGGTATTCCAAACTGTAAAACCAATTGGGAATTTTCCTTTCACATTATCAAATGTTTCAGCAGGCACTATAAATCCACAACCATATTCTGCTAAAAAATAGTCTTTGAATTTTTTAAAATTGGAACCATTTACAAATTTTAATTTGGAAAATTGACCTAAAATACACCCAGGAATTTTCTCGTATATTGTTGCCATAAACAAAGCAAAAATTTCATTAGTAGCAGCACCAATTTTAGGTTTAAAATACTCATTTATCTTAAAATTGGTAGTAACACCACTTTTATTTTCGCCTGTACCTGTAACCGTTCTTGATGAAGTAGCCTCTGCATACGGCGGATTGATATATACCACTAATTTTTTTCTCTTTTCTTCGTTGGTGATAATTGCATACAAACTATCGGGCATTTTACCACCTTTGGAAATGGGCAAAAATTCGTCGTTCAAAAAATCAAATTGAAATACGTTGTTTTTCAGCAAGTTGGCACCGTGTTCTATGCGTTCGTGCATGACATTTACATCGGCTTGGTCTAATGTGCTGGCATAAATGTGGTATTTGTTGTTGAGACCCGCTAATAAATTTCCTGTTCCTGCGGCACAATCCCAAATAAAATAATCTTCTTGCCAGTTTTCGCCTAAATAATCGGTGAGGTATTTTTGGGACAATTCTACCCAAATACGAGGGGTAAAAAATGCCCCTTTTCGTTCGCGAATGTCTTGTGGTACTAATAAATCCCTTCTTTCAATAAAATAATCGTGATATTCATTGATGGGTGGGCGTTTATAAATTTTCCAAAAGTTTTGATACGTTTCTTTGCTTTTAATGTTGATGGAGGCATCAAACATTTGACGCAGGTTTTCTTTGGCAATTTTATACCCTTGATTTTGAAAAACCACAAACAAATTGTCTCTAATGGTGGTGTCGTCGTCAATTTCATTGGTGTCATTGTCATCCACAAAAAGATCAGCCAAATAGAAATCGCTGTCCAAAATGTTCGCTTTTTTCAGGTCGTCCCAATTGACATCGATAATGGGTTTTATAACTTCTAGCCATCGCAAATAAATAGGGATAAAATTGTTTTTATCAATTTTTAACTTGGAAGTTGTGGTAGCATTGGCAATGTTGTTTTTAATAAAAGTATGTAGTTCATTTGCCTCTTTTTCGTAATCAAAAATATAGGTTTTATCTTTTAGTGTGGCTTCAATTCGCTCTTTAATGAGTTGAAATTCTTTGGTTTCGTGGTTGCTGGGCGTCACATTCCAGTTGAAATCATTGAGATAAAAAATATCTTGCACATGGCTATACGGAACAAAAGCCATTTTCACGAAATCAAACGCACCTAGAAAAGCAGGCGGAAGGGTTTTGTCAAAAGTTCTAGCCTTGCCAATTGTTAAAATCAACTGTACAAACATAGCCACCACATCAAAGTTGCCTGTTTTAGCTTCAGCCCAAAGTAGTGGCACTCTTCCAAACATATAATCTTGCTTTGGAAACACCGTAAAATCAATATTACCAAGTATTTCTGTAGTGTCAAAACCCTTGAACCAATCGACTCCAACTTTGTTTTTTAGTTCTTCTTCTCGGATGTTTTTGTATTTCATTTTAATCGCTTAATCTATGGTCTGTATCAAATTCTAAAACATAAAAAACATCTTTATCTCTATATCCTAAAACTCTTGCTTTTAATGTAGCGTCAAATTTATAAATATCTGAAGTACAATTATAATTTGTAAAATAATTCTGATCGTGATAATTACTGTATGCTAAGCCTACTTTATTTTTACCTTTTCCGCCTTGTGCCAAAATATCTCCCCAAGATTTTTCAATAAATGATAAAAATGAATTCAAATAAGCTATTTCATCATTCCTTTCATTAATTTTATTAAAAGACTTTTCAAAATTCACATTTTCAAAACTTAATTTAGTTCCTCTAAAATAGTTTAAACAAAACAGATGAAAATTAAGCAGTTTATTTTCATAAAGAGTTTCCAATAAATGCTTTTTATCGCTGAAATTAATTAGATTTTTAGATTGATTTTCTTTTGAAACTTCAATTTGTTTTTCATTAAAATCAGATGGAACAAACGAAAGCAAAGTTGCATTTCGTTCAAACGCTTCCGCTATTGAAGTATTGCTAACATTTTGATTTTTATACAAATAAACTTTATTAGAATCATGTTGTTGATTTTCTTCCCAAAAGGGTTCAGACAAGCATTTATCAGCAATAGTTCTATATTTTTTTATTTCATCAGAAATTCCTGCAACATTTTTTAAATGAAATAAAGATTGAAAATTTTCAGTTTCAGTGATTTTAGAATTATAAAAATCGTATTTTTTATATGGATATATTTTTTGTTTTTCTAATATTTGAAAAATTTCAATAAATCTAACAAAAGAAGTATTGATAAAATCTTGAATAGATTGATTTTGTCCATTTAAAGATAATTCGTTGATTAAAACTTCCATATTAAAATCCTAATAAAACGTTTAAATCATTATCAAACTGGTCAAATAATCCTTCTTGATAATCTAAAATCTTACCTTTTTCAGATAGATTGATTAAATGGTTAACAGAAACATCGTCTTTCATTTCAAAAAAGTGAATTTTTGCATCATTGTTTGAAATGGTTTTATTAAAAACAGATTTTCTAATGCCGTTAAAAATATGGTCGCTGTGGCTTTCTATAATAACCTGAACACCCGCATTAGCAATAAAACAAAAGAAATTGGCTAATTCAGATTGTGCTTTTGGGTGCAAATGAATTTCAGGATTTTCTACAACTAAAATGCTTCCTTTTGGCAAATATAAGCCTAAAATTAAGATGCCTACCACATAACTTATTCCTGTTCCGATATGGTATGGTCTAATCTGCTTGTTATTATTTTGAGAATATTTTGCAGACAATAAATTGGTAATTCCTAAATCCTCGAGTTCTAATTTTACATTAAATAATTTTTTGAGCCAACTATTTACTTGATATTCTAAATTCCCATTTGCTTGGCTTATTTGCCTTTCTCCATCTATTTTGAGATTTCTGTATTTATAAAGTAAATCCATTAAAAACTCGCCTTTTTCTCCAATTAAAGTTTTAGTGTCGAAATTTTTTTGATAGGTATTTTGAGGACCAATTCTATTAGCTGAAAGATAATTTAAGTCAAAATTGAAATTAAAATCAGGTTTGGTTTCGTTCTCTAAACAAGTAAAAGTGTTTGTTTTAGCTTCTTGATTAATTTTTATAGAAAATTGATTGGGACGAGTAATAAAGTTTCTGGTCTCATCAAATTTTCCTAAATCGAGCCAAGCGCCATTTAAGGGCGAGGTAGGATTTTTAATTGCATTATCCATAACTAACAATGCTTGAATAGCAGAAGATTTTCCTGATGAATTAGTTCCGCTAAAAAGGGTGATTTTTCCTAAATCAATAGCAATTTCATCAAAACATTTAAACCCATTTATCTGTAAATTGTTAATCATTTTGTTTAATTTTTTATTCTTTCTATTAATTTTTGAATAATATTTTCAGCTGTTGGTTTTTTAATAATACTAAATGAAAAACTTACATCTTCTAACCTTGATTTATATTTGATAGGTAATGAAAAAGCTTTGTCTTGATTACTAAAAAAACAATTTGTGAAATTTTTTAAAATTTCTAAATTTTTTAGGGCATATTTATTTTCTATAAATTCAAAAATCGATTTAAGACGCTCATTACCATCTAAAACTATTAATTGGCCTTCATCGTTTTGTTTAACAAAAAATAGAGGCACAGGAAATCCTAATAAAATAGATTCAATGAATTTTGACTTTTTTATTAAATCCCAATTTGACTTTTCTTGAACTAATATAATATCTCCATTTTTATATTTTCTATGCAATTCAAAAGCAGAAAAATTATCTCTCCCAATGTTGATATTTTCATAAGGATAAGGATTTTCTTCGTCTGGTTTGTTTAATTTCTCCTTCGCTTCAAAACTTAATGTTTCTTCTCCTTCTATTTCATTAAAATTCTCTTTATCCATGTTTTCCATATACTAATTCTTGAGGTTACAAAAATAGTATTTTTATCTATTTTAAACCAATGATATTCCTTAATTTACAATTTCATTTACAATTCAACCAATCACCACCCACTTTGTTTTTCAATGCTTCTTCTCGGATGTTTTTGTAGGTCATTTTATAAATTTGATATTGTATGTGGGTTCTAATAGTATTATAAAAGGACATTAACGATAAAAAATCATCATCAATCCATCAACATATATTTTTAGATTCATGGGTTGAAATATTTCCAAATACCAAACTCATTTTTATAATTTATAAGAATTTACGGTTAAATTTTTATTATGATATTTCTTTGACCAATGCTAAAGCTATTTTTTTGATAATAAAACGCATGTCAATTATTGTGCAAGTATTACAATAATTAACAATATAATAAGCCCCAAAAGGATGGCCAATACAATTTTGGTTGTACTATATGGTCTATCTCCTACTACAACTCCTGTTCTTCCATTAATATAAAAATGATACATTTTACCTTCAAATGGATAGGAACAAGCATATAAAGGCAACAATATGTGCTTGAATTTAATATGCTGATAATGCTTATCCATCGTCGAAATGTGCTGTTTGTCTCCTCCAATATCTTCGTAAACACCATCTTGTATGGCGGCATCAATAGTATCCATGATGGCGTCCAAACCATCTTGAAGCTTAATTTGGTATTTTTCTGTCAAAAAACCACTCAAATAAGCATCTTGTGTGGCCACTAACTCATCTAAGTCCCAAGGTTCTAATTGCTTTATGTAATGTTGGGCTACTTTGCCCGATGCGGCAGTTAATACCTCTTGATGATGAAGCCTCACGGTACCCTCTGTATAGTACCAGCTGGTTCTTACTTCTGTGCGTTCGTTTTCGTCTGAGCCAACAGTTACAGTGTATTCCTCCCCACGTTCGCCAGTATATTGAGTGGTTGATTGCAGGTCGAAACTCCAAAATGGGAGGTAAATACCCTTTAAATATTGGGGCGACAATGCCGCTTTTTTCAAATGATCTGGTGCAAACCACATGCTATCTACCCATTGAGTTAAAAGTGTTGCTATTTCTTTTTGATCTACGTCAAATGGCAGGATGTATTGCGGTTTTATATACCGTTCGTTTTGAATGGCTGAAGCTACAAGCGGATTGTTGCAATACAAGCAATGTGTTGATTGCACATCGCTTGTAGTAGTTGTACTAGAACCACAACGGTTGCAATGAATAATTTTTTGTACTGCAACATGATCATTTTCAGAGGCTTCCAAATATTGTTCATAATCTAATAATGCTAATGGCTGATAATTTACTGCAATATCGTTTTTTGATCCACAATAGGCACAAACCAAACTAAAAGTTCCG
This sequence comes from Flavobacterium branchiophilum FL-15, assembly GCF_000253275.1. Lineage (NCBI taxonomy): Bacteria > Pseudomonadati > Bacteroidota > Flavobacteriia > Flavobacteriales > Flavobacteriaceae > Flavobacterium > Flavobacterium branchiophilum. Next base: position 3,198,277 of record NC_016001.1, on the reverse strand, counting down.
GGTTTGTATTGTAACGAAGCACCACAATTTTTACAACCAATAGTATTTAAATTGGTAGATGGTATTTCCATAAATTTTTTTATAATACTAGGAGTTATACGTTTGGTAATGGTGGCGGTGATTGTGAAAATAATCCCGAAATGGCTGCAACCAATCCTGCTTTTTGCCATCCACTAGCACCCTGAAACCAAATAAGCGATTCTGTAGTAAGTTGCCCTTTTTGGATGAGGTCTAACAACTGACTTTCGGCAAAAGGTCCTGCTTGTTGTCCATTTAATGCCACAAAGTAAGCTATACTGCTTGGCAAAGGTGGAGGCGACACTGGGTTTTGTGCTGTATTAAATGCTTGATTCATTTGATTGCCCATTGCAAAACCTGCTCCCATACCTACACCAGCTCCTGCAACTCCCGATGGATTTTGTGCAGCTGCTTCTATGGCTTGTGCAGTTTTATATTGCGTTAATCTAGTGATATCTATTTTGTTCAATCGGCTCAATTCAAAAATTTCTTTTTTGATTTCGTCGGGCATCGAAACATTTTCCAACAAAAATTGACTCACTTCCATGCCATAAGCTGCAAAATCATCTTGCATATAACTAAAAATAGTTTGAGATAATTCGTTTAAATTGGCAGCATAACTCTCAACAGGAATTTTAGCTTCGCCAATGGCATCTGTAAATCGGGTTACAATTGTGGTTCGAAGTTGATCGCCAATGGCATCTGTTGTAAAAACCCCTTCGGTACCAACAATTTCTTTGATAAACTTTCCGGCATCTGTTATCCTAAAACAATAATTGCCATAAGCCCTAATTTCGAGCATACCAAATCGGTCGTCGTTTAGTGTAATGGCATTTTTTGTACCCCATTTTTGATCAATAAACTGTCTGGTACTCACAAAGTACACTTCTGCTTTGAACGGACTGTTAAATCCATACTTCCAACCTTGTAGGGTACTTAACAGCGGTAAATTCTGGGTGTTTAGCGTATATGTGCCCGGCAAAAAAACATCGGCAATTGTACCCTCGTTAATAAATACAGCTTGTTGGCCTTCTCGAACGATGAGTTTGGCATCATTTTTTATTTCATTTTGATATCGTTCAAACCGCCAAACAATTGTTTGGCTTCCTTGATCAATACATTCTATAATGTCTATAAACTCGTTTCTTAATTTATCAAATATTCCCATACTAGTAGTGTTTATTTTTTGTAAAAATAAACTATTTTTACATATTACAAAATATGTACCTTTATTTTTTAATAAAGAATTTTTGTGAGCATCACACCAAGGAATTTAGTTTTATTTAATAATATAAGATTCACAAAAAAAGCCAATATTTCTATTGGCTTTTTTTCTTAAAATATTAAATAATTATCTAACAATTAGTTTTCGGGTGGCTGTTGCCTCTCCTTCTTTGAATTGAATTATATAAACACCAGGGTTTAAGTTAGAGATGTTTAACTCTCTAGCAGTCAATTCGGATTGAAGTACAACTTTGCCAAGAACATCAAAAATAGTAATTTCTTTATCGGCTCCAGATTTTGAACTGATGTAAATTTTACCATTACTAGCAGGGTTTGGATAAAAGCTCAATCCTTCAATAGGTGTGTCAGAATTTCGAGAAGACTTCATGTCTTGGGCGTTCATACTCCAAGAAAAGAGCCCAATCAAAAGGACGATTAATACTGTGTGTTGCTTTTTCATGATATTGTGTTATTTGGGTACAACAAAGATATAAAATATTTTCAATAATAATGCCAAATAAAATCTTTTTTTAACAATTTTTTTTAAATTCCTGCGTTTGAGGCCTTCGAGTACCATATTAACAAATTGTTTGCAATATTAATTTATGGTTAAGAGCGGTCTTTTTTACGTATTTCTTTTTATATTTACCATCGAAAAAAGACGTGTGAAATTTTGTTTTTTTTGTAAACTATTGATAATGAAAAAGAAAGACCTCAAGATACTTTTAGTAGATGACGAACCAGATATTTTAGAAATAGTTGGTTACAATTTGTCGCAAGAAGGTTACCAAATAATAACAGCTACAAATGGTAGGGAAGCAGTGCAAATGGCCAAGAAAGTTACCCCTCATTTGATTATTATGGATGTAATGATGCCTGAAATGGATGGTATGGAAGCCTGTGAACACATCAGAAAAATACCAGAGTTGAGCAATATTGTAATTGCTTTTTTAACGGCTCGTAGCGAAGATTATTCTCAAGTAGCTGGTTTTGATGCCGGTGCCGACGATTATATCACAAAACCCATCAAACCCAAACTATTGGTTAGTAAAGTAAAAGCACTTTTAAGACGATTTAAAACCGATGAGGTAAAAGTAACAGAAAATATCAATGTGGGCGGTATTGAAATAAATCGAGAGGAATATAAAATCATCAAAGATGGTGTAGAAATTGTACTGCCTCGAAAAGAGTTTGAATTGTTCTATTTGTTGGCCTCAAAGCCTGGAAAAGTATTCAAACGCGACGAAATTTTAGACAAAGTTTGGGGGAGCGAAGTAATTGTTGGAGGCCGAACTATTGATGTACACATTAGAAAACTTCGTGAAAAAATCGACGAAAATTTATTTAAAACCATCAAAGGGGTGGGGTATAAATTAGAATTATAATGACACTTCATTTTAAAAAATCGTATCAATTTGCCCTAAAATCAGCTTTTTATATTACGCTGTTTGCCTCTCTATGGGTTTGTATTTTAACCCATTATTTTTTTACTTTTTCTTACCCGTTCTTTTTTACTTTTTCAATTGGCTTTGGTTTTTTTTCATTTTTTGTAATCCAATATCGTGTGGAACGATTTATTTACAAAAGAGTGAAAAAAATATATGACGACGTGTCTATCCTGGACCGCTCGGAATGGCAGTCGCAACCCATAACAACTGATATGGCCACACTAACCCGCGAAGTAAAAAAGTTTGCGACCGATAAAAAAATCGAAATCGAAATGTTCAAAGTAAGGGAGGCTTATCGAAGAGAGTTTTTGGGCAATGTGTCTCATGAACTCAAAACCCCACTTTTTACGGTTCAGGGCTACCTTGCCACCTTGCTAGACGGTGCAATGAACGACAAACAAATCCGTAAAAAATATTTGGAAAGAGCCGAAATTGGAGTAGAAAGGCTCATACATATTGTGCAAGATTTAGACATGATAACCAAGTTGGAAAACGGAGAAATGAATTTGGATTTGTCAGAATTTAATATTGTAAAACTCATTCAGAATGTATTTGATTTGCTCGAAATGAAAGCATCTGAAAAAGACATTATATTGATGTTTGATAAAAAATATTTTAAAGATATAAAAGTTATAGCCGATAAAGGAAAAATACAACAGGTATTAACCAATTTGGTAATGAATTCTATCAAATATGGAAAACCTAGAGGAACTACTGAAATTGCTATCGAACATTTGACAAATGATAAAATCATCATTAAAATTACTGATAATGGTGAAGGGATTTCCAAGCAAAATATATCACGTGTTTTTGAACGTTTTTTTAGAGTTGACAAAAGTGGCTCTCGAGCAGAAGGAGGCTCTGGACTTGGACTCTCTATTGTAAAACATATTATTGAAGCCCATAATGAAAAAATCAATGTAGAAAGTGAATTAGGAAAAGGATCTGAATTTACTTTTACATTGTCTAAAGTTTCAAAGTAATAGGGTAGTGGAACAACTAGAATATAAACCCCTTTTTTTATCTATTTTATTTAATAAAAAAAGGGATTATACTAGCATTTTCTTGATTAACCCACCAAGTTAATAATTTTTCCTGGCACAATAATCACCTTGTTTGGCACTTTTCCATCTAATTGGCGTTGCGTTCTTTCGTCTGCCATTACGATTTCCTCGATTTGTTGTTTGGTTAAATCCAAAGGTAATTTCAAGGTAAAACGCATTTTTCCGTTGAAAGAAACAGGATATTCTTTTTCGGATTCAACCAAATATTTTTCCTCAAATTTTGGAAACGCAACTTTTGAAATCGAACCTTCATAACCCAATACCGACCATAATTCTTCGGCAATATGCGGCGCATAAGGCGAAATCAAGAGTGCCAAAGGTTCTAAAATAGCTCGGTGATGGCATTTTTGTTGCGAAAGTTCGTTTACACAAATCATAAACTGCGAAACAGAGGTATTGAACGAGAAATTCTCGATATCTTCGGTTACTTTTTTGATGGTTTTGTGCAATGTTTTATACATGTCTGCGGTAGGATCTGCATCAATTATTTGCACCTTATCGTCATCACAATACAAACGCCACAATTTTTTCAAAAACCCAAAAACTCCCGAAATTCCTGCGGTATTCCATGGTTTGGCTTGTTCTAATGGACCCAAAAACATTTCATACAATCGCAAGGTATCAGCACCATATTCATTGCAAATATCATCGGGATTGACGACGTTTCTCCATCTTTTTGACATTTTTCCTATTTCTGATTTTGTTTGAAATTTGAAATTAATATCAACATTAATATCTGAATCTGAATTTATATGACTATAATTTATTATTTTTTCATTTTCAAAATTATAAAAGGAATATTCAATTGCATTTTCACATATTAGGTATCCCTCATTAGTAACAAATACTGAGTTTTGAAATTCTTTATTTTCAAAAATAAACTTTTTTAACCCTGTAATATTTAGATGAGATTTGTCACTCCCTAAATTATTAACCAAATCAGAAGGTATATTTATAGGTGCGAGGTCTTTTATTTCTAGGGACTTATAATCCGATGATCTAAAAATATTATAAACTTTATCTTCGGATAAAGGAATAATTTTGTTTTTCCCATAATGAGTAAAAAAAATTCCTTTAGCTTTTTCTAAATATATTGATTCTACAAACCCTTGAATCATCCCTTGATTGATTAATTTTTTAAACGGTTCTTCGGTTGGTGCGTAGCCTTTGTCTTTCAAAAATTTATTCCAAAAACGAGAATACAACAAATGTCCAGTGGCATGTTCGCTTCCGCCAATGTATAAATCCACGTTTTCCCAATATTTCAAGGCATCTTCACAGGCAAATTCGTTTTCATTATGCGCATCCATATAACGCATCCAATACCATGAACTTCCTGCCCAACCTGGCATAGTATTCAATTCCAAAGGAAATACCTTTTGATTATCTATCAACTCACAACTAACAACCATCAACTTTTCAATGTCCCACGCCCAATTTGTTGCATTTCCCAATGGCGGTTGCCCGTCTTCTGTTGGGAGGTATTTTTCTACTTCGGGCAAAACAATGGGCAAGTGTTGTTTGTCTATCATTTGCGGCAAGCCATTTACATAATACACCGGGAAAGGCTCCCCCCAATATCTTTGTCGAGAAAAAACCGCATCTCGCAAACGATAATTGACTTTGGCTTTTCCTTCGCCAATGTCTTCTAATGCTTCTATAACTTTTTTAGTCGCTTCTTTATAGCCAAGCCCATCTAAAAAATCAGAATTTTTTAAAACAAAACCTTCTTTTTTTCCAAAAGCTTCCTCTTTGATGCAATCGTCTGAGGCATCAATTTCTCCATTAGGACTTATTGGGCTAATAATATTTTTAATTGCTGGCATTCCATTCTGACCTTTAAAGAAATTGGCAAACGCATAATCTCTTTCATCACCACAAGGCACTGCCATTACAGCTCCTGTTCCGTAGCCTGCCAACACATAATCGCCAATCCAAACGGGTATCGGTTCTTGGGTAAACGGATGCTCGGCATAGGCTCCTGTAAACACACCCGAAATGGTTTTTACATCCGCCATTCTTTCGCGTTCTGAACGTTTGGCTGTTTTTTCGATATAATCTTCAACGGCTTGTTTTTGCTCTGGGGTCGTAATTTCTGCCACCAACTCATGCTCCGGAGCTAAAGTCATGAAAGTAACTCCGAAAATGGTGTCGGGGCGGGTGGTGAAGACTTCAATTGACCTCACCCCCAGCCCCTCTCCAGAGGAGAGGGGAGCCGAACCGGAATCAGACGCTCTATTGTTTAACGCTGTTTTTATGGTATTTAAAACCGTGTTTAAATCGTTTTCAACCTCTTGATTGGTGAATCGAATTACTTTATAAAAATATTTTTGCTCTAAAAGTAACGTTCTTTCTTCATCTTTTTCTTTTTGCTCTAAATCATTATGATATCCACCATCTACTTCAATGATTAGTTTTTTGTCTAAACAAACAAAATCAACTATAAAATTGCCAATATAATGTTGCCTTCTTATTTTATGTCCTAGTTTTGAATTTCTAACTTCTTGCCACAAAACACCTTCTGCATTAGTAAACTCCTTTCTGTTATTTCGAGCATTAGCAACTAGTTCTTTAGCATACAATGGATTAGCAGATAAATAATGTTTTTGCGGGGTTTCGCCCCCCTCTCCTCTGGAGAGGGGTTGGGGGTGAGGTATATTATCTCCCTCTTGAGCCCCTGTGAGAACCTTAAATCGCACCATCGCACCCACCGATTTCCCAATCCAGTTGCGTTGTGATTCTTTTATGGAGTCGCTCCAGTCGATGGTGTCTAGTCCTTGTAGTAATCGCTCGGCATAAGCTGAAATTCGCATGCTCCATTGGGTCATTTTTTTGCGAATAACAGGGTGGCCGCCGCGTTCTGAAACGCCATTTACTATTTCGTCGTTTGCCAAAACCGTGCCTAAGGCTGGGCACCAATTCACTTCGGTTTCTGCCAAATAAGTCAAGCGGTAGTGCAACAATATTTTTTGTTGTTCTTCCGATGAAAATGTGTTCCATTCTTCGGCTGAAAAAGGAGTAATGTTGTCATCACAAACCGCATTTACGTTTGCATTTCCTTCTTTTTCAAAGATACCTATTAAGGTGGTAATATCTTCGGCTTTATCGGTGTTTTTGTTGTACCAAGATTCAAATAATTGGATAAAAATCCATTGGGTATGTTTGTAATAGTCTGGATTTGAAGTTCGTACTTCTCTGCTCCAATCAAACGAAAAACCAATTTTGTCTAGTTGTTCTCTGTATCGAGCAATGTTTTCTTTGGTCGTTTTTTCAGGGTGTTGCCCGGTTTGAATGGCATATTGCTCCGCAGGAAGTCCAAACGAATCATAGCCTTGTGGGTGCAACACATTAAAACCTTGGTGGCGTTTGTATCGTGCCACAATATCCGAAGCAATATACCCCAGCGGATGCCCCACATGCAAACCTGCACCCGATGGATAAGGAAACATATCTAGAACGTAATATTTTGGTTGTTGGTTGTTCGATGATGGTTGCTGAGCAGCAAAAGTTTGATGTTCTGCCCAATATTTTTGCCATTTGGCTTCAATTTCATTTGGATTATATTTCATAGTATTGTTTTGTGTTACTCTTGGGTAACGTTTTTTTTGATGTTATAATAAAATTTTGCTGACAAGTCAAATCTCAATTTTATAGCATGAGTTCGAAGCCATCATGGCATCTTTTGTCATCGGGTTTGTTTCTGTTGCACATCATATAAATTGGTGTTTTAATATTTGTATAAAAAAATAGTCATTCTAAATATTGGAGTTATACAAATAAATCATAAGAATCAATTTATAATTTTGATGTTAAAAAATGGAAGCAATTGTCTAAATAGGGATGATCGTTTTCATTTTTTTCATTTTTTAAAATTTGGATATTCATGGCATTCAAATTGATTTTTATTTAAAACCGCATTCAAAATCGGTAACAAAATTAAAAAAAATATGTCTTTATATCGATTTCAAAGCACAAATTTACATTTAAAGCACGAAAAAAGAAAGTTTGAGCGTTTTAAATCAAATTCTTTATTAATTTTACACAAAATTTTAATTCATTATGAGTACATCTTTTGACAACTTTCAAAAGCGAAGGGTAATTTCGTCATACTTTTCTGTTGTTTTGAGCATTTTTTTGGTTTTGTTTTTAACAGGAATGTTGGCTTTATTTTTGATCAATTCCAGAAAAATTGCCAACGATTTTAAAGAAGACATTGCCATGACAGTGTTTTTAAAAAAAGAGGCCAACGATAGCATCATCAAATCCTTTGGGCATTTGCTTAACAAAACGGCTTTTGTCAAAAAATATGTTTATGTTTCAAAAGAAGCTGCGGCCAAGCAACATGTAGCGGTTATTGGCGAGGATTTTATGCAGTTTTTGGGTGTTAATCCATTGCAAAACTCCTACGATATCAACTTGAAAGCCAGTTATGTAAATAAAAAAAGCATATTGAGTATTGAAACTTATCTGCGAAAAAATCCAATGGTTGCCGATATTGTTTATGATAAACAATTGGTTAATTTGGTTAATGATAATATTCAAAAAGTTAGTTTTTGGATGTTGGTAATAAGCGGAGTATTTGCGTTTATTGCCGTTTTGTTAATCAATAGTTCGTTGCGATTAGCAATTCATTCTAAACGATTTATTATAAAAACCATGCAAATGGTTGGTGCAACAAAAGGGTTTATTCGCAAACCGTTTATTATAAAAAGCATGACTTTAGGCCTTATAGGTGCTTTGTTAGCGGTTGTGGCTTTGTTTTTTACATTAACTTATTTAGAAAGCAGCTTGTCTTTAGGATTGTTAGACAATAAAATGATGATAGCCAATGTGTTTTTAGGGGTTATACTTATGGGGGTTTTAATTACGGGTGTTAGTACTTATTTTGCTACTCAACGTTTTTTGAATTTACGAACGGATGATTTATATTAAATCTAAAAAAATCTAAAAAAAATCTAAAAGAACCAATAAAATTAAAAAATTAAAAAAAAATGAAAGATAAGGAAAATAAAAAAGAGTTTTTGTTTGAAAGTCAAAATTACAAAATATTAGGTGTTGGACTTGCGGTAATTGCTTTAGGGTTTTTATTGATGAGCGGCGGAGGCAGCCAAGATCCCCAAATTTTTAACGAATCGGTTTTTAATTTTCAAAGAATCAGATTGGCACCTACATTAGTGTTAGTAGGATTTGGGATTACCGTTTATTCAATATTAAAAAAAACCAAATAATATGAACCTACTTCAAGCCCTCATTTTGGCCATTATTGAAGGATTAACGGAATTTTTGCCTATTTCTTCAACAGGACACATGGTTATAGCCTCTTCGTTTATGGGAATTGCAGAGGATGATTTTACTAAATTATTTGAAATTGTAATTCAACTGGCCGCAATTTTATCTGTAGTAGTGATTTATTGGCGTAAATTTTTTGATTTTACAAGAATACAATTTTATATCAAACTCGTCATTGCAGTGATTCCAGCCTTATTAATAGGTGGATTGTTAAAAAAACACATAGAGGCCATGCTCGAAACGCCTGTATTTATTGCAACAATTTTATTATTAGGAGGTTTTATATTGCTTTTTGTAGATAATTGGTTTCAAAATCCGAGTATCAACGACGAAAAAGAAATTAGCAACAAAAAAGCATTTGCCATTGGGTGCTACCAAACATTAGCCGTAATTTTTCCAGGATTGAGCCGAAGTGCTGCTACCATTATTGGAGGTATGCAACAGGGGCTAACCAGAAAATCAGCCGCCGAATTTTCGTTTTTTTTAGCAGTACCCACCATGTTGGCAGCTACTATCAAAAGTATTTATGATGTATATAAAGACAGTCCCGAAGTATTGAATACAGATAATTTGGGCATACTAGCTATTGGCAATATTGTGGCTTTTTTGGTGGCTTATGCTTCTATTAAATTTTTTATTGGTTTTTTAACCCGAAATGGGTTTAAAATGTTTGGTTATTATAGAATTGTATTGGGAGTTCTGTTGTTAATTATCCATTATTTTCACCCATTAACAGTTAGCTAATGCAAGCCGAAGATATTTTAAACGGTCAAATAATTCTGATTGATAAACCACTGCAATGGAGCTCTTTTCAGGCGGTAAACAAGCTCAAATACCATTTGATGAACACTTACCGGTTGCCCAAAAAATATAAAATTGGTCATGCAGGAACTTTAGATCCATTGGCCACAGGCTTGTTGATTGTTTGCACAGGAAAGTTTACAAAAAAAATTTCTGAAATACAAGCACAACCTAAAGAATATACGGGTACTATAACCCTTGGAGCCACCACACCATCGTATGATTTGGAAACGGAAATCGATGCTGTATTTGACACAAACCATATTACAGAAAAATTAATATTTGATACAGTAACTTTTTTTTTAGGCGAAATCGATCAGAAACCACCTGTTTTTTCAGCCATCAAAAAAGAGGGAAAACGGTTGTATGAACACGCTAGGGCAGGAGAAACGGTTGAAATTGCTTCCAGAAAAACAACTATTTATGAATTTGAAATTACAAAAATAGCATTTCCCCATGTCGATTTTAGAATCAAATGCAGCAAAGGCACCTATATTCGCTCTATTGCTTTTGATTTTGGAAAAGCTTTACAATCTGGAGCACATTTAAGTAAATTGAGAAGAACCAAAATTGGTGATTTTGAGGTAGCAAACGCATCGACTATTGAAGATTTGAAATAAATTTTAGGGCACTCCCAACCAATTGAAACAATAGTTTATCTTTTTTAAAGATATACTATAAAATCAAAACAGTATAAATTGGACTTTTGTAACTTGTTTGATACAAACAAACACCAATTAATACTATATGACCTTTAACAAATAAATTTTACTTATATGAAAAATTCATTTCAAATCAGGATGGTGAACCCTTGCGAAGCAGATTTAAGCAACATGCAAAGTACTTCAAATGGTATTTTTTGTGAATTATGTTCCAAAAATGTAGTCGATTTGAGTCAGAAAACAGATAGCGAGATAACTCAATTTCTTACAGAAAATAAAGGAAAATCTATTTGTGCCAAACTCAAAAATTCGCAACTCGACCGCAAAATTAGCCCAATACAAATCCCCAAACAGCAACCTCTAAAATATGCCGCCGTTTTAGCAACCTCTGTATTGATTTCCAATCAAAGTCTAGCACAAGAACATGTGCCAAACCACACCCAAACCGAAGTACACAAGCCTATTGTTGTTGGAAAAATGGTACCTAGAGTGATACAAAAGCCCATACAATTTACCATAAAAGGACATTTGTTCAATTCCAAAACAAAAAAACCGTTAGACTCTAAAAAATTTCCAACGTTAAAAATATATGTAAGCGGTGCAGCACATGAAGTAGCAGTTAATCCTAAAACAGGTGGTTTTTCTTCACAGGTTATTTTAGACAATCCGCAAACAACATTGTATTTTAGCATCATTTCAAACCATCAAAATAGTTTCAAACAAGTGGCATTTGATTCCAAAAAAATAAAAAACAACTACTATTTTACAACAATATATGTAGATCCATTTAAAGATTTTGAAAACATGATGATGCAAGGCGGTGTAGAAGCAGTGCCAATACCTGAAAAACAATAGATTAAAATTGATAAACCTAAATGCCAAGATAAAGTAGTCGAATTCGATTTTTGTATAGCAAAATATGATAAAGCAAAGCTAATTGTATAACTATTTCAAAGATGCTTATGTCTTTAGACTTGTTTTTTTTCAAGAACGCTAGGACTTATTTGGGTTTTATAATCAATATGTCTATAAAATAGACCAATGTATAGGTGCTTTTATGCTAAAATGAGTTAAAAATAAAACAGTTGCGTAGTCAAGCAAGGTTACTTTTTTGTCTAAAAAACCACTTGTTTTGCTATTTCGCTCTCGCTTGGGGTTGCTGCTTTGTACTACATTATGTAAGCTTTATATTTCTGTATTTATAATTTTAATAATAAAAATTTACATATTGATGAGTACCAAAAATACATCAAATTACATGTATTTACATACCTATTTAAACATGAATGTAGTTTTATATTATAATAAATTTTCAACACAAAATTTGGATTAAATCTATAAAAACAGAAGGATGATTACAAGTTGATTTATTTTGAAAATTTATTTGGAATTACTATTTTTTGAATCATCAAATCATTTGTAAGTAATATTTTAAATCCGTCGGTATCGTTGAATAATTGCCGAGCAAATTCTGCATACAAATATTTTGCCACCCAGTTTTTACGTTTTAGTACATTGAAAGAAGTACCGCTTTGGGTTATAAAATGCTGAAATCTAATGATATAGGTGTCATTTTTTTTGATCTTTTCTAAAAAATCATTAAATTTTAAGCCCTGAAATTCGTGTCTATTTTTATCCAATTCTTCAAAAACAAATTGTCCAATTATTCCAGATTGCATCAAATATTCCAAACTTTCGTCGCCTTTTTCGCCATCTAGCGGCACAAAAATATCGGGTACAATACCGCCACCGCCATATACGATTTTACCTTTTGGTGTTTTAAATTTCAAGGTATCATTTACATGTATATTGTCTTTTTCATACAATTCGCCGCTTTCAAATCGTTTTTCAAAATCTTTATAATATTCTTTTTTGCCTTTATTGTAAGGTTTTTGAATAGAGCGGCCTGTAGGAGTATAATATCTTGCGATGGTGAGCCGAACGGCCGATCCATCGTCAAAACCCATCTCTCGTTGTACCAATCCCTTGCCAAATGACCTACGACCAATTATGGTGCCTCTGTCGTTATCCTGAATGGCTCCTGCTAAAATTTCGCTTGCCGAAGCACTATTTTCGTTGATCAATACAAATAAATTGCCAGTTTCAAATATGCCCTTGCTTGTGGCAAATGTTTTTTGAATGTCGTTGTTTTTATTTTTTGTAAATACAATCAATTGTTGGTCTTTCAATAATTCATCCGCAATTTGAGTTGCCATTTCCATGTAGCCTCCTCCATTGTTTCTAAGATCGATTACTAAAGTTTGTATGCCACGTTGCTTTAAATCTTCTAACTCGTGTTTAAATTCCTTATAGGTTTTTTCGGCAAAACGATTGATTTTGATGTAGCCCGTTTTAGAGGTCAATAGCAATCCTTTTTCAACACTTTTGATAGCAATTGTGTTTCTTTTTACATTAAAAACCAGATTTTTTTTAGCATTTTTTCTATAAACTATCAATTTTACATCTGTATCAGTCTGACCTTTAAATAAATGATAAATTTTTTCGCTATTGATTTTTTTTCCAAATATTTTTTGGTTGTTTGCATACAATATTCGGTCTCCAGATTGTATGCCTGCCTTTGCTGCCGGACCGTTTTCTATAGGTTTTATAACGGCTATAGTGTCTTTTAATAAATAAAAATTAATTCCAATACCCACAAAATCACCTTTCATGTTTTGAGCTTCAATCGAATGTTCTTTTGCAGGAATATATACAGAATGTGGGTCTAATTTGGCTAATATATTATCTACGGTTTCGTCTATTATAGAATCGGTGTTTACATCATCTACATATTCGCTATTGATAAAATGGATTAACTTGTTTAATTTGTTTTTATGATGATTTTTTGAAAAATATTGATATTGTATTGGAAAATTGAAAAAACTACCTATAAAAATACCCACTACAATCAGTAGTACGGCTATAATGGGATTGTATTTTGGGCTAATTTTCATTTTTTAAAAAAAATTTCGATTTTTATATTATTATAACAAATTTAATAAAAAAGTAGTATCTATCAATGTTTTGACGTCTTTAAATTAAATAATCAAATTTAGATTTCGGATAAATTGTCCATTTGTTCTACTAAAACACCCGCTTTTTCAAGAAAATCTATACCCGAAGTGTCTCTATAACCCGTTTGAAAAACGACTCTTTTTATTCCAGATTGATGGATAAGTTTACTGCATTCTTTGCACGGCGAAAGGGTGATGTATAAAGTTGCTCCTTGGCAGGATTGTGTAGAACCGGCTACTTTCAAAATAGCATTGGCCTCTGCATGAAGCACATACCAGTTGGTTAAACCAGTTTCGTCCTCGCAACAATTTTCAAACCCAGACGGAGTACCATTGTAGCCATCTGAAATAATCATACGGTCTTTTACAATTATAGCACCCACTTTTTTTCGTTTGCAATAGGACAATTTACTCCATTCATTAGCTATTCGCAAATAGGCTTTGTCGTATTTTATTTGTTTTTTATTGTTCATAATGCTATTTTCTTGACGCTGTATTGTTAAAAATAAAAATTAATCACTTACAATTGATGTTAATTTTTCCAAAATTCATTTTGCAAAATTAATGGCAACGTAATTCCAACTATACATGCCGATAGGGTTAAAATCCAATCTCGTTTTGACAATTTTGTTAGCGTTTGCACGCAATAACCAACTAACAATACCATAAAAACGACCAACATTTGCGAAGCCTCTATGCCAAGTGCAAAACTCGATAAAGGGGCTATTTTGGACACGGTAGTACCCCCTAATATACTTTTGAAATAATTAGAAAAACCGAGTCCGTGCACAATGCCAAAAAACAGTGTAACCATTGTTAGATAGTGGTTGCTACTGTTTTTGGTAGATTTGCCCAAATTGACAATATTTGAAAAAGCGGTAAGCCAAATGGTTATTGGTATTAATAATTCAATCCAACGAGCCGTAACATTCAAAATGCCAAAAACAGACAACACTAAAGCCAGTGTGTGTCCTATTGTGAAAACTGAAACCAACCAAACTATTTTTTTCCAAGCCTCAAATGTATAAGGTACTGTAAGTGCCATTAAAAACAAGACATGGTCATAAGCATTTATATTGAGAACATGCTGTAAACCAATTTGAAAATATACGTAAAATTCTGTCATATTTTGATACATCTAAATAGGTTTTCAAAAATACAATATATTTTGTATTATTTTCAAAAATCTTTGCTCATTTCTTTTTATTTAAAAACGAAATAGGATTATCTTTGCCTAATAAACAACAAATATTATGTCATTTTCAGATTTATTCGATAGCGAATTCAAACAAAGAAATAAAGGTCATTTTGCAGCCATTGTTCGCGTGGCACTTGCAGACGGAGTAGTTTCTGCAGAAGAACAATCTTTTTTAGACAGATTGGCAACAAAATTAGAAATTTCAGAAGCAGAGTATGCAGAAATCCTTGAAAACCCTTTAAAATTTCCAATCAATCCACCTTATTTACATGCCCAACGTTTAGAACGTTTGTACGATTTGGCTCGAATGGTTCATAAAGACCATGAATTGAACGATAATCAAGATGTTTTATTAAGAAAATTTGGGTTAGCTTTAGGTTTTACACCTGGCAATGTAAATTATATTATTGACAAAGCCTTGTCTTTGGTAGATCAAAATGTAGATGCCGAAACATTTATGTACGAAATGGAGCACATGAATAAATAATAAAAAGCCCTATTTTAGGGCTTTTATTTTTAATGCTTTATACAAACTTTCAAACAATTCGTCTTTGGTATGAGGTCTTGTTAAATAGTTTTTAATGCCAATCGACTTACAAATTAATTTTTCAGTATCGTTTGGATTTGCAGACAGTGCAATGATAGGTGTTTTCGATTTTTTGATGTCTTCATGATTTTTTATCATTTTTGACGCTTCAATGCCGTCTAAAAAAGGCATATCTACATCCATCAAAATACAATCATAGTCGTTTTTTTCAAACAAATCAACTGCTTGCAATCCATTTTCGGCTATATCAAAATAAAACCCGCCATGATTAACTAATATTTTCATAATCAATAACTGATTTATTTCGCTATTATCGGCAATCAAAATATTGTATTTACGTTTAAAATCAGCGTTGGTATATTCTTTTAATTCTTTAGGTTTTACTCTGGAATATACTTGAACATCTATTTTCAATTGGATATTTGCCTCAATAATAGTACCTTTTTTTCTAATGGATTGGATTTTGATACTGCCATTCATCAATTGTACAA
This sequence comes from Flavobacterium branchiophilum FL-15, assembly GCF_000253275.1. Lineage (NCBI taxonomy): Bacteria > Pseudomonadati > Bacteroidota > Flavobacteriia > Flavobacteriales > Flavobacteriaceae > Flavobacterium > Flavobacterium branchiophilum. The sequence goes on along the minus strand of NC_016001.1, from coordinate 3,182,521 downwards.
TTTTATATACAATAGATAGTCCTATTCCTAAACCATCAATGTTTTTTGAATGTAATTTAGTAAAACTTTCAAATATTTTATTTCTATTTCTAATAGGAATACCAATGCCTGTATCCAAAACCTGTACATTTAAACTTAAATTATCAGAACTTCTAAAATTCTCTTTTACCATCAATTTCACACTTCCTTCGTCTGTAAATTTTATAGCATTGTCAAGTAAGTTTGTAAATATTTGAAATAACTTTACCCTGTCGGCAATTATATTTTTTGGGATTTTTTCTTCAATATCAAAAGTCAAATCAATATTTTTTGCAGCAGCCTTCAAGAGGTATATTTTTTCTAATTGATTAAACATATCTTTTAGGTCTAGCGGCTTGTTTTTTAGTATAAATTCGCCCGACTCTATTTTAGAAATGTCTAATAAATCATCGACTAATCCTTTCAAATGAAGACTAGTTTTATTGATCGTTTGGATAATGTCGCGCTGACTTGTATTGATATTGACTTTTTCAAATAATTCCAAAAAGCCTAAAATTGCAGCAACTGGTGTTCGCAAATCATGGCTAATATTGGCTATAAATTTGTCTTTAAATTTTTTTTCGGCTAAAAGTTGGTCGTTTTTTATTTTTTCATAATGAAAACTTAAAACAGACTCGTTTTTTTCTTGAGCAATACTTTGAAATGATTCATAATGCTCTGTAAAATCTACAATAATTATGAATGGATTGGCATTGTTTTGACTATTATTTAAAATGATATCATAGCTCCCTTTTGTTTGATCAATTTCTAAATGGATGCAATTAAAAATAATATTGTCGTAATTTTCTTTGATGGACTGAATTATTATTTCAAAAAAAGGATGCAATTCTGTAATACATGTTGTTTTGGAAGCTTTGAATAAAATATCATCAGACTCTAAAATATGGCCGCTTTTATCTAAAAGTATTACTTGTGTAATTTTTGACAAGTATTGATTTTTTATTTCGTCTATCATTTTGCTGTAATTTTAGAGGCAATTTCTTGAAATATTTTTTCAACGTTTTCACCCAATTTGGCACTCGTAAAATAATCGATTATTAAATTTTTGGTTTTTAATAAAGCTTCAAATTCGTCTATGGCAATCAAATCTGATTTATTACAAACTGTAATTATGGGTGTTTTTGGAAAACTTTTGTTTAAATATTTAATTTCGTTTTGCAATTCTGAAAAGGTCTGACCTCGTGTGGGGTCTATTACATGTATGAATCCAGAGGTACCAATTAAGTATGAACTTCTAATTTTTTCGACACTGTCTTTGCCTTCAATATCCCAAATTACAAGCGTTATTTCGTCGTTGTTTAATGCCACTGTTTTTTTAAGGATATGTACACCAATGGTTACATGATAATCATCTGAAAATTCATTTTGAACAAATCGTCTTATAAGTGAGGATTTACCTACACCAAAATGACCGGTAAGTACTATTTTTTTGGTTTTACTCATGATCAAAAAAGGTTACTAATTGTTGGTTGATATAGGTTTTGTTATCGGTATTGTTTTTTATATGCAAATTTGCAAATGTCATCAGCTTATCTTCCAAGGTGCTTTTAAAATTATTATTAAAACTACCCGATACCACGACTGCAATATAATAGTTTGAAAAATTTTGAATTTGAATGGTATATAATTCATATTCAATGGTTTCCAAATTTTGGTTTCCAGCCTGAAAGGCATCTTCTACAAAACTTTTAATAGCCGTAAGCATGCCAGCAATCATGTCTTGGTCTATCGTTTCTGTTTTTGAATGACTTGCTAATATAATTCCAGATCCTTTTTCAATTATAAACAATTGTTGAATTTTTGGATGATTTTGTTCACTTAATACAATTTCTTGTTCACTTATGCCAGTAAAAAATGATTTTATCTTTCTTTTTAATGCTTTTACAGAAAAATTCCTTTGCACCTGATTGTTAATATTATCCGACAAAATTTTAATTTCTTGTTGAATGTATTTCTTAATCATTTTACCAATTATGGGAAACAATGCTTCAACCACTTGGTCTTGTGAATTTTTGATTTGTTCGGACAATGCTTCTGTAATGGAAGGCCCAAGCTTTTCGGGTATATCTACTGTATAAGTGGCTAATTTTTTGTCAATTATAGGATCGACTCTTTTTGACAAAAGGGCCTCCTCGCTTATTTCAGATTCTAGGTAACTTAATTTTTCAAAAATTTGGTTTGCAAAGTCCCTGTCCTCTTGTAGTAGGAGGATTTTAAGCTTTTCTAATTTTTCTGCATCATTCATAACGAACGATTAGTCTTTCATTATTTTTTCACCTAAATTGACTAACAATTGACCAAGAGTAGCTCTATCTACTTTTTTATGGTTTAAATTGGCAACTTGATCAGACAAATTTTGTTCTAAATCGGTTATTCGAATATTCAAATCAGTCGATAGGTTGTCTATTGTTTGTAGAAGTTCTTTTCGGGTGGCTTCTATATAATCTTCTAATGCTTCTTTGCGTTGTTCTATCAATTGTTTGATACTTGAAAAATCTTCATCTATTTGTTGAATATTTTCACCAAATATCAAATTTTTTATGGCCTCTAATCTTTGAGCAGACTCCAAAGAATGGTCTGGTTGTGCCAATTTTTCTTTTTCGGTATTCTTAGTCATGTTACTGTTTGTCGTTTGGGTTTTTTTTACAAACAAATTTAGACTATTTTATTAATATTTCAAACTTTTTTTTTCAATTTAAAAAAATGGATTTATTTATAAACTTAAATTGACTAAATAGACATAAATTCTTCGGCTTTTTTTACCATATTATAACTTCCACAAAAAAATGGGGCTCTTTGATGTAAGCTATCTGGTTGAATTTCCATGATTCTTTGATAGCCATTAGATGCTTTTCCGCCAGCTTGCTCCACGATAAAAGCCATAGGATTACATTCATACAACAATCGTAATTTACCATTGGGCGATTTTGAGCTTGTTGGGTAGATATATATCCCCCCTTTGATCATATTTCGATGAATGTCTGAAACCAAACTTCCAATGTATCTTGAGGTGTAGGGTCTATCACCTTCTTCTGTTTGACAGTATTTAATATAATCTTTAACTCCTTTTGGAAAATGAACGTAATTCCCTTCGTTTATGGAGTAAATTTTACCATCTTCAGAAAATTTCATATTGGGATGCGATAGATAAAATGTTCCAATGGCTGGATTTAGTGTAAATCCGTTTACGCCATGTCCTGTGGTATAAACGAGCATCGTAGAGGTCCCATAAATCACATAACCTGCAGCCACTTGATAAACCCCTTTTTGTAAAAAATCTTCTAATGTTACGGGTGTTCCAACGGGTGTTATGCGTCTATAAACTGAAAAAATGGTACCTACAGATACATTTACATCTATATTACTCGATCCGTCTAATGGATCCATTAATACAACATACTTATTATTATGCCCATTATCTGCTCCTGAAACCGTTATAAAATCATCATTTTCTTCAGAGGCAATGCCGCACACTATTTCTCTATTGATGAGTGTTTGAATGAAAACTTCGTTAGCATATACATCTAGTTTTTGTTGGTCTTCTCCTTGTATATTTTGTTCGCCAACTGCCCCAACAATATCCACTAAACCAGCTTTATTCACTTTGTAATTAACTACTTTTGCAGCTAATCGAATGGAGTTGATAATACGAGATAATTCCCCTGTAGAATATTGAAAATCTTTTTGATTTTCAATAATATATTCTCCTAATGTTTTGTTGCGTTCTTCCATTACGAAATCGTTATAGTTAGTTTGGCAAATATCGTTTTTTTAATTATATTTTTCAATACAATGGGGTTATTATTTTTTAATTTATTTTTTTTTAAATTTATTTGCAAAAATTATAACAATTTTATATATTTGTGTTATATTTAAAACATTATGAGACATCTTCTTATCATTGGTGCCGGAAAATCAGCTTCAACTTTAATACAGTATTTACTTAATAAATCAGAATCAGAACATTTACATCTTGTAATAGCTGATTTATCTTTAGAGTTGGCTCAAAAAAAAACGAATAACCATCCTAATGCAACACCTATTGCTTTAGATATTCGAAACGAATCCCAAAGAAGACAACATATTGCGGCTGCTACACTTGTAATATCAATGTTACCAGCTCATTTACACATCGAAATTGCCAAAGATTGTATTTTGTTTAAAAAAAATTTAGTAACGGCATCTTATATTAGTGCCGAGATGCAAATGCTCGACGACCAAGCCAAAGCATACGGATTGATTTTTATGAACGAAATAGGTTTAGATCCAGGTATAGACCACATAAGCGCCATGAAAGTGATTGATCAAATACGTGAAAAAGGGGGCAAAATGATTTTGTTTGAATCCTTTTGTGGTGGATTAGTAGCACCAGATTCGGACAACAATTTATGGAATTACAAGTTTACATGGGCACCACGAAATGTTGTTTTGGCCGGTCAAGGAGGTGCCGCCAAATTTATACAAGAAGGAAAAGACAAATACATTCCTTATCATAAATTGTTTAGACGAACAGAATTTTTGGAAGTCGAAGGATATGGCAGATTTGAAGGGTATGCCAACAGAGATTCGCTAAAATACCGAAGTGCTTATGGGTTAGACGGGATTCTTACATTATATAGAGGTACGATTCGAAGAGTTGGTTTTTCTAAAGCATGGAATATGTTTGTACAACTAGGAATGACAGACGATTCATATCAAGTAGAAAACTCTTATGGCATGAGTTACCGTGAATTTGTCAATTTATTCCTTCCTTATCATCCTTCAGATTCTGTCGAAATCAAAACACGCTTGGTGCTTGGTATTGAGCAAGACGACATTATGTGGGACAAATTATTAGAATTGGATTTGTTTAACCCCAATAAATTGATAAATCTACATCATGCTACACCTGCTCAAATATTAGAGAAAATACTATCGGATAGTTGGACATTGAAAGAAGAAGACAAAGATATGATTGTAATGTATCATAAATTTGGATATGAAATTGATGGTCAACAAAAACAAATTGACTCCAAAATGGTTTGCATTGGCGATGATCAAACTTATACTGCAATGGCGAAAACTGTAGGCTTGCCAGTTGCAATGGCTGCTTTATTAATTTTAAATGGTAAAATCAAAACAGTAGGAGTGCAAATGCCTTTACAAAAAGAAATATATGAACCCCTATTGACAGAACTTGAAAATTTTGGAATCCAATTTAACGAAACCGAGATGCCTTATATTGGATATAATCCAGATCGTTTGATGGTATAGTTATTCCTTTATTCGGATAAATTTATTAAATTCATCAATCCTCCGTTTGGCAATTGGAATAGTAATATTATTAATCATTTCGCAGCAATACCCTTCTTTTTTATTGATATATTTTACCTTGTTTATATTGACAATAAATGTATTATGTGTGCGAAAAAAAATATTTTTATCTAAATTTTTTTCGTATTCACCTATATTTTTACTTGACAATATTTTTTGTCCATCCTCAAAATAAAACCGAGTATATTTGCCTTCGGCCTCACAAAAAATGATTTTATCAAGCTTAAAAAATTCTATTTTATCTAAAGTAGAAATTGCAATAAATTCAATAGGTTTTGAATAATTAATCGAATTTGAATATAGGTTGGCATCATTCATAAATGCTCTTGTAATGCTTTTTTCTACTTTATTAATTGATCTTATCAATTGTTCAATTAATAAAGGTTTAAGTATAAAATCTGCGGCATCATGGAGGTAAAAATCATAAGCGTGTTTTTTTTCATAAGAAAAAACTATCAAATGTATATCGTTAAAATCAATGGCTTTTTTAATATCTTCAATGGCATTTTCCTCATTTATTAATCCAAAAAATAAAATATTGGGTTTGCGTTCAATAATTTCTTTTTTAGCCTCCAAAATAGTCAAAGTTTCAGCAACTAACTCAATTTTTGGAAAAAAATTGGATAATAAAATTTTTAAATGCTCATTGCTTTTAAAATCATCATCAACTAATATTGCTTTTAAACTGTTCATACCATAAGGGTTATTTTAAAAAAATTGCTTTAATGTTTAATTACATTTTTTTTCGCATTCTGGCCACGGGTATTTCTAAAACATCTCTATATTTAGCTATTGTTCTCCTAGCAATTGGGTAGCCTTTCTCTTTTAATATATCTACTAATTGATCATCGGTTAGTGGTTTGTGTTTGTCTTCGTCTGCAATAATATTTTTGAGTATTCTTTTAATTTCAATTGTCGATACATCTTCACCCTGATCATTTTTCATAGCTTCAGAAAAAAATTCTTTCAATAATTTTGTCCCATAAGGAGTATCTACATACTTACTATTTGCAACTCTCGAAATCGTAGAAATGTCTAAACCTATCATATCGGCTATATCTTTCAAAATCATAGGCTTTAGTTTTGCTTCGTCGCCCTCTAAAAAATAATCATGCTGAAAGTGCATAATGGCATTCATAGTAACAAACAAAGTTTCTTGTCTTTGTTTTATGGCATCAATAAACCATTTTGCTGAGTCTAATTTTTGTTTGATAAATTGAACCGCATCTTTTTGTGCAACTGATTTGTCTTGACTGCTTTTATAGGTTTGAAGCATGTCCTGATAATCCTTTGAAACATGAAGACTAGGAGCATTGCGACTATTTAGCGATAGTTCTAATGCTTCATCTTGAATACGAATAATAAAATCCGGAACAACTTGTTCTGTTATTTTTGTATTGCCTGTAAAGGAACTTCCAGGTTTTGGGTTTAATTTTTCTATTTCATAGATGGCTTTTTTCAATTGCTCATTAGAAATTTCAAATTTAGCTACCAATTTTTCATAATGTTTTTTTGTAAAAACATCAAAATGATTTTCTATAATTTCAATAGCTATCGATACATATTCAGTAGGCGTTTTGTGTTTTAGTTGAAGCAACAAACATTCTTGCAAATCTCTTGCCCCAACACCAGTAGGCTCTAATTGATGGATGATTTGCATAATTTTAGATACCGTTTTTTCGTCGGTATATATCGCTTGAGTAAAAGCCATGTCATCTACTATATCTGCAATACTCCTACGAATGTAACCCATATCGTCTATACTACCAACTAAAAATTCTGCAATTTGACGTTCGTCATCACTCAATATAAAGGTATTCAACTGATTAATCAAATCTTGATGAAAACTAATGGTAGAAGCTAATGGATTTGATTTTTCTTCTTCGTCCTCGCTATAGTTATTACTTTGAGTCTTGTAATCAGGTATTTCATCATTAGACAAATATTCATCTATATTAATGTCATCCGTATCAATATTTTCATTATCCTCATAATCAAAATCCTCATTTTCATTATCAAATTCGTCTTTTTCAAAAAGCTCTTCAGCATCTAAACCCATTTCCAAAGCAGGATTCTCGTTCATTTCTTCAAGCAATCGTTGTTCAAATGCTTGTGTTGGCAATTGAACCAATTTCATCAACTGAATTTGTTGCGGAGATAATTTTTGGGATAATTTGAATTGTAAACTCTGTTTTAGCATCTCTTGATTTGAAAAAAATGGTTTTAACGCAAAATATAATATTACCTTAAAACCATTATTATTAACATGTTATTGATTAAAATTCTGCATTTTGTGGTGTTCTTGGAAACGGAATAACATCTCTAATATTTGTCATACCTGTAACAAATAACACTAGCCTTTCAAAACCAAGCCCAAAACCAGAATGTACTGCGGTTCCAAATCGGCGGGTATCTAAGTACCACCATAATTCTTCTTCATCAATACCTAAGGCTTTCATCTTTTCGACCAAAACATCAAAACGTTCTTCTCTTTGAGAGCCACCAACAATTTCACCAATGCCAGGAAACAATATGTCCATAGCTCTAACGGTTTTACCATCTTCGTTCAAACGCATATAAAAAGCTTTGATATTTGCTGGATAATCAAATAATATTACTGGACATTTAAAGTGCTTTTCTACCAAATACCTTTCATGCTCACTTTGTAAATCGGCTCCCCATTCGTCTATAATGTAATGGAATTTTTTATTTTTATTTGGTTTACAGTTTTTCAAAATAGCGATAGCTTCTGTATAAGAAACCCTTTTGAACTGATTGTTGCTCACAAAGTGCAATTTATCTATCAAATTCATGTCGCTTCTTTCCGATTGAGGTTTTGATTTTTCTTCATCCATCAATCGTGATTCTAAAAATTTTAAGTCATCCAAACAATGATCTAAAGCATAGTTTACAACATATTTAATAAAATCTTCAGCCAAATCCATGTTGTCGTCCAAGTCATTAAAAGCTACCTCGGGTTCAATCATCCAAAATTCGGCCAAATGTCTGGAAGTGTTAGAATTTTCAGCTCTAAATGTAGGGCCAAATGTATAAATTTGTCCTAAGGCCATGGCATACGTTTCGCCTTCCAATTGTCCAGAAACAGTCAAATTGGTTTCTCTACCAAAAAAATCTTCCTTATAATTAACTTTTCCAAATTCATTTCTAGGAGTATTATCAAAAGGTAGGGCAGATACTCTAAACATTTCACCTGCTCCTTCAGCATCAGAACCTGTTATAATAGGAGTAGTTACATAAACAAAACCTTTTTGTTGAAAGTACTGATGAACAGCAAAAGACAATACCGATCTCACACGCATGATGGCACCAAAAACATTCGTTCGAACACGAAGATGGGCATTTTCTCTTAAAAATTCTAATGAATGCTTTTTAGGTTGCATCGGGAATTTTTCAGGATCAGAATCACCCAAAATCGACAATTGGGCAACTTGTATTTCATATTTTTGACCAGCGCCCTGGCTTTCAACCAAAGCACCCGTTATCGAAATTGCAGCTCCAGTTGTAATTCTTTTTAAAATTGTATCAGATGTGTTTTCAAAATCAACAACACATTGTATATTATGTATAGTAGAACCATCATTTAAAGCAATAAATTGATTGTTTCTAAAAGTTCTAACCCATCCGTTTACCAAAACTTCTTTTAAGGTGCTAGTACTATTCAATAATTCCTTTACTTTTGTACGTTTCATTATTTATTAATTTATTTGATTATTGCTTATATTATTTTGCAAATATAATTCATTTGTTTCAAAATTAAAAATGGATAGTTTGAATTATTATTTCAAATCATGAATTTGAGAATGTAAAAATGAAGAGTAATAAAATAAATTAAGTATAGTATTCTTTAAAATAATAAAATGAAATTTAAAAATTAAAATGTAGAATCTAAAAAAAAACAAGAAATTGATCTATTGATTTATTATGCTAAAAAGGTGTATTTGGACAAAAAAAGCATCGATAAAAAGATTAAAACAAACGATTAAATGAATTTTAAGTGTAAAATTTATAATATGTTTTATTATTTCTTAAAAAAATCAAGTAACCAATAAAACGATAATGCCAAAATTGAAAACATTTATTCTTATTTTTGATACGCTTGTTAATTTATATATTATATATTCAATATAAAAACATACCTTTGCCCTGTTATATAAGCAATTAATCATAAGTTTGCACCAACAGATTAATTGTAAAATAAACAAGAGTTAAGAAAATTAAATTTTAATGTAAATAATTCAAAAATATTAAACCCAATAAACCAAATGAAAGTTTTAAAGAAAATCAGTTTTATGAAATTTGCATCTACACTATTCATGTTTTTAAACATGTTAGAATTAAAAGCTCAAGTAGATCCAGGTGGAACAGATGCACCACCACCTCCACCAGGAGCTCCTATAGACGGTAACATTATGTTATTGCTAACAATAGGTTTAGTAATTGCGGGTGTTTACTATTACAATTTAAACAAAAACAAAAGTAAATTATAAAACAATAATTTTTTAAAAAAAAAGAATTAAATCCTACTTAAATAATTCGATATTTTACAACTGTTAATCTTAAAAAAATTATGAAAAAAAATACATTTTTACCAAATTTAAAAGCAATTTTTTCACCAGCTTTATTAATAATGCTTGCTATTTTTGCTTCACAAAACATTTCGGCTCAAGTACAAAATAATGGTACCTTATACATAGCCGATTCAGGATTGTTTTATGTTCAATCTGGAGTTTATAATTTTGGTGTAGCACCAACAGACCCTACTACAGGAACAACGACTACAACAAGAACAGCATCTACTTATGGTGTTTTATCATTTGGAGATGGAGCAACAACAGCAACTGCATCAGTAGCTACACATTTTAACGACGGTTATACCAAATCCAATACTGCATCAGCATTTGTTTATCAAATTGGACAGACTACTACTTATGCACCTGCAAAGGTAGATGCGTCAGTAGCTGGAGAGGTTGCGGCGGCTTATTATACATCTGCTTACACAGATTTAACTTTTGATGGAACTGTTTCAAAAGTGTCCTCAACAGGTTATTGGGATATCAAACAATTGACAGGAGCAACCAAAACAGGTAAACTATCATTAGCTTGGACAGAAAATTTAACCACAGATTTAACTGGGACTACTGGAACACCTTCTACATCTGATATTACTATAGTGGGTTATAATGGAACTGATTGGGTTCAAATTCCATCAACTGTAGATACAAACAATTTCTTTGATAACGCTGCTAGTGCAATTGGATCAAAAGGGTCGATAACTTCTACCTTGAATATTGATTTGTCTGGTACATCATTTCAATTTTTTGCCTTAGGTTCAAAAAAAGGAGCTTGTCAAACTCTTGTAGCATTAGGATCTCATTCAACAACTTGGGATGGATCAGCATGGTCTAATGGAGTACCAACTTTAGAATCAACTGCTACAATATCTGGCTCAACCAATTCACCAGGATCATTTGTATGTAATAAATTGAATTTAAATGCAGATTTAAAATTAGCAAATGGAGATGTATTAGAAATAGTAAATGAAGTTACAACATCAGGTGGAAGCAAAATAATATTAGCAAGTGAGGCAAGTATAGTTCAAAGAAATGGCGCTTCAACTGCACCATCAATAGAATTAACAAAAGTATCAAGAGCGATGAGAGGATATGATTATATTTATTGGGGTACACCTGTAAATTCAAACTTCTTCTCGCAATTAGCAGCAGCTGAAAGTTTCACAACTGCAATAGCAGCAGCTCCAACAGCAACATCAAATGTTTTCTTAGATAAATACAAATGGGTACCAGGTCAAACGGGTGCTTATGGGTCTGCTACTTATGGATGGCAAGCTTTGACAGCTATCGAAAATGGTAAAGGTTTTATTACAATGGTTAATCCTATTGCACCTTTTGATACAGCTGGTAGTAATACAGGTATAGTAAAATTAAAAATTGCAGGAACTGCAAATAATGGAGATGTAGTAGTTCCGGTTACAAAAAGTGCTTTCACTTCAAGTACAAAAAATTACAATTTATTAGCAAATCCATATCCAAGTGCTATTGATGTTGATATGTTTTTAAGAGAAAATACAAAAATTGATGGTTTTGTTAAATTATGGACTTCTAAAACCGCACCAGCTACAATAAGTGGCATAAATGCTGCCTACACAAATGCTGATTATGCAATTTATAATCCTTCTGGATCAGTAAATACATCTCCAATATCTCAAACAATTTCTGGGAAAATAGCTTCTGCTCAAGGATTTATGGTTAGATGTACTACCGCTGGTGATGTTACCTTTACAAACTGTATGAGAGTTACATCTGGAAATAATAATTTCTTTAGAACAGCAAATGAAAATACAAATAATGATACATCTAACTTTGAGAGAAATAGATTTAAGTTGAACATGACAAATACTAATTTAGGTATATTTAGTCAAATATTAATAGCTTATTCAAATGAGGCTACTACGGGTTATGATAGATTATATGATGCAGAAAGTGGCTCTGCTAACGCTACTTCAATGTACACTTTATCTGGAATATATAAATTAGCAATTAATGGTCGTCCAGCATTTGAATCTACAGATGTAGTTCCAGTTGGAGTAAAACTTCCTTCAACTTCATCACCTGAATTTGCAACAGCAGTTGCTGAAACCTATAAAATAGGAATAACTGAACAAGAAGGTGTATTTGCAAATGGTACAGTTAATGTGTTTTTACATGATAAATTAAACAATACCTATCATGATTTCGCTAATGGTGACTTTACATTTACAACCACAACATCATCTACAGATGATAGATTTGAAGTTGTATATCAAAATACTGCATTGGATAACAATACTTTTAACACTAATCAAGTTTTAGCATTTATTAAAGATGAGAATTTAAATATTGCAGCTTCATTAGCTATGACAAATGTTGAAATATACGATATTACAGGAAAAAAATTACAATCTGTTAATATTAATAACGAAAAATCAATAAAGAAAGCTTTTAATTATGCAGAGGGTTTTTACATTGTTAAAATTAAATTAGATAATGGTTCTATAGTTTCTCAAAAATTAATCAATAAAAAATAATTTAACCTACAACCTTTACATAATAAAATGAAAAAATCGTTAATAGCATTTACATTAATTGCTTTTGGACAGTATGCTACTGCACAAGATAATTCAAAAGTAAAAGAAGATAAACCATACAATCAATGGTCTGTTGAAGTTGCTGCGGGTGGTAATAAACCCATAAGGCCTTTTACGACTGGTTTTAATAATTCAGACGGTAATACTTATTTTGCAAACCCAAAGTTTAATCACTATGAATTTGGTATTAGATATATGGTTAATCCTAAATTTGGTTTAAAATTAGATTTTGGATATGATAATATTAATAACAGATCTGGTTCATATTCTCCTGCTACTTTTGAAAACATACAATATAGAATTGGTGTTCAAACGGTTATTAATGTTGGTAGAGTTTTAAATTTTGAAAGTTTTACATCAAGAATAGGTTTGTTGTTTCACGGAGGTATTCAAGTAGCTCAATTAACTCCAAAAATAGGGCCGTTTAAAGAGACTACAGAAGATAATGGTGGTATTATATATGGTGTTACTCCACAATTTAGAGTTTCAAAAAAGTTTGTTATTACTGCTGATGTTAGTGCAATTTCTAATTTTAGACAACATTATTCATGGGATGGGTATTCAAACTTTTTAGATAATACTGCAAATAATAGAAGCGATAATTTATCTGGGTTAATGTATAATACTTCTGTTGGTTTAACTTATTATTTAGGAAGTAAAGAGAAACATGCTGATTGGTATGTGGAACAAGCTACTGTTGCTGCTACAGTTGATGCGGCAGTTAATAAACTATCTTCTCTTGAAACGATGTTGCAAGATACAGATAAAGATGGTATTGCAGATTATTTGGATGTGCAAAATGATACACCTCCTGGTATCGCTGTTGATTCACATGGTAATGCAATTACTGCTCCAATTACAGGTGGTATTAATGGAGAAAATGGTTCAAATGGTGTTGTTACTAAGTCAGATGCAATTAGAGATTTGGCAGATAAAGGTTATTTGAATGTATTTTATGATGTTAATAAAGATACACCAAACGCGGGATCTACAAATAATATTTTCCATATTATTAAGTTTATGAATTTCTATCCTGATGCTAAAGTTAAGTTAGTAGGATATACTGATAAGCGAGGAAATAATGTTAAAAATAAAGAGTTGTCAGAACGTAGAGCTCAAAAATTGTATCAAACTTTAGTAGCAAGTGGTATTGCTGCTGACAGAATATCTATTACAGGCGAAGGTATTGATAAAACTTATACAAATGATCCATCTTCAATAGGAATGGATTTATCTAGAAGAGTTTCTTTAGTATTAGAATAAGAAGATCTTATTTAAATTTAAAAAAAGGCTGTGTTTACACAGCCTTTTTTTTTATTTTTTTGTAACTTTAACTTCTTTTTATATACTAATTATTATTAATCGATACTAAATTTTTGTATATGTTTGTTTATCTTAGATTATTAAATGAGAGTTTCAGATTTGCTATTAATGCACTCCGAAATAATAAGTTACGTACTTTTTTATCTTTATTGGGTGTTACAATTGGTATTTTTTCTATTATAGCTGTTTTGGCGGCTGTTGATTCTTTAGATAAAAAAATTAAAAAAGATTTAAGTAGTTTGGATAAAAACACCATGTATGTGATGCGTTTTTCATTTGGACCTTCTGAAATTCCTAAATGGAAAAGAGAACAATTTCCTGATGTTACTTTTGAAGAATACCAATTTTTAAAAAATAATTTAAGTCTGGCTGAAAATATTTGTTTTCAATATTTTACAAAATCTGAAAGTATTAAATTTGAATCTAATACTGTCAATCAGTTGAATGTTGTACCCGTATCAGACGAGTTTGATGATATTCAGAAATTAGATTTTCAATTAGGACGTTTTTATAATGAATCTGAATCTAATTCTGGTGCTGCATTAGTGGTTTTAGGGCACGATGTAGCTTTAAGTTTATTTGAAAATTATAATCCAATTGGTCAAAAAGTTCGATTATACGGGCAACGTTTTTCAGTTATTGGTGTGTTGAAAAAACAAGGAGAAGGTATGTTTGGAGATAGTAATGATTCTTCTATTTTTATACCCGCTAATTTTTTGAGACGTACTTATGGAGATAATGCAGATTTTTTAACTCCAGTAATATTAATTAAACCTCAAAAGGGTATTGATATGGATGCCTTTAAAGCCGATGTATCGCAAAAAGTTAGAACCATGAGAGCTTTGAAAACTGGAGAAATAGACAATTTTTTTATTAATGTGCTTTCAGGGTTTACTGATTTTCTTGATGGTATAATTTCTAATTTGAATATTGGAGGATGGATTATTGCTGGGTTTTCGTTATTGGTTGGAGGATTTGGAATTGCGAATATTATGTTTGTATCTGTTAAAGAACGGACTAATTTAATTGGTATCCAGAAGTCATTAGGAGCTAAAAATAGATTTATTCTCTTTCAATTTTTGTTTGAAGCAGTTATTTTATGTATTATTGGAGGTATGATGGGGCTTTTATTTGTTTGGTTTATTACGCTTATTTTAACCAATGTTTTAGATTTTGAATTTGTTTTAAGTACAAAAAACATGGTTTTAGGTACTATGATTGCTGCTATTATTGGTTTGATATCGGGTATTTTGCCTGCTATTGCTGCTTCAAAATTGGATCCTGTGGAAGCTATTAGAACTGGTATGTAAGATGTCTAAAGAATTTCCAACTATAAAAGAAGCTATTCAAAAACTTGAGTATTTTTGTGCCTATCAAGAACGTTGTCATCAGGAGGTTGTAAGCAAACTTCTAGATTTGAGAATGACTACTATCGAAATCGATGAAATTTTGGTTTATTTGATTACCAATAATTTTCTTAATGAAGAACGTTTTGCTTGTGCTTTTGCTAGGGGCAAGCACAGAATGAAACATTGGGGAAAAATTAGAATAGTGAATGAATTAAAATGTAGAGGCATTTCTAAATACAATATAGACAAAGCTTTGCAAGAAATATCAGACGAAGAGTATTGTCAAACATTTGATAATATAGCCAATAAAAATTGGCTTTCAATTACAGAAAAGAACAAGTTAAAAAAGCGGCAAAAATTTTGCGATTACTTGCTTCGTCGTGGATTTGAAAGCCAATTGGTTTATGAAAAAGTAAAAGAACTTGAAAGTCAATCAATTTGACATATTATGGCACAATTGCTTGATAAGTAGCAAATTGATCTACTCCTGCTGTACTGGTTCCTGTCCAAAATTTAAAGGTATATGTACCAGAGGCTACTGGTCTAAAATTGACCGCTGTTTCATAGAGGTTTTGCGTTTCGGTTATACAGTTTCCATGTTCATAATTGATTGTATTTATAGCTACTGTTCTAGTAAATCCATTTTTTTCGTAATATAATCCTTGATAAACATAGCAAGTTGTTGGCTTTCTGTATTTTAGTGTTATGTTTGAAACACTATCTACTTTGAATGTTGTGGGCATTACTACAGATTCTACGGGTAAAGTATCATAATATTCGATAGATTGGTATGGTTCTTGTTTGCTACAAGAAACAAGTGTAACACCGATTGCAAAACTTAATAAAATCTTTTTCATGTTATTTTTAAATTAATTAACGTTACTTTCTTTGATTTTTAATTTAATTTTTTCTTCCAATTCATCAGCTAATTCTGGATTATCTTTGATTAGTGCTTTTACAGCATCTCTACCTTGGCCTAATTTCGTTTCGCCATAACTAAACCACGAACCTGCTTTTTTTACGATTTCAAATTCTACAGCTAAATCTAATATTTCACCTGTTTTTGATACGCCTTCGCCATACATAATGTCAAATTCTGCTGTTTTGAAGGGAGGAGCCACTTTGTTTTTCACCACTTTTACTTTTGTTCTGTTACCTAAAACGTTTTCACCATCTTTGATTTGTGCCGAACGGCGAATGTCTAATCGAACAGAAGCATAAAATTTAAGAGCATTTCCACCCGTAGTAGTTTCTGGATTACCAAACATAACACCAATTTTTTCTCGTAATTGGTTGATAAAGAATACAGTGCAATTGGTTTTACTAATGGTACCCGTCAATTTTCTTAAAGCCTGTGACATTAATCGTGCATGTAAACCCATTTTTGAATCGCCCATTTCGCCTTCTATTTCACTTTTAGGAGTTAATGCTGCTACTGAATCTATTACAACTATGTCTATTGCACCAGATCGAATTAAATTTTCGGCGATTTCTAATGCTTGTTCTCCATTATCAGGTTGTGAAATAATCAAATTTTCAATATCTACCCCTAATTTTTCGGCATAATGTCTGTCAAAAGCATGTTCAGCATCAATAAATGCTGCTATTCCCCCGGCCTTTTGGGCTTCTGCTATGGCATGTAATGTTAATGTAGTTTTACCAGACGATTCTGGACCATAAATTTCTATGATTCTACCTCTAGGATAACCATTTACGCCAAGGGCTAAATCTAAACCAAGCGATCCTGATGAAATGGTTTCTACTTCTACAATAGCTCGATCGCCCATTTTCATTACGGTTCCTTTGCCATAGGTTTTGTCGAGCTTGTCTAATGTAAGTTGTAAGGCTTTTAATCTTGCTTCTTTTTCGTTAGAAGTTTTGTCTGCTGTATCTTTTGCTGCCATTATATTGATGATATTATTTGGAGTAAAATTAATGATTTTTTTTTAAATATTATTTTTTTATCTTGTAAAATATTATTTTTTTATGTGTCCATCCATATATTAATTTAATCCGTAAAAATAATTATATTTCTGAAGTTTGTTTTGTTTTTTCAACCAAGTTTATGGTTTGTGCCCTCATTTTTAAATCGATTATTTATTAGAAAACACGTATTATTATATCATTATTATGTTTAAATATTTATATAAAAAAGGGCTTTCTGTAATGAAAGCCCTTTTTTATATTAAACAAATAACAAATTATAAATTTTCGCCGTGTTGTGTAATGTCAAGACCAAGTTCTTCTTTTTCTTCGCTTACTCTTAATGGCGTTATTTTATTTACTATAAAAAATAAAGCGTAAGAAGCTGTAAAAGCAAAAATAGATACCCCAATTAATGCCTCGATTTGATGGAAAAACAAGTTGGTTTGACCAAACCAAAGTCCTTCTTCGGTTAGTGCTGGATTTGCAGCTTTTGAAGCAAAAACTCCAGTTAAAACCATACCAACCATACCGCCAACGCCATGACATCCAAATACATCTAAAGCGTCGTCTATTTTCCCTTTAGGGAATTTGCTTACCACAAAATTACTAGTTACACTAGCCGCTATTCCTATAAAAATAGCATGAGATAAGCTTACAAAACCAGCTGCTGGAGTAATGGCAACTAGCCCTACTACGGCACCAATACATGCTCCCATAGCAGATAATTTATGGCCTAAAATTTTATCTAAAAACACCCAAGCCATACCAGCTGCGGCTGCGGCTACGGTTGTAGTACCAAGGGCTTGAACTGCTAATCCATTGGCTCCCATTGCAGATCCTGCATTGAAACCGAACCAACCAAACCACAATAAACCGGTACCCAACAAAACATAAGTGATACGAGCTGGACTAACTTTTTGTACTTTACGTTTTCCAAGAAACATGGCACCAGCTAAAGCTGCCCAACCTGCACTCATGTGAACAACGGTACCTCCAGCAAAATCCAAAACGCCTAGTTTAAACAACATCCCTTCTGGATGCCAAGTTGCATGTGCTAATGGTGCATATATTAGTAAAATAAACAATACCATAAACAATAAGTAGGCCCAAAAACGAATTCGCTCTGCAAATGCACCAGTAACTAATGCTGGTGTAATGATGGCAAACTTGGCTTGATACAATGCAAAAAGCATAAATGGAATAGTTGGTGCGAGACTCCATGCTGTATTTGTACCAACACCTTGAAAAAACATATTTGGAAGCGGATTTCCGATGATGCCATGGATGGAAGGACCAAAACTGAGTCCAAAAGCAATAACAACCCAAAGTACCGTAACGATAATCATGGCCATAAAACTTTGTAACATCGTACTGATAACATTTTTTTTGCCAACCATTCCTCCATAAAAAAATCCCAACCCTGGAGTCATTAATAAAACCAAGGCAGTCGAAACCAACATCCAAGCGGTGTCGCCAGTATCAAATTTAATCGTTTCTGTTGGAAGTGGACTTGGAGTTAAAAAAACATTTGAAAATAATGTTAGTACCATTAAAGTGATCAAAATCACGCTTAAAATAATCTTTCTCATTGTGTGATGTTTTAAAATTTTTGGTAAAAGTATAAAAAAACCATCTACACCCCCAAATAAATTTAAAATTTGACTTCATTTTTGTTATTTTATAAATTTAACCCCCTTAAAATTACAGGGTAGCTTTAAAAAAACGATAAAAAAATTAAATTATTGATAAGCAATGTGTTTTTTAATACAGGATTGACATCAATATTTTTAATTTTTTCCTCTAATTTGTGTTTTTTTGGATTTAGTTTTAAAAATGTGAGCCAAGATTTTTTATGAAATTTTTTTCAAACAAACAACCAGCTTTGCTTGTTTGCTATTACAAGGGTCGTATCCTATATTATACCAAATAAAATAAAAAAATAGCCCAATCTATTGGTTCTTTTCGCAAAAATGAGTCAAAAAAAATAGTTCCGTAGCCCAGCAATGCAACGATAATTTTTGAAAATTTTTTCTAAAAGAACTACGTATATTTGGACTATTTTATAAATATATTTGGTATTATAAATACAGTTGGTATAAACGAAAGCTATTTTGATGGTATATTAAATAAAAAAAATGATAGCGAAAATATCCCGCTATCAAATTTTTTTTTTAATGATGTAAAGTTTTTATTTTTTGAACTGAATCGTCTGACCAACATCCAAATGATTGTTTTTTGATATAACACCGCATAAGTGATACAACAATCTTGCTCCCACATTGCCATCCCAATCATCGTTGCCAGGTGCCACTTCTACTAAGTCGAATCCAATAATACATTTGTCAGACGAAGCCAATAGACTTAGTAAGTATGTTGCTTGTTCAAATGAAATGCCGCCTGGTACAGGAGTTCCTGTATTGGGGCAATACCATGTGTATAAAGCATCAATATCAAAACTTATTAACACATTGTTGGGTAACGAAGCTATGATTTGCAAACATTGATCGTGCCAGGTTGTACCTTTGAATTGTGCCGATTTTAAATCCATATCCGTATGCACACACACTCTTTCGCTAAGGGCAGTTTCTGCTTCTTGTTTGCAAAAATCACGAATGCCAATTTGAACAATTTTTGAAATTTGAGGAATTTGCAAAGCATTGTACATTATTGATGCGTGAGAATATGTGAACCCCTCATAAGCAATTCGCAAATCCATGTGAGCATCTAGGTGTAAAATCCCAAAATTATCATACTTGGTTGCCAAGGCCTGATAATATCCTAATGGTGTAGCATGGTCGCCACCCAAAAGGGCTACTTTTTTGCCTTTTTTTAACCAATATAAGGTACGTTGTTTTACCTCTTCGTTCAAATCTTTGCAGGCTTTATTGATTTTATCCAAATCAGATTGCAATGCTGGCAAACTTTCAATTACTTCGCCAGCTGTTAGAGCATCTATAATGGGCTGTGCCATAGATTTGAATTTATTACTGTCTGTGGCCCACTTTTGAGTTTGATCATTAAGGTCTAAATAAATACCTTGTTTCCATAAATTTGGAAACTCTTGATGGTGTAAATCTACTTGAAACGAGGCATTTAGCACTGCCTCTGGCCCTTCTGAAGCTCCAGATCCATAACTAACAGTTACTTCCCACGGCACTGGAATAATGATAATTTCACTTTCATCTGCCGAAAATGGTAGCCCAAAAATACTCTCGTCTGCCAAGCCTGGTTGTGAGGGATCAAAATTTAGAATTTTTTCTTGTTTAGTCATTGTTTTATTAAAATAGGAATGCAAATATGTAACATTATTATCTAATTTCAAAAAATTTTAAGCCTTTTTATAAAACTGATATTTATAATAAAAGTATGGTTAAATTAATATTTTTAAAATAAGTAAAATAACTATTAAAAATATATTTGGTATAGGCCACAAATCAAAAAAAACGATCATCCAATTGAAAAATCAATCATTAGCAATGATACAAACATATTTACATACTTTCCACATCACTTATATAAAACATTTGTATAATAAAAAGTTAAAAATAAAAATACTTTAATAATAAATCCCTCAAAATATAAAAAAATGAGGGATTTGTTATATAAAATAGGTATTCATTTTCAATCTATCAAACCCTATCAAATTTGAATCCAATTTTTGCCAAGTCTGTCCAAAAATCTGGAAACGATTTAGAAACTACATCAGCATTTTCAATTGTAAACGGCACTTTTAGGGCCAATGGAGCAAAGGCCATAGCCATTCGATGGTCGTTATAAGTTGCAACAGTAGCACCAGAAACTATCCTGCCAGAATGAGCCTCTAACCACAAACTATCGTTGCTAACCCGAACATTGGCACCAAATTTGGTTAGCTCCGCTTTTAGGGCTTCTAAGCGGTCTGTTTCTTTAATTTTTAAAGTATGCAACCCAGTAAGTGTACAACCCATCGACAATCCAAAACAAGTAACCACTATGGTTTGGGCAATATCTGGGCAGTTATTAAGATCTAAATTCATATCAACTATGGACGGAGCACCAACTTTTGAAAGCAATATAGACTCGTTTTCAAAAGTTGTAGTTACACCAAAATGCAGATAAATTTGTGCCAATGCACTGTCCCCCTGAAGACTATGCTTTTTATAACTTGTTAATTTTATTTGTGTCCCAACTTTTGACAAGGCCACAATGGAATAAAAATACGACGCCGACGACCAATCCGATTCTACAAGTCCTCTTACTTGGTTTTCAATATTTGACATGGGCAAAACAGTAATTTTATTACCCTCAAATCGGGTACAAACCCCAATTTCGTGCAACAATCCCAAAGTCATTTTGATGTATGGTACAGAGGTTATGTCGCCTTCAAGTGTCAGTTCTAAACCGTTTTCTAGTTTGGGTGCTATCAACAACAAGGCCGAAATATATTGACTACTCACATTAGCTTTCATCTTTATTTGGTTGTTACATAATTGCCGCCCCACTATTTTTATCGGCGGAAAACCCTCTTTTTCTGTATAAGTAATTGTTGCCCCAAGCTGGTTCAAAGCCTCAACCAAAATTTGTATAGGACGCTCCTTCATCCTTGACGAACCCGTCAAAACAACCGTTTTGCCGCTCTGAATGGCAAAATAGGCCGTCAAAAAACGCATTGCAGTACCCGCATGATGGATGTCTATTGTATGTTCTTGTGTAGCTAACGCCTGTGTCATAACCTCAGAATCGTCCGAGTTCGACGTATTGTCCAACACAATAGAAGGATACAAAGCTTGAAGTAATAAAAACCTGTTAGTTTCTGATTTTGAACCTGTTACAGCTACGTCCGATTGTATTGCACATGTCGATTGTTGTAATGAAATTGTCATTTAGTATGGTTTAGTTGTTGTTTTCAACTGCAAATATAATTTTTTATAAACAATCTCAAAAACGATTCAACAGATAAATAAACAAGCATATACCGCATCAATCAGATTCATAAAATAAACAAACTTTTTTTATCAAATCATCAAATTTAATAAAAATATGGGCGTGTCCCTCCGTAAAAACTCCGGGTCGGGCTATTCGTTGCAATCTTTTTTGCCCCAAAAGAGGGGGCAAAAAAGGATTTCCACTACTATCCCTCACGCAAAATCAACCTTCAATAAAAAAAACCTCAAAAATTACCATTTCAAAAAAAACAGTAGCTTCTGAGGGATTTGCAACAAAATTAAAATTTAAAATAGATCCTTTTAAAAGGGTATAGGTTGAGGCTACAAAATAGTTGCAACGTCATAGAAAGGCAAGTTCCAAGCATCTGAAACACCTTTATAAACAATTTTGCCTTGTGCAATATTCAATCCTTTTTTAAGTTCTTCGTTGTCCAAACAAGCTTTTTTCCAACCTTTGTTGGCCAGTTGAATGGCATACGGCAAGGTAGCATTTGTAAGTGCCAATGTAGAAGTATAAGGCACAGCACCAGGCATATTGGCCACACAATAATGTACAATATCATCAATAATAAAAGTAGGGTTTTCATGCGTAGTGGGTGTACAAGTTTCTATACAACCCCCTTGATCTACGGCAACATCTACCACTACCGTACCAGGATTCATTAATTTGAGCATGTCTTTTGTAATCAAATGAGGGGCTTTTGCACCAGGAATTAGCACGGCACCTACTACCAAGTCCGATTTTGTAATAGCTTCGCAAATGTTGTAATGATTAGACATTACGGTGGTAACATTGGCAGGCATAAAATCTGAAAGTTGTCTCAATCGAGCTAAATTTACATCCATTATAGTAACTTTTGCACCAAGTCCAGCGGCCATTTTTGCAGCTTGTGTACCCACAATACCACCCCCCAAAACCAATACTTGTGCTGGTGGCACACCAGGCACACCACCCAGCAATATCCCTTTTCCTTTTAATGGTTTTTCTAAATATTTGGCTCCCTCTTGTATAGCCATTCGCCCTGCAACTTCAGACATTGGTATTAATAAGGGCAAGCTTCGGTCTGTTTTTTCCACAGTTTCGTATGCCAAACAAACAGATTCTTGAGCAATCATGGCATGCGTCAAAGGCTCTGAAGAGGCAAAATGAAAATAAGTAAACAACAATTGGTCTTTTTTTATCAATGGATATTCAGAGGCAATTGGCTCTTTTACTTTTACAATCATTTCGGCAATGGCATATACCTCTTCAATAGTGTTTAAAAGGACAGCACCCGCATTTTCATAGGCCAAATCGCTAAAACCGCTGTTTTCGCCAGCCGTTTTTTGAACATACACTTCATGACCATTTTTTTTAAACTCAGAAACACCAGCAGGTGTAACAGCTACACGATTTTCGTTATTTTTAATTTCTTTTGGAACACCTATTATCATGGTTATATTTTTTTGGGTTAGCAATGATACAAAACTACTATTTTAGAAAATATTAAGTGTAATTTGGTTTCAATTCAGAAAAAATTCTTTATTTTTGAAATTATAAAGCAATTTTTTTGGTAATAGTACTAAAATAAGATTTGTAAAAGAAAAATAAACGGAAAAACATAATTTTATTAAATAAGAAAAAAATGATATTTGACGAAATAGATAAAAAAATATTACAGTTGCTTCAGGACAACGCCCAACTTACGTTGAAAGACATAGCTTCCAAAATAAATTTGTCGTTATCGCCCGTTCATGATCGTGTAAAAAAACTTGAAAAAGAAGGGGTAATTGAAAAATATGTTGCCATTTTAAACAAAAAAAAAACAGGCAAAAACCTAGTCGTTTATTGCCAAGTAACACTCGTAAGACAAACCATTGATGTAGCAGAATCTTTTAACAAAGCCATCATGAGTTTGCCCGAAGTGGTCGAATGTCATTTTGTTTCGGGTAGTTTTGATTATATGCTCAAAATTATTTTGCCCGATATGGAAACCTACCACCATTTTCATCAAAAAAAATTATCAGTTTTAACGGGAGTTTCACAAATCCATACTTTTTTTGCAATGGCCGAAGTAAAAAGTACAACAAAAATACCCTTGTAAATCAATTAAATACAATCAAATAAGGACTTGTTACAATAGTTTTTTTTTGAAAATGACGTAAAAATTTATACATTTACCCAAAATTTAACGACATGTGTTCAAGCATCATATCATTACAAAATGCCAATATCGTTCAGGAAGGAAAAACCATCTTAACGAACGTTGATTTGGAAGTAGAAAAAGGAGCATTTATTTATCTTATTGGCAAAACGGGTACGGGTAAAAGTAGTTTAATCAAAACACTGTATGCCGATATTCCTTTGACAACCGGACAAGGCAAAGTGGTTGGCTATGAATTAAACGGCTTGAAAGACAAAGAGATTCCTTTTTTGAGAAGAAAAATTGGTATCGTTTTTCAAGATTTTAAATTATTGTCAGATAGAACGGTATATAACAATTTGTTGTTTGTATTAAAAGCCACAGGATGGCAAGATCTAGCAATGATGAACGGCAAAATACAAGAAGTACTCGAAAAAGTAGGAATGCAGCAATTTGCACAAAAAATGCCACACCAACTTTCGGGTGGCGAACAACAAAGTATTGCCATTGCTAGAGCCTTACTAAATGATCCAGAACTTATTTTAGCAGACGAACCAACGGGTAATTTAGACCCACAAACAAGCGCAGAAGTGTTGGATGTATTAAGAAAAATAAATGCCAACGGCAAAACAGTTATTATGGCCACGCATGACTATGCTGTATTAATGAAATTCCCTTCCAAAACACTTAAATGTGATAGCGGAACCCTTTTTGAAGTTATTCCAAAAGGGCATTGATTTTGGCTATCCATTGGCCTTTATGATATTCTAAATTAAAGTGCAAACTAAATCCGCCTATGCCTTTGAGGTTGGATATGTTTGATTTATATTTGCATCAAAAACAGATCATTCAATTTTACCAAAATCAGTTGGTATTTTCAAATAAAAAACAATGAAACACATTAGAAATTTTTGCATCATTGCCCACATAGACCACGGAAAAAGTACCTTGGCAGACAGACTTCTTGGCGCTACACAAACCGTAACAGCCCGTGAAGAAAAAGCACAATTGTTGGACAACATGGACTTGGAACGGGAACGTGGGATAACGATTAAAAGTCACGCCATTCAGATGGAGTACAAATATAAGGGTGAAGAATACATCTTAAATTTGATTGACACTCCTGGACACGTAGATTTTTCGTATGAGGTTTCTCGATCGATTGCAGCTTGTGAAGGCGCTTTGTTGATTGTGGATGCAGCACAAAGTATTCAGGCTCAGACGATTTCTAATTTATATTTGGCATTGGAAAACGACTTGGAAATTATTCCGGTTTTGAACAAAGTAGATTTGCCAAGCGCTAATCCTGAGGAAGTTAGCGACGATATTATTGATTTATTGGGTTGTAAACTGGAAGATATTATTCATGCTTCGGGAAAAACAGGTTTTGGGGTTGAAAATATTTTGGCTGCTATTATCGAAAAGATTCCAGCGCCAAAAGGTAACAAAGACGAGCCACTTCAAGCCTTAATTTTTGACTCTGTTTACAATCCTTTTAGAGGAATTGAGGTTATTTTTAGGGTTATTAATGGTGAAATTAAGAAAGGGCAAAAGATTAAGTTCATGGCAACTGGCAATGAATATTTTGCGGATGAAATAGGAACTTTGAAATTAAATCAAGTACCAAAACAAGTAATTTCGGCAGGCGATGTTGGGTATTTAATATCGGGAATTAAAGAAGCCAAAGAAGTAAAAGTGGGTGATACCTTGACCGATGCCAAAGAGCCAACTAAAAATATGATTACGGGATTTGAGGATGTAAAACCGATGGTTTTTGCTGGAATTTATCCTGTTGATACTGAGGATTATGAAGATTTGCGTTCTTCTATGGAAAAATTGCAATTGAACGATGCTTCCTTGGTTTTTGTAGCAGAGAGTTCAGCGGCTTTAGGATTTGGTTTCCGATGTGGATTCTTAGGAATGTTGCACATGGAGATTATCCAAGAGCGACTGGAACGAGAGTTTGACATGACGGTAATTACCACAGTGCCCAACGTTTCGTATTTGGCTTACACCAAAAAAGAGCCGGAAAAACCATTGATTGTTAATAATCCGTCAGATTTGCCAGAACCCTCAAAACTGGATCGTGTGGAAGAGCCTTATATCAAAGCAACCATCATTACAAAGTCTGATTTTGTGGGGAATGTAATGAGTTTGTGTATCGAAAAACGAGGATTGATAACCAATCAAACTTACTTGACAACCGAACGAGTGGAGTTGAACTTTGATATGCCATTGGCAGAAATTGTATTTGATTTTTACGACCGTTTGAAAACCGTTTCCAAAGGATATGCTTCTTTTGACTATTCGCCAATTGGGATGCGAACTTCTAAATTGGTAAAATTAGATGTGCTTTTGAATGCCCAAACGGTGGACGCACTTTCGGCTTTGATTCACGAAGATAACGCCTATAATATCGGTAAAAAAATGACCGAGAAATTGCGTGAATTGATTCCGAGACAGCAATTTGACATTCCGATTCAGGCTGCAATTGGTGCAAAAATCATTGCCCGAGAAACGATAAAAGCATTACGAAAAGATGTAACTGCCAAATGTTATGGCGGGGATATTTCTAGAAAAAGAAAATTATTAGAAAAACAGAAAAAAGGTAAAAAACGAATGCGTCAAGTGGGTAATGTTGAGATTCCGCAAGAGGCGTTTATGGCTGTGTTGAAGTTGAATGATTAAAGCCCCCTAACCCCCGAAGGGGGAAATAGAAATGATATAAATAGGGTAAAGCAAAAGTTGTTAGGTTTTTGTTTAATTATGAATTTTTTTAAAGAAAAATGATAAATAAAATTAAAATAGAAGGCTATAAATCTATTAGAAATATGGAATTGGAGTTACTTCCAATCAATGTTTTAATAGGGTCTAATGGCGTTGGGAAATCTAATTTTATTTCGTTTTTTAAACTTATCAATATTATTTATGAGAGGCGATTAGAGAATTACTCAATAACAAATTCAGCGGATAATCTTTTATATTTTGGCAGAAAAACGACCGAGTTAATACGATTTCAAATACAATTTGATCAAAAAAATGGATATGAAATATGGTTACAGCCAACAACCGATAACAAACTTTTTATAAATCGTGAACAAATTGGATTTAATAAATCGAAAGGTAATCTTTCTAATGTTTATGGAGAAGGGTGGAGTACGCAAGTAATCAATCAAAATGCAAAAGAAAGTGCATTAAAGGCAGTTAATTCAGGGATTGGAGCTTATGTAAATGACTATTTTAAAACTTTAAAAAATTATCATTTTCATGACACTAGTGAATTTTCGGCTTTACGCTCTTCTTGTAATGTAAATGATAATAAATATTTAAAAGAAAATGGAAGTAATTTGCCTGCATTTTTATATCATTTAATGCTGAAACATAATAAGGATTTCATTAAAATTGAAAGAGTACTAAGAACGATTGTACCCTTTTTTGAAAGATTTAATTTGGAACCTAATAGAAATAATGAAGATGAAATTGCTTTGGAATGGACAGAAATAAATTATCCTGAGAAGGAGTTTTATGCTAAGGATTTTTCTGATGGAACAATTCGGTTTATTGCATTGGCAACATTATTATTGCAGCCAAATCCACCTAAAACAATTATAATAGATGAACCAGAATTGGGTTTACATCCATTTGCAATCAATAAGTTAGCTGGATTAATCAGAAAAGCATCGGCAAATAGCCAAATAATTATTGCAACACAATCTGTTGATTTAGTTAATAATTTTGAGCCAAATGAAATAATTGCTGTTGATAGAAAAGATCATCAATCCGTTTTTAATAGATTAGATAATGATAATCTTAAAGATTGGTTGAATGAATATAGTATTGGAGAGCTTTGGAATAAAAATATTATTGGAGCAAGACCATGAAGCATTTATACATAATTGTTGAAGGTCCAACAGAATTAGAGTTTGTCGATAGAATCTTAATTCCTTATTTTAATTCTAAAGGGATAACAACTCACATTCAAGGAATTGCAATAACAATGAGCGGCGGTGGTCATGGTTTTAATAATATTAAACATTTTGAAAACACTATTAAACCAGTTCTCAATTACAAGAATGAACCATTCATTACTACATTAATTGATTACTTTAAGTTAAATAGTGAAACTAAATTGCCTGGATTTCTAGAATCTTCAAATATGTCAACAACTGACAAGAAATTAGAATGTTTAGAGAATAAATTAAATGATGTCGTTCAAAAAATAAAACCTTACAATTACTTTATTCCATATATCCAAAAGCATGAAATGGAAACACTTATGTTTGCAAATCCAGAAATGGGCTTTTCTCTTGAAGATGAAAATATAAAAAATGCTGTAGTTGCTATTTGTAATCAATATCCAAACATTGAGGACATCAATAGCGGTTTTGGACCATCTGAAAGACTAGAAGCAATTTACAAACAAAATGGTAAAAAGTACAATAAAATTATTGACGGAATGGATATTGCCGAGCTCACTGGAATTGAAAAAATGTTAGAAAAATCATATCGCTTCAGGATTTGGATTGAAAAATTAACAACCGAATTGTTGAAAAATTGTTAAGTAACCCTCTTACCCATGCTTTCCCTTGATCCAATTTTCATTTCTCAAAAAGCAAGAAAAAAATAAAATTTCGTAACAACCAATTTTAAACAATCTCATAAAAATAAGGGCGTGTCCCTCCCGTAAACTACGGGTCGGGCTATCCGTTTCAAACAACGTTCATTGAACTCCAAATGAAATATAATATTGTGAAATAATCTTTTTTGATTACACATTCAGAAACTATATTCGTGCAATACAACACCTCTTTTGGGGGCTGGTGGGCTTCTAAAAGGATTTCCACTACTATCCCTAACGCAAAATCAACCACAAATAACACAAAATATATTTATAAAATAATTCATAAATGTAAAAGATATTTTAAAAAAAAATTCAAAAAAAGGATGTCATAGCTCGGCTACGGAACTATTTTTTTTGACTCATTTTAGCAAAAAGAACCAATAGATTGTACTAATTTATATTTGCTATTAAACTGAATATGATGTTTTTATATACTTACATCAACACCAATGACAATTCGACCACCAATGGTATAGACAAATTATCAAAACCTTTGCCGCTTATGGCTTCGGTAAAAGTTGCCAAAACAGAAATGGCGATGCTTTTAAACACTTTAGACTCAATAGGAAAAGTGCTTTGGGCAAAAGCAATCCAAACCAAAACCCAACAAGATAGAAAAAATACCACGGAACCCATCAGGGTTTTTTTGATGGCCCCCAGTCGATAAACCCCAATAGGAAATTTTTTACCAAATAAGGCGGCCAAAGGATCACTTATTGCTAAAATAATAATGGGCAAATAAAAATATATTTTATGATTATAAATCGTACAATAAACAAAAAAACAACCATATACGGCTATAGGAAATAAGATACATCCAAACGAAAAACGATCTATAGCGTGTATAGATTGCAAATAATGATATTTTTCGCTTACCCACAAAATCACAACAAATGAGATACAAAGCAACAACCCAATCCAATGGTTGTGGAGCGTATAAGGGAAAGACAAACAAACAATTCCAGATAAAAAATGAGTTATTTTTCTAGTAATTTCAACTTTTATGGTGTAAAAATGAAATAATATTTCAGATATTGTAAATATAACAGCAATAATAATGCCATATACAACACAAATAAATACATAAGGATTTGAAAAATCTAACTTCAACGCTATATACCCCCCAAAACTAGCCAAAATTAAACTGTCAAAACGATCCAATATACCACCGTGCCCTGGAATGATTGGACTATAATCCTTAGCTTGATGTAGCCTTTTAAATAACGAGGCTAAATAATCGCCTAAAACAGCAAAAAATAAAATAAAAACCCCTAAAACAAAAACCTGCAACAAGTCCAAATGAAACGCATTTATAATAAAATAATAGGTTACCATAACCGATAAAATGCCCCCCAATAGTCCTTCTACTGTTTTGTTTGGACTGGTAACTGGAAATAATTTTGTTTTGCCAAAAAGTTGTCCAAAAAGCTGCGAAAAACCATCAAATATAACAACAGTAACAAACAGCAATTGCTGATATAAAACATTATTTTGATAAAAAAAAGTGATGTAAAACCCACCTGCAACCAGCAGCACCCCCCACGAAAGTAGTAAGGTCTTCGTTTGTTTGATATGAATAGCTATTTCATATAGCCCAATAAGTACCACCACACCCCCAAAATACAAATACCACCCTTTGTCAATTAGAAATAATTGAACCAAAACCAATAGCAAATATACCCAATATTTTTTCCAACGATTGCCATTTGCTTCTTGATGAAGTGATTTTCGGTTGATCATAGCAATGCCAAAACCGCCTATTAAAAAATAAATAAGTACAAAATTATAAATTGACATCTTGATTTGCTTTTAAAATATGATACAAACTTTTAGCATTCGACTTGATTTTTGGCATATATAAAACCAATACAAACACTTCAAAATCGGCCAAACAACTTGCAACAATCATAAAATAAAAATAAATTTTGTGATAGCCAAATACAAAAAAAGTAAATATAAAAATTCCTTGAACATAGCCCACAAATTTATTTGAATACAAATGAAAACTCGTTGGCCTTCTAAACTTAATTAAAGAAACCAATTGAGGAATTGCATAAAAACTAAATAGCAATACAAAGGCCGTTTGATGTGCTAAAACAAATGTTTTTTCAAAAGTTAAAAAACCCCAAATGGATAACAAAAAAGTACCAATATCTGCCAACGAATCCAGTCTGGCTCCAAATTCTGTACAAAGTTGAAAATACCTTGCCAACCAACCATCTAAAACATCAGTAATTAAATTGATACTAATCAAAATAATAAATAAGTTACGTTGTCCTGTTGTCAAACTCCAAATAATCAACGGAATAGCCAATAATCGATAAAACGACAGTAAATTCGGAATATTAAAAATCTGTTCTTTAGTTTTCATTCACACTTAATTTCATTCACACTCAAAAAATAGTACATCAACTTGGGCATCAAACACCATCCTTTTCAAAATCCTATGTGCCATTTTTCAAAAGCATTTTTGTTTTTGGACAATCTAACCGTAAATCCCACGGTAAACCCCTGAATAACAGGAACTTCCTTTTTGTTAATAGCAAACGAATACCCCACATCCAAATCCATTGCATTCAAAAGACTTATGCCAACCGTTGGAGCCAAATTTACATCAGAACCACTCACTTTAAACAACAACCCCTTATTGGTATTACACGAAACATGGTAATCCAAAAGTCCTTTGTATTGCTTCTGTGTAGCTACCATGCCATAGCCCATACCATAAAAAACACGATAACGAGCTGCCGTACTAAACCATTCAGCCCCCATTTTTAACTGAGATCTGTCAGAATTATAGTAAGACACATAAAAAGCCACGGGACTTTGTGCTTTAACCTTTGAAAGGGTAAATAAAACCAAAACAACAACTATTTTATTTTTCATTGCCAAAACATTAATATTAAAACACCAAAAATAGGGTGCTGATGGCTATTATTTTTGGCGAAAAGTAATAAATATAATTCGTATAATTGCGAAAAGCACAAAAAATAACAAAAATCAAGAAATTTAATTATACCAAATATATTTTATATGTATATTTGGTATTACAATAAGTCATAAAAAAACACAAGCAACAAGGCCCTAAACGAAGTACTTTTGCATCAATTTGAATTGGCTTACAAACACACCAATACGTTCCAGTCTTTGAAAATAAAGAGCTACAATTCCCAAAAGCACTTTTCATAAACCAAATAAAAACTTTTTTTTGGGCGTTCCCCAAGGGGCGGGCTATCCGTTGCAAACAACGTTCATTGAACTCCAAAAGAAATATAATATTGTGTAATAATCTTTTTTTGGGTGGGTGCGGGCTTTTTTTGCCCGCACCCACCCAAAAAAAGGATTTCCACTACTATCCCTAACGCATTAGAATTACAAACAAGCCATTATTTTTAAACCAAATCACACCATCCAATTTAAAAAAAAACTACATTTGCCATTCATTAAAAAAACAATTTATTGAACAACTAAAATAGTAAAATAATTAAAATATAGCGTTTCGCTTTCAATTTTCCTTACCAGAAATACGACCAATTTTTCAAAGTAATAAGGGAAAGTAAGAAGTGGAAACGTCTGCGTTATACGTGGGCGTTCCTTTTTGCTTTTATTACTGCCTTTGGTCGGGCTTCTGGTAAAACAAGTTGGAATTAGCCCACGTTGTATTTTGTATAACTGCAAGATATATGCCTACACTACATTGGATTGGAAAAGAAAAAATCATCAATCATCATTTAGAGGTACCCTACAAAGTACTGAATC
This sequence comes from Flavobacterium branchiophilum FL-15, assembly GCF_000253275.1. Taxonomy (NCBI): domain Bacteria; kingdom Pseudomonadati; phylum Bacteroidota; class Flavobacteriia; order Flavobacteriales; family Flavobacteriaceae; genus Flavobacterium; species Flavobacterium branchiophilum. The sequence goes on along the minus strand of NC_016001.1, from coordinate 3,149,978 downwards.
ACGAATATACCAGCCCCCCAACCCCAAAAGGGGGAGTTTTGAGTGGTAATATGATTATAAACGGTGATAATCTGGAAGCCTTAAAATCATTGTTACCCAAATACGAAGGAAAAGTAAATTGTATTTATATCGACCCACCTTATAATACAGGAAACGAAAGTTGGGTGTATAATGACAATGTCAATTCGCCCCAAATCAAAAAATGGTTAGGCAAAGTAGTAGGCAAAGAAAGTGAAGATTTAACCCGGCACGACAAATGGTTGTGTATGATGTATCCACGATTGAAATTATTGCACAAGCTATTGTCAAAAGATGGAGCTATATTTATTTCTATTGATGAAAATGAATTATATAATTTACAAATTATAATGGATGAGATTTTTGGAAAAGGAAATTTTGTAGGACAATATAATTGGTTCAAATCTGCAACACCTCCGAATTTATCATTTAAAATAAAAAAGAATTTAGAATACATTTTATGTTATTCTAAAAAATCTAATTCAGATAAGTTTACTGGAATTAAAAAGGAAAGTACGAGTGATGATCCATTTACAAAGCCTCAAAATTCTTATAAAGATTTAAGTTTTCCTAAAGGAATCATTAATATAAAATTAGAAGACCAAATAATTGAAAAAGGAATTTATGGAACAACAAAATTCCCAAATCAACTCTTAGATGATTTAATTATAAAAAATGGTTTAAATGAAAATGATGTAAGGTTTAGAAATAGATTTATTTGGGTTCAAGATAAACTTAATGAAGAAATATTAAACAATACTAAAATTAATATCAATTCAAAATCATTAGTTTTATCTTATAAAAAAGAAAATTATAACAATGAAGTTCCGCCGAATTTAATTGATGAACAAGTTGATGTTGAGACAACTGAAAATGCAGGCAGAGAATTACTCAAAATATTTGGAGAAAAAGTTTTTGATTATCCAAAGCCACATTCTTTAATAGAGTATTTGATAAATTTTTTGTGTAACAAAAACTCCATCATCCTAGACAGTTTCGCAGGTTCAGGCACAACAGCTCATGCGGTTTTAAACTTAAACAAGCAAGATGGTGGCAACAGAAAATTCATTTTAATAGAAATGGAAGATTATGCCGAAACCATCACTGCCGAGCGTGTAAAACGGGTAATCAACGGTTATGCCGATAAAGAAGGAACAGGCGGAAGTTTTGATTATTATACTTTAGGAGAACCCCTTTTTGATGAAAACAATAACTTAAACGAAAATGTTGGCATCGAGAAAATCAGAGAATACGTTTGGTTTACCGAAACAAGAAATCCTTTTCCAGTAACCGACTTTGCGAGAAACGAAGCCATGGCAACCCCTTTTTTAGGAAACCATAACGAAACCGCTTATTATTTTATCTACGAAAAAGACAATTTAACCACGCTCGATTATGACTCATTAGCGGAATATGTGCAACAAAAAGCAGAACGCTACATCATTTATGCTGATAATTGTTTGCTACCAGAAACCTTTTTGAGAGAAAAAAATATAGAATTTAAAAAAATCCCAAGAGATATAACCCGATTTTAGCAATTACCAGACTTAACAGGTTTTAAAATGTTAGGTCTAAACTAAAAATTATGGAACTAAAAACCTATCAAAAGCAAGTTATTGATGATTTGCAATTGTATTTTGACTATTTACAAAACCATAAGAAAGCCAATGTTGCTTTCAATACTTTTTGGCAAGATAAAGTGGGTTTTTACAACCCTCTTTCTGGCGAAGGAATGCGACCTTATCAAAACACCGTTCCCAATGCAGTGCATTTAAGTATAAAAGTCCCAACAGCTGGCGGAAAAACATTCATAGCTTGCAATGCCTTGAAAACCATATTTGATGCCATGCCCGATAATCAAACAAAAACCGTGATTTGGTTGGTGCCTTGGAGTAATTTATTAGACCAAACGGTTAAAAATCTTTCTAATCCAGATCATCCCTATTGCCAAAAACTGAATTCATTGTTTAATAATAGAGTTCAAGTATATGAAAAACGAGAATTGTTGCAAGGAGCTAATTTTAATTCGTCATCAGTAAAAGAACAATTAAACATAATGGTGATGAATTTTGCATCTATTAGAGCAAAAAATAAAGAAGACAGAAAAGTCAATGAGCAGAATTCTAATTTGGCAAACTTCGCTTCAATGATAAACGATGCTGATGTTTTGGAAGGCACAGAAAAAGAAGCATTAATCAACGTAATTAGAAGTTTAAATCCCATTTTAATAGTGGATGAAAGTCATAATGCAGAAAGTGATTTAAGTGTTGAAATGTTAAACAATTTAAATCCAAGTTTCATTTTAGATTTAACCGCAACACCAAAACAAAACGCCAATATTGTGAGTTTGGTTTCGGCAATTGAATTGAAAAAAGAACACATGGTAAAATTACCTGTTATTGTTTACAATCATCAAAATAGTGAAGGGGTTATCGAAAGTGCATTGCATTTGCAAAATAAATTGGAAAACGAAGCTAAAATTATGGAACAAAACGGCGGAAAATATATTCGTCCAATTGTTCTTTTTCAAGCCCAACCCAAAGGAAAAGAAGATAATACCACTTTTGAAAAACTCAAAGAGCAACTAATCAAAATTGGCATTCCAGAGGAACAAATCAAAATAAAAACAGCCAATAAAGACGAGTTGAAAAACGAAGATTTGATGAGCAAAGATTGTCCAGTTCGTTACATTATCACGATTAATGCTTTGAAAGAAGGTTGGGATTGCCCGTTTGCTTATATCTTGGCATCGTTGGCAGATAAATCATCAGAAGTTGATGTTACTCAAATACTTGGAAGAATTTTACGTCAGCCTTATGTGATGAAACACAATAGCACGATGTTAAATTTATCTTATGTTATTACGGCTTCTGTAAAATTTCAAAACACTTTGCAAAATATTATAAAAGGGTTGCAACAATCGGGTTTTAGTGAAAAAGATTATCGAGAAAAAGATATCATGCCTGAACTTGTGAAAGAAGAAGTAAAGCAAGAATCATTAGACAATTTCTTTTTTCCAGAACAAATAGAAGTGGTTGAAGAAAATTTCATAGATGTTCAAAAGATTAATTTCAATCCAACCCAAAACAATCAAAGTACAAACACAACTGTTTTTGAGATAGAAGAAATAGCCATTGCAACAAGCGAAGCATTTCAAAAAACAATTGCAAACCAAGAAAACGATACAACTATTCAACAAATTTATTCCGAAGTGGGCATGAAAGTGAAACAATATAAAATGCGTGAAGCAGTTGCAGATCAAGCAAAACAAATAATCTTACCAAAATTTGTGATTGAAGTTCCTAAAAACGATTTTTTGGATATGGGTCTAGGCGAGATGCAATTATTAGATAGAGTAAATTTGCTGAAAAATTTTAAACTTTCAAACAAAGATATTGATATTCCTTTTAAAAGTATTTCGTCTGATTTGTATAAAATAGATACTGAAAACACCAATGATGGCGGCTATAAAATGGTTTCTTTAAAAATTGATAACGTGCTGAGAGAACCAATAACCGAATATATTTTGGCTAAACCAAAAGAAAGTCAAATTAAAGATATAGCCTATCAAGTTGTGAAACAAATAGATAAAATGCCACCCATTGCAGATACTGAAATTAAGAAATATGTAAATCGGATTTTAGAAAATATGTCGGCAGAAGAATTGCAAGATTTTTTACAACATAAATTTACATATACCGATTTAATTAAAAAGAAAATCAATGAATTGGCAGATATTGAAGCCGAAAAAACATTTTTAGAATGGCTGAGAATTGATAAAATCACAAGTCAAGGAATTTGGAAATTTGAACCTGCCATAATTCCATCAAAAACGGGGAATGATATAGGAAATTCACTGTATGTTCATGAAGGCGACATGAATGGCTTGGAAGAGAAATTTATTTTAGAAATTTCAAATTTATCAAATATTGCTTTTTGGCACAGAAATTTGGGTAGAGGAAAAGGATTTTCATTAAATGGGTTTAAGTCTAACCATTATCCTGATTTTATTTTAATAACGAAAACAAATCGAGTAATTGTGGTTGAAACAAAAGGTTCAGATAGAGATAATTCAGATAGTGCAGCAAAATTGAGATTAGGTAATGCTTGGGAAAAAAGCACCAATTCACCCCAATATAAATACATAATGGTTTTTGATAAAAATGCTATTAATGGGGCTTACAATTTAGAAGAAGCAATTGATTTGATAAGACAATTTTAGGAAATATAAGTTACATTAACAAATTCCTTAAACACCATTTTAGAAATAGAATAATAAAAAAGGAGGTACAGCAACGCACCTCCTTTAGTTTTGGGTTATTAAATTATTAATTTTTGTTGCTTTGGTTAATTTTCTAATTCTTTTAAACCGTTTAAAAATTCTGAAGGCGTCATAGTTTTTATACTATAAGGATTCCAAGGCATTGTTCTACTTTTAGGATAAGACAGGTATAAAGCTCTTTTAGCCCTAGTTACAGCAACATAGAAAATATTTTTTTCTTCTGATAATGCTTTGCCGCCACTTTGTTTACTTTTATAAAAAGGCAATGAACCATCATCCAAACCTAGTACAAATACAATTTCATATTCTAACCCTTTTGCTAAATGAATCGTACTCAACACAATACCATTTTCTTCTTTTTCTGGTAGAATTAAACCTAATGACAATTGTGTTTTAAAATGAGTTAGTGATTTTAATTCAGCTGGAGTGTTTCTAGCATAAATGCTGTAATACTTTTCAAGTTCTTCAATGTCAAATCGAATTGCTGTATTTTCATCTATGGTTTTACCTTCATACTCTTCATAAGGTTCATTTACTTTGAAAATGTTTTCAACTTCAAATAAACTCATTATTGGAACTAAAGCTTCTCTTAAATTAAATTTATTCTGATTATTCAAAATAGTCCAACTCTCTAATAGCAATGAGTATAGTACTTTGTCATCTTCGGTAATAAAATTATGAATAGATTTTAACTTTTCTAGCCCACTTAAATTATTGAGGTTTGAAATGTTGGTTGTAATTGAATATATTTCTAGTATTTCAGAAAAATGCAAAACATCAACAGGATTAATTAAAATCCGAAGCCCTAAATCGAAAATTTTCATTAATTGACTATCAAAAAATAAACTATCACTACCTTTTTTAAGATAAGAAGGCAAACCCTCTTGGGTTAATAGATCTTCAACATTTTTTAATAAATACCTACTTCTTGCTAAAATTGCAATATCCTTGTAGCTAATAGTATCACCAATAAATCCATCCTCTTGATATTTACCTTGTTTTAAATATTTTTTTATCTCCTCTACAATAGCATTTGCCTCAGCTTTTTCATCTTCGCAATTATCAAATATTTTAAATTTTCCAGTTACAATTGAATCAGACCCTTGCATTGCATCAGCATAAACAGAGTTAGCAACTTCAATTATTTTTTTCGATGATCTAAAGTTTGTGTTTAATTTTTTTGTTTCAGCATTAAAATCTTTAATAAAATTATTTTTCATATATACATAATCAGAACCATTGAAATCATAAAGAGATTGTTTTACATCACCAACCATCATTACATTTCTGTGTTCTCCATTACAAATTATCTTTAATAATTCATATTGTGCAAAATTCAAATCTTGTGCTTCATCAATAAATAGGTATTTAAACTGGTTTCTATACAATTTTGCAATAGCAGGTCTATCCGAAAATATTTGATATGCATATATCAAAACATCGTCAAAATCCATTGCATTTTGAAGTATTAAAAGGTCATTATATTCGCTGTACATTTTTTGAATTAGTTCTTTTTCATTATCACCATCCAAAAAATCAAATTTCTCAATTCCTTTTAGTTGTTTTTTCTTTTTACTGATATAGGTAAGTGCATTGCTAATAAAAAGTTGCTTCTCTCTTGCATCTTTATTTTCATAATGTTTTCTTAAGTCCCAATTTTCAGGTTTTTCAAAAACTTGTATTAATAGATTTGTTCTATCTTCATTTTTTTCAAATATATGCGGTTGTACACTTTTGTTAATCGCATACCCATGACTTTGAATAACCTCAAGACAAAAACTATGAAAAGTACCTACAAAAGCCCTCTTTTCAATATTTTTTACATCAGATAATCTTTCTTTTAGTTCTTCTGCGGCTTTATTGGTAAAGGTGAGTGCCAAAACATGAAATTTTTCACTTTCATTTTTCAATAATTCTTTGATTCTTTCTGTGAGTACACGTGTTTTTCCACTACCAGCACTTGCCATTACCAATAATGCCCCTTCTTTATGATTTATTATTTCCTCTTGTATTGTCATGGTAAATCTATTTTTAAATCAGAAGCAATTTTTTTAAACAATTCGTCTATTTTAGGTGGGAAGATAGTTTTGCCATTACCATCTTTCTTTTTTAAAATAGCCTGAGCAATTAATGGGGCATATTTTGTTTTATTACTATGTAATGCGTCTAATAAAGCACGACTTCTTCCACCATCTGCATCAGAAGTATAATTTCTTGGAATATCTTTTCCTTCTACATCTTTTCCTTTTGGCTGATAGTTATGGTTTTGAATATATTCCGATAAAAAATCCGCTTTCGTTTCATGTTGATTTATTTCAGCAATTATTTCATTACTATACCCGTATTTTAGAACATATAGCTCAAAATCAAGTTCGTCTAAAGTAAAAAGGGCTTCAAAATAATTACTCCCAAAAGATTCAGTAATCTGCCTTTTAACATCTACTTCTGTAGTATTATCACCATCACTAAGGATGTACCATTTTATATTTAAAAATTTAGCAAAAATTATAAATGGTTTATAGTTGTCCTTTCCACCAACTCCAATAAAATTGATGCCTATTTCAAATGGATAGCAACCAAATTTTTCCTTAAATAAAATCGGTAAAGCTTGTTCTTCTGTTTCTCCTTCAAAAAACACTAATGCTTTTGAAAATAATGCTTCTCCTCTAGTATTAAAAATATTACGTTCAATTTTTCTTTTCTCTTCATTATTGATTTTACCTCTTTTCTCTATAAGTAATTGTTGTTTTTCTTCATTAATGGCTTGTTTTATTTTAGAGTCTGTTAATGGGTCTTTTAATTGATCTTGTAATTCTGCAATTCTCTTTTCGTAAGGTTCTGAAAATTCTAATTGCCCAACTTTTAACCCATCACTATCTTTATAAAAATGTCTTAAATCCATCAAATCGCATTGTGCTGCAACAAATGGCGAATGTGTACTAATGATTTTTTGTCCCGTTATTTCCTTTAATTGATGATACAGTTGGCGTTGCGCATTTGGGTGCAAATGTGCTTCGGGTTCTTCTAATGCTAATATCGGAAAATAAGGATTATTGATTTCTTCTTGCCATGAAATAAATGCGTTTAAGGTTAATAAAGATGCCCAACTTCGGGTTCCCATTCCATGATATTCCAGTGGAAAACTTTGTGTGCCGGAATCATTAAAATTGATGTTTAAGTTTCTCCCAATATCGCTAATCTTTTTGTTTATAGGTGCAATTTCAACACCTTCATCTGTTGCAGATAAAACCGTTTTATTTAACTCTTTTAGCTTTTCTTTTAATGTTTTAAGATTACTACTTTTTGATATTATTGATTCATTAAGTGTATTAATTTGTTTTTCTATTGGCTCAATATCATCTTGTTTTATATCGGGCTTATTAGTCATTTTTCCTAAAAACGAACTTCTATCTTTTAAGTCTGCTTGAATATCCCTTTGTGCATCTACAAAAATTAATGGTATTGTATCTGGTTTTTGAAATTTTTTATCTTCATTCGTTTCTAATGTCCAATTTTCAAAAGGCAACCACTGTTTTAAAGTGTAAGATTCTTGTTTAAAGGTTTGACTCAAATTATCAAACTTATACTTTGTTCTGATTCCTAAAAATTGATAGTCCGCTGCATCAGTTTTAATGTTCCCACTTATTCGATCAGATTCTGCCCAGTTTTCATCAAAATCCTGTATTCTTATTCCAGTATCATCAACAGCTATTATTCTAATGTCAATAATTATTTCTTTTTTATACACATCAAGAGTTCCATCTTCGTGAACATCCTCCCTATTGACTGTTTTGCGATCTATGCCTAAAGCCAAATTCAAAGCTTTTAAAAAAGAAGTTTTTCCAGCATTATTAGCACCAACTAGCAGTGTCAATTTAGACAAATTCACTTCTAAATTTTTTATTGCTCTATAATTTAAAATCCTAACACTATCTATTAATATCCCCATAGTTTAAAATCTTGTTATATCTCTTGTTATTTCTTAAATATGATGTGGTGATTATTTTTGAAATCTTTTGCAACAAACCGTGTTTTATTTTCCCTTGCAAATATAACATTAATTTCCATACCTAAAAATAAGCTTATCCATGAAAACATTAATTTCAAAAATCCACTCCTAAATAAATCCACAAAAGAAAACTATCTTCTAAACTCAAAAAAAACTCTCAAATACCTTAAACACCATTTTAGATATAGAATAAAAAAAAATAAACCCTAAATTGTAACTTTTTTAGGATGCCTTACGTATAACAACCAGAATCTTTTAAAAAAAAAAGAAAACGACGATGAGACAGTTAAAAATTACGAAGCAGGTAACCAACCGTGAAACGGCTTCATTAGACAAATATTTGCAAGAAATTGGTAAGGTTGATTTGATTACCGCAGACGAGGAAGTGGAGTTGGCTCAAAAAATCAAAGCGGGCGATCAACGTGCGTTAGAAAAATTGACTAAAGCCAATTTACGTTTCGTGGTGTCTGTTGCCAAACAGTATCAAAATCAAGGACTTACATTGCCCGATTTGATTAACGAAGGCAATTTGGGCTTGATTAAAGCCGCACAACGTTTTGACGAAACTCGTGGTTTCAAATTCATTTCGTATGCCGTTTGGTGGATTCGTCAATCTATTCTGCAAGCCTTGGCAGAGCAGTCTCGTATTGTGCGTTTGCCTTTAAATAAAATAGGTTCTATCAACAAAATTAACAAAATGTATGCCTTGTTGGAACAATCCAATGAGCGTCCGCCCTCTGCCGAAGAAATTGCAAAAGAGCTCGACATGACGGTAAATGACGTTAAAGAATCTATGAAAAACTCGGGTCGTCATTTGTCTATGGATGCCCCTTTGGTAGAAGGCGAAGATTCTAATCTATACGATGTATTACGTTCGGGCGAATCGCCAAATCCAGACCGAGACCTGATTCACGAATCGTTACGTACAGAAATTGAGCGTTCGTTGGAAACTTTAACACCTCGCGAAGCAGACGTCGTTCGACTGTATTTTGGATTGAGCGACCAACATCCGATGACGCTCGAAGAAATTGGCGAAACTTTTGACTTGACTCGTGAAAGAGTTCGTCAAATTAAGGAAAAAGCCATTCGCAGATTGAAACATACTTCGAGAAGCAAAATCTTAAAAACATATTTGGGATAATCTTATTGATGTTAAAAAGATTCACAATAGAACAGGCTGATTACTTGTTCGGTTTTTGATTGATGATTAAAAAACTCTGGTTTGTGCCAGAGTTTTTTTTTACCATCAATAATATGGGGTTTTAGGATTTGGGCAGGTTTTGCCGCTGTTTTTCAAAAAAATATTGGTCTTGATTGACAATTAAGTCATAAGCATTGGCTCGAAGTTTTTGTTGTAAACCAGCATCATCATCCAATGTTTCATATACTTTGGTATGGATGTTTTTGTTGGTTGCGGTTAGTAAATCACGTTGGTGTTGCTCTTGTTCCAAATGGCTTTTAAAAATATTCTCGGCATCTTCTAAAGCAAAATCGTATTGGCTTTTTTGTGCCAATAATTTGGCAATAATTGGCGATGTTTCGATGGCCAAAAACAACAGCATGATAAAAATGGAAGGTGCTTTTGGCAGTTTGTTCAACGCATTTATTCGGGCCATTAGGCCATCAAATCCGTCAATGATGGGTTGGGTTTGGGCTACTTTTTGGTCCAAATCTTTTTGCAATTGTAGTCCTAATTTTTCTTTTTCGGCAATTTTAATGCCGTTGGCTTGCCGCAAACTGTCCAATTGTTTTTTAGCGGTATCGTGTTTGGCTATTTTTTCTTTAAAAACGGGGCCTTTTCCTAGTTTTTTTGTGCCTGCTGTGCCTTCGGCTTCTTTGATATAGGTTTCATATAAGTCGTTTACTTCTTTTTCTTTGAGGGCAATTTCCTTTTTTAGCTGGTCTATTTCATTGGTATTTCGGGCAACATCGGTTTGAAAATATTGCGAAACTTGTTTTTTGTTTTGAAGCAACATCGCATTTTTTTCTTGTAGCAAAACGGTGTTGATTTCTTTTTCGAATATTTTTATTTCTAATGGTTTTGAAATAACAATTGCAATAATAATGGCCAATAAAATCCGTGGAGTTGCTTGGATAAATTCGTCTAGTACTTGATTTTTTTTGCGAATAGTTGAAACAATAAAACGATCTAAATTGAAAATCAATAAGGCCCAAACAAAGCCAAACATAAGAGCAAAAAAACTATTGTTGAACACGGTAAACAAGGCATAACTACTGGCTAAAAAAGCCATGATTGCCGTAAAAAATACAGTGGCTCCAATGCCAACATATTTGGTTTGTTCGCCTTCCGAACAAGCTTTTAGGAGGTTTTTATCGGCTCCAGAGCATACAATAAAAAATCGTTTTAACATATTTTTGGGTTTGATTAGTGTTGCATCTTTTGACGCAAATGATTGATGACGGTTTGTTAGTGCAAATTTGAAGCCAAAAGTTACTAGACCAAGGTAAAAGTTTTTAAAAAAGACTTTTTTTGAAACAAATAAAGGATTTGAAAAGCAAAAAGGCTGTTGTGAATAAAAAAAGAGTTGCTTTGATACGTGGTTTTTTTAGCCCAGATTGAAGCGAAAAGCCAACGGACACAAAAGGGATTTTTTTGTTGCTACAAAAGAGCGACCACCGGAAGCTCCTTTTGTAGCATACAAAAAACCCTTTTGTGGCCGTGGGCTTGTAGCGAAAAGCTGGATTGGCTTCTAATACCAAATATACCTATAATACCAAACACTCATATAAAATAGCCCAATCTGCTAGCTCTTTTTCTCCAAATTTTTCACAAAAAAATAATTACGTAGACCAGCTATGAAATGATTTTTTTATGAAATCTTGAAAAAAAATAGCCTTACATTTTTAGACTATTTTATATAAGTGTTTGGTATAAAATAGCCTAATCTATTGGTTCGTTTTTGTTAAAATGAGTAAAAAAAAAGTTTCGTAGCCCAGTTTATTGATATAAACTTGGTATATCAAATGTAAATAAGCGTGGATTTGTTTGTAGATTTGATCAAAACTTTACGAACTTTGCTTCAAAAAAAATATGGCAATTTTTATTACCGGTATTGGCACAGATGTTGGCAAAACGATTGCGGCAGCTGTAGTGGTTGAGGCTTTGGAGGCAGATTATTGGAAGCCTATACAGGCGGGCGATATAAATAATGGCGATACTCAAAAAGTGCAACGATGGGTTTCCAATGGGAGGAGTGTTTTTTATCCGAATGCTTATCAATTGCAAACAGCAGCGAGTCCGCATTTGGCAGCAGCAATTGATGGTGTTTGTATTGAAAAATCAGCAATTGTAAGGCCAGAAACGGCGAATGTTTTGGTAATAGAAGGGGCAGGGGGATTATTGGTACCTATAAATGAAAAGGAATTTGTTGTAGATTTGATAGCTCCAAATGATCAAGTGATACTGGTAAGCCGTCATTATTTGGGCAGTATCAATCATACTTTGCTGTCGATTGCCTGTTTGAAAAGCAGGGGTTTGAGCGTGAGTGGACTCCTTTTTTCGGGAGACGAAAACAAGGCGAGCGAAAGTATTATAGCCTCTCAGACGGGAGTTCCCGTTATAGGAAGAATAGAAGAGGAGCCTTATTTTGACAAAATGGTTGTTGCTTATTATGCCGACTTATTTTCGGATTTTTTAAAACAAATGCTGATATGAATCCTAACACACCAAGCTGGTCCGAACGAGACGAAGCCCACAACTGGCATCCTTATACACAACATCAAACGGCACGGCCACCCATTACAATTTTTCGAGGCAAAGACGCATTGGTTTGGGACGAAAATGGCAAGGAATATATAGATGCGATTGCCTCATGGTGGGTGAATCCATTTGGACATGCAAACCAGGACATTGCAAAGGCCATTTATGAGCAATTGACTACATTAGAACATGTTTTGTTTGGAGGTTTTACGCACAAGCCCGCCATTTTATTGTCGGAAAAGCTGTTGTCGATATTGCCTAATAATCAAAAGAAAATATTTTTTTCGGATAATGGATCTACCGCAGTAGAAGTAGCTTTGAAGGTGGCTTTGCAATATTTTTATAATCAAAATCAGCACAAAAAAACCATTATAGCATTTGAAAACGCCTTTCATGGCGATACTTTTGCGGCTATGGCAGCCAGCGGGATTTCGTTTTTTACGGAAGCTTTTAAAGGGCAATTGATTAACGTAGTTAGAATACCAGTGCCCATTGCAGGAAAAGAAGCGATGAGTTTTGAAGCATTGCAACAAGCAATAGCAACGCATGATTGTGCTGCATTTATATTTGAACCACTCGTTCAAGGGGCAGCAGGAATGGTGATGTATGAAGCCGCAGCATTAGACCCATTGATGGCATATTGTAAAACACAAAATGTATTTACCATTGCAGATGAAGTGATGACGGGTTTTGGCAAAACAGGTAAAACTTTTGCTTGCGATTATTTGCAAGAACAGCCCGATATGGTTTGTATGTCTAAAGCTTTGACGGGAGGTACAATTCCCATGGCGATAACCTCCTTTACGCAAGCCCTATTTGATGGTTTTTGCGATGAAGATGTGCACAAAGCCTTGTTTCATGGCCATACATTTACGGCAAATCCAACGGGTTGTGCTGCGGCATTGGCCAGTTTGACCTTGTTGCAAACTACGACCATGCAGGCACATATTGCTAGAGTACATGCGTTGCATTTGGCATTTGAAAGGCATATACAGAAACATCCAAAAGTGGCAACAACCAGAGTTTTAGGAGTTATTTTTGCATTAGAATTGCAAGTGGCGGATGCTGCTTATTATGGTGAATTACGCAACAGATTATATCATTTTTTTATAGAAAATGGGGTTATTTTGCGGCCTGTTGGGGGCATCATTTATATTTTGCCTCCTTATATTATTTCGACAGCCCAATTGCAAAAAGTGTATCAAACTATCGAAAGTGCATTAGAAATTGTTTAATTTTGCACCCAATAGCATCACATTTTGATGCTTTTTGATGACATTATTAAGAATTTTATAAAACCGTAATTTTTTTGACTTCAACAATCAGTATCACAGGATTTTCATCCGTATCGGCTTTGGGTAATAAAGCCGAAAGTATTTGGGAGCATTACTTACAAAACCAAACAACCTTTAGCACTATAACAAGCGGTGCAAACACGTATTGGGTGAGTGCCTTAGAGGCTTCATTGAAAGCAGAAATGGTAGAATTGCGACATTCGGATTCCAAATACAAGTCGTTGGACGATGCCGTTTTGTTTGCAATAGCAGCATCAAGGAGTGCTGTTAGGCAAGCGGGCTGGACACCTGAAGCTGTTTTTGGAATCAATATTGGTTCATCAAGAGGGGCAACACAATTATTTGAAAGCCATTTTGAAACATTTTTAAAAACGGGCAAAGCACAAACATTGAGTTCGCCAACAACCACTTTGGGCAACATTGCTTCGTGGGTGGGGCACGACTTGCAATGTACAGGGCCCGAAATATCTCATTCCATAACCTGCTCTACGGCATTGCACGCCATGCTAAATGGCATTGCTTGGCTCAAATCGGGTATGGCCACCAAATTTTTAATTGGAGGCAGCGAGGCTCCATTGACCCCGTTTACGTTGGCACAAATGCAAGCATTGAAAATTTATTCAACAGAAACAGGTCCTTTTCCTAATAGGGCTTTGGATTTAAACAAAACCAAAAACACGATGATTTTGGGCGAAGGAGCCGCAGTTTGTTGTTTGGAATTTGGAAAAAAAGACAACGCATTAGCATTTGTTGAAGGATTTGGCTATGCGACAGAAATTTTAGAGCATAATATATCGATATCTGCCGAGGCTACTTGTTTTCAAAAATCGATGAAAATGGCCCTTCAAAACACCGCTTTATCTGAAATAGACGCCATTGTCATGCACGCTCCGGGTACCATAAAAGGCGATTTGACTGAATTTAAGGCCATTCAAAAAATATTTGGTGCTCATTTACCTTTACTGACAACTAATAAATGGAAAATTGGTCACACTTTTGGTGCTTCTGGAACTTTGAGTTTAGAACTTGCATTGCTTATGATGCAGCACCAAACTTTTATTGGAGTACCCAACACAGCCTACGTTACCCATAGCCGAAGCATGAAAAAAGTATTAATTAATGCGGTGGGTTTTGGTGGAAATGCGGTAAGTATCTTATTAAAGAGTAATTTTTAATAAGATTTGTTTCTTAATTTGCAATACAATTCTGCATCTAAATTGTATATATCTTCTCTAAAAGCAAGATGCTTGCCTTCTAACCATGCTGTATAATACAGTTGATAGTAATTGATTGACGCTTTGATTGGGATAATCTTTGTTTTTTTGAGTTGGATTATAGAATCTATCTTGACATTATTGTAATTAACCGTGTCATTCAATACATATTTTGCTAAAAGCAAGGGGTTTTCAACTCTGGTACAACCCGAACTAAAGCTGCGAATGTTTTTTGAAAACCCATCTTTATGATTGGTATCGTGCAAATAAACAGCATATTTGTTTTTGAATAGTATTTTCATTAATCCTAAAGAATTATGAATACCTGGATCTTGAACGTATGTATATTTGAACGCATCTTCTTCTTTCCAAATCCAAGGATTGATGCGACGTTTTTTATAATCATAAGCAATAATTTTCATTTTATTCAAATAACTTTTGCTTTTATTCATTTCGGGTATTAAATCTTCTTTTATAATTGTGGGCGGTACTGTCCAAGTTGGATTAAAAACAACCGATGCTAATTTTGAAGTTAAAACGGGAGATTTTCGTTTATCAGTTCCAACAATGATTTTATAGTTTTGTACCAATTCATTGTCTTTATAAACATTCAAATGATAATTTGGAATATTTACAAGAGCATAATGAGCACTCCATTCGTTTGGAAACCAGCGCCATCTTTCCAAATTAGCAATAATTTGTTCTCGTCTTTCACTTTTGTTAAAATTAAGTGCTGTAACCGTTGATTTTCCAATAATTCCATCGGAAATCAAGCCATTATTTTTTTGAAATAACCGAATCGCAGCAACAGTTTCTTTGTCGAAAACATTGTTAATAGAATCATTTTTCGATAGATAATCCCAATACATTAACCGTTTTTTAATCCAATTAATTTTAGTGTGTTTGTCGTTTGGTTTTATTTTTTCTTTCATTTTGAAAGACAAAGGAGTAGTATAATCGTTGGGTAATTGGTCTATTATTTGTAAAGCTTTTTTTAAATCTACATAATTTTTATTAGTAGGTTTTACAGATTCAAAAGGTTTGTTTTCGAAATTTTCTTTAAGTGCAGTATTAATAATTTCATTAACATCAAATTCTTTTGGTTTCAAATCCCAATCAGAATATATTTTTTTAGGATTCAGTTTGCCAATGCTTACGTGTGTTAAATAATCTTGTAAACTATTGGTTAATTGAATGTCGTAATTGACCATCTCGGCATCGTTTAAAAACAAATGTTTTTCTTCAAATTGTTGCAAAACATTCAGTCGATAATCCATAGGATCCAATCCTTCGAGATGACAATTATGGAGTTCTGAGAGTATATTTTTACGAATAATTTCTGATTGCCAAACAGTGTTAAAGTCATTTTTTCGATAAAAATCTAATAAAGTACTATTGTTGGTTTGTAGAATTAAAGTAGAATCTATTTTTAATTTTTCGGTGTTATCAAAAAGTTGAATCAACGTAAAGCCATCGGATGCCAATTCTGTGTTTCGGAACTGGCAACTCACTATAATGATACATACTAGAAGTAAACTTTTTTTCATGATGCAAAAGTAAATCAAAAAAAGTTGAAAATAAATTATATTTTTTTAGGGCATACACATTTCGTTAAGTTACATTTTTTAACGATAAAATTCTTTTTTCATCAAAAAATGCGTACCTATTTGATCAATTTCAAAACCAAAGCCAACAACTTCGTATTGAAATTTTGAATAAAAATCTAAAGCTCCTTTTCGGGCATTCATCCAAATAAGGCTTTTTTCAAAAGAAGCTACTGCTATTTCGCATTGTTTCAAAAGGGCATTGCCTATATTTTGACCTCTAAAAGCATCTAAAACAGCCATGCCTCTCAACTGAAATGAATTTTGATGGTTCAGCTGATGGTGTTCTTTTTTCATCAAAGTTACTACACCTACAATGCGTTGGCCCACAACAAAACCAAAATGTTGTGTGTTTGGCTCATTGTCGCCTTCAAAAACACAAGATTCTAAAGGTAATCCAATTCGCAAAACGCTCTGACGCACACTTAAAACAGCACACGGATCCAATTTTATTACCATATTTCAAAAAAAAACAATATTATAAACAGTTGATAATCAAAATAAAAATGCAAAATTATAAAAAATATTTAATTTTTTCATTAAAAAATTTGCAATAAACAATGATTTGTATTTATATTTGCACTGTTAATCATGCGAAAGTAGCTCAGTTGGTAGAGCTCCAGCCTTCCAAGCTGGTTGTCGCGAGTTCGAGCCTCGTCTTTCGCTCTAAGCGGTTTTTTCGTTTATCCATTACATCCTGCGAAAGTAGCTCAGTTGGTAGAGCTCCAGCCTTCCAAGCTGGTTGTCGCGAGTTCGAGCCTCGTCTTTCGCTCCACAAAGGGTTGCCTATAATTATAGGCAACCTTTTTTTTATATAATATTAAATTCATTTCTATTGCACCATGATAACTAAAAATGAACTTCGGATCCTTTACAAACAAAAGCGGGCCAATTTAAGTCCCATTGAAACGGAAGGTTATAGTATAGCAATTGCTAATCAATTATTGACATTGCCTATTTGGGATTTCTCCTATTACCATATTTTTTTAACCATTCAAAAACAAAACGAAGTCAATACCGAATTTATTTTACCTATTTTAGCTGGAAAAGACAAAGAAATTGTTGTGTCGCAATCCAATTTTCAAACCATGGAAATGGCCCACTTTTTATTGACAGATCATACCACGATTCGGCTGAATGCTTTTCAAATACCAGAACCTCAAGATGGTTTAGTCGTTCCAAATGAGCTACTAGATGTAGTATTTGTACCCCTTTTGGCCTTTGACACGCATGGCAATCGAGTGGGGTATGGCAAAGGATTTTATGATAAAATGCTTAAAAAATGTAGAGATAATGTATTGAAAATAGGGCTTTCTTTTTTTGAACCAGAAAACCAAATAGCCAATGTATCTGACACTGATATTCGTTTGGATTGTGTTGTAACTCCTAAAATGGTGTACCCATTTTAATGAATTTTAAAATTAATTAATCGATATTAAGCATCTTACATAATTAAAATAGTGGTTTCAGGTATAAAATTTATATGCCATCTTCGGCTTCATATCGCATCAAACCTTCTTTTAAAATGCGTTTCATTCTATTGCGAAGACGTTCGGGTTTGAGCACTTCTAGTCCGTTTCCAAAACCAAGGAAGAGACGTTCCATTTCGTAGTTTTCAATCAAAAAAAGATTGATGATAATGCTGCCGTCTTCGTTGGTTTGCAAATGACGTTGCGAATTGTGGAGCGGTTTTGTTAGGACATAAGGCGCATTGGTGGCATCTATCCAAAGGCGAATGGCTCGGGGTTGCACTCCTGTATTAACGGTTACTCCAATGACGTTTTTGTAGAATGCTTCAGCATCAAAATCGGTAGCAATAAAGGGCATTTGAAAGTTGAAATCCAGGCTCTCAATCCGATCCAAGGCGAGGTTGGAAATGGGGTGCGATTCTTTTCTTTTACCCACCATAAACCAGCGATTGTTGAATTCTTTGAGTAAAAAAGGATAAAAAGTAAACTGATTCGCTTCTTGTGATTTGAAGGATTTATAACTTACTACCAAAACAATTTTTTTGATAATGGCTTGATAAATTTGTTCCAAAAAAGGAAGTCCTTTTAGCTTTTCGTTTTTATCTAAATGAATCACGGGTTGTGTATGTGATTTTTCGGCATAGATTTTATCTTCCAATCGTTGGACAATATCCGAAACATCGTTGAAAAGCGAAAAATCCTTGAATTGTTTCAGCATCGAAACGGTTTCGGTGAGGACATTGATGTCGGTTTCCGTCAGCGGAATATCGGTGATGCTAAAATTTTCGTCGGCATAACGGTAAAATTTTTTGTCATAGACTTCAATGGGAGCATTGTACCCCAATTTCTCGCTCCGCATGAGCTGAATATCGAGTTGAATGGTGCGTTTGCTCACCGGATTTTCTTTACCTTCAAATTCATAAAGTGCTTCACTACAAGCATTTATTAAATCCTCAAGTGTCCATTGTTTATACTGGTTTTGCAAACATTTATCAATGGTTTTGTACCGAATTAAAGCGTTTTTGTTTTGTGCCATGGGTGGTGATTTTAAGTAAGCATTTGAATTTCTTTTTCAATATTGGTTCGAGCTGTTTTTTCATATAAATCTCTGAAAGCCGTTGTTTGATAAATAAATGGCTGTTCGAGAAAATGTTCCAAGGCTTTTTTCCGACCTGGTTTGTATAGAAAATCAGGATAAATGCGGTATTCTTTTCGGATTTGGTTGCAATAAATCTGGTATTGTTCCCAATCTTTGGACAGAATTTTCAAATCAAAATCGATGAGCCAATTCACATCTGCAACCGAATTGTGTTGGTGCAATTTAGTAGCCATAATGAGTTCAAACACCAAATTTTTATCCAATATGGCATTGGTTTTCAATAAATTACATGCAAATTCGGCACTTTTGAGTTCGTTGTCTTTTTTTGTTGCACTATATATATAATCGTGATAAAATAGACTAAACAACACTTCTAGCGGCTGTTTCAATTCTGTTTGGTAGTGTTCAAAGCAAGTAATCATTTCTTCCAAATGGGTCAAATTGTGATAATGCCTTGATTTTGAGCTGTATTTTTGTGCCAATGCTTCCCAAAGTATTGAAATTTGATTGGGTTCAAAACCTATTTTGAGCATTAAATTGGGGTATATATTTTGGATTTTCATTCGTTTTTTTACAAAATTACAACTTTTTTTCTTCTACGCAAAATAGTTACGTACTAACGATTGCATCTTTGCATTGTTGAAATGAAAACGTTCTTTGAAAATGAAATAAATAAAAATATCAAACAAGTCCAGTTGGGTGTTTCAGAAAGGCACTATTGTGAGAACTGATGCAGTTTTGTATCTCGGTTTCTTATGCAACTTGATTTGATGGTTTCGGGGTTTTCCAAAAAATTCCACCACGCTATGGGTCATGGGTTCGAGTCCCATTTTATCTTTCGGGATAAATAATTCAGTCTGGTTAGAATAATAGCTTATTTAGGGTTCGAATCCCCGCCTTAACAGGTGATTGCTCAATTGGCAGAGTAACAGATGTGAGTCTGTTTGGAGCGTTTTTAGTCGCTTAATAAACTAAAAATCAATAAAAAACACTTGGACGAAAGTCGGTTTTTGACTTGCAAAATGTGGGTTTAAAAACACAGGTGATAAAGCCTGAAATCAGCTTCGTTTTCCATGCCGTTGGGATTTATTTTTATTAGAAAAGACCCGATTTATTTTGGGTTTGAATCGATAAAAAACCCTCTCAATGCCGTTGCTAACTCACTGTTTTCCGCTTTTGAGCTTGGATTTTCGTTACGTGTTTTTTTAAAAAAATTAAATTTTAAAATTAGTTTTATTTAAACAGTAAGGCATTAAGAATCATTAAGTTAGAATTTGCAATGGCTTTTTTGATTAGAAATAAAGAAGTACAAACGAATGAGTCTAAAAGTGAACAAATTGATGATTTTCAATTTAACGAAAAATGGCTTTGGAACACGGATGCCCGCAGCCCGACCTGAGTGGAGCTCTTTTTTTCTTGCCTGTGCGGCTAGTGGTTTTGGCAAGAAAAAAAAGCGGGAACGGAGGGCGGAATAGCTGCCCAAATAATAAAAAAAATCGAAAAAATTAAAAAAATCGAAAGAATTAAAAAAAAATCTAAAAAATTAAAAAAAATGATAAAAAAAGTAAAAATTGAGGCGTACCAAGTGGGTTTGGTAATGAAAAACCGAGCATTGGACCAAGTTTTAAACCAAGGAAATTATTGGTTGTGGGGTACTAATGAGGTAAAATTGTATGATATGAAACAGTCGTTTGTGTCACCAATTGAATTGACTATTGCATTGAAAAACAGCACGTTGGCATCCATGCTCGAAGTAGTTGAAGTGAAGGAACACGAGATTGTTTTGTATTTTGTAAACGGCTTGTTTCGAGAGGTTTTGGGAACGGGGCGTTATGCTTTTTGGAAAGGATATCAGGAAAACAGTTTTACCAAAGTGGATTTGTCTAAAGTGGCGATTTCGGAACCAATTTCTAAAACGATTTTGGAAAACATGAAAGTGAAAAGTTATGTTAGAAAATTTCAAATTATGAGTTATGAGCAAGGTTTGTTGTTTGTGAATGATGTTTTTCAGCAAAAATTGGAATCAGGGGTGTATTATTTTTGGAACAATGCCATTCCGGTTGAGGTGAAAAAAGTGGATGTTAGGCAACAGCAAATCGAAATTTTGGGTCAAGAATTGCTTACCAAAGACAAAGCCACTTTGCGAATGAATTTCTTTGCTCGCTACCAAGTAACAGACATCATGAAGGCGATTGTGGAGAACAAAGACTTTGAAAAACAGTTGTATGTAATGTTGCAATTGGCACTTCGGGCGTTTGTAGGCACTTACACTTTAGATGAATTGTTGAGTAAAAAAGACACTATTGCCAACATTATTTTGGAGGAAGTTGCCACAAAAATGGAACGATTGGGCTTGGAGGTTTCTGATGCTGGAATTCGAGATGTGATTTTGCCTGGCGAGATGAAAGAGATTATGAATCAGGTACTTATGGCTGAAAAAAAGGCACAAGCCAACAGCATTATGCGAAGAGAAGAAACCGCTGCGATGCGAAACATGTTGAACACCGCCAAATTGATGGAAGAAAATGAGATGTTGTGGAAGTTGAAAGAAATGGAATATGTGGAGAAAATTTCGGATAAAATTGGAGAGATTACAGTTTCGGGAAGTGGCAATCTTATTGGGCAATTGAAGGAGATTTTTGTGAAGTGAGATATAAAAATTCAAAAATTTAAAGATTGATTAAAAATAGTTTTGTAGTTTAGCTATGAAACTATTTTTTTTGTTTTTCAAATGTGATTTATTTAGAACACCAAAAAGCTACTCCATTTGGTTTATAACTATTTGATTATCAATATTTTATTTTTACTTTTTTTATTAGCACTTGTTTTTAGATGTTAATTAATTTAGAAAATTATTGGTAAATCACAAGTTAAATTGAAGTTATTTTAAATATTCTTTGTTTTTTAAAATATTAAATATATATTTGCGCAATCGATTGCACTTTATTGTGTTGATAACAAATTAAATCGTATTTACTAAATCAACCTATTCAAAATGAAAGAAGAAAAAAACATAAAAGGAAATTTCCGCTGGACCATTTGCAGTTTACTTTTCTTTGCCACAACAATCAATTATTTAGACAGGCAAGTGCTTTCCTTAACTTGGAGTGATTTTATTGCACCAGAATTTCATTGGACGAATAATGATTATGGTAATATAACAGCTTTGTTTTCTATTTTTTATGCGGTATCTTTATTGTTTGCAGGTCGTTTTGTGGATATTTTGGATACCAAAAAAGGATTTCTTTGGGCTATCGGGGTTTGGTCTGTTGGAGCTTGTTTACATGCTTTTGCAGGTATTGCCACCTCAGGAATTTTAACTGGAAATTGGTTGGTTGGTTTTGAAGGAGCAAAGGACATAATTGAAAACGTGAATGACACCGGTATGGTTATCTCTACCAGTGTAACCCTATTTATTTTTGCACGATTTGTTTTAGCAGTGGGTGAAGCGGGCAATTTTCCAGCAGCAATCAAAACTACTGCAGAATATTTCCCTAAGAAAGATCGGGCTTTTGCTACCAGTATTTTTAATTCGGGAGCAACTATTGGCGCTTTGGCAGCACCAATTACAATTCCTTTTATTGCAAAAGCTTTTGGATGGGAAATGGCATTTATTATCATAGGAGCTTTAGGTTTTGTATGGATGGGATTTTGGGTGTTTTTATATGACAAACCTGAAAAACATCCCAAAGTTAGTCCTGAAGAATTAGAATACATTCAACAAGATGTAATTGCCGATAGCAAATTAGTAGGCTATGTTGCTGAAACGACTACCAAAGTAAGTTTAAAAGATTGTTTTCGTTACAAACAAACCTGGGCTTTTGCCTTTGGAAAATTCATGACAGACGGAGTTTGGTGGTTCTTTTTATTTTGGACACCAGCCTATTTAAGTTCGGTTTATAACATGGATTCAACAGAAGCTGCTTTGCCATTATTTGTATTGTACATGATTACTTTACTTTCGATTATTGGCGGATGGTTGCCAACCTATTTTGTTGATAAGAAAGGAATGAATCCGTATGATGGAAGAATGAAAGCAATGTTGATTTTTGCATTTTTCCCTTTGTTGGCTTTAGTAGCGCAACCTTTGGGACACTATTCGTATTGGTTGCCCGTAATTATTATTGGTATTGCGGGTGCAGCGCATCAAGCTTGGTCGGCTAATATTTTCACCACTGTTGGCGACATGTTTCCTAAAAAAGCCATTGCAACGGTAACAGGAATTGGCGGATTAGCAGGCGGATTAGGCTCTACCCTTATTAATAAAGGTTCAGGGGTGTTATTCGATTATACAAAAGAAACGAATATGGCTTTTATGGGTTTTGAAGGAATCGAAGCGGGTTACTTCATTATCTTTTCAATCTGTGCGGTTTGTTATTTAATTGGCTGGTCGGTAATGAAAACCTTGGTGCCAAAATACAGTCCGATTACTGATTTGTAATTATTAAAAGAAAATTTTTAGTATAACTAAATAAATAGAAAATGACCAATTTTGAATTCAGATACGCATCTCATCCAAAAGATGCGAATACATATAACACAAGCGAATTGAGAGCGCATTTCTTAATTGAAACGCTTTTTGTTCCCAATCAAATCCAGTTAACTTACTCGATGTATGATAGATATATCGTTGGGGGTATAATGCCTGTTGATAGAAGTATCAAATTAGAAACGATTCCGTATTTGAAGTCAGAGCATTTTCTTGACCGAAGAGAATTAGGAATTATCAATGTAGGTGGAAGCGGAAAAGTAACTGTGGATGGTGTGGATTATTTCTTAGATAAAAAAGAGGCTTTGTATGTAGGACAAGGTTGTAAAGAAGTGCTTTTTTCTGCCACTAATGGAGAACAACCTTTGTTTTATATTAATTCGGCTCCAGCGCATCACAAATTTCCAAACAAAAAAGTCACCAAAGAAAATGCCGAGATTGTGCATTTAGGAGAAGAAAAATTTGCCAACAAACGCATCATCAATAAGCTGATTGTAAATAGCGTGGTTGAAACTTGCCAATTACAAATGGGTTTAACCGAATTGTTACCAGGAAATATTTGGAATACAATGCCATCTCATACACACAATAGACGAATGGAAGCTTATTTCTATTTTGATTTAGAAGAAGGACAAACCATCAGTCATTTTATGGGCGAACCTCAAAACACACGACACATTTTCATGCAAAATAACCAAGCGGTATTGTCTCCAGAATGGTCGATTCACTCTGGGGCGGGAACGTCAAACTATTCTTTTATTTGGGGAATGGCGGGTGAGAATTTAGATTATGGCGATATGGATATTGTGGCACCTAACGAATTACGATAAGCGATGAATTTATTTGATTTAACAGGCAAAAGAGCCTTGATTACTGGCGGAACTCATGGTTTGGGTATGGCAATGGCAGAAGGATTGGCACATGCCGGAGCTGAATTAGTAATTACGGGAACAACACCTTCTAAAATGGAAGATGCATTGCACTATTATAGCAATAAAGGGTACAAAGCTTCAGGCTATTTATTTGATGTAACCAATGAAAAAGCAGCTGCTGAGAATATAGATTTGATTGCGAAAGAATTAGGCGACATTCATATTTTAGTGAATAATGCCGGAATCATCAAAAGAGAATTGGCTACGACCATGTCGGTTGCCGATTTCAGACAAGTTATCGATGTAGATTTAGTTGGGCCTTTTATCATGTCGCAATTGGTAGTCAAACAAATGATTGAAAGACAAGAAGGCAAAATAATCAACATCTGCTCCATGATGAGTGAATTGGGAAGAAATAGCGTTTCGGCTTATGCTGCTGCCAAAGGTGGACTCAAAATGTTAACTCGAAATCTAGCTACTGAATGGGCCAAGCACAACATCCAAGTAAATGGAATTGGTCCAGGGTATTTTGCTACCTCTCAAACCGAACCTATTCGAGTGGATGGTCATCCATTTAACGAATTCATCATCAACAGAACACCTGCTGCTCGTTGGGGAAACCCAGAAGATTTAGCTGGTGCCGCGGTGTTTTTGGCATCCAAAGCTAGTGATTTTGTAAACGGACAAATTGTTTATGTAGATGGTGGTATTTTGGCTACCATAGGTAAACCTTCAAACGAAAATTAATTATTTTTTAAAATAGCATGAGCACAACATTCATTCACGACAATTTTTTATTAGAGAATAAATACGCAGAAGAATTATACCATAATTATTCTAAAAACCAGCCTATCATTGATTACCACAATCATTTGTCTCCGCAGTTTATTGCTGAGGATAAAATTTTTGATAATGTAACCAAAGTTTGGATCAATGGGGATCATTATAAATGGCGTGCGATGCGTACTTTAGGGGTGAATGAACAATTCATTACCGGGAATGGTTCTGATAAAGATAAGTTTTTGAATTGGGCTAAAACGGTTCCATATACGATGCGTAATCCTTTGTACCATTGGACACATTTAGAACTGGCTCGTTATTTTGATATCTACGATTTGTTGAATGAAAAATCAGCAGAGAAAATATATGAAGAGGCTTCTGCCAAAATCAATTCGCCACAATACAGCACGCAAAATTTGCTTCGCAAAGTGAATGCTGAATTTGTGTGTACTACCGAAGATCCAATCGATAATTTAGAGTACCACCAACAATTATGTAAAAGTGCTTTTGAAGTAAAAGTAAGTACGGCATTTAGACCAGATAGAGCTATTTTAATTACTGCAGATGGCTATAATGACTACATCAATACTTTAGGAGAAGTAGCTGGTGTTTCCATCAATTCGTATGCTGATTTATGTGCTGCACTTCGAAACAGAATTGACTATTTCGACAAAAACGGATGCAAATTATGTGACCATGGTTTGGATCAAGTCTATTTTGAAAATTATACCGAAAGTGAAGTCAACGCGATTTTCAAAAAGAAAAGAGACAACGCTGCACTTACGAATGAAGAAGCTTTGAAATTCCAAAGTGCGATTTTATTTTTCTTATTTGAAACCTATCATGAATTTGGTTGGGTACAACAATTGCATTTGGGAGCTTTACGAAATAACAATGCACGTATGCACCGCATATTAGGTCCTGACACTGGTTGGGATTCTATTGGAGATTATCCACAAGCACAAAAACTATCAGGGTTTTTAAACGCCTTAGATAGCAAAGATAAATTGACTAAAACAATCATCTACAATTTGAATCCAGCCGACAACGAAGTGATGGCAACGATGATTGGAAATTTTAATGACGGTAGTGTCAAAGGAAAAGTACAATTTGGTTCTGGATGGTGGTTTTTAGATCAAAAAGACGGAATGACCAAACAATTGAATGCCTTATCAAACATGGGTTTAATTAGCTGTTTCATCGGAATGTTAACCGATTCACGAAGCTTTTTATCTTTCCCAAGACATGAATATTTCAGACGTATTTTGTGTAATCTTTTAGGAGACGAAATCCAAAGAGGGGAATTGCCAAATGATATGGAATGGATTGGTAAAATGGTATCTGATATCAGTTACAATAATGCAAAAGAATATTTCAAATTTTAATCGGTACATGCCCTAAATTTTGAAAAACTCTTTTTAAACTATAGATTATGAACAAAGTAGTCACTTTTGGCGAAATCATGTTGCGCCTTTCCACAGAGAGTCATTTGCGTTTTGAACAAGCAAAGGGATTTACCGCTACTTATGGTGGTGGCGAATTTAATGTAGCGGTTTCATTAGCAAATTATGGAATTGATGCCGAGTTTGTAACTCGCGTACCGAACAATGAAATTGGTATGTGCGCAGTAAAAGAAATGCGAAAAATGAATGTGGCTTCTCAAAATGTACTTTTTGGTGGCGACCGTTTAGGAATCTATTACTTGGAAACTGGTGCCGGAAGTAGAGCCAGTAATGTGGTGTATGACAGAGCTCATAGCGCCATGGCATCGCTTGAAAAAGGAATGATTGATTGGAAGAAAATTTTCAAAGGAGCAACTTGGTTTCATTGGAGCGGTATAACACCGGCTATTTCAGATTCAGCTGCTAAAGCCTGTTTGGAAGCTGTAAAAGCAGCTCATGAATTGGGATTAACCATTTCTTGCGATTTGAATTACAGATCTAAATTATGGCAGTATGGAAAAACTCCTGCTGAGGTTATGCCTGAATTATTACACTTTACCAATGTGATATTAGGTGATATTGATACGGCTTTTTTTATGTTAGGTCAAGCCAAGGTAAATCCAGATTATCAAGATACGAATTCATTGCCTGTTGTTTACGATAGGTTATTTGATTGGTGTCCCAATTTAAAAACAATGGCAACAACCTTACGCTATTCGGTAAGTGCTTCGCATCAAAGAATAGGCGGAATTTTGTATGATAAAAAAGCAATTTATAATTCCGTGGTTAGAGAAGCTACTCCAGTGGTAGATCGTGTTGGAAGTGGAGACGCTTTTATGGGTGCCTTGATCTACGGATTGATTTCTCAACCTAACAACAAACAACGTATTGTTGATTTTTCTGTAGCGGCTTGCTCACTAAAACACAGTATCGCGGGGGATTATAATTTGGTTACACTTAAGGAAGTTGAAAACATGATAGATGGCGATGGATCGGCGCTGGTTTCAAGATAAAATAGAATATGAGTACAATACAAAAAATAACAGACGCTATCATTCAACAAGGCATGCTTCCATTGTATTACAATGAAGACGAGAATGTAACTATTGAGGTTTTGAGAGCCATTTATAGAGGTGGAATCAAAGCGGTTGAATACACGAGTAGAGGTGAGGCAGCATTGCGAAATTTCACCAAAATGATTGAAGTTCGAAATGCAGAAATGCCCGATTTATTATTGGGAATTGGAACTATTAAAAATGTAGAACAAGCCGAAGAATATTTTACCGTTGGTGCAGATTTTTTTATCAGTCCGGGATTTGTGCCTGAAGTTGCTACATTTTTGATTGGAAAAGGCGCTTTATACAGCCCAGGTTGTATGACACCAACAGAAATCATTGCGGCTGAAAATGCGGGAGTAACTTTTATAAAATTATTCCCCGGCAATATGTTAGGGCCTGATTATTTGAGTAGCATCAAAGATATTTTTCCAAAATTGGTGTTTATGCCAACAGGAGGAGTAGATACTACACACGAAAATATTGAAGCTTGGTTTAAAGCAGGAGTTTCTGCAGTGGGGATGGGTAGTAAATTAATCAGCAAAAAGTTAATGGCTGATCAAGATTATACCACTATTGAATCAGAAACAAAAAAAGTATTGCATTTAGTACAAACCGTTAGAACAAATTTATAATTCATTGGAACCTAATTTTTCATTAGCGGGCAAGGTAATCGTTGTAACCGGAGGAACCGGTGTCCTAGGAGGAGCATTCGTTGAAGCGATAGCTGCTGCTGGTGGTATCGTTGGAATCTTAGGGAGAAACGAGAAAATCGCAAATGAAAGAGCAATTGCAATTAATCAAAAAGGCGGACAAGCCTTGGCTTTAATTGCTGATGTAACAAATGAATTGCAATTGGAATCAGCTTGCCAGCAAATGCTTGCTACTTATGAAAAAATAGATGGATTAGTCAATGCGGCAGGAGGGAATATACCGGATGCAGTTGTACAACCGAATCAGGATATATTTCAACTTAATTTCCAAGCATTGCAAGATGTGATGCAATTGAATTTGATGGGAACAGTAATGCCTACACAGGTTTTTGGAAAAGCAATCAAAAAGAA
This sequence comes from Flavobacterium branchiophilum FL-15, assembly GCF_000253275.1. Taxonomy (NCBI): domain Bacteria; kingdom Pseudomonadati; phylum Bacteroidota; class Flavobacteriia; order Flavobacteriales; family Flavobacteriaceae; genus Flavobacterium; species Flavobacterium branchiophilum. The sequence continues at coordinate 3,121,565 of NC_016001.1, read as the reverse complement.
TGGTTCAGGAAGTATTGTCAATATTTCTTCAGTCGTTTCTCAGTTGGCTATAACAAAGGTTTTAGGGTACAGCATGGCAAAGTCGGCTATTGATTCTTATACCAAATGGTTTGCAACCGAATTAGCCAATCGCTTTGGAGATGCCATTCGGATGAACGCTATTGCACCGGGATTTTTTTTAACAGAACAAAATCGAACTTTGTTAACGAATCCCGATGGAAGTTTGACAGAAAGAGGGGTTTTAATCATAAAAAACACCCCCTACAAAAGATTTGGAAGCCCAGAAGAATTAAATGGGGCTTTGGTTTGGTTGTTAAGTGATGCCTCAAAATTTGTCACAGGCACCACGATTACAGTTGATGGAGGGTTTACCAATTTTGGAGGAGTATAAAATGGTAATAAACGGCTTATGATTATTTTTTAAAATATCCCCTGCTATTCCTCTAATGGGGGGTATTAAGAAGAAGAAAATAAGTCGTTTATTCTAATTTAGGTAATTATAAAATAGCATCGAATTAATAATACAATGGAAAAATTAAACAGAAAAAGTACAGGTTTAGAAAACAGATTACCCATAAAAGTAGTTCAATTTGGAGAAGGAAATTTTTTGAGAGCCTTTGTGGATTACGCTTTTCAAAGATTAAACAATGAAGTGGATTTCAATGCGGGTATCGCAGTTGTTCAGCCATTGAAGGATGGTATGGTAAATATGATTAACGATCAAGATGGTTTATATACGCTGTTTATGAACGGAATCAAAAAAGGAGAAAAAATTCAAGATATACAGTTGATTTCCAATATCGTAAAAGCGATTAATCCCTATAGTGATTTTGCAGATTATTTGGCATTAGCTAAAGAAGAGGAACTTCAGTTTATTGTTTCAAACACAACCGAAGCTGGAATTGAATTTCTGGATACAGACACTCCAGATATGCAGCCGCCTGCAGCTTTTCCTGCTAAATTAACTGTTTTATTATACGAAAGATTCAAACATTTCAATGGAGATGCTTCAAAAGCAGTAACTATTATTCCTTGTGAATTGATAGATTATAACTCTGAGACATTAAAAAAATGCATTTTACAATACTGTGATTTATGGAATTTAGATGCTGCATTTGTTAAATGGGTTTCAGAAGATTGCACCTATCACAGTACTTTGGTTGACAGAATCGTTCCGGGATACCCAAGAGCTGAAATTGAAGAGTACAACAGCAAATTAGCGTATCAAGACAACTTAATTGTAGCTGCTGAACCCTTTTTCCTTTGGGCTATTGAAGGAGGAGCAGATTTGAAAGCCAAACTTCCATTCGATAAAACAGATTTGAACGTGAAGATTGTTGACGATATTCGTCCTTTCAAAATGATTAAAGTTCGAATTTTGAATGGTGCACACACTGCAATGGTTCCTGTTTCTCTTTTATTTGGGAACAAATTGGTTATGGAAACCGTTAATGGAGGTTTTACGGGGCCGTTTGTCGATAAGGTAATCGCTGAAATTAGCGAAACGCTACCAATGGATAAAAATGAAATTACGGCTTATGCTGAAGAGGTAATGGATCGTTTTAGAAATCCATTTATCAAGCATGCGTTAGCGGACATTGCTTTAAATTCAATTTCAAAATTCAAAGTAAGAGTTTTGCCAAGTTTGTTAGGGTATTATACTACTACTAAAAAATTGCCTAAAAGTTTGACTTTTTCATTAGCTTGTTTGATCCAATTTTATAAAGGAACTTGGAATAATGAAGCTTTACCGGTAAAAGACACTCCAGAATTAGTTGAAGCATTTAAAAAAGCTTGGGAATTAGGAAATATAGAATCAGTTGTTGCTGCAGTTTTAGCAAATACCGATTTCTGGGATGAAGATTTAAACCAGGTTGAAGGACTTTCACAAGCTGTAGTGCATGCATTAAATGAAATTGAAGCCAATGGAATTCAACAAGGTTTTGTAAATTTTAGTAAACAATAATTATTTTACCACGAAGGTTTGGTTTAATTTTAAAACAATTAAAAGTACAATATTAATGTCTTAATGGTGAAAATTTTATTTAAACATTAAGGCACTAAGGTTCATTATAAAAAATTAATAATGTTTTATTTTCTTAATGGTGGAATTTTTTTTAAACATTAAGGCATTAAGGTTCATTAAGTTAGAATTAAAAAAAAACAAGTTATTAATACTTAATTTTCTTAATCCCTTAATTTCTTAATGGTGAAAATTTTATTTAAACATTAAGGCTTTAAGGTTCATTATAAAAAATTAATAATGTTTTATTTTCTTAATGGTGAAATTTTTATTTAAACATTAAGGCATTAAGGTTCATTAAGTTAGAATTAAAAAAAAACAAGTTATTAATACTTAATTTTCTTAATCCCTTAATTTCTTAATGGTGAAAATTTTTTTTAAACATTAAGGCATTAAGGTTTATTATAAAAAATTAATAATGTTTTATTTTCTTAATGGTGGAATTTTTTTTAAACATTAAGACATTAAGGTTCATTAAGTTAGAATAAAAAAAACAAGCTATTAATGCTTAATTTTCTTAATCCCTTAATTTCTTAATGGTGAAATTTTTTTTTAAACATTAAGACATTAAGGTTTATTAAGTTATAAAAAAAACAAGTTATTAATGCCTAATTTCTTAATGGTGAAAATTCTATTTAAACATTAAGACACTAAGGTTCATTAAGTTATAAAAAAAATAAGTTATTGATGCTTAATTCTCTTTATGGTAAAAATGTTATTTAAGTTCATTAAAATATATTAAAAGTTCAAATTTGTATAAACAAAGGTTCATATAAAACCCACTAAAATATTGATAGAATCAGTAAATAAGTTGGTTTAGTAATCCTTAAAAAGATAATAACATGCAAAAAAAATTAATAAAAGTAGATCCTACTGATAATGTAGCGGTAGCTTTAGTGGATCTGATTGCTGGAGAAACTATTGCATTTGAAGGAGAAGACGTTGTAGTATTATCAGATACTAAAATGAAGCATAAGATTGCGATGAAAGATTTTGAATCTGGAGACAAAATTATTATGTACGGTGTAATCGTTGGAAAAGCAAGTCAAACAATTGCTAAAGGAGATGTAATCACTATTGCAAATGTTAAACACGAAAGTGCTAAAGTAACAGGTAAAACAGATACAATTGGTTGGGATGTTCCTAACGTTGACAAATGGAAAGATAAAACTTTCATGGGATTTCATAGAACAGATGGTCAGGTTGGAACCGAAAATGTTTGGTTGTTTTTCCCATTGGTATTCTGTGAGAACAGAAATATCGAAATCTTAAAAGGAATTTTCGAAAAAGAATTGAAAAAACCAAAAGAAAACGATTACCAATTGTTACTTCGCTCTTTAGTAAATTCTGAAACGGGAGCTGATGATGCAGTTACAAAATCAGCAGAAGTTGATTTATTTGAAAATATTGATGTGAAATTTATTCAGCATCAAGGCGGTTGTGGCGGAATTCGTCAGGATTCTCACTCATTAGCTAAGCTTTTGGCTGGATACGTGAACAATCCCAACGTAGCAGGTGCTACTGTTTTAAGTTTGGGTTGTCAAAACTTACAAATTTCTATTTTCCAAGATGCTATGAAAGCGATTAATCCAAACAGCGATAAGCCTGTTTTGATTTACGATCAACAATCTATTGGAACTATCGAAGAAATGTTGAGTACTGTAGTAAAAGATTCTTTTGCTGCAATTAAAGAAGCTAATAAAATTGTTAGAAAACCAGCTCCATTATCTAAATTAACAATTGGATTAGAGTGTGGTGGTTCGGATGGATTCTCTGGAATTTCAGCTAACCCAACATTAGGTGTTTTATCTGATAAATTAGTGGCATTAGGGGGTACTACCATCCTTTCTGAATTCCCAGAATTATGTGGAGTGGAACAGGAATTAGTAAACCGTTGTATAGATGATAAAGATGGGGAACGTTTCTTAGAATTAATGAAATGGTATGAAAAATCAGTGGTTGATGCCGGTTCGGGATTTGATATGAATCCATCTCCGGGTAATATTAAAGACGGTTTGATTACAGATGCAATGAAATCAGCAGGAGCTTCTAAAAAAGGTGGAACTTCTCCAATTGTAGGGGTTTACGATTATGGAGAATACATAAACGAGCCAGGGTTTACATTGTTATGTACTCCAGGAAATGATGTTGAGTGTACTACTGCAATGGTAGGTTCAGGTGCCAATATGGTATTATTTACAACAGGTTTAGGAACTCCAACAGGAAATCCAATTGCTCCAGTTGTAAAAGTGTCATCGAACACGCAATTGGCTAATAAAATGTCTGATATTATCGATTTTAACACGGGTGAAATTATTACTGGTGAAAAATCGATTGAAGAAATGGCAGACGAAATGTTAGAATATATTATTAAAGTAGCTAGTGGAGAAATTAAAACCAAAGCGGCTATTTTAAACCAAAATGATTTTATTCCGTGGAAACGAGGGGTTTCTTTATAAAAAAGACAATTCAGAAATAGAATATTTTGGGCGTTCCCCAAGGGTCGGGCTATTCGTTGCAATCTTTTTTTGGGTGGGTGCAGGCAGAAAAAGCCCGCACCCACCCAAAAAAAGGATTTCCACTACTATCCCTAACGCAACATCAGTTTTCAAGATAGATTTGTATTAAAAAAAAGAAGGTGTAGCTTCAAAACTACACCTATTTTTATTGATTTTGTCTATTGGAAGATTTTCGAGTGAGTAACTCAGGCACAAGAACAACTTTCTTTTCTATTTTTATATTTTCGGTATTATTAATTTGTTCCAAAAACACTTTGGCTGCCATTTTACCCATCATCATGGGCGATTGGTCTATAGATGAGATAGATAACTCCATAAATTTTGTAAAAGGTTCGTTACCAAAACCCACAACACAAAAATCTTTTGGTATAGAAATGCCTTGTTCTTTTAATTCTTGAATGGCACCTAATCCTGCAAAATCACTCGATGAAAAAATCGAATCAGGCGGATTATCTAGTGCTAACAATGTTTTGGTTGCATTTATTCCTGCATCAACACTACTTTTGGTTCTTATTACATAGTCTTCTTCAAAAACAATTCCATGATCAAGCAATGCTTGTTGGTATCCCTTAAAACGATTCTGAAATATCTCAAGGGATTGATCTCCAGAAAGATGTGCGATCTTAGTACAACCTTCATCAATTAAATGTTTCGTAGCTATATAACCTCCCTCAAAATCATCAATAGTTACTGAACTCACGCCATCTACATTCATTTTTCTATCAAAAAAAACCAAAGGGACGTTGCTTTTTATTACCCGTTTAATCACTTGTTCATTTTCTGAACTCACATTGGAGATGGATATAAATACCCCATCAACTTGTGCGTTTAATAAGGTATTGATGTTTTCAATTTCTCGTTTACTATTTTCGTGTGTTTGACAAATGATGACATTATATTTATGAGGGTATAATTCTTCTTCAATTCCCCGAATGACAGAGGCAAAAAAATTACTGTCAATTCTTGGAACAATAACGCCAATATTGTTGCTTTTTCCGCTTCTTAATGCTGCGGCCAATTTATTGTGTTTATAATTAAGTTTAGCGGCAGTTTCTTTAACAAGGTCGCAAGTAACTTTACTTATTCTAGGATTATTATTTAACGCTCTAGATACAGTGGCTGCAGAAATATTAAGTACTTGCGCTATATCATAAATTGTTTTCTTTTCACTCATTGTCTAAGTCCTTTTTTTCTGGTAAATGTAGCAAAAATAATAAATGTAGATTTTGAATCTTTAATTTATTTTTCATCCAAGCAACAATTTGTTTACTTTTTTGAAATACGAATAAAAAAAAACAATTTTCTTTATAAATATGATTTTTTATTTGGTAAAACAAAATATAATTTTTATGTTTGCGCAATCGATTGCATTAAATGAAATAATGCCCTGCAATAGGACAATAATAGTACTAATTTTATAATTATGAAGTTTTCAAATACATCCTTTAAAGTTTCTTTTTCGATACTTATCATGTTGCTCTTGATTTCGTGTGCTTCAAAATTGTCTAGTGAGAAAAAATCAAACTCCAATTGGGACCAACTCAACACCATTTTTAAAGATGTTCAACCACCTGTGTTTCCAAATAAAACCTTCAACGTAATGGATTATGGTGCTATTTCAGACGGGGTGTTTGATAATACGGTTGTTTTCAACAAAACAATCAAAACATGTTCAGAAAAAGGTGGCGGCATGGTTTTAATTCCAAAAGGAACCTATTTTACTGGGCCAATTCATTTAGACAACAACGTAAATCTTCATCTAAGTGAAGGAGCAGAAATAGTGTTTAGTACCAATCCAAAAGATTATCCCTTAGTTCACACCTCTTTTGAAGGAACAGAGCTCATGAATTATTCGCCATTGATTTATGCATACAATAAAACAAACGTGGCAATTACTGGAAAAGGAATTTTAAATGGTAAAGCCAGTAATGATAACTGGTGGCCTTGGTGTGGCAAAAGTGTTTATGGTTGGAAAAAAGGGGATCCAATACAAAATGTGAAACAACTAATGGAGTCTGCCGAAAAAGGAATGGCTGTTAAGGATCGTGTTTTTGGCGATGGAAATTATTTGAGACCCAATTTCATTGAGTTTTTTGAATGTAAAAATGTACACCTCAAAGACTTTAAAATTGTAAATGCCCCGTTCTGGATCATTCATCCTATAAAATCAAATCATGTTATTGTTGATGGAATACATATTGAAAGTCATGGTCCCAACAACGATGGGTGCGATCCTGAATATTCAAAAAATGTCATTATTCGCAATTGTACTTTTGATACGGGAGATGATTGTATCGCCATCAAAGCTGGTAGGGATTCAGATGGCAGAAGGGTTGCCATAAAAAGTGAAAACATTTTAATTCAAAATTGTAAAATGTTTGATGGTCATGGTGGTGTAACGATTGGAAGCGAAATTTCAGCCGGAGTTAGCAATGTTTTTGTAGAAAATTGCATCATGGATAGTCCGGAACTGGATAGGGCAATTAGAATAAAATCCAATACCCGACGCGGTGGTATAATCGAAAATATTTATGTAAGAAATATTACTGTTGGTGAAGTCAAAGAATCGGTTTTGGGTATCGATTTGCACTATGGTGTTCATGGCAATCAAACGGGTACTTTTATGCCCATTGTTAGAAATATATTTATTGAAAATAGCACTATAAAAAACGGCGGTTTATACGGAATTTTAGCCAAAGGACATCCGGGGTTTCCCATTAGCAACATCCGTTTTAAAGAAGTTACCATAGAAAAAGTGGAAACGGATTATGCTATAGAAAATGTTGAAAATTTAAAATTTATAAATACCTATATCAATGGATCCTTGATAGAAAGTCCAAAAAAACAATAATCACCTATTAAATAACAAAAAAAAGAAAATTATGAGTATTAGAATTTTATTTAAAAAAAGAACTGAAAGTTTTTTTTCGTTTTTGGTTTTGATGTTCTTGCTTTATGGGCAAAGTGCATTCTCTCAAAAAATAGATGTTAGCGGCACCGTATTTGACGATACTGGATTGACATTAATTGGCGTTAACGTAGTCGAAAAAGGAACCAAAAATGCTGTAAGCACAGATTTGGATGGTAAATTTAAAATACAAGTATCAAGTTCAAAAAGTGTACTGGTATTTTCCTATATAGGATTTCAGGAATTGTCTCAAGTCGTAGATAACAAAAAAACGTTAAGTATTGTTTTGAAAAGTACCGCAGCCAAACTCGATGAGGTTGTTATTGGATATGGAACCCGAAAAAAATCAGATTTAACAGGGTCTGTATCAGTAGTTTCTGGCGATGATTTGAAAAAAATCACTATGCCAAGCGTTGCAGAAACATTAACAGGTCGTATTGCAGGTGTAAGAGTAACCTCGGCAGAAGGAGCACCAGATTCAGAAATTAACATAAGAATTAGAGGTGGTGGTTCTTTAACCCAAGATGCAGCACCTTTGTATATTGTGGATGGTTTTCCTGTAAATAGCATTAATGATGTTTCTCCTTCAGATATTGATAACCTGACCGTTTTAAAAGACGCTTCTTCTACTGCAATTTATGGTTCAAGAGGGGCCAACGGGGTCATCATTATCACTACCAAAAAAGGAAGCAAAAACGGTAAAGTGTCTGTAAGTTTTAATTCATTTTATGGAAATAAAAAAATAGCTAAAACAATTGATGTTTTAGATGCTCAAGATTATTCCAATTGGCAATACGAATATGCATTACTAAATAATATTTTGCCTTCTTATGTGAGTGCGTTTGGGGCTTGGCAACCAAATAAATTTACAAACGCAGCAACAACCAACTGGCAAAAAGAAATTTATGGCAGAACGGGAACTACTCAAAGTAATGATTTAGGAATTAGAGGTGGTAACGAAAAAGTCAATTATAACTTCAATTATACAAGATATAATGAAAAAGCGATCATGCTTGGTTCTGATTTTACGAGAAATAATATCTCTTTAAATTTAAAAAATAAAGCAAGTGATAAAATAGATTTGTCGTTTACTTTGCGTTATTCTGATACAGAAATTAGAGGTGGTGGAGCAAATGAAAAAAATGAAGTATCGTCTTCCGATTCAAGATTAAGACACGTTGTTGGGTATGCCCCAATTTCACTCACTGGCGTTACAACTGATAATACAGATGAGGCAATTTCTTCTTATTTAGTAAATCCATTTGTGGCTGTTGCCGATAATGATCGTTTGCAAACCAGAAAAAACTACAATTTACTTGGAGCAATTTCATGGAACTTAGCCAAAAATTTAGATTTTAAATCTGATTTTGGATTTGATAATTATTTTTATTCTGATAATAGATTTTATGGCCGTTCAACCTATTATGTGGACAATATTCCTCTAGCAGAAAATCAAGGGTTGTCTGCACTTGTTACAAGCGACAGAGTGGATAATAAATTTAGATTTGCAAACACATTAAATTACGATTTCAAAGATTTATTAGGTAGCAAACACAAATTAAAATTACTGGTTGGTCAAGAAACTATCAATTATAAATCGACAACCAAAACAGAAACAATTCATGCTTTGCCAAAATTATTTGATTTTGAAGACGCCATGAATCTTACCTCACAAGGAAAACCCCAATCGGTTAATAATTTTGTCAATCCAGACGATAAATTAGTGTCATTTTTTGGTAGAGTAAATTATGATATTAATAATAAATATTTATTTACAGCAACCTATCGTGCCGATGGCTCTAGTAAATTTTTAGGAAACAACAAATGGGGTTTCTTTCCTTCTGCAGCGGTAGCTTGGAAAATTTCAGAAGAGGATTTCTTGAAAAACGTTTCATGGGTCAAAGCTCTTAAATTAAGAATAAGTTATGGTGAGGCAGGAAATAATAATATTCCAACAGGGCAAACCTTGCAAACCTTTCAATCGACATCATCTGCATGGATTAATGGCGTAACAAATTATTGGTCAGCGGCAAAAGTTTTAGCAAATCCCAATTTAAAATGGGAAACAACCATAACTCAAAATGTTGGTCTTGATTATGACTTATTTGGCGGAAGAGTAAATGGTACTGTTGAAGTTTATAAAAATTTAACTCAAGATTTATTAGTTCGTTTCCCAGTTCCAGGAACAGGATATGATTACCAATTTAGAAACGTGGGTGAAATTCAAAACTCAGGTATTGAAGCATCTTTAAACCTAATTGCATTAGATAAAGAAGACTATGGATTGAGTTTTGGATTTAATATAAGTTTTAATAAAAACAGAATCAATTCATTAGGCGAATTAGCCAATTTTGGACAAGCTACAAACTGGGCTTCAACGGCTATCGGAAATGATTTCGTTGTAAATGTTGGAGAGCCAATTGGGTTGATGTATGGTTATCAAAATGATGGCCGTTATGAAGTGTCCGATTTCAATTATTCGGGTGGTATATATACTTTGAAACCAGGAGTTGCAAACGCATCTACTGTTGTAGGCACTGTTGTTCCTGGAAGTATGAAATTGAAAGATATTAACGGAGATGGTGTAGTAAATATTCAGGATCAAACCGTTATTGGAAATGCCAATCCAAAACACACCGGTGGATTTGTGATTAATGCCAATTTGAAATCATTTGATTTGTCTGCCGCTTTTAATTATAGCTATGGAAATGATATTTATAATGCAGATAAAATTGAGTACACAACTTCAAATGTAAACGGTCAATATAGAAATTTAAGCACCCAAGCTGCAGGTGGCGTTCGATGGACCAATATTAATGCGGCAGGACAATTGGTAACAGACCCAACAGCGTTAGCGGCACTGAATGCCAATACCACCTTATGGTCTCCAAATATGAACCGTTTTGTTTTTTCTGACTGGGCGGTAGAAGATGGTTCTTTCTTAAGATTAAACACCTTAACATTGGGTTATTCATTACCAAAGTCATTAATTGACAAATTGGGAGTTTCTAAATTCAGATTCTATGTAACAGGTAACAATATATTTGTATTAACCAAATATTCTGGTTTAGATCCAGAAGTATCAACAAGAAGAGATACGCCTTTAACACCAGGTGTAGATTCATCTCCTTATCCAAGAAGCAGACAGTTTGTATTTGGATTAAATCTAAATTTTTAATAAATAAAATAATTGAATTATGAAAAAGATATTATTAATTACGACCCTATTAATATCAGGATTATTTACTTCCTGTGATGAGTATTTAGACGCTCCGTCTGAATCAACTCTCGATGAATCTGTAATTTTTTCTAATCCAGATTTAGCAAAAGGTGCTGTGGATGGCATCAAAATTCCATTAGGTGAAACCAACTCATACAGAGGACGTTTTTTGCCTTGGTACGGACTCAATACCGACTCGGAATGGTATAATACTTCTGAATCAACTGCAGATGATAAGGCCGATTTGTGTACTTATGATGCAAAATCGAACAACAGTCAAATGAATACTTCAAATAACGTTTGGGCTCAAATGTATGCCGGAATTGAACGTGCCAATATTTGTATTCGTGGCATTCGTAATTATGGAAACCCAACTTCTAGTAATGAAATGGGATATTTATTGGGCGAAGCTTTAACTTTGAGAGCTATTTATTATGCAGACTTATTAAAAACTTGGGGAGATGTACCTGCTCGTTTTGAACCAATTGGTACAAAAACCATTTATTTGCCAAAAACCAACAGAGATGTAATATACAAACAACTTATTGCAGATTTAGGTGAAGCTGCTACTCTTGTTCCTTGGCCTGGTCAAAGTGCTGCTACTTCTAGCGTTGAACGAATTAACAAGGCTTTTGTAAAAGGATTGCGAGCAAGGTTAGCAATGGTAGCAAGTGGTTTTCAACAATATCCTGATGGCATAAGAAGAAGTAACGATGCCGCATTATCTGTTCAAACGATGTATTCATTGGCTTTAAGCGAGTGTACTGCTATCATTCAAAGTGGTTCTGCACATTTAGAATCTTCTTTTGAAACTTTTTGGAAAAAATACAATCAAGAAAATATTGCAGCTGGTGGTGAATCTTTGTGGGAAATTCCATTTGCAGAAGGAAGAGGCAGAATGTTATTCACATTTGCTGTTGCACACGCTTCAGTTGATCAATTTCAAGCCAATGGAACCAATAAAGGCGGGGTTGCAGGCCCTCTTCCTCACGTGTTTTATGATTATGATGTTGCAGATACAAGAAGAGATGTAACCTGTGTGCCTTATAGATATGGAACAGCAAGTAGCACTGTTTTAACAAACGGCTTTCCAACTGCCAAACAACAATTAGGTGCTTTAAATAAATGGTATTTTGGTAAATACCGATACGAATGGATGAACCGTAGAGTAACTTCTACCAATGACGATGGTGTAAATAAAATTTATATGCGATATGCTGAGGTTTTATTAATGGCTGCCGAAGCTGCAAACGAATTGCAAGGTCCCGGTGCCGCTGCCGATTATTTGAAACAAATTCGCAGAAGAGCATTTGCACCTGCTCAGCATGCTGTAAAAGTAGATGGTTATGTGAATGCTTTGACCACCAAAAGTGCTATGTTTAATGCTATTGTTGACGAACATAAATTTGAATTTACAGGCGAAATGGAACGTAAACAAGCATTGATTCGTTGGAATTTATTAAAAACAAAATTAGACGATGCAAAAAGTAAAATGTCTAGACTTCAACAACATACAGGCGAATATGCTGATGTAGCTTCAACTTTATATTTTAAATATAATGCAGATAATGTTACTTTGAATATTTATGGTTTAAATCATGGGGAGCTTACAAATCCTGGGGCTGGTTATACCTCTTTTGCATGGAATGTTTTAGACAACACAAAAATAAATTCATTGTATAAAGCAGGAGTAAATCCAGATAATAGACAATTTTGGCCAATTTGGTTGGTGTTCATTCAATCTAGTAATGGACAGCTAACCAATGATTATGGTTATTAGTAGTTTGATTTGTTTTTATTAATAAAAAATGAGAGGTATATTTATAAAATTAACCTCTCATTTTCATATCATTATTATGTGTAAAAAAAACAGTTATTGCCTTTTTTTTATTTTGTTTATTTTTTCAAATGGATTTGCTCAAATAAATCAAATTCCGAATACAATAAAATGGTCTGAAAAAATGGCTTTGTCGATCATGAAACGACATCCTGAAGCCTTTCAAATTGATGAAAAAACAGCACCCAAATGGGATTATGTGCACGGTTTGGTTTTGTCCTCTTTTCAAAAATTATATCAAAAAACAAATGATAAAAAATATTTTGACTATGTAAAAAATTATGCAGATGCAACCATAGATAGTCTAGGAAATGTACAATCGTATCAATATGACAATTTTAATATCGATATGATTGCAGCAGGAAACATCCTTTTTGATTTGTATGAAACAACAGCAGATGAAAGGTATTTAAAGGTAATGCAACAATTGAGAAATCAATTAAAAAATCAACCACGAACACAAAGTGGTGGTTTTTGGCATAAAAAAATATATCCAAATCAAATGTGGCTCGATGGCTTGTATATGGGCACACCTTTTTATACGCATTATACAACTCAATTTGAAAACGGAAAGGATTTAGATGATGTTTCCAATCAATTCAAAATAATACAAGCAAATGCAACAGATGCCACTACGGGTTTATTGTACCATGGTTGGGACGAAAGCAAGCAAATGCCGTGGGCAAATAAAACAACTGGGTGCTCACCAAATTTCTGGTCTAGATCCATGGGGTGGTACATGATGGCTTTAGTTGATGTTTTGGATTTTTTTCCAAAAGAACATCCAAGGCACAAAGAATTAGTAAATTATTTAAATCAAATTGCAAAAAGTATCATCAAGCAACAAGATCAATCGGGACTTTGGTATCAAGTAACCGATAAAGGATCAAGTGAAGGAAATTATATTGAATCTTCTGCATCTTCTATGTTTATTTATGCTTTGGCAAAAGGAGCAAACAAAGGATATCTTCCAAAAAAATATTTTAAAATGGCCAATAAAGCTTTTGATGCACTTATAAAAGATTTAATAAAAACAGATGCTGATGGTCAAATACATATTACTCAGGCTTGTGCAGTAGCGGGTTTAGGAGGCAAACCGTATCGAGATGGGTCATATTCCTATTACATAAATGAAAGAAAAAAAGACGATGATCCAAAAGCAACGGGTCCTTTTATTTTGGCTGCTTTAGAATTAAATAGATAGTAATATGAAGTTTTTTTAATTGTAAATCAATTAGTTACGACAAATTATTTGATTTCAAAAATAGACTGGAAGCATTAAATGAAAAGGGAATGCTTATAAATTTGGTTTTGTAACTTTGCATATTGAATTTGATTCTATATTGTTTAACAAAAAATGAGATTGCTTTAAATTATTTATAAAAATGAAGAAATTTTCAATTCTATTAATGGTATTGTTTTTTACGGTTTCTTGCAAGTCAATTGCACAAGATGCTAAAGCTATAGAAAGCACCAAGCAAACAAAACCACAAGAAAAAGTTACTGATTGGAATAAATTTATGGCATCAAAAGAGGAGCAATGGTTTGGATCTGAAGAGGCTCACAACATTGCTGAAAATGTACTGTTATATCAAAGAGATATTGGTGGTTGGCCCAAAAATATTCAAATGCAAAATTCATTGTCTGATAATGAGGTGCGTCAATTGCTAAAAATAAAAAACGACCCAACAGGCTGTACGGCTGATAATGGTGCAACTTGCCAAGAAATGGTCTTTTTGGCTAATGTGTATCGTCATTTTCCAGAGGAAAAATATAAAAATGCTTTCTTAAAAGGATTGAACTATTTGCTTGTGGCTCAGTATGATAACGGAGGTTGGCCGCAATTTTATCCATTAAAAAAAGGCTATTACACACACATTACCTATAATGATGATTTGATGGCAAACATCTTAAATATTTTACACGTTATCAAAGTCCATTCCAAGTATAACACCATTGAAATTCCAACAGAAATTTACACTAAATCGGTTATTGCATTTGATAAAGGAATCCAATGTATCCTAAAAACACAGTATTTGCAAAATGGTGTTTTGACAGGTTGGTGTGCTCAATATGATGAATTTTCTTTGGCACCTGCAAACGCAAGAGCATTTGAATTGGCATCTTTAAGCGGAAGTGAATCGGCTAAAATTGTATTATTACTAATGGCTATTGAAAATCCTTCAGTAGAAATAATCCAATCGGTGGAAGCGGCTCATAAATGGTTTGAAGCTACAAAAATAGTAGGATATAAAGTGATTAGTATTCCAATTGAAAAGGAGCAAAAAACAGACAAAGTTCTGGTTGAAAGCCTTGATGCAGAACCAATTTGGGCACGATTTATGGAATTGAATAACAATCAACCTTTTTTTTGTGATAGAGATGGCATTAAAAAACAGGCTTTATCTGAAATTGGATATGAAAGAAGAACTGGTTATAAATGGTATGGAAACGAACCTAAAGAAGTCTTGAAAAAATATCCAAAGTGGAAGGAAAATCTAAAAGTAAAATAAATAGATAATGAAACGACTATTTTTATAAAGTTATAAATCTGTAATCGATTACAATCATGAAAGTGCTATTGTTATTTTTGACTTTTAATTGCTGCTTTTCTCAAGCTATCATTGATACGTCATATACCATTCATAGTACTTATAATAAAGAAGTAAAAAAATTTCCGTTTATCAAAAAAGCTGTTTTTCCAATTAATAATAAGGTACAATTATTTAATGATGTTTCTTATAAAACAATACAAAACAGAAATTTAACTTTAGATATATTTATCAAAAAAGACAACAATAGTCATGCGGGAGTTATACTTATTCATGGTGGCGGTTGGAAGTCGGGCAACAAAACACAAATGCATAGTTTAGCTCACGAAATTGCAACTAATGGTTTTACCTGTATTTGCGTTGAATTTAGATTGTCAGACGAAGCAAAATTCCCTGCTGGGATATTGGATATTAAATCGGCAATACAATTTGTTAAAAAAAACGCACAAAAATATTCAATAAACAAAAATCAAATTGCTGTATTAGGATGTTCTTCGGGTGGGCAAATGGCAACTTTAATAGGAACAACAAATGGCAATAGAAAATTTGAAGAGCATATTGAAAATAATAATTCAGATGTTCAAGCCATTATCAATCTCGACGGGATTTTAGCTTTTAACCACCCAGAGTCTCAAGAAGGAAAACTAGCAACTTTGTGGTTAAACGGAAGTTATGAAGAGGTGCCAAATATATGGAAGGAAGCTTCTGCACTAGAACATTGCAACAGTAAAACACCCCCCATACTTTTTATAAATAGTCCAATTACCCGTTTTCATGCCGGAGAGAATGACATGATCAATAAGTTAAGAGACTATGGGATTCACTATGAAGTAAAAAATATTGCTAATGCTCCTCATTCCTTCTGGTTTTTTCACCCGTGGTTTGAAGAAGTTGTAAATTCTTCTACACAATTTTTAAACACAATTTTTAATAAATAATAATAATGAAAATAGTAAAGATAATCACTGTGCTGCTATTGTTGCAATTATCGGTTTCAGCTCAAAATGCACTTCCAAAGGAACAACCCAAAACCTATGCTGAACTGTCCATCAAAGAAGGTGGCAAATGGGTTGGTCAAAAATATGAAGGCGGTACTTTTGTAAATGTATCCAATTTAAAAGTGCCAAAATCGCATTGGGATCATTCTTTTTTTATTCGATATGAAGGACCAGGCTGGGAATCAAATAAAATTGCCTACAGGTTATATTTAGATTGGAGAAATTGCATCGATATTTTTGGAAAAGTTACAGATACATTGGTGCTTTCAAAAGTGGGTTTAGATGGTTTTGAATCGTATCATCATGAAAGCCCTTGGGGAATGGACATTTTGAAAGTTGGTAAAGGCTTGGGTATTGGAGCCATTGGACGATTTTCAGGTTCAGAAGTGTTGCATTTTCAAAAAGTAGATTCCACTTTTGTAACTATTGAAAACAAAGAAAAGCAATCTTCTGTAATTGTGAACTATAAAGGATGGGAAACCAACTCGGATAAAATAGATTTTCAATCCACTTTAACAATTGATTCGGATAGTCGCTACACCAAACACACCATTCAAACCTCAAAAAAAATAGAGGGCATTTGCACAGGAATTGTAAAATTTAAAGCTATTGATTTAGTCTCAAAAACAAGTGAAAACAAAAAATGGGCTTATATGGCAACCTACGGAAAGCAATCATTAGTCCCCGATAATTTAGGAATGGCTGTTTTTTATAAAGTTGCAGATGTAAAAGAACGTAAAGAAGCCGAATTTGATCATTTAATAATTTTTAAACCTACCAAAAAAGAAGTAACTTTTTATCTTTTAGGTGCTTGGGAACAAGAAAAAGAAGGCATAAAAACACAAGAAGAATTTTATAAATATCTAGATCAAAAATTAGAAGAATTAGAAAAGAAAAATAAAATTTAATAATAAAACGGTGCATTTATGATTGTCAATTTCAAAAAAGCAACTCCCATTCTTATCATCATCTTTTTTTTACTTGGGGTGAAAGGGTTTTCCAATTGCTTTAAAGTAAAGAACACTGATTTTTATAAAATTGTGGCTCAAGATGGCACCGGTGATTATGTCTCTATCCAAGCTGCAATAAATGATTGTGCATCTTTTCCTAATGAAAGAATTACAATTTTTATTAAAAACGGAGTTTATAAAGAAAAAATAAAAGTCAATGAATGGAATACCAATATCATATTATTAGGCGAAAGTAGAGCAAATACAATCATAACCCATGATGACAATTTCAATAAAATGGGTGTTGGAAAAAACAGTACTTTTTTAACCTATACTTTACTAATTGAAAGTAATGATGTGATATTAAAAAATTTGACAATCGAAAACGCGTCTGGTGCAATTGGTCAAGCAATAGCTTTGTCTGTTATTTCTGACAACGTTATGGTTGTAGATTGCAATATTATTGGGAATCAAGATACATTATACGCCTCTGGCAAAGGAAGGCAGTATTATAAAAATTGTACTATTGAAGGTACTACCGACTTTATTTTTGGTAATGCAACCGCTTATTTTGATTGTTGCGAAATCAAATCAAAGAAAAACTCCTATATTACAGCAGCTTCAACTCCCGAAGAGTCAAAATATGGTTTTGTTTTTCAATCATGTCATTTTATTGCAGATTCAAATGCCACAAAAGTATATCTTGGAAGACCATGGCGAATTTATGCAAAAACAGTCCTTTTGAATTGTATTCTTGAAAAACATATTGATCCAGAAGGCTGGCACAATTGGTCAAAACCAGAAGCAGAGAAAACAACTTTTTATGCCGAGTTTCAATCCGTTGGAGATGGGTCTAATACAAATAATAGAGTACAATGGTCGCATCAATTGAATCAAATAGAGGCAAAGAAATATGAAATGAAACAGTGCTTAGGAACCGATTTTTTTAATACGATTCAAAAATTTTTAAAAAATGAAAAATAACATACTTTTAATATTAGTTCTACTGTTTCTGTTTAATGGGTATGCCCAAAAAGTAACCATTTATGGCATTGGCGATTCAACAATGGCAGATAAAGTGCATCCAAATGAAAATCCAGAACACGGTTGGTTGCAAGTGTTTCCAAAATTTCTAACCAGCGATGCAATCGTTATCAACAAAGCAGTTAATGGACGAAGCACTAAAAGCTTTTTGAATGAAAAACGATGGGACTCAATTTATAAAAATTTAAAACGAGGCGATTATGTCTTCATTCAATTTGGGCATAATGATGGCAAAGTAACCGATTCTATTAGATATACAAACCCACACACGGCTTATCGTTACAACCTGATTCAATTTGTTCAAGAAACCCGCCAAAAAGGAGCAATTCCTATTTTATTTTCTTCAGTTACAAGAAGAAATTTTAACGAACAAGGCGTATTAGTAAGCACTCATAACGATTATACCCAAGAAACCCGATTGATTGCAAAAGAATATGAAGTCCTTTTTATTGACTTAGAATATTTATCTGAAAAATTAGAAATGTCTTATGGTCCAGAAAATTCAAAAAAATTACATCTACACTTCATTGCAGGAGAAAATCCATATTACCCAAATGGCAAAGAAGACAACACGCATTATTCCTTGCTAGGTGCAACCGAAATTTCAAAAATAGTGGCCCAAACTCTACTTTCAATAGAAGATACTTCTGTTAAAAAATTAAAGAAAGTTGTGGATAAAGAACGTTTTTAAATCCATAATTTTCAATAGTTTGGGCAGTCTATAATAACTTTTAGTGATTTCTGATGTGTGCCAAACATCATTTTCTCTAGCAATTTTTTCAAAAGACCCGATTTATTTTGGGTTTGATTCGATAAAAAACCCTCTCAATGCCATTGCTAACGCACTGATTTCCGCTTTGGAGCTTGGATTTTCGTTAGGTGTTTTTAAAATAAATATTTTATTAAAAACAGTAAGGCATTAAAAACCATTAAGTTAGAATTTGCAATGGCTTTTTTGATTATATATTAAACCCAAATTACGCATTAGAAATCTATTACAATCTAAAACTACTTCAAAAATAAGCACTTTATTCACTTTTTAATATTGTTTTTTTGGTGTTCATCAATCTACGATGTCTCCTTTTTAAAATGTTAAAATATTAATATATTCCAAAATTTTAAAAAGTCCGTGAGCACTTATTTTTATTGTATTTTTAGATTTCATTACGAAGTCTAATGCGTAATTTGGGTTAAAGAATGCTAAAAAAAGTGAACAAGATGAAAAATTTTAAATTAGCAATACATTAGTTTGAAATGTGGAGGCCCGCAGCCCGACCTGAGTGGAGCTCTTTTTTTCTTGCCTGTGCGGTTAGTTGATTTCGGCAAGAAAAAAAAGCGGGAACGGAGGGCGGAATAGCTGCCCAAATAATTAAAAAACCAATCCCTATTTTTACTTTTATTTACTTTTAAAATAGCTAATATATTAATTTTTTTTTGTATTTTTGCATTAAAATAGCTAATATGTTGGCTATATTATTTTTTAATAAAAACACATAAAATGCGTTTTACGATAAACAAACAACCTTCGGAAGTGTTGCTAGAAATTGCTAAAAGAGAGGTGAAACTGAGAAAAAGTCGGCGATTTACGCAACAAGAAGTCGCCACACGAGCCGGTGTTTCGTTGGGAAGTTTGAAACGCTTTGAAACCACAGGACAAATTAGTTTGGAATCGTTGTTGAAATTGGCTCATTTTTTTGATTGTTTAAAGGATTTTGATCTTTTGTTTTATAGAGAAGACACTTCCGAAATTGAGAAACTTTTTAGTAAAAAATAAAGCAAATGAAAACGATTGAAAAACTAGAAGTAGCCCTTTTATTTGATTCAGAACCACAGAAAGTGGGCGAATTAATTTTGCTAAACAACAAGATTTATTTCAAATATTTTGATGCTTTTTTAGAGAAAAGAATCAACATTTCGCCATTCAAATTACCTTTTAACGCAAGTGTGCAGCAACTACCCAACACTATTTTTGATGGCTTATTTGGTGTTTTTAATGACTCATTGCCAGATGGTTGGGGAAAATTGTTGGTTGATAGGTATTTACAATCGAAAGGAAAAACTAGTAAAACAATTAATCCTTTAGACCGATTATCAATTGTGGGAAAAACTGGAAATGGTGCTTTGATTTACGAACCCATTCAAAAGATAGAAGAAATTGATAATCAAGAAATTGACTTGGATTTTTTGCATACACAAATGCAATTGGTACTTAGCGGAACGGCAACTGAAGTGCTTGATGAGTTATTTCTTTTTGGAGGTTCATCTGGGGGAGCAAGACCGAAAATTAATGTTGGCTATAACCCTGAAACCCATCAAATTATCCCAAGTTTCGACCATTTACCAGAAGGTTTCGACCATTGGATTATTAAATTTACATCTTCTTTTGATGCTCCAGATGCTTCCCAAATTGAATATGTCTATCACAAAATGGCGCTTTTGGCAGGTATTGAAATGATGCCTTGTCGTTTGTTCCAAGGAAAATCAGGGCGCTATTATTTTGGCACCAAACGTTTTGACAGAAATAAAAACAGCAGACAACATTTGCATTCCATCAGCGGATTGTTGCATGATGATTTCAGAATGAGCAGTTTAGATTATGGGCATTTGATGGATGCTGCTTTTCAAATGGAAAAAAATACGGCGGTTTATGAAAAAATATTTCGATTGGCAACCTTCAATTTATTAACTCATAACAGAGACGATCATAGTAAAAATTTCTCGTTTTTGATGAATAAAAATGGGATTTGGCAATTTGCACCGGCTTATGATTTAACTTTTTCATCTTCTTCCATGGGAACACACAGCACAAGTTTTGCTGGCGAATATAAAAACCCAAGTGTTCTACATTTGAAAGAATTAGCCAAAGTATTTGGATTAAATCAACCCGATTCCATTATTGATGAAGTGAAAAATGCCATACAACAATGGGAAACTTTAGCAAAAAATCATGAAGTTTCTAATATGGCTATAAAAACCATCAAAAACACGATTCTGAAATTGATAAAATACTGATAATTAATAATTTAAAATTTTAATGCTAAAATTTTTTACTACGCAAAATAATTACGCACTTGCTCGTTCATCTTTGCATCAGAATATTAAAAGAATGAAATTATGAAAGAAAACAGAACATTTTCGGGTAAAGATTTGATCGCCTTAGGATTTTATCAAGGGGCGTGGTTCAAAGACGCAATTGCATATATCAACGCTAATGATTTATCGCAAGAGGAAATGATGGTTTATTTGGAACAATTTAGAGCACCTGCTCCTTTGGATTTGCACGAAGTTCCTGTTGATTTTTACCAAAACATTTTGGCTGACAATGAATTAGAAGAAAAAAACAAAACCGATGTGGTGCAAACCATGATGGAATTAATGAAAACCCCAACCTTAATCAAAGGCGCCATTATGCCCGATGCTTGTCCGACAGGATCTATTGGAACCATTCCTGTGGGTGGTGTTGTGGTTGCCAAAAACGCCATTCACCCAGGGATGCATAGTGCCGATATTTGTTGCTCGGTGATGCTAACGGATTTTGGAAAAACAGACCCAAAAACCGTATTGGATGCCGCTCACGAAATTACACATTTTGGCGGCGGCGGAAGAAGTAGAGAAGACCAATTCCGTTTTCCAGCAGAACTTTTGGAACAATTTGAATCGAATGCCCTTTTGAATGATCAGAGAATGATGAGTGTGGCACGTTCACATCTTGGAACTCAAGGCGATGGGAATCATTTTTTGTTTGTTGGTATTTCCAAAAAAACAGGCAACACCATGTTGGTTACACATCATGGAAGTAGAGGAGTGGGTGCCAATTTGTTTAAAAAAGGAATGCATTTGGCAGAAAAATTCAGAAAAGTGCTTTCGCCAAAAACCTTGAAACAAAATGCTTGGATTCCGTATGAAACACCCGAAGGAAAAATGTATTGGGAGGCTTTGCAAATCATCCGTTCGTGGACAAAGAAGAATCACGAATGCATTCACGACGCCACTTTAGAAAAATTAAACGAAGAAAAAGAAGCGAGATTTTGGAACGAACATAATTTTGTTTTCAAGGACGGCGATTTGTTTTATCATGCCAAGGGAGCAACGCCTTTAGATCCAAAGTTTATGCCCGATATTACTGGTCCAAGATTGATTCCGTTGAACATGGCAGAACCCGTTTTGATTGTGGAAGGCGCAACAACCGAGAGCAATTTAGGATTTGCACCACACGGAGCCGGAAGAAATACCAGCAGAACCCAACATAAAAAAACCAAAGCCCATCAAACCATGCAAGCCGTTTTTGAGGAGGAAACCAAAGGCTTGGATGTTCGTTTTTTCTCCAATGAAATCGATATTTCCGAATTGCCATCGGCTTATAAAAATGCCGCTTCGGTGCGCGAGCAAATGGAAACCTTCGGACTGGGAACGGTTATTGATGAGGTAATGCCTTATGGGTGCATCATGGCAGGAAATTGGGAAAAAAACGCACCCTGGAGAAGGAGATAATCGGGTATTTAAATTAACGGCTGGACTTTAGTCCAGCCCTATTAATGTATTGCGATTGCAAATTTCCAGTTAAGTCCCGTAGGGACGATTCATTTTGTAGCGACGGATTTTAATCCGTTGTTGAAAATACGTTTCATTTTGTAGCAACGGATTTTAATCCGTTGGAAAAAAGACGATTCATTATGTAGCAACGGTTTTTAATCCGTTGGAAAAAAGACGATTCATTATGTAGCAACGGATTTTAATCCGTTGGAAAAAAGACGATTCATTTTGTAGCAACGGATTTCAATCCGTTGGAAAAAATTATAAAAAATCATAGAAATGAAACAAAAAATCCATCAAAAACTTCGGGAAATTGCTCTTGAAAAAGGAGTTGAACTACTTACTGCGGTAGAGTCGGGAAGTCGGGCTTGGGGGTTTGCCTCACCCGACAGTGATTACGACATACGATTTATT
Organism: Flavobacterium branchiophilum FL-15; assembly: GCF_000253275.1. Lineage (NCBI taxonomy): Bacteria > Pseudomonadati > Bacteroidota > Flavobacteriia > Flavobacteriales > Flavobacteriaceae > Flavobacterium > Flavobacterium branchiophilum. The sequence goes on along the minus strand of NC_016001.1, from coordinate 3,098,567 downwards.
TACAAGCACAATTTGGATTATTATTTGTCGCTTCGACAACAAGCAGACACCATTGAATTTATGACCACAGACGATTTAGACGGAAGCGGTTGGGATCTTCGGAAAACCTTATTATTGTTAGCCAAATCCAATGCTTCGCTATTGGAGTGGTTGTTTTCGCCTATTGTATATTTAGAAAATGAGGATGTTATGAATAAAATGAGGGAGTTGGCTTTAGACTGTTTTTCTCCCATAGCATGTTTGCATCATTATTTGGGAACCACAAAAAATTTTATGCCCCTTTGTCAAGCTGAAGAAATCAAACTTAAAAATTATTTTTATGCCCTTCGGACGGCTTTGGCTGGAAAGTGGATTATTGAAAACAATAGTATTCCGCCAGTTGCTTTTGAAGCGTTGTTGCCAATTGCACCTCCAAATATTCAAGAAAAAGTGGCGTTTTTAATGGAAGTTAAAAAAAATCAAAATGAAAAATATTTACATCCCAAAGAGCAAGAGATAACCGATTTTTTAGTGCAAACCATGTTGTTCAATCAAGAAAATGCGGCCGGATTGAAAAGCGGAAAGAAAATGGGTGCAGAAATTGATGCTTTTTTCTTTGAATTAATACGCTAATTTCTATATAAAATGAAGTATTGATTTGGATTTTTTCAAAAAAGAAGCAATTATTGGTTTGGATTTTTTCAAAAATAACTATATTTGCATCAAAAACAATACGTTATGTATTTCAAAAGAAGTATAGACCAAAAATTAGCTGATTGGAAATCCAAAGCAAACCGAAAACCCTTGTTGTTGCGAGGTGCAAGGCAAATTGGAAAAACATCGGCAGTTAGACATTTAGGGCAATCTTTTACCTATTTTCTTGAAATTAATTTTGACGAAAATCCGCAATTGGTTTCCCTTTTTGAAGGCAATTTGAGCATTGAAGAACTTTGTAGTCAGTTAGAAATTATCGTTGGAATTCCTATTATTGAGGGAGAGACTTTATTGTTTTTAGACGAGATACAAGCAGCTCCCAATGCCATTAAAATGTTGCGTTATTTTTTTGAAAAAAAGAATAATTTGCATCTTGTTGCCGCAGGTTCTTTATTAGAATTTGCTTTAGCCGATTTGCCTTCTTTTGGAGTAGGAAGAATTTCAAATTTGTTTGTGTACCCTTTTACTTTTGAAGAATTCTTAATAGCAATGCAGGAAGAATTATTACTAAAAGCCATTCAAAACGCTACAACAACGAAACCAATTTCAGATTTAGTTCACCAAAAAGCAATCAGACTATTAAAATCGTTTTTAATTGTTGGGGGTTTACCAGAGGCGGTTGCTACTTTTGTAAAAACCCAAAACTATGCTTTAGTACAAGAAGTTTTGGATGAATTGATAGTAACCTATCAAGCTGATTTTTCAAAATATAAATCAAGAGTGCCTCATATAAGGATTCAAGAAGTATTTAGAAACGTCATAATGCAGGTGGGTACCAAATATTCGTATTCGCTGCTTTCGGACTACAAAAATTATCAAGTAAAAGAAGCAATAGAGCTTTTGCAAATGGCAGGATTGGTATATACTGTAACCCATTCGGCTTGTAATGGCATTCCTCTGGGTGCAGAAATTAATCCTAAAAAGCGAAAAATTTTGGTTTTTGACACCGGAATATATCAGCGATTGTTGGGTTTGGATTTGGCACCTTTGTTTTTAAATGACGATCTCAATTTAATAAATAAAGGTACAATTGCCGAATTGTTTGTGGGTTTGGAACTCCAAAAAAACAATCCCGATCCTTTAGCGGGTTTATATTACTGGCAGCGTGAAGCCAAGAATAGTCAAGCAGAAGTAGATTATGTAATCCAACAAAACCAGGACATTATTCCAATTGAGGTAAAAGCAGGAACTAAAGGAGCCATGCAAAGTATGTATCTTTTTTTGGAAGAAAAAAACACCCCATTTGGTATTAGAACCTCTTTAGAAAATTTTGGTGAAATCGAAAAAATAAAAATTATTCCCATTTATGCAATCGGTATTGCTATTCAAAAAAAGTAAAATATGACCATTCAAGACCTTAAAAACCATAATCTTATCCTTTTTGAAGTAATTTCAGGAAGCAAATCTTTTGGATTAGACACTCCAACTTCTGACACGGATATAAAAGGCGTATTTTATTTGCCCAAAAACTGTTTTTTCGGATTGAATTATATTCCGCAAATAAGTAACGAAACCAATGATGAGGTGTATTATGAATTAGGACGATTTGTTGAACTTTTACTCAAAAATAATCCCAATATTTTAGAAATTTTAGCCACTCCAGACGACTGCATTTTATACAAACATCCAATCATGGAACGATTACAGCTACAGGATTTTTTATCCAAATTATGCAAAGATTCGTTTGCCGGCTATGCTTATACACAAATAAAAAAAGCACGAGGACTCCATAAAAAAATTGTAAATCCAATGGAGAAAGAACGTAAAAGTGTATTGGATTTTTGTTATATAATTGAAGGAAATAATAGCATTAGCTTTCCCGCTTGGATGGCATCAAATTCTATTGATCAAGCCAATTGCGGTTTGGTAAATATCCCGCATGTCAAAGGGGTTTATGCGCTTTATTATGATACAACCAAAAGTAAAGGTTATAAAGGAATTATCAAATCCGAACTTTCCAATGAAGTAGCTCTTTCGTCAATTCCGAAAGGGGAAAAAGAAAAGGCCTTTTTATATTGCCATGCAGATGGCTACTCGGTTTATTGTAAACAATATGCCGAATATTGGGATTGGGTAAACAAACGCAACCAACAACGGTATGAAACAAACGAGCAGCATGGCAAAAATTATGACAGTAAAAACATGATGCACACCATGCGTTTGTTACAATCGGCCTATCAGATTTTATCAACCAATTCGCTTCAAATACGGGTAACCAATAGAGAAGAATTGTTAGCCATCAAAGCAGGTACATTGGATTATAACTCTTTGATGCAGCAAGCAGAATCGTTGATTGAAAAAATAGAGGAAAGCTATGCAACAAGCACACTTATCGACGAACCCAACTCAAAGAAAAGCATCGAAAATTTAATCGAAATGCGAAAAATTTTGTATCAAGAATAGAACGGTATTTAATTAATCCGTTCAAAAAAAGTTTTCCGATTTGGTTTTTTTCAAAAATTAATGAATTATTGGTTTGGATTTTTTCAAAACAAATTACAAATGACTTGTTTTCAGGGTTTTATAAACAAACAAATTTCCTCAAAGGATTCAATACTTTTTAGATTTTTTCAAGAATTAAAACAATCCAATTTTTTAGCTACCAAAGCTTTACTAAAACTCATTTTTCAACAAAAAAAACAAAAATTTCTTTTTGAATACACTTTAATTGGTATTAAAACAAGCTTAGATGAGTTCCTTTTTTTTGAGCGATTAATGGGACTTGATACGGAAATGAAAAATCATTTATAGGATTATGATTTAACCATTTGTCTTCATCTTCTGGTTTTAGGATGATGGGCATTCTTTTTTTGATATTATGAATTTCAGTCATTAGTTCATTGGCTTGCGTTGTTACAATGGTGTAGGTGTTTTTAATCTCGCCAGTATGCGCATTCACCCATTGCGAATACAAACCAGCAAAGGCAAATAAATCATCATTCCCGACACCAATTTCATACTTTATTTTATTCTTTCCTTTGCTATCAAGCCATTGCCATTCATAAAAACCATTAGCAATAACCAAACATCGTTTATTTATTGAACTTTTAAAAGATGGTTTTTCTTCAACGGATTCGATACGGGCATTTAAAGTTAATTTTTTTATGTACTCGTCTTTAGACCATGACGGTATCAAACCCCAATTAAAATGCTGGATTACAGCAGGTTTATCGTCTGTAATTATTGGATTTAATCCAAAATCAAATCCGTTACAGGATTCCTGAAGCTGAAACAAAGAAGCATTTTCAATTTTGGCTTTGAATCGGTTTTCTACTTCCTGTGCTGATTTAGTTTGTTTGGAATGGAAACACATAGTTAAATTTTTATGGTGATTATCTCATCAATTCGTGTGGTAAACGAATTTGATAATTTCTCTTGTTTCATTTTCCATTGTCTGCCCAGTGATTGATTCCCAAACTTAATTTTGTTTTTGCCATAGCTTTTATTTAATTGGTCAACAACCGACATTAAGGGCTGGTGCTTTGGGTTCGATGTATTAAATAATGATAATTGGGTTTGGTCGTTCGGGGTCAAACCCATAACAATAACACCGGCTTTTTTATAATAATAGCCTTCTTTAAATATGGCTTTTAGCCCTATTTGGGCATACTTATTTAACTCAATGGTAGAGTTAGTTGGAAAATCTGTATTGATTACGATATTGCGGGAATATTGCGGCTGGTCTTGTCTGTGATAATTGGTAAGTACAAAAACCATAATCATATTACAATGGCTGTTTTGTCGTCTCAATTTTTCGGAACAAGAAGCAGTAAAGGTTGAAACTCTTTCAGATATATCTTCAAACTTGGTTAAAGATTTTTCAAATGATCTTGTTGTCGAAATCATTTTTTTGCTTTTTGGACTTTCTAAATCCAAAGTTGGTTTTCCTTCTAGTTCATGTTTTAATCGCAACCCTACAACCGCCATTTCTTTACGCACCCAATCATCGGTAAGTTGTGTAAATTGATACGCATTCCTTATATTTTTGGCTTGCAAGCGTTTTGCATATTTTCTGCCAATGCCCCAAACATCTTCTATTTTAGTCCATTTAAGCGCCTTTATTCTCTTTTCTTCAGTATCAATTACATATACATTTTTGGTTCTTTCGGGAAACTTTTTAGCGATTTTATTGGCAACTTTTGCAAGCGCTTTGGTTGGTGCAAATCCAATACTTATTGGAATACCTGTGTTTTTGGTAACTGTTTTTTGAATTTTTAAACCATATTCATCCAAGTCAAAATATTCAAAACCTTCTAATTTTAAGAAAGCTTCATCAATACTATAAACTTCAATTTCGGGTGAAAAAGTGGATAGGGTATTCATTACCCTGCTGCTCATATCGCCATACAAAGCATAATTAGACGAATAGACAAATACATGATGCTCTTCAAATAGTTTCTTATACTCAAACGCTGGTGCGCCCATCGGAATGCCTAAGGCTTTGGCTTCGTTTGATCGTGCAATAACGCAACCATCATTATTGGAAAGTATTACTACTGGTTTCCCTATTAAATGTGGTTCAAAAACCCTTTGACAAGAGGCATAAAAGTTATTGCAATCTGCTAAAGCGAACATTTTTTTTAGTGTTTAGTTAGAAAGATTTTATACTATGAATTACTATTCCCCATATCATTAACTCGTTTTCTTGAGTTACTTTTATGGGTTTGTATTCTTCATTTTCGGCTATTAACCAAACGATATCTTTTTCGATTTTAATTCTTTTTACTGTAAATTCTCCATCAATTTGACAAATGGCTATTTTCCCATCTTGAGGAATTAGACTCTTATCGATTACTAATAAATCCCCATCAAAAATGCCCGCATCTTTCATGGAATGGCCTTTGACTTTGGCGAAAAAAGTACTGTCTTTGTGTTTGATTAGATGTTTATTCAAATCAATAGTCAATTCAATAAAATCATCTGCTGGAGAGGGAAAACCCGCACTGATTCCAACATCGACAAATGGGAGTTCCAGAGTTGTTGCATAATCTGGAGCAAAAAATTCAAATATTTTGGTACTATGTAAACTTCTTAATTTCATTTTTTTCACTTAAAATATTTACAAATATTAAAATTTTTATACGTTTATTTTTATAAAAAAAACAACTAACCAAGGCAGTAGGTTTTTTGTTCAAAGGTAATTCATTTTTTTTTAATACCAATCCCAAAGGATTAATTAATGAAAAAGAATCGTCATTTATGGAATGAAAATAGCCCGTTTGAGGTTAGTACAAGCCCAGCCATCTGCCTGATTTAAGTTCTTTTTTTCTCTTTTTTTAAATTATTTTACACAAGAAAAAATGATATAGAAATGAACAATAAAGCTGTTTTTATTAAAAAATGTACTTAATGAATTAACTGTCAAAAAAAATAAAAGATTGACGCTGTTGATGTTAAATGCGTAGGAAAATTCATCTTAAAATTTTCAACAAACATTTTTTTATTTTTTCAGATCAAAAATCAATCTTCTTGTTTACTTTTACTTCAAAAAAAACAAAACGTATGGAAAATCAAAAAAATAGTTTTATAGACAATTACAGGAGCATTTTACTGTTGCTTGGAGGCATTGTGGTGGGTAGCGTTTTGGGGCTTTTGATGGGCAAGGAAGTTGTAATTTTTAAGCCACTTGGCGATATTTTTTTGAATTTGTTGTTTACGGCCATTATTCCGCTTATTTTTTTTACGATTGCCTCGTCGATTGCAAGTTTAGAAAAAACAGAGAAATTAGGAAGACTTTTTTTGGTGATTTTGCTGGTTTTTTTGGCTACTATTATCATTTCTAGTGTTTTGATGACTGTGGGGGTTTTGATTTTTCCGATACAACAAAGTTTTGTTGTGTCCACTTTACCTTCAGAAAGTGTGGCAAGTGTGGGGGTTGGCACTCAGATAACACAGCTGCTAACGGCAACCGATTTTTTTGAATTGTTGTCCAGAAAAAGCATGTTGGCCCTGATTATTTTTTCGTTCTTAATAGGTTTTGCCACGCTCCAGTCGGGCGACAAAGGCAACGATTTTAAGCGGTTTTTACATTCGGGCAACGAAGTAATGAAGCAGTTGTTGCACTTGATTATGAAACTGGCTCCCGTTGGTCTTGGGGCCTATTTTGCTAATCAAGTAGGTATTTTTGGGCCTCAACTGTTTGGGGCTTATGCTAAACCATTGGGGCTTTATTATGCAGTTTGTGCTTTTTATTTTGTGGTTTTTTATTCGTTTTATGCTTTTGTAGCAGGCGGCAAAAAAGGGGTGTCGTTGTTTTGGAAGCACAATATTACTCCGTCTTTGACGGCCCTTGGCACATGTAGTAGCATTGCCACAATCCCAGCAAACTTGGCTGGTGCCGAAAAAATGAAAGTACCGGGTTATATTAGCCACGTGGTTATTCCCCTTGGTGCACCACTACACAAAGATGGATCTGCCATGTCGTCGATTGTAAAAATTGCGGTAATGTTTGCTATTTTTGGAAAAGATTTTACGAGTTTGAACACTATAATATTAGCATTAGGCATTACCATAATCGTATCTGTTGTAGAAGGAGGTATTCCAAATGGAGGCTATATTGGCGAGGTTTTGGCCATTACAGTATATGGTTTTCCAATGGAGCAAGCCCTGCCAGCGGCCATGATTGTTGGCACACTTGTAGATCCTATGGCTACGCTGCTCAATGCCAATGGTGATTTGATCAGCTCGTTGCTGGTTACCCGAATATCAGAAGGTAAGAAATGGCTTGTTGAAAAATAATTTCACAAATAATCGTTAAATAATTTTTTTATATCAAAAAATGCAGTAATTTAGCCGAAATAACAAACAACATTAAAAAGCGTGTTAAGTAACCGATTTTATTTTAGCAATTCATTTTATTTCTTCTTTATAGAAGGACGGGATTGTTATATGGTTATTTGAGAAATTATTAATTCAAACATAATATACAATCCTGATGCAAATCAGGATTTTTTTATGGAAAAAAATGTAGCTTTTAAATTGTTAAAAAAACAGACTTATTTTTTTGATATTCAAAATATTAGAAAAATAAATTAAGAAAAATACAATACCAGAATAAACAAGTAGAAATAATGATTAAAAAAATTGCCATTCAAGGCATCAAAGGGGCTTTTCATCATCAGGTGGCTTTAGAATATTTTGGCAACAATATCGAAATAGATGAGTGTTTGTCGTTTGAAGAATTGTCGGACAGCCTACTCGAAGGCCGTTCGGATTTGGCCGTTATGGCCTTAGAAAATTCTATTGCGGGCTCGATAATTCCCAATTATGCTTTGATTGATAAAAATGATTTTCAAATAATTGGCGAATATTATTTGGAAATTCAACAAAACTTGATGGCTTTGTCAGGACAGCAAATATCCGATATTCAAGAAGTACATTCGCACCCAATGGCCCTTTTGCAATGTATGGAGTTTTTGAAAAAGCACCCACACATCAAGCTTGTTGAAGACAAAGACACAGCCGAAACCGCCCGACGGATACAACAAAACCAGCTCAAAGGCATAGCAGCCATTGCCAGCAAAGTAGCGTCAGAAATGTATAATTTGGATATTATAGCTCCTGAAATTCAAACCATTAATAACAACATGACCCGGTTTGTGATTATTTCCAAAAAAACTTTTGCAATAGACGAAAAAACAACCAATAAGGCCTCTGTAAAATTTGAACTGGACCACAAAAGAGGCAGTTTGGCGGCCGTATTGAACGTGATGAGCGATTGCAAATTGAATTTAACCAAAATACAATCGTTGCCCAAAATAGAAACCCCCTGGAAGTATGCTTTTTTTGTAGATGTTACCTTTGAAACCTATCAGGATTATGCAAAAGCCAAATCGTTGGTAGCCATTATGGCATCTTATTTTAAAGTATTGGGCGAATTTAAAAACAACAAAATCAAATGATTACAACAGCAAAAAGACTTCAAACGGTAGAAGAATATTACTTTTCGAGCAAGCTAAGAGAGGTAAGACAAATGATTAGCGAAGGCAAAAAAGTGATCAACATGGGAATTGGAAGCCCAGATTTGGCCCCTTCAAAGGCGGTTATAAAAGCCATTCAAGAGGCCGTTTTAGAGCCCAATGCCCATCAGTATCAGAGCTATCAAGGTTTGCCTGAACTCAGACAAGGCATGGCCGATTTTTATCAAAAACATTTTAAGGTAAACTTGAATCCTAATACCGAAATTTTGCCCTTAATGGGGTCAAAAGAAGGCATTATGCACCTGTCGTTGGCTTTTTTAAATCAAGGCGATCAGGTTTTAGTACCCAATCCAGGATACCCTACTTATACCTCGGTTAGCCACTTGGTTCAGGCCGAAACCGTATATTATGATTTGAAAGCTGCTCAACAATGGGAACCCGATTTTGAAGCACTAGAAGCTTTGGATTTGTCAAAAGTAAAACTCATGTGGGTCGGCTATCCACACATGCCTACGGGGGCAACAGGCAGCTTGGCTTTGTTTGAAAAATTGGTAGCCTTTGCCAAAAAACACAACATTTTGCTTGTCAATGACAATCCTTACAGTTTTGTTTTGAACCAAAATCCGATGTCAATTTTGCAAGTAGAAGGAGCAAAAGAGGTAGCCTTAGAACTCAATTCGTTGTCCAAAACATACAACATGGCAGGCTGGCGAGTAGGCATGATTTCTGGACGTGCTGATTATATAGACGCTGTACTAAAAGTAAAAAGCAATATGGATAGCGGCATGTTTTATGGCATTCAAAAAGGGGCTATTGAAGCTTTGAAGCTCGACAAATCATGGTTTGAAGATCAAAATAAAATATACGAAAAACGACGAAATTTGACTTTTCAGCTGGCCAAAAAATTAGGTTGCGAAGTAGAGTCAAAGGCCGTTGGACTCTTTGTATGGGCAAAGCTCCCAAAAGGCATAACATCTGGCGAAAATTTTGTAGATGACATTTTAAAAAGAGCACACATTTTTATTACTCCAGGCAGTATTTTTGGTAGCAATGGAGCTGGCTACATCCGATTTTCGTTGTGTGTTTCAGAGGCACTAATTCAGGAAGCTATAGACAGATTGTAATATATTATTGTAAATAAATATTTGTACAAAAAATAAATTTTTAAATGAAAATATTTGTAATTGGCATTGGTTTGATTGGCGGTTCCATGGTATTGGACCTCAAACAAACCGTTTTGAACACTCAAATTTTTGGGATAGATGCTAACGAAGCTCACTTGGACGAGGCCTTGCAGTTAGGCATCATTGACCAAAAAGCTACTTTAACCGATTTGCATCAAGCAGATTTTGTGATAGTGGCCGTTCCCGTTGATGCAGCCTTGAAACTGCTGCCCGAAATTTTAGAAAAAATAGGAGACGAAACCTTGGTTTTTGATGTAGGATCTACCAAATTGCCCATTTGCGAATTGCTTGAAAACCACCCAAAAAGACGACACTTTATGGCAACTCACCCTATTGCTGGAACAGAATTTTCGGGACCAAAAGCGGCCATAACGGGCCTTTTTAGAGGCAAAACAAATATTATTTGTGAGGTAGAAAAAACCACATTCAAATTGCAAGAAAAAGCTTTGGATTTATTTCAAAAATTGGGCATGAGAATCCGTTATATGAATGCCAAATCGCACGACAAACACATAGCTTATGTATCGCATTTGTCGCACATCAGTTCGTTCATGCTTGGCAAAACGGTAATAGACAAAGAAAAAGACGAACAAGACATTTTTGATATGGCCGGTAGCGGATTTGAAAGCACCGTACGATTGGCCAAAAGTTCGCCTGCCATGTGGACACCCATTTTTAGTCAAAACAAGAAACAAGTAGTCAAATGCCTTTCAGAGTATATCAATAATTTGTCGCATTTTAAGGAATTATTAGAAAGTGATGACTATGAAGCTATTTTCAATGAAATGAAAAATACCAATCGGATAAAAGAAATTTTAAGTATGAAGGGGTAAATTTGGATGATGTGGTTTTAAATGAATGAAATTGTTTGAAACGGATAGCCCGACCCTTGTGGGAACGCCCAAAATATATTAATTTATTGGCTGTATTTTATTTAGAATGTAGCCGAAAGAAGAAAGAAACAATTAAACACACAAAAAAAATGGAAAACAAAAAAGAAATGAGAGCTTGGTTAGACGACTTCAAATTGTCTCACCCATTGGTAATTGCTGGGCCTTGTAGTGCCGAAACAGAAGAGCAAGTTTTGAAAATTGCACACGAATTGAAAGATTCAGACGTAAGTGTATTTAGAGCAGGAATTTGGAAACCCCGAACACGTCCGGGAGGTTTTGAAGGCGTTGGCGAAATTGGTTTGAAATGGCTAAAAAAAGCCAAAGCCGAAACCGGATTGTTGATGGGAACAGAAGTAGCAACGGCAGCCCATTGTAAGCTGGCTTTAGAAAACGACATCGACGTTTTGTGGGTGGGTGCAAGAACCACTGCAAACCCATTTGCGGTTCAGGAAATTGCCGACACCCTCAAAGATACAGACAAAATTGTTTTGATAAAAAACCCTGTCAATCCAGACATGGCTTTGTGGCTTGGTGGTGTAGAGCGTTTGTACAATGCAGGCATCAAAAAATTAGGCGTTATTCATAGAGGTTTTTCTACCTATGAAAAAACCAAATACAGAAATATTCCAGAATGGCAAATTGCTATCGAATTGCAAAATAAATTCCCTGATTTGCCTTTGATTATCGATCCGTCGCACATTACCGGAAACCGCAATATGATTTTAGAAGTAACGCAAGAAGCCTTGGATTTGAATTATGACGGAATGATTATTGAAACCCACATCGATCCAGATAATGCTTGGAGCGATGCGGCACAACAAGTAACACCGGCTGCTTTGAAACAAATTTTTAAAGATTTGAAAGTAAGAAAACAAAGTGGTGATTCTGACGAATTTACTCAAAAAATGACAAAATTGAGAGCCAATATTGATGTTTTGGACGCTAATTTATTGGACTTATTGGGCAAAAGAATGAAAGTAGCCGACGAAATTGGTCAGGTAAAAAAAGATGCCAACGTGGCTGTGTTGCAAAACAACCGTTGGAATGAAATTTTAGGCAAAATGATACTCGAAGGCGAGCAAAAAGGCCTAAGCGAAGAATTTATCTTAAAAATGTTTAAAGCCATTCACCAAGAAAGTATTTCGCATCAAGAAAAAATACTAAATGCTTAATTTTATCAAACAGCATGAAAGGGCTACGGTTTTTTTATGGATATACATCACATGAGTTTCATGTACACCCACTAAAAATCAATGTCAAACAGTTTATCAAAACACATAACCTTTGTCAAAGCTCAGACTTTGACAAAGGTTTTTTTATAGAAGTCCTCTATTTGCTAGCGCTCGGGTGTTGGTGCTTGAAACCCAACAATACCCCCGACGTATTGAGGTTGGCTTTTATGCAATCTGCCTTTTATATGCTTTAATTTCAACTATAATTGTCCAAATACAAACATAATAAAATCCGATATTTAAAATTCCAGTTAATACAATTAGAAAAGTTATACCTAATATATTTATAAAATAGTCCAAAGATGCGTAGTTATTTTTTAGAAAAAATTTTCAAAATTTTTTTTTGCGTAGCTGGGCTACGGAACTATTTTTTTTTAATAATTTTAGCAAAAAAGAACCAATAGATTGGACTATTTTATATGTATATTTGGTATTAGATATAAGTAACTTCTTTGTCCCATTGCGTTATCTCTATTACATTAAGTTTTAGCATAAGAAGGGTGTTCGGAAGCATGCCCCCAACGTCAGTCTGTGAAAAACTGCCGTTAAATATTTTTCAAAAATAATAAAATAATAAAATACAATAGTGTTTTTTTTTTTTTGACATTTAACCATGCAACATATTCAAGGAGTTTCTGATAAGCATGCGAAGGGATTTGTGTGGGAGTGGCGAATTACGTTTTCTCACCTGCAAGGTTTCCAAAACCTTGTAGGTGTAATAAATAGATATAAAAAAGAGAAATTAAATCCTCTTTAAATGCTAACAAAAAACTTTTCAATAAACCCATAAGGGCGAGAATGTAATCGGTTTAACTCATTGATTTTATTTTTTTATAGGTATTCGTTGATTACAATTCATTGCTCGTCTTGCAGCCGCAACGAAACGCTAGCTGTTGGCAGATGTTTTTTTATTTATTTATCACGTTTTGATTTCTTTCGGCAATCATTATTCTGTTATCTAAGTCTAAAACTGCGTTATTAATTTCCTGCTCTTTTTCTACTTTAAAAGTGAATAACCAAGTTTTTCCTTTGTCAAATGAAATAAGAGCTAAACCAGCTGAAATGGTAACTTTCTTTTTTTCATCTTCCATTTCCAGTGAGAATGGAATGCTACATTGTAATTGATTTTTATATTCTATTATTTCAGAGTTTTTTCCGAAAGTGATGTTCGTAACTTTTGCTCCTTTTGATTCAGCATTTTTATTCAATTCGGTTAATAAGAAAATCAAATCTTGCTTTGTTTTTAATTGCTCAATCAATTTTGGAGTTGCATAATCACAAAGTTTTTCAAAATTCTTTTCTAAAAATAACTTTCGATATTCCAACGTAGATTTTTCAATTTTATTTGACAATTCCTGTCCATTCATTATTGTTGAAATTAGGAATAATATAAGATATAAATAATTCTTCATTGCGATGGTGTTTAAAATGGCTTATAACGTAAGTCTGTGAAAAACTGCCGTTAAATATTTTTCAAAAATAATAAAATAATAAAATACAATAGTGTTTTTTATTATTATTTTTTGTACATTTAACCATGCAACATATTCAAGGAGTTTCTGATAAGCATGCGAAGGGATTTGTGTGGGAGTGGCGAATTACGTTTTCTCACCTGCAAGGTTTCCAAAACCTTGTAGGTGTAATAAATAGATATAAAAAAGAGAAATTAAATCCTCTTTAAATGCTAACAAAAAACTTTTCGATAAACCCATAAGGGGTTTGCATGTAATCGGTTTAACTCATGTATTTTTATTTTTTATAGGTATTCGCTGATTACAATTCATTGCTCGGTTTTCAGCCGCAACGAAAGTCTAGCTGTTATGTGATGTTTTTTTAGAAGTCATATGTCAATTCTATTGTATTATTTTGAGGAATGAATATCGGAATATCTTCACTTGTATTTACACCATTTTTTCTTCTAAAAATTCTTATTACGTTGTTTTCTCCTTCGGCTACGAATACATTTAGTAAATTATTATTGTTAATTGCTCTCCAATTTCCATATCCACTAAAACCTGTTGAATATTCTGAATTTAGGAAAGTATTTACTCCAATTTTTGGACCAAATGGATATAATGTTTGCACTTCAAAATAATCGTCAGATTGCAAAGGTGTAAAGTTGTTTAAATTTACTTTTATATAAGCTTTTTTTGGAAAGTAAAATGTTTTGTTAATAATTGTATCTCTATTTGTGATTGAAAAAATTGCAAATCCTATATCAGCTGTTGTATTACCTATTAAATTATTAGTTCTGATATATTTATTCACATCGATATTAGAGTCGTCAATATCAATATCGAAATAACCTCCTGTATTTCCAATTTCATTGTCTTTTATGAAAAAATTACTGTTGAAATTTCCATTTTGGTCTGATTTTGTATCAACCAATTTTCGAGAGTAAAATGCCAGTTCATTACTTTTAATATATTTCATCGAAACTTTGACATTTGGTACTGGTTCATTATTTAAAGTTAGAAAATTACCTTTTAGTATTGTACAGTTTCCTGTACACTGATCATTTGTATCGTCCTCAGTTTTGGAACAACTTACAAATATGAACATCAACGCAAAAATTCTAAATAGATTTTTCATATTAATTTTTTTAAGATTTTTATTCGTCTTTTTTGGTCAAAATATCGCCCAACGGCAGACTGTGAAAAAACTGCCGTTAAATATTTTTCAAAAATAGTAAAAAAATATAAAATAAAATAGTATTTATTTACAATTATTAATAAAAATAAAGAACCAAATCCTCTTATAATCCTAACAAAAACTTTTCGAAAAACCCATAAGGGGTGTGTATGTAATCGGTTTAACTCATTAACTATATTTTTTATAGGTATTTGTTTAATACAATTCATTGCTCGGCTTACAGCCGCAACGAAAGTCTAGCTGTTATGCGATGTTTTTTTATTCGTCTTCTATTTTTGTATCAATAAATTCATATTCCAAATTCTCAAAACTTACTCCGACTTTTTTAGCTTTAAATTTAACGTGATTATCATCGATAAAAGTGTAAGTGTAAACATCAGTTTTACCCGAATTGAAATATAATTCGTGAAATTCTCCATTTTCAATCCACCATTGTCCTTTCTCAACAAAGCTTTCAACTTCTCCATTTTCAACTGCTGTAAATAGAAGCAAAAAAGTACCATCTTCAAATCTATGTTGAATCCAATACTTGACAAGTCCTTTTCTTTGATTATCGTTTTCCGAACCTTTCCAACTTCCAAACATTTTATTGTCTAGTTTGTTTGCTTTAGAATCTTTTTCTTGTGCGTTTGAGATAGTGATTATTCCAAAAATGGCAATTAATAATAATTTTTTCATAAGTTTATTTTTGGTTTATTTAAAATGAATTGTTAACGGTACTTTGCTATTGACAATTTCTCCCATACTTTTAGCAGGAATCCATTTAGTTTTTAATATAAATTCTTTTAACTTACTCGTAAAGTATGAAGAATATTTATAATTTTTTTTGTTTTGAAAAGTTAATTCAATATCTATGTCTGTAACACTTCCGTCTTTGTGCAAAATGAAATCAGCTGAAATCCAAGAATAAGAATCTTTTTCCTTTCTAAACTCAAAATCTTTCGGATATTCAGCAATTTTAAAAAAGTCATTTTTATAATTTTTAAAAAAGACTGAATAACTTTTATCATTTGGATATCTGGATAAAGTATCGCATTCCTCAAAGGCATAGATTTTATTCGGATTATTTTTTACATATTGTTTTTCCGCAACAGTTCTTAATGAGTCGATAAAATTTTTTCCAAATCGTTTGTCTATTTCTTGTGCCATTTTATTTGCGTAACAATTCTGTAATTCACCTGGAACTGTACAATAATACAAAGCAGAATCGATTCTAATATTGTATTTTGAAAGCAACTTATTCATTTCCTCATTACTTCGATATTGAACTACCATTCCGAAAGAATGAAAATACGTTAACTTATTTTGTTTAATATCTTTTTCAGCATTTTTAGTTTCTACTTTGCAAATCGAATCCCAATATTTATTTTCAGAATCAAGTTCAACTCTTTGTTCTCTTGATGCTTGATTTTGAGATGTTGATTTTCCGCAACTAATAAAAGCAAAAAGTAATATGAAATAAATTATTTTCATTTTTCTCATTTTTTCGGTCAAAATATCGCCTGACGTTTTGGGGCTTTGCGAAGGCTGGGATTAGAAGTACGAATGTTCAGTTTTGCACAAAAGTTCAATCGAAGAACTGAATTTGAATTTAGCACTGAACCCGCCATTTTGCCAAACTGCTGTTAGCGGTCCGGGCTTCTTTTTTCACTGTAGTTTTCATTTTTGTTTATACTCCATATTATACAGGTCAAACCCATCTGCCCAATAGTTCTTTTTGGTTTCAAATAACTCAAAACCTTGTTTCTCATAAAATTTGTAAGTGACTTGTGATGTCCTTACAATAATTTTCTGTATTCCACCAACAGCATTTAGTTTGTCAATTCGGTGATTCATTAATTTTGTCCCTAAAGATTTTCCTTGATAATCGGGATGAAGTATGTCCCAACTTATTATTCCTGTCTTTTTGTGGTCTTCAAAGTTAATTCCACCACACCCTACAATTTTTTGGTCATAAAGCAAGACAAAATAAAGTTCTCTTTCAGTTTCCAAATACCTAATAAAGTCCTCTTCCTCGTTAACGGCAAAATATTTCGGTGTATTCAACCTTATTATGTTGATGACTTCATTTTTGTCAGTCGTTTCGTATTCTCGTATCGTAATTAAGTCTGTCATTTTAGATGTAAATTTGGGTAGTTTCTTTCGGTTTCGCACTTAGCCTGACCGCTAACGGCAGACTGTGAAAAAACTGCCGTTAAATATTTTTCAAAAATAGTAAAAAAATATAAAATAGCATTTATTTACAATTATTAATAAAAATAAAGAACCAAATCCTCTTATAATCCTAACAAAAACTTTTCGATAAACCCATAAGGGGTGTGCATGTAATCGGTTTAACTCATGTATTTTTATTTTTTATAGGTATTTGCTGAATACAATTCATTGTTCGGCTTGCAGCCGCAACGAAAGGCTAGCTGTTATGTGATGTTTTTTTATTCGTCTTCTATTTTTGTATCAATAAATTCATATTCCAAATTCTCAAAACTTACTCCGACTTTTTTAGCTTTAAATTTAACGTGATTATCATCGATAAAAGTGTAAGTGTAAACATCAGTTTTACCCGAATTGAAATGTAATTCGTGAAATTCTCCATTTTCAATCCACCATTGTCCTTTCTCAACAAAGCTTTCAACTTCTCCATTTTCAACTGCTGTAAATAGAAGCAAAAAAGTACCATCTTCAAATCTATGTTGAATCCAATACTTGACAAGTCCTTTTCTTTGATTATCGTTTTCCGAACCTTTCCAACTTCCAAACATTTTATTGTCTAGTTTGTTTGCTTTAGAATCTTTTTCTTGTGCGTTTGAGATAGTGATTATTCCAAAAATGGCAATTAATAATAATTTTTTCATAAGTTTAATTTTGGTTTATTTAAAATGAATTGTTAACGGTACTTTGCTATTGACAATTTCTCCCATACTTTTAGCAGGAATCCATTTAGTTTTTAATATAAATTCTTTTAACTTACTCGTAAAGTATGAAGAATACTTATAATTTTTTTTGTTTTGAAAAGTTAATTCAATATCTATGTCTGTAACACTTCCGTCTTTGTGCAAAATGAAATCAGCTGAAATCCAAGAATAAGAATCTTTTTCCTTTCTAAACTCAAAATCTTTCGGATATTCAGCAATTTTAAAAAAGTCATTTTTATAATTTTTAAAAAAGACTGAATAACTTTTATCATTTGGATATCTGGATAAAGTATCGCATTCCTCAAAGGCATAGATTTTATTCGGATTATTTTTTACATATTGTTTTTCCGCAACAGTTCTTAATGAGTCGATAAAATTTTTTCCAAATCGTTTGTCTATTTCTTGTGCCATTTTATTTGCGTAACAATTTTGTAATTCACCTGGAACTGTACAATAATACAAAGCAGAATCGATTCTAATATTGTATTTTGAAAGCAACTTATTCATTTCCTCATTACTTCGATATTGAACTACCATTCCGAAAGAATGAAAATACGTTAACTTATTTTGTTTAATATCTTTTTCAGCATTTTTAGTTTCTACTTTGCAAATCGAATCCCAATATTTATTTTCAGAATCAAGTTCAACTCTTTGTTCTCTTGATGCTTGATTTTGAGATGTTGATTTTCCGCAACTAATAAATGCAAAAAGTAATATGAAATAAATTATTTTCATTTTTCTCATTTTTTCGGTCAAAATATCGCCCAACGGCAGTCTGTGAAAAAACTGTTGTTAAATATTTTTCAAAAATAATAAAAAATAAAATAAAATAGTGTTTTTATTATTATTTTTTGTAGATTTAGTCTTGCAACATATTACAGGAATAGCCCGTTTACAAATGCGTCTTTCTAGTTTGGAGGACACTATTGGCTCCGAAAATCAAGTGTGTTTTATCGATGCGTTTGTGGGGGTTTTAAATCTATCAGAAATTGGTTTTGAAGTAAAAATGATTAAAAATGAAGGTCGCCATGAATAAAAATAACATGCTTTTTGAAACCAAACGAGGATATGTCTCACTTATGGATAGGTATATCCAACTAAACCTTCCTGTATAAAACTAACTTTATATTGAATCCAAAACCCGCCATTTCTGTAAACTGCTGTTGGTGGCTGGCATTTTTCAGTTTAAATTTCAAGTTTATAAAGCCAATACTTCTTCCCAAACAGTGGTTCAATTTCTTTTATTTGTGCAAAACCAATACTTTCATAAATGTATCTTGCTTTATCCATAAATTCAGAAGTATGCAAAGCGATTATTTTTTCATTGGAATCTTTCGCAAAGTCAATACACATTTGTGTTAGATTTTTTCCAATTCCTTTTCCTCCATATTCAGTATTAACTCCAACCATTCTAATATAGCTCCAATCTGCGTGAAAAATATCTGTCGGATTTCCTTTCGGCACAAGGTATGCCATTCCTATTATTTCACCTTTTATCTCACAAACAAAACATTTAGACTTTGAAAGTAAGTCTGAATACGAATTTTCTGCTGTCAAAAATGAATTCATCTTTTCCCAATTCTCTTTTGTCAAAACTTCTTTAAATTGTCCATAAGAGTTTAAGCCAAGTTTTTGGAGTTTTTCTTTGTCTTCAAGTGTTCCAATTCTATATTTAAGTTCCATTTTCAATATTTGTTCATTTTAATCGTGTCGTTCGGTATGCTTGCCACCAACGTCAGTCTGTGAAAAAACTGCCGTTAAATATTTTTCAAAAATAATAAAATAATAAAATACAATAGTGTTTTTTATTATTATTTTTTGTACATTTAGCCATGCAACATATCACAGGAATAGCCCGTTTACAAATGCGTCTTTCTAGTTTGGAGGACACTATTGGCTCCGAAAATCAAGTATGTTTTATCGATGCGTTTGTGGAGGTTTTAAATCTATCAGAAATTGGTTTTGAAGTAAAAATGATTAAAAAAGAAGGTCGCCATGAATAAAAATAACATGCTTTTTGAAACCAAACGAGGATATATCTCACTTATGGATAGGTTTATCCAACTAAACCCTCAAGTATAAAACTAACTTTAAATTAAACCCAAAACCCGCCATTTCTGCAAACTGCTGTTAGCCGTTCGGGTTTTTATTCAGTTTCGATTTTTTCTTTCCAATTATTTTTAATTACTACAACCCCAAATACAGCACTTAATAATCCGCCAATCATTCCACCCCAAATTGAACCTCCAACCCAAGCATATTTCAACATTTCGGTTTTCTCTTTTGGTACATTGTAATAATGAGATTTATAAAATTCTGGACTTAAAGAAGCGAGAAGAATTGCAATTATTCCTCCAATTATCCAACAACTAAAAACTATTAATATTATTTTCAATAGTTGTTTTATCGCAAAATTATAAGTTGCATTTCCTTTTGTAATAATTCCAAATCCTGTTGTAAATATTAAAGAGAAAATTACACCGTAAATTAATCCTTCAAATATTCCTTGCGCAACACTTGCAATCCAAATATCTTCAAAATCCCAACCCATTACAATTCGAAAATAATTTGGACTAATTGCACCATTAATCATATTTGTAATCGCCCCAATAAATCCACCAATAAATATACAAGTTAAACCAACTTTAAAAATGGTTAAAAAATTCGATTGTTTGTTTTCATTTATCATTATTTTCTACTTTAAAGTTCGATTTTATTGCGTTCCGCTAAACTGACGGCTAACTAGTAAATATACGAAAGTTATTGCGTTTTTAACCATCACATATATCCATTGCAAACATAAAACATTTTTTTTATTTCTGAAAACTATTTTTACATTTTTTTGTTCCAATACCATGGGGGAAGTTAGAGGTACGAAGTTTGAAAAATGAAGTATGAAGTTAGTAGCAAGAAATTAGAAGTGGGAAAAACGAAAAGAAAGAAGTTTGAAAAAATCTTTGGTGAATGGAGACTGTCCGTTGGAGGTTGCCCGCATGAGGGATAGAGCAAGGCACCATGTGCTCGTGATAGCCCGACGGCAAAAAAAGGAAGCCCCGCCTGAAGGGTTTGGGGCGTAGGGGCTTTCTTTTTTTTGCCGGCATGCCCTAATGGTTGTTTTGATGACTGATTGAAAGGGGCTAACAGCATTTTTTTTTGAAAAATATGTCGGAAAAAATGCCGCTTGGGTTTGCAAGGGGTACTGCTGTGGGCTAAAAATGTGTTGCAAATATGGGAGCCGAAAAAGATATTTGATTATCTTTGCCAGATCATTTTTATTTAAAACCAATCAAAATTAATGACAGGTATTGTTTACAAATCTACTGGAAGTTGGTACACCGTTCGGGCCGAAGACGGCTCGTTTATAGAATGTAGGATCAAGGGCAAGTTTAGGATGAAAGGTATAAAAAGTACCAATCCGATTGCAGTTGGCGATGTGGTGAGCTATGAACACGACGATACATCGGACGTATGCACGGGAAGCATTGCTAAAATACACGACAGAAAAAATTATATTGTACGAAAATCTGTAAATTTATCGAAGCAATTGCACATTATTGCAAGCAATATCGACCGTGTTTTTTTGTTAATTACAATGGGCAATCCGCCAACGACTACAAGTTTTATAGATCGGTTTTTGGTAACGGCCGAGGCTTACAACATAGAGGCCATATTGGTTTTTAACAAAATAGACACCCTAAACGAGCAAACCCTCGACGAACAACTGTATTTGCAACATGTATATCAAAACATTGGCTACCGCTGTTTGCGGGTATCCTCTACCGAGGGCAAAGGGGTAGAAGCCTTAAAAGCATTGATGCTGGGCAAGGTGAGCATGTTTTCGGGACATTCGGGAGTGGGCAAATCTACGTTAGTCAATGCCCTTGAGCCCTCGTTGCATTTGAAAACCAAAAACATATCAGACCAAAGCAAGCAAGGACAGCACACCACCACGTTTGCAGAAATGTATGATTTGAGTTTTGGGGCCAAAATTATAGATACTCCAGGCATCAAAGGATTTGGCATTGTAGATATGGAAAAAGACGAAATTAGTGGCTATTTTCCTGAATTTTTTAGACTAAAAAACCAATGCAAGTTCCACAACTGTTTGCACAAAGAAGAGCCACACTGTGCCGTAAAAGCCGCCCTAGAACAAGACGAAATTGCGTGGTCCAGATACCACAGCTATTTGAAAATACTGGAAGGCGACGACGAACATTACCGCATAGACGTATATCAAGAAGACCGAATGGCGAGTGATAAAACCCGAGAATCATGAAAACAGTCATCCAACGAGTTGCCTCGGCCTCTGTAACAGTCGATGGAACAATTGTAGCACAAATAGCACAAGGACTGCTCGTGCTTGTAGGCATAGAAGACGCAGACAATCAGGAAGACATTGACTGGCTGGCCCAAAAAATAGTACACCTACGGCTATTTGACGACCACAACCACGTGATGAACCTCTCTGTAAAAGAGGTTGAGGGCAACATCATAATTGTAAGCCAATTTACCCTGCAGGCCCTAACCAAAAAAGGAAATCGCCCGTCCTACATCAAGGCCTCAAAACCCGAAATTGCCCTGCCGCTATACGAACAAATGGTGGCTCAAGTAGCCCACGTGCTAGGAAAACCCGTACAAACAGGCGTTTTTGGTGCCGATATGAAAGTACAATTGCTCAACGACGGCCCCGTAACCCTAGTGATAGACTCCAAAAACAGGGCATAACCAACCCCTTGAACAACCCCCACACAAGAGCCCCTCATTTATAGGGCATGCCGCCAAAAAAAAGCAAGCCCCCACGCCCCAAACCCTTCAGGCGGGGCTTCCTTTTTTTGCCGTCGGGCTATCACGAGCACATGGTGCCTTGCTCTATCCCTCATGCGGGCAACCTCCAACGGACAGTCTCCATTCACCAAAGTTTTTTTCAAATTTCTATTTCTACTTTTTTCACTTTGCCTTTTCAAAACAAAAAAGCCACCATGCACAACTTGCGACACTGTTTTGCGGCACATTTGTTAGAAAATATGGTCAATGTGTATTTTTTTTTTCGTTTTCTTGGGTATTTTAGTATAAAAACCACCATGATTTATACCCATTTAACCCGCAATGTGGTGTACAAAATAGAAAGTCCTTTAGATAAATTAGTAAACAATGCAAATAAAAATAATTATTTGTAAAAAAAATAATAGGTTGGTTTAATAAATTTAATAAATTTGACAATTATAAAATTAAACAACAAATGATTATATTTAAGTTTTTGCCAATCAAAATGATGTTAAAAACGCAATAACTTTCGTATATTGACTAGTTGTCTGCTATTTTAGAAAAAACCTGTATGAAAAACAAAATTTGGATTTTTTTGATATTTATTATATCAAACCTTGCTTTCGGACAAACACGAAATTTTAAGAATTTTATTGAGACAAATGACATTGAAAATTTTTGGAAAGCCTTTGATGAAGTTAACAGAACTCAAGATTCAACACAAAAAATTGCTATCTTTCAAAAAATTTATATTGATAACGCTTCTATAGGTTTGACCGACTTTATTGCTTCCAGAAGTTTTACTTCAAAAGGTTGGGTAAAATCTTTTAACGACTATCCTAAATTTTGGAAATCAATTCGACAAAAAACGGAATGCATTAACAAAGATTTCGAGGAAGTTGAAAATATTTACGTTCGTTTCAAAAAACTTTACGAAAACTTTAAACCTCCACAAATTTATTATACAATTGGAAATTTAAAAGGTGGTGGAACTGTAATTAATGGAAACTTAATTATAGGTTCTGAACTTGCATCTTCCGACAAAAATGTAGATTTTTCTGAACTTCCAATAAATTATCAAGACCGTATGAAAATAAATAGCGGAATAATTTTTCTAACAACTCACGAACTTGTACACACTCAACAAAAACTTAACAATAATAAACAGACAAATCTTTTGGGAATGTGTATCAAAGAAGGTTCCGCTGATTTTTTGACTGAACTTATTTTGCAAAGAAAAGTAGAAGCACCCTATATTGATTACGGAATTAAAAATCAATGTAGTCTGTGGGGAGATTTTCAAAAAGAAATGAATGGTTATGAGTATCAAAATTGGCTTTCAAATAATGCAACTATGAAAGAAAAAACTGCTGATCTAGGATATTTTATCGGGTACATCATTACAAAGAAATACTACGAAAATTCAAAAAACAAAAAAAGAGCAATTAAGGAAATCATTAAATTAGATTTTAGCGATATAAATGCAACAAAAGAATTTTTAAAGAAATCGGAATTTATATGTGATTAAAAAAACAGCAGACAACAGCAGTTTGGCAAAATGGCGGGTTTAGTGCTAAATTGAACATTTGGGGATTTTATGTACATTTGTGCTAAATTGAAAATTTGTGCCTTTAAATCCGCCACTTCGCCAAGCTGCAAACCGTCAGACTGTGAAAAAACTCAAAATGAGTCTTTGAGAATTGGCTGTATGTAATTTTTCTCCGACAGGTATCCGAATTCTTTCTCTTTTTGAGTTGGTTTTTTCACAGACTGACGTTGTGCGTAATTCCCCCTAGACTCACGCCCTGACCCCGTAAGCTAACGGTACGAAAGCGGAAAAATTAGGAGGAATAATAAAAAA
Source organism: Flavobacterium branchiophilum FL-15 (assembly GCF_000253275.1). Taxonomy (NCBI): domain Bacteria; kingdom Pseudomonadati; phylum Bacteroidota; class Flavobacteriia; order Flavobacteriales; family Flavobacteriaceae; genus Flavobacterium; species Flavobacterium branchiophilum. Next base: position 3,074,457 of record NC_016001.1, on the reverse strand, counting down.
ATAAATATTGTAAATAATTGATTTACAAAACATTAATAAAACGTTAGTTAGAGTATTTTAGTATAAAAACCACCATGATTTATACCCATTTAACCCGCAATGTGGTGTACAAAATAGAAAGTCCTTTAGATAAATTAGTAAACAATGCAAATAAAAATAAAAATTTGTAAATAAAAATAATAGGTTGTTTTAATAAATTTAATAAATTTGACAATTATAAAATTAAACAACAAATGATTATATTTAAGTTTTTGCCAATCAAAAATATGTTAAAAACGCAATAACTTTCGTATATTGACTAGTTAGCGGTAATTTTCCTGAAAAACGCAAAAACAACGAAATAAAAACAAAATATTATACAATACACAATGATAAAACTAATTGGAATTCCTTATGACTCAAATTCTTCATTTTTAAAAGGACCATCTTTTGCACCTGACAGAATTAGATTAATGGAAAAAGAAGGTTCAGCAAATTCATATTCCGAAAACGGAACTGAAATCAAGAAAGACGAAAATTATGTTGATTTAGGAGATATTAATTTTGAAGAAACAAACCCTGAAATTGCTTACAAAAAAATAAAAAACAAAATTTCTGAACTAATTTTAGGAAACGAAAAAGTTATTTCAATTGGTGGCGACCATTCTGTAACATTTCCTATTATTAGTGCTTTTTCAGAAAAAACAGAAAAAATTAATATTTTACATTTAGACGCTCATTCAGATTTATATGACAACTTTGACAATAATAAATATTCTCACGCTTCTCCATTTGCAAGAATAATGGAAAGTGGCAAAATTAATTCCTTGACACAAGTTGGTATTAGAACTTTAAATAAACATCAAAGAGAACAAGCGAAAAAATTTAACGTTGAAATTATCGAAATGAAAGATTTCAATACCGATTTTATAAGCAAACTAAAATCACCGCTTTATATTTCAATAGATTTAGATGTACTCGACCCAGCATTTGCCCCAGGAATATCGCATCACGAACCAGGAGGAATGACTTCAAGAGAACTTATAAACATAATCCAAAAAATTGAAGCAAATATTATTGGTGCTGATATCGTAGAATATAATCCTATTAGAGATGTCAATAATATGACCGCAATGGTTGGCTACAAAATATTGAAAGAACTAATTTCTAAAATGCTATAGATTAATCACTTCTAAAAGTAGAAACTTTAAAAACTACCAAAAAAATTAATTTATGACTTACAAAAAATCAGTAATAACAATAAATGATTGGAAAGCAACTTTTTATAAACTAAATAATGATGGAGAAAATGCCCATTTTTATTCAGGAAATGGATTACCAATTGGAGTTTACCAACCATTTTTAGAGATAATCTCTAAAAAATATTGTGTTACAAATTTGAGTTTTAGAGCATCTTGGGACAAAATGGGAAATGCTAAAAATCAAACAAATTGGGAAACTTATGCTGATGATTTAATAGCGTTTATAGAAAATCATTACAATAAACCAATTGTTGGTTTAGGTCATTCACAAGGAGGAAATGCAACAATAGTTGCGGCATATAAACGACCCGATTTATTTAAGGAATTAATCATTATTGACCCAGTTTCTGTAACCAAATCTCAAGAAATAAGAATCAAACTAATACCTTATTTTATTAAAAAACATTTAGAACCATTTAAAAGTACACTTAAAAAGCAAACAATTTGGGAAACTGAAACAGAATTTTATAATTTCTTAAGAAAATCTCCAGCATATAAAAGAATTAAAGATGAAAATTTAAAAATTTTTGCCAAAAATTGTTTAGAAAATAAAAACGGAAAACTTCAATTGATTTTCCCAAAAGATTGGGAATCCTCAAATTATGCTTTACCTATAAACCTTGACAAGATTATTACAAATTTAAAAATGCCAATAAAAATAATAGCAGGAAAACCCTCTGTTTTTTTTAATCAAAAAATTAGAAGACGTTGGAAAAAAATACTTTGTGAAGAACAATTTATTGAAAACAATAATTTTGGACATTTAATTCCTTTAGAAGCACCAGAATTTTGTACCGAAATGGTACTGAAAAATAAAAACTACCGCTAACAGTGGTTTGCAAAAATTGGGGTTTTGGTCTTGACTTTATACATTGTTTTGTGCTTTTGTGATCAGTGATTTACTGAAAGTTCGGGCTAACCAAATCCCCAACTTCTGCAAGCGGCGACACGTCAGACTGTGAAAAAAATCAAAATGAGTCCTTGAGAATTGGCTGTATGGAATTTTTCTCCGACAGGTATCCGAATTCTTTCTCTTTTTGAGTTGGTTTTTTCACAGACTGACGTTGTGCGTAATTCCCCCTAGACTCACGCCCTGACCCCGTAAGCTAACAGTACGAAAGCGGAAAAATTAGGAGGAATAATAAAAAAATAAATATTGTAAATGATTGATTTACAAAACATTAATAAAACTTTAGTTCGAATTCTATAAAAACAATCAACGCTAGAGTTTCGTTGCGTGCGAAGCACGAACAATGAATTGTAATCAACGAATACCTATAAAAAATAAAATCCATAAGTTAAACTCCTATTGAACGAACTGAAAGAAAACGAATACCTATAAAAAATAAAATCCTTGAGTTAAACCGATTATATTCACGCTACTTATGGGTTTGTCGAAAAGTTTTTGTTAGGATTATAAGAGCATTTGGTTCTTTCTGTTCAGAATGGAAAAATTATTTGCTTAATCCGCTTAAAATTCACGTGAACCATTATTTTCTTCGAAAAGTGAAAAATGGTATAAATAAAAATAGGACTGTTTGTAACGCATACCCAATAGTCATAGTATTTCCTTTGCGTCTCTGAGCCTTAGCGTGAAATGGAACTCATAACGAAGCAAAGAAATGAATGAATCAAGCTTCAAAAAAAAGTTGAAAACTAACTTATGAATTATGAAATGGGATACTTAATAAAAGAGATGCCAATACCAAAAATACAATTTGTAGCTAGCACATTAATTTTTTTAGAAAAAAGATTTTGTTTTTTAAAAAAAAGAAATACCTTTGCAAAATAATCTACTAATCCGATAGGATAAATAATTTATTCGTTTCAACCTATTCTCTAACAGAGAATATTTTTTTAAACAAATAACCTATTAAGTCGATAGGATAATAGATTTGATATAAAAAATGAAATCAATACACTAATGAATACAGTTAATTCAAAGCAGGCAACATCAAAACCAGTCAATATATGGGTTGTACTACCTGTTTTATTACTTATTGGACTCCTTTTGATTCTGGTATACAAACATTACAAAGAATTTTCGATTCAAGGCTTGATAAACGGTTTTAATCAAGATTTTTTAATCTTTTTTTTAATTGGAATAGGAGCACAGTTGGTCGATGGTATGCTAGGAATGGGCTACGGAGCAACCTCTACTTCGTTTTTAATGGCTTATGGAGTTCCTCCCGCTATTAGTAGTACGGGAGTACATGTAGCCGAAATGTTTACAACGGGAGCTTCTGCAATTTCGCATCATCGCTTTGGAAATATTAATAAAAAGCTGGTTAAAAATCTATTGATACCGGGTGTAATTGGGGCTACCATTGGAGCATATTTACTTTCAGACGTGATTGATGGCAAAATGATTAAACCTTTTATTGCTGTGTATATGATGGTACTTGCCATTGTAATTATTGCCCGCTCGATGCAAACAACAATAATAAAGAAAAAAACTAAAAAGTTGGGCATTTTAGCCATTTTTGGAGGTTTTATGGATGCTGTAGGTGGCGGTGGTTGGGGACCAATTGTTACTTCAACACTTTTAGGAAGGGGTAGAAACCCACGTTACACCATTGGCTCTGTTAATGCAGCAGAGTTTGCTGTTTCTTTTGCCAGTGGCATTACCTTTATGATGTTTGGCGGAATCGAAGGCTGGCAAGTGATTTTAGGTTTGATTCTTGGGGGTGTTTTAGCTGCTCCATTAGCCGCTTATCTTGTAAATAAAATCCAAAGAAAACCCATGATGGTAGCAGTAGGCATTTTAATTATCATCCTTAGTTTACGAACTTTATCAAAATTATTGTAATGAATCAAACAAAAGCACAAGAATTAGCAGAAAAAACAAAAGATTTCTCTATCGAGGAAATCCTTGCTTTTTTGACGAATGAATATCCAAATCAAGTCGTTTTTTCTACTTCTTTTGGACAGGAGGATCAAGTAATTACCGATTTGATTGGTCAAAATCAGTTGCCAATAACGGTTTTTACTTTAGATACAGGACGTTTATTTCAAGAAACGTATGATGTATTTCACAAAACAGTAAAAAAATACAAAACCGAAATCAAAACCTATTTTCCTGATACAATAGCAGTTGAAAATTTGTTGAACCAGAAAGGACCAAATAGCTTTTATGATTCGGTAGAAAATAGAAAGGAATGTTGTTTTATAAGAAAAGTAATCCCTTTAACCAAAGCTTTACAAGGCAATGCGATTTGGATTACGGGTTTGAGAGCAGAGCAATCAGAGAATAGAAGTGATTTGAATTTCTTTGAATACGATGCTCATTTTGACATTATCAAATTCAATCCGTTGTTAAAATGGACCTTACAAGAAGTAGAACAACATTTAGAAAAGAATAACGTTCCACAAAACAGTTTACACAAACAAGGTTTTGTAAGTATTGGTTGTGCACCTTGTACCAGAGCGATTTTGCCAGGCGAAGACATTAGAGCAGGAAGATGGTCGTGGGAAACGAGTCATAAAGAGTGTGGGTTGCATAGCCCCCTAGCCCCCGAAGAGGGAACAAAATAGGAAGATAGTTTTAACACGATAAAAATAAAAAAACAGCAACACAATCAACCGTTTAGTTCGTAGGAACGATTGATTTTGTAGCAACGGATTTCAATCCGTTGAAATGAAAAAAAAACGGATTTCAATCCGTTGAAATGAAAAAAAACGAATTTCAATTCGTTGAAATGAAAAAAAACGAATTTCAATTCGTTGAAATGAAAAAAACACAATCAACCGTTTAGTTCCGTAGGAACGATTGATTTTGTAGCAACGGATTTCAATCCGTTGAAATAAAAAAAAATGGATTTCAATCCGTTGAAATGAGAAAAACACAATCAACCGTTTAGTTCCGTAGGAACGATTGATTTTGTAGCAACGGATTTCAATCCGTTGAAATGAAAAAAAAACAATCAACCGTTTAGTTCCGTAGGAACGATTGATTTTGTAGCAACGGATTTCAATCCGTTGAAATAAAAAAAAAACGGATTTGAATCCGTTGAAATGAAAAATTAAAAAACATCCCAACAGTTCCCATTCGGGGGCTAGGGGGCTAATATATTAACAATTAAATTCCCCCTTTGGGGGTTAGGGGGCTAATAAAATGAGTTCAATAGTAAAAACAAATGCTTTAGAAAGCGAAGCGATATACATTTTTAGAGAAGTAATTGCGCAATTTGAGAAACCCGTATTGCTTTTTTCAGGAGGAAAAGATTCGATTACATTAGTGCGTTTGGCACAAAAAGCCTTTTTCCCTGCCAAAATTCCTTTTCCATTATTGCACGTAGATACTGGACACAACTTTCCTGAGACGATTGAATTTAGAGATAAATTGGTGGCCGAATTAGGGTTAGAATTAATCGTTCGTAACGTACAAGATGCTATTGATCAAGGAAAAGTAGTAGAAGAATCTGGAAAATATTCGAGTAGAAATAGCTTGCAAACCACTACGCTTTTGGATGCTATTGAAGAATTCAAATTTGATGCATGTATTGGAGGAGCCCGAAGAGATGAAGAAAAAGCAAGAGCGAAAGAACGTATTTTTTCAGTTCGTGATGATTTTGGTCAGTGGGATGAGAAAAACCAACGTCCTGAATTGTTTGATTTGTTGAACGGAAAAATTGAGTTGGGACAAAACGTTCGTGTTTTCCCAATTTCCAACTGGACAGAATTAGACGTTTGGAGTTATATCGAACAAGAAAGGATTGAAATTCCGTCGATTTATTTTTCACACAAACGAAAAGTATTCTTAAGAGACGGATTGATTTGGTCCCATTCGCCATTTGTCTATCAAGAGGAAAATGAAGAAATTGAAGAACGAATTGTTCGTTTTAGAACGGTGGGAGATATGAGTTGTACGGCGGCTGTCGAATCGTATGCAGCTACCATTCAAGAAGTAGTGGGAGAGATTCGTTCCTCAACCATTTCTGAAAGAGGGGCTAGAATTGACGACAAACGTTCAGAGGCTGCAATGGAGAAAAGAAAACAACAAGGGTACTTTTAGGAAAATATGAATTTTATAAAAGCGTTTCTTTTTTTTATCCTAGCAAGAACAGTTATAACGGCACAAACGCAAAAGAATATTGATCATCAAAACTTACTTTGGACAAGATATTACAATCAGGTAGAAATAAATCCAAAGTGGTCCATTCATTCAGAGTTTGATAATAGAGTTTTTTTAGATTCAATCGTTCAGAATTTGTTTGTAATAAGGGTTCAGGGAAGACATAAAATTTCTGAACAAGTGGAGTTGGGTGCTGGCATTGTTTATTTTTCGGTTGCAACTCAAGTTCCTGAAGTTAATTTGGGATTTAATATTCCAGAATACCGATTGCAGCAAGATTTAACCTGGAAGAAAAATTGGAGTAAAATAGTACTCAATCAACGATTCCAAATTGAGGAAAGATTTTTTCAAAATGCTGATGGGCAAGGTTTGACAACTGGGACTACTTTTTTTTGGAGATTTAGGTATCGACTTCAGGGAGAATATACTTTTTGGAGAAAGGAAAAGCGATACCTCAAAGCCATTGTTTATGATGAAATAATGATTAATGCAGGTAAAAATGCAGTTTATAATTCTTTTGACCAAAACAGAGTATATGTTGGTTTGCAATATGGGATTAGTTCAGATGTAGCAGTAGAATTAGGATATATGAACAGTTTTCAGCAAAGAACAACTGGAATTGATTACTTCGATAGAAACATAATTAGATTGAGTATTTATCATCAATTAAGAATATAAAAGTTAGTTTTTAAACATAAAAACATCAACAAAAAACATAACTAAAATGGAAGTTTTAAAAATAGCAACAGCAGGAAGTGTAGATGACGGAAAGAGTACTTTAATCGGGAGGTTATTGTATGACACCAAATCATTGACTACGGATAAAATTGAAGCAATAGAAAAAAGTAGCAAACAAAAAGGTTACGATTATCTTGATTTTTCTTTGGCTACAGATGGTTTGGTTGCAGAAAGAGAGCAAGGAATCACCATTGATGTGGCGCATATCTATTTTTCGACAGCAAAGAAAAGTTACATTATTGCCGATACGCCAGGTCACGTAGAATATACGCGTAATATGGTAACGGGAGCTTCGACTTCGCAAGTGTCGATCATTTTGATTGATGCTCGAAAAGGAGTGATTGAGCAAACTTACCGTCACTTTTTCATCAATAATTTATTGCGTGTTAAAGAGGTAATTGTTGCAGTTAACAAAATGGATTTGGTGGAGTATTCAGAAGAGGTTTTTAACAAAATCAAAGCTGACTTCCAAGCTTTGAATGCTAAAAGTTCGTTCAAAGAACAGAACGTAAGTTACATTCCGTTAAGTGCTATTAACGGTGGAAATGTGGCTGATAAGTCAGAAAACATGCCTTGGTACACTGGGCAAACGGTATTGGAACATTTAGAAGATTTGAAACCAGAAGATGTTTTTGAAACAGGGAAAACACGTTTTCCTGTGCAAACGGTGATTCGTCCAAAAACCGAAGAATACCACGATTTTAGAGGTTATGCTGGGAAATTATACGGTAATTCAATTAAAGTTGGCGATGCTGTTACGGTTTTACCTTCGTTAACCGAATCGAAAGTGTCCAAAATTCACTTTTTTGACCAACAATTTGATGAAGCTAAAGCAGGTTCGTCTATTGTATTAGAATTAGAAAACGACATCAATGTAACTCGAGGCGATATGATTGTAAAATCAGGAGAATTACCGCAAGTAGAAAAAGATATTAATGCGACTATTTGTTGGATGAACAGCAAGAAATTAGTGCCAGGAACCAAGTATTTGGTACAACACAATACGAATAGAGTTTTGGCTAAAATTGATGCGATCAAAAATGTAATCGCAACGGATTATTCCGGAGCTGTTCCTGCTACACAATTAGCCATAAACGAAATTGGAGAAGTGACTATCAAATTAAGCAAAGCATTGTATTTTGATAAATACAACGATAATAAATCAAATGGAGCGTTTATTTTAATTGACGCCAATACCAACACAACAGCGGGAGTTGGATTTATAAATTAGTTGTTTGTTGATAGTTTTCAGTTGCTAGTTTAACTACCAATAGCCATCAACCAACAACCAACAACTAAATAAGAAATGGAAAGTTTTAGAACCGAAATAGAAAATCCGATTGTCCAAAAAGACATTATCGATTTAGAAAGAAAAATTCGATTATTCAAAGAAGGAAAAATTGATGACGAGCGTTTTCGTAGCCTTCGTTTGGCCAGAGGTGTCTATGGGCAACGTCAAGAAGGTGTACAAATGATTCGTATCAAATTGCCTTTTGGTAAAGTGAGTAGCGAACAATTAGTCCGTATTACTAAAGTGTCTGACGAATATTCGACAGGACGTTTGCATATTACTACGCGTCAGGATATTCAAATTCACTATGTAAGTTTGGATAGAACTCCGCAGCTTTGGGCTGATTTGGAAAAAGATGATATCACGCTGAGAGAAGCTTGCGGAAATACCGTTCGAAATATTACAGCCAGTGAAAATGCAGGAATTGACCCAGAAGAACCATTTGATGTGTCGCCTTATGCACACGCTTTGTTTCAGTTTTTCTTGAGAAATCCAGTTTGTCAAGAAATGGGACGTAAATTCAAAATGGCCTTTTCATCTTCTGATAAAGATACGGCTTTGAGTTATTTACACGATTTGGGATTCATCCCAAAAATTGTCAATGGAGAACGGGGATTCAAAGTAATGTTAGGTGGTGGATTAGGTTCGCAACCCAGTCATGCCGAATTACTTTCTGAATTTGTTCCGGTCAATCAAATCATTCCGATGACAGAAGGAGTCTTGCGTATTTTTGATCGCTATGGCGAAAGAGCCAAACGTCTGAAAGCCCGTATGAAATTTTTAATTAAAGAAATTGGTAAAGACGAATTCTTACGATTGGTTGAAGAAGAGAAAAAAGCCTTGTCTCACCAAACAGTTGAAATTGACACTACTGCTTTTGACGGTCCAATTCCAGATCCGGCTTTGGAAGTTCCAAAAGTAACTATCGAAGATGTTGGAGCTTTTGAGGCTTGGAAAAAATCAAACGTCATTGCTCAAAAACAAGCGGGTTATGTAGCTATCGGAATCAAAGTGGCTTTAGGCGATTTTTATACGGATAAAGCAAGAGCTTTGGCTGATTTGATTAAAAATTATGGTGCCAATGAATTGCGTTTTACCTTACGTCAAGACATTTTGATTCGTAACATTAAAGAAGAAAACTTGCCATTCTTTTACCAAGAATTAGCCAAGTTGGATTTTGTTACTTTAGGGTACAACACCATCAATGACGTTACAGCTTGCCCGGGTACAGATACCTGTAACTTAGGAATTGCCAGTAGTACAGGAATTGCAGTAGAATTAGAACGCGTTTTAGCAACAGAATATCCGCAATACAGCAACAATCAAGAAATCACGATTAAAATTAGTGGTTGTATGAATGCTTGTGGACAACATAATATGGCAGAAATTGGTTTCCAAGGAATGTCAATCAATTCTGGAAAATTAGTAGCGCCAGCCCTTCAAGTATTGTTGGGAGGTGGTAACTTAGGAAATGGCCAAGGTCGTTTTTCAGATAAAGTAATTAAAATTCCAAGTCGAAGAGGACCTGAAGCCTTGCGTTTGATCTTAAATGATTTTGAAGCGAATGCCAATGGACAATCGTTCTTGAATTATTATGATGCCAAAGGAGAAAAATATTTTTACGAATTTTTGAAACCTTTAGCCGATGTAACCAACTTAACAGAAGCCGATTTTGTGGATTGGGGAAATGCCGACAACTACGTAAAAGCAGTAGGTGTGGGTGAATGTGCAGGAGTGGTGATTGACTTAGTAGCTACTTTATTGGTTGAAGCCAAAGACAAATTGACGTTCTCTCAAGAAGCATTAAACGATCAAAAATGGTCGGATTCAATTTATTTGACCTATGCAGGATTTGTAAATGCAGCCAAAGCTTTATTGCTTGCTGAAAATCAAAAAACAAACCACCACGCCGGAATCATCGATTTGTTTGATACCGTTTTTGTGGAAACCAATAAGATTCAACTAGCAACTGCTTTCAAAGAGTTGGTGTACCAAATTAAAGCCAACGAACCATCAGAAGCGTTTGCAAAACAGTATTTAGAACAAGCAAAAGCATTCTTCGAAACGATTGAAAAATACAGAGAAAAAGATTTAGCTAATGCATAAAAATATAAATTACATCAGTGCTTCCTCCCTCTCTTTTAGGGAGTCCCGAGACTTCGGGAGGGGAGGGATTCAACCCAAAGTAACTTTAGTAGGTGCTGGTCCAGGCGATCCAGACTTGCTTACTATCAAAGGAGCCAATGCTTTAGCAGAAGCTCAGGTGGTTTTGTATGATGCCTTGGCAAACGAAGAAATTCTGACATTAGCTCCTAAAAAATCAATCAAGATTTTTGTGGGAAAAAGAAAAGGATGTCACACCTATTCGCAAGACGAAATCAATCAATTGATTGTGGACAATGCCTTGACTTACGGACATGTTGTGCGATTGAAAGGTGGCGACCCGTTTATTTTTGGTCGTGGAAGCGAAGAAATAGATTTTGTAGAAAGTTTCGGAATCCCAACAGCAGTGGTGCCTGGAATTTCTTCTTCGGTAGCAGTACCGGCCTATCAAGGAATTTCATTAACTAAACGCGGAGTTTCAGAAAGTTTTTGGGTAATTACAGGAACTACTTCAGATAGAAAATTATCGAATGATGTAGCCTTAGCAGCCCAATCATCAGCAACGGTGGTGATTTTGATGGGAATGAGTAAATTGAATCAGATTGTGAATTTATTCCAAAACGAATCAAAAGGAACTACTCCAGTAGCCATTATTCAAAACGGAACGACTCCAAAAGAAAAAATAGGAGTGGGAACGATTGATACTATTCAAAACGTAGTAGCAGCAAAAAAATTAAGTTCTCCAGCCATTATTGTCATTGGCGAAGTAGTGAGAGAAAGCAATAAACTAAAAGATTTTTATCACGACTATTTAGTAAATAAGATTTAAATTATTTTCAAGACTCGGCTCCCTATCCTTTGGAGAGGGCTGGGGAGAGGCTAATCATGGAAGAAAGAAACGAACTATATCCAGTGTTTTTAAAACTACATCAATTAAATGTGTTGATTGTGGGTGGCGGAAACGTAGGTTTAGAAAAGTTGTCTTTTATGTTGAAATCCAGTCCGAATGCCAATGTTGAGGTGGTAGCACCACGATTTCTTCCTGAATTGGAAGCGTTAGTGGCTCAACATCCTTCTGTAAAGCTCACGGCTAAGAAATTCAATCGTTGGATGCTCCGCAAACGCCATTTGGTGATTGCTTGTACGGATGATTTGAAAGTGAATAAAAGAGTATTTGATTTATGTCGCAAGCGTCATTTGATTTGCAATATTGCGGATACACCTCAGTTGTGTGATTACTATTTGGGAGGCATTGTTACCAAAGGAAATGTGAAAATTGCCATTTCGACCAACGGAAAATCACCAACAACAGCCAAGCGCTTGAGAGAATTTTTTGAAGAAATAATTCCAGACGACATCAATACAATGGTTGAAAACCTGAACGAATATCGAAAAACATTAAAAGGAAATTTTGAGGAAAAAGTCCAAAAGATGAATGAAATTACCGAATCGTTGAAAAACAAAAAATAGCAATTAAACGAAAAATGACAAATGTTAGCTTTAATAACTAAAATTATTTGTTCATTTGCATGATTTAAGGAAAAAATTAAGAAATTAAGACGGTTTAAGACATAATGAAACTTAATGTCTTAATGGTTAAAAAATTTAAGTTCATTTGCATGATTTAAGGAAAAAATTAAGAAATTAAGACGGTTTAAGACATAATGAAACTTAATGCCTTAATGTTTAAAAAATATAAATAATAGTTAAGTTCATTTGCATAAAATATTGATATTCAAACATAAAAAAAATCAAGTTAAATCTTAATGAAACTTAATGCCTTAATGTTTAAAAAATATAAATAACAGTTAAGTTCATTTGCATAAAATATTGATATTCAAAACATTAAAAAAATCAAGTTAAATCATAATGAAACTTAATGCCTTAATGTTTAAAAAATATAAATAACAGTTAAGTTCATTAGCATAAAATATTGATATTCAAACATTAAAAAAATCAAGTTAAATCATAATGAAACTTAATGCCTTAATGTTTAAAAAATATAAATAACAGTTAAGTTCATTAGCATAAAATATTGATATTCAAACATTAAAAAAATCAAGTTAAATCTTAATGAAACTTAATGCCTTAATGTTTAAAAAGTATAAATAATAGTTAAGTTCATTTGCATAAAATATTGATATTCAAACATTAAAAAAATCAAGTTAAATCTTAATGAAACTTAATGCCTTAATGTTTAAAAAGTATAAATAATAGTTAAGTTCATTTGCATAAAATATTGATATTCAAACATTAAAAAAATCAAGTTAAATCTTAATGAAACTTAATGACTTAATGATTAAAAAATTTAAGTTTATTTGTATAATTTATTGAAAAAATTAAGAAATTAAGACAGTTTAAGAATTAATGAAACTTAATGACTTAATGGTTAAAAAATTTAGTTCATTTGCATGATTTAAGGAAACATTAAGAAATTAAGACAGTTTAAGACTTAATGAAACTTAATATCTTAATGTTTAAAAAATATAAACAATGGTATAACCAATAAAAAGAAGAATAATTATAAAAGAATAAAACACAATAGCATGATTAAAACAGACATACTTATAATTGGAGCAGGCCCAACAGGTTTATTTGCCGTATTCGAAGCGGGATTATTAAAATTAAAATGTCACGTTCTAGATGCTTTGCCACAACCAGGCGGGCAGCTTTCCGAATTATATCCTAAAAAACCAATCTACGATATTCCAGGTTTTCCTGAAGTATTAGCGGGGGACTTAGTCGCTAATTTGATGGAGCAAATCAAGCAATTCGAACCTGGATTTACGCTTGGGGAGCGCGCTGAAACCATTGAGAAACAAGAAGACGGAACCTTCATCGTAACCTCTAATGCAGGAACGCAATTCCACACCCCAGTGGTTGCAATTGCAGGTGGTCTAGGAAGTTTTGAGCCTCGTAAACCGTTGATTGAAAACATCGAATTCTACGAAGACAAAGGCGTAAAATACTTCATCAAAAATCCAGAAGAATTTAGAAATAAAAGAGTCGTAATTGCCGGTGGAGGAGACTCTGCTTTGGATTGGAGTATTTTCTTGGCTGATGTAGCTTCAGAGGTTACCTTAATTCACAGAAGAAACGAATTTAGAGGGGCTTTGGACTCAGTAGAAAAAGTACAAGAGTTGAAAAACGAAGGTAAAATCCGAATGATTACTCCTGCTGAAGTAGTGGGTGTAAATGGCACAAACCATATCGAGTCGATTGTAATTGACGAAGATGGAGCGCAAAGAACTATCGAAACGGATTATTTTATTCCGCTTTTTGGTTTGACACCAAAATTAGGTCCTATTGCCGATTGGGGATTGGAAATCGAAAAAAATGCCATCAAAGTAAACAACGCCTTGGATTACCAAACCAACATTCCAGGAATTTTCGCCATTGGCGACGTAAATACCTATCCTGGTAAATTGAAATTGATTCTTTGTGGTTTCCACGAAGCGACTTTAATGTGTCAGGCCGCCTACCAAATCATCAATCCCGGAAAACGTTATGTGTTGAAATACACCACCGTTTCAGGAGTAGATGGTTTTGACGGTACCCGAAAAGAAGCACCAAAAGCAGTAGTAAAAGCCATTATATAATATCAAAAAAGCCCTAGTCTAAACCAGATTTAGGGCTTTTTTTATTAACGGAAAGTATAATATATTTTGGTATATTTATAAAATTTCTTCAATATGCTTTTTTATATTGGAGGCTATTTTTTTCATAGGCAAATCATTAGCATCTGTTCCAAACGGATCTTCAATTTCCTCGGCAATTAATTCTAAACTAGCCAATACATAAAAGATAAAAATGACAACGGGTATAACATAATAACCCAAACTAAAAACAAATCCAAAAGGCAATGTCATTACGAAAAAAAAGATAAATTTTTTTATAAATGAACTATAGGAATAGGGTATAGGAGTATTTTTTATTCTTTCACAAGCCCCACAAATATCTGTAAACGATTGCAGTTCAGCATTTATTGTCAATAGCTGCGTGTCGGTAATTTTTTTGGAAAGATATAAATCAGTCGTTTTTTGAAAAAGCATTTTAGCAACTTGATTAGGCTTGTGTTTTTGATGGTCTATTTGTAAATCCAAACCTTCAAATAGAACTTTACCTACTTCCTCGTTGAGCAAATGTTTGGCTAAAATCGACGAATAAGCAGGAATTACTTTACGGAAAAATATTTTATCAGAATCTTCTTTTAAAATACAAGCCATTTTCAATGCTAAATTACGGCTGTTATTTACCAATGCTCCCCATTGTTTTCTGCCTTCCCACCATCTATCATAGGCTGTATTGGTTCGATAAGCTAGCAATAACGACAATACAAATCCAACCGTGGAGTGCAAGATAGTTAAATTTTTTACGTGACTGTTTTCAGACAAATTCCATTTTTCTATTTCTAAATAGGCAATCCCACCAGAATAAAAGCCCATAAATAGCATCATGGGTATAAGCTGTCTAAACGTATCTGATTGATGAAAACGAAAAATAAATGTAATCCAATCTTTGGGGTTGTATTGTACCATTTTTATTAATTTGATTTTTTATTGGCAAATATAAATAAAATAGCAATCAAAAAACAATACTTCATGTATAGATTTGTTGTGTTTTTAATAGATTATCCCAATTTATTTGTGTTTGTTATGGCATCACAAAAAAACCCTAATCTAAATAAGGTTAGGGTTTTTTAGCTATTTTGAGTTCATTATTTTTAAATGATCAGCATCGCATCGCCATACGAATAAAATTTATACTCCTCTTTAATGGCCTCGTCGTAGGCTTTTCGCATCAAATCGTGTCCGCAAAAAGCGGAAATCATCATCAATAAGGTAGATTTTGGAGTATGAAAGTTAGTAACCATGGCATCGGCAATGCTAAAATCGTGTGGCGGAAAAATAAACTTATTTGTCCAACCATCATAAGGATTTAGTGTAGCGGCAGACGAAACGGAGCTTTCAATAGCCCTCATAGAGGTTGTTCCAATAGCACAAACTTTACTTTTTCTTGTTTTGGCTGCATTTACAATATCGCAAGCATCTTGCGTAATTTTTAGCTCTTCAGAATCCATTTTGTGTTTAGACAAATCTTCTACCTCTACAGGATTAAAAGTACCTAAGCCAACATGCAATGTTACTTCAGCAAAATGTACCCCTTTTATTTCAAGTCTTTTCATCAAATGTTTAGAAAAATGCAAGCCAGCTGTTGGCGCTGCAACTGCTCCTTCTTCTTTTGCATAAATGGTTTGATAACGTTCTTCGTCTTCTGGAACCACCTCTCTATTGATGTATTTTGGAATGGGAGTTTCGCCCAATTCTTTTAATTTTTCTCTAAATTCTGTATAGGATCCATCAAACAAAAAACGAAGCGTTCTACCTCTCGAAGTGGTGTTGTCAATTACTTCGGCTACTAATGAATCATCATCACCAAAATAAAGTTTGTTGCCAATACGAATTTTACGTGCTGGATCTACTAATACATCCCACAAACGTTGTTCTGCATTAAGCTCTCTCAATAAAAATACCTCGATTCTTGCCCCTGTTTTTTCTTTGTTACCATACAATCGTGCAGGAAAAACACGGGTATTGTTTATTACAAAAACATCACCATCGTCAAAATAATCTATAATATCCTTAAACATGCGGTGTTCTATGGTTTGTGTTTTTCTGTTTACAACCATCAAACGTGATTCATCTCTGTTTTCTGCAGGAAATTCGGCCAAAAGTTCTTTGGGTAAATTGAATTGGAATTGTGATAATTTCATTAATTGCTTATTTATTGTTTAAAAAAATTAAAATTAGGCTGTTTATTTCACTAAAAATTTAATTGTGGCAAATATACGATTGTAAAAAGGGCGTTGTCAAGTATTTTGCAGTTTATTTTCAATAGATGTTTTATTAATATTTATTGTTGCTTGTTTGCAATACTTTTTTATACCAAAAGAATGGAATAATTAGTCCAAAGTGCCATGATGTTTTTCAATAAGATGGCACATCCAAAGGCAGACTAAAACAGAAATGGCCTTTTGAAACCAAAATTACGGTCATGTCAAAGAAATCGAAATCGTTTTCGATATTTATCAATCGTTTTCGTTTAAAATAAACATACCATTATTGAATATTGTTTTGTAATTTTATAGAATAATTATTGAATTGATAATTAAATTGCAACTAAACTACATTTTTTTATTCCAAAAACCATGAAGCTTTTCAAGTGGCTCCATGGTTTTTTTGGCATCAACAAAATTATTTTTTTTGTAAACTAAAAGCTTTTTTTTATATAAATTATTTTATAAATGGCTTATTTGTTATTAAAAATTCAATCAAAATAGCTATTTTGTTATTTTAAAATAAAACGAGGCACAAACAGCAAAAAATAGTAAAAAACAAATGATAAGTAATTATTTTTGCTACCAGAAAAAATAATTTGCATCAATTAAAAAACAAAACAAGATGAAGAACATTTTTATTAAAGGATTTTTATGGCTTTTGGTTGTTCAAGGAGCAATAGGGCAACAACTCAAATCGCCAAACCAACAATTGGTTATGGATTTTTCGTTACAAAATAACGGAACACCTATGTACCAACTTTCGTTTAAAGGTAAAATGGTAATCAAACCAAGTAAATTGGGATTGGAATTGAAAAACGATGCCAAATCCTTGCTACATGATTTTATGGTTGTAGATACAAAAAACAGCACTTTCGACGAAAATTGGAAACCCGTTTGGGGCGAGGTAGCTACTATTCGCAACCATTATAATGAAATGGCCGTTACTTTGAACCAAAAAGGAACCGACAGACAAATCGTTATCAGATTCAGACTTTTTGATGATGGGCTTGGATTTAGATATGAATTTCCTAGTCAGAAAAATTTAGTGTATTTTACAATCAAAGAGGAAAAAACACAGTTTGCAATGACAGGAGACCACAAGGCATTTTGGATTGCGGGCGATTATGACACCCAAGAGTACGACTACATTACCTCTAAATTATCAGAAATCAGAGGGTTACATAAACAGGCTGTTACCCCAAATTGTTCGCAAACTCCTTTTTCTGAAACAGGTGTTCAAACGGCATTGATGATGAAAACTGCAGACGGGTTGTACCTTAACCTGCACGAGGCTGCTTTGATTAATTATGCTTGTATGCACTTGAATTTAGACGACAAAAACATGGTTTTTGAATCGTGGCTAACACCAAATGCCAATGGCGACAAAGGCGATATGCAAGCCCCTGGACAAACGCCGTGGAGAACCATAATGGTAAGCAACGATGCCCGTCAAATACTGGCCTCGAAAATGACCTTAAATTTGAACGAGCCTTGCAAAATTGAAGATACCTCGTGGATAAAACCAATAAAATATGCAGGCGTTTGGTGGGAAATGATAACTGGCAAAAGCACTTGGTCTTATACAAATGAGTTTCCATCGGTTCAATTGGGAGTTACAAATTTTGCTCAAGCAAAACCCAACGGTACCCATGGAGCCAACACAACAAATGTAAAAAAATATATAGATTTTGCCTCGCAAAATGGCATCGAAGGGCTTTTAGTAGAAGGCTGGAATGTGGGTTGGGAAGATTGGTTTGGACATGCCAAAGATTATGTGTTTGATTTTGTAACGCCCTATCCCGATTTTGATGTAAAAGGCATTCATCAATATGCTCAATCTAAGGGCGTAAAAATGATCATGCACCATGAAACATCGGGTTCTACACGCAATTATGAACGCCATTTGGACAAAGCATTTCAGTTTATGAACGACAACGGCTATGGTGCCGTAAAAACGGGTTATGTAGGCAATATAGTGCCTGTTGGAGATTATCATTACAGCCAATTTATAGTAAACCATTACCAACATGTATTAGAAAAAGCGGCTCAATACCACATTATGGTCAATGGACACGAAGCCGTAAGACCTACCGGAATTTGTAGAACATATCCTAACTTGATAGGCAACGAAGCTGCTAGAGGTACAGAATATCAGGCTTTTGGCGGATCAAAGCCAAACCATGTTACCATTTTGCCTTTTACAAGATTGATTGGTGGGCCAATGGATTATACGCCTGGAATTTTTGAAATGGACATGAGCAAAATAAATCCAGACAACAAATCGCATGTCAATGCTACGTTGGCCAATCAATTGGCTTTGTATGTAACGATGTATAGCCCCTTGCAAATGGTGTCTGATTTGCCAGAACATTACAACCGTTTTCCAGATGCTTTTCAGTTTATTAAAGACGTGGCAGTTGATTGGGACGAAAGCGTTTATTTAGAAGCCGAGCCTGGCGACTATATTACAGTTGCTCGTAAGGCAAAAGGCAGTAATAACTGGTTTGTTGGTAATGTAAATGGCAATTATGCCCGTACATCGAGTATGGTTTTGTCGTTTTTGGATACAAACAAAAAGTATGTAGCCACCATATATGCCGATGCAAAGGATGCCCATTATAAAACAAATCCGCAAGCCTATAAAATATATAAACTAGAGGTAACTAGCAAAACCAATTTGGCTCAATATTGTGCTCCTGGAGGAGGGTATGCCATTAGTATTACTGAAAAAAAATAGGTTTTTGAGGGATGTTGATGCCCAAATTTTGGTGAATCAAACCAATAATAAAATGCTTGCACAAGCCCCGCACCCCGACCTGAGTGGAGCTCTTTTTTTCTTGCCGCTAAAGGGTTTGCTGGGCTTGCGGCAAGAAAAAAAAGCGGGAACGGAGGGCGGATCAGGTGCCCAAAAAAATGAATTTATGGAGCTAATGGTGTGTGCAAATGATGTGGATGCAGTAGCAACGATGGGTTTTGAAAAAAATTAGAATTGATTACTTTGTTTTTGAATAAGAAAAATGCAACTAAATATATTTTAAAAATGAGAAAATTAACTTTAAAAAAATTATTAATTCTAGTATTTATGATGGTTTCTAGTTTGACCGAGGCTCAAAATACGCTTGTAAAAACCAATACCGACGCCGATAGAGCCTGGTGGAAAGAGGCTGTGGTGTATCAAATTTATCCTCGAAGTTTTAAGGATAGCAATGGGGATGGTGTTGGCGATTTGAAAGGGATTATATCGGAATTGGATTATGTGAAAAGTTTGGGTGTTGATGCGGTTTGGCTCAACCCAATTTATACTTCGCCAAATGATGATAATGGCTACGATATTAGCAATTATCGGGAAATTATGGCCGATTTTGGTACGATGGCCGATTTTGATTTGTTGTTGCACGAAATGCACAAACGTGGGATTAAGTTGATTATGGATTTGGTTGTCAATCACAGTTCCGACGAGCACGAGTGGTTCAAACAAGCCCGAACTTCTAGAGACAATCCTTACAGAAACTATTACCATTGGTGGCCTGCCGAAAAAGGTAAACCGCCCTACAGATGGAGTTTTTTTGATGTGAATAGCGAGGCTTGGAAGTATGATGCCCAGACGGATTCGTATTATTTGCACTATTTTTCGAGAAAACAACCAGATTTGAATTGGGAAAACCCAAAATTACGGTTTGAAGTGTACGACATCATGAAATTTTGGTTGGACAAAGGTATTGATGGGTTTAGAATGGATGCCTTTCAGTTTGCGTCAAAAGATACTTCGTGGCCAGAATTGCCAAAAGGTTATGAGAAAAACATTATAAAATATTATGGTGTTGGCCCTCATTTGCATGAATATTTGCAGGAAATGAATCGAGAGGTTTTTAGTAAATACAACATCATGACTGTGGCCGAAGGGGCGGGTAGTTCGCCCGAAGATGCTTTAAAATTTGTCGATCCAGATCGTAAGGAATTGGATATTGCCTACCATTTTGAAAGTGTGGATATTGGCAAGCATTTGAAAGATTTTGGATTAGTAAAATTTAAAAATATTTTTTCGAGATACGATCAAACATTCAAAAATAAAGGGTGGTTGTCTATTTTTTTGGCCAATCATGACCAACCCAGAATGTTGAGCAAATTTGGCAATGATACACCACAATACAGAACATTTTCGTCAAAATTATTATCCACTTTTGTAATAACCATGCGTGGAACAGCCTTTTATTATAATGGCGACGAGCTAGGAATGGACAATATCAGATTTAATGATATTGCTGATTATCAGGACGTTGATACCCGCAATAAATATGAAGGATTGAAGTTAAAGGGAGGCGATTTGGAAGCCTTTTTGGAAGGACAAAAACAAACCTCCAGAGAAAATGGCCGAACCCCTTTTCAATGGAATAACACGGCAAATGGTGGTTTTACTACGGGAAAACCTTGGCTAAAAGTGAATCCTAATTTTGAAAAAATTAATGCTCAAGCACAAGAAAAAGACCCTCAATCGATTCTGAATTATTTTAGACAATTAACCCAACTCCGAAAAAAAGAATTGGCCTTTGTATATGGAACTTACACCGTAGTTGATGAGCAAAATCCTAATGTTTTTGCATATACCCGCGAGTGGAAAGGCAAAAAATTCTTAGTAGTTTTGAATTTTTCAGATCAAAAAAGCCGTTTAAAAACTAAACTGAATTTGACAAAAGCAACCGTAAAATTACACAACTACCCAACGCCTTCAAAAGGCATAGAGTTTGAACCTTACGAAGCCGTGATTTATCAGTTGTAATACCAAATATATTTTATATGTATATTTGAAATAAGACAATCAAAAAATAAATGCCCAATATATTGGGCATTTTTTATATCTCAAAGGCCCGAACCATATCAAAAAACGATGATTTATAGCACCTATAATTTGGGCGTGCCCCTCCGTAAACTCTGGGTCTGGCTATACGTTTCAAACAACGTTCATTGAACTCCAAAAGAAATATAATATTGTGAAATAATCCTTTTTGTTTTTTAAAGAAAAAAACAAAAAGGATTTCCACCTCTATCCCTCACGCAAAAAAAACCGATTCAAAACCGACTACTTTTTTTTCAAGATACAACCTTATTCCAAATTCCCGTATATTTGGTTTAAATTTCCACTAAAAAACCTTACTCGCTATTTGACGGATGTTTTCGGATTTTCCCATGGAATAATAATGCAATAACGGCACTCCAGCAGCTTTAAGTTCTATGGATTGTTGTATTGCCCATTCGATACCTACTTGTCTTACCGCTACATTGTTTTTGCATTGTTCTACCGCTTGTATTAATTCTTCGGGTAAGTCAATTCTAAAAATTTGAGGTAAAATTTGTAAATGTCTGTGTACCGCAAGGGGTTTAATTCCTGGAATAATAGGCACGGTAATGCCCATTTCACGGGCTTTTTCTACAAATTCAAAATATTTTTTGTTGTCAAAAAACATTTGGGTAACCACATAATCTGCCCCCGCATCCACTTTTTCTTTCAATCGTTTCAAATCAGTTGTTAAAGATGGCGACTCCAAATGTTTTTCTGGATAGCCCGCCACACCAATACAAAAATCAGATTTGTTATCATTATCGGCTACACCATGCAAGTAATTTCCTTGATTTAATTGTTTGATTTGATAAACCAAATCTGCGGCATAATGGTTGCCACCTTGGGTTGGAATAAATGACTGTTCGTCTTTCATGGCATCGCCACGCAACGCCATGACGTTGTCAATGCCAAGATAATGACAATCGACCAAAAGGTATTCGGTTTCTTCTTTTGTAAAGCCGCCACACAATACGTGCGGCACGGTGTCCACATTGTATTTATGCTTGATGGATGCACAAATTCCCAAAGTTCCTGGACGCATTCTAGTTAATTTTTTTTCCAATAAACCATTGCCTTTATTGACATAAATGTATTCCTCTCGTGAGGTGGTTACATCAATAAAAGGCGGTTTAAACTCCATCAACGGGTCAATATTATCATATAATTCTTGAATACTTTTCCCTTTTTGAGGGGGTACAATTTCAAATGAGAATAATGTGGCTCCTTTGGCTGCTGTTATGTGATCTGTTACTTTCATAAAAGCCCCCTAACCCCCAAAGGGGGAATACTGATAGGGGTAAATCAGTTTTTGCTTAATTAATTTCTATTTTTATATCTAGGTTTCGGTTCCTCCCCTTCGGGGAGGCTAGGAGGGGCTTATATTCGGAGCCAACCATTTTTGGGCTTGTTCCAAACTTATATTTCTTCTTTTGGCGTAATCTTCAACTTGGTCTTTTTTGATTTTTCCCAAACCAAAATACTTGCTTTCTGGATGGGCAAAATAATAACCCGACACCGATGAAGCAGGCCACATCGCCATACTTTCAGTCAAAGTTACTCCAATTTCTAGTTCTACATTTAGGAGTTTCCAAATGGTTGGTTTTTCCAAATGATCTGGACAAGCGGGATAGCCTGGCGCAGGACGAATTCCTTTATAATTTTCGGCAATTAATTCTTGATTTGTTAAATTTTCATCGGATGCGTAGCCCCAAATTTCTTTACGAACTTGCAAATGCAAATATTCAGCAAAAGCTTCTGCCAATCGATCGCCTAAGGCTTTTACCAAAATTGAATTGTAATCGTCTAATTCTTTTTCAAATGCTTTGGCTTTTTCTTCTACTCCAAAACCAGTGGTTACACAAAAACAACCCATATAATCTTGAATTCCTGAGTCTTTTGGCGCAATAAAATCAGCTAAGGCGATATTTGGTGCACCAGCGGTTTTTAAACTTTGTTGACGTAAAGTAAGGAAAGCTCCCCCTTCGGGGGCGGGGGGGGCTTGTATCTCTATATCATCATCATTAATGGTATTGGCAGGGAAAATTCCTAAAATACCTTTGGCAGTTAACCAATTTTCGTTGATTAATTGATTCAACATTTTTTGGGCATCTTCAAATAAAGACGTGGCTTGTTCGCCTACCACCTCATCGGTTAAAATGGCTGGGTATTTTCCATACAATTCCCAAGAATTGAAAAACGGAGTCCAATCAATAAAATCCACTAAATCCGCAATTGCCACATCAAAGGTTTTGGTTCCAATAAAATTTGGCTTTACTGGAGTATAATTTGCCCAATCTAATTTTAATTTATTGACTCTGGCCTGCTCAATTGTCAAGAAATTTTTATCACGACTTCTGCTCAAATAGCCTTCTCGAAGGGCATCATATTCTGTTCTAATATCTTGTGTGTATTTTTCTTTGGTTTCTTCTTGAAGCAAATGACTGGCAACTGTTACGGCTCTTGAAGCGTCATTTACATGCACAACAGTTCCTTTATATTCAGGAGCAATTTTAACCGCAGTATGGGCACGAGACGTGGTTGCTCCTCCAATCATCATTGGGATTTTGATGTTTAATTTATCCATTTCTTTAGCCAAATAGACCATTTCGTCTAAGGAAGGTGTAATCAATCCGCTTAATCCGATAACGTCCACATTGTTTTCAACAGCAGCTTTAATTATTTTTTCGGGTGGCACCATTACACCCAAATCAATAATTTCAAAATTATTACATGCCAAAACTACTGAAACAATGTTTTTTCCAATATCGTGAACGTCACCTTTAACGGTTGCCATTAAGATACGTCCAGCCCCCCCCGCCCCCGAAGGGGGAGCCTCTAAAGCAGCTTTAATTTTTGCTAATACTTTTTCTGTTTCAAATAAAACTTCTTCATTAGTAAATCTAATTACTTGATAACCTTCGCTATTAAACCATTTTGTCCTTTCTTCATCGTTGCAAATATTTTCTGGAAGCTGATGAATTAAACCATCTACTTCCACAATTATATTTTCTTTCAAACAAATAAAATCAGCAATATAATTTCCTATAATGTGTTGTCTTCTAAACCTATAATTATCTAATTTTTTACCACTCAATTCAGCCCATAATAATCTTTCAGCATCTGTTGGTTGATTTCTCATTTTCAAAGCAAATTCTTTCAATAAACCATAACTTAGTTTATCTGCTGTTTCCCAATATCGTGGAGACTTCACTCCCCCTTTGGGGGCTGGGGGGCGTTTTGCTGCTTCAATGAAAGGCAATAAATACGCCACCGCTTTTTTCATTACACGGGCTGATTTTACTACTTGTGGCAAAAACATTTTTCCACTTCCGAATAAATCACCCACCACATTCATTCCTGCCATCAAATTAATTTCGATGACTTCAATGGCTTTATGGGCAGATTTTCTTGCTTCTTCTACGTCTATTTCTATAAATTCGTCAATTCCTTTTACTAAAGAATGGGTTAAACGCTCTTGAACCGAACCATTTCTCCACTCTGCAATTGCTTTTTCATTGGCTTTGAAATCGCCTTTGAAACTCTCGGCTAATTCCAATAAACGCTCGGTTGCATCTTCTCTTCTGTTTAGCAACACATCTTCAACGTGTTCTAATAAAACGGGGTCAATTTCATCGTAAATCTCTAACATTTCAGGATTCACGATACCCATTGTCATTCCATTTTTAATGGCGTGGTATAAAAATGCAGAGTGCATGGCTTCACGCACTTTGTCATTTCCTCTAAACGAAAAAGAAACATTACTTACTCCTCCCGAAATATGGGCATAAGGCAAGTTTTCTCTAATCCATTTGGTGGCTCGAAAAAAATCCAAAGCATTCAATTTATGCTCTTCCATTCCGGTGGCCACTGGAAAAATATTCGGGTCGAAAATAATATCTTCAGCAGGGAAACCCACTTTATCTACTAATACATCGTAACTTCTTTTACAAATTTCGATGCGTCGCTCATAGGTATCGGCTTGACCGTTTTCATCGAATGCCATTACGATTACGGCAGCACCATAACGCTTGATTTTTTTGGCATATTCAATGAATTTTTCTTCGCCTTCTTTGAGAGAAATTGAATTTACTACTCCTTTTCCTTGAATTACTTTCAATCCCGCTTCAATAATTTCCCATTTGGAACTATCAATCATTACGGGAACACGAGAAATGTCGGGTTCAGCAGCAATTAAGTTTAAGAATTTGGTCATGGCATACACCCCGTCCAACATTCCCTCATCCATGTTGACATCGATGATTTGTGCGCCACCTTCCACTTGATTTCTGGCAATATCTAGGGCTTCTTCGTATTTTTCTTCTTTGATTAATCGAAGAAATTTTCGGGAACCGGTTACATTAGTTCGTTCGCCCACATTCACGAAAAGCCCCCTAGCCCCCGAAGGGGGAACACTTTCCGATGTAGAAAAATCGGAGTCTGAAGGTGTTGTTTTTATGTACAATGGTTCAAGTCCAGATAATTTTAAATATTTGTTGGTTGCTGGTTGTTGGTTATTGGTTATTGGTTGTTGGTTGTTGTTGGTAATTTCAATACCCATAATTATATTTTTTTATAGTAATTAATGAATCCATTTAACAATTTCTTGCTTATTTGAATTTGATTTAAAATAATAGTGAAATTATTTTCATCAATATATTTTTGATCCAATGCTAAATAACATTGTGTTTCTAACTCATACAATGACCCTCTAGAAATATGTAAAAAATTAATCGTGTCTTTAGCTGTTTGCCGACCACAACCTTCCGCTATATTAGAAGGAACTGAAACCGCACATCTTCTCATTTGATTCACTAAACCAAATATTTCATCTTTTAGGAAAAACTTTTGTAGCATCATAAATTAAATTTACTAATTTCCTAGTTTCAACCCAAACATCTAATTTTATATATTCCATCTTTTTTGTTTTTGGTTATTGGTTGATCGTTGTTTGATTTCAATCAACCAACAACCAACAACTATCAACCTTTACACTTTTCTAGGTTTAAACTCCTTCGCTGCATCCGCGATGGCTTTGATATGCTCTGGAGTGGTGCCACAACAACCACCAATGATATTGACTAAATTGTCTTGTAAATATTCTTTAATCAGGGCTTGCATTTCTTCTGGGGTTTGGTCATAATGTCCGAAGGCATTAGGCAAACCAGCATTGGGATGAGCCGAAATATTCAATTGGGTGTTCATTGCCAACCGTTTCAAATAGGGTTTCAATTGGTCGGCACCCAAAGCGCAATTGAAGCCAACACTCAATAACGGAATATGAGAAATCGAGATTAAGAACGCCTCAACCGTTTGTCCTGAAAGTGTTCTTCCGGAAGCATCTGTGATTGTGCCTGAAACCATTACTGGAATATCTAAATTTCGTTCTTCTTTTACTTCTTCAATGGCAAAAAGGGCTGCTTTGGCATTGAGTGTATCAAAAATGGTTTCCACTAAAAGCACGTCGCAACCGCCATCTATTAAGGCTTCGACTTGTTGTTTATAAGCTACACGCAAATCGTCAAAAGTAACGGCACGGTAACCCGGATCGTTTACATCTGGCGACATAGACGCGGTTCTGTTGGTTGGTCCGATGGAACCGGCTACAAATCTTGGACGATCTGTGAATTCATCTGCCACTTCACGGGCAATTTTAGCCGATTGGAAGTTGAGTTCATAGACCAAATCCTCCAAGTGATAATCGGCCATTCCGATGGTTGTGCCAGAAAAGGTGTTGGTTTCTACAATATCGGCACCTGCTTGAAAATACAATCGGTGGACTTGTTTTACGGCTTCGGGTTGTGTGATGGAAAGTAAATCGTTGTTACCTTTTAACGGATGTGGAAAATTTTTGAAGCGATCGCCACGAAAATCTTCTTCGGAGAAATTGTTGCGTTGTAGCATGGTTCCCATGGCTCCGTCGAGGACAAGGATTCTTTCTTTTAGTGCATTTTGAATTTTTGACATGTTTATTTTTATAAAAATTTTGATTGATAAAAATCTTCATTTCTTTTGAAAACGGTTGCCCCTAGCCCCGATTGAAGCGACATCCTTTTGTTTTTTTCTTTAAAAAACAAAAGATATAGCGAAAAGCGGGATTAGCTCCTAGATAAAAATATTAGTGATGTTATGTTTGAAAGTTGAGAGATGTCTCGGGGTTATCTGTCTTATTTTTTGGAATAAGTAGAATGTAGCACCTTCTTTTTGATAAAGGGTTGCTAAGGTTTCGTTGGGTCTGTCCCTCCGCCTTTCGTGATAACTAAAATAATAAATATATGAGCGATGCAAAGTAACGATAAAAGTATTAAAAAAACAAGTTTGGGCAAACATTTTTTTGGCTAATAGATGTATGGATAGTAATGGTAATGGAACAAAGGCGGGATTTTTAGATTTTTTAAAAAAAGTAATTGATTTTTTTTGTTTTCTGAAAAAAGTTTATATTTTTGAAGAAAATACTTTGAGATGTTAAAACGTGTGATTATTTTAATTTTTTTTGTTACAAATGTAACTTTTTCGCAAGATAAAGTGTATGCTGTTCAACAAATAGCGGATAGTTTGAAACAAAATGCAGATGCAATTGTAAGATATGAATTGATGGATGTAGCGATAAAATCGCAGCGAGAGATGGAAATTCGGGAACATCGCGTGGTAACAGTATTGAATAGTAAAGGGCTTGATGCCATGAATGCGTATGCACATTATGACAAAACGACGAGGATAAATACTATTAATGCCACGATTTATAATGATGTTGGGTTGGAGATTAAGCGTATAAAGAGGAAGGATTTTAAAGATGTTACAGCGGTTGATGGAGGCACCATTTTTTCTGACAATAGGGTGTTGTTTTTGGAATATACTCCAACAGTGTATCCATTTACGATGGTTTATGAATGTGAAACAACTACATCGAATACGGCCTTTATCCCCACTTGGCATCCTATAAAAGAAGATGGTGTGAGTATTGAAAAATCGATTTGTAAAATTCAGTATCCGGAGGCGTTGGGTTTTAAATATAAATCATTCAATTTAGCGGATTACAAGGTAACAACTCGAGAAATGGAAGGACAACGGGAGTTTGAGTTGCCTGTAACGTTGGCTTCTCGATTTGAAGATTTGAGTCCAGTTGCCAGAATATATCCAAAAGTGATGTTTGGATTAACACAATTTCATTTAGAAGGTGTAGATGGTAAGGCTACCAATTGGACAGAATTTGGGAAATGGTATCAAGACGAAATATTAACGGGCACGGTGGCATTGCCAGAAGCTACTGTGTTGAAAGCAAAATCGTTAGTTGGTAATGAAACCCGTCCGATGGCAAAAGCAAAAATTTTATATGAATACTTGCAAAGTAAAGTACGGTATGTGAGTATCCAAATAGGAATTGGTGGCTGGAAGCCCATGTATGCAACAGATGTAGATCGGTTGGGGTATGGTGATTGTAAGGCTTTGTCAAATTATATGAAAGCCTTGTTGCAGGCGGTAGATGTGCCTAGTTATCACACGATATTGTATGGCAATCGAACGCCAAAAGATATAGACCCAGATTTTGTTTCGATGCAAGGCAATCACATGATATTGTGTGTGCCAGATGGTGCCAATCCTATTTGGTTGGAGTGTACAAGTCAAGACAGCCCATTTGGTTATCAGGCTAATTTTACAGACGACCGTATGGTTTTAGTCATCAAGCCCGAGGGCGGCGAAATAGTAAAAACCAAAACTTATTTGCCACAAGAAAATTTGCTCCAAACTACAGGTCAATATACATTAGACGATACGGGAGTTATTAATGGAAATGTTACCTTACATTCAAAAGGGACACAATATGGATACCATTACCGATTGGCTACCGAACAGGCATTGGAAGTAGAAAAACATTATAAGCATTATTGGCAAAACATCGAAAATTTAAAAATAGTGTCTTATCATTTTGTAGATGATAAAAATCAAGTCGATTTTGAGGAACAAGTGCAGATTTCGGCAGAAAATTATGGAAAAATCAACCAACAAAATATGATATTTGCTATTAATGGATTCAATCAATCTAACGCCGAATTGAAACGGATTCGTAATAGAAAAACGCCATTTGAAATACAGCGAGGATTTACAGACCAAGACGACATAGAAGTAACGATTCCGAAGGGCTATGTTGTAGAATTTTTGCCAAGTACTATGCAAATTGAAAATAAGTATGGTGTATATCAGGCTACTTTTGTAAAAAAAGATGCAGAACATATTCGGTATTCACGTAAGTTGATGATAAAAAGCGGCACTTATCCTAAGGCAGAATATGATGCCTACCGATTGTTTAGAGAGCAAGTAGCTAAAAATGATAATGCAAAGGTTATCTTGAAAAAAATATGATTACTAAATTTTTGATACATCTGAAATACAAATTCGTTTTTATGGGCTAAATTAGGAATAAAACTGCAACACAATTAAAACTTATTGGACTTTCTCACAAGGGTCGAGTTATCTATTGCAAACAACGTTCATTGAATTCCAAAAGAAAATAATATTGCGAGATGTTTTTTTTTGATTACCAAAATCAGAAGCTATATTCGTGCAATACAACACCCCCTTTGGAGGCTGGGGGGGCTAAAGGATTTCTACCACTATCCGTAACGCAAAATACTGCAAATAATAGCGTTCAACCTTCTTATGTTACAAAAACGGATGCTGTTTTTCGAATCATAAAACAATAACAAATTAACAAAAAAACATTAATTACAACCAATAATAACACACAACCAATGAAAAAAATAGTATTAATTTTAGGGTTATTGATAGGGATAACCACAAATGCACAAGAGTTTAAAATAGGCAAAGTGAGTGCGGCCGAATTGCAAGAAAAACAACATCCCATCGAAACAGATGCCCCTGCAGCTATATTGTATAAAACAGGAGATGTGCGGATGGAATATAATCAAAATGATGGTTTTGTAATGGTAACAACCGTAAAAAACCGAATTAAAATATATAACAAAGACGGATATGACTGGGCTAATAAAAGTGTACCTTATTATTATTCGGGAAGTTCTAAAGAGTCTGTTTCGATTGACGAAGCAGTAACATATAATTGGGTTGATGGAAAAATAGAAAAAACGAAACTAAAAAGCGATGGTATTTTTGATGAAACGATTAATAAATATTCTAAACGAAAAAAAATTACGATGCCCAATGTAAAAGAAGGGTCGGTAATAGAATATGAATATACCATTCGTTCAGACCGATTTGGCGAATTGCCTGATTGGTATTTTCAATACGATATCCCTGTAAATTTTTCAGAATTTAAAACAAAAATACCCGAATATTATGTTTACAAACCATCTGAACGAGGTTATATTTTTCCAAAAGTTACTACAAATAAAGTCAATCGGACTATCAATATGAGTGCCATGCAGCGTACCAATGGTGGTTTTCAAAGTGCTTACAGTCAGAATTCATTTGACTATTTAGAAGAACAAAACACTTATACTTTGACAGCTATTCCGTCGATGAAAGACGAAAGTTATGTAAACAATATCAACAATTATCGGGCTAGTATTGTTCATGAATTGAGTATGACCAAATTTCCTGGCAAGCCTTTGAAAAGTTATTCGACGGATTGGAATTCAGTTGTAAAAACTATTTATGATTTTGACAATTTTGGTCTGGAATTGAATAAAACAGGCTATTTTGAAAAAGATATTGACTTGTTAATCAAAGGATTGGGCACAAATGAGGAAAAAATGTTGGCTATCCATCAGTTTGTCAAATCTAAAATAAAATGGAATGACTACTATGGCTATGGAACGGACGAGGGCGTTCGAAAAGCTTATGCTGATGGTGTAGGAAATGTTGCAGCAATCAACTTGATGCTCACCGCAATGTTGCGATATGCTGGTCTTGCTGCAAATCCAGTAATATTGAGCACCAGAGACAATGGTATTGCTCTTTTTCCATCGCATGCGGCTTTCAACTACGTGATTGCGGCTGTAGAAACGGCAGAAGGAGTGGTTTTATTAGATGCAACAGATAAATATTCGACTCCAAATGTATTGCCCAACAGAGACCTAAACTGGTTTGGACGATTAATTAGAAAAGATGGCACGTCGGAACAAATCGATTTGATGCCCAAACAAGTTTCCAGAGAAACGGTAAATATGACTGCCAATTTAGATCCATCGGGCACCTTTAATGGTAAAATTCGCAAACAATACACAAATCAATTGGCTTTGAGTTTTAGAAAATCCAATAACAATTCAAAAGACGATGGCTATTTGGAAGAGTTAGAAAAAAAATCCAACAATATTGAAATAAACGACTATACAAAAGACAATATGACAGATTTGTCCAAGGCCGTTAGCGAGACTTTTTCGTTTAAAGACGGGAATGATAGTGAACTCATCAACGGAAAAATTTATTTTACCCCAATGCTATTTTTAGTAACCAAATCAAACCCTTTCAAATTAGATGTAAGAGAGTATCCAATAGATTTTTCGTATCCAATAGAAACCAGATACAATATTAATATCGAATTGCCAGAGGGCTATGTCGTAGAATCAATGCCTGAAAATATGAATATTGCTGCGGTGGACAACTTGGGATCCCTGAAGTACATTATTGTTCAAAATGATAATAAAATACAAATTGCTATTACAGAAACCATCAATGAAGCCATAGTACCTGCAGAATATTATGATGTTTTGAAAGCATTTTTTCAACAAATGATTGATAAAGAAAACCAAAAAATAGTATTGAAAAAAATATAGGGTTGTGAAAAAAATAATATACTTACTGATAGCCTTTACCTTGCATCTTCAAGCTCAAACTCCTGATCTTGAAGCAGTTAATGAGGTTATGCTTTCAGAAAAAAAATGCACTATTGATACCAATGCTGTAGCTTCTATTTTATTTTGCAAAGCATTAACAAATTTTAAATTTAAAGAAAATGATAGTCGGTTTGTTGTAGAACATCAATACCATTATCGAATCAAAATTTATAAAAAAGAAGGATTTAACTGGGCAAATTTTAAAAAAGATTACTATATTGGATCGAATTTGAGCGAGGCAGAAAGTGTACATTTTTTTGATGCCTATACTTATAATTTAGAAAATGGAAAAATCGTACGAACAAAACTATCAAACGAAGGAAAATTCAAACAAAGTAAGAATACAAATTGGGGCGAAGCGATCATTACAATGCCCAATGTTAAAGAAGGTTCGATAGTGGAGTTTAAATATGTATTGAAATCTCAAAATTTACTAACCTTTCCAGAGTTTGAAATACAACATGAAATACCCGTTTATTATGCAGCATATCATACGGAAATTCCAGAATATTACATTTACAAACCCATTTTGAAAGGCAAAATAGAGGTTAAAGTAACATCAAATTTAGAAACAGCAAATCAAAGTGGCCAAAACCAATATGGCAATACTACCCATATTTCATTCAAACATATTGTAAGTAATTACGAAGCTTGGCAAGTGCCCGCAATAGTAGATGAACCATTTGTAGATAATTTAGACAATTATAAATCGGGTATCAAGCACGAAATAGAAAGGGTGAGACTACCGGGCCAAGAGATAAAAGATTATTCTAAAACATGGGAAGGTGTTGCCAAAACCATTTATGAAGACAAAGATTTTGGAAAAGAAATCAAAGAGCGAAAATATATAGAAAAAAATTTAACTGAAATAATCAAATTAGATACTTCTCAAATTCAAAAAATGCATACCATTTATAAATTTATTCAAAAAAGAATGAATTGGAATCATCATTATGGCATTTTTTCTGAAAAAGGAGTAAAAAAAGCTTTTGATGAACAAACAGGCAATGTAGCCGAAATACATTTTATTTTAAATGCCATGCTCAATCATGCAGGAATTCAAAGTTATCCGGTGTTGCTTAGTACCAAATCTCATGGTGTGCCCGTATTTCCAAGTAGAACGGTATTTAATTATGTAATTATAGCGGCCGAAATAGATGGCAATCGAATACTTTTGGATGCAACAAACCCAAATAATTGTCCCAATATATTGCCAATAGAAACGCTAAATTGGACGGGAAGATTGGTAAAAAACGATGGAATATCTGAAGAAATTCAGTTGATACCTGAAAAATTATCAAAACTTCAAACATTTGTTATTGCCAAGATTGAAAATTCAGGAAAAGTGCTCGGTCAAACAAAAATAATCCGAACAGATTATCAAGCACTGCAATTCCGAACGTCGAAAAAAGAGGTGCAACCCCAATTGTATTTGGAAGAACTTGAAAAAGAGCTTCATGATATTCAAATAAATAACTACAAAGAAGAAAATTTAAAGGATGATTTATCCAAGCCCGTCATAGAAAAATTTCAATTTGAAACGCAAAATCTCATCGAAATGATTGGTAACAAAATTTATAGAAACCCACTTATTTTTGTGGCATTGCAAGGCAATCCGCTAAAAGCGGAAACCAGAAAAAACCCTATTTGTTTTGAATATCCACTTGAAAAAAAAGCCGCTATTTCTATCGAAATTCCTGATGGATACCAAGTAGAAAGTATGCCTATAACTAAAAATTTAGCCATTGAAGGCAATCTAGCCCATTACCAATTTCAAATACAAAAAGCGGATAATATTATTCAAGTTTCGTCAAATTTACAAATGAATCAAAGTGTGATATCAGAAATTTATTATAATGATTTAAAAACTTTTTTTCAACAAGTAAACGAATGTGAAAACCAAAAAATAGTATTGAAAAAAATATAGATTAAAAATAACTGTCTTTGAGTATTTGCCAAAAAGACGTATATTTGGTATGATATTACGATTTTATATAAACACTAAAATTACCAAACAAAAATGAATCTTAAAAATGCCCAACAAGAAGTAGATACTTGGATAAAAAACCATGGCGTTCGCTATTTTAATGAGCTAACCAATATGGCACAACTTACAGAAGAAGTTGGCGAAGTTGCCCGAATTATTGCCCGCAGATATGGAGAACAATCTGAAAAAGAATCGGATAAAAATAAAGATTTAGGAGAAGAGCTAGCCGATGTTGTGTTTGTAGTGTTGTGTTTGGCCAATCAAACAGGCATTGATTTACAAGCGGCTTTTGACAAAAAACTTGACCTCAAAACACATAGAGACCACGACCGCCATCAACAAAACGAAAAATTGAAGGGTTAAAAATATTATACCTTTAAATAGGGTTTGCTGATTTGCTATTAATTATTTAATACATTACATTGAAAAAAATAATTTTTGTGCAAGATAAAATGCTGACTAATTGAATAAAATGGTAAAATTATACCAAATATATTTATAAAATAGTCCAAAGATGCGTAGTTATTTTTTAGAGAAAATTTTCAAAAAAAATCGTTGCATAGCTGGGCTACGGAACTATTTTTTTTGACTCATTTTAGCAAAAAAGAACAAGTAGATTGGACTATTTTATATTTGGTATAAGACAGAAACAACTTTATGTACCCAATATTGTTGCATAAACAATCAAAAAAGCCAAGTCAAATTATAAATTTGACTTGGCTTTTATATAATAAATAAGAAGTAATTATACTTTTATTTCAACTTCTACCCCACTAGGTAACTCTAATTTCATTAAAGCATCAATAGTTTTGGAAGAAGAAGAATAAATATCGATCAATCTTTTGTAAGACATCACTTCAAATTGCTCTCTAGCTTTTTTGTTTACGTGTGGCGAACGCAATACAGTAAACAATTTTTTGTGAGTTGGCAATGGAATTGGTCCTGTAACAACTGCTCCAGTTGTTTTTACCGTTTTTACGATTTTTTCAGCAGATTTATCTACCAACATGTGATCGTAAGATTTTAATTTTATTCTGATTTTTTGACTCATTTTCTTAAAGATTAAGCGTTTCCTTTTGCTTTTTTGATAACTGCTTCTGATATATTAGAAGGTGTTTCGGCATAGTGTGAAAATTCCATTGTAGAAGTTGCACGGCCTGAAGATAAAGTTCTTAATGTAGTTACATAACCAAACATTTCAGACAATGGTACATCGGCTTTAATGGTTTTTGCACCATTTCTGTCTCCCATGTCATTCACTTGTCCTCTACGACGGTTGATGTCCCCTACAATATCACCCATGTTTTCTTCTGGAGTTATGACTTCCATTTTCATGATTGGCTCTAAAATAACAGCACCAGCAGCTTTTGCTACCTCTCTGTAACCCATTCTAGCAGCTAACTCAAACGAAAGAGCATCAGAATCCACAGGGTGGAACGATCCGTCTAACAAAGTTACTTTCAAACTATCTACTTGGTAGCCTGCTAAAGGCCCTGTTTT
Organism: Flavobacterium branchiophilum FL-15; assembly: GCF_000253275.1. Taxonomy (NCBI): domain Bacteria; kingdom Pseudomonadati; phylum Bacteroidota; class Flavobacteriia; order Flavobacteriales; family Flavobacteriaceae; genus Flavobacterium; species Flavobacterium branchiophilum. The sequence continues at coordinate 3,039,039 of NC_016001.1, read as the reverse complement.
CATAGCTTCACGGAAACCTTTTTCAACAGATGGAATATACTCTTTTGGTACGTTTCCTCCTTTTACTTCGTTTACAAATTGTAATCCTACAGGTACTTTTCCATCTACTTCGTCTGCTGGTTCCAAACGGAAAACAATGTCTCCAAATTTTCCACGACCTCCAGATTGTTTTTTGTAAACTTCTCTGTGTTGAGCAGATTTTGTAAAAGCCTCTTTGTATTCTACTTGAGGTTCTCCTTGGTTTACTTCTACTTTAAACTCACGTTTCATACGATCTACAAGGATGTCCAAGTGTAACTCGCCCATACCAGAAATAATCGTTTGTCCAGATGCTTCATCTGTTCTAACAGTAAAAGTAGGATCTTCTTCAGCTAATTTTGCCAAAGCCATACCCATTTTGTCCACGTCTGCTTTGGTTTTTGGCTCAATTGCAATACCAATTACAGGCGCAGGAAATTTCATTGATTCAAGGATAATCGGGTGTTTTTCATCACACAAAGTATCTCCAGTTTTGATATCTTTAAAACCAACTGCTGCTCCAATATCTCCAGCCTCAATATATTCGATTGGATTTTGTTTGTTAGCATGCATTTGATAGATACGAGAAATTCTTTCTTTGCTTCCAGAACGGGTGTTCAATACATAAGAACCAGCATCCAAACGACCAGAATAAGCACGGAAAAAAGCCAAACGACCTACGAATGGGTCTGTAGCAATTTTAAATGCCAAAGCTGCAAAAGGCTCTTTTACATCTGGACGACGTAAAATTTTGGTTTGATCTTCTTCTAATAATTCAGCATCATCTGGGTGAATCCCTTCGATACCTTCTTTATCTGTTGGTGAAGGTAAGTATTTACATACTGCATCTAGCATGAATTGCACTCCTTTGTTTTTGAAAGAAGAACCAGCAATCATTGGAATAATCGCCATATCAATAGTAGCTGCTCTTAAAGCGGTATTGATTTCTTCCTCTGTAATAGAGTTTTCATCTTCCATGTATTTGTCCAATAGATTTTCATCATAGTCAGCTACGGCTTCGATAAGTATAGAACGGTATTCTTTTACTTCATCTACCATATCCGCTGGAATATCTACTATATCAAAAGTAGCTCCTTGTGTAGCATCGTGCCATACAATGGCTTGATTTTTAACTAAATCTACTACTCCTTTAAAATCAGCTTCGTCGCCAATTGGCAATGTAATGGCCACAGCGTTAGATTTTAACATATCTCTAACTTGCTGACAAACGTTCAAAAAGTTAGCTCCTTGACGGTCCATTTTGTTAACGAATCCCATACGTGGCACTCGGTACTGATCGGCAAGTCTCCAGTTTGTTTCTGATTGTGGTTCTACACCATCAACCGCACTAAATAAGAAAACCAATCCGTCCAATACACGCAAAGAACGGTTTACCTCTACGGTAAAATCCACGTGTCCAGGAGTATCAATGATGTTAAAGTGGTAAGGTTTTGTTTCTGGTAAAACTTTTCCTTGTTCTGTTGGAAAATTCCATTCACAAGTTGTAGCAGCAGAAGTGATAGTAATCCCTCTTTCTTGCTCTTGTGCCATCCAGTCCATTGTTGCAGCACCATCGTGTACTTCACCAATTTTGTGTGATTTTCCTGTATAGAATAAAATACGCTCTGTTGTTGTTGTTTTTCCAGCATCAATATGAGCCGCAATACCTATGTTTCTTGTATATTTTAGATCTCTTGCCATTTCGTTATGTATTAAAATCTAAAGTGAGAGAAGGCTTTGTTTGCCTCTGCCATTTTGTGAGTATCCATTCTTTTCTTAACCGCTGCACCTTCTTCTTTAGCTGCTGCTAATACTTCTGAAGCTAATTTTTGTGCCATCGATTTTTCATTTCTTCTTCTTGCATAAAGAATCATCCATTTCATCGCCATAGATATTTTTCTATCTGGACGAATTTGCATTGGAATTTGAAATGTTGCTCCACCCACTCTTCGGCTACGTACTTCTACGTGTGGCATTACGTTGGTTAAAGCATCTTTCCAAATTTCTACTGATGATTTTTCTGCATCTTGTTTTTTGCTTTCTACGATGTCCATTGCATCATAAAACACTTTAAAAGCTGTTGATTTTTTACCATCCCACATTAGATTGTTTACAAAACGTGTTACCAACTGGTCATTAAACCTTGGATCTGGTAAAAGTGGTCTTTTCTTTGCCGCTCTTTTTCTCATTTCTTTTCGTTTTACGTTCTTTTATTACTGTAAAATAAACATTCAAATATATTTTACTTAAACATGATTTACAGGTTTAGAACTGATTTTTTTGATTTACTTTTTCTTTCCTGCTGCTGCTGGGGCTTGTCCTGGTTTTGGACGTTTTGCTCCATACTTAGATCGTCTTTGTGTTCTTCCAGCTACTCCTGATGTATCTAAAGCACCACGAACAATGTGGTATCTTACACCTGGTAAATCTTTTACTCTTCCACCCCTAACTAATACTATCGAGTGCTCTTGTAGATTGTGTCCTTCTCCTGGGATGTAGGCATTTACTTCGTTACCATTGGTCAAACGCACACGTGCTACTTTTCGCATGGCTGAGTTTGGTTTTTTTGGCGTAGTAGTGTAAACACGCGTACAAACCCCTCTTCTTTGAGGACAAGAATCTAAAGCAACCGATTTACTCTTCTTAGTTATCTGAGTTCTTCCTGTTCTTACTAATTGTTGAATTGTTGGCATAATTAATACTAAATATTATTTAAATATAATTTTCCCGCTTTTTACGGGCTTGCAAATGTATAACTTTTTTTTTTCCTAGCAAATCATAATCCATTAATTTTCAACACTATTTCATTTACTATACTTTTTTGATGTTTTTTTCGTTTTTTTATTTTAATTTTACCTAAATTTCATTCATTTTGAAACAGTTTTTTGTCCTTATTGTCTTCCTTTATTTTTGCCCAATACTCTCGGCACAGCATGCCTATCTGTCTATTTTGGGTCGAAATGAGTCTCAAAATGCTCAAATTCAAGCTATTGGCTATGCAAAAAAACTATCTAATGCCGCTCGGATAAACCAAGAAATGTCAAATTTTCAAAACAAACTCGTCGATAAAGGGTATATCAATGCGGTTTTATGGCACAAAAAAGTCATACAAGATTCAATTTTTGAGTATCAATTTGATCTTGGAACTCCCATCAAATTCATACATATATATATAGGTACAAATAAATCGTTTTTTCCGAATAGCCCATCAGATACTTTAGTTGTAAATTATGAACAAATTGCTACTTTTTTAAAACAAACCACAGATAAGTTAGCCACAAATGGATTCCCGCTTTCTAAAGTGAATCTGCAAAACAAAATAACTAAAAACCAAACTCTTATAGCCGATTTGATCATCGAACCGCAATCCAAACGCTTTGTAAATGATATCATAATCAAAGGATATGATGCGTTTCCGGCTGGAATTAAAAAATATCTAATCAAAAAATACCAAAACAAAACCCTCAACCAACAGCTTTTAGAATCGTTGCACCAAGATTTTGCACAACTAGGATTTGTAAAATCAATAAAATTTCCAGAGTTGCTGTTTACAGAAAAAACCTCAAAAGTGTTTGTTTATCTTAACAAAAGCAACAATAATACCTTTGATGGTCTTATTGGATTTTCTAACAACGACAATCAAAAACTACAATTTAATGGTAATTTAGACCTTGGTCTTCAAAATTTTTTAAACCAAGGCGAAAAATTGAAAATCAATTGGAAATCTGATGGCAAACAACAAAAAACATTTTTGTTTGACCTGGAAATACCCTATATTTTTAAAACTCCGCTTACTTCAAAGACCCAAATCCATATTTTGAAACAAGACAGCACTTTTCAAACCACAAAATTGGCCTTGGATTTAGGCTTCGCATTGAATTTAAAAACCAAAATATTTGTAGGTATTCAAAATGCAACATCAACCCAAACCCTAAAAACTGCAAATGCCAATGGGATATCTTATCAAAACCAGTTTTATGTAGCACAATTTGATTTTCAAAGAAACAAAATAGAGTCCTTTTTAGACAATACCTATCTACATATAGCAATAGGTAATGGAAATAGACAAACTAAAAACCAAACAAACCAACAACAATTTATAGCTCTCAATGCCCATTGGCAATTACTTTGGAAAGACAAACACGGATTGAGCCTGAAAACCCAAAATTTTTACCTACAAAGTAATACCTATTTTACAAACGAATTGTATCGATTTGGAGGAATCAAATCCATAAGAGGCTTTCTCGAAAACAGTTTGCAAGCCCATTTAGTAATGTCAATAATCACAGAATACCAATACGTCATAAGCCCCACTTTATATGTACACACCATAACCGATTATGGTTTTTTTGAGGACAAAACCACCCAAACAACAGGTAAATTATTTGGACTAGGACTAGGATTTGGACTCAAAACCAAAAATGGTTGGCTCAAAATGAACTATGCCAATGGCACCGTCGGACAGCAAAACATCAAGAATTCGAGTGCATTGATACATTTAAGTTTAACGACAACGTTTTAGTAAATTATTGTTAATAAAATAGATTTTGAGTTATATAAAATCTATAAAAACACCCAAAAATCAGTTGAAATTAGAAAAATCATAAAAAAAACTTAAAATTTATGATTTAAAATTTGGATACTTAACAAATAATTAAGACTTTTGACGCAACTAATTCAAAATTAATTAAAATGAAACTAAAGTTAAAAGGAATTTTGGCACTATTTTTAGTGTTAATAACACAACTTACGTTTGCACAAGACAGAACAGTAAGTGGAGTTGTGTCGGACGCTAGTGGATTACCAATCCCTACGGCCAACGTAAAAGTTAAAGGAACAACCAATGGCGTTCAGACAGATTTTGATGGAAAATACAAAATCAAAGCAAATGCTTCAGACGTTTTAGTATTTAGCTATGTAGGGATGAAAGCACAAGAAGTAAAAGCTACCTCTACTACCATAAATGTAAAATTAGCAAGCGATGCCAATGAATTGAACCAAGTTGTTGTTACAGCAATGGGTATCAAAAGAGAGAAAAAATCTTTAGGATATGCTACGCAAACAGTTTCTTCGGAAGATTTAAACAGACCAAATGCTGCTAACTTTACAAGTAATTTAGCAGGAAAAGTTTCTGGATTACAAATTAAAGCAGGGTCAAATTTTGGAGGATCTGTGGATGTTGTTTTAAGGGGTTATAGATCTATAACTGGTGATAATCAAGCCCTTTTTGTTGTAGATGGCGTACCAATGATTAATAACAATAATAACACTGCTGATCAAAGATTAAGTGGACGTCCTGGATATGATTTTGGTAATACAATTTCGGATATTAATCCAAATGATATTGCTGAAGTAAATGTGCTTAAAGGAGCTGCTGCAACAGCTTTGTACGGTTCAAGAGCACAAAATGGTGCGATTATTATAACTACAAAAAGAGGTAAAAAAACTAATGATTTAGGAATTGAGTTTAGCTCTTCTATTGCTACGGCTACAATTGACAAAACTACTTTTGCAGAATATCAAGATAAGTATGGTCAAGGTTATGGTTATTATTATGGAGCAGCTGCAAATGCACAATTCAGCAACTATAATCCTACGACTGGTGCAGTAGATGATTCAGTAAATGATCAATTAATGGCACCAACAACAGAGGATGGATCTTATGGTGCACCATTTAATCCAAATTTAAATGTTTGGCAATATACATCGTTTATACCAGAATCAGCAAATTATGGTAAAGCTACACCTTGGATAAATGCTAAAAACGGACCGGTTACATTTTTTCAAACAGGTTATGCATTAACAAATAATTTATCCTTTTCTAAAGCAAATGATGTTTCATCTTTCCGTCTTTCTTATATGAATTCAAATACTACAGATGTATTGCCAAACAGTAGTTTAAAGAAAAATAGTTTTACGGGTAATGCTTCTTATAAATTATCAGATAAATTAACTGCTAATTTTTATGGCACTTATGTAGTACAAAATACATTGGGTAGAAATTCAACTGGATATAATGGAAATATCATGTCAAATTTCAGACAATGGTGGGCAACAAATGTTGATATTCAAGAACAAAGAGATTTATACAATGCAACAGGAAAAAATTACACTTGGAATATACAAAGTCCAACAGATTTACGACCAGCTTATTGGGATAATCCATATTTTCAAAGATATGAAAATTACGCAACAGACGATAGAAACAGATTTGCTGGTAATGGAAGTTTGAACTATGAGTTCAATAAACACTTTAATATTACATTAAGAGTAGGAACTGATGGTTATAGCCAAAGAATGGAAGACAGAAAAGCAGTAAGTTCTAATCCAGAATTAATGGGATTTGGTTTGACTTCCATTGCTCAACCTTCAGGTTATGCTGTAATGAATATTAAAGCTCAAGAAACAAATTATGATATTTTAGCATCTTATAAAACAGACTTAAGCACAAATGTAAATTTAAGTGCTGTGGTTGGTGGTAATATAAATACATTATATAGATATACAAACTCTCAATCAACTTCTGGAGGTTTATTTATTCCAAATTTATACACAATTTCAAATTCAGCTTCATCTCCAGCATTACCATCAATAACTGAAACAACAAAAACTATAAGAGGTATTTTCGCTCAAACAAATATTGGTTTTTACAATACATATTATTTAGATGGTACAATTAGAAGAGACGAATCTTCAGCTCTACCTAAAGGTAATAATGATTATATTTATTATTCAGGATCGGTAAGTGCAATAATTTCTAACTGGAGTTTTCTTAAAGAATTCAAACCTTTAAATTTCGCTAAAGTTAGAGCCTCTTATGCAGAAGTAGGATCTGATACTGGAGCTAATCAATTACAGAATCAATATTTTACAGAAACCGCTGTAAACTCACCATTGTATTATTATAATACAACAGCTAAAAATGCAAATTTAAAGCCACAAAGATCAAAACAAACGGAATTTGGTATTAACTTACAATTTATGAAAAATAGATTTGGTCTTGACTTTGCATGGTTTAAAAATGATGCATTTGACCAAATTTTAAATTTACCTGTATCATTTGCTACTGGATCATTAAATCAAGTGAAAAATGTGGGTAATCTAAGTACAACTGGTTTAGAAGTAAGTTTGAACTTAAACCCTATAAATACTGAAAATTTTAAATGGGATATAAATGTAAACTGGTCAAATCCAGTAACTAAAGTAACAGAACTTGCACCTGGTGTTGAAAATATTACTTTAGGTTCTTTTCAAGGAGGGGTTAGTATAAATGCGTCTGTAAATGAGCTATATGGCACGATTAAAGGTACAGATTTTATTTATACTAATGGACAAAGAACTGTTGGGGCAAACGGTAGATATTTAATTACATCAAGTACTAATAATGTAATTGGAAATATGCAAGCTAAATGGTTTGGAGGTTTAATAAATAAATTCACATACAAAAACATGTCTTTAGGTGTTCAAGTTGATTGGAGAGAAGGAGGAAGTGTATTCTCATTAGATCAATACTACGGTTTAGCTACAGGATTATATCCTGAAACAGCTGTAAACAATGATTTAGGAAATCCAATTAGAAATAGTTTAGCAACAGGTGGTGGAGTAATTTTACCAGGTGTATATGCTAATGGTACAGTAAATAGTACTAGAGTTTCTGGAACAAACTACGGTTTATATGGTTATAGATATGCACCAGCATCTAATTTCGTATATGATGCAAGTTTTGTTAAATTAAGAGAGGTATCGTTTACTTATGCTTTCCCATCAAAATCTTTAGCTAAATCAATTAAAGGATTGTCAATGAGTATAATTGGAAATAACTTATGGATTATACATAAAAACTTACCTTACGCAGATCCTGAAGCTGGTTTGAGTTCTGGAAACGTTCAAGGATACCAATCAGGAGTTATGCCATCAACAAGAAATGTATCTTTTAATGTAAAAATTAATTTGTAAAATAAAATAAAATGAAAAAAATATTAAGCTTATTAGTGTTTTCTGCATTCATTATTAGTTGTAATGATTTAACAGAAACAAATACTGATCCAAATAGTGCTTATACTACAGTACCTGCTACTTTGGTTTCTTATGCTCAAAAAAAATTAAGTGATCATTTGAATACACCTAGTGTAAATTCAAATAATTTCAGATTGGTAATGCAATATTGGCAAGAAACTACTTATGTAGATGAAAGTAATTATGATTTTGTAACTAGAAATATATCAAATAATGTTTGGTCTTCAAACTATGTAGATATATTAAATAATTTAAGTCAAGCTAAAAATATCATATCTACTTATCAACCTACTGCTAGTGAAGCTCCAACATGGCCAATTACTAAGAAAAATCAATTAGCAATAATTGACATGCAAATGGTTTTTGTTTATCAAAATCTAATTGATACTTTTGGAGATATTCCTTATTCACAATCATTAAATTTAAATAGCAATTTATTGCCTGTTTACGACAATGATTCAGCTATTTATCCATTACTTATTACTCGATTGAAAAATGATATTGCCAATTTAGATGTAAATGGTAATAGTTTTTCTGTTGGAGATTATTTTTACAATGGTAATGTTTCTAAATGGAAAATTTTTGGAAATTCATTATTATTGAAATTAGGAATTACAATTGCAGACGCAAACCCTACACTTGCACAAGCAACTGTATCTCAAGCTATTGCAGATGGTGTCTTTTCTTCTGAGGCAGACAATTGTCAATTTCAATATTTAGAAGCATCTCCAAATTACAATCCTTTATACGAAAATTTGTATGCTAGTGGAAGAAATGATTTTGTTGCAGGAAAAACTATTGTAGATAAAATGAATGCTAATAACGATCCTAGAATTTCTAAATTCTTTGATCCATTAGGAAATGGCACTTTTGTTGGTGCTGTGATAGGTTCACCAGCTAGTTTTTCTTCAAGATCTCATGTTGGTGAATTTGCTTATACGCCAACTACAAAAGGAAATGTAATGACTTATACTGAGGTTGCCTTTTATTTAGCAGAAGCAGCTGCAAGATGGACCCCTGCTAATGCAGCGGTTGCTTATGAAACAGCTGTTACAGCATCTATGTTAGAATGGGGATTAAATGCCACTCAAGCTTCTGCATATGTAACTGCAAATCCTTATAATGCGGCTACTTGGAAGAAAAATATTGGTGAAGAAGCTTGGATTGCTATGTATAATAATCCTTATGTTTCTTGGAACTTCTATAAACGTTTAGACTTTCCAACACTAGTAGCTCCTTCGACAGCAGTTGCTGTTGCTGGTGGAAAAGTTCCTGTAAGATTAACTTACCCAATTAAAGAAACGACTACAAACCCTTCTAATTATACTGCTGCATCTGCAGCAATTGGTGGGGATAAATTAACAACTAAAATCTTTTGGGACGTTAATTAATTCGATTACAATTTAATTTTTTCATACTTAAAAAACCATCACTGTCAAAAGTGGTGGTTTTTTTTATATCTCTCAACCCTTTATTGGGTCTTGTTTTGTAAATTTGTATTTCAATTTTCAAAATATGAATATACCAAATTCCTCAAAACCTCGTGTGGTCATCATTGGTGCTGGTTTTGCTGGCATAGCTCTAGTAAAAAAATTACGCAACAAACCCTTTCAAGTGGTGCTTATTGACAAACATAATTACCACAACTTTCAACCTTTGATGTATCAAGTGGCTACTGGCGGCCTCGAAGCGGGTTCTATTGCTTATCCGATTAGAAAAATCATTCAAAACTTTTCCGATTGTTATTTTCGTTTGACTTCCGTATTAGAAATTGATACAACAAATCAAACAATTATTACCGAAATAGGCTCCCTGTCTTTCGATTATTTGGTTATTGCTACGGGTTCTAAAACCAATTTTTTTGGCAACAAAGACATGGAACGTAATGCGATGTCGATGAAAACAATTCCACAGTCGCTCAATATTAGAAGTTTGATTTTGGAAAATTTTGAACAAGCAGTGCTTACAAACGATCCGCTAGAGCGAGAAGCTCTGATGAATTTTGTATTGGTAGGAGCAGGGCCAACGGGTGTGGAACTAGCAGGGGCTTTGGCCGAAATGAAAAAAGCCATTTTACAAAAAGATTATCCTGATTTAAACATTCAGAAAATGCAAATCAACCTCATTCAAAGTGGTCCATGGATTCTCAATACTATGACCAACAAGGCATCTGAAGCTGCGGAAGGTTTTTTGAAACAGTTGGGTGTTCAGGTATGGAAAAATCTAAGGGTAACCCATTATGATGGCAGAACGGTATTGACCAATTCGGACGTTACGTTTGAAACGGCAACGGTCATTTGGACTGCGGGTGTACAAGGAGCTAAAATATTGGGATTATCAAGCGAAGCGTATCTTGAAAAGGTCGAAAGGATAAGAGTCAACTCCTTTAATCAGGTGATGGGCTACCAAAACATATTTGCTATTGGCGATATTGCTTCGATGGAATCTAGCTTATTTCCTCAAGGGCATCCCATGATGGCCCAGCCGGCTATGCAACAAGGTCAGTTGTTGGGAGACAACCTCGTCAAGCTCATGACCCAACAAGCCATGACCCCATTTGATTATCATGACAAAGGTTCGATGGCAACGATTGGCAGGAATAAAGCGGTGGTTGATTTGCCACATTATCATTTTCATGGTGTTTTTGCTTGGTTTGTTTGGATGTTTGTTCATTTATTTTCGTTAATTGGTTTTAAAAACAGAGCCGTTGTTTTCTTGAATTGGGTCTATAATTATATTAAATTTGATAGAGAAGGCAGGCTCATTATTCGCCCGTTTAAGAAAAAAAGTTTTACAACCTTTACTTCCGACGAAATTTAAATTGATTTGCAAATCTAATAATAGTCTCATTCTTTGGGTTTTATCGAATAAAAAGAATTTTAAACTATTGTATATTTAAAATAAAATATTATTTTTGATTGATAATAACTAATACCAAATATACATATAAAATAGTCCAATCTACTTGTTCTTTTTTGCTAAAATTATTCAAAAAAAAATAGTTCCGTAGCCCAGCTATGCAACGATTTTTTTTGAAAATTTTTTCTAAAAAATAACTACGCATCTTTGGACTATTTTATAAATATATTTGGTATAATTAAAAAATAAAAAATTATGGAAATGAATTTTGTAGCCATTTTTATTGCAGCGTTTTCGTCGTTGGTGGTGGGCTTTGTTTGGTATAATCCTAATGTTTTTGGAACAATTTGGATGCGTGAAGCGGGTGTTACTGAAGAGAAAATTAAAACAGTCAATTTGGTTGTAACACTAGGTATGGCTTTTGTTTATGCTGTTTTTATAGCATTTGTATTACAGTTTCTTGTAGTGCATCAGTTTGGGGCATTTGGTATGATTGGAGGCAATGAAAAAGATGCTCTTCCGTCTTATTTTGCGTTTATGAACGATTATAAAACGGCTTTTAGAACTTTTAAACACGGTGCTCTTCATGGTTTTATGACAGGATTGTTTTTTGCACTGCCTGTAATTGGCGTGGGTGCCAATTTTGAGCGTCGGAGTTGGAAATATGTTTTAGTTTCTGGAGGTTATTGGGTGGTAACTTGTATGATTATGGGAGGCATTATTTGTGCTATGGCTTAATAAACCACGTTTTACTATATTGTAAACCATTAAGAAAGGAGGTTTGAATGAACTTCTTTTTTTATTGGTTTTTTTATATGTGCTAGAATGTTCTTTTTTGTTGGGGTGTTGTTTGCGTGAGGGATAGCAGTGGAAATCCTTTTTTGCCCCCTCTTTTTGGGGCAAAAAAGATTGTAACGTATAGCCCGACCCGGAGTTTTTACGGAGGGACACGCCCAAAATAGGGTATTGATAGCTAATGGTTTGTTGCAAAAAAAAAAGCTGCTCTCTGTTTTTTGAAAGCAACTTTTTCACATATAAAAACTCAAAAATTTATATAAAAACGGATTTTCCGATACTGATATTTTCGTGGTTGATGTAGCCGTTGGTGTGGTCGTTGTTGAGAATGGTGTTGGCAATGGCATCGCCAACATAGTCCGTTTCAAAATTGCGAACAACATTCAAATCGGGAGTTACGATATTCAATTCAAGTGTGTTTTCTACGGCTTTTCTTACACTTTCACCTTCTTTATATAGTCCAAAATGATCTAAAAGCATGCCTGCACTTAGTATGGCCGCAATAGGATTGGCTATGTTTTTGCCTTTGGCTTGAGGATACGATCCGTGAATGGGTTCAAATAAAGCACTTTTGTCGCCAACAGAGGCAGAAGCTAAAAGGCCAATAGAACCACCAATGACGCTTCCTTCATCGGAAATAATATCGCCAAACATATTTTCTGTCAGAATAACGTCGAATTGACTTGGGTTCAAAATCATTTGCATGGCTGCATTATCTACAAAAAGGAAATCCAAGGTTACGTCTGGATATGTAGTGGCAATATTGGTTACGACTCTTCGCCACAAACGAGAGGATTCCAATACGTTGGCTTTGTCCACTAAAGTTAATTTTTTGCGACGGGTTTGGGCTGCTTTGAACGCTAAATGGGCAATTCTTTCGATTTCGTATTGAGAGTATTCGCATAAATCAGACGCTGTTTTTCCGTCTTCGCTTAATTTTTTTGCTCCAAAATAGATGCCTCCTGTAAGTTCTCTATAAATCAACATATCGGTTCCTTCGATGATGTTTTTTTTCAATGGCGATTTTTCGAGCAAGGTTTCATAAGCTTTTATAGGTCGGATATTGGCATAAAGTCCTAATTCTTTTCGGAGTTTGAGTAATCCTTGTTCTGGACGTACTTTTGCATCTGGATTGTTGTCGTATTTTGGGTCGCCAATAGCTCCAAAAAGTACGGCGTCTGAATTTTTGCAAAGCGTTAACGTAGTTTCTGGCAAAGGGTTGCCTGTTTCGTCTATGGCGATAGCACCTACGTGTGCTTCTTCAAAAACAAATTGGTGTCCAAAAACTTTTTCGACAGCTTTTAAAATTTTGACGGCCTGTTTGGTAACTTCTGGGCCAATGCCGTCTCCGGGTAGTAATGCGATTTTCAATTCCATGATGGCTATTTTTTATATAAAAAGGTTATCTGTTTTTTTCAAAAGCCTCTATTTCGGCTTTTTTGCTTATTAAAAAATCGATGTCATCAAATCCATTGATCATACATATTTTTTTATAAGGATCTATTTCAAAAGGTTCTTTTAATGGGGTGTTTTCGATAGCAATTTCTTGGTTTTCTAAATCAACAATCAAATTGGTTTGACTATCTGCTTGAATATGATCGAAAATTTGTTTAAGGAAATCTGGCGAAACGAGTATGGGTAAAATGCCGTTGTTGAGGGCATTACCTTTAAAAATATCGGCAAAATAGCTAGATACCACTACTTTGAACCCATAATCGGCTAGGGCCCAAGCGGCATGTTCTCGGCTACTGCCACACCCAAAATTGTCTCCTGCAACCAAAATGGCACCCGAATAGTCGTTGTTGTTCAATACGAATGAAGTTATGGGTAGGTTATGATCGTCAAACCGCCAATCTTTGAATAAATGATTACCAAAACCTACTTTGTCTGTTACCTTTAGAAAACGAGCTGGTATAATTTGGTCTGTATCAATGTTTTCGATAGGTAAAGGTACAGCCTTTGATTTTAATTTTATAAATTTTTCCATCTGTTTTTTAATTTTGGGTAATGTCAATAATTTTTCCTTCGATAGCAGTTGCCGCTGCAACTAGTGGACTGGCCAAAATGGTTCTGGCACCTTGTCCTTGGCGGCCTTCAAAATTTCTATTAGAAGTAGAAACGCAATACTCTCCCGATGGAATTTTGTCGTCGTTCATGGCCAAACAGGCAGAGCAGCCTGCTTGTCTGATTTCAAAACCAGCGGCTTCAAAAATTTTGTCGAGCCCTTCGGCAACAATTTGTTTGGCTACTTGTTGAGAGCCTGGGACAATTAGGGCATTTACATTTTGGGCTTTTTGTTTGCCTTCGATATATTGTGCTGCAATTCTAAAATCTTCTATTCTCGAATTGGTACAACTACCAATAAATACGTAGTTGATGGGCTTGTTGATTAAGGATTCTCCTTTTGAAAACCCCATATATTCGAGTGATTTTTGAAACGAAGCATCGTCTAAATCAGGAATATTTTCGGTAATTTTGATACCCATACCCGGATTGGTACCATAAGTAACCATTGGGGCAATATCTGTGGCATCAAAGTCATATTCTTTGTCAAACACGGCACCTTCGTCTGTGGGAAGTGTTTTCCAATAAGCTACTTTTTTGTCAAAATCTTCACCCTGAGGGGCAAACTGGCGTCCTTTTAGGTACTCAAAAGTGGTGTCGTCTGGGGCTATCATGCCTCCACGAGCTCCCATTTCGATACTCATATTGCATACGGTCATGCGGCCTTCCATACTCATTTCTCTAAAAACATTTCCTGCATATTCACAAAAATAGCCCGTTCCAGAGTTGGTTCCAATTTTTGAAATGATATATAAAATAACATCTTTTGGTGTTACCCCTTTGCCCAAGGTACCATTGACATTGACACGAAGACTTTTGGGTTTGTTTAATAACAAACATTGGCTTGCAAACACTTGAGCCACTTGGCTAGTACCTATGCCAAAAGCTATGGTACCAAAAGCCCCGTGAGTAGAGGTATGACTGTCGCCACAAACCATGGTCATGCCAGGTTGCGTAATTCCAAGTTCGGGAGCCATTACGTGAACAATGCCTTGGTATTGATGTCCTAAACCATAAAGTGTGATATTGTTTTTGGTACAATTTTCGGTAAGCATGGCCACTTGATTTCGAGACAACTCGTCTTTTATTGGCAAATGTTGGTCTTTTGTAGCTACATTATGGTCGGCAGTTGCAACAATTTGTTGGGGTCTGAAAATAGGAATATTTCTATCGCTCAATTCTGCAAAGGCTTGAGGACTGGTAACTTCGTGTATTAAATGTTGGTCTATGTATAAAACTTCGGGGCCATTTGGCACTTTGGTAACCACGTGGCTGTCCCAAACTTTATCAAATAAGGTTTTCTTTTCCATTAAAAATATTTATGCTAAAATGCCAATTTTACTAATTTCTACTAAATAATGTACGTCGTCGTCTTTGATTTCTTTTTTGGTATCGGCCAGTTTTAAGAATTCATTATAAACAATGTCGAGTTGTAATTTGGTTAATTCATATCCAATCAATTTGGCTCTGTAGGCCAATGCTGCTCTACCACTTCGAGCCGTTAGTACAATGGCCGATGCTGTAACGCCCACATCGTGTGGGTTCATGATTTCGTAAGTTTCTCTGTTTTTGATAACCCCATCTTGATGAATACCCGAGCTGTGCGCAAAGGCATTGGCACCTACAATGGCTTTATTGGGTTGTACAAACATTCCCATACTTTCAGACACCAAACGGCTTGTTTCATATAACAATTTCGAATTGATATTGGTTTCGTAGCCCAAGTACGGATGTTGTTTAAGAATCATGACTACTTCTTCCAACGAGGTGTTTCCTGCTCGTTCGCCAATGCCGTTGATTGTACATTCAATTTGTCGAACACCATTTACTACACCTGCAATAGAATTGGCCGTGGCCAAACCTAAATCGTTGTGGCAATGACAGGATAAAATAACGTTTTGTACATTATATACATGTTGGGTCAAATATTTGATTTTGGCCCCATATTCGTCTGGCAAACAATAGCCCGTTGTGTCTGGAATATTCAATACGGTTGCTCCTGCTTTGACAACTTCCGAACATACTTTTGCTAAAAATTCGTTGTCGGTTCTGCCTGCATCTTCGGCATAAAATTCTACATCATCTACAAAAGTTTTTGCATAAGCAACGGCTTCGGCAGCACGCTCTATAACTTCGGATTGCGAGGCATTAAACTTGTGTTTGATATGAGAGTCTGAAGTACCAATTCCGGTGTGGATGCGAGGTTTTTTGGCATGTTTGAGGGCTTGTGCTGCTACTTCGATGTCGTTTTTTACGGCTCTTGTCAATCCACAAACGGTGGCATTTTGAACCATTTTGGCAATGGCCTCTACCGACTTAAAATCGCCTGGACTCGATACAGGAAATCCTGCTTCTATAACATCTACTCCGAGGGCTTCTAACTGTCTGGCAATGACCAATTTTTGATCTGTATTAAGCTTACATCCAGGCACTTGCTCTCCGTCTCGTAAAGTCGTGTCAAATATTTGTACTTTTTGATTATTCATATCAATTTTAATCTTAAATTTAGATTCTTGATACGAATGTATAACAATTTTGTAACTTTGAAACGAATTAATGAACAATGTTACAGCGTTTAATTGATTTAAAAAATATATAAATAACTAATAATCAGTATATTATAATAACTTTTTTTACGATGGCAAACCCTTCAAAAGATAATTTATTTGTTTTAATTTGTTCGCTTTCTAAATCTGAAAAAAGACAATTCAAACTGTATGTCAATCGCTTGGGCGACAATATTGATGCAAAGTTTTTGCAACTCTTCAATCTTTTGGATAAAATGAAAGAATATGACGAAGAGGAAATTTTGAAAAGTAAAATTGTAACCAAAATGCAACTCTCAAACCTGAAAGCCCATTTGTATAAACAAATATTAATCAGTTTGAGGATGAATCCTGTAAATCAAAATATCAGAATTCAAATCAGAGAGCAGCTGGATTTTGCCACTATTTTGTACCACAAAGGCTTGTATAAACAAAGTTTGAAAATTTTAGACAAAACCAAGTTGGTAGCCCTAGAACACGAAGAAAAAAATATTGCCTATGAAATTATTGAATTAGAAAAAGTTATTGAATCGCAATACATTACAAGAAGTATAGCCGGCCGAGCCGATGAACTTACCATACAAGCCAAAACCTTGAGTATGCAAAACGTTATGGCCAGCAAATTGTCTAACTTGTCCTTACAATTGTATAGCATCATGCTGCAAACGGGCTATGCCAAAAGCGATGTTGAAATGAAAGAAATTACAGAATATTTCAATGCCCGAATGCCCGAATACCAGTTTGACGAGTTGGGTTTTCGTGAAAAATTGTGGTTGTTTAAAGCCCATTTGTGGCATAGTTTTTTGATTCAAGATTTTTTGGCATGTTATAAATATGCCAACAAATGGGTTAATTTATTTAAAGAAAACCCACAAATGATTTTTTTAAACCCAGTTTGGTACATCAAAGGCAACAATTATTTGATGGAATGTTTGTATTTGATCAAACATAAAACCTATATGAAAATTGTGTTGGATCAAATGCAACACATCATTCAGCTTGATGCTTTTCCAAAAAACGACAATGTCCACTCTTTATACACAATATGTTATTATAACAGCAAATTTAATTTGCATTTTTTGGAAGGCAATTTTGAGGGCGGATTGTATTTGGTGGACGAAGTTTTGAAGGTAATCAAACGAGACGAAGACCGCCTCGACGAACATCATATCATGGTGTTTTATTACAAAATAGCTAGTTTGTATTTTGGTATTGGCAATAATAAAAAGTGTATTGCCTATTTGAAAAAAATTATAGACAACAAAAACCTGATTATCCGAGAAGATTTGATGTGTTTTGCAAGAGTTTTGAGCCTTGTGGCCCATTATGAAGCAGGAATGGACTATCATTTGGAAGTACAATTGAAAAGCACCTATAAATATTTGATCAAAATGAACGATTTGCACGAAGTTCAGAAAGAAATGATCAAGTTTTTGAAAAATTTAGACAAAATATACCCAAGCGAACTCAAATCAGCGTTTAAAAAACTACACACCCAATTGTTGCAATACGAAAACCACCCTTATGAAAAAAGAGCCTTTTTGTATTTAGACATTATTTCGTGGCTCGAAAGTAAAATCGAAAACAGAACAGTAGCCGCCATCATTCAAGAAAAAGCCAAAAAATGGCTCCGATAGCCAAACTTTTGACGGCACTCTTTGGTTGATGGTTTGTGGTTTCAAGTTAGAGGATAGAAGTTAGAGGATAGAAGTTAGAAGTTAGAAGTTTCAAGTTTCAAGTTTCAGGTTTCAACCATCAACCATCAGCCATCAACCATCAACCATCAACCATCAGCCATCAACCATCAACCATCAACCATCAGCCATCAACCATCAACCACAAACCATCAACCACAAACCACAACCCCATAGTATAAATTCGAGTTTTAAAAAAAAACATCTGTGCATCTGTGGCATTTTCTTCTACAATAGTAGAAATTTTAAAGTGGTTTTAAACGTGGCATCTTTCTTTTTTTCACGAGAAATCTACAATAGTAGAAATTTTAAAGTGGTTTTAAACAAGCAAAAGACGCTTTTAACCCATTAAATATCTACAATAGTAGAAATTTTAAAGTGGTTTTAAACGAAGCCTTAGACGATTGCGGTCGTTTACATCTACAATAGTAGAAATTTTAAAGTGGTTTTAAACCACCAATTCGGTAGAGGTGATATCGTTAATCTACAATAGTAGAAATTTTAAAGTGGTTTTAAACATGGATAGCGGTTGGTAATAATTTACAATCTACAATAGTAGAAATTTTAAAGTGGTTTTAAACAAATGGTTATGGTATTGAATTACAACCCTATCTACAATAGTAGAAATTTTAAAGTGGTTTTAAACTGTACAGTATTGACCGTAAATACTTCTTTATCTACAATAGTAGAAATTTTAAAGTGGTTTTAAACATGTTTTTCTGCGCTGGTGTTAAAGATATCTACAAAAGTAGAAATTTTAAAGTGGTTTTAAACTTGAATCCATGAGAATGCTTTATTCTCGTATCTACAATAGTAGAAATTTTAAAGTGGTTTTAAACTTTCTTTAAAACAGAAAAGTATTCAGGAATCTACAATAGTAGAAATTTTAAAGTGGTTTTAAACTTTTTAAAATACACAGATTTGTTTTAATCTACAATAGTAGAAATTTTAAAGTGGTTTTAAACAGCCGACAGCGAAACAAAGCTGAGGGTATCTACAATAGTAGAAATTTTAAAGTGGTTTTAAACGTTCTACTATCTTCAATATGCTGTACAATCTACAATAGTAGAAATTTTAAAGTGGTTTTAAACCATTGAGTACTTCGCCCACGCTCACGCAATCATCTACAATAGTAGAAATTTTAAAGTGGTTTTAAACACTCCAACGACTAAGATTTGCGAGTATATCTACAATAGTAGAAATTTTAAAGTGGTTTTAAACACAAAAAACAAACCGTAACCGTATATCTAATCTACAATAGTAGAAATTTTAAAGTGGTTTTAAACATCGATGTCATTACAATTACGTATATCATCTACAATAGTAGAAATTTTAAAGTGGTTTTAAACTGCCTACTTCATAAATGTTTGCACCACCATCTACAATAGTAGAAATTTTAAAGTGGTTTTAAACCTATTTGTTTTTTATTTTTTGCATCCACTATCTACAATAGTAGAAATTTTAAAGTGGTTTTAAACTTAAAAATTGCATACAAAAATACCGCAATTACATCTACAATAGTAGAAATTTTAAAGTGGTTTTAAACATGAATGAAATAAAACTATACGATGCGAATCTACAATAGTAGAAATTTTAAAGTGGTTTTAAACTATCATTTGAACCATGAATTTAAAATAAAATCTACAATAGTAGAAATTTTAAAGTGGTTTTAAACTACCTGGAATAAGGTTTAATGACGGCAAATCTACAATAGTAGAAATTTTAAAGTGGTTTTAAACCTGCACTAGAATGTGGCAAAGTTGTGAAATCTACAATAGTAGAAATTTTAAAGTGGTTTTAAACAGCCTCTGATTTTGTGGACTTAAAAATATCTACAATAGTAGAAATTTTAAAGTGGTTTTAAACTATGATTTAGTGGGAGACTACTGGGTAATCTACAATAGTAGAAATTTTAAAGTGGTTTTAAACTTGAAATGAAAGAAACAGGTTGGGTTATCTACAATAGTAGAAATTTTAAAGTGGTTTTAAACATGATTATTGATAAAAAGGCATTTGCTATCTACAATAGTAGAAATTTTAAAGTGGTTTTAAACAAATTATACAGTGATTTTAACACCTGTATCTACAATAGTAGAAATTTTAAAGTGGTTTTAAACATTCATAATCCCACATATTGCTATTAATCTACAATAGTAGAAATTTTAAAGTGGTTTTAAACAACCATTAATAGCAATTTGGCTACCATATCTACAATAGTAGAAATTTTAAAGTGGTTTTAAACGTGCAAATAATGATCTACCTGATATAAATCTACAATAGTAGAAATTTTAAAGTGGTTTTAAACAAACTACTGAATGAAATTATAGACCTATCTACAATAGTAGAAATTTTAAAGTGGTTTTAAACAATTTGTGGACACGTACGGTTTGCCAATCTACAATAGTAGAAATTTTAAAGTGGTTTTAAACAAAGACATAAGCGGTTTCTCCTTTTTGGATCTACAATAGTAGAAATTTTAAAGTGGTTTTAAACCTCGCAGGTTTAGTATCAACCACGAATTATCTACAATAGTAGAAATTTTAAAGTGGTTTTAAACATATTGTTTTGCCTCTTCGGAATCGTATCTACAATAGTAGAAATTTTAAAGTGGTTTTAAACTCTAACACTGCCAAAATGACACAAAAACAACCCTTTTTTACCGTTTTTGGTTGCTTTTAAATAAAAAAACAGCATTCGAAAGCTTGTTTTCATGCCTTTTGTCAGTATTATTATTATTAAGACCCAGGTTTGCATTTTTTTACAATAGTAACCATGCAATCCGATGCAAACCTATAACTTTTTTTCTCTAATTCAAAGTTTTTTTTCAAAACAAAACCAAATCTTCGTCCTGATGCTTGGCATAATCCTATTTTGTAATAACACAACTCGGACTCATCTGAAAAATCATGATGCTATCCGTTTCTTCAAATCGTTTGGCATATTTGGTCTTAATTTCAATTTGAATCAAATTCAAAATCCGCTTGCTGTTGTCTATCTCAAACAACGATTATTGCAATCGATGACCAAATTTGTTGTTGCTGATGCCGTCATAGTCTTTGGCTAAAGCCAAAGCCTATTCATTTATCCTATGGCATTTAATTTTATTTTTTTTAGAATCTATCAAATGGGTTGCTATAATTCCCTTTATTGTACCTCGACCTACTAAAAAGGCAGGCTCGCCTACTAAAAAGGTAGGCTCGCCTACTGAAAAGGTAGGCTCGCCTACCAAAAAGGCAGGCTCGCCTACTAAAAAGGTAGGCTCGCCTACTAAAAAGGTAGGCTCGCCTACTAAAAAGGTAGGCTCGCCTACTAAAAAGGTAGGCTCGCCTACTAAAAAGGTAGGCTTGCCTATCATAAAAAGAGAACCAATTATAAGAGTTTCTAATACATTTTAAAAACACGCTACAAAAAAAAACACGCTTATAAAGCGTGTTCAAAAGATAAACATTTAATTTCCTGGCGGTGTGGCGGCTTTGTTTGCAAACCTCTTATTCCAGTCGTCCACTTCCTTCATGGCGTTGTCCAAAGCTCCTTCGTTGCCCCTAGAGATTTGAAGGTTTTGTACGTATCTGTCCACAAGTAGCATGATGTCGGTGGCGGCCCCTAGCTGGGTTTCTTCGATGGTTTCGATGCCCTGAATATAGGCCAATCGGGTAGCCTCCAGGTTTTGATAATAGTCCAACAGGTTTGTCAAATCTGCAGGCACATCGGCACGGCTCAACGAGTTTGGAAACTGGGTTGCAATACGAGATACCAATCGGGCATAGCCCTCTCTGCCCTCTGCCATAGATCGGGTAGCTTGTTTTTCGTCGTTAGTCAAGCTAATTTTGAAAGCATTAAATGATGTTAGTGCATTATTTAGTGTAGCAATCAAAGCGTCTGTAACTGCTTTTGGAGCAATTGTAGCAATAAACTTTCTCATTCGTAATAAAATTAAATATTAATAATATCAAAAATAAAAATTAATTGTAAACACACCAAATTTTTAACTTTATTTTTCAAAATAAAATAAAGTTAGAAAAAAAACCTTTGTCAAAGTTCCAAATTTTGACAAAGGTGGGGTTCTTATTTTTTCATTTCCGCATACACTTTTCTTCGGTTTGATAGATGAGGGGGGGGTGGTCATACTTATTTATTTTTTTGTACAAATTGCAACCAATCTCTGTTACTAATAGATAAATCCACTTTTTTTGTCAAGTCGGCTTGGTCTATTTTATTCAAAAGCATCAATCCTTTTTTGGCAATATGATACGCTCCGTTGGCATCGGCATCTTTGGGCAAAGTTGGATTTTCTAATTTTTCATAATCTCGGCTGTTGTAAAATGTTCCGTTGTCATTCATCACGGGCGAAATTAGATAATCTATATCTGTTCTTGTTTCGCTGTTTCGCATTTGTAAAGTCATTTTGAACCAATACAATAAGGTTTCAAAAAAAGCCTTGTCGTCTTTGCTAGCAATTTGAGATTTGATGCAATTACCATCACCATAAACAATTTGGTTTTTACCCAAAAAGTCTTCTATCTTTTCGGTTAGATTAATTGGAGTGCTTACAAATTTGTTGTTTTGGTCTTTTTGTCGTTTGGTTTCTATTCGTTCGCCATACGTGCAAATGGTCCAGGCTTGTTGAGTGCCTTCGGCTTTTGGGTTAAAATCGCTATATTTTTTTACTTCAAATTCAAAATACTTCTTTTCTGCATTGAAACGAATCGCCTCAAATTTTTCAAAAAAGGCTTTGGCTTTGTCAACATTTTCATATTTGGTATAAAAATAATTGACAAACCCTGTGGTTGGGTCTATTTTGGAGGTGTTCCAAGCGGGTACATAAAACAAAAAGCCCGATTGTTTACCCATTTTTTGGAAACTTTCAAATTTATTGGTGAGTTGTAATGCGTTGTACAATCCGCCTAATTCCTGAGGTTGTTTGTCTTTTAAAACCAAATAATTCAATTTGTCAATCAACATTTTTTCCAGCTTTTGATAAATTTGTTTTTCCACTTTAAAACGTCCACGTTTAAATCCAAAATTCAAATCTTCCATTACCACAATGGCATTTTCTTCCAGCATCAACGTAGCAATTTTATGCACCACTTGACTGATGTAGCCTTCTTTGAGTTCTTTGATGTTTTCCACCGTTCCCCAATTTTTTCGAGCCAAGTCACGCTCGTTTTCCTTGTTATCCAACAACTTATGATAAGGTGTCGAGATTTTAGAATCGGTGATTGTATTCAAACTTTCTTGTTTCAAGATGTTTCCTTGCTGGTCTATCAGTGTCAGATATACCAAATGGCGTTCGCCTCTATCCAATCCAATAATCTTAACTTCGGGATTGTTTTGCAAATATTCTAATACGGTTTGATTGATATAACTTCCGCCCGTTGCTTTAAAGTTCATGGTAATCGGCACATGAAACTGAAATTTATCAACCGTAAATCGTTTGTCTTTTATAATATCAATTGTTTTATTTTTTTCATTGAAAATGCTAAAATTATCAATATACCTTAAATCATCTTGTGTTAATTCTTTTTCACTTATTTTTCCTTGGTAGTACATATTGAGGTTTTTTATTGTTTGAACAGGAACAATTTCAGATGTTTTTGTTTTTTTATCAATAAAATGCTTTTTGGCAATTTTAATTTTCTTTTTGTGCAATATTATATTTTTAGGTTTTATAGAGGCTTTTCTAAAAAATATTTCGGCTTGTCCATTCAATTTATAGATTACATTTTGCAAATTTTGTTCTTCAAATAAGGCTTTCCAATACAAAGTGTGCATGTTCGGTTTCCCTTTGGAAAAAGGCGAAAAATCTTTGCTGTAAATTTGAAATAGAAACAATTTACCTTCGTTCACCAAACCATCAATATATTCTGAATCGATATTTTTAAAATTGATTTTGTAGCCTTGATGTTCTACTTCTCTATAAAAACCACTCAAATCTTGATACGATTTTGTTTCAGAAAATTGAAAATCAAAGTATTTCCAGTCTTCATGTTTGTTTAAAGAGTCCTTGAAAAAATCGATCAACGTATGACAATGTTCTAAATTGAATGTGTCTCCTTTTTTGTGCGTCTCTTTTTTATAGTTTTCTAATAACTCTTTTGATGGGTTGAAGTAAGCAATATTTTTATTGGAAAAAAATACTTTTGGCAACATCTTATTTACTCCAGGCAATAGTTTATACACCATTTTTTCATAATTTTCTTTTCCTTCTGGAAACTTTTGAAACGCTTTGTTATGCTTTTTATCCATTATGGCTAAAAAATAATTACCGTCTTTTTTCAAAATGGTAGTTAGGTAATCACCTTCTTTATTGGCATCCCAACCATTCAATAATTGTGCATTTTCAAAATTTAATTTTATTTTTTCGGTGCTGTACGGCTTTTGCGTTACATAGTTTCGCACCATATTATATAATGGGGTCAACAAACTCAATGCTTCGTAATAATTTTCAAACACATCATAAAAAGCAGTGTCTTTTTCGGTAATGCTTTCTGATTTTAAATGCAAAGGTTTAATAAAATGCAACAATTCTAAAATAGCATCTAAAAAGAATTTCAAATTATCAATTAATTTTTGGTCTTGTTTGAGTTCGTCTTCGTATTGGTCTGCATTTTCTAAAATACCTTGAATACATTGGTATTTTGCAGTAATATTAGCAATAAAATCAAAGGTTTTGTCGGTTTCATTTTCTTTTTTGGCTACAAAATGATTTTTAAAATAATCCGCAATACAGTTGGAGGAATGCTTTTTTACAATATCAGAAGTGTGATCTAAGGTAAGAATGTATTCCGAAAGTACTTCTTGTAAAAAAGCAATTGAAAAATAATCTTGTTTTGTAAATACCGCTTTGGCTTTATCTAAAATTTCTCGTTTTTTTTCGTTGGCTTTGCTATATTCCGTTTCAAATTTTGGATTTACTTTAGTTTCATACCAATAATTTAAAGCAGTTGAAAACACCGAAAAATCGCCAAATACTTGTTGTGAAATAGTGGTTAAATGGGTATCATTTTTTAGATAAATTTTTTGGGTATCAAAACTAGAAAGGTTTTCAATTGTCTGACGAATTAATAGTAAAAGATTTTGGCTTTCTTCCTGTCCTTCAATGGTATAAGAAAGTAAGTTGATTTTATAAAAGTCAAATATGGCTTTCAAAACTTGTTTCCCATCCGTAAAAGCATCGGGCAAAAACGAAAGTGAAATCCTATCACTCAAAATCTGTTTATACAATTGTTTTAATTTTGGCAAACGGTCTTTTTTGTCTTTGGTTTGATTGTAATTATTTATGTATTCATTTAGACCTTTATATTTTATATCATTTTTGGTAAATCCTGAAATTATACTATTATAAATTGTAATTCCATTTTGTGAAAGCACATCATTATAATAATTGATTTGAAACATTTCTTCTAATTCATTTACGAAAATTAGCCCTTCATCTCCAAATTCCCCCATTAATTCTCTAAAATTAACTTGCAAACTTTCTACTTGTTTTATTTTTTCAAATGCTTTAGCATTTTCTAAAAATTTAGGTAAATTTTCATGAATCAATCGATAAGCAATTGCTGTAGAATTGGGTTCAACCGAATACATGTTTTTTCTGTTTTGATGAAAACCAGTAAAATAAGTAGTAAACGTTTTGAATTTTTCGTCAAAATAAATGTCTTTTTGTTCGTTGTTTTCAAACCATTTTTCAAGTTCTACGGTAATCAGTTCTTTTTTATCCAAAATTGCAAAAATTGATTTTGCATCACCATCTGAAAAAGATTTAACGATTTCTTTTCGTAAATTGTCTTGTACTTTCTTTAAATCGTCTTTAAATTTTTGTTCTTTTTTTGTTTCAGCACTTTTATTGTATAATTCCAAGTAAGTTTCTAAATGAGTTAGTTTAGCATTGCTTAAAGCTAAATCGATAAAGTATTTATGAAATTTATCAATAGTTTTTTTCATTTCTTGATAACTCTCCGCTCGTTGTTTATCTTGAGAGAGCAATCCTTTTTCTTGAATAAATTCCAATGTTTTTCCTTGTGGAATCAACTCAAATCGAAGTGTTTTGGAAAGCGAGTACTGGTTTGTAAATTTGTTTGTCATGTGTATAAAGTTTGTTTTTGGTTTATAAAATGCTTCCAAATTTTATAAGGTAGCAAAAGCTATTGTATTTTGGATCTTAATCAATTATTGATGTTGTAAATATAGAAAAAATAGCCATTAAATACACGTTTGTCAAATAAATACGCTATTATTTAAACAAAAAACACCTATTCCTTTGAAATCCAAAACCTTGTAAGTGAGTTTTTTTTGGTTTCAAGTTTCAAGTTAGAAGTTTCAGGTTAGAGGTTAGAAGTTTCAGGTTAGAGGTTAGAAGTTAGAGGTTAGAAGTTAGAGGTTAGAAGTTTGAAGTTAGAAGTTTCAGGTTTCAGGTTTCAAGTTTCAGGTTTCAAGTTTCAAGTTTCAAGTTTCAGGTTTCAACCATCAACCATCAACCACAAACCATCAACCACAAACCATCTTCCCATTCTTTCGGATTTTTTTTCAATCTTTCAATTTTTTTTAATTAAATTTGGCTTTTATAATAAATAGTTTGAAAAATGAGCAAAATAGAACAATTTACAGCAATAATTAATGAAGGATATGCCACAAAAGGCGATCATATAGTATTGGGGGCGGCCTTGTTGGACGGTGAGGCTCTTGGCGATGCGGTGGTGAAAATTCCGCTAAAAACCTTAAACCGCCACGGATTGATAGCTGGAGCAACAGGAACGGGCAAAACCAAAACCATTCAGGTATTGTCCGAACAATTGTCGGGCTATGGGATTCCAGTTTTGATGATGGATATAAAAGGAGACTTTTCGGGTATTGCCAAAGAAGGCGAGGTGAAAAGTTTTATTACCGAGCGTCATGATAAAATTAACATTCCGTTTGAACCCAAATCGTTTCCTGTCGAATTGCTAACGTTGTCTGAACAAGAGGGGGTGCGTTTTCGAGCTACGGTGTCGGAGTTTGGTCCTGTATTGTTTTCGAGAATTTTAGACCTAAACGAAACCCAATCGGGGGTAATTTCTGTGATATTTAAGTTTTGCGACGACCAAAAAATGCCTTTGCTAGACTTAAAAGACATTAAAAAAATGATCAACTACATTACCGAAGAGGGTAAGGAGGCCATAGAGGAATCTTATGGCAAAATTTCTACGGCAACAACGGGCACTATTTTGAGAAAAATAATTGAATTGGAACAACAAGGAGGCGACATTTTTTTTGGCGAAACATCGTTTGATGTGCAAGATTTGATGCGATTTGACCAAAACGGCAAAGGATATGTAAACATCATGCGGCTGACGGATATACAGGACAAACCTAAATTGTTTTCGACTTTTATGTTGAGTTTGCTGGCCGAAATATATCATGTTATGCCAGAAAGGGGCGATGCAGACCAGCCCGAATTGGTGATTTTTATAGACGAGGCCCATTTGATTTTTAAAGAAGCCAGCAAGGCATTATTGGAACAAATAGAAACGATTGTAAAATTAATTCGTTCAAAAGGGGTGGGGATTTATTTTATTACACAAAATCCTATGGACGTTCCTAGCGGTATTTTGGCCCAATTAGGTCTCAAAATTCAACATGCTTTGAGGGCTTTTACAGCAAACGACAGGCAGGCAATCAAACAAACAGCCGATAATTATCCGAGCTCTGATTTTTATCAAACCGATGAGGTGCTAACGAGTTTGGGAATAGGGGAGGCCTTTGTAACAGCATTGAGCGAAAAAGGGATTCCTACACCACTTGCCGCAACCATGTTGAGAGCTCCAGAGAGCAGAATGGACATTTTGACCGACGATGAAATTAAAGCGATAAACGACCAATCTAAATTGGTTCGCAAGTATGAAGCTACAATAGACAGAGAAAGTGCCTTTGAAATGCTAACCCAAAAAATTACCGAAGCCCAAGAAGCGGCAACCGAAGAAGCGGCGGACACTCCTGAACGAGACAGCGAACCAAGTACGGCAAGTGTGGTTGGCAAATCGGTGTTAAAAGTGGTTACAAGTGCTACTTTTATTAGAGGAGCATTTGGAGTATTAATGAAATTGTTTAAAAAATAAAAAAGTTGAAAATGACACGTATTGTATATTTTGTAGTAGGGCTAACGTTGTTGGTCTCAAATGTGGCTCTTGCCCAAAAACACGCTCCAAGAATTGAGCAAAACCGTTCGCATTTGCCAGGGATTTATCCAGAAGCATCCACCCGTTTGCTGACTTTTGCAGACGTAAGGGGGCTTACAAAATGGGATTTGAAAATCATGAGAAATGAAATTTATGCCCGCTATGGCTATGTTTTTAAAACAGATGATATGAACCGTTATTTTAACAATCAATCATGGTATCATGCACAATATGAAAATGTTGATGGCTTTTTGAATACTTATGAAAAAAAGAATATTGCATTTATAAAAAAACGAGAGTAACTATAAAAGCCAAAAATAAAAAGACCAACTGTTAGTTTTCAGTTGGTCTTTTTTTATTATAATTGTTTAAATAAACAATATTTTTTTATATATAAAAAAATATACAAATAGTCCATTTTTTTTCTGATTTAATATTCGTTTTCAATTAATCAAATGCAACATCTCGATCAAAATACATTTTAATGTATTCAGATGGGGTTTTATTTTCTATTTTTTTGAAAGCTTTATTAAATGTGGATTGGTTTTTAAAACCCGATTCGGAATATAAGTACTTCAGTTTATACGAATCATTGTCTTTCTTTTTTAGCAATTCCTTAAAATAATGAATCCTGTATTGATTGATAAAATTATTAAAATTCTCACCTGTCTTAATATTTATCGCCTTAGATATGTAAGAAATATTAGTGTTTATTTTTTTTGCTATATTATTAATAGACAATTCATTATCTAAAAAAAGCTTGTCTTTTTCAACCACATTTTTTATTTTTTCAAATAAATTATTAAATTCATCATCATTATCATCATCATGGTTATTATCTATTATTATTTTTTGTTCGAATAAAGTTGTATCATTACCATCATTTGGTATTGCGTTGTCTGGAGTGTTGGATTTTAAATTATTTAATTTTGAATAATAACTTTGTAAAATAAATAATATTATTATGCAAGATATTGTAAATATGAAAGAATTCAAAGTGAAATAGATATATAAATAAGAGGTTTCGTCCGGTAATTTATAATATTTTTGATTGAAATGAAAAAAATCGTCAAATTGGATTATTATAAAATTGCATACAAGTAGCAATAAAACAACTCTGACCCACTTTATGAAATATTTTTTTCGAAAAAAAATATACACACCAAATGTGATTAAAAAATGCCACAATAATAAATATACAGTAGATTTAATATAAAAGAATGTTACACAAAAAGTAAATAGAATAGTTAAATTTAAATACAGTTTTTTAAAATGTTGTATAACTTCAAAAGGCAAATAAAGTAAATTAAATAAAAATATGATATTGAAGAATGCAAAAAATAAATAAGCAATAGCATAAAAATTAACTCCAAACAAGTGGTAAAGGATGGCGTTAATAAATAAAAAAGGTATAATTATCGTAAAATAAATAATAAAGATGGTTTTGATTTTTTTTTTAAGGGCTTCCATTTTTAATAATATTTAAATTTTTAATAATTTCATTTCTTTATATGTTTGATTATCAGCGGTTTGATTAAAAAATCAAATTTGAAATATCGAATATCATTTTAAAAATAATTATAAATTAAATATTTTTGATATCATTTAATTATGCAAAGATAAATTATTTTAACAAATTTTAGCATAAAATAATTATATTTTAATCAGGGTTATTGTGGTAGTTGATTTGCCATACACATTTTATTAAAACGCAATATTTACCTTTTTTTTGATAAAAAGCACCAATACGGAGATACAATGTGTAGTTGTTCGATTAAATTTGCTTTATATCGATATATTCTATTTTTTTTAAAAAATAATTGCAAAAAAACAATTCTTACATTTTTAAAACGTATATTTTTTAATAAATATAATGTTATTGTAGCTTTATTTACTATGATTAAATGAAATTGTAGCATCATAGATTGCATTAACATAGATTGTTATTATTTTTTACCTCAATGAAATTTCCTAAAAAACCAATGAATTTCAATATTTCCAATGAAATTTATAAAATCATTACTTATTTTATTTTAAAAATATGTACTCCCGTAACCTAGTATAAAGGAAATATTTTAAAATGAATTTTTAAAATGAATTTTTAAAATGATTAAAATGAAATGATTTATTCATTTTAATTCAAATATTTCATTTCATTAAATTTTGCAGTTTTGCACAAAATAAAAGGAACGTAAGAAAGAATAATCATCGTGTTGTACTTGCAATTGGATAGATGAAAATCTAAATAATTGATAAGGATTTTAAGGAAATTCGCCCAACAGGTATGAACACGATTTCTTTTTTTAAATAAAATTTGAAATTATAAAAAACATAAAATCCTTAACCCTTATTAAGGATAGTTTGATAAAAAGAAAAATGTTGGTAAGGGACAACGAATCAAGATAAAAAAAATAATTCTTAAAATTTTTAAAACATGAAAAAATTATTAACTTTTTTAATCTTTACAGCTACTTTTTCGAGTATAGCACAGGTAGGGATTGGGACTACAAATCCAGATGTTAGTTCAATATTGGATGTTAAATCAACGAGCAAAGGTTTTTTACCACCTAGAATGACACAATCAAATAGGGATGGTATTGCAACTCCTGCAAACGGCTTACTAATTTATTGTACAGATTGTGACTCTGGAGCGGGGTGTTTACAAGTAAACAATGGAACAACGGCTTTACCAGTATGGGAATGTATAGGCGGCGTTGATGCACCGACTTTTTCAGTGTCGGCAGTGTGTAATGGTTTTGTAACGGGTACTTATATGAAGAACAGCTCTATAGCAGGAACTTATACAGTTAAAATATCTAATGACTCCTTTAGTACAGCCACTATTGCCATTGGTTCTGCAGATTTAGTATTATCTGGTATTGCTACGTCTAGTCCAGCATTAACAGTTGGCACACCTACTGCTTCTCCCGTTGCTATTTCAGCGGGTACTATTACACTAACGAGTGGTGCTTCTACTATTGTAACCTATCCAATTACAGGTACACCAACTGCAACAGGTACTTTAAAAGGTACTTGGTCTAAATTATCATTGAGTTGTAATAAAACTGTTAATGTAATAAATGGTACAGCAACTTTTTCATTACCAAGGTCGGAGAATGTAATTTCAGTTAAAGACGGAACTCCTCTTGTAGATATGCAAGGTGTTGTAGATAATGCTTCAAATAAAATTACTATAAAAGTGCCTTATACTTCGGGATCAGGAAGTTATGATGCTTACACAAGTTCAGTTGTTACGGGTAGTACGGGCGAAGGTGGCGATAGCAATGGTTTTAGCTTTAGCTATCCAGCAGGAACTTTTGGTTCATCGGGAACAATTCTTGTAACCATTACAGTAGATGGAGATGGAAGTTACAATGCTAAAAAATTATTATTTGGAGGAAAAGAAAATATTGTAACCATTCCGTTTATGTTTAATGGGTCAAATGTTGGAAATATTATTTTAAATGTTACAGGAGGTATTTTAGATAAGATGTATGGCATTGCTGACAATACCGGCGATGCTAATTCACACAAATTCATCTATTTTCCAGTAACTGGTGCAGACGGTAAAACATGGTTAAACAATAACCTAGGGGCACATTATGCCAAAAATGGACACGCTAGTTTCAATCCAACCAAGCAAGCCACTGGGAAAAATGATTTTTTAGCCTTTGGTAGTTTTTTTCAGTGGGGTAGAAAACCAGATGGTCATGAGTTAATCACTTGGACAGGAGGAACCACGGCAACACCAGTAAACAATACTACAAATGCTACTGCAACAAATACCCCAACACACGCTTCGTTTATTACAACTGCTGGCGACTGGAGATCCACTTCGGATGAATCGTTATGGAAAACGGAATGGGGTACAAACAACCCTTGTCCAGAGGGATATAGACTACCAACTATTGTTGAGTGGGCAAATTTTAGTACTGCCATTTCAGCAACTAGTATTACTGAAGCATACAACTCAACCCTGAAATTGACCCAACCAGGACAAAGAAATAATGGTGATGGTTCATTCGCAAATCAATCTAATTTAGGTCATTATATGTCGGCTACTACAACTGGTGTGGGAGGAGATCAAAAATATAGATTTTTCTGGACAACTACAGGGGAAAGTAACTGGAGAAAAGGTATGGGCTTTACAGTTCGTTGTATAAAAGATTATTAATGGTTCAACACAAATGATTTTAAAAAACCATTTAATATTCTAAACTACCTTATAGTAACATTTATTTTCATAGTAAGATTATCTTTTTATTTTAAGTTTAATTAATTAAAAAAGCGTTAGGTTTATTACCTAACGCTTTTTTTATTTATTTATTTTTCACGAATATAAATATCAATTGGTACACCAGAAAAGTCCCAGTTT
This sequence comes from Flavobacterium branchiophilum FL-15, assembly GCF_000253275.1. Taxonomy (NCBI): domain Bacteria; kingdom Pseudomonadati; phylum Bacteroidota; class Flavobacteriia; order Flavobacteriales; family Flavobacteriaceae; genus Flavobacterium; species Flavobacterium branchiophilum. The sequence continues at coordinate 3,006,518 of NC_016001.1, read as the reverse complement.
TCACGAATTTTATTTTCTAAAAACCGTTTGTAGGGCTCTTTTACATATTGAGGTAAATTGGCAAAAAATACAAACTGAGGTGTTGGTGTTGGAAGTTGCATACAATATTTGATTTTCACATATTTACCTTTTAAAGCGGGAGGCGGGTAACCCTCTATCACTTTAAGCATGTACTCATTAAATTTTGAGGTTGGTATCCGTTGTTTTCTGCTTTCAAATACTGCCACGGTTGCTTCTAAAGCTTTTAACAATCGCTGTTTGGTTAGTGCCGACACAAAAAGGATAGGTACATCTGTAAAAGGCATGATTTCTTTGCGAATTTTTGCTTCATAATCTCGGGTGCTCATGGTATCTTTTTCTACCAAATCCCATTTGTTTACAAGAATGATTACCCCTTTTCTGTTTTTTTCGGCAAGCCAAAAAATACTTTGATCTTGTCCTTCAAAACCTCGGGTAGCATCAATAATCAAAAGGCACACATCGGCATGTTCTATGGCTCTAACGGAACGCATTACAGAATAAAATTCTAAATCTTCTTTTACCTTGGCTTTTCGTCGGATTCCAGCAGTATCAACCAAATTGAATTCAAACCCAAATCGATCAAATTTGGTGTCTATGGCATCTCGAGTTGTACCAGCAATATCTGTTACAATATACCTGTCTTTGCCAATAAGGGCATTTATAAAACTTGATTTTCCAGCATTTGGTCGGCCAACAACGGCAAATCGAGGTAGTTCAATGTCTTCCAAACTAGGTGCTGGTTTTTCTGGAAAAGCTTGTATCAAGGCATCTAACAAATCGCCAGTGCCACTTCCAGAAATACTAGCAAAAGTATAGTATTCGCCCAATCCAAGATTGTAAAACTCAATGGCATCTTTTTCTCGCATGGCGTTGTCCACTTTGTTTACGGCAAGCAATACGGGTTTGGTTACTTTGCGTAATAATTTTGCCACGGCTTCGTCCATTGGAGTAATGCCTTCTTCTACATCTACTACAAATATAATGACATCGGCCTCGTCTATGGCCAGCTCTACTTGCTTACGAATTTCGCCTTCAAAAACATCATCAGAACCACGAATGTATCCACCAGTGTCTATTACAGAAAATTCTTTTCCATTCCATTCGCTCTTTCCATAATTTCGATCTCGGGTTACTCCCGAAACCGAATCTACAATTGCTTCTCTTCTTTTAATCAACCTGTTAAATAATGTTGATTTCCCTACATTTGGTCTTCCTACTATGGCAACAATGTTATTCATATATTCTATATTCAATTATCGGGCAAAGTTAGTGTTAATATTTGGTTTTGAAAGATTTTTGATTAGAAATACACTTTTGTATCTTAAAGCAAATCAGGATTACATTGTCAAGGCAAAAGTTTGTAAAGTAAATTTTATTTTTTTATTTTTAATATAGTAACAGATAATAGGATAGATATTGTACTTGCTATACACCATGATTTTAACCAATTACAAACAAAATCGGCAGTTCCAGAATTGTTGATCAACGTTAATACAAGTGTGATGATTGCAGTTGAAATTACATTATACTTTAATGGATGATCTTTTATTTTTTTTAAAATTTTAACCATTTTCTAAATTTTACTATTTTAAAAAGAAATAGTTTGAGGGCCAAATTGCTCAAAAAATATTTGATTTTTATTTACTTTTAGTTGGATTAAATGGTTATAATGGTGTGTTATAAATTGTTCTGGACCACAAATATAATATTGTGCATTTTCTAATAAAATAGCCTCTTTACAAATAGATAAATCAATCCTTCCTTGAAAAGTATTGATATTTGTTTCGGTACCTAATATACTTTCATAAAAAAAGTACGTTTGCAACCATGAGGCATGTAATTGAAGTTGGCTTAATTCATTTTTAAAAGCTTGAACATCAATGTTTCGGCATCCATGTATGAAAATGGTTTTGTTTTGCTGATTTTGTTGATTAGCTTGCAACATACTGTATAGTGGAGTGATCCCAACACCACCACTTATTAAAACTAATGGATTTTTATTTTCTAAATCTACATTAAATGTTCCCATAGGCGAAGATAACAAAACAATATCGCCTTGTTGTTTGAGGTGCATAGCATTGGATACCATGCCCAAAGCATTTTCAGCATATTCTTTTTTTATAGAAATTCTATAATAATCTGGATGATATACGCTAGATAGACTATATTGTCTTGGCTGCAAAATATTGAGATCAGGAATTTCAATTTGAATACTTATAAACTGACCTGCTAAAAATGAAGCTATTGGCTTGCCATCTACCGGATATAAATAAAAGGATTTTATTTCAGATGACGTAGTTTCTATTATACGAATTTCAAATGCACGCCAACCTATCCAACCACCGGTTTTAGTCAAATTCTGGTTATACATTTGTTGTTCTAGGTCTATCATAATACGAGCCAATTCAAAATAAGCTTGAGTCCAAGCATCTAATAACTCTTTTGAAGCACCTGTACCTAAAACTTCACTTATTGAAGCTATTAGATGTCGACCAACAATTTGATATTGCTCTGGTTTGATATTCAAACTAACATGTTTTTGACCTATATTTTGCAATGCAGAAATTAAAACACTTGGGTTATCAATATGTTCGGCATAGGCTAAAACAGCATAGGCCAACGCTGTTTGTTGTTTGCCATTTGCTTGATTTCCCATATTGAACACTGATTGTAACTCTGGATTGTGTTCAAACATTCTTTTGTAAAAATATTTAGTAAGCGCTATTCCATTTGTTCTCAATATCGGAATAGTGGATTTGATGAGGTTTTTTTGATCTAAAGTCATATAAATTTTGTTATAAATTAAAATTGCAAACTACTTGATGTAGCTTTTTGGCAAATTTACAACTGCTATATGGCTTCAAATTATGACCCAAATCATAATCTAAAAAAGGCAATTCAATTTTTTAAGATTAATATTAGATATTAAAAATAATAGGATGATGGTTTGCGATTTATTGGCAAAATATCTTATATATAAATGCTGGTTTTTGTTTATATTATACCAAATATAGTTATAAAATAGTCCAAAGATGCGTAGTTATTTTTTAGAGAAAATTTTCAAAAAAAATCGTTGCATAGCTGGGCTACTGAACTATTTTTTTTGACTCATTTTAGCAAAAAAGAACTAGTATATTGGACTATTTTATATGTATATTTGGTGTTATTATTTGTTTAACAAATATAACATCAGCGAAACACTTTGCCTTTTTTGATCATAAGCTCACTTTTCTTTTCTAAATTTTTAATATTCCGTATCACTGTTTCCACACGAAGCCCCGTCAAATCAGCAATTTGTTGTCTTGTCAAATCTACCCATTGTTTGTCTTCATTACCAGTTTGATGCGAAAAACTTTCTTTATAATAATCTAAAAGTTTCAATATTCGATGTTCTGCATCTTGCGAAGCAATTTCATTTGACATCAATGATTTGTAATATATTCTTTTAGATAAGTTTTTTAATATTTGTAAATTTTGTATTGGATTATCAAGTAATAATTTTTCAAAATCATTTTTTTTTATCCGAATAAGTTCCACATTAGACAGCGCAACAGCATTTGCGGGATAACTTTTATTTAAAAACAATGGAGGTTCTCCAAATGAGTCGCCTTTTACAAAAATACCTTGTATAAACTCCCTTCCTTGTTCGTTAAAATTATTCATTTTTATTTGTCCTTTGCCTATTTGAAAATAATACAAAGCCTTATTGCCTTCCAAAAATACAAATTCACCCTTTGCAATATACAGTTTTACGGCATGATAATGGTATAACAAAGATTCATCTATCATACTTTTATTTTTAACTATTCTTTTTTATTTATTACATATTATACCCAAATCGTTTCAGCATAGTAGCATTACTTCGCCAATTTTTGTTTACTTTTACATATAGTTCTATGTGAATTTGTTTACCAAAAAACAGTTCTAAATCGGCACGAGCTTCCATTCCAACCTTTTTCAAGGCGGCACCTTTGTGCCCAATAATAATACCTTTTTGTGTATCTCGTTCTACCATAATTACCGATCGAATACGAATGATGGTATCGTTTTCTATAAACTCTTCGGTTACTATCTCTACGGCATAAGGGATTTCTTTGCTGTAATTTAATAGAATTTTTTCACGAATGGTTTCGTTTACAAAAAAACGTTCAGGTTTATCGGTCAATTGGTCTTTTGGATAATATGCGGGCGATTCTGGCAATAGCGAAATGATGCGTTGAAAAACTTCGGGAACATTAAAATTTTGAAGGGCCGAAATAGGAAAAATTTCTGCATTAGGCACTTTTTCGCTCCAAAAGGCCACTTGTTGTTCTAAAACTTCTTGATTTGATTGGTCGATTTTATTGAGCAACAACAATACGGGAATTTTTGAATGAATAATTTTATTAAAAAAAGCATCGTCCTTTAATTCTTGCTCACCAATTTCTACCATATATATCAATATATCAGCATCTTCAAAAGCCGATTTAACAAAATTCATCATCGATTCCTGCATTTCATAAGCGGGTTTAATAATCCCGGGAGTGTCTGAAAGTATCAATTGAAAATCGTCTCCATTTACAATTCCTAATATACGATGACGTGTAGTTTGTGCTTTTGATGTAATAATTGAAAGTCTTTCGCCTACAAAGGCATTCATCAAAGTGGATTTCCCAACATTTGGGTTTCCTATAATATTTACAAAACCTGCTTTATGCGACATTTTAATTTTTTTTTATGTCCACAAAGGTAAGCATATCAAGTGAATAGAAAAAATAAACATTTTTTTTCTTTTTTAGCTTGCACAATCAAATAAAGGTTGTATATTTGCACTCGAAACAACGCGGGATAGAGCAGTAGGCAGCTCGTCGGGCTCATAACCCGAAGGTCACAGGTTCGAGTCCTGTTCCCGCTACTACATAGTAAAAAACCCTTTCTAAATTTGAAAGGGTTTTTTTGTTTACATCACTTACCAAGTTGAGCTATACTAAAATGTATTTATAATTCATACAAAATACTATAAATCCTGTAAATTATACCAAATATATTTATAAAATAGTCCAAAGATGCGTAGTTATTTTTTAGAAAAAATTTTAAAAAAAAATCGTTGCATAGCTGGGCTACGGAACTATTTTTTTTGACTCATTTTAGCAAAAAAGAACCAATAGATTGGACTATTTTATAGGTATATTTGGTATTACTACAACTTAAATTTTTCAAAAAAATTCTATAAGGCAGAGAAGGTATTGTTATTTATATCAAACACATGTGTAAAATCGCCCATTATAATGATTCCTTAAAAGGGTTGCGTTCGTTCCAAATGGTTTTAGGCTCTAAAAAATCAAATAGTCGTGGCATCAAATAATTGATCCATTTGTTTTCGTGCTTGATTAATCCAAATACGGTTACGGGTTTTGCACCAACAGCACTTTTGATTTCTAAAGCCGTTCTTGAAAAAATTACTTTTTGAAATTGATGCTTGATAGAATACCCCAACATGTCATATAACATGTTTAAATACAGCATTTTATCTTTTTGAATATGCTGGTTGTACCCTAAAAAATACGTATCGATGTGTTGATTGTTTTGAATCAATGTATTGAAGCCAATTAAATGACCGTCTAAAAAATAGCCATAAAACAAAAAACAATCGCCTAAATTTTGTTTCAAATTGCTAAAATGATTTGATGCCAAAAAAAAAGTATTGAAAGGAGCATTTTGTGCTACATGCTCATATAAATTATGGATAGCGGGTTCATGTGCCTTAATGGCCTCAAAATCCAGTTGTAATTTTGTTATACCCGTTGCTTTTTTTCTAGCTCTTTTGTATTGATCTCTATATTTTTTACTCAACGAGGCAGTATAATCCTCTATTGATTGCCATTGTACGGGAATTTCAAAAACCATGTTTGGTTGGGTCGAAAAAACAAAATAATCTTTATATAATGTTGTATCAAATTGTTCTATAGTTTCTTTATCAAAATCTTTAAATGATGTTAAATGAATGGCAACACCTTTTTTAAGATAATTTTTGATGAGCATTTCCGATGCTTGCCTCAGCCAATACAAGCCTTCGCTCAACGGGATTGTTGCCGAAAAATAAAACGCATGTTGCCCCGTGAGCATGTTATTGCCCATAAACAATACATGCGAACTAAAATGTTTGAAAATAAAATTGCGAATACTTTTTTTTAAGCATTGGTCTCTATCTCCAAAGGATTTTAATTGATTCAAATCAACATATTGAGCCAAGGCAATACCTACTAAAAGGTTGTTTTGAAAAAATCCAAAAAAATGACATTTCATATTATCGGGTGCCGATTGTTCTAATACTTTTAAATATTTTTTGGACAAAAAAATATTGTGTTGCCCCAATGCATCCCATTCTGAAGGGAGTTCGGAGGTGTATTGATACATTTTGAAAGTCCATTGGTTTGATTTTTCCATCTTTATTTTTGTTTAACTTTCAATTTTTGCCAGATTAGGATTTTATAGTCAATAAATAAACAACATTTGTAGTTCTATGAATTAATAGCTTTATTGTACCTTAATTTTTTTCAATACTTAAAACCATTTTTTATTCATTTGACCTAAAGTATAGATTGCACAGCACAAAACTTTGGCATATCAAATCATAGAAATAAGGGGCACCACGGCTTTTTAGGTGTTATAAAGAAATTTTTTTAGCTAAAACTGTCTAATTCCTCTTGTACCATTTCCCATTGTACTAATAGGTCGTCCAATTCTTTTTTCTTTTTATGATATGCCGTAAAAAAATGGGCATCTTCAACATGTTTATCATAATTAGAAGCCAATGCTTTGTCGTCGTTTTGAATGTCTTTTTCCAATTGCTGAATTTGACTTTCTATTTTACTCAATTTATTTTGTAATGCTTTGCTCTTTTTTTGATCTTCATACGAAACCTTATTATTTTCTTTTGGAGTTTCACGCTTGATTTCTTCTTTTTTCTCCACTTCACGCATATTTTCCAAATTGCGTTGCTCCAAAAAATAGTTGATATCGCCAAGGTATTCTTTTATTTTTTGATCTTTAAATTCATACACAATATTTGACATTCCTTGCAAAAAATCCCTATCGTGCGACACTAATAATAAGGTGCCTTCAAATTTTTGTAAAGCGGCTTTCAACACGTTTTTAGACTTGATGTCCAAATGGTTTGTGGGTTCGTCCATTAGCAATACGTTGATGGGTTGGAGTAGTAATTTGCACAAAGCCAATCGATTACGTTCGCCACCAGAAAGTACTTTTACCTTTTTTTCCACATCGTCGCCTCTAAACAAAAACGACCCCAACATATCCCGAACTTTACTTCTGTTGGTATCCGTTGCGGCATCTTCCATGGTTTGGAGCAAAGTTATTTCGCCATCTAAATATTCGGCCTGATTTTGCGCAAAATACCCCAATTGTACATTGTGCCCCAGTTTGATAGTTCCTGTATATTCAAATTCATCGACAATTGCTTTGATAAACGTAGATTTGCCTTGTCCGTTTTGGCCAACAAAGGCAATTTTGCTGCCCCGTTCTACTAAAAGATTGATGTTTTCCAAAATAATTTTATCGCCATAACTTTTGCCAACATTCTCTGCCTCTACAACCACTTTTCCTGGTACTTTCGACAATGGAAAGGCAATATTCATAACCGAATTGTCGTCTTCATCAACCTCAATTCGCTCCACTTTATCCAATTTTTTTATCAACGATTGTGCCATAGAGGCTTTCGAAGCTTTGGCCCTAAATTTTTCTATCAATTTTTCGGTTTCCTCAATTTTTTTCTGCTGGTTTTTTTGAGTAGCCAATTGTTTTTCTCTTATTTCATGTCGCAATTCTAAATATTGCGAATAAGGTTTGTTAAAATCATACGCTTTGCCCAGCGAAATTTCGATAGTACGGTTTGTTACATTATCCAAAAACATTTTATCGTGCGAAACAATGACCACTACACCAGGATAGCTACGCAAAAAATTTTCGAGCCAAATGATACTTTCTATGTCCAAGTGGTTTGTGGGTTCGTCCAGCAATAAAATGTCGTTGGACTGCAACAACAATTTGGCCAACTCAATTCGCATTCGCCATCCACCCGAAAAAGTTTCGGTTTGATTGTTAAACACCTCCCGTTTAAAACCCAATCCCAACAATATTTTTTCGGTATCGCCCACATAATTATAGCCTCCTAATAATTCAAACCGATGGGTTAAATCTGAAAGTTCTTCAATAATTTGCGAATATGCCTCGCTCTCATAATCTGTTCGGCTAACCAATTGGTGGTTTACCTCTTCTAGTTTTCGCTCTACTTCTTTAATATCTGTAAATGCCTGATAAGCCTCTTCCAAAACAGTTCTACCTCGTTCAAAATCAATATCTTGACGTAAAAAACCAATCCGAACTTCTTTCTCCGTGGCAATACTACCAGAGTCGGGGGCAATGTCTTTGGCCAATATCTTCAGCATGGTCGATTTTCCTGCACCATTTTTCCCTACCAGACCCACTCGATCGCCTGCACCCATTCTAAAAGTTACTTCTTCAAATAAGTAAGTTCCACCAAACGAAACCGATAAATTGTGTATGTTTAACATAATTATGTGACTATTGTTACAATTCAAAAAATACAATTACGTACCTTTGCTAAAAATTTATGCAAATGTTAAAAAAAGGATCCAAATTATATAGTATTTTTACAGGAACTTGTCCACAATGTCAAAAAGAAAATATGTATGTAGATAAAAACCTACTACATTTTTCAAATATTTTAAAAATGAACGACAATTGCAGCCATTGTGGTTTGCAATATCAAATAGAGCCTTCATTTTTCTACGGTGCCATGTATGTAAGTTATGGTTTAAATGTAGCAGTAGGCATAGCTACTTTTATTATTGCTTATTATTTTTTAAATTTATCACAAATGCAAAGTTTTTTCACCATTATAGGTGTTTTAGTTTTGTCATTTCCAATGATTGCCAGAATGGCTCGTAATATTTATATCAATATTTTTATAAAATATGATAAAAAATACGAAAGCAACAAATAATTTATGTTGCTATTAAACATTACATTGCTTAAATTGTTCTCGATACGACTTTTGAAACTATTGTTTAATCTACAAAAAAAATGTATTTTTGCAACTTCAAAAAAATAAATCTATTGTAGATGATAGTCCAAAAATCACGAGAACAAATTGAGTTGATGCGAGAAAGTGCCCTAATTGTTTCTAAAACATTAGGGATGATAGCAACAGAAATCAAAGAAGGAGTAACCACCTTATATTTAGACAAAAGAGCCGAAGAGTTTATCCGCGATCATGGAGCTGTTCCTAGTTTTTTAGGACTATATGGCTTTCCTAACTCTTTGTGTATGAGTCCAAATGCTCAAGTAGTTCACGGCATCCCAAACAACAAACCACTTCAAAATGGCGATGTCATTTCTGTAGATTGTGGTGCTTATAAAAATGGCTTTCATGGGGATCATGCTTACTCATTTGAAATTGGCGAAGTAGCTCCAGAAGTCAAAAAATTATTGCAAATTACCAAAGAAAGTTTATACATAGGCATCAAACAGTTCAAAGCTGGCAATAGGGTAGGCGATGTAGGAGCCGCAATTCAAAACTACTGCGAATCGCATGGCTACGGTGTAGTCCGAGAATTAGTAGGGCATGGCGTTGGTCAAAAAATGCACGAAGCACCAGAAATGCCCAATTACGGCAAGCGTGGCAAAGGCAAATTATTTGTAGAAGGTATGGTGGTAGCCATAGAACCCATGATCAATTTGGGCACCCGCAACGTCAAACAGCTCAAAGACGGTTGGACAATCCTAACAGCAGACGGCAAACCCAGTGCTCATTTTGAACACGATGTAGCCATCATAAACGGCAAACCAGAACTCCTTTCAACCTTCAAATATGTATATGAAGCCCTTGGAATTGTAAGCAACGAAGAAGATGAATTTCGTCAAAATCCGCTTTTAGTCTAATTATAAATTAATCAAAGCTTCAAAAAAATGAAAATCACTACGGCCGAATTTATTATTAGCAATTCAGATGTAAGCAAATGCCCTGCCGAATTTTTGCCAGAATATGCCTTTATTGGGAGGTCAAATGTAGGCAAATCATCGTTAATCAACATGCTTACCAACCATAAAAATTTAGCCAAAACATCGGGCAAACCAGGAAAAACACAACTAATCAACCATTTCAAAATCAACAACAATTGGTTTTTGGTCGATTTGCCAGGCTACGGATATGCCCGAGTATCCAAAAAAACCAAATCAGTTTTTCAACAATTCATAACCGATTATTTCGAAAAAAGACAACAACTCGTTTGTGCCTTCGTATTGATAGACATCAGGCTTGAAGCACAAAACATCGACATAGAATTCATGAGCTACATGGGCGAAAGCGAAATCCCTTTCTGTATCATTTTTACCAAAGCCGACAAACTAAGCAAAACCAAAATAGACTCCAATATTGCGGCCTACAAAAAAGCCATGATAAAAAACAATTGGACCGAAATGCCACAACATTTCATCACCTCCTCGCTTGATGCCACAGGCAAAGAAACCGTTTTAAACTATATTGAAGCCGTAAACAAAGACGTTTTTGGCAACGATTTCTAAAACATCAACCACCTTAACTATAAAACCCGCATCAAAAATAGTATAAACCAAGGCAAAAAGTAGTCAATACACCATCCCATCCACCAAAAAATATTGAACTTATACCTAATAAATACCATATTTGGTATAATGACCCATTTCAAATCAATAGGAGCTCATCCAGCTTTCCATTTCAAGTCCTCCATCCAAAAGGGTTTTTTGTTTGCCACAAAAGGAGCTTCCGCTGGTCGCTCTTTTGTAGCAACAAAAAATCCCTTTTGGATTCTCGTACTTTTCATTACAATCTGGGCTAGGGCACCCCGTTTATCAAACAAACCCTTTCTTCAACAACAAACAAAATAATACAACCACAAATTTTGAAGATCAATTTTCAATAAAACATACAACTTTACCAAAAAAACAATCAGCAATCCACACAAAGTGGCAAAGCCAAAACATTCTCAAAAAAAACAAATATATCGAGCCATGTTACATGTATATTTCTGAAAAAATATTCAAAAAATAAACAAATCGAAGTATAAAAGAAGCAAAAAAACAACCCTAAAAAACGCAAATAGTACCATTCCAAAACAAAAAAATAAGCCATTGAAAATGAATAGATTAATAAAAAACAGTAAAATCAGAAAGAACAAAAATTAACTTTAAATTATTATTTGGTAGTTACAAAATAAATTGTATCTTTGCACGCTCGAAAGAAAAGGTGTAACATCTTTTCTAATTATCTAATTAATAAATGTTTAATATGTCTGGGTTAATCGGAAGAAAAATTGGCATGACCAGTATCTTTGACGAAAATGGAAAAAACATTCCATGTACCGTTATAGAAGCTGGCCCATGCGTTGTTACCCAAGTCAGAACCAAAGCGGTCGACGGGTACGAAGCGTTGCAACTTGGTTTCGATGACAAAAACGAGAAACATTCCACCAAAGCGGCTTTAGGTCACTTTAAAAAGGCTGGAACTGTTGCTAAGAAAAAAGTCGTTGAATTCCAGGATTTTGCAACCGAACAAAAATTAGGAGATCTAATAGATGTTTCTATTTTTGAAGAAGGCGAGTTTGTAGATGTACAAGGCGTTTCAAAAGGAAAAGGTTTTCAAGGGGTAGTAAAACGTCACGGATTTGGTGGTGTTGGTCAATCTACACATGGACAACACAACCGATTGAGAGCCCCAGGATCTGTAGGAGCTTCATCTTATCCATCACGAGTATTCAAAGGAATGCGAATGGCTGGAAGAATGGGAGGAGAAAATGTAAAAGTTCAAAACCTTAGAGTTTTAAAAGTAGTAGCTGAAAAGAACCTACTTGTAATCAAAGGATGCGTTCCTGGATGTAAAAACTCTTACGTAATCATTCAGAAGTAATGGAAGTAAAAGTATTAGATTTCAACGGAAAAGATACTGGAAGAAAAGTACAACTTTCTGATTCAGTATTCGCAATCGAACCTAACAAACACGCTGTATATCTTGATGTAAAGCAATATCTTGCAAACCAACGTCAAGGAACGCACAAAGCCAAAGAAAGAGCAGAAGTAGCGGGAAGTACACGTAAAATTAAAAAACAAAAAGGGACAGGAACTGCAAGAGCAGGAAGCAAAAAAAGCCCATTGTTTAAAGGTGGTGGAACGGTTTTTGGACCAAGACCAAGAAGTTATTCATTCAAATTGAATAAAAACTTGAAAAGATTGGCTAGAAAATCAGCGTTCTCAATCAAAGCCAAAGAATCAAACATTATTGTTGTAGAAGACTTTAGTTTTGAAGCTCCAAGCACTAAAAATTTCACTAATGTTTTGAAAGCTTTAGGGTTAGAAAATAAAAAATCTTTATTTGTATTGGGAGATTCAAATAAAAATGTATATTTGTCCTCACGCAATTTAAAGGCCTCTAGTGTTGTAACTAATTCAGAATTAAGCACTTATGCGATTTTGAACGCTAATAACTTAGTGCTTTTGGAAGGTTCTTTAGAAGGAATTGAAGAAAATTTAAGCAAATAATAGGAAAATGAGCATTATAATTAAGCCTATAGTAACTGAAAAAGTAACCAAAGAAAGTGAAGTTTTGAATCGCTATGGTTTTTTCGTGAACAAAAAAGCAAACAAAGTTGAAATCAGAAAAGCAGTAGAAGCTAAATATGGTGTAAGCGTTGTAAGTGTAAACACGATGAATGTAAGACCAGATAGAACAACAAAATACACTAAAAGTGGTTTAATCAGCGGAAAAACAAATGCAGAGAAAAAAGCATTTGTACAAGTAAAAGAAGGAGAATCAATTGATTTTTACAACAATATCTAAGATACAATGTCAGTAAGAAAATTAAAACCTATTACCCCAGGTCAGCGATTTAGAGTTGTGAATGGTTATGACGCCATTACAACTGATAAGCCGGAACGCTCTTTGATAGCACCGATAAAAAACTCTGGAGGTAGAAATAGTCAAGGAAAGATGACCATGCGTTATACGGGTGGTGGTCATAAGCAACGTTATCGTATCATCGATTTTAAAAGAACTAAAGTTGGAATTCCAGCCACAGTAAAATCTATTGAGTACGATCCAAACAGAACTGCTTTTATAGCTTTGTTAGCTTATGCTGACGGAGAAAAAACTTACGTTATTGCTCAAAATGGTTTAAAAGTAGGTCAGAAATTAGTTTCTGGACCAGATTCACAACCAGAAATTGGCAATACACTACCATTAAGCAAAATACCATTAGGAACTGTAATTTCATGTATTGAATTACGTCCAGGACAAGGAGCTGTTATCGCTCGTTCTGCGGGTACATTTGCACAATTAATGGCAAGAGACGGAAAATTTGCAACAATCAAAATGCCATCAGGCGAAACAAGATTAATCTTGTTGACTTGCTCTGCAACTATTGGAGCAGTATCAAATTCTGATCATCAATTAGTAGTATCTGGAAAAGCAGGTAGAACACGATGGTTAGGAAGACGACCAAGAACAAGACCTGTAGCAATGAACCCTGTTGATCACCCTATGGGAGGTGGAGAAGGCCGTTCTTCTGGAGGACATCCACGTTCAAGAAAAGGAATACCTGCAAAAGGTTATAGAACGCGTTCTAAGAAAAATCCGAGTAACAAGTATATTGTAGAACGTAGAAAGAAATAAGTAAGATATGGCACGTTCATTAAAAAAAGGACCTTTCGTTCATTATAAGTTAGACAAGAAAGTTCAAGAAAACATAGAAAAAGGAAACAAAGGAGTAGTAAAGACTTGGTCTAGAGCTTCGATGATAACACCAGACTTTGTTGGACAAACAATCGCAGTACATAACGGTCGTCAATTTGTACCAGTTTACGTAACAGAAAACATGGTAGGACACAAACTAGGAGAGTTTTCACCAACTAGATCTTTTAGAGGTCATGCTGGAGCAAAAAATAAAGGTAAAAAATAAGAAGCAATGGGAGTTCGTAAAAGAGAAACAGCAGATGCAAGAAAAGAGGCTAACAAGTCTATTGCTTTTGCAAAATTGAATAACTGCCCTACTTCACCTAGAAAAATGCGCTTAGTAGCAGATCTAGTAAGAGGACAGAAGATAGAAAGAGCACTAAATATATTAAGATTTAGTACAAAAGAGGCATCAAGAAAATTAGAAAAATTAGTATTATCTGCTATCAACAATTGGGAGCAAAAAAATGCTGATGCTAATTTAGAAGAAGCAGGCCTTTTTGTTAAAGAGATCAGGGTAGATGGAGGAATGATGTTAAAAAGACTTCGTCCAGCACCTCAAGGTCGTGCACACAGAATAAGAAAACGTTCTAACCACGTAACCATCGTATTAGGACAAATAGATAACACACAAAGCAATTCATAAGCAGCATGGGACAAAAGACAAATCCAATTGGAAATAGACTTGGTATCATCAGAGGATGGGATTCAAACTGGTTCGGTGGAAATGATTATGGCGATAAATTAGCCGAAGATTATAAAATCAGAAAGTACATTCATGCTCGTTTATCAAAAGCAAGTGTATCAAAAGTAATTATTGAAAGAACTTTAAAACTTGTAACCGTTACTATCACTACGGCCAGACCTGGTATCATTATCGGAAAAGGTGGTCAAGAGGTAGACAAGTTGAAAGAAGAACTTAAAAAAGTTACTGACAAAGAGGTACAAATCAATATCTTTGAAATCAAAAGACCTGAATTAGATGCTTATTTAGTTGCAACAAGCATCTGTCGTCAAATCGAAAGCCGTATTTCATACAGAAGAGCTATTAAAATGGCAATTGCTTCTACCATGCGAATGAACGCAGAAGGGATTAAAGTTTTAATATCTGGACGTTTGAATGGAGCTGAAATGGCACGATCAGAAGGTTTTAAAGAAGGAAGAATACCGCTATCAACTTTTAGAGCTGATATTGATTATGCTTTGGCAGAAGCGCATACTACTTATGGTAGAATGGGTATCAAAGTATGGATCATGAAAGGTGAAGTTTATGGGAAGAGAGATCTTTCTCCACTAGCTGGAATGGATAAAAAACAATCTGGAACCGGTGGTGGTAAAGGTGGAGATGCTCCAAGAGGCAAATCTAACTTTAATAAAGGTGGAAAATCAGACGCTCGTAAAAGAAAGTAATTATTTAAATTAAAGAAAAATGTTACAGCCTAAAAGAACAAAATACCGTAAGGTACAAAAAGGTAGAATGAAAGGTAACTCTCAAAGAGGTCATGAACTTTCTAATGGCATGTTTGGAATCAAATCTGTACATGAAGATGGAATGTTTTTAACATCACGTCAAATAGAAGCCGCTCGTATTGCAGCAACTCGTTTCATGAAAAGAGAGGGTCAGTTATGGATCAAAATTTTCCCAGACAAACCAATTACAAAAAAGCCTCTTGAAGTACGTATGGGTAAAGGTAAAGGAGCCGTAGAATATTGGGCTGCCGTTGTTAAACCTGGAAAAATTATGTTTGAAGTTGGTGGTGTGCCATTATCTGTTGCAAAAGAAGCATTAAGATTGGCAGCTCAAAAATTACCAGTAAAAACAAAATTTGTCGTTGCTAGAGATTTCGAAGCATAATTAATATTATATTATGAAACAATCAGAAATAAAAAATCTTTCTGCAGCGGAGTTGCAAGAGAAATTAAGCCAAACCAAAAAAGTATATGCTGATTTGAAAATGGCTCACGCTATCTCACCAATTGAAAACCCACTTCAAATTAGAAGTATAAGACGATCAATTGCTCGAATAGCTACAGAACTTACTAAAAGAGAGTTACAATAATTGTATTCTGCTGAAAGATGGAAAAAAGAAATTTAAGAAAAGAGAGAATTGGTGTTGTTACTTCAAACAAAATGGATAAATCTATTGTAGTTGCTGAAGTACGTAAAGTAAAACACCCTTTATACGGTAAGTTCGTGTTGAAAACAAAAAAATATGTTGCACACGACGAAACAAACGACTGTAACATTGGAGATACTGTAAAGATAAGCGAAACTCGCCCTTTGAGTAAATCTAAATGTTGGAGATTAGTTGAAATCATTGAAAGAGCTAAATAATTATGGTACAACAAGAATCAAGACTAAAAGTAGCAGATAACACGGGAGCAAAAGAAGTTTTAACTATCCGTGTTTTAGGAGGTACCAAAAGAAGGTATGCCTCTGTTGGAGACAAGATTGTAGTTTCTATTAAAGATGCAACTCCAAACGGAAACGTAAAAAAAGGAGCTGTTTCAACTGCAGTTGTTGTACGTACCAAAAAAGAAGTAAGAAGAGCCGATGGTTCATATATCAGATTTGATGACAACGCTTGTGTGTTGTTAAACGCAGCTGGTGAAATGAGAGGCACTCGTGTTTTTGGTCCGGTAGCAAGAGAACTTCGTGAAAAACAATTCATGAAAATTGTATCATTAGCACCTGAAGTGCTTTAATTATTATTGAAATGATAAAGCTAAAAATTAAAACAGGAGACATCGTGAGAGTAATTGCTGGAGACCACAAAGGGGCAGAAGGCAAAGTACTAAAAGTGGATCGTGAGAAAAACAAAGCGATTGTAGAGGCTGTAAATATGGTTTCTAAACATACAAAACCTAGTGCAAAAAATCCACAAGGTGGTATTGTGAAAAAAGAAGCTCCTATTCAAATTTCAAACATAGCTCTAATTGATCCTAAAACAAAGGAAACAACTAGAGTTGGAATAAGAATAGAAGGAGATAAAAAAGTAAGATTTTCAAAAAAATCTAATCAAGTATTATAGTAATGGCTTATATACCTAGACTAAAAGATGAATATAAGAGCAGAGTTATTGCTGCTCTTACAGAAGAATTCGGTTACAAAAACGTAATGCAAGTTCCAAAATTGGAAAAAATCGTTTTGAGTAAAGGAGTTGGTGCAGCAGTATCTGACAAAAAATTAATTGACTATGCAGTTGATGAATTGACTAAGATTACTGGACAAAAAGCAGTTTCCACTATTTCTAAAAAAGACGTTGCGTCTTTTAAATTAAGAAAAGGAATGCCAATTGGTGCAAAAGTAACATTGCGTGGCGAAAGAATGTATGAGTTTTTAGATAGACTAATTACATCAGCATTACCACGAGTTAGAGACTTTAGCGGAATTAAAGCTACTGGTTTTGACGGACGAGGAAATTACAACCTTGGTGTTTTAGAACAAATCATTTTCCCTGAAATTGATATTGATAAAGTAAATAAAATATCTGGTATGGATATCACTTTTGTTACGTCTGCCAGTACAGATAAAGAAGCAAAATCTTTGTTATCTCAATTAGGATTACCTTTTAAAAAGAATTAAGACATGGCAAAAGAATCAATGAAAGCCCGTGAGGTAAAAAGAGAAAAAACTGTTGCAAAGTATGCCGAAAAAAGAAAAGCTTTATTAGAAGCTGGAGATTATGAAGGTTTACAAAAATTACCTAAAAATGCTTCGCCAGTTCGTTTACACAATCGTTGTAAATTAACTGGAAGACCTAGAGGGTATATGCGTCAGTTTGGTATTTCTCGTGTTACATTCCGTGAAATGGCTAACCAAGGATTAATTCCTGGAGTTAAAAAAGCGAGCTGGTAATTGCCAGAAAGAGCTGTTTTAAAATTAATTTAATTGATTTTAGGTTCAATAAAATAGTTTTATTGAAAACCGGAATCGCAAATATAAAGTAAATGAATACAGATCCTATTGCAGATTATTTAACAAGAATTAGAAATGCGGTAGCAGCTAACCACAAAGTGGTGCAAATACCTGCTTCTAATCTTAAAAAAGAAATCACCAAGATTTTATTTGATCAAGGATATATTTTAAGTTACAAATTTGAAGAGAACGCTGTACAAGGTTCAATCAAAATTGCTTTGAAGTATGATAAAGATACTAAAGAGCCTGTAATTAAAGATATTCAAAGAATTAGTAAACCTGGTTTACGTAAATATGCGGGTGCTTCTAAACTTCCTAGAATCCTTAACGGATTAGGAATTGCTATTGTTTCAACTTCTAAAGGTTTAATGACTGGAAAGCAAGCAAAACAATTGAATGTTGGTGGAGAAGTAATTTGTTACGTATACTAATAATTAAGACTACAATATGTCAAGAATAGGTAAAAATCCAATTGTAGTTCCAGCCGGAGTAACAGTAGATGTTCAGGAAGGTGTAATTACAGTAAAAGGAAAATTAGGTCAACTAACACAAGAGTTTTCGGATGTAAGTGTAAAAGTTGAAGGCGATCAAGTTATAGTAGAAAGATCGTCTGATCATAAAAACCATAGAGCAAAACACGGTTTGTACAGATCATTAGTCAATAATATGATTATTGGAGTGTCTGAAGGTTTTACCAAATCTTTGGAGTTGGTTGGAGTTGGTTATAGAGCTTCAAATCAAGGTCAAAAATTAGATTTGGCTCTTGGATTCTCACACAATATTATTTTAGAAGTAGCTCCTGAGGTAACTTTGGAAACTATTTCAGAAAAAGGGAAGAATCCAATTGTGAAATTAACATCATTTGACAAACAACTTTTGGGTCAAATTGCGGCAAAAATTAGAGGTTTCCGTAAACCAGAACCTTACAAAGGAAAAGGTGTTAAATTCGTAGGTGAAGTATTAAGAAGAAAAGCAGGTAAATCAGCTTAAAAAATAAGATTATGTCATTAACAAAATCTGATAGAAGACAGAGAATTAGATATAGAATAAGAAAAACAATTAGTGGTACTACTGCTAAACCTAGACTTTCTGTATTTAGAAGTAATAAAGAAATTTATGCTCAATTAATTGACGACGTAAATGGAGTTACTTTGTTAGCTGCATCTTCAAGAGAAAAAGAAATAGGAAAAGGTACGAATGTTGAAGTAGCTTCAGCTGTTGGTAAACTTGTTGCCGAAAAAGCTTTAAAAGCTGGAATCGAAACAGTAACATTTGATAGAGGAGGTTATTTATATCACGGTCGTATTAAATCATTAGCAGAAGGCGCAAGAGCTGCTGGACTTAAATTCTAATATATATGTCTAATAAATACAAGAATGTAGAGTTTGTAAAACCAAGTGGATTAGAATTAAAAGATCGTTTGGTAAGTGTAAATCGTGTTACTAAAGTTACAAAAGGGGGTAGAGCATTTGGCTTTTCTGCTATTGTAGTGGTTGGTGATGAAAATGGTGTAGTGGGTCATGGTTTAGGAAAATCTAAAGATGTATCTGAAGCGATTGCTAAAGCAGTTGAAGATGCTAAGAAAAATTTAGTAAAAATTCCTTTGAATGGTCAATCTGTACCACACGAACAAAAAGGTAAATTTGGTGGTGCACGTGTATTTTTAATTCCTGCCTCTCATGGTACTGGAGTTATTGCTGGTGGTGCTGTTCGTTCAGTACTTGAATCAGTAGGTATTCATGATGTATTATCAAAATCTCAAGGATCGTCTAACCCTCACAACGTAGTAAAAGCTACTTTTGATGCATTATTGCAAATGAGAAGTGCTCATACGGTTGCAAAACAAAGAGGGGTTTCATTAGAAAAAGTTTTTAAAGGTTAATTCAACGGAAATTATGGCTAAGTTATTAGTAAAACAAGTTAGAAGTAAAATCAATTGTCCTCTTACACAAAAAAGAGGATTAGAGGCTTTAGGACTTCGTAAAATGGGACAAGTAGTAGAGCATGAATCAAATGCTACTATACTTGGGATGATAAACAAAGTAAAACACTTAGTTTCTGTTGAAGAAGCTAAATAATTAATTACAGTTATGAATTTAAGTAATTTACAACCTGCTGAAGGATCAACACACAATCAAAATAAAAGATTAGGTAGAGGCGAAGGTTCTGGAAAAGGTGGTACTTCTGCAAGAGGACACAAAGGAGCAAAATCACGTTCTGGTTATTCAAAAAAGATTGGTTTTGAAGGTGGTCAAATGCCACTTCAAAGACGTGTGCCTAAGTTTGGTTTTAAAAACATTAATCGTAAAAATTACGAAGGTGTAAATTTAGATACGCTTCAATTATTAGTTGATAATGGTGCGATTCAAGATACTGTTGATATGTCAGTATTTGTTCAAAATCGTTTAGCTACTAAAAATGAAATTGTTAAAATTTTAGGTAGAGGCGAGCTTAAAGCAAAATTAAAAGTAACTGCTCATAAATTTACTGCTTCTGCAAAAGCTGCTATTGAAGCAGCAGGTGGTGAAGCTGTAACATTGTAAAATTCAATCAAGATGAAGAAATTTATTGAATCATTTATTAATGTTTGGAAAATCGAAGAACTAAAAAATAGAATCCTCATTACTTTGGGGCTTCTATTAGTTTATCGATTTGGAGCGCATGTTACGCTTCCAGGTATTGATGCTACAAAATTAGATCAACTTTCAAATCAAACTAGTGAAGGTATTGGTTGGTTAATCAACGTTTTTACAGGTGGTGCGTTTTCTAAAGCTTCTGTATTTGCATTAGGTATTATGCCTTATATATCTGCTTCTATTGTGGTGCAGTTAATGGGAATTGCTATTCCTTATTTGCAAAAACTTCAAAAAGATGGCGAGAGCGGAAGAAAGAAAATTAACCAAATTACCCGTTGGTTAACTATTTTGATTACATTAGTACAAGGTCCAGGTTATATTTATAATCTTTACAGAACGATACCAAATGCAATTATTTCTTCAACTAATCCAGAGTTGATTTCTGAGTTTTCTTTCCTATTTTCATCCGTAACGATATTAGTAACAGGAACTATTTTTGCTATGTGGTTGGGTGAAAAAATTACAGACAAAGGTATCGGAAATGGTATTTCTTTGTTGATAATGATTGGAATTTTGGCTAGAATGCCTCAAGCTTTTATTCAAGAGTTTTCGTCTGTTGTTTCTCAAAATAATGGAGGACCTATGTTAATTGTTTTTGAAATAATTATTTGGTTTTTAGTAATCATTGCTTGTGTATTGCTAGTGATGGCTGTTCGTAAAATCCCTGTACAATACGCAAGACGTACTGCTTCGGGCGATTTTGAACAGGATATGCTAGATGCTAACAGACAATGGATTCCATTAAAATTAAACGCTTCGGGAGTTATGCCAATAATTTTTGCTCAGGCTATTATGTTTATACCATCTGCAATTGCGGGATTATCTAAAACATCTGAAACTGCTCAATCTATTAGTGCAGCTTTTAGTAATATTTTTGGACTATGGTATAATGTTGTTTTTGCTACATTGATTGTTGTATTTACCTATTTATATACTGCAATTACAGTTCCAACTAATAAAATGGCAGATGATTTAAAAAGAAGCGGTGGTTTTATCCCTGGAATTAAGCCAGGCGCAGAAACATCTGATTTTTTAGACCACTTAATGTCATTAATTACTTTGCCTGGTGCATTATTTTTAGCATTGATAGCTATATTTCCAGCAATTGTTGTAAATTTGCTCAATGTTCAACAATCATGGGCGTTATTCTTTGGAGGTACCTCTTTAATTATTATGGTAGGTGTTGTTATTGATACTATTCAACAAATTAACACTTATTTATTGAATAAAGAATACGATGGTTTAATGAAAACAGGCAAAAATAGAAAAGCATTAGCTTAATATTATGGCAAAACAATCAGCAATAGAACAAGACGGATCGATAATCGAAGCATTATCTAATGCAATGTTTCGAGTAGAATTAGAAAATGGACATATTGTAATAGCTCATATTTCTGGAAAAATGCGTATGCATTATATTAAATTATTACCTGGTGATAAAGTTAAGTTAGAAATGAGTCCTTACGATTTGTCAAAAGCAAGAATTACTTATAGATATTAAATAAGCAATAAGCAATAGGCAAGTACATTTTATGTTTAGCGTAAGGCATATAGCAAAAAGCAATTAAAAAATGAAAGTAAGAGCATCAGTTAAAAAAAGAAGTGCCGAGTGCATTATTGTGCGTCGTAAAGGCAGATTATACGTGATTAACAAAAAGAATCCTAGATTTAAACAAAGACAAGGATAATTATGGCAAGAATTGCAGGGGTAGATATCCCAAAAAACAAGAGAGGTGTTATTGCACTTACCTATATCTTCGGAATAGGAAATAGTAGAGCTATTGAGATTTTAGATAAAGCTCAAGTTAGCCAAGACAAGAAAGTTAATGAATGGAATGACGACGAAATTGGAGCCATTAGGGATGCCGTTTCTTCTTTTAAAATTGAAGGAGAATTGCGTTCTGAAATATCTTTAAACATCAAACGTTTGATGGATATTGGATGCTACAGAGGAATCCGTCATAGATCTGGACTTCCGTTAAGAGGTCAAAGAACTAAAAATAATTCTAGAACTAGAAAAGGTAAAAGAAAAACTGTTGCTAACAAGAAAAAAGCAACTAAATAATAAGTAATATGGCTAAAGCAACTGCAAAAAAACGTAAAGTTATTGTTGAGTCAACTGGAGAAGCTCATATTTCTGCTACTTTCAACAACATCATCATTTCTTTGACAAACAAAAAAGGTGAAGTGATTTCATGGTCTTCAGCTGGTAAAATGGGCTTCAGAGGTTCTAAAAAGAATACTCCTTATGCTGCTCAAATGGCCGCAGAAGATTGTAGTAAAGTAGCTCTTGAAGCTGGATTGAAAAAAGTTAAAGTTTATGTAAAAGGACCAGGTAACGGACGTGAGTCTGCTATACGTTCCATACATAATGGAGGAATTGAAGTTACAGAAATTATTGATGTAACACCAATGCCTCATAACGGATGTCGTCCTCCAAAAAGACGTAGAGTATAATTTTATAAAGTAAATAGTATAACAAGGTAGCAACATAATTATCGAAGGATTAGACCTGAATTCATAATTTCTACCTTAAATTTTTAAAAAAATGGCAAGATATACTGGTCCAAAAACCAAAATAGCACGTAAATTTGGCGAAGCGATTTTCGGAGACGATAAAGCATTCGAAAAAAGAAATTACCCACCAGGGCAACATGGTTTAGCTAAAAAGAGAGGTAAAAAATCTGAATATGCTGTCCAATTAATGGAAAAACAAAAAGCTAAATATTCTTATGGAATTTTAGAAAAGCAATTTAGAAACCTTTTTGAAAAAGCTTCTGCAACGAAAGGGGTAACTGGTGAAGTTCTTTTACAATTATGTGAAGCAAGATTAGATAATGTGGTTTTTAGAATGGGAATTGCTCCTTCAAGAAGAGCCGCAAGACAAATTGTATCTCACAGACATATTACAGTAAATGGAGAGTGTGTAAACATACCATCCTATCATTTAAAAGCTGGTGATGTAGTTGCCGTTCGTGAAAAATCTAAATCTTTAGAAACTATCGATCGTTCTTTATCTAACTCTAGCCATGTTTATGAATGGATTACTTGGAATAATGATAAAAAAGAAGGAACATTTGTATCTGTTCCTGCTAGAATTCAAATTCCAGAAAATATCAAAGAACAACTTATCGTCGAATTGTACAACAAATAATAATTGACTTAGTCGAAATTATGGCAATATTTAATTTTCAGAAGCCCGATAAAGTTATCATGATCGATTCAACCGATTTTGAAGGTAAATTTGAATTTAGACCTTTAGAACCTGGTTATGGATTGACTGTTGGTAATGCTCTTAGAAGAGTTATGCTTTCTGCTTTAGAAGGGTATGCAATTACCTCTGTAAGAATTGAAGGTGTAGATCATGAGTTCTCTACTATTTCTGGAGTAGTTGAAGATGTAACAGAAATTATTTTAAATCTTAAACAAGTTCGTTTCAAACGTCAGATTGATGAAGTTGATAATGAAACTGTTTCGATTTCAATTTCTGGAAAAGACAAACTTACTGCTGGAGATTTTCAAAAATTTATTTCTGGTTTTCAAGTATTGAATCCAGATTTGATTATTTGTAATTTAGATGCTAGTATCAAATTGAGTTTTGAGCTAACAATCGAAAAGGGTAGAGGTTATGTTCCTGCTGAAGAAAATAAAAAACAAAATGCAGCTATTGGAACTATTTTTACTGATTCAATTTTTACACCTGTAAAAAATGTAAAGTATTCCATTGAAAACTTTCGTGTTGAGCAAAAAACCGATTACGAAAAATTAGTTTTTGAAATTAAAACTGATGGTTCTATTCATCCAAAAGATGCTCTCACCGAAGCTGCAAAAGTGTTAATTCACCACTTTATGTTATTTTCTGATGAAAGAATTACTCTTGAGGCTGATGAAATTGCTCAAACAGAATCTTATGACGAAGAGTCTTTACACATGCGTCAGTTATTAAAAACGAAGCTTGTAGATATGGATTTGTCAGTAAGAGCTTTGAACTGTTTGAAAGCGGCAGAAGTTGAAACACTTGGAGATTTGGTATCCTTCAATAAACATGACCTTATGAAATTCCGAAATTTTGGTAAAAAATCTTTAACTGAACTTGATGAACTTGTTGCGGTTAAAAATTTAACTTTCGGAATGGATTTAACAAAATACAAATTAGATAAAGATTAATCTAGTCCACCTTTTGGTGAGATTAAATTTTACACAGCAATGAGACACGGAAAAAAATTCAATCATCTTAGCAGACAAACTGGGCATAGAAAATCTATGTTGGCTAATATGGCTTGTTCTCTTATTGAGCACAAACGTATAAACACTACTGTTGCTAAAGCAAAAGCGCTTAAACAATTTGTTGAGCCTTTAATAACAAAATCTAAACAAGATACAACACACAACCGTCGTATCTGTTTTGCAAACCTTCGTAATAAGTATGCTGTAACTGAATTATTCAGAGAAGTAGCTGAAAAAGTAGGAGATCGTCCTGGTGGATACACCCGAATTATAAAAGTTGGTAATCGTTTGGGAGATAATGCTGATATGGCAATGATCGAACTTGTTGATTTTAACGAAATTTATAACGGTGGTAAAAAAGAAGTTAAAAAAGCTAAAAGCCGTCGTGGTGGTAAAGCTAAAAAAACAGAAGAAGTAGCTGAAAATCCTGCTACTGAAACAGAAACTACTGAATCTGCCGAATAATGATTTAATTGCATTAATATCAAAGGATAAACTTTATTAAGTTTGTCCTTTTTTTATGTTTTTACTTTATATTTTCTTTTAATTTATTAATTTTGCATTTCAACTAACTACTAATGAAATACACAACAAGACAACAAGCTATCCTACTTTTAAG
Source organism: Flavobacterium branchiophilum FL-15 (assembly GCF_000253275.1). Lineage (NCBI taxonomy): Bacteria > Pseudomonadati > Bacteroidota > Flavobacteriia > Flavobacteriales > Flavobacteriaceae > Flavobacterium > Flavobacterium branchiophilum. The sequence continues at coordinate 2,981,313 of NC_016001.1, read as the reverse complement.
TGATGGCACAATATTTTATGGCAAATCTATTGGTATTAGCGGCAAAACTTTTGGTGAAGTTTGTTTTAATACTGGTATGACAGGATATCAGGAAATATTTACAGACCCATCTTATTTTGGGCAAATCATGGTGGCTACCCATCCTCATATTGGTAATTATGGTGTAAATGATCAAGAAATTGAATCTCAAGACATTAAAATAGCAGGATTGGTATGTAAAAATTTTAGTTTTAATCATTCAAGACCAAGTGCTTCAGGTTCATTAGAATCTTATTTTCAAAAACAAAATTTAATTTGTATTGCAGATGTAGATACTAGAGCACTTGTAAGTTACATTCGTGATAATGGGGCTATGAATGCAGTAATTTGTACGGACGATACCGATATTGAAACGCTTCAAGCTTTATTAGCTTCTGTTCCAAATATGAAAGGTTTAGAATTGGCTTCAAAAGTTTCAACTACAACGCCTTATTATTTTGGTAATGAACTTGCTACATATAAAATTGCCGCTTTAGATTTGGGAATCAAAACTAATATTTTACGTAATTTAGCGAAACGTGATTGTTATATAAAAGTTTTTCCATATAACGCTTCATTTTCAGATTTAGCTGCTTTTCAACCGGATGGTTATTTTTTGTCTAACGGACCTGGAGATCCAGAACCATTAGATAGTGCAATTGCAGTAGCAAAAGAAATTATGGCACAAAATTTACCTCTTTTTGGTATCTGTTTGGGACATCAAGTCATTGCTTTAGCTAATGGAATCCCTACTTTTAAAATGTTTAATGGTCACCGAGGCATCAATCATCCTGTGCAAAATATTCAAACTGGTAAAGGCGAAATTACGTCTCAAAATCATGGTTTTGCAGTCGATAAAAATGCTTTGGATAGCAGTACTGATTTAGAAATCACACATCTTCATTTGAATGACGGCACGGTAGCTGGAATGAAGATGACGCATAAAAATTGTTTTTCAGTACAATTTCATCCAGAATCGAGTCCAGGACCTCACGATTCTACATATTTATTTGATCAGTTTATAGACAATATAAAATTGGGACAACGCTAAATCGTTATCGTTAATAATATTATAAATTATTATATTATTGATAAAAAAATATAGAATATATTTGTAATTGTAAATTATAAAATCAACTTTAAAAATAATAATTATGAGCATTATAGTAAAAATTCATGCAAGACAAATTTTTGATTCACGTGGAAATCCTACTGTAGAAGTAGATGTTATTACAGAAAATGGTATTTTAGGTCGTGCGGCAGTTCCATCTGGAGCTTCTACTGGCGAACACGAAGCGGTTGAATTACGTGATGGTGGCAAAAACTTTTTAGGCAAAGGTGTCTTGAAAGCTGTAGAAAATGTGAATACTAAAATTGCAGAATCACTTGTTGGCTCTTCTGTTTTTGAGCAAAATGCTATAGACCAGATGATGATTGATTTAGATGGTACACCAAACAAATCTAATTTAGGTGCCAATGCTATACTTGGTGTTTCTTTAGCAGTAGCAAAAGCAGCTGCTAACGAGTTAGGTTTGCCATTGTATCGTTATGTGGGGGGTGTTTCGGCCAACACGCTTCCAGTGCCTATGATGAACATCATCAATGGAGGGTCTCATTCTGATGCTCCTATAGCATTTCAAGAGTTTATGATAATGCCCGTCAAAGCAACATCTTTTTCACATGCTCTTCAAATGGGAACTGAAATTTTTCATAATTTGAAAAAAGTGCTTCATGATAGAGGCCTTTCTACAGCTGTAGGCGATGAAGGTGGTTTTGCTCCAAACTTGGCTGGCGGAACAGAAGATGCTTTAGACACTATCAAACTGGCTGTTGAAAAAGCTGGTTATACCTTTGGAGACCAAATTATGGTTGCTTTAGATTGTGCTGCATCTGAATTTTATGTAGAGGGCAAGTATGATTATACAAAATTTGAAGGTGCAACCGGCAAGGTGAGAACCTCACAAGAACAAGCAGATTACTTAGCGGATTTAGCATCAAAATATCCTATTATTTCTATTGAAGATGGAATGCAGGAAAACGACTGGGAAGGATGGAAATATCTTACAGAAAAAATAGGTAATAAAACACAATTAGTAGGAGATGATTTATTTGTAACGAATGTAGAAAGATTAGCTACTGGAATCGAAAAAGGAATTGCCAATTCAATTTTAGTTAAAGTAAATCAAATCGGAACATTAACTGAAACTATTGCTGCAGTAAATATGGCAAAAAATGCAGGCTACACTTCTGTAATGTCTCACCGTTCTGGGGAAACAGAAGACAATACAATTGCAGATTTAGCTGTTGCCCTCAACTGCGGACAAATTAAAACAGGATCAGCTTCTCGTTCAGATCGTATGGCAAAATACAATCAATTGATTCGTATTGAAGAGGAATTAGGTGCAACTGCTTATTTTCCTGGTGTAAAAGCATTCAAATAAATAGAGCTACATAATAATCAGCACTCGTTAAGTTATTATAACTTTTCGAGTGCTTTTTTTATTAATGACTCAATATTTTAACAGAAATATAATTTTTTATAAATTTTACGAAAACGTTTAAGTAAAAGTTTTTTTTTAATTTTTAATTTATTAAATTTGTTAAATTATTTTTATAAAAAGGAAAAACTTCAAACATATTATGTCAAAAACAGCAATTTTAGAATTAGATGGGAAAAAATATGAACTCCCAGTTATTATTGGTACAGAAAACGAAGTAGCCATAGACATCAATAAACTTAGAGATGTATCTGGTGCTATAACGATGGATCCAGGTTATAAAAACTCTGGTGTATGTAAATCAGATATTACTTTTCTTGATGGAGAAGAAGGAATATTGAGATATAGAGGTTATTCTATTGAAGATTTGGCCGAAAAAGCTGATTTTTTAGAGGTCTCTTATTTGGTTATTTTTGGAGAATTGCCTACCCAAAAACAATTAGAGGATTTTGAAAATGACATCCGAAAATATACATTGGTAAACGAAGAAATGAAAAATATCATTGATGGTTTTCCAAAAACAGCCCATCCAATGGGTGTTTTGTCTTCTTTAACAAGTGCCCTTACTGCTTTTAACCCTAAATCGGTAAATGTTGAAAATGAAAAGGAAATGTATGAAGCCGTTTGTAAAACAATGGGTAAATTCCTTGTAATTGCTACATGGACATACAGAAAAAGTATGGGATTCCCTTTGAATTATTATGACAATACCATAGGATATGTTGAAAATTTTATGCGTTTGATGTTTGAATTACCAACAGGCCCTTATAAAATAGACCCCGTAGTTATTGCTGCTTTGGATAAATTATTTATTCTTCACGCAGATCACGAACAAAATTGTTCTACATCTACCGTTCGTATGGTGGGTTCTTCTCATGCAGGATTATTTGCTTCTATTTCGGCTGGTGTTTCAGCTCTTTGGGGACCACTTCATGGAGGTGCAAATCAAGCCGTGTTGGAAATGTTAGAAGAAATTCAAAAAGATGGTGGAGATGCCGACAAATATTTGGCAAAAGCCAAAGATAAAGAAGATCCTTTCCGTTTGATGGGATTTGGTCACCGTGTATATAAAAACTTCGATCCAAGAGCTAAAATCATCAAAAAGGCTGCAGACGAGGTTTTGGCTACACTAGGTGTAAACGACCCTATTCTTCAAATTGCTAAAAAATTAGAAGAATCTGCTTTAGTAGATGATTATTTTGTTTCTAGAAAATTATATCCAAATGTCGATTTCTATTCTGGTATTATTTATCGTGCTTTAGGAATTCCAACCGATATGTTTACGGTACTTTTTGCGATTGGCCGTTTGCCAGGTTGGATTGCACAATGGAAAGAAATGCGTGTAAACAAAGAACCAATTGGACGCCCAAGACAAGTATATACAGGTTATGCACTTCGTGATTTCAAAGAAATGGACAAAAGATAAAAATTTATTTTTTTAATAAAAAAGCCTCAAGTAATATTATATTTGAGGCTTTTTCTTGTATTAAAATCATTTCCATCCCATTTTATGACAATCAAAAAAAGGTACTTCTAAATTTGCTAATTGAATTTAGCACATTTTGAAAAACAAACATTTATTTTTTATTATTGGTTTTATTTTATTATTTTTGGATTGATAAATGAACACCCAAATATAATAAGCCTGAAGAATACCTAAAATAAGGAAACGAGGTATATCTTATGTGGGATTATTGTTACATAAGTTACCAAAAATCAAAAATAAGCAAAAGGAATTTTTTATATTTAACATTAAAAATAATATAAAAATTACAATATTGAGAACATTTATTTTAAAAACTACAAAATTTTGTTCAATTTACTCAACTAAACTTTCAAAAAAACGTAAACATTTTACCAATGCCTCATCATACACGTGTTATCATTACCGATTTAGACGGAACTTTACTCAACAACAATCATTCCATTTCAGACTTTACTCAGCAAGTGTTTCAAGAACTCTATTTGGAAGATTATTTGTTTATTGTAGCCACAGGCCGCCACCATTTGGATGCGCTTCCGTTAGTAGAAAAGTTAGGAGTGCCGCTTTATTTGGTAACCTCAAACGGGGCCAGAATACACTCCCCAAACAAACAATTGATGTATGCCAAAAATATGGATCCCCAAAAGGTAGCCTCTATTTTGTCTTTACACTTTGATCCAGAAGTTACTATGGTCATGTTTAAAGAAGATTATTGGCAAACAAATCAAGTAAACGAAAAATTGAATAGTTTTCAAAAAGTAGTAACATACCATCCGCAAATAGTTGATTTTAAGTCTATTACAGATTTTGAGGCCATCAAAATATTTTTTTCTCACGACGACCATCAAAAGTTACAAAAAATCCAACAGCAAATTTTAGAGATTCATCCAAATGAATTTAACCATGCTTTTAGTTTGCCCATTTGTTTGGAATTTATGGACAAAACAGTAGATAAAAGTCATGCCATTGCACAAATATTGGCAAAAGAAGGTTACACGTTTTATGAAACTATTTCGTTTGGCGATGGTTTTAATGATGAAAAAATGTTGCTAGCATCACACAAAGCTTGTATAATGGGTAATGCTCCTCTATCTTTAAAAGAAAAATTAGCCCATTTGGAAGTGATTCAAACGAACCATCAAGATGGAGTAGCAACTTATTTGAATCAATATTTTTTAGTATAAATGCTGTTTATTACCGTGTTTAGCGTTAGTGATAGTAGTGAAAAGGTACCTACGAGGGGTTTGGTTAGCAGTACAATCAAATTATTTTATGATTGAAAGGCAACAAAATTATGTTTTCTGTTTCTTTTTTCGAGCTGCGGGAAACAATACGTTGTTTAAAATCAGTCTGAATCCTGGAGAATTAGGGTGCAAGTCTAAAACCGTTGGGGCATCTCCCACCCGGTGTTGGTAGTCTTCGGGGTCGTGTCCGCCGTAGTAGGTAAACATGCCTTTGCCCTTTTCGCCATGCAAATAACGGACTTCGCCATTTACTTCGTTCGTTGCCAAAACTAAAACATTTGTTTTAATCAACGACGCATCAAATGAAGTGGTTTGCCCCATAAATCCTTTGATCAATTGCGTATGATTTTGACACAACATGGTAGGTATTGCATCCCATTTTGCAGAAAAATCCATCAGTGTAAAATAGTCTTTTTCCATCGGGATTTTACGTTTTTCGGTCATATCGATATCCGAAAATTCATAATGATCTGGTTTTCTGTCCAATGTAAAATTTTTAAATGCAAAGCTATTAGCATCGTGTATTTTCGATTGATAATTAGAGTCACTTGGGTCGCCATCAAACATGGTTTCGCAAATATCGGTACCCTCTGCCGCAAGTGCTATATCGAAACTATCTGTTGCCGAACACATTGCAAATAAAAAGCCTCCTCCAATAACATAATCCCTTATCTTTTTGGCTACTGCTAATTTTTCTTCAGATACTTTGCTATAACCCAACTTTTGGGCTAACAATTCGGCCTCTTGTTTTTGCTCCATATACCATGGAGCATTTCTATAAGCCCCATAAAACTTTCCGTATTGTCCCGTAAAATCTTCATGATGCAGGTGCAACCATTCGTATAACAATAATTGATCGCCCAAAACTTCTTCGTCATATATAGCCGTAAACGGAATTTCGGCATACGTAAGCACCATCGTAACAGCATCGTCCCACGGCTGTTTGCCTTTTGGCGTATAAACAGCAATTTTGGGAGCTTTTTCCAGCACTACGGCTTCCATGTTTTGAGACGGACTGGCTATTTCAGCCAATAGCGACGCCTGTTCTGCATCCGATAAAATTTCAAAACTCACACCCCTTACTTGACATTCTTTTCGAATTTCGGTTGCATCGGGCAACAAAAACGAACCCCCTCTAAAATTCAACAACCAACTGGCTTTGTAGTCTTTGCTTAGCACCCAATAGGTGATACCGTATGCTTTTAAATGGTTTTTTTGGGTCGTTTCGTCCATTGGCAACAAGATAAAACTCGCCCTAGAAAGTACGCTAATGCTTATAAATAATAAAACAAATACACCTTTTAATTTCATTTTGCAATACAATTTAATTACCCAACGAAGGTAATGTTTTTTTATTCAATTCGTTTTTTGTTCAAAAAAAACCAATACCATTATTCATGCGAGGGTTCAATATGAATCAAAACATGTCCAATATTAGGTATCTTCAATCGTAAATAATCTTTTAAATTGTGGGCCAAGTCGTGCCCTGCTTTTACCGAAATATTGGCATCTACAATGGCATGCAAATCCACATGATACTGCATTCCCGCTTTGCGAATAAAACATTTTTCGGTGTCTATAATCCCCAAAACCTCTTTAGAGTACTGCCTAATTTCTACAATCAAGTCGTCATACAAATGTTCGTCCATAATTTCGCCCAAAGCGGGTCTAAAAATCAAATAACTATTATAAATTATAAAACCAGAAGCCAACAAAGCCGCCCAATCATCGGCCGCTTCATATCCTTTGCCCAAATACAAGGCCATTGCAATCCCAATAAAAGCCGCAACAGACGTTATAGCATCGCTCCGATGGTGCCACGCATCGGCTATAAGCGATGAGCTATTAGTAGCTTTACCTTTTTGCATAACCAATCTAAACGAAAACTCTTTCCACAAAATAATGCCTCCAAGGATATACAAGGTCCAAGTTTTGGGCAATTGGTGTGGTGTTTGAATATTGATAATACTTTCGTGAGCAATAAAAACGGCCGACGCTATAAGAAACCCCACCACAATAAAAGTAATCAATGGCTCAGCCCTGCCATGTCCATACGGATGGTTGTCATCTGCCGGTCTGTTGGCATATTTTATCCCAAAAAGCACCAAAAATGACGCAAAAATATCCGTTGTCGATTCAATAGCATCGGCAATTAAGGCATACGAATTACCAAAAATCCCTGCAAAACCCTTTACCAACGCCAATCCAGCATTACCCAAAATACTAAAATAAGTTGCCTTTATTGCAGTTTGTTCATTTGTCATCTAATAATTATAAATAAATATTTAATAAAAATACCGTTTTGCTCCTTGCTCTTCCCCGTCGAATAGCCAAAAAACAAAACGATATCAAGTCATAATCATGGCAAAAGGTGTTTGCTACAAATAGGTCGTTCATTTGGGCGTGCCCCTCCGTAAACTACGGGTCGGGCTATCCGTTACAATCTTTTTTGCCCCAAAAAGACGGGGCAAAAAAGGATTTTCACTACTATCCCTCACGCAACACGGGGTTCCAACAAAATTGGTGCAAAACAACCTACCCATCTTACAAACGAACAATATGTGCTCCAATGGCCCGCAAGCGTTCATCTATTTTTTCGTAACCTCTGTCTATTTGTTCAATGTTTTGAATGGTACTTGTTCCTTTTGCCGAAAGGGCCGCTATCAACAACGAAATACCCGCTCTAATGTCTGGCGAACTCATTACAGTGGCTTTCAATTGCGACTCAAAATTGTGTCCCATAACCACCGCTCGGTGTGGATCACACAACATGATTTTGGCTCCCATATCGATCAATTTGTCCACAAAAAACAAACGGCTTTCAAACATTTTTTGATGTATCAATACATCGCCTTTTGCCTGCGTAGCCACTACCAAAATAATGCTCAACAAATCAGGCGTAAAACCTGGCCAAGGAGCATCGGCAATGGTAAGTATCGACCCGTCAATATCGGTTTTTACTTCATAACCATTTGTATGTGCTGGTATATAAATGTCATCTCCTTTTTTCTCTATCGTAATACCTAATTTTCTAAATGTACTTGGTATAATACCCAAGTTTTCCCAACTCACATTCTTGATAGTAATTTCCGATTTTGTCATGGCAGCAAGTCCAATCCACGATCCTATTTCGATCATGTCGGGCAAAATGCGGTGTTCGCATCCACCAAGGGCTTCAACCCCTTCAATGGTTAATAAGTTTGAACCAACGCCACTAATTTTTGCCCCCATCAAATTAAGCATTTTACAAAGTTGTTGCAAATAAGGTTCGCAAGCAGCATTGTAAATAGTTGTTACCCCCTCTGCCAATACAGCTGCCATAACAATATTAGCAGTACCTGTTACAGAGGCTTCGTCTAACAACATATAAGTACCTTTGAGCTTTTCGCTGGTTTCTACACCATAAAAATGATCCTCTCGGTTGTATCTAAATTTTGCCCCCAAATTGATAAACCCTTCAAAATGAGTATCTAATCGTCGTCTTCCTATTTTGTCCCCTCCAGGTTTTGGTATATATCCTTTGCCAAATCGGGCCAACAAAGGCCCCACGATCATGATAGACCCTCGGAGCGAACCACCTTCTTTTTTAAAGGCTTCTGTTTCCAAATAGCCCACATTTACTTCGTCCGACTGAAATGTCATGCTGCTTGGGCCATTTTTTTGAATTTTAACCCCCAAATTACCTAAAAGGGTAATGAGTTTATTAACATCTATAATGTCAGGGATATTATGGATGGTTACTTTTTCTGGCGTTAAAAGTACGGCACACAAAATTTGTAATGCTTCATTTTTAGCCCCTTGAGGCGTGATGGCTCCTTTTAGGCTTTTGCCTCCTTCAATTTTAAATGTCCCCATTTTTATTTTAATGCTTTTGGTTATCTTTTTAGTTTAGTTTTATTGTTGCCAAGTCAAAATTTGAGGTGTTAAAACTTCGACTTCATTTTTTTGGGTATAATTTTGCTGTTTTTTGGCCCTTTATTAGGAACAATTTTTTGATTGGTATTAGGAACAATTTTGTTTGAAACCCTCTTGTTTGTACGTATCAATTCGTTGGTGTTCAACAGTTCTTCTGTGCTTTGCATCAAGTTAAGTTTGCCTTCAGATAATTCATACAAATGTTCAAAAATCACCGCATCGGTTACAGTATCTTTGTTCCAACTCAAGTACGATTTTTTCATGTGATTGGCAATTACTTTTACCAAAGCACTTTTCATTTCGCCCTCTTCCCATTTATTGGCCACATCAATCATGTATTTGATATTGTTGCCATAAAATCGGTATTTTGGATAATTTTGAGGATATTGCAACGCATCGGGTTTCATTTGTAAAACCTCTCGAGACGGAATAGGATATGGCGAATTTACATTGATTTTGAAATCAGACATAATAAACAATTGGTCCCATAACTTATGCTGAAAATCGGGAACATCTCTCAAATGAGGGTTCAAACTTCCCATAACTTGAATAATGTATTGGGCGGCTTTATTTCGCTCTTCATCATCTGCAATGGCAGTAGCTTGATTGATCAGTTTTTGCAAATGACGACCGTATTCTGGAATGATAAGATGCTGTCTTTCAGAGTTGTATTCTAAATTGAACACCACATCTTTGGCATTTTCTTTAATATAATTCATATTTTGTATTGAAAATAATAATTCGTTGGATTTGGATATTATAAGCTCATAAAACCAAGCAGTTTTATAATGAAACAATGCCTTCTATTGTAGATACTTCTTTGTATTTTGAAATGACTTCGTCGGCATCTTTCATCGTTACATCTACAGAAATACTGGTAAACTTGCCCGTTTTGGACTTGGTGGTTTTGATAACAGCTCCCATACAATTAAATGCCTCCTCAACTTTTAAAACATTGTCATTCAAACTAGGAACTATAAATTTGTACAAATAAGTGGCTGGCCAAGTGTTGCTATTATCCAATTCTACCTTGAGTCGTTCATAAAATGCCGCTGTTTCTTTTGCTTTATTGTCTTCCATTTTTTTAATAAAATAAAAGCAAAGATACATTTTTGATTTGATAAAATGATTTTTCCATTTATTTTTTTTAAACCATACCCAATATAAATGCAACAGTCCAAAGAGGCGATTTGATTTTTTAGAAAAAAGGGTTGCACAATTGGCTACGGAACTGTTTTTTTTGACTCATTTTAGCAAAAAAAAAGCAGATTGACCTATATATTGGCGTTTTTGGTTTAAATTTGTGATGTGGATTTTTTCATCATGGCGGGTATGTTTATTTCTCTAAATTTCTTGGGCGATGTGCCTTTTTTAATTAGAAAAATGCGATTGAAATAACTCAATGTTTCAAATCCGCAGGAATAGGAAATTTGATTGATGGTTGCATCCGATAGCAATAATAACCTGCTGGCTTCGTTGATTCGCAATTCGTTTACATAATCGGAAAGGGTTTTTCCAGTTGCTTTTTTGAAAAATTTACAAAAATTACTTTCGGTAACATGTATCAATTCGGCAACCGCTTGCAAAGTTATTTTTTGATGAAAATTGTCCTGCAAAAAAGTGCACACTTTGTTGATTCGCAATTCATTTTTTTTAGAAACTACATTGTGAAAGGTGTTTGGAGCAATATATTTTGCTGGTATTTGTGCCAATTTGTCTAAAAGAGCAATAAATCGCATCACTTTTTCCATTCCTTGCAAATGGGGTAATTCCAAAATTGCAGTTACCAATTCATTTTCGGGCGGAAAAACCAAACCTCGAGCCGCCTGTACTAACATATTTTTTATGGCAATTCCTTCTTGAAGTTTCAAAAATGGAAGCATAAAATCCATAGAAAACTGAATTACTACGGCATCAGATTCTGCGTCGTTGTCTGTTTTTCCTGTCCACGTGTGAGGCAAATTGCTTCCCAACAATACTAAATCGCCTGCGGAAAAAGACTCGTAAGAATTGCCCACAATACGATACCCATTGCCTTGCACAATATACGTCAGTTCCCATTCGGGATGATAATGCCATTTGAACTCAAAAAATGGAACTTGATACCGATAGGCTCGAAAACTCGAGTTTCCATTACTAGATGAAATATTTTCTAAAATTGCTTTCATTGCTGTAAAATTTATTTGATAGTGGTCATAACTTTTATAGCCTTTTTATTCTAATGTATTTACTTGCACAAATGAGTTGTTAATGGCTATTTCACAATTGCAAATTTACTTCATAAAACAAAAATAATCAAATAAAATTCAATATAGTGTTAGTATTGAACAATTTTATGCTAATTTATTCCATCAATAAAAAATAATTTTGTGTTTCAATTAAACGAAATTTATTTAGAATATATTTTTCTCAAAATTTAAAACTTTGACAAATATTACCAAAAAACAGTAAAAATTTCAGAATTAAGGAATAACTAGAATTTAAAAAATGGAACAACATAAAAAAAACATATTTGTATTTATCCTACTTCTTTCTTTTTTTACAAATGCTCAAAATAGGAAACACGTAAACCCTTTCATTGGAACCGATGGCACAGGACACAACTTTCCAGGTCCATCGATGCCTTTTGGAATGGTGCAACCCGGACCAGACAATGCAACTTCGGGCTGGAATCATACCAGTGGTTATCAATATAAAGACACCTTGCTTTTGGGCTTTTCGCAAATGCGTTTCAGTGGCACAGGCATTGGCGAAATGGGAAATATTTTGTTGCTCCCTTTTGATGAAAAACAACCTTATTTCAAAAATAGCTATCATAAAAACACCGAAAAAGCAAGCGTTGGCTATTATTCCCTAACCAAAAAAGACGGAGTTAAGGTAGAATTGAGTTGTTCCGAAAGAGTAGCTTTTCATCGATATACGTATCCTGATGTTCATGCTAAATTATTGCTCGATTTCCAGCATGGTATTCAATTTTTTAATGATAGTTTGGTTTTGGAAAGCGATATAAAAATTGAAAATAACAACACTATTTCAGGCTATTGCAAAACGAAAGCTTGGGTAACAAAAAAGTATTTTTTCACCATTCAATTTGAAACACCTTTTTCAAAAATAGAGCAACTTCCAAGAGGCTCAAAAGAAAATGCACCCAAATATCATTTGGATTTTGATTTAGCCAAAAATAAACTTTTGAACATCAAAATTGCACTTTCCACAGTGAGTGTTGAAGGGGCAAAATTGAACCTACAAACCGAAATACCACATTGGAATTTTGAACAAGTGAAACACCATGCAGAAAACGCTTGGGAAAACTATTTGAGTAGCATTAGCATCAAAGCAACTGCCAAACAAAAAGCACTTTTTTACACCTCGCTCTATCATGTATTGCTGCAACCGTCCAATATTGCTGATGTGGATGGCAATTATCGCGGGGCTGATGATCAAATTCAAAAAGCTCCAAACAACGCCTATTATTCCACTTTATCCATTTGGGATATTTATAGAGGCGCTTTTCCATTATTACAAATTATTGCCCCAGAAAAAATTGATGGTATTGTGAATACGCTACTTTTACATCACAAAACAACTGGATTTCTGCCCATTTGGACGGCTTGGGGGCAAGATAATTATTGCATGATTGGCAACCACGCCATTCCGATGCTTTTATCGGCATATTCTAATGGTTTTCAAGGGTTTGATAAAAACGAAGCACTCAAAGCCATGATTGAAACTTCAACCAAAAGTCACATTAATTCCGATTGGGAATTGTATCAAAAATACGGCTATTATCCGTTTGATAAATTGGACAATGAAGCCGTTTCAAGAACTTTGGAAAGTGGATATGATGATTGGTGTGTGGCGCAAATGGCAAAAAAATTAGGCAATTTGTCAATTGAAAATGAATTTAATAAAAGAGCTCATTTTTATCAAAATTTATTTGACCCTGAAACACAATTATTTCGAGGCAAAGACAGTAATGGTAATTGGAGAACACCGTTTGATCCATTAACTGCCACATCGCCCATGAACAACCCTGGTGATTATACCGAAGCCAATGCCTGGCAATATTTTTGGACACCCGCACAATTTGATGTGGAAGGCATGCAAAATCTTTTGGGTGGAAAAACCGCTTTCACTAAAAAATTAAATGATTTTTTTACTATTGAAAGTATTAATCCAAATAAATTTTTAGGACAAGAAGCGCTAATTGGGCAATATGCTCATGGCAACGAGCCGAGTCATCATATTGTTTACTTATTTGCTTTTTCAGACACTCCAAAAGTGGGACAGAAATACATTCATAAAATCATAAACGAATTTCACAACAACACCCCTGATGGCATGATTGGAAATGACGATTGCGGTCAAATGTCGGCTTGGTATATTTTATCTACTTTAGGTTTTTATCCCGTGAATCCTGCCAATGGTGAATTTGTTTTGGGAACACCTCAAGTGAAAAAGGCCGTATTGAAACTTCCTAACCACAAAAAATTTACCATAAAAGCGTCTCAATTTTCAAAAGAAAACAACTTGCAAGAGCTGGCAAAATTAAACGGAAACGTAATAGAAAAACCGATTATTCACTTTAAAGATATACAAAATGGAGGAATACTTCATTTTTTGATGACTAACCATTAAACACCACTTCAGATGATAAAAATAATTGCAATAACTATGATTTTAGGAAGCATGACTATTCAATCTCAAGAAAAACAAAACGAAAAATATACCTTGTTACCCTTTGGCAGTATCAAACCTACGGGTTGGTTGAAAGACCAAATGCAAAAAGACGTGGCAGGATTTGTGGGCAATTTGGATCAATTGGTGCCTGCTTTGATTCAGGATCCCATTTATAGCACCCAACGCTTGCACCAACACAGCGAAGTCAAAGATTTGGGAAACAACAAAGAAGGCGATGCTGAAGGAAGTGAGCAATACAAATGGTGGAACAGCGAAACCCAATCCAATTGGTGGGACGGTTATATCAGAAATGTGATTTTCTTGAACGACAAAGCAGGACTGAAAAAAGTGGAAAAATACATTCAAAACGTCTTAAAATCCCAAGATGCAGATGGGTATTTAGGTATTTATGATACCGATTTGCGCTATAATTTCCAATCGGAGAACGGCGAATTGTGGTCTAAAGCCACGCTTTATCGAGGGTTACTGGCTTATTATGAGTATTCTAAAGACAAAAAAGTTTGGAATGCCTTAGAAAAAGCAGTTGCCAATGTCATGAAAAATTATCCCATCCATGCCTCTAGTCCCTATTCCTCTGGGAAAGAATTCAACGGAGGTGTTTCGCATGGATTGACTTTTACAGATGTTTTGGACAAAATGTATCAAATTACGGGAGACACCAAATATACCGATTATGCTTTGTTTTTGTATCAAGATTTTTGCAACACCTATCAATCGGAAAAAGATGTACAATTGCAAAATATTCTGAATCCCGAGTACAAATTGCAATCGCATGGGGTGCATACGTATGAACATTTACGTCCCTTGCTAGTTGCTACTTATGCTTCAAAAAACACAGCATTGCAAACCGCTTTGAAAGTGTATTTGCAACGGATTGAAAAAACAACCACTGCCACAGGAGGTGCCATTGGCGACGAATGGATTGCCGAACGAACTGCTGATGCCACGCATACTGGTTATGAATATTGTTCCTTGCACGAATTGCTGGATAGCTATTCCGTTTTGTTGCAAAAACAAGGCGATTTCAAAACGGCAGAAGCCATGGAAACGATTTTTTATAATGCGGCACAAGGGTCCAGACATCCCGAGCATTCCTGTATTGCCTATTTAAAAACCGATAATTCCTTTGAAATGATGGGTACCAAAAATGGTGAAGTAGAACCCAACCGCAACCAAACCCGATACAAATATTCGCCTGCACACCAAGATGTAGCGGTTTGTTGCAACCCCAATGCCGGTAGAATTTCGCCATATTTTATTGAAAAATCTTGGCTCAAAGAAAATGAAACCACCTTTGTTCAATTGCTTTTGATGCCCAATGTGTTGGAAACAAAAATTCAAAATAAAACTATAAAAATTGAAACCATAACCGATTATCCCAATAAAAACAGCTTTGTTTATGAAATTTCCAACCCAAATGAAGTAGCATTTACACTAAAAATTAGAAAGCCAGCTTGGGCAAAAGAAATTGTTACCACAGAAAACTATGTTTTGGATGGAGATTGCATCGTTTTTGAAAAGAAATTTAAGAAGAAAGACCGCATTTCTATAGCCTTTAAGGCAGAAATTGAAATTGTAGAAGACCACAACAAAGAAAAATATTTTCGATATGGCGCTTTGTTTTTTGCCAAACCCATTGCCGCTTTGGAACAAAAAGGGAAAACCTATTTCACGAATTTCAGTGATTTCAACTATAAACCAATAGAAAACCAACGCTATCAATTCATAGAAAATCATCAAGCCAATTATGAGAATGGAAAAATTATTTTGAATGCCAAAAACACCACTACCAATCAAGTGGAAACCCTTACTTTAATTCCATTTGGGAAAACCATTTTGAGACAAGTGAGTTTTTAAAACGTAATGAAATTTAAAAATTAAATCAATCCATATTCATGAAATGTAACAAATAATTCTGAAAAGTAATTCCATAAATTAAAAATCAATAAACCATGAAAACACCATTTAACAAATTTATTTACTTAGGATTCATACTTTTGGGTGCCTATCAAGCAATTTTTAATCACGATTATATGCAAGCTGCTTCCTCCTTTGGAATTGGTTTGGCATTTGACCCATTCGACCCAGAGCAAAAATGGAACGACAGACCGCAATGGCAAAAAGCAGTACTGCTTATTCATCTTGGAATAACCGCTGCTTTATTTGGATATGGAATTGGGTTTCATGATAAATAATTCTAATAGAAGTCTTCTGGATTGCAAAAAATATTCCCACTATTTTTTCATACAAAAAAACCACCTCTACTAATAAAGGTGGTTTTTTATATAAAAAAAGCGGTTTATAACTATGAAAACATATCCTTTACCTTTTCAAAAAATGATTTCTCACTTTTTTCAGGATTTGGCAAAAAGTTTTCGTCGTTTAAATATTTTTCAAAAAATTGACGTTGTTCTTTGTTCAAAGTTTTGGGTGTCCAAACATTAACATGTACAAGTAAATCGCCATTGCCATAGCCATTTAAGCTAGGGATACCTTTGCCTTTCAATCTCAAAATTTTACCAGATTGAATTCCGTCTTCCAATTTGATTCGTACTTTTCCACTTACGGCCTCAATGTCTTTTGAAGCTCCCAAAACAGCTTCAGACAAGCTGATGTACAAGTCATAATGTAGGTTTTCGCCTTCACGTTTCAAAAAGTCATGTTCTACCTCTTCTATGGCAACAATCAAATCGCCAGGCACACTATTGCCAGGAGCATCGTTTCCTTTGTTTGACACTTTTAGTTGCATTCCATCAACTACACCTGCTGGAATTTTAATAGACACTGTTTCTTCTTCTTGCACCATCCCTTGAGCATCGGCATGAGATGGTTTTTTGTCCAGTGTTTGTCCAGTTCCGCCACAAGTTGGGCAGGTAGAAGCCGACTGCATACGACCCAAAATGGTGTTGGTTACTCGCATTACCTGACCTTGTCCGTTGCAAGTGCCACAAGTTTTATAGGTTACGCCTTGTGCCTGAATTTTTCGTTTTACTTTTACTTTCTTTTCTACGCCATTGGCTATTTCTTCAAGAGTCAGTTTTACTTTGATTCGCAAATTGCTCCCTTTCATACGGCGTTGTCCGCCGCCACCGCCAAATCCGCCAAATCCGCCGCCACCAAAAATGTCGCCAAATTGACTAAAAATGTCATCCATGTTCATACCACCAAAACCGCCGCCACCGCCGCCGTTTTCAAAGGCTTGATGTCCGTATTGGTCATATTTAGCTTTCTTTTGTGGGTCGCTCAAAATTTCATAAGCCTCTGCAGCTTTTTTGAAATTTTCTTCAGCTACTGCATCGCCTGGGTTTTTATCTGGGTGAAATTCTATGGCTTTTTTTCGGTAAGCTTTTTTTATTTCGGCTTCCGTTGCATTTCTATTAATGCCCAATATTTCGTAAAAATCTTTTTTCATTTGTGTAAATTTTTTTAACAATACTCACTTTTGATGTGCAAGAGTCAGCTGTTTTTTTCTCATTGGGTTTGTTGTTTTCTAAAACAAAGCGTGGATTTTAATACACTATTTCTTTCAATTAGAATTAATTACCAATTACAACTTTTGGAAAACGAATAATTTTTTCGCCAAGTTTATAACCTTTTTCTATAACATCTACAATTTTACCTTTTAAGTTTGGCGAAGGTGCTGGAATTTGGGTTATGGCCTCTGCAAAATCGGCATCAAATAAGTCGCCTGCCCCAATTTCTATTGCTTCTAATCCTTTAGATACCAAGGTCGATTTTAATTTTTCATGTATCAATTCGACTCCTTGTGTCAAAATGTCATTTTCTGATTTCTTGATTTCAATTAAAGCCCTGTCAAAATCATCTAAAATAGGCAATAAAGATTGTAAAACATCCTGATTGGCTGTTTTAAACAATTCGATTCTTTCTTTGGTAGTCCGTTTTTTGTAATTTTCGAATTCGGCAAAAAGACGCAAAAACTTGTCTTTTTCGGCAGCCAAATCTTTGGTTAATTGTTCTTCAATACTTAATTCTTCAACTAGCGTTTCCTCGGTTGTAGTGTTTTCAATCGTTGTGTCGTCTAATTCTTTTTCTATTTCAGTATTTTCAGTACTCATCTTTGTTTTATTTTTGAATATGTTTTTAAATTTCATTTATTGTATGTTATCAAAATTACTGCCAAACCTTAAAAAATGTCAAATTGTCATTGTTTTAACTTCGTATATTTTTTTGTTTTTAAAATTGTAGGCAAAAAAAATATTTTACCTTTGGCAAAAATATATATAAAGTGCGAATAAACCGTTATAAAAAAGAATTTTTAGACAACATCAAACTAGCAACTCCAGTAGTTTTTGGTATGCTCGGACACACCCTTATCGGGATTGTTGATAATTTTATGGTGGGCAATTTAGGTGCTACAGAGTTGGCAGCCGTATCTTTGGGCAACAGTTTTATTTTTATTGGAATGTCTATTGGCATCGGGTTTTCTACTGCCATAACCCCTTTGGCTTCTGAAGCATTGGCAGAAAAAAACGACAAAAAATGCCGTTCGATTTTTCATCACGGACTGTTGTTAAGTATTATTTTAGGGATAGTGTTATTTGTGCTTATTGTATTGTCCAAACCATTGATGCTTTTGATGAACCAACCCAAAGCCGTTGTCGATTTGGCCACTCCTTATATCGATTGGGTAGCATTTTCGTTGATACCTGTAATTATTTTTCAGGGCTACAAACAATTTTCCGATGGTTTATCACTTACAAAATATGCCATGTATGCCGTGTATTTGACCAACGTGGTTCATGTTATAGTTAATTGGATGTTAATTTATGGTTTTTGGATTTTTCCAAAAATGGGTGTTGTCGGGGCTGCACTTGGAACTGTTGTTTCCAGACTGATGATGGTAGTATTTATGCACTATTTGATGAAAAACAACCACACACTACAACCTTATTTTAAGCATTTTAGTTTCAAAGAAATCAAAAAATCGGTGCTCAAAAAAATTGTAAAACTTGGGGCACCATCTGCCATGCAAATGCTTTTTGAAGTTACCCTTTTTACGGCAGCTATATGGCTTTCGGGTAGTTTGGGCAAAAACAGTCAAGCGGCCAATCAAATAGCCCTAACACTCGCTTCAACTACCTTTATGTTTGCCATGGGGCTCAACGTTACAGCCATGATCCGATTGAGTTATCTAAAAGGACTTCAGGACATCAAAGGGCTTCTTTTTACGGCAAAATCTATTTTTATGTTGGCCATTATGCTCGAAACTTTTTTTGCTATTATTTTTATTGTATTTCATCAATATTTACCCCATTTGTTTCTCAATATGAACGATGCCAATCAAGCTTTGGACAACACACAAGTAATCGAAATTACATCCAAATTACTCTTAATTGCTGCGTTTTTTCAAATATCTGATGGCATCCAAGTTGTTGTTTTAGGAGCCTTGAGGGGGCTTCAAGATGTAAATGTACCAATGTATATTACCTTTGTAGCCTATTGGGTTGTGGGATTTCCCATATCATACTATCTTGGTAAGCACACCACGCTGGCCGCTACAGGTATTTGGATAGGCCTTTTGGCGGGGCTAACCTTTGCAGCCGTTTTTTTATATGTTAGGTTTTATTCGCTTACCAAAAAAATGACGGCATCAAAGCAATTGTCTTAATCTAATTTTTTTTATATAAAGGTTTTAATATAAAAACAATTGTAGTACATTCAAATACCACAATCAAAGCCATTGGATTCATAACTTGATTATCTGATCAAAAGCCTATTTCTACTACTTGATATAAATGGATGCCAAAAAATAATAAAGAAAATATGAAAAATGGATTTTTAGTAATAACAAATATATTTATAAAATAGTCCAAAGATACGTAGTTATTTTTTAGAAAAAATTTTCCAAAAAAATCGTTGCATAGCTGGGCTACGGAACTATTTTTTTTTGAATAACTTTAGTAAAAAAGAACCAGTAGATTGGACTATTTTATATGTATATTTGGTATAAAATAGAATAATATTCTTAAATTTTAAGTAGCCGCAAAAAAAATGACATACAATTTGAAAGCATCTTATATACGTCAAATAGTATTGATTTATAACAATTTATCAATTTAATATAAAAACAAAGAACAATTTTTATAAAAAAATTGCTCTTTATTTTAAAAATATTAAGCTGTTTTTTTTCTCAGCTCCCAAACATAGAATAAACAAAGCATAAGACTCGAAATTAACCCTGAATAGGGTAGGTATAAACCAGAATTTTTGTCTATTGCTTGGTTATTGAGTTCGTAAATTTCGACCCCAAGTTTAATTAAAGAAAGACAAAATATAGAAAGTAACAATGGCTTTCTATATTTTTCAATAAATGTATTCATAACTAAGGAATTTAAGTATTACAAATTTAAAACATTTAGTGTTAGGTTGGTAAAAAAAAGTAATTTTTTTTACATCAAATGATATTTTTTTAAACATGAATACTGTATCAAGGCGGCATACCATTACCAATATTTGAAACTCAAAACTTGTTTGCCTGATCAAACCTCCCGTATAATAAAGTCCCGTAGGGACGATTCATTTTGTTGCAACGGATTTCAATCCGTTGGTGAAAATATAACAACGGATTTCAATCCGTTCAAAAAACCACCAATTATTGGTTTGGATTTTTTCAAAAATTAATGTTTTATTGATTTGTTTTTTTTTTAAATAAATTATAAATAACTCATTTTCAATATTTTATAAAAAAATAATTTCCCTCAAAAACTTCAAAACATTTCAGGTAATTATTTTCTTTCTATTGCGATTTTTGAAACGATTTGAATTGCATAAGCAGCCCCAAAATTTTTGATTTCCCAACGGGGTTCATCGAGTGGCAATAGAACGCTGGACAATCCAAACGATTATCCATACAATATTCAACAAGCCAATTGGCACAATCAAATCCCGTTTTTTCTTGAAGGCTTTCAACATCCGACAAATCGTGGTCAAAAGAAACACAATCAGGAAGTCCGTTTTGGGTAATCCATTCCACAAATTCAGAATAACTGCAAACAATTATCCAGTCTTTTTCCAAAAAAATAGGATTAAAAGGGTATGAATAAGCCTCGGATGGGATTCGCAAATCATCCAAAAACAGATAGGAGGGAGGTGTCTTTTTCATTTTATTTTTTTGTTTCTACCACCATTTATTTGTGTGGGTTTCCAATCAAAATTTATTAAATTTTGTTTTTGAACCATTAAGATATTAAGTTTCATTAAGTCTTAATTACCTTAATTTCTTAATGGTTTAAATGGGATTCGCAAATCATCCAAAAACAGATAGGAGGGAGGTGTATTTTTCATTTTATTTTTTTGTTTCTACCACCATTTATTTGTGTGGGTTTCCAATTAAAATTAATTAAATTTTGTTTTTGAACCATTAAGATATTAAGTTTCATTAAGTCTTAATTACCTTAATTTCTTAATGGTTTAAATGGGATTCGCAAATCATCCAAAAAGAGATAGGAGGGAGGCGTCTTTTTCATTTTATTTTTTTGTTTCTACCACCATTTATTTGTGTGGGTTTCCAATCAAAATTTATTAAATTTTGTTTTTGAACCATTAAGATATTAAGTTTCATTAAGTCTTAATTACCTTAATTTCTTAATGGTTTAAATGGGATTCGCAAATCATCCAAAAAGAGATAGGAGGGAGGCGTCTTTTTCATTTTATTTTTTTGTTTCTACCACCATTTATTTGTGTGGGTTTCCAATCAAAATTTATTAAATTTTGTTTTTGAACCATTAAGATATTAAGTTTCATTAAGTCTTAATTACCTTAATTTCTTAATGGTTTAAATGGGATTCGCAAATCATCCAAAAAGAGATAGGAGGGAGGTGTCTTTTTCATTTTAGGTTTTGTTTCTACCACCATTTGTGTGGGTTTCCAATCAAAATTTATTAAATTTTGTTTTTGAACCATTAAGATATTAAGTTTCATTAAGTCTTAATTACCTTAATTTCTTAATGGTTTAAATTTTTGAATAGTTGTTTTATAATTTTATACATTTGTAAAAAACACTCATATTTCGTGGTAGAACCTATTTTTTGTTACGATTTAAAGTCATTTTTTGATTTGAATAAGCACTAACCAAAAACCTAAAACAAATCACGCATACATCCCCACCGCCTCAAGCAATCTCGCCTTTACTTTTTTCTGCAAACTTTTTGGTTCCAACACTTTCACGTTGGCGCCCATCGAGAGGAGTTCTATCACAAAATGGTGGGTGGTAATTTATTGAATATAATAATTACCACCCCTGTAAAATATATGATGACAATAAAAATTTAAATTTTACCTTTAAAATGACCAAACAATGCCAATGTTAGTAATGCAACAGTCATCATTACTGATAAAACCCAAAATATTTTTTTGTAAAATATTTGATATGAACTTTTTCTATAAAAATCACTTTTGGGGATAAAATAATTATAACTTTTCCAAGCTATAAATCCACCTATTATAGAAACTATAAATGAAATAATATATGCCAAATATGTAAACATACAATTAGTTTTTATAAGTATCTGTTTCCAACCTAGTTTCTTGTTTTTTGCAATTTTTACATTCATAATAAATTCTGAATGTTTTTGTAGTAGCAGGAACCATGACTTCTCTAGTTCGGATTACATTGCCATTTTTATCTTTTGTTTTAATTGTTTCTTTTACTTTACTTTCTTTTTGGCTAATCAATTCTCTATCAACTTTACGGAGCGTTCCAAATTTTCCACAAAAACTACATTTTCTATCAAATAGAAAATATAAAACATAACCCACTACTGCAACAATTATAATTACAGCTATCCAATTGTTTATTGTAAATTCTTTCATTTTTATTATTTATGTATTAAAATTATTATATTTATTTTTAGCTCCAGACATCAATATTATTTACAATTTTCTCAGAAATGAATGCCATTATATTTTCATTTCGGATGTTAATATTTGATATAAAAACTTTGGGGTCTTTCCAATTTTGCACCTCTTTAAATGTTTGTTTTAATCCACATTTTTCATAAGTTTTTAGATGTTTATATGGTAAACCGTTTGAATCTGATGAGTTTTGAGTAGTTGTTGATAAAGATAGATTACCAATACCGTTGATTACCGTAAGAATTTCAGCCCATAAATCATCTGCTTCTTTTTTTCTTTCATCAACATTAGATAGCTCATAATAATCTAAATAATTTAGGTCGTTCCAAGTCAAGCCTCTAGCTACTATGTGATCGATTGATAGAGAATCATTTTTAAAAATAGAATTTCTTATCTCACAGATATTACTTCCGTTACTTATCTCGTATTTGTAAAGAAAATACCCGACTTTGTTCCAACCATAAATATTTGATTTCCATTTATTTATACTAGATTCAAAATGGTTTTTAGAATTTTCACCTAAATGCCTCCAACTATATGAAAATTTTTCTTCATTATTAAAATATTTAAATAATAAATTATTGCATTTTTGCAAAGACAAACCACTTATAGATTTAAATATATTTTCAAAATTATCTCGGAATGCTTTCGAATTATAAAAATAGCCATTATAGTATATAATTTCATAAAGCAACAAAAAATTTTCCCAACGTTCAATTAATTTATTCTCTAATGGGTTACCATTTCTAAAAGCCCGCAATAAAAACACAAGACTTTTATTTTTGTCTAGTAACAAAACATCTCCAATTAAAGAATTTTTATCGTCTTCCTCAGGTATAATATCAGTGATAATTTCCATTGATCTAGCAAATTCATTCGTTAGATTTTTGGCATACTCAACCGATTTTTCTTTGTTTAATTTAGATAAAGCTTCCTTAACATATTCAAGCGACCCCCGTTCACCTTCAATAGATTGGGGTAAATAAAAACCTTCTGATTTATTTCCATCTTCTATTGCTCGTAAATGATACATTAGAATTGTATCTAAAGGCAGATTACCTCGTAACCACTCCTCATTTGCTTTTTCTTCAGACTTAAAGATAATTGCAAATTTTTTTTGAATATAATTAATATCATTCTCAATTTCATTTGAATTTAGATATATAATCTTCATTAACAATGCTTTAATCTTTTCAGTTTCAGAAAGTTTAATTCCACGGGTGTTATGTAGTTCAAATATTTGAGCAGCAACGGATTTATTAGTATAAATAGCAACAGAATAATCAGCATTGAAAATTACTGAAATATATTGGTCAATATTTTCTGTTTTTAATCTAATTTTTTTTGTTGTATTTTCAGTGTCTGAAAATGCTTTTAGAAATAATTTTATCGCTTCTATTATTTTTCTTAATGAAGCTGTAGCTGTTTGAGAACTTTTTAACAACTCCTCCAATCCAATTTCTAATTTCTTATTTTCTTTTAGAAGCGAATGAATTTTTTCAAAACCAACTTCATCATAAGAAACAGTTTTAAAATTAATATCTTTCAAATAATCATGATTGTTCAAATACCCAGAAACAAGTAAAAATAAATATATTGTAGTTATACGTTGTTGTCCATCGACTATTTCATACGCTCTTTTATTCTCAAGATTTTCTAAAATATAATGTCCCAAATAGTAAGTCGAGCTATTACAGCACTCTAAAATATCATTAATAAAAGGGATTAATTGCTTTTCCCCCCATGAATATGCTCTTTGATAATCAGGTATTTCCAAAGAGGTGTTTTTAATAAAATCTCCAAACGTTTTAGATTTTTCCATATATTACTTTCCAGGTTTTATAGTGCAAATATAAACCACTTTACTTACAAAACCATTTTTCTCTTTTAAAATTATTTTGCTAATACATCCCCACCGCTTCAAGCAATCTCGCCTTTACTTTTTTCTGCAAACTTTTTGGTTCCAACACTTTTACGTTGGCACCCATCGAGAGGAGTTCCATCACAAAATCATGGGTGGGGCAAACAAACAATTCCAAAACAAGCTCCGTTGCTGTTTCCGAAACTATTTTTTGCGAATGATGCAACGGCAAGGACTTGATATAATTGCCTTGTTCCCGAGTAAGCCAAAGCCGAATTTTTTCGGGGGCTTCTTCGCCACTAATGATGCCAAAAGCGTGCTTGAATTTTTCCTCCGCATTAAATGATTTGGGATATTCAAAACGTCTCGAACTGATCTCCAAATCCGAAATCCGATCCAACCCAAAAGATTTAATAGCACCGTCATTCGGGTCTTCGGCTATCAAATACCATCGTTGTCGGGCTTCCTTCAACACCAATGGACGCAACACACGTTGGAATTTCTCATGGTCAAAATTCCAAAATTTTTCATACACCAAACTCACCTCCACTTGTTTCTGAATGGCATGCAGCAAACCATACATATTTTCGGTGCCCAGCGACTTTCTTTTTTCCAAAATCAAATGATTGGCCACCGAGTCTGAAACACTCAAAGCATTGAAAATTTGACTCGTTTCCATCAAGCGGTTCGTGTTGCCTTCATCTGCTTCTTGAATAATTTCATACACTCTTTCCCTGCGGTTAAATTTAATTTCAACACCATAAATACTAAAAATTTCCTTCACATCTCGCTCAAAAGTGCGTTTCAATAACTCATAATCTACTTCATCGAGCATAAATTGTTTTCGCACATACTCCTGTAATTCTTTAAAATCACAAGGGTTTTTTCTCAGCCTTTCGAGTATCAACAAATGACGTTTTATAAAATGTTTTTTCGACATAATTTCAAGTTTTTATTATACCAAATATATTTTTAGAGTTATCCGTTTAGGTACTTACTATAATCTCACTATATTTAAGGGGTTTAGTAATTACCATCCTTTTAATTAAGTTATCAAATATAGTTTGTTTGCTATTTGATCTATTTAATCTGTAGCTGTACTCGTCCAAATATTTTTCAATATGTTCTTCATGCATCCATGAGAAAGTGCTTCTTAACCAAGCCTTAACTTGATGTATAATTGTATTTATCTCAAAAAAATCAGAACTATTACTCTTAATTTGGGTTATATCATACATCTCTTTTAATGGTTTGTATCCTGTCCATTCATCAGTTATTATTTTTGCCTCAGTGGATATATGTGCATCAAATATTTTTTCTAGTGATACCGAAGAATAATCATTTATTAGCTTAAAATAGGCTCTTTTTACACCACCGTTTTTATCTATTTCAACTGCAGCCACAATTTTCTTTTTCTTACTATCTGTACTTCTTCCTTGCTTGAGTGTTTCTTTACCACCAAAAACGAATTCATCAACGATTGCAGTACCTTTAATGGGATAACACTCGCTACTTTTCATTGCTTTTCTAACCTTACTCATAAACAACCAAGCCGTAGATTGCCTTATATTTAATCGCTTTGCCATCTGATTTGAAGAAATACCTTTTGTGGTTGCACTCATTTCAAAAACGATTGTAAAAGCTTTTCTCATACCAAATTTAACTTTATGGAACATAGTGTTAGCCGATGGACTTTCGATGTGATGACAGTTATTACAGTCTCTTGCAAAATTTGCTTTTCTAACATTATATTTACTATTGCCACATTTTACACACTTATAACCGTTTGACCATTTCCGATCTGCTAGATATTCTAGACAATCTAAATCTGTTTTGAATTTATCAAAATACTCTATTATTCCTTGACCTAAGAATTGTTCCATAGCCTATTGTTTTAGTTATTACAAATATAAGTATTTAAATGGATAACTCTATATATTTTATATGTATATTTGGTATTAGTTTATTGTTTGGGTTCAAAAATCAATATCATACCAATTTCCGGCAATAGCCTCCAGCAATTCCTCCTTCAGCCTTTCGGGGCTTGCCGTTTCATCATACCAAAAAGTTTGCTTGTAAAAAAACAGCAATTCCATCACATCCGGTTTTTGCGTAGCCAAGACTTCCACATATTTTACATTTCGTTCAAAGCAAAAATAATCCTCGTCATACGCCTCATCCGTCTCCCCCAGTAGCCGCTTTTCAAAAGGATAACCCTCCACCTCATATTCTTTATTTTCACAATAAGAAACCAGCATATCCCACACACCAGCCTCATAGATTTCGGCATATTTATCATCGTCAAAACTCTGCCCAAGCTTGTCCCACTCTCTATGAGCAGCAACAATTTCTCTCTTAATCACATCAATATTCATAAATACAATTTTATTAAAATTTTTTGGGCGTTCCCACAAGGGGCCGGGCTGTCCGCTATATCTTTTTATTGCCCCAAAACCAGCGCAACCGCACAGGGGCAATAAAAAGGATGCCGCTTCCATCCCTAACGCGGCCCCCGTAAACAAAGAAAAAATACGTTAATAAACACTACAGGTTTCTTTATTTTCGACAAAGATAAACAAGTACAACGACAAATTGTGTCGTTTTAAATTTATTTTTATAAACGGAAAAGGTTTTTTTAAAGATTTTAATATATTAATTTCTTTCAAAAAACGCTTCCGTTTCCTCTTCAAATACTGTAATCGGAATTTGATGCCCTAGTTCCTTCCGAATTACAATTTGATAATTTCTTTCAAAATCATAGTTTGCAGCCAAAAAAGTCAAATTGTCTTTGGCCTGAATAATATCGTCCAATCCACCCAAAACAATTCGCAAATCGGCAAGGGGATTTTTAGCAATTATCTCAGGTACCAATTGCTCAATACTAGTTCTATAAGGCAAA
Organism: Flavobacterium branchiophilum FL-15; assembly: GCF_000253275.1. Classification (NCBI taxonomy): domain Bacteria; kingdom Pseudomonadati; phylum Bacteroidota; class Flavobacteriia; order Flavobacteriales; family Flavobacteriaceae; genus Flavobacterium; species Flavobacterium branchiophilum. The sequence continues at coordinate 2,953,820 of NC_016001.1, read as the reverse complement.
GCAGGATTATACAACATAGCCCGAACGCCCAGGCTTTTTGCCAAATAATACCCAGCAAAACCGCCCATACTACTGCCAATAATGGCATCTATTGGCTCCTTTTTATATGCGTCAATAAGTTGTTGAATCTTATTGGGATTTGATTTATAATCCAAATCGGGTGCTATTACATTCCCATATTTCTCGAGAATTTGTCTTTTTTCGGGGCTAAGTTTGCTTTCAAGCCCATGCAGGTAAAGGATGTTCATGTTAGTTTAGTTTTTTAATAAACCTCAAAGGTTTTTGAAACCTTTGAGGTTTATAAGATGATTTCTTTAAATTATAGCAATCAATCCCATCAATTGGTCTTTGGTCAAACTACCGTCAATGTAGTACAAAGTTGCACCGTGTTTTTTGTTTAAAATTTGAGCCATAATTTTTGGGGTTTTGAAGGGTTGATATTTATATTATTCTGTTTCTTCAATTTCTTCTTTTGAGCCAACAATATTATTTGTTAGCAAGTCGGATAATTTATAATATGCTCTAAACGAGTTATTTTTTTCAGGTTTTGGATTGTTTTTCAATTCTATATTATCATTCTCTGACAATATAAAAAATTGCTTTTCTTCGTCGGGTAAAATTTCTTCAGTCCAAAAATTGTTTTCCCTCATATAATTTACATAATTTTTTATTTTCTGTTTGATTTCATCTGGATAGTCATCAGATTTTAAAAACACTTTGTAATCGTTTCTTGGATTGAAAATTATAATATCATCAATTTTATATAGTTTAGACATCTCGCCGCCGCCACTTTTTCTGAAAGTAATGTATAACGGCTTTTGTTTAATGAGGTACCTACCTGAATTTGGACATTCATATATTTTTAATTTTTCAATTGCATTAGATGACCATTCAGCAGATGGGATTGAATACACTTCTTTTTCGTAAAATTTCATAGTTCCGTTTATTTTGGTTAAAAAATTAAAATAATCATTTATTAATTCGTCTTGATTTCTGTTTTGATACAACATTGTATATATATCATCCCAGGCTAATGAAATGGTGTCTCCTTCAGTTGAAACACCGCTATATTTTGTAAGAACAACTTTCATTAAATCTTTTTCTTCAACATTGTCTAATTCTTGAAACCTATTATCGAGGTAACCCTCTAATTGGCTTTTAGCACTCAAAAAACTTATATTTTTATTGCTGCTTTTTGCTTCAATAATAATTGTTTTTTTCAACACATTTTTTTCAAAAAACCGAATTAAAACATCTAATCGTTGTTTTATATCTGTTTTTGAAACTAGTTCGCAATTGACAATTACAGCATCGTATTTTTCTAAATTGATTTTTGCATCTTTAATCTTTGGCATTTTTAGAAATGCCCTCAAGGCTATTTCCGATTTTGAAAGCACAATTCCGAGACCTTTAGTTTGTTTTGTTTCGTCATCACCTTTAATTAAATTAAAATAGCTAGAATGCATTTGGTTATACAATCTAAAAGTGATTTTGGTCTTTTTTATCATATTTATCATGGATTAAATTTTGTTAAAAACAAAGATTTTTCTTGGTTTTAAAAACATCACCTGTTCTTTACATTATTTTGCAAATGTAAATGTTATGTACGACAAAGTATGACAAAAAAAACATTTTAACTAATATTTTAATTTTGTTAGATATTCTCTATCAAAAAAGCCAAAGTTGTCTCCCAATCGGGAAATTGTTCGGTGCCAAAATGAATGTGAAAACCTTGAAATTCACCAGCACCATTTCGGGTGCGGTCGTCCACCAGAAAATCGCCAAGATGCAAATCTTTTCTGTGTGAAAGAATGAGTCTTTTCTTTGCCAAAACACCAAAATGTTTTTCAATCCAAATGCGTTTGCCGATGTAGGATTCGGGCACGCCCCACATTGGCGACGACAAAAAATACAAATCATACAAAGGAAACAATTGAGAAACCGCCTCAACAGCGCCTTTCATGGGCAGTAAATTATGGAAAAAATCAAGTTCGGTAGCACAAATTTGGTCAATTTTTGCGTCCCTTTTTTTCGGGTTTTCATATTGGGTTGCAGTATTCAATTCGGGGCAAATGTGCAGCACGCTTTGTTCAAAATCAGCCACCACACCGTCCATGTCTAGGTAAAGTATTTTCTTTTTCATTTTTTAAAATTTTCACAAAAATACGTTTAGACCACGACAAACGATGACATTTAAAATTCTTTGTTGAAGGTTTTATCAAAGCGGCAAAGGTTTTTAAAACCTTTGAGGTTTGTATTTGCGAAACAGCTTGTTTCGCAATATTACTATTTGGTGTATCCAATTGCGAAGCTAATGGATTCAATAGCATCAGAATAAAACAAAATCAATTCCCATATCAACTTCATTATTTTCTTTACAAAAATATTGATGCTCACGCTACAACCATTTTGGTCTAAAATACCGTTTATTTTTTAAAATCTTATTCGTTCTAATTCGTTTTCAATTCTTGTCAAAAAAAGATAATGGGACCAACTTAAAGGAAGTATTTTTATAGATTTGTTGTTTTTTCAGAAATCCTCAACTCGTTTGAGGATTTTTCAAAAATTGGAGATTTCCTCAACTCAATTGAGGATTTTGAATAAACAAGATAGAAATTCCGCATACGTTCTAAATTTTGTACCGAAAATCCTTTACCTAATTTTAAAAGCAAATCCTCAGCTACTTGTATTAATATTTGATTTCCATAATCTGCTCGTTTATTACCTTTTTGAATCTCTTCAACAATATTTTTTCCAATTTCAAAATAAGTAACTACCATTTCCAAATTAGCATATCCCGCAACTCTACTTCGTGATGTTGCGATGAGTTCTATCATTTTCTTACTTAACTCAATCATTTTGATTTCTTATTTGCAAAATTAGTTTTCATTTTACTTTATCTCAATTTCATCAATCTCCTTCATAACTCAATTCTCGGTCTTTGCGGTCTTTGAGCCATTTTATTTTTTTATTGAATGTAGTATGTTTTCTACCGAATAACTGTCCATTTTAGTGAAAGCAAACCACTTTTTACCTAAATCTTTCAACGAAGCACCCAAATGATAAACGGTGCTTTCGTCAATAATCAAAAAACGGTCGTGGCTTTTGTCAAAGGGTTTCAGTTCAAAATTGCCGTATTGGTCGTTGGCTTTTTTTACATCCAATGCCAGTTGTTTGGAGTTGTTTTTTGTGAGTAATGTTACAAATACATTTTTATTTTTCTTTGAAAGTTGTATCAAAGTACTTTCATCTATATAATTGTCTATCAAACAAATACTCTTGGTTGCCGAACGAATAATTTTTGAAGCCAATTCATACGCATCAAATACTTGTCCTTCAAAAAAAATACCTTGCGTGGGAATTAGATGTGTGTTGATTTGTAAATCAATTTGATTTATTTTAGCATTCAAACTGTCCACTTTATCTTCTAAACGGTTCATTCTATTGTTAATGGCATAACCTTTTAGCAAATAGTCTTTTAGCACACGATTTGCCCAAATGCGAAACTGTGTAGCACGAATAGAATTTACCCTGTACCCAACCGATAGCACCACATCAAGATTGTAATGTTTTACTTTTACATCTTGAGTTTTCCCTTTGATAGCACCGTGTTTAGTGGTATGTTCCAAAATGGAACTAACCACTTTTTCATCCAATTCGCCTGAACTAAAAATATTTCCAATATGTTTGGTAATAGCAGGACGTTGTGTACCAAACAAATCGGCTATCTGCTGTTGCGTGAGCCAAAATGTATCCTGTTTAAATTGAATTTCAATCTGAGTTTCTGTTTCATTTGTTTGATAAATAACTATTTCATTTTTCATACTATTTTGCTTTTTTCTTTACAAAAATATTGATGCCTAAAACCTTTTTGGTCTAAAATACCGTTTAATTTTTAAAATCTTATTCTATCTCAATTTCATCAATCTCCTTCATAATTCTATCCGTCTCACTTAATGCCACGATGATTTTTTGGTAGTGCAAAATATCTTCATAACTCAGTTCTCGGTCTTTGCGGTCTTTGAGCCATTTTATTTTTTTATTGAATGTAGTATGTTTTCTACCGAATAACTGTCCATTTTAGTGAAAGCAAACCACTTTTTACCTAAATCTTTCAACGAAGCACCCAAATGATAAACGGTGCTTTCGTCAATAATCAAAAAACGGTCGTGGCTTTTGTCAAAGGGTTTCAGTTCAAAATTGCCGTATTGGTCGTTGGCTTTTTTTACATCCAATACCAGTTGTTTGGAGCTGTTTTTTGTGAGTAATGTTACAAATACATTTTTATTTTTCTTTGAAAGTTGTATCAAAGTACTTTCATCTATATAATTGTCTATCAAACAAATACTCTTTGTTGCCGAACGAATAATTTTTGAAGCCAATTCATACGCATCAAATACTTGTCCTTCAAAAAAAATACCTTGTGTTGGGATTAAATGTGTGTTGATTTGTAAATCAATTTGATTTATTTTAGCATTCAAACTGTCCACTTTATCTTCTAAACGGTTCATTCTATTGTTAAAGGCATAACCTTTTAGTAGATAGTCTTTTAAAACATTGGTCGCCCATATTCTGAATTGTGTGCCTTGCTTTGATTTTACTCTATAACCTACGGAAATAATAACATCTAAATTGTAATATTCAATCTGCCGTTCTATGGTTCTTCCTCCTTCTTTTTGAACTGTCGCAAAATTTGCGACAGTTGCACTTTTTTGGAGTTCTCCTTCTATAAATACATTATTGATGTGTTTGCCAATAGTTTTCACATCTCTACCAAATAATAAGGATAGCTGTTGTCGGTTTAACCAAACCGTTTCATTTTCCAATCTTACCTCAATATGGTCTGGAAGTTCGTTTGGGCTATAAAGGATAATTTCATTTATCATTGTACTAATTCGTGATTTTTAATTGTAAACTGAGGTGTGCTTTGCTTTGATTTTACTCTATAACCTATGGAAATAATACCATCTAAATTGTAATGTTCAGTTTGATAGACTTTTCCATCCGATGCAGTTGTCGCAAATTTTGCGACAACTGAAAATCCTTTTAATTCTTCGTTAACTACATTTGTAGTATGCTTACCGATTGTTTTAACATCTCTATCAAACAAGACGGCTAGTTGTTGTCGGTTTAACCAAACCGTTTCATTTTCCAATCTTACCTCAATATGGTCGGGAATTTCGTTTGGGCTATAAAGGATAATTTCATTTATCATGCTATTTTATTTTCATTTTACTTTATCTCAATTTCATCAATCTCCCTCATAATTCTATCCGTCTCACTTAATGCCACGATTATTTTCTGATAATGCAAAATATCTTCGTAACTCAGTTCACGGTCTTTGCGATCTTTGAGCCATTTTTGGGCGGGTTGATAACCACCAATGTAAAAGTTCCAAGCGACTTGCGGTACATTGTCAAAATATTGAAGCCCTCCAGCCCCCGAAGGGGGCGTTTTGTCGTAGTTGATATAGACTTTTCCTAATGTTTCAGATGTTTTTTCAAAAAAGATTTTCCCTACTACATTATCCCCATCTTCAGGGTATTGTGTAATGTATTTTTCCACAATTGGACTTTCTAGTAAATGTATTTGACGGATTTCTCCGCCTAACTTAACTAACTTCCAAAAACGCTCTTGGGTTTCTTTTATTCCCCCTTTGGGGGTTAGGGGGCCTGGAAACGGCACTCTCGGAAAATCTATCTTTAAAAACTCTTTGTACTTCTCACGATAGGTTGGTGAGTGAAGCACCGCATAAATGTAATCCAATAAATCAAGAGCCCCCAAACCCCCAAAGGGGGCTTCGCCGTTGGGCAACATAGTTGGAATGCCCAAACCTTTCGCAATTTTATTTACAATTTCTACATTCAAATTAGGTGTTCGTTCCAAACCATTTGCAAACAAATCTTTGTTTTTTTCATCGGGGTAAAGGTAGAGGGGGAAGGCACATCCTGTTCCAAATAATTTAGCACTTGCAGTAATATTACCATCTATTATTCTATTAGTTAAGAAACTATGCCGATAATCTTGAGTTGTTTGTCTTGGAATAATTAATCCAATATTAGGATTTAGAAAATGCTTCATTACTTCAAATCTAGATCGTCCAATAAAACCTCCTGAACTTTTAGTTATTATTGTTTCGCGTATATCAAATGGCCTATAATTGATTTTTTGTTGAAAAAACACGTCAGATAGAATACTTTTTTTGGCATTTGAAAAATTCCATCCACTAGAATCTTCTTTGTCTTTATATTTTGATTTAAGTGTTTGAACATCTTCATTCTTAAAATCATCAATAATATTTTGTAATGTTAATTTATCAAAATGAATAGCCAAAGCATCACATTTTGTTTCAATTCCATTTGAGTTTAATACCAATAATTCATTAATTCTAAATCCTTTATTGTATTTTGAATCTAGGTCAAAATCTTTAGGCACGAAAAAATAATAAGGTGCTTCAAACTTAAGGCTGCTCCATTTTAAATCACTTAAATTTTTAGTAAGAAAATCATATTTAAAATCTCTTTTTCCTTGTAAATCAAAATGCAAAACTTGACCTAATTCGTTAGGTTTCTTTTTACCTGTTTTTACAAAAATGTTGATAGAAACACCTTGCATGATGTCAAATACATTTTGGTCGGGAGAGCCATCAGGACACACTTCTTTTTTCTTAGCGTTTCCGTGTAAATCTAAAATATAAATTTTGTCGAAGCTTTCTAATAAATGCTTTCTCATTTGACGGTGCGTTATTCCATCAATAAAACTATTATTTGAAATGTAGGCTAAAATACCTTCTCCGTTTTTATCAATATAATGCTGTCCAAATCGGGTAAACTTAATGTAATCGTCATCAAGATTAATTTTTCGTTCGTTTAAATCTTTTTTATAGTCAGCAATTAAATTTTGTATCCATTCATTTTTATTGGTACTACTAACGGCATAAGGCGGATTTCCAATCACACACATCACAGGAGCATCTCGTTTTATCTCATTAGCTTGGTTGCTTTCATCAGATAGCCACGAACTAAAAAGGGTTTGTGTGTCGGGGTGGGCTTCTTCTAAACTGTTGGTTAAGAAAATTTTTAATCGCTGTTGCTCAGTTCCCCCTTCGGGGGTTGGGGGGCGGTACCCTGTTTCGGTCAATAGCATATCCATTTTAAGGTGTGCCATGGCATAACTCGCCATCAATAATTCAAAACCGTTTAAACGAGGGATGAGGTCGTTGGTTACATACTTGCTCCAAATGCCTTGTTGCCCTTCAAACTTTTTGTAAATGTGCTTTACCACCTCGGCAAGAAACGTTCCTGTTCCTGTGGCTGGGTCTAGTATTTGCACTTTGTGGATTAGCCCCCCAGCCCCCGAAGGGGGAGTTTTGTTGGTAGCTCCCCCTTTGGGGGTTGGGGGGCTTATTTTGCTGGTATCGGCTAAACCTTGGGGCAAATTGAACTCGGTTTTTAAAATATCATCAACGGCACGCACAATAAAGTTTACCACAGGTTGCGGGGTGTACCAAACGCCTCGAGCCTTTCGCAATGCGGGGTTGTATTCGCCCAAAAAGGTTTCGTAAAAATGCACCACAGGGTCTTCTTGTTTGGTGCTTTTTCCAAAGTTTTTCATAATCGTAGCCACATCACTAGCCAAGAAAATACTCACTAATTCATCTACAATCCACACCAAGCGGTTGTCTAAATCGTAACCCGCAATATCCTGAAATAATTTTCTCAAAAACGGATTAGACTTAGGGATTAATCGAGCAGCTTCCTCACGAGAAAAGTCAAGTAGCGTTGGGTCGTGATAGCGTGCTGCAAACATTCCATAAGCAATAGTTTGGGCATAAATATCAGCAAAGGCTTTATTATCAATATCATGAATCAGCATTTGCTGAAACGACAACATTTGCGATTTTATTTGCGATCGTTTTTGGTCTATATCATCTTGATGCAATGATTTTTCAATAACATCTGCCATCAATTTCGCTTTTCCTGCCATCATTTGTGCCAATTTGGTAGGCGATTTAATGGTTTGGGAAACGATTAATGCGAAATTTTTAATTAGATTGGTAAAGGTTTCAAAATTTTCAGGAATGGGTACAATCGCACCATTTTCTGCTTTCGCAATAGCTATTTTAGTTACAAATGCTCCTTCTTTATAAAAATGAAAATCCATATAATCTGTAAAAATCAAGTTGGTTAACCCTGATTTGTAGCGGTCAAATTGTTCTTTCAATGTTTTGCTCCCCAAGTCCACACCAATGTCTTTGGCTTCAATGTATCCAATAGGCACATCTTTGCGAGTTAGCACATAATCGGGAGCACCACAATCCACACGAGCGGGTTCATTGGTAACCAGAATGTCTGGCAAAATTGCCATGATTAGATTTTGAAGGTCGCCACGGTACGAATGTTCACGGGCATTCCCCGTTTTGTAAAGGGTATTAATTTTGTCGATATATTGTATAAGCGTCATAGTATAAATTAAGATTTTCTCGATGACAAATATAAACAAATAGTCTATAGGATTTATCTTTACATTTGTTGTTCAATTCAAAAGCACCCAATATTTTTTAGGTATCGGGGGGTTAGGGTTAAAATGTTTTTTGAAAAATCAAAAGACCTTGGTTTTAGAAACCAAATAAAAAATTAGTTTTCTAAATCCGCCACCCATTCCATCCAAATATCCTGCGTCAGATAAGGGATTTTGTTGAGGTCGCAAATGTTCATAGTGTGTCCGGTGCCGCCTGTTTTTGGGTTTTGTTCGTCGTCATAAAAAAAGGCAAAAGTGGTAGGAGGCACCCCCGAATTAGTTCCTGTAACCTTCACGGTATCTCGAATGATGTAAGCGGCTTTTATCGAAAATCGATCCTTGGCACCGCCTACATATTTGTCTATCAGCGACTTGGTTTTTTTGTTGTTTTTTGATTGATAGACCACCGCTTCTTCATTGACCAAATTGATCTCGTCTAGCGAAATGGTTTTGTATGCATTATTTTGCTTTTGGCGGTGGTTGGTATAGGGCGTAATCACCTGCAAACGTTCGGGTGCAACTGCCAAAACCCCTTGCGAAAAGTAAAAATCGGCCCCATCGGCATTGCCACTTCTAAAGGTTGCCAAAGGTAATTTTTGGGCCAAAATTCGCCCCATTTGAATCAATTTTTCTTTGTCTTTTTCAATAACAGTACGTTTTCCTTCGAGTAGGATAATGGCATTTTGGTTTTCAAATTCGGTGCAAAATTGGGCTAAAGTCATGTTCATTGTTTTTATTTTCAGCAAAGGTAAATCTGCAATACGACAAACCATGTCAAAATTAATTTTTTTAGGAACTTTCTTTGCGTCTCTGTGCCTTTACGTGAAATTGAACTCACAAAGTCGCAGAGACGCAAATGATTTTGAAATCAATAGTACCATTTTCGAGAACAAGTAGATTGGACTATTTTATATGTATATTTGGTATTATTAAAAAATCACATTTAGAATGGGCTAGATTCAACTAAATTATGTTATAGCATTTTCAAAAAGGCTTGTTTTCAGCTGATATTTGCTTACTTTTGCATTTGGAATATCTTATTTGATATTTTTTTTAAATTAAATCCAGCAACAAAAAATGGAATTACCAAAGTTTTTACTCGGCGACAACACCGATTTTCCCGACGATATTTTCGTTATACATTTAGATTATCCTCGTTTTATCATCAATTTGAAAGATGATGAAGTCGAATTTTTAGAAGAACCAGACGATTTGGACGAAGCCGAATTGGAACAAGAAATGGAAGGGCTTATTGAAGAAGCCAACCATTTTTATGACCGAGAAATCCAACGTTACGAAGCCTAATTCGTATTCCTATATTCCTTATTTTTTGAAACATTTTTTATGATTACTGTAAACGACATAGCCGTAGAATTTGGCGGCACCACCCTTTTTAGCGAAGTTACTTTTGCTATCAATGAAAACGACAAAATAGCCCTTATGGGTAAAAATGGAGCGGGAAAATCAACCCTTCTGAAAATAGTTGCTGGCGAAAACAAACCTACACGTGGAGTCATTTCGGCCCCAAGTGATGCGGTGATTGCTTACTTGCCTCAACATTTGCTTACTGCCGACAATTGCTCTGTTATGGAAGAAACTTCCAAAGCATTTGCAGAGGTATTGAACATGAAAAAAGAGATAGACGAAATTAATGAACAATTGACCATTCGTACAGATTATGAGAGTGATGCTTATATGAAATTGATTGAACGAGTTTCGGAACTATCTGAAAAATATTATTCTATTGAAGAAGTGAATTACGAAGCTGAAGTAGAAAAAGTATTGAAAGGATTGGGATTTGAAAGAGAAGATTTCAACAGAATGACGTCTGAATTTTCAGGTGGATGGCGTATGCGAATTGAATTGGCAAAAATATTATTAAAAAAACCCGATTTGATTTTGCTTGATGAGCCTACCAACCACATGGATATTGAAAGTATTCAATGGTTAGAAGATTTTTTGATTAATCAAGCCAAAGCTGTAATGGTTATTTCGCACGATAAAACTTTTGTAGATAACATAACCAACCGAACGATTGAAGTAACGATGGGTCGAATTTATGACTACAAAGCCGTATATTCTGAATATTTGGAATTGCGAAAAGATAGACGTATTCACCAACAAAAAGCGTATGACGAACAACAAAAATTTATTGCTGAAAATCAAGCATTTATAGACCGATTTAGAGGCACTTTTTCCAAAACAGAATCCGTGCAATCCCGTGTGAAAATGCTAGAAAAAATAGTATTGGTAGAAGTAGATGAAGTAGATACCTCAGCTTTAAAATTGAAATTTCCACCATCGCCACGTTCTGGGCAATACCCTGTTGTGGTGGAAGGATTATCTAAAAAATATGGAGATCATGTGGTGTTTAAAGACGCCAATATGGTGATAGAACGCGGGCAGAAAGTCGCCTTTGTGGGTAAAAATGGTGAAGGAAAATCAACCATGATCAAAGCGATAATGGGCGAAATTGATTTTGAAGGTAAATTAGAAGTAGGACACAATGCTCAAATTGGTTATTTTGCTCAAAATCAGGCGGCTCTTTTAGATGGTGAGCTTACTATTTTTGAAACTATTGACCAAATTGCTGTGGGCGATGTACGAACTAAAATCAAAGATTTACTAGGAGCATTCATGTTTAAAGGTGACGATATTCAGAAAAAAGTAAAAGTGCTTTCGGGAGGAGAAAAAACCCGTTTGGCCATGATAAAATTGCTTTTGCAGCCCGTAAACGTTTTGATTTTGGATGAGCCAACCAACCATTTGGACATGAAAACCAAAGATATTATCAAAGATGCCTTGAGAGATTTTGATGGCACGTTAATTTTGGTTTCGCACGACCGTGATTTCCTTGACGGATTGGCAACCAAAGTTTTTGAATTTGGACACAAACGGGTGAAAGAACATTTTGAAGACATCAAAGGGTTTTTGGCATACAAAAAAATGGAAAATTTACGAGAAATTGAAAAGTAATTCATATTTTATTAAATTAGCCTCCAAAAAATATTTATTGTTTTAAAATTCAACTTTTTTTTCTTTTTCCATGTCAAAACAACTTATCAATCAATATTATAACCAACGTGATAATTTAAAACGGGTTGGTGTTACTAACGAAATGGCTATCAAACAACCATTTGATAATTTGTTGTTGAATTTAGCTTCGGCAAAGCATTATGTGTATGCAACTGAAGTTACGATTAAAAATGAAAACGGAAAAAATGTGCGTCCAGACGGAATTTTAATGAATGAACTTCGCATTCATAAAGGCTATGTAGAAAGTAAAGATACTAATGATACGCTCGACGAAGAAATAAACAAAAAATTATATAAAGACGGTTATCCAAAAAACAACATCATCTTTCAAGATAGTATTTTTGCGGTTTTGATTCAAAATAATGTTGAAATTGCTCGTGTAGAAATGGCTGATGCTGCTGAATTGGAAAAAATTCTCAACCAATTTATCGATTATGTCCCTGAATATATTGAAAAATTTAATGAAGCATTAGAAAAGTTTAAAGAAGATATTCCCGTTATTGTGGCTACGTTGCGTCAAACAATAGATTTAGAATATACTAAAAACGATGCTTTTATAACAGGATTTAAAGTTTTTTTTGAAATGTGTCAAAAAGAAATCAATCCACATATTGCAAAAGAAGACATCAGAGAGATGATTATTCAGCATATTTTGAATGAAGATATTTTTAAAGCCATTTTTGATGAAGCTGATTTTCATCACGAAAATAATATTGCACGACAATTGGAAATATTGGTGAATACTTTTATGACAAGAGCCATGCGTTTGAATCAGTTAAGTGGTATTAATCATTATTACAAAACCATCAATACACAAGCAGCTCTTGTGGCAGACCATCACGAAAAACAAAAATTTCTGAAAATAGTTTACGAAAATTTCTATAAAGTTTATAACCCTAAAGGAGCAGACAAACTTGGAGTGGTTTACACACCTAATGAAATTGTACGGTTTATGGTAGAAAGTACAGATTATTTGTTGCTCAAGCATTTTAATAAACAATTGGCAGACAAAAATGTTCATATTCTAGATCCAGCCACAGGAACAGGCACTTTTATTACCGATATTATCGATTATATACCTTCACAATATATAGAACACAAATACAAACACGAAATTTTCGCCAACGAAGTTGCTATTTTACCCTATTATATTGCCAATTTGAATATTGAATATACTTTTAAACAAAAAATGCAAAAGTATATTGAGTTTCCAAACTCGTGTTTTGTGGATACTTTAGACAATATTGATGGGTTAAAATACGAAGGCAAACAAGGCAATATCTTTGGTTTTAGTTCCGAAAATGCCGAACGAATCAAACGCCAAAATGAGCAAAAAATATCAGTCATTATTGGTAATCCTCCCTACAATGCCAACCAAATAAACTTTAACGACAACAATAAAAACAGAGAATATCCTGATATTGATGAACGCATCAAAAATACTTATGTTAAAAAATCTATAGCTCAAAAAACCAAAGTGTATGATATGTATGCTCGTTTTTATCGTTGGGCTACTGATAGATTGGATCATAACGGAGTGATTGCATTTATCACCAATCGTTCTTTTATAGACAGTAAAACTTTTGATGGTTTTAGAAAAAGTATTCAAGATGAATTTGATTATTGCTATATTGTTGATTTGAAAGGAGATATTCGTGGAAAAAACAAAGATGTTGCTGCAAAATCAAATGTTTTTGGAATCAGAACGGGTGTTGCTATATTGTTTTTAATTAAAAAAGAAAATGAAATTAATGCAGATCAGGAAGAAATAAAAATTAAATACATAGAAATTTCAGATAATTTACCTAAAAAAGAAAAATTAGCATTTTTGACAAACCATAAATTCAGTCAATTAGTTTTTAAATCGGTTATTTCAAACAAAAATAACGATTGGATCAATCAAGCAGATAATTCTGAATGGCAAGATTATGTTCAATTAGTGAGCAAAAATGCCAAATTAGGTAAAGGAAACGAAACAATTTTCACTTTGTATGCTTATGGTACATCAACTAATAGAGATGAATGGGTATATGATTTTAGTTCCAAAAACTTACTTTCGAAAGCAAAATTTTTGTCTAAAGAATACAATTCGTTTGTAAAAAACAATGAATTGAAAACTACTATTAAATTGAGCGAAGGATTACAAAGTAATTTTAAAAGAAAATTAAAGTCAAAATTTGATAAAAATTTAATAAAACAAGTAATATACCGCCCGTTTATAATAAAACAATATTATGCCGAAAAGTTATTTAGTGATAGATTAACTCAAAACCATTATGTATGTTTTGGAAAAAATTTAGATAAACACAATAAAATCATTAATATCATCAACCATTCTAGATTGAATTTTATGGTTTTTTCAACAAATTCACTTTGTGATGCCAGTTTTTGTGGCGAAGGAACTCCTAATATTTCGTTGTATAGATATGATGAAAACGGCAACCGCCACGACAATATCACCGATTGGGGTTTAAGTCAGTTTACATCGCATTATCAAAATAATGAAATTACTAAGGAGGCTATTTTTCATTACACGTATGCGGTGTTGCACAATCCAGAATATCGTAAAAAGTATGAATTAAATTTAAAACGAGAGTTTCCTCGTTTGCCATTTTATGACGATTTTTTCAAATGGGTGGCTTGGGGAAAACAATTAATGGATTTGCATATTAATTATGAAACCGTTGAACCATTTGACTTGCAAGTAGTTGATAATACGCATCTTGTGAATGACAAAAATTATAAACTCAAAGTAAAACTAAAAGCCGATAAAGTAAACAATATCATCGCCATAGACGAACACACTTTTATACACAGCATTCCTCAAAGTGCTTGGTTGTATAAATTAGGCAATCGCTCAGCAATTGAATGGGTTTTAGACCAATACAAAGAGAAAAAGATAGTAGATAAAACCATTGCTGAACAATTCGACACCTATCGTTTTGCTGATTATAAAGAATTTGTAATAGATTTACTAAAACGTGTTTGCACCGTGAGTGTTGAGACGATGACAATTGTAGAGGGAATGAACCAGGAATAATGCTTTTTTTTGAAAATGATTATCAATAGATAATTTTGAAGGTATATTATAAACACATGTTATAAAGGACATACTTTTTCCTATATGTTTAAACATAGTTATTTGATTATCAGTTCAAATTCAATAGGGCAGTGATCGGATATTTTTCGGGCCTCTTGTAGGTTTTCAAAATGGGTATAGAAATCCACAACAGCTGCTTTTTTTACCTCAAAAAAAGCCATGTCGCAAAAAGCATTGTCAAATTCCGATGCCAAACAATCATTTTCTGCCTTACACGACTGTCTTAAACTTGTTTTTTGATTGACAAGAATAGGAGCAAATCCCATTTTTTTCAAAGGATAAAATACCGAATGTGATTGTGGACAATTGAAATCACCCATCAATACAAGATGTAATGCTGGATATTTTTGAGGCAAATATTTAAAATATTTAATCTCTTTTTCGGGCTGTTTGCTTTTTGTAATGGCATGAAAACTGGCCACAGTAAATCGTTTTCCTGCTTGCTCAAATGTGGCAAAATAGGGTTCTCGGTCTATTTCTTGTTCAAAAAAAGATTCGAGCCATGCCTTTCCAATCAGTTTTACTTTTTTTGTTTTCCAAAAAAACGCATAACGCTCTGTTTTATAAGCACTACTCGAAGTTGGATTGCTAATGCTGTAATCCCATTTCGATCCTGTTCTATTCAAGGCATCAGCAAGTTTTGCTACTGCGGGAGCACCACCATATCCTGCAACCACTTCCTGAATGGCAACTATGTCGGCATGTTTGATGGTTTCGGCCATAAACAAAATGGCTTCGTCTGTTTTGGATTGACCAAAATTTTCCAAGTTCCAAGAAATTATTTGTACTTGCGAATATAACGAATGGGGCAACCCAAAAAAGAGTAGCAGCAATAGATAAAGGGTTTTCATTTGTGGTATTTTAAAAAAGTATCAAAAAAAACCCCAATTTTTCAAATTGAGGTTTTTTAGTGTAAGTAAGTCTAAATTGTGGTTGATAAAACGTTATTTTACTTTATTAAGTACTGCTTTGAATGCTTCAGGATGATTCATGGCCAAATCGGCAAGAACCTTACGATTCAATTCGATGTTGTGCTTTTTCAATTTCCCGATAAATTGAGAATAAGACATTCCTTCCAATCTAGCTCCAGCGTTGATACGTTGAATCCATAAAGCACGGAAATTTCTTTTATTCTGTTTTCTATCGCGGTAAGCATAAACCATGGCTTTTTCTACCGCATTTTTTGCAACTGTCCAAACGTTTTTACGACGACCAAAGAAACCTTTGGCTTGCTTCATTATTTTTTTTCTACGTGCTCTTTTAGCAACTGAGTTTACCGATCTTGGCATAATTTTTATTGTTTTTTTGAAATAAGGCGACTTGAATTGAATCAAAAGTACTTTAAAAAGCCCATCCCAAGGTTATTTAAAATTGTTTTTAACCTAAAGAATTTAAAAAGTTGTTGGTTATTGGTTGTTGGTTGTCGGAAATGAATCCATCAACTATCAACCGTCAACTATCAACCATTTAGATGATTCTTAATTGTTGTTTGATGCTTCTCTCATCTGTTGGGTGTACCAATGCAGAGTGTGTTAAAGCTAATTTACGCTTTTTAGATTTTTTTGTCAAAATATGACTTTTAAAAGCATGCTTTCTTTTAATTTTTCCAGAACCAGTAACTTTAAAACGTTTCTTGGCACTAGATTTGGTTTTCATTTTAGGCATTTTTCCTAGATTTTTATAATTTATTCTTACTTACTTTCTTTTTATTCCATACCACCTTTTCAATTAAAAAAGGGGGTAATTATGAGGTCTCTATTATGCTATCAAAATAATTTGTACAGCAAACATTGTTATAGAGTAGGAGTGGGAACTACTTTTTCTTCTTTGGTGCAATAAACATAATCATACGTTTACCCTCCAATACTGGCATGGCTTCTACTTTGCCAAATTCTTCTAAATCTGTTGCAAGTCTCAAAAGTAATATCTGCCCTTGGTCTTTATATATAATAGACCGTCCCTTAAAAAACACAAAAGCTTTTAATTTTGATCCCTCTTTTAGAAACTTCTCGGCATTTTTTCTCTTGAACTCATAATCATGTTCATCAGTTTGTGGACCAAATCTAATTTCTTTAACTACAATCTGGGTTGATTTAGCTTTCAATTCTTTATCACGCTTCTTTTGCATATACACAAACTTTTTATAGTCCATGATTTTGCAAACTGGTGGTTCTGCATTTGGAGAAATTTCAACCAAATCCAACTCAAACTGATCGGCTAATCGCAAAGCATCGGCTATTTTAAATACTCCTGGCTCCACATTATCGCCCACAAGACGTACCTCTGGTACTCGAATAAGATTGTTTATTCGGTGTGCGTCTTTCTTCTCTACTCGAGGTTGATAACCTCTATTGCTTCTTATTGCTATGACTTTAAAATTTAAGTTAAACTGTAAATACTTTCAATGTTTTTTTAATCTCTTCGTTTACAATGTCTGCAAATGCAGCTACTGTAACCGTAATGTTGCCTTTTCCTTCTTGTCCATGACGACGTATCGAAACCGTACCATTTTGTGCCTCTTCCTCGCCTACTATCAACATAAACGGGGTTTTTTGCATTTCGGCATCTCTTATCTTCTTGCCTATTGTTTCATTCCTGTTGTCTATCAGGCTGCGAATTTCGTGATTTTCTAGCAATTCCAAAACTTTTTTTGCATAATTTTCATATTTCTCACTCAAAGACAAGATGATAGCCTGCTCTGGCATCAACCATAATGGAAAATTACCAGCCGTATGCTCCAACAATATAGCTATAAATCGCTCCATCGAACCAAAAGGGGCTCTATGTATCATCACTGGTCGATGCAATTTATCATCTGCTCCTTTATAGGTCAAATCAAATCGCTCAGGCAAATTATAATCCACTTGAATAGTTCCCAACTGCCATTGTCTGCCCAAGGCATCTTTCACCATAAAATCCAATTTCGGGCCATAAAACGCTGCCTCGCCTCCTTCTATTACATAATTCAATCCTTTATCTCTAGCCGCATTAATAATGGCTTGCTCTGCCTTTTCCCAGTTTGCAACACTTCCAATATACTTTTCGGGCTGTTCTAAATCCCTAACCGAAACCTGAGCCGTAAAATCCTCAAATCCCAACGAACCAAAAACATACAACACCAAGTCTATAACCTTCTTAAACTCTTCATCCAATTGCTCTGGAGTACAAAATATATGTGCATCATCCTGTGTAAATCCTCTAACACGTGTCAAACCATGCAACTCGCCACTTTGTTCATATCTATAAACCGTCCCAAATTCAGCATATCGCTTAGGTAAATCTTTATAAGACCAAGGTTTTGTATTGTAAATCTCACAATGATGAGGGCAATTCATCGGCTTCAACAAAAATTCCTCCCCCTCTGCTGGCGTATGTATCGGCTGAAAACTATCTGCCCCATATTTAGCATAATGACCAGACGTAACATATAATTCCTTCTGACCAATGTGCGGTGTTACAACTTGCTCATATCCTGCCTTCTTTTGTGCCTTTTTCAAAAACTGCTCCAATCTGTCTCTCAAAGCTGCCCCTTTTGGCAACCACAACGGCAAACCTTGCCCCACACGCTGTGAAAACGCAAACAACTCCAATTCCTTACCCAATTTTCTATGATCTCTACGCTTGGCCTCTTCCAATAATGCCAAATATTCCGTCAAATCTTTCTGCTTCGGAAACGAAATACCATACACCCTTGTCAATTGCTTATTCTTCTCATCTCCCCTCCAATAAGCCCCAGCAACACTCATTATTTTCATCGCCTTTATCAAACCCGTATTCGGTATATGACCACCCCTACACAAATCCGTAAAACTAGCATGATCACAAAACGTAATCGTACCATCTGCCAAATTCGATATCAACTCCGTCTTATACTCATTATCCTTATACAGCTCCAACGCTTCCAATTTACTCACTGGACGCATCCTAAACTCATGCTTCTCCCTCGAAATCTCCAAAACACGATCCTCTATCATCTTAAAATCCGCATCCGTAATCTTCTGATCACCAAAATCCACATCATAATAAAACCCATTATCTATTGCAGGACCTAGCGTAAGCTTTATCCCTGAATACTTCTCCTCCAAAACCTGAGCCATCACGTGCGACGTAGAATGCCAAAAAGCCTTTTTACCTTCCTTATCATTCCAAGTATATAAAACCAAAGACCCATCCGTTCGCAAAACCGTACTCGTCTCAATCGTTTCACCCTCAAATTTTGCCGAAATAACATTCCTAGCAAAACCTTCACTAATACTTTTTGCAACATCCATGGCACTCACACCACGCTCAAACTCCCTAACCGACCCATCGGGCAACGTAATCTTAATCATCTAAAATATGCTTTTCATTTGAACGGCAAATATAAACAATACACCAAATAAAACAATACATTAAATAAACAATTTTTCAATCTACAATCACCTATATATATAGGTACCCCCAAATAATAAACAATAGTAGCAGTGCCCTGCGGTTTACAAAGAGCCATATTCCCGCTTTCCGTTACAATCTTTTGTTTTTTAAAGAAAAAAACAAAAGGATTTCCACTACAATCGGGGCTATTTTAGGGAGTACCTTTTTTTCAAACCAAAACCAGGGGTTACAAGAAGCGAGAAATAAGCTGTAACATATTGAAAACGAGGTATAATAAAAAAAAAGCAAAAAAAAGGTTAAAAAAAGCTTGTATAAGCCAAAAGAAGTGCTACCTTTGCACCCGCAATAAGCGATAAGCATTTTTGAAATAAGGGTAAAAAAAAGATTTAAAAAAAGTCAAAAAAAGTTTGCCAGAATAAAAAAAAGGTTTACCTTTGCACCCCGCAAAAGAGGGATAATAAATTTGAAATCACGGCAAAAAAAGATTTAAAAATAAATCAAAAAAAGTTTGCCAGAAACAAAAAAGTTATTTACCTTTGCACCCCGCAAAAGAGCGATAAAAAATTTGAAATCACGGCAAAAAAGATTTAAAAATAAATCAAAAAAAGTTTGCCAGAGACAAAAAAGATTATTACTTTTGCACCCGCTTCGAGAGGGGCGAAAAATAAGAAGAAATGTTCATAGACATATTGAATTGACAGCCGTTTTAACAGCAATGTTAAAACACAAAAAAAAGAGAGTAAGCGTTTAGTAAAAAGACGTACATCGCAAATAATATAAAAAATATACGATGAAGAGTTTGATCCTGGCTCAGGATGAACGCTAGCGGCAGGCTTAACACATGCAAGTCGAGGGGTATAGTAGCAATACTAGAGACCGGCGCACGGGTGCGTAACGCGTATGCAATCTACCTTTTACATAGGGATAGCCCAGAGAAATTTGGATTAATACCTGATAGTATGTGATGATCGCATGGTTTTCACATTAAAGTACCAACGGTAAAAGATGAGCATGCGTCCCATTAGCTAGATGGTAAGGTAACGGCTTACCATGGCTACGATGGGTAGGGGTCCTGAGAGGGAGATCCCCCACACTGGTACTGAGACACGGACCAGACTCCTACGGGAGGCAGCAGTGAGGAATATTGGACAATGGGCGCAAGCCTGATCCAGCCATGCCGCGTGCAGGATGACGGTCCTATGGATTGTAAACTGCTTTTGTACAGGAAGAAACACTTCTACGAGTAGAAGCTTGACGGTACTGTAAGAATAAGGATCGGCTAACTCCGTGCCAGCAGCCGCGGTAATACGGAGGATCCAAGCGTTATCCGGAATCATTGGGTTTAAAGGGTCCGTAGGCGGTTTGATAAGTCAGTGGTGAAAGCCCATCGCTCAACGATGGAACGGCCATTGATACTGTTAGACTTGAATTATTAGGAAGTAACTAGAATATGTAGTGTAGCGGTGAAATGCTTAGAGATTACATGGAATACCAATTGCGAAGGCAGGTTACTACTAATGGATTGACGCTGATGGACGAAAGCGTGGGTAGCGAACAGGATTAGATACCCTGGTAGTCCACGCTGTAAACGATGGATACTAGCTGTTGGGGGCAACTTCAGTGGCTAAGCGAAAGTGATAAGTATCCCACCTGGGGAGTACGTTCGCAAGAATGAAACTCAAAGGAATTGACGGGGCCCGCACAAGCGGTGGAGCATGTGGTTTAATTCGATGATACGCGAGGAACCTTACCAAGGCTTAAATGTAGTTTGACCGATTTGGAAACAGATCTTTCGCAAGACAAATTACAAGGTGCTGCATGGTTGTCGTCAGCTCGTGCCGTGAGGTGTCAGGTTAAGTCCTATAACGAGCGCAACCCCTGTTGTTAGTTGCCATCGAGTGAAGTCGGGAACTCTAACAAGACTGCCAGTGTAAACTGTGAGGAAGGTGGGGATGACGTCAAATCATCACGGCCCTTACGCCTTGGGCTACACACGTGCTACAATGGACGGTACAGAGAGCAGCCACTACGTGAGTAGGAGCGAATCTACAAAACCGTTCTCAGTTCGGATCGGAGTCTGCAACTCGACTCCGTGAAGCTGGAATCGCTAGTAATCGGATATCAGCCATGATCCGGTGAATACGTTCCCGGGCCTTGTACACACCGCCCGTCAAGCCATGGAAGCTGGGGGTGCCTGAAGTCGGTGACCGCAAGGAGCTGCCTAGGGTAAAACTGGTAACTAGGGCTAAGTCGTAACAAGGTAGCCGTACCGGAAGGTGCGGCTGGAACA
>NC_016001.1:0-2927500 GCF_000253275.1 Flavobacterium branchiophilum FL-15 | reverse complement strand
CAAACCAATATTAAACCAAAAAAAAAACAGTAAATGAACCCATTTATTCTAGAAACAATTAGTAAATCAATAGAATTTGTGAAAAAATTCATTAAAGAAGCAAATGGGTTTTATCCATTTGCAATGATAAATGTATCAGAAAAAGATATAGAATATATAATTGACGATTTTAATTTGAGAGATGTAAATCTGATGGTTAAGAGACATGAGGAGTTAGCGTTATTCTTATTCAACAAAGGAAATATTATCTCTTATTTGATTATTATTGATGGTAAATTAGACAAAGTTTTACCTCTTTATGATGGTGTAGTTATTATGAAATTGACATATGATGGTACTGAATGGTTTACAGCTAATTATTATTATAAAAGGGTTGATGGAAATATCCTTTTTAAGGATAGTTAGTTATTATTCCTTCCTGCTATTATATAATACCATTTGTAATCTACAAGCTATGTCGAGAATATAATTGCTAGTTAAATCTAGCTTTGCTTTTTTCACCCCGACCATTTGGGAAGTTCCAATTATATTACTAACTTTGTGGGAGAAGTTTCGCAACATAGCGAGTACTTTGGCTTTGGGGAAATAAAATTCATCGAACTCCAATAAAAAAATAAAATCGATGTGAGATAAACGTTCATTGAAGAGCATAAAAACTCACATAACTCACCGTATAAGTTTAATGGCAAAGAACTTGATGAGGAAAGTGGGCTTTACTATTATGGGGCGAGTGTAGATCCATTGGTTGAAAAGACATTTTCAAGTTATGGGTATTGTAATTTGAATCCTGTAAATATGGTGGATACTGATGGTAGAATTCCGAGTCCATGGCGGATTTTAAAAGATACATTTAGAGATTTTATAGAAACGACAAATAGATATTTTCATATAACCGCATCTAAAAATGGATTAAGTAAAGTAACGTCTAGTAATTATACAACTAGGATGGGTAGGATATTTGAAGATACTGTTATTCGTTCGCTTGGAGAAAACAAAAACACACAAGGTTTTAGACCTAATAAAACTTCAACCAAAAAAGTTATACCTGATTTAGTTGGAAATGGTGGTAAACACTTCTTTTCAACATCAGGTAATCCTAAAGATGATATTGTTTTTTCTTTTCCTAATGCAACTTTTGTTGACGCCAAATTTACAAGTAATGTTAATTTTTCCCCATCTTACAATCCAGGACAGATAAAAGGATTTATAGATGTTTTGAGTAATATGAAAGGAAGTTATGCAAATGGTAAATGGAATCCTAATATAAAAGCTTCTGAATATGGTGCTGCAACCTTGGTATTTATAACGCCAGAAGGAACTACTTTAGACTCTAACATTATTGAATATGCAGCTTCTAAAAATGTTAATTTATATCAAAGAACTGTTCAACAAGATGTATTAGAACCTTCAAATGTTAGGGTAGCTCCAAATATGTCTATTCTGAATCAAGCTCTAGATTATAGAGGTGAAGAGAACATACCATCTCCTTTAAAAGCATCTGGGCAATCTGTAAAAGTAAATTGGGATAAGTTATGAAAAAATATTTTATTGTAAGATTCTTTTTTTTAATAAATTGTAATAAAAATGAAAATATGAATTTAATTTTTAATGAAGTTCAAATAAATAACGGGACTAAAATAAAAACTATTGATTTAACAGATCAAGAGTATAAAAACATCTTAGAGAAAGAGTCTAAAAACTTAAAAAGACTTTTTAATTCAATTACTATTGAAGATTCTAGTATTATTATTTATGAGATTTCCGAAGGAAATATTTTAGTAAGTTCTGATGGATATCATTCAGTTTATAAAAACATTGAAGATTTACATAAAGTTATTAATGATTATGATTCTAATGGTATAGAAATACTATTAAACATCAATATTTATGGTGATAAATTTCCCAATTTTACTAACCATTTGATTGTTGATTTATATAGTTCTTTAAACTATGAATTTAAAAAAAATGAATCACATAATCTAGATGTTTTATGTAATAAAATAAGTAAAATAGATAATGTAAAGAAGTTCAATAAAGATAAGTTTCTAAACTATATTGCATTAATTGGAGAAATGATATTATCGCAATATGATGGAAAATGGGAAATGAAATTATCAAATGATAAAACCACCTGGAATCCGTATTTAATCGTTAATGGAAGTAAGATTGATTTCGTTTCTTATTTAAATGAAGATGTAATAGAGGGAAATAAAGATATAAAACTTACTTTTAAGTCTATCAATGACATAATTAATTTGAGAGATGTAAATTCAACCACACACTAACGCAAACGTCTCGCTCGTACCCACAAAATAAAAAAACACAACCCAAAAAACTTGTGGTTTTAAAACTAAATAATTTTTCAAACCCTATCAGCTTTTCAAAGGCTCATAGGGTTTTTAAAATCTTTGCACTTGGTAACTTTTCCCAATGTGGCAATCTAGCCCCGACTGGAGTGGAAATCCTTTTTGTTTTTTCTTTAAAAACAAAAAGATTGTAGCGTAAGGCGGGAACTGACCCTGCGTGAAAATGCCAAAAGTGGCGGCTTCAAATAAGTTAGAGGTTAGAGGTTAGAATTTAGAGGTTAGAAATTAGAGGTTTGAGGTTAGAGAATGGAGATTTGATGATATGATATTTCAATTTTTGTAAAATTGTATTGATCATGCAAAGTTATCGCGTTGTGAAGCAAACGGTTTAGGTACTTTTTGGATTTAATGGTTCTATACATTAGATTATGAACATTGTAATGTGGTTTTGGTTTACCTTTTGCGATGGGAAGCTGTTTTTTTTTTGTATTATGAATATTTTTCAAAATGCCCTTTTTATTTGGAATTTTACTGCAAAAGTTAGGTTATTGAATTATTATTTCACTTATGTGTTTATTTTAGCGAGCAATTTTTGTTGGAATTAGTGTAGATGCTGTTTGTTTGCAATAATCATACGTCTGTTTTCGATATTTTATATTATGGATTGTTGGCTTTTGAATGATGTTTGTAATATACCTAAACTGATACTGTGTA
Organism: Flavobacterium branchiophilum FL-15; assembly: GCF_000253275.1. NCBI lineage: Bacteria > Pseudomonadati > Bacteroidota > Flavobacteriia > Flavobacteriales > Flavobacteriaceae > Flavobacterium > Flavobacterium branchiophilum. Next base: position 2,924,480 of record NC_016001.1, on the reverse strand, counting down.
ACTATGAAAAAAATACTTATTTTTGTAAGCAATATTTTTTAAAATTATATAAAGATGAACTTAAAAATCAATGGATGCGGTGCTATTTTTGCTGTTTTTCAAAAACGTTTTAACACTTTTAAAACGCTTTTTGTGTTGTTGTTATTTGTTTTATTGGGTTATTATTTAATTCCAGAGCCTAAAATTTCAAAGAATATTCAGATAGACCATTTGATACTTTACAAATCAAAGCGGCAATTGTTGGCTTTTTCAAACGAAAAATTAATCAAAACATACAAAGTATCGCTAGGCAAACAGCCCATTGGTGCCAAGGCTTATGAAGGCGACCTTAAAACTCCTGAAGGGCATTATACCATTTTTGATAAAAATCCAAACAGCGGTTATCATAAAAACTTAGGGATTTCGTATCCAAATTCAAAAGATATTCAAAAAGCTAAGCATCTTGGAAAGCCTGTTGGTGGTGCTATCAAAATTCATGGCATCCGAAACCATTTTGGTTTGATTGGTAAATTCCATCGTTGGTTTGATTGGACATTAGGCTGTGTGGCATTAACGAATCAAGAAGTGGACGAACTTTATGATGCCGTAAAAATAGGTACTCCAATTGATATAATGCCTTAAATTATTTATGATGCATCAATCATGTTAGCATCATTTACTAATTTTAATAGCGAACAAGTTATTTGATCATCATAACAGTTACTTTTTTTTTAGAACAGAACACAACATGAAACTCAAATTATGATTAATAAAAGTATTATATTTGCTCCGTAAATGTAACAATAGTGAGTGCCATCAATAAATTGAAAATTCTAAACGACCCGATTTATGGTTTTATTACCATTCCAAATGAATTGGTTTATGATTTAATACAACATCCCTATTTTCAGCGGCTGCGTCGGATTTCGCAAATGGGATTGTCCTATTTGGTATATCCAGGAGCCCATCATACCCGTTTTCATCATGCCCTTGGCTGTATGCACCTGATGCAAAAAGCCATTAGTGTGCTTCGATATAAAGGGGTTCTGCTATCGGACGCCGAAGAAAATGCCCTTTTGGTTGCTATTTTGTTACACGATATTGGCCATGGCCCGTTTTCGCATGCCATGGAACACAGTATTGTAGAAACGATTAGCCACGAAGCTATTTCGCTATTGTTTATGAACGAACTCAACCAAATTTTTGAAGGGCAATTGGATTTGGCCATTCAGGTTTTTAAAGGCGAATACCCTCGCAAATTTATGTTGCAACTGATTTCAAGTCAGTTGGATATGGACAGGATGGATTATCTTAAAAGAGATAGTTTTTATTCGGGCGTAGCAGAAGGCAACGTAAATTCTGAGCGTTTGATACAAATGATGAATGTTGTAGATGACGTTTTGGTTATAGAAGAGAAAGGCATTTACTCTGTCGAAAAATTTTTGATGGCTCGAAGGCTTATGTATTGGCAAGCCTATTTGCACAAAACAAGTTTAGTAGCCGAACAAATATTGACCAAAATACTCAAACGTGCCAAAGAACTGACTCAGAAAGGCATTTTGCTAGAGGGAAGTAAAGCACTGATATATTTTTTGGAAAATAAAGTTACAATGGCAAGTTTTGATGCTTTGGTTTTAGAAAAATTTTCGCAATTGGATGATTTTGATATTATAAGTGCGATAAAATCATGGCAATTTCATCCTGATTTTGTGCTAGGTTCATTAAGTAAAATGATAGTCAATCGGGATTTATTAAAAATAAGATTAACGACCGAAAAAATAGAAACCGATATTAAATTAAAGTTGCTCGAACAATTTGCAAGTCAAGAAAATATTAGTATTCATGATGCAAAATACTTTATTTTTAGTGGCAAAATTGTGAATCAGGCCTATAATTCCTTGGCAGAACCAATTCGGATATTGAAAAAAGACAAAACCATTGAAGACGTTGTTGCGGTATCTGATCAATTAAATTTGAAAACCATTTCAAAAGCGGTAACAAAACATTATATTTGCTACCCCAAACAATTGACATAAAAATACAATTTAAAACATTTTTTTATACTTTTGCATCGATGAAATTTACAGCAGAACAAATAGCCAGCATTTTAGAAGGGGAAATTGTAGGAAATCCAAAAATTGAAGTCTTCAAACTATCCAAAATTGAAGAAGGAACAGAGGGGTCGCTTACATTTTTGGCCAATCCAAAATATTTGAATTATATATATTCTACAAAGGCTTCAATAACTATTGTAAATAAAAATTTTGTTCCAGAACACGAAACCCAAACCACGTTGATAAAGGTAGAAGATGCTTATGGCTCCTTTACCAAATTATTAGAGTTTTATAACCAAGTCAAACTCAACAAGTCTGGCATCGAGCAACCCTCTGTTTTTTCAGATAATGCAAAGCATGGCACTAATTTATATTTAGGAAGCTTTAGTTATGTGGGTCAAAATGTAGTCATTGGCAACAATGTCAAAATATATCCCAATTGTTTTATAGGCGATAATGTTCAAATAGGCAACGATGTAACCTTGTTTGCGGGAGTTACGATTTATTCGGAAACTATTATTGGCAATAATTGCACCATACATTCGGGCTCGGTAATTGGTGCTGATGGATTTGGATTTGCTCCATCGGCAGACGGTACTTACAAAAAAGTGCCACAAATTGGCAATGTAATTATAGAAGACAACGTAGATATTGGCGCTTGCACAACTATTGATAGAGCTACAATGGGTTCCACCATCATTCGAAAAGGGGTCAAGTTAGACAATCAAATTCAAATTGCCCATAATGTTGAGATTGGAGAAAACACCGTAATAGCGGCACAAACAGGCATTGCGGGTTCTACCAAAATAGGCACAAACGGCATGATTGGCGGTCAGGCAGGCATTGCAGGCCATCTTACCATTGGTAATAATGTGCGGATACAAGCCCAATCGGGGGTTGGTCGCAATATCAAAGATGGGGAGGTTTTGCAAGGCAGTCCAACATTTGGCTACAACGACTATTTTAAATCGTATATCCATTTTAAAAACTTACCAAAAATAGTTGCAGAATTAGAAGAATTAAAAAAACAAATAAAAAACATCACTAAATGACAGTAAATCAAAAAACGATAAAGAGCGAGATTTCTCTTACGGGAGTTGGATTACACACTGGCAAAGAAGTAACCATGACTTTCAAACCAGCCCCAGTACACAATGGATTTTCATTTATACGAATAGATTTAGAAGGAAGCCCTGTAATTGAAGCAGATGCAAACTACGTTGTCAATACACAAAGGGGTACCAATCTTGAAAAATTAGGTGTAAAAATTCAAACCCCCGAACATGTTTTGGCGGCTTTAATTGGCTGTGATTTGGACAACGTTATTATCGAATTGAATGCTTCAGAATTGCCAATTATGGATGGTTCTTCCAAATATTTTGTGGAAGCATTAGAACAAGTGGGCATAGAAGAGCAATGTGCAGAGCGACATTATTATGTTGTAAAAGAAGTTATTTCATATTTAGATGAAGCAACTGGAAGTGAAATATTGGTTATGCCAGCAGACGACTACCAAATAACTACAATGGTAGATTTTGGCACAAAAGTATTAGGTACTCAAAATGCAACCCTAAAAAACATTGCCGATTTTAAAACCGAAATTGCCAATTCCAGAACTTTTAGTTTTTTACACGAACTCGAATATTTATTGGACGAAGGACTTATCAAAGGAGGCGATTTGAATAATGCAATAGTTTATGTAGATAAAGAAATATCTGAAAAAACCATGAGCAATTTGAAAAAAGCTTTTGGAAAAGATCAAATTTCTGTAAAACCCAATGGCATTTTAGATAATTTAACTTTGCATTACCCCAACGAAGCAGCCCGACACAAACTGTTAGATGTTATTGGTGATTTGTCCTTAATTGGGTGTCGTATAAAAGGTAAAGTGATTGCAAACAAACCAGGGCATTTTGTAAACACACAGTTTGCCAAAAAAATATCGAAAATCATCAAAATCGAACAACGTAGTCAAGTGCCTGTTTATGATTTGAACCAAGAACCATTGATGGATATTCATAAAATTATGAGTATTTTACCTCATCGCCCCCCCTTTTTATTTGTAGATAGAATCATTGAAATGTCTGACAAACACGTGGTTGGGATGAAAAACGTTACCATGAACGAAAGTTTTTTTGTGGGTCATTTTCCAGAAGCTCCTGTAATGCCAGGAGTTATCATTGTAGAAGCTATGGCACAAACAGGAGGTATTTTGGTATTGAGCACTGTTCCAGACCCTGAAAATTATCTGACGTTTTTTATGAAAATAGACAACGTCAAATTCAAAAATAAAGTACTTCCAGGAGATACTTTAATATTCAAATGCGATTTGATTACTCCAATCAGACGAGGGATATGCCACATGTCTGCCAAAGCTTATGCCAATGGCAAACTCGTAACAGAAGCCGAATTGATGGCACAAATTGCAAGAAAACAATAATGATATTATGAATCAACCATTAGCTTACGTACATCCAGGGGCCAAGATTGCCAAAAATGTAGTGATTGAACCTTTTACAACCATCCATAACAATGTAGTTATTGGCGACGGAACATGGATTGGCTCCAATGTAACCATTATGGAAGGGGCTCGAATTGGCAAAAATTGTAATATTTTTCCAGGAGCTGTTATTTCGGCAATTCCTCAAGATTTGAAATTTGGTGGAGAAGAATCTCTTGCCATTATTGGCGATAATACAACAATTAGAGAATGTGTAACCATCAATAGAGGGACTATTGCATCTGGTCAAACCGTAATTGGCAACAACTGTTTGATTATGGCCACGGCACATATTGCCCATGACTGTCATATTGGCGACAATGCGATTGTTGTAAATGGGGTAGCGCTTGCGGGTCATGTTATTGTTGGCAAGTATGCTATTATTGGTGGTTTGGCTGCTGTGCATCAGTTTATTCATATTGGCGATCATGCCATGATTTCGGGTGGGTCGTTAGTTAGAAAAGATGTGCCTCCGTTTACAAAAGCCGCCAAAGAACCTTTGTCCTACGTAGGGATTAATTCAGTTGGTTTGAGAAGACGTGGTTTTACTACGGAAAAAATCAGAGAAATTCAGGAAATTTATAGAATTTTATACCAAAAAAATTACAATACCACACAAGCTCTAGGCATTATTGAAGCCGAAATGGAAGCCACTCCAGAAAGAGACGAAATTATTGACTTTATTAGAAATTCGTCCAGAGGTGTGATGAAAGGATATACGGGTGTATAATTTGATACAATAAAACTTTGCTTCTGAATTTGTAATCAAATAAAGTTTGGTTCGTTTTTTCATACAGCTGTTGTTATTGATATCCAATACACCTTAATTGCAGTTTGTTGCGTTTGGGATAGCAGTGGAAATCCTTTTTTGAGGCCCCCAGCCCCCAAAAAAAAGGGGGGGGTATTGCACGAATATCGTTTCTGAATGCGGTAATCAAAAAAGATTATTTTGCAATATTATATTTCTTTTGTAGTTCAATGAAAGTTGTTTGAAACGGTTAGCCCGACCCTTGGGGAACGCCCAAAAAATGTTGCTATTGATGGGTTGATTTTATATTGAATTTGGCCCATACTACCTAAAATAAGTTAATGAGATTTGAAAAATGAATTGGAAAACGGCAATAAAAGATTTTCAATCTTATTTGAAAATAGAAAGGGCTTTGTCTGTTAATACAGTCGAAAATTATACTTTTGATATCGCAAAATTAGTTGCTTATTTGGAACAAAATCAAATCAAAGAAAACCCAATAAATATATCAAAAGAGACACTTCAGGGTTTTATTTACACCATTTCTAGCACCATAATGCCTCGATCACAAGCCAGAATTATATCTGGATTGAAGCATTTTTTTTTGTATTTAATTTTTGAAGATTATCGAAAAGACAACCCTATCGAGTTGATAGAAACCCCCAAAACAGGCCGAAAATTACCAGACACCCTTAGTGTAACAGAAATAGACCTTTTGATACATGCTATCGATTTGAGTATGCCCGAGGGCGAAAGGAACAGGGCCATGCTCGAAACACTTTATGCTTGTGGTTTGCGGGTTTCGGAATTGGTTACTCTAAAATTGTCTGATTTGTATTTTGAAGAAGATTTTATACAAGTGTTGGGCAAAGGCAACAAGCACCGTTTTGTTCCTATTAGCGAGCAAACCAAAAATTATCTTAGCCTTTATATTAGCCAAATCAGAAACAAAATTCACATTCAAAAAGGTTTTGAAGATATTTTATTTTTAAATCGGCGGGGCAAACAGCTCACACGTGCAATGGTATTTACGATTATCAAACAATTAGCTGTGTCTATAAATCTACAAAAAAACATCAGTCCCCACACGTTTCGACATTCGTTTGCTACCCATTTATTAGAAAACGGAGCCGATTTAAGGTCTATTCAACTCATGCTCGGACACGAATCTATTACTACAACCGAAATTTATGTACATTTAGACCGATCGCATCTTGCCAAAACGTTACTTGAATTTCATCCCAGAAAACAGACACTTTAAAGATTATTTTGTATATTTACTCTTTTTTTAAAATAACCTTTTTTAAACTAGGTTTTGAGGTTTTCAAAACACAATAAAAAATGAATTATTTTACAAAACCCTAAATTTATACTTATATACCTAATTATTTTTTTTGAATCATGAAATTGCAAAATTACAACATTTTAGTTACTGGAGGTGCTGGATTTATTGGCTCAAATTTAGTAGCAGATTTTTTAAATCACCAGAACAAGGTTTGGTGTTTGGACAATTTATCTACGGGCAAATTTCAAAACATAGAACCTTATTTAAACCATCCCAACTTTACATTTATCGAAGGCGATATTCGATCGTTTGAAACTTGTCAGGAGGCTGTACAAAACATCGATTATGTTTTTCATCAAGCAGCGCTTGGGTCTATTCCCCGTTCATTGGACAATCCTCGGCTAACCAATGAAGTCAATGTGAGTGGCTTTTTGAACATGATTTTAGCTGCAAAAGATGCCCAAGTCAAAAGATTTATTTATGCAGCAAGCTCTTCGACCTATGGCGATTCTGAACATTTGCCAAAAACAGAAGCCATCATTGGCAATCCGCTTTCGCCTTATGCTGTAAGTAAATATGTTAATGAATTGTATGCCCATGTGTTTGGACTTAATTATGGATTAGAAACAATTGGTTTGCGTTACTTTAACGTATTTGGTCCCAAGCAATCGCCAGATGGGGTGTATGCTGCTGTAATACCCACTTTTACGAAGTTATTAATGGACCATCAATCGCCAAAAATCAATGGCGACGGATTAAACTCCCGTGATTTTACTTATATTGCAAACGTTATACAAATGAACCATTTAGCAGCTTTAACCCAAAACCCTAACGCTATTGGTCAGGTTTTTAATACCGCAGTGGGCGAACGATCTAATTTATTAGAATTAATTGCTCATTTAAAAATATGTTTATCAAAATATGACCCTGAAATTAATCAAATTCCCATAATTCACGGGCCAAACAGGCAAGGCGACATTCCACATTCATTAGCCTCTATCGACAAAGCCAAAACCCTTTTAGGATATGAGCCAACGCATAACCTCGAAAAAGGACTAACAGAAGCCGTCGATTGGTATTGGCAACATTTAAAATAACCCTTTATTATATTGATTTTTTATCATGAGAAACCAATTTTTTGCTTACGGAACATTACTTTTTTTGGTAGTTTTAATTGTAAATTACTATTTTGAAACTGCTTATGGAATATCCATTTTCATAGGATTATTATTGATAATAGGACTCTATAATGCCATACAAACCAAGCATGCCATTTTAAGAAATTTTCCTGTATTGGGTTATTTCAGGTATTTATTTGAAATGATAGCGCCCGAAATTCAGCAATATTTTATAGAAAGAACTACCGATGGCAAACCATTTTCTAGAAACCAACGGTCTTTAGTATATCAGCGTGCCAAAAACATAGATGCTACAACGCCTTTTGGAACACAATTAGAACTAAACAATGCCGATTATGAAGGCATCAAACATTCGATGTTTCCAAAAACGGTGCAAGAAGACTTGCCTCGAACATGGGTAGGGGGCAAAGATTGTAAACAAAAATACCATGCCTCTTTGCTCAATATTTCGGCCATGAGTTTTGGGTCGTTGAGCGAAAATGCTATAAAATCATTAAACATTGGTGCCCAAAAAGGCGGCTTTTACCACAATACTGGCGAAGGAGGCCTTACCGAATTTCACCTTCAAGGGGGCGATATTACATGGCAAATTGGAACTGGATATTTTGGATGTAGAACCGAAGACGGACAATTTGATGGCAACAAATTTAAAGAAAAAGCCCTGTTGCCCAACGTAAAAATGATAGAAATCAAACTATCGCAAGGAGCCAAACCAGGACATGGCGGGGTATTGCCAGCATCTAAAAACACCGAACAAATTGCCAAAATTAGAGGTGTAAAACCCCACACAACCATACTATCGCCACCAAGCCACACTGCATTTACCGATGCTCGAGGACTGGTTTTATTTATTGCACAATTAAGACAACTATCCGAAGGTAAACCCATTGGTTTTAAGTTATGTATAGGCGACACTGCCGAGTTTGAAAAACTGTGCCAAGAAATGACAGCCTTAGACTGTTACCCTGATTTTATCACCATCGACGGTGCCGAAGGAGGCACAGGAGCAGCACCCCTCGAATTTGCAGACGGTGTAGGAATGCCACTAGAACCCGCATTGATATTTGTAAACAAAACCCTGCTAAAATATAATATCAGACAACACATCAAAATGATATGCAGTGGCAAAATCATATCAGGATATGCCTTGTTGCGGGCCATTGCCCTTGGTGCCGACATGTGCAATAGTGCAAGAGGATTCATGTTTTCGCTAGGTTGTATTCAAGCCCTTCGGTGCAACAATAACGAGTGCCCTACGGGCGTTGCCACACAAAACAAGATGCTTATGAAAGGCTTAGTAGTGGCAGACAAATCCGAAAGAGTTTACCATTTTCATAAAAACACCTTACATGCCGCAAACGAACTATTGGCAGCGGCCGGCAAAACCAATTATACAGAAGTAGATAGCAGTATTTTTATGAAAGGCGATGAATTTTTAACCTTGTCTAACCAATATTTTCCAGACAATCTAAAAAACGTAGTGCTTTAGTTTTTTAGCTTCAAAAAAAATTAAAGTTTTTTCTGTCAGAATAAATTATTTTTTCAGTAAATAAAACATCAGAATTGATTAATAAAAATAATATTTGTGGTTAAAAAAAAGCCTCGCTGTTTTTTGTAATGATTACATAAAATGAAGCGATGATCATGTGGGAATATTTTATTTAACATTCAATAAAAAATTTTGTAGCTATAATCGTATTATCATGTATAGGAAAGATTTCAAAAATAATACAGCCGCTATCTATAAATCGAAATGAAGGAAATAGTCAAAATAAAAACAGAAACACCAAAACTTCAAACATTATTTATAAATTTGTAGCATATAAACTCAAAAAGCATATTGTAATGAATGAAGACGTTAGAAACCTCGAACCGAAGGTTTTGTGGAACAAATTTGCCGATTTGAATGCGGTACCACGCCCATCCAAACGAGAAGAAAAGGTGATTGCCTTTATGAAAAATTTTGGTTTGCAACTAGGACTAGAAACTTTTGAAGACGATATTAGAAACGTTATCATCAGAAAACCTGCCACAAAAGGCATGGAAAACCGAAAACCGATTGTGCTTCAAGGACATTTGGACATGGTACATCAAAAAAATAACGACACCTTATTTGATTTTGACACTCAAGGCATTGAAATGTTTGTAGCCGACGACTGGGTTCGAGCAAAAGGAACAACACTTGGTGCCGATAATGGGCTAGGAGTGGCTGCAATTATGGCCGTTTTAGAAAGTACTACACTGGCACATCCTGCCATTGAAGCCTTGTTTACCATTGATGAAGAAACAGGTATGACGGGGGCTTTGAACCTTAAAGGAGGTGTTTTGCAAGGGGAAATCTTGTTGAACTTGGACACGGAAGAGGATGATGAATTAGACATTGGTTGTGCTGGTGGCATAGATGTTACGGCAACAAGAACCTATGTTGAAGAAACGGTAGATCAAGCAACTTCAAAAGGCTATACCCTAATTGTAAAAGGACTAAAAGGAGGTCATTCTGGAATGGATATAGATAAAGGATTGGGCAATGCCAATAAAATAATGAACCGACTTTTACATCATGGATTTGAATCATTTGGATTACAAATTGCCTCTATTAATGGCGGTAGTCTTCGGAATGCCATTCCAAGAGAAAGTGTGGCACATTTGATTATAGCATCAATGTTTGAAGACACTTTTGTATTTGATATGCAAAGTAAAATTAATGCTATTAAAAAAGAGTTTCAAACCACCGAACCATTTTTGGATATTGCAATAACCCCCTCTGCACTTCCTGAAAAAGTTATGGATTTGAGTGTACAAGAGGGCTTGCTTCGAGCTATTTATGCGGCTCACAATGGTGTTTATCGCATGAGTGCCGATATGGAAAACTTGGTAGAAACGTCCAATAATATTGCTCGGGTATCTGTTGAAAATGGCCATATTTCGATTCAAAATTTATGTCGATCTTCTGTCGAAAGCTCCAAAATGGATTTGGCTTATGCCTTGCAATCGGCATTTGAATTGATAGGATGCGAAGTAACCTTAACTGGCAGTTATCCTGGTTGGACACCCAACGTGAACTCGCCTATATTAGATTTGTTAGTGCAGCTTTATGAGCAACAAAACCAGCAAAAGCCCAAAGTTGTTGCTTGTCATGCAGGATTGGAGTGTGGGATTTTAGGTACACATTATCCTACTATGGACATGATTTCGTTTGGCCCAACAATACACGGAGCACATAGTCCAGATGAAAGAGCCTCAATAAGTTCGGCACAAAAATTTTGGACCTTTTTAGTAGCAATATTAGCAAACATCCCTCTTAAAAATGAATAATGATAAAAACGCTTTATAAACACCTTTTTTAATTGAACTTTTTAAAAATTATAGTATATTCGCAAACGATTTAGTGTTATTTTAACAATATGACATGTTGTGTTATATTGTAAGGCCAAATTCTAAATAAAAAGCAAATTAACATTAGCGTTTTTTGGGCGTTCCCCAAGGGTCGGGCTATCCGTTGCAATCTTTTTTGAGGCAGAAAAAGCCTCAAAAAAGGATTTCCACTACTATCCCTAACGCAAAATGCTACAATCAACTAGAATTAACCTATTAAAAACAATAATACTAGTCAAATTAATATTTTGAACTTAAATTTATAACACATGAGAAAAATTATTTTTCCACTACTTGGACTACTAATGTTAGTACCAACAAGTATGAAAGCCGACGAAGGCATGTGGTTTTTGATGTTTATCGAACGTCTGAATCATAGAGACATGCAAAAAATGGGTTTACAATTGACAGCCGAAGAAATTTATAGCATCAACCATCATAGTTTGAAAGATGCTATTGTTCAATTTAATGGCGGTTGTACTGCCGAAATGATTTCAAAAGATGGTTTGGTACTTACCAATCATCATTGTGGTTATGATGCAGTGGCCGAGTTATCTACGGCCGATAAGAATTATTTGAAAGACGGCTATTGGGCGCCAAACAAGAAAGCGGAGATGAAACCTTCGAGTTTGTATGTTCGATTTTTTGTACGAATGGACGATGTTTCAAAAAGAATTTTGTCGAAAGTAAATGATAAAATGACCGAATTGGAACGAGAAGCAGCCGTAAATAAAGAAATTGCAATGATAGAAAAAGAAAATAACGAGGGCGGCAAATATACCGTTTCGGTACGATCATTTTTTCAAGGCAATGAATATTATTATTTTGTTTATCAAGATTACAAAGACGTTCGTCTAGTGGGAGTACCGCCAGAAAGTTTAGGAAAATTTGGAGGAGATACCGACAATTGGGAGTGGCCACGCCATACGGCAGATTTTTCAATGTTTAGAGTATATGCAGATCAAAATGGAAATCCTGCTGAATACTCTGAAAACAACGTACCATTGCAACCCAAACATTATTTACCTATCAACTTGAAAGGTGTAAAGGAAGGAGATTTTGCTATGATTTTGGGTTATCCTGGTCGTACCAACAGATGGATGCCAGCGGGAGGAATAGAACAAAATGTCAAATTTGCATATCCAGCATGGGTTGAAGGTGCTAAAACAGGCATGGACAACATGAAAAAATTTATGGATCAAAGTGATGCCCTTCGATTGTTATACGCATCAAAATATGCTTCTACGGCCAATTATTGGAAAAATAGACAAGGAATGATTGATGCTTTGACAAAATTTGAAACGGCAAAATCTAAAGCAGAGCAAGAAAGAAAGTTTGATGAATGGGCCAATAAACCTGAAAACAAGGCGAAATATGGCAATGTTGTAAGCAATATTAATAAATTTTACGCATTGACAAACGAAAAATCCAGACATGATAATTATTTGCAACAATTATTTAGAACGTCTGCCTTTGGAGCAATTGGACGAACTATGGGCAAACAATTAGAACAATATGTAAAAGCAGATGCAAGTAAAAGAAGCAGCATGGCGCCAGAAATTGTTGAAACAGTTTCAGGTTTTTTAAAAGACATACACCTTCCTGCAGAAAAAGCTATTTTGGCAGCACAATTAAACTTATATAATTCTAAATCAACGGGTTATAAAGTAGCTCCTATGGTTGCCAAATGGAGTTTAGAAAATCAAAACGATTTTACGGATTTTGCAAATAAAGCCATCGATGAAACCGTATTTTCTTCGTTAGACAAAATCAAAAGTTTTTTAGAAAATCCGTCTATGGAACAATTGACAAACGACCCAATTTATACACTATCAAACGATTTACTTACCCATTTTATGTCAAAATCAGACGAAATAGCTCGAGCTCAAAATGATTTTGGAGCTTCATACCGATTGTTGGTTGAAGGTTTGAGGGTTTCAAAAATGGGAAATATCAAATATCCTGATGCCAATTCAACCTTGCGATTGACTTACGGAAAAGTACGTGCGTTGCCAAAGGATGCACGCAATGATGCCAAAGTAAATAACTATACTACTTTTGATGGTATGGTGAAGAAATACAAAAAAGGCGATGAGGAATTTGATTTACCAGAAAAATTATTGCAAATGAATCAAACCAAATCATTTGGACGCTATGTGGACAAAGATGGTACGATGCACGTTAATTTCTTGACAGACAATGATATAACAGGAGGAAATTCAGGTTCGCCAGTATTAAATGGCAAAGGTGAATTGATAGGACTTGCTTTTGATGGCAACATTGAAGCCATGGCTGGCGACGTAATTTTTGATAAAAAATTACAACGAACAATTAATGTTGATATTAGATATGTGTTGTGGGTTATCGAAAATTTTTCAAATGCCAAACACATTGTTGATGAAATGACTTTAGTAAAATAATTTTTTAAAGTATAATAAAAAAGCTACATTTTGATAAAAGTGTAGCTTTTTTTTATTTCAAAAAAATAATACCAAATATATTTATAAAATAGTCCAAAGATGCGTAGTTATTTTTTAGAAAAAATTTTCAAAAAAAATCGTTGCATAGCTGGGCTACGGAACTATTTTTTTTGAATAATTTTAGCAAAAAAGAACCAATAGATTGGACTATTTTATATGTATATTTGGTATTACTATGTTAGTCTTTATTTTTTTGGAAGTCTAGGAAGGATTAACTACTTGTTATGATATAATTCTAATAGTTTTGATACTGTATTCCAATTGCGGATGGTTGCCGTTACATTCAATTTTTTTTCAATATATTTTTGGTCCAATTTGGTTTTTCCAGCCCCAATATGGTATTTGATATAAATCATATTGTCATGTACAATTGCTTCGTCTGGCTTGAACTGACTGATTTTTAAATCATTAATAGCATTTACTCCTAAATTTTTAGATAAAAAAGCCACATAGCATTTTTTAGTATCTACTTGTGGGTCTTTTAAAAAAGGATTTTGAGAAATGGCTTTTTCCAAATCGGTTTTAGACAGCATAACAACAGGCACATCTAGCCCTAATTGTTTGAAAATTAGTTGATTAATAGCAAAACCAATACCCGGCAAATGGGTTTCTGGACTACTCAAAAACACATTGCCCGACTGAATATATGTTTCAACATTTTGAAAACCAGCCGTTTCTAAAATGTTTTTGAGTTGCTCCATTTTTATAAGGTTGTGTCCAGACACATTGATGCCTCTAAGTAATGCTAAATGTCTCATATTTAATATCTTCGTATAAAAAAAACGCAGCACATCATGTGAGTACTGCGTTGATATAATGTTTGTTTCTTATTTTATTTAGCAATATTTACAGCACGAGTTTCTCTAATTACTGTAACTTTTACTTGTCCTGGATAAGTCATTTCTGTTTGAATTTTTTGCGAAATATCAAATGACAACGAGGCTGCATTTTCGTCTGAAACTTTTTCGCTTTCAACAATAACCCGCAACTCTCTACCTGCTTGAATGGCATAAGCATTTTTGACACCGCCAAAACCATAAGCCACTTCTTCTAAATCTTTCAAACGTTGGATATAGGAATCCAATACTTGTCTTCTGGCACCTGGTCTAGCTCCAGAAATAGCATCGCAAACTTGTACAATTGGCGACAGCAAAGATTTCATTTCAATTTCATCATGATGAGCCCCAATAGCATTGCAAACTTCTTCTTTTTCGCCATATTTTTCGGCCCATTGCATACCTAATAGTGCATGTGGTAAATCGCTTTCTGTTTCAGGTACTTTACCAATATCGTGCAGCAAACCAGCACGTTTTGCCAATTTGACATTCAGCCCCAATTCTGCTGCCATGATACCACACAATTTGGACACTTCTCGAGAGTGTTGCAATAAATTTTGACCATAAGACGAACGGTATTTCATTCTACCTATTACTTTGATCAATTCAGGGTGTAAACCGTGTATGCCCAGTTCTACCACGGTGCGTTTACCGGTTTCAATAATTTCGTCGTCTATTTGTTTGGTAGTTTTGGCTACAACCTCTTCAATTCTGGCTGGGTGAATACGACCATCTGTTACCAATTTGTGCAATGCCAAGCGGGCAATTTCTCTACGGACAGGATCAAAACAAGACAAAATGATAGCCTCTGGAGTATCATCAACAATGATTTCGACACCTGTTGCGGCTTCAATAGCTCTAATATTTCTACCTTCTCTACCAATAATGCGGCCTTTTACATCGTCTGACTCAATATTGAAAACAGAGACACAATTTTCTACAGCCTCTTCAGTTCCTACTCGTTGTATGGTGTTGATAATGATTTTTTTAGCTTCTTGTTGGGCGGTCAATTTTGCCTCCTCAATAGTATCTTGAATAAACGACATGGCTTGTGCCTTGGCATCGTTTTTCAAGCTATCCACCAATTGTTTTTTTGCCTCATCTGCCGAAAGTCCCGATATGACTTCCAATTGTGTAACTTGGCTTTTGTGCATTTTGTCTATTTCGGTTTGCTTTTTTTCCAAAGCATCAATTTTGGCTTGGTATTCTTTGGTTTTATTTTCAAACTCGTCATTGACTTTTTTGGCTTTAGAAAGTTCGCTCGACACTTGCGATTCTTTGTCTCTGACTCTTTTTTCAACCTCGGCTACTTTTTTATCACGAGCCAATATGACTTGCTCGTGCTCTGCTTTTAGTTCAATAAATTTCTCTTTGGCTTGAAGAATTTTATCTTTTTTAATGTTTTCGGCCTCTAGGGTAGCATCTTTTAGGATTGAACTTGCCTCTTTTCGAGCATTTTTAATTAAGGTCGAAATATTGTTTTTTTCCATATACTTCGCTATCCCAAAACCTATCGCTATTCCTACGATTCCTGCAATTATAATTATTAATGATTCCATATTTGTATTTAAAATTTATATATAAAAAAGCCTACATTAGCGGTATTGTATAAACTCGTAAAGACAAGTTTTGAGCTAACTCGTTGTTCAAGTTTCCCATTCCAGACGGGCATACTATAGTAACGATGATTTGCTCATTCTAATTTGTTAGTGTTGAGTTTATCAAATAAAAACTTATGTAGGCAGTGTTTTTAATCTGTGTTAAAGAACGTTATTTTGAAGACATTTGCTTAATAATTCATCTATTTTTGTTAATCTTTCAAGAGTTTCGGTTTTTTCTTCAGAATTATCTATTTGCTTTTGTTCTAATACCGAAGCAAATTGTAAGGCACACATGGCCAAAACATCTTGCTTGTCTCGAACGGCATAATTCTCTTCAAATTGCTTAATCATGCTATCAATTTTTTTGCTGGCATTTCGCATACCTTCCTCTTGTGATTCCTCTACAGTTAGCGGATACACCCTATCGGCAATTGATAACTTTATTTTAAGCCCTTTACTCATTGTTTTTTTAATCTGATAATTGAGCTATACAATAGTCAATGTCTCGTATTAATGAATTTATTTTTAGCTTCGTATCTTTTTTATTTTCGTTACTGCCAAGTAAAGAATTTGCCATCCGAAGCGTATCATTTTTAGCTCTTAAGGTGGTTATTTCTTGTTCCTTTTGATTCAAGCTTAGCTTGTAAACGTTTAATTGTTGTTGTAAATCCATGTTTGATTGCTCTAAATCGTGCAACTTAGACATCAGCATATTCAGCTTTAATTCAATAGATTCAACTACATTTAATATGTTACTCATTCAGAATAGAATTCTTTACTATCGTTAGCAAAGTTAATATTCCTATTCAAATTATAACACTTTTTTTTAAAAAAAATAAAAAAATATTTTTTTCATTTTCTAATAAATTGAAAAATAGTGTGTTATAAACATCATTTTTTTAGTTTTTTATTGGATTATTATTTACTTTAGCACCAAAAATATTCAAAAATTAATTTATTTTTTATTTTATAAAATTCAAAACTTTTGGGGCTTTTTTATTGTTTATTCACAATAATACTGCTGTTTGAATTCATTCCATAAAGAAATTATAAATTGATTGTATCATAATTCGAAATTAAATAATGAAGTACTTGATCCCTTTTTGCCTTATGGCTGTAACTAGTTTTGCCCAAATTCAGTATCCTAAAGATTATTTTAGATTACCATTAAATATTCCTTTAGAATTATCGGGTTGTTTTGGCGAATTGAGAAACAATCATTTCCATTCTGGTTTTGATATAAAAACCCAACAAAGAGAAGGATTACCCGTATTTGCAGTAGCCGAAGGGTATGTATCTCGTATCAAAATCGCTACTTTTGGCTATGGAAAAGCCATTTATGTAACCCATCCCAACGGGTTTACAACGGTATATGGCCATTTGAGTAAAGGCTATGGTAAAATTGAAAAAAAAATTAAAAAAATGCAATACAAGCAAGAATTGTATGAAGTTGATTTTTTTTTAAAACCAGACGAACTTCCTATTCAAAAAAATGATACTATTGCTTTTTCTGGCAATACTGGAGGTTCTGGTGGCCCTCATTTGCATTTTGAATTTAGAGAAACCGCTACCGAAAAAATTCTAAATCCCATGCTATTTGGTTTTGATCAATACATTAAAGACCACAAAAAACCTATTTTAAATAACGTACTGATTTACCCTATCGACGAAAAATCGGTTGTTAATCAATCTAATATGCCCATAATTGCCAATTTAACCCTTCAAAAAGACGGTTCCTATTGGTCTGACAAGGTGTTGGCTTCTGGCAAATTAGGTTTTGCTATTAATGCTTATGACATGTTTAGCACGGGTTATAACAAATATGGTGTGTATAAAGTAGTGCTAAAAAATAACGAGAAACCCCTTTTTAGCTATCAATTTGACGGTTTTACGTTTGATCAATTTAGATACATTAACGCCTTTTTGGATTACAACAAGCTTCAAAAAAGCAATCAAAGGTATCAAAAATTATTTATGAAAACACCTTTTGACTTAAAACTTATTGAAACTGACAGCGATCACGGGATGATTACGACAAACGATGCCGAACAAAACACGACTTACACCATTGAAATATCTGATATTCATCAAAATACAACAAGGGTAAAAATCCCGGTAATGTTTGACGTTTTGCCCGTAAAAAACAATCAAATGCCAGACCCATCGCCCTATTTTATCAACCAAAAAAGAGAACAAATTTTTGAGAAAGATCAGGTAGAAGTTACTTTTCCAAAAGGCGTTTTTTATGACAATTTCAATATGAATTTTCAAGTATCTAAGGATACTCTAACGCTTCATAATAAATACACACCTGTGCACCAATATTTTTCTATCAAATGGAAGTTGGAAAATCCAGCATTTAAAGACCTTAGCAAAGTTTTTATTGCACAAGTAGAAGGTCGAAAATTAGACTACTTAGAAACAACACTGAAAAACAATGTTTTATATGCAAAGTCACGAGAATTAGGCACTTATGTTTTGGCTCAAGATACCATTGCTCCTAAAATTGGCATTGCCAAAAGTATAGAAGGAAAAAATATTGCTCGCCAAAAAAATATCACTTTGACCATTTCAGACAATCTTTCGGGTATAAAAACGTTTCATGGGTATTTGAATAATCAATGGATTTTATTTGAATATGAATATAAAAATAAATCTATTGTGTATCAATTTGACGATCGATTGCAGGAGGGCGAAAACAAATTAAAAGTAATTGTTACAGATTATGTTGGAAATTCTACTACCTTTGAAACGTCGTTCCAATATCAGGTTAGGCCCGAATAAATAAAATAAATAGCCATTTAATATGAGAAAAATATTTTTTTTAATCTTTTTTTTGATTTATAATCTTATTTCATTTGCTCAAAATGCCAGAATAAAAGGTGTAATTTTGGACGAAAACAACCGCCCTGTTGAAAGAGTAAGTGTGTCTGATGGAGTCCATAAAACGTTTACAAATGCAAATGGTTTTTACAGCTTGACCGTGGTTGCAAATCAAAATATAACTATAGTTTTTTCTCATGTTTCCTATAAAAATAAAAAAATTACTATTAATTTAAAAAACAACGAAGACTTTGAATGGCATCCTGTTATGACCCACAAATTTGAAGAGATGGTCGAAGTTGTAGTAGTGAATAATCGAAAAAGAATACAAGGCATTACTAATATTGCCCCCGAGGTTATCCGAAAAATACCTGGAGCCAATGCGGGTGTCGAAAATATTTTGAAAACCCTACCTGGTGTATATTCCAACAACGATTTGAGTACACAATATGGAGTTAGAGGTGGCAATTTTGACGAAAACCTTGTGTATGTAAATGAAATAGAAGTATATAGACCGTTTTTAATTCGATCTGGTCAGCAAGAAGGATTGAGTTTTACTAACACCGATTTGGTTCAAAATGTAGATTTTTCGGCTGGAGGTTTTCAGGCCAAATATGGCGACAAACTTTCTTCTGTTTTAGATATTACTTATAGAAATCCTACCAAGTTTGGACTTTCGGCAGAGGCTCACTTACTTGGCGGAAGTATTGCAATGGACAATGTGTCCAAAAATCAAAAGTGGTCGGCAATAACAGGTTTGCGATACAGAGACAACACATTATTAGTCAATTCACAAGAAACCAAAACCAATTTTAAACCAACATTTGCCGATGTGCAAACCAATATCAATTACAACGCTTCGACTAAATGGAATTTTAGCTTTTTAGGCAATGTAGCTCAAAATCGTTACAACTACCAACCCCTAACAAGACAAACTAATTTTGGCACAATCAACCAACCTCGAGCCTTAATAGTTGTTTATCAAGGGCAAGAAAAAGATTTATATACTACTTATTTTGGAGCCTTTAAAACGACTTTTAAAGTAAACGATTTCAATTCTTATAAATTGATCACCTCTATTTACCACACACAAGAGCAAGAATATTATGACATCAAAGCAGATTATGCACTTGGCGATGTAGAGGCCAATTTTGGAAACGAAAATTTTGGAACAGTTACCAATATCAGTGGCATTGGAACACAATTAAACCATGCCCGAAACGATTTAGATGCTTTAATATTGAATGCCGAAATTAAGGCTTTTCATGAAATAAAGCGAAACCAAATAGAATGGGGAGTCAAATGGACCCGAGATGATATTAGAGACCGATTGAAAGAATGGGAGGTCATAGATTCGGCAGGATTTTCTATCAATCCGCCCATTTACCCTCAA
Source organism: Flavobacterium branchiophilum FL-15 (assembly GCF_000253275.1). Taxonomy (NCBI): domain Bacteria; kingdom Pseudomonadati; phylum Bacteroidota; class Flavobacteriia; order Flavobacteriales; family Flavobacteriaceae; genus Flavobacterium; species Flavobacterium branchiophilum. The sequence goes on along the minus strand of NC_016001.1, from coordinate 2,904,267 downwards.
AACAACCAACCCTACACCCCCTATATTGGCCCGTTAGTACCCTATAAAAACGTGCGAGCAACTAATAATGCCAAAATCAATAGGTTGTCTGGTTTTGTGCAATGGAGTAGAAAAGATACCCTTGGAGCGGCACAAATTTGGTACAATGCAGGAATTAGAGCACAAAATTGGCAAGTATCAACCACCGATAAAACTGCAACATCGCAAACTGTTTTTAGTCCAAGGTTTCAAATTGCATTAAAACCTAATTGGCAAAAAGACATGATTTTTAGGTTTTCTACAGGAGTATATCAACAACCGCCTTTTTATAGAGAAATCCGAGATGCCCATGGTGTGGTGCAACCCGATGTACAAGCACAAAAGGCCATCCATTTTGTATTAAGTCATGATTATAGCTTTAAAATGTGGAACAGACCATTCAAACTGGTTTCTGAAGCATATTACAAAACTTTGACAAACGTAAACACCTATACACTTGATAATGTGCGAATTAGATATGCTGCACAAAACAATGCTGTGGCTTATGCTCAAGGTTTGGATTTGCGATTGAATGGCGAATTTGTGCCAGGAACAGAATCGTGGTTTAGTTTGGGTTTTATGAAAACAGAAGAAAATATAGACAACAAAGGTTATATTGCACGACCAACAGATCAATTTCTGAAATTTGCTGTATTATTTCAGGATTATATGCCCAATATTCCTAGTGTCAAAATGTATTTGAATTTAGTATATAATACAGGACTACCGGGAGGGTCGCCTTCTTATGCCGATCCGTATGAATACCAATCCAGATTAAGAGATTATCGTCGTGCCGATGTAGGATTTTCGTATGTATTTACCGAAAAAAATAACTCAAGACCTGATACTCATTGGCTGAAAAAATTTAAAGATTTTTCGGCAGGTTTTGAAATTTTTAATTTATTCAATAATCAAAATGCCATTACCAATACTTGGGTTAGAGATGCTTATTCCAAAAATCAATACGGAATACCTAATTATATGACAAGCAGGGTGTTTAACATAAAAGTTGCCATTAAATTTTAATACCAAAAATAATGAAAAATAGTATCCTATTAATGCTAATAAGTATTTCTATATTAAGCAGTTGCAGAAAAGAAGCCAAACAACCAAAGGTAACTTATGAGCCAAAAAAAGAAGTGCAGCCACCCGCAAAAGCCACAATGAAAAGTATGGCCATTGCCGATTTGCCCATTCAATTTTATGGTACTAAAGTATTGATTTATCCCATTGGCGACATGAATTTTACCGATAGGGGAAACGCCGAAGACAATAGCTTTAGAATATCAAACAATATGGAAAACGAAATTACAGGTTTTATGCAAAATTTAATGTTTCAAAAATCAGAAAAGGATAGTTTAGTAGCTTTAACAAATAAAAATATTTTATTGCAATCTGTAACATTTTTGAAAAATATTTCAGACAAAACAAAAAAACAAATTTTAGTTTACACCCTTGCCGATGCCGATTCTAATAACGATAACCAACTAGATGCCAACGACATCAAGGCTTTATACATAAGCCAAATAGATGGGGCGGGGTTTGTAAAACTTTCTGCAGACAATCAAGAATTAATAGATTGGAATTTGATAGAAAGTCAAAACAGAATTTACTTTAGAACCATAGATGATACCAACAAAAACGGCAAGTTTGACGCCAATGATCAATTGCATTATCAATATGTAAATATATTGGATGTCAATTGGAAAGCAACAACTTATTCCGTTTTTTGAAATAGATAAAATTATTTTTGAAATAAAAACAGCAAGATAGATTAACCAATCTATCGTGTAAAAAGACGTTATGGAAGCACCTTTGGCAGAAAGAATTAGACCACAAAAACTAGAAGATTATATCAGCCAATTGCATTTGGTTGGTCCAAAAGGGGCATTAACCCAACAAATAGAAAGAGGTATTGTACCAAGTTTAATTTTTTGGGGACCACCAGGCACTGGCAAAACCACATTGGCACTTATCATTGCTCAAGAGTCCAAAAGGCCTTTTTATAGTTTGAGTGCTATCAATTCGGGGGTTAAAGACATTAGAGAGGTTATAGACAAAGCCAAACAGAGTGGTGGATTGTTTACCGCCAAAAACCCAATTTTGTTTATTGATGAAATCCATCGATTTAGCAAATCTCAGCAAGACTCGCTGTTGGCAGCAGTCGAAAAAGGTTGGGTTACTTTGATTGGGGCCACTACAGAAAACCCAAGCTTTGAGGTAATTCCGGCCTTGTTGTCCAGATGTCAGGTATATGTTTTAAATGCTTTTTCTAAAACCGATTTGGAAAATTTACTCTTTAGAGCTGTCAAATCCGACGCAATTTTAAAAGAAAAAGCTATAAATTTGCACGAAACAGAAGCACTTATCCAGCTTTCTGGAGGCGATGGTCGCAAACTTTTGAATATTTTTGAATTGGTTGTCAATGCCTCAATAGGGGATAAAATTGATATTTATAACGACAAAGTACTCGAAATAGTTCAACAAAACACTGTATTGTATGACAAAACTGGCGAACAACATTATGATATTGTGTCGGCCTTTATCAAGTCTATCAGAGGAAGCGACCCCAACGCAGCAGTATATTGGTTGGCAAGAATGATAGAAGGTGGCGAAGAGGTCAAATTTATTGCCCGACGAATGCTCATATTAGCTAGCGAAGACATAGGCAATGCCAACCCTACGGCTTTTATTATGGCCAACAATACCTTTCAGGCAGTGGCCACATTGGGCTATCCAGAAAGTCGCATCATATTAAGCCAATGTGCCATTTATTTGGCTACTTCGCCCAAAAGTAATGCAGCTTATTTGGCTATTGGAAAGGCTCAAGAATTGGTAAAACAAACGGGAAATTTGTCTGTACCGTTACATTTACGCAATGCCCCAACACCATTAATGAAAACATTAGGCTACGGAAAAGAATATCAATACAGCCATCAATTTGAACAAAATTTCACTATTCAAGAATATTTACCCACAGAGGTGAGCCAAACAGTATTGTATGAACCAGGAAATAATAGTCGTGAAAATGCAACCAGAGATTTTTTGAAAAACCGATGGAAAGACAAATATAATTATTGAAATTGTACTGACAAAACGATACTTTTTATTGCATTTTCTTCAAAATATTCTAATTTTAAAGTATTGTTTTTTATAAATACGACTCCTTTTATAGTATTGGAAACTGCCAAATAAACATCTGGTGTTGAGGTTTGATAAAGTTGCCATGTTATAGCCCCTGTTTTTGGATGGTGCAACAAATAGCCTTGGGCAGTTTTTGCTGCAAGAAAGGTATTTGTTGTATTCAAATCTTGAGCGGAATCGATAGGAGTTGTTGTTTGATTATGAAGTATTTCAGGTTCTTTTTTTTCGGTAGCTGTTGGTTTATATTGATGGTTTTTCAATGCCAAATAATTGTTAAAAGCCATACGAAGTGCCATGTTGTAGGCAACGGCATATTCTTTTTCTCGGCTAGTTGCTTCTTCGGATTTACTCAAAATGTTGCCCTTGCAATCTTTCAATACAATGGTAATTTTGGTTGCAAAAAGCGAGTTGTTTTCTATCAAATCCATAAATATTTTATTGCAATTGTTTTGAACAAAATCTTCAGGTTGGGTGTCGCTATCTAAATAGGTTTCAAATCCATATTTTTGTAAATATAATTTGGACAATGTATTCAAATGATAAGCATCCACTTCTTTCAAAAAACTAAATTTTGATGGTACTAGGGCATATTTATACTGATTTAATTCTTGTGCTTGTGCATAACCACAAAGCATAAAACCCATCAAAAACAGGACTTGTTGCAAAAAATTGTGTTGGTTTTTTTTCATTTTTTTAATATAGATTTTATTATTTATTTAGTTCGTGTTGTCAAAATAGCGGGATTGTTAAATGGCAAATAAATTTTTCAATTCTTGAAGCGTATTGATTTGAACCACATTTTTAGGGGCTGGTGCTTCAAATGGATTAAAAAACAGGGCTTGAATACCAAAATCTAACGCTCCTTGAACATCGGCAATTAAGCAATCGCCAATCATGATACTTTCCGTTTTAGTGGCTTTTGCTTCGGTCAAAGCATGTTCAAAAATCAGAGGATGCGGTTTTTTGACACCCGCCATTTCTGAGTTGGTTATGGTTTTGAAAAAAGGTTTTAGTCCAGAATTTTCCATTTTTCTATCTTGTATTTGAGCAAATCCGTTGGTTATAATGTGCAATTCATAATGGTTGGACAAATAACTCAAAACCTCGAGGGCTCCGTCAAACAAATGATTAAAATCAGGAAGGTATTCTAAATACAGATGAGACAAAAGGTCTATTTCTGTGTCTGAAATGGGATACGCTAAAGCATCAAAAGTATCTTTCAACCGCTTGTATTTCAAGTCTTGGTGCGTAATTTTGTCCACTTGATACAATGCCCAACATGCTTGGTTGATCGGCACATAATGTTTAATAAACCTATCGGTGTTGATCGTTGGATGATGGGTTTTGAAAATGGTAGCAAATGCTTTTTCAGAATTTTTATCAAAATCCCATAAAGTATGATCTAAATCAAAAAAAATATGTCGAATATGCTGTAAATCCATATAAAAATTATTAATTTTAATATTTAAAAAGCTTATAAATTACCATTATCGGCAAAGCTAAAGTAATTATTTGTTGATACGATGATGTGGTCTAGTACGGGGATATCTAAATTGTCGCCTGCGGTTTTTAATTTTTTGGTCAATTGCATGTCCGAAGGGCTGGGACTAATGTTACCAGACGGATGGTTATGAGACAATATTATTGAAACAGCATTTTGTTCAAAAGCAATTTTAAAGATGATTCTTAAATCGGCTATTGTACTCGTAATTCCTCCTTTGCTAATTTGAGATTTATAAATCACTTTATTGGCATTATTCAGATACATTACCCAAAATTCTTCGTGAAGCAAGTCTCCAATCAAAGGTTGCATCAATAAAAAGGCATCTCTAGAACAAGTAATTTTAGAAAAATTCAAACTATCTGCAACACGTCTGCGACGACCTAACTCCATGGCTGCCAAAATAGTTATGGCTTTTGCTTCGCCAATTCCTTTAAAATCAGTCAATTGTTTTAAAGTAAATTGTCCAAGTTGGTTCAAATTGTGTGAGGCACTTGCCAAAATTCGTTTGCTTAAATCAACGGCACTTTCGTTTTTACTGCCCGAACCAATTAAAATGGCAATCAGTTCGGCATCACTTAGTGCCAATTGGCCTTTTAGCATCAATTTTTCTCGTGGCCTGTCGTCTTCAGACCAGGATTTGATGGAGAGATTTTGAGACATATTGACTGTTTTTTTTGAACTGTAGCAATATAAAAAAGAGTTTCAAAATTTTGAAACTCTTTGATATAAAAAACTCACAAATATTTATAAATTTGGGATTCTTAAAACTTGCCCTGGATAAATCTTGTCAGGATCGGTTAGCATTGGTTTGTTTGCTTCAAAAATAACGTCATACTTTTTAGGATCGCCATATACTTCTTGTGCAATTTTTGATAGCCAATCGCCTTCTACAACGGTATGAAATCTGGCTTCGGGAGTAGGATTTGCAACAGTCATTTGGTTATCAACTGTTTCTACGCCTTCAACATTTCCAACAGTCAAAGCAATTTTTTCTGCATCTTCTTGATGTGCCACTTCGCCCGAAATAACTACACTATTATCGGCAGTAATGCTGATTTTTAATGAATTAAATGGCAAATGATGTGATTGTACGTGTGCCAATAAAGCACTTGCTTTTAAAGATGCTTTTTCTGCTGCAGGAGCCTCTTCTTCTTTTTTGCCAAAAATTTTAGCACCAGCGTTTTTAATAAATGAAATTAAACCCATAGAATTATTTTATTTAAAATTAATAATTTCAAATGTAGCAACTATTTTTGAAACTCGCAAATATTTTTATCGACAAAATAAAAAAAATATCGGACAAATTAGTCTTAATGTTACTCAGTCCTTTGTTTCATTTGGCGTTTCTTTGTAGTGATAGATTATTTTGGAATTGTCATACCCTCCCCAGTAATAGGGTTCTGGTAAAGTTTCTTCTTCTTTTTGGAGGTTAAAAAAATAACCATTTTCGTCAAATTGTTTCATAAAAGGATCGTCATTTGGATTATAATTAGGCATTTCCCAGTCATAAATAGGTGTTTTTTTATAATCAGACATGTCCAAACTAAAAGCCAACAGCAAGCCCGTTATCATGCCTGCCAAATGCCCTTCCCACGAAATATGTAGGTCTGAATTTGGAAAAATATACCAAATTAATCCGCCATACCAACTGATGATGCTTAATGATAAAGCCAACAAACGATAGTGTTTTGTAATAACTCCCTTAAAAAACATGAAACTTACCAATACATATATCAAACTACTAGCTCCAATATGGTAATTGCTTCTGCCAATAATCCATGTAAGCAGGCCAGAAAGTAGTATTCCAATTATTAATACAATATTTCTTTGTTTGTTATAAAAATACTCTAAAGCTGCTAATAAAATAAATATAGGTAACGAATTATTACACAAATGTTCAAAATCCGCATGAATAAAAGGACTGAAAATGATGCCTTGCAATCCCAAAAAAGTTCTTGGATAAATGCCATGTGGCGAAAAGTCGAACCCAAACCGCCATTCAAACCAATAAACAACCCACATGAATAACACCCCCGAAAGGGGCAAAACGAGTACAGAATTTGTAAATTTGAATTGATTTTCCATACACATAGCCTATCAAATATGCTTCCAATTGATAGGTAACTGAAAATTTGTCAGTATCAATGGGAACAAATGCATTTTTGACTTGAATCTGCCCAACAAAAAAATAAATTAAAAATTAAATCTAATTTTGTTGGACGTTATGGGTATTTATCGTAATATTGCAATATAAAGATATAACAAATGGGAGTTTCAAAAACAAATGTTTTTTCTGATCAATATAATGAACTAGCGGTCATTTTCAAGGCACTTTCTCATCCAGCCCGCATTGCCATTATAGAATATTTACTGGAAGTAGATGCTTGTATTTGTGGAGATATTGTAAATGAATTACCATTAGCACAATCTACGATTTCTCAACATTTGAAAGAACTAAAAAATGCCAAAATCATCAAAGGCACTATCGAAGGTACGGCTATTTGCTACTGTTTAAATCCTGAAATCTTACATTTTATAGAGCATTATTTTTCAAAAATGAATGTAAAAATCCATAATAAATGTTGCTAAATCAAATTTTAACTTAATAAATAAAATATTATGACATTATCTCAATTTAAAGAAGCTATTCAAACTGTTACCTCTTTTAGTATTCAATTGCCTAACGGAACTTTTGTTCCGCCACATTTTCATATTACAGAGATGGGCTTACTTACCAAAAATTTTATCGATTGTGGCAACGTTGTCCGTGAGGAAAAAAATATTACATTTCAAGTATGGTTTGCGGGTGATGTGGACCACCGATTGACGACTGAAAAAGTGAATAAAATTATTGTGGCATCCGAAAAATTATTCCAAAGTGCTGATTTAGAGCTTGAAGTTGAATATCAAGACGCTCAAACTATTGGCAAATTTGGTATTGCATTTGTAAATGGCATTTTTCAATTAACAACAAAACAGACCACTTGTTTGGCACAGGACCATTGTGGTATTCCAGCAGATAAAATGGAACCAGTCATAGGAAATTGGAAGCCAAAAGAAACCTCTTGTTGTTCGCCAAAATCGGGTTGTTGTTAATAAATTAATGTGAAAAATCTAAAAAATCAAAAGAATCAAAAAAACTTTGAGAACTTAGTACATTCTTGGTTTCTTTGTGGTTAAAAAAATTATATATGTTTGAAAATTTATCAAAAAACTTGCAATCTATTGCTGCTATTTCAGTTTCAGATGAACGAAAAAAAGTTTTGAAACCTTTAGCGGATTATATTCAAAATAAAATCAATTCCAAACAAGAAATTCGGCTGAACTTTATTTGCACACACAATTCTCGACGAAGCCATTTGTCGCAAATTTGGGCCCAAACGATGGCTTTTCATTTCGGAATCAAAAATATTTTTTCCTATTCTGGCGGCACTGAAGCCACAGCCATGTTCCCAAAAGTAGTTGAAACACTATCAAATCAAGGATTTCAAATTCAAAAAGTAAGCCATGAAAATAACCCAGTATATGCCATTAAGTTTAACGAAAATCAACATCCCATCATCTGTTTTTCAAAAACTTATTTTGATGATTTTAATCCAAAAAACAACTTTGCGGCCATCATGACTTGCAATAACGCAGATGGAGGTTGCCCCATGGTTTTGGGTGCAGAAGCAAGATTTCCAATTAAATATGACGACCCAAAAGCCTTTGATGGTACCGATACAATGAATGAAAAATATAAAGAACGAAGCATGCAAATTGCTTCTGAAATGTATTATATTTTTTCGCAATTAAAAAATATATAATACAAAATAGCCCTCAAAAACTGATTTGTTGCGTAAAATTAACAAATATAAAGAAATATTTTATTTTAAATACAAATAAAAATCGTACAGTTATGAAAAAAAGATTGAATTTTTTAGATCGTTATTTAACGCTTTGGATTTTTTTAGCCATGATAATTGGTGTTGCCATTGGCTATTTTATTCCAAACACAGCTTCTTATATCAATTCCTTTTCTTCTGGCACTACTAATATTCCGTTGGCTATTGGACTGATTTTAATGATGTACCCGCCTTTAACAAAAATCGATTTTTCGGCTGTGCCGCTCATGTTTTCAAAACTTAAATTGCTTACGGTTTCGTTTTTGATTACATGGATTTTTGGCCCTTTTTTAATGTTTGTATTGGCAACATTTTTTCTAAAAGACTATCCCGAGTACATGACGGGTTTAATTATTATTGGGATTGCTCCTTGCATTGCGATGGTCATTGTTTGGAACGAGTTAGCCGATGGAAACAGGGAATTAACTGCTGGATTAATTGGTATCAATAGTTTAATTCAAGTATTTTTTTTTAGTTTGTATGCCTATTTTTACCTCAAAATCATGCTGCCTTTTTTCGGAATCAAAGGTATAGAACTAAACATTACAATGTCCGAAATTGCAAAAACAGTGGGCATTTATCTTGGTATTCCGTTTGCAATGGCAGTCATAAGCCGTTATACTATAAAAAAATATTTAGGAAAAAAATTTTTTAATCAAAAATTCATACCATTTGTATCACCCATCACTTTGATAGCATTGCTGTTTACCATAGTAATCATGTTCAGCTTAAAAGGCGACATGATTATCGATTTACCATTAGATGTGCTTCGTATTGCATTGCCTTTGGTACTTTTTTTTGCTATTATGTTTTTTCTTATGTTTTTTGTGTCCAAAAAAATGGGGGCTTCTTATAAGGACGCTGTTGCACTGTCATTTACAGCTTCGGGCAACAATTTTGAATTGGCCATAGCCGTTTCAATTGGTGTTTTTGGTATCCATAGTGGTCAGGCCTTTGCGGGTGTCATTGGCCCTTTGGTAGAAGTTCCAGCTTTGATAATTTTAGTTAATGTTGCATTTTGGTTTAAGAAAAAATGGGATCATTAATTTTTTTAAGAATAATTTCTTATTTTAAAATATATATTTGTTTTTTTTATTTTAATTTATAATTTTTTAACACGTATATTTCTTTATTTGGGTATAATATTATTACGTATGAATATTTTTTTATCTTTATATAATCTTTATATTTTGCACTCAAAATAGAATATTATATATATAGTAAAGGTCTTAACTTTGTCGAAAATAATTAGAAATGGACAAGTTATATATAAAAAAAGATTTAAACCCCTATTTAATAAGTATTTTATCGGTTGTATTTATTTCATTGATTGGAATATTAATTAGAGATTCAATAGACTATAGAATATTAGGTTATATATTATTAGTTTTAGTTTCTATTCTTGCTATTTTTTTAGAAATCAAACCTGTACTGTTAGCAGCTTTTTTAAGTGCTTTGACTTTAGATTTTTTATTTATAAAACCTTACTATACTTTGCATATTGATAGAGCAGAAGATGCTTTCTTGCTAATTATGTTTTTTATTATTGCATTTATTAATGCAGTTTTAACTAACAAATTTAGAAACATGCAAAAAGCTATTCATACAAAACAAACAAGAGCAAATACTTTAAAACTATATAACACTTTATTAGATTCTTTATCTCATGAATTGAGAACTCCAATTGCAGCAATTCTAGGCTCAATTGATACTTTACAACAAAAAGAGGTTCAATTATCAGTAAAAACTCAACAAAAGTTACATAGCGAAATTGAGAAAGCATCTATGAAGTTAAATTATCAAGTCGAAAATTTATTAAATATGTCTCGTTTGGAATCTGGATATATTCAACCAAAATTCGATTGGTGCGATGTTAAAGAAATTATTTATAATGTTTGTAGTCAACTTTCGGAAGAGCTTAAAAATCATAAAATTATTTATACAATAGAAGAAAATCTCCCTCTTTTTAAATTAGATTACGGTTTAATGGAACAAATTGTGTATAATTTAATTTTTAATTGTTCACAGCACACTCCAAAAGGGGCTAAAATTGAAATTTGTATAAAATATGAAGTAGATGTTGACTATGATATACATATTGATTTGATAAAAAAGTGTAAAATCACCATAGATGATGATGGTTTTGGCTTTCCAGTTGATGAAATAGATAGGGCATTTGATAAATTTTATAGATTCAAAAATTCAAAAACAGGAGGTACAGGATTAGGGTTATCTATTGTAAAAGGTTTTGTTGAAGCGCAAAACGGAATAATAACTTTAAAAAACAATGAACTCGGAGGAGCTACTTTTGAAATGATTTTTAATGTAGATTGTATTTCTATAAATTCACTAGAAAATGAATAATAAATTTTCGATTTTAGTAATAGATGATGAAATTCAAATAAGAAAATTATTAGAAATTTCATTAGAAGCAAATGATTATAAAGTTGAATTTGCAAGTAACGGAACTGAGGGATTAACTTTGGTAGCAAAAATTCAACCCGATTTAGTTTTGTTAGACTTGGGTTTACCAGATGAAGATGGTCAAAATATCCTAATAAAATTAAGAGAATGGTATTTTAATCCAATAATTATTCTGTCAGTTAAAAGTTCCGAAGTTGAAATAGTAAAAGCCCTAGACAACGGCGCAAATGATTATTTGACAAAACCATTTCGAACCCAAGAATTATTAGCTCGAATGAGAACAGCTTTACGAGTAAATGCAGTTCAAAATACAGAGCCAATTGCTTCATTTGGAAATGTTTCTATTGATTTAGTATCTCGAGTAGTGAAGGTTAATAATGAAATTTTAAAACTTACAGCTACTGAATATACACTCCTTATTTTATTATTCAAAAATGATGGTAGAGTTTTAACACATCAATATATTTTAAAAGAAATTTGGGGAAATAGTTATTCTGATCAAACCCAGTATTTGCGAGTTTTTGTAGCTCAATTGCGAAAAAAAATCGAAAAAGACCCAAACCGACCAAAATATATAGTTACAGAGTCGGGTGTTGGTTATCGATTCAATACCAGTTAATTAACATCTAAAATTTATTTAATAATATTTGAATTACATGTCAAAACATCGTAATACAGAATTCTTATGTCTTATTTAAAAAAACATTTAAACTTTAATCTCTTAAACTAAAAAAATGAATATTTCAGCAAAACAAAAAGTAACAGCAGCTACATTATTGGTAGCATTAGGAATAATTTATGGTGATATTGGTACATCGCCTTTGTATGTAATGAAGGCTATAATTGGCAACAGACCAATAAACGAATTACTTGTTTATGGTGCAATTTCGTGTGTATTTTGGACCTTGACATTTCAAACCACTTTTAAATATATTTTACTCACATTATCTGCTGATAATCATGGTGAGGGTGGTGTTTTTTCTCTTTATGCACTTGTAAAACGCTTCGGAAAAGGTAAACTTGTAATTCCTACAATTTTGGGTGCCACTTGTTTATTAGCTGATGGAATTATTACGCCACCAATATCCGTAGCATCAGCTGTAGAAGGGTTGGAAGCAATTGTTCCAAACTTGCCTACAATTCCTATTGTAATAGCAATTTTATCAGGAATTTTTATTTTTCAACGTTTTGGTACACAAAAAGTTGGCAGTATTTTTGGACCAATAATGATTATTTGGTTTACAATGTTATTAGTATTAGGTTTGTCTCAAATTACCCAACATTTAGAAATATTGAAAGCATTAAACCCTATATATGCTTTTGATTTACTTACTAAATATCCAAAAGGATTTTGGCTCTTGGGAGCTGTTTTTTTATGTACAACAGGAGCAGAAGCGCTATACTCTGATTTGGGACATTGCGGAAAAGAAAACATCAGAATTACATGGATATTTGTAAAAACCGCATTGGTTTTTAATTATTTAGGGCAAGGTGCATGGTTGATGAATCAAGGAAATGAATTTTTAAATGGTCAAAACCCGTTTTATGCTATAATGCCACAATGGTTTTTAATTATCGGAATTGTTATTGCAACTTTGGCTACTATTATAGCATCACAAGCTTTGATAAGCGGTTCCTTTACTTTGATTAATGAGGCAATTTCATTAAACTTTTGGCCAAGAGTTGCCTTAAAAAATCCAACTAATTTAAAAGGGCAAATATATATTCCATCGGTAAATACAATTTTATGGATTGGTTGTGTATTGATGATTTTATATTTTAAAAACTCATCAAATATGGAAGCCGCTTATGGGTTTTCAATTACGGTTGCTATGTTAATGACAACTTTGTTATTATCATATTATCTTATTTTTATTAAAAAAATTAAATTGGGATGGGTTGCTATTATTTTATTGATTTTTTCAATTATTGAAATTTCTTTTTTCTTAGCTAATGTGGTAAAAATTAAAGAACGTTGGATGTTTTTATTCTTTGAATTATTCATTTTTATGGTAATGTACATTTGGTATTATTCAAGAAAAATAAATAATAAGTTTTTAAAATTCACAAATCTAAAAGAACAAACAAGTTTATTAAACGAATTGAGTGAAGACGACTCCATACCGAAATATGCAACACATTTAATTTATTTATCTAAAGCGGATAAAAATTATGAAATAGAAGAGAAAATAATAAAATCTATTTTTGCTAAAAAACCAAAAAGAGCAGATGTTTATTGGTTTTTGCATATCAATAGAACGAATGAACCTTTTACATTAAACTATGAAGTTGAAGAGTTATTGGATGATAAAGTAATTAAAATCATTCTTAATGTAGGATTTAGAATTCAACCCAAAGTAGAATTATATTTCAAAAAAATAGTGCAAGAATTAGTAGAAAGAAAAGAATTGAAATTACATATTCGACCAGATGGTTCTACAAAATATAATAACGAGCCTGACTTTAAATTTGTAATAATTGAAAAATTTATTTCGGTTGAAAATGAGTTTACCTTTAAAGACGGTTGGATGTTAACTTCTTATTTTTGGTTAAAAAAAATATCATTATCGGATGAAAAAGCTTTTGGATTAGATAAAAGTGATGTTGCTATTGAAGAATATCCTATGGTCTATTCGCCTTTAATAAAGCTTGATTTAAATAGAAAAAAATAATATTTTTGCACAATGAAAAAAATAATTTTAATATTTACGTTATTCCTTTTTTCCTTTTCCTTTTCTCAAGAAAATAAGGAGCTAAAAACAATCTTTTCAGGATTTATAGAAACCTATTATTCTTATGATTTTAATAAAAATTTGAATGATACCAAAGTGCCTTTTATGTACAATTTCAACAGGCACAATGAGTTGAATATAAACATTGCATTGCTTCGTGCCAAGCTAGAATTTGATAATGTATATGCAAGTATCGCTTTACATTCTGGTTCGTATGTAGAAGATAATTATGCCAGCGAAAAAATAAAATACCTAAACGAAGCTTTTGTTGGCTTGTATTTTGATAAATTAAAAAAACATTCGCTAGAAGTAGGTATTTTGCCAAGTTACATTGGGTTTGAATCGGCTTCAACAGCATCCAACTTGACACTTTCTCGTTCTATTTTGGCAGAAAATTCACCCTATTTTATGACGGGAATAAAATACAACTTCAAACCTTCCGATAAATGGAATTTTGCAGTATTGCTCACCAACGGTTGGCAACGAATTGCAAAACCAAACAAAGAGGTAGCACCATCTTTTGGTTCGCAAATAGTGTATAAACCTAGTGGGGATGCAACATTTAATTGGAGTACCTTTGTGGGGAAAGAATATAATGGAGCAGGATTTGCAATGCGTTATTTCAGTAATTTGTACTACGATCAAAAATGGAATACCAAATGGCGCACCATTGCAGGATTTGATATAGGAAATCAAGAATTAAGTAATAAACAATCTGCAACTTGGTTGAGTCCTATTTTTATAGCACAATACAGTATCAATCCAAAATGGCAAGCGGCTTTCAGAACGGAGTATTATCAAGACAAAGAAAATGTAATTATCGCAACTTCTGATGCTTTTGAAGCATTTGGTTTTTCTTTGAATTTGGATTATTTACCCAATTCAAAAGTAAAATTAAGAAATGAAGCTCGCTACATGAATAGTAAAAACAACGTTTTTGCAGATGCCTCTAGTTTGGTTCCTTCTACATTGTTTTGGACTACAAGTTTGAGTTTTGAGTTTTAATATTAAAATAGACTATTTTTTTTTGCAGGTTTAATCTCGTTAATAGTAGCATCCATTTCAAACTTTTTATCTTAATTTATTAAATAAATGTAAATTTATATTGGTCAAAATATTTTATTTTGGATGCTACTGTTTTTCTAGCGGAGTAAGTCCACTTTTTTCGGCGTTGCATGGGCGTTTTTATTTGTCAATTGATCCAAGAACCCGTTTCATAAAAGTATTAAGTGCCTCTTTTTTGTCTAAGCCGTCTTTGGTCATTTTGTGAACTTCGAGTGCTCCATACATATTGGAAATCAACTCAGCAATAACATCAATTTCTTCATCTTTCATACTCGATACTTCTGTCAAAGCTTCCAATACTTCTATGGTTTCTATCAAATAATCTTGGTCGTTGTCTTCTATAAATTGCGTTAAATGTTTGATTACAGGCAGTTTCATGTGGGTATGGTTTATTTGATTTCGTTTACCAGTTCTATTAAAACATCGGCTTTATTGGTTTGGGTTTCGTTTACTAATTGTCCTCCAACAAAGGTGGCAAAAGTAGGTAAATTAGAAACATTAGCTAATTTTCTAGATTCAGGACTATTTTCGGCATCCACCAATACAAAAGTCATGGCCTCGTTTTCTGTTGCCAATTTTTTAAATTTTGGTTTCATAATCCTACAATTACCACACCAAGAAGCAGAAAATTGCACAACTACTTTTTCGTTGGTATTCACTATATTCTGAAGCGTGTCTTCGTTTAATTCTATTAACATCTTATTTTTTTATTTTGAAATGAAACAATGGTTTTAAAAAACTTCCAAACTCTGAAACATCCAGAGTTTGGAAGCTAATAATTTTTTTAGTGCGAGCCCAAATAAGCAGCCGTACTATTTCTGTTGGCATTCATAGCATCTTTACCTTTTTCCCAGTTGGCCGGACACACCTCGCCATTTGTTTGAACGTGTGTATAGGCATCAATCAAACGGAGGTATTCTGCTACATTTCTTCCTAATGGCATATCATTTACACTTTCGTGGAATATTTTTCCTGTTTCGTCTATCAAATATGTAGCTCTAAATGTAACGTTTGACCCCTCGATGATAACAGAATCTGTATCTTCGCTATAGCTTGTAGCGTCGATATCTAAAATACCCAAAATATTGGATAAATTACGATTGGTATCTGCTAATATTGGGTACGTAACGCCTTCGATACCTCCTGCATTTTTTGGGGTGTTCAACCAAGCAAAATGCACTTCGTTTGTATCGCAAGAGGCACCAATTACTACGGTGTTTCTGCTTTCAAAATCGCTTAAAGCTGCTTGAAAAGCGTGTAATTCTGTTGGGCAAACAAATGTAAAATCTTTTGGATACCAAAACAACAATACTTTTTTATTATTTTTAGTGGCTTCTTCAAAAATGTTTAATTTTAAATTATCGCCTTCGTGCGAAATGGCATCTACTGCAATACTTGGGAATTTTTTTCCTACTAATGACATAAGTTTTATTTTAAATGATTCATATTGATTTTGATATTGCAAATTTATACATTAAAACAGTAGCTTACGTATCAATATTGATTATTTGTTTTTATTTGTCCATCAATAATATTGATGATTGAATAATTTGTTTTTTTTAGCTATCAAAAAATTAAATTATATATTGGTTTGCCAATATTTTTAATATATTAGCAAAAAAATTAACAAACTAATCCAAAACGAAATGAGTTTTAGCAAATTATTCAGAAAAAAGACAGTTCAAGATATACTGAAACAAGTAGAGCAAAACAATTTGGACGGACATGGGTCGTTGGGCAAACATTTAAAAACCAAAGATTTAGCGGCCTTTGGTATAGCCGCCATAGTTGGTGCTGGAATTTTTAGCACCATTGGAAAAGCCAGTTTTGATGGAGGCCCTGCCGTCATATTTTTGTTTTTATTTACTGCTGTTGCCTGTAGTTTTGCAGCGTTTGCCTATGCCGAATTTGCTTCGATGGTACCAGTTTCGGGGAGTGCCTACACTTATTCGTATGTGGCTTTTGGCGAAATTATCGCTTGGATTATCGGTTGGGCACTTATTATGGAATATGCTATTGGCAATATTACAGTGGCCATTTCGTGGAGTGATTATTTTACAGGACTTTTAGATAGCATGGGATTGCATCTACCACAATATATTCAAATGGATTATCTGACGGCAAGTAATGGTTTTAAAGAAGCAACTGCACTCATGCAAAATGGTAAGTCATTTGATAATTTGCCTGATAATTTAAAACATGCTTTTACGGCTTGGAACAGTGCCCCAACTATTGGATCATTTCATTTTGTGGCAGATTTGCCAGCCTTGTTGATTATTTTTATTATTACCGCTTTGGTTTATAGAGGGATGAAAGAATCCAGAAATGCGAGTAATATTATGGTTGCTGTTAAGCTTTTTATTATTTTATTGGTAATTGCGGTTGGTGTTTTTTATATCGATACAGACAATTGGCACCCTTTTGCACCAAATGGGGTGGCGGGTATTTTGAAAGGGGTTTCGGCGGTGTTTTTTGCCTATATTGGCTTCGATGCCATATCTACAACTGCCGAAGAGTGTGAAAATCCACAACGTGATTTGCCTCGTGGCATGATGTATGCCATTGTTATATGTACTATTTTATACATTGTGATTGCTTTGGTACTTACAGGAATGGTGTCTTATAGCACCCTCAATGTAGGCGATCCATTGGCATTTGTGTTTGAAAAATTGCATTTAAAATGGCTGTCGGGTGTTATTGCAGTAAGTGCTGTTATAGCCATGGCCAGCGTTTTGTTGGTTTTTCAAATGGGGCAACCCCGTATTTGGATGGCTATGAGCCGAGATGGGCTTTTGCCAAAACGATTCTCAAAGGTGCATCCAATATATAAAACGCCCTCTTTTGCAACCATTGTTACAGGATTTGTTGTAGGTGTTCCTGCTCTTTTTCTTAATTTGACTATGGTAACAGATCTTTGTAGTATTGGTACTTTGTTTGCTTTTGTGTTGGTTTGTGCTGGAGTTTTAATTTTGCAAAACAAACCCAATATTCCTCGAGGAAAATTCAAAACGCCTTATATAAATGCTAAATATTTGATGCCTATTGGGCTTGTGTTGGGCGTTGTGATGGGATTTTATTTTAATGAAAAAGCAGTAATGCGATTTTTGACCAATGAAAAGCAAGTTAATGCTCCTGCCGCAATTGTTACGGCTTTAAACCAAGAGCAAGCTTTGAATGTTGTTCAGTTTTTAGCTCAAAAAGATGCCAGTATCGACCCTTCTAAAGCTCCTGATCTGGATGAAATATTGAGCAATTATCAAGAAAATGACGAACAATACAATCAAGTTGTTGCCCATTTACCCATAGCAGAATCTATTAAATACGAAAGTGGTTTTAGCTTGTTTAAACACAAAATACCAATGTGGATTTTTCTATTATCACTTATTGGTTTGAGTATTTGGACTTTCAAACAAAATTTGTCTCTTATCCCGCTTTTAGGGCTTATTTGTTGTTTGTATATGATGGCCGAATTGAGTGTTTGGAATTGGATTTATTTTACGGTTTGGTTGCTTATTGGTTTGGTTATTTATTTTAGTTTTAGTCGAAAAAACAGCAAATTGAATGTGTAATTAATGAATAATACCTATAAAAAAGGCAAATCCAATAGATTTTTCGAGAGTATAAGCCATGGTTGTTGATTGTAATACAACTATGGTATTTTTTATTTTGTAATTCAGAAGCTGATTGATAACCCAAGTGTTTTGTGTGAGGGATAGCAGTGGAAATCCTTTTTTGTTTTTTTCTTTAAAAAACAAAAAAGATTGCAACGGATAGCCCGACCCGTAGTTTACGGAGGGGCACACCCAAAATATTATGTGCTACAACTTTGATTGTTTTTAAAGCTACTTCAATTGTAATTTTTTTTAGCTTTAAATGCTTATTTTTTTAATTTTAATTAGAAAAAACCGATAAAGCTGGCTGGGCTTGATGCTGAAAATTCCAAAGTGCTTGATTTTCCCAGGCAGAACCGTTGGTGGCCGTTGGGCCGTTGTATGCCACCCATTCGGCGCCCCAATAACAAAAACCAATTCCCTTTGGCACCTTGGTGATGATGGTTTTGATTTGATTTAAAAATTGCTGCTGTCCTGAGGCAGAGGCTTCAAATTCAGGCAAAATTTGACTGTTTAATCCAATGATGTTGTTGGTATAATCGTTCCAAGTAAGGGTAAAAGGATAGGCTGTTTCGGCAATAAATATAGGTTTATTTTGTGCATTAGATATTAATTCTAGGTTTTGTTCTAAATCTATTAGACTTTTTCCGTGCCATATAGGGTAATAACTCAAGCCAATGATGTCGTAATCGATGTCTTGCATTTGATTGAAAAACGACAAGGCTTGGTTGTGTCCCGCCAGATGCAAAATAATTTTTGTATTGGGATTATGAGCCCTTACTGCTGCACAACCTTGTTTGATGAGCATTTTGAAGTTGGCTAAATTTTGAATTTGCCCATCGGGAAAAAGGAATCCGTTGTTGATTTCGTTGCCAATTTGGATGTAATCGGGTTGAATTTGCGACATGATTTTTGAGGTATATTGAAAAACGCTGTCTTTTAATTGATTGAAAGTACAATTTTGCCAATGTTGGGGTTTTGTTTGTGTGCCAGGGTCGGCCCAAGTATCAGAATAATGAACAGACAACATGACTTTGAAGCCTTTACTTTTCATTTCGTTTGCCAATAAGCGAACGGATGCCAAGTTAGAAACCGACCCATCTGGGTTTGGATTGTTCCAGATACGAAGTCTAATGGTATTGGCACCTGCAGTTTTTAGGGTGGTTAGCATGTCTTCGGTTTGACCGTTTTGGGATTGAAAAACAATGCCGCTTTGTCTGATTTTTGGCAACAACGACATGTCTAAAGCCTTGATTTCTAGCACTTTTTTAGGAGTTTCGACTTGTGGCTGCGGCTCGGATTTTGAACAAGCCACCACAGCCACCACCAAACTTAGCAGTATGATTTGATGAAATAATTTCATATTATGATCATGATTGATGGTTTTTTTTATTCATAAATACAATTGATTTGAAAAGAGAGAATGGGGTGCAGAAATTAAATTGATGTCGAACTTAAGCGAAGGTTCTATCCTAGAACTTGCATTATGAATTCTGAATGAAATTTGCCAGCCTTCATTTAGAGTAACTAGTAAGGTTGTTTTTGAGTTTTCTTGATAAACAACTTCAATTAATCTATTAGGTAATTTTAATCTTTGAATTTTAGCTTTTGGTTTTATGTTTTTAAATGGTAAATTTAATGTTCCGAATAAATTATAAGCTTGAATTTCAACTTTATTTTTTCCTTTTATAACCTTATAAAAATCTTGTTTACCGATTAAATATTCTATTAATTTTTCAGCAATTATGCCTGAATTATCAGCATCTAACCTTAACAATTCTTTTTTAAATGCGTTTAATATAGGAACATAGACCGACTCATGATAGTTTCCTAATGTGTCCCATTTTTGAGTTGCTTTACTAGACGATCTTAAAAATGCTAGATTATCGAAAACAGGTTTTATTTCATTAAAATATGCCAATGAGCAAGGAATATTTAACCATTTTGACCCAAAATCAATATCATTAGATAATCTGGAATGTTTTACTGCACGATGATTATTTTTAGCAGAAATACCTATTTCCCAATTTTGTTTAGAACGGATGGCAATAACATCCCTTACATCGCCACTTTGTCCCATTTTATCCGAAACTATTTCAAGTTGTAAAACATCATCTGGATTTATACTATTATTCAAGCGAGGTTCAATATCAAGTAGGAAATTAATATCCTATCAATAAAATTCCTTTTAATGGTAAATGAAGACGGTTTGAAATGTATAAAGTTTCTAAAAAAGTATGAATAATTTCAAAATCTTTATGTCCTCGATAAATATTTCTTACAACTATTACTAAATATTCTACTTCAAACATCATACAAGCTTGAAAAATATCTTTTAAAAATTGATTATTTTCTGTGGCTCTTCCAGCTTCTATTTCTATTACAATTTTTCCATCTTTGGAAAGTGCATCCGCATTAAATGATTTATCAATTTTGTTATCATAACCAAATAAAACAGGAACATGAATTTTTTTCTCTTTTGATTTTCCAGTTTCACAAATAAAATCAATCTTTTCTAAATGAGGCCTGATTATTTCTAAAACCTCATTACTTGACAAATTAAAATCAGGTGATTTAATTTTATCAACTTCTAATTCAAAACAAGTTATAATATCTCTTATAGTTTTTGTTATTCCTTGTGAACGAGGAAAAAATTGAAATCTAATCATTTTGTTGCCCTAGTTATTAAATTTATTAGTCTATCATTTGTAAATTCAATTTCATCATCCTCAACAAAAAAAAATATCTTTTCATCGATATAATTTGCTTCTTGTGATACATATTTGCCGTTTTTATCCAATAATAATTCATTTAGAGAATTAGTTGAAATTAATACTGATTCACCATTTAATAATTCAATTTCACGAATTCTAAAAATAATATTTTGAAAACAAGTTACATTCATCTTTATTTTAATTTAAACTTTTACACTATAAAAAAACATGCTTTCTATTCATAGGTTTCCCAAATATCTTTATCATATTCATTTGCCCAAATGACATCAAAACCAGCTTTTTGAAAACCTAAATCAAGTCCTCCTGCTCCTGCAAAAAAAGAAACTATTTTCATAATTTTAAATTTTTAACACAATTTCATTATTTTAATATAAAAATATTATTTAAGTTATAAATATTTTTTTTCCTTAAATCAAACATCAAAACTTTGCATCATGACAAGTTTTTTATACACACCGTTTTGTTGGATCAGTTCGTCGTGCTTGCCTTGTTCTACAATTTTGCCTTTTTGCATTACTACAATTAAATCGGCTTTTTGAATGGTTGATAGTCGATGGGCAATAACAACAGAGGTCCTGTTTTGCATCATGTTTTCCAAGGCTATTTGCACATATTTTTCGCTTTCGGTATCCAGTGCCGATGTGGCTTCGTCTAAAATCATGATGGGCGGATTTTTCAATACGGCTCTGGCAATGGCCAATCGTTGTTGTTGTCCGCCAGATAACATATCGCCTGCATCGCCTATGTTTGTTTCAATGCCTTTGGGCAAATCCCTTACAAATTCATAAGCATTGGCTATTGTAAGGGCTTCAATAATTTCGGCATCGGTTGCGTCATTTTTTCCAATCAAGAGGTTGTTTTTTATGGTGTCGTTAAACAATATACTTTTTTGGGTTACCAGTCCAATCAAGCCTCTTAAATCGTGCATTTTCAGGTCTTTGATGTCTATTCCGTCTATACAAATTTGTCCCTTTTGCACGTCATAAAAACGGGTTAATAAGCTGGCAATGGTACTTTTTCCTGAACCCGATTGTCCAACAAGTGCTACTGTTTTGCCTTTTGGAATGGTTAGCGAAAAATTTTCTAACACATTGTCATTCTGGTATTTAAAATTAATATTGTTAAGGCTTATGTTGTTTTCAAATGTTTTTTTATCTAGGGCATTTTCTTTATTGGTTATTTCATTTTCAACTTCTAATACTTCAAAAACACGTTGTGCAGCGGCCATCCCGCTTTTTACAGCATAAGAGGCTTTTGAAATGGATTTTGCAGGAGTCAAAATATTGTAGGCCAATCCCATATAGGCCAAAAATTGTGCTCCTTCTAAAACGGGTTTTCCATTGGCTAGTTTTTCTATAAGCACCATATTGCCACCATACCAAAGCAAAATGGCTATAACGATGATGCCCATAAACTCGCTAAACGGCGAGGCTAAATTGTTTTTTCTACCAATGGTGTTGGACAGTGATAGCAATTTTTGTGTAGAATTATGAAATTTTTCTTTAAATTTGTTTTCGGCATTATAGCTTTTAACAACTTTTAATCCAGAAAGGGTTTCTTCGACGATAGAAATTAAATACCCCCCTTCTGTTTGTATATTTTGAGATTTAGATTTTAAGGTTTTTCCTATTTTTGAAATGATATATCCTGAAATTGGTATGAATATAAATACAAAAAGTGTTAATTTGGCACTAATAGCAAACATGGTAGCTATCGTAAATACGATGGTCATAGGCTCTTTGACTATCAATTCTAAAATAGCAAAAAAGGAATTTTGCACTTCGCCTACATCGCCAAGCATTCGGGCCATGATATCGCCTTTTCTTTTTTCGGAATAATAAGATATGGGCAATTCAATAATTTTATTGTACATCAAATTGCGTAAATCTTTGAGTACACCATTTTTTAAGTGCATCAAATGATTGGAAGCCAAATAGTTGAACAGATTCTTGAGCAAAAATGTTACAATTACCAAACTTACTACCAATATCAAAGCCATTTCGGGGCCATTAGTTTTGGACAAACTGTTGATTTGATAATACAAATATTGCTTGCCAAATGACGTAATATCCCAAATGGAATTCAGCACGGGTTTTGTTATTACTTTGTTTTCGTTTTTAAACAAAACATCCAACATAGGAATCAACGCAATAAAAGATAATGTACTAAAAAGTGCATACAAGATATTGAAAATAACATTCCAAACAACATGAAATTGGTATGGTTTTACAAAAGGAATAATTTTCTTTAAATTTTCGTCCATTTTTTATAATTAAAAAAAACAACAAAGTAGCTTACTGTAATCCTACTTTGTTGTTTGAAAGGTTATGATTTATAGTTTCAAATCAGTTACTATTTTTTTGATTTTTTGGTCTAGTTGTTCTCCTACAATACTGAAATCTTCAACCCGGTCTAAAGGAGCATTTACACTGATGTAGAACTTAATTTTAGGTTCTGTTCCACTTGGTCTAGCGGCTATTTTGGCTCCTCCTTCGGTGTAATAAATCAAAACATCTGATTTTGGAATTGCCATGTTTTCGGTTTCGCCAGTCAATATATTTTTGGCTATGCCCGTTTTATAATCTTCAACCATGACTACCCTTTCGTTGGCTAATTCTAGCAACGGATTGTCTCGTAAATCTACCATCATTTGATTGATGGCTGCCAATCCTTCCATTCCTTTTTTGGTCAAAGATATCAAGTGTTCTTTATAAAATCCATGATCAACATACAAGTTTAACAACTCTTTATATACACTGCTACCATTGGCTTTAGCTTGTGCGGCAACTTCGCAAATTAATAAAGTTGAGGCCACTGCATCTTTGTCTCGAACAGCATCGCCCACCATGTAGCCAAAACTTTCTTCGCCTCCACCAATAAATTGAAGTTCAGGAAAATCTTTAATCATTTTGGCAATCCATTTAAAACCAGTAAGCCCAACTTTGCATGTTACACCATAATTATGAGCCAACTCCATCATCATTGGAGTAGATACAATGGTAGAGCCCACAAATTGATTGCCGTTGATTTTGCCAGCATTTTTCCATTTTTCTAGTAAAAACGCCGTCATCAAAATCATGGTTTGATTGCCATTTAGCAAGGTCATTTCACCATCGTTGTTGCGAACAGCTATGCCCAATCTATCACAATCGGGGTCGGTACCAATCACAATATCAGCCCCAATTTCGTCTGCAAGTTTTAAGGCAAGTGTTAGGGCTTCGGGCTCTTCTGGGTTTGGCGATTTTACGGTTGGAAAATTGCCATTCGGTTCGGCCTGTTCGGCTACTATATGAACATCCGTATAACCCGCAGCCAACAGGGTTTGAGGCACTGCCGTTATAGACGTGCCGTGCAACGAGGTAAACACAATTTTTAAGCCATCTCGAGCGGATTGGGCAGTATCAAAACTGGCATTCTCGACAGATGATTTCACAAAAGCCGCATCAACTTCGCTGTCTATATAAGTAATCAAATGCTCATTTGATGTAAATAAAATATCTTCATACTTTAAATTTTCAATAACTTGGATGATTTCTTTGTCTTGAGGCGGTACAAGTTGCCCACCGTCTTGCCAATATACCTTGTAGCCATTGTATTCTGGCGGATTGTGTGAGGCCGTCAATACAATTCCAGCATGACATTTTAAATGTTTTAAGGCAAAACTCAACTCGGGAGTAGGTCGTAAATCCGAAAACAAATATACCATGATACCATTTGCCGAAAACACATCGGCTACCACTTTTGCTAAACTCTTGCTGTTGTGTCTGCAATCATAAGCTATCACTACTTTGATTGGTTCATCAGGAAATGATTGTTTTAAATATTGGCTTAAACCTTGAGTGTTTTTGCCCAACGTATATTGATTGATGCGGTTGGTACCAATACCCATGACGCCTCGCATTCCACCAGTGCCAAACTCTAAATTTTTATAAAAACACTCTTCTAGCTCTTTTGGATTTTCGGCCAACATGGTGTTGATAGCTTCGTGAGTAGCAACATCAAAAATAGGACTAAGCCATTCATTAACAGTGTTTAAGATGTTTTGAGGGATGTTCATATTCAATTAGTTTAATAGTTTTTTATAATAAATGCTTTTGAGGCTAAGGCATTTGTGTTTTAAAACAAGTATTTTATATCATTTCAAATAGTAACCATTCAATTACTCGCCAGCCATTTCGCTTATTTTATATCGCTCTTCGTTGTTTTTTGTTCTTAAAATAATTTCTCCTAGAAATCCTGCCAAAAAGAATTGTGTACCAATAATCATTGTGGTTAATGCAATGTAAAACAATGGGTTATTGGCTACTAAAATGGTGTCAAAACCAGAATACAATTTGATCAATTTGACAGCAATTATACCAATAGTAGCTAAAAAACCAATGATAAACATGGCGGTTCCTAAAGCGCCAAACAAGTGCATGGGACGTTTGCCAAATCGAGACAAAAACCAAATGGTTATCAGGTCTAAAAACCCATTGATAAACCGATCCATTCCAAATTTGGTTTCGCCATATTTTCGGGCTTGGTGTTTGACTACTTTTTCGCCAATTTTGGCAAAACCTGCATTTTTTGCCAAAACAGGTATATATCGGTGCATTTCGCCAGAAACCTCTATGTTTTTTACTACAGCATTTCGATAAGCTTTCAGCCCACAATTAAAATCGTTGAGGGTAACACCCGAAGTTTTTCGAGCAGCCCAATTGAACAATTTTGAGGGGATATTTTTGGTCATTACTGCATCATATCGCTTCTTTTTCCAGCCAGAAACCAAATCATATTTTTGATTTACAATCATATCATACAATTCAGGTATTTCTTCTGGATTGTCTTGCAAATCAGCATCCATGGTAATAATGACATCGGCTTTTGCCCGAGCAAAACCAGCATGAAGTGCTTGCGATTTTCCATAATTTCTAAAAAAACGCAACCCTTTTACGTTGGGATTTGTTTGAGATAAATGGGTAATAATATCCCACGAAGCATCGGTGCTGCCGTCATCTATAAATATAATTTCATAGCTGTATTGATGGGTCGTCATGACTTTCAAAATCCATGAATGTAATTCTTGCAACGATTCTGCTTCGTTGAGCAGCGGTATGATGATGGATAGGTTCATTTATTCTTTGTATGCGGGTTTGTTTTTGAAAAATGCAGCTAATATCAGTCCAATAATGGAGTATAAAATAATGGTATTAATAGTACCTTTTAATTGCTCTATAACAGAAAACTGATCACTTTCTTTCATTTTTTTGATGGCTTCATTAATGTCTGACGGCCTAGTTCCTAATTTTTGCATGGTTTCAACCTTCATTTTCATGATATTTTGTTTTAAAGTAATTTTTAATTCAGGATCAATAAAATTGAACAATATAATATTAAAAATAACGGCAATAAATATACTTACTAAAGAGCAAATAAAAAAGGTTGTAAAGGCCGACTTAAAACTATAATCTCCTTTAAATTCTTTTTGAGTTTTAGATAACAATACAATTCCTATAATAATAGAAACGGTAAAGCCAAAAACACCCGCTTTCCAAGACGTAAACCAATTTGTATTAACAACATAAATTATAGTTGTCATTAAAACTGAAAATAATCCAGATAAGATACCAAAAGTAATTCCATTTTTTTTGATTCTTTCGTCCATGTTTATATATTTTTAAAATAATAATTTACAAAGATAATAATTAGAATGATTAACTGTAAAAAAAAAAAGTGGTTTTTTAGAAAAAAAAGAAAGAAAAAAAATTTGTATTACCAAAAAAAGTTATAATTTTGCATGCTCAATTAAAAAAGTTAATAACCCTAAAAGTATGGATTGTTTATACCTTTTGATATAAAAGCTGCAAAACAATCGATAACTCAAATTAATAAAAAAGATTTCAAGATGAAAAAAGGTGTACACCCAGAAAATTACAGACTAGTTGCTTTTAAAGACATGTCTAACGATGATGTATTTATTACTAAATCAACCGCAGAAACTAAAGAAACTATTATTCACGAAGGTGTAGAATATCCTGTTGTAAAAATGGAGATTTCTAGAACTTCTCACCCTTTTTATACTGGTAAATCTAAACTTATCGATACAGCTGGTCGTATTGATAAATTCAAAACTAAATACGCTAAACACGCTAAATAATTTTAGTAGTTGTTCAAATTTATTAAGGCTTCCTAATTTTAGGAAGCTTTTTTATTTTCAAAATACAAAAATCCTAAAAACAGGCTAATGTGCATTGACATCTATTTTTTTTAATAAATTTTTGTAAATTTGTTTTTTTCTAAATTCAAAACTAATAGCTCATGAATTATATCCTTTTTGACGGAACTGCTCGCAATGCTTTATTGCCTTTTACTTTTACCAGACCTGTTGCCGATATTCGTATTGGAATATTAACCATTCGTGAAAAATGGGAAGCTTATTTGGGTTCTACCACCACAACCGTTACAGAAGACTATTTGACCGAAAAGTATGCCATGGTTGAAATGGATCAAAACGTCATGATTAATGCAGCTGTTTTGCCTAATGACAGTTTGGTTCAAATGATTCAAGATTTGAAACCCAACCAAGCCATTTTTAAAAACGAAGATTGTATTGCTTTTTTTACAGAAAACCATCAGGAGGAAGTTGATTTTGAAGACTATGCTATTTTAGAATTTGAAAACGAGCTGCTAATGCTTGAACATACGTATGATATTTTTACTAAAAATGATCAAGCACTTCGGGCCGATTTTAACCTTTTAACTTCCGACAGGGTTTCGCAACCCATACCAGAATCGGTTCAAGTTTTGGGGGCCGAAGCCGTGTTTATAGAGCCTGGAGCCCAACTCGAATTTGTAACACTCAATGCTACCACAGGCCCTATTTATATTGGCAAAAACACCGAAATTATGGAGGGGTCTCTTATTCGTGGGCCTTTTGCATTGTGCGAAGGTGCAGTGGTTAAAATGGGAGCCAAAATTTATGGTGCCACAACTATTGGCCCAGAATGTAGGGTAGGGGGCGAGGTAAATAATGCGGTACTTTTTGGCTATTCAAATAAAGGCCACGATGGGTTTTTGGGCAATTCGGTTATTGGCGAATGGTGCAATTTAGGGGCAGATACCAATAACTCCAATTTGAAAAACAATTATGGCGAAGTCAAATTATGGAATTATGAAACGGCAACTTTTGAACCAACAGGACTGCAATTTTGTGGACTCATGATGGGCGATCATAGCAAGTGTGCCATCAACACCATGTTCAATACAGGAACAGTTGTTGGGGTGTGTGCCAATGTTTTTGGGGGCGGTTTTCCAAGAAATTGGATTCCTAGCTTTACTTGGGGTGGGGTGTCGTCGTCCACTACTTATGAAGTGCAAAAAGCAGTTGAGGTTGCTTCGATAGTAATGAGCCGCAGAAATGTTGCTTTTACGGCAATCGATCAGTCAATTTTAGAAACCGTTTTTGATGAAACTAAAAAATGGAGGAAATAGCCGTCTAGAAAAATATTTTCACAATATGATATTTCTTTTGATGTTCAATAAACGTTTTTTGAAACGGATAGCCGGCCCCTTGGGGAACGCCCAAAATATATAGATACTAATAATTTGCTGATTTGATATTTTATTGAAAAATAATCTGTCCATGATAATGTGCCGTAACATTAACAATTGGAGGGTAGTTTTTACAAATAATGTTTCCGGTACTATACATATTTCCTTGAATACTTTGTATTGGATGAAGTATCATGTCGTTTGCTCCTCTATGATATACATTGATGTTTTGGGCCATCAATTGTGCTGCTTCTATCCGACCGGTACCTTCATAAAAATTGGCCGAAAATGTTTGCGTTTGTCCATCGATATAAAAATTGGCTACATTATTGGTGCCAATTATCAAATGGTTATTGTTGATACTAATATGAAAATCGCCTGTTCCTGCCCCGTCTAACTTGTCAAAATCGTCAATGGCAGAAAGGGTCAAATCAGGAAAGGTTAAAATGCCCTGCGAACGTATATTTTTTTCTGTTTTAGAATATATTTCTGTTAAATTTGGAGTGGTAACATATACAATAGTTTGTCCATATTCTCTAACCCAATTACAATCTGTTACATCTTTAATAATCAGTTGATTGTCAATTACATGGATGTCAATATTGCTAATCAAATTTTTGCCTGTTTCAATAAGTACTTTTTTAGGCCCTTGTGCTACAACCAAACTAATACCAGGATAAACAATAATTCTTTGAAAATCAGCTACTTCTACACTTTGATTGACAATACTTCCTGTAGATTCTAAGCAAGTGCCAGGCGTTGAACAACTTAATATCAAAAAAGGAATTATATATAAGACTATTTTTTTCATAAAAATAAAATATAAGAAAGGGATATGTATTTTTAAAATATATTTTTGGTTAAATTTATAGCCTGTAACCTATTGCAAATTCTAGGGCTTCGGCTAAAAAACCATGTGTTTTTACACCCGCACCTATAAAAATATGTGGGGTAGTGTAATATTTAATAGATAGCCTGTCATAAATAGGGATGTTGTATTTAAAAGGTTGGTACACATAATAACCCAACTGCCCTTCGAGAGCTATTTTGTTGATAACCAATTCATGACCAATAAAAACACCTATCCGTTTGTAATCTGTTGTAGGGTCTAATTGCAGCCGAGGATAGGCCACAGATTGGTATTTTATAAAATCTTTATAAGATGGTGTAAAAAAAACTTCAGTTCCAAGTTGAAATATATTTTTTCGATTGATTCTTTTATCTACATAAAATCCGCAGTGAAAAAAAGGATACTGACCAGAATTGACTATGGGACTTTCATTGACTCCTGTTCTAATTATAATATTGTACTTCAACGGTTCGGCATATTGTTTGGACGATCTAATGCTATCTTTTTGAAAAACTGGATTTTTATCAAAGTCATAATGAATACCTATGTTTAAGTTAAAAGTATTGATGCCGCTATTGGGCGATTGGGTTCGACCATTAGAATAATGTGTAAATATAAAGCCCGCTTGAATACCAAAATCATCTATCAAACGGTCTTTTTTGAACATGAAGGCAAAGTTTGAATTGGCTAAAATTCTAGACCCAAAAGCACCATTTTTATTATTAAATTCCTTGTTATATGGATTTGATGCGTAAGCAATTCCTTGTGCAATTTTGAATAGCAATTGCCTTTTCCAAAAATAAAATTGATAATGCAATCCCAAAGCATAATTATGCCCTAAAATAGGATTTTTGAAATCTTGATATAAAAAATAAGCACCATAATCAGGATAATTATAAGCTTGTTGCCACTCTTTTTCGCCAAAAGTTTTTTTAGAAAGGCTCACCATCAAGCCTTGTGGATGATGGGTAATTAAATGTTTCAAATCTGGCGAATGTGCTAAGGTGTTGCCTGCCAAAAACTGAACATCTAAAGCTCCTTTTTTTGAAATATCTTGACAAAAAACGATGCTTGTAGTGAAAAATAACAAAAAAATATATGGCTTCATATTTTATAAAAAAGACAAATATATTTTAATTATTTTAGATATAAATGATAAAAAACAAATTTCTTTATAACTTTAAATAAACATCATTTTTTTATTTTTAATTAAATGTAAAAATAAAAAAGAGGTACTACACTTTATTGATGTAGCCATTGAATTTAAAACGTATTAATTCATCAAAATTATTTGTTCAGATTTATCATGGCAAAGTCGTTTGATGTAGCACCAACTCAATTTGGATAATGCTCTTCCAAACTTTGATTGACTTTATCTATATATAGGAAAAACGATTTTGTTTGTTGAGCTATATTAAAATCAGGCATTTTGGCGGGGTCGTATTTTTCTAATTCCAAAACAATTTCTATTGCTTTTTTGATCTCGAGCATTTTTACAGATGCTTTTATTTTATGTGCAAAAAATCTTAATTTTTCCCAATCCTCCTGTTCTAAGGCAATACTAATCTCAGACATCGCTTTTTTTGATTCTTTCAAAAATATTTGCACCATCGATTTTTCAAAACTATCATTGTTTTTACTCATCATTTTAATATTGGCTAATGTATATATTTCGTTTGAATCAAATATTTCTTCTTTTATATCTTCAAAAATAGTAATTTTATTATTCAAATTATTAGAAATGACCTGAATCAAATGGCCTTCTTTGAAAGGTTTTGTCAAAAAGTCATTCATCCCAACAATAATACATCGGTTTCGTTCTTCGGCAAGAGCATTTGCCGTTAAGGCAATTATTGGAGTAGTTATTTTTAATTCAGACCGTATAATTTCGGTGGCTTTGATTCCATTCATTACGGGCATTCCTATATCCATAAGAATCAAATCAACGGTATTTATTTTTAAAAAATCAACTGCTTCCTGACCATTAAAAACCTCTTTGACTATGGCACCATATAATTCTAAAGTGTTTTGAGCTACCAGTCGGTTCATTTCATTATCTTCTACCAACAATATAGTTTTACCTTTCAATACATCATTTTCCATCTGTATTTCTTTGCTAATTGGCAAATCTTTATCAGTACCAATGGCCAATTTTAATACAAATTCTATGGTTGTCCCTACGTTTTTCAAACTACTCACCTTAATATCACCATTCATCATATCTACTAGATGCTTGCTTATGGTCATACCAAGTCCCGTTCCTCCAAATTTACGAGATGTTGATAAATCTTCTTGTGAAAATTGATCAAAAATATTTTTTAAAAAAGCCTCACTTATCCCAATGCCTGAATCAATAATCGAAAATTTTATTTTTTGACTGTTATTTGTTTCTCCAATTAACTCACATTTTATCTCAACATACCCGTTTTCTGTAAATTTAATTGCATTGCTGGTTAAATTTAGTAATATTTGATTGATTCTAATTTGATCTCCAACCAAAATGGAGGCAATTCTGTTGTCAAAACTAATATTAAATTCCAATCCTTTATCTTCGGCTTTATTTGCAAATAATGAAAAAATAAACTGTAAAGAATTATTTAAATTAAAACCTTTGTTTTCTATTCTTAATTTTCCTGCCTCAAGCTTTGATAAATCCAATAAGTCATTGATAATAACTAATAAATTATTTGCCGATGATTGAATGGCTTCGATAAATTTTATTTGATTGGTATCTAAGTTGGTTTTGCGAACAATATTAGAAATACCAATTATTGCATTCATCGGTGTTCTAATTTCGT
Source organism: Flavobacterium branchiophilum FL-15 (assembly GCF_000253275.1). Lineage (NCBI taxonomy): Bacteria > Pseudomonadati > Bacteroidota > Flavobacteriia > Flavobacteriales > Flavobacteriaceae > Flavobacterium > Flavobacterium branchiophilum. The sequence continues at coordinate 2,871,969 of NC_016001.1, read as the reverse complement.
GACTAATAAGCGCAAAAAATTCTTCTTTATATTTTTGTGTTTTAATTAATTCCTTACGGGAATCGTCTAGTTCTTGATTTTTTTGAAACAATGCAAACTCATCATCTGCCTTATACTCTTTATATTGCTCTAATATAAAATATACTATTGCCAAAATACTTACAATAATAAGTGTATGCATAAATACACTATAATGCACTTTACTTTGATCTAATAAGTTATGCTTTTTAACATAAACATTTACATAAGGACTAATAATTGCTAAGGCTAAATTGATAAAAAATACAATTAAACCTTGAAATCTTTTCAAAAACATGTGCGCAAAAATCACAGGTCCAATATACCAAACCGCCAAATAAGGATACACATGAAATGAAGAGGAAATAGTTATAAATATGGTAGCAAGACCTATATATAATAGTATATGGTTACATAAATCTGCATATTTATTTTGAACAATAAATAGCGATGTGATAAAAAATGAAATGGAACATGTCAAATTGCAAGCTGCTAAAATTGGAGCATCAACAGAAAACCAAAATACAGAAAATACAAAAGCCAAGATACCTAATATAAAAGAGTATCGAAGACCTAACATTTGAGTATTTCGAACTCGGCTAGTTAATACAACTTTTAATTGAACTAAATAATTATTTAATAAAAAGTCTCTAAGCATGTTTGAGTTGAATAGCAGGTTATGGTTTAGAATTATTTTATACAAAAATATTATTTTTTTTTAAATTAAAAAAACAATTTACAAAATGATTGCTTATTTTTTGTAAAATAATTTATTTTTTGATTTATTTTTTGGTTCAATTGAGTTAATATTTTTTAAATGAAAGATATGTCTTACTTTATGCTTTTTTATTATTTTTTAAATATGATTTGTTTCACATCAAAAATAAAATTACTTTTGAACTCAATTTAGAAATATACCTATGATAATTAAAATCATAGCTCAAAAGTTACATTCATTATGTCAAACACACAACATTTAATTGATTTTACAACCCAAGTTCGTAGAGATATTTTGCGAATGGTTCATGCCGTAAATTCTGGTCATCCAGGAGGGTCTTTGGGCTGTGCAGAATTTTTAGTAACCCTTTATCAACATCAAATGAAACGAAACGAAGGTTTTGACATGGATGGTGTTCATGAGGATTTGTTTTTTTTATCTAACGGACATATTTCCCCCGTATTTTATAGCGTTTTAGCCAGAAGTGGTTATTTTCCTGTGTCAGAATTGGCAACTTTCAGAAAATTAAATTCCCGTTTGCAAGGACATCCTACTACACATGATGGTTTGCCTGGTATTAGAATTGCTTCTGGATCTTTAGGTCAAGGGTTGTCTGTAGCCATTGGTGCTGCACAAGCCAAAAAACTCAATCAAGACAACAGCATCATCTACACTTTACATGGCGATGGCGAGTTGCAAGAAGGACAAAATTGGGAAGCCATTATGTATGCCGCTGCAAAAAAAGTAGATAATCTCATTGCAACCATTGATTATAATGGCAAACAAATAGATGGAACAACGGATGATGTGTTGAGCTTAGGAAATTTAAAAGCAAAGTTTGAAGCCTTTGATTGGGATGTTTTAGAAATAACCAAAGGAAATGACCTTTTGTCCATTCAAGAAGGATTAGAAGCAGCTAAAAATAAGACAGGAAAAGGCAAACCTGTTTGTATTTTATTGCATACTGAAATGGGTAATGGGGTAGATTATATGATGTATAGTCATGCTTGGCACGGAAAAGCACCAAATGATGCACAACTTGAACTTGCATTAGCTCAAAATCCAGAAACTCTTGGCGATTATTAATTAATATATATTTAGGTATATTATTACAATGAATTTAAAAAAAATGAAAAAATATATTAATACAGGAAGTAAAGATACCCGTTCTGGATTTGGAGCTGGTATGACTGAATTAGGTCAAAAAAACGAAAAAGTTGTGGCACTTTGCGCAGATTTGATAGGCTCATTAAAATTTGATGATTTCAAAAAAAACCATCCCGAAAGGTTCTTTCAAATTGGAATTGCAGAGGCCAATATGATTGGTATTGCGGCTGGTTTGACTATTGGCGGAAAAATACCATTTACGGGTACTTTTGCTAGTTTTTCTACAGGAAGGGTATATGATCAAATCAGACAATCTGTTGCTTATTCTGATAAAAATGTAAAAATTTGTGCCTCGCATGCTGGATTGACGCTTGGCGAAGATGGTGCAACTCATCAAATACTAGAAGACATTGGTTTGATGAAAATGTTGCCTGGAATGACGGTGATTAATACTTGCGATTATAACCAAACCAAGGCAGCAACCATTGCCTTGGCCGATCATCATGGCCCAGCTTATTTGCGTTTTGGACGACCGGTGGTACCAAATTTTACCGAAGCCGATCAACCCTTTATAATTGGTAAAGCCATTATGTTACAAGAAGGAACCGATGTAACGATTATTGCAACAGGTCATTTGGTTTGGGAAGCCCTGATAGCTGCCGAAAACCTTGAAAAACAAGGAGTTAGTGCCGAAGTAATCAATATTCATACCATTAAACCATTAGATGATGAGGCTATTTTAAAATCCGTTCAAAAAACCAAATGTGTTGTTACAGCCGAAGAGCACAATATTTTAGGCGGACTTGGCGAAAGTGTGTCGAGGTTACTTGCTCAAAACCAACCTACACCTCAAGAATTTGTTGCCGTGCAAGATAGCTTTGGCGAAAGTGGCACTCCAGAACAATTGATGGAAAAATACAAATTAAACCATCATGCCATTTTGGAAGCGGCAATAAAAGTAATGCAACGAAAATAATTTTATATATAATATACAACAAAAAGAGCTTTCAATAAATTGAAAGCTCTTTTTTTAACCAATTTTTGCATCAAGTATTTATTATTGTAGGTGATTCGGGATTTTTTACAACACTTGAGCGAATCGGAAAACAAACTAAAAAAACTAAAAACTATTTTATTACCAACTTTTGTATCATAAACTTTGAACTCTTTTTTGTAATTTTTACAACCAAAATGTGATTCATTCTTTAAGACATGACAAAGATATACAAAAAATATAAAATACACGATAAAATGTATAAAATTATCGACAAAAAGCAATTATAAAACATAATTGAAAAAATAATTTATTTTCACATCAAATAATTTATTTTTTGATTTATATTTTTTTAAAATCAAATATTTAATTGTAGGTTTATATATGTGAAAACTGTTTTCAACCATTTTGTTTTAGTAGTCGTATTCGATATTTTTTCTTCAAATAATTTTTTTAAGACACAATATTTTAAAAAATAAAAAAAAATATTTTAAAAAACATTACATTTGGCACGAAAAATGAAAAGGATTAAAAGGAATCATGTTTAATTATTTTTTCAATCTTTAAAACCAAAATCATGAAAAAAGTACTTGTAACTATAGTTTTTTTTGTAACAAATATCATATTTGCTCAAAATAGTTTTGCTAAATTTGAAAATCAAGAAAGTATTTCATCCATAATTGTAAATGATAAAATGTTTGAATTGATGGGGCAAATTAAGGCGTCTGACAAGGAGACTATGCAGTATCTTAGTTTTATCAAAACGCTAGACAATTTGAAAGTTTTTGTAACGTCAAACACAAAAAATGCAACTGAAATGAAAGTTGCAGCTGAAAAATATTTGAAAACCAATACTTTAGAAGCATTGGCATCGAGCTCGATTCATGGCAAAAATGCAAAAGTGTATGTCAAGTCAGGCAGCAGTGAAGGGAAAGTCAAAGAGCTTTTTATGTTTTTAGAATCTTATGGTAAAGACAATCAAACGATAATTTTTTCATTAACTGGCGATTTTGATCTTAATGATATTGCTACTCTTACAACAAAAATGAATTTGCCAGGGGCAGATGTTTTAAATCAAACATCGCATAAATAATTAGCAATTAATGGAAGACCAATCAAAAAGATTAAATAAGTTTATTTCAGATACGGGATACTGTTCTCGCAGAGAGGCCGATAAATTGATCGCACAAGGTGTAGTAACCATTAATGGTGACGTTGCAGCAATGGGAACAAAAGTTACCATTGACGATGAGGTGCGGATTCATAATAAACTCATTATTGATAAATCGAGCCAATGGGTATATTTGGCATTTAATAAACCCGTGGGGGTGGAATGTACCACCAATTTGGAGGTAAAAAATAATATAGTGGATTATATCAATTATCCGACCCGAATTTTTCCTATTGGGAGGCTCGATAAAGCCAGCGAAGGTTTGATATTTTTAACAAACGATGGAGATATTGTAAACAAAATATTAAGAGCAAGAAATAACCACGAAAAAGAATATACGGTAACGGTGGACAAACCCATAACAGATCGGTTTATCAATAGGATGGCCAATGGCATCCCCATTTTGGATACTGTTACTCGAAAATGCAAAGTGGAACAAATCAGTAAATATACTTTCAAAATTATATTAACTCAAGGTTTAAATAGACAAATCCGTAGGATGTGCGAGTATTTGGGCTATGAAGTGGTTGCTTTAAAACGAATTCGAATTATTAATGTTTCATTAGATATACCTGTTGGCAGGTATCGTGCTTTGACTGCTGCAGAACTCCAATCATTACATGCCTTAATTGCACCATCTAGCAAAACGGAAGAGGCCAGTTTGTTTGATAAAAAATAAACTAATGATTACAAAATACAAAGGTGTTTTATTGATTGTATTGCAAATAATTGCTGTAAGAATAATTTATTTTTTTCCTGTTTCCATCGAAAAAAATTATTCTAACGGCGTCTATATTTATATTTCAACCTTTTTGAGGTATGTTTTTGGAAAAATACCATTTTCAATAGGCGATGTCTTGTATATTATAATTTTATTATTTATTTTTTATGCCTTGTATCAAATTAAAAAAAATAAAAATAACAGCAGGTTAATCATTTATTTTGTAGTGTTTTTTTATTTTTTATTTCATTTTTTATGGGGTTTAAATTATAATAGATTGCCTTTAAGTGAAAAAATGAAAATTAAAACCACTTATACAAATCATGATTTACTTTGTTTTACACAAAAAATGATTAAAAATTTGAATAATATTCATATAAAAATAACAAAAAACGACCAATTAAAAGTTGTAAATACTTATAATAAGCAGCAAATATTTGCAAAATCTATTCATGGATATAAACAATTGGCACAAGAGTACCCTTATTTTAATTACCAAATACCATCTCAAAAAGCCTCTATTTTTAGCATACCTTTAACCTATATGGGGTTTGCGGGATATTTGAATCCTTTTACAAATGAAGCCCAAGTGAATGACAATTTGCCTAACGTATTAATTCCTAATGTTTTATGTCATGAAATGGCCCATCAAATCGGTTATGCTAGCGAAAGTGAATGTAATTTTATTGGATTTTTAGCAGGAAGTCAAAATCCTGATTTGTATTTTCAATATGCTGCTTATAGTCAGGTAGTTAAAAACTGTTTAATTCAAATTAAAAAAAAGCAACCAAGTCGTTACTCTTATTATAAACAACAACTTCATGCTGGTATCCTTATCAATTTTAAAGAAAATGAATTATTTTGGAAAAAACACGAAAGTATAATTGATCAAGGATTCAAACGGTTTTATGATCAATACTTAAAAATGAACCAACAAAAGGAAGGCATAGCAAGTTATAGTTTATTTTTGAATTTACTTATTAATTATGACAAAAATTATCCAATAAAGTAAAAAATAATTGATTGAAATATCATGTTTTGATCAATTGTTTTTGCACAACTAATTGTAAATTTTAAGTTTAACTGCTATTTAACAAATCAAAACATGTAATAATTCGAGTAAATATTTTACTATAAAATAAGAATAAAAAGAAACACCATTTGCAAAAGTGCTATTAAGTTCCGATTAAACATTTTTCAAAAAATCAAAACATTGTCTATAAAATAAATTATATTTGTAGCTTGATAAATAAATTAACCAAGCACAGGTTGTATTTATACCAAATGTACATATAAAATAGCCCAATCTAATGGTTCTTTTTTGCTAAAATTATTAAAAAAAATAGTTCCGTATCCCAGCTATGCAACATTTTTTTTGAAAATTTTTTCTGTAAAATAACTTCGCATCTTTGGACAATTTAAATAAATATATTTGGTATTAATTAGTAAAAAGCTACAATATGAAATTAAAAAACATCATTTTAGGATTTATTATCTTAGGATTGGGAGGATTGATTGTTTTTAGAATACAAAAAAATAGTAATTCGGAAGACAAAGGAAAGGACAAATCGGGCAAAAAACCTGCGGCCAAGGTTATGGGAATTGTGCTAAAATCGGAAGTTTTTAATGATGATTTGATGCTATCAGGAGCTTTAGAAGCGAGTGAACAAATAGAAATTCATAGCGAAATATCGGGCATTGTAACCCAGATTTTTTTTCAAGAAGGCAGTCAAGTAGCCCAAGGTCAATTGTTGTTTAAAATTAATGATGTAGAAATCAATGCGATGTTGCAACAAGCCAAAACCAAAGCACATTTGGCCGCTGAAAATGAGCGAAGAGCGAAGTTATTGCTTCAAAAAGAAGCGATTAGTCAAGAAGAATACGAAATAGCTAATGCGGATTTAAAATCGGCTCAAGCTCAAACCCAATTGGTAGCCGCTCAAAAGTCTAAAACACTAGTAAAAGCGCCGTTTTCTGGCAAGATTGGTTTGCGAAATATTTCGCCAGGCACTTACATTACGCCAAGTGTATTAGTTGCCAATTTATTAAATACAGACCAATTGAAACTTACATTTTCGATTCCAGAGAAATATGCTTCACGAATTCAAAATAAGGTCAAATTACAATTTTCATTGGCCAACGACAGCCAACAATATCAGGCCCAAGTATATGCACTTGAACCACAAATAGAAGCCAATACCCGCACCCTAAAAGTACGAGCCAAAACAACCAATATTGCTGGCAAATTGATGGCAGGAGCATTTGTAACCATCCAGCTTCCATTGGATGTGATAGACCACGCATTACTAATTCCTACGGAAGCTGTTGTACCCTTTCAGGGGGGTAAAAAGGTATATATTGCCAACAACGGACAGGCTAAAGAAGTAAAAATTACCACAGCCACCCGAACAGACAGTTCGGTTTTGGTATTGTCTGGACTTCATGCAGGCGACACATTGGTAACAACTGGTGTAATGGCTCTAAAAGACGAAGCACCAATAAAAGTCATGGTCAAATAGCGGTTATTTGCAACTTATTTTTGATTAGCAATTGAAAAATGAGTTATTGTACTAATAATCTTATTTAAAAACAATTTAATTATTTGGATCATCTAAAGTTAAAATCAAATACAAAAGCATGAGTTTATCTACACTAAGCATCAAAAGACCTGTACTAACGATAGTACTCAATTTGGCTATCATTTTATTTGGTATTATTGGGTACAGTTTTTTAGGAGTTAGAGAGTTTCCTTCGATTGATCCTGCACAGGTATCCATTCGAACAGATTATGCAGGAGCCAATGCAGATATTATTGAGTCTCAAATAACCGAACCGATAGAAAAAGCAATAAATGCCATTGATGGAATTAAAAATATAAGTTCGTCGAGTGTTCAAGGAACGAGTAACATTACGGTAGAATTTAATTTGGATAAAGATTTGGAAACGGCTGCCAATGATGTGCGAGATAAAGTTGCTATTGCGGCCAGAAGTTTGCCAAAAGATCTTGATGCACCACCCGTGGTATCCAAAGCGGATGCTAATGCAGATGCTATTATTTCGATGACAATTCAGAGCAATACTCGTAGTGATTTGGAGTTGAGCGATTTTGCCGAAAACCGAATAGCACCACAGCTCGAAACCATACCGGGAGTGAGCGGTGTACAAATTTGGGGACAAAAAAAATATGCCATGCGATTGTGGATAGATCCGATAAAATTAGCTTCATTTGGCTGTACGGTTTCGGATGTAAAAACAGCATTAAGCCAGCAAAATGTAGAATTACCTTCGGGTAAATTGACAGGAAACAACACCGAATTGACTGTAAAAACGATAGGGAGCTTAACCAATTCTGAAGAGTTTAACAATATTATCATAAAAAATGTAGGCGATAAAATGATTCGGTTTAGCGATATAGGAAATGCTGTTTTGGGACCTGAAAATGTAGAAACCAAAATGGCACAATCTGGTTTGCCTCTTATTGGAATTGCCGTAGTACCACTTCCTGGAGCCAACTATTTGGACATTTCAAAAGCATTTTACAAAAAATTTGAGTCCCTTAAAAAAGATTTACCCAAAGACATTCAGCTTAATATAGCCATAGACAACACCGTATTTGTAAAAAAATCGGTGGTAGAGGTTGCCGAAACCTTGTTGATTTCAATCATTTTGGTTATCTTAATTATTTATTTGTTTTTTAGAGATTGGGCCATAGCATTTAGGCCATTAATAGACATTCCCGTGTCGTTGATAGCCACTTTTTTTATCATGTGGTTGTTTGGCTTTTCGGTAAATGTATTAACACTTTTGGCAATAGTTTTGGCCACAGGATTAGTAGTTGATGATGGAATTGTAGTAACCGAAAATATTTTCAAAAAAGTAGAAGAAGGCATGACGCCTATGGAGGCAGCCATTGCAGGATCAAATGAAATATTTTTTGCCGTAATTTCTATTTCAGTAACACTAGCAGCCGTATTTTTGCCTGTCATTTTTTTAGAAGGATTTGTGGGCCGATTGTTTAGAGAATTTGGAGTTGTTATTGGAGCCGCAGTATTGATTTCGGCCTTTGTATCGCTAACACTAACCCCCATGCTAAACGCCTATTTGATGAAAGGTGGTGTGCAAAAAAAATCTAAGTTTTATGAAATGACAGAGCCATTCTTTGTTAAAATGAATCTCGGATATAGTGGTGCATTAGAACGATTTTTAGTATATAAAAAATGGAGTTTCATTATTTTAACATTGTGTTTTGGTATGATTTTTTTGTTTTTTAATATTCTAAAAAAAGAAACAGCCCCTTATGACGACCGCAGTGCCATTGTACTAACCACAACCACCGCAGAAGGCTCGTCCTATGAATATACGGATAGGTTTATGCAAGAAATATCAAGGTTGATAGACGATTCTGTGCCTGAAAAACGAGTCAGTTTGATTTTGACAGCACCAGGATTTAATGCTTCGGCTACCAATAGTGGGCGGGCAAGAATTGCTTTGATTAATCCTGAAGATCGCAAAAAATCGCAAAAAGATATAGCCGAAGCACTTACAAAATGGACTAAACAATATCCAGAAGCCAAAACATCAGTATCGGAGCAGCCCACAATTGCAGTAAACAAAAGAGGGGGGTTACCCATACAATATATCATTCAGGCGAGTTCTTTTGAAAAATTAAAAGAAAAAATCCCACTTTTTATGGAGGAAGCCTCAAAAGAAGCCACTTTTGCCATTACGGATGTCAATTTGAAATTCAACAAACCCGAAATCAACATTATTGTAGATAGAGCAAAAGCCAAAAGTTTAGGGATTTCGGTTTTAGATATTGCACAAACTTTGCAATTGGGATTGAGTGGACAACGATTTGGTTATTTTCAAAAAAATGGTAAACAATACCAAGTAATTGGACAATTTGAACAAAAAGACCGTTCAAAACCAATGGATTTAACCTCGATGTTTGTAAGAAACAACCAAGGAACTTTGATTCAAATAGACAATGTGGTCCAACTAATAGAAAAAAGTAATCCTCCACAATTGTATCACAACAATAGAAACATGTCGGCTACCATTATGGCAAGTTTAGCACCGGGCAAAAGTATGGGCGAGGGCATTGAAGCCATGAATCGGATTAGAGACAAGGTATTAGACGATAGTTTTACAACAGATTTAGGAGGAGAATCTCGAGATTTTGTTGAGAGTAGTTCCAACACATCGTTTGCTTTTGGATTGGCGTTGTTGCTTATATATTTAATATTGGCAGCGCAATTTGAAAGTTTTATCGATCCGTTTATTATTATACTTACAGTACCAATGGCGGTGGCCGGGGCTTTATTTTCGTTGTGGTTGTTTGGTCAAACATGGAATATCTTTAGCCAAATTGGAACCGTAATGTTAATTGGATTGGTTACTAAAAATGGTATTTTAATTGTAGAATTTGCCAATCAATTACAAGAACATGGCAAACCAAAATATGATGCCATTTTAGAAGCTGCAAGCTCCAGATTGAGACCCATTTTGATGACCAGTTTAGCCATTGCTTTGGGGGCTTTGCCAATTGCCTTTTCACTTGGTGCAGCTGCCAAAAGTAGAATTGGCATGGGGGTTGTAATCGTTGGGGGTACTGTATTTTCGTTGGTATTAACTCTATTTGTAATCCCTTCCATATATTTGATGTGGTCCAAAAACCAAAAAAATAATGCCATCAATCAAGCACATGAGGCTTAATAAGATATGAATTAACATGAATTTAAAAAAGAAAATAGGACTACTTTTTACTTTGTTTTTGATACAAAATGCAGAAGCACAAGACATTTTAACAATCGAAAAAGCAGCTGCACTTGTATTAGAACATCATTTTGATATTAAGTTAGCACAAAATGATCTAGCCATAGCACAAATCAATAACACCATTGGCAATGCTGGAATGTTGCCCAATATAACGGCTTCTATAAACAATAATAACAGTTTATTCAACACCACACAAACCCAATCCGATGGCAATCAAAAAACGCTGAATGGAGCCAAAAACAGTAACCTAACGTATGGTGTGGGGCTAGACTGGACGCTTTTTGATGGAATGAAAATGTTTGCAAAACGAGAGCAATTAAAAGTGCTGGAAAAGCAAAGTGCCTCACAATTAAAAGTAGCCATAGTTTCTAAAATGAGCGAATTGTATCAAACGTATTATGGTTTGATTCAACAAAAACAACAATTAAAAGCACTCGACACCGCATGGACGGTATCAAAAGAGCGGTTGCAACTGGCACAAAATAGATATACCATTGGCAAAGCCTCTAAACTAGAAGTGCTGAATGCTCAAGTGGATTTGAATAGCGATCAGAGTTTGATTTTGCAACAAAAACAGCAGATAAAAGAAAGCCTTATTGCATTAAACCAACTGACGAATCAGCCACTAGAGCACGTTTTTGAAATTGAAAATGATTTTAACATTCAAAACCTAATCGAAAAAAACAGCTTGCTAGAAAAAGCCTTGCAACAAAACCCACAATTACAAACACTGATTTTGTCCAAAAATGCAGCCGAATGGCAACTCAAACAAGCCAAAGCATCAAGATACCCCGTCGTTAAAATCAATACAGGATACAATTTTACCCATACCGAAGCCTCATTGGGCTTTGTAACACAATCTTCTGGAAAAGGTTTGGTTTACGGATTTTCAGCTTCAGTACCTGTTTTTAATGGTAACTTGCAACAACGCAACGAAAAATTAGCACAAAAGGCTATTGAAAATACCAATTTGACATACGAAAAACAAAAATTAGAAATAGAAAGTCAGTTATCCATTTTGTTTGAAAGGTTTAAAACCCATTTGAATTTGATAGACATTGAAGCTAAAAATGTTGCTATTGCCAAACAAAATTTAGACATTACATTAGCTAAATTCAAAATAGGAACCATAAGCACAATGGAATTAAGAACAGCACAACTCAATTATGTTGCAGCACAATTAAGATGGCACGAAGCCCAATACCAAGCCAAACAGAATGAAATTTTAATAAAAGAATTAACTGCTGGTTTTTAATTTTAGTATCTGTAAAATAATGTTTTTTTGTGTTAAAATATTATTTTAATGTAATTATTTCAAAACACCCTATTTCTTTGAGCAATTTCTTTGAAAGTGCTCCCCCAGTTGTTGTTATTGTTGTTGTTTGGAGTTCCGTCTTCAGACAGTAACGCATCGGTATCACTGGCATCATATTTCCAAACCCAAGCACAAATGGAAATTCCACGGGCATGAATCTGATTCAAAAAAGGGGCTGTTTCCATCAAAATTCCTGCATTCATGGGTGCAATTTCACCAAAAATAATTGGAATTTTAAGGCTTTGCAAAGAGTTTAATCTATTGGTAATCAAACTATTGGATTCTAACAACCATTTTTCATACGCATGAATATCAAACAGGATATTGGAATGTTGAGCCAAAAAAGCGGTTCCTTTATTGATCAAAACAGAAGCATCTTGTCCTTGCTCGGCACAGGGCACTACAATGATATTGGCATTGCCCGTGTTTCTTATGATTTGAACCAATTCCGACATGTCTTCAAACCAAATAGCATCTGTGTAGCCATCCGCTCGGTCATAGCGATAAGGTTCGTTCCAAACTTCTATCCAAACATCGTTTTGCTCTTTGAAGTGCGTTGCCCAAGCCTGAAGTTGGCTCTTGAAAGCGTTCCAAAAAGCCGTTTGTGTAGGGCGTTTCCCCGAAAACAAAGTGGCGGGTTGTCCGTTCCACCCAAAAGCACAAAGAACGGTAACTTTGTTATTTTGCCTATTGGCATCAACAATTTTTTGTAACGAATGCAAATAAGCCCCATTTTGGTCCAAAATTGGATTTCCAGTTATAGGATTTTCACTTACATTACCTACAAATTCCCGAACAATATCCAACTTCCAGGCATTCATATCGGCACTTCCTGCTCCAAAACTATGAAACGCATTCGCCCCAATAAATTGTTTGGTTGCCCCATCTTTTTGAATCCAATTTCCTGAAATAGAATAGCCTTTCGGATGAGTTACCAAGTCGGGTTTTGAACAAGAAGCTACAAAAAACAACCATATTACAGCCCATTGTATTTTGAAAAACCGTTTTTTCATGTTGGAATAATTAAAAGTAGACCACAAAAATAAGAAAAAAAACAAACCAAAACATTTAAAACATAACTTCTATAACCAATGGTTTTGAAATGGATTATAAACACTTTTGGGGCACCATTTCAACTATTTTTTTAACCCAAATTTCGCATTAGACTTCGTAATGAAATCTAAAAATACAAGAAAATTAAGTGCTCACGGACTTTTTAATATTTTAGAATATATTAATATTTTAACATTTAAAAAAGGAGACATCGTAGATTGATGAACTCCAAAAAACAATATTAAAAAGTGAATAAAGTGCTTAATTGCTTCGCCAGTTCGCCTTTTGGGCTCGTGTTTGAAGCAGTTACGGATACTTCGTAAACACGGATTTTTATCTGTTTTTTTTTAATCCGTGTTTGTTTACATCTGTGTTTATACGTCTGCTTAATAATTGAACACGGATTACACGGATACTTCGTAAACACGGATTTTTATCTGTTTTTTTTTATCCGTGTTTGTTTACATCTGTGTTTATCCGTGTGCTTAATAATTGAATTAGATTATAATAGATTTCTAATGCTTAATTTGGGTTTAATAATTAGGAGCTATTTCCAGCCATCCATTACAAATCCGCAACAAAAAAAGTGGGGTTCTAATGCAAAAAAAAGAGCTTCTTAGGTCGCTTTTTTTTTGCAAGAACCCCTACTTTTTTTGTTTTGCGGGTTTTCCATTCCTGTCTGGGCTAGGGCATTGGTTTTCCAAAAAATGATTTCATAAAAATAGAAATGACCGTATGATAATGCTTTATTTCATGAACAATCAACTTCTTGCGATCTATCGAATACGAGATACACCCCGAGAAAACCTTATGGTTAACTAGCTGCTATGAGTTCTCTTGAAAAACAAAGGGTAAGTAATTGAAAATGAGTTACATTGCTCGGTTTCAGGTACAAGGAATAATAAAATATACATGAATACAATTTGAAAAAAATGAATAAATTCTAGCTGTTTGGTATAACCAAACTATTATATAATCCTAACTAAAAACGTTTTATAAACCCCTGAATAGCATTGGTTTAAATCCTGGGTTTTTATTTTTATAGGTATTCGTTGATTTTAATTCATTACTCGGCTTTCAGGTGCAAGGAAAGGCTAGGTGTTGTGCGTTCGGTTTTTTTTTCAATTTTTAGTTAACTTTTCCCATTTTGATTTATTTAAAATCATATTTAATGAAATCCATTTGTTTCCTTTTACTTCAATTTCGCTATATTTATTCGGGTTCATTTCAAAACCAGTTTTTTCATAACATACAATTGCATATTTATTCCAATCATAAACATTGAGTTCTACTTTTTTAGCATTGAGTTTTTCAAAGCTATATTTTACCAATTCATTTATAATTTTTTTTCCAAATCCTTTTCCTCTTTGACTTTCCTTACCAATTAAAATTCGACAAAGTTTAACTTCATTGTTTTCAGATTTATGAATTTCGGAATGTCCAATTATTTCATTTGTTTCTAAATTTTTGACTTTAAATGAAATTATATTTTCCGAATATAAATATTCGTTCAGTTGTTCTTTAGTTAATGGAAATTTAAAAATCGGTCCAGAAAACTGAACTAAAGTTTCTTCGTTATCAATCCAGTTTATTAATCTTTCAAAATCTTGTTCAGTAAATTTTTCAAGTTTTATCATTAATTAAAATTCAATTTTAATAATAAGTTTCATTTCGATTTTTGTGGCTCCAAACTGACGCATAACATTTTGCATATTTATGAAGTGGCAGCTTTTGAAGCACTTACTTTCAATTTAGCACTAATGTTCATTTGAAAACCGAATGTTCAATTTAGCACAAAACCAGCCATTTTGCCAAACCGCTGTTGGCAGTAGGTTTTATTTTAACTTTCCATAGTCATATAGTCCAATTCTCCATTCTCGTTTGTGTTTATAACAACTAAATAATTTGTAATCTCTTCTCCAATTGAGTAGTCAAAAATTGCAAAGTTTTCTTCGTCTTGAGGATAAAGTCCAACTCTTATTAATTTTAATTTTGTCAAAAGTTGTTGTTCAGGTTCTGTCGTTGTATCGTCAAAATTAATAAGTGTTGAGAGTTCATCTTTACCAACTTCTTCAAGGTGGTGCTCTAAGTAAAATTTTACAGTGTCACCATCTTCGTCATTATAGTCATTGAGAATGTAGGTATTGTTTAATTTGTCAAATTTGTCAATGTTTTCAATAAAGTTTTTTACTTTGTCCATTGTCAATGTGTCAATGGTTTTAGTTTCAAAATTTAGGTCTATTTGAATTTGATTTCCGTTGAACTCAATGTCAACATTATAATATTCTTCCAAATTTTCTGTTGGTAAATTTCCGAAATGTGGTAAAGTGTATTCTGCCATCTTTGTTATTTTTAATTATTATTGATTGTTGTTTGTCAATTTCGTGTCGTTCTCCAAACTTCTAACTAACGTTTTATTAATGTTTTGTAAATCAATTATTTACAATTATTATTATTTTTATTCCTCCTAATTTTTCCGCTTTCATACCGTTAGCTTACGGGGTCAGGGCGTGAGTCTAGGGGGAATGACGCATAACATTTTGCATATTTATGAAGTGGCGGATTTAGAAGCACTTACTTTCAATTTAGCACTAATGTTTATTAGAATTCCGAATGTTCAATTTAGCACCGAACCCGCCATTTTGCCAAACTGCTGTTGTGCGTTCGTTTTTTTATTCAAATAGTTGTTTTTTAATATTCCACACATAATTTTTCTCTTTTACTTTTAGAAATTTGGCATAGTTTTTTTCGTAAAAATCAGGTGAAGACATATTATTCTCTTTAAATGAAATATTAATATCTTTTCCATTTTTTGGCAATTCGATTGTAAATTGAGTACTAATTAATTCATCTTTAACTGCTTGATTTACATTAGTCTTTGTAAATTCACCAACGAGATTATTCATAAAAACTTCAAAATTTGAAGAATAACTTTTTAAATATCCTGTTTTAAGTTCAGTTAGTGCATCATCTTTGTACTCAAATAGTTTGAAGTTATTTTGGGAAAAACCTCCATTACTTCCTCCAATACTCGAAATTGCAATTAATTTTTTATTTGTCAAATTCCAATATGCAATTTCAAAAATTTGGTATCCAGATTGACCTTCCGTATATGATTGTTCTAATCTTAAATAACCATTTTTTTTATCTATTTCTAAAGAATAATACATATCATCATTTGTTAAATTTCCGTTTTTGACAAGATTTTTTCTTTCAATAAATGAAAGATTATCTATATATTCTGTTGGAATAGAATAGAAAAAGTCTATAATATATTGTGCATTAGAATACTCAATTGAAGTGAAAAGTATAATTAGGATAAATATTTTTTTCATTTGTTGGTTAGGTTTTTGAATTTACCGATTCTGTGTTAAAATGACGCACAACGGCAGTCTGTGAAAAAACTGCCGTTAAATATTTTTCAAAAACAATAAAAAAATAAAATAAAATAGTGTTTTTTATTATTATTTTTTGTACATTTAGCCATGCAACATATCACAGGAATAGCCCGTTTACAAATGCGTCTTTCTAGTTTGGAGGACACTATTGGCTCCGAAAATCAAGTGCGTTTTATCGATGCATTTGTGGAGGTTTTAAATCTATCAGAAATTGGTTTTGAAGTAAAAACGATTAAAAAAGAAGGTCGTCCGAGTTATAACTCAAAAGTGTTTCTTAAAATTTATTTATATGGATATCTTAACGGCATTCGTTCGTGCAGAAAACTCGAAAAAGAATGTGCCCGAAACATTGAAATGCAGTGGCTTTTGCAGGACATTAGACCCAATTATCACAGTATTTCCGATTTTAGAAAAGACAATCCGAAGGCTCTGAAAAAATTATTCAAAATATTCGTACTTTTTCTTAAAGATGCGGAACTCATTGCTGGTGAAACCATAGCTATTGATGGGACAAAAAGCAGGGCTCACAATAGTAAAAAAGCCAATTTTAGCCAAAAAAAAATCGACCAACACTTGGAATATATAGACACCAAAAGCCAGGAATACCTTGATGCTTTGGAGCAAAATGATGACAAAGAAAACCCCATTGTCATCAAAAATATTCAAGATAAAATCGAGCGTTTGAAGAAAAATCGCCTTCGATATGAACATTTGGAAAAGGAATTAAAAGAAAGTGGCGAACCACAAATAAGCACGACCGACCCGGATTCGAGAGCCTTATTGGTTCAAGGTCAGGTAGTTGAAGTGAGTTTCAATATTCAAGCTGCTGTTGATGATAAGCACAATTTGGTCATTGCTACACACACCATCAACAAGAACGACCGTAACGCACTGTCTGCCATAGCATTAGAAGCAAAAAAGAATTTAGAAGTGGACACTTTTACGGTTTTAGTTGATAAAGGATATCACAACGGAAATCAAATACACCAGTGTAAACAAGCCGATATTGTAACTATTGTAGCCCAACCCAATCAGGGAAAGAGTAATGAAAACGGTACACAGCCTGATTATTTTGTATCAAAATTTATTTATAATAAATTAGAAAACACCTACGTCTGTCCGCAAGGCGAAACCTTGACAACTTCTGGAACTTGGCACAAAAAAGCAGGACGAACAGAAGAAAGTGGTTATCAATTTCAGAAATACCGCACGCCAAAATGCAAGGAATGTCTAGTTAAAGACCTCTGCACCAGCAGGAAAGGCGGCAGAGAAATAGACCGAAGCCAGTATGCCGATGCGGTAGAAGAGAATAACAAGCGTTATCAAGAAAATCAACAATTATACCGAAAAAGGCAAGAAATTAACGAACATATTTTTGGTACAATCAAGCGACAATGGGGGTATAACCATACGAACTTAACGGGATTAGAAAAAGTAAATGGCGAACACAGCCTGATTATGCTTGTTTACAACATCAAGCGAAGTATCAATATTTTAGGAATTCCAGAATTGATTGCCAAACTTCAAAAATGGAACTCACCCTACAAGGCAAAACTTGTTTTTTGTTCTAAACCCACCTCAAAACATCGTTTTACAGCCCACGTTTTTTGGCAACAAAATAATGCGGCTTAAAAATAACCCTTTCGCAAATGGCTTCTATTACATTCAAAAACCAGCGTTTTTTTGGTTTTTTGGATTATAAACAGGGTTTTTTCACAGCCTGACGGTTTGCAGCTACCCGAAGGTGGCGATTTCGAAGCACTTCACTGTCAACCAAGCACAAACTTTGATAGAAGCACAATGCTTGATTTAACCACTGAACCGCCACTTTTGGGTAGGTGCTGTTAGGCGTAGTATTTCTATTCTTCAAGTGTTTCATATAGTCTTCTTGCATATTCGTCAGCAACAATTCGTATCCAATTTGGAGTAACAATAAAAAACCAGAAAATAGAAATAATAAAAAGTCCAGCGTATAAATATGCGTCCTCGTTTGGCGAGAAGGAATATTCTGTGAAATAATCGGTCGCAAGAATTAAATGAATAACAGCTGATAGAATTAAAATTACAATTGCCCAAGTTTTCATTCCCCACAAATTTCTTCTAAAACCGTAGCTCGTATTTTCTTTAAAAAGCAAGTTGTACTTTACTGTGTCTCTAGTTTTAGAAATTAGATATTTTGTACAGCTTTCATATATCTCATCAGCTTTTGTTGGATTTTGTTCTTCTTCTTCAATTGTCGGTAAAGTAACATTCTCAATTTTTGCAGTTAAGACCTTATGAAATCGTGCCTTAGTATGTTTGTCTAAAAGCTCTGAAGAATGTCTTAATATCTGTGTACTTGGCTTACCACCCCATAATTTAAATAATTCTTGCTCCTTTAATTTTCCTCTGTCTCTGCCTAGTTGGGATAATAAATAAGAAAACAATCCAATTGTTGCAAACGCAGTGAAATAATGGAAATAGATTTCAAAATTTGTGATATAAAATACTGCCAAAAGCAAAAGTGGCAGGAGTACCAGAAATGAAGGATAAATCCTTGCTTTTAAAGAGTAATAGTCAATCTTCATTTTGAGTCTGCATTTTTTTCTACATAAATATGTTCAATTTTCCCGTTGTCGTCAATATGGAAACTAATATTACCATAATGTTTTGTCGATAGGACTTTGTTTTTTGTAAGCGTATTGTAATATGCGTAATCGTAATCAACACCTTTAATAACAGAAACTACTACATGTTTTGGGGCAATGTGTTTAAACACTTCTTTATTTACATTGTATGAACTTCCATGATGTGGGGCTAAGAAAATGTCAGCTTTTAATTCATCCTCCCCCAACTCCGCAAGAATTTCATCCCATGCCGCTATAGTGGCATCACCACCCAATAGTATCTTTGTCCCCTTATAATTAATGGATATTACATAGCTTAAATGGTTGTATTCTCCACTATCGTTTGCTTTCTTAACCAGTGCTTTTGATGGTGAAAGAATTTTTATATTGTCCGAATTCCAATAATCTCCATCACTATTTCTATACAGGTTTAAACATTTTGGACTTTCCGTACTTTTTCTAAATTTTTGATATGTTTTCCAATCTTCTTTTTCATAATATGGTGCTTTATCCAAGTCCGCTTGAGTTAGAGTTTTATTATTCTCTGTGTCCCAGAAATTATAAATTTTAAAGTTTGCAGCTATCTCTTCCATACCAGATAAATGGTCCATGTCTGGATGGGTAATAATTAGCCTAAAAATGTCTCGGTTAGGATATTGCTTTTTTATGAAGTCAATTGGGTCTGTAAGGTCGTTTTCGTCAGTATTTCGAGAATTGTCTGTATCAACAACAGTCAGGTGTCCGCTTGGAAAATCAATCACAGTGCAGTTTCCTTTTCCAACATTTATAAAATGAATTTTCAACATATTGTCTGTCTTTTAATATTACGCCTAACTAGTAGATACACGAAACTTATTGCATTTTTTTTCAATTTCTTATATCCTTTGCAATGGTACAAAATATAAAATTAGTGTGCAACTTTTATACAAAAGAGCCACAAAATTTGAAATTATCGTAATACAAACGTATCTATTCAACTTATTTTTTCAAAAATAGGGGGGGGGCTGGTTGTTGCTGTATATTTAGGGGAACTCTCATGGAGGCTAACGGAAGGTCGCCTAGAGGCTTCCTTTGCAAACCTAAATCATTTTCTTTGGTATCAATGCCATTTTCTTTGGTATTAATGCCATTTACTTTGGTATTAATTATATTTTCTTTGGTATCAATGCCATTTCTTTTGGTATCAATGCTATTTTCTTTGGTATTAATTATATTTTTTTTGGTATAAATGCCATTTCTTTTGGTATTAATTATATTTTCTTTGGTAATAATTATATTTTTTTTGGTATCAATGCTATTTTCTTTGGTATTAATTATATTTTCTTTGGTATTAATTATATTTTCTTTGGTATAAATGCTATTTTCTTTGGTATTAATGCCATTTCTTTTGGTATTAATGCCATTTTCTTTGGTATTAATTATATTTTCTTTGGTATTAATGCCATTTCTTTTGGTATCAATGCCATTTTATTTGGTATTAATTATATTTTCTTTGGTATTAATTATATTTACTTTGGTATTAATTATATTTTCTTTGGTATTAATGCCATTTTCTTTGGTATTAATTATATTTTCTTTGGTATTAATGCCATTTTCTTTGGTATTAATTATATTTTTTTTGGTATTAATTATATTTTTTTTGGTATCAATGCTATTTTCTTTGGTATTAATGCCATTTCTTTTGGTATCAATGCCATTTTATTTGGTATTAATTATATTTACTTTGGTATTAATTATATTTTCTTTGGTATAAATTATATTTTCTTTGGTATTAATTATATTTTTTTTGGTATTAATGCCATTTTCTTTGGTATTAATTATATTTTTTTTGGTATTAATGCTATTTTCTTTGGTATTAATTATATTTTTTTTGGTATTAATGCTATTTTCTTTGGTATCAATGCCATTTTCTTTGGTATTAATTATATTTTCTTTGGTATTAATTATATTTTCTTTGGTATTAATTATATTTTCTTTGGTATTAATTATATTTTCTTTGGTATTAATGCCATTTTCTTTGGTATTAATGCCATTTTCTTTGGTATTAATGCCATTTTCTTTGGTATTAATTATATTTTCTTTGGTATTAATTATATTTTCTTTGGTATTAATTATATTTTCTTTGGTATTAATTATATTTTTTTTGGTATTAATGCTATTTTCTTTGGTATTAATTCGTTTTCTTGGGGAGTTGGTTGATGAAACCACCAATGCTATTCATTTTCCTCTTTCCTCTTTCTTCTTTCCTCTATCTTCTTTCTTCCTTCCTCTATCTTCTTTCTTCTTTCCTCTTAAAAAACCATGGGTTACACAGACTGTGGCTGCGATATAGCCCCGACAGTAGCGGCATCCTTTTTGTTTTTTCTTTAAAAACAAAAAGATAGAGCGAATGGCGGGAACTGGCCCAGCGTGAAAATGCCTGATGTGGCTGCTCCTGATTTTGAAAAAAAAGGGTGGTTGTTTGGTTATGGACAGGTTTTTGATTGTGTAGCTGTTTTTTTGTAATGGCGGTATGGTTTTAAATTGTTATTTTTGCCATAAAAAAAAGTGAATCATGATGCAAAAATATATATCGCAGCTTAATGAGGCGCAGCAATTGCCTGTGCTTCAAAAAGATGGACCAATGATTATTATAGCTGGTGCGGGTTCTGGAAAAACCCGTGTTTTGACTATTCGGATTGCTTATTTGATGAGTCTTGGGGTAGATTCGTTTAATATTTTGGCACTTACGTTTACAAACAAGGCTGCTCGTGAGATGAAGAATAGGATTGCGTCGATTGTGGGGAATAACGAGGCTAAAAATTTGTGGATGGGTACGTTTCACTCGGTTTTTGCAAGGATTTTGAGGTCGGAGGCAGACAAACTGGGGTATCCAAGCAATTTTTCGATTTATGATTCGCAGGATTCGTTGCGTTGTATTTCGGGGATTATCAAGGAGATGCAATTGGATAGGGATATTTATAAGCCGAAGCAGGTTTTGAGTAGGATTTCGTCGTATAAAAATAGTTTGGTAACGGTAAAAGCCTATTTTAATAATCCTGATTTGCAAGAGGCCGATGCGATGTCTAAAAAACCCCGATTGGGCGAGATTTATCAGAATTATGTGGAACGGTGTTTTAAATCGGGGGCTATGGATTTTGATGATTTGTTGTTGAAAACCAACGAGTTGTTGTCGAGGTTTCCAGATGTTTTGATGAAATACCAGAACCGATTTAGGTATATTTTGGTAGATGAGTATCAGGATACAAACCATTCTCAGTATTTGATTGTTCGGGCTTTGTCTGACAAGTTTCAGAATATTTGTGTTGTGGGCGATGATGCTCAGAGTATTTATGCTTTTAGGGGGGCCAATATTAATAATATATTGAATTTTCAAAAGGATTATGAAGGCGTTCAGACGTATCGATTGGAACAAAATTATCGCTCGACCAAAAATATTGTAGAAGCGGCCAATTCTATTATAGATAAAAATAAAACCAAATTGGATAAAGTGGTTTGGACGGCCAATGATTTTGGGCAAAAAATTAAAGTGCACCGCAGTTTGACCGATGCAGAAGAGGGCCGATTTGTAGCGAGCACGATTTGGGAGGAGAAAATGCAATTTCAAAAACCCAACAGCCATTTTGCGATTTTGTATAGGACCAATGCCCAGTCTAGGGCAATGGAAGATGCCCTTAGAAAACGGGATATTCCGTATCGGATTTATGGTGGGTTGTCGTTTTATCAGCGTAAAGAAATTAAAGATGTTTTGGCTTATTTGCGATTGGTAATCAATCCAAAGGACGAGGAGGCATTGGTACGGGTGATTAATTATCCTGCACGGGGCATTGGCGACACTACGGTTGAAAAATTGACCATTGCGGCCAACCATTACAAGCGGTCGATATTTGAGGTGATGCAAAATATAGATCGGATAGACTTGAAACTCAACTCGGGTACGAAACAAAAAATCAATGATTTTGTAACGATGATTCAGAGTTTTCAGGTGATTAATGAAAATCAGGATGCCTTTTATTTGTCTGACCATGTTACTAAAAAAACGGGCTTGGTACAAGAGCTTAAAAAAGATGGTACACCAGAAGGAATTGCACGAATAGAAAATATAGAGGAATTGCTTAATGGTATTAAGGATTTTATAGATGGTCAAAAAGAGGTTGATGGGGCTAGGGGTGCTTTGTCTGAGTTTTTGGAGGATGTAGCGTTGGCAACAGATTTGGACAAAGACACGGGCGATGATGATCGGGTGGCATTGATGACGATACACTTGGCAAAGGGACTGGAATTTCCAACGGTTTTTGTGGTTGGTATGGAGGAAGACTTGTTTCCGAGTGCCATGTCTATGAGTACCCGAAGCGAGTTGGAGGAAGAGCGTCGGTTGTTTTATGTAGCCCTTACACGTGCCGAGCATCAGGCATATTTGACGTATGCCCAATCCAGGTACCGCTGGGGCAAACTGTCGGATAGCGAACCCTCTAGGTTTATTGAAGAAATTAAAGAAGAGTTTTTGGAATATATAACGCCAGTTGAAACCAATTATCGATACAAACCCTTGATAGACAATGATATATTTGGCGATGTGGATAAATCAAAGTTGCGACTGACCAAACCTGTATCGGGCTTGCCGCCAAAGTATATAACGGACCAAGAGCCTCAACCCGAACACCAAGTTAGAAAACTGAAGTCGCTAATGGGCTCATCGTCTGCTGGTTCATCGTCTGGTGGGGATAGTGGCATGAAAATAGGGCAAATTATTATTCACGAGCGATTTGGTAAGGGCGAAATTATCAATTTGGAGGGGGTTGGTGCAGATAAGAAAGCCGAAATCCGATTTGAAGTTGGGGGCATCAAAAAATTGTTATTGCGGTTTGCAAAATTAACCATTGTAGGGTAATGAATCGATGGAATAATTAGAGTAAAAAGGACTCATGCCTTACAAAGCAAAAAAATGAATGAAAAATAACATTGCCTATATTTTAGGAATGTTTCAAATTTTTGAAAATATTGAAATTTTATACCAAACACTTATATAAAATAGTCTAAAAATGCAATGCTATTTTTTTTCAAGATTTTATAAAAAAATCATTTCATAGCTGGGCTACGTAATTATTTTTTTGTGAAATATTTGGAGAAAAAGAGCTAGTAGATTGGGCTATTTTATATGAGTGTTTGGTATTAAGTATAAAAAAGCCCTAATTAAAAAATTAGGGCTTCCTTGTTTTAAGCTATTATTTTTTTTCAATTAGTACCCATATTTTAGTACAGATACAAAAAAACGAAAGATGATTATTTTATAATGATTTTACCTGTAATAATTTTATCAAGAGACTCTACACTATAAAAGTAAATTCCGGGTGCTTTTGCGGCATTAATTTTTTCAGATTCGTTGATTTTACTAATAAATATTAATTTACCGGTGCTGTCATATACATTCAAAAGGGCTTGTTGTCCTATATTTTTGAAGTAAAACCCCGACTCGATAGAGGAAGGATTTGGATACACCAAAACATTTTGATTTAAAGTATTGGTAGTGTTATTTAAAACCCTTCTAGACTTGAAATAAAACTGTCCGCTAGACTGATTTAAGGTATTAGCAGTAGCATTATTATTGAAAGGGATAGGACTAGTAATTTGAATTGGAGCAAAAGCAACGGCACTTGCGTTGATGGTTGTAGGGTTTCCTTTGTCTGTCCAATCTGATAGCACATCGCTATTACGTTCTCTTTCAAATAATTTTACTTCGGTGGTTTGTAAACCACTTAAATTAGAAACATCGGTAAACACAACGTTGCTTAAGTTATTTACATCGCTTACAGTACCATAGTTTTCTATACAGTAGTACTCATTATTTATATCATAATCAGCATTGGGTTTTAAATAAGGTTCTGTTGTTATTCTAGTAACTACTACACGTCCATTAGGATTTGTAGTGCCAGTGTTTATTATAACATTTGGAGTTGTAAAATGATATAAAGAATTATTTTGATTTATTGTAAGTGCTTGGGCAACTCCTGGTCCAATAGGACAAGAGGAGTCAATCGTTGAAGTACCGTTTATAACACTTAAATCGTTGTTGTTTTTTACATCAAAAATCTCGTTATTTAAAATAGAATTAAATTGGTAATAAGCAAAAAGATTGTTATCACTATTGCCAACTTTTGTAAGGTGTTTGTTGAGCCTAATTTCATCTAAAGTAAGTGCTCTATCCCATAAACACACTTCTTCCAATATGCCTTTATATTGTCTGTCATTACGTCTGTTGTGAATTCCTAAGTCAAGAGTTGAAAGGTTTTGGCTGGGAAAAGAAGTGTTTATTTCGTAGGTTTTTTCGTTTAGTACCAATGTAACTTTAGTAGGTGTATAAATCAAAGCCACATAGGACCATTTGTCTTTAGGGACAATAAGTCCAGAGTTATACCACCAAAGCCCTCCACAGTGGGTACCTAATTCGTTAGTGCCATTTTTAAAGTCTAGCGTAATTCCATTAGTATAAAGTATAGAGGAGTAATCTTGTTGAATACCATTTGGTTTAATCCAAGCAGAGAACGTAAAATTAGTAACGGTTTTTTGTGGATTAAAATTTTTGGTTAAATATTGACTATTTGTTCCATTAAAGAGTGCCGCTTTTTCTGCAAAAGGTTTTGGGGTACATTCACTAGGATTGACCACAATCATATTTTGAATTGTTTTAGAGCTTGTACCTTGAGGGTTTGTAACAGTTAAACTAACGTTGTAAGTACCAGGATTAGCATATACAACCAATGGATTTCTTATAGAGGTGGACGAAATAGAAGTGGCACCAGGAAAACTCCATTGCCAAGTAGCATTCGTATGATTTAAAATAGAATAATCTTCAAATTGAACGATTTGTCTGTTGCAATATACTTGTTTATTGGCTACCATTGGTTGTGCTTTTGGAACAGAATTTTCGTAAAAATCATGTTCCCATACTCCTCTGTTTCCAGCAATACGAAGTTTGCCCGATTTGTAAAATGGTTTGGCATCTAAAAGTCTAAAACTAGACGGAATACCATTAGACATATCAACCCAATTAGTAAGTGTGTTGTTTTTATAAAATACATGTCGAGAACAAATGATGTACACACCACCATTTGTACCTTCTTGTACTTCAATGTCTCTAATTTGAAAACCGTTTAGTGCAGTTGTTGTAATATTGCTCCATGATTGTCCTAAATTGACGGATTTATATACTTTTGTAGTGCTATTTCCAGTTACATCATAAGCTATAAACAGTTCGTCTTGTTCGTTTAAACTCATAGAAAATTTATTGTAAATCAAAGGAAGTGTTATTTCAGTCCAGTTGACGCCAGCATCAGTACTTTTCCATAATTTCACGGTACTACCCAAGTGATGAACGGCAAAAATGAGATTTGGATTATGTCTAGAAACTTCGATTCCTCTAACTGTGTTGCCAGCTACACCAAATTCGTGCAATAAATTAAAGCTTGCTCCATAGTCTTCACTAGCCCATATTTTATTGTCTTTGCCCAAATAAATATTGTTCCACCACCTAGGGTCGTTTACAATTTCGCTTTTTTCCAAACTGTTACCTGATTTTGGATATAAAGTAATTGATGGAATATTTTGAACGTTGCCAGTACTAGTAGCGGGAATCCATTTGCCCCCTATATCATCAAAATAGGTTTTTTTGTTATCTCCTAAATTCACAAAACCAGTAGCACTTTCGCCACCACCTAATGAAATAGTTTTGCCATTCTGATAGTTTTCATGATAGGCCATATTACCAGTATGGTATCTGCCACCAACCACAACATCTTCGTTCCAACCCTGATCAAAGCCCCATAAATCACAAGTGGTTATTCCTTTATTTTTAGAGTCTAAAAAATTTAAGTTGCCATCATATTGATCTACTCCACCATCAGTTACCACCCAAGCATCGTTGCCTTGTACTTGAATTCCTTGAATATCGGGATGTCTGTATCGATTAGAGCAATTATTGCAACCATAGCCACCATGAAGTTTAAATGTAGTACCACCATCAGAAGAGCGAAATAAATTGAGCATTCCAACCATAAAAACATTTGGATCAGTATCTGAAGCGTCTATAGCAGCATTATAAAAACCTTGATCATAATTGCCACCATTAACGTTAAATGTGGACATGGCCCAATGCGTTGCAGAATAAGGACCTCCAGGATTATTATCGGGTGTTCCATCATTATTTCCATCATAAGGCAAACTCCATGATTCGCCTGCATCGGTACTTTTATATACACCAATATAATTGATATCAGTAGCATAATCTATATCACTTCCAAGCAATAATACGTATAGTCTATTTGGATCGGCAAGTGTGTTGGCAATTTTTGCCCCCTCTGCATGATTTGCAACCCCGTTTGTAGGCACAAACCATCCGCTTGTTTTGGCCATAAATGTTAATCCAGCATCTGTCGATTTCCAAATTTCAAACCTATTTACAGCACTGTTTTTCTTGGCAATATACACCACGGAAGCATCGTTGCTTTTAAATTCTATATCCGTTACAACATCCGCTGTAATGTTTGTCCATGTTTGTCCAGCATCGGTACTCCGTTTGAGCCCAAAACTGCCACTTACAAACACAATATTTGAATTGTTTGGGCTAACTTCTACATCATTTTGCCATGTTGAAGTAAGCATCAAAGTCCAGTTTTGTCCACCATCTATCGATTTGAATAAACGTGTGTCGTGTGCAACATACACAATGTTTTCGTTATTTGGATCTACTTTAATTGCTTGTGAAGTTCCATAATCAAAAACGGTTTTGCCTACTTCTGTCCAATTCTCGGACTTGTCTATAGATTTAAATACTGCACCTGTTTCTGTTCCACAATACAATACATTCGGGTTAGATGTTGATTGCGTAAAACAGTAAATGTTTACTTGAGACGATTTTCTGTTGCCATTAGTTTCAAACGTTTCTATTGGAGCCACAGGAACCCAAGCGTCCGAAACGGTGTACTGATTGTTATTTTTGCTTGCAACAGCTGTATTTTCGGCTGTTTTTAATGGCTCTTCTATTACAATCTCTCCTTCGCTGTTGTAATATTTGTTTGTGTTTACAAGTCTAAAAAATTGCTTGTAATTTTGTGTATGTGTATTTTTTTCTAACACATGAGTCTTGTAATAAGCATCATATAATGCACTAACCTCAAAAAAATTGGGATTTTCACTATACATTTTTTTTACCCATTCAGGGTCAGATGCTTTAACCGGACATCCTAACGTTTTAAATAAAGCAGGGTATTTTGGCTTTGGATAATAATCTTTATTTTGTCCGAAGCCTAATAAAAAGCAGAACAAAAATCCAGATAAAAGTAATATTTTTTTCATAATAACAACAATTTATAGTTCGTAGTAAATTTAGTATATATTAAATCAATAAAAAATTCAACTCAAAATATATAAAAAATAAAACCGTTACATTTCAATATAAACAATAGTATTAGTCGTATTAATCAATAATTAGATATGATAAAATTGAAATATAAAAGTAATTTATGTATATAATTTTAAAATTTTTAAATCAATTTAATTTTAATTTTTATTTATAAATGATGTTAATTATGATAATAATATTTCAAAACATAATAAATATTTATTTATTTTTGATTAAAATAATCCAATACCAAGTGAATCATTAGCTCAAAAATGGTAGTTTTTTTATTTTTTTAAACTATTGTCAAAATAAATATTTGATTATACCTTTAAAAAACTAACACCCACATGAAGGACAATTAATAAGCAAACCTTTTGATAAAATACAAGAAAACTATATCATAAACAATAAAAACTAGTTGCAGTAAATGTAGTATGTACATCAATTATGGTATTTAAAAAAGTCAAATTTAATCACATAAAAATTTCAAAACGCAACCTTATTTAATAAAAAAAGCACTACCATTATCCTAAAAATAAAGGCTATTGTCATTTTTATTGCATTTGTTTTTGAGAATCAACTACTTTTGTGGGTATAAAATAAGTAAGCACGATGCAAACAAAAATAGGGTTCTTTTTACTTTTAGTATGGTGTGGCTGTTCATCGCCCGTACAACAAGAGCGGGCTGAGGTTTTGGATCATTTAAAAAAAGCAGAAAATTATTTTGATTTGCCCAAAAATGATTTGTTACAACATACAAATTTTGTGATTCAGCATGCCAAAAACAGCCAAACAATTGGAAAAGCCTACCACCATAAAGGTAATATTTTGATGATCAATGGGCATTTGCCTCAAGCATTATTTTGTTTTCAGAAAGAAAACAAAATATTTGAATTTTTATTACATACAAATGACACGCCCGATATACAAAAAATGTATGCCAATTCTTGGGCCAGCATGGGTATCATTTATAGCCAGCAAAGCAATTATACCAAGGCTTTGAACCACCATTTTAAAGCCCTTAGGATATTTGAGTACATGGCCAATTTTGAAATGCAAAGTGCCATTTATAATAATATTGCTATCGAATACCAGTCGTTGAATAAATTTGAATTGGCCAACGGATATTTATTTAAAGCCCTGAAAACCAGTAATAAAGATGTAGAAACAACCGTAAGTATTTATACCAATATTGGTAAAAATTACATCAGAATCAATCATTTTCAGCAAGGTAAAACTTATTTAGATTTGGCACTAAAACAGGTTTCAAACATCAGCAACGATAGGGCAAAAGGCGAATTGTACAATGCTTTGGGCAATTATTATTTTCACCAACAACATTTTGACGAAGCCCGAAAATATTTGCAATTAGCCACTCAAGCATTTGTCAAAATAGACGATGTTTTTGGACTAACAGACACCTATTATTTTCAGGCCTTGCTAGCCGAAAAAGAGCATAATGTAACTTTGGCCAAAAGTTTGTTATCAAAAACAATTGCCATAAGCGAGCAGCTCAATGTGCTAGACATTCAAGCCATAGCTCATTTAGAGTTGGCTCAGATATATGCTTCAGACAATCCACAACAAAGGTTTTTTCATACACAAAAACACTACGAAATTGCACTCAAATTAGCCCAAAACAACAACGACAAAGCATTAGAATATATAGAAATGCAACACCAACTCGAGGAGCAAAAACTAGCACAAGTCAATCAAAAGCAACGCAGGTGGTTGTATGGAGGGGTAGGAGTATTGGTGTGTTTGATAGGGCTTGGTGTATTGTTGTTTTATTTGTATTATAAAAAACAAAACTTACAAAAACTAGATTTAAAGCTGCAAAAAGACAAAGCAGAGTTGCAGCACAAGGCCTTGTTTTTGCAAATGAATCCTCA
Source organism: Flavobacterium branchiophilum FL-15 (assembly GCF_000253275.1). Lineage (NCBI taxonomy): Bacteria > Pseudomonadati > Bacteroidota > Flavobacteriia > Flavobacteriales > Flavobacteriaceae > Flavobacterium > Flavobacterium branchiophilum. Next base: position 2,841,801 of record NC_016001.1, on the reverse strand, counting down.
TTTTATTTTTAATTGTTTGGGGAGTGTTTCGAGTTTGATTTTGCAAGAAGAATATAACTTGGCAACGCAATACCTCAATAAATTTGCACGACTCTTGAGGCTGACTTTAGAAAATTCAAAAGAAGATAGCATTACGATTGCAAACGAAATAGACAATTTAGATCAATATATTGCCCTCGAAAAATTGCGATTTGACAACAAGTTTGATTATGACATTACGTATAGCAAAGCATCAATTTTAGACTATAAGTTGCCCTCTATGCTCTTGCAGCCATTAGTAGAAAATGCCATTTTGCACGGCATTGCTACCATAAAAATTAAAGGTCAAATTCGGGTTGATTTTTCAACAGACCACGAGCATTTAAAGGTTGTCATTCAAGATAATGGCATAGGATATGAAGTTTCAAAATGGCAAAAAGCCCATTCGGTGCTACAACACCAGTCGATGGCCATGGGCATAATCAAAAAAAGAATAGAAACACTAGGAGGCCAACTTGTAGTAGAACAAACCCACTTGGACCCCAATTATCCAGGAACTACTATTAGCCTGTATTTAAAACTACAACAATCATGAAAGCAGTATTGATAGAAGACGAATTACAATTGCGAAAAGGGCTTCGACTTTTGTTAAAAAAACTCATGCCAAGCTTGCAACTGGTTGGCGAGTCCGACAGTGTGTCCGATGGTTATCAGTGTATCGTTGATCAGCAGCCCGACTTGTTGTTTTTGGATATTCAAATCAATGAGGGAAGCAGTTTTGATATTTTAGAAAAATTGAAAACGAATGTACCGCATTATACCCCCAAAATTATATTCATAACAGCCTACCAACAATATGCAGTAAAGGCTTTTAAATACAGTGTGATAGACTATATTTTGAAACCCATAGATGCCGAAGAATTGAGGCAAGTGCTGGATAGGGTAGTGCAACAAACGACAAACTACCAATACCCACAAATAGACTTGCTGCTACAACATTTGAACAAGCCAGCCGAAACCAAAAAAATAGCTTTGGTATCTGATAGCAAAACACTTATAGTGCCAATAGAGCAGCTATTAAGGTTTGAAGCCATGGGCAATTATACAAAAGTATTTTTGAAAGACAGCAGGAAAATTGTTACATCAAAAACCCTCAAAGAGTATGACGAACTGTTGCAAACCTTTGGTTTTGAACGCATTCATCAATCGCATTTGATAAATAGAAACGAAATTATTTCGTTTTCTAAAAAAGACAATTATGTAGAAATGTCGTGCCACAGCCAAGTACCCATATCGAGCAAACGCATGGGGCTTTTGGACGAAATTATTAAAAAAATAACCTTATAGAATTTAAATATACAAGCATTATGAAAAAAATATATACAACCCTAGTTTTATTATGTGCCGTGGCTTTTGCTAATGGGCAAGTGGTGAGTATTCCAGATATTAATTTTAAGTTGAAGTTACTTTCAGCAAACACCACAACCAACCAAATTGCAAAAGATTTGAATGGGAATTGGACAGTGATTGATACGAATGGAGATAATCTGATTCAGCAGAGTGAGGCAAATAATATTAGTTATTTGAATATTGGTTCAACAAATTTAACTAATGGAAATTTATATACTAGTATCTCAAATATTTCTGGGATTACAAGTTTCATTAATTTAATTAAAATTGATATGTTAAATATGTCTTTATCAAATTTAAATTTTAATGGGTTAATTTATTTAGAAGAAATTAATTATGATTGTACTTCACTTTATGGGAGTTATTGGAGTCCTATTAATATTTTTTCTTCTTTAAACGTTACTAATTGTATAAATTTAAAGAAAATTAAAATTATTGACCCTCCATTAAATAATGTTTCTGCTAGAAATGTAAACATGTTTGATTTCTCTAATTTATTTAATTTAGAAGAAATTGAAATTAGAACAAATTTCAGTATTTATAATTCCACAAACATTAATTTTAATAATTGTAATAGTTTAAAAAAAGTGAAATTTAATTTATGGGAGCAAAGTTTTAATATTAATTTTGATAATTTGATTAATTTAGAAGATGTGGAAATCTTTAATTCTATAAATAATGCTACATTTTTAAATTGTAGCTCTTTAAAAAAAGTTAAGTTACATAATGTTAATTTAAGTAATTTAATTTTTTCAAGTTTAACTTCATTAGAAGACATCCAAATTACAGGATTGTTAACAAATTCATTATTATTAAATGGTTGTATTAATTTAAAAAAAATTGATTTGTTTGTCTATGATTTGGATTATACTAATAATAGTACACAAACAAGTCAATCATTATCTAGCTTAGATTTATCTAATTTAAACAATTTAGAAGATTTGAAAATTAATGTTAGTTCATCTGGTTCAGCTTATAATTATTTCATGATTAACAATATTCTAGCACCAAAAATTAATTTGAACTCGATTACCAAAAGCGGAACAAATAATTTAAAAAATGTTATAATATATGGCACTAAAATTACAGAACTTAATTTGCAAAATTCAAATATTTTAGAAAATATAGATTTAAGAAATAATAATCTAACGTATTTAGATTTATCTGATTGCGGCAACTTACAATCTGTAAACTGCGACAACAACAATTTGCAATTCATTTCCTTTAAAAACAATACCAACGAAACCAAATCGTTTTTAAATAATCCAAACCTAACCTATATTTGTGCTGATGACATAGAACAACAAAGTGTGCAATTAATTGTAAACCTTTATGAAATGTGGGATACTTGCGTAGTTGGTGATTACTGCTCCTTTACACCAAACGGCAACTACAACACCATTTCGGGCAACGCACTATACGACAACGAAACCAACGGCTGCGACACCAACGATGCTCCCTTTGAGTTTTTAAGGGTTAATATGACCGATGGCACCAATTCGGGTTCTACGTTTACCAATTTTGAGGGCGATTATGCCTTTTTTATGAACAATGGCACGTTTACTCTAACCCCTCAATTGGAAAATCCAACATACTTTAATGTGTCGCCAGTCACAACGCAAATTGCTTTTGCCAATAATAACAACAATACCGCAAGTCAGGATTTTTGCATTACACCCAATGGCACCCACAACGATTTGGAAGTGGTTTTGGCACAAGTAACCCCCGCCCGCCCTGGTTTTGATGCCGAGTATCGTTTGGTGTATAAAAACAAAGGCAACCAACCGCTTTCGGGAGCAGTTTCTGTTACCTTTGATGATGCAAAATTGGATTTTGTAAATGCTTCAATAACGCCAACTTCAAATACAACAGGTTCATTGTTATGGAATTACAATAATTTGTTGCCGTTTGAAAACCGTAGCATCGCCTTTACTTTAAATGTCAATACACCAACCGAAACGCCAGCGGTAAATAATGGCGATATATTGGCTTTTAATGCTCAAATTACCCCACTTACGGGCGACGAAGTGCCTGCAGACAACGTTTTTGTTTATAATCAAACGGTGGTTGGATCGTTTGATCCAAATGATATTTACTGTTTAGAGGGCAGTAGTTTGGATCCAAGTATGATTGGCAATTACCTACATTATAACGTGCGATTTGAAAACACAGGCACGGCAGCTGCCGAAAATATTGTGGTGGCAACGACCATCAATCCAGCGGAATACGATTTGAGTTCGTTGCAAGTGATGAATGCCTCGCACAACGTTTACACCCGAATAAACGGCAATTTGGTGGAATTTATTTTCGAGAACATCCAGTTGGCAGGCTCACCATCGGGAGGTCACGGACATGTGCTTTTCAAAATGAAGTCGAACCCCAACGTGCAAACTACGGGTCATGTAACGTCTAATGCCAATATCTTTTTTGACTATAATTTCCCAATTGAAACCAACGATGCCACAACCGTGTTTGAAACCCTTAGTAATCAAGATTTTACGAAAGATGCAACCATAACAATAGCACCCAATCCAGCAGAAGACAGCGTTACCCTATCGGCCCAAAGCAATATCAATGCCATCACCATTTTCGACGCCCAAGGCAGAATTGTACAATTTATAAAAGCCGATTCATTACAAAAAACAATAGATGTAAACCACTTAAAAACAGGTATGTACATCCTAGAAATCCAAACTGAAACTGGTAAAAAAGTGGAAAAATTGATGAAGAAATAAATGAGATAATTATGAAAAAAATATATACAACCCTAGTTTTATTATGTGCCGTGGCTTTTGCTAATGGGCAAATTGTGAATATACCGGATGTAAATTTTAAGGCATATTTAATAGCCGCCGATTCTAACACGCTTTCTGTAGGATTTGGTTGGGATGATGTTAATTATTTACCTACATCTTATGGTGTGGTAGATGCAAACAATGATGGGGAAATACAAGTAAGTGAGGCTATTGCAGTAACTCACATTTATATTCACAACACTAACTTAATTTCTCTTAATGATTTGAATATTTTTACCAATTTAAAAAGCATAAAAATCCAAAACAACAATCAAATAACTTCTGTTGATCTTTTTGGATTATTTGAATTGCAAATTTTGAATTGTAATTATAATAGTCAATTAACGACATTAAATACAATTGGATTGATAAAATTACGAGAAGTAAATTGTACCAACAATATCATAACGTCATTAGATTTTAACGATTGTAGTGATATTATTACTATTAATTGCGATACAAACAATTTGAACTCGTTGTTTGTAAAAAACGGTAGAAACGAAATATTATATATAAATAACAATCCTAATATACATTATATTTGTGCAGATAGTTATTCAAATGGATTAGGAATATCAGAAATGGAAAGCATTATTAATAATCTAACAACACTAGGTTATAATAATTGTAGTGTATCTGATTACTGTTCATTTACTCCAGGCGGCAACTACAACACCATTTCGGGCAACGCACTATACGACAACGAAACCAACGGCTGCGACACCAACGATGCTCCCTTTGAGTTTTTAAGGGTTAATATGACCGATGGCACCAATTCGGGTTCTACGTTTACCAATTTTGAGGGCGATTATGCCTTTTTTATGAACAATGGCACGTTTACTCTAACCCCTCAATTGGAAAATCCAACATACTTTAATGTGTCGCCAGTCACAACGCAAATTGCTTTTGCCAATAATAACAACAATACCGCAAGTCAGGATTTTTGCATTACACCCAATGGCACCCACAACGATTTGGAAGTGGTTTTGGCACAAGTAACCCCCGCCCGCCCTGGTTTTGATGCTGAGTATCGTTTGGTGTATAAAAACAAAGGCAACCAACCGCTTTCGGGAGCAGTTTCTGTTACCTTTGATGATGCAAAATCGGATTTTGTTAGTGCTTCAATAACGCCAACTTCAAATGCAACAGGTTCATTGTCATGGAATTACAGCAATTTGTTGCCGTTTGAAAACCGTAGCATCGCCTTTACTTTAAACGTCAATACACCAACCGAAACGCCAGCGGTAAATAATGGCGATATATTGGCTTTTAATGCTCAAATTACCCCACTTACGGGCGACGAAGTGCCTGCAGACAACGTTTTTGTTTATAATCAAACGGTGGTCGGATCGTTTGATCCAAATGATATTTACTGTTTAGAGGGTAGTAGTTTGGATCCAAGTATGATTGGCAATTACCTCCATTATAACGTGCGATTTGAAAACACAGGCACGGCAGCTGCCGAAAATATTGTTGTAGCCACAACCATCAATCCAGCGGAATACGATTTGAGTTCGTTGCAAGTGATGAATGCCTCGCACAACGTTTACACCCGATTAAACGGCAATTTGGTGGAATTTATTTTCGAGAACATCCAGTTGGCAGGCTCACCATCGGGAGGTCACGGACATGTGCTGTTCAAAATGAAGTCGAACCCCAACGTGCAAACTACTGGTCATGTAACGTCTAATGCCAATATCTTTTTTGACTATAATTTCCCAATTGAAACCAACGATGCCACAACGGTATTTGAAACGTTGCGAACCAACGATAATGATGCGATTACGGTTCAAATATATCCAAATCCTACAAAAGATCAACTACATATTCAAAGCCAAGAAGCCATCAAAAAACTGGATTGGTATGACATTGGGGGTAGGATTTTGGAAAGCATCAGCGTTGATGCTAAAGAAGTACATCAGGATTTGAGCCAACGTGCCAGCGGCATTTATTTTGTAAAATTAAAAACAGAAAAAGGCAGCAAAACATTGAAAATTATAAAAGAATAGTTGATTTAAAAATATAAGACAAGTCGAAAAATAACAGACCAAGGCATCTTTTTTTTAGTAAAAGGCATCGTTTTTGGAACCTATACAAATGATTGTCGGCAATACAAACAGCGTATGTTTTTGGCTTGTCTTTTTTATAAACCTTTTATTTATGGAGTAATAGCACGGTTATCATATAAAAATGGATATAAAATGTAAAATATCTTTAAATACATACAAATATTTTATTTTATTGATGATAATAGAAATAAATTATATATATTTGCAACCAAATATGAATATTATTGTAAAAACAAAACAATAACTTAAAAACAATACAAATAAGGAATATCTTAACCTAAATAATTCACTACTATTGGCACCTCTTACAGTTTTAAAAAACGGTATGAGGTGTTTTTTTTTTGAAGTCGATTATAAATTTGACGTATGAAATAGGACTAATATGATAATCAAGCTAATAATTAAGATTACATAAAAAATACACACTTTTATACGGTAGTATTTCAATATGTTTTTTTACTCCACTTATAGGAAATGTCAGCTGTATTGCTCATAATGCATTCATCTTCAAATATAAAAATAGCTTCAGTAAGGCATTCATAGCGTTTTTTTTAAATCCTCAACAAATTTTTCTCTCAATTCTGGCTTTTCCTCCGCATAAAAACCCTTGCCTTTTTTGTGAGTTAAACCCATCTTCTTTTTTAATAGCACATAGATCATATCATCTGAATAAACTATATTACAATGTTTTTCAACAACTTTTACTAGTAAAGGAGCCGTCCATGTTTCAGTATTAAAGCCATATTTCGTGGGGCTTTCATTAAGTATTAAATTTTTCAACCAATCCAACTGATCATTTGTAATTTTTGGTTTTCTACCTGTTTTAGGCTTGTCATACAATCCTTCTAATCCAAATTCGTTAAACCTTTTTACCCAAATACAAATTTGATTATGACTTAAGAGTAATAATTCCTGTGCTTTACGACTACTTTCTCCTTTAGCAATTGATAAAATACTAAACAAACGAAGAGCAATCTTATAGTCTTCTTTCGATTTTAATAAGGCTTCAATCTCTGAAACACTCATTGATGTTATTTCTAATTTTTGCATGGGCAAATATATAAAAAACATGTAATGTAAAATTATCGGGACAATATAATTAATGCATTAGACTATAAAAAGTGTAACTTTGTAGCAACTATTGGAGGTTTAGAACAAAATTTAGGAAGCAGTTTTATGGATTACAAACAAATGAATAAAGATATTTACTTACAAGAATTAGGTTATCGAGATTATAAAGACTGCTGGGATTATCAGGAGGCTTTGTTTAAGGAAATTGTCGATTTGAAGATTGCCAATCGGCAAAATGATACACAAATCAAGACACCAAACTACTTTTTGTTTGTAAGTCATCCGCATGTATATACACTGGGCAAAAGCGGCGACATTAGTAATTTATTACTTACAGAAAATCAATTAAAAAGCAAGGGGGTTACTTTTTATAAAATCAATAGGGGAGGCGATATTACTTATCATGGCCCTGGACAGATAGTAGGTTATCCGATTTTAGATTTAGAGAATTTTTTTACAGATATTCATAAATATTTAAGGCTTTTAGAAGAAACAATCATGCTGACTTTGTCTGACTATGGACTTTCAGCAAGTCGAAGTCCAGGCGAAACAGGGGTTTGGCTAGATGTAGGTACACCATTTGCTCGAAAAATATGTGCTATGGGAGTGCGTGCCAGCCGATGGGTAACCATGCACGGCTTTGCCTTGAATGTGAATGTTGATTTGGGGTATTTTGACAACATTATTCCTTGTGGCATAAAAGGCAAAGCTGTTACATCGTTACAAGTAGAACTTGGCGTTGCAAGTGTCGATGAGCAAGAAGTAAAGGCCAAAATCAGTAAACATTTTTGTGCATTATTTGAAGCAACTTTTTGTTGAGGTTAATGATTTTAATGCTTTATCGAGCGTGTCAAATTCAAATTGGAAGCCATTTTTGATTAATTTTTTTGGAATTACATTTCTGCTTTTCAATACCAATTCGGGTTCGGTTTGAATAAGAAAAGCGGCAAAATGTAATAAGCGATTTGAAACCGCAATGCCAAAAGGCCTATTGAGATGGGCTCTTAATTTGGACATAAAATCCTGATTACTAATCGGTTTTGGGGATACTATATTGACAGGACCAATGATTTTTTGTTGGATGATATGGGCAACAGCACGGGCAAAATCCTGTTCGTGAATCCAACTAATAAGTTGGTTTCCTGGTCCTTGCTTACCGCCAAAACCCATTAGAGTGATCTTTTTTAGTGGAACCAATGCACCACCCTGATGCCCCAATACAATTGATGTTCGTAAGGCTGTTTTTAGGGTTTTGGGTGTTGTTGTTCCAAAAAAAGTTTGCTCCCAAGCTTTGGCAACATCCATCGAAAAATCCGACCCTATTTCGCCTGTATATTCGTCCATTTGTTTGTCTAACGAAAACCTGTATATGGTTGCTGTTGAGATATTTAGCCAATGTTTTGGAGGATTGAGACATTGTAATACTGCTTGATTCAAAATGGCGGTGCTGTCTATTCTTGAATTTAAAATTATTTTTTTGTTGGCCTCGGTGTACCTACAATCAACAGATTTCCCTGTTAGGTTTATCAATACGTCTGCACCTTCCAAGTGTTTTTCCCATCCTGAAAAAGTTTTGGCATCCCAGTTTACATACTTTATTTTTGAATCGACTGTCGATTGGCCACGAGTTAGAATAACGATTTCGGTGGTGGACTCATAACAATATTTTTGCAATACTTTTCCTAAAAAACCAGTACCACCAGCAATAACAATTTTATGAAATTGGTTTTTCATGGGTTAGACATTTAGATTGTGTAACGTGTTGAATTTGTTTTCTTTAGCCTTTCTTTTACCTCTAAAAAAGAAATACAAATTAACAAAAAGCATCAAGCCTAAATAGATAGAAAAACCACCAATTTTGTAGCTCAAGGCTTCCATTAATTTTTGATAGTTGGGTTCATACAAGTTGATTTCCAATATCATAAGAGCATAACCAATGTTGAGCAAATAAAAACCCGTTTGAAAAAGGGTGTTGGTTGCAAAGGCAATGGCTTCTCGACCGTTGAAGATGTCTATCATATAAATTTTGCTGTTTTTGAAAAGCGTTTTAGACACATAAAAGATTAAAAATAAAGCAATAGGCAAGTAAATTGCATAACCAATAAGGATGATTTTAGTTTCCATAATGTAAAAGTGTTTAGATTAATTTTTGTATATATTTGATAATAATGTAAATATTCATGTAATGTAAAAAAGCAATAATTCCCATAATTAGTGCCGTTTTTTGGGCAATAGTTTCAACAAGCTGTTGTGCGGTTTGAATGTGGTCCCAATGAATTAAACAGGTGGCACCATACCCCATATTGACCAGATAATAAGCCACCAACAACATTTGATTGATTCGGACACACCATTCGACATGATGGGGCAAAAGTTGTTGAACCATGATAATGCCGTTATAATAGCATATTTTTCCTACTTTGTATATGATTCCACCAGTTATAGTCAGGTAGCACACATAAGCGGTGATGTTCCAATTCATTTGATTTTAATTTTTAATTTTTTTAAGATGTAAAATTTCAAAAAGATCGCAATATCTATTGTGACTTATTGTTATTAGATTATAACTTATGAATTTTTCTTTAATGTCATCCATATTTTTAAAATTAACAATTACTGGATATAATGGTTTAAAATATTCATTAAAAATTAAGCTTAAAAAATATTTCAAATAAAGGTTTAAAACCAATTGAACAATTTTGTTGTTTGGCTTTACCAATTCTAAAATTAAAATTTCTCCATCAAAATTTAAAAGTTGAACGGTTTTAGTAACAAGTTTTGAGATCTGCTGGTCTGAAAGGTGTTTGATACCAAAAGAGCACATTATAGCATCAAACTTATTATTTTGAAAATTTGTTTCAAAATAATCATTACAAATGAAATCAACTTTATTATTTTGAATATTTTTTTGAGCCATTTTGTTCATTTCTTCCGAAAAATCAACTCCGGTTATTTTCCTTGCAATTTTGTTTGCCAATACTATTTTGATGTTTTCGCCTGTACCGCACATTACATCCAGTATATCTAAATTATTTCTATTATTTAACTTAAATATCATTTTTTTTCTAAAAAATGTTGTAAAACCTAAAGATATAACCTCGTTTTTTTTATAAATACTTGAAATAGTATTGAAATATTTTTTGGCATTGAATTCACTCATGAAACTCTAATTTTAAAGATTGCAATACATAATTTTGCATGTCATTAATAATATAATTTGTCCAAATTTCCCAATACCACTTTGGAGCAATATGATATTGATATGCTGTTTGAGCAATTATTTTGGCTTGATGGTCGTTAATTTTTTCTAAGGAAATTATTCCATAATTAACAAAAAAATAGTCATGAAGGTGTTTCGCATCTATGTTTTTATAGGGAGAAATTTCTCGCATGGGTATGGTTTGAATCCTAGGTTTGAATTGCATCTTTTTGTTTTTAATACTAGAAATGATTTCTAAGTCTAGGCTATCATTATTGGTTATACATTTGTAAGATTTATAGTTGTCAATGTTGGTATATTCAATAGATTTAGGATAGCTAATACCATTTTCAAATAAGTAAGCAGGTTTTTCTTTGAATATTATTTTAGAATTTAATTTTTCCCATATATTTTCACAAGAAGTATTGATTGTCAATGTAGTTGTTACAATTCCATTTATAGGTAAAACATTTGAGTCGTAAATATACGTAGTGGGACTTACAAATAACAAAAAAAAGAAAGAATGTAGTCTTTTTTTAAGATCCAATGTGCCGATATAATTGCCAAAAAGATATGCTAAAAATAAAGGCAATATTATAAAAGGCATTGCCATGATGATACATATTGCTCCTTCAATTCCTAATAATATAAGTATTGAAGAAAAAACAAACAATACTAGAACTATTTTAAAAAATATATACAGATATTGTTTTATTTTTGATTGGTCATTGATTTTTATACATTGAATGTATCCCATTAAAAAGCCAATGCTAATAGGAATGCCAAAGAATAAAGTTGTGCCATAATCACCGTGATAAATTAATAAAAACCACAATAATAATAAAATTATAATGATTATTACTATTAAAAAATAGGTGTTTTTTTTGATTATTGAGTTCATATTTTTATTGTTTAAAAAAGGTTTGTTTCATATATATCATTAAATTTTAAACTTTCAGAAAAAAATGAAAGTTTGATTGAAAAAAATTATTTGACAAATTTTATCAATAATTGGGTTAGCCAATTGTCTTTATATTCGGTTATTTTGTCTAAAACGTTATCTGCTTTTAAAACAAAATCATAAAGCTTTAAAGTTTGATTTACAAAATGTTGTTCGGCTTCATTATTTTGTACTTCAATAGACGATACTTCTTTTAAAATTTTTAAAGCTGGTTTTATCTCTCTTTTACTTCTTTCTTTGGATATTTTTACAGCTAATTCGTCTAAATCTTTTTCAGCTATAAAGTATTCTTTGCGTTCGCCCACCTTAAATTCTTTATATACGATGCCCCAATCCATCAATGCCCGCAAATTCATACTGGCATTGCCTCTGGATATTTGTAACGCTTCCATAATATCTTCCATCGAAACTGCTTCATGAGACACCATCAACAAGGCATGTATTTGAGCCATCGTTTTATTGATGCCCCACTGCGACCCTAAAGCCCCCCAGGTTTGTACAAATTTGTTTTTAGCTTCTATAAATTCCATTTCTATAATATTACGAGGCAAAGATAATATTTATTTTTAAACTTTCAAAAAAAAATGAAACTTATTTCAAAAAAAATCATTTTAATTTTGAAATGGCTTTTTTTAATTGAATTTTGAGTTCCAATAATCAATCTTTGAAAGATAAAATGCTGTTATTTGCATATAGTGCGTTAGGGATAGCAGTGGAAATCCTTTTTTGCCCCTCTTTTTGGGGCAAAAAAGATTATTTAACAAAATTATATTTTTTTTGGAGTTCAATGAACGTTGTTTGAAACGAATAGCCCGACCCTTGGGGAACGCCCAAAATAGTGTGATGCTAAATGGTTATTATATGTACAGTTTAGCGGTATGTAATATTGTAATATGTTGTATGTCAGTGGTATAAGTCGTATAGTTAACACATTTTTTTTAAAACTAAATTCATGTTTGTTTTTTGACATTTCATCAAAAAAAACAATATGTTTGTACTTGAATTTTTGGATGGAAAGAGTGTTACGCTTTCCTAAAAAAGAAATTTTTTATTTATAAAAAAATACAATTATGTTTACTTTAAATCAAATTATAGTAGCCCATCAAGAGGTGAAATCTGCTGCTGATTTTCCTTTTTTAATGCAAAATCTCTTCAATATTGGAGTCAAAAGTTTTGAAACCTTTGTTGCAAATGGCCAAACAATTTATACGGGTGTAGCGGGTTTTCAGTTGAAAACAGCTCCTTTGTATGAAGCACTATTGGTTAATCAAACTACTGATAGTCAGTTGTTTATGTCTAAACTAAAAGACCATCAGCAACAAAAAACAGATTTTCCTACTTTTTGTAGTGATTGTGCCAAAACGGGTATTGCCAAATGGGAGGTGTGTTTGGAGCAATGGACTTGCACGTATTTTGATAGCCAAGGACATAATGTTTTAATAGAAAACATTCCAAATTAATTATTATTTGTAAATTTGTTAAAAAAAAATTATGCAACACATTATAGACCGTTTTATAAGCTATGTAACCATCGATACACAATCTGATGCGGCCTCTGAAACTACGCCTAGTACTGCCAAACAATTTGATTTGGCTCATTTACTTGTAAAAGAATTAAAACAAATTGGCCTTTCGGAGGTTAGTATTGATGAAAAAGGCTATGTGATGGCCACTTTACCAAGTAATGTTTTATATGATGTACCTACAATTGGTTTTGTATCCCATTATGATACATCGCCAGATTTTTCTGGTACCAATGTAAAGCCCCAAGTAATTTCAAATTATGATGGTAAAGATATTGTACTAAATCAGGAAAAAAATATTGTTTTATCGCCAGATTATTTTGAAGATTTGTTGCAATATAAAGGACAAACATTGATAACTACCAATGGCTTGACCTTGTTGGGAGCAGACGACAAGGCTGGATTGACAGAAATTATTTGTGCTATGGAATTTTTAGTACAACATCCTGAAATTAAGCATGGCAAAATTAGAGTAGGTTTTACTCCAGATGAGGAAATAGGTAGGGGAGCTGACCATTTTGATGTAGCGCAGTTTGGGGCCGATTGGGCTTATACAATGGATGGAAGCCAAATTGGCGAATTAGAATACGAAAATTTTAATGCAGCAGGAGCCAAAATCACCTTTAAAGGTACAAGTGTACATCCTGGCTATGCCAAAGGCAAAATGATAAATGCCATGTTGATTGCCCAACAGTTTATGAATAAGTTGCCAAAGGATGAAATCCCACAAAAAACGGCTGGTTATCAGGGTTTTTATCACCTAACACACCTTTCTGGAAGTATCGAAAAATCTGTTGTTGAATTGATTATCAGAGATCATGATGCTAAAAAATTCAAGAAAAGAAAGCAAAAAATCAATAAAATAGTAAGCAAAATCAATAAAAAGTACCAAAAACAATTTGGTTCACCCATTGCAATACTCGAAATGGACGATCAGTATTACAACATGCGAGACAAAATTGCACCAGTTATGCACATAGTTGATTTGGCCGAAAAAGCAATGAAAAACGCTGGCATCAAACCTCTAATCAAGCCTATCAGAGGGGGTACCGATGGCAGCCGATTGTCCTACATGGGTTTGCCGTGTCCGAATATTTTTGCAGGAGGACATAATTTTCATGGAAAATACGAATATGTTCCAGTAGAAAGTATGCAAAAAGCTATTGAAGTGATCATCAATATTGCAACGCTTGTTGCTGAAAAAAAAGCATAATTCTTTTTTTAAAATCATAAATAAATTTTTAATATCAAATATGTTTATTCGGTATAATTTATAACCAAAAAGTTGGCGGTTTGTAATCGACAACTTTTTGTTTTTTTTTATTTGATGATTTCGTTAAATTCCAAACGTTCTCCGTCTGGACCTAAAATGTTGAAATATTTACAGCCTTTGGTCCAAAAATTCAGAAAAACAGGTGCCGATTCGAGGATGTGAAAATGATTTTCTTTCAAGGTTTTGAAGGTCAAATCAATATCGTCCACATCAAAAGCAATATGGTCGATGTGGCCATCTTTTCTGTTTTTGATTTCTGGCAAATGGGAAGCAGGCAATTGATACAACTCAATAATCATGGATTCTCGTTGCATCATGGCGACAATGCCGCCTTGTTCACCATCTATTTCAAAAGTAGAAGGCATGACGTTTGAAAAACCTAATTGTTCATAAAACGCCACCGATTTTTGAATATCGGAGACAGGAATTCCAAGGTGTTGAATGTGGTTTATTTTTATATTCATGTTTTAAATTTGCATAAATTCAGCAATAGTTTCAGCTGAAATTTTCGGATTTGCACCTTCTTTTTGTGCCACCAAAGCCCCTAAAGCACAGGCAAAATCAATGGCATCTTGTGGTGCAATTCCCGTCAATAATTTGGTTAATAATCCCGCCAAAAACGAATCTCCCGCTCCAACAGTATCGGCAACGGTTATTTTGTAGCCACTATTATAAAACAATTGGTCGTTGTATAATAAAACTGCCCCGTGGCTGCCTTTGGTTACGCAAATGTGCTTGGTGTTGGTTTTTTTCGCAATAAACTGAATGTTTTGTTCCAATGAATGAAATGGCGACCCTAAATCGGCACTGATTTCATACAATTCATCATCATTGAATTTGATAAAGTCGGCACGATTCATAAAATCTAAAAGCAAATCTATCGTATAAAATGGTGCTCTCAAATTTACATCGAAAATTTTGTATTTGGCTGATTCTAATAAGCTTAACAAGCTCTGATGGGAAACGGCATCCCTGCAAACCAAACTTCCGAAAACCAAAGCATCGGCATTTTTGACAACTTCCTGCGCTTCGGTATTGGCTTCAATTTTGTCCCAAGCCACAGGATAATTGATGGTGTAAGAAGCCGAACCTTTTTCGTCTAATTGTACCAAAACTTCACCCGTTCCAAAATTTTCGTCTATTTGGATGGAACTGGTATTCAGACCGTTTTCGGTTACAAAATCGAGCAATTCTTTTCCTATTTCATCATGTCCAATGCGGCTGATGATTTGGGTGTCCATTCCTAGCGAAGCCATTCTAAGCCCAACATTTAAGGGTGCTCCACCAATTTTTCTATGTGTTGGGAAAACGTCAAATAAGACCTCGCCAAAACAAACTATTTTTTTTGACATAACAAATATTTTAATGGTTGGTTTTGTCTGAATTAGACAAACTTTCGGATAATTCTTCTAAGGTTCTGCCTTTTGTTTCGGGCATTTTAAAGAAAACCCAAAGCAGTTGGAATACCATCATGATACAGAAAATGGCAAAAACGGTTGTCGTACCAATTTCTTTGAATAAAAAGGGTATAAAAGACGGAATTAATGCCGCTAAAACCCAGTGAACCGAGGTGCCAAAAGAGGTGCCTGCTGCTCTTAATTTATTAGGAAATAATTCTGAAATAAACACCCAAATTACAGCACCTTGACCAATGGCGTGCGAGGCGATAAACAAAAAGAAAAAGAGTGGTACTGCCATGCCTTTCCATTCAAAGAAAAAAGCGGTGGTTACTAATCCTAACGAAATGATATACCCCACAGAACCCAGATACATCAAGGTTTTTCGGCCGTATTTGTCAATTAATGAAATCCCGACCATGGTAAATAATAAGTTGATGATACCAATTCCGATGCTGCTTAAAAAAGAAGCTGATTTTTCTAATCCTGCCAATTCAAAAATACGTGGTGCATAATACAAAAAGGCGTTTATTCCTGACAATTGGTTGAAAAAGGCAATGAAAAAAGCCAAAAGCAAAGGCGTTCTGTATTTTTTCATAAAAATCGATTCGTTTTTGATTTCTTGGGATGTTTCTTTTTCAATAGCAGCCATTTCTTCTTCGGCTTGAGCGTCGGTATTGATTTGTTTTAAAATTGAAATGGCTTGTGCACGGTCTTTTTTGTATTCAAAAATCCAACGTGGACTTTCGGGAATTCCAAAAACCAAAAGGGTATAAACAAAAGCGGGAAACGCCTGAATTCCAAGCATCCAACGCCAAGAATTTTCCCCAATATCTTGTAAATAAAAATTAGAAGTAAAGGCAATTAAAATCCCAAAAACGATATTGAATTGGTACAAAGCCACTAATTTTCCACGGTCTTTGGCAGGTGCAATTTCAGAAACATAAGTAGGCGCTGCAATGGTTGAAGCCCCAATTCCGATACCGCCAAGGAATCTAAATATTGAGAAAATGATAGAATCATTGGCAAAAGCGGTTCCGATTGCCGAGATAAAAAACAATAATCCAATGATGATTAGGGTCTTTTTTCGACCTAAAATATTGGTTGGATAGGAGCCAAATATAGCACCAATCACGGTGCCCCATAAGGCAGACGACATAACTACCAAGCCGTGGTACAAATCCGAAGAGCCCCATAATTGTTGCAATTGTTTGTCGGCACCCGAAATTACAACGGTGTCAAAACCGAATAAGAATCCCGCCAGAGCGACTACAATGGACCAGTAGAGAATTTTTTTGTTGTTCATTTTTTTTAGTTTTTGTGGTTTAGTTAATGATGTTGGTTGATAAAGTAAGTTTTACCAAATTCCTTTGATAGAATCGAAAGTTATATTTTTAATATTTTGATTTTCAGCAGATTGAATTGTTAATTTGGTAAAAACTTGGTTAGGGAAAATTTGTTCTGTAAAAGTATAAACCCCTCCATTTAGGAAAATTTCTATAGACGACCAATCCAAAATAATTTGAAAATCGATTGTTTTTGAACGAAGCAATGGAGTAGGAGTAAGGTGTATTTTTTCGCCAAAACTTTTTTCAAAATCTACTTTTCCTGAATGCCGTCTGTCGATTGAAAACAGCTGTTTTTTTGCGTCGTAATGGACTACCAGACTGTCATTTACTTCATTTGAAAAAATCAATTTCAAGTTTTTGTTTTCGGATTGAAATTGGATTTGCGATTGATTCAAATTAGGGTAGTCAAAAGTCAATTTTTCTCCTTTTTTCAGCACTATTTCTTTTTTTGAATAGTCCGAAACCAAAAGAGATTTTATTTGTGGAACGGGTTTGCTTTGTAAAAAATACTCCCCGTTGATGGCAGTAAGAGCAAGTGTTCTTGGTAAAGTCATGGCACTTCGCCAAGTAGAAGTCGGCGTGTTTCGGGCGTAATTCCAATTGCTCATCCAGCCTAAGAAAATGCGATTGCCATTCGGGGCATCATTGTAAGTTACACCAGCGTAATTATCGGTGCCATAATCGACCCATTTGGTGTCTTTTTGCTTGGTTTTGAATACTTTACCGTCAAAATCCCCAACAAAATATTGGGTTGCTGATCCACCGTTTGGTGCACCTGGATTGAGGCTAACGAGCAAGACCCATTTTTCTTCTGAACTGCCGTTTACTTTTATTTTGAACAAATCAGGACATTCCCAAACGCCTCCGTGAGCACCATATTCTTTTCCAAATTCGCTTTCTAATTTCCAGTTAGTCAAGTTTTTAGAATTGTAAATTTGGGTTCTGTCTCCTGCTACCAAAACCAAATTCCATAGTTTAATTTCGTTGTTCCAAAAAACCTTTGGGTCTCTAAAATCACGCAAACTGCTATTGTTGATAATTGGGTTTCCTGTATATTTTGTCCAAGTTTCGCCAGCATCCAAGCTGTATGCGAGCCCTTGGTTTTGCATATTGGTTTTGCCAGCTTTTTCAAATTCCATATTATGGTACGTAAAAATAGCCACCATTGGGGGATGTTCCTTGCTGCCTAGCCCCGAAGTATTGTCTAAATCCATCACAGCACTACCGGAGAAAATATAGCCCAGTTCATCTGGAAACAAAGCTATTTTTTTGTGTTGCCAATGGATTAAATCGGTGCTCGTGGCGTGTCCCCAGTGCATGGGTCCCCAAACGATGTCTTCGGGATAATATTGGTAAAACAAATGATAAGTTCCTTTGTAATATAACATGCCGTTAGGGTCATTCATCCATTTTTTTTCGGGCGAAAAATGAAATTGTGGTCGGTATGCTTCTTTGTAATATTGGGAAGGGTCAATTTTTATGGGCATTTTAGCAGGAATCAAAACACTGTTGTTGTTTTGGGCTTGTAATGTATGGACTACAAAAATAAAAAGTAAGCCAAGTACAGAAACGAAAGAATTGGTTTTTTTGATAGTCATTTTGGTTGGTTTATGATACAAAAATAGAATTATTAGACCATTTTTATTTTTGTATTTATGTTATTTTTATAAATTATTTAGTTTAAATTTGGAACAATTTTGGAACATAACGGAATAAAATAAGCCACATGAATTTGAATAAAAACCTTTGCGAAAAATTATACTTTGAAGTAAAAACCAAACTACAAGAAGCATTTATACAACGAGGCATGACTTTTAAGGGGTCTGAAACCTCTATTTGGAAATTGAATGATGGCTTTGGAGGCAAGACTTTTTTTCAAAAAATAATAGAAGAATCTACCGGAATTTCTTTTTCTACGACCTTTAATAGCATGTATTTGTGGCGGAAATGGAATGAAGCAAAATCGGTGGAAGTGGTTAATTTTCAGGAAGATTACTTGCAGATTTTTATCAAATTTATTGGTTATGCCAATCCGCAAGATTATATTTCGGCTTTTTCATTGACTTTGCATACTTTTTTTGGGATAAAAAAAGAAGGCAAAATTTTGGTCATTCAACCCATTTTTGATTCTAATTTGGCTTTTTCAAACTCGGTTGTCAAAGGTAAATTTCCGTTAATAAATGAACAAACGGTCGATTCTCGAGATACCGAATGTCTTTTGGAACTCATTCATTTATTTCACAATTACAATCAAACGTTGCCAAAAAGGATTTACGACCAAGAGATCATTCAGCTTGAGGATGGAATTTTATCTATTAATGAAACAGTTTTGAACTAAAATAAACCAAGTTGTATATTCTCGATTGGGTTTTATTCCAATTATTTTTTTCGATGGGTTTTAGAAAACCACGCCCATCATTATATAGAATATACTGACGATCCTATGCGGTTTAGGGTGCGGTATTTTAATGAACATTTGAAACAGCCCGTTTGGACGGATTATTATGATTCTAATTCAAATTTTGATACGGGTTTTTTGCTGAAACTTGCCATAAAGTTTGGGGCAGAAACTATAAATTGTTATTTTTTATGCGGTATGGAAAACAAAGGCACGTGGGCCATTACCAATTTTTTGTGTCAAAATTGGACATCATTGCAACAAAAGTGTGATTTTGATCGAGATATTCCTTTGCTTGATGCTCCTTTTATGATGGTTTTAAAAGTAAATAAAAACAACATAGCCGAAAGTTATTTGGAAAAAATCATAAAAATTGATTTTTAAAACAATGCTTCTTTTGAAAACGGATTTATTTTAGCCCAGATTGTAGTGGAAAGGCCGAAAGCCCCAAAAAGATTTTTTGTAGCCACAAAAGAGCGACCAGCGGAAGCTCCTTTTGTGGTGTACAAAAAACTTTTTTGGGGCCGAGGACTTGAAACGAAAGCTGGAATAGCTCCTTATTATTTTTTTTTAAATCTTGAAAGTTAAATCTTGAAAGTGTAGAAGTTGCATCATACAAATTTTAACGCCCTTTTTAATAGCTAGAAAAAATGCTATTTAGCATTTGAACATCTAGCCTATAGGACTTATTGTAATTTTTGTTAAGAAAAAAACACGGACTAATATTTTTGAAAAAAGAAGGCCAAAAATTAGTTTTGTGTTGCATAATTTACTTTATTTGAACCAATTACAACCAAAGTTTGTTTGGAAGCAGCGGGATAATGATTTCCAAACCAAACAAGCACCACTAAAAAAACTACCAAATATGAAAACGTTTTCCATCACCGAAATCAACCACATTTTGCAGGGCACTATAGAGGGCGAAACGACCCATCACATAACGGCACCAGAGCAACTTGAAATGGCCACAGCTACTGAAATTACTTTTATAGGACATGCCAAATACGAAAAAATGTGGCAAAATTCCAAGGCATGTGCAGCAGTTGTTAATGAAAATATTAGCATTGCTCCTGGCCCAAACAGGGTTTTTATAAAAGTGAAAAATGCCGATTTGGCCATGTCGCAAATTTTAGAAATGTTTGCACCACCGATGCCTGTTTTTAGTACCAAAATTCACCCATCGGCACAGATAGATCCTTCGGTACACATGGGCGAAAATTGTCAAATAGGAGCGGGTGTATATATAGGAAAAGACGTAAAAATTGGAAAAAACACTACCATTTATGCTAATGTAACCATATTAGATCAATGTATTATAGGCGAACAAGTAACCTTTTGGCCTGGTGTAGTTGTAAGAGAAAGATGTGAAATTGGCGACAGAACCATTTTGCATCCCAATGCCAGCATTGGAGCCGATGGCTTTGGATTTAGACCTTGTCCTGAAAGAGGTTTGGTAAAAATACCACAAATTGGCAATGTGATTATTGGCAAAGATGTAGAAATTGGAGCCAACTCGTGTGTGGACCGAGGCAAGTTTAGTTCGACCATTGTTGGCGATGGGTGTAAGATAGATAATTTGGTTCAAATAGCGCACAATTGTAAGCTAGGAAAATACTGTATTATGGCAGGAAATTCAGGTTTGGCGGGCTCTGTAACGTTGGGCAATGGTGTGATTATAGGAGGGAGTGCCTCTATAAAAGACCACACAACCATTGGCGATGGTGCCATCATTGGTGCGGGGTCGGGCGTAACTGCCGATGTGCCTGCTGGCAAAACCATGTTGGGCTATCCTGCCGTAGAAGCCCGAAATGCTTTGAAACAATGGGCCATTTTGAAAAGGATGACAACATAAAAAAATAGGTCTAAACTTGGTTTGAAAAAAACAAAACGACTATCAATTTTTAAGGTCAAATTTTCTAACCACCACTTTTTTGATATTTCAAACCACTTTGGCACAATTAATGTAATAACATTTTAAAATTCAAAAGTATGAAATCGCCATCAAATACCAATAAATAGTGCGATACCATATAGAACCTTTAACCTTTTAATTTTAAATATATGAAAAAAATTACCTTACTTGTGGCTTTTATCATAGCATGCGTTATGCTAGGCTGCACCAAAACCGAAGTGGTTTCTAACACCACAGATAACGATACGATTAGCGAAGTGTTTGAATTAAAAAATGTAAATTTCGCTTACAATAATGTAGATGGATACAATATATATCGTACATTAAATCCTAATATTTATGCTTCTGACGTGGTATTAATTTACAGATTGTCTGGCACCATCAACAGTAATACCCCAATTTGGCAACTGATTCCACGCACGCTTTATTTGACACAAGGCGAGTTGGATTATGACTTTGATTTTAGCAAACAAGATTTTACCATCTATGCAGGAGGCAACTACAACCTTGCCCTCACGCCAAGTTATCTCAACAATCAAACCTTTAGAATTGTAATTGTACCAGGCTATTTTTCAAACAAAGTTGCAGTAGATTATAGCGATTATCATGCCGTGATCAAAGCTTTTAAAATAAATGATACAAATGTAAAAAGCCTCAACTAAATCACAACAAAATCCTGCAATATATTGGGCGTTCGCCAAGGGTCGGGCTATACGTTGCAAATAACGTTCATTGAACTCCAAAAGAAATATAATATTGAGAAATAATCTTTTTTGTTTTTTAAAGAAAAAAATGATTTCCACTGCTATTCCTAACGCAAAATATCGTAAACCATAATGTACCGCAAAAAAAACAACACCATGAAAAAACAACTGGCCTTCGGATTACTACTAATAGGAGTAAATAGCCTAGTGGCCCAAAACAAAATTTTGGACCAAATAACAACAATTACTAATAAAATAACTACTGCCCCTCCGGCCACGGGAACCCTCTCTGGATTGGATATATCAAAAGGGCTCAAAGAAGCACTCAACAAAGGCATTAGCAATCAAGTAAGCAAACTAACAGCAAAAGACGGATTTTATAGCAACGAAGCAGTTAAAATTTTGATGCCAGAAGAGCTCAGAAAAGTCGATTCTGGATTGCGGGCCATTGGACTTGGCAGCTTGGCAGACCAAGGCATTAAAGCCATGAACAATGCTGCCGAAGACGCTGTAAAACAAGCCACCCCCATTTTTGTAAAAGCCGTTACCAAAATGAACATAACCGACGCCAAAAACATTTTGATGGGCGAAGAAAATGCTGCAACAACCTATTTAGAATCCAATACTTCAAAAGAGTTGTTACTCCAATTTAATCCAGTAATTAAAAAATCTTTTGCAAAAGTGGGTGCCGATGCCATTTGGGCAAACCTTATTTCCAAATACAATGCCATACCATTTGTAAGTAAAGCAAACCCTGATTTGACAGATTATGTGGCCCAACAAGCCTTGAAAGGAGTGTTCAAAATGATAGCTGTTGAAGAAAAAAGCATCCGAACCGATTTGGGTTCTAGAACATCAAACTTGTTGAAAAAAGTATTTTCGATGCAAGACAAAAAACAATCTTAATTGATTAAAAATGAGTAATATAACAAAAAATTAACATACAATTAAAAAAAATAGAGTAGCTTTGCATAGTAATAAAATAGTTTTTAAATCAACGAATTAGTGAATAAAAAGTCAATGGATCAAAACATTGACTTTTTTGTATAATAAACAATACCTAATATTGATATTAGCTCAATTAGACTTATAAAACAAGCTATATATACCGCATCTTTTTTGCCAAAATCTCCAGAAAAAGAGTTTGCTTCGCTGGGAGCCTTTACTTGTGTTGTAGCCCAGCCATGCCACTATTTTTTCAAAAAAAACTACGCATCTTTAAGTTGTTTTGCGGATGTATTCCATTTAATTTTTTTCTTTTTTTTTTTAAATAATGGATTGTGCATTTTGTTTAGGTAGCAATCCTATTTTGTAATTTTTTAAAATATTCAAAAGCTTTTAACACCCTTGTTCCATACCACGAAAACATTTGTCCGTCCACAAAAATGGTTTTGGCATGATGGGAATACCTGCCCAATTCAAAGGCATCTTCTTCTGTAAATTCGTAAGGTTCGTTTGGCAAAAGTATCAAATCAGGGTCGCCTTGTATTCTCATTTTTCGGATTTCAACCTCTGGATAACGGCCTTTTTGTTTGTAAATATTGTCAAAACCGTTTAACTGTAACATGGCATCAATATAAGTGGCACCACCCGCCGCCATAAAGGGGTTTTTCCATATAAAATAGGCTGCTTTTTGTGGTTTTATATTGGACATAAATTGTTCAAAATCAAGTGTAGCAAACTCAATTTTGTCATTTATTTTTTGAGCCTCGGTTCTACAATTAAAAATAGCACCAAAATCTGAAATCATGGTTTTGTTGGCTTTCAAATCAGCAATGTCAGTTACCCAAACGGTACAAATTTTTCGTAATTCATCAACCATTTCGGCTGTATTTTCTTCTTTATTACAAATGATAATATCGGGCTCTAAATTTTTAATTTTTTGAAAATGCACTTTTTTGGTTCCGCCTACCGATGTTTTCGTAGCTCTAAAATGCAAAGGATGCACACAATATTTGGTTATTCCAACAATTTTTTGTTCCAATCCCATTTCAAAAAGCAATTCGGTTTGCGAGGGTACAAGCGACACAATTCTGTTGGGTACCGCATTAAAAGTGTGGGCAAAACCCAGCTGGTCGATTAAGGTTTTCATTTCCAAAATATATTATATAAACGAATTTTTTTCGAGAATTTGTTGCATCTCTTGCTGTATTTTTACTGCTTCTTCACGGGCTTTTTGAGCAAAATTTGAAGTGGCATCGGCATAAATAATACCCCTAGAAGAATTGATGAGCAGTCCAATATTTTGATTCATTCCAAACCGGCATACCTCGGACAAACTGCCACCTTGAGCCCCAACCCCTGGCACCAAAAGAAAACTATCGGGAACAATTTTTCTAATTTCCGAAAAATAAGAAGCCTTTGTAGCCCCAACAACATACATCAAATTGGAGGCATTTTTCCAAGTTTTGGATGTTTCTAAAACGTGATGATACAATTGATTTTGAGCCAATGGAAGGGTTTGAAAATCAAATGCTCCCTCGTTTGAAGTTAGTGCCAATAGGATGGTGTGCTTGTTTTCAAAAGCTAAAAAAGGTTCTACACTGTCTTTGCCCATATAAGGGGCAACGGTAATGCTGTCAAAGGCCAAATCTTCCAAAAAAGCCTTGGCATATCGGCTAGAAGTATTGCCAATATCGCCACGTTTGGCATCGGCAATGGTAAAAATTTCGGGATAATTGGTATTAAGATACTGAATTGTTTTTTGCAAAGATTGCCAGCCCATAATGCCATAAGCCTCATAAAAAGCGGTGTTGGGCTTGTAGGAAACGGCTAGGTCGTGCGTTGCATCAATAATGGCTTTATTAAATTCAAAAATAGGATCTTCGGTGTTTAATAAAAAATCGGGAATTTTATCCAAATCGACATCTAAACCAATACAAAGGAATGATTTTTTTTGAATAATTTGAGCAGTTAAATCTTTTGTAGTCAAGGTGGTGATGAATTTTAGTTGTTTTTGCAAATTTCGGAAATTCTACCGATAAACAAATCATTTTTTAGATAAAATTGAAAAATTTGATTCTAAATAAATAATGAAAACCTAAAAAATCTATGGAATTGACAACCTATGAAAGGAAAAAAGTACTTAGAATAGAAGAGAAAGACACTAATTTGGTTAAAAATACTATTTTAAATTTTAGTACTAAATTGAAATTTCCTATATTTGCATTTCGCAATTTGGGGTGAGGAGGCTAATTTGCAAGCAACTAAAATAAATACGACAACATTTTTAAAACACGGAAATGAAAGAAATTACAAAAGAAGTTTATTTAAAGTGGTATGAGGACATGCTACTTTGGCGTAAATTTGAAGACAAATTAGCAGCGCTTTATATTCAACAAAAAGTAAGAGGATTTCTTCACTTGTATAATGGTCAGGAGGCTGTTTTGGCGGGTGCACTCCACGCCATAGAACTTGGCGGAAAAGACAAAATGATTACGGCCTACAGAAACCACGTTCAACCAATTGGAATGGGTGTTGATCCTCGAAAAGTAATGGCCGAATTATTAGGAAAAGTAACGGGAACTTCAAAAGGGATGGGAGGTTCTATGCATATTTTTTCTAAAGAACATGGTTTTTATGGAGGTCATGGAATTGTTGGAGCTCAAATTCCAGTAGGAGCAGGAATGGCTTTTGCCGATCAATATTTTAATACGGGTGGGGTAACACTTACCTACTTTGGAGACGGTGCAGCCCGTCAAGGCTCGTTGCACGAAGCATTTAATATGGCAATGCTTTGGAAACTTCCTGTTGTTTTTATTGTAGAAAATAACGGATATGCCATGGGAACTTCTGTTGAAAGAACTGCCAACCATACTGATATTTGGAAACTAGGATTGGGTTATGAAATGCCATGTGGCCCAGTAGATGGAATGAATCCAGTAAAAGTAGCCGAAGCCGTTCACGAAGCCGTAGAAAGAGCCAGACGAGGTGATGGCCCTACTTTTTTAGAAATGAAAACCTATCGATATAGAGGACACTCTATGTCTGATGCTCAATTATATAGAACTAAAGAAGAGGTTGAGGAATATAAAAAAATCGACCCAATTACACAAGTTTTGGATGTTATAAAAGATCAAAAATATGCTACCGATGCCGAAATCGAAGCAATTGATCAAAGGGTTAAGAATTTGGTAGAAGAATGTGCAAAATTTGCAGAAGAATCACCTTTTCCAGAAGTACAACAATTGTATGATGTAGTGTACGAACAAGAAAATTATCCATTTATACCTCACAAACTCTAAAAATATGGCAACAATTATAACTATGCCGCGACTAAGCGATACTATGACGGAAGGAACAGTAGCATCGTGGCTAAAAAAAGTAGGCGATACCATTTCTGAAGGCGATATTTTAGCAGAAATTGAAACAGATAAAGCCACCATGGAATTTGAATCTTTTAACTCTGGAACACTTTTGTATATAGGAATTCCAGAAGGGGAATCGGCACCAATAGATGCCCTTTTGGCCATTATTGGCAACGAAGGCGAAGATATTTCAGGGCTGATTGGCGGTCAAACTGCAGCTCCATTGCAAGACACACCCATGGTAGCAAACGAAGCTCCTGCCGCTGCAAAAACAGCATTACCCAACGGTGTTATCGTTGTAACCATGCCTCGATTGAGCGACACCATGACCGATGGAACTGTAGCCACGTGGCTTAAAAAAGTAGGCGATACCATTTCTGAAGGCGATATTTTAGCAGAAATTGAAACTGATAAAGCCACCATGGAATTTGAATCTTTCAACTCTGGTACTTTATTATACATTGGCATTGCAGCTGGAGAGTCGGCACCTGTGGACAGCCTTTTAGCTATTATTGGCCCTGCTGGAACAGATGTATCTGGAGTTGCTCAAAATTTTGGACAAGCACCATCAAGTCCTGTTGCTGCCACTACCGAAACTCCAGTTCAAGCGGTACCTGTTGTAGCCCAAAATGCTTCTACCGAAAGGGTTTTGGCATCGCCATTGGCTAAAAAAATTGCGGCTGATAAAGGGGTAAACTTGAGCCAAATCAAAGGGTCGGGCGAAAATGGCAGAATTGTTAAAAGTGATGTAGAAAATTATAGCCCAGCACCGCAAGCAGCACCTGCTGTTGTTGCAGAAAAAAAGGCCGAAACTCAAAATAGCAAACCATTTGTAGCTTCGGGGACTGTGGCAACGGAGGAAATTAAAAATTCGCAAATGCGAAAAGTAATTGCCAAACGACTTTCGGAATCGATTTTTACAGCACCTCATTTTTATTTGACAATAGAAGTTGCCATGGACGAGGCAATGAACTCTAGGGTTATCATCAATTCTATTCCAGATACAAAAATTTCTTTTAATGATATGGTTATCAAAGCTTGTGCTATGGCCTTGAAAAAACATCCAAAAGTAAATTCTCAATGGAGCGAAAATGCGATTACCATCAATTATCATGTGGCTATTGGTGTAGCCGTAGCCGTAGAAGACGGATTGGTAGTTCCGGTATTACCATTTACAGACAGTATGAGCCTTACTCAAATTGGAAGTAGTGTTCGAGATTTGGCTGGCAAGGCCAAAAATAAAAAATTACAACCTTCTGAAATGGAAGGCAGTACATTTACAATTTCTAACTTAGGCATGTTTGGTATTACCGAATTTACATCTATTATCAATCAGCCAAATTCTGCCATCTTATCGGTGGGGGCAATTGTAGAAAAACCAGTTGTAAGAAATGGACAAATAGTTGTTGGCAACACCATGAAATTGACGTTGGCTTGTGACCACCGTACCATAGACGGTGCTACGGGAGCACAATTTTTGCAAACATTAAAACAATTTATAGAAAATCCAGTTACTATGTTGGCATAAATGCTTCATGTATATTTGATAAAATCCCAAAAATGATAGTCATTTTTGGGATTTTTTGTTGAATTGAATTCAAAACAAACAATAATTTATACCTTTGCATCATGGAAAAAGATAATATAATATTTGGAATTAGAGCCATCATAGAGGCGATACAAGCAGGAACGGCTGTTGATAAAGTATTTATTCAGAAAGAAATATCGAGCGAGTTGATGAAAGATTTGATGAAAGTGATGAAAAGAGCCAACATTAATTTTTCGTATGTACCTGTAGAAAAACTCCACCGATTGACGGTTAATAACCATCAAGGGGCAGTGGCTTCTATATCGCCAATAGGATTTATGGAGTTGGAGGATTTGGTGTCCTCTACGTTGCAAGCACATGCCAAACCCTTGTTCTTGATATTAGATCAAATATCAGATGCACGAAACTTTGGAGCCATTATTAGAACGGCCGAGTGTACGGGCGCACATGGTATTATCATTCAAAAATCGGGTTCGGCGCCTGTAAATGGCGATACGGTTAAAACATCGGCTGGTGCAGTATTTAATGTGCCAATTTGTAAAGTAGAACACATCAAAGATGCTATTTTTTATATGCAAGGTTCGGGCATTCTTACGGTTGCAGCAACCGAAAAAACCACTCAAAATTTGTATGATATTGATTTGAATCAAGGGGTTGCCATAGTTATGGGTTCTGAGGATAGAGGAATCAATCCATCGGTATTGAAAGTGATTGATGCAAAAGCCAAATTACCAATGTTTGGCTCTATTGGTTCTTTAAACGTGTCTGTGGCATGCGGTGCTTTTTTGTATGAAGCCGTCAGACAAAGAAATGGTTAAAAGTAGTATCATTTTTTGAGTGTATCACGGTAGGATTTGTTTGGCTCATGAAATTTGATGTGCCATTTTGCGTTAGGGATAGCAGTGGAAACCCTTTTTTGCCCCTCTTTTTGGGGCAAAAAAGATTATTTCACAAAATTATATTTTTTTTGGAGTTCAATGAACGTTGTTTGGAACAAATAGCCCGACCCTTGGGGAACGCCCAAAAAATAGTTGTTATGGTATGATTGAAAACGCTATTTGCAAAAACGCTAGTTTTACATCTAAACTGTTTTTTTGTGGGTTAAATGTTAATGTTTTTTTATTCCATTTTACTCAATTCTTCATAATTTTTTTTCAATTTATTTAACAATCGGCCATAAACCAATTTGTAAAACAGGAATAAAAAACCAATCAAAAGGCCTAAAATAATGATAGATGTAATGATTTGGGCCGCAATAGAGGGCAATGCCATGTGGCTTTGATTGGTTTGGTACATGCTTTCAAAGCTTTCTAAAATGCCATAGATGCCAAACAAGCATCCAATAACCATATTCCAAATGATGTAAAATCGTACAATTTTTCTGGTTTTTAGAATGTGTTTGATTAAATTTTTAGAAGAATTTAATACCGAAATGGATCGATAATTCAAATAAAATAACACGATAAATCCTATAATTACTATATAGTTCAATTTATCTAAATAGCCCAAAAAAGGATAATGAGCAATGATTTTTTCGATATTTTCGCTGTCTAATAGCAATCCTATACCATTAAAAACAACAAATTCAACGATACTAAAAATCAGAATCCAACGTACAGTTGAATAAGACTTTTGATGTATCATTTTATAAATATCTTTGTCAGAAATACTTTCAAAGGTATGTTCTGTTTTTTGCCAATCTCTTTTTAACAAATCCAGTTCTTTCATATTTACGGATTCAATATTTTTTTTAATTTCCCCTTGATTCTATTCATTTTTACCCTAGCATTTACTTCGCTTATTCCTAATGTTTCGGCTATTTCTGTATAATCTTTGTCTTCAAGATACATAAAAATCAATGCTTTTTCAATGTCGTTTAATTGATATACCGCTTCATACATCAATTTCAATTGCTCTTCTTCTTCATAATTATAATCTTCAGAACTGATGATAAAGGGTTGTTGGTCATAATCTACTGTTTTTATAGATTTGGTACTTTTTCGATACAACGAAATGGCCGTGTTTAAGGCTACTCTATAGGCCCAAGTCGAAAATTTACTATCGCCTCTAAATTTTGGGAAAGCCTTCCAAAGTTGGATGGTAATTTCTTGAAATAAATCATTGTGAGCATCTTCACCACGTGTATATAACCTACAAATTTTGTGGATTATATTTTGGTTTGCCTTTAATTGCGTGATAAATTGATGTTCTAAAGTCATAACCTAATAGGTGTGTCTATTGCACTTTTTGTTACAAAATACAATATGTTAAATTTTAATAGAGATGCTTTTCAATAACAAAACATACTCAAAAGTACATCAAAATCTTTGACTATTTCTTGTGTTTCGCATTTTATACCAAATATACATATAAAATAGTCCAATCTACTTGTTCTATTTTGCTAAAATCATTCAAAAAAAAATAGTTCCGTAGCCCAGCTATGCAACGATTTTTTTTGAAAATATTTTCTAAAAAATAACTACGCATCTTTGGACTATTTTATAAATACATTTGGTATTATTTCGGATTAAAAACACAGCTACCCTATTGGCATTTTTTTTGTCTAAAGTAGGGATGGCATGACAATTTTGTAATTTTATAAAAAGCAATTCCAATCGTTCTATTTTTAGATTGGATTCTAAACGATGTACCAATTGATGATGGTGGTATAATGTTTTTGTACAAGGTTCAAATTCTGGTTTGATACTATTTCATGAAAAAACGGGCTGCAAGCTGGCCTATTTTTGCCATTGGTCAATTGTTTGACATAGCTTTTTCACTTTATATTGGCTATCATTGATGAAACGTCATTGGCTATTTGAAATAATTGTGTTTTTGATGGATATTTAAAATTAAAAAATAGCAATGTTCATTTTTGCAAAGTTTTTTGTATTTTTGCCAACCAAAAAGTAAAGTTTAAAACGATGTTAGATAGACTTCAAATAGTAAAGCAACGATTCGATGAAATTTCGGATTTAATTATACAACCAGATGTAATTGCAGATCAAAAAAGGTATGTACAATTGAATAAAGAATATAAAGACCTTAAAGCATTAGCAGAAAAAAGAGACGAATATGTACTTTTGATAGCCAATATTGATGAGGCAAACGACATTATTAGTGATGGAAGCGATGCAGATATGGTAGAAATGGCCAAAATGCAATTGGAAGAAGCAAAGGAACGTTTGCCAGAATTGGAAGAAGAAATTAAATTCATGTTGATACCAAAGGATCCAGAAGATGCTAAAAACGTGATGGTTGAGGTTCGAGCAGGTACAGGTGGAGATGAAGCTAGTATTTTTGCGGGCGACTTGTTTCGTATGTACACCAAATATTGCGAAGGTCGAGGTTGGAGAACATCTGTAGTAGATATGAATGAAGGCACATCGGGAGGTTTTAAAGAAATTATATTTGAAGTAACAGGCGAAGATGTATATGGTACACTCAAGTTTGAAGCAGGAGTTCATCGTGTGCAACGTGTACCGCAAACAGAAACTCAAGGGCGAGTGCATACATCTGCGGCTACGGTAATGGTTTTGCCAGAGGCCGAAGAGTTTGATGTTCAGATAGATATGAACGATGTTCGTGTTGATTTCTTTTGCTCTTCGGGGCCAGGCGGACAATCTGTAAACACAACCAAATCGGCCGTTCGATTGACACACATTCCAACGGGTTTGGTAGCTCAATGTCAAGATCAAAAATCGCAACACAAAAATAAAGATAAGGCATTGACGGTATTGCGTTCGAGATTGTATGAACAAGAATTGGCCAAAAAACAAGAAGAGGATGCGTCAAAACGAACGTCGCAAGTAAGTTCTGGCGATCGGTCTGCAAAAATACGAACTTATAATTATGCACAAGGTAGGGTAACAGACCATAGGGTAGGTCTTACGCTGTATGATTTGGGGAATATTATGAATGGCGACATTCAAAAAATTGTGGATGAATTACAATTGGTAAATAATATGGAAAAACTTAAAGAAGCCAGCGAAGTTTTTTAAGTTTTGACATAATGGAATAAAAAAAAGAGGCTATTTGACTAATAGCCTCTTTTTTTTGTGCTGTTTTGAAATAGCTGACACCATTTTATTTTCAAACCTATAAGTACATGACAGAAAGCAAAATAGATTGTTTTTCAAACGACAACACTTTGTTACTATGCTACAATATTACCAAAATTCAGTAGTTTTTGAATTATAATTTTATTTATAGGTTTGATTGGGTTAATACCGAACTTGCAAATGAATGTATTTATCATTGCAAACAATGATTTGTTAAATTCAAAAAAATTAAATTCTTCTCGATAACTTTGTTCACAATAATGCCCATAACACTCCATTAGAAGAAAATGTACTCGTCCTTTGATGCCTAAAACAGTATGTAGCACGTGATTCATAATTTTTTTTCTACTTTTGTTTAAAGAAATGAACACTTCTGCTTTTAAAGTGTTGGTAATCCGTATTTTAAACATTTTGGTTTGCTTGAGGATTCATTATTGTATGATTACTAAATAATCTTACAATATACAAAAATATACGAATACTACCATATTTTTAACTACTTATATTATTGAAAATCCAGATGATAAATGATTTTCTAGCGAAGTATTGATACATAAACCAGCTTTGTTCAAAAGAACTATAAATTCAAAAGAATCAAGTGGTTTTATATTGTAATACTAATCTTTAAATTTAAAATTAATATGTATAAAAACATAATTTAAAATAAATTAATAATTAATTTTTTATAAAAAATACGGGTATTCCAAAATGAAACCTGCCTTATATTTGTCCACGATAATAAAAATTTAAAAAAATTAACGACTAAACCAGCAGTTATTGACTACTTAAAGAAAAATACTTGGAAAAATTATTTTAGTTAAGATTTTTGATATATTTGCAATTAATAATTTTATCTTTACGTAAAGTCTTTCGAATTTGCGGAATAATAAATTAAAAAAATAAATTTAATTGTATTTTAAAATTAATATTACAAAATTGTGATAATTGCGAATAAAATTAATAAATATTTATTTTAAATCGCCGAAAAAATTGAAACAAAATTATTATAAATTTACAAACAATAAAATTTTACAAACATGAGAAATGCCCTATTTGCACTACTCTTTCTTTTTGCTATGAAGGGTTATTCGCAAAAAACGCTAAGTAATGAAAAAATTATTGAAGACGAAAAAGGAAGAGTAATTACAAACACGGAAGAAAAGATTTTTTTTGTCACTAAAATAAAAAACAAAAAGGTGTTTGAAAAGAGTCAACTTTTAAATACAACTACTCAACAAACACCAGTTGAGTTGTGTACTAATGGTGGGTTTGAACAACATGAAACAATAAGTGGAGCACAAAAATTAAAAAATTTTTTATATACTATTGGAGATCCTCCTGGGCCTACGCAGTGCCAGTCTATTTCAAATACTGCTGATGCCTATATTGATATTTACAACCCAAATAATACCAATGTTATGGCAACGAGTGTGCCAGCAAACATTATAGATCCATTTATTGGAAATATAAATGCTTTTGACCAATATGCACTAAAAATAAATTATGCTGAATCTTACACCTATGGTTCCATAGTACAAGGAAAACGATTTAAAACCAATAATGAAAATACACTAAAATTTAATTATAAAGCAGTTCTGATGACTGTCTATGAGTCTGGGCACACAGACAATCAACCCTTTGTAAAAGCACGAATTATTAATGCTGCTGGTACTGTTGTAAGTGAATTTTGTTTAGTTGGCGATGAAACCAATTGCATTTTTACAAAGATTCCAGGAAGTGATGCAGCTATTTTATATACTGCAAATTGGCAATCAGGATTATTAGATATTTCTTCTATACCAAATAATGAAGCATTTACGGTGGAATTAATGGCTTCTCGATGTGGATTTGGTGGTCATTTTGGCTATATGTATGTAGATGATATTTGTTTGTTGCATTCCAATGAAAATTTTCAAGGGTCAATAGAATTAAATCCAGTAAATGAAGTATGTCCTACGTTACCAATAAATGTTTGTGGAAGCTATACAATTCCAAACTCAGGCGGAATAACGGCTACTTTAAACACATTAACTTTAAATTTATATAATGAAACTGGCACTTCTATATACAGCACCAATGTTCCTACAACATTAAACACATCCACTCATCAGTTTTGTTTTACACTAAATGCTGCTAATTTTCCAAATAGTATCAATGCAAATTATAATGTGGGAGTAACTGCAACTTATAACACCCAAGGTGCAGCAGGATGTGGAGGAACGGTTTTTAATTCTGCCAGTGATCCTGATGCAAATGCGGGTTGGGATATTTCATTTCAAAACTGTTCACCAAGTTGTAATTTTAATGTAAATACCACCACATTGTCATTATGTGATAGTAATCATAATGGTAGTGAGGTATTTAATTTAACCAATGCAAACGCAAATATTGTTACCTCTACAACGGGTCTTTCGTTTAGTTATTTTCTTACTTATTCAGATGCTAATTCAAACACAAATCCTATTTCTAACACCACTGCATATACTAGCACAAGTAACACATTATATGTAAGAGTAGCCCAAGATGCCAGTTGTTTTAAAATAATAGCGATAGCATTAGAAGTAAGAAATCCAAATGTAAATATTAGTGGCATTTTAAATGTATGTTCAGGTAGTACCGTTCTCACAGCTACTTCAGGAGCAAGTTATTTATGGAATACAGGAGCCACAACACAAAGTATTTCACCCACAACAACAGGAACCTATTCAGTTACAGTTACAGATGCGAGTGGCTGCAGTAATTCGGCTACAGTTACAATAGAACCTACACAAACTGCCACCACACCCAATGTGATCATTACACATCCAAGCTGTTTTACAACCACAGGTAGCATTCAAATAACCTCTGTTGCAGCACAATACAGTTTTGATAATGGAGCAACATGGACTACTAATGCTACCCTTAATAATTTGAATCCAGGAACCTATCATGTAAAAATAAAAACTATAAATAATTGTATTTCATATCCATTGGAAGTAGTGATCAATCAAGTTTTTACTTCCTATCCAGATTACACTTATACCAATCCTATGTTTTGTGGTGATGTGGGCAGTATTACGATCACAACACCAGCTTCATTTTATAGTTTTGATAATGGAGTCACTTGGACTACAAATCCTACTGCAACAAATCTTCCTCCAGGAAACTATTTTATTAGAACCAAAGATGCACAAGGATGTATATCAAACTTGAATAATGTGTTGTTGAGTAGTACGACACTCGAAGCCCCACAATATACAATTATCAACCCAGCATGTGGTGTTGGTGGAAGTATTACCATAAACACTGTATCTGATTTATATACTTTTGATGGTGGCACAACATGGGTTACCTCAAATATAAAAACAAACGTAACTTCTGGTAATTATTCTATTGCAATCAAAAACAGTCTAGGGTGCACTTCTGAATTTTCTTTCGCATACATTAATGATTTGCAAAACACATATCCAAATGTAATTGCTGTTCAACCCGTTTGTGGAGCTGGCGGTAGCATTGCAATTACAACAATTGCTGATTTTTATAGTTTTGATAACGGTGTTACTTGGACAACTAATCATATTGCAACAAATCTAGCTCCTGGAGATTATATAATAAAAGTAAAAAATGCAGCAGGTTGTATATCTCAAACTAACTTTGTTGGTTTATATCCACCCTATTTAGATAATCCAATCTTACAAATCACTCAACCTCAATGTGGTGTAAATGGAAGTGTAACCGTAAATACCCTATCTGATTTTTATAGTTTTGATGGTGGACTAACTTGGGTAACAAACAATTTTATGAGTTTGCCAGTCGGAAACTATAATATAAAGATAAAAAATAATTTAGGCTGTGTATCTAATGATAATTATGCTTATTTATTTGAACCAACTATTCCTATTCCTCTTTATACCATTGTACAACCAAATTGCTCAACTACAGGAAGCATAACATTTAATACGGTTTCTTCGTTTTATAGTATCGATGGCGGAACAACATGGTCTAACAATCCTGTATTTAATAATTTAGCAGGTGGAAATTATAGTGTTATAATAAAAAACAATTTAGGATGTAAATCAGTAAATCAAAATGTAGATTTAAATACGACTTATTTAGCAGAACCAACTTATAC
Organism: Flavobacterium branchiophilum FL-15; assembly: GCF_000253275.1. Taxonomy (NCBI): domain Bacteria; kingdom Pseudomonadati; phylum Bacteroidota; class Flavobacteriia; order Flavobacteriales; family Flavobacteriaceae; genus Flavobacterium; species Flavobacterium branchiophilum. The sequence continues at coordinate 2,805,733 of NC_016001.1, read as the reverse complement.
TTATATTAATCCATATTGCGGAAATATAGGCAATATAACTTTTACTTCTGTTGCAGCTTTTTATAGTATTGATAATGGAAGTACTTGGAGTACAAATCCTGTTTTTTCAAATTTAACATCTGGATCTTATTATCTTTTAGTGAAGAATAATGCGGGTTGTATTTCCCAACCAAAATATGTCCATTTAAGTACCTATCAATTAGCAGATCCTAGTTTAACAATAGTGCAACCGTGTAATGGTGCCAATGGTAGTATAACTTTTACTACAACTGCTGCATTTTATAGTATTGATAATGGAACAACTTGGAGTGCAAATCCTGTTTTTTCAAATTTAGGTTCTGGAGATTATTATTTAAAAATTAAAAACACCTTAGGTTGTGAATCAGGATATCAATATATATATTTAAATTATACATTACCAAACCCAAGTTATACTGCCATACAACCAGTATGTGGAACAAATGGTTCAATAACAATTACTACTTCTGCTGCCTTTTATAGTATAGATGGAGGAAACACTTGGAGTACAAATCCTGTTTTTTCAAATTTGGCTCCTGGATATTATTATGTAACTATAAAAAATATTGCGGGCTGTAGTTCCTTTTCACAATATGCAATACTTCAACAACCTTATATTTCTAATCCTAGTTATACTATTACTCAACCTACGTGTGGAGTGGGTGGCATCATTACAATTACTTCAACTGCAAATCAATATAGTATAGATAATGGAACCACATGGCAGTTTAGTCCAATATTTTCAAATTTGAATTCTAATAATTATTATACAATTGTTGTGAAAAATAGCCAAGGTTGCATCTCTCAAGGGATAAATGTATCAACTGAACCCTTTTATTTACCTAATCCTAATATTACAATTGTGCAACCTACATGTGGTAATAATGGGAGTATTTCTGTTGCCACTTTAGCCTCTCAGTATAGTTTTGATGGTGGAAACACCTGGACAACAAATCCTATCTTAAATAATTTGACTTCAGGAAATTATAATGTAATAATCAAAAACAGCCAGGGATGTACTTCAAATCCATACGCAGTATATGTGTATATTCATGAATATTATTTGCCAAATCCATTAGTAACCATTACACAACCAACCTGTTCTGTAACTGGAAATATTACAATTTTAACAGCCTCAGATTTTTATAGTTTTGACAATGGAACAACTTGGGTAACGAATCCTGTTTTAGCAAATCCGACACCAGGAAGTTATTATGTAAAAATCAAAAACAATTTAGGATGCGTTTCTGGAAGTCAATATGTTTATATAAGCACTTACAACTTACCACCACCAAGTGCCACAATTACCCAACCCACTTGTAGCACACCAACAGGCAGTATAACTATTAATACTCCTGCAGATCAATATAGTTTTGACAATGGATTAACCTGGACATCAAATTCAACCGCCACTAATTTGGCATCTGGAAGTTATTATATTAAAATAAAAAATTCATTAGGTTGTGAATCTGAGGGTATTTATAATTACGTAAATTCTGCTCCCAATATTCCTAATGCACCAGCAGTAACATTTGTGCAACCATCTACTTGCGGAACAACAGATGGAAGCATTACTGTAGTTACATCAGCTCTTGAATATAGTTTTAATAATGGCGTTACATGGACAACAAGCCCTTCAAAAGTAAATTTAGGAGCCGGAACTTATTATATAAAAATGAGAAATAATACTAATCAATGTGAATCTTTAGCCGCTATTGTAAACCTAAATTCTGGAACAACAATTGCTGCACCTGATTTTACCGTTGTAAATTCAGGTTGTAGCAATCAAAATGGTTCAATTACAATTACTACAGCCGCAGCCTTTTATAGTTTTGATAATGGAATATCATTTGTAAGTTCAAACACAAAAACAAACTTAACTCCTGGAATCTATACTATTAAAATTAAAAATGCTGCTGGTTGCATTTCAGCTTCTAGCACTGCAACAATAAACTCCTCAACTAATTTACCCGCACCAACTTATTCCGTTTTACAACCTGATTGTACTGTTGCAACTGGTTCTATAACAATAAACACAATTTCAGATTTGTATAGTTTTGATAATGGAACTACATTTTCAACTTCAAATTCACTTTCTGGTCTTTCTTCTGGGAATTATAATATTAAGATAAAAGACTCAAATGGTTGTATTTCTAATGCAACCACTATTACTATAAATAATGCACCAAATATACCCAATCAACCAATTGTAACTGTTGCTCATCCTGTAAATTGCAACAGCCAAACAGGTGTTTTAACCGTGGTAAGTACAGGTGTTTCTTTTAGTTTTGATAATGGCAACACATGGTCTAATAGTGCTATTTCCAATCCTTTAGCACCTGGAAATTATGCTGTTCTAATAAAAACAGTGGCAAATGGATGTGCTTCATTGCCCACCAATGTTACTATAAATACACCACCTGATATTCCTTTACTTCCCACAGTTGTAGTTACACAACCTACTAGCTGCGTCAATCCATTTGGCTCAATAAGTATTACAAGTGCTGCTTTTCAATATAGTTTTGATAATGGCGTAACCTATTCAAACAACTCAATTTCAGGGCCTTTAGCAATTGGAACTTATCAAGTAAGGGTTAAAAATAATTTCAATTGTCAATCAGATGCTGTTCTTGTTACAATCAATCAAATAATTGACACCCCTTCAATTCCAGTTTTTTCAATAATTCAGCCTGATTGTAATAACCCTAACGGAAGCATTACCATTTTAACAAACGCAAATGAATATAGTTTTGATAATGGAATTAGTTGGACAAGTAGTAATACGCTTACTAATCTTATACCAAGTAGCTATTCCTTGAAAATTAAAAACAACTTAGGTTGTATTTCTAATCCTTCAATTGCTACAATTAATACTTATATCAACAATATACCACTCCCTGCATCAACAAGCCCACAAATATTCTGCATACAGCAAAACGCATCGCTAAACAACATTGCAATGACGGGGCAAAATATCAAATGGTATGATGCCTTAACAAGCGGAAATTTACTTCCAAATACAACACTTCTGCAAAATGCAATAACATACTATGCCTCGCAAACAATTAGTGGTTGCGAAAGCAATAGGGTTCCAGTTTTAATAACTATTCAAAACACAGCTGCACCAACAGGAAACTCAAATCAAAGTTTTTGTAGTACAGAAAATGCTACTTTGAACAGTGTAGCTATAACAGGAAACAATATTATTTGGTATAGTAGTTCAACAGGAACTACTGTTTTATCAAATTCTACACTATTGCAAAATGGAGTAACTTATTATGCTTCTCAAACGATAAATGGTTGTGAAAGCACAGCAAGAGTTGCCATTTCTATACAATTAATTAGCACATTAAACGCAACTAATTATGCAGAATCAATGTGCGATGATTTGAATGATGGCTTTGAAACCGTAAACCTTTCAAATTATAATTCGTTTCTGACTTCTGCTACTGGAAATGTTTTTAAATATTATAATTCGTTAATCGGAGCTCAAAACCAAATACCATCTAATGAAATATCAAATACTTCAAATTACAATTTATCAATAGGAGATAACCTGTTTTATATTAGAATTGAATCGCCAAATACTTGTTTTCAAATTGTAACTTTAAATTTAACATTAATTAAAAAACCATTTGTAACCATTAATGACATATTGCCAATTTGTAAAGGAAGTGCTATCACAATTAATGCTGGTATAGGTTTTGACAATTACCTTTGGTCAACAAATGAAACAACTCCATCAATAATTGTTACGCAACCAGGAACTTTTTCTGTAACCGTTTCCGAAAATCATGGTGCGGTAACATGCTCAACAACAAAAAACTTCACTGTTGTAAATCCAAATATTGGAACTACCTTTGAAATAATGACATCAGATTGGACTCAAAATGAAAATACAATTACTGTTTTAGTATCATCAAATAGTGTTGAAAATTACGAATACTCATTGAACGGATTTGATTTTCAAGTTGGTAATACATTTTACGGATTAGAAAACGGCGAATACACCGTTTATATCCGTGACAAAAATGGCTGTGTAATAGGTTCAGAAGAGGTATATTTACTGATGTATCCAAAATATTTTACACCAAATAGCGATGGATTTAACGATTATTGGAGAATTAAATTTTCAGAAAACGAACCAAATTTAGTAGTAACTATTTTTGATAGATATGGAAAATTAATCACACAATTTGGCGGAAATAGTATTGGTTGGGACGGAAATTACAATGGAGTACAACAGTTTTCTTCAGATTATTGGTTTGTTGTAAAAAGAGAAAACGGAAAAGAATACAAAGGCCATTTTACACTTAAAAGATAATTTTAATAAAGTTTCGGAGTTAATAACCCCTTGAAAATGAACTATGTTTTTTTTTAAAAGTTACATAATTTAATTGCATAAATTTGAATTAGTTGCAAACAAATTCAAATTATAACAAATATATTTATAAAATAGTCCAAAGATGTGTAGTTATTTTTTAGAAAAAGTTTTCAAAAAAAATATCGTTGCATAGCTGGGCTACGGAACTATTTTTTTGAATAATTTTAGCAAAAAAGAACCAATAGATTGGACTATTTTATATGTATATTTGTAATTATATATTATAATTTTTATCAAACCTATATAAAAAAACCCCTTCCAAATATTATTTGAAAGGAGTTTCGCTAACAAAAAAAATAAAAACTATTCTTTGATTAATTTTAAGGTTTGATGGTTTTGGTTATTGTCCCAAATTTTTACAAGATATATTCCTGCAGTCATGTCTTGAATGTTAAAAACAGATTGTGTGTCGAAAGAGCCTTCAAAATGCTTGATCAACTGCCCTGTTAAAGCATAAATATCCATTTTTGTGATGGCTTTATTGAGGCTAAATTGATTTTGTGTAGGGTTTGGCAAAAGGGCAACGTCTTGCAATAAATAGTCATGAGTGCTAAGTGTGGCCGATTGGTTGCCATAAATTCTAAATCCACCCGATTCAATATTGATGGCAGTGGCGGTATTGGTTACGTTTATAGTGGTGTTGTCCATCAAATTGACCCAAGTTCCGGTGTATGGAAAATCTGGGATAACATTTTGAGCTGCTACCGAAAAATTGGCCAAAATAACCACATTTTTCAATTGAGAGGAAGGCAATGCATCGTCAAAAACATATATTCGTTGTCTGATATTGTTGCCATCGGGACTGATGGTATAATTGCCATTAAAAACGGGATTCGTTTTTTTCAAATCAATCATTTTGGCCCAATCGGTATAAATTTTAGACCGTTGGGATACTGATGTCCAGTTGTTTGCCCATTGAGGTTGCGGTTTGGTACTCAATTTACAATCACCCGAAGCAGTATCAGATTCGGTATTGACAGTGCCGTCTGTGCAAGTGTAAATGGAATTATTCATACCAAGTTCTGCAAAATGCCATATCATTTTGGGTCCTGGTATTAACAAGCTGGTGGCACCAATGGCAGACATTCTAAACAAAGCATTGTTCAAGTTGCCAAATACGGGGCTTGTACCATTTGCATTGCCATAATTTATAGCAGAATACATCAATCGTTCTTTGTCATGACTTTCTGGATAGCCCAAAAGTCTTTTGCCCGAAAATCCGTGAGCGTTGGCTCCCATACGGGAAATGTCGGCACCGGTAGAAACACCTTGAGCCAATTGAGTATAAGGATAAGTAAGCTCGCCCCACATCATGACTCCTTTGCTTGGGGTTTCATTTAGGCGGTAATTGGCCCATTGTTGTTCTTCGTTGTCTGCTCCTAAATGTTCAAAAATAACATAATGATTAGGGTCTAGCGACCAAGAATAATCGGCATAATTTTTTAAAATAGCCACACGGTCTTCACGGTAGCCATTGGTACAACTATCATCGCCAGCGGCACATTCTTGAGTAAAACCTTTGGTCAAATCCCATCTAAAGCCATCTATTTTGAACTCTTCAATCCAATGTTTGACTACTCTTTTTGTATAATATTGGGTTACAGTAGCGGCATGATTAAAATCACTCCCAACGCTGTAACTGTGTTTGGCATATTCATTAAAATAGGGATTGTCCGAGGCAGGATCGCCCCAGCCATCGCCATCGGCATCTTTCATCCACATGCGAACCATTGGATTTCGGCCAAAAGCATGATTGAGGGCCACATCTAAAATAACTGCAATGCCATTTTGATGACACAAATCGATAAACTCTTGCATTTTGGCTTTTGTACCATAAAATTTATCTAATGCTAAATGGTATGCTGTGTTGTAACCCCAACTTTCGTTGCCTTCAAATTCCATTATTGGCATAAGTTCGATGGCATTGATTTTTAAATTTTTAAAATAATCTATTTTATCTATCAGGCTTTGAATGTTTCGAGAGGCATCAAAATCACGAATCAAAACTTCATATACCACAAGATTGTCTTTGCTTGGTTTTACAAAATTGGTTGTTGCAGCACTCCAATTATAAGGTGTTTGTCCTGTTTTCAAAACAGTAACTTCTCGTTCCTGTCCTGTAGGATAAGGGGGCATGTTTGGATATGTAGTTGCTGGTATCCCTGCATCGTCAAACGGAGACAATACCAAGGTTGAAAATGGATCGGCTGTTTTTACTAACGCCGGTGAGCCATTTGTAGGGGTTTGATCGGCAACCCAATATTGATAAGTGTAATTCTGACCAGAGGTTAAGTTATTGATTTCTAACCAAAATTTGCCCGATGTAGGGTCTTTTTTCATGGCATAATTGTTGTCTGGTTGCCAGTTGTTGAAACTCCCTGCAACATAAACAAAATCTTTGCCAGGAGCATTAAGTACTAAGGTCGCTTTGGTGGCATCTGTGTTATGGTAGTTGATGCCGTCCTCTAAACCTGTTGGTATCGCAGCGGTACTGGTAGTAGGTACTATCAATACACTAAATTTTTTGGTAAATGTAGTAGTGCCTTGAACTATTTCGAGTACATAGTTTTTATTTGTAGTAATATTATTATCGTTATATGAAAAAGAACTGGTGCTTACAGGCGATTGACTTACACCATTTATTTTGAGTGTATAAGTTGCATTGCCATTAGTATTGGATGCTGCAATATTAAAATTCTGACCAGAGGTTAGCATTGTAGTACTGTTTTCTGCAGGTTGCGACAAGCTCGTTTGAAATGCTCCTACATCTAGGGTCAAATCTGCTGTTTGAGCATTGCCAGCCTCATTTCTAAAAACAATATTTATTTTTGTAATTGTTCCAGTTGTTACACCATAAAAATTTTCGATGGTAGGAGATAAGACTAATTTGTAAATATTACCAGACACAAATGTAAGGGCTGGTTGGCTATTGCTGCCCCATTGTCCTAATACGTTTTGCCAGCTATTGCCATTTAGTGTAACCCCTGTATGGGCATATATAGTGCCTGTATAGGAAGCTAAATTGGTGCCTGTTTTGTCAAAAAGAAGGGTGGCCGAAGCGTTGGCATTTGGAATTGTTCCACCTTGCCAAGATACTTGAGCAGTGGCCTGTAGCCCTAAAATGAATAGTAAGAGGAAAATTTTTTTCATAAGTTTAAATTTTATTATGCCCTGTTTTGGGCATGTCCATTTTTTAGGAAAGCCATATTATTTACAAAAAAAATCAAAAAAAGGCTTTCCCAAAAAGAAAGCCTTTTCATGTATTGTAAAAAATAAACTATTGTAACGTTATGGTGTATTTGTAATCTCTTGGATTGCTTAAATCTAAAGTAATCAAATAGTTACCAGATGTTGCTGGGCCATCTAAATTGCTAGCAGCATTATATGTTAGATTTTCTCCAGCAAAATTATCGCCTGTTTGTCCTGCATCAAATTTACCTAAGTTAATATCCCAAGAATTATTAGCTCTAAATTTGAGTTGTTTTCCACCAACAAGAGCCACAGTAGCAGACCATTTTTTAGTTGTACTATTATAGGTTAAAGCAGAACTAGAGTTCCATCCGCCAGGAGTTGCATCGCCAATAACCCCCCAAGTTGTAATTGGAGTTACAGAATATTGTAAGGCTCCAGCACCAGTAGCAGCAGTATTGGCTTTTACCAGATAGTATCCAGCTGTGGTATTACAGTTAGATTCATTTACTTCTTTTAATATTCCAGAAAAAGATCCGTCATCGCCCCAGTCTGTTGTACCCCAGTCAAAGGTTCCGTCTGGTTTTGGAGACAAAAATTTGAATTCTCCATTTAAATTCATGTAGCCTTCATAGTTTGTTTTTCCGTATCCAGAAGATGCCATTAATGGTAGTGTTGAAGCATTTGTTGGTGCCCAACCTTGATGGTTGCCTGGTACACCAATTTTTGGTAATGCAGTAGAATATGGCGTAACTTTTAAAGTAATTACGTTTGAATATTGTGTAATAGCATTTGCAGTTGTTCCTAAAGTTGATTTAATCCTAACGTCAATACTTGCTTGTACATAAGGTGTAAAAACGTTTGGTGCTAAAAAACCATTAAGTTGCTCAACAGTGTATGCTAAGAAACGATTTGAAGTGGTTCCTCCAGAAATAATTGAAGCAAAGTTTGTGCCGGTTTTGGCTATTTCAACGGTATATGTTGAAGCAGATTGAACACTATTATCGGCATAATCCCATACGAGAGTGGTAACTACAGCCGAAGCGTTTGCTGGCGATAAAACAAAACTTGAACCAGAAGATGGTGCTAATAATTTTAATCCGCCATTTGCAGTTGCAACGGGTTCTGTGTCATTTGTACAAGCGCCTAAAAGCACCAACAATAAGGCAAAAAATGAGGTTTTAAATATATTTTTCATTGTTTATAAATTTTTAAAATTAATATCCAGGGTTTTGTGTTAGATTTGGATTTGCTGCAATAGCCGATTGAGGAATTGGGAATAAGTTATAATGTGTAGGAATAGCACTTCCTGCTGCTGTACCACCTTTCCAAGGCCAGATGTAAGCACTGCCACCAAATTTTCCAAATCGAATTAAATCACTGCGTCTGTGTCCTTCAAAATTCAATTCTCGTGCTCTTTCATCTAAAATAAAATTAAGTGTCAAATCACTTACACTGTTGAATTGGGCTGTTGGAGCATTTGCACGGTCTCTAACTGCTTTTACGTAAGTAAATGCTTGGTTCATAGTACCTCCTGTTGCTCCTCTCAACACGCACTCTGCATACATCAGATAAGCATCTGCCAAACGGAACAAAGGAAAGTCTGTGCCAGAAAAATCAGTATTGATAGAGGTGCCCACAGCATTAGAATTTCTAAATTTGATAGAAGGATACCCATCTGTCCAATTTTTGTAATCATTCATTTCATAGCTGTGTCCATTTGTCCAAAACAATTGTGCTCTAACATCGGTAGAAGCTGCCAAAGCACTTGCAGAAGCTCCAAATTTGCCATACCATGCTTTGGTTGCTCTATGGCCTCCCCAGCCTCCGTTGGCTCCATAAGTGGATAAATTCATGGTTTGAGAGTTCAAACTTCCATTAACCAAATAGGTAGTGTTGCCATAACTTTGACTGCTTATTGGATCTGCTATCAAGGCATAAATGATTTCGTTTTTTGCGGCAGTTACATGATTATCGCCAGAAAAAAGACTTACAAAACTAGGAGCCAATGTATAGCCTCCTTCGTCTATAACTTTTTTAGTATAAGTCAAAGCATCATTGTAACGTGCAGTACCTGTATATACTTCGGCATTCAAATACAATTTGGCTAACAACATTCTAACGCCCGCTTTGTTTACTCGTCCGTAAGTATTGGTAGTAGGTATTTTACTTTCAATATCTTTCAATTCCGATTCAACATAGTTAAACATTTCTGTTCGGGTTGATTGCTGTTTAGGCACTCCACTTCCCAAATCGGCTTCGGTTACCAATACTCCTTTTCCAAAGCAATCTATCATATAATAATAGGCCAATGATCGTAGAAAACGTAATTCGCTAATGTATTGTTCTTTATTGTCTATACTAACATTATTTAAAACGCTTATAGTATTGTTGCATAAAGGCACTGTATAATACACACGATTGTATAAATAACGGAAGAATTTGTTGTTAGAATCCCAGCTAGAGGTAGTTGTTAATTGATCCAATCCATTGTCGCCCCATCTGTTTTTCATATCATCTGCCGTAAAATCTTGTAGGTTGATAATCCCTCTCAAAAAAGGAGATTCACCAGGATCGTCGCTAATGTCTGAACTACCAGGGCCATTTGGACCAGAAAGGGCAAAGGCTCCATAAGCCTTGGACAACAATCCTTGAATGGCATTTGGATCTTGTGCTAAAAGTTGCTCTAGCGTTAGTTCTACTTTTGGTTCTGTGTCCAAATCATTAGTACAACTTGAAAATAATAATACGGCTAAACCGAATCTTATTATATTTAATTTAAAATTTTTCATATCTGTAAAATTTATTTATAAAGGCTTTTTTAATCAATTCATTGGGTTAAAAAATAATTTTTTTAAACAATTGTTGTTTAAAGCCGTTTAAACTTTTATTAAAAATCCAAACTCAGTCCAAATGTATAAGTTCTTGGTCGTGGATAGAAATTGGTGTCAATTGCATTAAAATTTTCTGGATCTTGTCCTTTGTATTTTGTAACAATAAAAGCGTTATTAACCGCACCATAAACTCTTAAAGATGAGGATTTGATAAATTTAGCAAACTTGTATCCAAGTGCTATATTATCGCATCTTAAAAAAGTAGCATCTTGAAGCATGTAGTCAGAATAAGCCATGTTTTGATTCAAGTTATTTAATAACATATTGGCACTTCCGTTATAGAAATTCAATACGTTATTTAATGCTTGTGAGGTACCAATAGTAGCATGTTCGATAAATCCATTAGTAATTTGTCTGGTATCATAAGTTTGACCACCAATTTGTCCTCGGAAATTGGCCGATAAATCCCATTTTTTATAGTTGATGCTGGTGCCAAATCCAAATGTCCAATTAGGTCTCATGGCTTTATAATACCTGTCGTTGTTGTCTATTTGATGGTCGCCATTCAAGTCTGCATAAGCACCAATAATGGCTGCACCATTGGCATCATACAATTGTTGATATACCCAAGCAGAATGGGCTTGTTGCCCTGGAGCATTAAATGCAATATAAGCTCCTGTACCCGTTGGAATTCCACCATTTGGCGAATTGACTTGAGACACTCCGTTCAAATCTGTTACTTTGGTATAGTTATAAGCTACGTTTCCATTTATTCCAATGTTCAGTTGGTCTTGTTGTACCAATTTTATATTCAAATTCAATTCAAATCCTTTGCCTTCTGTCGATCCTACGTTGCCAATAAATTGGTCTGTAAGTCCTTGGCCTGGTGGCAAGGTATATTGCGATAATAAATCGGTGGTTTCTCTTTTATAAATATCAAAACTTCCTGATACAATTCCTTTTTTGAAAAACTCAAAATCAATTCCTGCGTTGTATGTTGTGGTTTTTTCCCATGTCAAATCGGCATTATAGGCTTTGGCACTATATAAATTGATTCCAGGTAAATACTGACTTGCCGATGTACCAACTACAAACAAGGGTCTTGATGGGAAATAACCCACAATGCCCGAAATGCTATTTTGTCCTGTTTTTCCCCAGCCCAAACGGATTTTTAAATCTTGTACAAATGATAAATCTTTCAAAAACGATTCTTCTTTTACTTTCCATGCAATACCTACTGCTGGAAAATAGCCCCAACGGTTTTCTTTCTTAAAATACGAGGTAGCATCTGCTCTCATGGTGGCTGTAAATAAATATTTGTTTAAAATATCTATATTTCCTCTTCCAAAAAAAGATTGTAAGTTGGTAGGACTAAAGTACCTGTTTGTAGGATTGGCCACATTATCCACATAAGACTCTCTTACCCCTGTTGTAGTATTATAGCGGTAAAGCTCCTTTGTACCATCAATTCTAAAATCTTGATAGGCATATCCAGCTTGTGCATCTACTTTTGTTACAAAACCATTTAATGCTTTTGTATAGGCAAAATAGGAATCCATAGATTTGTTTGTAACCGATTGGTTTTCAACATAATTTACGCCTGGATTAAATACATAATTGGTATTATGGTTGCTATTATTTTGATTAAATTGATAACTAGCTATGGCATTATTGGTATATTGTTCTACAATTTTAGATCTTGATGCGTCAATACCAAAATTAACAATTGCTCTTAATTCTGGCAAAAAGTGCATTTTATATTCCAATTCAGCATTGGCCAATATTCTAATCACTCTTTCTGGTCTGGTTCTTTGTTCTAACAAAGCTAGTGGATTTGACGAACCATCTAATCTATCATAATTTCCATTCAAAATGGTATTTTGATAATACCCACCAAATTTGTTCGAATAAGGATCCAAAACAGGTTTTGTAGGATCCATATTGATGGCTCCAGCTATGGCTCCACTTTCATCTACAGCGTTTTTGTCGGTCAAAGTTCCTTTTGCATTAATATCAACTTTCAAATGATCGTCCCACAATTTTGGCGTTAATTTGATAGAATAGTTAAACCGTTGATAATCAGATGTTTTAATCAAACCTTCAGTTCGGTTGTAACCAATAGAGGCTCTAAAAGGTATTTTTTTATACAAATTAGCTCTCGCACTAAAGTTGTGGTCCGTAGAAATCGAAGTTCTAAAAATTTGGTCTTGCCAATCGGTGTCATACAAAATTCTTTTGGTTGGATTGCTTGGATCCTGAATCCCTAACGAATTGACACGAGACGGAAAATACTCTCCAATAAATCTAGCATAATCTGCACCAGTCATAACATCTACTTTTTTGGTAACATTTCCAACAGAAATATTAGACGAATAGTTAAACTGTGCCGCTCCCGAACTTCCTTTTTTGGTGGTAATAATAATCACACCGTTCGATGCTCTAATACCATAAATAGCTGTTGCAGAAGCATCTTTCAATATCGAAAAACTTTCTATATCATTTGGATTGATTAACGATAATGGATTGCTAACCCCAGCTGGATTATCATTAGAAATAGCAACTCCATCAATAATAATCAATGGTTTGTTTTCTGCACTTAACGAAGCCCCACCTCTAATTCTAATATTAGGATCAGCATCTGGTGCTCCACCACTGTTTGTAATTCGAACCCCAGCAGCTTTACCCGCCAACAATTGATCTACAGATACAATAGCCCCTTTATTAAAATCTTTAGAAGTAACTAATGTTACAGAGCCCGTAGCATCTTTTTTCTTTACTGCTCCATAACCCGTTTGAACCACTACTTCTTTCAATTCATTGGCATCTTCTTCTAGCATTACCTGAAGACTTACCTGTGCCTCATAAGCTACAATCGTGTTTTTGTAGCCTATAAATGAAAACACGATTTTGTCGCCTTTCTTTACATTTGGTAACTTAAAATTACCATCAAAATCTGTCGAAACTCCCTTGCTACTCCCTTGTACCACTACGTTTACACCAGGAATGGGTTGCTTCGACTTTTTATCCAAAACTGTTCCATTTAGCACATTTTGAGCCAAAACGCTAAACGGCAACAAGAGGGATAAAATTAACAACTTTCTAAAAATTGTTCTCATACATTTTGTTTAAGTTAATAATTGTGTTAATTTGCTTTTAATATTTACTTCGAGCCGTAAACTTAATATAAAAAAATGTTAAAAAAACAAAGCCTTTTTAAAACCACCACCGAAAACGTTTGCGTGTTGAAAAGTTTTATACATTCGCCATCAAAATTTTTTTTTCAACCCCAAAACACCCTCTATTTATACACATTGGCTAGCATACCATATTTTCAATACAATCTCAAACAAAATCCCTCTCCTCACATACAACATCTTTTGGGCGTGCCCCTCCGTAAAACTCCGGGTCGGGCTATTCGTTTCAATCTTTTTTGGCCCCAAAAAAAGGGCCAAAAAAGGATTTCCACTGCTATCCCTCACGCAAACAACCACCAACCACCAACCATCAACCACCAACCACCAACCATCAACCATTTTTTTATAGTCAACAAAATTGTTTTGCATAAAAAAAAGCATATATTTGTTAAATCAACAACACATTTGCCATGCGGAAAAAAATCACACTCAAACAAATTGCCAAAGAATTGGATATTTCCATTTCAACAGTTTCAAAATCACTCAAAAATAGCACAGAAATTAGCGAAGATACCCGCCAAAAAGTACAAGCTTTTGCCAAATTATACCATTATAAACCCAACAATATTGCATTGAGTTTGAAAAATAGGCGAACGAAAACAATCGGAATTATCATTCCCGAAATTGTACACCATTTTTTTGCAACCGTAATTTCGGGCATAGAGGAAGAAGCCAACAAAATGGGCTATACCGTTATTGTATGTTTGTCCAACGAATCGTTTGACAAAGAAGTGATCAATATGGAAATGCTGGCCAATGGCAGTATTGATGGTTTTATCATGTCGTTGTCTAAAGAAACCCAACAGAAAAAAGATTTTCATCATTTGACAGAAGTTATCAATCAAGGGATGCCCGTGGTGCTATTTGATAGGATTACAAACGAAGTTTTGTGCGACAAAGTAATTATCGACGACAAAAAAGCCGCTTATGAAGCAGTTCAGTCATTAATTAACAAAGGAAAAAGAAAGATAGCGCTTATAACAACAGTCGATTATGTAAGTGTGGGCAAATTGCGAACGGACGGATACATAAAAGCATTGTTGGACAACGATATCGTGTTTGACGAAGAACTAATAATTAGAATTGAAGATATAGAAAATTGCGAAGCCATTATCCAGCAATTAATGGACCACAAATCTATTGATGCCGTTTTGGCCGTCAATGAATTATTTGCTGTAATGATTATAAAAGCTGCCAAAAAATTAGGGTTAGATGTGCCTTCAGATTTGTCTGTAATTGCCTTTACAGATGGCATTATTTCAAAATATTCTACCCCAACCATAACAACGGTGAGTCAAAATGGAATAAAAATGGGACAAAAGGCGGCCAAAATATTGATAGATCGAATAGAAGCGGCCGAAGAAGAAAATTTTGACGAAGAACATAACGAGCATTATAGAACAGAAGTTATTGAAACCCAATTGATTGAAAGAGAATCTACAGCATAACCTGTTGGGTTGATGCACTTATTTTTAATGCAAAAAAAGATAGCTTTTTGAATCATTTTTATTTTTTTTTGGAAAAAAAAATGTAGTTTCAATTTTTTTTATACATTTACAACCTAATCAAATCTTTTTGTATTTACTTCGAAAACAAGATAAAAAGTTTTGATAAGCATAGCGCTTATCGTATCAATTTTTAAAATTACGATAATGGAAAAGCGTAGATTAAGTACCGCCGAAATCTGGACCATGAGTTTTGGTTTTTTGGGGATACAAATGGGATTTGCATTACAAAATGCTAATGCAAGCCGGATTCTTCAAATTTTTGGTGCCGATGTGCACGAACTCTCTTGGTTTTGGATAATTGCTCCTTTAATGGGATTGATTGTTCAGCCGATAATTGGTTATTATAGCGACAAAACTTGGGGTCGATTTGGACGAAGAAAACCTTTTTTCTTTGCAGGTGCAATCTTGGCATCATTCGGGTTAATCCTAATGCCGCAAGCCGAAATTTTTATTGCCGTGCTTCCTGCTTTATGGGTTGGTGCTGGTATGTTAATGATTATGGATGCGTCTTTCAATATTGCCATGGAACCTTTCAGAGCTTTGGTGGGAGACAATCTTAGAACCGACCAAAGAACAGCAGGATTTAGCGTTCAAACTGCCTTAATTGGTTTTGGAGCGGTTATTGGATCATAGCTTCCTTATGTTTTAACCAATTGGTTTGGCATTTCCAACAAAAATGAAGAGGGCGGAGTGCCTTACAATTTAATCTTATCTTTTATCATTGGGGCAATAATTTTAGTGGGATCTGTACTGATTTCTATTTTCAGTACCAAAGAATATTCTCCAGCCGAATTAGTTCAATTTGCTGATGTACAAGAAACAAATACAAAAGAATCCAGTCTTTTTGATGTAATTGATGATTTCAGACAAATGCCAACTACTATGAGGCAATTGGCTTTTGTGCAATTTTTCTCTTGGTTTGGATTGTTTGGTATGTGGGTTTTTACCACGCCGGCCATCGCACACCATATTTATGGTTTACCTATCAGTGACAATTCAAGTGATGCCTATCAAAACGCAGGCGATTGGGTTGGTGTATTATTTGGGGTGTACAACTTAGTATCTGCCATCTATGCTTTTGCTTTGCCTTACATCGCCAAACAAATTGGTCGAAAATCAACTCATGCGATTTCGTTAGTAATAGGCGGATTAGGATTGATTTCTATCTATTTTATGCCCAATGAAAATTGGCTTATTCTATCTATGGTAGCCGTAGGAATTGCTTGGGCAAGTATTTTATCGATGCCATTTGCCATTCTTGCAGGTTCTATTTCTCCTTTTAAAATGGGAGTATACATGGGGATTTTCAACTTTTTTGTGGTATTACCGCAAATTGTGAATGCCTTAATTGGTGGTCCTCTTGTAAAATATGTGTATCAAGACAACGCCATCTATGCTATTGTAACCAGCGGAGTTAGTTTTATTATTGCCGCACTTTTAGTTACAAGGGTTAAAGATGTAGATGATGTAATAAAAAAATAAATTTTAATGACTAAAAAAGCTTTTATTTTCGACCTAGACGGCGTAATTGTAGATACAGCTAAATACCATTTTTTGGCTTGGAAAAAAATCGCAACCGAATTGGGTATCGAATTCACACACGAACACAACGAATTATTAAAAGGAGTGAGCCGCGTGCGCTCACTCGATATTATTTTAGGCCTCGGGAAGGTCGAAGCTTCTCAAGAGCAAAAAGACCAATGGTTGGTTCAAAAAAACGAAGAGTATTTGACCTATCTAGTCGATATGGATCAAAGCGAAATCCTTCCTGGAGTAATGCAGGTATTGGAATTTTTAAAAGCCAATAACCAACCCATCGCTTTAGGATCAGCAAGTAAAAATGCACGACCTATTTTAGAAAAAACAGGTATTCTTTCTTACTTCGATGTAATTGTCGATGGAAATGACGTGAGTAACGCCAAACCAGACCCTGAAGTATTTCTTCAAGCGGCACAAAAATTGGGCATTACCAATGAAAATTCTATTGTTTTTGAAGATTCAGTTGCCGGAATTCAAGCAGCTAATATTGCGACAATGACTAGTATTGGCATTGGAGACGCTGGCATTTTAAACGAAGCCAAATACAATTTTAAAGACTTCACTTTTATAGATGAAGCCTTTTTAAATTCAATGATAAAATAAATTTTGTTTCAAGTTTCAGGTTTCAAGTTAATTAGGAACTTGAAACCTGAAACTTGAAACTTTTTTAAAACTAAAAAAAGCATGAACCAAGATTATATTAAACCAGACAACTGGTCGATTATTGAAGAAGGATTTGATGTAGAAAGAGTAAAATCATCCGAAAGTCTTTTTAGTATTGGAAACGGAGCCATGGGGCAACGTGCCAATTTTGAAGAAAGCTATTCTGGCGAAACTTTTCAAGGAAGTTATATTGCCGGGATTTACTACCCTGACAAAACCAAAGTGGGTTGGTGGAAAAATGGCTATCCAGAATATTTTGCCAAAGTATTGAATGCTCCCAACTGGATTGGAATCGACATTGAAATCAATGGTGAAAATTTAGATTTACACAGTTGTGTTTCAGTTCGAGATTTTCGTCGGGAATTGAACATGAAAGAAGGTTGGTACCACCGATCTTTTGAGGCTACTTTGCAAAACGGAACCGAAATTGCGGTCAACGTAAAACGTTTTCTATCTTTAAATTTGGACGAGGTGGGAATCATACACTATGAGATTTCACCTTTGAACAAAGATGCTAAAATTGTATATAAACCCTATATTGATGCGGGCGTAACCAATGAAGATGCCAACTGGGAAGAAAAATTTTGGGAACCATTAGAGGTGAAAAAAGGTAGTAATGAAGCTTTTGTAACGGCTCAAACGTTCAAAACGCACTTTAAAGTGACTACTTTCATGCACAATAGCATTTGGGCCAATGGGAAAAATGAAAACATTTCACCCGTTGCCATTGATGCTTCCAACGAAAAAATCCAACACAGTTACGAAACCGTAATTGGACAAGGTCAAACTTCGACGATTCAGAAAATTGGTGGCTACACCGTTTCAATGAATCATGCCAACACCCAAACCGCTGCTGAAAATGTCATAAAATTGGTTTTAGCCAAAGGATACGAAGCGCTATTAGAAGAACAAAAAGTAGCTTGGGCTAAAATCTGGGAAATGTCAGACATCACCATCGAAGGCGATGTGAAAGCGCAACAAGGAATTCGTTTCAACATTTTCCAATTGAACCAAACCTATTTAGGCAAAGATTCTCGTCTGAATATTGGGCCTAAAGGATTTACAGGAGAAAAATATGGTGGTTCAACGTATTGGGATACCGAAGCGTATTGTATCCCATTTTATATGGCAACCAAAGACCAAGAAGTAGCCCGTAATTTATTGACCTATCGCTACAACCAATTGGACAAAGCGATTGAAAATGCAGCTAAATTAGGTTTTACCAATGGTGCGGCTTTGTATCCAATGGTAACGATGAACGGAGAAGAATGCCATAACGAATGGGAAATTACCTTCGAAGAAATCCACCGAAATGGGGCGATTGCCTTTGCTATTTTTAACTATTTCCGTTTTACAGGAGATTACAGTTATATTCCTGAAAAAGGATTGGAAGTGTTGATTGGTATTGCACGTTTTTGGCACCAAAGAGCGACTTTCTCAACGAATAAAAATAAGTATGTAATTTTAGGCGTTACCGGGCCAAACGAATACGAAAATAATGTCAACAATAATTTTTATACCAATTATATTGCTAAATGGTGTATTGATTATGCTGCAGAACAAATTCAAAAAGTATCTTTAGAATACCCATCCGATCACAAACGCATTATCGAAAAAGTAAATTTATCGAATGCCGAGTTACAAGAATGGAAAAAAGTAGCGGACAATATGTACTTCCCTCAATCGGAAGAATTGGGAGTGTATCTACAACAAGACGGTTTCTTGGATAAAGAATTAGTTCGCGTTGCCGATTTAGATAGAAGCCAACGCCCAATCAACCAAAAATGGTCTTGGGACAGAATTTTACGTTCGCCTTACATCAAACAAGCCGATGTATTGCAATGTTTCTACTTCTTTGAAGATCATTTCTCAAAAGAACAATTGAAAAATAATTTTGAGTTTTACGAGTCGTTTACGGTGCATGAAAGCTCGCTTTCGCCTTGTGTTCACTCTATTCAAGCTGCTGTTTTGGATAAAATGGAAATGGCATACACTTTCTATTTAAGAACCTCTCGTTTGGACTTAGACGATTATAATAAAGAAGTAGAAGAAGGATGTCATATTACCTCTATGGCGGGAACTTGGATGAGCATTGTAGAAGGTTTTGGCGGGATGCGTGTTAAAGATAACACCTTACATTTTGCACCAAAAATTCCGAAAGAATGGCAAGGATATTCGTTTAAAATCAATTTCAGAAACCAAATTGTGAAAGTTACCGTGAACCAAAAAGCAACTCAAATTGCATTAGAAGGGAACAATTCGATTACTGTTATGGTTCATGAAAAAGAAGTGGTTCTGGAGGCTAATGGTTTGGTTAACGTATAACCTGATACAACAGGATTAAATCCTGCCTTACAAAATGGGTCGAGCCTATGGCTCTTGGAAATATGCCATAGTTCCGTAGGAACGACTCATTGTTTAACAACGGATTTTAATCCGTTGGTTGCCTAGGTAAAAATAAAATCACCATGAAAAAACTCTTCTTTTTACTCCTAACATCCATCGCTTTTGGGCAAATTCCAAAAGTAAGTTCAGGCACGATTCAACGTCTTGAAAATTTTAAATCCAACTACGTTGATTCAAGAAACATCGATGTTTGGCTTCCGGATGGGTATTCCGAAAGTCAAAAATATGCCGTCTTGTACATGCATGACGGACAAATGCTATATGACGCCGAAACAACTTGGAACAAACAAGCTTGGGAAGTTGACGCAATAGCTGGTAAATTGATACAAGAAAGAAAAACCAAACCTTTTATTGTAGTAGGAATTTGGAATAATGGACAAAAACGGCATCCTGAATATTTTCCGCAAAAGCCTTATGAAAGTTTGAATCTAGTTCAAAAAGACACCATAACGGCTCAGTTGCAAAAAGCAGGGAGAACCAAAGAAGTCTTTCAACCCATTTCTGATTTGTATTTGAAATTTTTAGTAACGGAATTAAAACCGTACATCGACGAACATTTTTCTACTTTAAAAAACAGAGAAAATACTGTAATTGCGGGTTCCAGTATGGGCGGATTGATTTCTATGTATGCTATCTGCGAATATCCTGAGGTTTTTGGCGGAGCAGCTTGTATTTCTACCCATTGGCCAGGCACATTTAGCAGTCAAAACAACCCAATTCCAGATGCTTTTATCAACTATATGGAGTCGCATTTACCCAATCCAAAAACGCATAAATTCTATTTTGATTATGGCAACAAAACCCTCGATGCCTTGTATCCTGATTTACAGAAAAAAGTTGATATTCTTATGAAAAAAAAGAAATTTAAAAAAACCAATTGGACTACCCAATTTTTTGAAGGAAAAGACCATTCTGAAAAATCGTGGGCGGAGCGACTGCCTATTCCATTTGAATTTTTATTAAAAAAATAAAATAATTATCATGAAAAAAATCATTTTCTTATTACTAGTTAGTAGCAATTTATTTGCACAAATAGACCGTGTTGAACCGCCTTTTTGGTATGCCAATATGCAAAATCCAGAAGTACAAATTTTATTTTATGGCAAAAATATTGCTCAAAATGAAGTATCTGTTTCTAATAATGTTATCATCAACAACATCCGAAAAACAGAAAACCCAAACTATCTTTTTGTAACCATAGACACCAAAAATGTTGCGGCTCAAGAACTTACATTTTCTTTTTCAAAAAATAAAAAAGTAGCTTTTACTCAAAAATATGAACTTCGCAAACGAAAAGAAAACTCAAGATTCAGAAAAAGTTTTGACGCTTCAGACATGATGTATTTAATCATGCCCGATCGTTTTGCCAATGGAAATCCCAACAACGATAGCGATAATTCGGTAGTAGAAAAAGCGGATAGAAAAAATCCAGGAGGTCGCCATGGTGGTGATAT
Source organism: Flavobacterium branchiophilum FL-15 (assembly GCF_000253275.1). Lineage (NCBI taxonomy): Bacteria > Pseudomonadati > Bacteroidota > Flavobacteriia > Flavobacteriales > Flavobacteriaceae > Flavobacterium > Flavobacterium branchiophilum. The sequence goes on along the minus strand of NC_016001.1, from coordinate 2,784,544 downwards.
TGAGGGAATTATCAAGCATGTTGATTATTTAAAAGAACTGGGAGTTACCGCTTTATGGAGTACGCCAATGTGTGAAGACAATGACAAAACCTATTCGTACCACACCTACGGACAATCGGACGTATATAGAATTGACCCTCGATATGGTACCAACGAAGAGTATGTAAAATTGGCGGCTACCTTGCACCAAAACGGCATGAAATTGATCAAAGATTATGTTACAAACCATTGGGGAGCAGAACATTGGATGTTTAAAGACATGCCAACTTACGATTGGTTCCACCAGTTTCCGGGTTATTCGCAATCCAATTATCGCATGACGACACAATATGACACCAACGCTGCGGCTATCGACAAAAAACAATGTATGGACGGTTGGTTTGTGCCTTCAATGCCTGATTTGAATCAATCCAACCCTTTGGTATTGAACTATTTAACTCAAAATGCGATTTGGTGGATAGAATATGCCGATTTGGATGGTTTTAGAGTAGATACCTATTCGTATAACGACAAAGAAGGCATTGCCAAATGGACCAAAGCCATTACCGACGAATATCCTTATTTTAATATCGTTGGCGAAGTATGGATGCACGACCAAGCCCAAATTTCTTATTGGCAAAAAGACAGCCCAATTGCCAAAATTCAAAGTTACAATAGCTATTTGCCAAGCGTAATGGACTTTACTTTGCACGATGCTTTTGGGTCGGTTTTCAACGAAGACAAAACCAATTGGAACGATGGCATGTACAAGGTATATGAAAATTTTGTAAATGATTTTTTATATGCAAATACCAATAATATACTCACTTTTGCCGAGAACCACGATACCAATCGTTTCAATCAAATCTATAAAAACGATTTCAAAAAATACCAAATGGCGATGTCTTTGCTAGCCACCGTGCGTGGTATTCCGCAGTTGTATTATGGATCAGAGATTGGTATGGCTGGCGATAAAGGCAAAGGCGATGCCGACATCAGACAAGATTTTCCTGGCGGATGGGATGGCGATGCTCAAAATGCATTTACAAAGTCGGGGCGAAGTGCCGTCCAAAATCAATTTTTTGACTTTACATCCAAATTATTCAACTGGCGAAAAAACAACCCTGTTGTGGCTTTTGGAAAAATGAAACACTACTTGCCAGAGCAAAATGTGTATGTTTATTTCAGATATGATGACAATCAATCGGTGATGGTAATTATGAATAATGCCGATGAAAAACGCACCATTAGCACCAAACGTTTTGCAGAAAATATTCAAAATTTCACTACTGGCAAAGACATTTTTACCAATCAAAAAATAGATTTAAAAAATGATATCAGTATAGATTCTAAATCTGTAATAATTTTAGAATTAAAAAATTAAACTATTGATATTAAATTAATTAAGAAATAAAAGTGTATTTTATAAATTACAAAAATAGATATTATTTGTAGTTTATAAAATACATTTTTTAATTTATATTGTTATTTCTAAAATACATATTAATACAATAATTGTTATTTATAAAATACAAAAAAATACAAAAAATGTTATTTATATATAACAATTTTTATACCTTTGCGTCTGTTAAAAAAGACAGAAATGGAAACATTATTTGAAACTCAAAAAAAGCTGATACGAAATCTTACAACTGATTTTCATCGTACATTACAGCACAACCTTCCTTGGGACGAAAGGGCTATTATGCTTTTTGGATCGAGAGGTTCGGGCAAAACAACGCTTTTTTTACAACATTTAAAAGACACATACAAAGGCAACGAAGCTTTATATGTTACCCTAGACGATATATATTTCAGACAACATACATTGGTGGATACGGCTAGAGCATTTGCCCAAAACAACGGAAAAATTCTATTATTAGATGAGGTTCACAAATACCCAGAATGGAGTAGAGAAGTCAAAAATATATACGATTTAATTCCAGAATTGAAGATGCTTATCACGGGTTCCTCTATTCTAGAATTAGAAAAATCTGGAGCCGATTTGAGTAGAAGAGTGCTTCATTTTCATTTGCCAGAACTCTCTTTTAGAGAATTTCTAGGCATTAAATATGCTATGGATTTGCCTCATTTTACATTTGAAGAATTGATACAAAATCATGAAAATATTGCAGAAGAAATTATACAAAAAATTGAAAAACCGCTTTTTTATTTCAAACAATATTTAGAATGGGGTTCGTACCCTATTTTTAAAGAAACTAAATTTGTTCATCAACGGTTGAAGCAAACCATCAATTTGATTATCGATACCGATTTGCCTAGTATTGTCCCTATTGAATTTGCAACTTTGCATCAAGTAAAAAAGTTGTTGTACATCATTGCCCAGTCGGTGCCGTTTACTCCAAATGTAACAAAACTGGCAGCACAAGTGGGCTGTAGCCGAACAAAACTCTACGAAATGATAGGCATGTTGCGTGCTGCAAAATTGATTTACGGACTTTTTCATAGTGTGAATACTACTTCGATTTTGAACAAACCCGAAAAAATATTTTTGCATAATACCAATTTGATGTTTGCCTTGAGCGAAAAAAAACCAGAAATAGGCACTTTGAGAGAGACTTTTTTTATCAATATGGTAGAAAGCAATCAAAATACGGTTACTTATACCTCAAAAGGCGATTTTTGTGTAAACGAAAAATATGTTTTTGAAATTGGCGGACGCAACAAAACAGCCCGACAAATACAAGACATATCCAATTCTTTTTTGGTAAAAGACGAGATAGAAACAGGTTACAAAAATTCGATTCCGCTTTGGTTATTCGGCTTTTTGTACTAATTTAAACGATTAAAAAAGCCAATAATTAAAAAAAAACAAAATAGCACCGTAAGAAAATGGATTTTATCACACACTTAGAAAACGTATTTTTAGAACATAAAAATCCAGAGCAGGCATTGTCAATGGAAGCCTATATGAAAGATAATTTTAAATTTATTGGAATTAAAACCGAACTTAGAAGGAGTCTTCAAAAAACAGTGTTCGAGAAATACCAAACCGAATTGATCAACAATTTCAGACAAATAATAACAACTTTGTTTGAAAAAGAGTCGAGAGAGTTTCATTATTGTGCCATAGAAATTGGTATGAAATATTTCAAAAAAAACTACCAAGAATCTGATATTTCAACAATAGCGTATTTACTTACTACCCATTCGTGGTGGGATTCTGTCGATGTAGTGGCAAAATATTTACTTGGTGGATACCTACAACATTTTCCAGAAAAAAAGTTTTTAGTGATCGAAAATTTTTCCAACAGCCACAAGATGTGGCTCAACCGCAGTGCCATCATTTTTCAATTGAGCTACAAGGACAAAACAGATTTTGAACTACTAAAATCCGAATGTGAAAAACACAAAACATCAAAAGAATTTTTTATTCAAAAAGCCATCGGTTGGGCCTTGCGAGAGTATAGCCGTTATAATCCAAATGGAGTTTTGAATTATGTTGCGGATACAAATTTAAAACCATTAAGCAAAAGAGAAGCCTTACGAAACATAAAATAAAAAAAGCTGTCCAATTTTTGTTTGGACAGCTTTTTGAATTGCTTATTATGTAACGTGTTTTGCGTTAGGGATAGTAGTGAAAATCTTTTAGAAGCTCCCAAAAGGTGTTGTATTGCACGAATATAGTTTCTGAATGTGGTAATCAAAAAAGATTATTTCACAATATGATATTTCTTTTGGTGTTCAATGAACGTTGTTTGCAACAGAAGTCCTAACCTTGAGGAACGCCCAAACAAACATTTATAGCATTATTGTTGTATATAAATCAGCTTTTGTTAAGCATTTTTCAAATTGATCACTTCCTGATCTGTAAGAAAACGCCAATTTCCTCTAGGCAAATTTTTCTTGGTCAATCCCGCAAACGACACCCGGTCTATTTTCAAAACATCGTAACTAAAATGTTCAAAAATGGCCCGAACAACTTTTACATTCGCTGTCCGAAGTTTCAAACCTATTTCCGATTTGGGTTCGTTTTCTATGTAGCTAATGTCTTCTACAAACACCTTATGTCCTTCAAGCACCATTCCTTTGCTGATTTTTTCTAAATCCTCAAATTTCAAATTTTTATCCAACGAAACTTGATATATTTTAGGCGATTTTTGATTTGGTAACGAAAATTTCCGAATCATATCCGTATCGTTTGTAAACAATAGCAAGCCCGTAGTATTTTTGTCCATCCGTCCAACAGCTGCAATTTTAGACGTAGTAGCCCCTCGCAAAAGGTCCAAAACATGTCGATGCTCTTGCCCTTCGTCCATCGATGTAGTAAAATTTTTGGGTTTATTCAATAAAATATATTCCTTTTTTTCGGGCGTTATCACACTTCCATCAAAGTTCACTACATCGCCAGGCTTTACCATATAGCCCATTTCGGTAACCGCAACACCATTCACTTTCACATTCCCCGATTGGATATAAATATCGGCATCTCGCCTAGAACAAGCCCCAGAATTGGCAATATATTTATTCAATCGAATCTCGTCCGATAACTTTTGCCGTTTTGCAGCCTGTTGTGGTTTTTTGTCCATCACAGTTACTTTTGCAGCCTCCTCTCCATTTTTTGGTTTCGCTTTTTTCCCCTGAGCCCTTTTGGCCATTGGAGGTTTGGGCTTATTAGAATGAGGTCTTGTACTATTAGACCGTCCTGTTGTTTTATCCTTTTTTCCAGCTCTATTATTCATCTAAACATTAATTTTGGCAAAGATAGTGTATTTTTTCAAATGTAAAACATCATATATTTTGGGAAAGCATTTTGATTTCAAGAAGTTAGGATTTATTTCAAATAAAAAAATAAGATGTTAATCAAAATGTATCTAATCAAGGAGCTACAAAACATATTTTTTTATTTGGGCACCTATTCCGCCCTCCGTTCCCGCTTTTTTTTTGGCCGCAAACCTATCAAACCGTCGAGCGGCCAAAAAAAAGAGCTCCACTCAGGTCGGGGTGCAGTTCAAGGCACCAACAATTTTCAATCAACACCGCCACCCCAACTTTCAAACAGCTACTCTTTTCGTTTCAATCTAATGATATTTTCAGGATACACTATTACTTTTACAATATATATTGGAGCGTCAAATGTTTGTTTCAGCGTTGCCTCGCCATTCAAAATATGGCGGTAGCCAATGCCCGTGCCTAAACCAAACCACGGAACAACCTTATAATTTACTTGTGCAGAAAACTCATTTACAATCAAATTCCGATTAACATTACTTACAATTTCGTCATTAATCTCTTTCTGAAAACGAGGCTTTCCATAGCCAATTTGTTCCGTTGCAAATACCTGCCATCGATTGTCTTTATAAATAATCCAATCATTAAAAACACTCAAATACCAAAAATGCAACACATTTGTTTCATTTATCTTCTTCTTTTTATTGTAATAATCAAAACTTACAGGATTGACAATAAATGATCCACCAATTCCAATTCTAGCCAGTTTGTTGTATTGCATGCCCACTTTTGCCCCAAAAATGGTGATGTTTATCGAATTGATACTCGAAAAACGGTTGTCCAATTGAAAAGAAGGCTTCCATTTTCTACCTTCAAAATCTTGAGCATGTACCTGTATAACAAACAGCCCTAGCATCATAAAAACCGTTCGTATCCCGTTTTTTTTCATTTACTACACTTATTAAAATCAATTAAAGGAATTGCCAATGGATACGATTTCAAAGCACCATCAAATTACAACCCCTAATATCCGAATGGTCAAACCTGCCCAATACTTCAAACGTTCCGTTGTCATACCTTTTGCCCAAATCTTGGGTAGCTATAAACGAGCACGAATGGATATTGGCCAAATCAATCACATTAATACCCCCAGTTTTGCCGTTTGGCACATAGCTCAAAGCATCTTCGGTATCTCGAACCAATACTTGCATCCAAGCTGGACATTCAAACACCCCATGACCAAACGAATAGGCCTGCGACAAAAGCTCGGTCATCCCATATTCAGAATGAATACCAGAAACCCCAAACCCCTTACACAAAATCCCATGCAACTCCTCCCTAATCAGTTCTTTTCGGCGGCCTTTCATGCCTCCAGTTTCCATTACAATAGTGTTGTGTAGCTCCAGCTGGTACTGGTCCAAAACGTCCAATAACCCAAACGTAACCCCAATAAGTAAAGTGTTTTTTCCTTGTTTTTCGAGTTCTTGAATCTTACTTACTAATTTGTTGTGGTCCTTCAAATAAAAACCACTGTCTGGATTGTTACTTTGTGCTATCAAATCGGCCACCATATATATTAACGAACTCCCCGTTCGTTCCAAATACGAAGGCAAAAGGGCTAAAATGGTATAATCCTGAATGTTGCCATAAAACTGTGTAAAAGCATAACGGTAACTTTTTTCGTACATAGCAACATCGCTAACAAAATGACTACTTGTTGTTGCCCCCGTGGTACCACTACTTGTAAATACTTGTTCAATAGATTTTGAACCAGAAATGATTTGATGAGTTTTGAAAAATGAAATAGGCAAAAATGGAATTTTCCGAACCGATTTTATTTCTAAAACATTTATTTTCAAGTGGTTACAAAATTCCCGATACACTACATTATGTTCATATTGATAACGAAAAACTTGTAAAGCTATTTTTTCAAATTGCTTCTGATTTTTGATATTAAAAATAGCATCCGATGGTATCAAGGTTTTTTTTGGTGGCAAAGATAGCAAAAAAACGGCACAATAATATCAGAAAAAAATTATAATCACTATATACAATCACAATCCCTGACCAACCCAACCTATACAGTTCCCCCGTATGCCAATCAAAACACTTGGGATTAGCACAATAAAAACGGGGAAATAGTTGTAAATTCAAATAAAAAAATAGTTTTATGTTTGTAGTGGATATACGAGTGATAAAAGCAAAAGCAAATTTTACATTTAAAATAAATTAAAGTTAGCAAACCATTTTTAACAAACCCTATTCAAGCAGCTTTTTTTTCAAAAACAAGATGACCTACAAAAAATGTAGCGACCTTTCATCCATAGCCCAAGGGCGACTTTCAGTTAGACTCCACAAGAGTAACCCTGAACATACAGCAACAAACTGCTGGCACAATTTTGAAAAAAATAAGTTGTAATGATACGTTTGTTTTACGATAATATTTATTCATGTGGCTTTTTTATAAAAAAGTTGCAAAGTATTTTTTTTGTTTGTACTTTTGTGAAGTGGATATAGAATGTTAAAAACGCAATAACTTTCGTATATCTACTAGTTGGCAGACATTATTGACAAACGAAACTGATAAAAATTAAATCTAAAATAAATGAAAGAAAAAATCCTTTTTATTATAATTGCTTTTACAACTTTATGTAATGCACAAATTGTTAACATTCCTGATGCGAATTTTAAAGCAAGGCTTTTATCTGCAAATGCTACAAATACTATTGCCAAAGATTTAAGCGGAAATTTTATTGACATTGATACAAACAATGATAATGAAATTCAAGAAACCGAAGCTTTACAAGTAAAAGAATTAAATTTACTAAACTCAACTAATATTTCAAGCATTGAAGGAATTAATAGTTTTGTAAATTTGACTCGATTTGAATTTGATAATGGTTCTTTTTCAAATGTTGGATTAAATACTGCTGATTTAACAGGTCTAAATCAAATAAATTATATTGATATTAAATGTGGAACTTTAAATTTAGGTCAAAAGAATCTTTTAGAAACTTTATATGCTATAAATACAAGTTCTATTATTTATAATTCTACTAGTGCAACTTTAAAAAAAATATCATCACGGTTAGCCTTGTTTTTAAGCATTAATTATCTTTTAAAAATTAATTTAGAAGAAATAAAAATTTCAGGTTCTACAACTCAATCAGATGATTTAGATTATTCTGCTCTAAAGTATATGTATAATTTAAGAGTTTTAGATTTAGGATTAACTAACTATACAGATTTAGTATTTACTAACTACAACGCTTTAGATAATCCATTATATCCACAAAATATAAAAACTCTAATAATCAATAGATTGCCAACTTCCCTAAATGTATTGAACTTACAATCAATAGAAAATTTAGAATTTATTTCAATTAGTCCAACATACAACACTGGCGACCCTTGTAATTGTCAAGTTTTTAATCCAATTAATTTTCTGAATTTAAAATCCCTAAAGTTTATTAGAAATTATAACGGTATTCAAAATTTAGATTTATCAACTTTAACGCATTTAGAAACATTTCAAACTTATGAAACCAGTTTAGGAAGTGCTAATAACGGTTCATTATTTACAATAAACTTTGGAAACAACACTAATTTAAAAAAAGTTATTATAGCAGATTTGCCAACTACAACTTTAAATTTTTCTGGAAATCCTAATTTGGAAGAATTAGAAGTTTATTCAAATGCTACTTATTATCATCAAGTATCGGCAGATGTCAATATTAGCTTTGCTCCATTGAATAATATAAAAAAAATAAAAATAAATATTCCTTATCGTGCAAATTGGAGTGATAATCCTAGGGGTTTAAATTTAATCAATTTTAATAATAGTTCAAATCTTGTGAGGTTGGAATTAAGTAAGTGTATTTTAATTCAACCACTAATATTAAATAGTAATAATTTTAATTACTTTGATGTTTCTGATTGTGTTTTTAATAACAATCTTACTTTTGGAACATTGCCAAGTTTAAATCATTTGAATATTTCTGTAAATTCATATATCAATAATTTAATAACCAATGATTTAAGTTTAGATTTAAGTGGTTGTCCTTTACTAACATCATTAGATGTTCTCTATCCAAAACTTCGATTTATATCTTTAAAAAATGGAATCACTCAAGATACTTTTGGTGTAGATTTAAGTAATGATAATCAAGGTTTAGTAATCTGCCATGATAATAATGAAGTTACACTTTTTAATGGACAACTTTTTGATTGGGATGTACCATCAAATTATACACTTACAACATATTGCACACTTTCTCCAAATGGTTTATTTAATACTTTAACAGGTAATATCAAATTTGATTCAGACTTAAATGGTTGCACTTCTACTGACATAAATGCTTCAAATATAAAAGTAAAATCTACCCTAAACAACATCAATGATTTTACTTTTTCTAACTCAAATGGAAATTATTTACAATATATAAATACTGGAAATATCAACCATTCTATAATTTTTGAAAATCCCACTTATTTTACAGCTACACCTTCCACTTTTAGTTCTAATTTCACCACTTATGGAAACACTCAAAATCAAGATATTTGCATTACTCCAAATGGTAATTATAATGATTTAAGTATAGTTTTAATTCCAATAAATGCTGCAAGACCAGGTTTTGTTTCAAAATACAAAGTACTATTACAAAACAAAGGTACTTCAACCCTTTCTGGAAATGTGAGCATCAGTTTTGATAATTCTAAAGTAGTTTATACTTCTTCAACTATTGCTCCAAATTTCACTAATGCAAATACATTAGGCTTTAATTTTTCAAATATTAACCCATTTAATACTCAAGAATTTATTGTTGAATTTACCGTAAATTCTCCTACAAGTTCAAACCCTGTAAATAGTGGAGATGTTTTAAATTATACTGCTTCAATCACGAATACTTTTACGGATGAAACAGTTTTCGATAATACATTTATTTTAAATCAAACAGTTGTTAATGCATTTGACCCAAATGATAAAACTTGTTTAGAAGGTACAACAGTTACATCTGAAAAAATCGGCAATTATGTTCATTATATTATTCGTTTCGAGAATAATGGAAATGCCAATGCTACAAATGTTGTAATTAAAGATTTAATCAATATAAGTAAATTTGACATTAGCAGTATCTTTCCATTAGATGCAAGTCATCCTTTTCGAATGACTGTTACGGATAATAATAAAGTAGAATTCTTTTTTGAGGGAATTGATTTGCCGTTTTCACCAAGTGAAGAAAGATATGGCTACATTGTGTTCAAAATTAAATTAAAGTCAAATCTAGTAGTTGGAAATTCATTTTACAATAATGCTAATATATATTTTGATTACAATGCACCAATTATCACAAATAATTTTGGAACAACTATACAAAATACATTAGGTTTACAAGAAAGTGTATTAGTAAATGAAATTTCTGTATATCCAAATCCGGTAAAAGATTTTTTAAACTTCAAAACAGAGCACAATATATCAAAAGTTGAAGTTTACGATATTGCAGGAAGAATTTTAAGTTCAAATTCGGTTCGTGAAAATAAAATTGATTTAAGTAATTTGAAGACAGGAAATTATATTCTAAAACTTTATACAGAAAAAGGTATAATGAACACTAAAATAATTAAAGAATAACGATCTGTCAACAAGCGTTTTGCAAGATTGCGGGGTAAGTGCTTTTTTAGAAGCATTTGTGCTTAATCAAAGTTTAGGAATTTTTAGAAACTTTAGTGCTAAAAGTCCGCAACCTCGCAAAGCGCGGGAACGTGTGTGACTTGAACAACAACGCAGTTGTTGATGCTTTAAAACAGATGAGAGTAGGTCTCTCAGTGACGACTTTCAGGAGTAGTTATCACTTGAGCGAAGCGGATGAACGGATACCTAAAAACAATAAAAAATAATCCGTAAACCACTTTGTGCTGCATTATTAGGAAACTATGGTGTGGTGAGCGACAAAGAAAAACGGCAACAAGATTGCTGTAGGGGTGTTTTTTATGATATAGAATTAAAATTTATAAAAAATAAATAGTTGTAAATAATTTATTAAATTTTATTGAAATATTTTTACAATCTTATATTGGTTAATGTAATATAAAAATCAATTTTATTTACAATTATTCAAATCAAAAAACCCTAATTTATATTCCATAAATTAGGGTTTTTGTTTGTATGACCTTGTTTTATTTAATTTCCAATAGTAATTACTGTCGAAACACCATTGCTTGTAAATATAGCGGTATTATCACATTCTCCCGTGCCATAATCTAATGTGGCGGTATGGTCGTTGCGAACAAAGGTAATAACACCTTTTACAATCAATGGTTTGTTTACGGCTACACAACTCATTTTTATCATCAATGGTGTGGTTATGGTGCTCGTTTGAACTGTAGTGTTTGGAAAAGTGGTGGTCCAGGCTCCTGTTACTTTATAAATATTGTCTGTCCAAGATGGGGTACTGTATCCTTCAACAATTTCTCTAACTCTTTGTCCTACACGAGTAAACGTTGTTCCATTTGGTCTTGTCAAAGTCAAATCCATGTTCATTGTAACAATTGGATGTGGTAACGATGTAGCCGTTGCAGGGGTTAGTGATCTTGTAAATGTTTTGCTGCCACTTAGCATATTGTCGTTGTGATAAAAATTCTCAAACGTATAAGTTACCGTGTGTGTTGTTGCTGTTGGCTGATAAACAAAGGTCATGATAATTTTTCCTTTCAAAATATTTCCATTGTTGATAGCACAGCCTGTTGTACCAAAATCGACTGTTTTTGTAACTGTGGTTCCTGCAGTAATGGGGGTTCCAAATGCTGGTACTCGAGTAACCGTAGCACAAGGAGGCAAGGTATTGTTTTCTAAACTTGGTGTGGTTTTGTTTGCCGTATTGGCCATAGTAGCATCGTATTGATCTTCAATAAGTTGCGACACATCGTCTGAGGCAACATCAATTTTTGCATTTACAGCGGCTTCATCTGCTGTAATATTAGACGTATCGTCTTTGTCTTTCGTACAACTCACAGCCGTTAGCACGATGGCCAACCCTAAGGTAAAAAGTTTTAATTTCATGGTTTTTATCAATTTTAAAGTTAAAAATTTGTTGACTTACTATTTTATTTCAAATCCTATAACGATTTTTTAACAAAATTAGTATATTTTGAATAATAGACTCTTAAAAAGGCAAAAAGTTTAATAGACATCCAAAAAAAACCAAAATTAGTTTTGTTACTATTAAACATAATAAGTACCTTTGAACTTTGATGAATACAACAGCACAAATAAAAAAACCGATACAATCAGAAATGGAACTTTTCGAAAAAAAGTTCTATGATTCTATGAAATCGCAAGTGGCACTGCTCAATCGGATAACGTATTATATCGTAAACCGAAAAGGCAAACAAATGCGACCCATGTTTGTATTTCTAACCGCTAAAATGCTCAATCAAGGCAGTATAAACGAACGCACTTATAGAGGTGCCGCAGTCATAGAGCTGATACACACCGCTACATTAGTACACGACGACGTGGTAGATGACAGTAACAGACGACGTGGTTTTTTTTCGATAAATGCCCTTTGGAAAAACAAAATTGCTGTTTTAGTTGGCGATTATTTGCTGTCAAAAGGATTGCTTTTATCAATAGATAATGGTGATTTTGATTTGTTGAAAATCATTTCAGTAGCCGTTAGAGAAATGAGCGAAGGAGAGCTGTTGCAAATAGAAAAAGCCAGAAGATTAGACATTACGGAAGCTATTTATTATGAAATCATCAGAAAAAAAACAGCTACACTTATTGCTTCTTGTTGTGCATTAGGCGCTCAATCGGTCATTGACGACACGATTTTGGTTGAAAAAATGCGGCAATTTGGCGAATTAATTGGAATGGCTTTTCAAATAAAAGATGATTTGTTTGATTATACAGACGATGCCATTGGCAAACCAACAGGTATCGACATCAAAGAGCAAAAAATGACCCTGCCACTTATATATGTGCTCAATCATTGTACTGCATCTGAAAAATCTTGGCTGATCAATTCTATAAAAAACCACAACAAAAATAAAAAACGAGTAAAAGAAGTCATCGCATTTGTTATTGCTCAAAAAGGGTTGGAGTATGCCGAAAACAAAATGATAGAATTTCAAAACGAAGCCCTAGCCTTGTTAGACCATTTTCCAAATTCAGAATACAAAGCCGCTTTGATTTTGATGGTTAATTATGTAATTGAACGAAAAAAATAATAAAAAGATTTACTTTTTATGTTTTTTTGAAAGTATTGGTTTTTTTATCAAAATGATAAGGACAATGTTTGCAACCATTTTTGCAACAATAACCACGTTTTAAATGGTATTGAGCCGTAAAAACTTTATATCCCATTTCCGAAAGATAGTAATCTTCGTTGAGAATTAATTTATTGTTGTTGTTAGACTTTTCCATGATGCAAATTTACAAATAAAATAATGCTAGTCCTCATTTCTAAATATTTTGTCCCAAAAGGTTATGTTGGTATAACCATTTTCCCATTTGTGTTTTTGAAAAACAAGCAATTGAAAAACAATAAATGCTTGATCAACCACGAAAAAATCCATCTCAAACAACAACTAGAACTTCTTATCATTCCGTTTTTTATATGGTATTTGATTGATTTTTTTATTCAATATTACCGATTCAAAAACAAAAATGCAGCATACAGAAATATTGTTTTTGAAAAAGAAGCTTATGCAAACGAACAAAATTTGAATTATTTAACCGAAAGAAAAATGTATAATTTTTTGAAATATATAAATAAATGACCCCAATAAATCAATTGATATGCAAAGACGAGGCTAAAAATATTGCGGTATATATGAAACGAATCGATAGGATACATCCACAAATATCGGGCAATAAATTTTATAAATTGCACTACAATTTGAAGCAAGCATTGGCCGAAAACCACAAAAAGGTGCTCACCTTTGGGGGGGCTTTTTCAAATCATATAGCGGCAACTGCTTTTGCGGGTCAATCGCTTGGTTTACAAACCGTTGGCGTGATAAGAGGCGAAGAATTGGCCCACAAAATACACGAAAATCCAACCCTAAAACAAGCACAAGAGTATGGCATGACATTTGAATTTGTATCGCGAGAGACCTACAGAAACAAAAACACATCCGAATTTTTAGCAACTCTAAACGAAAAATTGGGATCCTTCTACACCATTCCCGAAGGGGGAACAAACGCATTGGCCATAGAAGGATGTGAAGAAATTCTTGATTTTAATGACAAAAATTTTAATTATATTTGCACCGCTGTTGGCACTGGAGGTACCATTTCTGGATTGATTAATAGTGCCGAAGCCCATCAAAAAGTTTTGGGATTTCCAGCTTTAAAAGGATCGTTTTTAAATGACGACATACAGCAATGGACTACCAAAAACAATTGGGAACTTATTCAGGATTATCATTTTGGAGGCTATGGCAAAATGACTGTTGCCTTAATTGCGTTTATGAACCAATTTTTGGAAGCCTATCAAATACTTTTAGATCCTGTTTATACAGCAAAGATGGTTTTTGGCGTTTTTGATTTAATTGAAAAACAATATTTTGAAAACAATGCAACCATATTGATGATTCATACTGGTGGTCTTCAGGGTATTGAAGGTATGAATCGGGTTTTAGAAAAGAAAAAAATAAATAAAATAAATATAAAATGATTAAGAAAATTGCTTTTTTCGGCCTTGTTATTTTAGCAATGGGTTGCAAATCAAGTAAAAATTATGCACCAAATTCGACTAATTTGAATAATAGAAACAAAAAAGTGCAAGCCGTTACTGCCATTCCAAAAACACTCGACGACGGCACTATCGAAATGCGATCTGATGCAGAAGTGCTAGAGGCTACAACTCGAGTAAAAGTAACTACGGAAATGATTTTGAATTACATTAAAACCTATAAAAATGTAGCTCAAGACGATATGAAAAAATTTGGTATTCCTGCCAGTATCACATTGGCACAAGCCATATTAGAGTCAGGTGCGGGTACTGGTCCATTGAGTGTAAAGGCAAACAACCATTTTGGAATAAAATGCCATACTGAATGGACAGGAGCTAGCATATTGTACAACGACGATTCGCCTAACGAATGTTTTAGAAAATATGAAAATCCGAGCCAATCCTTTGACGACCATTCTCAGTTTTTGTCTAAAAGAGACCGTTATGCCGGACTATTTTTGCTTGAAAAAAATGATTATACTGCTTGGGCCAAAGGACTTAAACAAGCGGGCTATGCAACAGATGTTAAATATCCCGAAAAATTAATTTCTATTATCGAAAAATACAAATTGTATCAGTACGACGAGGCTGTTTTGGGCATAAAAACACCCATAAATCCAAAACCAACAGAAACACCAAAAACCAACAACCCAATTAACAACCCACAAGAAACCGTTGTAAACAAAACTTTTCATACAGTTCAGCCCAAAGAAACTTTTTATTCGATTGCCAAAAAATACCATTTGACGGTGGCTCAATTACAACAAATCAACAACATTACCGATGGCAAATTAAATATTGGAATGACATTAAATGTCGATCCAAGTCAAAAAAGTGCAGTACAAGCTCCAAGTATGACTCCAAAAGACACTACAACCACAGTGGCACCAAAAGAAAGTATAGCCACTACAACTCCAATGGAGGTAGTAAAAGACAGTATTCCAACCGTTGTAAATCCCAACGAAGTAGCTGTACATGAGCCAGTTGCAAAAACAATTTGGTACAAAGTGCAACCCAAAGACACCTTTTATGGCATTGCCAAAAAGCACAACATGAGCGTAGCACAATTGCAACAAATCAACAACATTACCGATGGCAAACTCTCTATTGGCATGTCGTTAAAAGTGGCTTCAGACATACAAACCGCTGTTTTGCCAAAACCCGAAAACCCAACGGCAGTCAAACCAGATACGGCATTACCTACAAATGATGCAAAACCAGATGTAGTATATTATGTAGTACAGCCCAAAGACACCATGTATTCGATAGCCAAAAAATTCAATCTAACCATAGAAAAATTACAAGAAATAAATCAAATTACCGACGGAAAACTTTCTGTTGGTTTCAAATTAAAAGTCAAATAACATGTTATACAAACGCAGTAGTGCCTTATTTGCCGAAGCCGAAGCCGTAATTCCAGGAGGAGTTAATTCGCCTGTTCGAGCATTTAAAGGAGTAGGGGGAACGCCCATTTTTGTAAAAAGTGCCAAAGGAGCTTATCTATTAGACGAAGACAACAACCGATTGATAGACTACATCAATTCATGGGGCCCCATGATTTTGGGTCACGCCTTTGAGCCCGTTGTTCAAGCAGTAATAGCAAAAGCAAAATTGGGAACTTCCTTTGGAATGCCCACGGCTCTCGAAACCGAAATTGCCACATTGGCCATTGCAATGGTACCCAACATCGATAAAATCAGATTTGTAAACTCGGGTACCGAGGCCTGCATGAGTGCCATCAGATTAGCAAGAGGCTACACCAAACGAGACAAAATTATCAAATTTGCGGGGTGCTACCACGGACATTCAGATTCATTTTTAATTCAGGCGGGTAGCGGTGCCAGTACCTTTGGCACACCCAATAGCCCCGGAGTTACAGCAGGCACCGCAAAAGATACCTTGCTAGCAAATTACAATGATTTAGAAAACGTACAAAACTTGATTGCCGCCAATCCAAACGAAATTGCAGCCATCATCATAGAGCCTGTAGCAGGCAACATGGGGTGTGTGCCGCCACAAAAAGGATTTTTAGAAGGCCTACGACAATTGTGTACCACAAACAACATTTTGCTTATTTTTGATGAGGTCATGACGGGCTTCCGATTAGCAAAAGGGGGTGCCCAAGAACTATTTGACATCCAGGCCGACATCGTTTGTTTTGGCAAAGTAATAGGTGGCGGCTTGCCTGTTGGGGCTTTTGCAGCCCGAAACGAAATCATGAACTACCTAGCCCCAATGGGCCCTGTTTATCAAGCAGGAACACTCTCTGGAAATCCCTTGGCCATGGCCGCAGGACTTGCCATGCTCCAATCCATTCAAAACGACGAACATTTATTTGAACGATTAGAACAAAAAACAGCCTATTTGCACAACGGCATCGAAAATGTATTGATTCAAAATCAAATCGATTTTACGATAAACAGAGTAGGCTCGATGATTTCGGTTCATTTTGATGCGAAACCCGTAACCAATTTTGAAACAGCCAAAAATGGCGACAACCCATTATTCAAAAAATTCTTTCACGGATTGTTGGCCGAAGGGGTTTATATTGCACCATCGGCCTACGAAACTTGGTTTATAACCGATGCCCTCACTTATGACGATTTGGATTTTACCATCAAAGCCATTGATAAAGTAACCAAAAATTTTTAAAACAATAAAAACCGTTTCAATACAAATGAAACGGTTTTTTTTTGAATCATAATAAATATTCCATACAATTAACATTTGGGCGTGCCCCTCCGTAATCTACGGGTCGGGCTATCCGTTCCAAACAATGTTCATTGGACTCCAAAAGAAATATAATATTGTGAAATAATCTTATTTACCCCAATAAGTGGGGCAAAAAAGGATTTCCAATGCAATCCCTCACGCAAAAGAACAGTAAAATAAAATCATGAGTATATTTAATTGAATGTATAGAATATTCCTCAAATAATTATAAACAATAATAGATAAGATTACAAATTACAAAGCAATTGATTTTCAATGAATTAAATGAATAAATTGTAATAATTTTCAAAAAAAAAAAATAAAAATAGAGAAAAATATTTGGTTTGTATATTTTTTGTTTTAAGTTTGTAATCAAATAATGAATCAGAAGTACAAAGATATACATATAACAGAATATTTCGCATTATGAAGATGTGATGTTTTAAAAAAACGTATTATATGCTATATAATATACCAGAATAAATTAAAAAAGTAAAAAATGACTAAATTCACAATTTTTTTATGGCTATTTGTATTACCATTTGGAGTTTTGGCACAAGTAAAAATCAGTGGACAAATAACAGACTCACAAAACAAACCTCTTGAGTTATTAGAAGTGCAACTGCAAAACAATCAAGCCCTTATAACCCATAGCGATTTGACAGACAGCAAGGGCAACTTTAGCCTCACAACACCCAAAGGCACATATACTTTGTTGATAAAACATCTGGGCAAAGTACTGAAAGAACAAACAATAAATGCCTCTCAAGACGTTAATTTAGGCATTATTATCCTAAACGACACCCCACAACAACTGCAAGAAGTAGTTGTAAACTCCAAAAAGAAACTCATCGAACGCAAAGTAGATAGACTAGTTTTCAATGTAGAAAACAGCATTTCAGCCTCGGGTGGCGATGCTATTGATGCCTTAAAAATCACACCAGGTATAAGAGTACAAAATGATGCAATCTCAATGATTGGCAAAAGTGGTATGGCAGTTATGGTTAATGATAGAATTATACAATTAAGAGGTGAAGACGTGGTTAATTATTTAAAGACTTTATCATCAGACGACATAAAAAAAATTGAAGTAATAACAACACCGCCAGCTAAATATGATGCAGAGGGTAATAGTGGTTTAATTAATATTGTTCTTAAACAAGGTGTTCTTAATTCATGGTCAAATTCCATTAGGAGTGCTTATATTCAAACGACGTACCCTTCAGTAAGTATGGGCAACACATTAAATTATTCTAAAAATAAGTTTAATATAAGAGCAACTGTAGATGGAAAAGTTGGTAATGAGCTTGGTATAGATATTATAGATATTCAATATGCAGACCAAAAATGGGAAACAACAAACAATAGAAAGATATCTCAAAACTTTTATTCTTCTGACATATTCATTGAATATATTTCAAAGAAATCAAAAATAGGGTTTAATTATATATTAAACAATAGTATACCTAATATTAATGACAATTACATTGCTAAAATTAATTCTTTAAGTGGAGTTTCAAGTATTTTATCAAATGGCAACGTTAATCAAAACAATATTAATCATTCATTTAATGTTCATTTATATCAGACATTAGATACTATTGGTAAAAAAGTTGGTGTTGAATTAGATTATGTAAATTATAAATCAAGTAGAGATAGAAATTTTTTAACAAGAAATTTTGATATTAATCAAATTCAAACAAATTTATATTCTGGTTTAAACAATGGATCACAGAAAATTGATATATATAGTGCTAGAGTTGATGTTGAACATCCTAATAAATACTTTAATTTATCTTATGGAGCTAAAATTTCAACAACCAAAACAAATAATGATGTTAGTTTTTTCGAAACAACAAGCGGTATGCCAATTATTGATTTGACTCAAACGGATAATTTTCTTTATACAGAAAATACACAAGCTTTATACATTAATGGAAATAAAAATATTTCTGAAAAATGGAGTATCCAGTTAGGTTTAAGATACGAATTTACACAAACTTTAGGTGAGTCTATAACATTAGCTCAGAATAATAAACTCAAATATAATCAATTTTTTCCTACTTTTTATTTACAACATACTGCCAATGAAAACAATATATTCAATATTAATTATAGTAAGAGAATAAAAAGGCCTACATTTAGCGAATTAAATCCATTTAGATGGTATATTAACGAATATTCTTATGCCGAGGGCAATCCTTTTTTACAACCTTCTTTTGCAGACAATTTTGAGTTTACACATATCTATAAAAGTAAACTTATAAGCACAATGTTTTTTCAGTATAACACTAATGGTTTTGGTCAAGTACCAGTAAATAAAGATCTTGAATTAGCAATATTAAGAAAAAATTTCTATAATTACTACACTATTGGTATTTCTGAAACATATATATTTAATAAGTTCTCATGGTGGCAATCACAAAATACGTTATATACTTTTTATACTGATTCCAAAATAATTTCGGAAGGAATTCAACTTAAACCATTAAATGGTTTTACATATAATATTTCCACTAATAACTCATTTATATTAAATAAAAATAAAACATTAACAGCAGAAGTAAGTTTTAATTACCAAGGACCTATGAGTATTTTAATTGCTGATCAAGATAGTAATTATAGTTTAGACTTTGGAGTAAGATATTTTATGTTAGATAAAAATTTACAAATTTCTTTTAATGTTTATGACTTATTTAAAACAAGTTTTTCTGATTCAAGAATTGTATCAAATAATACATTATATACCTTTAACGAATTTAGCGATAATAGATATTTTAAGCTTTCTGCTATTTATAAATTCGGTAATAAAAAAATTAATATTGAAGAAAAGGATTCTAATTTAGAAGAAAAAGGAAGAATTAAATAAAATTGAACTGTTGAGTATTTGTAGTGTACAATGCGAAAAATATGATTATTAAATGGCGGAAATCGAAAAATAAAAGATAAACAAAGAAAAACTTCCAACGAAGACGAAAAATCGAGAATTGGGTATTAATAAAATAATTTTTTATATAATAAATGGGAATGATTGATAAAATTTGTAACCCCTAAAAAAAACAAATAACAGGAAGATACAACATAAACTTTTTAAAATAAATATTAGAATTTTAAAAATTGACCAAATTCAGCTTACAGGCTTTGAGTTTATTAATCAAATAAAAAACATATTGGTTACTTTTCTTGCGGCCACATTAGTTGTAAAAGGCAAGATGACATTGGGCGAACTATTGAGCGTTTCCTATATCGTTGGTCAAATGAATTCCCCAGTCAATCAATTAGTAAGTTTCTTCCGCTCGCTTCAAGATGCAAAATTGAGTTTAGAGCGTTTAAATGAGGTTCAAAACCACCCAACCGAAGAACAATCAGAAAATCAAAAAACAATTTTAATATCTGACAATCATATTCAAAAATCAGAAATAAAATTTAATAACGTATCATTCCAATACGAAGGGCCAAAATCTCCATTTGTACTAAAAGATATTAATTTCACAATTCCCGATGGAAAAATAACCGCAATAGTTGGAGCAAGCGGAAGCGGAAAAACCACTTTGATGAAATTGTTGTTAAAATTTTATGAGCCCACACAAGGAGATTTATTTTTTAATTCCGAAAACATCAACCACATTTCGCCCAAAAGTTTGCGTAAAAATTGTGGTGTAGTCATGCAAGACGGTTTCATTTTCTCTGATACAATCGAAAGAAATATTGCCACAGGCGATGAAAACATCAATAAAGAAAAGCTACTAAACGCTGTAAAAATAGCCAATATAGAAGGTTTTATAAACGCATTACCATTGGGCTATAATACTAAAATTGGAGCATCGGGCAATGGAATTTCAGGCGGTCAAAAGCAAAGGATTCTTATTGCAAGAGCGGTTTATAAAAACCCTCATTATATATTTTTTGACGAAGCCACATCGGCACTTGATGCCGAAAACGAAAAAATCATACACGATAATTTGCAACTATTTTTTAAAGGAAAAACCGTTCTAATAATCGCCCATCGTTTAAGCACCGTTAAAAATACCGACCAAATTATAGTACTCAAAAATGGAGAAATTGCAGAAATAGGCAACCACGCACAACTAGTACAAAACAAAGCCGATTATTTCAATTTAGTAAAAAATCAACTAGAATTGGGAAATTAACGCCGTTTGGTATAAAAAAAAATCTTTGTCAAAGTGCTACACTTTGACAAAGACATCAGTAAAAAATGGGGTGTTACGACACCAAATTATTTTTTAGATTTCAATTTATCAGTACCCACTAGTTGGTTGTACAAGGCTGTGTTGGCAACTAATTTTTCTAATTGTTTGCCATTTATCGAAGCCTGAATTTTTGCAGCAACCACTTGGCTCATAATGTTTTTACGATCGTCTGAAGCTTCTGGATTGTTCATCAACTCTTCTTTCATTAAAAACAAATTTTTGAACTCTTCAATTCTGTTTTCGTCCAAATTCAAAAACTTTACCATCGTAACGGCTTGATTTTTAGCTAATTGTTCGTTGGTAGCTTTGTTTTCTTGTGCAAAAGCCCCCATCGAAAAAGCCATAAATAATGTAAAAGCAGCTATTATTTTTTTCATAATATATTTTTTTAGTGAAATAATTAATCAAAATTAAAAAATATTTCATTAAAATCAAAATTTATTTTTTATTTCTCCATCATGGCTTCTTTTTTTTCGTGACCACGGTCTCGTTTTTCGGCTTTAAAAGCTTCTCTTTTGTCTTTTCTTTCGGCTTTTATTTTTTCAAATTTGGCCCATTGGTCAGCATTCAAAATAGTTTTCAATTGTTGGTCTGCGGCATCTCTTTCTGCTTGCATTTGGTCTCTCATGGCTTTTCTTTCGGCTTTTTTGGCTTCCATTATTTTGGCTCTTTCGTCCATCATTGCCGCTCTTTTTTTGCCTTGCTCTGCCATCAATTGCCTTACTTGGTCTTGTTGTTTGGTGTCCAAATTCAAGTCTTTTGTTAGCCTTTTCAACCGCATTTCGTCTCTTTCTTCAGGAGACATTTGCTCCATACCACCTTTTTCTGGTCGGTGTTTTCTTTCTTGTGCAAAACCTGTTGTCCCAACAAGTATCATTGCTAATAAAACGATTTTTTTCATTATTTAAGTATTAATTAAAATTTATAGACATAGGACAATCAATAGTTTAAGAAGTTTAATCCTTAACAAAATTTTGTGAGTTAGTCGTTTTATTAATCAGACATTTTTATACCTGGCTATCCCTAATAGTTAATTTTTTCAAAAAGCCTTTTGTTAAAAAATTTAAAATAAAAAAAATGTTTATATTTGAAACAAAAAATAAACATTTTGTTATGAATTTTCAAGACCATATCAAACAAGGTATTCCATCTAGTTTGCCCAATCCAAAACCTTTTGATGCAACTATCAACCATGCTCCAAAAAGGAAAGATATTTTAACTGATCAAGAAAAAAAATTGGCTCTTCGCAACGCACTTCGTTATTTTGATGCCCAACATCATGCCGAGTTATTACCCGAATTTAAGGCCGAATTAGAACAATTTGGACGGATATATATGTACCGTTTTCGACCAGATTATACAATGTATGCCCGACCAATTTCAGAATATCCAGGTCAATCTCTTCAAGCAAAGGCCATTATGCTAATGATTCAAAACAATTTGGATAATGCCGTTGCCCAACATCCCCACGAGTTGATTACTTATGGTGGCAATGGAGCTGTTTTTCAAAATTGGGCTCAGTATTTGCTTACTATGCAATACCTGTCTGAAATGACAGACCAACAAACGCTTGTCATGTATTCGGGGCATCCAATGGGACTTTTCCCATCACATATTGATGCTCCACGGGTTGTGGTTACAAACGGGATGGTAATTCCAAACTACTCAAAACCAGACGATTGGGAACGGATGAATGCTCTAGGTGTGTCGCAATATGGTCAAATGACAGCGGGTAGTTATATGTACATTGGCCCTCAAGGCATAGTACATGGCACCACCATAACGGTTTTAAATGGTTTCAGAAAAATTAAAAAATCACCAAAAGGCGGTTTATTTGTAACCTCTGGACTTGGCGGCATGTCTGGAGCACAACCAAAAGCTGGAAATATTGCGGGCTGTGTTACCATTTGTGCCGAGGTAAATCCAAAAATTACCAACATTAGGCATACTCAAGGTTGGATAAACGAAATAATTTCCGATTTGGATCAGCTCGTAGTTCGGGTTCGATTGGCTTTACAAAACCACGAATCGGTTTCTATTGCTTACCTTGGTAATGTGGTAGATGTTTGGGAAAAGTTAGATGCAGAAAATATAACTATCGATTTAGGTTCCGACCAAACATCGTTGCACAACCCTTGGTCAGGAGGCTATTATCCCGTAGGAATTTCTTTTGAAGAGGCCAACGAAATGATGGCCAACGAACCCGAAAAGTTCAAACAAGCCGTACAACTTTCTCTTTGCCGTCATGCCGAAGCTATAAACAAACATACTGCAAAAGGAACTTACTTTTTTGATTATGGAAACGCCTTTTTGCTCGAAGCCTCCAGAGCAGGAGCCAACGTAATGGCACACAATAATATAGATTTTAAATACCCTAGCTATGTGCAGGACATTATGGGGCCCATGTGTTTTGACTATGGTTTTGGCCCTTTCAGATGGGTTTGTACCTCGGGCGACCCCGCAGATTTAGACAAAACAGATGCTATTGCCTGTCAGGTTTTGGAAAGCATGATGGCCAATGCTCCCCAAGAAATCCGACAGCAAATGGCCGATAACATCCAATGGATTAAAGGAGCAAGCAACAACAAATTGGTTGTTGGTTCACAGGCCAGAATCCTTTATGCCGATGCCGAAGGTCGTATAAAAATAGCCGAAGCATTTAACCAAGCTATTGCTCGTGGCGACATTGGTTATATTGTTTTGGGTAGGGATCACCATGATGTATCTGGTACAGATTCGCCTTACAGAGAAACCTCAAATATTTACGATGGCTCTCGTTATACCGCCGACATGGCCATTCAAAACGTTATTGGCGACAGCTTTAGAGGGGCCACATGGGTGTCTATCCACAATGGTGGTGGAGTAGGGTGGGGCGAAGTTATCAATGGGGGCTTTGGTATGTTGCTCGACGGTACTCCCGAAGCTTCCCGTAAACTAGAAAACATGCTTTTTTGGGATGTAAACAACGGCATTGCTCGTAGAAACTGGGCCAGAAACGAAGGGGCTATTTTTGCCATCAAACGGGCTATGCAACAACAGCCGTTGCTCAAAGTTACACTTCCAAATATAGTAGCCGAAGATATTTTGAGTTTGTAATAGTGGGGTTAAACATTTAATTATTATTTTTGTAAAATCATATTTCAATTCATAAACCCAATAACATGACTGATAAAATTCAAATTATTCTGAAGCAATCTGAAGGCGAAAAGAAGAACAAAAAAATGGAAGACATTGCCAAAAAAAGCCTCAAAATAGAAAAATTAAAAGCAGATAATGAAAAATTATTGGGTAAAATTATCTATTTAAAAAACCTTTTTAATGATGTTGCAAAAGATAAAATAACCACTTTTTTAGCAATCAAGGAACAACATATTGAGTTTTTAATTGATAACACATCAGAAGATCTTTTTTCTGAAGATGAAGTGGAAATAATAATAGAAATTATTCAAAATGAATTGATTTTTATAGAAAATTTTGGTGGTGTTTCTGATAAATTAAGAGAAAAAACTACGGTATTTTTTCAACAATTATTGATAAATCAAGAACAAGAAAACGAAGACCTTAATAGAATAGCTTTCGAAATGATGATGGAACAAATGGGTTTAGATGTGGATCCAGATGATTTTGATTGTAATGACTTTAATTCGCCAGAATTTAAACAAAAAATTCACGAAAAAATCAACGAAAAAGCCGCTTTTGAAACCCAACAAGCAGCACAGGAAAAGGTTGAAAAAACAGATATTGATTTTCAAAAATTGTATAAAAAATTAGCCAAAATAGTGCATCCTGATTTATGCAAGTCTGATGAAGATAAACTAGCAAAAGAAAGTTTGATGAAAAGCTTAACCACAGCTTGGGAAAACAGAGATTATTATGAAATTTTATCACTTTGGATCATGATTGACCCAGAAAATACAGTGGGGTTGACATTAAATGAAAAAAATCAAAAAAATATTATCAAACAATTAAACGAAAAAATCAATCTTTTGGAAGTTGAAAATTGGAAAATTAAAAACAATTATGAAGACACGTCTTTTTATTATCAAAATTTTTATGCGATAAAAGAACAAACAATTTTAAACAAAATCAAAAAATTTAATATTGAATTAGAAGAAAAAACTGAAATAACATAACAATTATTAAAAAAATATAAATTAAAAAATGGATTTACCAAAGCCATAAAAGCCAAATTGAAAGAAAAGAAACGGCAAATGCAATTATACGATTTGGATTTTGACGAATTATTAAGCTTTTTCAACAGCAGTGAGCATTAAAACAATAAGGTTGTATTCTAATATTAACAGCATTTTGCGTTAGGGAAAGTAGTGGAAATTCTTTAGAAGCCCCCTGTCCCCAAAGAGGCAATGTCATTAAGTTAATATAGACACTGTTTTGTCATTTCGACGAAGGAGGAATCGCATTAGTTGTTCTCGTTATGTGAATTAGCTTCGCTGAACTAACGTTTCTCCCTTTGGTCGAAATGACAAAATATTACTTAACCTAATGACATTACACAAAAAAAGGGAAGGAGTATTGCACAAATACAACTTCTGAATGGGTGTCAAAAAAGATTATTTCACAATATTATATATCTTTTGGAGTTCAATGAACGTTGTTTGAAACGGATAGCCCGACCCTTGTAGGAATGCCTAAAATTGGCTTCATCTAATTTGCTGTACTAATTAGAATATAACCAAAAATAACAAGGGTAGTCATTTTTTAGCCTTGTTGTTTTTGTTACCAACTTTTTTCATAAAGATTTTGAAAATAGGACAATTTATTCAGGAGAAAAATATTTTGCCAAACCAATGAGGTTGATACCAATGATTTAATTGTTTTACTTTCAAAAGAAAGTAAAATATAAAAAAAAACGTATTCCTATTTAAGAGCCATTCAAGAAGAATTCAATATTGATATTTGGAACATTGTTCCATAAAATTAAAACCATTAAAAACCCTACTCACCCCTAGTAGGATTTCCCAGTGTAGCTACTCCTCCTTCGGGGGATGGGGGGCTTGGGATAGGGGGCTGATATGAAAATAGCCATCATCATGGGAAGCATCTCGGACATGCCCGTTATGCAAGACGCCATCGACATTTTAAAAGAATTTGGAATCGAAACGGAAGTCGATATTGTTTCGGCACACCGAACGCCCGAAAAATTATTTGATTTCAGTAAAAACGCACATACAAGAGGCATTTCTGTCATTATTGCAGGGGCTGGTGGTGCAGCACATTTGCCCGGAATGGTCGCTTCCATGAGTCCGTTGCCCGTAATCGGAGTACCCGTAAAATCTAGCAATTCTATCGATGGATGGGATTCTGTTTTGTCCATTTTGCAAATGCCAGGCGGTGTTCCTGTGGCTACTGTAGCACTTAATGGTGCAAAAAATGCGGGCATTTTAGCCGCACAAATTATTGGAAGTCAAAACAATAGAGTTTTAGATAAAATAATTTTGTACAAAGAAACATTAAAAGAATCCGTAATAAAGGCATCAAAAAGTTTAAAATAAAAAAAGTCCCTAAAATTAATTAGGGACTTCCTGAAAATCTATTAATAATGAAATTAAAATATCTTTTATTTGGGTGTAAAAAAAATAAATTTCAAAATTAATTTAAAAAAAAATAATAAATAAAATAATTCGGTACAAATATAAAAAGTTTTATCTATTAAACAACAATTTAATGACTTTTTTTTGAAAAATAATAAAAAAAATGAAAATGACGCCAATAACTTTTCCTTATCAAACTAAATTTGACAGTACTCCATTTTCTAAAATAGCAATTGACGACTTTAAACCGTTGTTTTTACAAGCTATTGAGGAAGCAAAAGCCGAAATAGAGGCAATTTTGAATCAAAATGAAAGCCCTAGTTTTCAGAATACGATAGAAACATTGGAATTTTCGGGTGCCAAATTAGACCGAATTTCAAGTCTTTTTTTCAACCTTAATGCAGCAGAAACGTCCGATGCCTTGCAACAATTGGCCCAAGAAATAGCACCTTTATTAACAGCGTTTAGTAATGATATCACTTTAAATGTACAATTGTTTGAAAAAATCAAAACCGTTTACAGCCAAATCAATCAATTAAACCTAAATTCAGAGCAATTGACACTTTTGAATAACAAATACAAAAATTTTGTAAGAAATGGAGCTTTGTTAAACGAAGATCAAAAATCAAAACTACGTGAAATTGATACTCAATTGTCTTCATTGAAATTGACTTTTGGCGAAAATGTATTGGCGGAAACCAACAACTATATGCTGCATATTACAAATGTCGAGGATTTAAAAGGCTTGCCCGAAGGAGTAATTGAAGCAGCCCAGGCTGAAGCAAAAGCAAAAAATGTTGTGGGATGGGTCTTTACATTAGACCATCCAAGTTATATTCCATTTGTAACCTATTCTGAAAATAGACAGTTGCGAAAAGAAATAACGATTGCAGCAGGCAAAAAAGCTTTTCAAAACAACCCATTTGATAATCAAAAAATTACGTTACAAATTGCCAATTTACGTTTTGAAAGGGCCCAATTATTAGGGTATCAATCACATGCTGATTTTGTTTTGGAAGAAAGAATGGCTAAAAATCCTAATACAGTCATTACTTTTCTTAATGATTTGGTATTAAAAGCAAAACCTGCAGCCCAAAAAGAGTTTGAAGCATTATCTCAATTTGCTTTGGAATTAGACGGTATTCAAACCCTCGAAAAATGGGATAGTGCTTATTATTCCGAAAAATTGAAACAAAAATTATTTCAATTAGACGACGAAATGTTGAAGCCTTATTTCAAGCTCGATAATGTTTTACAAGGTGCATTTACCATTGCCCAAAAATTATACGGAATACAATTTGTAGAAATATTCGATATAGAAAAATACCATCAAGATGTAATTACGTATAAAGTTGTCGATCAAGATGACAATTTTGTAGCTTTATTTTATGCAGATTTTTTCCCAAGAAAAGGCAAACGAAATGGTGCTTGGATGACTTCTTTTAAAAGTCAAATGATTCAAAACCACTCCAACGAAAGACCTCACATTTCAAATGTTTGCAATTTTACAAAACCTACCGATACCAAACCGTCATTGCTTACATTCAACGAGGTAACGACTCTTTTTCATGAATTTGGACATGGATTACATGGTATTTTAGCCAATACTACCTATCCGAGCTTGTCTGGAACATCTGTATATTGGGATTTTGTAGAATTGCCTAGTCAAATCATGGAGAATTGGTGCTATGAACCAGAGGCTTTAAGCCTATTTGCAAAACATTATCAATCAGGCGAAGTGATTCCACAAGAATATATCGAAAAAATTAAAGAAAGTGCCAGTTTTCAACAAGGATTGGCCACCATGCGTCAGTTAAGTTTTGGATTGTTGGATATGGCTTTTCATGCCAATGATCCGTCCAAAATTCAAGATATTAAAGCATTTGAAAAAACAGTATTTGATCCATTAACATTTTATCCAGATGTAGATGAAAACTGCATGAGCGTGTCTTTTTCACACATTTTTCAAGGAGGCTATTCCTCGGGTTATTATAGCTACAAATGGGCAGAGGTTTTAGATGCCGATGCGTTTGAATTTTTTAAAGAAAATGGTGTTTTTAATCCAAAAATAGCACAATTATTTAAAGATCATGTACTTTCGCAGGGTGGAACGCAGCATCCAATGGAGTTGTACAAAAAATTTAGAGGACAAGAACCAAAACCCGAAGCTCTTTTGAAAAGAGCAGGACTAATTTAATACTAAAATCGGCTAAATTCTAATTAAAAAAGCAAATAGGCTTAACAGCTTTTGGGCCTAACCACAAGGCTCGGGCTAACCGTTTCAAACAACGTTCATTGAACTCCAAAAGACATATAATATTGTGAAAATATCTTTTTTGATTACACATTCAGAAACTATATTCGTGCAAGACAACACCCCTTTTGGGGGCTGGGGGGGGTCTAAAAGGATTTCCAATGCTATCCCTATAAAATGCCAAATTAAAATAGAATTTAGTCCTAAAAAAAAAAATATGATTTCAAAATCATCAATAGAAACCGTGTTTGAAACTGCTCGAATAGAGGAGGTAATTGGCGATTTCGTAAATTTAAAGCGGGCTGGTTCCAATTTAAAAGGATTGAGCCCTTTTTCAGACGAACGTTCGCCGTCTTTTATGGTGTCGCCAGTCAAACAAATTTGGAAAGATTTTAGTTCAGGCAAAGGGGGCAATGCTGTCACCTTTTTGATGGAACACGAACATTTTACATATCCAGAAGCCATCAGGTATTTAGCCAAAAAGTACAATATCGAATTGGAAGAAACCATACAATCCGACGATGATAAAATGAAATTTGATGCTAAAGAAAGTATGTATTTAGTATCTGAATTTGCAAAAAAATATTTCCAAAATACATTATTAAACCTCGAAGAAGGTAAGGCAATTGGTTTAACTTATTTCAAAGAAAGGGGTTTTACACTCGAAACCATCAAAAAATTTAGTCTTGGGTATTCTCCCGAAACTTGGGATGCCTTTACAAAAGAAGCTCTAGGACAA
Organism: Flavobacterium branchiophilum FL-15; assembly: GCF_000253275.1. Lineage (NCBI taxonomy): Bacteria > Pseudomonadati > Bacteroidota > Flavobacteriia > Flavobacteriales > Flavobacteriaceae > Flavobacterium > Flavobacterium branchiophilum. Next base: position 2,754,668 of record NC_016001.1, on the reverse strand, counting down.
GGCTACAAATTGGACTTTTTGATTAGCACAGGCCTATCCATTCCAAAAGACGACAGACCTTTTGATAGATTTAAAGGCAGAGTCATGTTTCCTATAGAAAGTATGTCGGGCAGAACATTAGGTTTTGGCGGTAGAATTTTGACAAATGACAAAAAAGCAGCCAAATATTTAAACTCACCAGAAAGCGAAATATATCATAAATCAAAAGTTTTGTATGGTATTTTTCAGGCAAAACAAGCCATTTCTAAGCAAAATAATTGTTATTTAGTCGAAGGATATACAGATGTTATTCAATTTCATCAATCGGGTATTGAAAATGTTGTAGCCTCATCGGGTACGGCATTAACACCCGATCAAATCCGATTAATTAACCGTTTAACCAAAAATATTACGGTACTTTTTGATGGTGATGCTGCTGGATTAAGGGCCTCGATTAGAGGTATCGACCTGATTTTAGAAGAGGGTATGAATGTCAAAGTATGCACTTTTCCTGATGGAGAAGATCCAGATAGTTTTGCAAAAAAAAATACTTATGAAGTTTTAACTTCTTATTTAGAAAAAAACGCAAAAGATTTCATTCAATTTAAAGCTTCGTTATTGATGGATGAAGCACAAAACGACCCCATCAAAAAGGCGGATTTGATTAGGGATATGGTCGTTAGTATTTCTAAAATACCAGATCGTATCCAACGAGAAATTTATATCCAAGAGTGTTCTAGAATTATGGATATTTCTGAACAAGTATTGCAAAATACTTTGGCACAAATGTTTCAAAAAAACCTATCAGATGATCAAAAAAAACAAATCAAAAACACCAAAACATTTGAAGTTCAAAAAGCCACTCCAGTGGTACAAGAATCCAAAGTTGATTTATTGCATCAGTTAGAAAAATCTATTATTGGGATATTATTGCTTTATGGAAATGAAAAAATTGAATACGACAATGTTTTTTTAAAAATTGACGAAACAGGAAAAGAAAAATGGATAGTCGAAAAAATTGAAAACAAAATATTTGAAATCATTTATATGAACCTTCAGGAAGATGAAGTAGCCTTTTCAAATGATATTTTCAGAGGAATTTATGAAGATTTGGTTGGGATTTATCTTAGAAATGAACAATTGGATTCAAAAAATTATATCCATACGGTTCAGCCAGCATATTCGCAAGTATTAACAGATTTGTTAATGGACGATGAAAAATACCAATTACATGGCTGGTTTGACAAAAAACAAGTTGTAGTAAAAGACAAGCACAATGAAGAAGTTTTGCAAAGATTAGTTACAGATACTATAATTGCATACAGAGAACACTTGATAACACAGGTGAATACAGAATTAATACAAGAGGTATTAAATCCAAAAATCATAGACAAAACCGAAATTTTATCTATGATTAATGAATATAATAAGCTAAAAGTTACTATAACTCGCCGCATTGGAAGAATGCGAACAAGTAATTAAACTATTTTTAAATCTTTAGCTTTGTGTACCAAATCAACTAAATTAGTAACATCTAATTTTTGCAACAAACGCAATTTGTATGTACCAATAGTTTTTTCGTTAAGGTCTAGAATTTGAGCAATCTCTTTGTTTTTCTTACCTGCACTGAAATAACGTAAAACTTCTATTTCGCGAGTTGATAATTTTTTGAATAATCTTTCGCTTTTTGGAGTTTTTGCATTAGTTTCAATCGTTTCAAGGATATCATCGCTAACGAAGATTTCCCCTTGAGCCACTCTGATAATTGCATTTCTTAATTTTTCGATAGGCTCTGTTTTTGAAACATACCCTTTAACACCAATTTTCAATGCATTTGGAGCATACATGTTTTCTGAAAGAGCACTGTAGATAACCACTTTAATTTGTGGATCGTCTTTCAACATAGCTTTGATTTCCAAAATACTTGACAAATCATGAATGTTCAAATCAATTACAAGTACATTGTAATCGAATTGTGTTATTGCAGCTTTTGCTTCTGCAAATGAATTAACATTGGCTACCAAAGTAACATCAATGCTGTCTTTAAAATACGCCTTAGTTGCATAATGCACTATAGGAAAATTGTCGGCAATACAAACTTTAATCATAGTATTATCATTTAATTATTAATAAGTAGAATTTGATTACAAATGTATATAATAAAATATTACTAAACAAATTTTTATCGTTAAAAAGTTAAAAAAAAACGATTAAAGTCTAAAAACAGGAATTTCTCTCATTTTATGTTTGTTAGTAGTGTTTAATTTCTTATAAATTTCCAAAACTTTTTGTTCTCTTTCTGTGAGTATTTCTTTATTATTATTGTTTTCAATGAACAACATAGCCCACTCAAGTTCCTCATAAGTAGCTCCAAGCTGTTGCTCATCGGTTCTTTCGTCTCCAAAAAGGCCATCTGTTGGGGCTGCTTTTTGTATTTTTTCATCGATTCCTAAATATGATGCCAATTCGTAAACGTCTGATTTCATTAAATCTGCAATCGGACTTAAATCCACACCACCATCTCCATATTTTGTAAAAAAGCCAACACCAAAATCTTCAACTTTGTTGCCCGTACCAGCAACCAATAATCCATAGATACCTGCATAATAATACAAAGTTGTCATTCTTAACCTAGATCTTGAATTGGCTAATGCTAATTGTTGTTTGTCATCGGCCACTTCTTGACGCACTTGATTTTTAAATGTTTCAAAAACGGGTGTCAAATCTGCCAATTTTGAGGAAACATTTGAAAACCTATTTTTTAAATCGTCAATATGTTTTTTGCCTCTACTCACCTGATTGGGGTCTTGGTGGATAGGCATTTCTACACACAATACTTCCAATCCTGTTTGTGCACATAATGTAGAGGTAACGGCAGAATCAATACCACCCGAAATGCCAACTACAAATCCGTTCATTTTTGCATTCGTTGCATAGTCTTTCAACCATGCTACTATATTTTTATTGACTAATTCAATATTTAATTTACTCTTTTTTGTCATAATGTTTTATTTTTTAAAAATTCGCTTTGTATATTTGCAAAAATAATCATTTATTTATCAGCTTCCTTATTATAGGATTACAAAGCTTATTTTATATATAAAAGTTCTGTTCAGACAATAACTTTTTTAAGGCAAAAAGACTTTTTGATACATAATTATATTGATTAGTATTAAAAAGAAAATTAATTATAGTACAAATTAACAAAAAAATAAATTAATAAAACAAATTTTTATTTAAAATAATGAAAAAAATATTTTTTTTAATTGCATTGGCATTATTTCTTAATTCATGTAATCATAAATCAAAAGACGAAAAAGACATTGAAAAAACGGTTGTAAACATTAAGATTACTCGTTTTGATAAATTATTTTTTGAATCAAAACCCTCAAATTTGACTAAATTAAAACTTGAATTTCCTTATTTTTTCCCAGCCGGAAATCCTGATACCGTTTGGACTAATAAAATGACAAATCCACTTTGGCAAGAACTTTATAAGGAAGTGCAAAAAAAATATCCCAATACAGATAAATTGCAATCGGATATTGAAAATGTAGTACAACATATAAAATATTATTATCCTAAATCGCAAAATCCAAAAGTAATTACACTTATTTCTGAAATGGATTATAATTTCAAAACAATATATGCAGATAGTATTATACTTGTTCCGCTCGAATTGTATTTAGGAAAAGACCATCGCTTTTACCAAAATGAATTTCCTGATTATATCAAACAAAATTTTGAACCGCAGCGCATTCCTGCCGATTTAGTTGAGAATTTTGCCATTCAAAAAATAGCACCACCATCCAACAAAGATTTGTTATCCTATATGATATATGCTGGAAAAATATTGTATATGAAAGATAAATTTTTGCCCAATATGACAGACGAAGACAAAATGGGATATAAAAAAGAACAAATCAATTGGTGTTTGGAAAACGAAAACTATATTTGGCGGTTTTTTATAGACAATAATTTATTATATGACACCGATCCAAAATTGGCCCCTCGATTTGTAAATCCTGCCCCATTTTCTAAATTTTATTTGGAAATAGACAACGAATCGCCTGGTAGTGTAGGTGCTTGGATAGGCTGGCAAATCGTAAGGTCATATATGGAAAATAACGATACCAAACTAACTGACGTCATGGCAATGGATGCCAAAGCTATTTTTGAAAAATCTAAATATAAACCCAAAAAATAATGAGCGATTCAAATACTTCCGAAATAAAATTTTTAATTGATTTAGACGAAAACAGAGTACCCGAAAAATTGTTTTGGACAGCCCGAGACGGCGGTGTTTCTATGGAAGAGTCAAAAGCTATCATGCTATCTATTTGGGATAGTAAGGCAAAAGAGTCGTTGCGGATAGACCTTTGGACAAAAGATATGCCAGTGGACGAAATGAAAATGTTTTTTCATCAAACACTTGTGGCTATGTCCGACACCTTTCAACGTGCTACTGGCGACGAAAAAATGGCAGCTACAATGAAAGATTTTTGTGATTATTTTGCAGAAAAATTACAATTATAAAATTTTCTATTACTCCTATATATTATTAAAAATCTAAACCCAATTGTATGGCGTTGTCGGATTTTAATTTAAAACTTTTTCGATGATAGGGCGATAAACCATATTTGGCTATGGCTTCTCGGTGGTCTTTTGTTGGATATCCTTTGTTTTTATCCCAATGATACATCGGATATTCTTCGTGTATCACATTCATATAATCATCACGATAAGTTTTGGCCAAAATAGAAGCCGCAGCAATACTCAAATAGTTTGCATCACCTTTTATTATACTCGAAAAAGGAATGTTGTTATAGTGTCTCATGCCATTTTCATCCATGGGACTTTTGATTAAAGGCCTATTGCCATCTACTATAATATATATAGGTTGTGGCTCTAATTTGTCTATACAAGTTCTCATGGCCAATAAAGATGCGTTCAAAATATTGATTTCGTCAATAATGTTTGGTTCAATATGAGTAACTGCATGAGCAACAGCCAGTTTTTCGATAATAGGTCTCAAAAAAAATCGATCTTTTTCCGACATTTGTTTGGAATCATTCATTTTAGACCAATAAGTTGTATCCAAATCAGCCTCAATATCCAAAGATATATTGGGATTAATCACTGCGGCAGCCGTAACAGGCCCAGCCAAGCACCCCCTTCCAGCTTCATCTGTGCCAGCTTCAAGTATTATGGAGTAATAATGGGATTTGAGCATTGAGAAATAGAATATTTGGCAAAAATAGATAATAAATTTTAAACAATTATTAAAAACTATAACCTTATAAAAAAATATTATTTCAAAAAAACACAAAAAAGAGTGTTAATATTTGGTTAATTAAGAAATAATTAAGAAGTTTGCATAATACTAACTCAAATAAAAAAAGTATGAGATCAAAATTCAAATGGATTTATACGCTATTGTTAGCGTTGGCAATGCAGTTTTCGTTTGCACAAGAGAAAACTGTTACGGGTGTAGTGTCTGATGCTACGGGTACATTACCTGGTGCAAATGTTGTAGTTCAAGGAACTAAAAACAGCACACAAACAGATTTAGATGGGAAATATACTATTAAAGCCAAACAAGGCGATGTTTTAGTTTTTTCTTATGTTGGAATGAACAATTCAACTGTTAAAGTTGGTACTTCAAACAATTATAATGTAAAATTAGCCTCTGGTAAGGAATTAGAGACTGTTGTAGTAACAGGATCATTAGGTATTAAGAAAAAGAAAGATGGAGTTACAAACTCATTTACTGTAATTTCTGCTAAAGAGATGGGTGTAGCTGCTAATCCAAATGCAATTAGGAGTTTAACAGGTAAAGTAGCTGGATTACAAATTAACAATGTATCTAATGGTGTTAATGGTAATACTACTGTGAAATTAAGAACACCTATATCTTTTTCCACATCTGGTGATGCCTTAATAATTATTGACGGAGTACCTTCAAATGCACAAAATTTTGCTTCTATGCCACCTTCAATGATTGAAAGTGTGAACGTAATTAAAGGAGCTCAAGGTGCGGCAATTTATGGAGAATTAGGAGTTGGTGGTGTAATTGTTGTAACAACAAAAAGAGCTGTCAAAGGCGATAAAGTTTCGGTTGAGTACAATTCAGCAGTTGATTTTGAAACTATTTCTTTTGTTCCTAAAAAACAATTAAAGTATGGACAAGGATGGAGCGGTGCATGGGATCCTTTGGAAAATGGAGGTTGGGGTGAATTATTTGACGGATCTATTAGACAAGTAGGTTTACAACAACCAAACGGAACTTTTATTGAAGCTCCTTATACTGGTATTAAAGATAATTTAAAACAGTTTTATAAATCAGGAAGTATCATTCAAAATGGTGTAGCTGTTAGAGTTGGGTCTGAAAATGCTTATGCTAATTTTAGTGCAGATAATCAATTGAGAGATTTCGTAGTAAAAGGTGATAATTTTAAAAGAAGTAATTTCTTGTTTAAAGGTGGAGTAACTGGTAAGAGATGGGCGTTAGATGGGCAATTCAATTATAGAACGTCTAAAACAAATCAATCTAATGCTGGAACTACTTTATTAGAATTACAACAAGGAGCTGCAAACATTCCAATTGGGCAATTTGATAATGGAGATGGACAAGCAGGTTGGACAGTGTATTATAACAATCCTTTTTGGAGAAGAGATAATAATAGAATAGAAGATAATGTTGATTTTTATAACACTGTGGCCAATATTTCATTCAATGTTAATAAAAATTTAACATTAAAATATAATGGAGGAATAAGAAATACTATTTCTAAACAATTGTCATATCAAAATGAATTAATAGAAACAATTGCTGATGGTGTTGGGTCTATAGGACAGGTATCAAGCTTTTATCAATATGTTCAAAATTCACGAAATTTTTATGGAGATTTAATGTTAGATTTAAAATATGATTTAACAGATAATTTATCATTAAGTGGTTTGATTGGTCATAATATGAGAAAAAACACTTCAAATACTATATCTCAAGGTGGGCAAAATTTAGATATTCCAGGTTGGTATCATATTCAAAATGTTTTAAGTCCAGATTCACCTAGTAGTTTGGTTAATTCAGTTTCAGAATATACTTCAACTGCTGAATTTGCTAATTTTGATTTTTCTTATAAAGATTATTTATTTTTAAATTTAACTGGTAGATATGAACATGTTTCTCAATTATTACCAGGAAATAGAGATTATTTTTACCCTTCTGCGGGAGTTTCTTTTATGCCAACAAAATGGAAAGACTTAACTTCTGCCAACATAAGTTATTTGAAAATTTTTGCAAATTATACTAACGTAGGAAATACATCGGCAGTTTCTAATTATAGAGTACTAAATTATGGATCATTAGGAACTGGATTCCCATTTTCAAATACGGGGAATTCATTTAATGATCAATTTTCATTTGTAGATCCAAATATTAAACCAGAATATTATAAAACTATTGAAGCTGGTTTTGTTTTAGGAATGTTTAATGATAAAGTTACACTAGATTTTGCTGCGTTTAAGACAGATACAAAGAATGCTATTAGTAGTGTATCTACTTCTACATCAACAGGTAATTTGTCAAAGTTAGCTAATGTAGGAAGCATTGCAACTAAAGGATTAGAGGCTAGTATAACATTTGCACCATATAAAACAGATAATTTTAATTGGACAACAAGTGTAAATTTTTCGACATACAGAAATGAAGTTTTAAGTTTAGAAGGGTCTAATAAAACAGTTACATTATATAATGTAAATGATGCCGCAAATTCAAGTATTAATGGGGCAATTGTAGCTACTGTAGGTCAACCTTTTCCATATTTACAAGGGTCAGATTGGTTAAGAGATGATCAAGGAAGAGTAATTATCAATGCTACTACGGGTTTACCATCTGTTAATCCTGTACAACAAAATTTAGGACGTGTAACACCTGATTATACTTTAGGGTTAACAAATTCTATCAATTACAAAGGGATAGGATTATCGTTTACAATGGATTATAGAAAAGGTGGAAAATTATTTTCTGAAACAATTTACAATATGACATGGTCTGGGCATTTAGAAGAAACTGCAGACTATGACAGAGATTTAGGGTTTATTTATCCCAATTCTGTACTTTCAACAACTGGACAACCAAATACTAGTGTTTACACAGCGGCTGGATATGGATCAAATGGTAGTATTGCTTATGCCAATACATTGGCTGGTTTGGGTGCTCATAATGTAGTTGACGCAACTGCTTTTAAATTAAGAGAAGTGTCTTTAAGTTATTCATTACCAGCTAAATATACGGATAAATTAGGTTTAACAACATTAAAGTTTAGTATTAACGCTAGAAACCCTATTATTATTTTAGCTAATAATAATAAAGGATATACTGATCCAGAAGCATCAAGCGTATATGACGCAACAACTACGAATGCAGCTAGGAGAACAACGTCTGCAGCAAATACAAATGCAGCAGCTTCAGGATTTTCTCAAGTGGCTCAATATCCATCTACAAGAACATTTGGTTTTGCATTAAATGTAGGATTTTAATTAAATAAAAAAAAACAATATGAAAAAAATATTTTTATCATTAATTGCAGTAACTACTCTTTTTTCATGCGAAAATTACTTAGATCAACCAAATAAAGATTTTTCAAACAATCCTTTGATTGATAAAATTAATCCCGCACAACGATTAGCAACTGCCCAATTGAATTTACTTAATACAGAAGTAATATCCATGAATTCGTATGGTAACAAAATGAGTTATACGTATGGATTGAATTCTGGTTTTACATCTTCTGATGTAGCGTATAATTTTAATTTCACTTCAGGATCCTATGACTTTCTGTGGGAAGATACATTTTTATACACTGATAATATGCAAGATATTATTGACGATGAAGTTAAGTATCCTAATTATACCAATTATTTTGCTATTGCTAAAATAATGAAAGTACAAGGTATGGAGAAAATAATCAACTTATATGGTGATGCTCCATATTCTCAAGCTTTTAATACAGCAATTAGTCAGCCAGCTTATGATGATGATAAAGCAATCTATAAAAATTTATTATTATTATTAGACGATGCAAGAACTCAAATTAGTAATGCTACTTCAGATGCAGTAACACCACATGGTGAAGATATTGTATTTAACGGCGATATGAATAAATGGATTAAATATGCCAATACAATAGAGTTAAGAATGTTGTTAAAACTTTCAAATACGACTGATGCAACTTTAATAGCTCTACGAAATGCTAGATTTGCAGCTTTAGATTTGAATTTTATAGATTCAGATGTTACATATAATCCCGGTTTTACAGGAGCTACTTCTGCTCAATCAAATCCAATGTTTAGGGTTTATGGTACAAACGTAGCACAAACAGCATGGACATCATCTAATAGAGCTAATGCGGCGGGTGATTTTATTGCAAAGGTTTTGAATGGAACAATGTCATCAACTGATTTAGTAACAACTGGAGTTGTTGATCCAAGACGTTCAAGAATGTTTTCATTAGTAGGTGGTGTTGTTTCTGGAGCTGTTCAAGGAACGGAAACTTCAGTTGCAAAATCTAGGTTACATAATTTTATACATGGTTATTGGGGGGCTGCTACGAGTGATTTGTATGCAAATGGTACTAGAAGAAATGCTTATGCAATGTTAGCTGCGGAGTCTTATTTCCTTCAAGCAGAAGCGGTTCAAAGAGGTTATATTTCTGGAAACGCTCAAACGCTTTTTAATCAAGGTATTACAGCATCTTTTACTTTTTATAGTACTGGATTTGGTGACTTTACATTATCTGCTTTGAATGCAGCATCTTATATTGCAACTACTAATTCAAAACAAGGATTAGGATGGTCTGGAAGTACTGATAAAATTAATGCTATCATGACTCAAAAATGGTTAGCATTATCGCAATGGACTGGTATTGAACCTTATTTTGACCATCTACGTACAGGTTATCCTAAATTTCCTGTCCCTCAGGGGGTTTCTCAAACGAAGAGACCAAATCGTTTAATATATCCAACAAGTGAATATTCATCAAATTCAACAAACGTACCAACAGTTTTACAAAGTGATTTATTCACTGTAAATTCAAAAACTCCTTTTTATTTACAGTAATTGAGAATTAGTTTTTTTAAAAGGCCTTCAATTATTGAAGGCTTTTTTTTTAAAGTTTTTTTAAGTAATTCAAAAAATATAATTATATTTGTAACAATAATATATATAGTTGTTGAAAAATACTATTTTTACCATTAACTAACCAAAAAAAAAATAAAAATGAAAAAAATTACGTTATTGTTTGTTTTAAGTTCGTTTTTAAGTTTTGCACAGTCAAATACTGATAAAATTCAATCTTATTTAAACGAAAACCATCAAAAATTCGATCTTACAAAAGCTGATGTATCTGATTGGGTTGTTGAAAGTACTTCAAATTCAACGGCTTCTAATGTAGATATCTATTATGTATTACAACGCTATCAAGGTATTGAAATTTTTAGAGGTTTGTCCAATTTTGCTATTAAAAATGGCGATGTTATTTATGTAGGCAATAGATTTGTTTCTCATGTTTCAGAAAAAATCAATACTACTACACCACTTATTTCCATGCAAACAGCATTGAACAAAGCTTATATTGATGCGGGGATTACAAACCACGAACCATTTCTTGTTTTAGAGTCTGGTTCCAATCATAAGGCAACTCTTTCAAACGGCATAGGTATTGAGGAACCCGTATTGGCCAATTTGGTTTTTCAACAAACCAAGCAGAATTTAAAATTGGCTTGGGATTTTACATTTTATACACCAAAACACGACCATGGTTGGAGCGTTAGAATAGACGCTACAAATGGTCAGGTTTTAGAGAAAAATGATATTGTAATTTCTTGTCATTTTGACAAAACAAATTCATGCCACGAAAGTTCATTTGAAAAAAATACTTTTGATTTGAATTTTCATAAAAAAAATAATAGCATTTTAAATACTACTAATGTTTTGGGTGGTTCATATAGAGTAATCCCTTTTAATTACGAAAGCCCTTCTCATTCACCATTTCAATTGGTTACCAATCCAGAGGATGCAACAGCTTCGCCAAAAGGTTGGCATGATACCAATACACTAACAGGTAATGTAGCCTCGTTTAAATATACTATAACTCGTGGCAATAATGTTTGGTCCCGTACAGATTATAGTGCTACTAACCCGACTGTTGGTTCTACAACCATTACCGCAAATGGATATAGTCCAGACGGAGGAGCCTCTTTGGTATTTGATTTTCCATATTCTGGTACCAGCGTTGCGGCCAACAATTCGGTAAAAGCAGCTTGTACAAACTTATTTTATATGAATAATATATCTCATGACGTATGGCAACACTACGGTTTTGATGAAGCGAGTGGCAATTTTCAACAAACTAATTATTCGAATGTTTCAGGTGCCTCTGATTTCGTTTATGGAGATGCTCAAGATGGTTCTACATTGTCTCCAACACCATCAATGAATAATGCAAATTTTTCTACTCCTGTTGATGGACAAAAACCAAGAATGCAAATGTTCTTATGGTCTGTTGCACCCCAATTGAAACCATTAATTGTAACATCACCAAGTGTAATTGCAGGGGATTATTATGCCAAACAAAACTCTTTTTCGCCAGGACATGTGGATTTGCCGTTGGCACCAAACTTTATACAATCTGATCTCGTAAAATATGATGATGGTACCCCAGATGTGGGTCAAACAGATAATGCAGATGGTTGTGGAGCTGCTGTAAATGCTGCCGCCATTAATGGGCATATTGCCATCATTAGACGTTCTACATCTGCAGCAAATGGTGGTGCACCTTGTGCTTTTACTGAAAAAGTGAAAAATGCTCAAAATGCGGGAGCCATTGCTGTAATTATTGTTGATAATGTTGATGCAACGTACCCAATAGGAATGTCTGGCGCCGATGCTACAATTACTATTCCTGCTATTGCAGTAACCAAAGCAGTTGGTGATTTAATTTTTGCAAAAATGGCTTTAGGTACTGTAAACGTAAAACTACAATTACCAGCTAATTACACCCCTTTTGTAAATTCTGATGGTGATTTTGACAATGGTATTATTGCTCATGAATACGGACATGGCATTTCAACACGTTTGACTGGTGGAAAAAACAATTCAAGTTGCCTCCAAAACACAGATCAAGCTGGCGAAGGTTGGTCTGATTGGTTTGCCTTAATGCTTCAATTAAAACCAGGCGATGTTAGTACTACACCTCACGGAATAGGAACATTTGTTTATTCGGAACCTGTAACAGGCGGTGGTATAAGAGATTATCCTTATACAACAGATATGACAGTTAATCCAATGACTTATAACACTACCAATAGTTATCAATATATGGACACGAATGGTCTAGAACAGACAGAAATTCATGGAACTGGTTCTGTTTGGACAACTGTATTATGGGATTTAACATGGGCATATATTAACAAATATGGATATAATGACAATAAATATACGGGTACTGGCGGTAATAATAAATTGATGAGAATTGTTTTGGATGGTTTAAAATTGCAACCATGTAGTCCGTCATTTGTCGATTCAAGAAATGCTATTATTGCAGCAGATCAAGCCATCACTGGTGGAGTAGATTATTGTATGATTTGGGAAGTTTTTGCACGAAGAGGGCTAGGTGTCAATGCTAGTGCTGGCGATACTAATGTAGGTAACGACCAAGTTGCTGATTTTACAACACCTCCTGCAGGTCCTAATTGTACCTTAGGAACAACTAATTTTGATCAAAATTCATTATTTGAAGTGTATCCCAACCCATCAAATGGAATTTACAATTTGAGAATTAATAATTTTGTCGGAAAAATTACAACTCAAGTAGTAGATATTAATGGTAGAATAGTTTTGAACACCACTGAAGATTTTAATATTGAAAAAGAATTGAACATTAGTAGCTTACAATCAGGTATTTATATATTGAAAATCATGGGAGAAAAAATAAATTATGCTACTAAAATTATAAAAAATTGATTTAAAATTTAACTAATTAAAATTTTTAAAAACACTCTACTTTTTGAGTGTTTTTTTATATATTTGTTTCAAATTATAAAATCCCAATTTACCTAAAAAACTAAAACATTCTTAATAAAAAATTTAAAAACCACTTATTTATGAAATTTCAAAAAAGTACCTTATGTATTATTATGATACTTTGTTCCACTTTGAGTTTTGCTCAAAATACAAAGTATGTGTCTGATAAAACGTATCAAAAAAGTTTAAAATTTGATCAAAATACAACAGTTCGAGAGGCAGAAAGTAGATTTATGCAACTTTATGATTTGGACAAAAAAGGACATTTTAAATCGATACAAGAAAATAAAGATGACAAAGGAACAGTACATCAACGAAAACAACAGTTTTACCAAAATCTAAAAGTAGAGTTTGGTACAGTAATCACACATATCAATTCTAAAGGATTTGTGTCTATGATAAATGGTGAATTGTATAACCCAAAACAATTGAACCTTGTTCCAACTTTGACAGCTATTGAAGCTTTTGATTTGGTTTTAAAAAATCAAAAAGCTAAAAAATACTTATGGGAAGATGCTGAACAGGCCAATTTGGTTGCTTACTCAAAACCGAAAGGGGAGTTACTCATTTTTCCATTAGTATTGCAAAATGAAGTAAGGCTAGCTTACAAATTTGACCTCTATTCCATCGACCCAATTGCTCGAGAAGAGGTATATATTGATGCTCATAGCGGGAATATTTTATATAAAAACCCTATTATTAAACATGCCAATACTATAAAGAAGATTGAAAATGAAGTTACAGAAATCAATCAAATGAGCAATTTAATTTTAGGAACTGCAAATACAAAATACAGCGGTACTAGATCTATTGAAACTACTTTTAATGCTAGTTTAAATAAATATGTTTTAGCTGATGCTACAAGGGGTAATGGTATTGTAACCTACAATTGTGAACGTTTGGCAGGAACGTATCAAAATGTTCATTTTAAAGATAATGATAATAATTGGACTACCGCAGAACATGCTAATACCTTTTGGGACAATGCGGCTCTGGATGCCCATTGGGGTGCAGCAATGACTTATGATTTTTGGAAAACAATTTTTAATAGAAATAGTTTTGACAACAATAATGCTCAAATAAAAAGTTATGTGCATTACAGAAAATCTACAATCAATTATAACAACGCTTTTTGGAATGGATCTTTTATGACGTATGGCGATGGCAATGCAAAACCACTTACAACTATTGATGTATGTGGTCATGAAATTGGACATGCGGTTTGTACACATACAGCAAATTTGGCTTATCAAAATCAATCTGGAGCAATAAACGAAGGATATTCTGATATATGGGGGGCTTGCATTGAGCATTTTGGTCGCACAGGGTCGTTTACTGGAACTCCCGTAGTTGCAGTTTGGCAAGTTGGCGAAGATCTTGGTGGCGGTGGCTTTAGATCGATGAACAATCCTTTGTCTAAAGGGGATCCAGATACTTTTATGGGGACCAATTGGGTTGAAACTGCCGATGAAGGCACTTGTTCGCCAAATTCTAATAACGATCATTGTGGGGTACATACCAATAGTGGGGTGTTGAACAGATGGTTTTATATTTTGTCAGCAGGTGGCTCTGGCACTAATAATGCTCCTATACCGGATACTTATTCGGTAACAGGAATTGGTATTCAAAAAGCAGCCAAGATTGCTTATTTTGCAGAAAGAGATTATTTGACACCCAATGCTACCTATTTTGATGTTCGAGAAGCAACACTTAATGTAGTAAACGAATTGTATTGTGCAACAAGTACCGAAGCTGAATCGGTTACTAATGCTTGGTTTTCTGTTAATGTTGGCTCAAGTTATGTAAGTTATACTACAGATTTAGCCGTAAAAAAACCTACTACTACCACAACTTTAAGCTGTAGTAATACTACGTTTGCTATTACAGTTCCAATAGAAAACCACGGGTTGAATAGCATTAATGCAACCACTTTAGCCTACAATATTGATGGCGGTACGAATACTAATGTTTCTTGGACAGGAAATATGGCTGCTTGTACAGCAAGTTCGGTGCCAATTTCTATTAATTTGAGTGCCGTTCCTTATGGTGCACATGTATTAAATATCACAGGAAATCTTACAGGAGATTTGAATGTAGCGAATAATACTATTGCAATACCTTTTTTCAAAAATACGGCAGTTGCAACCAATAGTATCAATACTTTTGAAGCGGCATCAGACAATCTTATAGCCTACAACGATGGTACTTCGGGAGTATTGTGGCAACGTGGAACTTCTTCTAAAACAACACTTACCAATACCATTGCGGGTTCTCAAGTATATGCTACATCATTAACGGGTACTTATCCAGCCGAAACCAAATCGTATTTGGTTTCTCATTGCTATGATTTGAGTCAAATGTCAAATCCAATTTTAAAGTTTGATATGGCTTTTGATTTGGAAAACGAATTTGATATTTTATATATGGAATATTCTACAAATGGCACCACATGGAACTTGCTTGGAACTGTAAATGATGCCAATTGGTACAACAGCAATGCGTTATGTGATAATTGTGTTGGTGGCGAATGGACAGGTGAAGCCAATTTAGCAAATGGAAGCAATACAAACGGTACAAAAAAAGAGTACAGTTATAACTTGAATGCTTTAGCTGCTAATACTAATATAGTATTTAGATTTGTTTTTCAATCTGATCCCGCGGTGGAGGAAGACGGTGTAATTATCGACAATTTTCAAATTACAACCTCTAGTTTGTCCAACAATACGTTTGATAGCAAACTTTTTGAGGTTTATCCTAATCCATCAAATGGTATTTATAATTTGAAAATTCCTAAATTTGTAGGTAAAATCAATATTCAAATTGTAGATATTAACGGAAGGGTAATTTTAAATCAAATAAATGAAGATTTTAATAACGAAAAAACCATAAATTTAAGCGCTTTTCAATCAGGAGTATATGTATTGAAAATTTCGGGTAACGATTTTAATTTTTCTCAAAAATTAATCAAAAATTAAACAATATTCATCAAAACCAAAAAAAACACTCTAATTTATTAGGGTGTTTTTTTATAATATCTATCGAATCCTTTATCTTTGCTTTTTTAATATCTTGCGGAATAGCTTTTCGATGACTTATACCAAATATATTTATATGTATATATGGTATTATATGTCAAAAGGAGAATAATTTACAAGACACAAAATAACATTTGTTTAACAAGGCTCCATTTGAAAAATAGTACTTTTGACGCAATAATTTTATAAATTTTAAATGAAAAAAATCTTAATCATCGTTTTTTTATTATTTCCAATTTGGATTTTTTCCCAAACAGATTTAAATGAAAAATCACCTTCTGGTAGTCGTAAATCATTGATAATCAATCATGATAATGATAAGCCAAAGGCCAAAATAGATCAATATAGAATAATTTCCCTTCAAAAAGACACTACTTATTTAGATACGTCATTGACAATTAAAAGTTTGTATAAATTTAATTTTTTAAGAAAAGATATTTTCGGATTATTGCCATTTGCAAACGAAGGACAAACTTATAATTCACTCACATTCAATGCGGCACCCACATCTGTATTGCCAGAAATTGGGTTTAATGCTAAACAATTTAATTTTGTATCCGCTCAAAAGGTCAAATACTATTCTGTTGCTACCCCACTCACTGATTTGTATTTTAAAACCGTGATGGAACAAGGTCAAACGGTAGAGGCGTTGATAGCCATAAATACTTCCGAAAGGCTCAATTTTTCTGTTGGTTTCAAGGGTTTACGGTCTTTGGGCAAATACATCAATCAGCTATCTAGTACGGGGAATTTTGTATTTACAACAAGTTATAAAACCAAAAATAACCGCTATGTGGCCCATGCTCATTTTACGGGACAGGATTTTACGAATGGCGAAAATGGCGGTATAACAACACTTACCGATTTTACATCTGGAAGTGATGATTTCAAAAACAGAGCCCGACTTAACGTCTATCTAACCGATGCCAAAACAATTTTGAAAGGCAAAAGATTTTTTCTAGACCATACATTCAATTTGGTAAATCAAAAAGATATTACATTAGCATTGCATCATCAAGTCAATTACGAAAATAAATTTTACAATTACAATCAGGCCACAGTCCCTAGTACTATTGGAAACAGCAGTGTCAATCGATTTGGGACATCTTATTTGTCTCATAATATCAACGACGATACCAATTATAATAAACTGTACAACCAAGTTGGATTAGTATTTGAATCAAATAAAATAGGTAAAATAAATGTGTTTATTGATGATTTCAGAGATAATTCTTATTATAATAAAATCCTTATAATTAATGGAAATACAATTAGCAGTGTTTTAAAACATAAAATCAACAGTATTGGCGGGCAGTATTCCTTCAAAAAAAACCAATGGAGTGGCTACTTTAAGTTTTCTAACGATATGTCGCAGCAAAGGACTTCTAATACAGAAGGGCAATTACAATACCAACTAAAAGATCAAAATTATTTGGCTGTAAAAATTCAGAATATCAATAAAATACCTGATAATACTTATAATTTATTTCAAAGTAGTTATTTGAGTTACAATTGGTCAAATCAATTTCAAAATGAAAAAACCAAAAATTTAAGCCTTGTGGCAAAAACAAAATGGGTTGATGCCCAATTGCAAGCCAGTATTTTGAACGATCATTTGTATTTTAGCAACGATAGCATTAGTTCTCAAATTATATCGCCAAAACAATTTCAAGGCACCATCCAATATTATTCATTAAAATTAAGCCGTGAATTGAAATACAAAAAATGGGCTTTGGACAATACTATTATGTTTCAGGAAGTGAATCAAGATCAGAAAATTTTAAATTTGCCTTCAATAATCACAAGAAATTCTTTGTATTTTTCAGATTATTATTTCAAAAAGGCTTTGTTTTTGCAAACAGGAGTTACCGTTAATTATTTTTCAAAATACTATGCCAACGATTACAACCCTGTTGTGTCTGAGTTTTTTGTACAAAAACAAACTAAAATTGGAGGCTATCCAAATTTAGATTTTTTTATCAATGGCCGTATCAGGCAAACCAGAATATTTTTGATAGCCGAACATTTTAATGCTAGTTTTTCTGGTTACAATTATCTAACAGCTCCAAACTATCCTTACCGTGATTTTATGGTACGATTTGGATTAGTATGGAATTTCTTTCAATAAAAAGTCTCTTTTTTTTAATATAAAAAATATAAAATGAACTACGCAAAAAACATACTCGAAACCATTGGCAATACTCCACTTGTGCGATTAAACAAAATTACCAAAGACATAGACGCACTTGTATTGGCAAAAGTGGAAACATTTAATCCAGGAAATTCCGTAAAAGATAGAATGGCCGTAAAAATGGTTGAAGATGCCGAAGCCGACGGCCGACTTCGACCTGGAGGTACAATAATTGAAGGCACATCGGGCAATACTGGCATGGGATTGGCATTGGCAGCTATTGTAAAAGGGTATAAATTAATTTGTGTAATTACAGACAAACAGTCTAAAGAAAAAGTGGATATTCTTAGAGCAGTTGGTGCAAAGGTAATTGTTTGCCCTACAGATGTAGAACCCACTGACCCCCGATCATATTATTCTGTATCCAAACGTTTGGGAACTGAAATTCCTAACTCTTGGTATGTCAATCAATACGACAATCCATCCAATGCACTAGCTCATTATGAACAAACAGGCCCTGAAATATGGGAACAAACCAATGGAAAAATTACACACTTTGTGGTTGGTGTAGGTACGGGCGGCACCATTTCGGGAGTGGCCAAATATTTAAAAGAAAAAAATCCAAATATCAAAATTTGGGGAGTAGATACGTATGGATCTGTATTTAAAAAATACCACGAAACAGGGATTTTCGATGAAAATGAAATTTATTCTTATATAACAGAAGGTATTGGAGAGGATATTTTGCCAAAAAATGTCGATTTTTCATTGATTGATGGATTTACAAAAGTAACGGATAAAGATGCAGCCGTTTATACAAGAAAAATATCATTGGAAGAAGGTATATTTGTAGGTAATTCTGCTGGTTCTGCCATCAAAGGGGTTTTACAATTAAAGGAACATTTTAAACCCAACGACGTAGTAGTTGTTCTTTTTCATGATAGTGGCAGCCGATATGTTGGCAAAATGTTTAATGACGATTGGATGAGAGAACGGGGATTTTTGGACGAAGACGTTTCAAAAGCTGCCGATATTATCAAAAACAATATCCAATCGCCACTAGTAATTGCTCGTACAGAAGAGCTCGTTTCGCATGCTATTGATAGAATGCGAAAGCACAAAATTTCACAAATTCCTGTTATAGACACTACTGGATTTGTAGGTTCAATTGATGAATCTGATTTGTTTCAGAGTTTTATTTTAGATAAAAATGTGGCCGATAAACCCATCAAAGATATTATGGGCAAACCTTACCCGATTGTAACATTGACTACAACTCTTGAAGAGGTTTCAAAACTTTTTAATAAAGAAAATCAAGCGGTTTTAGTAGATTTAGCTAATGGTAATCATCATATTATTACAAAATCTGATTTGATAGCGTCAATAAAATAATATTTTAATTATTTAAAATTAACAGCTGTGTGTTTTTATCTAAAAACAATAGCTGTTTTTTATTTTATAAAATATTTTTTTGTATAAAAAATATTTTATAAATTGCACTTCCTATTATTGTTTTGATGAAAGAAGACTTTTTACATTATATATGGAAGTTTAAGAAATTTAATTTTACCCATCTCCAAACTACTACTGGAGAGGAGGTTGTTATTGTAAATGTTGGTCAGTATTTGCAATTGGCTGGACCTGATTTTTTTAATGCCCAAATGATTATAGGGCAGCAAAAATGGGCAGGCAACATTGAAATACATCTTAAATCATCGGATTGGTATGCGCATCATCATGAAGATAATGAAGTTTATCAAAATATAATCCTGCATGTTGTTTGGGAACACGATACCGAAATATACCGTAAAGACAACTCAGAAATACCTGTTTTGGAACTTAAAAATTATGTTTCTTCAGATTTAATACATCAATACCAGGCTTTGATTTCGCCTAAAACTTGGATTTTTTGCGAAAATCATTTGCAACATATTGATGAATTTATGTTTAAAAATTGGCTCGAACGCTTGTTTTATGAACGCTTGGAACGCAAATCAAAACCCATTTTAGAACTAGCAACAAAATGGAATAACGACTGGGAGACAGTCCTGTTTCACATGTTGGCCAAAAATTTTGGCCTCAATACAAACGGTGACACTTTTCAACAGATGGCACAAGCAATACCTTTTCAAATTATAAGAAAAGAGTCGTTTGAAGTAGAAAATATTGAGGCTTTGTTGTTTGGAACTTCCGGACTATTAGATGCTGATAAAGAAGATGTATATTTTAAAGATATGAAATTTCGATATTATTATTTGCTTCACAAATACCAATTAGAACAACAAATAGTGGCTCCATTACAATTTTTTAAACACAGACCAGATAATTTCCCTACAATTAGAATATCTCAATGGGCAAATGTATATCACAAACAACAAAATTTGTTTTCAAAAATAATTGGTACTTTAGATTTAGAAACGATTTATGAGTTGTTTCAAGTGTCGGTTTCGGACTATTGGAAAACACATTATCAATTTGACAAGTCAAGTGTTTTCAAAAATAAAAGTTTAACCAAATCATTCATAGATTTGTTGATAATCAATACTTTAGTACCTATTCAGTTTGCCTATTTTAAAAGCATTGGCAAAGAAATTTCTGAAAATTTAATTGGGTTATTGATGCAAATTTCACCCGAAAAAAATGCAAAAATAACCAAGTTCAAATCCTTTGGTATCGATGCTCAAAATGCTTTCGAGTCACAATCGCTTTTACAATTGAAGAATGCCTATTGCGAGTCAAAAAAATGTTTGGATTGTGCCATTGGGACTACAATATTAAAAAATAAATAAAAATGATCAATCAATTAAAATATTTCTTAGAACGATATGGTTTTCATGTATCCTCCAGATTAGCAGACAAATTAGGTATGCGAGCTTCAAATGTTCGGTTGTTTTTTATCTACATTTCATTTGTAACCATTGGACTTGGATTTGGAATGTATTTGACATTGGCTTTTTGGATCAAATTGAAAGATATGATAAAAGCCAAACGAACTTCTGTTTTTGATTTGTAAGATAAAAGGTATGAATACACAAGAAGTACAAAAATTATTAGTTTTTACAAACGGTGAACGAAAAGGGCTATTTGGCCTATTTTTGTTGATTATTTTATTGCAGATATTGTATTTTTCTTATCATTTTTGGTGGACTCAACCCGCTCCACCACAAGATGCCCATTGGCTTTCTGTCAAGTTAGAAGCTTTACCCAATGGAGGTACCGATTTTAAAACCAAAGTGATCATTTATCCGTTTAATCCTAATTTTTTAACAGATTATAAAGGATACAAATTTGGCATGACCACTACCGAAATAGATCGGCTATTTGCCTTTAGAAAACAAAACAAATTTGTCAATTCGGCCGCAGAATTTCAGCAAGTTACAAAGGTTTCGGATGCTGTATTGAACCAAATGAAACCGTATTTTAAATTTCCAGACTGGGTAAATCAATCAACATCAAAAAACTATGATCAAACAAAATATTCCAAAAATAAGGATGTAAATGTTGTAATCAAGGACTTGAATGGGGCTACAAAGGCTGATTTGATGGAAGTTTACGGCATTGGAGATGCCATTTCAGATAGGATTTTGAATGAAAAAGCCAAATTTGGCTGTTTTGTGTCTATGGAACAACTATCATACATTTGGGGAATATCGCCTGAAGTAGTTCAAAAAATGAAACAACAATTTAAAATAACTACAACAACAAACGCTGTTAAAATAAATATCAATATGGCATCTGTAAAAGAATTAGCACAGTTCCCATATTTCAACTATTCCATATCAAAAGACATCGTGAAGTATAGAACCATGAACGGTGATTTTAAAAATATTGACGATTTGTCAAAAATAAATGGAATTTCTGTTGATAAATTAAAAATAATTGCTGTATATTTGGAATTCTAAAAAATTATCATCAATATGGACTTTAGTTACAACGAAACACAACAAATGATTGCACAATCTATTAAAGATTTTGCCGAAAAAAACATCCGTCCTTTTATGATGGAATGGGACGAATTGCAGTTTTTTCCTTTAGATTTGTTTAAAAAATTAGGAGAAATGGGTTTTATGGGCGTATTGGTACCCGAATCTTTAGGTGGTTCTGGCTTAGGCTATCATGAATATATTACAATTATTGAGGAAATTTCAAAAGTCGATTCTTCAATAGGTTTGTCTGTTGCGGCACATAATTCGTTGTGTACCAATCATATCCTTACATTTGGCAACGATGAACAAAAGCAAAAATGGATACCAAGTTTGGCTTCAGGAGCAAGTATTGGAGCGTGGGGACTCACGGAACACAACACGGGGTCTGATGCAGGAGGGATGAATACGACAGCCATCAAATCTGGCGATCATTGGATATTGAATGGAGCCAAAAATTTTATAACCCATGCTATTTCTGGTGATATTGCAGTAGTAATTGCCCGAACGGGCGAGAAAGGCGACTCCAAAGGAATGACGGCTTTTGTATTAGAAAAAGGTATGAAAGGATTTACATCTGGTAAAAAAGAAAATAAACTAGGCATGCGTGCCTCGGAAACAGCCGAGCTGATTTTTGACCAATGTGAAGTGCCAGATGCCAATAGGCTAGGCGAAGTAGGGCAGGGGTTTATTCAGGCTATGAAAATACTTGATGGAGGCCGCATTTCTATTGGTGCTCTATCACTTGGAATAGCAAAAGGTGCTTATGAAGCAGCTTTGAAATATTCAAAAGAGCGGCATCAATTTGGAAAACCAATTTCGGATTTTCAAGGAATTTCTTTTAAATTGGCCGACATGGCAACAGAAATTGAAGCTTCGGAATTGTTATTACACAAGGCTGCTTATTTGAAAGAAAATCATTTACCTGTAACCACTATGGGGGCCATGGCCAAAATGTATGCTTCCGAAGTTTGTTGTAAAGTAGCCTCTGAAGCCATTCAAATTCATGGCGGATATGGTTATACAAAAGATTTTCCTGTCGAAAAATTTTATCGCGATGCAAAACTTTGTACCATTGGCGAAGGCACTACGGAAATTCAAAAAGTGGTTATAGCTAAAAATTTATTGAAATAATTAAGTAATGAAGCCAGCATTTTGATATTAACAACTATAAAATAAATATGTTTTTTAAGTTGTAAGCTTGTTAAATATAAAAGATTATTTTTATTATTTTATGGTAAAAAGCATTTTATATTTATAAATTAATTTTTTTTGATTACTAAATACGATAATTATATTTTAAATCGCTTAATCAAAGAAATATTTTTTTTATTAGAAATAAAGTTGTAGTTTTGCACCCTTAACGAGAGGAGGTGTCAAAATTATGTTAATTATACCAATTAAAGACGGAGAAAATATAGATAGAGCGTTGAAACGTTACAAAAGAAAATTTGATAAAACAGGAACTGTTCGTCAATTAAGAGCACGTCAAGCTTTTATTAAACCATCTGTAACCAATAGAATGAAAATTCAGAAAGCTGCTTACATACAAAACATGAAAGATAGTTTAGAAAGTTAATATTTTCGAATTTTAGAGCATGTTAAAAATTAAAAACCAATACTTTGATTATACAAAGTATTGGTTTTTTTAGATTTATATAAATTACGAATATTCTTTTTTTATTTACAAATATTATAAAATAGACAGATGCAAGAAGATAATTTATCAGCATTAAATGACGCTGAATTACTAAAGGCTTTTAAAAAAATGAAATCTACTCAAATTACCAATGCTCTATTAATTGGCTTTTTGATAGGAGTTGGTTTGTATAGTACCGTAAAAAAAGGCATAGGTTTTTTTACTTTTTTTCCTTTATTCTTTGTTTTAACCCTTTTAAATCAGAATAAAAAAAGCAAAATCAATGAAAAATATAAAGCTTATAAAAATGAAGTAAAATTAAGAAATTTATATTAATATTGATGTGTTTTCTATAAAAAAAACAGTTGCATTGTTATTTCAATGAACTGTTTTTTTTGATATTTACTCTAGCGGTTTAAAAAGATTAATTTTTGGCTAACTTTCTTAAATCACGTGCCAAAAGCGTGTTTTTTAGTAGCATGGCTATTGTCATAGGGCCTACACCGCC
The DNA here is from genome assembly GCF_000253275.1 of Flavobacterium branchiophilum FL-15. Classification (NCBI taxonomy): domain Bacteria; kingdom Pseudomonadati; phylum Bacteroidota; class Flavobacteriia; order Flavobacteriales; family Flavobacteriaceae; genus Flavobacterium; species Flavobacterium branchiophilum. The sequence goes on along the minus strand of NC_016001.1, from coordinate 2,730,366 downwards.
TGGTACAGGGGTAATAAACGAAGCTTTTTTGCTTACTTCTTCAAAATCTACATCGCCTGTAATCACATATCCCTTTTCTGAATTGGGGTCTTCAACTCTTGTAATGCCAACGTCTATTACTACAACACCATCTTTTACCATATTGGCTTTCAGATAATTAGGAACACCCAAAGCCGTTATGATAATGTCTGCCTGAACGGTAATTTCTTCGATATTTTTGGTATAACTATGAGTCAAAGTTACAGTCGAATTGCCAGGAAAACCTTTTCGTCCCATCAAAATACTCATGGGTCTGCCCACAATATGGCTTCGTCCAATAACTACGGTGTGCTTTCCTTTGGTTTCTACTTTATATCTTTCGAGCAATTCCATGATACCAAATGGTGTGGCAGGAATAAATGTAGTCATATCTAAAGCCATTTTTCCGAAATTTTCAGGATGAAATCCATCAACATCTTTGCTAGGATCTATGGCCATAAGCACTTTTTGAGTGTCAATTTGTTCTGGCAAAGGCAGTTGCACAATAAATCCATCAATATGATCGTCTTGATTGAGTTCCTTAATTTTTTTCAACAACTCAATTTCTGATGTGGTATTGGGCATGTTGATCAAAGTAGAGTCAAAACCCACCTTTTCGCAAGCCTTTACTTTGCTGCCCACATAAGTTAGGCTTGCTCCGTCGTTTCCTACGATTATAGCTGCCAAATGTGGCACTTTTTCGTTGTTTTTTTTCATCAAATCAACCTCGGCTTTGATTTCATTTTTGATGTCGTTTGATATTTTTTTTCCGTCTAATAGTTGCATGTTATTTTAGGTTTTAGTATGTAAATAAATGATTCAAATTTATTATTTAATTGTTGTTATTGGTGTTGATTTTGTTATTTTGTAACAAATATAATATATTACTAAACGCTTCGAGTTCTTCGCTTTTAAGTAATTTGTTCCAATAATTAAAGGCCTTCTTTTACTAATTCTTTATAATTACTTGAAACGAAATACTTCCTTTTCCACCTCTATTGTTTAGATATGTTTTTGCTTCAATTGTTACATTTCGGTATTTTGAAAATAATTTTTCCAATTCTTCGATGTATTTTGGAAGTAACTCTTCAAAAATTTCTTTCACGGGTCTAATTAAACTCCTATTACGTTTGATACTTTCTGGGTTGTTTGCATAAACCAAAGCTTGTGTATGACCAAAATGCCCATGGTAATTTTTCGGGTCATGCTGTTATTGATAACCGTAAAAGCAAGCGCTTGTTTCAACTCATTTTCTAATAATGGGATATTTGCTCTGAAATTATCTAAAAATTGTGCCTCTTTTTTTCAAAAAATACATTGGTAAATGTACTTTTAAATAATTCAAATTCGTTTTTGTTTTTTGAAGCGTGAAAAAGAGTATCTAAATCTGTTTTGTCTAATTTGGTGGACTTGTTCTCAATTAAAGCTTTAACATTTTGATTATTAAAATTTAAAAAATCGTTAGTAATTACTTTGCATCCTTGTTGTTTCAATAAATACCCAACAGATTGCGATCCGGCAAAGGCATCAATTGCAGCGTTTATAATTTTAGTAATAAACTGATATAGCCAAGACAATAAAGTATGCTTTGTGCCTAAATATTGATACTCTTCAAACAGCATGACAGTGTTTTGTATGTATTTTATTAATTTCAAATGGAACAAGGTTGAAAAAAACTTAATTAGTCTTTTTCAACCTTTGTGTTTATATTATTTATCTTGGCATGGCTCCTCCGCCTTTCATGTTGCCCATCATTTTCATTAAATTTTTGCCTCCTGGACCTTGCATCATTTTCATCATTTTGCTCATTTGGTCAAATTGTTTCATCAATTGATTGACTTCTTCTATTTTGCGACCCGATCCTTTTGCTATTCTTGTTTTTCTTTTAACATCAATTATGGCTGGTTTTTTGCGTTCGATTGGTGTCATGGAATGGATAATGGCTTCGATATGTTTGAAGGCATCGTCTTCAATTTCTATATCTTTCATGGCTTTTGATGCTCCTGGTATCATGCCTATCAAATCTTTCATATTACCCATTTTTTTCACTTGTTGAATTTGGGTTAAAAAATCGTCAAAACCAAATTCGTTTTTGGCAATTTTTTTCTGAATTTTACGGGCTTCCTCTTCGTTAAATTGTTCTTGTGCTCTTTCTACTAACGATACCACGTCGCCCATTCCAAGGATACGTTCGGCCATACGTTCTGGATAAAATACATCCAAGGCATCCATTTTTTCGCCTGTTCCTATAAATTTGATGGGTTTATTGACAACAGTTTTGATAGACAAAGCCGCACCACCACGAGTATCTCCATCTAATTTTGTAAGAATAACCCCGTCAAAATTCAATCTATCGTTAAAGGCTTTTGCAGTGTTTACGGCATCTTGACCCGTCATGGAATCTACCACAAACAAGGTTTCATTTGGTTTGATGGCTTGATGAACATTGGCTATTTCGGTCATCATTTCCTCATCTACTGCTAAACGGCCTGCGGTATCTATAATAACTACGTTGAACCCTTTTTCTTTTGCATATTTAATAGCATTTTGCGAAATTTCTACGGGGTTTTGGTTGCCAATTTCAGAATATACTTCAACGTCTATTTGTTTTCCCACTACGTGTAGTTGGTTGATAGCTGCGGGTCTGTAAATATCGCAAGCTACTAAAAGTGGTTTTTTGTGTTTTTTGGTTTTGAGGTAATGGGCTAATTTTCCTGAAAAAGTTGTTTTACCAGATCCTTGTAATCCAGACATCAAAATAATGCTAGGATTGCCCGAAAGGTTGATGCCAGCTACATCGCCTCCCATTAATTCTGTCAATTCGTCTTTGACTAATTTGACTAATAATTGTCCTGGTTGTAAGGTTGTTAATACGTTTTGACCAATGGCTTTGTCTTTTACTTTTGTAGTAAAATCTTTGGCTATTTTAAAATTAACATCCGCATCCAGCAGGGCTCTTCTTACTTCTTTGAGGGTTTCGGCTACGTTGATTTCGGTTATTTTTCCGTGTCCTTTCAATACGTGAAAGGCTTTATCTAATTTTTCGCTTAAATTACTAAACATGATTTTTTAATTTTGATTTGCAAATATAATATAAACAGCCATAGCTACAAAATAGCAAGCAATCAAAGTTTGTTTTTTTTGAGGATTTAATCAAGTTGGTTTTGTAAATGGTTTTTTTGGAGTGTAAGATTTATACCAAATATACATATAATACCAAACACTCATATAAAATTGCCCAATCTGCTAGCTCTTTTTCTCCAAATATTTCACAAAAAAATAATTACGTAGCCCAGCTATGAAATGATTTTTTTATAAATCTTGAAAAAAGATAGCCTTGCATTTTTAGACTATTTTATAGAAGTGTTTGGTATAATACCAAATATACATATAAAATAGTCCAATCCACTTGTTCTTTTTTGCTAAAATTATTCAAAAAAAATAGTTCCGTAGCCCAGCTATGCAACGATTTTTCTTGAAAATTTTTTCTAAAAAATAACTACGCATCTTTGGACTATTTTATAAATATATTTGGTATAAAATAGCCCAATCTATTGGTTCTTTTGTGCTAAAATGAGTCCAAAAAAATAGTTCCGTAGCCCAGCTATGCAATGATTTTTTTTGAAAATTTTTTCTACAAAATAACTACGCATTTTTGGACTATTTTATAAATATATTTGGTATTGTTTTTTTTGTGTGGAAGGTTTGGTAGGAGTGGGGTGTTTGTTTTGAAAATGGTGTTGTGCTGCGTGAGGGATAGCAGTGGAAATCCTTTTTTGGCCCTTTTTTTTGGGCCAAAAAAGATTGAAACGAATAGCCCGACCCGAAGTTTTTACGGAGGGGCACGCCCAAATTATGGAGATTTTGCTTATTTAAGATGTTTTTTTTTTAAAATTGAAAATAAATAAATGGTTGTGGTCCAGAGGATGATGTGGCATATACGACCCAAAAGGCCAAGGCAAGGACGAGGGCTTTTAAAACGATGGGCATTTTGTTGAAAACCCATTGGTTGGCGTTGGTAATTTTGGTGGGTAAAAAGTGCCAAACGTAGCCCAAAAACTGGACTAAAAACACATTTTGGTAGCCCATGATGATGGTTTGCCACTGTTGTATATTGAAGGTAAGGTTGCTGATATTTTGTAGGATATCGAAGGCTAGGGAAAAGTCTTTGGCTCTAAAAAATATCCAACAAAAAGCTACAAAATGAAAGGTAAGTAGTAAAGAAATACTGGAACCCATGATTTTGAAAAAGGTAAGTTTTTTAGTATTAGACGAAGGAAAAATTTCTGAAAATATTTTGTGTACTGCCAAGCCTATGCCGTGTAGTGCACCCCACAAAATGAAACGAAAACTAGGGCCGTGCCATAAGCCGCCGAGGAGCATGGTGGTTAGTAAATTGACGTTGGTATAAAGTGTTTTTTTCTTGTCTTTTGCTAAAATGACCGTGGACAAAAACAGTAGTAATGCTGCTAGGGCTGTCCATAAAGGGAGGGCGTTTATGGGATAATAATAATAGCCAAATGCAATACAACCGACAAAAAATAAGGTAGGAAATAAAAAACCTCCTACAGAACCTTGTCTGTTACCGCCAATGGAAATATATAGGTAATCTCTTAGCCATGTGGAGAGGGAGATGTGCCAACGCCGCCAAAATTCGGTTAGTGATGTAGATTGATATGGGGTTTTGAAATTAGTTGATAATTGAAAACCCATGAGGAGGGCTATGCCAATGGCCATGTCTGAATAGCCAGAAAAATCGCAATAAATTTGAATGGTATAGCCATAAGCGGCCATTAGATTTTCGAAGGCGGTATAGGATTTTGGAGCATCAAAAACCCTATCGACAAAGTTGAGTGCAATGTAATCTGATATGAAGGTTTTTTTGATAAGTCCGCCAATGATTAAAAATAATGCACGGTTTACATCGTTGCGAGAAAGATGTAATTTGCTGTATATTTGTGGGATAAACTCTGAAGCTCTCACAATTGGCCCTGCTACTAATTGCGGGAAAAAAGATACAAAAAACATGTAGTCTAAAATGTTTTTTGTAGGTTTTAGCTCTTTTCGATAAATGTCGATGATATAACTCATTGATTGGAAAGTATAGAAAGATATTCCTACAGGAAGTATGATGTTTTGCATCATAAATTGTTGGCCAGAAACTTCATTGAGGTTTTGGATAATGAAATTGGTGTATTTGAAATAGCCTAAAAAGCATAAATTTAGTACAATACTTAATATAAGATAAAATTTTCTGTATCCTTCTAATGCTTCTTCATATAAAAGTTTGGCAATATTGTAATCTACAACTCCAGAAACAAGAAGCAAAGCAAAATAGATGCCGCTGGATTTATAATAAAAAAATAATGAAAATAAGAAGACATATAAATTTCTGTAAAAATGAGTTTTGGGTTTTATCGCTACTATATATAGTGGATAAAAAATTAAAAACATACCTAAAAAAAGGGGGGTGTTGAATAAAATAGGAGATTTAGGATTGTAGGTTACCCAATTGTTGATGGTTTCTGGGGTAATAGTACCAATGTTTTTAATCATCCAATTGTTGATGTCTGAAAAGGTCATTATTTTTTCTTGTTGGGGTTATTTTGATAATCTTCAAATGATTGGAGTAGGGCTTCAAACAACATTTTGCCTTGAATTTCGTAGCCTAACTTAGTATAGTGAACCCTATCGGGAGCCATCCATCCTTTTCGGGCATTTATTGAAACTCCTTGCATGCCTCTGAGTTGTGTGTAAGCATCCCAAATGGCATATCGATTTTCGGCTGCAAAAGTAATTAATTTTTCGGTGTAATCTGCAATATAGGTGTTGGGTAATTTTCTGTAAAGTAATGATGGTGGTGGCGTTGTGAGTAGAATGGCCGTATCTGGATACCATAATTTTATATTATTGATAAAACGAAACACTTGTTGCATATAGGATTCTGAACTCATTCTATCAAAAGATTCATTGGTACCAAGTGATACAATAATTAAATCTGGATTTAATGATTTGAGTTGACTAAAAAATAGGGGGTATTTATTATAATCGGCATATTTTGCTCCATTGACACCAATATTATGATACAAAATGCCGGAATTATTGTTTTCTAAAACCAAGCCACTTAATATTTTTTCGGGATTGTCGTTTTGAGTTATTATAGCAATTTTAGATAATAAATTTTCTGATTTATAATAAAAATATTGATTTGAATTATAAGATTTTTCTGGTATATATGAAGTTGTATAGCTTATTTTTGATGTTGTTTCGGTTGTTGGTATTTTGAGTGTTTTTCCAGCTTGTATGTTGTTGGACTTCAAACGATTCAATGCCTTGATTTCGGCCATTGAGCAATGGTAACTTTCAGCAATTGTAGATAAAGCTTCTCCTTTTTTTACTTTGTGTGATATTTTTTTTGGCAATTTTGTTTCAATAGCTGTTTTTTGTTTGTTTAGTGCCAAATCAAAATCATGGTTGTTATTGGGAGAAATGACTTTGATGGTATTAAAAAAATTTTCTGGGTCTTTGACGGTTAATTCAATGTAAGCGTTTTGAGCTTTGGTTTGTAGTGCTATGCCACTCAAACCTACGGCACTTCCGTTGGGTTGTGCTATGTTTTTATGACATTCCCACGTGGCATTGCTCGAAAATCGAACATCCCACGCACCATTTGTTTTGGCTAATTGGTGAGGAAACACAAATCCTCGACCTGCATTTCCAAACCTATTTTGACAATTTTTTCGAATAACGGCCGTCATCAAATCAGCTTGAATATGAGAATCTCCAACATGAACGATGTTCAATTTACCAGTATTGTTTTTTTGTAATAGTATTAATTTTTTCCAAAAAATTTCCAATGCCATTGCATTAATCAATCGATTGTCAGGTAGCTTGATGCTGTCTGTCGAGGGGGTGTCTGTTACCCCATCAGAGGTGCCAACTAATTGGGCATTGGACTGAAAAATTGTCCAGAACAAACCCACAATGATACTTATTTTTTTAAACATTAGGGGTGTTGTTCGTTAGGGTTTGACAAAAGACTATCTGGTTGAATAGGAGCCACTTTTGGGGCTGCCGTTTTGCTTGCAGTGGCTTTGTTTTTTCGTAATTGTTTGTATTGTTCATACCCTGTTTGGAGTTGGTTATAAATAATACCAGCTACTTTTTTGGCTCCACGTTGGTTAAAATGGGTGTAATCCTTATTGGCCAAAACGGGTATTTCTTCTACCCATTTGGTCATGGAACCATCGCCTCCCATTAGGGTATATAAGTTTACAAAAGCCGCCTGATTGTTTAGTGCATACCGTTTTTGTGCCAAAGTAAGGGGTACTACGGCCGAATCGGTTTTCATTTGTGTTTCGTATTTTGTGGCTTTGTCTGCCGTTGAAATCACCAAAATGGCTGTACCAGGAAAACACTCCTTCAAGCGTTGCACTACTTTTGACATGCTTTTGTTGTACCAACCATAATCGAATGTTCCGTAATTTAATACATTTGTACCATAGTGAAGTACTATTAAGTCGTAATTCAACTTTTGATGAAAAGATTGCATCAAAGCAACATCAAACTTAGAAATGGGGATGCCAGAATTGCCTCTTTGCGAAAAATTATCTACATGTACCCCTTTGCCATCGTCAAAATTGAAGCCATAAATAGGTATGGATTTGGCTTTTTTGAAATCGACTTTTAATGATTTTAATGGGTTTTGAGACAAAACCAAAGTATTTAACAAATGATGTGGTGTTAAGTTTTTGGAAATGGTATCTTTTCCTATTGTGTAAGAAATAACTGCTTGATTGTTTGAGGCATATCCATAAAAAAGGGTTGGGTTGTTGAGCCACGAAATGGGTTTTACAATATTAGTTTTATATCTGACCCAGGCTTTGTGCAAGGTGTCATTGGCAAAAAACACATGACCGTTTACACCAAATGGTTTGGATGGATTTTTGACATTCAAATAGGAAAGTGTTTTCCAATTTGTAGCATATTCGTGCAATACAGACCCCCTTGAGGCGGCCGATTCGCTTGTAATGGCTACAAAACCTACACCATTTCCTCCAAATTGATTTTGATATTGAGCTCTAACATCCTGAACAATCATATCGCCATCTGTCATCGAATCGCCAAAATAAGCTATCCGTACATGGCCTTTTTTGGTGGTTTCTAGTTGGTATAATTTTTCGTAAAATGGAATTAAATATTGGTACCCTTTATAATTTTCAAAATTTTCTGAAGGAAATGCAATGCCATTGGTTTCAAAAAAATGGATATTTTGTTGGTTTAAAGTATCTTTTGAAATGGTTTTTTTGGCTTTTTTTTCGGCATTAAAGGCTTCTAATAACATGCTGTCTATCAGCACGTTTTGAGTAAGTCCCGTTTTTTCAGAAAAAATTTTTTTTGGCAACACATTTTTCAATCCGATAAAAAAAATGGCGGCTAAAAATACAATTAAAAAAGATTGTATGAAATAAGATTTGGATGGATTCACTTTAAATTTTGTTATATATATATATAGGTGTATATAGATTTTTATTTGAACAGACCTTAATATTACATTCTTTCTGGAACATCAATACCCAACAATGCAAAAGCATTTGATATGGTTTGAGCTACTTTTTCGGAAATTTGTACTCTAATGGTTTTTTTATAAAGATGCGGTTCGCCTAAAATAGAAACAGTTTGATAAAACGAATTGTACTCTTTGACTAAATCATAAACATAATTAGCAATTAATGCTGGACTATGATGTTGTGCGGCATTTTGAATTATTTCAGGAAAAAGCATGATGTTTTTGATAATTTCTTTTTCTTTTTCGTGGAGCGATTCCAATTGTTGGATTTGAACACCATCAGCATAATCAAAATCAGTTTTTCTTAAAATAGATTGGATTCGAGCAAATGTATATTGAATAAAAGGGCCTGTGTTTCCTGCAAAGTCAACCGATTCTGCGGGGTCGAACAAAATACGTTTTTTAGGATCTACTTTTAGAATATAATATTTAAGCGCTCCAAGTCCAATAGTTTTGTAAAGTTGTTGTTTTTCTTGCTCCGAATAACCCTCTAATTTACCCAACTCTTCAGACAATTCTTGAGCGGTTTGGGTCATTTCTGTCATCAAATCATCGGCATCTACCACGGTACCTTCTCGGGATTTCATTTTGCCAGAAGGCAAATCGACCATGCCGTACGAAAGGTGGTATAAATTTTTAGACCAATCAAAGCCTAATTTTTGAAGAATTAAAAACAATACTTTAAAATGATAATCTTGCTCGTTGCCTACGGTATAAACCATACCGCCCACATCAGGACAATCTTTTACACGTTGAATGGCTGTGCCAATGTCTTGTGTCATATATACGGCAGTACCATCGGAGCGACGAACAATTTTTTCGTCCAATCCATCTTCGGTTAAGTTTACCCATACCGAGCCATCTTCTTTTTCATAAAAAAGGCTTTTATCTTTGCCTTTAGCCAATTCATTATCAATAACTTCGTTGCCTAAAAGGTAGGTGTTCGATTCATAATAATAGGAGTCAAAATCGACCCCTAAGTTTTGATATGTTTCAGCAAAACCGTCATACACCCATTGGTTCATGGTTTTCCAAAGCTCGATAACTTCTGGTTTTCCAGCTTCCCAGTCTAGTAGCATTTGTTGGGCTTCTATAATAATGGGGGCTGCTTTTTTGGCATCTTCTAATGTAAGTCCTTTTTGAACCAACTCGTCAATTTCAGATTTAAAAGCTTGATCAAACGCTACATAATATTTTCCTACTAATTTATCGCCTTTTAAACCAGATGATTGTGGTGTTTCGCCGTTTCCAAACTTTTGCCAAGCCAGCATAGATTTGCAAATATGAATGCCTCGGTCGTTGATGATTTGGGTTTTATACACTTTTTTGCCCGATGCCTTTAAAATTTCGGCAACGGAATAGCCCAAAAGGTTGTTTCGAACGTGTCCGAGGTGTAAGGGTTTGTTGGTATTTGGCGAAGAATATTCGACCATGATGGCTTTTTCGGACGAATCGGGTGTTACAAAACCAAATTTTGGGTTGTTTTTGATTTCATTAAAAGCATTCAAATAAAAACTGTTGTCAATTACAAGATTCAAAAAGCCCGATACCACATTGTATTGTGTAATTTCGGGTGTGTTTTCTGTTACATACTGTCCTATTTTGTTTCCAATTTCGGTTGGATTTCCTTTTATTATTTTTAATAATGGAAAAATTACGATAGTTATATCTCCTTCAAAATCTTTGCGTGTGGCTTGAAATTCGATTTTCTCGACGTTTTGGTCGAAAATTTGTTGGATAGCAAGTTGGATTTTTGGTAAAAGTATGGCTTGAATATTCATTTTAAATGTTTTTGAGAGGTCAAAGATAAAATTTTATTATAAAAAAAGATGAAAAATAAGTCATAAATTAAATCTTAGGTTTATACTTACATTTAAAAATATCTTTTAAAATATCGATAAAAAGCTTTATTTTATCGATAAAATACCAATTAAAATGATAAGTTAAAAAATGAATTGTGTTCAAAAAATCATTTAGCGATAAAATATATAATTTTCAATTGCATTTCATCGATAAAAATATACATTTCATCGATTATTTATGAAAAATGTTAGTATCTTTGACTCAACAAAATTAAACATAATAGTCATGAAAACTTTAACAACATTACTAGCACTATTATTAACAATGACCACTTTCTCTCAAAGTATTACTGTTAATACCAACACACATACAGTACCAGAATTAGTTAATAACGTATTGATTAATTCAAATTGTGTTTCAGGATCAAATATCAGCTGGAGTACAGGAACCCAATTTGGTTCAACCAATGGTATTGGATATTTCCAAAATACAAATCCAAACTTTCCTATACAAAGCGGTGTTATTTTGAGCACCGGAAACGTTTTGAATGCAGGAGGGCCAAATAGCAGTTCGTTAAACGATGGCAATGCTTCTTGGACAGGCGATGCTGCCTTGGAGAACACTTTGGCACAATCCAACATAACAATGCACTCTGTAAATGCAAGTGTTTTGGAATTTGATTTTACGCCAATTAGTGCCAATTTTAGCTTCGACTTTGTATTTGCTTCAGAAGAATATGGCAACTTTCAATGTCAATTTTCAGACGCCTTTGCATTTTTATTGACAAATACACTTACAGGCGAAACCACTAACTTGGCAGTAATACCAGGGACCAATTTGCCAATATCTGTTGTAACCATCAGAAATGCAGCATATAACTCTACTTGCGATTCTGCTAATGCCAATTATTTTGGCAAATACAACGGAGGTGCAGCAGCAGCAGGATCAGCAATCAACTTTAATGGACAAACCGTATTGATGACAGCAGGTGCCACTTTGATTCCAAATACGCCTTATCACATCAAACTTGTAATTGCAGATAGAGGGGATTCGTTATCAGATTCTGCTATATTTTTGTCATCAAATAGTTTTAATATTGGACAAAATGTTTTGGGTGCCAATTTGACAAATGCAACGCAAAATGCCGTTTGTTATGGTACCAATCAAGTGATCAACTCTGGATTGGATCCTCAAATTTATAGCTTTGTTTGGAAAAAAAATGGTGTTGTAATTCCTGGAGCCACAAGCCCAAGCTTGACAGTAACTACACCAGGAACTTACAGCTTGACTTATAACAAAATTGTAATGCCTTGTGATGCCGTAACCGATAGCATTGAAGTTGAATATACACCACAAATTACTTTTCCAAATCCAAAAGATTTAAACAAATGCAATACAGGAGCTGCAAGTTATGATTTTGATTTTAACATCAATACAAGTTACATCATTCCATTAAACAACAATACATTAAGTGCAAGCTATTACAGCAATTTGGCCGATGCACAAAATGGAATTAATGCTTTGAGTACTGTATATGCAAGTGCAGGCAATCAAACCATTTATGTAGCAGTAAAAAGTAGTATTACAGGATGTGTAGCCATCAAATCTTTTCAATTGAAAGTAACTACACCGCCAACAGCACACCAACCAAACAATTTAGAAAAATGTGAAAGAGAGTTGAACTCGCATGATGCTTATTTTAACATTCATTCGCAAACACCAAGTATTTTGAATGGTTTGCCAGCAGCAGAATATACTGTAACTTATTATACAAGTTTAGAAGCTGCAAATGCAGGAACAGCTCCGATGTACACCACAAATTATTTAGCTTCAAATGGCACTACCATTTATGCAAGAATGCAAAATAATACCGATGGAGCATGTTATTCTATTACACATTTTCAAATTATTGTACATACTGTTCCAGTAGCACAAACTTTGCAAAGTATCTTACAATGTGATCCTTATGTGTTGCCAGCATTAAGCTATGGAACTTATTATACTGGCCCAAATGGTACAGGCGATATGTTGCATGCAGGCGATGTTTTGACAGAAAGTCAATTGGTTTACATTTATGCTAATAACGGATATTGTGCTACACAATCGCACTTTACTGTAACCATTGTTGATTTGAACCACGTTGGGCCAAACTCAGGTACATACTACGATAATTTTGTGTTGCCATCATCTCAATATGCCAAATATTATACCTTACCAAATGGAGGCGGTACACAATTGTTTGCAGGAAATGTAATAAGCACATCACAAACGATCTATTTGTACTACCAATCAACAACAGGTACATTTTGCCACAGAGAAAGAGAAATTCAATTGACAATTGTACCATCGCCAGTAATTACAAACCCATCAAACGTATTTTCTTGTGATGCTTATATGTTGCCAGAACTTGCCGTTGGAACATACTATGCTGGGCCAAATAAAACAGGCGGTATGATCCCTCCATTTACAGTAATTAATTATACACAAGACATTTATATTTATGCTGAAAGCAATACAACACCAAATTGTACATCTGAAAAACATTTTAAAGTGTATATTGGTTTAGATCAAATGCAAGATGTAAACACTTGTGTACAATATACCTTGCCAGCTTTGCCAATAGGGAATTATTATACAGGAATTGATGGAACAGGCGAACAATTACATGCTGGAGATGCCATTTTTAGCACACAAACCTTGTATGTATATGCTATTTCAAATACAGGATGCTATGACAATGAAGCGTTTACAGTAGATATTGCCTTGCCTATATTATTAGCAACTCCAAATGTTGAAGCGTGTGCCAGCTACACTTTGCCAGAATTAAGTGTTGGGCAATATTATACAGGAAACAATGGATCTGGAGTAGCGCTTCATGCAGGTGATGTAATTACGAGCACAAAAACCATTTATGTATATGTAAACAACAATGACGGATGCCATAACCAAAGATCTTTTGTTGTAACCATTCATCCAAATCCTGTGTTAGATGCCCGTTCTGATATGGATGTGTGTGGTACTTATAAATTAACGCCATTGACAGTTGGAAACTATTATACAGCTCCAAATGGAGGAGGCAGCATTATAGCAGCAGGCACAGTTTTGACAACTACACAAACGATTTATATGCACGCAGTAAGCTCTTTTGGATGTATATCTGACAATCAATTTACGGTAAACATTTATATTACCAATGCAGATGCTCCTGCAAATGTAACACAATGTGATACTTATACCTTGCCAGCATTGACTGCAAACAATAAATATTATACTAAAGCAGGAGGACCAAATGGAACAGGAATAGGGTTATTGGCAGGAAGTGCCATTACAAGCACACAAACGGTTTGGGTATATAAACAAAACATTATCCGTCAAGATTTTATGTGTTATGACGAGCATTCATTTGTAGTAACAATAAACCATACACCATACATCAACACCATTCCAAATGTTAATGCTTGTAACTCGTACACATTACCTAACTTAACAGTAGGAAACTATTTTACACAACCAAACGGAACAGGAACAATGCTACATGCTGGCGACATTATTACAACCAATCAAGATTTGTATGTGTTTGCACAAACTAACACAGTTCCAAATTGTTTTGACGAGAAAAGCTTTCATATAGACATTTACAATGTTAGTGAATTGCCAAACAAATATGTATGCACAGGATATGTATTGCCAAGCATCGAAAAAGGAAAATTTTATACAGGAACCAATGGAACAGGAACATTATTAAATCCAGGTACCATGATTACAAGTACTCAAAAAATCTACATCTTTGGACACTCTCCATTAAATCCAAATTGTTCAGATGAAAGCTCTTTTGATGTAATCAAATTGCCAATGCCAGAGATTCATAATGTACCAGAGGCCAACAGAACTATTTGCGACAACGACGGTGCAAATGATGGACAAGCCAGTTTTGACTTAACAAGTTTAAATTCAATAATATTAGGAAATCAAACGGGATCTGAATTTGAATTGGCTTATTATGGCAATATGGACGACTTGCTTCATAACACAAATCCACTTTCTACAACTTTACTCCATTCTGTTTTCGTAAAACTAATCAACAATCTTGCCCCAGATTGCTATGAATATAAACAACTTAAATTGAATGTAAAAAAACTACCAGAACCAAACCCAACGAATGGAGTAATTTGTGTAGATGAATTGACAGGTGCTATCAAAAATCCTTATACTATTATGAGTACTTTGAGCCCTACGCAATACAGCTTTAATTGGACTTTAAACGGAGTATCTGTTGGAAATCAAAGCTTTATAACTGTTTCTGAACCAGGTGTTTATAGTGTTGTTGCCACCGATTTGCAAACAGGATGTATCTCAAAACCTACACAAGCAATTGTAGAAAAATCTCAAAAAGCACTTGTGGCCTATACCATGGGAGAAGCATTTGATGACAACCAAGACATCACCGTGATTGCAACTGGAAGTGGCGATTATGAATACCAATTGGACAACAGCGAATTTCAAGATGAGCCTGTATTTCATAACCCAACATTTGGCGACCACATCATTAGTGTTAGAGACAAAAATGGATGCGGTATTACTACAAAAGTTGTAATATTGGCCAATCATCCAAAATATTTTACTCCAAATGCAGATGGCATCAACGATACTTGGAATGTAGTCGGATTGAAAGACCAACCTAACGCAACAGTAGATATTTTTGACAGAACAGGAAAATTTATCATCCAAATAAAAACCAACGGAGAGGGATGGGATGGTAACTTTAATGGAGCTTTACTACCATCTGATGACTACTGGTTTGTAGCACATTATATAGAAAAAGGAGAAGCCAAAGAATTCAAATCTCACTTTACTATGAAAAGATAATGGCGGGAGCCGATAACCTATAGCAACTATAAAAGTTTTTATAAACATAATTACTTTTATAGTTGCTTTTTTTGTAAGCTATAATTTTATCGCATATTATATATTCACTATAATATTTAAAATATTTTTTTTCAATACCTAGTTGAAAATTTTAGCATTTTTGCTAGTTATATATCGTATAGTATCGTAATTTTGATATAAACAATAAAACTAATTATGAAAGGTATTTTTTACACTCTAATAGCGTTTTTATTTACATTTGAACTCCATTCACAAAGCATCTCTGTAAGTACAACAACCCATACCATACCCCAGCTCGTAAACAATGTTTTGATTAATTCAAATTGTGTTTCGGCCACGAACATTAGTTCCAAAACAGGTACAAATTTTGGCTCTGTAAATGGTATAGGCTACTTTCAAAATACCAACCCTAACTTTCCCATTCAAAGCGGTGTAATTTTGAGTACTGGAAATGCCTTAAACGCTGTTGGACCAAATAATATGAGCCTCAATGATGGCAATGCCAGCTGGATTGGCGACTCCGATTTGGAAAACACATTAGCTCAATCGGGTATTACCATGCAATCTGCCAATGCCTCGATGCTCGAGTTTGATTTTACGCCCATTGCATCCAATTTTACTTTTGATTTTGTTTTTGCTTCAGAAGAGTATGGCAATTTTCAATGTCAGTTTTCAGATTCGTTTGCATTTTTACTTACCAATACACTCACAGGTGTAACGACTAATTTAGCGGTTGTACCCAATACAAATTTACCCATTTCGGTAGTAACCATTAGAAATAATGCCTTTAATTCTAATTGTGCCTCGGCAAATGCCCAATATTTTGGCAGTTACAATGGTGGAGCAGCAGCTGCCAGTTCGGCAACCAATTTTAATGGGCAAACGGTTTTGATGAATGCTTCGGCCGTGTTAGTTCCCAATACGCCTTATCATATCAAACTTGTTGTTGCCGACCGTTCCGACTCCATGTCTGATTCGGCCATTTTTTTGTCGTCTAATAGTTTTAATTTTGCACAAAATGTTTTAGGCCCAGATATTACGGGCAACAATGCCATTTGTTTTGGTAGTACACACACCATCAACTCGGGATTAAATCCTGCAATTTACAATTTTATTTGGAAAAAAAATGGTGTTGTTTTAAGTGGTCAAACAGGCCCTTCGCTATCGGTTATTGGTCCAGGTACTTACACCCTTACATATAGCCAAATTATTAGCCCTTGCGATGTCAATTCTGATTCTATTGTGGTTGACTTTCTGCCCGAAATCATTACTCCAAATCCCATTAATCTTGGAAAATGCGATGTAGGAACCGGAACCAATAGTTTTAATTTAGCTGCCAACACCTCCGTTGTCAATCCTACAAATAATCCCAATTTTAGTATTTCGTATCACAATACTTTATTGGATGCCAATACCAATGCCAACCCACTTTCTAGCCCATATTCGACTAGTGCTACAAACGAAACCATTTTCATTAGAATTAAAAATAATAACACGGGTTGTTTTACAGTAAAATCTTTTAATCTATTAGTTTCTAGCCCGCCAGTTGCCAATCAACTCAACGATTTAGTCAAATGTGAAAGAACATTGGGTTCCAATGATGCCATTTTTGACTTTAGTGTTCAAAATGCCACCATTTTAGGTACACAATCTGCTACGCTCAATGTCATTTCTTACTACACCTCACAAGCCAATGCCAATTTGGGTATCAATCCAATTGTGGGCGGATTTTTAGGAACAACAGGCACCACTATTTATGCTCGAATCCAAAATTTTTCAGATACTACTTGTTTTGCCACAACCAGTTTTCATTTAATTGTCAAACCAAAACCTAGTGTACCCACACTTCAAAGTGTAGTAGTTTGTTCTGGTTATCCGTTGCCACATTTAACTTCGGGCAATTACTTTACGGGTTCAAATGGAACAGGAACTCCTTTGTTTGAAAATGATTTGATCAATACAATTGGCACAACGACTATTTACATTTATAATAGCAATGGTTCGTGCAATTCAGAAACTAGTTTTACAGTTACCATTATAGACATCAATCAAGTTGGACCACAATCTACAACAGCATGTGATAGTTATACCCTTCCTTTAGTTCCAAATGTTAAATATTATACAGGACCAAATGCGGGATTGCCTTTGATACCAGCCGGCACGGTTATTACCAGTTCGCAAACCATTTACCTCAATTTTCAATCTACCGTTCCACCCATTTGTCAACAAGAAAGAGCCATTACGATTACCATTAATAATGCACCAGTATTACAAGCTGTATCCAATGTTTTTGAATGTACGAGCTATCAACTACCTCCATTAGCAGTTGGCAATTATTATACACAACCCAATGGCGGTGGCACCATGATTCCCGCTTTGACAATCCTTAATAATTCGCAAACCATTTATGTTTATGCTGCTACAAACACCACACCACCGTGTACAGACAGCGATTCTTTTAAAGTTGGTATTGGGTTAGACCCTATACCAGACGTTAGTCGATGTGTTTCTTATACATTGCCTGCATTAACTTTCGGAAAATATTATACACAATCCAATGGCGGCGGTGTAGAACTGCCCGTAGGTTATGTAGTAACGTATTCTCAAGATATATATGTTAGAGCCACCTCGGCAAGTGGTTGTGCCGACGAAGTTTCTTTTCATGTCGACATCATTTTACCTATTGTTGTAGTGCCACAAACCGTTAGCGAATGTGGGGTTTATAATTTGCCCGAACTTAATGCGGGTAATTATTATACACTGCCAAATGGTGGAGGTGTACAACTCCCATTTAACTATCCTGTTACCAATAGCAGAACGGTATATGTGTATATCAACAACGGACTTGGTTGCCAGCATACTATTCCTGTTGCTATTACTATAAAACCTTTGCCCGTTTTAGACCCAAGGGGCGATGTTTCGGCCTGCAACACTTATACCCTTACACCACTAACCATTGGAAATTATTATACTGAAAGTAATGGAGGTGGCAATTTGATACCTTTTAATACGGTTTTAAACCAATCGCAAACGGTTCATATTTATGCTGTAAACAGTTTGGGATGCCCTGCCTCTAATAGTTTTAATGTTTCCATTACCCATACCGTAGCCGACACAAAACCGAATGTAACACAATGCGATCAATATGTTTTAGAAGCCCTAAATCCAGGAAACCGTTATTTTACACACAGTCAAATGAATGGTCAAAACGGACAAGGTATTGAAAAATTTGAAGGTGATGTAATAGAAACAACCCAAACCATTTATATTTATAAAAAAGACAACATTCGTGAAGATTTTTATTGCGAAGACGAAAAAAGTTTTGTTGTAACCATCAACCACACTCCCGTTATCAATCCAATTGCCGATGTATTTACTTGTGATAAATACATACTCCCTCCACTAGAAGTGGGTAATTATTTTTCTGGACCAAATGGTACAGGACAACCCTATCAGGCATTGGATGAAATAACGGAACCTTTTAAAACGCTGTATGTATATGCCGAAACGGGTACGGTACCCAATTGTACGGCACAAGAATTTTTTAATATTACAGTATATAACGTGTCTGAACTGCCCAATGTAACCAACTGTAGTGCTTATGTGTTGCCAACTGTAGCAAGAGGACAATTTTATAACAATCCAAATGCCACAGGACAACCCATAGAACCTGGCACAACCATTACCCAGTCGCAAACATTATATATCATTGCACAATCGCCTTACGCCCCATTTTGTATAGATGTATATCCGTTTGACATTACCATTGTGCCTGCTCCAATTATCCATGCCATACCTGCTGCAAACAGCACCATTTGCGATAATGATGGCCCCAACGACGGCATTGCTAATTTTGATTTAACTACCCTAAACACGATTATTTTGGGCAACCAAAATCCTGCCCAATTTACTTTGCAATATTTTGCCAACATGGAAGATCTTTTGGCCAATCAAAATAGCTTAACTAATACGACTTTGCCTCATGTTTTTGTTAAATTGTCTAGCACACTTACTCCTAATTGTACGTTGATACAACAAATAGACTTGTTTGTAAAAAAACGACCAGAACCTGAATTAAAAAATGGCACTATTTGTATAGATAATCAAACAGGAGCGGTAACCTCGGGTTATACCATTTTGAGTGGTTTAGACCCTAGTTTGCACACCTTTCAATGGTTTTTGGGTACTACACCAATAAGTACAAACAGTTTTATAACGGTAACCCAACCTGGCACTTACAATTTGATAGCTACCAATGTGCAAACGGGCTGCGTTTCTGCACTTACTCCTGTTCAAGTTATTGTTTCTCAACCAGCCTTGGTAACTTATACCACAGGCGATGCTTTTTCGGAAAACCAAACCATAACTATAACTGCTACTGGCACAGGTACAAACGACAATTATGAATACCAATTGGACAATGCAGCCTTTCAATCGAGTCCTACTTTTTATAATGTATCTTTTGGATTGCATTACGTAACCGTCAAAGATAAAAATGGTTGCAGCAACAGCACCATAGAAGTTATTGTTGCCGATTATCCACGGTTTTTTACACCTAATGGTGATGGAATCAACGACACTTGGAACATCAACAACCTAAACGATCAACCCGATGCTTATATTAATATTTATGACAAATATGGTAAATTTTTAATCGAAATAAAACCAAGTGGTTCTGGTTGGGATGGCAATATAAATGGGCGTTTGGCCCCCGCAGACGATTTTTGGTTTGCTGTTTTTTATAAGGAAAACAACACCAACAAGGTTTATCAATCGCATTTTGCAATTAAAAGATAGGGTTGAAAGAATTTTGAAATTGAAAGATTGAAGAATTAAAAAAAAATTTAAATTGAAAAATTACACAAAATTTAGAAATTTAAAGTTGAAATGATTTTTGATTGAAAGATTTTATAGCAATAAAATATGGGAATAAACCTTTGTCGAATTGGATTAATTTGGCAAAGGTTTTTTTTTGGAGGTTGAGGTGTACTATTTATCAATACATTTTGGCTTTCAAAACTTTATTATATCCTCAAGGGTGGGGCGTTAATTTTGAAAGAAAATAATAATACCAAATATACACATAAAATAGTCCAATCTATTGGTTCTTTTTTGCTAAAAGGAGTCAAAAAAAATAGTTCCGTAGCCTAGCTATGCAACGATTTTTTTGAAAATTTTTTCTAAAAAATAACTACGCATTTTTGGACTATTTTATAAATATATTTGGTATAAGTAAAAAGGTGGTATTGTGTAATCGAGTTGTTTTTTTTTAAAGTTGTCCTTTATAATTGGGGTCGTAGTCCACCATCCATTCTATGCCATACTTGTCTCTAAACATACCAAAGTAGGACCCCCAAGGGCTGTTGTCTATTGGCATTTCGATTTGGCCTCCTGCCGAAAGGCCATGAAATAATTTGTCGGCCTCTTCTTTGCTCTCGGCACTGATAGAAATTTTGCTTCTGTGTTCGTTTTCGTTGGTGGTACCCATACATTCGGGTACATCGTTGGCCATTAAAACGTTATTGCCAATTGGTAATGCAATGTGCATGATTTTATTAGCTTCTTTTTCTGACACAGGAAATTCTGGGCTGGCCATGTCTTTGAACCGCATGATTTTTGCAAAAGAACCACCAAAGACGGATTGATAAAAAAGGAATGCTTCTTCGGCATTGCCATTAAAATTGATGTAAGGATTTATGAGTGCCATAATTTTATTTTAAATAGTTTGACATATTATTGTGTTTTACAAATATAAATAAAAATGGAATATATAATGGATTTTTTATTTGAGGTACAATTTTTAGTTTTTGAATTTTTTGTAAAACCAAAATTTTTCATCATTCCATCATTCCATCTTTCAATTTTTTGAATCTTTCAATCATTCCATCATTCCATCTTTCAATCATTGAATCTTTCAATTTTTCAATCATTCCATCATTCCATCATTCCATCATTGAATCTTTCAATTTTTCAATTTTTCAATCATTCAATCATTCAATCATTCCATCTTTCCATCTTTCAATTTTTCAATCATTCAATCTTTCAATCTTTCAATCATTCCATCTTTCAATTTTTCAATTTTTTGAATCTTTCAATCTTTTTCAAAACCATTGGTATCACAGACTGTTGCAGCGGTTTAGCCCAGACGGCAGTGGCATCCTTTTTGTTTTTGCCCCCGCTTTTTTTTGGGGCAAAAACAAAAAGATATAACGGACGGCTGGAACTGTCCATGGGTGAAAAGGCCAAAAGTAGCTGCTTCTAATAATTGTTGTTTTGATTTTTTTTTTAGGAATGAAGCTCATTAGTACTGTATAAAACAAAAAGCTACCGTATTGATTGTTAGTACGGTAGCTTTTTTATCAACTAATAATTACCTTCTTCTTCCATGTCCAAGGCTTCCGCCTTGTTCTCTTTGTCCTTTTTGTCTTCTTTGTCCTCCTCCATAATTGCCTGTACTATATGGTCTGTTGTTGCCTCTGTTTTGATTTGAATAATGGTATGTATTTTCTTGTTTCTGTCTGTTGTCTCTGTGGTTATATCCGTTGTTTGGATGTGGTTTGTAATAAACATTTGTTTGGTGTCTATTTGGCAAATATAGATTTCGGGAATAGGTCACCCTTAGGGTGTGGCAAGGCTGATAGTAGTATCGATGAGGGGCACAGCGGTTGTAAAAAATGGTGTATCCAAATGGGCGCCAAGGTTTCCACCAGCGGGGGTAGTAGCCGTAGTAGTGTGGCGATGTCCAAGGGACGTAGCGTGGTGCAAACATGATTTGGACGCATGGCCAAAACCAAACATTTATGCCAAATGTGGTGGTTTGTATGTCAAATCCATTTGGGCCTTTGCCTATGGGGTTATACGATTCATTTATTGCTATGGGTTCGATAATGGTGTTGGGGGTATATAATTGATCGTCGCCCATGATTTGAAGTATGGCTTCTTGGTTTCCAGTGCGTTCTATGCCAATGGTGGCAATATCTTGGTTGGTTGTGTTGGACAAATAGGTGCTCAAAACTACAACGTGTGCGTTGTTGTCTATCATTTCATCTACTTGAATGTAATCGATTTGACCGTCTTGGTTCAAATCCAAATTGTTGATGCCTTGTTGTTGGTCGTTGATTAATGTTTCGAAATTTTCTAGTGAATGGGCGTTTTTAAATACGGCCAAAGCCCCTTCTAAGCTGAATTGGTCCCCAGCTAGGGAAGGATTTTGATATTCTTGAGCAAGTCCAATTGTGGAGCAGCCCATAATGAGCATACAAAGGAGTGGTAGTTTCATGGCTTATCATTTTTAGTAATAGCTTTTAGACGTTTGAAATAAGATTTGGTTTAAAGCTAAAGGTTTATTTAGGTATTTTTTAACATATTCGATTGAATATGGTGGTTTTTTGAAGATTTAAAATACTATTTTTGTTTTTTAATTTATCAAAATGGGACTCAAAATTTTGCATACCGCCGATTGGCATTTAGGAAAAAAGTTGGATGATTTTTCAAGATTGGAAGAACAGCAATTGGTTTTGGACGAAATATGTCAAATTGCAGATGCCAATCAAGTGGATATAGTGTTGATAGCGGGCGATTTGTTTGACACTTTTAACCCCTCGGCAGAGGCTCAGGATTTGTTTTACAAAACGGTACATCGATTGTCTAAAAATGGTTCGAGGGCCGTAATTGCAATAGCGGGCAACCACGACAAGCCCGAGCGTATAGAGGCACCGCACCCCTTGGCAGAAGCCAATGGAATTCTTTTTTGTGGTTTTCCAAATACGGTTATTCAACCTTTTACAACAGATTCGGGCATGGCGGTTACACGGTCTGACGAAGGTTTTTTGGAACTGAAAATGCCACATAACCCAACGCCTTTTCGACTGATTTTTACGCCTTATGCCAATGAAATAAGGCTAAAAACAGCCTTGAATACCGCTACTAACGAGCAAGCGTTGGGCGATTTATTGCAACAAAAATGGCAGTTGTTGGCAGCTGCATATTGTGATACCGAAGGAGTAAATTTTTTGATGGCTCATTTGTATTTTATGAAAAAAAATGGCCCAATGGAAGCAGAGCCCGATGGCGAAAAGTCTATTTTGCACATTGGCGGGGCACCTCCTGTGTTTACAGATCAAATTCCGCCACAAATTCAATATACAGCGCTTGGACATTTGCACCAATATCAATGTGTAGATGATAGCGTTGCCCCTGTTTTGTATAGCTCTTCGCCTTTGTGTTATAGTTTTTCTGAGGCAGGGCAAACCAAAAAAGTAGTGATTATAGAAGCCGAATGCAACCAAAAGGCCACCTATTTTTCGGTTGATTTGAAACAAGGGCGGCCTCTTTTGCGTCGAACCTTTAGTGCTATTGCCGATGCAGTAGATTGGTTATTGAACCATCAAAATGCTTATGTAGAACTAACCATTTTAACCGAAAATTATATAGATGGTGCCGACAGAAAGCAATTGGCCGATGCACATCCATATATTATAGATGTTATTCCGCAAATTGTGGGGAGTAATGACAATAACCATTTGACGGCCATCAACCCTTTTTTGATAGACGAAACCCAAAATATGGAACAGCTGTTTTTAGATTATTTTAAATACAAACACAACAATGCCGAGCCAACGGATGCTTTATTGGATTTATTGAAAGAAGTTATCCATCAAAACGATACAATATGATACCTAAAATACTAAAAATAAAAGGCTTATATTCATTTACAGAAGAGCAAACCATTGATTTTTCAAAACTTATCGAGGCCCAACTCTTTGGTATTTTTGGTGCTGTGGGCTCTGGAAAATCTACCATTTTAGAAGCCATTTCGTTTGCGATTTTTGGTAAAACAGAACGTTTTTCGACCACGGGCGACGATAGGTACTACAACATGATGAACCTTAAATCCAACGAAACTAAAATAGATTTTACCTTTGTAGCTGGAAAAGCCAATAAAACATACCAATCGATTAGCATCTTTAAAAGGCATAAAACAAAATTTGATGAGGTAAAAAACCAACCAACTCAATTTTATGAAATTATAGATAACCAGCAAGTTCCCGTTGAACACGAGGTGATATTGCACGAAGTTGGGGTTTCTTATAACAATTTTAAACGAACAATTATTATTCCGCAAGGTAAGTTTAGAGAGTTTTTGGAACTGATACCTAGCGAAAGAACCAAAATGCTTAAAGAACTTTTTGGTTTGTATAAATACGATTTTTCCGATAAAACAAACAAACTCCAAGCGACCAATAACCATCAAAGAGACACAATTGCGGGACATTTGCAATCGTTTTTGCATGTGAATACAGCAAATATCAACCAGCTTCAGATAGATTTATCGGGTGTAGAACATCATTTTTTGAAACTCAAAAACGATTTGTCAGTATTAGAGGAGGTGATTCATCAAAACACTATCCTTAAAGAAAACAGGTCGAAACTAGCTGCATTGAAACTTGTTTTTGAAAAAAATGCAATACAAAAAAAACAAGATGATAGCTTAGAAAAGGAGATTGACACGTTTGAAAAATACCAATCTATTTTCAATCAAGTTTTTGTGTCTTTAAGAGAAGTTCGGGATCATTTTGAAAGTAAACAACAAAGTTACAATCATGTTGGGGCAGCTATTTTGAGCAAGGAACAAGAAATAGCTGAAATTTTGCCCCAATTGGAAACACTTGAAGCACAGAATCAAACGCATGAAAGTGAAAAACAAAAAGCAATTGAACTTGATAAAATGTCGGAAATTATAGATTTGCTAAAAACACAATTGACTTTGAATCTTAAAAATGCCGATTTTTCCAAAAAAATAACAGCCATACAACAGGAAATCCAATACAAACAAGGATTTATACAACAATTAATGGAAAGCAATATGCAGCTCAAAACTGCCATTTTTCCAGAATCAATGTGGTATCAATTAAAAATTTGGTATGATGCTTTGAGGCAAATCAATCAAAATATTCAAAAGCACAACACCGAATGGGACAACTTACAAAAGCAACAAGTTGCTGTAAAGGAGTGGCTTCAAGTGACTAACTTTGGGGTTTTTGAACCAAATTTCGCACAACTTTCAGAAGATTATACTTATGATGAGTTTGAAAAAATAGTAGCAATTACTCAAAAGCAATGGCAAGATGCGGTTTATGTTTTGAAAGACAATCTTTCAAAAACACAAATCAAACACGAGTTAAGTGTATTTTCTTTACATTTACACGACGGAAAACCTTGTTTGTTGTGTGGTGCCACCACGCATCCCAATCCGTTGAAACCAATAGACAACCATGACGAAATACTTGATTTGGAACAAAAAATAAACCATCTCGAAAAAGCCATCCAAGATTTATGGGTTTGGAACCAAAAAATGAGGCAAAATTGGGAAACAACAACAGTTATACAATCAAAATTGCTGACAATTCAAAATGAAATAAGTAGCTTGGAAAATCAAAAAACAGTTTTGATAACTCAAATGCCCGACCCCAATTTTGCGCCTGAAGACGAAGAAAAATTGATTGTTATTGAAAAAGAATCTCAGCAAAATCAAAAAAAATTAAATCAAAACCTAACTTTAATTGACGAAGCCACGAGTGCTTTAGTAGCACAACAAAAGGAATTGGCCACCGCTATCGATCGTTGGAACGAGTTGAAATTGGAAATCAATGCCGCCGAAACAACCATGGCTATCAAAAAATCGGAAGTTCGTATCTTAAACGTAAATGACTATTCAAACCAAGATAAAAACCAAATTATTGCAGCAAAAAATCAAATTATTGCCCAAATAGCACAAAACGAAAGCGACTTAAAACAATTACTTTTAATAAAATATGAAGCAGAAAACGAACTTTTAATATTAAAAGGGCAATTGCAAAGTTTGGAACATATTTTGGCCGAAATAAAATTTGAAGAATCCAAACACAACCAAACATTACAACTAAAATTAGCTGAAAATCAATTGGATAGGGCAGAAGTTGTACGTGTTTTGAAACAAAAATGGAACACAGTTGAAGAACGAAAAAAAATAGCCGAAACCCGAGCTACTTATCATAAACTTGAAGGGGAAATAACAGCACTTCAAAAAGTTGTTGATACTCAAGTGTTTGATAATGAATTGTTTGAAAAACAAAACACCCAATACAGGGCCATGAAAACGGATTTGGATATAACCAATCAAAAAATTGGCAAAATTGCGGATAATATCAAAACACTACAATCACAGCTTATCGAAAAAAACAAATTAGAACAACAACTCCATCAATTGGAAATCAGGGCCGAGAATTTAAACATTTTATCAAAACTCTTTCGTGCCAATGGTTTTGTAGAATTTGTTTCAAAACGCTATCTAAAAAATGTTATTGCCTTGGCAAACAGCCGTTTCCATATTATGGTGCGACAAAAATACCAATTGGAAATGGACGAAAATGGCCATTTTTTGGTTCGTGATTTTTTAAACGGTGGCAAAACCCGTTTGTTAAAATCCCTTTCGGGGGGGCAAATTTTCCAGGCCGCCTTGTGCTTGGCCTTAGCCCTGTCCGAAAGTATTCAGAAAAATGCCAATATCGACCAGCACTTTTTCTTTTTAGACGAAGGTTTTGGAAGTTTGGACAAAGATAGTTTGCAAATTGTTTTAGAAACATTGAAATCATTGCAAAAAGAAAATAGAATTGTAGGGCTAATATCACACGTAGAAGACTTGCAGCAAGAGGTAGATGTGTTTTTGCACATCCGCAACGACGCTTCAAAATCGAGCGTTATAGATACCAGTTATTAAAAAAAGGGATTTACAAAAACTTGTAAATCCCTTTTTTTTTACAAACTCATTCTAAAAGCTTCTATGATAGGATTTGCTTTATTGTAGTCTGTTTCTTGTATAAATACTTCAACGGCCAAATCTGTATTGCCAAAACCCGCCAACCTTGCCGATTGGATATTGTTTTTTATCACCGTTGCAATTCCCGCAGCCTCAATTTTTGTTTGAAGTGCTTGAGCCAAAATTTCGCTCCCAGAAAATATCTTGATTAATGCCATCTTCTTTATTTTTATAGATTAATTTTTTATAATATTATTGTAAATACTTGATATTCAGCACGATATTTATACAATTTTCAACATCAAATGTGTCATTTTTTTGGTTGTATAGCTTTTTGTTGTAGCCCATCCAGCATTCCGTTTCAAGTCCTCGCCCCAAAAGGGTTTTTTGTTTGCCACAAAAGGAGCTTCCGCTGGTCGCTCTTTTGCAGCAACAAAAAAATCCCTTTTGGGGCTGCGGGCTCATATCTTTGCATCTGATAATAATTTACAAAAAAATTGTATTTTTGAAAATTAAAAATTGATAATAGATAACAAAACAAAGTTGCATAATTGTTTGCGGGCTAAATACATTTAATGATATTCATGCGAAAGGAAAATCCACTTTGTTTTTATTACAAAATAACCACAATTAGTACTTAAGCACTATACTATTTAGTTTAGATGTTGTATAAAAAATGAGCAAAGGTAAATGTAATATTTTGTTATCCTAAAAAGAAATAATTATGAGCATTAAGTATTCAGTAGGATTGGACGTTGCAAGTAAAAAAATTGATATTTGCATGTCTGTAATTGATTGTAATCAAAAAGTAACTGTAGTAGCAAGTACTTCATTTCCAAACACTTTGAAAGGATTTCAGAGCATGGACGAATGGATTGTCAAAAAGAAAAAGTTGCAAGAAATTCCCTTGGTTATGTGCATGGAGGCTACAGGTGTTTATCACGAAAATTGTGCCCTTTATTTTTCAGAAAAAAAGTATGCCGTTTCCATTATTTTGCCAAATAAGGCAAAGCATTATTTAATTTCTTTAGGATTAAAATCTAAAAACGACAGCATTGATGCCAAAGGATTGTCAAAAATGGGAGCAGAACAATGTTTGGAACTTTGGCAACCCATGGGTAAGTTGTATTATGAATTGCGACAATACACAAGACAGTATCAAAATTTACAAGATCAAAAAACAGTCATTAACAATCAACTCCATGCTTTAGAAAACAGCATGTATATGAGTGAAATGATGATAAACCAACAAAAGGCAATCATTGAATTGTTCAACGAACAGCTTAAAGAGCTTGAAAAATTAATGAAAAATTTGATTAATTCAGACCAGGTTCTAAAACAAAAAGTGGACAACATTTGCAAAATAAAAGGGATTGCATTGCTTAGTGTATCAACCATTATAGCTGAGACAAATGGCTTTGAATTGTTCAAAAATTACAAGCAATTAGTGTCGTATGCTGGATTTGATGTTGTTGAAAGAGAATCTGGGATGAGTGTTGGAAAGACAAAAATTTCTAAAAAAGGAAATAGTCGTATTCGTAGGGCTTTGTTTATGCCAGCATTTGTAGCTATAAAATATAAAGAAAAACCATTGGTGAGTTTATATGAAAGGACATTTGCAAAACATGGCATAAAGATGAAAAGCTATGTAGCAGTTCAAAAAAAACTATTGGTTTTAATATATCATATTTGGAAGAAAAATGAACCCTATAATCCTGATTATAAAAAAGATAGCCCCGAAATGAATTCCGAGGCTATACAAGATAACAGCTTAAAAAGCGGTTTCTCAGAGGTGCAAAATTATGAAAAAAAAGAAGATAATGAAACAAAAGATAAAAAAAAAGAAAAAATACATAGCCATTGTGAAGTTGCGTAACAACGCTGATGGAACAGCAAAATGTCTAAAATACAGGTTCGATGATTTAATAAAATTCACACTATTTTTAGACACAAATTGGTCAGAGTGGAAGTGGTTTAATTTATATTCAAATAAAGAAGAAAACAAAGGAATGCAGATTGGCAATTATACAAAAAATAACAAACCAACAACAAGAAATGTCTAATTCTTTTTTAAACTCTTATAAAAAAACTGCCCAATTAATAAATTAAAGGAGCAGTAAAATGAATTTCATTTTTGCATGGCAAAAGTACAAAAAAATAGAAAGTATGACCTGAAATGATTCAATTAATGACATTCATTTTTGCACCATCCATCAAAAAAACAATATTAAAAACGAATTAAATGAAAATAAAAAAAAGTCAATTTTTTATGAAAATTATGGAAAAAAAATTTGGATTTTAAGATAGTACCTTTACACTACATTCTGGGCTAGTGTGTTCCCGTTTTCAAATCAAATCCAAATTTTGCAATCATATAATATTTTCTTTAGTAAATTTTATCAGATATATTTATAAAGGAGCTCCTTAAAAAACTAGACACTTATTTTTTGAAAAATAGTTGTCAAAATCTAATTTCAATCCCCTAGTAAATTTCATTTTTTTCATATAAAAACACAAATGCTATACCAAATTTTGGTATTATTCCTCTTCCAACGAATCAAACTCAAACACCAATGGCTCTAGCATCATTTTATCGGCCAAAATAGCTATTCGCTCCGTATATAAATCCGAAAACAGGATACGCTGTGTTTTGGCAATGCTATTTGAAATCCGCATAATTTTGGTGTCGTGCCTCATTTTCAACAGACTATCGGCATCGTCTAAAACAAACATTTTGAGCCTATTAACATTATATCCAGCCGTCGAAAACATGTCGTTGAGTCGGGTAGGGGTACCAATCAACACATCAATACCCGCCGAAATATAATTTTTATCATAATCCAAATCGCCTTTGTCATGCACGCCATATACCCTCAAATTGGTATAGCGTCCCAATTGTTCAAAAAGTTGTTCCATTTCCAAAACCTTGGCTTTATCGGCCACCATGATTAAGGCTCTTGGCGATTCTTCTCCTTCGTCCACCAATCGTTGGATAACATGAATTACAATAGTTGTCGTTTTGCCACTGGCTGGATCTGCAATTACAATACAGTCTGCGCCACTTTTTAAGGCCGAAAATGTTTCTTGTTGCAAATCATTGGCTGTTGCTAAGCCATTTTCTATCAAGGCTTGTTGCAGCTTTTCGTTTATTTTTTTCAATTTCATTTTATGGTTTATTTGCTCGCAAAAAGATTAACATCTTGTTCCGATATTTCTTGTCCGCCCAATATGATCAAACGTTCTACTACATTTCGTAACTCTCTAATGTTGCCCGTCCAATCGTATGCTTTCAACAATTGGATGGCATTGGGCATAAATATTTTGGGTACATTACCTTGCTCTTCCGATATTTTTTTTGAAAAATGTTCAATCAACAATGGAATATCTTCTCGACGGTCGTTTAGTGACGGCACTTTTATCAAAATTACGGCCAGTCTATGATATAAGTCTTCTCTAAATCTCCCTTCGGCAATCTCTTTTTTCAAATCTTTGTTTGTTGCTGCAACAACCCTAACATTTACTTTAATGTCTTTGTCGGCACCCACCCTTTGAATTAAATTTTCTTGCAAAGCCCGCAATACTTTAGCCTGTGCTGCAAGGCTCATGTCGCCAATTTCATCCAAAAACAGTGTACCGCCATCTGCTGCTTCAAACTTGCCCGCTCGGTCTTTTACAGCCGAGGTAAAAGCCCCTTTTACGTGTCCAAACAATTCACTCTCAATAAGTTCAGATGGTATTGCCGCACAATTTACCTCAATCAGCGGAAATCCCGATCGATCACTTTTTTCGTGCAATTGATGGGCAACCAGCTCTTTTCCTGTTCCATTTGGGCCCGTTATCAAAACCCGTGCTTCTGTTTGTGCCACTTTTTCAATCATGAGTTTAATATGGTTGATAGCTTCGCTATGTCCAATCATTTCATAATGCTTACTTACTTTTTTCTTCAATATTTTATTCTCTACCACCAGTTGTTTTCTGTCCAACGCATTTCTAACGGTGTTCAACAACCGATTCAAATCGGGCGGTTTCGATATATAATCAAAAGCACCTAACTTCATCGTTTGAATGGCTGTTTCCATATCGCCATGACCAGAAATCATTACAACAGGTATCTCGGGTTTTATCTTTTTTACGGCTTCTAATAGTTCTACTCCATCCATTTTCGGCATTTTGATGTCGCATATAATCAAATCATAATCCGTATTTTTTATTTTTTCCAATCCTATTATTCCGTCTGACGCATCTTCTACTTTGTAACTATCATTTTCCTCAGATAATATTTTTACTAACACCCGTCTAATAGCTGCTTCGTCCTCTATTATTAATATTTTACTCATAATTTTTTTCTAATATTTCAACCATTTATACAACTCTTTCCATGTTGGTTTTTTACCATACATCAATATACCAACACGATAAATTTTGGCTGCAAACCATACTACAAATACAAAAGTAGCATATAATATTACTACCGATAGTACAATTTGATACCAAGGCACTCCAAAGGGTATTCGCATCATCATCACTATTGGAGATGTAAGCGGCACCATCGAAAACACAAGGGCTACGGTGCCATTTGGATCATTCAAAACACTAAAAAAACCAACATAAACTCCTAGCATCAAGGGCAAAATGATGGGCAATAAAAATTGCTGAGAATCTGTTTCTGAATCTACCGCCGCCCCAATTGCAGCATATATAGAGCTATATAAAAAATAACCTCCCGTAAAATATATGACAAAACAACTTAAAATTGTAAGTTTTGGCAATTTCCAAATCTCTAAAAAATAAGTCTGAATCAGTAGTGCCAACTCCGATTTGGAACTCCCTATCATTTCTGGCTCTAGGGCAGATGCAGCCCCCAACGGCACATGAAAAATTACCGACAACACAAAAAATAATAGCCCACCCAATAAGGCCCAAATCATAAACTGAAGCAAACCTGCCAAAGCATTCCCAATGATTTTTCCCATCATCAACGTAAATGGTTTTACAGACGAAATAATGATTTCTATGATGCGATTCGTTTTCTCCTCTATCACACTTCGCATAACGGTATTCCCATATATAATAATAAACATCATTATCAAATACCCAAATCCTGCTCCAATCCCAACTTTCAATTCATTCAACCCTTTTACCGTTGCCTCTCCAGACGATTTTATCAATTGTATCGATACTTTTGCCTGCGCTTGCTTTATCGCCTCCAAATCCAAATGGGCTTTTGCATAATTCTGATTCGTAATTTTTCGAGCAATAGTTTGCTCTATTGTATTCACAAACTCCAAACTCGGACTGTCCTTAGATATATACGACATTTTTTCCGAACCCGTTTTTGGAATAAGCAACAAGCCTTCATAACTATCCCGAAGCATTCTATCCTTCAATAAACTAACCGAAATCATCGAAAAATCAACATACTGATACTGCTCATCACTCTCAAACTCCGAATAAAACAATCCCGTTTCATCATGTATAGCAATCGTTTTCTTGTCAGATTTCATACTGGCCAAATAACCCACAAAAAACGCCAACCCAATCATCATCAACGGACTCAAAAAAGTCATGATAATAAAGGACTTATTCCTTACCTTTGCTATAAATTCTCTCCTTATTATAATCGATAATATACTCATATAAAATAATGTTTTGGTCTATTAATGGTTTACAATTGCATACTTGGTGCCACTGTCTGTATAAAAATATCATTGATACTAGGTATCTTCTCTACAAAATGGGTTACTTGCCCTCGCCGTGTCAATACCTGCAACAAGTCATTTGGCAATCGAGCATCTAATGCAACCTCCAATTTCAATTCATTTTGAAGCGATTTAAAATGAGCTGGCGAAATCTGGAATTGTTGTGTCAAATCATACATCAAACCCTCCACGTTATCTGTCAATATGCCAATTTCAAATCTGTTCGTTTTATGTGCCCGCTTCACATCGTCTATTTTTCCTTCAATCAACTTGTTCGATTGGTGTATCAATGCAATATGATCACAAAGCTCTTCAACACTTTCCATTCGGTGTGTCGAAAATATAATCGTAGCACCATGGTCTCTCAAAGCCAGTATTTCGTCTTTTATTATATTAGCATTCACAGGATCAAAACCCGAAAAAGGCTCATCAAATATCAACAACTTCGGACGGTGCAACACACACACAACAAACTGAATTTTCTGTGCCATACCCTTCGATAATTCCTGTATTTTCTTATGCCACCAACCTTTTATATCCAACCTGTCAAACCAATACTCCAGCTGCTGCGTCGCCTCCGCCTTAGACAAGCCCTTCATTTGTGCCAAATACAAGCACTGTTCTCCCACCTTCATCGTTTTATACAATCCACGCTCCTCTGGCAAATAACCAATATGCTGCACATGCTTTGGCTGCAACGGCTCTCCATCCAAAAGCACTTCACCACTATCAGGCATCGTAATCTGATTAATAATTCGTATCAACGATGTTTTTCCAGCTCCATTAGGACCCAATAACCCATAAATACTACCCTTCGGAACCCGCAACGAGACATCATTCAATGCCGTATAATCCCCATATTTTTTAATAACGTTACCAACTTCTAAAATGTTACTCGACATAAACTTAAAATTTGCCGTAAAAGTAAACAATTTTATACGATCCACATTTCAATCACCCCAAAAAAAAACTAACAACCGCCCCAATACAAATCCCACCTATATATATAGGTAACCGCAAAACCTAAACAATAGTAGCAGAGCCCTGCGGTTTACAAAGAGCCATATTCCCGCTTTCCGTTACAATCTTTTGTTTTTTAAAGGAAAAAAACAAAAGGATTTCCACTACAATCGGGGCTATTTTAGGGAGTACCTTTTTTTCAAACCAAAACCAGGGGTTACAAGAAGCGAGAAATAAGCTGTAACATATTGAAAACGAGGTATAATAAAAAAAAAGCAAAAAAAAGGTTAAAAAAAGCTTGTATAAGCCAAAAGAAGTGCTACCTTTGCACCCGCAATAAGCGATAAGCATTTTTGAAATAAGGGTAAAAAAAAGATTTAAAAAAAGTCAAAAAAAGTTTGCCAGAATAAAAAAAAGGTTTACCTTTGCACCCCGCAAAAGAGGGATAATAAATTTGAAATCACGGCAAAAAAAGATTTAAAAATAAATCAAAAAAAGTTTGCCAGAAACAAAAAAGTTATTTACCTTTGCACCCCGCAAAAGAGCGATAAAAAATTTGAAATCACGGCAAAAAAGATTTAAAAATAAATCAAAAAAAGTTTGCCAGAAATAAAAAAGATTATTACCTTTGCACCCCGCAAAAGAGCGATAAAAAATTTGAAATCACGGCAAAAAAGATTTAAAAATAAATCAAAAAAAGTTTGCCAGAGACAAAAAAGATTATTACTTTTGCACCCGCTTCGAGAGGGGCGAAAAATAAGAAGAAATGTTCATAGACATATTGAATTGACAGCCGTTTTAACAGCAATGTTAAAACACAAAAAAAAGAGAGTAAGCGTTTAGTAAAAAGACGTACATCGCAAATAATATAAAAAATATACGATGAAGAGTTTGATCCTGGCTCAGGATGAACGCTAGCGGCAGGCTTAACACATGCAAGTCGAGGGGTATAGTAGCAATA
The DNA here is from genome assembly GCF_000253275.1 of Flavobacterium branchiophilum FL-15. NCBI lineage: Bacteria > Pseudomonadati > Bacteroidota > Flavobacteriia > Flavobacteriales > Flavobacteriaceae > Flavobacterium > Flavobacterium branchiophilum. Next base: position 2,695,672 of record NC_016001.1, on the reverse strand, counting down.
CTAGAGACCGGCGCACGGGTGCGTAACGCGTATGCAATCTACCTTTTACATAGGGATAGCCCAGAGAAATTTGGATTAATACCTGATAGTATGTGATGATCGCATGGTTTTCACATTAAAGTACCAACGGTAAAAGATGAGCATGCGTCCCATTAGCTAGATGGTAAGGTAACGGCTTACCATGGCTACGATGGGTAGGGGTCCTGAGAGGGAGATCCCCCACACTGGTACTGAGACACGGACCAGACTCCTACGGGAGGCAGCAGTGAGGAATATTGGACAATGGGCGCAAGCCTGATCCAGCCATGCCGCGTGCAGGATGACGGTCCTATGGATTGTAAACTGCTTTTGTACAGGAAGAAACACTTCTACGAGTAGAAGCTTGACGGTACTGTAAGAATAAGGATCGGCTAACTCCGTGCCAGCAGCCGCGGTAATACGGAGGATCCAAGCGTTATCCGGAATCATTGGGTTTAAAGGGTCCGTAGGCGGTTTGATAAGTCAGTGGTGAAAGCCCATCGCTCAACGATGGAACGGCCATTGATACTGTTAGACTTGAATTATTAGGAAGTAACTAGAATATGTAGTGTAGCGGTGAAATGCTTAGAGATTACATGGAATACCAATTGCGAAGGCAGGTTACTACTAATGGATTGACGCTGATGGACGAAAGCGTGGGTAGCGAACAGGATTAGATACCCTGGTAGTCCACGCTGTAAACGATGGATACTAGCTGTTGGGGGCAACTTCAGTGGCTAAGCGAAAGTGATAAGTATCCCACCTGGGGAGTACGTTCGCAAGAATGAAACTCAAAGGAATTGACGGGGGCCCGCACAAGCGGTGGAGCATGTGGTTTAATTCGATGATACGCGAGGAACCTTACCAAGGCTTAAATGTAGTTTGACCGATTTGGAAACAGATCTTTCGCAAGACAAATTACAAGGTGCTGCATGGTTGTCGTCAGCTCGTGCCGTGAGGTGTCAGGTTAAGTCCTATAACGAGCGCAACCCCTGTTGTTAGTTGCCATCGAGTGAAGTCGGGAACTCTAACAAGACTGCCAGTGTAAACTGTGAGGAAGGTGGGGATGACGTCAAATCATCACGGCCCTTACGCCTTGGGCTACACACGTGCTACAATGGACGGTACAGAGAGCAGCCACTACGTGAGTAGGAGCGAATCTACAAAACCGTTCTCAGTTCGGATCGGAGTCTGCAACTCGACTCCGTGAAGCTGGAATCGCTAGTAATCGGATATCAGCCATGATCCGGTGAATACGTTCCCGGGCCTTGTACACACCGCCCGTCAAGCCATGGAAGCTGGGGGTGCCTGAAGTCGGTGACCGCAAGGAGCTGCCTAGGGTAAAACTGGTAACTAGGGCTAAGTCGTAACAAGGTAGCCGTACCGGAAGGTGCGGCTGGAACACCTCCTTTCTAGAGCTTATTGTGATAGCGCAAGCAACAATAAGAGAAAGATGTAAATAAGATTACAAAACATTACTCTCGCTGTTAGTTCAACATAATAAAAAAAAACAGAGTCTCGTAGCTCAGCTGGTTAGAGTACTACACTGATAATGTAGGGGTCCCCAGTTCGAGTCTGGGCGGGACTACAAACGTTCATATACAAAAGAAGGAAATTCTAGGGTTGAAAAATTACGAATTACAAAAAATTCCTAATTCATAATTCACAATTCATAATTAAATTGGGGGATTAGCTCAGCTGGCTAGAGCGCCTGCCTTGCACGCAGGAGGTCATCGGTTCGACTCCGATATTCTCCACAAAAGCCTCCCAACCCCCGAAGGGGGAGTTGACAACTAGTTTCTCATTGGGAGCTAGGGGGCTGGAAAGTTCATTGACATATTGAGATAAAAACATTTAAAAAGTAGAAAGTAGATACGCGATTTATCGCGTATAACGTAAATATGCGATTTATCGCGTATAACGTAAATAAGCAATTTATTGCATATTTAAAAACAATTCCTATTTGTATTGATATGAATAGGATGTACATAAGCAAAATAAGGGCGTATGGGGGATGCCTAGGCTCTCAGAGGCGAAGAAGGACGTGATAAGCTGCGAAAAGCTACGGGTAGGTGCACACAACCGCAAAACCGTAGATATCCGAATGGGGCAACCCACTATGTTGAAGACATAGTACATCGATAGATGGGCAAACCCGCTGAACTGAAACATCTAAGTAGGCGGAGGAGAAGAAAACAAAAGTGATTCCGTAAGTAGTGGCGAGCGAACGCGGATAAGCCCAAACCAATGTTGTTACGGCAATATTGGGGTTGTAGGACCACGATATTTCTTGCACAAAGAATTAGAATCTACTGGAAAGTAGAACCAAAGAGGGTGATAGTCCCGTATAGGTAATGAGTGTAAAGGATAGTGGTATCCTGAGTAGGGCGGGGCACGTGAAACCCTGTCTGAATTTGGCGGGACCATCCGCTAAGGCTAAATACTCCTGAGAGACCGATAGTGAACCAGTACCGTGAGGGAAAGGTGAAAAGAACCGTGAATAACGGAGTGAAATAGATCCTGAAACCATACGCCTACAAGCGGTCGGAGCCCATTCGTTGGGTGACGGCGTGCCTTTTGCATAATGAGCCTACGAGTTAACGTTGCTGGCAAGGTTAAGTGATTCAGTCACGGAACCGTAGCGAAAGCGAGTCTGAATAGGGCGCTTTAGTCAGTAGTGTTAGACGCGAAACCGTGTGATCTACCCATGGGCAGGATGAAGCGCTGGTAACACAGTGTGGAGGTCCGAACCGGTTGTCGTTGAAAAGACTTCGGATGACCTGTGGGTAGGGGTGAAAGGCCAATCAAACTCGGAAATAGCTCGTACTCCCCGAAATGCATTTAGGTGCAGCGCTGGTTATAAGTTATATAGAGGTAGAGCTACTGATTGGATGCGGGGGCTTCACCGCCTACCAATTCCTGACAAACTCCGAATGCTATATAATGTTTACCAGCAGTGAGGGCTTGGGTGCTAAGGTCCAAGTCCGAGAGGGAAAGAACCCAGACCATCAGCTAAGGTCCCCAAATATATGTTAAGTTGAAAGAACGCGGTTTGTTTGCATAGACAGCTAGGATGTTGGCTTGGAAGCAGCCATTCATTTAAAGAGTGCGTAACAGCTCACTAGTCGAGCGAACGAGCATGGATAATAATCGGGCATAAACATATTACCGAAGCTATGGATTTGTATTTAGATACAAGTGGTAGGGGAGCATTCTAACAGGGTTGAAGGTTTTTCGTAAGGGGAGCTGGACTGGTTAGAAAAGAAAATGTAGGCATAAGTAACGATAAGCGGTGCGAGAAACACCGCCACCGAAAGACTAAGGTTTCCACAGCTATGCTAATCAGCTGTGGGTTAGTCGGGACCTAAGGCGAACCCGAAAGGGACAGTCGATGGACAACGGGTTAATATTCCCGTACTAGTGTTAATTGTGATGGGGCGACGGAGTGATGAAAGTGTCGCGAACTGACGGAATAGTTCGTTGAAGGCTGTAGCTAAAGAATTTATAGGCAAATCCGTAGATTTTGGCAAAGGCTGATAGTACTCAGAGACTTCGGTTGACGAGATAGTACACCTAAGGGCTTCCAAGAAAACCCTCTAAACTTAGATTAACAGTACCCGTACCGTAAACCGACACAGGTAGTCGAGGAGAGAATCCTAAGGTGCTCGAGAGATTCATGGCTAAGGAATTAGGCAAAATAGACCTGTAACTTCGGGAGAAAGGTCGCCAGCGCAAGCTGGCCGCAGTGAAGAGGTCCAGGCGACTGTTTATCAAAAACACAGGGCTCTGCAAAATCGTAAGATGAAGTATAGGGCCTGACACCTGCCCGGTGCTGGAAGGTTAAGAGGAGATGTTAGTTTAGGCGAAGCATTGAATTGAAGCCCCAGTAAACGGCGGCCGTAACTATAACGGTCCTAAGGTAGCGAAATTCCTTGTCGGGTAAGTTCCGACCTGCACGAATGGTGTAACGATCTGGACACTGTCTCAGCCATGAGCTCGGTGAAATTGTAGTAACGGTGAAGATGCCGTTTACCCGCAGTGGGACGAAAAGACCCTGTGCACCTTTACTATAGCTTAGTATTGACCTTGGATAAATGATGTGTAGGATAGGTTGGAGACTGTGAAGTGGCGTCGCTAGGCGTTGTGGAGTCATTGTTGAAATACAACCCTTTGTTTATCTGAGGCCTAACTCCCAATTAGGGAGGACATTGCTTGGTGGGTAGTTTGACTGGGGTGGTCGCCTCCAAAAGAGTAACGGAGGCTTCTAAAGGTTCCCTCAGTACGCTTGGTAACCGTGCGAAGAGTGCAATGGCATAAGGGAGCTTGACTGAGAGACATACAGGTCGATCAGGTACGAAAGTAGAGCATAGTGATCCGGTGGTTCCGCATGGAAGGGCCATCGCTCAAAGGATAAAAGGTACGCCGGGGATAACAGGCTGATCTCCCCCAAGAGCTCATATCGACGGGGGGGTTTGGCACCTCGATGTCGGCTCGTCACATCCTGGGGCTGGAGAAGGTCCCAAGGGTTGGGCTGTTCGCCCATTAAAGTGGCACGCGAGCTGGGTTCAGAACGTCGTGAGACAGTTCGGTCTCTATCTACTGTGGGCGTTAGAAATTTGAGTGGATCTGATTCTAGTACGAGAGGACCGAATTGGACAAACCTCTAGTGTATCTGTTGTCCCGCCAGGGGCACCGCAGAGTAGCTACGTTTGGAAGGGATAAGCGCTGAAAGCATATAAGCGCGAAACCCACCACAAGATGAGATTTCTTTTAAGGGTCGTGGAAGATGACCACGTTGATAGGCTATAGATGTAAAGGCAGTAATGTCATAGTCGAGTAGTACTAATAACCCGTAAGCTTATGTATAAAACAGCCCCCTAAGCTCCAAAAGAGCAATATGTGGGGCTGGTAAAACTTTCTTTTAAATTTTTATCTCAATATGTTAAGATATTAGCAGTAAAACTGCAGTTGATAGTTGAAGGTTGGTAGTTGATGGCAACAGCAACAACCAAAAACCAACAACCGCTAACAAAGACCTTAAGGTGGTTATTGCGGCGGGGCTCACCTCTTCCCATCCCGAACAGAGAAGTTAAGCCCGCCTGCGCAGATGGTACTGCATTTTGTGGGAGAGTATGTCGCCGCCTTTCTTTTAGAAAACCCGTTTCAATCGAAACGGGTTTTTTGTTGTTTAATACTTTTGGCTACTATTGGTTTTAGAATTTTGTAAGTTAATATCCTTAAAAAAGAATAGCAGTAGCAAGAAAGTGAATGTCAGATGTAATACTAGAAGGATTGCCCTTGGGAACACCACCAAAAGTGGCAATCTAGCCCCGACTGGAGTGGAAATCCTTTTTGTTTTTTATTAAAAACAAAAAGATTGTAGCGTAAGGCGGGAACTGACCCTGCGTGGAACTGCCAAAAGTGGCGGCTTCAAATCCGAAAAAGTGAATGTCAGATGCGAAAAAGTGAATGTCAGATACGAAAAAAGGAATGGCGGATGCGAGAAAGTGAATTTTAGATTGGAGAAAGTTAATAGTAGTAGCGAGAAAGTGAATGTCAGATGCGAAAAAGTAAATGGCAGTAGTGAGAAAGTGAATTTCAGATGGGAGAAAGTGAATTTAGGAGATGAGAAAGTGAATTGAAGTAAGAGAAAGTGAATGCTTTCCAAAACGTTCGAGGTTTTCACTAAAAAGAGGTCAAGGAGCTGGAGTTAAAAATATAAAATATTGCCTTAATAAATTTTAATTTGTATGCCTAAATATAAATGTAAGTGTGGAAATCCTATCAACCTTAGTGATATACCTAGTCCAAATCAATTATTGATGATTGAAGATGTAGATTATGATAAGTTTTTCGAAAAAATAGATGCCGAAGAATTGTATGAAGAAATGATGATGGTAGTAAGATGTGATACTTGTAAGAGATTATATGTTTTTGAAAGTGGCTTTGATGAAGAACCTATAATGTATAGGATAGAAGAAGGTATTTGGAATAAGAGGATATAATAATAGAAATGAAATGTCTGTTATTTCACGCTGTTATCCGAATCTTTCTTGGTGTTAGTTAAAAAGTAAAATCAAAAAAAGCAATAACTTTAAACTCCACCTTCGGGGGCTGGGGGGCTTTGGAAGTTCCAATTATATTACTAACTTTGTGGGCGAAGTAAGCCAACACATGGAGTACTTTGCCTTTGGAGAAAGTTTTGTAGAGGAACATAAAAATAGCCATAACTCACCGTATAAGTTTAACGGTAAGGAGCTTGTTGAAGAAAGTGGGCTTTATTATTATGGGGCGAGGTATTATGATGCGAGGATAAGTATTTGGGCGAGTGTGGATCCGTTGGCAAACTTTAATCCTTTTATGGATGATGAGCATTATATAGACGGAGACCACAACGGTGGTGTGTTTAACCACTTTAACCATAATAGTTATGGGTATTGTTATCAAAATCCTATAAATTTAGTTGATCCAAACGGGAAGCAAAGTAATTTTCAGGCTATTATTAGAAATGGTAATAGGTTAATTACAAATACACATGCTGCAGCTTTAGGTTCACTTGATGCTGCTGCTTCGGGTTCTAGTATTGGTATAACAGACCTTATTGGTTGTTCCGATTATTCTCAACAGTTTAGAGGAAATCCTTCAGCACTACGGTCTTATTATATTGGAAGAGTAATAGGTGATATTGCAATGATATCATCAGGAGATGGAACCGCAACAGGAGGATTTTCAACTGCATTGTCGGGTCTAGGAACGGGACCTGGTGCTACAGTAATTTCAACTATTGGATCAGCAATTGGGGCGTATGGTACTGGAGTAGCCATAGCAGGTACTGTAGATCTGGCTCAAAATACAGCTATTTTGTTAAAAATGGGTGTAGATTTAGACAATGCAAGTAATAGTGCAAATTCTAATGATGAACCTTCGGCTACGGGAAGTTCTAATCCAAATGATTATTCTTCAAATTCTAAAAGAAAAGCAAATTCAAGTTCTAAAGGAGATATTCTTCAAACACCTGATTCTCATCCAGATAATTTTACAAAAAAGGGAAAAAATTATACGAATAAAAATACTGGCGAAAAATGGCAGAAGAGTAATACACAACATAGTGGAGAATCTGAATGGAAAGTTGGTTTAGGTAAAAATGAACCTACTCCAAATAAAAAAATAACTGTTACAGCCTCTGATAGAAAAGTTTTAAAAATTGATAACAAATGATGAATTCTATTTATTTTCAAACAATTTCAAAATCAATCAATTTAAACAGCTATAGTACCAGTGAAAATTGGTTTGGTTATTTTGAAAGAAATGGGGGTTATTCAAAAAGAATTGTTAATAAAACAATTTCTATATTTTTAGACTATTTTAAAGAAGATTTAAGCAATTTTGTTATTGCTTCTTCATATTATATAGATAAGAATAAATTGAATGATGAGTCTGAGAAAAACATATATAAAGATGTTCTAAACGCTGAAAAAAAATTGATTGAAAAACATTTGATTTCTGTTTTTGATTTTTCTAATTACTTTAATTATGAAGAAGATAATATTTTTGAATTACAAGTAAATAAATTAGAAAAAGAATTTAAATTTATTAAAGGCACCCCAACGTTGATAAAGGATATTTCATTAATTGCGATGTGTGATTCAAATATGAGCTATCAAGACGGACATTGTTTTTTTATTTCTTTAGTTAAAAATATTATAGTTTATCCTCACTCTGAAGAAACTGGCTTTGGTTGTTTAATAATTGATGAAAAAAAAGAAAGTGCTGCTAAAGATTTTCTAAGTTCGATTAGATTAAAGAATGATTATAATGTATTTATAAAGGTTTCAAATGAAATTAAAAAATTATGATGAAAATAATAGGTAATAAAAGTAAAATAGCAATTGAATATAAAGTTAAAGATAAAAAACAATTTATTGGATATTCAAAAATATGGTTAAGTAATAATTTTATTGGGACTATTGAAGATTTAATATTTTTTAAAGGTTATTTATTTAACGGTTTAGATTATTTAGTAAATTGTGATGAAATAGATAGTTGCTTATTTAATGTTTTTAATAATTATGATTTAAAAAAAATTTATTACTATTTTAAAAGAAATCTTAATAATGATAATGCAGAATTGAATTCATATAAATATAAAAATTCATTAGGAACATTTACTGATGATTTTTTAATATTTAGTTTTAAATATGAGGAATATATTTATATAATTTGGAAGATTACTAATACAAAATCAAATTTTAATGATATAAAAATTGCAAAAAAAAACATTAATGTTTTTAAAATTACTAAAGATGAACTTGTAGAAAAAACAGAATTATTTAAAAAATTAATAATTAATGATATGCTGTAACCCAGCTCCGCAAAGAGTTCTACTGAAAAGCTCCTCAAAGTCTATCGACTTTGAGGAATAAAAAAACCAAAAACCACAACCCGCTATAGGTGCAAAAGATGCGTTTTATGGAGCTATTTCTTTAGGAATTTCAGACATTTGTGGCTGGTCAGATCATTCTTAACAATTTAGAGGAAATTTAGGTAATTTAATTTCTTATTATATTGGCAAGGCAATAGGATCCATCAAAATGATTTCTATTGGTGAAGGCACTTCTGCGGGAGGCGCAACACTTGCTTTAGCGGGACTTGGAACTGGACCAGGAGCACCTGTAATTTCTACTCTAGGAGTTTTGGCAGAGGCATAAGGACAAGGAATAGCTTTAAAAGGGTCAGTAGATTTAGGGCTTTCATTGGGAATGCTCCTAAAAATGGGAATAGCACTAGAACAAGCAAGTAATAATGCAAATTCTAATGATGAACCTTCAGCTTCGGGTAGTTATGAATCAACCAGCAATGCTAATGTTAATAAAGAATTAAAAAATATTCAAAGTGGAAAAGGAAAAGCTAGGACTGAAAGTACTGGCGAGCAAAAGATTTTTAGAGGGGATAAGAAAGATAAACCCGGATATGGTAGTCAGAAAAAATGGGTAGGATCGTAGGAGTGGGAAGTACCTTCGGATAAAAACAATTCTAAATTAAGAATTTTAGAGAGAACAAATGCTGATGGTTCGACATCTTATGGCTGGACAAAAGAAAGTGACTATAAGGTAATACATGAAATAAAGAAAAAACCATGATATTAATTACTAAATTCAATAATTTTAAATTAAAGAATATAAAAATAAGGCGTAATGAAAATACAATATCAGATTATTTAAGTTTAGAATTTTTAGAACAAAATCTTGATACTGATATTGTAATTCAAAATAGAAATATTATTAAAATTAAATTAATTATAGAGTTATCCGTTTAGGTACTTACTATAATCTCACTATATTTAAGGGGTTTAGTAATTACCATCCTTTTAATTAAGTTATCAAATATAGTTTGTTTGCTATTTGATCTATTTAATCTGTAGCTGTACTCGTCCAAATATTTTTCAATATGTTCTTCATGCATCCATGAGAAAGTGCTTCTTAACCAAGCCTTAACTTGATGTATAATTGTATTTATCTCAAAAAAATCAGAACTATTACTCTTAATTTGGGTTATATCATACATCTCTTTTAATGGTTTGTATCCTGTCCATTCATCAGTTATTATTTTTGCCTCAGTGGATATATGTGCATCAAATATTTTTTCTAGTGATACCGAAGAATAATCATTTATTAGCTTAAAATAGGCTCTTTTTACACCACCGTTTTTATCTATTTCAACTGCAGCCACAATTTTCTTTTTCTTACTATCTGTACTTCTTCCTTGCTTGAGTGTTTCTTTACCACCAAAAACGAATTCATCAACGATTGCAGTACCTTTAATGGGATAACACTCGCTACTTTTCATTGCTTTTCTAACCTTACTCATAAACAACCAAGCCGTAGATTGCCTTATATTTAATCGCTTTGCCATCTGATTTGAAGAAATACCTTTTGTGGTTGCACTCATTTCAAAAACGATTGTAAAAGCTTTTCTCATACCAAATTTAACTTTATGGAACATAGTGTTAGCCGATGGACTTTCGATGTGATGACAGTTATTACAGTCTCTTGCAAAATTTGCTTTTCTAACAGTATATTTACTATTGCCACATTTTACACACTTATAACCGTTTGACCATTTCCGATCTGCTAGATATTCTAGACAATCTAAATCTGTTTTGAATTTATCAAAATACTCTATTATTCCTTGACCTAAGAATTGTTCCATAGCCTATTGTTTTAGTTATTACAAATATAAGTATTTAAATGGATAACTCTAATTAATTAATAAAAATAAAAAAATAATTAATTATACAAAATTATTATTTATCAATGAAAATTCATATTTCGATAGAAATGGTAATGTTGTTGAAATGTTTGGTTTTTTAAGAAGTATGAAGGATAGTAGAGTTTTTCATCAATTTGATTTTGACATTTTTAATAATTGGTCAAAAGGAATTGAGTATGATTTAATTAAAATTTCTGATGAGGATTTTAAATTACAATATTTATTATGTTGTTTTTTATGGAATTTTGACAACTTCAAATTAAACCAAAATACCAAAATATTAATTGATTGTTTTTTCGTTAAATCGGATCTTGATTTTTATTTTTTATTAGGAAAAGGTCTTTATGGAGATAGAGGATATTTCGGCAGTAATCTCGATTCATTAGAAGATATTATTATTGATTTTCACAGAGATAATGAATATTCTTTAATTAAAAGATATTCAATAGAATTTTTAAATTATGAAAATTTAGAAAAATATTTTGATTTAGATTTATTAACATTAATATTGTCAAAAACTAAAATGAATATAATCTATAACTAAACCCGAGCTCCGCAAAGAGTTCTACTGAAAAGCTCCGCAAAGTCTCCCCGACTTTGAGGGATAATAAAAACCAAAAACCACAACCCGCTATAGGTGCAAAAGATGCGTTTTATGGAGCTATTTCTTTAGGAATTTCAGACATTTGTGGCTGGTCAGATCATTCTTAACAATTTAGAGGAAATTTAGGTAATTTAATTTCTTATTATATTGGCAGGGAAATAGGATTCATCAAAATGATTTCTATTGGTGAAGGCACTTCTGCGGGAGGCGCAACACTTGCTTTAGCGGGACTTGGAACTGGACCAGGAGCACCTGTAATTTCTACTCTAGGAGTTTTGGCAGAGTTATAAGGACAAGGAATAGCTTTAAAAGGGTCAGTAGATTTAGGGCTTTCATTGGGAATGCTCCTAAAAATGGGAATAGCACTAGAACAAGCAAGTAATAATGCAAATTCTAATGATGAACCTTCAGCTTCGGGTAGTTCAACAGAATCAAATACTTCAACTTCACAACACGGAGGAGGTAAAAATGCACAACATAAAAATCAAAAAGCAAAACAAAGTGCCCAAGAAAAGTATGAGCAATTTAAAGATTAATATTATAAATTAAAATCTACACCAAATAAAACTAAAGCTGACAAACAAGCTATGACAAAATCCGAAACGCAAATGAAGCATTGGCATAAAAAGGCACAGGAAACGGGAGAAAATCATAGTCAAAAAGCAAAAGGGTCAAACTAATGAAAAAGAGTACTTATTTATATAGCTTTATTATGGAATATGACGACGGAAGTTATATTTCTCAAGTAGAAGCAACAAATGAAAGAGAAGCAATGATATCTTGGTTAGAAAATCTTGATATTACAACAATAGATAATTTTTCTTTGAATGATAAGATTAGATTAATTGAAGAAAATTTTATTGAAGAAAATCCTATTCTTATTTCTGGCTGTAAAAATATTTGGTGTTTTGGATTAAGGATAAAGAAAAATAAAGCATTAGCTCTAGTTAATATGATAAAAACATTAAAATGAACCAGCTCACTGTTGGTGTGGAAACCTTTGAGGATTACACAATGTGGCAATCTAGCCCCGACTGGAGTGGAAATCCTTTTTGTTTTTTCTTTAAAAACAAAAAGATTGTAGCGTAAGGCGGGAACTGATCCAGCATGAAAATGCCAAAAGTGGCGGCTTCAAATAAGTTAGAATTATGAGGTTAGAGGTTAGAAATTAGAGGTTAGAATTATGAGGTTAGAGGTTAGAAATTAGAGGTTAGAAATTAGAGGTTAGAATTATGAGGTTAGAGGTTAGAAATTGGAGGTTTGAATTATGAGGTTAGAGGTTAGAAATTAGAGGTTTGAATTATGAGGTTAGAGGTTAGAAATTAGAGGTTTGAATTATGAGGTTAGTGGTTTGAAGTTGTAAGTAGGAATTATAAATTATAGATTTTGTGGTTGGTTTTATTAAATATATTTTTCTGGGGTTATATTTTTTTTTTACCTTGTGCCTTTTGTAATATAACATAATTGATGAGAAAGAAAATAAATTTTGAAACTTGGAATAGGAAAGACCATTTTAATTTTTTTAATCAAATGGAGGAGCCGTTTCATGGGGTGTGTGTGAATTTGGATTGTACTTTGGCTTATCGTAAAGCAAAGGATATGAATGTGTCTTTTTTTTCTTTTTATTTGCATAAAACTTTAAGGGCTGTAAATGAAATTGAAAATTTTAGATACCGCATTATTGATGATGACGTGTATGTGTTTGACTGTATTGATGCTTCGGCAACTGTATTGAGATCTGATAAAACTTTTGGGTTTTCGTATGTTCCATTTACTGCGGATTTATTGGCTTTTGATGCACTTTTGAAAATAGAAATGGCTCGTATTGAAACTACAACTGGAATTTTTACGACTGATTATCCTGACAATTTAATTCATTTTTCGGTGCTTCCATGGCTTCATTTTACTTCGTTATCGCATGCACGAAGTTTTTCTTGGCCAGACAGTTGTCCGAAAATTTCATTTGGAAAAATGATTTCTATTCTTGATCAAAAAGTTATGCCTGTTTCGGTACATGTACATCATGGTTTGGTTGATGGGTACCATGTTGGCTTGTTTTTGAACCGATTGCAAGAATTATTTGACGAACAATAGGTTATTTTCTTTTGTTTTCAAAAAAGCGTTTCATTAGTGCCGAGGCTTCATGTTGCATTATGCCTCTTACAATTGTTGTTTTGGGGTGGATTTGTGTTTGTAAAGTTTCAAAACCTCTTTTGACATCTGGAGCTCCGAACACAATTTTTGAAATTTGACTCCAATATAAAGCTCCCGCACACATTTGACAAGGTTCGAGGGTGACATAGAGTGTGCAATTTGTGAGGTATTTGCCTCCTAAATAATTTGCAGCGGCAGTAATGGCTTGCATTTCGGCATGTGCGGTTACATCGTGTAGTAATTCGGTTAAATTATGGCTTCGAGCTATGATTTTGTTTTGAATTACTATTACTGCACCTACGGGTACTTCGCCTTTTTCAAAAGCTATTTCGGCTTCTTCAAGGGCTTTTTTCATAAAATAGTGGTCGTCAAATGGTTGTATCATGTTGCAAATATACTTATTTTTGAATTATTTTGGGCTAGATTTATACTTTCGGAATGTTTGCTACCCATTTTGAAGTTTATTTGAAATTGTAATTTTTGAAAATGGATGCATTGTGAAGCTACTTATTGAAATAAAAATGAATTTTTTAAACTAACTTTGCATTTCCTAAGAAATAATAAAATGAAAGCAAAAGCATTTGACATCCAACTTTTTTCTAGAATATTAAAATTTACTAAGCCTTATCGTTTTCGATTCAATTCGGTGATTGTGTTTGCAGTTTTGCTGTCTGTTTTTTCAGCACTACGTCCGTATTTACTTAAACAAACAGTAGATGGTTATATCAAGACACACGATCAATATGGGCTGTTGCTCTATATAATTTTGATGGGGGTTGTATTATTATTAGAAGCCTTTTCAAATTTCTATTTTGTTTATTGGGCCAATTGGTTGGGGCAAGATATTGTAAAGGATATTAGGGTAAAATTATTCCAACACATGATGGGTTTTCGTATGAAATATTATGATAATGCTCCTGTTGGTCAGCTTGTTACCCGATCTGTTTCGGATATAGAATCTATTGCCAAAATATTTAGCCAAGGGCTGTTTATGATTGGGAGTGATTTGATGAAAATGGTGGTTATTTTAGGATTTATGCTTTATATGAATTGGAAATTGACTTGGATTGTTATAGTAGCAATGCCTGTATTGGTTTTTTTTACAAGAATATTCCAACGCAAAATGCAAATAGCTTTTGAAGAAGTACGGAATCAGGTGGCCAATTTGAATACTTTTGTACAAGAAAGAGTAACAGGAATGAAAATTGTGCAGCTTTTTAACAGAGAAAAGATAGAGTATGACAAATTTAAGGCCATCAATGCCAAACACAACAAAGCATGGATAAAAACGGTTTGGTACAATTCTATTTTTTTTCCAATTGCAGATATTATTTCCTCTTTTACCCTTGGTTTTGTAGTGCTTTATGGAGGTTTTAATATTTTGAATGGCGATCAATTTACAACCTTTGGCGATTTATTTTCTTACACCATGTTTATTGGTATGCTGTTTAACCCCTTGCGACAAATTGCCGACAAATTTAATGAAATGCAAATGGGTATGATAGCTGCCAACAGGGTTTTTGATATTTTGGATACAAAAGATGAGATTCAGGATTTAGGGACCATGAAGGCTCCAAAATTTGCTGGAGATATACAATTTGAACAAGTAAGGTTTAGCTATATTGAAGGCGAGGAAGTGGTAAAAGGCATCAATTTGGAGGTTAAACCCGGTCAGATGGTTGCCATTGTGGGGGCTACTGGTGCTGGAAAATCTACGATTATCAATTTGTTGAATCGGTTTTACGATATTGATAGTGGCAATATATCTATTGATGGCGAAAACATCAAAAATTATACACTCGAGTCGTTGCGGGTACAGATTGCAGTGGTATTGCAAGACGTTTTTTTGTTTGCCGACAGTATTTTGAACAACATTACGTTGCATAACCCAGCCATTAGCAGAGAGACAGTAATAGAAGCATCTAAAAAAATAGGTGTTTATGAATTTATCATGAGTTTGCCAAATGGTTTTGATTATAATGTAAAAGAACGAGGGGTAATGCTTTCGAGCGGACAACGCCAATTGATTGCTTTTTTGAGGGCTTATGTGAGCCAGCCTAGCATATTAATATTGGATGAAGCCACCTCGTCGATAGATACTTATTCAGAAGAATTAATACAAAAAGCAACAGAAACCATTACCAAAAACAGAACATCGATTGTTATTGCACATCGATTGGCAACTATTGTAAATGCGGATCAAATTGTAGTAATGGACAAAGGTTTGATAGTGGAACAAGGCACCCATCAGGAGCTATTGGTAAAAGCCAATGGCTATTACAAAAACCTGTATGAATCGCAGTTTTCGAGTATTGCTTAATTTGTATAAATGCTCTTGATTACCGTATTTTGCGTTAGGGATAGCAGTGGAAATCCTTTTTTGAGGCTTTTTTCGGCCTCAAAAAAGATTGAAACGGATAGCCCGACCCTTGTGGTAACGCCCAAAAAAATAATGCTAATAGGCTTTTTTATTTAGCATTTGGCCCGTAGTTCAAACCTTTTTCATACAATAAATAGATTATGATTTCACAAGAAACCATTGTAGCACTGGCCACGGCCTCTGGAGCTGGAGCGATTGCAATTATCAGAATTTCTGGGCAGAATGCCATTCATATAGGAGATAGTATTTTTAAATCTATTAAAAATAAAAGCTTAACCCTTCAAAAATCGCATACCTTACATTTAGGTCATATTATTGACGAAGGCAAAATTTTGGACCAAGTATTGGTGTCTGTTTTCAAAGGACCTCATTCATATACGGGCGAAAACACGATCGAAATTTCGTGTCATGGTTCAACATTTATCCAACAACAAATCATACAATTGATACTTCGCCACGGAGCCAAAATGGCCCAACCTGGCGAGTTTACGCTACGAGCATTTTTGAACGGAAAGCTCGATTTGTCTCAGGCAGAGGCCGTTGCCGATTTAATAGCGTCAGACAATGAAGCCTCACACCAAATTGCGATGCAACAAATGCGGGGCGGATTTAGTACTGAAATTGCCAAATTGAGGGAAGAATTGTTGAATTTTGCTTCGTTAATTGAACTCGAATTGGACTTTGCAGAAGAAGATGTGGAGTTTGCCGACAGAACCCAATTTCATGCGTTGCTCACCCGAATCGAATTTGTTTTGAAACGATTAATTGACTCGTTTGCCGTGGGAAATGTGATAAAAAACGGAATTCCAGTGGCTATTGTGGGCGAACCCAATGTGGGCAAATCGACATTGTTGAACGCATTATTAAACGAAGAAAGAGCCATTGTATCTGACATTGCGGGCACCACTAGAGATACTATTGAAGACGAATTGAATATTGGCGGCATTGGTTTTCGGTTTATAGACACCGCCGGAATTCGAGAAACCAAAGATGTGGTGGAAAGCATTGGAATTCAAAAAACTTTTGAGAAAATAGAGCAAGCACAGGTGGTGCTGTATATGAGCCCCCTAGCCCCCAAAGGGGGAATTGACTTGAAGGTTTTGAACATTGAAATTGAAAAAATAAAAAATAAGTATCCCCTTAAAACTATTATTATTGTTATCAATAAATCAGATTTAGTTTCAATTGAAGAAAGCAAAAAGCTAAACCAACAACTTGAAACGTTAAACCTGAAACAAATTTTCATTTCTGCCAAAGAAAAAACAGGTATCGACGAGCTGAAAAACACCCTTTTATCGTTTGTAAACACGGGAACTTTGCGGAATAATGAAACCATCATTACCAATTCTCGTCATTATGATGCTTTGTTGAAAGCATTGGAAGAAATCCAAAAAGTGAAGTGGAGCTTGGATTCGGGCATTTCAGCAGATTTGATGGCTATAGACATCAAATCGGCATTATATTATTTTGGCGAAATTACAGGCGAAGTTACAAACGACGAACTTTTAGGAAATATTTTTGCAAATTTTTGTATCGGAAAATAACTAACGATTTCAAAGTACTATATTTCTATATGTAAAGTGCTATTAACAAAGGGATTTCTCTATATTTATAAGTTACTTTGTTTACCCTTATTTACCCTATTTAGTCTACTAATTGTACTACTACTTTTGTGAATTAGAGAATTTTTAGGAAGTTTATGCTACCATAGTCTGTAAACCCTTATAAACAAAGGAAAGTTACTTTCCAATTTTAGTTTACCGATAAATCAATGGTTTTCAATGTAGTAACTAAATAAAATAGAAGTAATGAGTCATTTAACAATAAAAAGAAATTGTGTAGTTTGTAACGAAGAATTTACCGCAAAAAGTAGTAAGGGGATTTATTGTTCTAAAATTTGTTTCAAACGAAATTATAGAAAACTACAAAAAGAAAATACGGTTGTAATTCCAAAGGTAAAACCGATTATTACCAAAGAGGATTTAATCTCAAAACACTATTTATCCGTTAAAGAAGCAGTTGTATTCTTTGAAATTTCAGAAGTTACTTTACGTAGAAAAATAAAAGAGAATACACTAAATTACGTTTGTATAAAAAATAATTTTTTGTTTTTAAAGTCAGATTTAGAGAGGGTTATCTAATTATTCTTTGCAATCATCAAAATCAAAACTATTATTATAATCTCTATCATAATCTTTATCTTCATCGTATTCTTCGTTAAAATCCTCCTCCTCCTCTTTCTTTCCCTTTTTAGCAATTGGCAAATCGGGAAACCTTATTGCTCCTCCTTTTTTTTCAGCCTTTTTAATAAAATCGTCTTCTTTAGGTATGTTATTTTTACTTTGTTTTACATCATATAATTGCGAAGTATCTACTGCCTCTAAAGGAAGTATTTTAATTTCTTCTTCCGTTTTAAAATCATCTTTTTTAGAGATACTTTTTGTAGCTCCTTTTTTAGTTTTTATCTCTAAATTATCGTTTAGATTATTTTGTTCTTCTTCAAAAATATCGTCAAAATCATCAATAAAGTCCTCTTTTTTTCTGCTAAATTCAATAGTTCGGACTACTTTTTGATTTTTGTAATATCCGTAATTTACAGCATACAATTTTAGAAAATCACACTCAAATAATTGTTTTGTCCAATTGGTAATACTACCCACACTTACATTCATTATTTTTGCGGTTGTTTCTCTTCTTTTAAAATATCCTTCTTTAGTTCTACTCAAAGTATTGTATTCTCCCCATAGTAATTTTGCACCCGTTTTCAATTTGGAATTACTATATATTTCAAAAGGAAGAATACAAACAATATCGTATATTTTAGTCTCTTCATCTTTTTCTTCGATTATTAAAAGTTCTAAACTCTTTAATTTATCGGTTAAACGATGTATTCGCTTATCTTCTTCGTCTTTTACTAAATATCCTTTTTTAATTAGACTTTTTCTACAAAGTCCAACAATATTTTGGTGTAACGATAATAATTCTCCAATATCTACATTGGTATAAATAGTATATCCATTTTTTAGATAAAATGTATAATCCAAAGATAGAATTAGTTTTTCGTTGTCCGATAACTCTCTATTTGTTAGTATTTTAGGCGATACTTTTATATTTAACTTTTTATTAAATTTCCTTTTATTTTCCATAAAAAACGACTACTTTTACTACTACAAAATGGTAATACCCCATATTCAAAGGTACAAAGATATAAAAATATCACTAAATTTGTTTTTCTAACTAACTAATTTTAGTTTACTACTTCACCAATTTTGTACTTCTAAATCACTTTTTTTGTTTTTCTTTCTCACCAATTTTGCTCTTATATATAATAATATATTCAATAAGATTAGTTAAAAAGATTAAATAATAAAACAAATAGGCAAACGATTAACATCGTTGCTCTTTATTTTTTTCTACTCCTTTTCCTTTGAATTAAAGACTACATTAGAATATCCTATTTTACTTTACCACACTACTACTTTTGTAAAATTATAGATTATCCTTTTTCCTTTGAAATTGATTACCATTAATCTCAAATGTAATTTTCATTTTCATTGAAAACAACATTTGAGATTAATACTAATTTAATTTATATTTAACTAATAATCAATATTATAACAACCTATTTACTCTTTGAATAATAATGTTTTTATACAAAATAAAGAGGTGTATTTGCCCTTTGAATTAAAAATAGCAATGTTGTACATCGTAAAATTTATTTTTGGTATAAAGTATCGCATTTGAGATAATAATTATTGTAACTTCTTTAAAACGATATTGTAGATGATTTTAAAAAGATAGATTCAATACAAAGTTTGAATAATAACGAAAATTTGAGAAGGAATAAATAGCCTTATTAACCTTTGAAATGTCTGTTATATTCTGTGTTTAGAAAGTAACTAATAGGTTATAGAATTTACAAAGTAGGTTATTTTATAGGGTTTACTGTTGTTTGTGTTACTAATTAGGCGGGACTTTACACCATAATTAGTAACCGAAAAAGAGTAAACGATGAAAATATATTTATCCGTAAGAAAAGGGCAACAGTCTAAAAAAAATGCTGAAAAAGGTAAACCAAAAATGAATAGTTTGCTTTTGATGTATAATGATGAGGAAAATAAAAAAAGAAGTTATGAGTTTTTGAGATTATACCTTTATGATAAACCAAAGAACTTTTTAGAAAAGGAACATAATAAAGAAACGCAACTATTAGCAGAATCGATAAGAGCCCAAAAAATATTGGATTTACAAAGTAGAAAACACGGTTTTGTAAGTAGTGTTAGTGGTAAAATTGGATTTTTGGAATACTTTAAATTAGTAGTTGAGAATAAATGTGAAAGTAGTGGAAACCATGGAAATTGGTTAAGTACTTTGAAACATTTAACTAACTTTTGCAAAGGTAAAGATGTTCAATTATCGAAAATTGATGATTTGTTTTTGGAGAGTTTTAAAGTTTACCTTTTGACGAATAAAATATCATCGCGATATGAAAGGTTATCCCAAAACTCTGCTTTATCGTATTTTAATAAAGTGAGAACTGCTTTAAAAGAAGCGTACCATAGTAAAATGATTGTTGAAAATCCGATAAATAGAGTAAAAGGAATAAAAGAAAAAGAGACCGACCGACAATATTTGACTTTGGAAGAATTACAACTTTTGGTAAAAACGGATTGTGATTATCCGATAATGAAAGACGCTTTTTTATTTAGTTGTTTAACGGGATTACGTTTTTCGGATATAAAATCGTTAAAGTGGAAAAATATCTCCTTTGATAACCAAAACGGATATATGATAAAGTTTATACAACAAAAAACTAAAGGAGTAGAACACCTCCCTATAAGTGAACAATCTATAAAAATAATAGGAGAAAGAAAAAATGAGGAGGATTTTATCTTTGAAAATTTAATTTATAGTGCGTACCACAACAAAATATTACATAAATGGATTGAAAAAGCGGGGATTGATAAACATATAACATTCCATTGTGGAAGACATAGTTTTGCTACTTTACAATTAACAATGAATACGGATATTTATACTGTTAGTAAATTGTTAGGACATAGACATTTAAAAACCACTGAAATATATGCAAAGGTTATTGATAAAAAGAAAATAAACGCAGTAGCTAATATGCCTGATTTGAATTTATAAAGTAAATTCTCTATTGTAAAATCGTTCCGATTATCTGAAAACTACCGTAGTTTTTGAAAGATAATATTTAATCGAAAAATCGAAATCGTAAATATTAAAATCAAAAAATTATGGTAGTTAAAAGTAGTCCAAAAGAAGTAGTAGAACTTATTAAAATAAGAGGTTTTGCCAATACCGAAGAAACCTCTATTTATTTAGGTTTAAGTGTACATTACATTAGGAGATTAGCAAAAGATAAAGTGATAAACTCCTTTAAACCAAACGGAAAATGTATTTATTTTAAGGTAGAAGATTTAGATAATTTCCTTTTGAGTAACCGAAGAATAAGTAACGAAAAAATCGCACAAAAAGCGTCGAAATATTTATTTAGTAAAAAATAATGTAGTTGGTGCTTTAAGGTAGTGGCTTAATTAAATAAAAAAGTTGTTGTGTATTCCAATAATAAGTAGGGAATTTACAAAATAAATGAGGGAGTCGAAACCATTGTAACAGAGTGTAAATCCAAATACTGAAAGGTGTTTGGGTTTCTTTTTTAAGAGAGATGTCTATTGTATAAGAGAAAAAAATGTAATTTTGCAGAAAATAAAAAGGTTTATGTAAATATCTAAAAATAAGTAAAATATAATATTGCGTTTTGCAAACTAACTGTATCCGAAAAGTCGAAATTTCAAATGTAGTACAGGGGAGTTTAGTAAACGCTCGAGCTTGGCTTGGGCGTTGCTTTACTTTGTACTACAGGGCTTCGACTCCCTCGGATGCGAGTATTGTGATGGTTCAAGCCTTTTTATTTTAGGGTTTTCGAAATGCAATTTTTAAAAATAAAATTGTATGAAAACAAAAATTAAATTATTACAGACTTTATTAGTGGTGGTTTTGCTCTCTAATATAAGCTATGGGCAGGAATTTAGTAATTTTAGTAATGTGGAAGAATTCTTTAAACTTACTAAAAAAGAAGTTGAGAATAAAATTGTAAATGAAAATGGGTATAGGTTGAAATCTAAAGATAAAGATGGAACTATTACCTATATAAAGAAAAATTCTGTTTATACATTTGCTGTAAATTTAGTTTTTAAGGGAGATAAATTAAAAATAATTGGTTGGAATGATGTAATTAATAGAGGTCAGTTTATAGTGAGTGATATAGGTAATGATGTCAGTTATAAAATTGATGAAACAAAAACTAATGATTATTTGGGAGTTTTTACCTCTAAATCTATTGAAAAAGGATTTGTAGTATCTATTTTTAAAACACAACCGAATTTACAAAAAGGAATGATTTCATTTACTTTGAGCAATGTAGGGAGTAGTAAAACAAAAAGAGTAAATACCAAAGAAACATTAATAGAGAAAGAAACCAAAGAAAATGAGCCTGCTTTAATAAAAGATATTTTTGATAAGAATGGGAAAACTTACATTTCTTTGGATATTGTACAAATTCGATATATAAACCAAACCGATTATAAGATATTTAACCAAAATTCTAAAATTAGAACTTTTGAAGTTTTAGAGAATGTAAAAATTAAGGATAATAATTGTAGAACCATAGCGGAGACCGATTATCTAATAAAAAACAGAGAAAGACACATCTCAAAAAAGAACGATGAAATTTGTATGTTCTCCTCCGTTGATGGAATTATTACAGAAATTAATTTTGGTTGTTGGAATTAGTGAAATATTTACATTTTGAAACAGTGATTTTTACTAATTGGGCTACTACTTCTTAAATTCTCCGTTATTTTAGTGTAAAGTTGATTTCTGTATCGGAAAGTAAAGCACGTCCACAAAAGGAATCCAAAAGATTAAAATAGAAAATTTACCCCTTAAAGTACAACGGATTCCGTGTGATTAAAATTTCTTTTTGATTCTTTAGGATTGAAAATAATCCAAAAGTTGTATTGATTATTTATTGATTATAATTTTATGCTCAATAAACTCAATAAAAATTAATACAAAATGACAGTTACACTTCGAAAAAGAGAACTAAAAGACAAAGGTAGATTTGCACTTTATTTAGACATCTACATGGATAAAAAACAAATTCAAGAAAACTTGAAATTGTATTTAGAAAGTGAGAAAGGTAATTCAACTGCAAAACAGATGAATAAGCAAACTCTTGAAATTGCAGAAAAAATTAGAGTTGAAAGATTATATCAAATACAAAATGATGCGTTTGGTTTTAAAATACCCGAAAAAAAATATTTTACTTATAATGAATATTTTCTTGAACTTCTAAAAGAAAGACGAAGAACAGGTATAAATCAATGTACTTGGGAAAGTGTATATAGACATTTGAATAATTACAATAAATCAATTTTATTTACTGAAATTACTGAAAGATATTTGGAAGAATTCAAATCCTATTTATTAAGCAAAGTAAAAATAAATTCGGCATCTTCATATTTCAATATAGTAAAGCACACCATACATGAAGCATATAGAAGAAGATTAATGAAAGAGAATCCAGCCGATAGAGTTAAGTGTATAAAACAAGTTGATACCCATAGAGAATATTTATCAATCGATGAAATTAAAAGTCTAATTGAAACCTCTTGCAGATATGAAGTATTAAAACGAGCATTTCTATTTTCTTGTTTAACTGGTTTACGTTGGAGTGATGTTCATAATTTAAAATGGAAAGATATTAGAGAAATAGACGGAATTACTCATATAATATTCACTCAAAGAAAAACTAAAAATGCAGAAGTATTACCAATTTCAGAAAATGCAACAGAATTATTTTCAGAAAGAGGAGATGAAAACGAAAGAGTGTTTGTAGGATTACGATATAGTTCTTATTTTAATACTGCATTATTCACTTGGGTAACTAATGCAGGAATTAAAAAGCATATAACTTTTCATTGTGCAAGACACTCAAATGCGATATTACTATTAAATAATGGAGTTGATATTTTTACGGTTTCTAAAATGCTAGGGCATAGGGAGTTAAAGACCACGTCTATATATGCAAAAGTTTTAAATCAAACTAAAATTGATGCAGTAAATAAATTACCGAGTTTTAATTTTTAAAAAATAAAAATGATGTTTATAAATTTGTTATGTAAGTTTGATAATTAAAATTCAAAAGAAACTATGAGAATAAGTCAATTTCAAAAATATTCACAAAAAGAAAATACAGTAACAAATAATGTTCTATTGATGTTTTCTAGACTTAATGACTTGAATATTAATTATTATAAATCAATAATAGAGCGATTAAACGAAGGTAATGAGCAACAATCCTATTATCCTCAACCTATTTTTTCTCAACAAATTGGCATAGGAAACGGAATTATTGATGGACAAATTGAAGTAAGAGCTTCAAAAATATTAATTGAAACAAAATTAAATCATAAAGAAATTCAGAATAAACTTGTAAAATATGGAAAGGTATTTATAGAGAATAGTCAAAACCAACTATGGCATTTAAGTTCAAAAAAATTTGATGATAATGAAGTAATAAACATTAACAATAAATTAAAAGAATTATATCCAAACATAAAAATTCAATTCAATAACTTGCTATTTAATGATTTAATCGAAAATCTTGAAGGTATTTATGAAGAGCATACTCACGACACAGAATTAAAGTTACTAATTGAAGATTTTTGTAATTACTGTAATGAAAGTAATTTAGTTTCTAATGAAGAATATAATTTATTGATTGTACCAACTGGATTTTCATATAAATGGAATATGAAGAATAAAATATACTACTGCCCTAAAAATTGGCATAGTCAAAATTTTAAATTTTTAGGTCTTTATAATAATAAATCAGTCAGGACTATTTCTGAAATCGAAACTATAATAATAGCGGACTTTGATTCTAATACAAAGAAATTGAATATTCACAGTAAAGGACATAGTCAAGAACAAATTAATAGACTACATTTAGGTTTAAGTGAATTAGGTGAAACACATAATGGATTGAAATATTACATATTTCCTAACGATAAGTTTTTTGAAACTAACTTTAAAAAAGTTTCCCACGGAGGCATACAAGGTCACAGATATAAGGATTTAAGAGATTATTTGACGATGCAGGATTATATGGATGTAAAACTAATTTCCGAAGAGCTAAAAAAAGTTACTTGGCGATGAAACCATCAAATTTTGTTATTTCTTAAAAATATAAATGAAGACAGACTTTTTAGTTTGTCTTTTTTGTTTGAAATTAAATAATCCTAGTAGGTAAATATTCTTTTTGCTTCTTTTAGATTACAGTTTAGGACAATCACTAATTTATCATCAAAAAATTTCTTCAAGTAAAATTAAATCTCTAAGTTTGTAATGATTAAATATAATCACTTATATAGTTATTAACAGCCCGTCATTATATATCGTCGTAAAGACATCAACCCAGACATTGAGGCATCGTTAATAACAAAAAAAAAGGCTTACCAAATTGCCAAGGTCTTGTCCTAAAAATCTGAACTCTAATGAGTATAAACAAAATGCTTGTGTTTCGATTATCGCCTGTAGATACGATATTTGAACCAATGCAAATGAGCAAAATGTAGAATTTTTCTATGTGATGCATGTTTATAATTAAAAAAGAATCAGAAATGAAAGACAATTCGCCGTCAATAAATGACGAATTATTATCAGCTATCGAAAAATTAATCGATAAGAAATTCAAAAACTTATTAAGTATACAAAAAGACATCGTGGATGTTTCGGACGCTTCTTTTATATTAGGCGTATCAAAAGGAACAATTAATAAAATGTGTTCCCGCAAGACCATTTCATATTTTAAACCTAAGGGAAGTACAAAGGTTTATTTTAAAAGGAGTGACTTAAATGCTTACATGACAGAAAACCGTTTTATGAGTAAAACAGAAATGGAAGCTAAAACTCAAAGTTTCTTTCAAAATAAGAGAGGAGGAGGTTTTGTTTGATTCATTATCATTTCAGGTTGAAAATTTTGAGAGAAAAGACTTCAATAAACTTATCTCAGATTTTATACAAAAATCTCCTTTAGATAAAGGGGATTGGTACCAAACAGACTGGCAGAATTTGAGGATAAATTATTTTCCTAATCAGAAAAAGATTAAAATTTCTAATTCACTCCACAAATTTTACAATTCAGAAATTGCAGGATTAGGAAGATTTAATCATAATGATTTTACTTTTGAACAAGTTAATGAAACTATAAATTACTTTGAAAATGCCTTTAATAGAAGTTCCAAAGAAATGAAACTATTAGGTAGATTTGAGTATGGTTTAAATATTAATACTCAATCTGTTAAGCCATTTGATATAATTGACCGGTATCAGTCAATAGTAACGACTGCCACTAATAGTTTTAACTTAATGTACAGAAGATTTCAAAAATCGACGTGCAAATTTTGCTCATTCACTCATTACACAGTCAAATGCTATGATAAAATGAAAGAAATGGGAGTTTCAGGGGATAATATATTACGATTTGAAATTGTAAATCATTCATCAGTTAGAACGAAGCAGGTTTTTGGAAAAAAAGATGTTTCTCTTGAAGATTTATTAGATAAATCAACTTGGGATAATTGTCATAAATCTATGATAAATTCTTATGATTCAATAAGAATGTTAGGTTTCCCATGCGATGGCGTAAGTAATTATACAAAGTCACTTTGTTACAGTTTTGCTACCTTAAACAAAGACTACAAACGTCATTTGAATAAAATAATCGGCGAGTTAAAAATCGCTCACGATACTATTAAAAATTCTTCTAGTAACCCTCACAGTATGGTTAGAGATGGATTAATTCATAACTATCAAAAGTTGTTATTAAATTGAAACAAAAACAATCAAGTTTTATCTCTTGTATTATATAGGGTAAAACTTAACATTAAAAAGTATCATTATGAAAAATATAAACATTAAAATTTTTAAAGATAATATCATTGCAAATAAAGTATATGATATTATATTAAACACGAATAAATCTCTATTTTTAACAGGTAAAGCAGGAACAGGAAAATCAACTTTACTAAAGTGCATTTTAAAAGATGTTAAAAAGAAATTTATAGTATTAGCACCTACGGGAGTTGCAGCTAAAAATGTTGAAGGTTTGACTATTCATTCGTTTTTTAAAATACCTTATCATTTAATAACTTCAAATTTCAAATTAGTAAATGAGATTGTTTACAAAACAGAAGAACTTTTATTAATTCGTGAACTTGAATTAATTGTAATTGATGAGGTTTCAATGATGAATTCTGTAATGCTTGACGTTATTGATAGATTGTTACGAAAACATAGAAATAGTTTGAAGCCATTTGGTGGAGTACAAATATTATTAATTGGCGACCCTCTTCAATTACCTCCTATTGTAAAAGATGAGGAGTTAAGAATAATTAAAAACCATTGGGATAGTGTTTATTTTTTCGATTCTAAATGTTTTAAAAATGCAATAAAAAACATTTTTGAATTAACAATTTGTTATCGACAAAATGATTCTTTTTTTATAAATATTTTAGATGGAATGAGAACAAATACATTAGCAGATAACGAATTTGAAATTTTAAACAGAATATGCAAAGAAAATAATGAAACTATTAATTCTAATAAAAGTATCCTTATAACTCCACATAATAAAATAGCAAGGTTTGAGAATCAAAATAGATTAAATAAGATAAAAGGTAAAACATTTGAATATATCTCATTAGAAGCTGGTACATTTAATAAAAATGATTGTAATGCAGAAGTATTATTAAAACTTAAAACTGGTTCTAAAGTAATGTTTATAAAAAACAATAAGTTTAGAGGTTATACAAACGGCACTTTAGGAATAGTAGAGGAATTATATGAAGATGTTATTGTTGTAAGAACCGAAGACAATGCAATTATCAATGTTTTGAGAGAAGAATGGATTGAATACAAGTATGGAATCAATCTAATAACAGGAGAATTTGAAAAGAATGAAATCGGAATTTTTAGTCAATTCCCCTTAAAATTAGGTTGGGCAATAACTGTCAATAAAAGTCAGGGATTAACTTTTGATAGTATTCATTTGGATTTTAGATGGGGTGCTTTTTCAACAGGGCAAACATATGTTGCATTTAGTAGATGTAAATCTATTGAAAAAATCACTACTTCAACTCCTATTCTAAAAAAAGATGTGTTCGTTGACCCAAGATTAATAAACTTTTACAAAAGTATATATTAATAATATAGGCGAGGTTAATCCCCTCGCCTTTCCTGTTTTAAAAAGCATATCTAATAATTGATATTAAAAAATAAAAAGCATTGCGGAGATTTAAGCTAAATATTAAAAAATCAAAGTCTTTGGCATAAAGGTTGATGGAATTTGAAATAAAACATTTAATTTTACCAAAAATTTTAAAATTATAGATATAAAGAACAAATAATTAACAAATTATAATAATTGCATTTCGCAAACTTATTTCTGTCCTTGAAAAGTCGAAAATTCATCAGTAATACAGAAAAGTTTAGCAAAATGCTCAAGTTACGGCTTGGGCGTTGCTTTACTTTGTATTACAGGGCTTCGACTCCCTCAAGGGCATTGTAAGGTTAACTAACCCAAGCTCTTTTTTTGGATAGTTTTCATAGAAGTGCTTAATCCTAATTAAGTATGAAAACAATAAAAACACTTCTTATTACGTTATTAATTACAACTACAGCAATATCACAGAAAAAACTTGAAAAAGTAACATTTGAATATAATTCTAATTTAAGCATTTACAAAAATGAAAATGGAGATTTGCTTCCAAAAAAAGAATATTTTTTAATCAAATTTGAAGATCCAAAACAAATTTTTTCAGAATATACAGAATTTGAAAATTTACCTAATGGAATAGTTAACATTACATCAAGAAATGTTTCATTTAGTTATGAAATTAAATATTTAAAATCCGAAGGAGATAGCTTTTATTATGTAGTAGTTAGAGACCCTAATTTTACAGGAATCAATGTTATTATTATAACTCGTAAAAAAGGAGTTATAGAGAACGTTAAATATGATAACATTCTCCAATTAGCAAGTTTTACGGATAGAGATTTTAAAAAACCTCTCTTTTTTGAAAACTATTACCTAGAATTTAAGGGCAAAAGAGAATTATTTTCAGAACCTATTGTAAAAGATTCCGTTTCCTCATCAAATAATGAAGTAAAAAAGGATAGTATTCCAAATAATACAGTAGTTGAGAAAGAAAATAAAGAAGGTTATACAACTGTTTTAAAAAAGGAAGAACTTATCGCAAACTTAAATAAATATATAATTACAAATACAAGTTATCTTTACAATTCAACAAGTATAAATGGGCAAAAAATATTAATAATCGAAAAAGACAGAGAAATATATTCAGAAGAAAAAATAATCTCTCTTAAAAAGAAGAAAAAATCTGCTTTAGGAGAAGTGTTAATTAAAAATAATATAGAACAAAATGACTTCTTAAAATGTATTTATTTCGATTCTAAAGGTAAAGTTTATTATGGTTTTGTTTTAAAAAGTGATATTAAAATGAACCAATAATCCTTTATTGTTATTGCTCAACTTTTAAATTAAGTAACCCTTGAATAACGGTTACTTTTTTTATATTTGTTAAATTTCAATTACTTCAAATATGCCAATAAATGGAATTAAACATATAGAATCATCAAACTACTCAATATTTTATATTGAAACTTTTTCAGATGAATTAAAACAGATTATTAGAGAACAATTACAAGGTATTTGGTACGGTTTTTCAACTGTAGATGAAATGCCTGAATTCTACTCATATAAAAATACGTTAAGCTCTTTTATTGACAGATACAAAGATAAAGCAGAAGAAACCAAAAAGGGAATGATTGGTGAACTTCTTTCTCATATCTTACTAAATCATCAAGATAATAATTTAACTTCTTTATCAATACTGAAAAATAAGGAAGATAGAAGTATAAAAAAAGGATTTGATATAATTTATTGCCACATCGAAAATAATAAACTTTGGTATTCTGAAGTAAAGTCTGGAAGAAGTGAAACAGGTGTAGAAAATTCAACTTCCTACAACACAATACTTCTCAATAGGTCAAAAAGTGGAATTAATTCAATGATTGAAGAAAAAAGGCAATCATTATGGGAAAGTGCCTTAATTGATGTTACATTAACCATAAAACAAAGTGATGGTAAATTAAATTTAAGTAAACTATTAGCAGATGATTCTCCAATTGTTAATTCAAACCAAAAGAAAAACGTTATCTTAATCTCTTGTTTATATCACGATTTAAGCGATGAATTATTAGAAAGTAGTGTTTCTAACTTTTACAATTCGACCGCCACAGAGAATTTGTTTGAAGAGATAATTGTAATTTCTATTCAAAAAGAAACTTATAATGTTGTCGAAAATTTTTTAAGAGATGAAATAACAATTACTTAGTATGATTACAAATATATTAACCCTTAAAGATTATAGGAAAGAAATAAATAAATCTCCTTTTTTCAAAAGAGTATTTGATTCTTTGATTCTAAATAAAGAATTAGAGGAAAAAGAGATTTTCGCTTTACTCAAAAATGCAATATTGTTTGTAAACTTTGGAGATATTGACCTTCAAAAATTAGGGTATAAAATTTTAATAAACTATTCGATAAAATATAATGATTACAAACCTTTATATGATTTTGCTATAAATAAAGGTTATATTCCAATTTCAAAAATGGTTGAATTAAAACATACAGATTCAAACAAATTTGAGAAGCATTTTTTTAACTTATTTTTCTCAGTTTATCAAGAAAATTTCAAAGAAAAAAATTATTATATATCAAGCGGTCAAAAAAAACTAATCGAATTTTCAAATCAAAATAATTCAAATTTTGTACTAATAGCCCCTACTTCTTATGGTAAATCTGAAATAATAGTAGATAAAATATATTCTAATATTGATAAAAAAACCTGTATAATAGTTCCTAGTAAAGCATTATTAGCACAAACAAAAAAAAGGCTTTTAAATAGTAATAAAGAAACTAATATTCAAAGAATTATTACGCATCCAGAAATGTATAAAGGCAATGAGCAAAATTTTGTTGCAGTTCTAACCCAAGAAAGACTTCTTAGATTATTACAAAAAAATGGTTCGCTTAAGTTTGATTTAGTTTTAATAGATGAAGCACATAATTTATTCGGTGAAAAAAGCGATAATAGTAGAGCTACATTATTAGCACAAACAATTATGATTCTAATGAAAAGAAATCAAAATACTATTCTAAATTTCTTTTCTCCTTTTATAGCAAATCCAAACAACCTTAAGATAAAACAATCAAATTATAATTTGAGTTCACAGAATACAGATGAGTTCATAAAATCTGAAAAGTATTTTACTTGTAATTTATTTAATAGTGATGGAGAACTTAAAATATATAATCAATTTTCAAATACTTTTTTACAAACAAGTAAAAAGTATGATGATATATTCCAATTATTAAACAGCGAAATGGCTAATAAAAATATTATTTATTTTAATAGCCCAAAGCATATAGAAAGATTTTCAAGAGAATTTGCTAATAGTATTCAAAACACAACTTTAAAGATTGAAGAAGTATCTACAACAATTTCAGATTTTATTCACCCTGATTACAATTTAATAAATTGTATAAAAAAAGGAATTGTATATCATCATGGGGGAATGCCTGAAATTATTCGACTTTACGTTGAAGATATATTTTCAAAAAGAAGTGATTTAAACTTTGTTATTACCAGTTCTACGCTATTAGAAGGTGTAAATATTCCAGCAGAAAAAATATTCTTATTGTCAATTAAAAAAGGAAGAGGAAATTTATCAGTGTCTCAATTTAAAAATCTTATAGGAAGAATAAACCGTTTTAGCGAAATATTTAATTATGAGAATGGTAATTTAAAATTATTAGAACCTAATATTTATATCGTTAAAACTGATTATGAAAACAAACGTGCTAATATTGAAAAATTTATTAGTGAAAGAGCTAAAACAGAAATTCAATTTGATGATGACGTAAATAATTTATTTTTAAAAGATGAAATAAATCTTAATGAAACTCAAAAAGTAGAATTGAAAAAGTCGTTAGAATACTTAGAAAACATAGAACCAAATTCAACTAGGCTTGAGAATGTTAATTATGTACAATCTGAAATTGCTCAGTTATGTTATAAAAATAACATCTACGATTTCGATATAAAAGAAAATGAATTTTTACTATTAAGAAATTTAAATCTTTATAAATTATTAGATAATAGAAATTTAATATCTACAAGTAATGAATTAATTGAAGCAATATTTCTAATTTTTCTACAAAATATAGAAATTACAGATAATAACTTAAAACGATTGAAAAATGTTCCAGCAAGAAAATTTTATTCAATGATTTTAGAGTGGAGAAGTTCTAGTTATTCTTATAAAGAAATGATTGGTAGTTTTATGAGATATTGGAGCACTTTAACAGGTGATGCACAAAATATATATATAGGGGAAAAATGGGGAGAAGAAAAAAGGGAAGTTACAGATATTAAAAAACTATATGTAGACTTAAGAAAAAAAGATAATATCGAAAAAATTAATTTGGCAATACTTAAAATTAAGGAGGAACAAGATTTTGTTGAATTTAATTTGTTAAAATACATTGAAATTTTAGCAGAGTTAGAACTAATTGAAAGTAACTTCTATGAAAAAATAAAATATGGTAGTTCAGATAAAAATATTATTACCTTATTAAAGAATGGGTTTTCTATAGAATTGGCTAAATGTATTGTTAATGTAAAATATTCAAGTTTCATAACACTTAATAATCAAGTGGATGAGATTTTAATTAATGAAAAAATAGTTAATGAAATGGAAATAAATGGAGAAAATAGAATTTTAATTTTTGAAATAAAGTATCACATAAATCACCTATAAATAAAGTAATAAATGACAAAAAAGAAATTTTCAATTGATTTAAATAGCTTTCCCAAATGGGGAGAGATTAATTGGATAGATTTAGAAATAACCAATTCAATTTATGCACTTGAAAAACTTATAGAAGTTCAAGATGAAGCTTTACATCAAGTTGAAGAAGATTTATTTAGAAAAATAAAGAATACTGAACGTTCCAATGGTGATTTAGATGAAATGACGTTAGACATGTATGTAGAGCATTTACATGGTATTGAACAAAGAATTATTTTGGAGTTTGAAAGAATTCAAGACTCTTCACAAATCACAACTATTTTTTCAATTTTTGAAAGCAAACTAAAATTAGTTTGTGATAATATAAGTTCTGAATTTAAATACAATCCTGAACCAAGAAAAATAAACTCAATTATTCATAAACATTGGCATTTTCTCAATTCATTTTTACAAGAAGATATTAGACCTTTAGAAAAACACTTTACACCAATTTATAATAGAAATACTTTAAGAAATATAATTGTTCATCAAAATTCAATCGCAGATATTAAACAATATAACGAATTAAAAAACTTTAATGGAATATCATTTTATGAAGGCATAGATTCTTATTATATTTATGAGATTAGTAAAACTTTCATTAGAGAACTTTTAGCTTTAGTTAAGTTGTTTTTTGAAATACTTATAAAAATTTTGACTAAAAAAACTAATCAACTATGGACTATGAAAAAAGAATAATTTTATTTGTAGATATATTTAGGATTTGCAAATGAAGTTATAAAATCTAATAACAATATTTCCAAAATATAGCAATTTAAAAATATTTGAAAAATAAATAATAAAGTAGCTTTTATTGAGTATTCATTGAGCCAGTCTCAAAACCCCACATAAACAAAGGTTGCATTACATTTTGTATCGGGAAATAAAAATGATTATTTTTATAATCTATTAGACATAAATAAAAACTGTAATGCCATTATTTCAAACCTCAGTACTCAAGAAATATTTGAGCCAACAAGATACTGCCAAAATCACGACCGCTTATACTGAATATGCTGCCTATTTTCATCATTCGGCTATACAGGAAAACATTCGCAACAGCAAAGAAGAACAATTTCAGGAAGGCTTTCTGCGAGAATTGTTTGTAACCATTTTGGGCTACACCCTTAATCCTGCACCTCATTTCAACCTTACAACCGAATACAAAAATGTCAAAGACAGTAAGAAAGCTGATGGAGCAATCTTAATTCCAATGGGTGATGACCCATTGAAAAATAAAGTAATTGGCGTTATTGAACTCAAAGGCACCAACACCACCGATTTAGGCAAAATTGAAGCACAGGCATTTGGTTATAAAAACAACCAACCCGAATGTGTGTATGTCATTACATCCAACTTTGAAAAATTACGTTTTTATATTGACAATGCTATTGAATACCTAGAATTTAACTTGTTCCAATTGAGCAAAGCCGAATTTGAATTGTTGTATTTGTGTTTGGCTTATGACAATATTAAAAACAATGTTGCCAAATCCATCAAAGACCAATCGGTAAGTGAAGAAGATACCATAACCAAAAAACTCTACAAAGATTACTCGCTTTTTAAACGAGAACTGTTTCAGAATTTGGTGCAACTCAACCCGCAATATGACCCGCTAGAAATGTTTCAGAAATCGCAAAAACTACTCGACCGCTTTCTGTTTATTTTCTTTGCCGAAGACCGCAATTTATTGCCTACCAACTTGATTTTCAGAATCAACAAAGAGTGGCAACAATTGCAGCAAATGCGAATACAAGTATCGTTGTATGATCGTTATAAAATTTATTTTAACGACTTGAATACAGGTGCCAAAGTGCAATTGCCTGCCTTTAGCCAAACCAATGCTATTGACAAAGAAGAACATCACATTTTTGCCTACAATGGCGGATTGTTCAAACCAGACGACTTACTAAACAACCTGAATATTGGCGATGCCATTTTATTTGAACACACCCAAAAATTGAGTAATTACGATTTTGCTAGCGAGGTGGACGTGAATATTTTAGGACATATTTTTGAAAATTCGTTAAACGAATTAGACGAAGTAAAAGCCCAATTGGAAGGTGCCGAAATTGACAAAACCAAAACCAAACGCAAGAAAGACGGTGTTTTTTATACCCCAAAATACATTACCAAATACATAGTAGAAAATACGGTTGGCAAATTGTGTGAAGAAAAACGCCCCCTAGCCCCCGAAGGTGGAATTTTGTCCAAACTTCCCAAAAAACAAAAAGAACAATTATTAAAAGATATTCAAGAATATAGAAATTGGTTGTTGCAACTCACCATTTGCGACCCCGCTTGTGGCTCTGGTGCTTTTTTGAACCAAGCCTTGGATTTTTTGATTGCCGAACACCAATATATAGACGAGCTTCAAGCCAAGTTGTTTGGCGATGCCATGGTTTTGAGCGATATAGCCACGAGTATTTTAGAACACAACTTGTTTGGGGTGGACTTGAACGAAGAAAGTGTAGAGATTGCTAAACTCTCCCTTTGGTTGCGAACGGCACAACCCAACCGTAAGCTAAACGACCTCAACAGCAATATTAAATGTGGCAACTCCTTAATAGACGACCCAGCCATTGCTGGCAACAAAGCGTTTAATTGGCAACAAGCGTTTCCTAAAGTATTTCAGGAAAAAAATAAAAAAGCATATCATATTACAACAGCACTTCATGATAGCAGAACATCGCAACGAATGATTGATTACAAGGTTAGAGAAAAGCGAGATATGGGAACAAACCCATATCCTAATGTGCAATATCTTACAAGTCAAGAAGAGCATATCATTGTAAAAGAAATACATGATATTGTAAAAGCCGATAATCTAAAAATAGTAGAGTTTAATGTTTGTAGAGATCATATCCATATTTTATTAGTATGTGAAGAAAACGAACTTTCCAAAATTGTACAAAAAATAAAAGCCAAAACAGCGAGAACGGTAAATATACATAGGGGTATTACTATAATCAACAAACCTTCTACTGCTACAACTAGGGAGCAGGCTCCCTCGACGAGAGACGAAGATACGACTATAGTAGGAACAAGGGAGCAGGCTCCCTTGTCGGAAGTAAACGAAACGATAGAAAACGGAAAAAAGCGAGGCGAAAAACAAAATAGTTTGTGGACTCAAAAATTTGGAAGCAGTGAAATAAATACTGCCGAATATTTGCATAACACGATAGCCTATATAAAACGCAACAGAGAGAAACACGAATTACCACCACACGACAAACAAACGCAATATTATTTAGAAAACATGCTTTGCACTCTAGAGGAAGCTTTTGAAACTGAATATAAAGGTGGTTTTGATGTGGTTATTGGGAATCCGCCTTATGTTCTGGTTTATGATTTTGTTTTGAAAGCAGAATTAGAAATGAAGTATGAAGTTTTCAGAAGAAATAATGATTTATACAGCTCATTTTATGAACTTTCCATAAATATTTTAAAACCAAATGGAATACTTGGTTTTATTACTCCAAATAGTTTTGTTAAAGGGGATTATTTTTTAAACCTAAGAGAGTTTTTTATTAAATATCAAATTAATTCTATAGTTGATTTTAATAATTTTCTTGTTTTTGATGATGCTAATGTTTTTTCAGCTATTTTAATTTTAGAAAAGAAAAAACCCTTTAAAAACTGGCTATTAAAAAGTGATTTAGAAACCATTAAAGGAGAGATAGAGATTGGTACTTCTACATTTATTCAAGATAACATAATATTAAAAAAGTTTTCGAAAGAAAAAGTTTTCGAAGATTTTTTCCACATTAAAGATGTTGGATTTAATTATTGGTCAATTGGTGGTGAAAAAAAACGAGGAAATTCAATTGGAGATAGAGTTTTATATAAAGGAATTAAGCAAAAAAACGAAGACATTCCTTACACAAAAGGAAGTAATTTTAATAGATATACGGGTATAGAAATTGAAAATTTTTTAAAATTTAATTATAAAGATTTTTTAAATGAAAATGATACTTTTAGATTTTCAGAAATATTTTTAAAAACAAATCCTAAACTAATATACAGACAAACATCAAGTTCACTAATTGCAACAGTTGATTTTGAAAGTAATTATTGTGATAAAACAGTTCATATTATTGTAAATAAAGATAATATTACAATTAATTATTTATATTTAATGACAATTTTCAACAGCAAACTATTAAACTATTTTTATAGATTGTCTACAGAAGAATTAGGCAGGGCATTTGCACAAGTGAAAACAGTTAATGTAAAAAAATTACCTTTTATACTTTCAAAAAACCAACAACCCTTCATAGAAAAAGCAGACCTTATGCTTTCTCTAAACAAGGATTTACAAGAAATATCTCAAAAATTCCAGCGCATGTTGCAAAGAAAGTTTTTCTCATCAGTTCCGACAATGGAGCCTACTCCATTGCCTAATCCAGCTCCATTGCCTAGTCCAGCTCCATTGCCTAGTCCTGCTGTTACATCAATGGAGCAGGCTCCATTGCCTAATACTGCTGCATTGCCTAGTCCTGCTGTTACAACAATGGAGCAGGCTCCATTGCCTAATCCTGCTCCATTGCCTAATCCTGCTCCATTGCCAAAGAAACTCCAAGAGTGGTATATGCTTTCATATTCACAATTTATAATTGAGCTAACCAAAAAGAAAGTAAAACTTTCCCTATCTGAAGAAGCAGAATGGGAGGATTATTTCATGCAAGAAAGTAAAAAGGCTTTGGATTTAAAAGCGCAAATTGATACAACAGATAAAGCCATTGATGCAATGGTGTATGAGTTGTATGGGTTGAGTGAGGAGGAGGTATTAATAGTAGAAAATATTTAGGGTATGGAAAAAGAAATAAAAGAACTTTCAGCAAAAGTTGATAAAATTTTTGAAAAACAAGAATTAAATATAGAATTAATAATAATAAGTTATGGCAGTAAAATTTCAAGATAGGACAGCTGCTGATAAAAAGGAAATAGGATTTCATTATCAGCATTATTTCGCTTTATTTTCATTATTGAAATTAGATTCAAATGAATATTTAAGTATTGAGGAGAAAGATGATGTTGTAATTTTTAATGAAAAAGGAATAAGATTAATTCAACTTAAACACACTTTACAGAATAAAAAAGACGGAGAGTCAAAAAATTTGTCATCTAAAGATTATTCATTGTGGCATACAATTGATAATTGGATACAATTGATTTCAGATGAGGATGATGGAAGAAGCGAAAGTAAAAAGCAAATAGAGTTTATTAATACATCTATTTTCAGTTTAGTAACAAATAAATCTAAAAGTAATGATAATTTGTTTTTAGAGAATTTAATCAAATATAAAGATGGGGAAATAAAAATTGATGAATTTAAAATTAATATTGAAAAATTAACTGAGAAGAAAGGTAAATCTAAATCTGATAGTGTTTCTGATAATTATATAAATAAGTTTTTAGGATTTGAGCACTGTGAATTATTGCTAAAGAGAATTGAAATAAGTTTAAATGTTGATGATTTAATTAATCAGATTAAAAATTATATAAAAGTTAATTTAGCAGTTAAAAACTATGAGGATGCTTTTTATGAGATAGAGGGAAGATTGAGAGTATTAAATTATTTGACCATAAAAAATCATGAAAAGATATTGTATTCTAAAGTTGATTTTTCAAAAAAAATACTAACTCCTGTTTTAGAAAAAATAAGAAGTACTAAATTTCATGTTATTAAAGAAAAAT
The DNA here is from genome assembly GCF_000253275.1 of Flavobacterium branchiophilum FL-15. Classification (NCBI taxonomy): domain Bacteria; kingdom Pseudomonadati; phylum Bacteroidota; class Flavobacteriia; order Flavobacteriales; family Flavobacteriaceae; genus Flavobacterium; species Flavobacterium branchiophilum. The sequence continues at coordinate 2,657,519 of NC_016001.1, read as the reverse complement.
ATAAGCCATATTTAAAATTAGAAGAGGAAATTTTTGCAAAACAATTACTTGATATTAATATTAGCCTTGAAGATATAAGAGAATTATCATATTCAATGCAAATATGTTTGGTTAACTTGAAAAGATGGGAAGAAAGAGATAATTTAATATTTTCTGAAGACAGAGAAGCCTTTTTTAAAAGCGCAATTAAAACTTGGAAACACTTGCATGGCAAAAATCACAGAAAGCAGGATTTTGAGTTAAATAATTCTTTGGATTGCCATTCTGATTGTATGATGCAAAATTTATATTTATGTTCAATAAGAATGGATGATGACATTTCAAATGGTGCATATATTCATTTAAGTGATATTCTCAAAATAGGTTGGGTAAAAGAATGGGAGGAAGCATATGAAAGACAATAAATTCCTATATAACAATGAGGGAATTGCTATAATTGCAATCCTGGGAGTATTATCAAAAATGGAAAAATTAGACTATCCAAAAGTGTTTTTAATTTTACCATTATTATTAAATGACAATATAGTATCGTTTGTAAAAAATAAAAAATCAACTGTTATTGGTATTCAAGACCTTGTTTCTAGAAGAGTTGAGAGTTTTACAAATTTCAATAAATCATATGAAAGTTTTTTTACACTTACATTCAACTCAATTTGCATTGCAGAGGAATTAAAGCTAATAAGATTTGAGAAAAATGAGATAGTCTACATTGACAATGCATTTGATATAGAATCAATTAACTTTGGAGATAGAGCTTCAAATATTATTATGGCTTCAACTAAAATCATAAATGTTTTAAAAATAGATGCTATTCAATTATATTCAACTTTAAAAATCAGAATATGAATTTTTATATAAAAAAAATTAAGCTTTGGTTTAATAATTCAACCACTCGAGATTTAGACTTTTTACCAAATAAAATTAATGTAATAACAGGAGATAGTACTACAGGTAAATCTTCAATTATTCGAATAATTGACTATTGTTTTTTATCTAGTGAAACAGACATCTCTCCCAAATTCATAGGGGAAAATGTTAAATGGTATGGAATATCATTTTGTATTAATGACAAAGATTATGTTATTATAAGAGGGGCAATTACAAATAATGACACAAAAAAGAAGTTTTACTTTTCAGATATTGGATTAATGCCAGAGAATCCAGAATCTAATATTAAAGATACTGAATTAAAAAAAATATTAAGTAGAGAATTTGGTATTGATTCAGAGACAATTTTTACTGGTTCAAGCAATATTAAAGCTGGTTCTAAAATTTCGTTTAGATACTTTCTTTGGTTATTTTGTATTCAAAGGCAAGAAACTTTATCTAGTGGATATTATTTGTTTGATAAGCATGAAGAGACAAGATATAAAGAATCTTTGTCAATAATGAAGATTTTGGATTGGGTTATTGGAGCACAAACTCCAAAAAATATTATTTTAAAAAATGATATAAAAAAATTAGAGACTGATTTAGAAAAACTTGAGAAAAGAAAAAATATTGAAGAATCAAACAAATTAAAATTCAAAGAATTATTAGGAGATTTATATTTAAAAACAAAACAATTAAATTTAATAAGTCAAAATTTATACGAGGATGGAGAAATTGTAGAGAAATTAAAGAGTTTAATAGTTAATGGTTTAGGAGATGTTGAAACTACGCCTTCAGAAATTAGTATTTTAAGAAAAAAGAAAGTTGAAATTCAATTAAAGTTAAGAAATCTGAATCAATATTTAAAGGAAGATAAAGAGTATAAAGAATATTTGAAAACTGATATGGATAGTTTGTTTCCAATAAAATATCTTAAAGACAATTTTAATGATTTATTAATTTCTAATACATCTTCAAATCTGATTGAAAATCTTGAAAACGAATTTGAAAAGTTACAATATTTAACCAAAAATACTAAGATTGGAAATTCTTTAACAGTCGATGTAAGTAAGGAAATCAAAATATTAAAAAAGGAATTAGATGAAATTAATAAAAAAATTGAACAGCATCCTGATTCTATTAGTAAGATTTCATCGGAAAGAGAAAAGTATATACATTTAGGTTATGTAAAAAGTAAGCTAGAAGATTTTGAGGATAACTCTGAAGCAGAAAAGAATAATGAGTTAAGTAAATCAATTAGTGAAAAAATTGAAGAAAAATTAAATGAGTTAGATGAAAATCCAGAATTTAATAGACTAATACTAAGTTTTCTATATGATTATATAAATAAGTCTTTAATTACTTTAAAAATAGAGAATTATGTAGATTATAAACCATTTTATAATGAATCTACAAATAAAATAGATTTAATTAACTTAGAAACAAAGGAAATTATTAAATGGCAACAGTTAGGGAGTGCTTCAATTTATTTATATCTTCATTTAGCTTTTTTTGGAGGATTACATGAATTTATCAATTTAGAGAAGAATAATCTATATGTTCCATCTTTTTTAATACTTGATCAAGTCAGTACACCATATTATGATCAAACTAAAAAAGAGAAAAAGGTTAAAAGAATTGATGATATTGATATTAATGATTTCTCAGAATCAGATAGAGATAAATTAAATAAAGCGTTGATTTTCTTGGACGATTTTATTTCAAAATTTATTAATAAAAAGAAACAGTTTCAGATTATTCTTCTAGAACATATACCACAAAATGTTTGGATTGAAGAAGATTTAAATAATTTTCATTTAGTTGATGAAAGAGAGTTTAAAAATGGAAATAAATTAGTAAATCCAGAAAACATCTAATTTATGTGAGTAAAGAATATTTTTCAATTTTTCTCTTATTAATATTAGTAAAAGGGTTATTAAAATAACAGAAATATGCAACAATTAAGAAATGTAAAATACAAATTAGATAATTCACCGCTCGTTCACAAATCCTATCCCATCAAAAAACAAATAACAAAAAAAAACATCCCCAAAAAACAGTAACAAAACCACCAGGTAACACCCCTTCTTTAAAACCACCAAAAAGAAGTACAAAATAAATAGTTTGTTTAATCATGAACCTAGAAAATAGTATAGCAATCCTAGCAAATGTAGTAGCCATTATAGTAGCGGCTAAAAATGATACACCTATATTTTCTCTTTTTAAAAAAACTTTTTTTATTTTTTTTTGACACACAAATTTTAGCGTGTCATAAACTTTGCTTATTTTACAAGACATAAAGCATAAACTGGATTCAAACCTATGACCTTAATTTAAAAAATATTTACAAAATTGTTCACCTATTTGTGAACAATTTTATATCTTTGCAAAAGCATTTCACCAATAGTATGGAAATTAAATTTCAAAAAACATATTTACAAGACCTCTACGAAGGAAATACAAAGCCTTATAAAGAATACAAGTCGAATAGGCAACTCGTGGCTCAGTATGTCAAAACAGTCAATAAACTAAAATCAATAACACAAATACATCAATTATTTCAATTAAAAGCATTACGATATGAAAAACTTACATGTAATTTAAATGGATTGAGTTCTGTAGCTGTAAATATGCAATACAGAATCATCTTTAAGGAAGTAGCTTCCACTTCAAATGAACTTATAATCGATATTTTAGAAATCGAAGATTTGAGTAAGCATTACGAATAGTAAGAACCAAAAACAATTGAAAAAATGAAACCAAAAAACACAAACATTCCTGCTTTTGCCACACATCCAGGCGAAATACTTTTAGATGAAATTGTTGCTAATGATTTTTCACAAATAGATTTTGCGAAAATGATAGGATACAATAGAAGTCAATTAAATGAAATAATTAAAGGTAAAAGAAACATCAATGCAGATTTAGCCTTACTTCTAGAAAAAACTTTAGGTATAGATGCAGAATATTGGATGGAGGCACAAAAGAACTTCGACTTGGATAAAGCTCGAATAGATGTTAAAAACAAAGAACAACTAGAGGCCATTGAGATTTGGAAAGCAGCAAAAGAATTTATATCAGTGGCTTTTTTTAAGAAAGAAAAAATAATTACTGGAAACCCTTTAATTGATAATCAAAAAATTAGAGCTATTTATGGTGTGGCTAATATAGATCAATTAGCGGCATTAAGAGTACAAAGTACGTATGCTCGTTTCAAGAAATCAACAAAGCTAAAATATGATGTAGTTAACATTATTGGTTGGGTTAAATTGGTTCAATATAAAGCCAAACAAGTAGTTGTACCTCCTTTTAATCATGAAAATAAAGCGGAATTACTATCTGAATTGAGGTCCATTATTTTAATGAATAATGATGTTTTAAATAAAGTACAAGAGAAATTAGAAGAATATGGCATTAAACTCGTGTATCAAGCAAAAGGAGAAAAAACTCCTGTTGATGGTGTTTCCTTTTGGAGTGAAGGAAATCCTGCCATTGGAATGACATTAAGACACAATCGTTTAGACAATTTTGCGTTTACTCTTTTTCATGAATTGGGGCATATTTATGAGCATTTAGTAAATAATAATACTGCTGAATTTATTGACCTTGAAATAAAAAATGAAGAGGAAGAATATAAAAAATCATCCGAAGAAAAGGAAGCAAATGTATTTGCTCAGAATGGATTAATTGACGAAATAGAGTGGAAAGAATTTAACAAAAATCTCACATTCAAAAACAATGATATCGTTATAAAAACTTTTGCAAAAAAAGTAAAAACACATCCATGTATTGTTAGAGGTAGAGTTTGTTATACATTAAATGATTATCGCTCATTCTCACAAATTAGCCACGATATCAATTAATATTTATGGATAGAAATTACTTATTAAACAGGTTATTTTTAGCATGAAGAATCAATAGATGAAATTATTTATATATGACATTGCTATTACCCCTTCATTAGCTATTTTTGTAATAAAAAACTGAAGCTACTTTAACTCACACAACCTGAATTGACTGAAAAATTGGGGCTAGCACGGCTTTTTTACGTGGGTCTAGCCCTCACAACGCAGTGGCCTCAAAAAAAATGTAGTATTTTGTAAAAGGGATTTGTTTTTTATTTAATTTTAAATTTTGAAATAAACGAATTGATTATCACATGGATACCCCTCGAAATTTACTGCACACGCCACAACTCTCTAGCCAAAAGTCGCTTAAAACGTTGGTAGAAAACCGTACCATATATAATTTGAATCATTGCGAATTGAATTTATTTGAAACCTATCAAACATCAGAGTTGGTTCCTCTAAAATTTAACGATTTGGTTGTAACCAGTATGTTGCGAGGCAAGAAGGTGATGCACCTTTTTGAAGAGCCTAGTTTTGATTATTTGCCAGGCGAAACAGTAGTAATTCCATCTAATGTTGAAATGAAAATCGATTTTCCCGAAGCCTCATTAACCAATCCCACACAATGTTTGGCGTTGGCAATTGATCAAAATAAAATTTCAGAAACGTTATCATTTTTAAACGAACGTTATCCAAAAGAAGGCAGCTCGACTTGGCAATTGGATTATCAAAATTATTTTTTTTACAACAATATCGAATTGGCATCAACTATCAATAAGTTGATAAAAGAATGTATGAGCAATTCCATTACTAAAGATGCTTTGGCCGACTTGACATTGCAAGAATTGTTGATAAGAATTATTCAAACACAAACTTCAAAATCATTTGATGAAGGGGTTTTTTCTGATTCCGAAAACCCCATTTCGCATGTAGTGGCGTTTATAAAACTCAATTTGAAAGAAAATTTCAGTATGAAAATCTTGAGCGAAAAAGCCTGCATGAGTTCCACATCTTTTTACAGGTATTTCAAACGTGAGCTTGGAGTTAGTCCGTTGGCTTTTATATTGAATGAAAAAATAAAATATGCCAAAACGTTGTTAAAAAACCCAACAATCCATATCAATGAAGTTTGCTATCTTTCGGGGTTTGAGGATTGTAATTATTTTATTAGAATATTCAAAAAAATAGAAGGTATTACACCAAAACAATACCAAAGTAGTTTTATCTATTAATTTAATCTACCACATATTGTAGCGGATTAAGCGCTTTTAATTCGGATGCTGTAAACATTCTAGACTGGGTGATAAATCGAAAACCAAGCGGAATTTCTAACGAAAAACTAGAGCCACGCCCTGCTACCACATCTATGGTAAGTTGGGTGTATTGCCAATACTCAAATTGGTCTTTGCTCATCCAAAACTCACAATCTTCAATCACCCCCAAACAAACATCATTTTGACCAAGTTTAAAATCGCCTTTTTCAAAACACATGGGTTGCGAGCCATCACAGCAGCCGCCACTTTGATGAAACATCAACGGGCCATAAGTGTCTTTTAAACGTGCAATCAAATCAATTGCTTTTTGGGTAACATGAACTCTATTTGTCATCATTTATTTTTTTTGTAAAAATATAAAAATCAATACTAAAACAATACTTTTTAAAGAAAAAATTAAATTAAAAAGCCAGCCAAAGGCCAAGAAAACAAGTTGATTAAATTGTTAAAAAATTTAATTTAAAAAATGACAACCGATTAAAAAAAAATATACTTTTATAGCGAAAAATCAAATATCAAAAAATGCAATTAAGCGAAGAAGAAGAAGATTATAACTTATCGTTATCAAAATTTGAATCCATGCTCAAAACCAATAAAGTACTTTTTTTTGATTCAGAAGAATTTGAAGAGATAATACTACATTATTTGGATATTGGAAAATTAAATTTGGCAAAAAAAGCATTGAAACTGGCTTTGGAGCAGCATCCAAAATCGTCGGGATTAAAATTAGTGCAAGTAGAAATGTTGATATTTGAAGATAAATTAGATGTTGCCGAGAAAATGTTGCACGAATTATATGCCATAGAACCTCACAACGAAGAAATCTACATCTTGAAAGCCAATATATATTCCAAAAAAGACCAGCACGAAAAAGCTGTGGAGCTCCTTCAAATGGCTTTGAAATATACAGACGATTTGGCCGATGTATATAATTTGATTGGAATGGAATATTTGTTTATGGATAATTTTGAAAAAGCCAAATTTCATTTTATTCAATGCCTTGAAAGCGATATCGAAGACCAATCGAGCTTGTATAACATCGTATATTGTTTCGAAATTTTAGAACAAAATCAAGAGGCAATTGATTATTTAAAAAATTATACCGAAAAAAATCCTTATTCAGAAATTGCATGGCATCAAATTGGCAGATTAGAATTTGGTTTAAAAAACTATATACAAGCCATAAGAGCTTTTGAATTTGCAACATATATAGACGATGAATTTGTTGGAGCCTATATAGAAATAGCAAAGGCCTACGAAAAAATTAAAAATTACGAAAAAGCCATCGTCAATTACCAAATAACATTAGAATTGAGCGATCCGAGTTCGTTTGCCTTGCTCCGCATTGGCAGATGCTACGAAAAATTAGACCATAAAACAAAAGCTTTTGAATATTATGAAAAAACAGTACACGAAGATCCGCTATTAGACAAAGCATGGATTGCAATGGCTGATTTTTTTATGGCTCAAAAAAAATATGCTAAATCTATATTTTATATCAATAAAGCATTGGCAATTGATAATAAAAATAAATTGTATTGGAAACGTTTTGCTACTGCAAACAGGTACTTGAAACGACATGAAGAAGCAGAATTTGGCTATCGAAAAGCAGTGGAAAATGGTGATTATCAGCTGGATACGTGGCTTTATTGGATAGATGTTTTATATAAAATGGATGAAATCAAACTGGCTATTCAAACATTGATATTAGCCACAGAATATTTTCCAGATCATTGTGAAATCGAATACCGATTAGCAGGCCTGTATGATCAGTTAGATTGTGCAATAGAAACACAATTTCATTTGGTTAATGCCCTAAAAATAGATTATAAAAAACGCTCAATATTGAAAAAATTATTTCCTGATTTTTATCAAGATGAACATGTACAACAAGTTTTTTTTAATTTTAAACATCATTTTTATGATTAATTTTCCTCATTTTTTACCTAATACAATGGTGTTAAATTTGATGAGGTTATTTTAAATTTCAAGAAAAATTAAGATGAAAAAAATATATGGTTTAGTCGGAAAAAATATAAGTTACTCCTTTTCCAAAGGCTATTTTACAGAAAAATTTAAAGACAGTTTATTTGAAGGTTGCGAATACCAAAATTTTGACCTACAAGAGATTAGCGAATTTTTAAATGTTGTAAAAGACACCCAAATAAAAGGTTTGAATGTAACAATTCCTTACAAACAAAGTGTGATTCCTTATCTACATCAAATGTCTAAAAAAGCCCAGCAAATTGGGGCTGTAAACGTTATAAAAATCAACAAGAAAGGAAATTTAAAAGGCTATAATTCAGATAGTTATGGTTTTAAAAAATCATTAAAACCCTTACTTCAGCCCCATCACAAAAAAGCACTCATTTTAGGCACAGGAGGTGCTTCTAAGGCTGTGGCATTTGCATTAAACGAATTGGGCATTATAGCTACTTTTGTTTCCAGAGAATATAAAGAAAACGCGATTGATTATCAACGACTTAACGAAACAACTTTTGATAATTACCAAATTGTAATCAACTGTACCCCTTTAGGAACAAGTCCAAATGTAGCACAATGCCCTGATATACCTTATCAATTTTTTACGGAAAAACATATTGCTTACGACTTGATTTACAATCCAGAAGAAACCTTGTTCCTAAAAAAAGCAAAAGAACATGGAGCGGTAACTAAAAACGGTTTAGAAATGTTGATCCGTCAAGCCGAAAAAGCCTGGAAAATTTGGAATAAATAAATATTATATTTTAAATATTTTGTAAGATTGAAGCGTAGATTTTACAATATTTTCTGTTCTTTCTGGGTGTGTATCTGATATAAATAACTGTCCAAAAACAGCATCATTTACCATTTGTATTATTTTACTTACTCTAAATTCGTCCAATTTATCAAAAATATCATCAAAAAGTAAGATAGGCTTTATGTTATTTTTGTTTTTTATAAACTCAAATTGGGCAAGTTTTAGTGCAATTAAAAATGATTTTTGCTGGCCTTGTGAGCCAAATTTTTTCACAGGATAGTCATGAATCAAAAAATTCAAGTCGTCTTTATGAATGCCAACACTGGTATATTGTAAAATTTTATCTTTTTGAATGTGCAACGTTAATAATTGATCTAAATTGCTTGTAAACAATTGACTTTCATATACAATAGCAACATTTTCAGAATTTCCTGCAATAATGGCATAATGTTTTTGAAAAATAGGTAAAAAAACATCTAAAAAGGCTTTTCTTTTTTCAAAAATATCCTGACCCAACACACTCAACTGGTCGTTATAAACACTTAGAGTTTCAGAATCAAACACTTGATTGAGTGCAAAATACTTGAGTAAGGCATTGCGTTGTGCCATTATTTTCTGATATTGGATAAGATGCAATAAATAATATTTATCTTGTTGTGCAATGATTTGATCAATAAATTTTCGACGGGTTTCGCTTCCATCAATAATCAAATCTGAATCGGCAGGCGAAATAATTACCAACGGAATTAGTCCCAAATGTTCAGAAAATTTTTCATAAGGCTTTCCATTTCTTTTTAAAATTTTTTTTTGCCCTTTTTTCAAACTACATACAATTTGTTCGTCCCGATCTGATTTGTTAAACACCCCATCAATCACAAAAAAATCTTCACCATGTTTAATGTTTTGAGTGGCCAATGGATTAAAATAACTTTTACTATAGGCCAAATGGTAAATGGCATCTAAAACAGTAGTTTTTCCAACACCGTTTTTACCTACAAAACAATTTATTTTTTCGTTAAAATCAAAACTGATTTCAGAAAAATTTTTATAATTAAATAAGGAAATGGATTTTAAATACATCAAAATGCCGACTGGAGTTTAAATTTTGGCCAAATTTAGACTTATTTTTCAATGAAAAAACAAATAATTGAAAAATATTGACGCAAAAGGTTTTAAATTTGAATTAAAATTTTATTTTTGCACCTCACTAAATGATTAATAAATGGCAACTTTCAATAAAAGAGGATACAAAGTCCCTAAACCAAAAGCAGAAAAGACTGAAAATGAATTTGACAACAATGAAATTGAAGAGGTAGTTATTGACGAAAAAGACAGTACAACTGCAGAAGTATTCAATTCATTAGACCAAACGGCTTCTAAAACTGAAGAATGGGTTGAAAGAAATCAAAAAATTATTTTTGGTATTTTGGGTGCAGTAGCATTAGTTACCGTTGGATATATTTTGTATGGCAAATTCGTTTCAGAACCTAATCAGGACAAAGCTGCAAACGATATGTTTCAAGCCCAACAATATTTTAAGCAAGCAACAGATGCCTCTGAGCCTAAAAAAATAGATTCATTGTACAAATTAGCTCTAAATGGAGGCGAAGGACAATATGGTTTTATCAAATTGGCCGATGAATATTCTGGAACAGATGCTGGTAATTTATCGCATTATTATGCGGGATTGGCATTGCTAAATACAGGAAAATATGCTGATGCAATTGCTCAATTAGAACAATTCAAATCCGAAGATTCTATGCTAAAAACACTTGCTATTGGAGCTATTGGCGATGCTTATATGGAACAAAACAAAGCAAAAGAAGCTTTAGAATTTTATATTAAAGCTTCAGAAAACAATGTAAATGAGCTTACAACTCCAAGATTTTTATTAAAAGCAGGACAAACTGCATTGTCTTTAAATCAAAAAGAAGAGGCTTTGAAATACTTTAATCAAATCAAAGATAAATATGAAGCTTCGCAAGAGGCCTCAACAGTTGATGCTTATATTGGATTAGCTCAATAAACATATATTTTAGGTTTTTGGTGTTGTTTTTTTTGAATTAATACACTACATTTGTGTATTAAAAAATGGAAACAAAATGGCAACAGCAAATAAAAATTTATCAAATTACGACAAAACTTTAATCCCAAATTCGAGACATTTTCGATTTGGGATTCTTGTTTCTGAATGGAATGAACACATAACCGAAGGGTTGTTTTTAGGGGCTACAGAAGCACTATTGGATTGTGGGGCAATTGCTGAAAATATAATACGATGGAATGTCCCGGGCAGTTTTGAACTTGTTTATGCCGCAAAAAAAATGATTGAAACCCAAAAACCCGATGCCATCATTGCCATTGGAAGTGTCATTAAAGGCGAAACCAAACATTTTGATTTTGTATGTGAAGGCGTAACACAAGGTATCAAAGATTTGAATGTCAAGTACGACGTACCCGTTATTTTTTGCGTATTGACAGACAATAACGAACAACAATCGATAGACAGAAGTGGTGGCCTACACGGCAACAAAGGAACCGAAGCAGCCATTGCCGCTATCAAAATGGCTTTTTTGCGACAGCAAGCTAATATAGGCTATCATTTTGCGGAGCAAAAAATTCTAACCTCAGGACAACACCACCTAGAGGATGGAACACCAAAAATAAGCCAGCAATAATCATTAAAAGTTTCAAATTTGTATGCTCATACCAGATGCAAGTTTGAAACTTTTTTTATAAAAAAAAGTAATATTATTATAAATAAATTAAACTTCTACTTATAGTGCCATTTTGTCTAATTAAATAAAAAAACAAAATAAATATATGAAAAATACTATAATTTTGATTATCGGCTTTTTTATAATGGGGCAATCCAAGGCACAAAATTTTTCTTTTAATTTTAATACCGTGGGTAGAAGGGTTTGTTTGGTTTCCTCAAAAGTTGATGTAGTCAATCAAAGTGTCAAATTAATTTTTCATGATTCGTTGTCCAATACTTCAGAGGCTCTTTCTGTTCACAGACGGTTGGCTGGAACCCATACATGGAGTACTGTAGCTACCCAAATTGCCGCTGGAACTGGCCATTGGACAGACTTCAATACCAGTTTAGGACAAGTTTGGGAGTATCAAGTAAAACGCCACCACACATGGACCTTTTCAGGAACAAATTATGATGCTGTGGGCTATACAATGGGAGCATTGTTGTATGACAATACAAACTATAAAGGACAAATGATATTATTAGTAGCCAATGATGTTGTAGCTCAATTGCCTGAAAAATATACAAAATTCAAAAAAGAGCTAACAAATGATGGTTGGTATGTCAATGAATTAACCGTTCCAAGGGCAACGAGTTGGGATAGTGGCGTTGCAGTATATCACATTAAAAATGACATCATTTCAATATACAATAATGCACCATTAGATGACAAACCCCAATCGATCGTAATATTGGGTCATGTTCCTATGCCACGTTGTGGTGCTTCTAATGTAGTTGCTCCAGACGATCACAGTCAGAATACAGGTGCCAGAGGCTGCGATGGATATTATGCAGATATTGACGGCCTTTATACAGATACTGCCACTTATAATCCAAGCGGTTTATCTACTACTTTAGCTCAAAATATGCCCAACGATTATAAATGGGATCAAGACTTTTTTCCATCTGATGTAGAAATGTCGTTTGGACGTATAGATTTTGCAGATTTATCAGAAATCAATACAGCAGAGCATACCTTGCTAGAGCAATATTTAGACAGATTGAGCCAATATAAAAACGTGGCCACTGGTTTTGACATGGGCGAAAAAGCAGCCTTTTTTTTGGGATACAACAATTCCAACGACGGTTCTTATCGCACGTTATGCAATATAGCAAAACCCGAAAATGTATTTCAAAAAACAGATAGTTCAAACCACAACCAATGGGTACAAAATAATGGCCCGTTTAAAATATACATGCAAAATGTTTCTACCCCCAGCATCAGCGATTGGCAAACGTATGGAATGAATGCTACCGTTTTTTCTAGCGATCAAAGTTATTGGGGCTTTGGCGATGTGCCTCAACCTAGTGGGGCTTATAGTCGTATTCGAGTTTTATTAGGTTTAAACACCAAATGCTTATTGGCATTATGGACCACAATGGGACTCAATATTTTTCATCAAGCTTGTTATGGAAAAAATATTGGACAAGCCATGAAAGACATCATCAACCATAATGAAACTAATCAATATTTAGAAAAGCCACCCCAACAATATGATACACCCCAATGGTGGAATAGAACACATTTTGATATTTGGGGCGATCCAACGATCAATTTGTATCAAGTAAAGCCAATAGCTAATCTGGCTTTTGAAACAACCAATGGGGTACCCACTTTAACTTGGACTGCATCCAATGATGAGGCTATTTTGGGATACCATGTATATGAATCGGCTACTGAATTTGGAAAATTCCAGCAAATCTCCAATACTTTGATTTCCAATACATTTTATCAACTGCCTAATGCTTCTAGTTCCCATTGGTATATGGTAAAAGCCATCAAAAAGGTAGTTTCTGGTTGTGGAACTTTTTTGCAACCTAGTATTGGATTGTCTATAAAACTTGACCCAAATTTACAGATACAAACGCCCAATAGCCAACCAAATATTGTTTTATATCCAAATCCGTTTCAAAACGAAATTCAAGTGCAATCTCCTAGTCCGATTAAGAAAATCCAAATATACGACAATACAGGACGAATATTGTTTAGCAAAACCATTTCAGATTTTGAATATACGATACCTACACATCATTGGACTAATGGATCCTATTTTTTAGAAATTCAAGATCAAAACAATGGCCGATTGATAAAAAAGTTGATAAAAAGCAATTGAAATTATACCAAATATATTTATAAAATAGTCCAAAGATGCGTAGTTATTTTTTAGAAAAAATTTTCAAGAAAAATCGTTGCATAGCTGGGCTACGGAACTATTTTTTTTGAATAATTTTAGCAAAAAAGAACAAGTAGATTGGACTATTTTATATGTATATTTGGTATTATTAATACGAATGTTCGTAACTGATACCAAAATAACAACCGTATTTTATTAATTTTTAACAAATAAAACATTAAAAATTTTATAAAATAATTAAAAATCAACTTATAATTTATATAATTGCACCCGTTTCGGGTCGTTATAAAAATATATAATAAAAAAAACAGTTTTAAAGCCATGCTAAAAAACTGTTTTTTTGGTAAATATTATTTAAAATACGAAAAAGTTTCTTGGTTTTCTATTTTCAATATACTTTCGTAAATCAGTCTAATCACATTTTCAACATCTGTTTTGTGTACCATTTCTACGGTTGTGTGCATGTATCTAAGGGGCAACGAAATAAGTGCCGAAGCCACACCTCCATTACTATAAGCAAATGCATCAGTATCTGTGCCAGTAACTCTGCTCGATGCCAATCGTTGAAAAGGGATGTCGTTTTCTTGTGCGGCAGTTATTATGAGTTCCCTCAAATTATTTTGTACGGCAGGGGCATACGTAATGACGGGACCACGACCAATTTTGGTTTCGCCTTCAATTTTTTTGTCAATCATTGGCGTGGTAGAGTCGTGGCACACATCGGTTACTATGGCCACATGGGGCTTGATGGTTTGGGTAATCATTTCGGCACCACGCAGTCCAACTTCTTCTTGAACAGCATTGGTTACATAAAGGCCAAATGGCAATTTGATGTTGTTTTCGTGTAGCAAACGGGCCACTTCGGCTATCATAAAGCCGCCCATTCGGTTATCGATGGCTCTACATACAAATTTATTATCGTTAAGAATCATAAATTCATCTGGATAGGTAATCACACAGCCAACGTGTACACCCAATGCTTCCACTTCGTCTTTAGTAGCACAACCACAGTCTATAAAAATGTTATCTTGTTTGGCAGGCTCTTCTTTGCCTCTGTTGCGAGTATGAATGGCAGGCCAGCCAAAAACACCTTTTACAATACCGTTTTTGGTATGGATGTTTACCCGTTTTGAAGGGGCAATTTGATGATCGGAACCCCCGTTTCGAATGACATATATCAATCCATCATCGGTAATGTAATTGACATACCACCCAATTTCGTCGGCATGTCCTTCTATCACAACTTTGAAAGGGGCCTCTGGATTAATAACTCCAACGACTGTTCCATAGGTGTCTGTAATGAAAGTATCTACGTAGGGTTTGATATAATTCATCCATATTTTTTGCCCTTCAGATTCATAACCTGTTGGCGAGGCGGTGTTTAGATAGGTTTCTAAAAAAGTAAGCGATGCCTCATTTAATATTGATTTTGTACTCATAAAATTTTTTTGGCTAAATTATTAAATTGGCATCAAAATTGCATCATTTATTTCTATTTTTGACCTTTTAAATATGAAATAAATATGAAGTTATTACAATACGGGTTTGTCCTTGTTTTATTTGCATTTTCTGCACACGCACAAGTAATTCAAGACAGCGAAAAAATGGGATACACCCTTCAGGAAAACGATACAATTTTGTCTGAACCTATACTTTTGGAAGAAGTAGTTATCCAAAAAGAAAAGCTGGATCCCGAGACTAAAAAACAATTTTTATTGTTGCAAAACAGGGTTTATAAAGTGTATCCGTTTGCCAAAATTGGTACAGAACGATTGACTATTTTGAATCAAAATTTAGAACATTTAAAAACCGAACGAGAAAAACGTAAATATTCCAAAATAATTCAAGAATATTTAGAAAAAGAATTTACAGATCAATTAAAAAAATTGTCTCGCAAGCAAGGCCAGATTTTAGTGAAATTGATTCACCGTCAAACGGGTTTTACAACATTTGAATTGATCAAAGATTATAAAAGTGGCTGGAAGGCTTTTTGGTCGAATACGACAGCCAAAGTATTTGATATAAATTTGAAAACAAAATACAATCCTACAGAAAACAATGAAGATTTTTTTATAGAAACCATTTTATATAGGGCTTTTAATTCGGGCCGATTGGTAAAACAAGAAGCCGCTTTGCCAATAGATTATGATGAATTGCAACAAATATGGGAAAACAAAGCCAAACAACAAAACAGCTCAAAAGCACAATAAAAAAGCAGTGGATGTTTTTGAAAACGTTGGTTTCTTCGGTATTGTTTTGCGTGAGGGATAGCAGTGGAAATCCTTTTTTGCCCCTCTTTTTGATATAAAAAACGTCTTTACGGTGTAGCAAAGACGTTTTTTTTTGTGGTAACGTATGTTTAAACTATATTTTCACGGTCCAGCCAAAAGGGTCTTCGGCAGTTTTGGTTTGTATATTGGTCAGTTTTGTTTTGAGATTTTGTGCCAAAGAATTGTCAGATTTTGGTAATTCGTAATAGGTATCTTGATAAGAAAATCCAATAATTGGGGTGATAACGGCGGCTGTTCCGGCACCAAATACTTCTTTTAGACTTCCGTTTTGAGCGGCTTCTACGAGCTCAGACACCAATACAGAACGTTCTTCTACGGCAATTCCTTCTTTTTGAGCTAAGGCAATAAGGCTTTTTCGGGTAACCCCGTCCAAAATACGCTCGCTAACGGGAGCTGTAAAAAGGGTGTTGTTGATGTTGAAAAACAAGTTCATGGTACCTGCTTCTTCGAGTTTGGTGTGGGTGGCATCGTCTGTCCAAATGATTTGTTGAAAACCAGCATCGTTTGCTAATTTTGTAGGGTAAAACTGTCCTGCGTAATTACCAGCTGCTTTAGCTGCACCAATACCGCCATTGGCCGCACGGCTATAATGTTCGGCAATTAGTACTTTTACCTCGCCAGCATAATAAGATTTTACGGGCGATAGCAATATTGAAAAGCGGTATTGGCTAGAAGGAGCCGCTATAACTCCAGGACCAATTGCTATCATAAAAGGTCTGATATACAATGAGTTGCCTTCGCCTTTTTTTACCCATTCACGGTCTAAATCGATCAATTGTTTGAGTCCGTCCATAAAAATGGCTTCTGGGATTTCGGGCATACACAATCGGGTTGCAGACTTGTTTAGACGTTTGTGGTTTTCTTGTGGTCTAAAAAGCCACACTTGGTCTTGTTCATCTTTATAAGCTTTCATGCCCTCAAAAATGGCTTGTCCGTAATGGAAAACTTTTGCCGAAGGGTCCAACACAAACGGTTCGTAAGGTTTAATTTCGGGTGTTTGCCAGGCACCATCTATATAATCGCAAACTAAAATGTGGTCTGTAAACACCGCACCAAAAGCAAGGTTGTCGAAGTTTATGGTATTGATTTTGGATTCAGTGGCTTTTCTGATGTCGATTTTTGGAGTACTTTGATTCATTTGAGCGTCAATTTATTATTTGTATTAAGGTTTTTTAATGCCTTAATTTTGTATTTGTTTGTATGATTGATACAAAAATAGTAATTTTTGTTTGATTTATATATTAAACATTGCTTTTTTTGTTATTTTTTTATTTATATCGCATTTTCAAAGAAATAAATAGGAATAATATAATTTTTTATGAAAATAGCGTTTAAAGTGAAACATTTGACACCTAAAAGCTGTTTTATTGCGGATTAAAAGTGCTTGATTGACTTCTCTTGGAGGGCAATTGGAGGGCTATTTTAAATTTTTTAAATTTTTTATATCTCAGTTATACCTCAATTCCATAGATTTGGTGTTTTTTTGGAAGCCAATTACAAAGCCTTAAAATTTTATGAAAAGAGAAGTTATTCTTACAAATGATGGTTCTAGTACCATTCACATTCCAGAGTGGAACGAAAGTTACCACTCAAAACACGGTGCCATTCAGGAGGCTTATCATGTGTTTATCAAAAATGGATTGGATTTATTTGAGCAACAACAAGTTGCTATTTTGGAAATTGGTTTTGGTACGGGGTTAAACGCCTTGATTACGCTGCTAGAGGCCAATAAGCGGCAGCAAAACATTAGCTATCAGGGCGTAGAGGCTTATCCCATTTTGGAATCGGAACGGCAACAACTTAATTATGATGTGATTTTAGAAAGCACTTCAAAAAAGGTGTTATTTGATGAAATACATCGATGCAAATGGGAGGAGGAAGTTACATTAAGTCCTTATTTTTGTTTAAAGAAACGGCAGGATTTTTTTGAAAATATTCAGGATATTTCAAAATTTGATTTGATTTATTTTGACGCTTTTGGTTATCGGGTGCAGCCAGAATTATGGCGTTTTGAAATATTTGAAAAAATGTATCAAGCACTTCATCCTGAGGGGGTTTTAGTAACTTATGCAGCCCGAAGCATCATTAAAAAAAACATGGAACAAGCTGGCTTTAGGGTAGAAAAACACCCTGGAGCACCTGGAAAAAGAGAACTTTTTAGAGCCATTAAAGAGGTTAAATAAAAGTTATTTTTTTGTTAAAAAGTCCTTTTTGTTTCAAAAAAAATGTAATTTTACATAAACATATTAATAAAAACAACCACTAAAAATTTCAGAATGATGCTCACAAACAGTTTTGATTTTACTAGAAAAATTTTAGAAAACGTTAGCTTCGACCCCAAACTATTTTGTAAGGAGTTGAACAAAGCAGTTCAGTTGCTTTTGCCTTATGAGTTGGAACAACTACACGAATGGGTTTTGAAATTTACGGCCTCAAAACCAGAACTCAAACAATGTTTGGTGTATTTGAGATAAGAGCAAATTTTGTAAAAACAACAAAGAGAAAAGCCAATTAAAAATGACTTTTCTCTTTTGTTTTTTTAGAGCATTTCAATTAAAATGTTATTTTTTTATTTCGTTTTGAAGATCAATTAAAAACAGTTCAACGGCATTTCTAATAGAGGCACAAACCATTAATTTTTTGGCTTTTTTTACAGAAATAGGAGTCATTCTACCAACAGGGGCATTCAAATCGCCATCTTTGATATCTACACAATAGGTTTTTGAAAAATTTTGATATGCAAACTGAATTTGACAAATGCCATGAACATTGGGTATCATAAATCCTGTTTTTTTACAATCTAACGCTTCAAGTTTTGCAGTGATTTGTTCGGAGTCTTGGCTTTCGGTAATTATAAAATTGGATCTAACACATAATGAGTCAATATATGCTTTTACAACTTGAGCACCCAATTCGGCATTAAATTCTGATTTGTTTTCCAATTCAATTGAAGCACAAGCCAGTTTTTTTAGCTTTAGAGAGTCTCTTAAATCATCGAATTTTATTGTAACTTTCTTTTTGCTAAAATCAAATTTTTTGACAGTTTCATACAATGGGTAGTCATTCAAAACGGTAGCTTTTGGTATATAAGCTGCTGGTCCGGAGGCTAATCCAATAATAAGACCTTGAGCAAACAAAGTATAAGATTGGAAAGCGAATAAAACGAAAAATAGCATTTTTTTCATAAATGGGATGGTTTTAATGTTTTTTTGTAATTAAAAATGATAGGTTTCCCTTGTTTTTAGATTACAAATATACAAAATAAAGGTGTTTTATAATTTTTATTCGTAATTTTTAACTTTATTGTTTTATAAATAATTATTATTTACAAATTGCAATTATGCCTTACAATGCCAACAGATGTATTATGATTGGGCTATCATTAGACATTGGTTCTTTTTTTTTATATTTTAAAATTCAATATCTTTGCTAAAAATTTCAAATATTTTTTTATTCTAAAATAATTTATACCTAGTTATATGAAACGAGTTGTTGTAGGGCTTTCGGGCGGTGTAGATTCTAGTGTTGCGGCTTATTTGTTGCAACAACAAGGTTATGAAGTTATTGGCCTTTTTATGAAAAACTGGCACGATGATTCGGTAACCATTTCAAACGAATGTCCGTGGCTTGAAGACAGTAATGATGCTGTTTTGGTTGCTGAAAAATTGGGAATTCCTTTTCAAACGGTTGATTTGAGCGAAGCCTACAAAGAAAAAATTGTCGATTATATGTTTGACGAATATGAGAAAGGACGTACACCAAATCCAGATGTTTTGTGTAATAGAGAAATCAAGTTTGATGTATTTATGAAAATAGCCCTCGATTTGGGGGCAGATTTTGTAGCAACAGGGCATTATTGTCAAAAAAAAGAAAGCGACATCAACCATCAAACAACCTACCACCTTTTGGCGGGTAAAGATGTAAATAAAGACCAATCATATTTTTTGTGTCAATTATCTCAGGAGCAATTGTCTAAAGCATTGTTTCCTATTGGACATTTAACAAAACCTGAAGTAAGGGCCATAGCAGCCGAAATGGAACTGGTAACGGCCGAGAAAAAAGATTCTCAGGGTTTGTGTTTTATTGGAAAAGTACGATTGCCCGAGTTTTTGCAACAAAAATTGCAACCCAAAGCAGGTATGATTATCGAAATTCCTGCAAATGCGGCATTATATGAAACGGCAACACCCGTATTTGAAAATTGGGAACATGAATTACAATATTGGTCTCATAAAAAACAATATACGCCCGAAATGGGTAAAAAAGTAGGGCAACATTCGGGGGCTCATTATTTTACTATCGGACAGCGAAAAGGACTCAATGTTGGGGGAACAAAAGAAGCATTGTTTGTTATTGCTACAGATGTAAATCAGAATGTTATTTATACGGGGCAGGGGGCTCAACATCCTGGTTTGTTTAGAAAAGCTTTGTTGGTTAGCAATAATGAAATCCATTGGATTCGTACCGACTTGGCTTTACAGGTTGGCGAAAGCAGGTCGGTAATGGCCAGAATCCGTTACAGGCAAGCGTTGCAACAAGCAACCTTGTATCAGTTTGAAAATGGTTTGTATGTTGTTTTTGAACACCCGCAATCGGCCATTACCGAAGGGCAGTTTGTAGCTTGGTATGATGGTGAAGAACTTTTGGGCTCGGGGGTAATTGCTTAAATGGGGGAGGGTTGAAGTTTTAAGTATGAAGTTTTAAGTATGAAGTTTTAAGTATGAAGTTTGGTGTATGAATTATTAATATTGTATTATGGGGGTAGTGGTTAAAAAAGTAAAGCAATGTATTGGTTCAATTTGGTTGGTTGCTATTCTGTTTTTTATAATTGAAAAAGGGATGGCACAAGAGGATGCAAGGGTTTATTTTGCAGACAAACCCAATGCGTCTGTTTATTTGAGTAATCCGCTGTTGATGTTGTCTCAGAGGGCTTTGGACAGGCGATTGGCACAAAATATACCGCTTTCTGTTCAAGACGTTCCTTTATACCAGCCTTATTGGGACACTATTGCCAATGCCAATGGTATAGTAATAAAAACAAGTTCAAAATGGATGAATTGTGTGCATGTCCGAGGGAGCGTGTCTCAAATAAATGCACTGGCCAATTTGTCGTTTGTAAGCCATATTGAATTTGCTAATCCTACTTTAAATAGTAAAACAAGCCAACTGCAACCGCCTTTTGCAATCCAAAAAACGTTTGAAATAACCTCAGATTTGCCCTACGGCAATTCATTAAATCAAATTCAAATGCTCAGCGGGCAATCTTTGCACCAACAAAATAAAACGGGTTTTGGAAAAATAATTGCGGTGTTAGATGCAGGATTTCCAGGTGTCGATACTTTGCCAGCTTTTCAATATTTGCAATACCACGGGTTGATATTAGGAGGCTATAATTTTGTAGATCAAAACCCTCTGTTTTATTCGGGTAATAGTCATGGAACATCGGTTTTGTCGTGTATGGGAGGCTATGTTTCGGAGCAGCTAGTTGGAACGGCTCCAGATGCGTCTTATTATTTGTATGTTACAGAAGATACTGCCTCTGAAAACCCAGTAGAAGAATCGTATTGGGTGGCAGCAGCCGAAGCAGCCGATAGGGTAGGAGCAGATGTTATTACGTCGTCGTTAGGGTATTTTATTTATGACAATCCTAGTTATTCCTATGCTTATTCGGACATGACTGGCAACAAGGCATTTGCCTCAAAAGGAGCCAATATTGCTTTTACCAAAGGCATTATTGTTGTAGTAAGTGCGGGCAATTCAGGTCAATCTGCTCATCCACATATTGGTGTTCCTGCCGATGCCACACATGCTTTAGCCGTTGGGGCAGTAGCGGCTAATCAGGAGTATGCTAATTTTAGTTCTATTGGGCCTAGTTTTGATCAACGCATAAAACCCGATTTGATGGCTCAAGGGGTCAATGCAGTAATTGCAAACCTTCAAGGCAGCATTGTTGGGGGCAACGGCACATCGTTTGCATGTCCTATAATGGCGGGATTATTGGCTTGTTTTTGGCAAGCATATCCAGCTTTAACCAATCAACAAGTGGTAGATTATATCAAACAATCGGCCGATAGGTATAACAGTCCAAATGCACAATGCGGCTATGGTATCCCCAATTTTTTATTGGCCAGTAATCAAGCAAACTTGTCTGAAAAAGAATCTAAAAACACCAAATCTTTAGTGTATTATAATGTAGAAAATCAAAATTTAAACGTACAATTGTTTGGTAATTTGACAAAAGACCAAATAGTACTATTTGATGTTCAAGGCCGATTGGTAAAAGTATTGAATTTAGAACAAAATTACAACCAGTTTGATATAAGTGATTTACAATCAGGTGTTTATATGTATGTTGTAAAAAATCAGTATGCCTTTCACTATGGTAAATTTGCAAAATAATAGTTTCACAATAATTCAAATTTATAATCTAATACTTATTTTTTTTAATAATAAATAATTATTATCTCAAACGACTTTTCGATATGAAGTTTTCAGATTTTACTGCACTTATTTCAAAAATACAAGTGGCACCATTAGAAGGTTCCGTAGCACATGACAAAATGTGTCCACCCGAGCGAAACGAAATGTTGCAAAAACAAGGACAAAACGTTTGGAACGAGGCTAAAACGGCTGCGGTATTGTCTTTAATATATCCAAAAGACGAAGAAGCTCATTTGGTTTTGATTGTTAGAAATACTTACAAAGGAGTGCATTCTGCTCAAATTGCTTTTCCAGGAGGAAAAGTTGAAACAACCGACAAATCCCTAGCCCATACGGCACTTAGAGAAACTTTTGAAGAGATAGGAATTGTTGCAAACGACATAAACATCATCAAGCCTTTAAGCCAATTGTATATTCCGCCAAGTCGTTTTTGGGTTCATCCTTTTTTGGGTGTTGCAAACCGTAGCTTGTCATTTGTACCCGATGCTAACGAAGTAGCTCAAATTATTGAATGGCCATTGAAGCATATTTTAGATGAAACCAAAATTGGTAAAAAACTAATGCAAACTTCCTACATGCAAGCTGTTGAGGTACCAGGATTTCTGATAGACGAACATTTTGTTTGGGGGGCTACGGCAATGATCCTATCTGAATTGAAAGAGTGTTTAAAAAGTGTCCTTTAATTAATTAAGATTTTGTATGTTTGCAACCTATAAAAATTAATTTTCAATACCATGGGGCTATTCAAACGCAATCCTTTTGGACATATATTATTTATAAAAAAATGGTTAATCCGTATATTTGCAGTGCTTACGCACAAAAGATACAGAGGTTTTAACGAATTGCAAATTGAAGGGTCTGAAATTATAAAAAATTTGCCCAATACTAATGTTTTATTTATTTCAAATCATCAAACTTATTTTGCAGATGTTGTAGCCATGTTTCATGTTTTTAATGCCAGTTTGAAAGGACGACAAGACACCATTAAAAACCTTGGATACATTTGGCAACCCAAAATGAATATCTATTATGTTGCCGCCAAAGAAACCATGCAAGCAGGTTTGTTGCCCAGAATTTTAGCCTACGTTGGTGCCATTACAGTTGAAAGAACTTGGCGATCCAAAGGTAAAGATGTATGTGAAAAACGAGATGTTAATCCGAATGATACTGAAAATATCAAAATTGCCCTTTCAGATGGTTGGGTAATTACATTTCCTCAAGGCACTACAAAATCATTTAAACCTGTAAGAAAAGGAACTGCACACATCATCAAACAACACAAACCCATTGTTGTACCAATTGTAATTGATGGTTTCAGACGGTCTTTTGATAAAAAAGGATTGAGACTCAAGAAAAAAGGTATTTTACAATCATTTATCATCAAACCGCCTTTGGATATTGATTATGACAACGAAACGATTGAACAAATTGTCGAAAAAGTAGAATATGCAATAGAGCAACACCCTTCATTTTTGAAAGTGATTCCTGTTGAAGAAATGGAAGCGGCAGAAAAGCTCAATAAAACTCGAAAATGGGAGTATTGATTTTTTTAAATTGATATAACGTAATATTTTACAATATTATTTTATGAAATTATACCAAATATATTTTATATGTATATTTGGTATTATTTGTTCAATAGCTACAAACAATTGTGTAGCAACCCCTTGCCTTTGAAAACGGGGCAATACATACAACAAATCAATAGAAGTTGGGTGGTCTAGGGTAACAAAACCTGAAACATTTTCATTGCAATACTCGCTTACATTTTGCTTAAAATGTCTTTTTTCAAAGTATCATATTCGCCCTGAAGTATCAGCCCGTTGTCTAATAATTTTTTGTAATTTTGTAATTTTGCAAACAATTCATCTTGACTCAAGGGCTGATTTGGTGCTTCTACAGCTGTGTTTGCTACGGGTTCTGGCTCTTCTACCCGTAAATTGTTTGGTATAATTTCGGCATAATTGGTTACTTCCTCTGTTTCTATTTCTTCAATTTTTTCTGAAATCCATTGGGCTGGTGTTGTAGTTTCTGGTGCTATCGTTTGAGCAACTACACTTCCTGTTTTGATGATCTCTAATTGCTCTTTTGCAAATGTATGCAATTTTCGAGCTTGAATTTTTGGGATATAATCAATGGTAACTTGAATATCATTTTTGGTTGAAAACGAGAAATCAGAACCTAAAATATTTTCTTTAATAAAGGTGGCCACTACGTCTTCCCAATTAAAATCGATAAATTCCATCGAAAGGCCTAAATTTTTAGGTCGGCAAATGATGATGCGTTTGTTTGTTAAAACCACACTTTCAGGAAAAACGGTTAAAGCTGGTTTTTTTTGAACACCAATATAGCCCACCTCTTCATTTTTCATTAATAAATCAGATAGTTTGGCCGATATTTTTTCGATGGCTTTTGGGTCTTGTTCTTCATTGAGAAATTTTCTGAACTGCTCTTTCATTTTTTTAATTTAGATATAGAAAAGTTTATTTTATTTTAATATTACAATCATTGTTTTTGATGATGCGAATATAATAAAAAAATGTAAGTGTTGTCCAAAAAGTGGCAAAATGTTTAAAATGAGCAAAAAATCATTATATCGATAAAAATAATCATTTTGTCGATAAAAAAACATTTTAATTCAAATTAATTTTTTATTTTTGTCCGATAAAATGAAATAGTTGTTGTAATATATCTATAAAATAGTAAAATACTTTAATTGTTAAAAAAACGAAATGTATTTTTAAATAATTGTTAATCAGTATATTATGATGTTTTTATTTTTTATTTTAAAATATTTTAAAATTTAGATAATATATAATTTTAACGACATTATGATTTTTTTTTACAAAAGATAAAAAAAAAGTTTAAAATTGAAAATTTTTATTAAATTTGACTTTTGAAGAATATTAAAATCAAGTTTGGTAAATGTTTGAAAATGAAAGAATAATAACAATATTAGATTGTTATTCACTAAAAAAAGTAATGAATTTTTAGAAGCGTTGTGCATTAAAATCAAATATTTATGAAAAAAGTAGCTTTGTTGTTTAGAAATGATACTTTTACAGTATCAGAAAAAGATCGAGATTTTGATTTTGAATCTTCAAATTTGGTTTTGGGTTTTGGATCAGGACATTTAGTTTCAAATTCAGATGTTTACGATACAATTTATCGTAAATTTCCAAAAGCTCAAATTGCCCTTTGTTCTACGGCTGGAGAAATATTTGGCACCGAGGTTTTAGATGATACCATTTCGTTGGTAGCAATAAAGTGGGGTAGTAGTATCATGCAAACATCGAGCGTTTTGATAGCAGATTATCAGAACAGTTTTGAAGCTGGCAAACAATTACTCCTCAAAATGGATCAATCAGCTCTAAAATTAGTTTTTATTTTATCTGATGGGAGCCATGTTAATGGAAGCGAATTGGTAAAAGGCATGAACAGTGTCAAAGCTCCTCATTTGCTCATTACAGGCGGGTTGGCAGGAGATGGAACGCATTTTGAAAAAACTTTTGTAGGACTCAACGAAGTGCCAAAAACAGGAAATTTGATAGCTATTGGATTAGGAGGCAAAAATTTAGAAGTAACACACGGAAGCCTTGGGGGCTGGGAATCATTTGGATTAGAAAGAGTGGTTACCCGATCGAAAGAAAATATATTATATGAAATTGATGGAAAAAATGCTTTGGATTTGTATAAAAACTATCTAGGAAAATATGCAAATGATTTGCCAAGTTCGGCACTTTTGTTCCCGCTATCTATCATTTTAGAAAAAGGAACAGAGTCCATCGTTCGCACTATTTTAGCAATAGACGAAGAGCATCAATCCATGACATTTGCAGGCGACATTCCAGAAGGATGTAAGGTTAGGTTTATGAAAGCTAATTTTGATAAATTGATAGATGCCGCCAGCGATGCCGCCAGCAACAGTTTGGAGCTATTGAGCCACAAACCTGCTTTGGCCTTTTTAGTGAGTTGTGTTGGTAGAAAATTAATTTTAGGGTCTAGAATAGAAGAAGAGGTAGAAGCTGTACAAGACATTTTTGGAACAGATACGGTACTGACGGGTTTTTATTCTTATGGAGAAATTTCGCCTTTAACCCCTATGGGCAATTGTGGTTTGCACAATCAAACCATGACAATAACAGGAATAAATGAAATTGAATAATATATGAGTTTTCATAAACATTTACAAAAACAAATTAATAAATATTTAGACCCAGAAATCATAACAGACGAACGGTTTAAAAAATTTATCAACGCAGTTAATGATTCTTATTTGTCTTACGAAAGAGACAGAGAGTTGATGAGTCATGCCTTTATCGAAAGCGAAAAAGAATTTGTAGAAGTAAATGAAAACTTAAAAAAAGAATATGATTTAAAGGAAAAATCTATAGCAAATTTGTTTGAAAGTATTAGCAAGTTTAATAATGAATTTGAAGCCATTCCTACAAATGATAAAAAAGATTTGTTATTTGTTTCCAATTATTTAAAAGAACAAATATCCAAACGAAAAGAAGTTGCAACAACCTTGTTGCGAACAATTGAATTATTAAAAAAATTGTTTGCCAATTTACAATCGGGCATTTTAGTAGAAGACGAAGATGGCAAAATATTGTTTTGTAACGATTTATTTTGCGAAATTTTTGAAAAATCTGTTAAAGCTGATGATTTAGTAGGTAAATATTGTGATGATTTTAGAGAAAAAGCAGTTTTTAAAGATTTTGAAAGTTTTGAAAACCGAACAAAAGAAATTGTTAGTAAACGAGAAATTGTAACTAACGAATTATTGCAAACGGTTGATGGTCGCTATTTTGAACGAGATTTTATACCCGTATTCATCAAAAATGTTTACAAAGGTCATTTGTGGAAATATACAGATGTTTCTAAGCGAATGCTAACAAAAAACTTATTAGAACAAAGCGAAGAACGGAATAGATTGATAATGAATTCTGCTTTGAATGCCATTATTACAATTGATTCTTTGGGCAATATTACATTTTGGAACGACCAAGCCGAAAAAATATTTGGCTGGCACCGAGAGGAAGTTTTAGGCAAAAAATTGTCTGAAACAATCATTCCACAAGTGCATAAAGCCAGCCACAACCATGGTATAGACCGATTTTTATTAACGGGTAAAACCACTGTTTTAAACAAACAAATGGAGCTATCTGCTGTGAATAAAAACAATCAAGAGTTTCCTATAGAAATTTCAATTATACCTGTAATTCAAAACGGAGAAACCTTTTTCTGTTCATTTATTCAAGATATTTCTGTAAGAAAAAAAGCAGAACAAAAATTAAAATATCAAGAAGAAAAGTATCGAAATATTATTGCCAACATGAATTTGGGGCTATTAGAGGTAGATGTAGAGGAAAATATTGTGTTTACGAATCAAAGTTTTTGCGACATTTCAGGTTTTGATTATCATGAACTTATTGGCAAAAGACCCTCAGATTTGTTTAGTTTGAAAGAAAACGAAGCCTTGATAGAAGAGAAAAAAGACCTTCGAACAAAAGGAGTTTCGGATATTTATAGAATTCCTATTATTAATAAAAATGGGGAACAACGATGGTGGGCCATAAGTGGTGCTCCAAATTTTGATGACAAAGGCAACTTAATAGGATCTATTGGAATCCATTTGGATATAACCGATCAAAAACAATTGGAAATAGATTTAGAAGCCCAAAAAACAAAAGCAGAGGAAGCCTCAAAAGCAAAAGAAGCTTTTTTAGCCAATATGAGTCACGAAATCCGAACGCCTTTGAATGCGATCATAGGATTTTTAAGAGAATTGAAAAAACAAGAGTTGAACGATTTTCAAAGAAAACATGTAGAAAATAGTACCGTGGCTTCCAAACATTTGTTGGCCATTATCAATAATATTTTGGATATTTCCAAAATAGAAGCAGGTGAAATGTCATTGGAAGAAGTAGATTTTAGCATTGAAAATACCCTTCATAAAGTTGTAACAGTACTCTTGCCAAAAGCCGAAGAAAAAGGTTTGATTTTAGAAGCCAATATATCAAAATCAGTATTTAAAGTTTTTAAAGGCGATGCACTAAGAATAGAACAAGTGTTGTTTAATTTGGTAGGAAATTCATTAAAATTTACCAAAAAAGGCAGCATCAACCTAACGTGCAAATTGTTAGCAAACCATCCCGATAAACAAAAAATAGAAATTGCCGTTGCCGATACAGGAATTGGTATGGACAAAAAGTATATTGACTCTATTTTTAAGAAATTTTCGCAAGAAGATAAAGAAGTTACACGAAAATTTGGAGGAACAGGACTAGGAATGTCCATCAGCAAAGAGCTTGTTCAGCTCATGAAAGGCCACATTAATATTGAAAGCGAAAAAGAAATTGGTACTATTGTTCGGATAGTTTTTGAATTTCCAAAAGGTGATGTGAATAAACTATTGGAAGCCAAAACAGAACAAATTGAAATTAATTTAGACGGTGTTTCAATACTTTTAGTAGAAGACAATGAAATGAACAGGATGGTGGCTCAAAATAGTTTGCAATATTTTAAATGTGATGTTACAGAAGCCGTAAACGGGCTTCAAGCTATTGAACTGTTGAAGAAAAAATCATTTGATATTATATTGATGGATATTCAAATGCCCGAATTAGACGGGATTGAGGCAACCAAAATCATTCGAAATGAATTGCACCTAAACACACCAATCATTGCACTTTCGGCCAATGCATTTAAAACTGAAATTGAAAAATGTAAAAATGCTGGGATGACAGACTATATTTCTAAACCTTTTGAAGAACATGTTTTGTACGAAATAGTATCAAAATATGCAGCTAAAAAAAGAGTTGTCCACGACACACCAAAAGAAGTCATAATGCCGCTCCAACTGTCTAGCCAAAAGGTGTATAACTTGAGTGCCATCGAAAAAATGAGCCGTGGCAATCAAGATTTTGTTCTAAAAATGATCAAATTGTTTATAGAACAATCCAAAATTACCATTCAAAAAATAAGACAAGCAATTGAACAAGATGATTTTGAAGAAGTAAGCCGATTGATTCACAAAATTAAGCCAAGTATCGAAGGATTAGGTATTTTAAGTATTTTAGATAAAGTAAAATTACTCGAAAAAATAGCCCTCGAATCAACAGATAAAGTGCTTATTAGTGCACTATTTGACGAAATACAAATAGTTTTAGAAAAAGCAGCAGTCGAATTATACGAAAACGAAGTAAATAAATAATAAACCAATTAAATTGTATAAAAATATGGAAAATCCAAATGACAACCAATTCAAATTTTTTATTGTAGATGATGATGTTTTTTGTGCGAGTATGCATGAACAATATTTGCGAAACTTAAATTATGAAGACATTACTTATTATGATAATGGTAATGATTGTTTGAACAATTTAGATAAAAATCCAGACATCATTTTTTTAGACCATAATATGGATGGTATGACAGGATTTGATGTGTTGAAAAAAATCAAACGAACAAACCCAAATATCTTTGTAGTGATGGTTTCTGGTCAGGATAATATCAAAACAGCAGTAGATGCCTTAAAATATGGTGCTTTTGATTATGTAATTAAAGATACAAATGTTAGCGATAAAATGGCTATTATTATCGACAAAATAATAAAGGTAAAGGAAGAATTAAGAAAGAAAAACCCTTCTTTATTCCAAAGAATTATTTCAAATTTTTAATAAATAAATAAAAAATGAGAAAATTTTTTCTTGTTACTTCCTTATCCATTTTGCTTTTTGCATGTAAAACACAAAATTTGCTAGAGTCTAAATCAAAAAAGTCTGCTGCAGAACAAAAGCAAGATGCAAAAGACTTTGCCTATAATCCAAAATACGAATACAAAATACGAGTAGATGATAAAATATCTATCTCGGTTTGGGGCGAAGACGAGTTTAGTGTAGGATCCTTATACGGTATTTACAATTCAAACGAAGTGTATGGCAAATGGCTCATGGTAGATCATAATGGAAATATAGAATTGCCCAAACTAGGCACAACAAATGTTTTAGGCAAAACAATTCCTGTTTTAAAAACAGAAATCAAAGATAAATTAAAAAAATTTTTAGTAAATCCAATTGTCGATGTCAAGGTTTTGAACAAAGAAATCACCATTTTAGGAGAAGTAAGAAATCCTAATGTTGTACAAATAGACAAAGACCACGTGAATTTATTAGAAATGATCAGTAAAACAGGAGGGTTCGAATTTTATGCTAATTTAACTAAAATAAAAATTTTAAGACAAGAAGGTGAAAATGTTAAAATAACCAATATTGATTTGACAAAAGACGGAGATATTTTGAATAAAAATATACAATTATTGCCAGGCGATATAGTGATAGTTCCTTCCAAAAAATTCAAAGAATTTGACAAAAGAATTTCAACTATCGTACCATTTACAACCACCGTTACTGCGGCGGCTGTAATTTTAGGTTTTTTCAAATAATATTCAACTATGAACGAAAATTTAAGGCTTTTAAAACCGTTATTTCGAGGCTCGCCAATTGTTATTTTGGTGATGGTTTTGGCTGTATTTTCGGCAAAAAAATATTTGAATTATGTAACTCCAATGTACGAAAGTACAGCAAAAATTAAATTGGCCGACGTACACGAGGGCATTTCAAATGCCAACTTGTATAAAGATTTGGATTTGTTTGCTTCGACTAACAAAATAGCCTCTGAAATAGAAGTGTTGAAATCGTCGAGTTTATTAAAAAAAGTTTTAGACAAGCTCCCTTTTAAGGTCGAAATATTTAGAAAAGGAGCTTTTAGATTGGAAGAATTGTATAATAAATCCCCAATTTTAATAGAAGGAACATTTGGTTCAGACAAAGCTTATGATAAAAGATACTCTTTGGATGTTGTTTCGGATAAAGAATTTATTTATAAAGAAAAAGAAGCCTCTAAAAGTTTCAAAGGCCAATTTGGAAGACCTTTTACCATCAATGAGGCTACATTTTTAATTACTTTGAATCAGGATTACTTAGAAACTAAGAGGAATACTAAAATTATTGATCGATATGAGTTTGAATTTTTGAGCGATCAAAAATTGATGGACAAAATAGAAACTAATTTAGATATTGTACCAGTTGACAAAGATGTTCCAGTTATTCGG
Organism: Flavobacterium branchiophilum FL-15; assembly: GCF_000253275.1. Lineage (NCBI taxonomy): Bacteria > Pseudomonadati > Bacteroidota > Flavobacteriia > Flavobacteriales > Flavobacteriaceae > Flavobacterium > Flavobacterium branchiophilum. Next base: position 2,626,044 of record NC_016001.1, on the reverse strand, counting down.
ATTAATTTTAAAAGTAATATCCCCGAAAAAGCCGCAATTTTTGTGAACACCCTTGCAGAAAGTTATATTCAGGATTATATTGAAAACAAATTTAATGCAGCAAATATTACAGTTGAGTTTTTGAAAAGCGAAATTACGGAGTCGAACAAACGATTGAAAGAATCTGAAGATAATATACAAAAGTTTAGAGACGATAATAATATCATAAATTTTACTCAGGAAAATGAAACTAATTTAAGAAAAATATCTCAATTAAAAATACAACAAACCAACTTAAGGATGAGTTTGGATGCCATTAAACAGTTGAATACTTATATAGACAAAGGAAAATTTAATTATTTAGAATTAGCTCCCAACTTTGAAGCTTTTACAGATTTGTTATCTACAGAAATGGTAAAAGCCATGAAAAAGCTACAAGCCGATAAAAAAGATTTATTATTAACCTACACTCCAGAAAATGAAAAAGTAAAAATTGTAGATCAAAAAATGCAGGATTTAATTGATTATCAAATAGAAAGTATTAAAAATACCGAAAGAAATTTGCAAATCAAATACAACGAATTAACGCAAGATATAGAAGAGGCTCAAAAAGTATTTGTGGGAATACCTGAAAAAGAAAAAATGTTGGCCATTTTAAATCGAGAGTTTAATTTATATGAAAACAACTATAATTTTTTGAATGGAAAGCGAATTGATGCAGAAATTGCAAAATCAGCCAAAATAGCTTTTCACAAAATAATCACTTTTGGATCGGTTTCTAAAACGCCCATTTCGCCCATTAGAATCATTATCATCATTGTTGCGGCCATATTGGGAATGTTTGGCTCTATCGTATTGATTTATTTGGTACATTTTGCCAAAGCCAAAGTTAATGATGAATATACGATTGAAAAAAACGGAACAATCCCAATAGCACTTTCTACGCCATATATTAAAAACAGGACCAATCTCAAAGAAAACTTCTTGAAAGAAGCCATGAAATTGGAATTGAAAGAAATGATTAAACCTAGAAATATTCTTACTTTTACTTCCTTTGATAAAGTCTCTCATCATGAATTTCATGCCATCAACATGGCAAAGGCTTTCATGCAACAAGGAAGAAAGGTGTTATTGGTTGATGTAACTGGCCATTTGAAATCTTTTTTTGAAGATGAAAATTATGTGGATTTTTCGGATAAAAAATATTTGTCCTATACAAAAAATCATTTTCAAGCTATCATCGATCTTAAAATGTCTGATTATGATTTGTGTATTGTTCATAATCAAGCTATTGTATCGGAAAAATTAGCCTTAATGTTTATGAGCTTGGCAAACCACAATCTATTTGTAGTAGATAGCAGGAAAACACCCGAAAAAAGAATAGTTTTAATAGAATTATTAAGAGACGAATACACATTGCCAAATCTTTGGTTTGTATTGAATAAAGCAGGTTATAACCCCAATGTTGTGATAGAAGTTAAAGATTTAATTATAAAATTTATAAATATAAACTTGTTAAAAAAATATCTAAAGTAATGGATAAATTAAAAAACTATTTGTTATCGGATACGTTTTTGGTTTTTTCAGACCAAGCCATTTTTAGCGGAACAAATTTTGTTTTAACATTATTATTTGCACAAAAATTGTCTATTGCAGCTTTTGGATTATTTTCATCAATAGTTTTGTTGGGCTATTTATCGATGAGTATAACAAATGCTTTGGTTATTCAACCTTTTCAAGTACATATTTCAAAAGAGTTTCACAAAAAACAATATTACATTTGGATGTTATGTTTTTTGATTGCATTATTAATTGTTATTATAAATATAGGTTTTGTATTGCAATTTGTTTTCAAAAAACAAATTTTAATCCAAAGCATCATTTGGCCGTCGGTAGTTTATATCATAGGATTGCTATTTCAAGATTTTTTCAGAAAATTATTATTAGGTATCAGACAATTAAAAGAAAATTTACTTATAGATGTATTTTTTTTAATTTTGGTTGCTGCTTATTTTGTAATAAATATGCAATCATTGAATTTGAAAATGATTTTATTCACCATCGGAATCGCAAATGTATTGTCTTCGTTACCTGGAATTATATTTATTTGCACCAATTATGAGTTCCCAAATCAATGGAAACGCTTCAATAATCTGCATTTTCATCAAGGAAAGTGGTTGCTTATGGTAGCCGTTCTTCAGTGGTTGTCAAGCAATTTTTTTGTTCTAGTTTCGGGCATTTATCTGGGTATCGAATCGTTAGGTGCATTAAGGTTGGTCCAATCTTTTTTTGGACTTTTAAATATTGCTTTACAAACAGTAGAAAATTTTTATCTACCAAAAGTAGCACATTTATACCAGCAAAACAGACAAAAAGCTACTTTTTTTCTTAAACAAAAAACGGCTTATGCGGGTATATTTTTCGCCATTATTTTGACCGTCTTAATTGTTTTTGCCTCAAAAATCATCACCTTAGCAGGTGGCGTAGCATATCAACAATATGCTTATGTGGTTCAAATTATGGCAATTTTATACGTATTTATTTTTATAAGTTACCCAGTTCGAATTGCAGTAAGAGTGTTAGTTTTAAACAAAATATTTTTTATAGGATATGTGTTGTCTTTTGTGTCTTCGTTATTATTTTTTCATTTTTTGTTGAAAAATTACCTACTGTACGGAGCTGTTATTGGGTTGATAATCAATCAAATAGTAATGATATTGTATTGGCAATCTCAGTTAATCAAACATCAATTTAAGTTATGGAAATAATACATATAGTTTTGGGCAAAGCCAATCCAGAACGGATGAATGGTGTCAATAAAGTGGTTTTTCAATTAGTAAGTAAACAGGTTGAGTATGGAATGCAAGCATCGGTTTGGGGATTAGCCAATAACAACCATATCAATTATGCAGATCGATTGTTTGACACCCGCATTTTTTTAAAAAAGAAAAATCCATTTGCTATTTCAAAACAATTGAAAAAAGCTTTGATTAGTAAAAAAAATCAAGCAATTTTTCATATACACGGTGGATGGATTCCAGTATTTTATGCCATTGCTACTGTTTTGCACGAGCATAAAATTGATTTTGTTTTTACACCACATGGTGCTTACAATACCATTGCAATGGAGCGAAGTAATATTATGAAAAAAGTATATTTTAATTTGTTTGAAAAAAAATTATTACAATATACAAGAAAAATACATTGCATAGGTGAAAGCGAGGTTTTAGGAATAAATGCAATATTACCAACAAATAAAACGGTTTTGCTTCCTTATGGTTATGAATTTGATTATAATGTCCCCATAAATCCCTTTAAAAACGACATTTTTACTTTGGGGTTTATAGGACGATTAGATATTTATACAAAAGGTTTGGATACTTTACTAATTGCATTTGAAAAATTTTTAACCGTTTGTCCCAATGCAAAATTGTGGATAGTAGGTGATAGTGAAGAAAGAACAAAACTCGAAAATGATATTTTTAAACTGAACTTGTCGCAAAATGTAACACTTTTTGGAAGTTTGTTTGGCACAGAAAAAGAGGCCGTTTTAAAGCAAATGGATGTTTTTGTACATCCTTCTCGTAACGAAGGGTTGCCTATGTCGGTCATTGAAGCAGCGGCAATTGGAAAAGTTGTTATTGTAACAAAAGCTACTAATATTGCAAATTTAGTATCAGATTTTAATGCAGGATTTACAATTGACAATCAAAGTGAGGAGCAATTGTATGATAAGTTTTGTAATGCTTATAAAATTTGGAAGCAACCAACATTAACATTTTTTCAAATGCAACAAAATGCAACAAAAATGGTTGCAGAAACTTTTAATTGGGATAAAATTTTATCTGATTTTAATGAGAAATTATATTTGTTAAAATGAAAGTAAATGCTATAAATCATGAGCCATTTTTAAAATATATGAATAATTATTTATTCATAATATTGTTCTTGATGGTAGGTTGTTTTTTTACTTGGAGCGAAAATGTTAACATTACTCGTGCCATAAAAGTTGTGGGTAGGATGGGAGTAATGATTTCTTCTATTGTGGCCTATAAAAAAATAGTGGCCTATGGAGCTGTAAATACCTTGGAACACAAAAATATTTACGCTCCACTTTTTTATATATTTTTTTTATTTGAAGGATTAATCTCCTTTTCATGGAGTACCAATCCTGGATTTAGTGCTTTGCAATGGTTTATGACTTTTCAAAGTTTTGTTTTTGCTTATTATTTTATAAAAAGTTTAAAACTATTAGATGTTTTTTTTGAAGGTCATCAAATAAGGTTGTATCATTTGTTAGGAAACACGGTTTTTGGATTGCAATTGATTTTTGTGATTGGTATGTGGGTCGATCCGGTTACGTTTTTTCGACTTACAAACGGTGGTGAAGAAGCCCGACTGGGTGGCATCATTATGAATCCGAATGAATTAGGGATGTTAGCAGGTGTGGGGATTGCTTGCTTAATATTTGATTTATATAGAAAACAAAGCAAAACTTGGACAATAATTAAAATTTTAGTCATTTTTTATGCCTTGTTTTATACAGGTTCTCGATCTTCATTGATAGGGGCTTTATTGATTATTTTTTTTCACATCAATCAAACAGAAAGACAAGGACTAAAGTTGGCCATTGTGGGAGGGGTTTTGATGGTTTTACCATTTGCTGTAAACGAAATTATTTTGAAGGGTGGCGACAAAGAAAGGTTAGAAGAGATATTAACTTTGACAGGAAGATTACCTTTTTGGCAAGCTTTAATAACAGAAGGATTGCCTCGTGAGCCACTTTTTGGTTTTGGATTTATGCGAATTGATTACAAAGAATTTTTTCAAAGTGTTCATACTTATCCAGGAAAAATGACTCATAATACATTTATGCAAGTACTGATGAGTTTAGGTTTTATTGGTTTAGTAATAGTGATTTTTCAGTTATATTTTACTATTTCAGCATTTTTTAAAGAAAATAGCGAAACAAAATTAATGCTTATTGGTATAATGATACCTATTGTTATCAATTCGTTTACAGAATTTGGCATTTTTGGAGAGAGTAATTATGGCATTTTGTTTTATCAACTAGTGATTTTTTCGGTTTCATTTCGAAACCATAATTTAATAACGTCATTTCAAAGGCTTCACCTAAAAAAACGAAGACCTGATATTGATATTGAAAAGATGTTTAAAAAAAATGCTACTTAATTGATTTTAATTATCAATACATCGCATAAAGTTTTCTTATTATATTTTATCATAGATCAAAAAAATAATAAGATTAATAATTTTAAAATATAAAAAAATGAAAATTATTTTTAAAAAATTGGGTTATCATGTCTATAGTAAACGCAGCAAAAAATCAGATATTGCTGTAAGAATATTGTATATCAATAATCCAAATGGCACACCTAGATGGATTTGGAATGCCAATTGTAGTACCCCTTTATTCTTAAAATTTTATAACGTAGGGAGCAAAAGGGCTCAGTTTATTGCAGAATTCATAAGGACCATTTTTTATTTAAAATTACAGCGATTTATTTTTAAATCGAAAGAATATTATTTTGATGCACAATCCCCAATGATCGATTGTACTAAATCGTGGGCACTTTTTACAGGCACAGTAGGCCCAAATAATAAGGCCATATTATATTCAGATCAGCTTTTTTATAAAGTAGCTACTACAGAATCTGCTTCACAATTAATTATAAATGAAGCTAAAATTCTGAATAAAATCCAAAATAATACTAGTTTGTTTTACACTCCAAATGTTGTAGATAAAAGTACAGATGTTATTTGTTTGTCAGATATTTCATCAAACGATGTTCGGAGTACAAACTTTGGTTCTACTCATCTTTTTGCTTTAGCCGAAATGAATTTGATGGACAACAAAATCATCAAAACAGAATATTTATACGTTTTTAATACCTTAAAATCAAAATTTCTGCAAATTGATGACAGCAGGATTCCAAAAAATTTATTAAGAAAATTGAAATCGCTTATAGAGGATATCCAACCCGAAGATACCCTTTCTATATCATTGGCTCATGGTGATTTTACGCAGTGGAATATGTTTGAAGGCAAAAATAAATTGGCATTATACGATTGGGAACTGGCAAACTCAGACATGCCCATAGGATTTGATTATTTTCATTACCATTTTCAACAAGGAATTTTAGTGGAACGTAAAACATGGAATGAAATTTATAACGATATTCTTAAAAATTGTAAAAATGATTTTGGAAAACAACTATTCAATGACGATTTTAATACATTACATTCGTATTTAAAATGGTATTTATTAATTAATTGTATGAATTATCTTGTTGTATATTCGCAACAACTCAAATGGCACCCACAAATTGATTGGTTGTTAAAAATTTGGGACGAAGCACTGAATATATTTATGACCAAGAAAAATACTTTAAGAGAATTACTTATCATGGATTTCTTTGATTTTTTGCAAAAAGAAGAGTATGCCACCTTGAAATTTGACTATGCTTATCCAGAAAAATTGGATGTGAATTCGGATATCGATATTATTATAAAGGAAGAATTGAATGAAAAACTAACAAATTTTTTTAAAAATCATTCATTAGTTTATAAATTTTCTGAAAATAAAAGATCTTTTATGAATACCATCCAGCTATTTATGGAAGATGGTAGTATGCTTTCAATTGATGCCATTTGGAAAATGAAGCGAAAAAATATAGAATATTTGAATGTCAAACAATTATTAAGAAATAGCTATATCAATGAATATGCTGTAAAAATGGCTTCAGAAAAAGATACAGCAAGATATATTGCCCTATTTTATACATTGAATCATGCAGCTATACCAGATAAATTTTCAAAAGTAATATCTATTACTAGAAATTCTACTCATCCATTGGATTTAACTATAAATAAATATTTAAAAAACACAAAAGAAAATAGAAACATATTATTGAATTATGTTCGGTTGGATATAAAAAATAAATTTCCGTTTAATATTGTTAATACAATAAATTACTACATAGATACACTAATTAATATTATTAATAATAGAGGATTTTTGATAACTTTTAGTGGGGTAGATGGAGCCGGAAAAACGACGGTTATTGACAAAATAAAATACAGTGTTGAAAAACAACTTCGTAAAAAAGTAATAGTTTTAAGGCACAGACCTTCTGTTTTGCCTATATTAAGTGTTTGGACTAAAGGAAAAGAGCAAGCACACCTAGACACTATCCAAAATCTACCAAGACAAGGGAAAAATGTTAGTTTTATGTCTTCCCTTTTTAGGTTTATGTATTATTATATGGATTATGTTTTCGGGCAATTTTTTATCTATTTTAAGTATATTTTAAAAGGTTATGTAGTAATTTATGATAGATATTATTTTGATTTCATCAACGATAGTAAAAGAAGTAATATAGTTTTACCAAAAAGTATTACACTATTGGGTTATGCTTTTGTATTGAAACCAAAATTTAATTTCTTTCTTTATGCTGATGCCCAAGTTATTTTAAGTAGAAAGAAAGAATTAGATGCTAAAACAATAACAGAATTGACGTTTGAATACACCAAATTATTTGATAGATTGCAAGAAAGTTCAGATAAAAATATTTATATGCCCATAAATAATGTCGATTTAGATGAAACTTTAAACAGAATTATGAAAACTGTAATTTTAAAATCATAATGAAAACGATCCTACAAAAAATAATTCAATTGAGAAATCCCAATTTTGAATTTGATCAAAATTTGAATAGTACTACATTATTGTATTTTATTGGGGTGCAATTTTGCAATTTATGCCGTGGCTTAAAAGTTTTGTTTTTTTTAAGAAACCCAAAAGGCATGATGTTGGGTACATCTGTTACTTTTTTTAATATTAGCCAAATAAAATGGGGAAAATTCTTAAAATTGGGATCACATGTTCAACTTTCAGCCTTAGGATTAGATGGGATTCAGTTGGGTAACAATGTAGGGATTGGAGCTTTTAGTCGTATTGTTATTTCAACATCTTTGAATCAATTAGGAACCTATATCAAAATTGGCAACAATGTTGGCATTGGGGAGTTTGCCTATTTGGGTGGTGCAGGAGGTTTAACCATTGGTAATGATTGTATTGTTGGGCAATATTTTAGTTGTCATCCAGAAAATCATGTATTTACAGATGTAAATCAACCTATTAGAAATCAAGGAGTTACTAGAAAAGGTATAGACATTGGCAATGATTGTTGGATAGGAAGTAAAGTTACTATTCTGGATGGTGTTAGTATTGGACATGGTTGTGTAATTGCCGCAGGTAGTGTAGTAACAAAATCTTTTGGAGATCGTGCTATCATTGGTGGTGTGCCAGCAAAATTATTAAAAACCCGATAGATAATATGAAAACAATATTAGCAACTTGTTACGCTATAAACCCTTATAAAGGTTCTGAAGATGGAATGGGGTGGAATTTTATTTGTCAAATAGCTCGTTATCAAAAGGTTATAGCTATTACTCGAGCTAATAATCAACCGGCAATTGATACCTTCATGCTCGAAAATCCTAATCCTAATTATCAAAATATATCATTTTTGTATTTTGATAGGCCTTATTGGATGCGGTTTTGGAAAAAAGGGAGTAGAGGGGCCATGTTGTATTATTATATGTGGCAATATGGAATAATTAACTTTATTAATAAAAAAAATCTTAATTATGATATAGTTCACAACGTCAATTTTCATAATGATTGGACACCTAGTTTTTTATGGAAATTGAATAAACCTTTTGTTTGGGGGCCAATTGGGCACCACTCTAAAATCCCTAATCAATATTTATTAAAATATAAATTTACTTACAAAATTAAAGAATATGCCACTTGGTTTATCAAGCAAGTGTTTTGGAATGTTTCTTTAAATTTAAAAACTTCCATTTCAAAAGCGAATCATATTTTTTGTATGAATTCTAGTAGTTCAAAAGTTTTGAATTTACCTTCAAATATTTTTTCTATAATGCCATCCGTAGCTACAGAAGATTTTTATAAAGACAACCTTATTAATGAAAATTTTAATATCATAAGTGTAGGGAGGTTTGTGCCATTAAAAGGGTTTGATTTGACAATCAATGCTTTTAACGACTTTGTTCGTTCGATATCAAAGGACCAGCTTTCAAATTGTAGCTTGACTCTCATAGGGTCAGGACCTGAAAAAGCAACATTGGAAAAAATGGTAAAATCTTATGAACTAACGGATTATGTTCAAATAATTGAATGGATTGATCGTGTTAAACTCATGAAATTGTATGAAAAATCAGCTATTTTTTTATTTCCTTCACACGAAGGAGCGGGAATGGTAGTAGCCGAAGCCTTGTCTTTTGGCTTGCCTGTTGTGTGTTTGGACAACGACGGTCCGGGTGAACTGATATCGAATCAATGTGGTTTTAAAATTCCAATGACTACATATCAAGGAACTGTTAATGGCTTGTCTAATGCCATACAACAATTGTATTTAGATACTTCGTTAAGGAACCAAATGAGTAAGGCAGCCAGAGCTCATTATTTAGACAACTTAACTTGGGATAAAAAAGGAGACATTTTACAACAAACCTATCAAAATATTTGTTAATTATGAGAATTATTGCCATCCATTTATTAAATGATTATAGTGGTAGTCCAAAAGTTTTGAAACAATTGTTAAACATTTGGCAAAAAAATAAAATAAATGTTCATTTATTTACTGCTTTTGGACGAGAAGGTTTTTTGTCAGGACAAAAAAACATCACATATCATTATTTTTGGTATCAGTTTTATAGTAATGTTATACTACGATTTTTCTCCTTATTTTTTAGCCAATTTCTTCTTTTTTTTAAATTATTATTATTTTTAGAAAAATCAGATGTAGTATATGTCAATACTGTTTTACCTTTTGCAGCAGGTTTTGCTGGGAAATTAAAAGGATGTAAGGTAATATATCATATACATGAAACTTCGATGAAACCTCAAATTTTAAAAAAATTCTTATTTGGTATCGTACAATTAACAGCAACAGAAGTAGTATATGTGTCTCATTTTTTGGCAAAGCAAGAACCATTAGCCGTAAAACATCATATTTTACACAATGTTTTAGAAAACGATTTTGTTCAACTAGCTGAAAATAGGAAAAGTAGAGAAGAAAAAAAACAGAAAAATGTGTTGATGATTTGTTCTTTGAAAGCTTATAAAGGTGTAGATGTTTTTGTATATTTGGCCCAACAATTGCATAAATTTCACTTTCAATTGGTAGTAAATGCTTCTCAAGCTGAGATTGATCGCTATTTTATGAATAAAAATTTACCAAAAAATCTTAAAATTTATGCTACTCAAAAAGTGTTACATCCTTTATATAACAATGCGAGTTTGGTTTTGAATTTATCCGATACTAAGCTCTGGGTAGAAACATTTGGATTGACTATTTTGGAAGCTATGGCTTATGCCTTGCCAACAATTGTTCCACCAATTGGAGGTGTTACGGAATTAGTAGATGATGGGATAAACGGTTATTTAATAGATAGTAAAAATACCGATGAAATTATTGAAAAAATAAATAAAATTTTGTCAAATAATGTGTTGTATTTTGATTTAAGCCGTGCAGCTTATCAAAAAAGCTTAACATTTAGTGAAGAAAATTTTGAAAAAGAATCAATGAAAATTTTGATAAATAGATCTTAAATTATTTGTAAATGAAAGCTATTCAACATGATATAAATGAGTTTTAATTTCATAAGAATAATTGAAAAAATAATATAAGAATTTGATATTAAGTAAATTTGTGGCAACCAAACATTAATATATAAAAGGTGATAATATATATGACCTTTAACAAATAAATTTTACATTTATGAAAAAAATTAAAGTAGCTATTATTGGCACTGTTGGTTTACCAGCAAAATATGGCGGTTTTGAAACGTTGGCAACGCATTTGATAGATCAATTATCATTAAAATATGATTTTACGGTGTATTGTTCTGGGAAAAAATATGCCAAATCCGAACGCCGAAATACGTATAATGGAGCCCAACTAAAATACATTCCGCTTCAAGCAAACGGGGTACAGAGTATTCCATACGATACGATTTCGATTATTCATGCTGTTTTTAATAGCGATGTTTTACTTATACTGGGCGTTGCTGGCGCTTGGATTTTACCTTTTGTAAAATATTTCACAAATAAAAAAATTATCATATCTATTGATGGTATTGAATGGAAAAGAGAAAAATGGTCTTTATTGGCCAAACTGTATCTTTGGTGGGCAGAAAGTGTAGCCGTAAAATATTCACATATTGATATTTCTGATAATGAATCTATTCAAGATTATACGGCACTTAGATATGAAACTTTAAGTAAAGTAATTGCTTATGGTGCAGATCATACGTTAGAAGTACAAGCCAATGAAGCAGATTTTATAAAATACCCATTTCTACGAGAAGGATATGCCGTAAAAGTATGTAGGATTGAACCTGAAAATAATGTTCATGTGGTATTAGAAGCCTTTGAAAAACAAGGGGTTAAAAAGATAGTATTGGTTGGTAATTGGCAAAATAGCGAATACGGAAAGTCGTTAAAATTACAATATGCCAATACTCCTAATATTATCATGCTGGATCCAATATATGAGCAACGTGAAATCGATTTAATAAGGAGCAATGCCAATTTATACATACATGGACATTCTGCAGGAGGTACAAACCCTTCATTGGTAGAAGCCATGTATTTAGGCCTTCCTGTAATTGCATTTAAAGTGTCTTATAATATTACAACGACTGAAAATAAAGCAGTTTATTTTAGAAATATTACCCAATTGGTTACAATCCTAAATACTATTTCTATAGTGGACATTCAAAAAAACAGACAATCTATGAAAAATATTGCAAACAGTAGGTATTTGTGGCAAGTAATTGCTGGTCAGTATGATATGCTTATTAAGGAATCTCTTATTATGAAAAGAAAAACCAGTATTTATGCCGAAGTTGATAAATTAGATGATACCTTTTTAGATGATTTGAATTTATCGCATTTAAAAAATAACGAATTGTTTCATCAAAAAAGATAGAAAACCATGAAAACTCCTGTAGAATATTTTATTTTTTGTGTATTGTCATTGTTTTTAACCTTAATTTTTATTCCAATTATAAGAAAAATAGCTATTATTATTGGCCTTGTCGATAAACCAAATTATCGAAAAGTACACACAAAGCCTGTTCCTCTTATTGGCGGAATTTCTATTGCTACGGCGGTAATTATTGTAATATTGGTTTCCGGACAACGCTTTCCGTTGCTCAAAGAATATGTTACTATTATTATTTCGGCCATCACTATATTAATTGTAGGTGTTATTGATGACAAAAATGATGTCAATGCAAAATACAAATTGATCATTCAATTGCTTTTATCTTTTATTGTTGCCCTTTCTGGAGTTAGAATTTCGTCGATGTTTGGTTTATTTGGTATTTACGAAATTAATATTTATATACAATATATACTTACAATAATTGTGATTACCGGGGTTGTAAATGCTTTTAATTTGATGGATGGTGTAGATGGTTTAGTTGGTGGACTATCATTATTAGGATTTACCATGTTTTTATTAGCTTCAATATTTTTTAATGATTATTTTTTAGGTAAAATTAGTATTATTTTTATTGGTGCTATTGTTGGATTTTTAAGATTTAATTTATCAAAAAACAAGATATTTATGGGCGATTCGGGCTCTTTATTTCTAGGTTTTGTTTTGGTTACAATGGGAATTAAATTTATGGAAAAAGAAATTATGAAAGACAACAGTTTTGCTTATGGCTTTTTGCTATTGGTTGTGTTTTTTTCAATTCCTGTTTTAGATTCATTAAGGGTTTATATGGGCCGAATCAAAAATGGTAAATCCCCTTTTAGCCCAGACAAGTCTCATTTGCATCATTTATTATTGAGAGCGGGTCTTACACACAAAAAAGTATCTATTTTTGTTGTAGCTTTTAGTATGGTTTTATTTTTTATTGGTTTCGGATTAATTACTTATCAATCTACATCTATTGTGATTTTAGCCATTATGGCTACTTTTTGGTTTATCATCAAAATTTTGTTAATGATAAATAAAATGTATGAATGGAAAGATAAATTAAAAAAATTAGAAGACAATTAAAAAAAAAGCTGTTGCTATATGGCAACAGCTCCTTTAATATGGGGTTCAGGATCGTATCCTTCTAAAGTAAAATCTTCATATTGAAAATCAAATAGTGAGGTAACATTTGGGTTTAAAACCATTTTTGGCAATGCTTTTGGTGTTCTACTCAACTGAAGTTTGAGTTGCTCAAAATGATTATTATAAATATGTACATCGCCAAAAGTATGAATAAATTCTCCTATTTTCAAACCACAAACTTGTGCCATCATCATAGTCAATAACGAATAGGATGCAATATTGAAGGGCACTCCCAAAAATACATCGGCACTGCGTTGATACAATTGACACGATAGTTGTCCGTTTGCTACATAAAATTGAAATAATGCATGACAAGGAGGCAAGGCAACCTTTCCTAGTGCAACATTTTCCGAAAAAGTTTTTCTGGTATCTGGCAAAACCGAGGGATTCCATGCAGAGACTAACATTCTTCTACTATTGGGATTGTGTTTCAAATCTTCGATAATTTCAGCTATTTGATCTATCTCTTCCGAATTCCAATTTCGCCACTGATGTCCATATACGGGGCCTAAATTTCCATGCTCATCTGCCCATTCGTCCCATATTTTTACTCCATTTTCTTGTAGGTAATGAATGTTTGAGTCTCCTTTTAAAAACCAAAGCAATTCGTAAATAACTGATTTTAAATGAATTTTTTTTGTGGTTAATAATGGAAATCCTTCATTCAAATCAAATCGCATTTGATAACCAAAGACACTTTTAGTGCCTGTGCCTGTACGATCGCCTTTTTGAACACCATTTTCAAATATATGCTGTACTAAATCATGATATGGTTTCATAGTGTGGATCTTTTTGAAATTTCATCTCTCAATTTGGCTGCTTTCTCATAATCTTCTTCTGCTACCGCAGCGTCTAATAACGCATTTAATTCTGATAAATTATGATTTGAATAAATACTATTAAGCATATTGGGTTCAGATTCATCTTCATAATTTTCGAGAGGGGTCAATATTTCGTCTTCTTTTTCAGACTCTATTACATTTGAAGATAAATAAATACCTGCTTTATCGAGAATATTTTTGTAGGTAAATATTGGTGCTTGAAAACGTATGGCAAGGGCAATAGCGTCTGAAGTTCTGGCATCTATAATTTCTTCTATTTTATCGCGTTCGCAAATAATACTCGAAAAAAACACACCATCAACCAGTTTATGAATTATGACTTGCTTGACTTGAATGTCAAACCGATCTGCAAAATTTTTAAACAAATCGTGTGTTAAAGGTCTGGGAGGTTTTATCTCTTTTTCTAATGCAATAGCAATTGATTGTGCCTCAAAAGCTCCAATAATGATGGGCAATTTTCGTTCTCCATCTACTTCATTCAAAATAAGTGCATAAGCATCATTTTGGGTTTGACTGTATGATATTCCTTTTATGGTTAGTTTTACTAAACTCATTTGTAAATAGTTATAACGATAATATCGTAGTTTTAATACAATTTTTTTTGACAAAAATTAAAATGCAAATTTAAACTCTTTTTTTCATTTTTTCTAAATTTTCATATCAAAATACAAATTTATTTGAGCTACTGTCAAATAAAAAAACGAGTCATAATTATGGCTCGTTTTCATTTTTATATAAAATTTTATTGATTTTATATGTTGTATATTAATTTATTATGTAAAATATTAAATAAAATAGTATTTTTTTTATGATTTATTTGATACTAATATACGATTGATATTTTCTTATTAATGATTGGCTTTAAATGCTTTTAATTTTTCAATCAATTGCGGCACTATTTCAAAGGCATCTCCCACAACGCCATAGTCTGCCACTTTAAAAAAGGGTGCCTCGGCATCGGTATTGATAACAAGTTTCACTTTTGAGGAGTTGATACCCGCAATATGTTGAATGGCTCCAGATATTCCTATTGCAATGTATAAATTTGTTGCCACGGGTTTTCCAGTTTGACCAACGTGCTCACTATGTGGCCTCCAACCTAAATCTGAAACGGGTTTTGAACAAGCGGTTGCCGCTCCTAAAACTTGTGCCAACGATTCTATCATGCCCCAATTTTCTGGTCCTTTCAAGCCTCGTCCGCCCGATACTACAACGTCTGCATCGGCAATGGTAACTTTGCCAGTTGCTTTTTCTATACTGCTCACTTTTACTCCAAAATCCAAGTCCGAAACGTTTGGATTAAAATCTTCTTCATTTATAGTTACGTTGTTTTCTATAATTCCAAATGAGTTTTTAGCAATAGATAATATTTTAACTTCTGTATTTATTTCTGTTATTTGAAAGGCCTTATTTGAAAAAGCATTTCGTTTTACCAAAAACGGGTTCGTACTTTCGGGCAATGCTACTACGTTAGATGCAAATCCTGCTTGCAATCCAATGCTTAATAATGGGGCCAAATACAAACTATCTGTTGTTGATGAAACCAATAGTATTGTAGCCGATTCTTTGATGGCTGCTTGCTGGATGACGTCTGCATAGGCTTTTGCCGAAAATTGTTGCAAGGATGCATCATTTACTTTTAGTACTTTTGATACACCATATAAGCCAAGGTCGCTGCTGTTTGTTGCATTGATACTCAATGCTGTAACTGTTGTATTTAATGTTTCGGAAAGTTTTTTTGCATAAGAAGCCAATTCAAAGGCCACTTTTTTTAATTTTCCGTCTGTTGATTCTGCAAATATTAAGATTGACATAAGTTTTGTTTTTTGAGGGGTGGGGTAAATGTTTTTGTACTACAAGTTATATCACTTTTGCTTCATTGTGCAATAAGGCAATCAATTGATCTAATTGGTCTGCTGGAATTATTTTAACAGCCGATTTGGCAGCAGGTTTTTCAAATCTTACTGCGTTGGTTGCTTGATCAATTGTTATAGGTTCTACAACGGTTAGTGTTTTTGTTCGGGCATTCATAATACCTCTCATATTTGGTATTTTCAAATCTTTTTCTTCAACTAACCCTTTTTGGCCGCCAATTACTAATGGCAAGTTAGTAGATAAAATTTCTTTACCGCCGTCTATTTCTCTAGCAGCGGTTACAGCAGTTCCTTCCACTTGAAGTGATACACACGAATTGACAAACTGATAGTTTAGTAATCCCGCTACCATTCCAGGTACCATACCGCCATTATAATCTAATGATTCTTTTCCAGCTATGATTAAATCATATTGACCATTTTTTACAACAGCTGCAATTTGTTGTGCTACAAAATAACCATCTGTTGGCAGTGCGTTTACCCTAATGGCTTCGTTGGCTCCAATAGCCAAGGCTTTTCTCAAGGTAGGTTCTGAGTCCGATTCGCCTACATTCAATACCGTAATATGGGCTCCTTGTTGTTCTTGAAACCAAATGGCTCTGGTTAAACCAAATTCATCATTTGGATTCATTACAAATTGCACTCCATTGGTGTCAAATGCAGTATCATTGTCCTTAAAATTGATTTTTGAGGTAGTATCAGGCACATGGCTGATGCAAACTAATATATTCATATTTTTTTATTATTACTTGTTTAGGTTTTACAAAATTACACATTTTTTTTAAAATACTATGCAAGCATAATATTTTTTTTTTAATTTTTTTACAACTTCAATTTAACTATAATTTTGTACATTTATCTGTTGTTTTTCAATTTTTTTATATGTGTTTAATTGTTAATTATTGCATTATTATTTGTTTTAATTACAAATTATTTTTATTGCAAAAGTAGATATGGATAAAAACTAATTATAATTAATCAAAAATACGTTTAATAACTGCAAAATCATTCTTATAATAAGTTTCTTTGGTAGATGATATGATGACACCTTTTTGAATAGAAGAATGTATGAATTTAATTTCGTCTTCTGTTATTTCTGTAATCAAACCCACGTGATTGATTCTTCCACGTCCATTGGTTCTAAAAAAAATCAAATCACCAATTTGTGCATCCTTTGGTGCTATTTTTATACCAATTCTGGATTGTTCATTTGATGTTCTAGGCAAGGTTATACCAAATGATTTAAAGGTAGCATACATCAATCCCGAACAATCAAAACCACTTTTTGTTGTGCCACCAGTTCTGTAGTTGCTTCCTATATTTTGTTTGGCTTGCTCTACAACATCCATAATTATTTTATCGTTATGAACCACCATACCATCAAATGTTGATGATTTTGATTCAGTCGAAAATTCATCTGGATAATAATCATCAGCTAATTGATAGCCAACAGATTTTTTGGTAACTTTGGTGTTATTTGTCATTTCGGTATTTTTGGGCAAAGCTTGTACGCTGTCTTTTTTCTTGTAATAAACTATATTTTTAGTCGTATTACAAGATAAAATGCTTATCGAAAGGAGGGTGAGTGTTATTTTTTTCAAAATGTATTATTTAATTGGCGAATTTAATATTTTAATTTCTCAAATGCAATTATTTCAAAGCGTTAAAAATGAGTTGGGCTGTTTTTTCGCTGGCTCCTGGCCCGCCAAGTTTTGTTTCTAATGCCTCATAATTCTTTAACAATTGGTCTCTTTTATTGGTTTCAAACAGCTGGTCTAGTGCTTTTTTAATATTTTCTGTGGTACAGGCATCTTGTATCAATTCCACAACTATTTCTTGATCCATTATCAAATTGACTAACGAAATGTATTTCAAAGTAATGATCCTTTTGGCAATTTGATACGAAATCCAACTGCCTTTATAACAAACCACTTCGGGTACTTTAAATAATGCCGTTTCAAGTGTGGCCGTTCCAGATGTTACAAGCGCTGCATCGGCATGGGACAGCAAATCGTATGTTTTATTGGAAATAAATTTAATAGTATTATTTTCTAAAAAAGGTTTATAAAATTCATAATCTTGACTTGGTGCTCCTGCTATAACAAATTGATAATCAGGATAATATTTGGCAACAGACAGCATCACTTGCAACATTTTGCTGATTTCTTGTTTTCTGCTTCCAGGCAATAACGCAATGATGGGTTTGTCATCTAAATGGTGTGCTGTTAAAAATGTTGCTCTACTTATTTTTTCAATATTTTGAATCGCATCAATCAATGGATGCCCAACAAATGCAACTGGAAAATGATGTTTTTTTTCATAAAAATCTTTCTCAAATGGCAATATTACATACAATTGGTCAAAATCTCGTTTAATAGCTTTTATCCTACTTTCTTTCCAGGCCCAAATTTGTGGCGAAATATAATAATGTGTTTTAATGTGCTGCGTTTTAGCCCATTGTGCAATTCGCATATTAAAACCCGGATAATCTATAAAAATAATCACATCGGGGTTAAATTCCTTGATGTCTTTTTTACAAAATCTAATGTTGTTTAAAATGGTTTTCAGGTTCATCAACACCTCTACAAAGCCCATAAAGGCTAATGTTTTGTAATGTTTGACTAATGTTCCTCCTGCTTGTTGCATCAAATCTCCACCCCAAAATCTAATGACTGCATGCTTGTCTTTTTGAATCAGGGCTTTCATTAAATTTGACCCATGTAAATCGCCAGAAGCCTCACCTGCTATAATATAATATTTCATTTTTTTTATATAAATAAAGTGATTATTGATAATAATATAGTTGCCAACACAACACCTCTTGCCATTATTTCTTTATCAAATTTTAATAATATTCCAAATACTATCAAATTAAAAACGGCACCTAATGTAATAATTTTGCCCATTGCATGTTGTGATTTCATATACTCTAAACCAGTCCAAAATTCAGTTTGTACAACCAATGTGATAAATAAGTAACTGCCTATACACGAGGCTATGATGCCTAATAAAATACCAATAAAAAATTCTTTACTATTCATAAATGGCTTGTCTTGAATGTGTTATAAATAAAAATAGTAGCTAAAAGTCAAATTCGTTCAAACGTTGAATGGCAAAATGAGCCGTCATATCAAACTGAACAGGAACTATCGATATGTATCCGTGTGCCAATGCCCATTCATCTGTATCTTCGCCCTTGTCGTGGTTTACAAATTGTCCAGATAACCAATAATAATCTTTGCCAAAAGGACTTTTTCGTTTGTCAAATTTTTCTTCCCAAACGGCTTTGGCTTGCCTACAAATTTTAATTCCTTTAATTTCATTTGCTTTTAAATTAGGTAAATTAACATTCAAAACAACTCCTTCAGGTAGCTTATTTTTCAATACTTCCTGAGCTATTTGTTTTACAAAAGGTTGGATTTCCTCAAAATTGGCATCCCAACTGTAATCTAAAAATGAAAATCCAATGGCCGGAATACCCTCAATTCCTGCTTCTACAGCAGCACTCATCGTGCCAGAATAAATAATATTTATTGATGAATTTGATCCATGATTGATACCAGAAACGCACAAATCAGGCTTTTTGGGTAGTATTTCGCTTATAGCTATTTTTACACAATCCACGGGAGTACCAGAACAACTGTATTGTATAATATCGGGTGTACTATGTTCTAATTTGTTCAAATACAGCATGTTATTGATGGTAATAGCATGCCCCATGGCACTTTGTGGCTTGTCTGGTGCCACTACTACAACATCGCCAATTTCAGACATTACGGCTACCAATGTTTGTATCCCTTTGGCCGAAATACCATCGTCGTTGGTTACTAATATTAAAGGTTTATCTTTCATGATTTTTTTCCTTATTTATTTTTTAAGTATAATATTAGGTATTTAGGTTATTAAAATTTATTTTTTTCGTGTCCTAAATTTTAGCAAAATAAAGAAATTTATTCTACTTTTGATTCATAAAATTTATTATTGTTTGAAATCATTTTAAGCTTTAACAAAAAATTATAATATCAACAATAAATGAACAATAAAATTAATGTATTTTTGTATTAAAAAATTAATGAACACAATATTTCAATTTATGAAAAGAAATTATAAAATAGTTGTAATAATTCTAACGCTGTCAGTAGCACTTTGGAGTTATTATCCTAAAAGTTTACTAGCAGTCGATCCTAAAACAGACAAAGACAAATTACTTTTAGAACTGCTCACTTTTGTTATAGAACGTGGCCATTATAGCCCTGCAGCTATCGACGATTCGTTTTCAAAAGGAGTTTACAAAAGTTATTTGAACACCCTAGACCCATCAAAAAGATTTTTTTTACAATCAGATATTGATGAATTTGCAAAATATGAAACCCAATTAGATGATCAAATTAAAAATAAAGATTTATCTTTTTTCAACCTCACTTATGACAGATTGATCAAAAGAATGGCCGAAAGCAGTACATATTATAAAGCTATTTTAGAAAAACCTATCGATTATACGGTAAACGAAACAATTGAAACAGATTATGAAAAAATGGCCTTTGCATCCTCTATAAAAGACCTGAAAGAACGTTGGAGAAAGCAAATAAAACTTTCTACCTTATCCTCGTTATCCGATAGATTGAAAATTCAAGAAAACAAAATCAAAGGCATTAAAGAAGAAAAATCGGAAGATTCATTGGATGTTCCTGTACAACCTAAAACAGTAAAACCCGAAGATGACAAAATAAAAACTTTTGCCGAACTTGAAAAAGAAACTCGTGAAAGTGCCCTAAAATCGATGAACGAATATTTCGATTTGGTAAAAGATATAGACAGAGAAGAGTGGTTTTCGTTTTTTGTAAATTGTATTGCTGAACGATTTGACCCCCACACTACTTATTTTGCACCAGACGACAAAGACCGTTTTGATACCAGCATTAGTGGCAAACTTGAAGGAATTGGAGCAAGACTTCAAAAGAAAAATGACTTTACCGAAATTACCGAAGTCATTTCGGGTGGTCCGGCCTGGAAAGGTAAAGAACTCGAAGCAGGAGATGTAGTCCTAAAAGTGGCTCAAGCCGATGCCCAACCAGTAGAAGTTGTTGGGATGAAATTGGACGACGTTGTCAAAAAAATAAAAGGACCAAAAGGCACAGAAGTTCGATTGACCGTAAAAAAAGTAGATGGCACCATCAAAGTGATTACCATTGTAAGAGATATTGTAGAAATTGAAGAAACCTATGCCAAATCGACCATAGTTGAAAAAAATGGTTTGAAATTTGGAATTATTTACTTGCCAAAATTTTACATTGATTTTGAAAACAGAGACGGCAGAGATGCTGGAAAAGATATGGCTATTGAAGTAAAAAAATTGAAAGCCGCAGGAGTAAATGGAATTGCAGTCGATGTTAGAGACGACGGTGGTGGATCCCTAAAAACGGTGGTGGATATAGCAGGATTATTTATAACTGAAGGACCTATAGTGCAAGTAAAATCAGCTGGCAAAAAGCAAGAAGTATTATATGATAGAGACAATAAAATAGAGTGGGACGGCCCATTGGTAGTTTTGGTAAATGGTTTTTCAGCTTCGGCCTCCGAAATTTTGGCTGCAGCAATCCAAGATTACAAACGTGGTATTATTATTGGTAGCAAACAAACCTATGGCAAAGGAACTGTTCAAAATGTAGTGGATTTGAATAATTTTGTTCGTACAAACAGTTTAGGTGATTTAGGAGCTTTGAAAACAACCACTCAAAAATTTTATAGAATCAATGGAGGTTCTACACAATTGGAAGGAGTAAGTAGCGATGTTGCCATGCCAGACCGATACATGTATTTGAAAATGGGCGAAAGAGATATTGATAATGCTATGCCGTGGGACAAAATTGAACCAGCCAAATTTACAGAATGGGACAAACACACCCAATTTGAAAAAGCACTTGCCAATAGCAAACTTAGAATGCAACAAAACAACCAACTCAAATTAATTGAAGAAAACGCCAAATGGGTTGAACAACGAAGCAATGAATATGTTTATAGTCTAAATATTGATGATTTTAGAAAAAAACAATCGGAGCTTGAAGCCATTTCAAAAAAATACAAAGTATTATCAAAATACAACAATCAAATGCGTTTCAATTCATTGCCAGACGAAGTAGCATTGTTAAAAAACGATGAGGCATTAAGAGAAAAACGTAAAAGATGGCATGAAAACCTTGCAAAAGATGTTTATATAGAAGAAGCAATTAGTGTTTTGAACGATTTACAAACAGAAAATCCCAAAACAGCTCCTTTGAAAAAAATGCCTAATGGCAAATCAATAAAAATGTAATTACTTGATTTTATTTAATATAAAAATGAAACGTTCAAAAGGCCAAGTGTTTTTTGAACGTTTTTTATTGAATAAAAAACAGCTTATTGTCAAAAAACACAAAACATAAAGAATAAAAGCGATAAAAATTTGAAAAATTCACAATCTTATTTGTACCTTTGCACCAAATTTTAAAAAAGAGAAAACACTTAATCATTGGACACTTTACAAACCATATCATTCAAAATGATGCTCAACGATTTGAAAGCCATTACCAAAGCTGGACTGGCCATAAGCGTTTTGTTTTCATCAATTGCAGGATATTTGTTGGGTGTTAGCACAAAATATCCTTTCAGTTGGTCTGTACTATTTTTATTAATGATTGGGGGCTACTGCATGGTAGGTGCTTCAAATGCCTATAATCAAGTTATCGAAAAAGATTTAGATGCCTTGATGGATAGAACCAAAAACAGACCCATACCCGCAGGCAGAATGAGTGTCAATACTGCCTTGATGATTGCTACACTTTTAACTATTATTGGTATAGTTTTACTTTACAACATCAATGCTAAAACAGCAATGTTTGGAGCAATTTCTATATTTTTATATACATGTTTATATACACCCTTAAAAACAATAACACCGTTATCAGTTTTTGTAGGGGCTTTTCCAGGTGCTATCCCTTTTATGCTGGGGTGGGTTGCCGCATCAGGAAGTTTTGGTATAGAGGCAGGAACGTTATTCTTAATACAATTTTTTTGGCAGTTCCCTCATTTTTGGGCCATAGGCTGGTTTTTATATGACGATTATGCAAAAGCAGGTTTTTTTATGCTGCCTTCTGGCAAAAAAGACAAAGCTACTGCTACCCAAACGCTTTTATACACCATTTGGCTCATTATTGCATCGTTGTTGCCCATGAGTGGCTACACCGGAAAATTGTACATCAAACCATTTTCGGCACTATTGGTATTATTATTAGGATTATCAATGCTTTATTTTGCAGTAAGATTATTTCAATTAAAAACCTCTCAAGCTGCCAAAAGATTGATGTTGGCAAGTGTAGGTTACATCACTGTTTTGCAAATCATATATATAATAGATAAATTTTTAAGATAATTATGGAACAAATGACTTTTGAAGAGCATAAAGCTCGTACCGACAGATCTTATAAATTATTGTTGTGGGTTTCTATGGTAAGCATGGTAATGGTTTTTGCTGGACTTACAAGTGCTTATGTTGTTAGTAAATCAAGAGAAGATTGGTTGAAAGATTTTGAATTTCCAACGGCCTTCTTTTGGAGTACATTGGTTATCATTATAAGCAGCTTGACCTTTCATTTGGCTAAAAAAAGCATTCGAAAAAACGATAGAAAAGCCACAACTAATTATTTATTACTCACATTAGTATTAGGTCTAATATTTGTTTATTTGCAATTCATAGGATTTGGGCAAATAATAGCTGCGGGACATTATTTTACAGGACCACAAAGTTCCATTACTACAACGTTTTTGTATATTGTAACCGTAACACACTTGGCACACCTATTTGGAGGGCTAATGGCACTATTAATCATAATTTATAAACATTTTAAACAAAAGTATAATGCTTCGCAAACCCTTGGTATTGAGCTAGGTGCAATGTTTTGGCATTTCTTAGATATCCTTTGGATATATTTATTTTTATTTTTATTTTTAAATAAATAATAAAAAATTGTAAATTTGGGAACTTTTTAACAGATAATCAATATGGAACATACAGTAACAACTGGAATTACAAACGAAAATGCTTGGACAGAAGGAGAACCACTAGGTGCAAGCTATGGTAAAATGATGATGTGGTTTTTTATCGTATCAGATGCTTTAACCTTTTCTGGGTTTTTAGCCGCTTACGGTTTTTCACGATTCAAATTTATTGAAACTTGGCCTCTTGCTGATGAGGTATTCAATCACTTTCCGTTTATGCACGGACAAGATTTGCCCATGCTCTATGTAGCGTTAATGACATTTATTTTGATTTTTTCTTCGGTAACTATGGTATTAGCCGTTGATGCTGGACATCAATTGAAAAAAGGAAAAGTAGCCACCTATATGTTTTTGACAATCATTGGTGGATTAATTTTCTTAGGTTCTCAAGCTTGGGAATGGAAAAATTTTATACACGGTAGTTATGGTGCAGTAGAAACACAAGGTGGAAGTATTTTACAATTTGTAAACAAAGACGGACATCGTGTTGCTTTGGATAAATTTGTAACTCAATTGCCAGAAGATAGAGAACAATTAACCAGAAACAAAGCCAAATGGTTTATGGAAGAGGCTTCATTGTCAGCATTTTCTGTTGCCGAAGTACAAGCCGCTTTCAAATCGCATCCTGAACTATTAGTTCGTACCGAAAAAATTACTTCTGACAAGAAAAAAACCATTTTATCTCGTGCAGAATCTGAAAAAATGTTGGCCAATGCTGTAAATGTAGTAGAAGGTGCCAATTTACAACACAACGAATACGGACAAAGATTGTTTGCTAATTTCTTCTTCTTTATTACAGGATTCCACGGATTCCACGTATTTACAGGAGTTTTAATTAACATCATTATTTTCTTTAATGTATTATTAGGAACTTACGAAAAAAGAAGAAGTTATGAAATGATCGAAAAAGTGGGACTTTATTGGCACTTTGTTGATTTGGTTTGGGTATTTGTTTTCACTTTCTTCTATTTAGTTTAATTATTTAAATTTAATTTTATGTCTCACGCACACGAATCAAACACTAAAAGAATATGGACAGTATTTATTTACTTGTCTGCAATTACAATTTTTGAAGTTGCTCTAGGTCTTGCAAAACCTGATGCACTATATATGAATAATCTTTTTCATGTTAATATTTTAAACTGGATTTTCATCATCCTTACTTTGGTAAAAGCATATTATATCGTATGGGCTTTTATGCACATGGAAGGCGAAAAATCAAGTTTCAGATGGGCAGTAGTGGCACCAGTTGTATTTTTAGTAATTTATATTGTTGCACTTTATTTAATAGAAGCCAATTATATATTTGAAGTATTCAAAAATTCAACAATCAAATGGAATTTCTAATATAAAATAATATATTTTTAAAGGTACGCTATGCGTGCCTTTTTTTTTACCTTTGCATTGAATCGCAATCAATTGTTTATTGTTTTGTACTAAACAATAATTTTATTTGTAAATAAAAAATTATTTAAATAGATAATATTATTTTATTATATAACATTTATCATCAATACTTCAAATAAAATTATCAAGTAGTATTGAAACTAGAAATAAATAAACCAACTCCTAATGAAAAAAAATATCGTTTTATTTGTGCTTTTTGTATTGCCAATTGTGGCTTATTTGTTTTTTGCTTCTGGTATCAATAGCTTTGGCAAACTTCCCATAATTACAAAAAACATTCCCAACATTAATACATGGAAAACCTTAGATGGAAAACCTGCAACATTTGATAATAAAATCACGCTACTTACTTTTTTAGGAAACCAACCGTTGTCCAAACAAGGTCAGTACTTTAATTTAATAGAACAAATTTACCGTAGATACGAAGCATTTCATGATTTTCAATGTGTTATCGTTTGTCCCGATGGAAGCCAAGAGGCAACACAAGAGTTTATAAAAAAAATAGCAAAATTGGGTTCTATTTCGAGCTGGCATTTTATATTTGCACCGTCAAATGAAATAGAGGCATTTTATTCAAAATTGAAATTAAAAAATCAATTAGATAACAATAAATCTTCTGATTTTGTTTTTATAGTAGATAAAAAATTAAATATAAGAGGTAGAAAAGACAAAAAAGATTATAAAGAAGGATATGATACCAAATCACCTTCAGATTTGCATAACAATATGGTGGACGATGTCAAGATCATTTTGGCAGAGTACCGTTTGGCTCTAAAAAAAAATCATAACAAACTAAAAGACATTGAAAATGTTAAAAAATAAATCATTTATAGGCATAGCTTTTATCGTTTTAGTTTTTGGAATTATAGTAGTTCCAAAAATAGTTGAAAGAGTAAAACTTGGTAATGTTGTAAAAGGCAATGATTTGGATTTAATAGAATCCAATAAAAAAAACAGCGATTTGATAGTGTTAGGACCTGCACCTCACTTTGAATTGCTCAATCAAGATAACCAGCCAATTTCAAATCAATATTTTTTAGGAAAGGTATATGTGGTTGAATTTTTCTTTACAACATGCCCTTCTATTTGTCCTAAAATGAATAAAAATATGTTGGATATTGAAAAAAAATTTTTTGGAAATCCTAATTTTGCCATAGCTTCTATTACCATCAATCCAGAAAATGATACCCCAGCAGTATTGAAAACACATGCTCAAAAAATAGGAGTTGTGTCTAAAAATTGGCAATTTTTAACCGGAAAAAAAGAGTATATTTATGGTATTGCTAACAAAGGATTTAATATTTTTGCAGGCGAAAACATCAATGTCAATGGAGGTTTTGAACATTCTGGACTTTTTGCATTAATTGATAAAAAAGGTCAAATAAGATGTAGAAAAGATGGATACGGAAACCCAATTGGCTATTATGATGGGTTGGAAAAAGAAGGAATAAAAGCAATTATGCAAGACATTAATTTATTATTAGAAGAGTAATGGAACAAAAAAATGTAGAACAAAAGTACAACAAATGGGTAATTTTACTTTCGGTTGCCATACCGCTCGTAGTGGCCCTACTTTTTACAGTAAAGTTAAAAGATTTTGGTATCCAAGTTGCACCACTGTCGTTTTTACCACCCATATATGCAACCATCAATGGCATAACTGCTGTGGTATTAATAGCGGCCGTAGGGGCTATTAAAAAAGGTAACGTGGCACAACATCAATTGTTAATGAAAGTGGCCATTGCTTTATCTGTATCCTTTCTTGCAATGTATGTAGCCTATCATTTAACTTCAGATTCAACAAAATTTGGTGGACAAGGTTTCATAAAATATGTTTATTATTTTATTTTAATTACACATATTATATTGTCTAATGCTGTAATACCTTTGGTTTTAATTACTTATGTTAGAGCATTATCAGAAAAATTTGATAAACATAAAAAAATTGCTATAATAACTTTTCCAATTTGGTTATATGTTGCTGTAACAGGTGTTATTGTTTATTTGATGATTGCTCCCTATTATGCCAACTAAGCGTTTTTATACAAAATATATATTGGCCTTTTTTTTGGTATTGATGCCCTATTATGCAGACTCTCAGTGTGCTATGTGTAGAGCGTCTTTGGAAAGTAATGGCAACAATATAAAAGCACAAGCCGTAAACGACGGCATTGTTTATTTGATGGTAATTCCATATCTATTGGCCGCAGGATTGGCATACATTATTTACAAAATGTACCAAAAAAAGTAAATACATGCTAAAATTGGGTCATCGTGGAGCAAAGGGGTATGAACCCGAAAATACACTAGTGTCTTTTCAAAAAGCTTTGCTTTTGGGGGCAAACGGTATAGAATTGGATGTTCAATTGACTAAAGACAATGTTTTGGTAGTCATGCACGACGAAAGTGTGGACCGCACAACAAATGGTACTGGATTGGTTAAAGATTTTTTGTTTAAAGAAATCCAATCGCTTCGCATCAATAACCAGCACCCAATTCCAAGTTTAGAACAAGTACTCACTCATTTTGGAACTACTACTTTGTTGAACATTGAACTAAAAGCAGTCGATGGGGTGGATGTATTGCTATATTTGTTAAATAAAAAAATAAAAAAACAAGTTATTTCATACAAAAATTTACTCCTCTCAAGTTTCAATTGGCAACTATTGCAACAATTGCGTTTTGAAAACCATCAAATACCAATTGGCATTTTAACAGAAACCAATTTAGACCTTGCTTTTCATTTTGCAAAATTTATGAAAGCCGAAAATTTGCATCCCTATTATCATTTATTAAACCAAGAGAATGTTGCTACAATACAACAAAAAAATATTAAAGTTATTACTTGGACAGTAAATCATATAGAAGAGGTCAATCAAATGAAACAGTTTGGTGTTTCTGGTATCATATCCGATTTTCCAGACATTATTTAATACCAAATGTATTTATAAAATGGACCCAAGATGTGTAGTTATTTTTTAGAAAAAATGTTCAAAAAAATCGTTGTATAGCTGGGCTTCGGGACTATTTGTTTTGACTCATTTTAGCTAGAAAGAGTATGAAGATTGGGCTATTTTATATTTATATTGAATAATATAAAACTTACAATAAATATTAAAATTTTATACGTCAAATAAAAGATGAATCAACAATATGATGTAATAATCGTTGGGGGAGGAGCTTCTGGTTTTTTTACCGCTATCAATATTGCCGAACAACAACCACATATAAAAATAGCCATTTTAGAAAGAGGTAAAGAGGTATTATCAAAAGTACGCATATCTGGCGGAGGCCGATGCAATGTAACCCACGCTTGTTTTGAACCCAACGAGTTGGTCAAATTTTATCCACGGGGCGAAAAAGAATTAAAAGGACCCTTTCATCAATTTTGTTCAGGAGATACAGTAGAATGGTTTGAAAATCATGGAGTTACCCTTAAAACAGAACCCGACGGCAGAATGTTTCCAGAATCAAATAGTGCACAAACCATTATCGATTGTTTTTTAAAACAAGCACAGCAATATGCCATAACAGTTTTAACAAACCATAGTGTTCAGCATATTTTTAAGAGTCGAGAAGGTTGGAAAATCGAAACCCATCAAGCCCAATTTTGGTCGCCCATTTTGGTTTTATGCACAGGAAGCAATCCAAAAATTTGGGAAATGCTTCAAAACCAAGGCCATGCCATCATACCACCCGTGCCATCGTTATTTACATTCAACACCCGAGATGTACGCATACAAACACTACCAGGCGTAGCAACCAAAGCAACAATACAAATCAAAGGTACAAAATT
This sequence comes from Flavobacterium branchiophilum FL-15, assembly GCF_000253275.1. NCBI lineage: Bacteria > Pseudomonadati > Bacteroidota > Flavobacteriia > Flavobacteriales > Flavobacteriaceae > Flavobacterium > Flavobacterium branchiophilum. Next base: position 2,596,925 of record NC_016001.1, on the reverse strand, counting down.
TCATGTTGCAGGCGATTTGTTAGTTACCCACTGGGGTTTGAGTGGCCCAGCAATATTAAAACTTTCGGCCATAGCAGCACGTTATTTAGCAGAAATAAATTACAAATTTGAAATCATAATCAATTGGCTATTCGATACCGATACTACAACAGCCTTTGAAATTTTATTAGAAACCAAAAAAAATCATGCCAAAAAAGCCATTTCAAAAAAATGCCCTTTTCAAATTCCCAATCGACTTTGGGAACAAAAAGTTATAGCAGCAGCCATACCAACAGACCTAAAATGGGCCGATTGTACCAAAACACAATTGCAGCAACTACTAGCACAATTACTACAAAGCACCTTTCAAATCAATGGAAAAAGCACCTTTAAAGAAGAATTTGTAACCGCTGGAGGCATAGATTTGAAAGAAATTAATTTCAAAACAATGGAAAGTAAGCTACACCCCAACTTATATTTTGCGGGTGAAATTTTAAATATAGATGCCGTAACAGGAGGATTCAATTTCCAAAATGCCTGGACAACAGGACATGTAGTTGCACGTGCTATTGTAAAAGAATACATATAATTTTTTTATCTGATATATAATCCTATTTTATAAGAAAAACTCGTAATATAATATTTTTTTGCGTTCCCCAAGGGTCGGGCTATTCGTTCCAAACAACGTTCATTGAACTCCAAAAGAAATATAATATTGTGAAATAATCTTTTTTGTTTTTAAAGAAAAAACAAAAAAGGATTTCCACTACTATCCCTAACGCAAAAAGACATTAGGAAGTTGAAGAAACAACATGGACTATTTTGGTATGACTTACAATTAGCCCTATTACTATTTTAAGTTTTTTTGCAGTACTTATATAAAACATAAAAAAATGTAAAAATAGTTTTCAGAAATAAAAAAATAGTTTTATGTTTGTAGTGGATAAACGAGTGATAAAAGCAAAATTAAATTTTACATTTAAAATAAATTAAAGTTAGCAAACCATTTTTAACAAACCCTATTCAAGCAGCTTTTTTTTCAAAAACAAGATGACCTACAAAAAATGTAGCAATCTTTCATCCATAGCCCAAGGGCGACTTTCAGTTAGACTCCCAAAAGAGTAACCCTGAACATACAGCAACAAACTGCTGGCACTTTTTTGAAAATAAATAAGTTGTAATGATACGTTTGTTTTACGATAATATTTATTCATGTGGCTTTTTTATAAAAAAGTTGCAAAGTATTTTTTTTGTTTGTACTTTTGTGAAGTGGATATAGAATGTTAAAAACGCAATAACTTTCGTATATCTACTAGTTAGCGGTAATTTAAATAACAGACATGGATATATCAAACTTAGGAAATGCGATTGACAAACTTTCATCAGTAGTAAGAGACACTGTTGGAATAGTTATTGACCCTGTTAGAAAACTTGTTTGATCTGAAACTGACCTAATAATTGAAAAAAGAAAAGCTATTAAGCAGTTAGAAATTGATAAAATTAACATTTTCAATAGAACAACTATCAGAATTTATGAAACGGAAATTCAACGACAACTAAATCTGGAAAGCATTGTTCAGAACACAATAAACCAATTAGATGAAAAATCTAAACCAGAAAATATAAGTAAAGACTGGTTAAATTATTTCATCTCGACATCACAAGATGTATCTGAAGATGAGCTTAAAAAACTATGGGCAAAAATTCTTGCTGAAGAATGTCTAGCAAAAAATAGCTTTTCCAAAATGACTTTGGACAAACTAAAAGTCATGACTGCTGATGACTGCAAATTATTTGAAAATTTATGCTTAAGAGTAATAAACACAAAGAATAATTCAATAATAATTAAGATTAGTGAAAATACAAGCTTTAAGGACTCCTACAATTTTGACTTTAGTTCTTTTATTCATTTGTGTGACCTCGGACTCTTAAATAATTCTGAAATCGCAAACATTTGCATACCTGTTAAATCTGACTTAGAAATAGTCTTACCTGATGGAACCATCAACTTTATTGAAAACCGCAGTTCTACAGATTATCAACTCAAGTTTTACTTATTGACATCGGCTGGAAAAGAATTGAAAAGGATACTGAAAATTGGAAGGGATGAAATTTATTTCTCCAATTTGACAACAAGTCTTAGGAAAAAAAATATGGAAATAGTAAGCATGATAAGGCCAAATAATATGTTTTTACATGACAATGTTGACTAAACTACCGCTAACATCATATTTGCAAAAGCGGGGGTTTGGTGCTTCTATGACAGTTTAGTGCAAGGTTCAAATTCAGTTTTTCAAATGAACATTTGTGCTAAAAATCCCCGCCTTCGCAAATATGAGAAACGTTGTAGGTAATTGTAAAAAGCAAAGCGTTAAAAAACAACTAGAGAATGGTAGATGTAGAAAAAAAACTAAAAATGAAAAACTAATCAAGGAATTAACCGAAAAACTAAAAGGTTTAACATACTCAAACGCAATACAGACTTGAATATGTTAAACGCAATTTAGAAAGAGTGTTGGTTTTAAGTTAGCCAACAAGATTTATAATATCTGCCTTACTTTGATTAACCCAAAGTTCAGTTTTATCAGTAAAATAAATAATACAACCATCTATTCCACTTTTAAATTGGAAAGACTCTAAAGTTTTAATTTTATCGGTTGCTATTGTTTTGATTTTGTTTGAGCCGTTTTCTGTGACATTTATAAATTTCATATTATTATGTGTTATTAAAGGTTAAATTAAATTCTTTGAAATTTTTGAGAAAAAGTATTGTACAATAAATTAATTTATTTAATTTTGTGCTAATTATGAGAAGTCGCCGTCGTCGAAAACAAATGACCTCTCATGTTAAACATTCAGAATTTGTCCTTACGACAAGTTAAACTTTAGCAGTCACACCCGCATTTGTTTAACCTAATTAGTCTATAGATAAAATCCAAGACATCTTTTACCCTTCTACATAGAGCGTAGAAAGAGATACATAAAATAGTTAGAATCACTTTTGTTTATGTTTAGGTATTATAGTCCACCTCAACTAGGTCATTTATGTTTAGTTTCAATAGTTGTTAACGTTAGAATGGACAGAAACTCACGTCTGCCTCGGCAAAAAGAATTGCTTCGCAAAAAGCAATAAAAATTTTAGCTACTAGGTATAGCTAATAAAAAGTCAATAAAAAACACGACATCAAAAGAGTCGTGCGACGCTAAAAATTACTAAGTCAATTACTTTTTCTCAATTATTTAATTTTTAAGCGCAAATATACTATTTAGTTATAAGTAAACCTAAACATTTAACATAAAATATTTGCTTATTAAATTTGAATTAGTTTGTTAAAAACAACTACCTACAACAGCTAGAGTTTCCTTGCATCTTAAAACCAAGCAATGAATTTTAATCAATGAATACTTAAAAAAAACAAAATATATAAGTTAAAATATAGTTAAAACAAATTAAATCCAACTAATACCTATAAAAAATAAAAACCATGAGTTAAACCGATTACATGCACCCCCCTTATGGGTTTATCGAAAAATTGTTTTTGTTAGGATTGTAAGAGAATTTAGTTCCACTTTTTTATAATCTTTTTTTTTTATTATTTTTTTTGAAAAACATTTAACGGCATTTTTTTATAGAAATACAAATTCTAAATTAGTTGATTTGAAATAATTTGTTTGTTAATATTGAAATATTTATTTATATATACAAATAAAAATTAAGAACATATTTCGTTTTAGTGTTTGCAATTTACATCTTAAGACTTCCAAATGGTTTGATTTTTGCCATATTAAATTTGAAATATATCATTGAAACAATTATAAATGGTACAATTTTGCACAAGTCATCTTTTTAAAATTATTTGATTTATGCAACATGGTATTTTTTCCAAATGGGTTTTGTTTATTTTACTTTTTACTAACAGTATTTTTTCTCAAGAAGCTGCTACAACTACTTCGTTTTCTGGAGCCATTACTGCTACAAACAATGGCATTTCGCTTTTGCCTACTTTTTCTTTAGGAAAACCAGCCGCAATTTTTGATTTTTCTATACATGCTTCCCGTTGGAGCTTCGACCCTCAATTGCGTTTTTCATTAGAGGCACAACCTTGGTCGTTTATTTTTTGGGGAAGGTATAAAATAGTAACTCATTCACGGTTTAAATTAAGCTTGGGAGCACATCCAGCCATCGCTTTCAAAGAAGAAACTGTATTGGATCAGCATGGTGTTGTTAAAAATAGCCTCATTACAAACAGATACACTGCCACTGAAATTGTTCCTACTTTGACGCTTACTAAAAATGCAAGTATTGGTTTGTATTACTTATATTCGCACGGATGGGATTTTGGTACAACAAATAACACCCATTTTATTACACTGAATAGTACGTTTTCTAATATCAAAGTGGTACCCGAAATTTTTTTGAAATGGCAACCTCAAATCTATTATTTGAAAATGGATAATAAATCGGGCTATTATTGTTCCACAACAGTAAGTTTGTATAATAAGAAAACACCTTTTGTTTTGTCTTCAATTGTAAATCAATCGATTCAAACTGCTATTCCTGGCAAAGCTTTTATATGGAATTTGTCTCTAACCTATAATTATTGATGCAATATAATCTATTTTTTTTTATTTTTGACTATGGAAAAACCAGAAACATTAGCTGATTTTTATAAAAATAAATTCAATTGGATGCCCGAAAATCTCAAAAACGAATTAGGGCATTTCAATGTGTTTACATTAGCCCCTTTTGTGGGCGACAAAGCACAGCCGATTCCTTATAAACGTAGGGATTTTTTTAAAATTAGTTTGGCCAAAGGGAACAGCAATGTCTATTTTGCAGATCAGGTGGTCGAAGTAAAAAAGCAGGCACTTTGTTTCTCAAATCCGCAAATTCCTTACAAATGGGATCATTTAGAAGAATATAGAGCGGGTTATTTTTGCATTTTCAATACCCATTTTTTTCATCAATTTGGCAATCTTAACCAATATACGGTCTTTCAACCCAATGGCACACCTATTTTTGAACTGACCGATGAACAGTTGGCCAAAGTAGAACCCATTTTCGTTAAAATGCTAGACGAAATCAATGCAGATTATGTTTTTAAATACGATTTGTTAAGAAATTTGGTTTATGAGTTGTTGCATTTTGCAATGAAATTAGAACCAAAAGCCAGAATAAACGTACATTCTATTAATGCCTCCGAACGCATAGCAACTTTATTTTTAGAATTGTTGGAACGCCAATTTCCCATAGACGATGCACACCAAAGCATGCAAATTGGCACAGCATCTGAATTTGCAAACCAGCTCAATGTACACGTAAACCATTTGAACCGAGCCATAAAAGCAGTAACCCATAAAACCACTTCGCAACTTATTGCCGAAAGGAAAGTGCAGGAGGCCAAAATATTATTAAAACACAGTTTGTGGAACATTTCCGAAGTAGGATATAGTTTAGGTTTTCAGGAAGGGACCCATTTTAATAGTTTTTTTAAAAAACATGTTGGTATATCGCCTTCTCAATTTAGAACACAATAAATTAATGTAAATTAAATTATGGCATGAAACCATGATAAAACGACCCATAGCCCTATTTTTTTTGCCAATTAAATAAAACAGTTTTGTTATTTTTTTAAGTTAAGAAAAATTTACTATTTGTTGTTTATTCAATCTCCAAATTGACTACCTTTGCATGATAAATTTGTAATTAATCCGCATGATTATCCAATCAGAAAATCAGTTTGTAGCAACAACATTTTTAGAAAACATTCAAGAAGGAACCCTTCAATGGAGTGCCCCAAGTAATATTGCATTGGTTAAATATTGGGGCAAGCAAGAGGTAAGCACCCCTCAAATTCCTGCAAATCCTTCTATAAGTTTTACACTAAATCATTGTAAAACCATAACCCAATTACATTTTCAAAAAAAAGCCCATACCCATGATTTTTCTTTTGAATTGCTTTTTGAAGGCCAACCCAAGGAAGCATTTAAACCCAAAATTTTACAGTTTTTTGAACGAATAGTCAAATATTGTCCTTATTTGAAGGCATATCATTTTCAAATAGATACACAAAATACTTTTCCACACAGTTCGGGTATAGCGTCTTCAGCTTCAGGAATGGCAGCTTTGGCAATGAATATAATGAGTTTGGAAAAATTATTAAACCCGCAAATAACAGACGAATATTTTTACAAAAAAGCCTCGTTTTTGGCTCGATTGGGTTCTGGTAGTGCGTGCAGAAGCATCAAAGGACAATTGGTCATTTGGGGTCAGCATCCTCATTTTGATAGTTCGGATGTGTTTGGAATACCATTTCCAAATCAAATACACGAAGTGTTTACAGATTTTCAAGATACAATTTTATTAGTAGATAAAGGCGAAAAACAAGTATCGAGCACACTTGGTCACAATTTGATGCACGGCCATCCATTTGCAGCACAACGATTTGAACAAGCAAAACTACAACTACATCAATTATCATTAGCCATTTCAAAAGGAGATTTAGAAACTTTTATTGGCATTGTAGAAAGCGAAGCACTAACCTTACATGCTATGATGATGACTTCGATGCCTTATTTTATCTTAATGAAACCCCCTACATTAGCCATAATTAATGCGATTTGGCAATTTAGAAAAACGACCCAAATTCCAGTCTGTTTTACGTTAGATGCGGGGGCAAATGTGCATGTTTTGTATCCAAAAAAATATTTGAAAGCAGTTGAAACATTTATTCAACAAGAATTAGTTGTTTATTGTCAAAAAGGGCAGTATATTTGCGACGAAGTAGGCCATGGAGCTACACAAATGATTTAATGAACCCCAAATTAATCAACAAAATAAGATGAAAGGACCACTTTTTTATTCAAAAATATTACTTTTCGGAGAGTATGGCATCATTCAAGACTCTAAAGGACTGTCAATACCGTATAATTTTTATAACGGAGCATTAAAAGTTGATGAAAATCCTAGTGCCGAAGCTGTAAAATCCAACGAAAGTTTGAAACGATATGTAAGTTATTTGCAAAATTTACAAATTGAACAGCCAAATTTGGTTCGATTTCATTTGGAATTGTTGCAAGAAGATGTTCAAAGGGGCATGTATTTTGACTCTAGTATTCCTCAAGGATATGGAGTAGGGAGTAGTGGTGCCTTGGTAGCCGCTATTTATGATAAATATGCTTATGATAAAATTACCGTGTTAGAAAACTTAACACGTGAAAAATTACTTACTTTAAAACATATTTTTGGTCAAATGGAATCTTTTTTTCATGGAAAAAGTTCTGGCCTCGACCCATTAAACAGCTATTTGAGTATTCCTATTTTGATACATTCTAAAGACAATATTCAAACGGCAGGTATTCCTACCCAATCCATAAACGGAAAAGGGGCTGTATTTTTGATAGATTCTGGCATTGTTGGCGAAACAGCTCCAATGGTAAATATTTTTATGGAAAACCTTAAAGATCAAGGTTTTAGAGTGATGTTGAAAAACCAGTTTGTAAAATATACCGATGCTTGTGTAGAAAATTTTTTGGGAGGCGATATGAAATCCCTATTTTCTAATACTAAAAAATTATCAAAAGTAGTTTTAAACCATTTCAAACCAATGATTCCTGAAGCCTTTCACGGTGTTTGGCAAAACGGCATAGATACCAACGATTATTATTTGAAACTTTGCGGTTCTGGAGGCGGAGGCTACATTTTAGGCTTTACCGAAGATTTGGAAAAAGCACAAACAGCACTAAAAGATTATAAACTTGAAGTGGTGTACCAATTTTAATTACTACTTATGTTGAGCCGAAAAAGTAAATGGTTGATACTGAAGTTTGTAAGTCTTTTTTCGGTTGTCAGAGCCTATAATATTATCGTGATTATTTTGGCTCAATATCTTGCCGCTATTTTTATTTTAGCTCCAGAAGTAAGGGCGTTAAGTGTAATTTTGGATGTAGATTTATTTATATTGGTATTGGCTTCAAGCATGACTATTGCCTCGGGTTATATCATCAATAATTTTTATGACAGTCAAAAAGATTTAATCAACAGGCCCAATAAATCCAAATTGGACCGACTAGTAAGTCAATCTACAAAATTACAAGTCTATTTTGGTTTAAATTTTTTAGTTGCTATTATTGCCTTTATCGTTTCTTGGCGAGCCGTATTATTTTATTCAACATACATTTTTTTAATTTGGATTTATTGTCATAAATTTAAAAAAATACCGTTTGTAGGCAACATTTTAGCATCTATATTGGCGGTTTTGCCATTTTTTGGTATATTATTGTATTTTAAAAATTTTTATGAAGTTATTTTTTTTCATGCCAGTTTCCTTTTTCTTTTGATATTGGTTCGAGAAATGATCAAAGATTTAGAAAATATGAAAGGAGATTTTGCTAATAATTATTTAACAATTCCAAATGTATATGGCGAAAATTGGTCTAAAAGAATCATTATTTCCTTACTCATTCTTACAGTAATTCCTGTATATTTTTTGGTAAATGTTTACTCGGTAGGTTATATGGATATTTATTTCTATATGTGCTTCATTTTTTTTATATATTTAAGCATCAGCCTTTGGAAAGCCCATACTCAGGAAGCTTTTTTAAACACCCATAATATTTTAAAAGTATTAATTTTAGCGGGTGTTTTTAGTATTATTTTGATCGAACCTAGTGTATTGATACATGGTAGAAATTATATTTTGGGCAAATAATACCAAATATACATATAAAATAGTCCAATCTATTGGTTCTTTTTTGCTAAAATGAGTCAAAAAAAATAGTTCCGTAGCCCAGCTATGCAACGATTTTTCTTGAAAATTTTTTCTAAAAGATAACTACGCATCTTTGGACTATTTTATAAATATATTTGGTATAAAAAAAGTCAAAAATATTTTTTGTAAATAATATTTTAATTTCTATTGCTAAAAATCTTTATATTGTACTTTATATTGATTGTCTAAAATCCCAGACAAAACCGAAGTATTGGCATTGGTATAAAAAATACATTCAGGTATGTATGTTTGGGTGTTTAAGAGATGTAAATCGTCTAATATTTTTTTGGTTTGTCTGGCAACTGCCTCGCCCGAATCGATAATTTGAACGTGTTTTGGAACTATTTTACGGATTTGTGGCATCAAATACGGATAATGGCTACAGCCTAAAACAAGGTAGTCTATATTGGCTGCAATCATTGGTTTTAAATACGATTGCAATAAATAGTGCATGTCATCAGATTCTATTTGTCCATTTTCTATCAATTGAACCAATCCATGTCCCACTTGTTCTATTATTTTTGTATGTTCAAATTGTGCAACATTTTTATGAAACAGGTCGCTATTTAAAGTACCTTGAGTGGCCAATATGCCAATAGTTTGGGTTTTAGAATTTGTAGCTGCTGGTTTTATGGCTGGCTCAATGCCAATAAAAGGAACGTCAAAATGATCACGAAGTTCTTTAATGGCATTTGTAGTAGCAGTGTTGCAGGCCACGACAATGAGTTTGCAATGGTGTTTTAAAAGCAATTCTGTGTTTTTGAAACTCAAATCTATAATGTCATTTTTAGATTTTTGTCCATAAGGAGCATGCTTACTGTCTGCCAGATAAATGGTGTTTTCGTGAGGCAACAATTGGTGTATGGCTTTCCAAATAGAAGTGCCACCAATACCCGAATCGAAAAGTCCAATTGCGTTTGTTTGAATCATGGAACAAAAATAAAAAAAAACTGTTCCAATTTCAATAAAAAAGGAACAGTTTTTTGATATGTATAAAAAATATTTTAGAAACCTAAATCTTTTTTGATATCTGCAGTCAAATCTAATCCGTCTGCAACTAATAAACCATCAGCATTTAAAACGTATTGAACCCCTTTGGCTTTAGCAATTTTTTTGATAGAGGCTTTAACTTTTTCATAAATTGGTTTGGTCAATTCTGCTTGTTTGGTTTCTAATTCTTTTTGAGCATTCTCTCTATAATCAGAAATTCTTTTTTGCATGTCTTGCACTTCTTTGGCTCTTTCTTCGTTTACTTTTTCGCCAGCTGTAGCTACTTCCGCATCATATTTTTTTAATTTTGCCGAATACTCGTCTGTCATAGTTTTGAAAGTATCTTCATAAGTTTTGCCAATTTGTTGCAATTGTTTTTGAGCCTCTAGCATTGCTGGCATTTTCGACATGATTTCGTTTGTATCAACGTGTGCCATTTTTGATTGTGCTTGCATAGATTGTGCACCAATAAATAATATGGCAGCAGCTAATAAAGTTTTGATTTGTTTCATTTTTGTAAAGTATTTAGTAATTAATTATTTTCTTTTATTTGGTTTTTTTGTTCTTTTTTTCGTTCTACTTCGGCTTCTTTTGCTTTTTTGGCGGCTTCTCTTTCTGCCATTACTTTTTGTTTTCTTTCTTCAATGGCTTTTTTTCTTTCTTCAAAAGCCCTGTTTTTGATTTCTTGTTTTTCTAGTACAATTTCTTTTTTGCTGTCATCTGAGGTAGTTTTTTCAAGGTTAATAGCATCTTTTTCTTTCTCATTATTGCTATTATCAGAAATCGTGCCAAGTTTTTTAGCTTCATGATCTGCCTTCAATTTAGCTTTTGCTTCTTCTTGTGCTTTTTTCTTTTCGGCAGCGGCTAATTTTTTATCTTCCATCATTTTCTCTCGAGCCAATTTTTTTTCCTCCATCACTTTTTGTCTTTCAGAAAGGGCTGGATTGTCTTCGATGAGTTCTTTTTTACGTTCTTTTTCTTCCTCTTCTTGAATTTGTTTTTTGGTCATCTCCGTTTTTTTGGTACTTCTGTTGATGATACTCACAATCTTGTCGCTAATATCATAACGTTTGGAAGCAAACAACATGGTTAAATCGGACGATTTATCAAAAACAAAATCATATTTTTTAGACTCTGCAATATCTTGAACTGCTGTAAAAACTTGGTCTTGAATAGGTTGAACTAATAATTTTTTTTGAACAATCAAATCTCCAGTTGGGCCAAATCTTTTTTGTTGGTAATCATTTAAAGCCGTTTCTTGAAATTTGATTTCTTCATTTCGTTCATCTATCAACTCTTTAGTAAGCAGTACTTTTTCTGTTGCTAATGATTCTTTCAATTTGGTTATCTCATTTTTTTTGGCCTCAATTTCTTGTTGCCAAACTTGAGCACGTTGTTCCAATTGATTTTTGGCATCTTTATAGTCTGGAACATTTTCTAAAATATATTCCATATCAATATATCCAATTTTTATTCCTTTTGATTGGCTATTTGCCATCAATGATAAGAAAATGGTTGCTAAAATTAAAATTTGCTTTTTCATAGTTCAAAAATATAAAATTAGATATAATAAATCATAAAATTCATTAAAATTGTTGTCCAATTATAAAATGGGTTTCCCATCCATGGGCTTTTGTTTCGCCTGGTAATGAATCAAAACCGTGTCCAAAATCAATCCCTAATAAACCAAATGCAGGCATAAAAATTCTTAAACCAACACCTGCCGAACGATTCAGTTGGAAAGGATTGTAGTTTTGAAACGAGCTATAGGCAGCACCAGCCTCCATAAATCCTAACATATAAATAGATGCCGACGATTTTAATGTTAGTGGATACCTCAATTCTAATGAAAATTTATTATATATTGTAGATCCATTTGAATTAGACAAGGATTGGTTTGGATACCCTCTAAGACCAATTACCTCACGACCATCTAATGCGAAATTTGCCAACCCATCGCCGCCTAAATAAAACCTTTCAAAAGGAACTAAATTTTTGCCTGAACTGTATTTGTCCATAAATCCAAATTCGCCCATGGTTCTTAAAACTAATTGGTCATACAATTTTGTGTACCAATCTGCTTTGAATTTAATTTTATAATATTCGAGCCATTTGAATTGTTTTTGATCAATCTTACTTGCATTTGCATCGGCCTCTGTATAGTCGGCTGCTTTTACATATCCTGTTCCTGCTGCAGTTGTTTTTACTTTAATATAATCATTGTTATTAATCCAATTGCCATCTATTGGACTAAAATACCCATCACCTTCATTTCGTAATTTATACTCTTCTAGTTTTGCTAAATCATCTACATTAATTTTATCAAATAATGAAAAAGGTGGTGTAAATTTGGCTGTCAAACTAAATTCTGATCCATAAGTAGGAAAAATAGGGTTTACACCTTTGTTATTTCTGCTTAATCCTATAGTGTAAGATAAGTTTCTTGACGAACCGTCTCCAAAAGTAAATAACCCTGTGTTGTAATTATTTAAATTGTAATATTGAAATGATAAAGTATGAGACAACACAAAAAAGTCATCTGGCACGGTAAGCCTTTTGGCTATACCAACGGATAATGAGGTAATGTCAAAACTTCTACTTTTGTCTGAAGTTGTACCACCTGTAAATAAATATTGTTTACTACTTGCGAGAGATGCTGAAAAACTTACAGGTTTTTTGCCGCCAAACCAAGGTTCTGAGAAAGACAAACTATAAGTTCTATAAAAAGTACTGGCCTGTAACCTAAGTGCCAATTTTTGTCCATCGCCCATTGGCAATGGTTTGTAAGCTTCTTTTTTAAACATATTTCTAGCAGAAAAGTTATTGAACGAAAGCCCTAATGTTCCAATAAAGCCACTGCCGCCATAGCCTCCTTGAAGCTCTATTTGACTGGCTCCTTTTTCAACCAAATTGTATTGAATATCTACTGTTCCTGCTGCGGCATCTACATTTTTAAAGTCGGGTTTGATAGATTCTGGGTCAAAAAAGCCTAATTGCCCAATCTCTCGGATTGTTCGAACTAAATCTTCTTTGCTGTATTTTTGACCTGGTTTTGTGCGTAATTCTCTGTAAATCACATGGTCGTTTGTTTTGTCATTACCCACAACCGTAATTTTGTTAAAGTAAGCAATTGGCCCTTCTGTAACACGGATTTCAAAATCAATCGAATCATTGGCAGTGCGTACTTCTACTGGATTGATTTTTGAAAATAAATACCCTGTGTTTTGGTATAAATTGGCAATATCTTCTCCGTCGGGTTTTGATTTGTCTTCAACTCTTTTTTGTAATAATACTCCATTGTATGTATCTCCTTTGTTGATTCCTAAAATGCGTTGCAATAATTGATCGGGATAAACGGTGTTTCCTATAAACTTGATGTTTCCAAAATGATATTTATGCCCTTCTTCTACTTTTACTTTTATGGCTAATTTATTGGTCTTGTCATTATATTTAATGGTGTCAGAAATTACTCGTGCATCTCTATACCCATTTTCTTTGTATTTGTCTATTACTTTTACCAAATCTTCTTTGTATTTAGCATTAATAAATTTGGAACCTTTAAAAATTCTAAATCGATTAATTTGTTTGGTATCTTTCATGGCCGATCGCAATTTAGCATCGTTCAATTGCTTATTGTCTTCAAAATCAATAGATTCAATTTTAATTTTATCGCCTTTATCAATGTTTACCAAGAGTTTTACTTCGTTGATGGTAGTAGTATCTTTTATTTGATTGATATAAACTTTGGTGTTAAAATACCCCTCTTTTTTATATTTATTTTCAATATAATTTTTAGTAGTTGTTATTAAATTGTCATTTACAATTTTGCCTTTTGTAAGGCTATTTTCTTTAATTAAGGCTTCTATTTTTCCTTTTTTGACACCATTAATTTTAACTTCGCTCAATTTTGGCAATTCATTGATGTTTAATTCTAAATAAATACTATCGCCAACAACTTTATTTACATAAAAATCTATATCGCTAAATAAACCAAGTTTGCCTAGCTTTTTGATAGCCGCACTGATTTCTTCTCCTGGAACAGTAATGTTCTGACCTTTTTCTAAACCGGCAAAGGTTACTACGGTTTGTGCATTGAAATTGATTTTGCCTGTTACATCAACTTTGGCTAAAATATATTTGGTACCCTGATCATAAGGTACTCTGTCTTGGGCATTTGCTACTATTGAAATTCCAAAAACCAATAGGGTAATAACTAATTTTAAACTTTTTTGTAACACTAACTTATTATTTAATTTGTTCACTTGTTTTTCCGAACCTGCGTTCTCTTTTTTGATAGCTGATAATTGCTTCATATAAATTCTCGTCTTTAAAATCTGGCCATAATACATCTGTAAAAAATAATTCTGCATAAGCAATTTGCCATAGAAGGAAATTGCTTATACGTTGTTCACCACTTGTTCTTATCAATAAATCGACATCGGGCAAATTGTGGGTGTAAAGATGCTTATTAATTATGGATTCATCAATACTATCTATCGAAATTATATTATTTTTAACTTTTTCGCTGATTTTTTTAACTGCATGAATGATTTCTTCTTGCGATCCATAACTTAAGGCAATAGTTAAGGTCATTCGAGTATTGTTGGCCGTTCCTTCCATCACTTTTTGTAACTCTTGTTGTGTGTTTTTAGACAGCATTTCAATATTTCCAATAGTATTAAATCGGATATTGTTTTCTTGTAGGGTATTAAATTCGTTTTTTAAAGATTTGACTAACAACGACATTAGTGTATCCACCTCTAGCTTGGGTCTGTTCCAATTTTCTGTTGAAAAAGCATACAATGTTAAGTTTTGAATGCCCATTCTAGCACAGGTTTCAATGGTTGTCCTCACAGATTTTGTACCATTTTCATGGCCAAAAGCCCGCATAAAACCCCGTTGTTTGGCCCATCGGCCATTGCCGTCCATGATGATGGCAATATGCTTTGGCAAATTTTCAATATCTATTTTTTCTAATAAGTTCATAATCTAGTTGTTACAATAACATGGTTTTCTACCAAAGGTATAGGTTAGGGTAAAACCCGAAAAAGCATACCAATCATTACTTTGTGTATTGCCAAAACGCAAACTTTTCAAATTCACATTTTTGGGTTTTGTGCCATCAAGGTTGTCTGTAAAAGCATATCTTACTCCTACTTCCAATCCTAAAATTAGATGATTCGTAAGGTTTGTTTTTACACCAACAACCATTGGTACACTAAAATTGCTGCTTGTATAATCGAATTTTAATTCTTTGTTTAAAAAAAATTGTTCATCATATATCAAATAATTGATACCAGAATATACATAAGGAGTCGTTTTCCAACCTGTTTGATGCAAATCAAAATCAAAAAAGTTAAATTCTAAACCAACAGAAAACTCCTTCAAATTGTTGCTAAATGACAATCCTCGTAAATACCGACTTGGCACACCAGAATCCAAGTCTGAAGCATTAATAGTGGATTGAGTGTAAGAAAAACGATAGGAATGTCTTGGACTTTTATTCCATTTGTATATAAAACCGTAGGCTAACTTATTAGGTGCAACAAAATCTGTTGGTCCAATATCGCCCATATAATTACTACCTCCAGCAAAAATACCAATTTCATGTGTTTGAGCTTGCATCCAATTCAAACTAAAAAGGGTTATTAAGATGTATAATTTATTCATGTTTTTAAAATAGCGTGCAAATATAACAATTATGTAAACTTATTTACTATCAAAATCAGTTTTATATCAATTTTTATGATTTTAGACGATTTTAATTCATTTATCAAACGCAATTTCAATCATTTTAATATAATTGACACATCAGTTTTATTTATTTTTTAAATATCAATTCGGATTTTTTGTTTTTACAGCCCCATTTTTTTAATTCATTTTTTGTTGCTTTGATTTATTTTTTGATGAATAAATTTGTCAATATGATTAATAATTTAAGTAAAATAAGATTAATATAAATATTTATGTTGTTATATCCTAAATATTTTAAATGATGCTTTTTGAATTAATGATTTTACGGAATTCTGTATTTATTATAATTTTGATCATAAATATAAATCTGTCTTTTTTTCAAAATATTTAAAAACTTCGCACTTAGTTATTTATATTTGTAATTGAAAAAAAATAATCTATGAAAAAACCCCGTAACTTATTTAAAAAAGAAAAAGACGAGTTAGTATCACACTATGTTACTAGATTGGCAGATTATCTTGGTTTATATGTTACGGCCTTGTTTTGTTATTCTATTTTTAATTATATATGTGGAGCCAAAATTTATGCCATTATCAATTTGATTGTTATCGTTCCGATGATCTATATGGTATTAAAAAGTGTTATAACCCACAGTGAAATTAAAATTAGATTGAATCAAGCCAATATGATTATATTTGGTTTGTATTTTGAATTGGCTGTTGGCGGCATCTTTTATTTTAACAAGCATCCCTTTTTGTATTTATGGGTTATTTTCTTATTATTGTCTATCAATGCTGTAAATTTTCAACGTGGTTCATTATTAGCTTATGTTGTGGTAATTGTTACATTTTTAGGCATACATTATGTACCGTGGTTAGATTTATCCGAGTATTCTGAGGAAATTAAATACTTTGAATATTGGAAAAATATCAATATCATCAATGTAACTTTGTGTATTTTGTTTATGGAAATGATGAAAATTGAAATTATCAATAGTCTTTTAAACAACATGTTGTCTAAAAATAAAAAATTGGAACAGTTTCAAGAAGAACAAACCAATATTCAGAAAATTAAAGATGGTTTTTTTGCTACAATTAGCCATGAAATGCGTACACCTTTGAATGCAATTAAAGTAATTTCGGATATAATTGTAGATAAAGAAACAGGATTTAACGAAATAAATGATTATAATAAGATATTGAAATACTCCTCAAATCATTTACTCAATTTGGTTAATGATGTATTGGATTACACCAAAATTAATAATGGTGATTTTAGTTTGAATACTCATAATTTTAAATTAGAAGAAAACATCAATTTGTCTTTTAATATTAATAAAAAAGTAGCATTTGCCAAAAACCTTGGTTTTGTAATAAAAAAAGTTAGCGATGTTCCAATATTTGTAAAGGGAGATGCCCAGCGATTGAATCAAATAATTATGAATATCCTTTCAAATTCTATTAAATTTACCAATGTTGGTTATGTTTCTATGCTATATGGTGGTAGTTTTATTGATGAAAAGAATGAAATATTTATGCTCAATATCAAAATACAAGATACTGGTATTGGAATAAATGCAGAAAATTTAGATAAAATATTTGAAAAATATTTTCAAGTAAAAAACAATCAAACCAATTCAGGTATTGGACTCGGTTTATTTATTACAAAAAATATTATTCAGATGATGAAAGGAACTCTTAAAGTATCTAGTCAAGTAGGTATTGGAACTATTTTTAATATCGAAATACCCTTAAAAGTAGTGCATAAAGCTACGAAGGAAAACAAATTGATAGACGAAGACATGATGCGGGTACTTTCAAATTGTAAAATTTTAGTTGCTGAAGACAATAAAATTAACCAAATGTTGATTGAGAAATTGCTTAGAAATACCATCAACAATTGTAAAACAACCATTGTAAATAATGGTCAGGAAGCAATAACAGAATTAACCAAAAACAGTTATGATATTATTTTGATGGATTTGATGATGCCCGTTTTGGATGGCAATCAAGCGACAATCATGATTAGAAATTTTGAAGACAAAAGCATCAGTCAAATACCAATAATAGCCATTACGGCCAATGTTTGGGAAAATGATTTACAAACCTGTTTAGATATTGGCATTAACGATTTTATAACAAAACCTTATAATGTTGATGAATTGTTGTTAAAAATAAGCAATTTGATTAAGAAAAATTAATTTGAATTGAAAAAATTAACTTTTTTTGCCTTGTTAGTTTTTAAAAATATTGTAATTTTGCATCCGTGAAAAAGATTGTAATTATATTAGCTTTGTTTATTTTTCTAAAACCCGTAATACCCGTTTTAGACTATATGGCTAATTATGAGTATATTGCAAAAGAACTTTGTATCAACAAAGCCAAACCCCAAATGCACTGTAACGGGAAATGTCATTTGATGAAGCAATTAGCCCAATCTTCTGAAACGGAAAAACCAGTTCAAAACGATAAAAAAATAAGTGTTTTTGAATCTGAATGGTTTTATACAGCTACCTTTTATTTGGAAATCTATAAAAAATCAAAATTTGTAACCACAAAAAATATTTATATATACAAGAATCTATATCAGCATTTATTTGGTTTTGATTTTTTTCATCCTCCCATTTTCATTTTTTAAATTTTAAAACACTTTGGTGTCATTTTGTTTCTTTTTTTGAAACGAAATAAATTTGCTATGCTTTTTATTTAATCAGCATGAATTATTTAACATATACATAAAAATTTAAAAAAAATGAAATTTCAATTTAAAAATATATTTGCTATTGCAATAGCTACAATGAGTTTACTATCTTGTTCAAAAGATAACGATGAAGAAGTAATTTCTGGAAACGGAACATTAAAAGTAGAATACGACAACATATATGGCGGTGCAAACTTTGCTTTTGCAACAGAATATACTAACTCAAATGGTGAAAAAGTTAAAGCTTCGCAACTGAAATATATTGTAAGTAATGTTGTGCTTACAAAAGAAGACGGAACTACATTTACATACCCAAAATCGAGCAGCTATTTTATTGTAGATGAGGCAACTGCAGCAAGTCAAATTTTAAATTTAACAAATGTGCCTGCAGGAAATTATACCAAAATTAAATTCGGAATTGGTGTTGATAGAGCCCAATGGGAGCTTGGAGCAACAGGTCAAGGTGATTTTTTAGCTACTGCTCAAACTGCTGGCATGATGTGGAGCTGGACTGGAGGGTATAAATTTGTAAATTTTGAAGGATCAGTTACTTCATCAACGCTTACAACTCCAAGAAATTATAGAGTACACACGGGTAAAACGATGGTAAATAATGTAGAAAATTACAATTATGCCGAAGTTACCATAACTTTGCCTTCTATTGCAAAAGTAAGAACTACAATTACACCTCAAATTCATATTTTGGCTGATGCTAAAAACATTGTTGATGGCGATAATAAAATAGCACTTACTGCAGGAACTTCTGGGGATGTTATGGGAGGCGATAGATTGGCATTGGTTACGACTAATCTTTCTAAAATGTTTACGGTAGATCACGTGCATAACGACTAATTTTTTTATTAATAAGCGGTCAATTATTTTGACCGCTTTAATATTTTTATAAATGAAAACAAAAATAATATTGTTGCTCATTTTACCTTTGCTATGGAGTTGTACCAACGATGACGAAGATTACACCAATTTGCCTTTAGAGTTTAAAGTTCCTTCAAATTTTCCGCCATTAGCATATAATATTTCAAATAATCCGCCTACGCAAAAAGGTTTTGAGCTGGGTAAAAAATTGTTTTATGACGGTCGATTGGC
The DNA here is from genome assembly GCF_000253275.1 of Flavobacterium branchiophilum FL-15. Lineage (NCBI taxonomy): Bacteria > Pseudomonadati > Bacteroidota > Flavobacteriia > Flavobacteriales > Flavobacteriaceae > Flavobacterium > Flavobacterium branchiophilum. The sequence continues at coordinate 2,577,687 of NC_016001.1, read as the reverse complement.
ATCAGACGGTGTGGTTTCGTGTGGTTTTTGTCATATTCAAGAAAATGCTTTTACGCACCACGGACACACTTTTAGTCATGGTGTAAACGATGCTGTAGGTACAAGAAATACGCCTTCTATTCAAAATTTGGGCTATCAAACTTCTTTTATGTGGGATGGAGCCGTCAATCATTTGGACTTGCAATCAATTTTGCCTTTTACAAATCCGGTAGAAATGAATGGCGATTTTAGTGCTGCTATAACTATGATGAAAGGCGATGCCGAGTATCAAAAGTTATATAAATTGGCTTTCGCCGATGGACAAATCAACTCTGAAAACATGCTCAAAGCCTTGGGACAATTCATGCTGATGGTAACTTCATCCAACTCTCGTTTTGATAAATACCGACGCAATGAAGCAGGAGGTGACTTGACGCAGCAAGAGTTGAGTGGTTATGCCATTTTCAATCAAAAATGTGCCAGTTGTCATGCAACCGATTTGTTTACCGATAATTCTTTTAGAAATAACGGCTTGTCTGTCAATCCTGCCCTGAATGATGTGGGACGCTATAGAGTAACCGAACTCGACCAAGACTTGCACAAGTTTAAAGTACCAAGCCTTCGAAACGTAGAAAAAACGGCACCTTACATGCACGATGGACGATTGCTCACCTTAGAAGGTGTATTGGATCATTACAGCTCAGAGGTTATAGATTCTGCAACATTAGACCCAATTCTAAAGCAAAATGGAACTTTGGGAATTGCCTTGTCTGTCACTGAAAAATCAGCATTAATTGCTTTTCTAAAAACATTAACAGATACACAATATTTAACCGATAAACGATTTTCGGAATATTAATTCTTTTTTATAATCTAAAAAAATCTAAAGAATTTAAAAAAATCTAAAGAATTTAAAAAATCAAAAAGATCTAAAAAATCAAAAAGATCTAAAGTATTATTTAAATCTAAAGATACAGGACTTAATGAAACTTAATGTCTTAATGGTTTAAAAATAATAAAATGTTTGATTTAAATAAAAGCATAATGAAACTTAATTTCTTAATGGTTTAAAAATAATAAAATGTTTGATTTAAATAAAAGCATAATGAAACTTAATTTCTTAATGGTTTAAAAATAATAAAATGTTTGATTTAAATTAAAGCTTAATGAAACTTAATGTCTTAATGGTTTTAAAAATAATAAAATGTTTGATTTAAATAAAAGCTTAATGAAACTTAATTTCTTAATGGTTTAAAAATAATAAAATGTTTGATTTAAATAAAAGCATAATGAAACTTAATGTCTTAATGGTTTTAAAAAAATAAAAATGTTTGATTTTAAATTAAAGCATAATGAAACTTAATGTCTTAATGGTTTAAAAAAAATAAAAATGTTTGATTTTAAATTAAAGCATAATGAAACTTAATGTCTTAATGGTTTTAAGAAAATAAAAATGTTTGATTTTAAATTAAAGCATATTGAAACTTAATGTCTTAATGGTTTTAAAAAAATAAAAATGTTTGATTTAAATTAAAGCATAATGAAACTTAATGTCTTAATGGTTTAAAAACAATAACAACTTAATATTAAAAAAAGGTTGAAAAAAAAATCTCAAAATGAAAAAAACAATAATCCTTTTTATACTATTTTTCCAAATGGTAAATGCCACCGAAAAAGACAGTTTGCAATTCAAAAATCCGTTTACTAAATTTTATGATCTTTTGGATGATGATTGCGATGCTTGTGGTTGTTCTGCTAGTGGTGGCAGTATGGGATTTGCTTCGATGCTCAATTCCAATTTTGTTGGTATTCGCTATTTTAACCAACAATATAAATCCACAGACGGATTATATACCAATTCACCTTGGTACACCGAAAATTTCAATACCACACAAGTTTGGGCAAGAATTCCTATAAAGAAGAATATTCAGATTTCAGTTTTAATTCCTTATCATGCACACAATAGGGAAACATCAACTGGAAAACAATCAATAAATGGCATTGGCGACCTCACGGTTTTAGCCATGTATCGTTTGTATCAAACCCAAACGGACAGTACTTTTTTTGCACACACCTTGCAAATGGGAGGCGGACTGAAATTACCAACTGGAAAATATAACGACGCCAATTCAGGCACAATCAATCCAAGTTTTCAAGTAGGAACAGGGAGTTGGGATTACCTTTTGGCAACCGAATATATTTTGAGAAGAAAACAATTTGGTTTGAATACCATGTTTAATTACGTGATTAAAACCGAAAATCAAAAAAACTACCGTTTTGGGAACCAATGGAATTATGCAACCACTTTTTTTTATTTGTATGAAAAAGATGCTTTGTCTTTTGCTCCCCAACTTGGTCTTGCTGGCGAAACCTATCAAAATAATTACCAACACGGTATTCAACTAAACGAAACCTCAGGAAATGCCTTGTTTGGAAAAATCGGTTTTGAAGTTGGTCGCAATGCTTTGTCTTTTGGTGCCAATGTGATGCTGCCTATTAAGCAAAATTTAACCGGAGGCAATGTGGAAGCCAATTACCGTTGGAGTATTAATTTGAATTATTCGTTGTAAAATAAGTTGAAAAAACTAGTTTGTATCATAATACTTTCTTTCATAATCAAACCGGTTTTTCCGTTAATTGATTATGCGATCAATTATGATTATATAACAACGGTACTTTGTGAAAACAAAGATAAACCTAAACTTCAATGTAATGGTAAGTGTCATTTGATGAAAAATTTGGAAAAAAATTCAGATTCCAATTCATCTCAACCATCCGAGAAAAAAGCAAATCCATTAGAAAAAGAAGTAATGTTTTATGAGAAAATTTGTCGCTATTGCAACCTATCTTTGATTGTTGAAGAAGTACCTGAGATGAATTTAGATTATCAAAATTTATATGCTTATTTAAAACCCAATTTTTTATTTCGGCCACCCGCAATGCTAAGTTAATTTAGGATTTAAAATGTCGGTGTCTCCCATTAGAAATCTTATGGAGGAATATTGACTATGAATAAATACAATTAATTTAGAAATAATACAATGAAAAAATTACTTTTCGCCCTTTTAGTTTTGGGGCAAATGGGTTATGCCCAAAAAAATAAAACGGTTGTAGATACAACCAAAACCAACTCCTTAAAAGAAGTCTTTGTTACTGCAAATAGAACCGCCACCAAACGGATAGAAACTCCTGTGGCAATTAGTAAGTTGAATGCCAAAACCATAGATGAGACTAAGGCAACAGCCATGTATGAAATTGTAAACAAAACGCCAGGGGTGTATATGTCAAACATTGGAAATGAACAACACATGACTGCTATTCGGCAACCAATAACGACAAATGCTTATTATTTGTATTTAGAAGATGGATTGCCAATTCGCCCGATGGGGATTTTCAACCACAATGCTTTGTTAGAAATTAACCAATTCAATGTAGAAAATGTAGAAGTGGTGAAAGGTCCTGTTTCCTCTCTTTATGGTCCAGAAGCTGTTGGTGGTGCCATCAATTTGATTTCGGTAAAACCGCCACACGACCCTGAATTCAAATTTGGAGTTCAAGCGGATCAATGGGGTTACTACCGAGTGCAAGCCGCTGGAGGAGCCACTGTAGGTAAATTTGGTTTTCATATTGCTGGAATTACAAGTGAGCAAAAAAATTCTTGGATGACCTTTTCAGATTATAAAAAAGACAATTTTAATGCTCGTTTTGATTACAAATTCAACTCCAAAACGCGTTTAATCAGTAATACCATGTTTGGTAAATACTATTCTGACATGAGCGGTAGTGTCAATGAAGACGCTTTCAATAATAGAACTTATACCAGCACTACTGATTTTACTTATCGTAAATCAGATGCTTTAAGAACGCGTTTGACTTTAGAACATGATTGGAATGCCTTGTCTAGTACTTCGGTATCGGCATATTATAGAGATAATAAACTAGGACAAAATCCTGCGTATGGAATTCGTTGGACATCACAAAGTACTACCGCAACTGGGGAGATAAACTCTAGTAACTTTAAGAGTTATGGCGCTTTGGCTCAACATACCCAACAATTTGATTTTTTACAATCAAAAATAGTAGCTGGAGTTTTGTATGATTATTCGCCATCTGATTATTGGTCATACAGAATCAATTTAAAAGCAAACTTAAATCCGGGTGGTTTAACCGTGAACAATTATCAAATTGTAGAAGAAAGACCAGACATTAAAAACGCTCAATACCAAGCAGATATTTACAATTCAGCTGAATTTTTGCAGTTGAGTTTTAAACCATTCAAAAATGCAATTGTCACTACTGGTTTGCGCTATGACAATATGAAAGTGGCTTACCACAATGACTTAGACAACGGCACAGGAACAAAAATATATGACAAGTTAACCTCTAAAATTGGGGTGAATTACAATCCATTTTCAGTTGCGGGTTTTTATGCTAATTTTTCACAAGGATTTGCCCCTCCAGGCGTTTCAGCCATTTTTAGAACCAAACCAGGAACTGGCGGTACAACAGGTGTTCCAGCTAATTTTTACTATAATTTAGAGCCAGCCACTTTTGTGAATTACGAAATTGGAGGTTGGCTTTCGGTTTTTAAAAACCAACTTTATTTGGATTATGCCTTCTATTATTTAGATGGAAAAAATGAATTAATCAGTGTAAAATTAGCCGATAACAGTACTGATTATCGCTCTGCGGGAGCAACACGACACAAAGGAATTGAATTTGGGTTCAATTACAAACCAACGGCTGAATTGAGTTTCAGATTTGGAGGTGCAGTTTCTGAACATACTTTTATTGACTTTAAAGTTTCAGAAAAATCTTCAGATGTTTTAAAAGATTTGAATGGTAAAGAAATGCCTTCTGGACCTCGTTGGGTTGGAAATTCAGAGTTGAGTTATTACCCAAAATGGTTGCCAAATTTCAGAACTTCTCTTGAATACCAATTGGTTGGCAGCTATTACCAAGACCAAATCAATACCGTTAAATATGGTGGATATAGTATTTTTAATGCTAGATTCGGTTACAAATGGAAATCTATTGAGTTGTTTACCAATGTCTTGAATTTAACGGACAAATTATATGCGTATAACGTAACTAGAGCTAATACATCAACTTCTCAGCCTACGTATACTGCTGCTGCTCCAAGAACTTTTCTTTTTGGAATACAGTATAATTTATCTTTTAAAAAATAAAGTATAAACCAAAAGGCGTGTCCATTTGATGCGCCTTTAATTTTTTAATTATGGAAAATAAAATACCTAAAAAGAGGGATTCCAAATGGGTGAAAAAACTCAAACAAAAAATCTATACTTGGCATAGAACGATTGGAATTATAACGGTTATACCGGTTATATTTTGGTGTTTGTCAGGGATAATGCACCCATTTATGGCGCATTTCTTTAAACCCACAATAGCCAATGAACGATTAGAAAAAACCACGATCGCTCCAGGGGACATTCCGTTATCAATTCAAACGGTATTGGCTAAAAACAATTTGAAACAAATTAAAAATTTCAGGATTGTATCTTTTAACAACGGCCATTTTTATCAAGTAAAAACGGTTGATAATATGCTTCACTATTATAATGCGGCAACTGCAGCCGAATTAGCAAATGGCGATGCGAAATATGCGGAATATTTATCGCGTTACTTTTTGGATGACCAAAAAAGCAAAGTGGTTTCCTCAGAAGTGCTTACTGAATTTGACTCGCAATACAAATACGTGAATCGTTATTTGCCAGTTTATAAACTGAGCTTTGAAAGAGACGATGAGATGCAAGTATATGTTGAAACTTCATCCAGTAAATTGGCCACATTTAACCCAAAGTCACGTCAGTTTTTCATTTGGTTTTTTGATGTGTTTCACAACTGGTCATTTTTAGATGCGATTACAAATAATGCAATTCGCGTTTGGACAATGATTTTATTATTGTCCATTATTGTACTTTCTGCCTTGAGCGGTATTGTGATCTATGGATTGTTTTGGAAAGTATTCAAAAAGCAAGTTCCCACAGCGGATGCAACAACCAAACTTCGTTTCAACCACAGAAAAATTGGTATTGCTGTTGCTTTTGTTACCCTGACATTTGCATTGAGTGGAGCGTATCATGCTTTTTCAAAATTGAAACCCAACAATTTGAGTAGTATGGTTTATGAGCCAACAATTGATGTAGCTAAATTGTCCTTAGAAAACAACAAGTTGGTAATTGATTGGACTGCGTTTTTAAATAGTTCGATAATCCAATTAAAGAATGATGTGTATTACCAAGTGGTGTTGAAAGGCGAGGAAAAACAATCGAAAACCATTTACATCAATGCTAAAAATGGAACAATAAACAAGAATACCGAGTTGGAGTATGTAGAATTTTTAGCGCATCATTTTTCAGATAAATTGAACGGAAAAGGAGCTTGTTGCGATATGCAAGAACCTGAAGAATGTGAAGCTTCAACAGATATTTCTGAGGCAAAAATACTTGAAACTAAAACCTTATATGATTTTGAAAAAAGGGAATATGGTTTTGTCAACAAGCGATTGCCAGTAGTTAAGTTAGCTTATGATACGCCTGAAAAAGCCACTTATTATATCGAACCTTCCTCTTCACATTTGGCAGCCGTAATTACCAATTCGGAACGTTTGGAAGGCTATTCCTTTGCCATTTTTCATAAATTTTTATTCATGGATTGGGCAGGAAAAGGCATTCGTGATTTGGTAACAGTAATCGCTGCAATGGGATTATTAACCGTTTGTATTTTAGGGTTATTGTTATTCCTGAGAAAAAATAAATAGTAATTTGAATAAAAAAAGAGCTTCGATTGAGGCTCTTTTTTTTAAATAATCAAATAGTTTCCCTCTGTTAAAGTTGAATTGTATTGTTCAAATAATTTCTTTCGGGCTTGGTCTGCGGATTTAATTATTTTTGATTTTGATTTGAAACAAATTTGAGAATGCAGGTTTATGTTTTCCAATTGCATCTTTGATTTATAAAATTTTGAAAATAATATGATATTGATTATTTTATACAACACCAATCGAAACTTCAAAACCTTCCGCATTTCTGACGTTAAAAACAGTACCGTCTTCAAAAATTAAATATTGCCCTTTGATTCCTTTTAAAATTCCAGTATAGGCATTGTTTTTTTCTAAATTCAAACTATTTATTTTACTAGGATATTGTGTTACAGGATAGTGTAATTGTAATAAAACAGGGTGGTAATCATCAAAATAAGGCTGAACTTCTAGCGGCAACCAAGGTTTTACTTGTTGTCGAGTTTCCATTAAATGACCAGAAACAACATCGTTTTTGAGCATTTTTTGCCAATTGGTTTTATCTGCAAAATGGTTTTTTAGTGCCACCTCGGTGATGCCAGCCAAATACCTATTGGGTACTTCGATTATGGGAATGGCTTCTGTAGCTCCTTGGTCTATCCATCGAGTGGGTACTTGCGTTTTTCGAGTAACCCCCACTTTTATTTCGCTCGAAAGGGCCAAATAAACAATGTGAGGTTGCAATTGTACGGCTTTTTCATATACTAAATCCCTATCGGCTATGCCTAAATGGGCTTTACTCAGTTCTGGTCGCATGATCCAATCGCCAACCGCAGCCGAACTCATAAAGCAATCATAACAATACCCTTGTCTGAAAATTTTCTTTTTTTTATTGCAATTCAAACATTGATAACCCAAATGTTGCACTTGTATTGTTTTGTTTATCAGTTGATTAACATTTAGAAAACTATTTTCAAAAACCATATAATATTGAATGGGCGAGCCTATTTCAGTTTGCATTTTTGTGAGTATTCCTTGGTATTTCATAAAAACAGTTATTTTTTTAAATTTTACTTGCGGTTTTATAAATTTTGATTATTTTTGATAACGATGTAAAATTAGTATTTGTTTTTTTATTTTTCATACTAATAAGCAACTAAAAAACAATAAAAACACATACCTCATGCTTTTTCCATTTTTAAATTCAGTTGCCAGTTGGTTTCTCAAACAACGGATTCATCAAATAGAATTGTTTTTGAAATACCCACACGAAGTTCAGGAAGAATTGTTGATGAATTTAATAAAATCGTCAGAAAATACAGAATTTGGCAAGAATTATGATTTTGTAAATATCAAAACTTATCGGGCATTTGCCGAAAAAGTACCTGTGTCAAGTTATGAAGACTTGGAACCCATGATAGAAAAAACCCGACAAGGCCATCAAAATGTATTTTGGGAAACGCCCATCAAATGGTTTGCCAAGTCGAGTGGCACTACCAATGCAAAAAGCAAGTTTATCCCTGTAAGCCCAGAAGCATTGGAAGACTGTCATTATAAAGGAAGTAAAGATTTGTTGTGTTTGTATTTGAATAATAACGAAAATTCCGAAATGTTTACAGGCAAAAGTTTACGGCTTGGTGGAAGTTCGCAAATTTATGAAAACAACAACACTTTTTTTGGTGATTTGTCGGCCATTTTAATTGAAAACATGCCCATTTGGGCAGAATTTAGCAGTACTCCAAGCAGCAAAGTATCGTTGATGAGCGAATGGGAAACAAAAATGAATGCCATTATCAAAGAAACATTGACAGAAAATGTAACCAGTTTTGCGGGGGTTCCCTCTTGGATGATGGTGCTGTTGCAAAGGGTATTGGAACAAACAGGCAAATCCCATTTGAAAGAGGTTTGGCCTAATTTGGAAGTTTATTTTCATGGAGGTGTTAGTTTTGACCCCTATAAAGTACAATATCAAAAAATGTTGCCCGATAGCGATTTTAAATATTATGAAATATATAATGCTTCCGAAGGTTTTTTTGCTATTCAGGACCAAAATCATTCCAACGATTTATTGTTGATGTTAGACTATGGTATTTTTTATGAGTTTATACCCATGGACACTTTTGGCACATCCAATCAAACCATTATTCCGCTATCGGAAGTGGTATTATTTCAAAACTATGCCATTGTCATTACAACCAATTCTGGACTTTGGCGGTACATGATTGGCGATACTGTTCGATTTACATCGTTAAATCCTTACAGAATAAGAGTTTCTGGACGAACCAAACATTTTATTAATGTATTTGGCGAAGAATTAATGGTAGAAAATACGGATAAAGCATTGGCAAAAACCTGCGAATCAACCCAGTCGTCCATCAAAGATTATACTGTGGCACCCATTTTTATGACAGAAAAAGAAAAAGGTGCTCATGAATGGATTATAGAATTTGATGTTTTGCCCAATAACATGTTGCAATTTGAAGAAATCTTAGACCAAAATCTTCAAGCCATCAATTCTGATTACGAAGCCAAACGTTACAATAATATGACTTTGAATCCATTAAAAATTCATGTGGCCCGCCCCAATTTATTTTATGATTGGCTCAAGCAAAAAAACAAGCTTGGCGGACAGCACAAAATTCCACGACTGTCAAATAGCAGGACTTATTTGGAAGCGTTATTATCTTTATAAATTTCTTGTAATCATTCATAAATTTATAATATATTTGCAAAAAATAATTTATTAAACTGAAAATCAATGCGTTATATAAAAATACACAAATTATTTGTTATTGTATTTATTTTATTAATTAATTTTGTTAATGCTCAAACAGTTACAGGAGTTGCTAGTAATTTAGGGTGTAAAAACTCAGGAAAATTAACGGCAAGTAGTACGGGATTGGGTACAGGTCCCGTGTACCAATTGCAAAAATCAGATGGTACCGTTTTAGCTCCCATTGCTGGCGACGTCAATCAATTTACATCGTCAAATGTTTTTTCGGGCTTGGCTACAGGAAGTTATATCATAAAAGGAAAATCAACTTCAAATACTACCGTGTTTTCTTCGGCAACAATTGCTGTATCAGATGGTTATACCAATATGAGTTTGACAAACCCTTCACTATCTTTGCCTTGTGTAGGAGAGTCAAAGGTGGTTGCAGTTACTTTATCTGGAGGAAAATCACCATTTGTATATAGCATAAAAAACAATGCTACCAATACTGTTTTAGAAACAAGTGCTTCAACCACGGCCACCACATTTTCTTTTGCCGCATTGCCAATAGGTAGTTATACCGTAACTGTAGAAGATGGATGTGGACAAACGATTATTTCGCCAACAACCATTTCTAATCCAAGTGTAACTGTGAGTAGTGTAAAAACAAAGGCCACAAATTATTTTCAAAAAGATGCAAGCTCCTGTTCTTCTCCCATAAAATTATTTATTCAAAGTGGATTTGGTAATACAAATGGCTCCAACTTATCTGCGGCAGAAGCAGCTTTATTTACTTGGAAAATTAAATACAATGGAGCTTATTATGGAAAAGATATTGATGGAGATGGCTATAGCGATTTGAATAGTCCTGGATATTCATTATCTTCAACATTTGTAAACATGCCCATTGGTGTAACCAGACAAAACATCATTACTAATATTTCTAGCATCAAAGTAGTTATTTTAGACGCATGTGGCAATTCAAAAGAAGTAAGCACTACTTATTTGAATGGCATCATTAGTGCTACTACTGATTGTGTAAATGGGAGTAGGGTAAGACCCGTAGTAAATCCTGCACTAGTTTGTTTTCCTATTACTTATACTTTTACCAACACTACAAATGCAGCGGATGTGTTGCAATTTACTCAAACAACCGATGGCCAATATTTTACTGGATTTACAGCAGGAAAAACGTATTCATTTACTTATAACGATGCAAATGGAACCACATCAAATATGTTTTCTGTAACAAGTGTAGCTTTGCCAGCTAATTCTACTACTTTAGTTGTCAATCAGGCTACTTCGTTTGTAAGTAGCAATTATTTAGAATATGGCACTTTACGATTAGTATTTTCTGGTGTAGCCTCAAACTCAGTTATTAATTATACCGTAACAGCATCAAACAGTCCATTAGTTCCCGTTGGCACAACCGGATCTACATTATCTGATGCAGATGTCCCAAGTGTCAATATTACAGATCCATCAGGATATTGGCCAAAAGGTACTTACACCCTTTCTTTTACCTCGTCTTGCGGCAATGGGTCTAAAACAGTAACCGTAAACGGCCGAACGGCTTCTATATCTAGCTTTTCAACTGTAAATGTTTGTGGTGGATTTGATTATAAAATGATTGGTAATTTTGACGATAGTGCTGCTTATGAAGTTGTAATTGTTTCTGGCCCATCCAATGTAGGACTAACAAAAGATTTAGCCAGCACCACAGAATCTCTTTTGTTTGAAGGTTTAACCAATGGTAATTATGTATTTGGACTGCGTATTAAAGGCGGTACACGAAACGTTTATACACAAACAGTAAATTTTGACGCAAGTTCCATCATTGCAATAGATAAAGCCACAACAGGCGGCTATACATGTGCCGATGGTGAAACAAACGCCATATTAACCATCAACGCCACATCCTCTTCTCCTGCACCCAATAATGTTTTAGAATATCGAATTGCCAATGGATTTGGTGGTACTTTTGGTCCATTCCAATCTAGTAATACTTTCGAGGGGCTCACAAATAGTTTATACTCCTATCAAATAAAAGACGGTTGCGGTAATGTTGTAACAGATATTGTTCAAATAGGATCGGCCTCTTCGCCTGTTGCCAGTAGCGATATTACCAATTTTTGTGGAGCTTCATAAAATCAAGTCAATTTATTTATCGATTTGAATAATGCCGTTTACGACTGGACGGGGCCAGGCATTAATGCCACCAACAAAACCCAAAGAAACCCCGCCATAAACGTAACCGATATGAGCAATGGCGACAACCAATATTCTGTACACGTTACCACTCAAGCCCCTTGTTTTATAGACAAAACCGTTAGTGTAACCGTTACCAAAATTGCAGAAACAAAGTTGCCCATTTCTGGAACTCCAAAAGCATACCTTGTAGCAGTTTCAACACAAAATCAAACCGCAAACGCCATTACAAATTCCAAAAACGGGGCATTAGTACTAGAATCCAAAACAAAAGGATTCGTCATCACGAGGCAAACAACTACTCAAATCAATGCCCTTAACCCATCAGAAGGTATGCTCGTTTTCGATACCGACGAAAACTGCTTAAAACTGTATAACGGCACCACTTGGAATTGTATCAAACAAGTTTGTGTCCCATAACATAAGTAAAACACCCCAAATCCCCAACCCAAAAAACTATTAAATTTAATCTATATAAATCATGAAATTACAAATTAAATCAAATAAAGATGAAAAAATTGATGTTTTTATATGTATTAACTATAGCTTTAGCCGTAAACGCCCAAGTAGGTATTGGCACCAAAACTGTTTTTCAAAGTAGTATTTTAAATTTCAACGACAACGATTACAGAGGCATTATTTTGCCAGCAACCACCACCGTTACTACCCCCGTAAAAGGAACCCTTACATTTGACCGTACTACAAAAACGGTACAATACTTTGATGGCATTTGGAAAAGTTTAACCAAAACAGGCGAACTACCCACAACCCTAAATGCCAATAACGACATCAAATCAGGCATGATTATAGGAAAAACAACCTCCTCAGCACCAGGAGTTTTAGTATTAGAATCCACAACAAAAGCCCTAGTATTGCCAAGAATGAACGAACCACACCTCAACATTCCAAACCCAGAAGCGGGTACCATTTGTTATGATTTGACCAATAAAGTACTGTGTATCTACAACGGAAAAGAATGGTCGTTTTGGCAATAATACCAAACACTCATATAAAATAGCCCAATCTGCTAGCTCTTTTTCTCCAAATATTTCACAAAAAAATAATTACGTAGCCCAGCTATGAAAATATTTTTTTATAAAATCTTGAAAAAAAATAGCATTGCATTTTTAGACTATTTTATATAAGTGTTTGGTATAACAACTACAAACCAAGGGTATAAAAACAAAAAAACTCCCTATAATTTCAAAAAATAGGCTTATATTTACAGCCAATAAATATATTTGGTAAAAAAACAAGTTTGAAGAACCAAACACCAATAAATCACCAAGCGATAACATAAAGGAGCCATAACAAATAAATTTTACATACATGAAAACAAAATTATTGATAGCCAGCATCATCCTTTTTAGCATGGCAGCCTGTTCAACAAGCAATAGAGTATGTGGCGGCGGATGTGGCAAACGATGTGTAGAAGTATATAAACCTAACAAAAAAGGCCCAAAACACATTCAAAATCAAACAACAAAAGCATATAAACAAGTATAAATATCCAAATCATTTGGGCACCTATTCCGCCTTCCACTCCCGCTTTTTTTTCTTGCCGCAAACCCAACAATCCGTCGAGCGGCAAGAAAAAAAGAGCTCCGTTCAAGTCGGGGTGCAAGCCTGCCCAAGACCAATGTTATGCAATTCAATGGCCTACACTAAGGGTGCCAAAGGCAATGGTGCCAATGTCGCCAAAATTGTCGCCAAGGCTGTTAAATCCCGTGCCTTTTATCGCAACACCATTTGCATCTACGCTCGTGCCTCCGTTGTATAAACTACTTGCTATGGTAATCAATTTTTTTAGAAAGTTATATCTTTGTCAAAGTTTAAAACTTTGACAAAGATGGTTGATACAAATTTAAAACTTTGACAAAGATGGTTGATAAAATTTTAAATCTCAAATAAATAGCTTTTTTTTACAAAAATAATAAATAAATTTTAAATACATCACTTTTTGTTTAGATTATTTATGTTTTGTAATAAAAAACTTTAGATGTTACGAGTTTTGCTCCATCTATTTTTAAAAATATTCAGGATTAAATTCTTACAAAATAAAATATTTAAGCCTCTTATTATTAAAAAAATGTTATTCAATTTGAAATTAATATATTCAACAACCTTATAATTTGTTTGTCATTTTAAAGGCTATATTTTTGGTAAAGAAGATAATTGTTCGTATTTTTCTTTTAAAACATTAGCTTTGTTAATATCTTTATTGAGACCAAAACCATTTCTATAAAGAATTTCTAAATATTTTATACTCATTACATCATTATTCTTATATCCCAATTTTAAGAAATACAAACAATAATTTTTTATTTCTGGCTCTAAAACATTAATCGATCTAAAATATGGAATATAACTCGCATCTGCACCATTATAAAACCGATTAATATCCTTACCAATGTAAAATTCGTATAAATTATCAAAAGCATTCGTACAATAATTGTACCTCTTATGTTTTTCAATCATAATCAAAGTATATGGAAGAAGTTCATGCTTTTTTGATAGATTATAACCATAGTACAAACAAAGTTCATTGTATGCTGACTCGCTTCCATGCTGTATTACATCAAATTTATCATCTTTAACTCGATCTTCTTTAAAGTATCTGGATTTTTTAAACGATTCTTTAGTTATAGTTTTTTCCTGTAGCTCAAATAATGTAACGTCAGTTACAGAACTTTCTATTTTTTCATTTTGGCATCCTAATATTATAAAAAAGCATAATGTAACAAGGATTATTTTTTTTAATTTTAACATATATTTAGAATTATTATTGATTACTAACGTTGTACTTATATTTACCATCTTGAAATTTATTATAACCTAAATTATGAAAAACTCCGCCACTATGATAACCAGACATACCACTCGGAAAAACATATCCTGCAGCGGCATAAATAGTAATTCCATGTGGAATCGATAAGATATTTGCAATATTTCTACCATAACTAGTTTCTCCAGTAGTACATGGTTTAATATTCATTGTTAAATTTTTAGTTTGACCATTTTTAAAATTTCTATACATAACACTATCAGTATATAATTTTTTAACAATTAGATTACTATTGGCTAATAGGTTAATATTCGCAAAACCATGTTGATTTCCATGTGCATATATAGTTAATTCTCCCATTCTTAACGGTTCTGACTCAGCTCTATTAAATAAATCCGTATCATTCTTAGGGCTAAAATAATTCAAACTTTCACTTGTTATATTTCCATTTGAATCTTTAGTATATCTCCTCGATGACAATCCTGTACTTTTATGAGGTGTACCATGAAAAGTGTGATTCAGTGCACTAACTACAAGCCCGTTAATACTCCAAAACTTTCGCAAATTACTTCATCATCATAAGTTCCTTGAAAGAATATTTACTATATTTTTTGCTTGGTTGTAAAGGCGGAGGTGGAGGACTCTTTATCGTTTTAATTTTTAGCCTAAACACATTCGACTGATAATCGTTAAAATCATACTTTGAAATGATATTTCTAAATTCTTGTTCATTTATATTTGTGTTTTTTATTTTTTCTTTTATTTGATTTCCACATATTTTCAGTGAAACTTTATAGTATCTTGAGGGCAAAACTTTATATGCTTTCAAATAATCCGATTCATCTTGTTTATATAGATTAATTACAAATCGCTTTTCTTCATTTGGTAAAAACAGAATAGTATTATTTTTTATTTTAGATTTAAAATCCTCTTCATCTTTAATACCAGAATTATAGTTATTAAATGTCGATACAGGTATGAAAGATTTATGTCCATTCAATTCTAAAAAATCTAAATACATTTTTGAAGAATTAATATTAGTAAATGTCTTTTTACTTTGGTAAAAGACACCTAGATTTTTTACATCTAAAAATAAATATTTTTTTTTGGATGTATTATTAATTATTCTTATAACAACTTCTGACTCGGAATTCGATGTTGCTGTTATTGTTAAATCTTTTTTCTGTGAGTAACAATTTAATACAGAAAGGCTGAAAATAAATATTAATATATTTCTCATCTGTGGTACAATTTAGGGTCATAAAAATAATTACTGTCATTTGAAGCACCTAGACCTCTAACAAAGTTAAACGCCCCTTTTTCAAAATAATCGGTATATGCGTTATGCAATTTTATACCTCTCAAACACATAATGTACAAGAAGCATTTTAATTAACAATCAAATCGATATTTGTTTTCAATTTATTATTAATAAAGTTATACATGTTTTCTTCCTTATAATCAATAAAATAAACTTTATTCTTTATTCTTTTGTAATACCAATTTTTAAAACCGATATAATCATTAAAACCTTTTTTGTACTTTAAAAAAGTAAGTTTCTCTACTAAAATTTGTGCTGATTTCTCATCCTGAAAAATAAATTCATAGAACTCAATTTCATTAATATAATCAATGTTTTGACAAAAATAAGATATTATAATTGCGTCTGCATCTGTAAATATAGAAGTTTTCGATTCTTTATTAAAAATCTTAAGATTGGAGATTGTTCTAAATTCTCTATTTGATTCTATTTTGGCATCGAAAACTTCTTGTTGAGTAGCATCGCAGTTATTTTCAACTCCAATTAAAATGCTTTTCATTTTAGAATCATATATCTTTGGTGTTTTTCCACTAAAAAATAATGTATCTATTTTAATGTTATTGTTTTTTTGAGCCAAAACAGCTAATGAAAACAGCATATGTATAGTTAAAAATATTTTTCTCATATCAAAATAATTTTGGGGTTGGTGCATATTGAATATTTAATCTAATACTACCATTTCTTGCAGCATTTGATAAATCGCTATTGAAACTTAATTGAGACATGTAGCTTTTAAGTTGATTCCACATACTTCGTCCTCCGGCAATTGCAATAAATCCATTATTCCCTTCTGCACCTTTTAAACTGTTCATTTAAATTTTAGTCAAAAATTAACGATACTTTGTTCGAAACTATCTTTTCATAATAAGGAGCATATCCTAGTTCTTGTAAAGTATCTATTTTTCCTTTACTAATCCGTACTTCTGTTATTTCTTTTAGCATTTGATATTCCAATTGTAGTTCATATTTCTTACCTTTTTCTAAATCGTAATGATATGTAAAAACACCTAATTTATGACTTAAAAAAAATGGTATTTCTAAATATCTTGAACTTTTCTTTTTTATAAAAATGGCATTCTTTAATAAGATATAATCTTTATAAAAAGCATCTGATTGGGAAATCTCCTTCTTGATACATTCCATTTTGCCTTTGTCGATGCCTATTGTTTTTTGTACAGTGCCTTCTCCTTTCATATAAATCAATTTATCCTCATTGTAAATAAAAGGCTTTAATATAAAACTACTATTTGTTTTAGGGTTAAAATCAGGGTAGTCATAAGTTCTAGTAGTATCCAATGTAATAAAATAGTTATTGGCTGTATTGTTTATTAGCAGTACTTTTAAAACGGAATCATTAACTACATTGAAGGGTTCTACTAAAAAGAAAACATTATTTTTTATTGTTGTTTTTTTATCACATGCTATTATTGTTAATCCTAATAATAACATTATTATTCTTTTATTTATAATAAGTTTCATTATTTAACAGTATTAAACGTTCTCAAATTGCTATTCATTATATTTATACTTGGAGATCCTCCCCTTTGTTTCTCCCAATAATGTGCTTTGTATTCATCAAGTGCATCTGCTCTAATTACACCAAACTTACTAACCCAACTGTCATAAATTCCTGTATTAAAATAAATGTAATGATTCAACTCATGACCTATCGTAGAAGCTAATGTATGCCAACTGCTTAGTGCAGCTCGACTAATTTCTATTTGACTAGCATGAGTAACACCATTTCTAGTAGTAGCCACAGTTTGTCCATAAGCAGCCTCGCCGTTTGGCGATATTATTTTATCTTTCAAAAGAAACGCTGGGTCATCTGCTTGAGCCATCATGTTAGGATACATATTTTCTGCAAAGTCTCCTAATTCACTTTGTTCTATTTGAGCAGTAGCGTTAGGATTCTTGCCTAAAGCAACTAATCGTTTGTCAATAAACTGGTTATTCTGAATCTGATGCATCGCATAATTCAACCCACTCACCACCAGCCCTGTTACAGCACCTTGCCAAAGGCAATGGTGCCAATGTCGCCAAAATTGTCGCCAAGGCTGTTCAATCCCGTGCCTTTTATCGCAACACCATTCGCATCTACGCTTGTGCCTCCGTTGTAAAAACTTCTTGCTATACTACTCAAAGCTCCAGCGGCAAAGCCACTCCAAAAGCTACCTCCGTTTACGGCAGTCATACTCCCCTGAAACACGGCTTAATTTTAATAAAAATATAACAAAAAATACTTTTAACGGCATCTCACACGAAAAAATTTGGGCTGGAACGGTATTTTAAAGATTAGAAATTACTCCCATTCTGGTTTTGATTTTAGTTTTTTTATTTTTTGCCGAATATCTAGTTCGTAATCAAATTTAATTTTCATTTCATCTGAAGGTATAAAATACATTGTATAAATATATGGACTAACAAATTGACCTTTTACTTGATTGTCAAATTCTTTTACTATTTTGCAATTATACTTTTTTAGTATTTTATAAATAATTTTTCTCTTATTAGTTGAATTCGAAAACTTATAAAAATATCCCGTAGAATCTTTATCACCAAATGTGTAAAAAGCTCCTGCTAAAAATGAAATAATATTTGACTTTTTCGAAAATAAAATTTTATTTTCATTCAATGTACCGTTGTATTGTTGTACTTTAATATTGCTATTTTCTTCAATTTTCTTAAATATAAAAAAACTATTAATATTATTTTTAAGGTATTCTGAATTTAAAATATAAAATTCATTATAATTTTTACAATATGGGACTGTCACTTCTCTTTTTATTTCGTAAACTATCTTTTCATTCCCTTTAATATGAATTTTGATCAAAGTATCAAGCCTATAAAGGCTGTGGAGTCTTGTTTTGTGAAAATGATAATCAATTGAATTAATATTTTCACTTTGGCCTTTTTCAATATTTCTACCCATATAATCACTTACAAAACCAACTAAAAAGTAATTAAGATTATAATTTTGCGAATAGGTTTTAAAGAATGAAAAAGCCAAAAAGAGTATAAAAAAATTTAAAATAGTTTTCATTTTTATTTATTAAAATTTACGGTTCTTATATGACCATTGTTAAAAGCCGACAAGGGTAATGTTTGATATGTGCTATTTAATGGATTCATAACTTGAATAGTGGTTTGATAACTAATAACACCTCGAGTATTTGTTGTTTGCGTAACGGTTATTTTATTTATACCAACTGTATGCATAACATCACCATTTTTATATGTAATTACTGACGGATTTTCACTTTCCATATTAGTACCAATCGTTCGGATATTATTTGTAGAATTAGTAACATTTAAATTGAAACTACTTAAAACATCTGTTTTTGATAATTGCATAAAATCAGCTCCAGCACTTTTATCTAAATTAAGTACTTGTCCTGTTTTGTATTCTATTATGGATTCCATAACTTCTTGGGTACAACCAACTTCTGGATCTACTTGCTGGTGTATTGGTAAATTACCGTCTGGTGAACTTGCGGTTGCTGGTAAATTATACGTTTTTGTTTCTTGAATTGTATTGATTTTATGTGCCACATGATTCAACCTACTCACCACCAGCCCTGTTACAGCACCTTGCCAAAAGTTATCCCGAACCTGTAAGTATTTTCTTTTTAAAAAGCCAAAAATTATTTTTTCTAACAAAATAATATCGTTCTTTAATCATGCTTATACCAATATTTTTTTTCACATCAATAGTGGCTTCATTATTTTCTATTTTTAAATTTGAAAATTTCACAAATAATATATTACTATCGTAATTATTTATTTTAACAAGTTTTATTTTATATTCAGATTTGAATTTAACCAAATCGTTTGGACACATTTTAAATTTTGAATATTTTAATGGATTAATTTTATTTAAGTTTCCTTCGTTATCAATTAATACAGAATCTAAAATACCAACAGTTATCTTTTCGATTTTTATATCTTTAAATTTTTCCGATACAGGAATTTTACTCATATCAAACCGTTCAACAGAATCGATTAAAAAATTAATATTTTGAATGATCAATTCCTTGCCACTGTTTTCAGTTTTTACTTGATTTTTACAATTGCAAATACTTAAAAAAAGCAGTATTAATAGTATAATTTTATATTTACCATCCATTTCTAGTCGCACTATTTGTTGAACTTCCATAAGTTTGTATTGATCCAAAAGACCATCTTTCGAAAACTTGACCTACTTCATAATTTGAAATATTGCCTTGTGAGTAATTACTTGGTATACTATTCCAATACCTTCCATAATGCACTAACTCGTGTAAAACTGTAACTGCAGCAAAAAATGAAGACCCATATAATCCTACTTTCGTACCAAAAACATCACAATAACCGCCTCTATCGAGGCTTTTAGCAACATCATTACGAATGTGTATATGAGTTGGGTCAAAAGTAGAATCTGATTTATCTCCAAAAAATTGCCCCCAATCACTAATACCTCCAACCTTTACAATATTTGCTAAATTCTTTACTGATAAGAGTTTTAATGTTTCAGCTTTAGTAAATCCACTTAATTTTGTAAAATATTTCATTACAGTTTCATTATTCTTTACAAATGATTTCAATTTTGAAAGTGTTTTATATAATCCAGGGTACTTGCTCTCAATCTCACTTTTAAGTTGCATCGAATGAAACGTGTGATTGAGTCCACTCACCACCAGCCCTGTTACAGCACCTTGCCAAATCGAAGATTCATCGAATACCGCTGAAAACAATTATCGATGAGATAAAAGTTACCACCTGTAAGGGCGGCACCTGCACTGCCACTAAGGGTGCCAAAGGCAATAGTGCCAAAACCATTACTTAATCCTGTTGCACCACTAATACCTTTATGTATTGTTTCAGTCGTAACATCGCCTAATGTTTCAAAAGTACTACCACCTTGCCAGGCACTACTTGCTATGCTACTCAAAGCTCCAGCGGCAAAGCCATTTATATCTACAAAAATAATAAATAATTCTTTTAAAAGCTCTTTTTTTAGAAATTTATTGATGAAAATTTTAAAAACAATTGGACTAATAGCGATAAAACAACCGTCTTTAAAATTATTGATGAAATACTAAGCCCTAAAAAGTTTAAAGACTTTTTTAATAATAACGCTGCTTTTTTGTAAATTAGAAAACCCGAGCAATGCTCGGGTTTTGTTCAACTATTTTGACTTTTATTCCAAAAACATTATTGTAATTTTAAAAATATAAAGCGTTTGATTTTTCAGCTTTATTAATCTCTTCTTTTGATTTAATTATATTGTTAATCTTGTCAATAAAAACTTTTAAGTTTTTATATTTTTCATTATCCAATGGGTTTTGTCTAAAGTCAGACCTTATTGTGATAACCTGTTCATCACCACTCGTAAAACCAATAACATATTTTACGTCAAAACTAGGCATAACTTTAGTTTTCTCATCAATTACCAAAAATTCTTTACCGTACTTTATAATATTCTCATTATTGTATGTCTCTTTTATATTAAATAATTCTTGTTTTTTTATAGAAAAATTATAAATTCCGTCTTGTTTGTCCATAAAATGAACTTTATAAATACCTTTAAAAAGGTTAATTTCAGATGATTTGTCATTTTGTATTAAAACGTAATTTATTTCTTTTTTTGAGCAAGAGATAAATAAAAATAAAAGTACAAAAATTAATTTTCTCATTTTAAGCCTGTATTAATGTAACTTGGTAAATCGAAGATTCATCGAATACCGCTGAAAACAATTATCGATGAGATAAAAGTTACCTCCTGTAAGGGCGGCACCTGCACCGCCGCTAAGGGTGCCAAAGGCTATTGTGCCAATGTCGCCAAAATTGTCGCCAAGGCTATTCAATCCTGTGTCTTTTATCGCAACACCATTTGCATCTACGCTTGTGCCTCCGTTGTATAAACTACTTGCTATACTGCTCAAAGCTCCAGCGGCAAAGCCATTCCAAAAACTACCTCCGTTTACGGCAGTCATACTCCCCTGTAACGTGCCATGTGCCAAGGCTTGAAACGTGGCACGTGACCAAAAATTGGTAAACAAATTCTCGGCACCACACCCAATACCAAAAGTTACTGCTCCAGAAAATGCTCTACAAATAATATTGTTAATAATTTTTATTTAAAAATGGAAATTCAAAATCTTTTTATTTTTTTCACAAAAAAATACATACACTCGTTAATTGATAAGCAAAAATGATTTAGCACTTGTTTTGTCAAATTTTAAAACATTGACAATTTTTTTGTAACGAAAATGTAAAGTGTCACATTCCATTTGTTAGTAACAAAAATCAGACAAATATAATTAAAATTCCGTTATTGTTTATCAAACGAAACTTTTATTTGAAAAATAATTGATATACCTTTTGGCTTTGATTAGACCCTAAAAGTTGCAAACGCCCATCATCTGTAATTTTTACCACTGCATAATTTATTATAGATTTATTTGTAGCACCTTTATTTATAATATCAGCATAAGAATTATAATTTTTTATTAATATAATATATTCTTTATATATATAAGAAATACATCTTTGTGGATTATCCAATTCAGTTTCAAAAACTTTTACTGCTACATTGTTTTTTGCACTCGAATTTGGCAGCAAAGCATAAACTGTTTTACTAAAAACCATGTCGTTTTCAGATTGTTCAAAAGCTACAAAATGCAAGTTTTTATTCGAAATGGCTAGGCTTCCGTAATAATATTGGTGAGTAAAAAACCTGTTTTTAAAGAAGTATTTTTTTATATTCTTATTGTTTTTTAAATTCAAAACGGGAGTGCAAGAATCAAAATTCAAGGTATCTACAAGACCAACTTTTTTTATTGTAATGGGTTCAAATACCTGGTTTGGATACACAACTTGTTCAAACAATGTAGCATTGTATTGTAAGTTGTTGGTCGGGTTTTGGCAACTCCAGACTAATAAAACTAATAAATTAATAAGAAATATTGTGTTTTTTTTCATAGACGTAATTTATGTTATTTCAATTAAAAAAAATGAGTGTTACAAAGATATAAATCATTTTTTATTAATAAAAATTAATACCGAATGTTATATTTCAAACATTTTGTTATAATTTGTTAATTATTCGCTTTTTTCTTTGAAAGTATGGATTTGTATTTTAAATTTGCATCAAAAAATACAATCATGCAACCAAAAGATTTAGTACATATAGCAGACACTTTCGGAAGTCCATTATACGTTTATGATGCCGAAAAAATAGAATTCCAATTCAATCGTTTGAAAAATGCTTTTGCAAAAGTAGAGCGACTTCGGATAAACTATGCCGCAAAAGCACTTTCCAATGTTTCGGTATTAAAATTATTAAAAAGCCTGGGTTCTTGCCTGGATACGGTGTCTATCCAAGAGGTAAAACTAGGTTTACATGCAGGTTTTGAACCCCATCAAATCATTTATACCCCAAATGGTGTTTCGTTTGAAGAGCTAGAAGAGGCCGCACACTTGGGTGTACAAATAAATATCGATAATTTATCTGTTTTGGAACACTTTGGTACAAAATATCCTAATATTCCTGTTTGTATCCGCATTAATCCTCACGTAATGGCAGGGGGCAATGCCAATATTTCTGTGGGCCATATCGATAGTAAATTTGGTATTTCGATCCATCAAATGCCACATATTTTGAGAATTGTAGAAAATACCAAAATGCACATCAACGGCATTCACATGCACACGGGTTCTGATATTTTAGACATCGAAGTGTTTTTATATGCTGCAGAAATTTTATTTGATACCGCCAAAAATTTTAAAAACCTCGATTTTCTTGATTTTGGAAGCGGGTTTAAAGTGCCTTACAACAAATCGGACATTGAAACCGACATTGCAGAGTTGGGCAAAAAATTGAGCAAAAGATTTTTGGCCTTTGAAAAAGAGTATGGCAAAGAATTGACTTTGGCTTTTGAGCCTGGCAAATTTTTAGTTAGCGAAGCTGGATTTTTCTTGGCCAAAGTAAATGTTGTCAAACAAACCACATCTACCGTATTTGCCAGTATCGATAGTGGTTTTAATCATTTGATTAGACCCATGTTTTATGGATCGCAACACCATATCGAAAATATTTCAAACCCAAAAGGCAAGGAACGTTTTTATACCGTTGTAGGTTATATATGCGAAACGGATACTTTTGGTAATAATAGACGGATATCTGAAATCAAAGAAGGCGATATTTTATGTTTTAGAAATGCAGGAGCCTATTGCTTTAGTATGTCGTCCAATTATAACTCTAGGTACAAACCAGCCGAAGTGCTTTGGAAAGACGGACAAGCCCATTTGATACGTGAAAGAGAAACTTTTGAAGATTTGTTGAAAAATCAAATTGTATTGGATTTGTAAAAAAAATAAATTGTAGTCTTTTTTGTATTTATCCACATTAAAATAGTAATTATTGTACTAAATTTTAGTTGAAATTTTAGTTTTGTAAAATGATGTTTTTGTAAAAAATAGTTAGCTGCTTAATGATATTGTATCGTTTTTGTTAAAAATATTTTCATTAAAAATTTATGCTATCAACCTAAGTATTGGATGTAAGTTATGTTTTTTGAAAGTAATTAAGAATTATTCAAAAAAAGTGTTATTTTTGCAGTTATAAATTAAAAATTAATAAAAAAATGGCAACCAATAGAACATTTACAATGATAAAACCAGATGCAGTAGCAAATGGACATATCGGAAATATTTTGGCAATGATTACCCAAGCTGGGTTTAAAATTGTATCCTTGAAACTAACTCAACTAACAGTTGCAGATGCAGAGGCTTTTTATGCCGTACATGCAGCACGACCATTTTATGGCGAATTAGTTGCTTTTATGTCTAGAGGTCCCATAGTGGCCGCCATTCTTGAAAAAGACAACGCAGTAGCCGATTTTAGAACCCTAATTGGTGCTACAAATCCTGCCGAAGCTGCCGAAGGAACAATTCGTAAGGCTTATGCAACTTCTATGGGCGAAAATGCCGTTCATGGATCAGATAGCGACGAAAATGCGGCTATTGAAAGCGCTTTCCATTTTTCGGGCAGAGAGCAGTTTTAAAAAATATTTTTTTGATAAGCTATAAAAAAGTTGAAAACACCCCTTGTTTTCAACTTTTTTTGTTTAAAAACAGTATCTCAAATGGCTTGTCATTTTTACTACTATTTCAAAATAGAGGTTATACCAAATATTTTTTATAATTATATTTTGTATAAAATAACAGTTATATTTAGTTATACTTTAAATTTGTAGCAATCATCTTTGCTAATTTGATAAATATTAGTTACTAGTTTTATAAATCCAAACATTGTATCTTTGCATTGTCAAAAAAAAACAAAAACAACTAAACTAATGACAGCAAAAATAAAATTGATTTGGGATTTTAGAGGACAAACAGCCACACCTATTGCCCAACATCATGTAGTGCATTTAAACGAATACATCAAAATAAACGAGTTGCCACTTCAAATAACTGGTTTTGAAACCCATTCATCGTTATATGCCACGGCATTTATGGTGGTGTATCAATCGGATATGCTAGCTGTTAGGGATGCCCTTAAACCCCACCGGGCTGTGGTTTTTGAAGAATAAATTTGAACAAATTGCATTTTGAATAACATCAAACACCTTCGACATTTTTATTCAAAACCAATATTTTATCAATATAAGATTGATTTTATTGGAATCGTGCATTTGATATTTTTTTGTATAAAATATCGGAATTTACCTAAGATAAAGCAGTGCGTATCAATATCAATGTATATGAGAAAGCCTTTGGACTCGACAAAAGTGATGCGGCACTCGAGTATATTCCTTTGGTATATCAGCCAGTTGGCAACGTCATTTTGAACCGAAAACACCATTAAGGCATGAGAACTATTTTTGATAAACTAGATTTTTTTTTTCAATCCACAGCCCCAAACTGACTAGTATTTTTGAAAAACGGATCATTTTTTATAGGTAAAATTAAAAGCGTATATAGAAATGACCAAATTATAAAATTTGAAATACGACCACTACAAAGTAGCACCGCAATACAAGACCTTTTAGAAATAGCAACAACTGCTGTTCAAAATATTGAAAGTGCACCCTAACCTCCAAAACGTAGATGTGAACCAGACATAAAAAAAGCCTCTCCAATAAGTGGAGAGGCTTTTTTATTTGGGTGTTGCAAAAAAATTACAAATTTGAATCGCAATAATAGCAGTTCCTTCTTTGGGGGCTTTTTGTTGTGTTTACCCTTCAAAATAAGGGCATTAGCCCCCTAACCCCCAAAGGGGGAACATTGAAATGTAAAAAGATAATTATTTCTAAATACAAAATTTCAAAGAACATTTTACACGCAAAGTTGGTAGCTCCCCCTTCGGGGGTTGGGGGGCTTTTTGTTGTGTTTACCCTTCAAAATAAGGGCAGTTACAACAAAAAAGTAGTTGACCCTATTTGGGGAACGGTTGTGTTTACCCTTCAAAATAAGGGCAGTTACAACAGTATCATTGTATATATCAATAATAATGGGTTGTTTTTACCCTTCAAAATAAGGGCAGTTACAACCACATTTAAACGTAATATTCACGTTCCAAAGTTGTGTTTACCCTTCAAAATAAGGGCAGTTACAACTGAAGAAATTCAATTAATACGAGAAGAAAAGTTGTGTTTACCCTTCAAAATAAGGGCAGTTACAACAGTAGCACAAATAATGTTTATAGACGCAGAGTTGTTTTTACCCTTCAAAATAAGGGCATTAGCCCCCTAACCCCCAAAGGGGGAACAATGAAAGGTAAAAGACATTTTTTTCAAAATAAAAAATTTTCAAAGAACATTTTATACGCAATGTTGGTAGCTCCCCCTTCGGGGGTTGGGGGGCTTCTTTGTTGTTTTTACCCTTCAAAATAAGGGCAGTTACAACCTAGCTTTGGGGTTGATTGTGATGGCACTAGTTGTGTTTACCCTTCAAAATAAGGGCAGTTACAACCTAGCTTTGGGGTTGATTGTGATGGCACTAGTTGTGTTTACCCTTCAAAATAAGGACAGTTACAACATTTGCTACAGTAAATGGTATTTTACAACGTTGTGTTTACCCTTCAAAATAAGGGCAGTTACAACATTATAGCTGCTCTTACTTTGGCAGAACCTGTTGTGTTTAACCTTCAAAATAAGGGCAGTTACAACGGTGCACAGGGTATTGGTCTTTTCCGTACAGTTGTGTTTACCTTTCAAAATAAAGGCAGTTACAACTCAGAAATCTTACATGATCGACGTTTGTAAGTTGTTTTTACCCTTCAAAATAAGGGCAGTTACAACAGTATTTTATTTACAAATTGCTGGCTTGGGTTGTGTTTACCCTTCAAAATAAGGGCAGTTACAACGGAGTTGTTTGGCAAGTAAAAATGATTGGTGTTGTGTTTACCCTTCAAAATAAGGGCAGTTACAACGTTAAAACACCCAATATATATGGGTTGATTGTTGTGTTTACCCTTCAAAATAAGGGCATTAGCCCCCTAACCCCCAAAGGGGGAACATTGAAATGTAAAAAGATAATTATTTCTAAATACAAAATTTCAAAGACCATTTTACACGCAAAGTTGGTAGCTCCCCCTTCGGGGGTTGGGGGGCTTCTTTGTTGTGTTTACCCTTCAAAATAAGGGCAGTTACAACCAGCTCAATTTGTAACAACACAAGAATAGGTTGTGTTTACCCTTCAAAATAAGGGCATTAGCCCCCTAACCCCCAAAGGGGGAACATTGAAATGTAAAAAGATAATTATTTCTAAATACAAAATTTCAAAGACCATTTTACACGCAAAGTTGGTAGCTCCCCCTTCGGGGGTTGGGGGGCTTTTTGTTGTGTTTACCCTTCAAAATAAGGGCAGTTACAACGACATTCCACTATGGTAGCACTGGACAAAGTTGTGTTTACCCTTCAAAATAAGGGCAGTTACAACTCAGGTCTTGTCTGAAGGAAGAGCTAGAGGTTGTGTTTACCCTTCAAAATAAGGGCAGTTACAACTCAGGTCTTGTCTGAAGGAAGAGCTAGAGGTTGTGTTTACCCTTCAAAATAAGGGCAGTTACAACTGAAAATACTGACACCGATGCACTAGGTAGTTGTTTTTACCCTTCAAAATAAGGGCAGTTACAACAGGCAACTAGTAAAAGTTGTAGGTGCAGAGTTGTGTTTACCCTTCAAAATAAGGGCAGTTACAACTACAAGGCTGATGACGAGGATCAACTATTGGTTGTGTTTACCCTTCAAAATAAGGGCAGTTACAACAATTATGAATGAAATCGTTCCTTCCTCACCGTTGTGTTTACCCTTCAAAATAAGGGCAGTTACAACAAAAACAGAAAGATATTATCTACCAAAACTGTTGTGTTTACCCTTCAAAATAAGGGCAGTTACAACATGAAGGCGGTTATTTTGCGTATGAAATTAGTTGTGTTTACCCTTCAAAATAAGGGCAGTTACAACTTATGTATTTTTTTGTATTGAGTTCCTTCTGTTGTGTTTACCCTTCAAAATAAGGGCAGTTACAACAATAAAATGGCTTGTTATCAATTACGTGGGTTGTGTTTACCCTTCAAAATAAGGGCAGTTACAACAGTAACGTTGTAATGCCTTGTATTTCAAAGTGGTAAAGCTCATTTTTATTAAATAAAATGGGCAAATATTTTCTTGTTGGGTGCTAATATAGTCATTTTTTTAATTGTAGTTTTCAAGATTTCAAGATTTCAAAGAGCTGGATGTGGTTAGTTTATTTTTTTTTTAAAATAACTTGGTTTATAAATTTTTGCAAAACCCTATTTTTTTTTACTTCTTTATCGTTTTTTATTGTTTTACTTTCATTTTTATTAAATAAATTCAAGTAAAAATTATTATGTTTAAACTTAATGAATAATAAAATTAAATACTCCTGAGGTTTTGATAAGTCGTTTATAGTAGAAACGTTTTGCAATTCTTCTTTGATAAATTTTTGCTCCACATTTAATAAAAGATTATCAAAAGTTTCTAATAAAGGTAAATGAAAATGACAAGCTATATTCCTGTAGTTAATTATTTCATTTTCATTTTCTTTTATCCAAACTTTTGAAAATTGTTTTAATGATGGTATCTCACTATTATCAATATAATTTTTTGATAAAATACATTTATCCTTTAATATAAAATATTTTTCTAGTTCCATCAATACCTCTGTAAACTTTACACTATCATTTATAATTTTATTATTTATTGTATTAATGTCTTCAATTTCTAAATCATTCTTAATTATTATTTCATATCCAGCACTATCTTTTCCTTTTTTTATTTTATTTTTTGAAAGGTATAAAGGCAAATCTATTAAAAATCGAGCTTTTAGGTTGTTTTGATTTTTTATTGCAATCATTTCTGTATATCGCTCTAATTTATTAAAGGGAACCGATATTTTATAAGGAGTATTAGCATCATTTATAGTAAGAATTATTTTTGATGTTAGTATTTTTTGAATATCAATTTTATGAACGTTTTTTTTGTCAATATAATTGTATGCAATTTCATAGAGCAAACAATCTTCTAATTTATTTGATTTTAACTTGTTAAATAATTTACCACAGGTTTTATATTGGTCTATTGATAATTTACTTTGAAAATAAAAATCCGAGATTAAGTATTCTACATTTTCTAATGATTTATATTGAATCACATTGTTTTCTGAATTTAATAAATTTTTATCAATTAAATATTTTGAAAAGTGATATACATTGATGAAAACTTGTTTCTGTAATATTAAATTTTTATAGTTTTCAAGTGTATATCTGTTTTCATTATTTGTTGGCTTATTTGTTTCAATCCATTTTTTAAATAGTTCTTTTGTTTTAGCATAAAAAGCCTCTAAATTAACAGAACTTTCAAATAGGTTTTTATACTCTTGGTTATCAAAAAAATGTTTTTCAGAAAATAAATCCCTTAAATATTTTTTATAGGAATCGTTGCCATTGAAGGCAAACATCCATTTGCAATAATCATTAAACTCCTCTCGTGTAATGTTTAAATTTTTATGATGTCCAAATTCATGTTCTTTGTTTTTTCTTTTTTCAATAACTGGGTCTTTTTTTTCAAATGCAGCATTACCTTCTTTCAGAGTATTGTATTTTTCTTTAAAATACATCATTTGACAAGCTTTTCGTATAAAATGCAACTTAAATTGTTTGCCTTTATTTCGTTTTACAAAGTCTTCTTTGTTTTTTTCATGTTCTGCCTTTTTTAAGAGTTTTTTATATTGTTCTTCTCTAAAATCTGCTTTTTTTAATAATGTTTCAAAAGCATTTTCTGGAGCTTTATCTTGTTTTGCAGGAGCATAATTATGTAAAAGTCTTTTGGGAAGAATTTTTTTGTATTTACTTTTAAAATCTGGATTGGATTTTATCAAATCTAAAGAGGCTATACTTTCTTCAACATCTTTTTTTAATTCACGGTAATAATTATTTACCAATTTATAACCTTGATTTTCTACATTTTCATTGTATAAGGCATTTTCAAGAAAATAAATCATTAAGTTTCGTTGAATTTTTAAAATCTTTTCTTCACTACCAATACTTATTTTTACACTCATAGAATTGTTTTCTTCTACAAATGGACAATCCCAATAGGAGTAATTTTTTAAATGCTCTTCATATTTAATATAAGTAGTAACTTTTCCTTTATGAAATTTTACATCATCATTGTTTTCATTGCTTTGCAAAAATTCATCTTGTTCTTGAGTATCATAAAATTTGTAGCATTTGAAAAAAGCATCTTTACCAAAATAATTGTTTTCAGCTAAAAAACGCATGGAAAAATCCATAAATCTGTCTTGATTCCTTCCATGCGACTTTACTAGTTTATGATTGTCGATTCTTTCAATCAATTTATTTGTTTTCGGATTTGAATATAATTTTAAACCAAAATCTTCTTTTTCCTTTTCTGTGAAGTCGTTATATTCTAAAAACTTTTCATATCCAATGCTATTAGGGAAATACTCTTCTAAAACATGTTTCTTGACAAATATCTTAAATTTATCTTCTTTTACATTAAAAGAAATTGGCGTAAGAGCGCTTGCAATTTCATCTCTGTATTGTTTTATATGCGGATTGTGTCTAATCTCTTCGTTGTATGATTTATTACTAAATGAAGTTTGATTCCTTTTTTTGTTTGAAGCAAATAAAAACGCTTTTGCTTCTTTTTTAAATTGAATATCTGTTGCAAAACTTGGATAGTTACTATTTAGTTCAAATTCTATAATGCTATCTATTAGTTTTGTAGTCATTATTTTGTTTTTATTTTCAGATTCCAATTTTAAATCGTTATTCCATGCTGTCGGATAATGGTTTAAATACTGAATCATATCTCTAAATTTTATTAAATGACCTTCTTCGGCATCAATATCTTGACTTGTAAATTTCTTTGAAAAAAATGTAAACAACTCTTGTTTTGATTTGTTATTTTTAAAATCATACAATTTTGGTAATAAATGATTCGCTTCATTTTTATAAAGGAAGATTGTTATTAGAAACAGCATTGCTTCAAAGGTTAAGTACTTTCCCTTTTCAATATTTAAAATGTTGTGTTCATTATTTATATTCCAAATTTTATTTTCAGTAATTGTAAAAGTTAAAATATATTCAATGGCTTCGTCTTTTGATAAATTAGTAAAATAATTTAGCAATGCTGTATTTTCATCTTTAATAAATAATTCTTTTAAAAATAAAACAATTTCATTGTCTAATGGATATTTTTTATTTACTTTATAATATTTCTCAATAATTGCTAATTCAAAACTTTCTTTTAAAAAATGAAACACATTAGAATCTATCTTGTTTAAATTTATATCATTAAAATTATGAACATAATGGTTATTAATATTTCTGATAGAATTTATTAATTTTTGAAGTTTTATGCTAAATTCTTTTGTGAAAAAATCTTTTTGTAGTGTTATGAACTTTAATGGTTTTTCATCTTTGAGTTCTTCAATCAAAACATAATCAAATACTTTTTTTGTATCTATCTGCTTAAAAGAATGACCTATTGAAAAATAATGCAATCTTGCTTCTTTATTCAAATCGTTTTTTTGTTTACTTTTTATATTATCTAAAGCTTTTTCAGTAATAGGCGCAGCAATACCTTTAGTATTAAATATTTTACTAATACAAATTTCGTTTTCCTTATCTAATATTTTATTTAAATTTTCCATCTCCTTTAATTTTTCTTACTTTGTTTTATTATTATTCTCTTCGTGTGTTATAGCTACATAATAGCTCCAAATTACTTTTTCTACTGTTTTTTCTCTTAACCATCTTCCTATATATACCAGTATAAATGCTATTATAATTAATAGAATAAAGGCTGTGAGTGCTGTTCTTTGTAAGCAACAACAATAATTTTGTGTATAAAGAATCAGTATTGTAATCACGGATATGGGTAAAAAAAACAAAGTAATGGTAAAGAAATTTCTAAACAAAAAATACAAACTTTGAAAACTTTTTGCTGCTGCTATTTTGTCATTTATTTCTAAATAATAATAAGCATAATCAAACAAATTATTTTCTGCTTCGTTTTCGTTTACAGGTTTTTCTGTATGTTTTCGATGTGCAATATAATGTTCGTTCAAAAAAGGAATTGCCTTCTGGATAAAATCATTTTCAACCGATATTTTTTGTACTGATTTATAAATCAAATCTTTATACCATTTTATTTTCATAAAGATTTTGAATGTGAGTACATGAATGATAATACCAAGAAACAAAGCGATAATAAATTGAAGTAAACTATTGGATAGACTTTCGTCAAGATTGAAGTTGGCATCTATAAAAAAAGACCCAAACCATTTTGATAATTCAAGTAGTACATACCCCGGCACTACAAACGATAAGATTTCATAAAGTGATAATTTTTCCATTGGTTTTATTTTTTGGTTTCTGGCAAATATAACATTTTATGTTGGTATTTTCTTTTTTTCTTATAGGCCTATTGTCATTTGCCTTTTATCTAACTACTTGCTCCTAAAATAGTTATTTTTATCTTATTTTTTATGTCTTTTTTTTCTATTATTTATAAAATATACTATTTTTGTACAGCATCATTACGATATTGTATTGATAGCACCACTTATTAGTAATTTATAAATTTTTTTATCATGCCAAATTTACAAAACAATCGTTTAAACATTACCGCTACACCAGCTCAAATTACTGCTGTAAAAGCGGCTTTACAAACTATTAATACCAATTTGCCTTTTCTGATTGGTTTAACTACCGAGGAGCGTGTGGCGTTGCCCGCTATTGATGTAAACAACAAAGTGTTTACAGAAGATGCCATAAATGCAGCCATCAACAATCCTACGTTGGTGCCTGCTTATATTGCCTTGCCCAACTTGCAAGCTGATTTAACCCTTTTTTCGCAGCTCGACGAGCTTTATACAATGGTAAACCAGTTGGCCGAAAAACTCGACGATACCAAACTCATTGCAGGATCGGAAGCCTTTAATGGGGCCCGACTTTTTTATAAAGCATGCCAATCGGCTGCCGAAGCGGGGGTGCCTGGTGCCGACACTATTGTTCAACAATTGGGCAGCCGCTTTGCAAATCAGGGTACAACTGCCAAGAACGCTCCACAAGCACCGCCTAGTTTGTAATTGTACGTTGGGTAGCGGCATAATCGTATGCCGAACCCCCGTTTTTTGCCATCAATATTCAAATTAACACCGCTATTACAAAAGCTTCTCCATCTAAAGGAGAGGCTTTTTTTGTAAGTATTAATTATTAAGTATTAATTATTAAGTAATAAGTATTAAGTATTAAGTATTAATTGAGTTGCTACTTGATGCTTCTAACCTCTAACCTCTAACCTCTAACCTCTAACTTCTAACCTCTAACTTCTAACCTCTAACCTCTAACCTCTAACCTCTAACCTCTAACCTCTAACCTCTAACCTCTAACTACTAACCTCTAACTTCTAACTTCTTGCTTCTAACTTCTTGCTTCTAACTTCTAACTTCTAACTTCTTGTAACTTCTAACCTCTAACTTCTAACTTCTAACTTCTAACTTCTAACTTCTAACTTCTAACTTCTAACCTCTAACTTCTTGCTTCTTGCTTCAAAAATGTAGGTTAAACCATTATTAACGTAGGTTAAACCATTATTAACGTAGGTTAAACCGTTATTTACGTAGGTTAAACCATTATTAACGTAGGTTAAACCATTATTGACGTAGGTTAAACCGTTATTGACGTAGGTTAAACCGTTATTGACGTAGGTTAAACCGTTATTGACGTAGGTTAAACCATTATTTACGTAGGTTAAACCATTATCAATGTAGGTTAAACCATTATTTTTGTATATTTGAACAAAATTTAGTCAACCATCAACCATCAACCAACAACCAACAACCATCAACCATCAACCATCAACTATTAAAAATTCCGTATGAAAAATTTGAAGCACAACCTAACAAACAGCACAGAATTTCCAGCAAATGGCAATTTTGTGCATTATTATATAAGTCAAAATAAAATTAGTAAAGCCGAGCTGTCTCGAAAAATGGGGGTAAAACATACAACGGTTTTAGGTTATTTGAAACAGCAGTCGTTGCAGTTTGGCGTTTTGTGGCGTTTGAGCAAGGTGCTGGAGTATAACTTTGTGGCACACTTGGGCGAGTATTTGAAAATACCGTATCAAACAAAAGCCGAACAGGAACTACGGGCCACAATAGAGCAACAAAATGCCCACATACAGGCCCTCGAAACCGAAATTCGGATTTTGAGAGGGTTGCATCAGGCGGGCAAATAGTAGGAGAGGGGTAATTATACCAAATATACATATAATACCAAATATACATATAAAATAGTCCAATCTACTTGTTCTTTTTTGCTAAAATGAGTCAAAAAAAAGTACCGTAGCCCAGCTATGCAACGATTTTTTTTGAAATTTTTTTCTGAAAAATAACTACGCATCTTTGGACTATTTTATAAATATATTTGGTATTATTTGACATGGGATTGCTCTATGAGGTCTATTTCGGATTGGCTCAAACCATACAGGTCATATACCAAATGGTTTATTTGTTGGTCTATGCGTTGGCATTTTTCGTCCAAATAAATTTTGTCTCGCTCGGTTACTGCCGTTTGTTGTTGTTGTTTGGTTTGTAGCAATTGCTCCACTAAGTTTACAATAGCATCATGTGTTTCTTGATTGGATTTGGTTAGCAATGGGATGGGGAGTTGCTCCACGTGCATTTTTTTTACTTGTGCCAAAACTTCGCCTTGTTCGGGATTGATTTGATAATAATAAAAATCGGTCAATCTTGAATTTAAGACACCTAAAATAAATTGATGACTTATTTTATTAGAAATTACAATGTGTAGATTATCTCTAGCTATTATCTCTTTTCCAATAATAGTTGCTATTATTCTATCGCTTGTTTGACGTATGATGATTTTTTCTTTAGCTTCAAATATTTTTGGATCTCTTGGTGCGGCTAAATTTTTACCATATAAAACCCAACTGTCATTGTTCCATCTGTTTTCGTATTTATGCATCAAACTACCTCTTAACAAGGGTAACCAATTTTCACCTTCAGGTTTTGACTGATTTTCCTTTACATAAGGTTTATCTTTCATTACCAGCTCTGTTTGAGCAGGAATTCCTTTTCCCTTTTCAAATGGTTTAACTCCATTATAAACTTGACAAATTTCATTTATAGATTTAGAATTCTTTTTAATTTTATTAAACAAATTAATTTCTTCGGGTTTTGCCAAAAGGTTGATTATTGCACCATCTTTAGGAATATTGTTTTGGTTGATGGTTTGATAATCAGAAAAATTATTTTTTTCATATTTTTCAATCGTTACAAGGTTGTTATCTATTTGATTGTTTTTTTCAAAAATCAAAACATGAGTATCTACAACAGCTTTAAAAATATGTTCGGCAATATGTAATACTTTTTGCCATAAATAATTGGTTGCCAAATGTTGTCTAATGTTTTTGAAAGTGATAGATTGCAACCAAGTGTTTGGAATAATAATTCCTAAAATGCCATTTGGCTTTAACCAATCTTGATATCGCTCCATAAAAAGTAAATACAAATCGTATTGATAGTTTTGGTGTATGTATTTTATAGCAAAATAATCGGTTTGCATTTTGTCTGTAATCTTATAGTACGGCGGATTCCCCACAATAGCGTCAAAGCCCCCTTTTTTAAACACTTTTGGAAACGCCATTTTAAAATCGAAGGGGTTTAGTTTGCGTTCTTGCTCTAGGTCTAGGTCTAGCTTGTTGGTTAATATATCGGTGCCAATAAGCGAGTTGCCACATTTGATATTGTGGGTAAGGTTGGGCAATATTTTTTCGTGAAACAACACCATCATATCATTGGCGGTGCTGGTGGTTTCGTCTTCGAGCATTTTTAGGAATAACGACAGTTGGGTTACTTCGGTAGCTTGCAAATCGATATCTACCCCATAAATATTGTTTAATAAAATGTGTTGTTTTTGATGTATAGACATCACATATACTCCTTTGTCTTCGTTGTACTTGCAACCATCTTTTATAGCTATTTCGGGGTTGTCATTATACCATTTGTTATGATAATCGAGCAAATATTCGAACACACCAATCAAAAAACTACCAGATCCGCAGGCAATATCGGCAAAGTGAAGCCCCGTAACCCCCGAAGGAGGAATAGGTTTGCCATTATTATTTAGAATTTTACCAATGGTATTTTCTACTATATAATCTACTATATATTTTGGGGTATAAAACACCCCACCGGCTTTACGAACTTCGGGTTTTACTTCGATTTCTACCTCAAACTTGCCATTGGTAGTAGGTTTTATTACTACTACTTTGCCCAAAAAACGTTCGTAAATACTACCAAGAATATGAATGGGAATATAGTTAAAATCGTAAGGGGTGTTGGTATGGTCTAAATCGGCACACAAGGCACGAAACAAATCATCATGGGCACCAACAAAATTTTTATCGTCAATAAAAAGGGGTTTAAAAACAATACCGTTGTATTTTCCGTCTAAATATTTGGAATATTCTACAAATTTTGCCCACGGATGTGTAGCAGTAGCAATATTGTACATGATGTTTTCGGTTTCAATTAATTTATCTTCCAAAAAACGAATAAAAACAATACGGTCTATGGTTCTTTGAGTAGCTTCGGTCAAAGAATAGGAAGCGTCCCAGCCCACAAAAGGAGTATTGGGCAGCGGGTTGCCGTTTGCATCAAAGCTATTTTGATAAAAAGCTTTGGCCAAATCAGCAC
Organism: Flavobacterium branchiophilum FL-15; assembly: GCF_000253275.1. Taxonomy (NCBI): domain Bacteria; kingdom Pseudomonadati; phylum Bacteroidota; class Flavobacteriia; order Flavobacteriales; family Flavobacteriaceae; genus Flavobacterium; species Flavobacterium branchiophilum. The sequence goes on along the minus strand of NC_016001.1, from coordinate 2,540,654 downwards.
GTTTGTCATCTATATAATTCAAAAAACTTTCGTCTATGGATTGGTATTTTCCGCCAAAAAGTTTGAGTTGTGCTGTTTTTCCTTTGGGTTTTTGGAGTAGGTCAATATATTTAGGCAAATTGCCAGCTAGTAATGCCTCGTGCGAAAATATCCAATAAAAGGATTCAAAAGTTTCAAAATCTCTAAAATCGGTATATTTATAATACTTGATTTCGTTTTGAAGAATGGTATCAAAATCAGGACGAAAACGACAGTCTATAATCACAATTTCTTCAAAATCAGTTAAAATAGATACACCAGTTCCTGCATTCCATCCATATTTTGCAGTCTGAAAATAGTCGTCTTTGTTTTGCCTCAGGGTTCTAGAGGGCTTTTTTGCTTCTACAAAAAATTGTTCTTTTTTGAAATTTGGAGCAAGAAAAAAAGCATAATCGGCTCTTTTCTGTCCCAAAGCCCCTTGTTGTCTTTGTGCTTTTTCAATTTTAACTTCTTGCTCAAACGGATTTTTTTGATGGTCATGATTGACATCCCATCCCAGAAAGGTATAAAATTTATCTATAAATTCTTTACGTACTTCTGCTTCTTGATAATTTGGCGAAAGGTAATGTTTGATACCCGCTTCAAAATGGTTAATCAGTTGTTGGATGTTTTCAAAAGCAATTTCAATTTGAGTTGGCTTCATTTTTTGGTATATATTAAATGTCCGTTTGCAATAATTCCTGCAAATATAAAAAGTTATCATGGCACTTTACCCAAAAACAACAAATCAATTGATAATTATTAATTAACCATTCAATCCCTCAACCCTTCAATCCCTCAATCCCTCAATCCCTCAATCCCTCAATCCTTCAATCTTTGAATCTTTGAATCTTTGAATCTTTCAATCTTTGAATCTTTCAATCTTTGAATATTTGAATCTTTCAATCTTTCAATCTTTCAATCCTTCAATCTTTCAATCTTTGAATCTTTGAATCTTTCAAACACTTCAAATGGTTTATATGACAGTTCAGGTGTATATTTGAACAGCTAACGGTTGAGGTGTTTGGAATGTTTGGGGCGATTGGATTATGTTTGCCCATCTAATTTAATTAAAAACAATGAAAGATTTAAAAAATTTTGCTTTGATAATAATGGCTAGTTTTGCCATAAGTTGTAGTAAAGACGATGCTACAACAACAGATACATCGGGAGGAAGTGCAACTGTGCCAGCAATTTATCAAAAAATATACGGAGCAACAAGCATCACCACCGACGGCACTTATGTATATATCAAAACCAATTGTTTGCCAGATCACAAAAGCCCCTATTATGCTACAACAAATGCCTTGTACGAAGCCTATTCGGGTACTACTTTTGGCGGCAATACGTTTGCACAAAACCCTAACAGCATTGTGCAACAAACGGGAACCATCAAAATACCGTTGAATCCTGTTGTTGCTACTACTCATGCTGCTACACCACTAGGCCCCATAGGAGTTGCTCTCAATGGAGTACCTTTTTTTAATCAATATGCGGGGCCCAATAATCAAGCATTGACCAGCGAAATTAATTCGTTTGACAAATATTATGGGCATCCACAAAATCAAGGGATGTACCATTATCATGTGGAACCATTGTTTTTGACGACCGTAAAATCGACCAAATCTGGTTTGATGGGTTTTCTTTTAGATGGTTTTCCTGTGTATGGCCCCAATGAGGAAAATGGTACGGTTGTAACCAACAGTACTTTAGATGTTTATCATGGTCATACCCACGCCACGGTTGATTATCCAAATGGAATTTATCACTATCATTTTACTGCCGAAGCCCCTTATTTGAATGGCAACGGGTTTTATGGTACTCCAGGAACGGTTTCGCAATAAATGAAAAGACTCGTTTTTTTTGTGGCAATGTTTTTGGCTTTTTCTTGTACAAAGAGAGAGCCAAAAGTACCCCATATTTTTCAATTGAAATCAGCCAAAATGGTTCGTTTTGTAAACGATGTAGCTTTTGTAAACCAACAAAAATTTTCGGGCTATTTGTATGATTTGTATCCTAATAAAGACACGGTTTCTGTTGAAGGTTTTATCAACGGAAAATTGTGGGGACGTTGTAGAAAATGGTATCCTAACCAACAATTGATGGAGGAGCGATTTTATTATCAAGGTCGAAAAAACGGCACACAAACCGCTTATTGGGACAATGGCAACAAACGATTTGAGTTTGTAGCCAAAGATGATGCTTATCAAGGCGAATTGAAAGAGTGGTCGTTTGATGGAAAACTTAGTCATGTTGGCCATTTCAAGGAGGGACAAGAGGAGGGAAGCCAAAAAATGTGGTATGATACGGGCAAAATTAGGGCCAATTATGTAATAAAAAACGGAAAAAGATATGGATTGTTGGGTACTAAAAACTGTAAGAATGTATCGGATAGTATTTTTGTTGTTAAGTAGTTGTTTGGTAATTAGTTGCAATAAAAAAGAAGTTGTAAAACTGCCTTATTACAACACACCCGATTTTACGCCTTTGTTTATAGAAGACGATTCGGAGATTGAAGCCAAAATCAAGCATCAAATAGCCAATTTTTCTTTTATAAACCAAGACAGTACCTGCATTTCGCAAAAAAATGTGGAAGGAAAAATTCAGGTAGCCAATTTTATTTTTACGTCGTGTGGCAGTATTTGTCCTGTGATGACTACCAATTTGAAAATAGTAAACGATAGTTTGGGCAAAGATACTGATGTTGTTTTGCTGTCTTTTTCTGTAACTCCTTGGATTGATACTCCTTTGGTTTTAAGGGAATATAAAAAACGAAACGGGATTCAAAATCCGAATTGGCATTTTTTGACGGGCACTAAAGGCGGTATTTACAAACTAGCCCGAAAATCCTATTTTGCTGAGGAAGATTTGGGTTTTACCAAAGACAGCACGGAATTTTTGCACACCGAACATATTATTTTAGTGGACAAAACCAAACGGATTCGAGGTATTTACAACGGTACCCTTTCATTAGAAATGCTGCAATTAGTGGAAGACATCAAAACATTAAAAAACGAGTCGGATTGAAAAAAAATGAAACATTAAGAAATTAAGTTAATTAAGATTTATTGTTTTAAAAAAAATGAACATAAAACCTTAATGAATCTTAATGCCTTAATGTTTAAAAAAATAATTTATTGTTTTAAAAAAATGAACATTAAGAAATTAAGTTTATTAAGATTTATTGTTTTAAAAAATGAACATTAAGAGATTAAGTTAATTAAGATTTATTGTTTAAAAAAAAATGAACATAAAACCTTAATGAATCTTAATGCCTTAATGTTTAAAAAAAAAAAAATTTATTGTTAAAAAAAATTAAACATTAAGAAATTAAGTTTTATTGTTTTAAAAAAAAATGAACATAAAACCTTAATGAATCTTAATGCCTTACTGTTTAAAAAAATAATTTATTGTTTGAAAAAATGAACATTAAGAGATTAAGTTAATTAAGATTTATTGTTTTAAAAAAAATGAACATAAAACCTTAATGAATCTTAATGCCTTAATGTTTAAAAAAAAATAATTTATTGTTTAAAAAAATGAACATAAAACCCTAATGAATCTTAATGCCTTAATGTTTAAAAAAAAATAATTTATTGTTTAAAAAAAATGAACATTAAGAAATTAAGTTTATTAAGATATATTGTTTTAAAAAAATGAACATAAAACCTTAATGAATCTTAATGCCTTAATGTTTAAAAAAAAAATAATTTATTGTTTTAAAAAAATGAACATTAAGAAATTAAGTTTATTAAGATATATTGTTTAAAAAAAATGAACATAAAACCTTAATGAATCTTAATGCCTTAATGTTTAAAAAAATAATTTATTGTTTAAAAAAAATGAACATTAAGAAATTAAGTTTATTAAGATTTATTGTTTAAAAAAAATGAACATTAAGAAATTAAGTTTATTAAGATTTATTGTTTTAAAAAAATGAACATAAAACCTTAATGAATCTTAATGCCTTAATGTTTAAAAAAAAATAATTTATTGTTTTAAAAAAATGAACATTAAGAAATTAAGTTTATTAAGATTTATTGTTAAAAAAAATGAACATAAAACCTTAATGAATCTTAATGCCTTAATGTTTAAAAAAATAATTTAATGTTTAAAAAAAATGAAAATGAAAAAATATTTAATACTTATCTTCTTTACAACCCTATCGATAGCACAAAATAACAAACAAAATATTCGTGGAATTGTACTCGATAAATTATCTCAAACCCCCATAGCTGGGGCAAACATTCAGGTGCAAAATTCAGAAAAACAAACCCAAACCGACGATAAAGGACAATTTGTGCTTACAGAATTGGCACCAGATCGGTATGCCCTAAAAGTTACTTTTTCGGGATACAAAGAGGTTTTGCTAAGCAATATCATAGTTACATCGGGCAAGGAAGTATTGTTGGAAATAATGTTGGAAGACGAATACAAACAATTGAATGAAGTAGTTGTCAATTCAAAAAATAGTTCAGGAACAATAAATAAGTTGGCCTCTGTAAGTGCAAGGACTTTTTCTACTGAAGAAGTAAACAGATATGCTGGTGGGCGAAGTGATGCAGCTCGTTTGGCAGCTAATTTTGCTGGTGTAAGTGCCACAAATGATAATAGAAATGATATTGTAATTAGAGGAAATTCACCCATTGGAGTTTTGTGGCGTATAGATGGTATGTCGGTTACCAACCCAAATCATTTTGCAACAGCTGGAACAACTGGAGGAGCTGTGAGTGCAATTAATACCAATTTTTTAAAAAATTCCGACTTTTTTACTTCTGCTTTTCCTGCTGAATATGGCAATGCAACGGCTGGTGTTTTTGATTTGGGTTTTAGAAACGGAAACAATAAAAAAAGAGAGACTACTATTCAACTGGGGGTTATAACAGGTGCTGAAATCACTACCGAAGGGCCAATAAGCAAAGAAAAAGGCTCTTCTTATTTGGTTGGCTATCGCTACACCTTGGCTAGTTTGACCCAAGCCGTAGGGGTAAACATTGGGACTACAGCAACTCCTTCTTTTCAAGATTTGTCGTTTAAAATTAATGGTGGTACATCGTCTATTGGCAAATTTTCGGCTTTTGGAATTTTGGCTACATCATCAATAAGTTTGGATAATGGAGGTGGTCTTTTTGGTGGGAATGGTTCTGTAGATTTAGGAAGTAAAATAGGGATTTTTGGAGTAAATCATTTCAAACAAATTAATGCCAATTCTAATATTAGTACTACTATTGGATTAAATTACTCAGAATCAGAACAAAACAATTCAGATACAAATAAAATGACAAATGTTTCTATTCAAACAGAGGAAATTAATTTTAAAAATTCTGGAATTGTTATCGCTACAAATTATAATTCTAAATTAAATTCAAATTTATTTTTAAAAGCTGGATTACAAAACGAATTTATTGGAACCGACCAATATTATAGATATAGAAAGAACGAATTGGAGCCTTGGACGAAGCAGTTAGACGGAAAAAACAATACAAGTTTAAGTCAAGGTTTTGCCCATTTGAAATATAGATTTGGCGAAAAAACAACTTTAAATGCTGGTTTACATTCACAGTTTTTTCATTTAAATAGTTCATTTGCAATAGAACCAAGATTGGGTCTTATTTATAGTATTAATAATAAAAGTAGTCTGAATTTCGGATACGGATTACATGCACAAAACCAACCTATTGCCACCTATTTTGTTCAAAATACGGATGCAAATGGCGTTATTACGCAAACTAATAAAAATTTAGACTTTACAAAAAGCCATCATATCGTTATGGGATACAACATCAACCCATTCAAAGATTGGCGCATAAAAGCAGAGGTATATTATCAATATTTATATGATGTTCCTGTCAATAATTTTTCAAGTGATTATTCTATTTTGAATACCGGAGCTAGTTTTAAATTAGATTTAGAAGATAATTTAGTGAACGCTGGAACTGGTAAAAATTATGGTGTAGAACTCACTATTGAAAAATTCTTTAGTAATGGTTATTATGGATTATTTACATCATCAATATACGATTCTAAATATACAGCAAGTGATGATGTGGAAAGAAACACCGCTTTTAATGGAAAATATGTGTTTAATATTTTGGGTGGAAAAGAATGGAAAGTAGGCAAAGAGAATAAAAATGTTTTTTCAATTGATGCCAAATTTACCAATGCGGGTGGTCGTGCTTATACGCCAATTGATTTGGCAAGTTCGCAGGCAGCTGGTAATGAAGTGTTATCTTCTAATGTATATTCCGATTTTTATAAGAATTACTATCGTTTAGATATCAAAGCAGGATTTGTGTTCAATAGCAAAAATAAAAAGCTATCTCAAACTATTTCATTGGATATTCAAAATGTTACCAATCATCAAAATGTATTTTCACAGTCTTATGATAGACAAAGAAATACCATAAATTATACCTATCAATTAGGACTTTTTCCTAATTTATTATACAAAATTCAGTTTTAAGAAGTAATTTTATAAAATAAATAGAATCTTTACATTTTGCAAAATTTAAAACATAGATTAGCTTACATTATTGCAACAGGTTTTGCTATGGCATTCTTGTTTAAATTTTTTATTTTTAAAAATAGTCATCATTATTTTAATGATGAGATTTTATTTGTTACCATCATTACAACTCTTATTTGTGAAGGGAATTTAAGAATTGATTTTTTTTTAAATCAAAAATATTCTTGGATAAAATATGCTAAAAAGCGTTTATTACTTCAATTTACATTGAGTTTATGTTACACCATTTTTACATTAATTATTTGTATTTTAATTATCAATTATTTCAAATTTGGTTCACTCGAGGTTTTTAATCCAAAAATGAAACAAGTTTTTTTTCCTACTATAATGATCACTTTTGTAGTTTTGTCTATAGAAATTGGAAATCAGTTTCTTCAATCATGGAAATTAAGTTTAATCGAATTTGAAAGATACAAAACCGAGACTGCTCATGCACAATTACAAAACTTAAAAAACCAATTAAATCCTCATTTTCTATTTAATAATTTGAGTGTTTTGACATCATTAGTATATAAAAATCAAGACAAAGCTGCAGATTTTATCAACGAATTATCAAAAGTTTATCGTTATGTTTTGGATACAAAAAATTCAGAATTGGTTACATTGCACCAAGAATTAGATTTTATTAATCATTATATTTATTTGCAAAAAATACGCTTTGAAGACAGTTTTTTATTTGAAATTAATGTGGAAGAAAGTAAAAAAAATGATTTTTTATTACCCATGTGCTTGCAAATGGTAGTTGAAAATACCATTCAACACAACGAAACTTCGCAAACTAATCCACTAAAAGTTAAAATTTATACTCAAAATAACGCTTTGATTATTGAAAATCCTATTAAACCCAGAAAAGAAATAGTAAACAGTTCCAAAACAGGTTTGAAAAATATTCAAAAAAGATATTCTTTCTTTACAGACGAAAAAGTAATTATTGAGAACAACGGAACCGTTTTTAGAGTAATTTTGCCATTAATTCCAAAAAAATGAACGTTGTAATAATAGAAGACGAAAAATTATCGGCAGAACATTTGGCTGCATTATTGCAAAAAGTAGATGCTTCAATGGTTGTTACAAACTATTTTGACAGCATTTCTGCCTCAGTAACTGCTATTAATGAAGGACTTACTGCTGATTTAATTTTTATGGATATTCATTTGGCAGATGGCAATAGTTTTGAAATTTTTAGTCAAGTAAAATTTGAAATTCCTGTTGTTTTTACAACTGCATTTGATAATTATGCTATACAAGCCTTTAAACAAAACAGCATCGACTATTTGTTAAAACCCATTGCATTTCAAGATTTAAAATTTGCTATAGAAAAATTTAAAAAACAGCAAAAATCAGTAAACAATGATCTTGTTTTAAGTATCACAAGTGCTTATCAACAAATGAATAAAGAATACAAATCTCGATTTATTGTAAAATTAGGGCAAACCATAGATACCATTCCATCAGATGAGATACACCATTTTGAAACCAAAGAAAGTTTGTCTTTTTTAGTAACCAATAAAGGAAATCACTATCCTATTGATTATACATTAGACCAATTAGAAACGTTGTTACAACCAAAACAATTCTTCCGTATCAACAGGAAGATTATTCTTAATATTCAATACATTGAAAAAGTAAGCACCTATTTTAATAGCCGACTTTCAATAACTACAAAATTTTTAGCTAATGAAGCAAGAATTGTAAGTCGTGAACGAGTAAATGATTTTAAAAAATGGTTGGATAATTAAGGAATTACTCAACTTCCATTTATTATTACAATTCAATACATTTTATCTACAACTCAACCGATTTTCATTTTTTATCCTTTTGTTCTAAAAGTATATTTGCCCATATTAATTTAAATAAAACTTTAGAATATGAAATCGCCATTAACAAAAAGTTTGTTGCAAACAAACACCAATGAAAATAAAGCGATACCATATAACCTATTAAAAACAAATAAATATTTATATATGAAATCAAAACTAATTTTATTATTGTTCATTGCAACTATTGATGCTTTTGCTCAAACTAATCCCGCAATTACATCTTGGTTGCAAAACACCAATAATACAAAAGGAAGATATTATCTCACGGGTAATTCAACCCCTATAAATACTACTATTGATGCCAATGTTCAGCAAGTCCAATATTCTACCAACTATGTTTATGTAACAGCCACTGGAGTTCCAGCATTTGTTACAGGACCTTTTGCTACTGGACCAGTTTCTACAGCATTAAATAATAATTACGTCATTAAATTACCTTTAAATCCTACAGTAGCTACAACCAATACATTAGTTGGTATGGGTGCAGTAGCAGCTTTTATTAACGGAACGGTTGCATATACAGCAGGAGATGGTGGGTCGTATAACAATCAAAATCAATGGCATTCTAACGCAGTTTATTTTGAAAATATTGGTTTTGATTGTGCTCATGGACATCCTGGCCCAATGACATCTGATTATCATCACCATCAAAATCCTTCGGCTTTTAATATAGAAACAGTACCTACATCTTCAATATGCAATGTATATTTAGCAGATGGTCTTTATGTTCCAAATGCTTCCACTCACGGGCCACTTATTGGTTTTGCAGCAGATGGGTATCCAATATATGGTGCTTATGGTTATACCAATCCATTAGACGCTACAAGTCCAATAAAGAGAATTACTCCTAGTTATCAATTAAGAAATATTACGTCTAGAACTACATTGCCTAATGGAACAGCTGCAGTAGGTCCAACGTTAACCGAAATGGTTCAGATAATGGGTCCAGGTGCTCCACAAATTCAAGCGGTTTTGGGTGCATATTTAGAAGATTTTGAATATGTTGCAGGGTTGGGCGATTTGGATGAAAGCAACGGTAGATTTTGTAAAACTCCTGAATATCCAAACGGAATTTATTGTTATTTTGCTACAATTGATGCCAATAACAAACCTGTTTATCCATACCTTTTAGGGAAATATTATCATGGTACAGTTCAAGCTTCAACACATGCAACTATCAGTGAACCGGTAACAACATACACAGCACCTTTATCTATAGCTAATAACAATTTAGAGCAAATTGGCTTGTCTTTATTTCCAAATCCTTCAAACGATATAGCAGTGATTCAAACGTATGCACCAACGGTTAGTGATTTAAAAATTGAAATGTTTGATGTAAACGGTAAATTAATCTTAAAAGATACTTTAAAACAAGGTAGTACAATGTGTTATCTTAATCTAGAAACTGTATATTCTGGACTATATTTTGTTAAAATATCTGATAATAAAAATTCGATTACAAAAAAACTTGTTGTTTCTCATTAAAATTGTTGTTAATAAAATATGTATTAAGTAATAAAAATAGTTATACAAATATTAAAATATGAAAATGGGAAAAAAAACAATAGTGGTATTTTTATTTGTAATGTTAAATTTAATTGGTAATGCTCAAAGTAAAATAGATACCTTGAGCATTAATTTTAAACTAAAATTTAAAAATGAAACTTTAGCAAATCACAAACAATACATCACATCAAATAGAGACACGATTGCCATTGAAACGTTCAAATGCTATATTACTTCTATACAAATTTATTATACAGACCACACTATTTTTAAGCAAAAAGATAGTTTTCACTTGCTCGATTTGGAGCATCCAAGTTCGTTTCTGATTCCGATTACTACGGTAAATGATAAAATTATTTCAAAAGTTACTTTCAACATAGGAATTGATAGTTTAACCAATACAACTGGAGCTATGACTGGCGATTTAGATCCCATAAATGGAATGTATTGGGCTTGGCAAAGTGGTTATATCAATTTGAAGATGGAAGGTAAAAGTCCAAGTTGTAAAACCAGAAAGAACGAGTTTTACTTTCATATTGGAGGGTATCGAAATCCTTTTAATACAATACGGAAAATAGAATTGCTTTATGATAAAAAAACAACCCAAATAAACATTGGAATGGATTTAAATAAATTCTTTGCAAATATAATGCTTGCCGAAACTAACAGTATCATGATACCTGGTGAACTTGCAATGAAATTAGCCGATTATAGTACAAAATTATTTTATATAGAATGAGAAAACCTATACGCTACCTTGTATTATTAATATTTCCTACACTTATTTGTTTGTCATTCTCTCATGAATTGACAACTCCTTTATATTTTGAAATTCCAAAAAATTGGCCAAAACCTCATTATGATTTCAAAAAAAATCCTTTAACTGAAGAGGGATTTCAATTGGGTAGAAATTTATTTTACGACCCAATGATGTCTCGTGATAGCACCATTTCCTGTGCCAGTTGTCATCTGCAACAAACTGGATTTACTCATGTTGATCATCAACTGAGCCATGGAGTTGACGGCAAAATAGGTATACGAAATGCTTTGACGTTAATCAACTTGGCTTGGAACAAAGATTTTATGTGGGATGGAGGTGTCAATAATCTGGAAGTTCAGCCGTTAAATCCTATCACAAATCCTGCAGAAATGGATGAAACTTTAGAACATGTTATTGCCAAATTGCAACGGAGTGAAAAGTACAAATCGTTATTTACTAAAGCTTTTGGCGATGATAGAGTAACAAGTCAGCGACTTTTAAAAGCATTAGCTCAATTTACCGTAATGCTAAAATCTTCTAATTCTAAGTACGATAAAGTAATGCGAAAAGAACGCTATTTTGCTAAAAATGAACAACATGGGTATGATTTGTTTAAAAAAAACTGTGCTTCCTGTCATAAAGAACCACTCTTTAATGATGATAAATTTGAGAATAATGGCTTACAACTAGACGAAACTTTAAATGACTTAGGTAGAATAAAAATCACGGGTAAACAACAAGATTACTTGCGTTTTAGAATTCCTACATTACGTAACATACAATTCACATTTCCATACATGCACGATGGCAGATTCAAAACATTAAATGAAGTAATAAAACACTACAATTCATTGGGACACAATAATAGATTATCCAAAGAGTTGAAAAACCCAATGAATCTATCAGAAAATGATCGTGTTGATTTATTGACTTTTTTGCTTACTTTAACCGACAAAGATTTTTTATTTAATGAACGATTTAGTTTCCCAAAGGAATAAATTTTTAAAATCAACAAAAAATAAGTCAATAAAAAAATCAACTCAATGAAGAAAATAACTTTAGTCCTTTTATATATAGCTTTTTATGCAACAGCACAAACCAAACCAGAAATAGCTAAAAGTGCCATTAAAATCGAAATGCTTTTTCCAGAAGGGAAATCCAAAGCACTCATTTTAAGCTATGATGATGGTGCAAAACAAGACCGACAATTGGTACAACTCATGAATAAGTACCATTTGATAGGAACTTTTCATTTGAATTCAAATAAATTAAGTACCAATAGCTATTTTGACTATTTGAATAAAGAAGAAATAAAAGAACTTTATAAAGGGCATGAAGTCTCGGTTCATACTGCCAATCATCCCAACTTGCCAGATATGAATACCATCGACATTATTTATGAAATTGTAGATGATCGAAGAGAACTCGAACGCTTGGTAGGTTATCCCGTGCGTGGCATGGCTTACCCATTTGGCAATACTAACGATGCAGTAATTGATGCAATTAATGGGCTGGGGATTGAATATGCAAGAACGGTTGGTGATACCTATAATTTTGAAATTCCTTTAGATTTTTTGCGTTGGCATCCTACCATACATCAATTTGCAAAAGCCTATTGGGAGCCTAATCAACCTGAAAAAGATACAAAAGAATTGGAATTTTTTCATAAAATATTAAACAACTTTTTGCAAACAAAAGAGCTTGCACTATTAGATATTTGGGGACATAGTTGGGAAATGGGTACTGACCAAAATAAATGGGAAGAAACCGAAAAATTCTTCAAATTATTGGCAAATAATGATGACATATACTACACCAAGCAAATCGATTTAGTCGATTATATTAAGGCATTTAGAAATCTAAAATTTGGTGTCAATAAAAACGTAGTTTACAATTCCTCTAGCACAAATGTTACTTGCAAAATAAACAATAGGATTTATTCCATACCAGCTGGAGCAAATTTATTTTTGGATATTAATAAATAAATATTAAATAAAAATTTATAAAATTAGTATTTGTATAACTAAAATAAATATAAAAAGCGACAAGTCCTCCATTTGGAAAAAAAATAAAACTACTTTTTACCAAAAATATAAGTTGTTTTGCATTACATTTGCCAAGCAGACCGCCTTATCGCTGTTTATCGATAGATAAAGAGAGGAAAGTCCGGACACCACAGAGAAGCATAGCGGGTAACACCCGTCGGGTTGTGCAAACAATTTAGGACAAGTGCAACAGAAAGCAAGTACAGGTAATGCTGTAGTGAAACCAGGTAAACTCTATGCGGTGAAATTTCAAGTATATCGGCATTTAAGGGTTTCTCGTCCGTTGTCGAAGGGTAGAAAGATGGAGCAATTGAGTAATTGATTGCCTAGATAAATGATAAGGCATCAAAGCCATTTGATGACAGAATCCGGCTTATAGGTCTGCTTTTTTTTAATTATTTTTTTCGATTTGTAATTGCAAATAAATATTGTACGTGTATTACAAATGATTCATGCAATAAGTCAATTGATACTTAATCGGCTTCAATATCTTCATTTTCAACCATTTCAAAGAAACTAAAAATAGAGCCTCCATAATTTTTTTGAAACGAAAAATGATCCAAGTGGTTCAAAGTGGTATGTTTGGAATGTTCTATTACAAGCATGCCTTCGGGATCTAAAATGGCTTTATCAAAAATTGATACGACCAGTTTTTCAAAAATTTTTTGATCCAAAGCATACGGCGGATCGGCAAAAATCACATCAAAAGTAGATTTGCATTTTTCGATATAGGCAAACACATCGCTTTTTACGGCTGCAATGTCAAAATCAAATTCGGCAGTAGTTTGTTTGATGTATTTGATACAACCAAAATCAGCATCAACACTCGTAATGTTGTTACTACCTCTTGAGGCAAACTCGTAACTGATGTTGCCAGTACCTGCAAATAAATCTAAAATTTTTAATTCGTCAAAATGAAAATGATTGTTCAAAACGTTGAACAAAGCTTCTTTACTCATGTCGGTTGTGGGCCGAACGGGCAAGTTTTTGGGAGGCGATAACCGTCTGCCTTTGAATTTTCCTGAAATAATTCTCATGCGTAAAAAAGGATAAAATGTTTTAAATTTTCGTGTATCGAAAAAATATTTTCTTCTTGTAATAAATTGATATCTAGTAAATTAACGTTTCTAACGTATTGATATACAATTTTAAAATAAACATCATCTGTAGTGATATCGCCCAACAACTCCAAACAAAAAAGTTCAGGATTCATTTGCAATTGCTCTGCAGTAAACAAAATATAATAAATAAAATCTTCGGGAGTACGGTATTCAAAGGTGTTGAATAGCAATAATTTTTGATTTTGAATTACAATAATTTCAAATAGCCCTTTTTGCTTGTGTACAAACATTTTTTTGGTAAGGTTGTTTTTTGAAATTTCTAGCAATCGAGTAACCAAAATGGCATGAGTATGTTTGTAATCGAATGAGCCAAAATAATCAATAAATCCATTATTAAAGTGGATAAATGGAATATATATAAGTGTCAAATCGTGGTTTTCTATTGGATCAAAATTAAAAGCATCTGTTTCATAAACCTTTGTATTAAATTTGATATAATCGGCAATGTGATTTTCGTCAAACAACGATTTTGGAACAAAAGCCGACAAATTGTTGTTGTGTAACACTACAATATCTTCGTATTTTTGATGCAATTCTGGAAATTTTTCAAATAATTTTTCGAATAAATGACGAACATTGTTTTCTGTTTTATCTAATTTGAAATCCAATTCTTTTACCCATACAACAGATTGAGTGAGTGCATTTTTGGCACAAAAAGTAACTCCGTCAAGGCCAACTTGAACAATGAGTTTCTGATCATTTTTTTCGATAATCGTTTTGTTTTGGTTCATATAATTAGTCAAACAGCAATCAAATTTTAATAATTGGGAGGGGATTTATTGAATTTTTGAGGCAAGCAAATATATAACCGCCATTCTAATAGCCACTCCGTTTTCTACCTGATTCAGAATAACAGATTGTTTGGAATCTGCCACGTCCGAGGTAATTTCTACCCCTCTATTGATGGGGCCTGGATGCATTACAACAATTTCTTTGTCTAAACTATCCAAAATATTTTTGGTCAATCCATATTGTTGGGTATATTCTCTAGTCGAAGGAAAATAATTGACGTCCATACGTTCGTTTTGAACCCGCAACATATTGGCCACATCACACCAAGCCAATGCTTTTCTTAAATTGGGCTCTACCCGTACACCAAGTGCTTCTATATGTTTTGGAATCAGGGTGTTAGGGCCACAAACTTGTACCTCGGCACCTTGCATTTGAAGGGCATATATATTAGACAATGCCACACGAGAGTGTAATATATCGCCCACAATAACAACTTTTTTACCCGCAACATCGCCCAGTTTTTCTCGAATGGTATAACTGTCTAAAAGGGCTTGGGTTGGGTGTTCATGGGCCCCATCGCCTGCATTTACAATACTGGCTTTAACGTTTTTCGACAAAAAATGTGCCGCTCCCGGAGCACTATGCCTCATCACAACCATATCTACTTTCATGGCCAAAATATTGTTTACAGTATCTATTAACGTTTCTCCTTTTTTGACAGACGATTGTGCTGCCGAAAAACTAATCACATCTGCCGAAAGTCTTTTTTGAGCCAACTCAAACGATAGTTTCGTTCGGGTACTATTTTCAAAAAATATGTTGGCTATCGTAATGTCTCGCAACGAAGGCACTTTTTTGATAGGCCTATTGATGACTTCCTTAAAATGATCGGCTGTTTCAAATATAAGGGCAATATCCTTGGGATTTATATATTTGATACCTAACAAATGATTTACACTTAACTCGCTCATTATAAATGGTTTGATAAATTATTATTAACCGATGGGATAAGCAATACCGCATCTTCTCCCTCTTGTTCTTGCCAGGATACCTTTACTTTTTCGCTGTCAAAAGCATCTACTTGGCGACCCCGATAATCAGGCTGTATGGGTAAATCTCTGCTAAATCTGCGATCGATAAGTACCAATAATTCAATTCCAGACGGACGACCAAAGGATTGAATGGCCGTTAATCCTGCCCGAATACTTCTGCCCGTATATAAAACATCGTCTATAAAAATAACTTTTTTGTTTTCTACTATAAAGTTAATTTGGGTTTTGTTGGCCTCCAATGGCTTTTCGGTTTTTCGAAAATCGTCTCTAAAAAAAGTAATATCCAAATATCCCATCACTATTTTGGGCACTTGATAATGTTGTTCTAAAATGTTTTTTAACCTTTCGGCCAAAAAAATGCCACGGGGTTGCATCCCTATCAATATAGTTTCTTGAAAATCCAAATGTTTTTCTATCAATTGACAAGCCAATCGATGCAAGATGATGTTCACTTCTGTTGAGGTAAGCAATATTTTCTGACTCATAACAACTCTTATTTTTGCTTGGCAAAGATAGTATTTATCACTTTATTTTTGGTCAAAAATGATGAATTAAAATAAAATGTTAGAATAATTGACTAAAAGCGACACAAAACAACAAAGAGCATTACGCTATTTTGGACGTTACCACAAGGGTCGGGCTACTCGTTTCAAACAACGTTCATTGAACTCCAAAAGAAATATCATATTGTGAAATAATTTTATTTTGAATACCACATTCAGAAACTAGATTCGTGCAATGCAACACCCTTTTTGGGGGTTGGAGGACTTCTAAAAGATTTCCACTACTATCCCAAACGCAAATTCTGGCAAACAATCAAGTTCATCCAAATCATATTATCCATTTACAGCTTCATTTGCCTTTTGACATTTTTTTTAGGGTTTAAAATAGGTGTTCACTAAAAGAAATTTCGTTTTGAATGTAAAAAATAAGTTCAGATTAAAAAAAATGGAAATAAAAAACTAATTTTGCATTATGGCAAAAAAACAAACAAACAAAATAGTCTTCCATCAAATAAAAGTACTAGATGCAGGAGCAAAAGGAGTGTCGGTTGCAAAAGCACCCGATGGTAAAGTAATATTTATACCCAACGTCGTTCCTGGCGATGTGGTTGATATTCAAACATTTAAAAAAAGAAAAGCCTATTATGAAGGCAAAGCAGTAAAATTTCATGAATTTTCTGAACACCGCACCACGCCAGTTTGCGAACATTTTGGAGTGTGTGGAGGTTGCAAATGGCAAAACATGACATACGAACAACAATTGTTTTATAAGCAAAACGAAGTTCTAAACCATTTGCAACGCATTGGTAAAATAGCATTACCCGATTTTGAACCCATTTTAGGGGCACAAAAACCCTTTTTTTATAGAAATAAAATGGAGTTTGGATTTTCTAATGCCCGTTGGATGACCGAAGAAGAAATTCAAAGCCAAGATACGCTTTCCAATAAAAATGCGTTGGGATTTCATATTCCAAAAATGTGGGATAAAATTTTAGACATCCATCATTGTCATTTGCAAGAAAACCCTTCTAACGACATCCGAAATGCAATTCGAACCTTTGCAATAGAACATGATTTGACTTTTTTTAACCCCCGACTTCACGAAGGTTTTTTAAGAACCTTAATGATCAGAACCGCTTCTACAGGCGAAATTATGGTTTTAATTCAATTTTTTGAAGAGCAAACCACCAACAGATTGTTGCTTTTAGATTATTTGGCCGCCACTTTTCCGGACATAACCTCGTTGCAATATGTTATAAATGGCAAACAAAACGACACTATTTACGACCAAAAAGTGCATTTGTACAAAGGCAGAGATTACATTTTAGAAGAAATGGAAGGACTACAATTTAGTATCAATGCCAAATCATTTTATCAAACCAATTCAGAACAAGCATACCAATTGTATCAAATAACACGTGATTTTGCGGGGCTTACGGGCAACGAAATCGTTTATGATTTATATACGGGTACCGGTACAATTGCTCAATTTGTATCTCAAAAAGCCAAAAAAGTAATAGGAGTAGAGGCGGTGCCCGAAGCTATTGCCGATGCAAAAGTAAATGCCAAACGCAATAATATTTCCAACTGCGACTTTTTTGTTGGCGATATGAAAGTGGTTTTCAATGAAGCCTTTATTGCTCAAAATGGACAACCCGATGTAATAATAACAGACCCCCCTCGAGATGGGATGCACAAAGACGTAGTGGAACAAATTTTGAAAATAGCCCCTCAAAAAGTAGTATATGTAAGTTGCAATTCGGCTACACAAGCCCGAGATTTAGCCCTTATGGACGAAAAATACAAAGTAACAAGGGTAAGACCCGTAGATATGTTTCCGCAAACACATCATGTAGAAAACGTAGTGTTATTAGAAAGACGAAATTAATTAGACAATGAAAAAAATAATTGCACTATTGCTCATCACATTCGGATTTTTAGGTTGCGAAAAAGACGATATTTGCGATGCTGCTACAGTTACTACACCAAAATTGGTCATTCATTTTTATGATTCTACTACAAATTTATCTAAAAATGTAGTCAATCTCAAAGTGATAGCTGACGGAATGTCGGAAGGTGTTGTGTTTAATAGCAGCCTAACAACAGATGAAAAGTATTTGGCCAATGGGGTTTCGAGCATTAAAATCCCGCTTAAAACCACTGCCGACGCTACTAAATATACCTTGATTTACAATTTTGGAAGCAGTAATGCCAGCACCGTTTTTACAGATATTTTAACCTTTAATTATACCCGAAAAAACGAATACATTTCGAGAGCATGTGGTTATAAAACCATTTTTGATTTGAATAATAGTGCGGGATTATCCAAGGCAGTAATCTTAAACAATTTAGAAACCAATACTACAGGCAATTGGATAGATGGTATTACTATTAAAAAATATAACATTACATCAGAAAATGAAACACATATTGATATTTATTTTTAGTACAAACTTACTATTTTTTTCTAGTATAGGTTTTGGACAAGAAAAAAAAGATTCCAAAAAAGATTCATTGAAAACCAAAACCGAACGGTATGGCCTCCGACTGGGAATTGACTTGTTTAAATTGTCCAAATCTTTTTATGATACAAATTACAAAGGATTGGAATTGGTTGGGGATTATCGGTTGACAAAAAATTATTTTTTGGCTGCCGAATTGGGCAACGAAAATAAAACTACCGACGATGTACGGCTCAATTTTACTACCAAAGGCAGTTACCTCAAAGCAGGGTTTGATTACAATTGTTTTGACAACTGGCTCAATATGGAAAACATGATTTATTTGGGGATGCGATACGGCATTAGCACTTTTAGTCAGGAGCTAAATACTTATAAAATATACAATACAAGTCCGTATTTTGGCGAAATTACCCCCATTGTTTCTGGCGAAAAATTCAATGGTTTGTCTGCCCAATGGCTTGAAATTGTGGGAGGCATCAAGGCCGAAGTATTGCGAAATTTGTTTGTTGGTTTTAGTGCTCGGATACATTATTTGACTCTAAACAACACGCCCGAAACATTTGACAATTTGTATATTCCTGGCTTCAATAGGACGTATAATGGCAAGTTTGGTGTTGGGTTTAATTATACTGTTTCGTACTTTATTCCAATTTTTAAAAAGAAAATAGTTGATAAAAATGTAAAAAATAAGAAAAAATAGTTGTATTTTTTAACTTTTCTACATCATAGATTCTAGTAATGGTTAGATGCTGTTGTTTGCCGTGTTTTGCGTGGAAGATAGAAGTGGAGAAGCCCCCCAGCCCCCAAAAGGGGTTTTGTATTGCACGAATATAGTTTCTAAATGGGTATAATCAAAAAAAATTATTTCACAATATGATATTTCTTTTGGTGTTCAATGAACGTTGTTTGCGACGGATAACCCGACCCTTGTGGGAATGCCCAAAAAAATGTTAATCTAATAGGCTGTTTTATACCAAATATGCATATAAAATAGCTCAATCTATTGGTTTTTTTTGTTAAATGATTCCAAAAAATAGTTGACGTACTAGTTCAATTGCTTTTGAATGATTAAGGATAGTAACCCAAAAAAACCGCATCTTTGGATGCGGTTTTTTTATTAATATTTCAATAAATCGACTACGGCTTTTTCAAATCGATTTTTGGGTAAATACTGATCTTCTAAAGCTTTTGTAAATGGTATTGGCGTTTCCAAACTTCCAATTCTTTGAACAGGAGCGTCCAAATATTGGAAACAATTTTCCATAATTGCAGCAGCAATATCGCTGGCAATACCGCCAAAAAGTGTATCTTCGTGTAGTATGATGGCTTTTCCTGTTTTGCAAACAGAGGCAAAAACAGTGTCGTAATCCAGTGGTTGTAAGGTTCTTAGATCTATTAAATCGGCTTGTATTTGAGGGTTTGCATCTAAAAAAGCCAAGGCCCAATGAACGGCTGCACCGTAACTAATAATAGAAATTTGGTTGCCCGTACGGATAGTAGCGGCTTTGCCCAAAGGGAGGGTATAATAATTTGTTGGTACCTCTTGCTGAATGCTTCGATAGAGTTGTTTATGTTCAAAAAACATTACAGGATTTGGGTCTGCAATTGCGGTATTCAACAATCCTTTTGCATCAAATGGAAATGCAGGATACACGACTTTAAGTCCTGGAGTTTTAGTAAACCAAGCTTCATTGGTTTGAGAATGAAAAGGGCCTGCTTGAGTACCGCCACCACAAGGCATTCTGATGACTACATCGGCATTTTCGCCCCATCGGTAGTGCGATTTTGCCAACAAATTGACCACAGGATTGAAGCCCGTTGAAACAAAATCTGCAAATTGCATTTCCACAACGGCTTTGTGTTTGTTGATACTCAAACCCATGGCAGCAGACACCACAGCGCTTTCGCAAATGGGCGTATTTCGTACCCTTTCTTTGCCAAATAAAGCAACAAAACCATCTGTAATTTTAAAAGCCCCACCATATTCTGCAATGTCTTGTCCCATCAAAATTAGATTTGGATAAACTGTCATCGATGCTTTCAAACTATCAGAAATGGCATCTATAAATCGCATTTTTTCTGTTGCTTCATTAGGGGCAACTTCTTGAAAATCAAAGGGTTTATATACATCATGTAACTCTGTTTCGACCGATGCTTTTATTTCTGGTTCCTGATTTGCAATTTGCAAATGCTCATCAATTTCTGTTTTAAATTCGAGTCTGATTTTTTCATCAAATTCAGACGTTAAAATATTATTTTCTAATAAAAATTTTCTATAATTTTCAACAGGATCTTTCATGGCCCAAAAATCTAATTCCTCTTGAGGCACATATTTGGTACCACTGGCTTCTTCATGCCCACGCATTCTAAACGTTTTAAATTCCAGCAATACTGGTTTAGGATTTTTTTGCATGTCCGCTTTCAACTCTGTAAGTTTGTGGTAAATTTCCAAAATATTATTACCATCAATAATATGACTTTCTATGCCATAACCTACGCCTTTATCGGCAAGATCCATACATTTGTATTGCTCATTTGTAGGAGTGGACAGTCCATAACCATTGTTTTCTATTATAAACATTACCGGCAAATTCCACACCGCAGCTATGTTTAAAGCCTCATGAAAATCACCTTCCGATGTGGCACCTTCGCCAGTAAAAACGGCAGTTATTTTTTTATTTTCCATCAACAGATTGGCTAATGCAATGCCATCTGCTACCCCAAGCTGTGGGCCAAGATGAGAAATCATTCCTACAATATTATACTGTTGTGTACCAAAATGAAAACTGCGATCTCTACCTTTTGTAAAACCATTGGCTTTGCCTTGCCATTGAGAAAACAATCTGTACAAAGGAATATTTCGGGTAGTAAAAACCCCTAAATTTCGATGCATAGGCAAAATGTATTCATCACTATCTAAAACAGCAGTTACCCCAACAGCAATAGCCTCTTGACCTATTCCAGAAAACCATTTCGATACTTTGCCTTGTCTGATCAAAATCAGCATTTTCTCTTCAATTAACCGTGGTTTTAATATTTTTTTATACAAATCTAAAAGTACATCGTGGCTTAGGTTTTTGATGTTAAAATTCATTTTTTATTATTTAAAATTCATTTTCAAATATATAAAAAAATAACATATCAAATAGTATTTGTTATAAAAATATTTTTGAACACATTTTTGAAACAACTTTTCATTTTTCTTTCTGTAAATTATATTTTATATAAATTAATATGAATGTATTTTTTGTATCTTTGTATTAAAGATATTTCTTTATAATAAACACATCAAAATGAAATATTTAGACTCCAAAGTGGATTTGACATTCAAAAAAATATTTGGCAAACACAAGCATTTAACCATTAGTTTTTGGAAGGTTTTGTTGCCAATAAATGCACCTATAGAGTCCATAGTGTATATTTCAAGAGAGCAAGTGCTTGAAATTGTTGGATTTACAAATTCTATTATCGAGGTGCGTTGCAAAAATCAAAGGCAATTTAGAGTAACAACGCCATTTTTTTGGACTAATAGTTTCAAGCAGCGATTACTTTTTAATGCCTCAACAGCTAGGTCAAACAGTTGAACAAAGGTCAGAAATATGCCATTTTGCAACCCGTTTATTTGTTAAACATCATCAATCATGTGGTTGAACCCAGTACATCGGTATTTCGATATTATTACAAAACAATAATTTAATCGTAACACTATATGAATTGAAATTTTTTTTTATACCAAAAATATTTATAAAATAGTCCAAAGATGCGTAGTTATTTTTTAGAAAAAATTTTCAAAAAAAATCGTTGCATAGCTGGGCTACGGAACTATTTTTTTTGAATGATTTTAGCAAAAAAGAACCAATAGATTGGACTATTTTATATGTATATTTGGTATTATAATATTGCCCAAGTTTTATGCAGCAAATGATTTGAAATCAAAAAAAGTTCATGTAGTGTACCATTGATAAAATAAAGCTGTTGATAATCAAAGATTTAGGTTGGGATTTTGGCAAGTTGGGTAAATGAAGCCCTAGCAATATTAACCGAAACCTCGTTTAGACTAAAAGCTTTTGCAAGCATGTGAAGTATTGGGATAGAGGATAAAATATGTAAAAACTTATTATATAGAGCAAAGTAGGAGGTACTCCAAAAGGTTTTGAAAAAGGAAAAACATTTGGAATTGAGCAAGGAAATATGAAAGAAAATTATTTTAAAGGCACTTGAACGAGGCGGGTTTTGGGTAGATGCAATAGCCGAAGAATTTAAAGTGAGCGTTGATGGAGTTTTGGTATAGACTACAGTTTGATTTTAATATTATAAATTTAATAAATATTATATTATGAATAATTTTGAATTATTTAATCCAACCCATTTGGTGTTTGGAAAAGGGCAGATGTCCAAATTGAAGGATTTAATACCACCTAATCAAAAGGTATTGATGGTGTATGGCGGCGGCAGTATTTTTAAAAATGGGGTCTATGACCAAGTAAAAAATGCTCTAAAAGATGTTGAGGTAGTGGAATTTGGTGGGGTGGAACCTAATCCAAAATTTGAAACCTTGATGAAGGCAGTTGAGGTGATAAAAAACGAAAAAATTCAATTTATTTTGGCTGTTGGTGGGGGTAGTGTAATAGATGGTGTCAAATTTTTGTCGGCAGCCTCTTGTTATGAAGGACCTGCCGAGGATATTTTGAAAAAGCGTATCATTTTTAAACAAGGTTCAAATGTGATGCCTTTTGGTACGGTACTAACGCTTCCGGCAACGGGCAGCGAAATGAACTCTGGTGCAGTAATTACCATTGAAGCTACACATGAAAAATTGGATTTTGGAGGGGCTGCCATGTTTCCTAAGTTCTCCATTTGCGACCCAACAGTTATAGCTTCTTTGCCAGAACGTCAATTGCAAAATGGGGTTATTGATGCTTTTGTTCATGTATTGGAACAATATATCACATACAAGCACGATGCTTTTTTACAAGACCGTTTTGCCGAAAGTATTTTGCAAACACTCATTGAAATTGGTCCAAAAATTGTACAAAATCCTTCTGATTATACTTTGGCTTCAAATTATATGTGGTGCTGTACCATGGCTTTGAATGGTTTGTTGCAAAAAGGAGTACCATCTGACTGGGCAACACACATGATTGGACATGAGTTAACCGCATTATTTGACATAGACCATGCAAGAACTTTGGCTATTATTGGGCCTAATTTGTATTTGGAAATGTTTGAAACCAAGAAAGAAAAATTAGCTCAATATGGCACTCGAGTGTTTGGATTAGAAGGAACTACGGAGCAAGTAGCCTTGGAAGCCATAGAAAAAACGAAAGCCTTTTATCAATTGATGGGTATGAAAATCAAGCTTTCTGAAAACACAACAGATTACGAGAAAACAGCAGATTTTATCGTAAAACGTTTTGAGCAGAGAGGCTGGGTAGCTATGGGCGAACGTCAAAACATCACTTTGGAAAAAGTCAAAAATATTGTAGAAAGAGCTTATTAATACCAAATATACATATAAAATAGTCCAATCTACTTGTTCTTTTTTGCTAAAATCATTCAAAAAAAATAGTTCCGTAGCCCAGCTATGCAACGATTTTTTTTGAAAATTTTTTCTAAAAAATAACTACGCATCTTTGGACTATTTTATAAATATATTTGGTATAATTTTCCACTATAATCTATTAAAAAAAAAGCTTGAGTTTAACTCAAGCTTTTTTTATTGTAATATTTATCAATTGTATTAATCAACCAATAATTTATGCGATGGAGCAAACTTGGTTAAGTTGATGCCTTCCACTGCTTTTTTGTATTCTTCAATGGTTGGAGTTCTTCCCAAAACAGTTGATAATACCACTACTGGAGTTGAAGATAATAATGATTCCCCTTTTTTCTCAGCAGAGTCTTCTACAACACGTCCTTGGAACAAACGGGTTGATGTTGCCATTACCGTGTCACCTTTAGCTGCTTTTTCTTGGTTACCCATACAAAGGTTACAACCTGGACGCTCTAAATACAACATATTTTCATACTCTGTACGTGCTGCTCCTTTTGGGGCATTGTCATCAAATTCAAAACCTGAATATTTTTGCAATACTTCCCAGTCACCTTCTGCTTTCAATTCATCCACAATATTGTAAGTTGGTGGAGCAACTACTAGAGGGGCTTTAAAAGCCACTTTACCTTCTTGTTTCTCAATGTTTTTAAGCATTTGAGCCAATATTTTCATATCACCTTTGTGAACCATACAAGAACCAATGAAACCTAAATCTACAGTTTTAGTTCCGCCATAGAAAGAAAGTGGTCTAATGGTATCGTGTGTATATCTTTTAGAAACGTCTTTATTATTGACGTCTGGATCTGCAATCATAGGCTCATTGATGATGTCTAAGTCTATTTCTACTTCAGCATAATATTTAGCATTGGCATCTGGTCTCAATGCTGGTTTATCACCCGTTCTGATTTCTTCAATTCTTTTATTTGCTTTATTGATAAGACCTTGAAGAACTTTTTGGTTGTTTTCCATGCCTTTGTCAATCATAATTTGAATTCTTCTTTTTGAAATCTCTAAAGATTCAATTAAAGTATCGTCTTCAGATATACAGATAGATGCTTTAGCTTTCATCTCGGCAGACCAGTCTGTGAATGTAAAGGCTTGATCGGCAGTTAAAGTTCCGATATGTACTTCGATAATTCTACCTTGGAACACATTTTCACCACCATATTGATGCAACATTTGCGCTTGGGTTGCATGAACCACATCACGGAAATCCATGTATTCTTTCATGGTTCCTTTGAAAGTAACTTTTACTGATTCAGGAATTGGCATTGAAGCTTCTCCTGTTGCTAAAGCCAAAGCCACCGTACCAGAATCCGCACCAAAAGCAACTCCTTTAGACATTCTAGTATGAGAATCACCACCAATAATGATAGCCCAATCGTCAATAGTAATATCGTTCAAAACTTTATGAATAACGTCTGTCATGGAATGATAAACCCCTTTAGGGTCACGAGCGGTAATCAAACCAAAGTCATTCATAAATTGCATCAATTTAGGAATATTGGCTTGTGCTTTTTTGTCCCAAACAGAAGCAGTATGACAACCTGATTGGTAAGCTCCATCTACAATTGGCGAAATTACTTTGGCTGCCATCGATTCTAATTCTTGTGCAGTCATCAACCCAGTGGTATCTTGCGAACCAACGATATTAACCTCTACACGAACATCTGAACCTGCATGTAATACTTTGCCCGGAGTATTTCCAACGGCATTTCTGTTAAAAATTTTCTCAACAGCAGTAAGCCCTTGTCCTTCTTTTGAAACTTCTTTTGACGGAGCAAAAACTGCTGGAATATCAATTCCCAATACTTTGCAAGCAAAAGTTTGAATTTTTTTACCAAAAACAATAGCATAAGAACCACCTGCTTTGATAAATTCCATTTTTTGTGGCGTGAAAGATCTTGAAATATCAACCAATTCTTGATCGCCATTATATAATTTTTTGGTTTTGGTATTAATGGTCAAAACGGTACCTGTTGCAACAGAATAGGCTTGTTCTAAAACAACATCCCCATTATCATCACGAACGGCTTCTCCATTAGCATCTGTTTTCTTAACCCAGTTTTTCAAATCAATTCCGATACCACCCGTAACATCAACAGTAGTAAGGAAAATGGGTGAAATTCCGTTAGTTCCTCCAACAATAGGAGCAATATTTACAAATGGAATATAAGGACTTGCTTGTTTACCTGCCCATAATGCCACGTTATTAACTCCAGACATTCTTGAAGAACCAACACCCATTGTTCCTTTTTCAGCAATCAACATGACTGATTTATCAGGATGTTGTGCTTGAAGTGCTTTAATTTCCTCTTGTGCTTGTGGCGTAATCATACATTTTCCGTGCAATTCACGGTCAGAACGAGAGTGTGCTTGATTTCCTGGAGACAATAAATCGGTAGAAATATCCCCTTCGCCAGCAATAAAAGTAACTACTTTAATTTCTTCTGGCACTTCAGGCAATTGTGTAAAAAACTCCGCTTTGGCATAACTTTCTAAAATAGCTGCAGCCGTAGCATTTCCGTTGGCGTATGCTTCTTTCAATCTATCGGTGTCGGCATCATACAAATACACTTGTGTTTTTAGCACATCCGAAGCTTGTTTTGCTATGGCCACATCATTTCCTAATGCCAAATCAAGTAATACTTCAATTGATGTTCCACCTTTCATGTGAGACAATAATTCTAGGGCAAAAGCTGGAGTAATTTCATTTACAGATTCATTTCCAAGAACAATATCTTTCAAAAAATAAGCTTTTTTACCCGCTGCACTAGTGGTACCAGGCAATGTATTGTAAATAAAGAAGTTCAAACAATCTTTTCTATTAGGATTATTCACATCTTTTATTTGTTCGATAATTTCGCTCAACAAGTCAGCGCTATCAATTGGTTTTGGATGTAGACCTTGACCTTTTCTTTCTACTATTTCGTTAATGTATTCGTTATAAAGTTTCATTTCATTATCAAAAGCCATAATTAATGTTTTTAAATGTTATGGGGCAAATTTACGAAAACGTTATACTATTAAAAAATTTTTAATAGAATATCTTTATTATTGATAATAATTTATCAAAACAACTGTTTTTTAACTTTTTTGTTGATAGTTTGTTAAAATTTATTCGATTTTTTGTTAATATTAAAATTTTAATAATGCTATTTGAACTCCAATTCAAATGCTATTGTATTTTTTATAAAAAAAACGCTTTTTTATTTGGCTGATAATTAATTTTAAATAACTTTGCATTTCAAAGTACTTTAAAAAATCAATAACTATGAAAACAATTTTAACCAAAAATGAAACCAAACAAAAAATTCATTTTAAAATAAAAAGGCTCATGACATAAATACCAACATCTTACAAAAATGCCTCATCGGCAAGACCTTAACAAGAATTAAAAAAAGTAAAATCATTTTATAAAAAAACCATTAATTATAATTATTTATGAATAAAATTTTTTCAAGTTTATTTTCTTTTGATCATAAAGATATAAAAATAGCCTTATCTGTTTCAGCCTTTACGCTGCTTTTACTGTTCTTTACCCTAATTGGACTCTCGTTTGACAATGACAAAGTAATCTCTCTTTGTTTCATCAATCTGGTCGTTATTTTTGGATTTGGGGTGTTTTACACCTACAAAGTGCTGAAAACCAACACTTACAACGACCTTATCCCATTTTTATTTCTAAATTGGTTTGTTGGTTGTTTTTCGGCAAATATGTTTATCAATGTGTTTGAAAATTTACCTATTTGGGTCTATTTGTGTACATTCTTATTTTGTTTTACAAATTTTATTGTTTACGTAAAAATAAACAATAATTTTGTGAGTAAATTAGCTTTTTTACTTAATGGCATTACGTTTGCTTTGATAGCTTATTATGTCATCTATTTAATTCCAATTTTGCCATTTTCATTTATAGGTATGTTAGGGCTTGGCATGGGTTTTTATGGCTTAGTACCACTTATAGTGATGGGCTATCACATTGTTTTTTTATGTAAAAATTACAACCAAATCAAACAAGAATCTCTTTATTTTGTTTCGGGTCTATTGTCTATCATGATAGGGATTGCCTTTTTTGCTTATCAGTTAAATAACGAAAGCCTCAAAATGAACGGATTTCAAGTAACCAAAACATTTGAAACAGACGACCATTTGCCTAATTATATCAAGCTTTCTCAAAATTTGAAGCCTAATTTTTTCAACGAAATTTTGCTCAAAAAAGACGTTGTGTATATAGGTTATGAAAAATTTTTCGACCTAGACGAATTTAGAGATTTTGATTCAAAACAATACAACGAACGAAAAACACACAACCCTATTGTCAATTTAGGATATTTATTATCAACTCCGATTGAAATGCCCATTTCGGATAGAATTGCTATTTTGAAAGCAAATTTTGATAAAAGATTGGAAACAGAAGAGCACCTTTGGGATGGCAAAGACTTGATTACCCAAAACATAAAAGAAGACATTAAAATTTTTCCTGCAGAAAGATTGGCTTACACCGAATTGACTTTGGATGTAGCCACTACAAACCATTCGTGGTCTGATAAAGAAGGCATTTATTCATTTCAATTGCCCGAGGGAGCAGTAGCCACATCGCTATCGTTGTGGGTAAATGGAGTTGAGCGTAAAGGAGTGCTAACTACAAAAGAAAAAGCTCAAAAGGCTTATAATCAAATTGTTGGAGTAGAGTATAGAGACCCCTCGTTGATGCAATGGAGAGAAGGAAATCGTATTGTTGTGCGGGTTTTTCCTATAAACAAAGATTTGCCTCGAACTTTCAAATGCGGTTTTACAACCCCACTTACTTTTGAAAATCAAAAAGTACGCTACCAAAACATCAAAATTCAGGGGCCAAGCTTGTCTCATGCAGCGACCATTTCTCGTCTTCAAATTACAGACAACAGCTCATTTGAAGCCACCAAAAATTTTGAACTTCAAAACGGTTTCCTAACCCACGAAGGAACAGGGCTTCAGGATTGGCAATTGGAAATCCCAGTTGCACAAAATTTTGAATCGCACACTTTCAATTGGAAAAACAAATCCTATCAAACAGCCCCTATCAAATCAGTTCATTACCCTTTTGTACCATCTGAAATCATTTTGGATTTGAACCAACAATGGACACTGTATGAAATAGAACAATTTGTAAATCAAGAAGATAAAAAGTTTTTTGTGTTTTTAAACCAAGAAAAAACAGCGATAACCAAACAAAACTACAAAAATATTTTTGCCCGATTTGAAACCCTAAATTACAGCCTTTTGCCTTTGTACGATTGTTCAAACAACAGCTTGATTGTTACTAAATCGAATACATTTTCGGCCAATTTTGAAGAGTTGGCAGACTCCAAATACCTTTCAAAAATCAAAAACAGAACCAAGCAAAAAGGGCTGAAAGTGGTAGCATTTTCTTCCAACTTGAACCCATTTTGGCAAACCATCAAAGAACAAAAATATGCCGATGTTTTACAAACCAATTTGCAACATGCCGTCAAGCTTGTAGCTCAAAAGGCTTTTATAAATTATCCTTTGCAGCCCAACGCCATTGCGGTTTTGCCAGCTCAAATGTCCATTTCAGAAACAGCCACAAATTCTAAAATTCCCACAACAGGCTCAGACCATTTGTACAGACTTTTTGCCTTTAATCAAATTTTGAACGAACAAGTTGCCATTCAGGCAGATACAACCCTTCAAAATCGTTATGTTTATTTGGCAAAAGAAACCAATATTGTATCGCCCATTTCTTCGCTTATTGTACTTGAAACCGACGAAGATTATAAAAATAATGGTATCGAAAAAAATGTGAACACCCTCGGAAACGCCTCTATAAACAACCATGGAGCCGTTCCTGAACCTCACGAATGGGCTCTTTTGGGTATCATGTTTATCGTTTTTGGAATCTATTATAATAAAAACAAACAAACCACTTACTAATGATGTTGTCATATACCAAACACTTCAAAAATGCAACTTTAATACTACTTTTTACATTAGTATGTATTAATTATTATACTATAAAAAAATGTTTTAACACCGATTTTTATGGAATCCTGTTGTCTATGACGCTTTTTGTTTGGGGCAGTCAAAAAACAAGTTTCAAAATAGCTTATCTACTGCTGCCTTGCTTGGCTATTTTAGAATTTATTGCTTTCAAACTCCATACAAAAGCCCTTCATTTGCTGGCACTTATGCTCTTGTTGTGTTTGGTATATTACTATATTACAAGCCAATTTTCGTTTGTGGCCCTAATCAATTTATTGTTGTTTTCGACCATATTTAATGCTTTTTTTGAAAATTTTACCGTCGAAATCAAACAATTTTTATGCAAAATAGTGTACGAATCTCTAAAACATTTTCTAAACATCCAGCGTATCGAGGGAGTCAATTTTTTTATCAATCAAACAAAAGTCAGTGTCGATACGGCTTGTATGGGATTGTCTATGTTCAAAATGGGTTTTTTGGCAGCCTCTTTTTTGTTAATTATTCAAGAAAAAAAACTACAAAAACAGTTCGATTGTTCAAGCATTATAACATTTTGTTTGTTGGCTTTTATACTCAATATTATATCCAACTATTTCAGAATCATAGTGTTACTTTTATTAAACTGCACTACCAATAATCCACTCCATCATGCCCTTGGCTTGCTGTGTTTTGTAATTTATCAATTACTGCCCATGCTGTATTTGATTCGGTTTTTTGTTCCAAAAAAACAACATCCTGTCCTCCAACCCATGCGTTTTCCTATCACGACAATAGTAATCGTACTTGTAGTTTTTTTCATCACTAGCCTTGCCGTACAAATAGAAACAAAAGCTAATATTCTTACAAATTTAGATACCCAATACCCAATCTCAAAAGGCATTTGGATCAACAACGAGGTATTTAAAATAGCCACACCCAACAAGCTCATCTACATCAAAACACCCATACACAAACCGTTAATTTGCTGGACTGGAGATGGTTATAAAATTATAAAATCTGAAGAAAAACAAGTAGGACAACAAAAAATTTGGTGCAACATTATGGAAAAAAACAACAAACGCTACCAATCTTTGTGGTGGTACGAATGTGGAAACCAAAAAACAGATTCTTTTTTAAAAGTAATGACTTATAAATTATTCACAAACCAACCCGTTCGATTGATTAACGAAGTAACGGTTTTGCCTTAATAGTTTGATTATCAATATTGTAAAATATAAAAAAACCGTTACTCTTGTAGAATAACGGTTTTTTTTATTTACTTATTTTTTATTCCTAAAAGTATATCCAATTCTTAAATGAACATCAACTGCCGTTTCCGATTTGATGGCACTATTTTGGGTAGCGTTCAAAAAAACATAACGTAATCCTACACCAAATCCAGCCTCATAGTTAAAATTACTCTTACCAATGTTGCGACGAATACCCCATTTGGGAATCAAATTCACCTGATTGTAAATCCCAGTTTGGCTACCGTTTGTAATAACAAACCAATCAGGATGGTACTGCACAGACAACGTCAAAAAATTGGCAGCATTATGCAAAGTATTTTTAGAATCATGACCTCTTTTGTCAATATTATAATACCATCTTGGCTCCAGTTTTAGCACAGGCACCATAATATAACCCGTGCCGTTCGAATAAGCATTGCCAAATAAACCCGCATCTAATCCAAACTCACTTCGCAAAGCAAACTCCGACCCCAGCTTGGCTTCATGGCTGATCCACGCTCCAAAAATTCCTGTTTCAACATTAATTACCCCTTTTTCAACTGCCGTGTTTTGGGCATTCTGTTTTTGAAATGCCAATATTGCCAGCATACAACCAATCATTTTTTTCATCAACACTTTTTTTATTTATTAAACAATTAAAATTCTAAAAAATAACTCCTATCGAAACTCCATATCCTAAAGTCTCATAAAACCCTCTGTTTTGTAGCCCATTCAAAAAAATACTTCTCGTTTTCTTAAATACTTCAATATAATAAGCCGTATTGCCATCATACTGAAATATACCTCCAATGCCACCTTTTGTAGTGCCGCCATCTCCGTTGAATGTATCATTCCATTTGATGTTGTGTCCTGTTTGCAAATACACAAAGCCACTGTTTTCGGTACGTTTGCTCGAAAAAAGCCGCAAATCAACAATAAAAGGAGTTGCCAAAAAAGTTTTATTAATGTTCCAATCTACCCCAATGCCTGCCATAACAGACACATAACCAAACAGCTTGGCACCATGCAAAGTACTAATCCCTACATCAAAACCATTTGTAATCGATCGGCTTTCATTAAAACCATAATTAGAAAAATAGCCTTCGGTGTTTTTTGTTATCGAAATAGCTGACATATTTAGATATTCCACAGTAAATTTTTTTGTTTTTTGTTGTGCCTGACTGATACACGACATAAGAAAGAACCAAACAAAAGCAACTTTTTTCATTTGATTTAATTTATTCCATTATTGAATTTGCTTCCATGCCAAACATCACCACGTCTTGCTGCTCCAATTATTTTTACTCTAAAATTCTTTGGCCTTACTAAAACATTTCCAGCTCCGCCTGACATTCTCCATCCGCTATCTCCAGAAGTTGATGCGTTAAAACTAAATTCTGCACCCCAATCAAAAGTTTTTTCTGAATACCCTACATTGTATTCTTTTAATGCTACTGATTTTTGAAATATCATTTTACCATTTTGCGGAAATTTCGCAACAAATGTTCTATTTTGTGGTACTTGTGTGTTATTTCCGAACGCTTTCTGTAATTGAGAACTTAATGTAGAATATAAAGTACTATAAAATTGTTGATTCAAATTTGAAGCCTCTAAATTTGTATCGATACCATTTTGAATTTGATTATCTAACCAATCTATTCCTGTTCCGAAAAATTCAAATGATAAATTATCCTGAAAAATTGCAGGTAAACTATTTAAGTTATAATAGGTAATGGTTGGTAATCCCCATTGATTGTTAAAAGTTATGGTATTTGGTCCTGCAAAATAAGCCTTTTGATTATTCATATAATAGATTTGCTCTCTTGTTTAATTATTTATTGCATTATTACCAAGAAGAGCGTCTAAATCATATTCAAATTGTGCTGCCTCAACTACTAACCGAATTTCATCCGTTGCTTCTAATCTCCAGAAACCAGTCCATCCTCTATATTGATGAACACATTTAACCCCCATGTGGTAAACAATTAAATAATTATAATTAAAAGCCTTTGTTTTAACCCTTCTTCTACTTTCATATTTATCAATACAAACATCATTCTCTCCAAACCATGTTGTAAATAACCCGTGTTGTATTTGACAACTTCCAAGGTTATTTAGGAAGGCATTATAACTTGGATCTGTTGAGGCTGGAGAGCCTGGAGTTGGTGTATATGGTGCTCCAGATCCTCCTCCATCTGTATCTGGATCCATTGGAGCAACTTTAAAATATTTTATATCTGGATTAATAGTGTTTATTCCATCAGAAGGAAATTCATTAAATAAATTTGTCTTAATATTTAAGGGTGTCTCTTCTATTATATTTTGAGAAACATTTTTTTCATCTAAATAAGATAATAAATTATTATACTTGTCTTCATTTGATATAAACAAACCTACATCTGTATATTTATATATCTTATCAGCAACTAATATTTCTGCATTGTTATTTAAAAAAGCAGAAAAAGTATCGTCTCCAATTATATCCTCAAGATCATCTAAATAATCAAACACATCCTCTTGACTTCTGTGATTTGATTTCCTCATTGTACTATCGTTTTTTGTATAATGATAATAAAGAAAATTCTCATTACTTTCAGTTACAATAGGTCTTAAAGAGTAAAATCCCTTTTTGTAAAGAGGTTGAAGGTATGAAGCTAATTTTTCATCTGTTGCATCTGCATATTCCTTATAGACACGCTGTAAAGACTCTATACTTTGGAAGGATAACCTTCCGTCTTTTATAGAAACATTATCAATATTAGTATTTTGTATTTTTATATTTTCCTCTTTTTCACAAGAAAAAAGAATTAATAAAAATGAAATAAATGTTATAATTTTAAAGTTTTTCATAGTAAATTGATTTTAAATTAAAATATTATTGTGTTTTTATTGGCAAGATTTTTGATTACAAGTAATTTAACCAAATTAAATAAATTACTTGTATAATTCGGAAATACTTTTTGTTTAGTTTTCATAATTTGTTATTAATTTAGAGTAAAATTATTATTTAATTTTAATTAAAAAAAGTTTTTTATAATTTATTTTTATTTTTATATCAAAAAACTTATTTATTCTTATTTCACATACATTTTATCCCTATATTATACATATCATCTATTGTTTTCAATGTCAGATGCAACTTTTTTAAAAATTAAACAATTAAAATTCTAAAAAATAACTCCTATCGAAACTCCATATCCTAAAGTCTTATAAAAACCTCTGTTTTGTAGTTCATCTAAATGTATATGCCTTGATTTTTTATACAACTCAATATAATAAGCCGTATTGCCATCATACTGAAATATACCTCCAATACCCATTTTAGCTGTTACACCATCTCCGTTAAATGTATCATTCCATTTGATGTTGTGTCCTGTTTGCAAATACACAAAGCCACTGTTTTCGGTACGTTTGCTCGAAAAAAGCCGCAAATCAACAATAAAAGGAGTTGCCAAAAAAGTTTTATTAATGTTCCAATCTACCCCAATGCCCGCCATAACAGACACATAACCAAACAGCTTGGCACCATGCAAAGTACTAATCCCTACATCAAAACCATTTGTAATCGATCGGCTTTCATTAAAACCATAATTAGAAAAATAGCCTTCGGTGTTTTTTGTTATCGAAATAGCTGACATATTTAGATATTCCACAGTAAATTTTTTTGTTTTTTGTTGTGCCTGACAAAAGCAAGCAGTTAAAATAACCATTATGAAATATATTTTTTTCATTTTTCAACTTTAATTAAAAATTTACAATATTATTAATTATTCCACTTAATCATTTGGGTGTGTCCTTCGGTAAACTACGATTCGAGCTATCTGTTTCAAAGATCGTTCCTAGAACCCCAAAAGAAATATAATACTGTGAAATAATCTTTTTTGATTACCCCATTCAAATGCCAGATTCACTCCACTTTTGGAGGCTTGGGGGCTTCTAAAGGATTTCCACTACTATCCCTCATGTAAACCTTACCTCGGAACAAACCAACTATCACTTAATCCACTTCCATTTACAACAAGCTTAGTTTTAAAATTCTTATTTATAAAACAAAAATATCAAAAAAAAATAAAATAACCAAAATCAAACAATAAATTAAGATTTATTTAAGAAATCCAACATAGACGATTTCTTTTTCTGATTCAAGAACTTGCTTTATATTATTTTTTTGAAAGTAAATTATTTAAATTTTAACAATAATAAAGTATTTCAATATTTGCCAAAAAAATAAAAAAATGTAAATAAGATTTTGAAAATATAGTTTGAAACTTACGTATATTTGCCCAATAAAACTAATTTTATGGACTCACTTTTAGAAAACACCACTGCCGGAAAACCCAAATGGCTGAAAGTAAAACTACCAATTGGTAAAAAATATACCGAACTACGTGGCCTAGTCGATCAATATAAACTCAACACCATTTGTACCTCTGGGAGTTGTCCTAATATGGGCGAATGTTGGGGCGAAGGTACAGCAACATTTATGATTTTGGGCAATATTTGTACCCGCTCTTGTGGTTTTTGTGGCGTAAAAACGGGTCGTCCAGAAACGGTAGATTGGGACGAACCAGAAAAAGTAGCCCGATCTATCAAAATCATGAATATCAAACATGCCGTGCTTACCAGCGTGGACAGAGACGATTTGAAAGATGGCGGGTCTATCATTTGGAACGAAACCATCAAAGCCGTAAGACGCATGAACCCAAACACCACGCTAGAAACATTGATACCTGATTTTCAAGGAAATGAAAAACATTTAGACCGCTTATTGGCCGCTAAACCTGAAGTCATTTCCCATAATATCGAAACGGTAAGACGATTAACCCGAGAAGTTCGAATACAAGCCAAATATGATAGAAGCATGGCTGTATTACAATATCTAAAAGATAATGGAGCTTCCAGAACCAAATCGGGTATTATGCTTGGCTTAGGTGAAACAGAAGAAGAAGTC
Organism: Flavobacterium branchiophilum FL-15; assembly: GCF_000253275.1. Classification (NCBI taxonomy): domain Bacteria; kingdom Pseudomonadati; phylum Bacteroidota; class Flavobacteriia; order Flavobacteriales; family Flavobacteriaceae; genus Flavobacterium; species Flavobacterium branchiophilum. The sequence goes on along the minus strand of NC_016001.1, from coordinate 2,504,411 downwards.
ATACAAACTCTACACGATTTGAAAGCAGTAAAGGTGGATGTTGTTACTATTGGTCAGTATTTGCAACCAAGCAAAAAACATTTGCCAGTCAAGGAATTTATTACCCCCGAACAGTTTCAAAAATACGAAAAAATAGGTTTAGAACTTGGTTTTCGACACGTCGAAAGTGGAGCTTTAGTCCGATCGTCTTATCGAGCCGCTAAACATGTATTGTAAATAATAATTTATTAAATTATTAATGAAAGAAAAGAAAATTAGAGTAGCTATTAATGGATTTGGTCGAATAGGTCGTAATCTGTTTAGGCTACTGTGGCAACATGAAGCCATAGAAGTGGTGGCTATCAACGATGTTGCCGATAACAAAACGATGGCTCATTTGCTAAAATACGACAGTATTCATGGGGTGTTAAAATTACCTGTTTCGTTTGATGAGAAACACCTTTTGGTGGACAACCATAAAATTGTTTTTTGTCACGAAAAAATGATTTCAAACCTCAATTGGAAGGCTCTAGATATTGATTTTGTTGTTGAAGCAACAGGCAAATACAAATGGTACGACGAATTGTATGAGCACATCCTATCTGGTGCCAAAAAAGTCATTTTGTCTGCTCCTTCTGAAGTAGAAAATATCAAAACAGTTGTTTTAGGAGTAAATGAATACATTTTGGACGGGACAGAATTGATAGTTTCTAATGCCAGTTGTACAACCAATAATGCCGCACCAATGATACACATTATCAATGACTTATGTGGAATAGAGCAGGCTTATATTACTACAATTCACTCGTTTACAACAGACCAAAGTTTACACGACCAACCCCATAAGGATTTGCGACGGGCTAGGGGGGCTAGTCAATCCATAGTACCCACTACAACGGGAGCAGCAAAGGCTCTTACCAAAATTTTTCCCGATTTAGATGGTAAAATAGGAGGGTGTGGTATTCGTGTTCCTGTTCCAGATGGATCGCTTACCGATATTACCTGTAATGTTAAAAAAAATGTAAGCATAGAAGAAATTAATAAAGCTTTTTTTGAAGCTTCGAATACTTATTTGAAAGGTATTTTAGACTATACAAACGACCCTATAGTTTCTGTAGATGTTTTGGGCAACACCCATTCATGCTTATTTGATGCTCAATTAACTTCTGTAATCGACAAAATGGTAAAAGTGGTGGGCTGGTATGACAACGAAATCGGATATTCATCAAGATTAATCAATTTAATCTTATTAATTGCCCAAAAGTAATTTTTTTTTATTATTTTTGTTCTATAAATGTATTTTTAATGAATAAAATTATTTACATATTTTTAATAATTTGTTTTAACTCTTACGCAAAAAAAACTTTTTCTTGCGAAGGTATTAGTACGTATTTTATAGAAAACAATGCAATTCCAGTAAAAATCGGTTTTCACAAGCTCATCCAACAAGACAGTATTCAAATGATGCCCCAAAATAATTTTTTTGATAAAAATCAAAGGGTAAGGATTACAAAATCAGAAAAATTAATCAATATATTGTCTGTATTTTTGATTACCATACTGTCTTTTTTGAGTTGGACTTTATACAAAAACAACCGAACAAGAATACAAACAAACTTGTTATTGGAAGAAAAGAATAAAGAATTATTGCTTTCGAAAGAAAAAGCTGAAAAAGCAAGTAAAGCCCGTTCCGAATTTTTATCAACAGTAAGTCATGAACTTCGAACTCCTTTAAATGCCATAAACGGTATTACACATTTGCTGCTTGAAGAAAACCCAAAAGAATCTCAATTGGAATATTTGAATTCTTTAAAAATTTCAGGAAATTATTTAATGACTTTTATAAATGAAATCTTAGAAACTAGTAGAATAGAATCGTTAAATATTACAACAGAAAAAATTAATTTTAATTTGCTAGAACTTGTCAATAATATTTATAATTCTTTACACAAAATAGCAGTTCAAAATCACAATGTTTTTAGTTTAGATATTGATAATAGAATACCTATGAATCTTATAGGTGATTCTACTAAATTATCTCAAATATTTATAAATTTAATCAATAATTCTATCAAATTTACACAAAATGGCGAGATTGTATTAACTGCCAAATTGCATCGACTAGATAATGGGATAGCAAGCATTAGTTTTCAGGTAAAAGATACTGGAATTGGCATTGCAGAAGAACAGTTGGATGCTGTTTTTGAAAGTTTTTCTCAAGGCTCTGTAGAAATTAATAGAAAGTATGGAGGAACAGGATTGGGTTTAACTATTGTAAAAAATTTAATACAAATATTGGGGGGTACTATTCGTTTAGAAAGTCAAATAGGACATGGGGCTTGTTTTACTTTCAATTTGGATTTTATGGTTAATCAGAGCCAAATAGAAGCTCCAAAACAAGTTTTTGACCACTCCAATTTGAATTGTAAACGGGTTCTTTTGGTTGAAGACAATAAGATCAATCAGATGATCACCAAAAAAATGATTGAAAGCAAAAAAGTGTTGTGCACCATTGTAGATAATGGTGAAGATGCTATTACCGAAGTACAAAATAATCATTATGATATGGTTTTGATGGACATCCATTTGCCAGGTATTAACGGGACTATTGCTACAAAGAAAATAAGAGAATTCAATCAGGAAATTCCCGTAATTGCACTAACAGCTATTTCTTTAAACGAAAATAAAGAAATGTTATTGTCTTATGGGCTTAACGACGTGGTTACAAAACCCTTTGCTCCTGATGATTTATACAATACGATGCTCCAATATTTGAGCTAAATGTTTGTACAAAATGGATAATGCATTGGTCAAATTGAGTTGCATTTTGTAGAAATTCAGATTGAATGGGCAAATAAAACAATTGGTTTTGAGGCAATTTATCCATCAATCTAACGTAGTCTTTTTCTGTTGTGATGATTTTCATGCCGTTGGCTTTTTCGAGTATTAAATCAATATCTTTTTTGCTAAATGCATGATGGTCTGGATAAGTCAATAAAATGTCGTTTTCATTTTTCAAGTAATCAAAAAAGAACTTTGGTTTGGCAATACCCGCTAGTAATAATTTTTTTTCAGCTTTAATGTTCGATATTGGAATGTTTTGTTTGTCTGAACAAATAGCTTCATGGTATTGTATTTTACTAAAAAATAGTTGTTGTTGGGGCTTTAATTTTAGGGCATTTTTTATAGTATTCATTTCATAATCAGATAGTTGGCTAGGGCATTTAGTAACTATAATAATATGAGCTCTTTCTGCTCCAGATTTTGATTCTCTTAAATGTCCTGTTGGCAACATCCAATCTTTGTAATATAATTCGTCGTAAGTTGTTAGCAATATATACAATCCAGCCTTTATTTTTCGGTGCTGATAGGCATCGTCCAATAAAATAATTTCAGGCTTTTCTGGTAGGTGTAACAACTGTTCAATACCATTTTTTCTATGAGCATCTACAGCAACATTTATGTTTTTGAATTTATGAAAAAATTGAAATGGTTCGTCTCCAATGTCTTGATAATCAATTCCTTGACGGGCAATTACAAACCCTTTTGTTCGTCGTTTATAGCCACGACTCAAAGTTGCAAGCTTAAAATGTGGTGCCAACAAACGGATTAAGTATTCTATTTGAGGCGATTTGCCCGTTCCTCCAACACTCAAATTGCCTACTGCAATTATAGGAATATCAAACGAATAAGATTTTAATATATTTTTGTAAAATAAAAAATTTCTTAGCCGTGTAATCATATCATATAGAATTGCAATTGGGAATAATAAAAATCTAATAAGCAGTATCATAATTATATTTATATTTAAAAGTAAATAATTTGAATCAATAACGTTATATTTGTAGGTTAAATAATATTTTTTAATCCAAATTTTAACTAAGTTTAATCATTTACATTAAATTTTGATGCAATGGTCATTGTAGTTAAAATGTAATGTATTTCATATATTTGATTTAATTTTAACCCAACGACATGTCGTATTACTATCAAAATGGTTCTAAGATAGTTTTTTTAATCTAATTCAAATAAAAAATATTTCAAACCACGAAATTAGCTTTTTTTTACAATATATAACAGAATTTTTCGTTAATTTGTATTTTATTTAGATATGAAAATTTCAGAAATTATTTCGATTTTAGAGGATATGGCTCCTTTAAGCTATGCCGAAGATTTTGATAACGTAGGACTCATTGTAGGGCATGCTGATTTAGAAGCTACCGGAATTTTAGTTTGTCATGATGCTCTTGAAAGTGTTGTAAATGAGGCAATAAGCTGCAATTGTAACCTGATTGTTTGCTTTCATCCCATTCTGTTTTCGGGCATTAAAAAATGGACAGGCAAAAATTATGTGGAACGAGCCGTGATGAAAGCCATCAAAAACGATATTGCAATATATGCCGTGCATACAGCTTTAGACAACCACCAAGAAGGAGTTAATAAAATATTTTGTAACCAATTGGGGCTACAAAACACTTCTATTTTGATACCAAAAAAGCAATACATCCGAAAATTAATAACTTATACTACGCCAGAAAATGCAGCTTTAATCCGTCATTCATTATTTGAAGCAGGAGCTGGAAATATAGGTAATTATGATCAATGTAGTTTTAATAGTTCAGGGTTTTCTACCTATAGAGGCAATGAAAACAGCCGACCTGTAGTGGGACAAAAAGGCATAGTAACATCCACAGACGAAGTAAAAATTGAAGTTATTTTTGAAAAACATTTGGAGCAAAAAATCATCAAAACTTTATTACAAAATCACATATACGAAGAGGTGGCTTATGAAATTTACGAAACCCAAAATGTACATCAAAATATAGGTTTAGGCATGATTGGCAAGTTAGAAAAACCAATGGACGGACTTGCATTTTTGAAAAAGGTAAAGCAATTAATGGGAGCAGAAGGGATTAGATACTCTGGTAACACCGACAAAAAAGTGCAAAAAATTGCTGTTTTGGGCGGTTCGGGTAGTTTTGCAATTTCTAATGCCATAAGTGCTGGGGCAGATGTGTTTTTGACTGCCGATTTGAAATACCACCAATATTATGAAGCAGAAAACAAGTTGATTTTAGTAGATATTGGACATTTTGAGAGCGAAAGATTCACAAAAAATTATATATTTGATTATCTTACGAAAAAAATCATTAATTTTGCAGAATTATTGCCCAAAGGCGGTATCATGTTATCAAAAGAAAATACAAATCCAGTTAAGTACTTATAAAGATTATGGGAAATACAAAAGAATTAAGTGTCGAAGACAAATTAAGAGCCATTTATGATTTACAATTAATTGATACAAGAATTGATGAAATTCGAAATGTTAGAGGTGAATTGCCTTTGGAAGTAGAGGATCTGGAAGATGAAGTTGCTGGTTTGAGTTCGAGATTGGAAAAACTAAAAAGTGATTTAGAAGTGATTGACGAACAAGTCAAAGCCAAAAAAAATGCCATTTTGGGACATCAAGAGTCAATTAAAAAATATACCAAACAACAAGAAACAGTTAGAAATAACAGAGAGTTTAACTCGCTAACCAAAGAGGTTGAATATCAAGAACTTGAAATACAATTGGCTGAAAAGCACATCAAAGAAATGAAAGCTTCGATGGAACATAAAAAACAAGTAATTGCAGAATCAAAAGAAAGATTAGAACAAAAAAGCAACCACTTGACACACAAAAAAGCAGAGTTAAATGATATAATGGCCGAAACGCAAAAAGAAGAAAGCTTTTTGATGGAAAAATCAGCAGAATTTGAAGCTCAAATTGAAGACAGATTGTTGTCTGCCTATAAAAGGATTCGTTCTAGTGTAAGAAATGGTTTGGCAGTTGTATCTATTGAAAGAGGAGCATCTGCGGGTTCGTTTTTTACTATTCCGCCACAAACACAAGTTGAAATTGCAGCTAGAAAGAAAATATTAATTGACGAACATTCAGGAAGAATTTTGGTTGATAGCGTTTTAGCCGAAGAAGAAAAAGAAAAAATGGAACAATTATTTTCCAAAATTTAATCATTTGAACCCCGTTAATTTCGGGGTTTTTTTATCTGATTTTTAAAGTGAAATTGAAAACGATTAGTAGAAAAATATTCATCAAAGTGATTGGTCAATCCTTAAATTTGTTAAGTATTGTTCAACCCAAAAAAGCAGCTTTAATAGCCTATCAATTATTCAGTAGGCCCCGAAAAGGAAAATTCAATTCCAATAAATTACCCAAAACATTACAATCTTGTCTTATAGAACAATTTCTGTCGGACGGGGAAACTTTTCATGCCTATATTTGGAAAGGCAATGCGGACATCATCATGTTGGTTCATGGTTGGGAAAGTAATCCCGCTCGATGGAAAAAAATGTTGCCTTTTCTGAAAAAAACAGGCAAAACCATTGTAGCAATTGAAGCTCCTGCACATGGAATGTCGTCGGGAAATGAGTTTAATGTACCTAAATATACTCGATTTTTAGAGGTATGTACACAAAAATACAATCCAACTATTCTAATTGGGCACTCTATTGGAGGGGCAACTTGTATTCATTACCAGCATTTGAATCAAAATCCATCGATAAAAAAAATGGTTTTGTTGGGTGCACCATCTGATTTACAAACTTTAATTGATCATTATTGTACCATGATGGGGTATCAAAATGTGTTGAAAAAACATTTACAAAATCATTTTTTGACTAAAATAAAAACCAGTATTGATGATTTTTCTATGGCAAAATTTTCACAAAATATCAACACTTCAACTTTAATCATACATGATGAAGACGATGCAATTGTGCACGTAAATGAGGCTTATAAAATAGTAAAAGGGCATCCAAAAGCTACTTTTATAAAAACAAAAAATCTTGGTCATGGCTTGCACGACGAAGATTTGTATCAAAAAATGGAGGCTTTTATTTTAAACTAAGAATTAAAATATTTTTTAGGAACCAATAACATACCAAAGCATTCACCATCTTCTTTACCTATATGTTTGTGGTGCATTTTATGAGCCCTTCTCAAAGCTTTGGCATACTTGCCATTCGCATTTCTAAAAAGTTTGAATCGTTGGTGAATGAAAATATCATGCACCATAAAATAAGCCAATCCATAAGCAAAAATACCCAACCCAATGGCCAACCCGATTTTTAAAATTTGATGTTGCCATAGTAAGAAAAAAACAATACTAACTACAGCATAAAATATAAAAAAAGCATCATTACGTTCAAACCAAGAATCATGGTCTTTTTTATGATGATCGGCATGTAAAACCCATAAAAAACCGTGCATAATGTATTTGTGGCTGAACCAAGCCATAAATTCCATAATAAAAAAAGTGCAGATAAAAACTGATATATGTAAAAACATTTTATGTAAATTTTTAAATTAAATTGAATTTATAATTGAAATAGCATTTGGCAAACAAGCCATATTTTTCATAATCGGGAACTCGAATTCGGGTATTTTTAATTTCAGACGAAGGAGTATTTTTAAGTTTTGAAAGTAATTTTTTGTAATAAATATAAGCAGTATAAACACCAAATTTTGCTTCAATGGGCAAATGTACAATTCCGTCAAAACCAGCTTTAAAATCGGCTTCTATTTCGTCTATTATTTTTTTCTTCGACAAATCATCCAGTTGATTCAAATCTGTATTCGGAAAATAACTTCTGCTTAAATCTTCATAATCGGCTTTCAAATCCCTTAAAAAATTTACTTTTTGAAATGCAGAACCTAATTTCATAGCCGCCGATTGTAGTTCGTTAAATTGGGTATCGTTGCCTTTTACAAATACTTTTAAGCACATCAATCCTACTACATCTGCTGATCCGTAAATATAATTTTCGTATTCTTCTTTCGTATTATATGTTTTTTTATATAAATCTAATCGCATACTTTTCATAAATGAATCTATCATTTCTTTAGGAATATGATGTTTGTGAACCGTTGCTTGAAAAGCATTTAATATAGGATTCAAACTAATTTTGTCTGATAGCGCTTCTTCTAAATCGTTTTCAAATTTAGTAAATAATTTTTCTTGATCATAATCATGAAATGTATCAACAATTTCGTCTGCAAATCTTACAAAACCGTAAATGTTGTATATGTCTTGTCTAATACTTGGCGACAACAGTTTGACTGCTGTTGAAAAGGAAGTACTATATAATTTAGTAGTTATAATACTACATTTGTTTGAAACGTTTTCAAATATTGATTTCATTGGTTCTGTTTTTTAGTTAAATATGCTTGTTGATCAATGCAGCAGCTAGTTTACCTGATATCAATGCTGGTGGCACTCCTGGCCCTGGAACGGTTAATTGTCCTGCAAAATACAAATGTTTTATTTTTTTACTCTTTATTTTGGGCCTCAAAAAAGCAGTTTGTAATAAGGTATTTGCCATACCATAAGCGTTGCCTTTGTAAGAATTGTAATCGTTTATAAAATCATTTTTACAATACGATTTTTTATATACAATGCTGTCTTTAATACTTTGTTGTGTAATTTTTTCAAATCTCGACATGATAATATCAAAATATTTGTCGTGCAATTCAGGACTATCAATAATTCCAGGTGCTAATGGAATAAGAAAAAAACCCGTTTCCATTCCATCTGGAGCCGCAGTTTTATCTGTTTTTGATGGAAAGTTTGCATAAAACAAAGGCTCTTTTGGCCAATTGGGGTTGTCATAAATGTCTTGAGCATGAGCTTCAAAATCAACATCAAAAAACAAAGCGTGATGCGAAATGTTTATTTTTTTATTAAACCCAACATAAAACAGCAATGAACTTGGTGCAAAAACCCTACTATTCCAATAGTGTTCAGAATAAGCTCTTTCGGACTCCTCCAACAAAGTTTCGGTGTGGTGGTAGTCTGCACCACTCAAAACAACATCTGCATAGTGTTTTATTCCATTAACAATCAAGCCTTTAGCAGTTTTGTTTTCAACAATTATTTTGGAAACGTTGGCATTCGTTTTTATAGAAACTCCCAACTCTAATGCCAGTTTTTGTAAGGCCATCACTACATCAAACATCCCTGTTTTAGGGTGCCAAGTACCCAATCCAAAATCTGCATAATTCATAAAGTTATAAAACGATGGGGTGTCTGCTGGTTTTGCTCCCAAAAATAGCACTGGAAATTCTAAAATTTGAGCTAATTTTTTGTTTTTAAAATTTTTTCGCACATCATTTTTTATATTACCAAAAAACTGCCCCAGTTTGGGTATTGTTTTACTCGATATCAATTCTAAAGGAGAAACACCAGGTTGATACACCAAATCTTTTATTGCAATGTCATAATTTGATTTTGCTTTGTCTATAAATTCTTGTAATTTTGAAGCACTCCCTTTTTCGATGGTTTCAAATTTTTCTTTTATTTTTGATAATTCATCTTCAATAGTTATTGTATCATTTATACCAAAATAAACGTTATAAGCGGGTGATAATTTTATAAGTTCATAATAATCGGATGTTTTTTTACCAAAATCATTGAAAAATCGTTCAAAAACATCGGGCATCCAATACCAACTTGGCCCCATATCAAATGTGAATCCTTCAGCTTTTAGTTGCCTGGCACGACCGCCTATACTGTCGTTTTTTTCAAAAATGCTTACTTCATGTCCAGCTTTTGCTAAATAACAAGCTGCAGATAATGATGCAAATCCAGATCCAATAATATGTATTGTTTTTTTCATGGTTTAAAATTGTTTAACAAAAATACAAAAAATTTAAACAAAACAAAATTATAACTACACATTTTCAGTTAAATCTTTTAAACTTTCAAATATTTTGATATAATTCGTGTCATTTTCTAGATTGATATGGGCTGCTAGTCTTCCAAATATCCAAAAACTAGTGTTTGCATCTAAAATATTTGTTCTGATTTCTTCTACATAACTATCTAATTGGTCTCTTTGCGGTTGAATGGTGAAATGCGATATAAATACAATTTCGTCATAATATTTTTTCATTTCCTTTAAATTTTCTACAGGAATACTTTCTCCTAAGTATATCGTTCGATAGCCTTTTGAAAGTAATTCATAATTGATAAACATCAATCCTAATTCGTGAATCTCATTTTCTGGTAAAAATAGAATATACACTTTGGAATCAGGAAGTGCATTCACAATTTGAAGTTTTTCTGTTTCAACTAATAGTTTTTGTTTAATCAAATAAGAAATGAAATGCTCATGAGCGGGTGTTATGGTATTGGATTGCCATAAATATCCAATTTCTTCTAATAACAAAATAAATATTTCAAAAAAAACTTCTTTAAAAGATTTATTAGATAGTAAATTTTGATAAGTTTGAAGAAACAATTGCTGATCAAAATTCATCATCGATAGTTTGAAATCGTTGATTGCATGATTTTTTTTGCTTTTTTCAGTAATAATTTGATTGACTATTTTTGGAATTTCCGTTTCTTGAATTTTTGCAATCCTAGATATTTTGTATCCATAATTGTGCAATAATGTAATGTTTAATAATTTTTGCAAATTTTCTGTATCATAATATCTAATATTACTATCAGTTCTCATGGGTTCTAAAATATTATATCTTTTTTCCCATATTCTTATCGTGTGTGCTTTGATGCCAGATATATTTTCTAAATCTTTGATACTGAATTGATTTTTAATATTGTTCATCGTTCGTTTGTTTTTGTTAAACAAATGTATCAAATTGTTTTTACTAAACCATGTTTTTTAATTTTATTTTTCATTATTTTGTATCCGGATGAATTTTTTCTAACGTTATTTACTTTTTTTTTAGACTATGAAATACGATTATATTTTTGTGGGTTTTGGTTTGTCATCAATGTTAGTATTATTTGAAATGTCTAAAAATAAATTTTTTTTTGACAAAAAAATTCTAATCATCGAGCCACAGTCTAAAACTGAAAAAGACCGCACTTGGTGTTATTGGGAAACTTCAAATGGGGCTTGGGATTTTTTATTGAAAAACAAATGGGAATCTGCATGGTTCCAATCGGGAGAAATTGAATTGAATATATTAAAGACAGACGTTGTTTATAAAATGATTGAGTCTGATGATTTATATGCTTTTGTTAAGAATATTATTAAAATAAATCTTCAAACGGAGTGGGTATCCTCGTCGGTTACATCAATTTCTGATACTAAAAACGAGGTTATTGTTCAAACGGATGCCTCCATGTATCGTGCCTCAAAAGTATTTAATGCAGTAATTTTTGATAATTATTTTAAAAATAATAAGCAATATCCCTTAATTAACCAGCATTTTTTGGGGTGGTTTGTAGCAATAGATGATAAATATAAAGCATCAATGCCAGCTATATTTATGGATTTTAATGTGATGCAACACCACAACACTCGGTTTATGTATGTTTTGCCTTGTGCTAATAACCAAGTTTTGATAGAATACACTCTTTTTTCTAAAAATTTACTTCATGATTCTGAATATGAATCAGAAATTAAACAATATTTGAATAGTAAGCAAATATTTGATTACACAATTCAACGAAAAGAAAAAGGCTGCATCCCAATGACGGCTTATCCTTTTTGGAAACACAATACAGAAAATATTTTAAATATTGGAACTGCTGGTGGATGGACAAAAGCCAGTACGGGTTTTACTTTTTCTAATTCTCGAAAAAAAGCTTTACAAGTTGTTACGTTTTTACAAAAAAAACAAAATCCCGATTTCAAAATTTTTCATTCGACATCGAGATATTATTTTTATGATCAAATTTTGATTGAAGTTTTAAGCAACTCTAATCATTTGGGTAAGTTAATATTTACTAAAATGTTTGCCAAATCGGATGTTGCTTCTATTCTTCGTTTTCTTGATGAATCCTCTACTTTTTGGGAAGAGCTTCAAATCATTTGGGCATGTCCTAAAAGGCCTTTTATAAAAGCTTTTTTAAAAGTTTTATTTAAAAATTTTAAAAAAATATAATTTTACCACTTGATTATAGCACTAGCCCATGTGAATCCACTGCCAAAAGCGGCTAGTACAACAGTATCGCCTTCTTTTATTTTACCTAATTCCCAAGCTTCTGTCAATGCAATTGGAATAGACGCTGCTGTGGTGTTGCCATATTTTTGAATATTGTTAAACACTTGACTGTCTGAAAGATTGAATTTTTTTTGTATAAATTGTGATATCCTCAAATTGGCTTGATGGGGAATGAGCATGTCTATATCTGAAATTTGTAAATTATTAGCAACGAGTCCTTCGTGAATGACTTCGCTAAAACGAGACACGGCATGTTTAAATACAAATTGCCCATTCATATACGGAAAATAACTTTCGTCATCTGGATTTTGATCGGTAATGATGTCGGTAACCCATCTGCCTCCCATACCAGGTGCTAAAACGGCCAATTCTTTAGCATGTTCGCCCTCAGAATGTAGGTGTGTAGAAAGCACTCCTTTGGTCAAATCTGTTTCTCGGCTTATAATAGCAGCTCCAGCACCATCGCCAAAAATTACAGAAACACCTCTACCTCTTGTGGTCATATCTAATCCTACCGACTGTAATTCAGAACCAACAATCAAAATATTCTTATACATACCTGTTTTGATATATTGGTCTGCAATGGACAAGGCATATACAAATCCTGAGCATTGATTGCGAATATCTAAGGCTCCAATGGTGTTTAAACCTAGCTCTTTTTGTAAGCTAACTCCTGGGCCTGGAAAATAATAATCGGGCGAAATCGTTGCAAATACTATAAAATCAATTGCATCTTTATCAATTCCTGCTCTTTCAATGGCTATTTTTGCTGCCTTTACCCCCATTGAGGTTGTGGTTTCGCCACTGCCTTTTACTACATGCCTACGTTCTTGAATGCCGGTTCTTTCTTGAATCCAAGCATCATTTGTGTCTATTATTTTAGATAAATCGTCATTGGTTACAATATTTTCGGGTACAAAGTAGCCCAATCCTGATATTTTTGAGTGATACATTTTCGAGTTTTTTTAAAATTATGTATCAAAAATAATCAATTTTAGATAATGATGTTGATTTAGTTCTCAAAAAAGTGTTATTTATTTTTCAAATAAACCATTTCATTCAAATCGAGGGGCGTTTTGTTTTCAAAAAATAATATTCCGCCTTCAAAAGTGGCTTCTATTACATAGTGATTGCCTTTAAAATAAACATTCTCTACCTGTACTTTTAATTTTGATAAAGGCACAACTTCCAATTCATGAGGATAAAACCAAGTTTTGTGAGCCGTTTCAAAATAAGTTGTTGGTATTTCTGATACTTCATGAAATAATCCTGCTACATAATTTGAATTGGGTTGATGATAAATATTCATTGGGGTATCCAATCGAATTGGCTGACCATTTTCCAAAATCATAACCAAATTGGAGTAGGGGAGTACATCGTTTGTATCGTGAGTGGCCATGATACAGGTGATTTTTTGGGCTTTCAAAAAAGTAAAAAGCTTTCTGCGAAGTGTATTTTTTTTAAAATTGTCTATATGACTAAAGGGTTCGTCTAATAGTAATAACTCTGGTTTTTGTGCCAAAACCCTTGCCAATGCGACTCTTTGCATTTGTCCGCCGCTCAAATATTGCACTTTTTGATGAGCAAATTCTGTAAGTTCTACAACGTCGAGCAGGGCTTGAATCCTTTTTTGTTTTTTTATAGGATTCATGTTAGATAAAAATGCACCTACATTTTCTGAAACAGTAATATAAGGCATCAAGTCAAAATCTTGGGCCAAATATTTTAAATATTCTTCGCCTGGCAATAACTTGAATTTAGGCCCCAAAATGGGTTTGTTTTTCCACATTATTTGTCCACTGTCCAAATCGTATAGTCCATAAATGAGTTTCAAAAGGGTACTTTTTCCAGAGCCACTGGCTCCAATTACAGACAAAACAGCCCCTTTAGACAATTCGATATTGATGTTTTCGAGTGTTAAGGTATCTTGATACGAAAAATATAGGTTTTCTATTTTTAACATAAAAAAATGATTTTTGATGAAAAAAAAACCGTTTTACTAGATGAAAACGGTTTTTTTAAATTTTAGTTTTGACAAGCAGTACTTACATGAATTTTTTTATTGTCTGATGGACATAAAGGGATGGCATCAAAGTTATAGGGCTGTCCGTTTAATGGATTTTTAATTTCAAATTTGGTTTGAACCCGGTCATTATCGTCATCAATATCATAAGCATTTGGAATATAGTCACCGTCTGTATCATCAATATTGGTAACTCCAGAATCCAAATAATAAATATAATTATCATTGTTCAAATCTTCTCTCCATGATGGCACTCCATCAAAATCTTGGTCATTTCGTTTGATTTCATACAATTTGAAACTAAATATTAAGGTAGAATAACTTGGTATAGAGCCTGTAGAATTGTTATAATAGGCTAATGCCGAGGGTACAAACATAACACCTGCTCCAAAATTGTTATAAGATATAGTTCCATCGGCATTGGCGGTGTAGGTTCCTGTTTTGAATTGTGGAAATATTTCAGACCAACCTCTAATAACTTGGTCTAAATTCAAGTAGGATTGTGGAGCATTATTGGAATCAAAAACCGTACCCAAATCGCCAGTGGCTACTTCAACATCGTCCATCAATCGTCCTTTGTATGCGGCTAAAACTCCATCTAAATTGCAAGGTCTTGTGCCAGTACCTTGTTGAAATTCAATGTAGTATATGGTATAATTGACACTATTTTCTGTATAAATCCTTTCTTTTATATTGGCATTGTGTGTAGTACCAGCACCCCAAATGGATTCTGTGGGTACTGTAGTTTTGTCGAATTTGACATCAAAATTAGCATCCACTGTCATTTTATGGGTTTTCAAAAATGTTTCAATTGTGGTTTTATCCGCTGTATATTGTTCGGTATAATCTCTTAAAGCTTCGGGTTCTGGAGTAGGACTTTTGCTGCAACTTACTGAAAATAAAGTAATTAGAGAGATAAAAAATATTTTTTGCAAATTTTTCATTTTTTTGTTTTGTTTAAGGCGTGCAAGATACAATATTCGTTTATTTTTGTAAACAATTTTAACGTAGATTTTAGAAAAAATATGAGAATCGACAAATTTTTATGGTGTGTTCGGTATTACAAAACCCGAAATATGGTTACAGAGGCCTGTAAAAAAAATCATATTACAGTAAACGGACAAGTTGCAAAACCATCAAAAGAGGTTTTTCCAACGGATGTGATTACTTTTAGAAAAGATCAAATTACACAAAAAATTACAGTTTTGGATATTCCCGATAACAGAGTTGCAGCTAAATTAGTGGATATTTACCGCCGAAATGATACCGACCCTGCGGTGTACCAGCATTTGGAACTGCTCAAATTGTCTAAAGAACACTACAGAAAAACAGGTGAAGGACGACCAACCAAAAAGGATAGAAGGGATATTGAAGATTATGGAATGGAAAATGATCAAAATGCAGACTAGTAATTAACATTAATACAGTCCAAAGTGTAGTGCCAAAACATAGTTTAGGAATTACAAACAAACAACTAAAAATGTATCTTTGTCCAATATCAATTTGTAGGAATGGAAATAACAACTAAACAAAGTAAAAAAAATAAATTTGGTCAATACTTTACCCCAAAAGTAGTGGCTGAGTTTATGATTGATTTGGCAACTATTCAGTATGATTCAAAAATATTGGAACCCTCATGTGGCGAAGGTGTTTTTTTAGAAATATTAAAACAAAATGGGTTTCAAAATATAATGGCTTATGAAATAGACACAGATTTAGCAAATCAATTTGATTGTGTAAAATATGAAAGTTTTGTTACTGCTTCTATCAATCAAAAATTTGATTTAATTATTGGAAATCCACCATATATACGATGGAAAAATCTTGAAAATGAATTAAAAAAAGAGCTTTCAACACATCCAATTTGGAATAAATATTTTAACTCACTTTGTGATTATCTTTATATTTTTATTCTTAAATCTATTGAATTATTAAATGAAAACGGTCAATTAATTTTTATTTGTCCAGAATATTGGATGAATACAACACATTCGCTTTCATTGCGAAATTACATGGTACAAAATGGTTATTTTGAAACAATTTACCACTTTAATGAAACACCCATTTTTGACAAAGTTACGGTTTCAATAATCATATTTAAGTTTGTGAAAAGCAAAGAAAAAAAAGAAAAAATTGATGTTTCAAAATTTTATGCTAATCAAAAATTGACAGTTGAAACCTTATTTAATCTAAAAAATAAAATTACTTTTAAAGATGCAGAATTTTTAACTGTTTCGCAATTTCAATACAATGAAAGATGGCTTTTACAATCAGATGAAATAAGAAAAGAGCTAAAAATATTAGAAAAGAATTGTTTCAAGAAGAATCAAAATAATGTTTTGAATTTGTTTGAAGACCACAAACAACAATTTCATACTATTGGTGATTTTTGTGATATTGGTAATGGCTTAGTTAGTGGTTTGGACAAGGCATTTCAAGTTAATGGTCATGCTTTAAATGAAAATGAACAGGCTGCAACAATCAACGTGGTTAAAGCAAAAGATTTGAATCCTTTCATAATCGACAATATGACCAAATACATTTATATTAACGAAGGCTTAGAAGAAGAAAATTTTAAAGAAAATTATCCAAATTTTTATAATCATTTTCAAAAATACAAATCGGATTTAGACAAAAGATACCAATACAATAGAAAAATTAATTATTGGGAATGGGTTTTCTTGCGAAATTTTAATCTTTTCAAAAAAAATGAAAAACGTATTTTTGTACCCTGCAAAGAACGAATTTCAAATAAAAATTATTTTCGTTTTGCATTGGTAGATGAAAGTGTTTTTCCAACACAAGATGTAACAGCACTGTTTAGAAAACCAATCACAAAAGAAAGTATCGAATATATTTTAGCATATTTGAACCATCCAATTATTTTTGATTGGCTAAAATGCAATGGAATTGTAAAAGGAAATATAGTTGAGTTTTCTGAAAAACCAATTTCTAGCATCCCTTTTAGAGTGATTGATTGGGCAAATGAAAATGAAGTTTCATTACATGATTCCATTTCTGAACAAACCAAAAAGTATCTAAAAAATCAAGATAAATCTTATATTGAATCGATAAATGAATCATTTAACACATTATTTAGTTTAACACAATGCACGTAAATTATCCCGAATTAATTAAAAATCTAAAGGGTGCATTTGTACCAAAACCACTTTCAGGAACTTTATCTGGTCATGCCGCAGGTGAGCCTTTTGATAAACATGTTTATAATGAAATAAAAAAACAATTACCCAATTGTACCTTTAGACAATACGAATATTTAAACGATTTATATACTCAAAATTCAGATGTCATAGGTTATGAAGCAAGAGAAAAATTGTTTAAATCACCTTCTGTACACTTTTTATTAGCAAGAGGGAAAGATGTTACAAATAAATGGAGTAGTGAAAATCCATTTGATGAAAAACAAAATGATACTGCAGATATTTTAGTTGTAAAAGATAATTTCTATGAAATTATTGATATAAAAACTCGTAATTTATCAAAATCAGCTCAGCCACCTAACATAATTTCTGCTTTCAAATTAGCCCAAGTTTGTAGTAAAATGATTGACAACAAAGAATATGATAAATTTACTATCAACTATTTTGAGATTGATTGGGAATTAAATAAAGAAAAATTAGTTTGCAAGGACGCTCATTTTGCAAGTTTATTTAGATGCAACCCAAGTAATTTATATATCAATTGGGCTGCGGCTATGCAATTACAATTCCATATTTGCGATTTAGACCAAGAATTTAAAGGAAACCTAGAGGAATGGGCAGTGGCTTATTTAAAACATTTTGTAGCACAAGCTAAAAAACGTGCAAGTGATATGATTACCAAGTTTGTCATACCTTTTGAAAAATACATCAATTAGTACAGTTTTTATTTATAAAAAATACTAACTACACTTTTAATAATAGACTTAAAAACAATAAAAAAATACCCTCATGACTAAAAAAATCATTTTGACCCCTCTTGAAATTGAGCATAAAATTAGAAGAATTGCCTATCAAATATATGAAACATTTGTAGATGAACAAGAAATTGTAATAGCTGGAATAGCCGATAACGGCTATATTTTTGCCGAAAAAATAGCTTTACATTTGATGAAAATAACTCCTTTGAAAGTAGTTTTATGCAAAGTATTCATCAATAAAGAAGCCCCTCGATTGCCAATTACAACATCAATACCAGCCTCAGACTATCAAAACAAAGGGGTTGTTTTAGTGGACGATGTGTTACACTCTGGAACGGCACTGATATATGGCGTAAAACATTTTTTAGATGTGCCTCTTTCTAAATTCAAAACGGCCGTTTTGGTAGATAGAAACCACAAAAAATATCCTGTAAAAGTCGATTTTAAAGGCATTTCGCTTTCAACCTCTATGCTAGAACATGTTTGTGTAGAATTTTCAGACAACAACAGCTGTGCTTATTTAAGCTAACAATAACAGGATTTCCTGAACGATTTGTTCGGGCGTTTTTTGATTGACGCTAACAATGTGTTGCGATTTTCTATAAAATTCATTTCGTTCAAACAAATGTTTGGCTATAAAAGACGACATCTCATCGTCAGATAACGGAGCTAAAATGGGTCTTTTGGCTTTTTGAGTTTGAAGTCGTTCGAACAATGTTGCAACAGATGCTTCTAAATAAATGGACTGTATTTTTGGATTTTCGAGCCAATGGTAGTTGTCATAATAGCACGGTGTGCCACCGCCCAAACTCAGCACCATATCGTTAGCATTTTGCATCAATTCATTCAATATTTGGTGTTCTATTTTTCTAAAATAAATTTCACCTTGTGTTTCAAAGATGTTTTTGATGCTTTTATTTTCGTGATTTTCAATAACATCGTCTAAATCCAAGTAATGAAGGTGCAACATTTTTGACAATAATTGACCAATATGTGATTTGCCAGAGCCCATGTAGCCTACTAATACAATTTTTTTCATGATATTAAAATGTTATAAATTAAGACATTAAGTCCAATTGTAAAAAAAATGCAAATTTAATACAAAAAAGCTTTGCATTATCAATTTAATGTTTGTATATTTGCACCCGCATTGAAGAAATGAAACGACTTGATAGCTCAGTTGGTAGAGCACATCACTTTTAATGATGGGGTCCTGGGTTCGAGCCCCAGTCAGGTCACTTTTTTTTCATCCATTCAAGCATCGACTTGATAGCTCAGTTGGTAGAGCACATCACTTTTAATGATGGGGTCCTGGGTTCGAGCCCCAGTCAGGTCACCAAAAGCGTTCGCACTGCGGATGCTTTTTTTATTGGGCCACGTGGAGAAACGGTAGACTTGCCATCTTGAGGGGGTGGTGCTCGTAAGGGCGTGTGGGTTCAAATCCCACCGTGGTCACTATTTTTGTTAAATTCTAACATACAATTTCAAATAAAACTACATGATTTTTGGACGTTCACCAAGGGTCGGACTACCCGTTTCAAACAACGTTCATTGAACTCCAAACGAAATATAATATTTGTAAAATAATCTTTTTTGGTTACCACATTCAGAAACTATATTCGTGCAATACAACACCACTTTTGGGGGACGGGGGACTTCTAAAAGATTTCCACTGCTATCTCTAACGCAAAATCCGTGTCCCAAACAAACACCAACAACCAAAATAATACCAAATATATTTATAAAATAGTCCAAAGATGCGTAGTTATTTTTTAGAAAAAATTTTCAAAAAAAATCGTTGCATAGCTGGGCTACGGAACTATTTTTTTTGAATAATTTTAGCAAAAAAGAACAAGTAGATTGGACTATTTTATATGTATATTTGGTATAAAATCCATTTTTTTAGCATTTTATAAATCAAAATGACATTCAATCCTAAATTAATGTATTTTTGCAAAAAAATAATCCAAATTTTTATCCAAACTAAAAACATTTAGATGAGAACAAAATCTATCAAAAACAACATAATAAACGTCATTACGCTGGGATGTTCTAAAAATGTATATGACAGCGAAGTATTGATGGGACAATTAAAAGCAAGCGGTAAAGCCGTAGTGCATGAGCAAGAGGGTAATATTGTTGTCATTAATACTTGTGGATTTATTGATAATGCAAAAGCAGAATCGGTGAATATGATTTTAGAATATGCCGACAAAAAAGAAAGAGGTTTGATAGATAAAGTTTTTGTAACAGGTTGCTTGTCTGAACGTTATAAACCAGATTTGGAAAAAGAAATCCCAAACGTGGACCAGTTTTTTGGCACCACAGAGTTGCCCAGTTTATTAAAAGCCCTAGGTGCCGATTATAAACACGAACTTTTGGGCGAACGACTCACCACCACACCCAAAAATTATGCCTATTTGAAAATTGCCGAAGGGTGCGACCGCCCTTGTAGCTTTTGTGCCATACCACTTATGCGTGGCAAACACGTGTCGCAACCAATCGAAAAGCTTGTCAAAGAAGCCGAAGGTTTGGCTCAAAAAGGGGTTAAAGAACTCATTTTGATTGCTCAAGATTTAACCTATTACGGTTTAGACATTTACAAAAAAAGAAATTTAGCCCAATTGCTTGAAGCACTTGTTCAAGTAGATGGTATAGAATGGATTAGGTTGCATTATGCTTATCCTTCGGGGTTCCCAATGGATGTTTTGGAGGTCATGTGTCGTGAACCTAAAATATGCAATTATATAGATATTCCGTTGCAACACGTGTCCGACAATATTTTGAAATCGATGAGGCGTGGCACCACACAAGAAAAAACCACCCAGTTGATTCAAGATTTTAGAAAAATGGTACCCGGTATTGCCATCAGAACTACCCTTATTGTTGGCTATCCTGGCGAAACACAAGCCGATTTTGATGCTCTAAAAGATTTTGTTCAAGAAATGAAATTCGACAGATTGGGTTGTTTTGCCTATTCTCACGAAGAAAACACACATGCTTACCTGTTGGAAGACGATGTGCCTGCAGCCACCAAACAACAACGTGCCAACGAAATCATGGAACTCCAATCGCAAATTTCGTGGGATTTGAATCAAGAAAAAATTGGCAAAACTTTCAAATGTGTTATCGACAGGAAAGAAGGCAACTATTTTGTGGGCAGAACAGCGTTTGACAGCCCCGATGTAGATAACGAAGTATTGATAGACGCCACAACAACTTATTTAAAAACGGGTTCGTTTGTGGATGTACAAATTACAGAGGCTACCGAATTTGATTTATATGGAACAGTTGGTTAAAAAAAAGGCAAACTATTGTATATATTAATTAAAATGTAGAAATTTGATTTTAATTTTTAAAATAAATAAAATGAAAATAAGATATAAAATAATGGTACTAGGGCTATTTTTTGCAAGTATGCAAGCAACAGCTCAATATGGTGGCGGCTATTGCGGTGGCAACCAAGGTTATGGCGGCGGTATGAACAGAATGGGAAGCGGCGGCATGCAACAAGGCCGAACACCCGAAAAGCCTAAAGAAATTCCTGCCGAAGAAACAGCAGCCCAAATTATTGAAAAACTAAAACCCGAACTCAACCTCGACGAATTGCAAAGCATTGCAATTGCTAATATTTTAACCTCGAGTATCAAAGCTCAAGGTGTTATTTTGAAAAAAGAAGCATCTGACGAAGACAAAACAAACGACATCAAAGCCCTTTCGGATACTACAGACAGAAAAATTATGGAAATGCTCAACAAAGAGCAAAAAGAAAAATACACTTTATTGAAAGACAATCCCGAAAAACTTAAAAATAATAAAAAGAAAAAGAAAGTTTAATCCTTTAATAAACACCTAAAAAAAGCCCCAAATTGTAAAAATTTGGGGCTTTTTTTTAGGTACAAAATAACATTTACAACTCAAACGACATAGTTACCGTAATGTTGTTTTGGATCGATTTCAGCAAGGCACTGTCTGTAAAACCTGTCGAAAAATATTGCAACTTACCAGTTCTTTCGCTATGGGCAAACGACAAATCAAGTTTTGTACCACCCCAATTGTATCCAAATCCTGCCGAATATCCTTTCAAATCGCCAAGCGTTGTTTTGTCTTTATACGGGCTTTGCTCTGTTCGATAGCCTCCTCGCAAACTCCATTTGTTTATTTTATATTCGCCCCCAATTCGCAACTCAGACGTTTGATTCAGTACCAAATGGGAATAATTATTAATGTCCGAAAATTGATCTTTTGGACCAAATTGTACCGCACTATAATCTTTTATAGCATAATCCAAACTCAACAATCCTTTTTTATGAAACACATAAGCCAAACTTCCTGTCCATTTTCCAGCGGTTTTCAAAGTATATGGATCATAAATATTTGTAACCCTTGGGTTGGTTACATCTGGATTTAGCTCCCCCACATTATCAGACGATACAGCTGTTAAACTTTGCGTAAACTCGTCATTTAAATGAAACCACGTGGGCGACTCATAAGCAAGTCCAGCCCTAAATTCGTTGGTAATTTTACCCAAAACACCCATTTGAAACGAAAACCCATTGCCATACGTGTACAATTCATTTTCAAAAATCATGCGTCTCACCCGAATATCAGTTGTATTAGGATTGCTATTTTGTTCAAAAAAAGTTGTTTTTTGTCTAAAATCCGTAAAGTGCGAGTTCAAATTCAACCCAATATACAACCTGTCTTTGTAAGAGGCAGCAGCATTAAACGACAATTTTCCGTTGTATCCCTTGGCACTCATAGTGTTTTCCTGATAATAATTACCTCCTGGTCGAACAAGCGAAATATACTTTCTATTGGTAGCATCATTATAGTCGGCTGCAGGGTCTATCACATAAGAATTGTAGCCCAAAAAGGCTTGCTGGGCACCAAACCCAAGATTCGACCCCAAATAACTGTACAAACTTGCCACCGTTTCATTCGTTTGCAATGTCAAATCATTAGTAGAAATAGAACCCTGATTGGCATAAGTCAAAAAATAATTACCAAGCGAATGGGTCGGATTGGTACCCGCCGTAAATATTTTGTTGCTCAAATTGGCCGCATTTTCATAATTAATAGCCACAGAAAATTTAGTCCATTCACTTTTTTTATCCCAATTCTTAAACACAAAAACCGCCCCAGCTTGATTAATATCCAAAGCATTATGGTTCGATTTTGCGGCTTTTCCAAAATAAGTAGCCTCTGTATTTGTATTAAAACTAGATATAGAACCCGCCGCCTGATTATTTGAAAATACCGCCGATCCAGCAGGATTTACACTAATAGCAGACAAGTCGCCACCCAATGCCCCAAAAGCACCACTCATTGCTCTAAAACGGGCCGTCCCGTTCAAATTGTCCAACGACAACCGAAGGGCATCCGTAGTTTCCTGTGCCTGACTATTGGAAATAAATCCTCCAATAAGCAATAAAGAAATATATTTTTTCATTTGATTGAATTAAAATTAATAAGAAAAATTTTAAAAAAATGGTTCCTCGTAAGTACACAATAATATGCAACATAAATTAATGTACCTCCTGCAATATGTTGCCAATTCTTTGGGCTTGCCCCTCGTAAAAACTTTGGGTCGGGCTATCCGTTTCAAACAACGTTCATTATACACGAAAAGTAATATAAAATTGTAAAATAATCTTTTTTGCCCCAAACAGTGGGTCAAAAAAGGATTTCCACTACTATCCCTCACGCAAAACACTCCTGCAAACAACAACCCTTTTGCTCAAAAAGATAATGGCTTAAATATTTTTATAAGAACCATTAATAATACAATGGCTATCTTCTTCCGCCGCCACCGCCACCACCGCCACCGCCAGATCTGCCACCACCACCACCGCCGCCATAGCTTCCGCCACCATTATTACTAGGCGTATAACTTCTTGGTGCAGAGTCAGCACGAGTTGGGTTATAATTTGTAGATGGTTCAGATGGAGTATATGTTCGAGGAGTATAAGTTGGCCTTGGTGTACCCTCATTGGTATTCGGGTTGGTTCTTGGCTGATAACCTCTTGGCTGATTGGTAGTTTCAGATGTTTGTCTTGGCTGATAACTTCTAGGTGCAGCATCTGTTCTTGGCAAATAATTTCTCGGATTGGCCATACTGCCTCGTGGGGCTACTGTATTGCCATAACTATCGTTTCGAACTCCACTTCTTGGCGATTGATATGTATCTGTCGTTCTATTTCTGCCTCCATTGCTATAATTCGAGTTGCCATAAAGCCCTCCTCCCAAATTTCCTGCAGCACCTCGTCTGTTGCCATGATTGTAGCTATAACCATAGCCATTATTATGATAACTTCCATAATAGTTATTGTAGTAATTACCATAGTAGCCATATCCATAATAGGGGTTATAATAAGCGTATGGATAGTTCCAACCC
This sequence comes from Flavobacterium branchiophilum FL-15, assembly GCF_000253275.1. Lineage (NCBI taxonomy): Bacteria > Pseudomonadati > Bacteroidota > Flavobacteriia > Flavobacteriales > Flavobacteriaceae > Flavobacterium > Flavobacterium branchiophilum. The sequence goes on along the minus strand of NC_016001.1, from coordinate 2,480,119 downwards.
CAACCCCATCCATGCCAGTTGTTATACATTCCATAGCCATAATATGGAGAGTAGCCATAATAATAGGGATTCCAACCATAGTAGGTATTAAAACCCCAACTGTTGTAACCCAATCCCCATCCGCTACCATAGTAAGTAATGTTTACGGTACTAGGATTACTACCCCAGCTAGAATAACTTGGTGTTGCCGTTTGCGTAGTATTTGATGTGGTTGTTGCCGAAGCATTTGGTGTCGAAGTATAAGTATCGGCAGTTGTTGTAGCCAAACCACTTTCTTGTTGTAAATTATAAAAATAATCTTGATATTTTGAATTGTTTTCTGTACGTACAACTGGCTTTTGCGATTCATTGCCATATATGCCATCATGATCATAATAAGTACTATTTTGATAAGTACCACAAGACGTTATCATCACAGAAATCAAACCAAATAGTGTATAAATAACCGATTTTTTGCTGGAAAAGTAATTTGTTTTCATATCCTTTAAATTTTTGTTGTTGGACAATACAAAAATAGTTAGTTTTGTCGAACTATTATGTTAAAATTAGTTAAACAATTTTTATGCCAAACTTAACAATATGAGCAAGAATTTAACAAAAAGAAATGAAGATTATTCAAAATGGTATAACGAGCTGGTTGTCAAGGCAGATTTGGCAGAAAATTCAGGGGTTCGTGGCTGTATGGTTATCAAGCCGTATGGTTATGCCATTTGGGAAAAAATGCAAGCCGAACTCGATAGCATGTTCAAAGAAACAGGCCATAGCAACGCATATTTTCCGTTGTTTGTACCCAAAAGTATGTTTGAAGCCGAGGAGAAAAACGCCGAAGGTTTTGCCAAGGAATGTGCCATTGTTACCCACTATCGATTAAAAACCGACGAAAACCGTCCTGGAAAATTAATGGTAGATCCAAATGCCAAGCTCGAAGAAGAACTCATTGTTAGACCAACTAGCGAGGCCATCATTTGGAGTACCTACAAAGGTTGGGTGCAATCCTACCGTGATTTACCTTTATTAATAAACCAATGGGCCAATGTCGTACGATGGGAAATGAGAACCCGTTTGTTTTTAAGAACCGCCGAGTTTTTATGGCAAGAAGGGCATACCGCACACGCTACCCGACAAGAAGCCGTAGAAGAAGCCGAACAAATGATGAACGTTTATGCTGATTTTGTCGAAAATTTTATGGCAATTCCAGTAATTAAAGGGTTGAAAACCGAAACAGAACGTTTTGCAGGAGCCGAAGAAACCTATTGTATCGAAGCATTAATGCAAGACGGAAAAGCCTTGCAAGCGGGTACTTCGCATTTTTTAGGACAAAATTTTGCCAAAGCTTTTGATGTAAAATTTGCTAACGCAGCCGGCTCACAAGAATATGTATGGGGAACATCGTGGGGTGTTTCAACACGTTTGATGGGGGCCTTAGTTATGACCCATTCTGACGATAATGGATTGGTTTTACCTCCAAATTTAGCTCCAATTCAAGTGGTTATTGTACCAATTTATAAAAATGACGAACAATTAGAAAGCATCACTCAAGAGGCCAACCAACTGATTGATGCCTTGAAAAAATTGAAAATCGCCGTCAAATATGATAATAGAACCACTCAAAAACCAGGTTTCAAGTTTGCAGAATGGGAGTTAAAAGGCGTTCCTGTGCGAGTAGCTGTAGGCCCAAAAGACATCGAAAACGGTACTTTTGAAGTGGCTCGTCGAGATACTTTAACTAAAGAAGTAGTGGCAAAAAACAACATCACTTCATACATTGAACAATTGTTGGAGCAAATTCAAAAAGAGATGTTTAACAAAGCCTTTGAATACAGAAATAATCATATTACCGAAGTAAATTCGTTTGAAGAATTTAAAGAGGTTTTGGAAAACAAAACAGGTTTTGTTGCAGCTCACTGGGACGGAACTGCCGAAACAGAAGAAAAAATTAAGGAACTAACCAAAGCTACTATCAGATGCATTCCATTAGATAGGGTAGAGGAGCAAGGGGAATGTATGTTTACAGGCAAACCTTCAAATGGAAGGGTTTTGTTTGCAAAAGCATATTAAATATAAAAAAAGGGGCTAGTTTAATAACAAAATAATGTTTGTTTTAACCAACCTGAATTGTGTTAGTCATTTTTTATATCATGTAAAAATACCACATTTTGACCCAAAAAATACCGTCAAACAACTATTTTTTTATCATGATAGATGTGGTAATTGAAAACTAATCAATCGACTAATAATCAAATAATCAGTTTGAGAGCGAAAGATTATCAATTAGTAAAAATCACAATATCAGTTTGTTATAAAGAACGAATTGTATTTTTAAAAACAAATGTCAAAAAAATATAAAAAAAACTAGTCTAACTATTGCACGAATAAAAAATAATTGTACCTTTGCAACCGCAATACAGAATAATGGCCCGTTCGTCTATCGGTTAGGACGCCAGGTTTTCATCCTGGTAAGAGGGGTTCGATTCCCCTACGGGCTACTAATTTTGTAAAGCAAATAAAAAATAGCCCATTGGCCCGTTCGTCTATCGGTTAGGACGCCAGGTTTTCATCCTGGTAAGAGGGGTTCGATTCCCCTACGGGCTACAAAAAAAAATTATTAAAAGAAAAAAAACAAAAAAATGGCAAATCATAAGTCAGCTTTAAAAAGAATTAGAAGCAACGAAAAGAAAAGAGTATTAAACAGATACCAACATAAAACTACTCGTAATGCTATCAAAGCATTAAGATTGGCTACTGACAAATCTGAAGCAGCTGCTAAATTAGCATCTGTAATATCTATGATTGATAAATTAGCTAAGAAAAATATCATTCATGATAATAAAGCTTCTAATTTGAAGTCTAAATTAACAAAGCATGTATCAAAATTGTAATTCAACAATTTAGTATAAATTAAAAACGCTCCTTTATGGAGCGTTTTTTGTATCAATGTATTGAAAAAAACAATATCAAATGGATGTTGTTTATAAAGTTACTATATAATTTTTTATATTTATTTGCTTTTTAAAAAATGTTGTTCAATATAAAAAGTGCTAATTATTTTTTTAATTAAAATGTTTTGTATTCCAATAAACTACCCTTTTTTGCAAAAAATGGTTGCCCAATGCCCCCTTTTGCTAGGATCTATTAATTTTTTATAAATATATTGATTTTCAACACATTAAATGTAATTGATGCTGCCATGTAGTCTCAAAAATGTTCCAATTTAAAATAAAAAAAATTAATTTTTTATATTAAAATAAAGTGTACCTTTGCACCCATTAAAAATCACAGATGGAATCTATTAGAAACATTGCAATTATTGCCCACGTTGACCACGGTAAAACGACTTTGGTTGATAAAATTATGTACCACTGCCAATTATTTCGTGAAAACGAAAACACAGGCGACTTAATCCTTGACAACAATGATTTGGAACGTGAAAGAGGAATTACAATCACCTCAAAAAACGTTTCGGTAAATTATAAAGGAACCAAAATTAATATTATCGACACACCTGGTCACGCCGATTTTGGTGGAGAGGTAGAGCGTGTTTTAAACATGGCCGATGGTGTTTGTTTGTTAGTAGATGCCTTTGAAGGACCAATGCCACAAACCCGTTTTGTGTTGCAAAAAGCCATAGACCTTGGTTTAAAACCATGTGTAGTAATCAATAAAGTAGATAAAGAAAATTGTACGCCAGAGGAAGTGCATGAAAAAGTTTTCGACTTGATGTTTGAATTGGGTGCTACCGAAGAACAATTGGATTTTCCAACAGTTTATGGTTCGGCTAAAAACAACTGGATGTCCGACGATTGGAAAAACCAAACCGAAAACATCGAACCATTGTTAGATATGGTTATTGCCAATGTGCCTGCACCAAAAGTATCTGAAGGAACACCTCAAATGTTGATTACTTCTTTGGATTTTTCTTCTTTTACAGGTCGTATCGCTATTGGTCGATTGGAAAGAGGAGTTTTGACAGAAAGTATGCCTATTTCATTAGTGAAAAGAGATGGGAAAGTGATGAAATCCAGAATAAAAGAATTGCATACTTTTGAAGGTTTGGGTCGAAAAAAAGTAGCTCAAGTAATAGCAGGAGATATTTGTGCCATTGTAGGTGTCGAAGGTTTTGAAATTGGTGATACTATTGCCGATTTTGAAAACCCAGAAGCTTTGCAAACCATTGCCATCGATGAGCCAACAATGAGTATGTTGTTTACAATCAACGATTCGCCTTTCTTTGGAAAAGAAGGAAAATTTGTAACCTCTCGTCATATTCGTGAAAGATTGACAAAAGAATTAGAGAAAAACTTGGCTATGAAGCTAGGTGAAACCGATTCGGCTGATAAATTCATGGTTTTTGGTCGTGGGGTATTGCACTTATCTGTTCTTATTGAAACTATGAGAAGAGAAGGTTATGAATTGCAAATTGGTCAGCCACAAGTTATTATCAAAGAAATTGATGGTAAAAAATGTGAGCCAATTGAGGAATTAACTATCGATTTGCCAGAGAATCTTTCGGGTCGTGCTGTAGAATTTGTTTCTATTCGAAAAGGAGAAATGATATCTATGGAAGCCAAAGGAGAACGAATGATTGTAAAATTCAATATTCCATCTCGTGGAATTATCGGATTGCGTAACCAATTATTGACTGCAACAGCTGGTGAGGCCATTATGGCTCACCGTTATATTGGATACGAACCCTACAAAGGTGAAATTCCAGGAAGAAATAATGGGTCGTTAATTTCTATGGAAAACGGAAAAGCCATTCCGTATTCTATCGATAAATTACAAGATCGTGGTAAATTCTTTGTGAATCCAAATGATGAAATTTATGAAGGACAAGTAATTGGAGAAAACTCTCGTAGCGATGATATGTGTATCAATGTAACGAAAGCTAAGAAACAATCAAATGTTCGTTCTTCTGGGAATGATGAAAAAGCGAGAATTATTCCGCCTATTATTTTCTCACTTGAAGAAGCATTAGAATACATTCAAAAAGATGAATATGTTGAAGTTACACCAAAAAGTATTCGTTTGAGAAAAATATATTTAACTGAAAATGATAGAAAACGATTCAAGTTTTAATTTATTTTAAATGATAAAAAATGCTATACCTAAAAAGTATAGCATTTTTTTTTATATTTGTCTTTAGAAAAAAAAATTTATGGACGACCATTCGTTTAAAAAAGAGTATGAAAGTATTATAAATGGATATTCTGACAAATTCATTTATCTACTTTTTGCATATATATTGTCAAGTATTATTATAATAATAGTAGATTTTATTTGTGGTCAATATTTAGGGGGTATAATTTTAACCGCTTTTTTAATACCACCATGTGTATTAATGTTTGTAAATTATTACAAAAGAAAGAATTTTGCTATTAGCATTAATCAAGTTTATCTTTTAATTTTTTGTTTGTATGCGTCTATAGTGATTATTGCAACCATTTATTTTAATAAACACCCATTTTTATATACCTATTTTCTTATAATTTTATTTTTGATTGATTTTTTGAATTTTCAAAAGACAGCTATTTTTTTCTATGCTATATTAGCCGCTACTGTTTTTTTGTTATGGAATTTTGAAATTTTTGATTTTTCAAAATATTCAGAAAAAGTTGTAAAATATTATATAATATGGAAGTATTTTCATATTATAATATTGTTTATTGCTGTTTGTATTATAAAATGGTCTAATTTTAAAATGTTTAGGGTGTTTTTGGTGGATTTAATGTTCAAAAATAAAGCATTAGAGTTATTTCAAGAATATCAAAATAATATTCAAAAGGGAAAGGACACTTTTTTTTCTACCATCAGCCATGAAATGCGTACGCCTTTGAACGCCTTAAAGGGTATTTCGGATTTGCTCATTTCAGAGCAACTAACAGTTGAGGAAATTACAGAATACCAACGGATTATGAATTATTCTGCAAATCATTTATTAAATTTGGTAAATGATGTTTTTGATTATACCAAAATTAATTTAGGTGAGTTTAGATTAGTTGAACAAAATTTGAATGTAGAAGAAAACATCAATTTTGCATTTAATATCAATAAAGATACTGCACAAAATAAAGGCATAAGTTATGAATTAGTTAAAGAGACTGCAATTCCAAAATTAGTATTATCAGACATTCAAAGGTTTAATCAAATACTGATGAATTTGATATCTAATGCTATAAAGTTTACAAATAAAGGAGAAGTAAAAGTGTCTTATGGAGGTAACTATACAAAAGAAAATACTGTGTTTATGCTCAATATAAAAGTAGTTGATACAGGAATTGGTATAGACGAAGCAAATTTACCATTGATTTTCGATAAATATTTTCAAGCAAAAAATAATTCAAGTAGTAGTGGTATAGGTTTAGGATTGTTTATTACAAAAAAAATAATCGAAATGATGAAAGGGCAAATTAAAGTTAGAAGTAATCTAAATGTAGGAACATCTTTTGAAATGGAGTTGCCTTTGAAAGTTGTAATAGAAAAAATAGAAGATGCAGCTACTCAATTGATAAATACAAGAAATAAATTAGAAAATTTACGTATTTTGATAGTTGAGGACAATAAAATTAACCAATTAGTTTTGCATAAATTGTTACAAAATAATATAAAAAATAGTAGCATCTTGATTGCAAATGATGGATTAGAAGCTATCGAAAAAATGGGGGTTCATTATTTTGATATCGTATTAATGGATTTGATTATGCCAAAAATGAACGGTTTAGATACTTCAAAATGGATTAGGAATCATAAAAGTAGCTTGATTAATCAGTTGCCTATTATCGCTTTGACGGCTAATATATGGCGAAATGATTTAAAATCATGTTATGCTTCGGGTATTAACGATGTAATTACAAAACCCTATGAAATTAACGATATTATTAAAAAAATGGAAAAATTAACATTAAATACAAAAGAATAAATTAGCTTTGTTTTATTATATAATACAAGCTAATAATGACATAAATTATTAAATGTAGCTAAATTGAATAAACTTCAAATCTACATTTTATGACATTTAAAATGAAAGTACTTTAAGAAAAATTTTCTAAATAAAGTTAAAAGAATGAAAAAAGAAATAACGTTTAAAAATGAAATTGATAATATATTTAAACATTTTGTATCTTATTTTCCTACAAGTGTGGTTTTTTATGTGGTAATTGCAATAGTTATATCTGCTATTGATTATTATTTAGGACTAAAGTTTGTTGCGAAAGTAAATTTAATTTGTGTAATTCCAACCTTGTTTATTATATTTTATAGTATAATTAAACATAAAAAATTAAAAATATCTATAACCCAAGCCATTTTTGTATTAATATTTATTTTTATCAATTTTACTATAGTTGGAGTTTGTTATAACGTAACTTACCCTTATATGAATGTTTGGTTTTTATAGTTTTTTTTTATGGTAAAGCCCATAAATTTTCAAAAAAAAGCGGTTTATTTTTATATATTTATAATTATTACAGTTTATGCCATCAATACCTTTGAGTTTTTAAATCTTAATGATAGCATACAAGAAGTCAATAAAAACCCTCAATTGGTAAGAGATGCAAATATAATATTGATATTAATGTCGATAGTTTATATAGAAACTGTTAGCCGAAAAGTATTTGATAGACATATTGATGAAATATTAATTGAAAAAAATGAATTAGCAATTTACAAGTCCAATCAAATTAATATTCAACAAGTAAAAGATACTTTTTTTACCACAATTAGTCATGAAATGCGAACGCCGCTTAATGCAATTAAAGGCATATCAGATTTATTAGTATCTAAAAAATTAACTCAAAAAGAGATAGAAGATTATCAAAAAATAATGAATTACTCCTCGGATCATCTTTTGAATTTAGTTAACGATGTATTGGATTTTTCAAAAATTAATTTAGGAGAGTTTAGTTTGTCTCATGGGCAGTTTGATTTGGAAGATAATATTCAATTTGTTTATAATACTAATAAAAATGGAGCTAAAGAAAAAAAATTAAATTATACGATAGAAAGAAAATCGGACTTACCAAAATTTGTTATGGGCGATGCCCAACGATTTAACCAAGTATTGATGAATTTGATTTCAAATGCAATCAAATTTACCAAAAAAGGGTTTGTTAATATAGTATATCAAGGATATTATGATCCAGATAAACCCAAATGTTATCGCCTCAATCTTACTATTACAGATTCTGGAATGGGTATTTCGGAGACTAATTTGGCCTTTATTTTCGACAAATATTTCCGTGCCAAAATAGCACATTCTGAAAGTGGTATTGGTTTAGGAATGTTTATAACTAAACAAATTGTTGATTTAATGGAAGGTACTATAACCGTAGAAAGCCAAGTTGGGATTGGAACTATATTTAAATTAGATATTCCGTTTGAGTTTTTAGAGACTCATGACAAAGATAATTTTATTACTCAAATTGATTATGATTTTTTATCCAATTTAAACGTATTAATTGCAGAGGATAATAAAGTAAATCAAATTGTGTTGAGTAAATTATTAAGTAACAATTTGAAAAACTGTAAAATAACAATTGTTGATAATGGTAAATTAGCTATAGCAGAATTAGAAAAAAAACCATACGATATTGTTTTATTAGATATCATTATGCCCATTATGAATGGATTAGACGCTACAAAGCATATACGAACTATGACAAACTGGGACATGCAAAATGTACCAATAATAGCAATTACGGCCAATGTTTGGGAAAATAATTTCAAAGAATGTTATGATGTTGGTGTGAATGATGTCATTACAAAACCTTTTGAAATAGATGATGTTCTAGGCAAAATTAGTTATTTAATGAAACAAAAAGTATTTGTTAAAGATGAATTCTAATGCCTATAATAACGAAGTTCAAAAAATTGTTAAACTGTATATTATCCAGTTTAAAGAAATTTTGATGCTTTTTATTTTTGGTAACCTTGCATCGTCAATAATCAATATGATTTGCGGTGCCTATATTTTTGCGTTTTTTAATATATTATTTATATTACCTTCTATAATTTTAGTAATATATAGAAAAATAAACCAACTTCCCATTGCAAGTACTACAAATGACATCATATTAGTAATTTGTTGCTTGTTTCTTGATTTTTTTTTCGTTGCAATAATTTATGACAGGAAACATCCCTTTTTATTTTGGTGGTTTATTTTATTATTTTATAATTTAAATACAATCATTTTTCAAAAAAAAGCTATTAGTTTACATTTATTTATAATATTCACCATGTTTATGATTTATTATGCTCCTATTTTAGATTTTTCTGAATATTGTGAACAGATACATTATTATTTTTTTTGGAAATTTTCTCATTTTGCGTTGATAGTGTGTGCTATAATTTATTTAGAAACAATAAATAATAGGTTTTTTGAAAGAATTTTAGGAGGAATGTTAGTTAGAAATATTGAACTTGAAGATTATAAACAAAAACAAATTCATATTCAAAAAGTAAAAGACCATTTTTTTGCAACTATTAGCCATGAAATGAGAACACCTTTGAATGCCATTAAGGGTATATCTGATTTACTCATTTCGGACAAACTTGTAAATAGTGAAGTAATTGAATATCAAACCATTATGAATTATTCCTCCAATCATCTTTTGAGTTTAATAAATGACGTTTTAGATTATTCCAAAATTAATCTTGGTGAGTTCAAATTGACTCAAAATACATTTAGTATTGAGGAAAATGTAGATTTTATTTTTAAGATCAATCAAAATATGGTCAATCAAAAAAAATTAATGTATGAATTAATTAAAAAGTCGGATTTTCCTAAATATGTTTATGGCGACACCCAACGTTTCAATCAAGTTTTGATGAACATTATTTCTAATGCTATAAAATTCACAGAAAAAGGATCGGTTCAAGTTATTATGAATAAAGTAGTAATTGAAAAAAATAAAATCAATCTGATTATAGAAATTATTGATACCGGAATTGGTATTGCAAACGAAAATTTGAACGCAATTTTTGAAAGATATTACCAATCCAAAAACAACATTACTAGCAACGGTATTGGATTAGGGCTTTACATTACAAAGGAAATTATCGATCTAATGGGGGGTACTATTTCTGTTAAAAGTACATTAAATATAGGAACTTGTTTTGTAATTCAAATTCCTTTTGAAATTGCTCAAATTCAATCAACTTCAAGTTATGTAAACGATGTAATAATCGAAAATTTATCCAATTTAAAAATATTGATAGTTGAAGATAATAAAATAAATCAAAAAATACTTCAAAAATTATTGCTAAATAATTTAAAAAAATGTACTATAATAATTGCTGAAAATGGAAAAAAAGCAATTGATTTGCTTATCGAAAATAAGTTTGATATTGTTTTGATGGATATTTTAATGCCAATTATGAATGGTATTGAAGCCACAAAACAAATTAGAACATCTAAAGATGAAAATTTAAAAAAAATACCAATAATAGCGCTAACAGCAAACACAATAAACCAAGATTTTTATACTTGCCAAAAAGTAGGATTTGATGCAGTAATTACAAAACCGTATGAAATTCATGATGTAATTGTAAAAATGTATAGTTTAATTCAATTAACATCAAATTGAATGTGGATATTTTTAAATTTTATATTTTTGTTTAAACATACTGTAATAAATTAAACACAAGAAGAATATAATGCAAAAAAAGAGCAAATCATTCCACAAGGAAATAGAACAGATTGTTGCGATTTATATTAAACAGTTTACCCAAAATTTCGCATTATTTTTTTGGGGAAGTATCTATATTACCATAGTAAATATTATTTGTGGTGCATACATTTTTGCCTTTTTTACATTTACAGCTTTTTTACCTGCCTTAATTGTTTTCATAAAAAGTTATTTAACTCATAAAAAATTAATAATTACTATAAGAATAGCTTATATTATGATTTTTTCATTGTTATATGAGTTCTTTTTTGCAGGAATAATATATGATCACCAACATGAATTTCTCTTTTTTTGGTTTGCTATATTGTTTTATAATATTAATATTGTAAATTTTCAAAATCGAGCCATTTTACTACATGGACTTGTGGTACTTGTAATGCTAGCCATTTACTTTGTTCCTTTTTTAGATTTTTCTGTGTATGCTGAACAGATACAATATTTTCAATTCTGGAAATACAGCCACTTAGGGTTAATTTTTGGTGCAATTATTGTTTTAGAATTTGTAAATGCTAGCATGTTTGAACGAATATTTGGCGATATGCTCAACAAAAATATCGAATTAGAAAATTATAAAATCAATCAACTCAATATTCAAAACGTTAAAGACAATTTTTTTACAACCATTAGCCACGAAATGAGAACCCCCTTAAATGCCATCAAAGGGATTTCAGATTTGTTAATTTCTCAGCAATTGAGTAGGGAAGAGGTGGTCGAATTTCAAAAAACACTAAACTACTCTTCCAATCATTTATTAAGTTTGGTAAATGATGTTTTGGATTATTCCAAAATTAATTTAGGAGAATTTAATTTGTCAAAAAAAAGTTTTAATTTAGAAGAAAGCATTCAATTTGTTTATAATGTCAATAGAAATTTTGCTAATCAAAAACAGTTAATTTATACCATCGAAAAATGGAATACAATTCCAATGATGGTAATAGGTGATGTTCAACGGTTTAATCAAATTTTGATGAATCTAATTTCTAATGCAATAAAATTTACACATTCTGGATTTGTAGAAATTACTTTTGGGGGCCATTTTTCAACGGATAATAATAGTATTTTTTTATTGAAAGTCTCAATAAAAGACTCTGGTATTGGTATAGAAAAGGAACATCTTGACAATATTTTTAATAAATACTATCAAGCTAAAAACCAAGAAAGCAATTTAGGAATTGGATTAGGCTTATATATTTCAAAAATGATCATTAACTTAATGAACGGCCAAATTCAAGTGTCGAGCAAAGTTGGGAGTGGAACTGTTTTTGACATTACACTTCCATTTGAAATAGCTAATTTGGCATCATTAAATCATGTAACTTCTGAATTTAATTCCCATTTTTTAATGAATTTAAATGTTTTAATTGTAGAAGATAATCAAATCAATCAATTAGTTTTAAAAAAATTGTTAATAAAAAATTTACAAAATTGTCAAGTAAAAATAGTAAAAAATGGTTTGGAGGCTATCAAAGAACTTGAAAAAAACCAAGAGTATGATGTAGTTTTGATGGACATCATTATGCCAATAATGGACGGATACGAAGCCTCAAAAATTATTAGAGCTTCCAACAACGATAAACTTAAAAATATTCCCATCATTGCTATTACTGCAAACGTATTAGAATATGATTATAATTTATGCTACCAAATTGGTATCAACGAAGTGATTACTAAACCCTTTGAAATTGAAGATGTTTTTAAAAAAATGTATGAAAATATCAAGTAATAATCGGATTTTTATTTGAAAAAACTATCAACAAACTCAAATTTATTAAATACTTGCAAATCTTCTATTCCTTCGCCAATGCCAATATATTTTACTGGTATTTGAAACTGATCTGAAATGCCAATTACGACACCTCCCTTTGCAGTGCCATCTAGTTTTGTAACAGCCAAGCAACTTACTTCTGTAGCTGCAGTAAATTGTTTTGCTTGCTCAAAAGCATTTTGTCCTGTCGAGCCATCTAATACCAGCATCACATCATGTGGGGCATCGGCAACTACTTTTTGCATTACTCTTTTAACTTTGGTTAATTCATTCATCAACCCTATTTTATTGTGCAAACGTCCAGCAGTGTCTATGATGACTACATCGGCATCTTGTGCTACTGCCGATTGCAACGTATCAAAAGCTACCGAGGCAGGATCGCTCCCCATTTGTTGTTTTACAAGTGGCACCTGAACCCTATCGGCCCATATTTGTAATTGATCTATGGCAGCAGCTCTAAATGTGTCTGCAGCACCCAATACTACTTTAAATCCTTTTTTCTTTAATTGATAGGCCAGTTTTCCAATCGTAGTGGTTTTACCCACTCCATTTACTCCTACAACCATCAATACATAAGGTTTGGATGGTGTTGGAATTACAAAATCTGTTGCCGTACCCATATTGGTTTCCGAGAGCAAACTCCCAATTTCGTCTCTCAATATTTGATTAAGTTCCGATGTACCCAAATATTTATCCGAAGCAACTCTTTTTTCAATTCTTTCTATAATTTTTAAAGTTGTTTGAACCCCAACATCCGAACCAATCAAAATCTCTTCTAATTGATCCAATACTTGATCATCTACTTTTGATTTTCCAGCAATAACTTTTGTGAGTTTTGAAAAAAAACTGTTTTTACTTTTTTCCAATCCCTTGTCAAGCGTTTGCTTTTTGTCTGAAGAAAATATTTTTTGAAAAAAATTCATTTTTTATGGTTTCTATGTTATTATTTATTACAAAAGTATTAATAATTTATGATGTATTTAATATTTTTTTAATTTATTCGTCAATAAAATCCAAATCCTTATCGTGAGTCTCTGGAATTGTTAATATGCTAAAAATCCCTATAAAAAAACAAATAATCATCAAAATCAAACAAGATTCTAGGATTGAAAATGTATTATTTTTCAAAAAACTAAAAAACATAGTCATCAAAACTACTGTTCCTCTAACCATATTGGGTATGGTAGTAGCGGCAGTAGCTCTTATATTAGTACCAAATTGTTCGGCTCCAATTGTTACAAACATTGCCCAGTAGCCAATTCCAAGTCCTAACAATAACATCAATAGATAAAAAAGTATATCACTTGCAACAGTAATAAAAATTAATAATGTATTGATGGCTAATGTAAATAACATCATATACAATACAGCTTTTTTTCTTGATTTTAAAAATTGACTGATCAATCCACTTGCTAAATCGCCTATAGAAAGTCCAACATAAGCCCACAATATTGATAATCCAGGTTGTATTTGCAATCCCATTTCGGCCCCAATTTCATTACTAAATGTTGCCATAATACCAATGACAAACCAAGTTGGTACACCAATGCCTATACATTTTATATAGGTAATAAACCTTTTTTTTGAGTTGAACAACATCCCAAAATGACCTTTTTTGATTTGATTATTTGACTTTAATTTTTCAAAAACAGCCGATTCAAACACATTCATCCTTAATAATAATAGTACAATTCCCATTCCTCCACCAACAAAGTATGCAATCCTCCAGTCAAATAATTGTACTGTAAAATAGCCAACAACGGCGCCCAACAACCCAATTGCTGCTACTAAAGATGTGCCAATAGCTCTAATTTGTTTAGGCAAAATTTCTGAAACCAAGGTAATGCCTGCACCAAGTTCGCCAGCCAATCCTATGCCAGCTAACAATCGCAACCATTTATAAACAGTAGGATCCATAACAAAGCCACAAGCAATATTGGCCAATGAATACGTTACAATAGATCCAAATAATACAGACAATCTGCCTTTTTTGTCACCTAAAATGCCCCAAAATATACCCCCAATAAGCAAACCAGTCATTTGATAATTTAAAATACTTGTTCCAATGCTAGACACTTCGGTTTCAGACAGTCCTAATGCTTTCAAACTAGGAACTCTTACAATACCAAATAATAACAAGTCGTAAATATCTACAAAATATCCTAAAGCGGCTACAATTACAGGAACACTCCACAAGTGTTGATAGCCATTTTTAATAGGAATAGGTGGGTTTTCCATATAGATTTTAAAATTTTATAACAACAAAAAAAAGCCACTTTCAAAATAGAAAGTAGCTTTGTGATTTTATACGTATTGAATTATTGTTTTTTCAAAAATTCATCTACAGCTTCTGGAGCCATAATTGCTTCAACGAAAGTATATGCACCAGTTTTTGGCGATTTTACCATTTTGATGGCTTTTGATAATCTTTTTGAAGCTGTTTGTAACGATGCTACGGTTTTCTTTGCCATGACTAATAATTATTTTATTTCTTTATGAACAGTTACACGTTTCAAGATAGGGTTAAATTTTTTAATTTCTAATCTATCTGGAGTATTTTTTTTGTTTTTTGTAGTAATGTATCTAGAAGTTCCTGGAACACCAGATGTTTTGTGTTCTGTACACTCTAAAATAACTTGAATTCTATTACCTTTCTTTGCCATTTTTTTTCTCTTTATTTATTGAAAAGATTATTTTACTAACCCTTTTGACTGTGCTTTTTTCAAAACAGCAGAAATTCCATTTTTGTTAATAGTTTTTATTGTTGATGCAGCTACTCTAAGAGTAATCCATCTGTCTTCCTCTGGAAGATAAAAACGTTTCTTTAGTAAGTTTACAGAAAACTTTCTTTTGGTTTTATTCATAGCGTGGGAAACGTTATTTCCTACCATCGCTCTTTTACCTGTAAGGCTACAAACTCTTGACATTATGCTTATCTTTTATCGTTATTCAAATCGAGGGTGCAAAGAAAAGAAATTTAAAATGATTTTCCAAAACTTTATTATATATTTTTTAAAATTTCTTTCTGTATCATTTCCAATCCTTTTATGCTGGCACGCTCTATAACTTTTTCTCGTGGTTGCCCAAAGTTAAATGTCTCTGAAAAGACTCCTTTTGGTCCTGCAATAGCAATGCAAACTGTCCCTATTTTTTTTTCCAAATCACCTTTAGATGGTCCCGCATTGCCGGTTGTAGCAATGGCATAATCTGTATTTAATAAGTGTTTTACTTTATGAGCCATTTCCTCTGCAACTTCCTGACTAACAACACCATAAGTTGCCAATGTGCTTTCGGCTACTTTCAAAACAGTTGTTTTTATAGCCGTATCATAACACACGATACTTCCTTTAAAATAACCAGAGGCTCCTGCAACGGAACTTAATAATTGGGCTATTTTGCCTCCCGTACAACTTTCTGCAGTTGCAATTGTAGCCTTTTGTTGTTTTAATAATTGCCCCACAACTACCTCTATGGTTTCCGAATCGTCGTAGCCTACAATGGTATCGCCAATGAGTTCATGCAGCAAATGTATTTGTGTTGCAAGCCCATTTTCTAATAATGCTTTGTCTGTGCCACGTGCCGACAAGCGTAAGCGAACCCTCCCAGGACTAGGCAAATAGGCCAATTTGATATACTCGGGCAGATTGTTTTCCCAATCTTCCAATTTTTCTGCCAATAAACTTTCGCCCATGCCATAAGTTAAGATGGTTTTATGCAGGATGTAAGGCCTTTTATACTTTGAAATCAACCTTGGAATAACCTCGTTTTCCATTAAATATTTGGTTTCAAAGGGCACTCCAGGTAATGAAATAAAAACGGTTTGGTCTTTTTGCATCCACATTCCAGGAGCCGTACCTACCTGATTGTGCAAAACAGTACATCTGGTGGGTACAAGGGCTTGCTCTTTATTGATTGTAGTTATTGGACGTTGATAAAAACCTTCAATCAATTGGGTAACATGTGCCAATACTTTTACATCAATTTGCAATTGATCATCAAAATAATCGCAAAAAGTTTTTTTGGTAATATCGTCTTTTGTCGGGCCTAGTCCACCTGTAATGACAACCAAATCAACTTTGTTCTGAAACCACGTTAATGTATCCAAAATAGCTTGTTTTTGGTCGGATATTGATAACATTTCAGATATTTCAATGCCAATTTTATCTAATGATTTGGCAATAAAACTAGAGTTGGTATCCACTATTTGACCAATCAATATTTCGTCGCCAATGGTTACAATTGCTGCTTTCAAATGTTTGATTATTTTAAATTAAAATCTTTTTTAATTTCTTTCACGGCATTATCCACCTGATTTTTAATGCTTTTGAATATTTCTTTCACCTCTTTGCGTTTGCCTTCGGCTTTTGCCCAAGCTTCAATTTGCAAAATTTCGGTATGTGCCAAACTCATGCTTAATAAGTCAAAAGTTGGTTTTATTTTGTGGGCAAATGCATAAGCGTTTTTATAATCTTTGATTTCTATTGCATCTTTGATTTTTTCTAAATCTTCAGGAATTTCGCTAACAAATAAATTGATAATTTCTTTTACAAATTCATCATCATTTTCCGAAATTTGATGCACTTTTGCTAAATTGTAGTGTATTGCCATTATTTTATATTTATTCTGAATAATTTATTTCCTTCTAAAAATCCTTCCAAAACATCATTTGGTCGAACAGCTGCCACTCCTTTTGGTGTTCCTGTAAAGATGATATCACCTATTTTTAAAGTAAAATACTGCGAAATATAGGCTATTAATTCATCAATTTTCCACATCATATTTTGTGTATGGCCTTCTTGAACTATTTTGCCATTGTTGGTTAATTCAAAATGCAAATTTTCTAATGATGTAAAATTATTTTTTGAAACAAAATCACCCACAACAGCCGATCCGTCAAAACTTTTTGCTTTTTCCCATGGCAAACCTTTTGCTTTTAAAGTGTCTTGCAAATCTCGAGCTGTAAAATCGATACCTATACTAATTTCATCATAATATTTGTGTGCAAATTTGGCGTCGATGTATTTACCAACTTTACAAATTTTTACAATAACTTCTATTTCATGATGCACATCGTTTGAAAATTCAGGAATCACAAACGGATGTTGTTTTAACAATACAGCCGAGTCGGGCTTCATAAACACCACGGGTTCCGTTGGTCGTTCATTGTGCAACTCTTTGATGTGTTCTACATAATTTCGACCAATACAAATTATTTTCATAGCTTGTCTATTTTAATCGCACAATTTCTAAATTGTTTTTTTATGATTTATTATTGAATTTTCTTAATTTTATGGCAGTCAGTACTTTTTTTGTATATAAAGGAAAATCTGCGTTTTGAATCCAACTAAAATACCCTGGTTCTGAGTCTAGTACTTTTTCTACTTTGACTCCTTTGTGTTTGCCAAATGTAAATATTTCTTCGTCATCTTTGTCAAATGCAATCATTCCTGCAAAATCAGCTATTTTTTTTCGTGTGGTAAATCCTGATAAAAATTTGGCATCATTTTCCAATTCTGGATAACGGTCTAATTGAGCCTTCAAAATTTCATACGTTGCCATTGTATCTGCTTCGGCAGAATGGGCATTTTCTAAACTTTTGCCGCAATAAAACTTATATGCAGCGCTCAACGTACGCTCTTCCATTTTATGAAAAATAGTTTGAACATCAATGGATACTTTATTTTTCATATCAAAATCCAATCCTGCTCGCAACATTTCTTCTGCCAATAGCGGAATGTCAAATCTGTCGGAATTATATCCCCCCAAATCGGCATCCTTAATCATGTTGTGAATTAGCGGTGCCAATTCTTTGAATGTGGGTTCATTGGCCACTTGCTCATTTGTAATTCCGTGTACTGCTGTTGTTTGTGCAGGAATCATAACTGTGGGATTCACAAGCCAAGTTTTACTTTCTTTATTGCCATTTGGATACACTTTGAATATTGAAATTTCTACAATTCGGTCTTTTCCAATGTCAGTTCCTGTTGTTTCTAAATCAAAAAAACAAAGCGGCTTATTTAGTTTTAGTTCCATAGATTCTTTAATTGGTACAAATATATTGTTTTCATCTTAAAAGTTTTATTTTTTTTAACAAATCTTTTTGTTTTTTCAAAATGATTCAAACTGAACACATTAGCCGTATTTTGTATCAATTGTTTAAATACAATCAAAATCAAAAACCTGCTTGAGTTTATCTTCTTTAGGTTTGTTTTTTTTACAAAAAAAACCTATTATTTTATATTAATTTTAAAAAATAACAACAAAAATCAGGTTTAATTGTGTTTTTTTTACTATTTATTTCAATAAAAACTTTAAATTATGATTTGGGATATATTTTTGAAATGGCTTGATTGACAAACTCTAAAAAACGCTCGTCGTCCTCTGTAAAAGGGTCTAATTGATTAGAGTCTATATCTATTTGTCCTATATTTTTGCCATCTACAAATAGTGGAATTACAATTTCCGATTTTACACTCCAACTACAAGCAATATAATTGTCCTGTGCCGCAACATCTGGAACTACAAAATTTTGATTGGAAACAGCCACCTGACCACAAATGCCTTTTCCAAATGGAATCACCGTATGGTCTGTTGGGGCACCAACATAAGGACCCAAAATCAATTCTTCTTTTTGTCCATTTCTAAAATAAAATCCAACCCAATTATAATGGGCTATATTTTGTTCTAATAGTTGGCAAATGGCCAATAATTTTTCGTCAAATGACCATTGGTTTTCACCAACAATAGTAGCTACTTTGGGCTTTAATGCTTCAAAAATCATAATTTTTTTTTGAACAAATATAATAGTATTATACAAAAAAAAACTAATTTTGTCTAAAAAATTGAAGCTTTTGAAAAATTATTTTACGCTCTATAAACCTTTTTTAGTTTTTGTTTTAAAATTTTTGGCTACATACAGCCTGATGAGTTTTGCCTATCATTTTTATTTGTCGCAATATGTGATGACAATAGACCCCATTACTCAAATGGTAGCCAAACAAAGCAAGGACTTTTTATCGTTATTTTCGCCAAATGTTTACATCCAAAACGATATAAAATCGGCTTGCGTTCAATTTTTTTATAAAAAAAATTATATTTTAAGGGTTATCGAAGGCTGTAATGGGCTTAGTATCATCATTTTATTTGTAGCTTTTATTATCGCATTTAAAGGACAGTTAAAAAACACGTTGAGATATATTTTATTTGGAATTTTGATCATTCATGTTTTAAATATCGTACGAATTGCATTACTTGCGGTTTTACTATTTGAATATGCAACCTACGAGCATTTTTGGCACGATATTTTGTTTCCTTTAATTATATATGGTACAGTATTAGTATTATGGATTTTTTGGGTTAAATCTTTTTCAAATACCATTAAAAAATGAAAAATAATATAAAAATAGTATATGTTATGATTTGCATTTTGGGTATCATAGCAGTGAGGGTTTTTGAAAATCAATGGTTTTACGACCCATTAATTCATTATTTTAAAAATGATTTTTACAATAATCCCATTCCAAATATGGATCAAATGGCTTTGTATTTTGGTTTAACATTGAGGTATTTTTGTAATAGCTTATTATCTATAATCATACTTTTTTTGGTTTTTAAAGACTTAAATTTAACCAAATTCAGTGCAATTTTGTATCTTTTTTTTTATATATTATTAATAATAACCTTTTTTACATTACTCCATTTTGATGCCAATAATCAAAAAATGTTCCTTTTTTATGTCAGACGTTTTTTGATTCAGCCCATTTTTTTGCTTTTATTTTTACCTGCTTTTTATTATCAAAAAAAACAAAAATAATGATCTAAAATATTGATTAATAAGTAATTAATATTAAATAAATATACATTTTCTTTATCAATTAATATAAAAAGGTGTTTTATTTTTCTTAAAATATTGATAATTAATTGTACCATTAGCCAATTTTTAGTAATTTCACGGCTTAATTTTAAATGAAACTCATGATGATGGACTTTGACTGGAAACAACTTTTTAACCCAGAATTTTATATACTGCTCAAAATAGGCGGCTTTCAAATTGGTTTATTTGTAGTGTTATTTATCGTGTATGCAGAAACAGGTTTGTTAGCAGGTTTTTTTCTTCCTGGCGACAGTTTGCTATTTTTGTCTGGAATTTACAGCGAAACACTCATGTTACAAATAAGTTCTGGTAGCGATTTTTTAAATCTTTTCATTTTAGCCAGTTTGGTTTCACTTATGGGGATTTTAGGGAACATGACGGGGTATTGGTTTGGAGCAAAAAGTGGTAACTACCTATATAACAGAGAGGATAGCTTGTTTTTTAAGAAAAAATACTTGTATCAATCAAAAGCATTTTTTGATAAATACGGGGGCAAAGCTATTATATATGCTAGATTTTTGCCAATTGTTAGAACATTTGCACCTGTAATTGCCGGCATTGTTTCTATGGACAAAAAACAATTCATGTTTTTCAATGTGTTGAGTTCTATTTTGTGGTCGTTTAGTTTGATTTTTGCGGGACATTACTTATCAAAGTTGATATTGGACGAATTTGGTTTCGACCTCAAAAAACATATAGAATTGTTAGTTTTAGGAATTGTTTTTGTAACGACACTTCCCGTATTTTTAAAATTATTCAAAACCCAAAAATAATATGCACTTTTTTTCTTCAGATTTTAAACTTGGTATTTTAGGTGGCGGACAACTCGGAAAAATGTTGCTTTCCGAAACCCGAAAGTTTGATATTCAGACCTATGTGTTGGATCCTAGTGAGGAGGCACCTTGTAAAATAGCTTGTAATCAATTTTTTAAAGGAAACTTGATGGATTATGAAACGGTTTATGAATTTGGCAAAAAAGTAGATGTTTTGACGGTAGAAATTGAATTGGTAAATTTAGAAGCACTTCAAAAATTAGAATCAGAAGGACTACAAGTTTATCCTTCATATCAAACGTTGAAGCGCATTCAAAACAAAGCCATTCAAAAAAATGTTTATACTGCAAATCAAATTCCAACTGCACCATTTTGTCGTTTTGAATCGTTAGCCGATTTGAAATTAGCTCTTGAAAATCAGCAAATTAACTTGCCATTTGTTTGGAAATGTACAGAATTTGGTTATGATGGTTATGGTGTAAAAGTGGTAAAAGCAATGAACGATTTGCAAAATTTGCCAGAAACCGAGTGTATTGCAGAGCAAATGGTTGATTTTAAAAAAGAATTGGCCGTTATGGTTTGTCGAAATCCCTCGGGAGAGGTAGTAACGTATCCTGTAGTAGAAATGGAATTTCATCCAGAAGCCAATCAAGTTGAATATGTTATTTGTCCTGCACGAATTGATGCAGCAATTGCCGAAAAAGCACAACAAATAGCCTTAAAAGTATCGGAACAATTTAATCATATTGGACTTTTGGCCGTTGAAATGTTTCAAACCCAGTCCGACGACATTTTAGTAAACGAGGTAGCGCCTCGACCTCATAATTCGGGACATTACAGTATCGAAGCCAGTTATACCTCTCAGTTTGAAAATCATTTGCGGGCAGTACTCAATTTGCCTTTGGGCGATACGGCTAGCAAAGTAGCAGGAGTTATGGTCAATTTGGTAGGCGAAGAGGGCTACGAAGGTCAAGTGGTGTATCAAAATATAGATAAAATCATGTCTATTTCGGGGGTTACGCCTCATATTTATGGAAAAAAACAAACACGACCCTTCCGAAAAATGGGACATGTAACAATAATAAATGAAAACATGGACGAAGCCCGCAAAGTTGCTGAAATTGTCAAAAATCAAATCAAAGTAATTAGTTTGTAACCCCATTATTTTATGCACTTTTTGTCTGAAGCATTAGAAGAATATATTGAGCAACATACTGAAAATGAACCTGGTTTATTAGCAGAATTGCAAAAAGAAACCTATCAAAAAATACTTTTGCCTCGTATGTTGAGTGGTCATTTTCAAGGTAGGATTTTGAGCCTTATTTCAAATTTAGTAGCTCCTAAAAACATACTCGAAATTGGCACATTTACAGGCTATTCGGCTTTGTGTTTGTGCGAAGGAATGCAAGCAAATGGCCAGTTACACACCATAGATATTAAAGAGGAATTGGTTGATTTTCAACGAAAGTATTTTGATAAATCCCCTTGGGGTAACCAAATTATCCAACATTTAGGGCCTGCTTTGTCTATCATTCCCACGTTGGATGTTACTTTTGATTTGGTTTTTATAGATGCCGACAAAGAAAATTATATTCAATACTACCAACTTATTGTACCAAAAATGAACAAAGGTGGTATTATCCTGTCTGACAATGTTTTGTGGAGTGGTAAAGTTGTTGAGCCTCTACAAAAAAACGACAAAAGCACCAAAATTCTTTTAGAATATAATGCGCTTATCAAAAACGATCCTCGCGTAACCACTTATTTATTACCAATAAGAGATGGTTTAATGCTTACAAAAATAATATAAAAACGATATTCAATATATAATTTATTCCATTCAAAACATTCAATTATAATCAAATGGACTACCATTATTTGATATTTAAACCCTATGGATATTTAAGCCAATTCAAATACAATTTGAAAAGAAACAAAAAATTGTTAGGCGAATTATACGATTTTCCCGAAGGTACAATGGCTATAGGTCGTTTAGATGAAGATTCGGAAGGCTTGTTGATGCTTACAACCGATGGCAATATGAGCGAGCTGATAAGGAGTAAAAAAGTAGAAAAAGAATATTACGTTCAAGTAGATGGATTGATAACCGCAACCGCTTTGGAACAATTACAGCAGGGTGTTTTGATAGGTCTTGATGGTGGAAAATATTTAACAAAACCTTGTAAAGTATTGAAAATAAACAATATACCTGATTTTGGCATTCGGGCCAAAAAAATAAGAGACGACAGACATGGCCCAACATCTTGGATATCTATTACATTAAAAGAAGGTAAATTTAGACAGGTTAGAAAAATGACCGCTGCCGTTGGATTTCCTACACTTAGATTGGTTCGTGTACGAATAGGTGATTTTTTGCTAAATGGGATGCAAGCTGGCGATGTGCAAGAAATTACATCATATAAATTAAATTTATAAAAAATGTTAAATATAGTATTGATAGAACCCGAAATTCCTAATAATACAGGAAATATTGGTCGTTTGTGTGTTGGCACCGAAAACAGGTTGCATTTAATTAAACCTTATGGGTTTGAAATTTCAGATAAACACCTAAAACGATCGGGTTTGGATTATTGGGTACATTTGGATTGGAACGAATATGATTCAATTGCAGATTGGATGAAAGCAATAGACGATGTATCAAGGGTTTTTTTGATGTCATCTCATGCTGAAAAATCGTATTTAGAAGCCCAGTTTCAAGATGGTGATTGGCTGGTTTTTGGTAAAGAAAGCGTAGGTTTAAGCAAGGAAATATTATCAAAATTTGAAAACCATCTAAAAATACCAATTTCACCTCTTGTTCGAAGCTATAATCTAGCAAATGCTTGTGCTTTTGTAATTGGAGAAGCTAAAAGGCAAATTGAAAAACAATATTGATTTTGAAATTTTAAATTTGTTAAAAAACCTATTTTGTTTGTTGCCATTTGTTTTAAAGACTAATTTTGTACCCAAATAAATTAATTTAATTCAAAAACAAATGAAAAATTTTTTAATGGGAATGGTTGTCTTACTATCCATAATGTCTTGTAAGACAAACCCACAAACCGCTTTGGACAAAAAAGCACAAGTTACCATCAAAGGCAATTGGCAGATTACAAAAGTAAGCTATGTTGGTCAGGAATATTTTAAAGTTAATGCATTTCAAATAGCAGATAGTCAGTGTTTTGTAGGTAGTCAGTGGTTTTTTATTTCTAATAATAACAAAGGCAGCCTGAATTTGAAAGATACTAAGTGTGCCAACTTTTCGTCAGACATTGTTTGGAGTGTTAATCAAGAAGGGATGTTTGGCTTGAAAATTTTGAAAGCTGGATTGAAAGCTCAAAAAGTGAAAGAAGGTTATTTTTTGAAACTTGCCAATCAAACCGAAACCAGTTTTCAGTTGATAGATAAAATGGATGTTGGTGGCAAATTATCTGACATTGTGTATCAATTTGAAAAAATCCAGTAACTTAAAAAATCAATAAAATGAAAAAATTTACAACATTTATAATGGCATTTTTAGTGCTATCATCTTTTATATTAAGTAGTTGCAATAGTGTAAAAAACAGCAATAACACACAGCGAGGAACCGGAATTGGGGTGTTGGCAGGGGGTATTTTAGGAGCCGTTATTGGAAACAATATTGGAGGCGGAGGACATGGAGCATTGGGAGCGGCTATCGGGGCGGCTATTGGCGGCGGAACAGGAGCTTTAATTGGAAATAAAATGGACAAACAAGCCCGACAAATTGAAGATGCTTTGCCTGGAGCCAATGTGGAAAGAGTAGGTGAGGGTATAAAACTTACATTGAATGAAAATGCTGTACGGTTCGACACTAATAAATCTACACTAACAACTACTGCCAAAGCCAATTTGGACAAACTTGTTCCTGTGTTTAAAGAATATGCTCAAACAAATATTTCAATATTTGGTTACACTGATAGTACAGGAAAACCAGAGTATAATCTAGCACTTTCTGAACAAAGAGCCTTAGCTGTAAAGTCTTATTTGGAATCAAAAGGAATTGCCACCACACGATTTGGAATTCAAGGGATGGGAATTGCCGATCCAATTGCCTCAAATGAAACTCCTGAAGGAAAATCATTAAACAGAAGGGTTGAATTTGCCATAACTGCAAACGCTACTATGGTAGAACAAGCCAAAAAAGAAAGTGGTAATTAACAGCTTTTTTATAAAAACCTTAAATATTTTTAACACCAAATATATTTATAAAATAATCCAAAGATGCGTTGTTATTTTTTAGAAAAAATTTTCAAAAAAATCGTAGCATAGCTGGGCTACGGAACTATTTTTTTTGACTCTTTTTAGCAAAAAAGAACAATAGATTGGACTATTTTATATGTATATTTGGAATTAGATGGGCTATTTTTAATTTTCCTTCAAAAAAATGCCTTGCCAATATCGACTTTTGCATCATGAGAGGATTTTAAACTGGTTTCATAATGCTCGAGTTTGATTGCACCTATTTTCAATTTTGACTTTTTCAAATGCTTTAGAAAAATTAGCACCATCCCAAATAGTTAGAATTGTTTGAACCCCCCTGATTATTTTATAAACTTCAACCATTTATCTATTTTTCAGTTCAACTCGGATGGATTGAGTTGTTTATTTTTTGAAAGAAAAAACATTTTTTTTTTAAATTAAAAAGATGAAATATTAAAGGTTTTTCGGCTTATTTTCTGATTATTTTTATTTAATTACAATTAATGTAAATATATTAATAAAATTTTCATTTGTAATTATGTTTATTACTTGAAATTATATTTACAACAAATAGTAGCGTTGATTTTTACCAATCACCGCCGCTGCCACCACCAGAAAAACCGCCTCCGCCAAATCCTCCGCCAAATCCACCACCACTGCCACCAAATCCGCCAGATGAACCACCAAATCCACCACCTCTTCCAATATTACTTAAAATAATGAAATCTAATAAGTTTGGAGTACTACCCATGCCACCACTTCGACCGCCGCCACTTTTTTTAGAAATGATAATCATTAAAATGATTAAAACAATAATGATTAAAAATATTACTGAAATGGGCAATTGATCTTCTGTTGATTGGCGAGTACCTTTATATTTGCCTTTAAAAACATCAATAATAGCATCAGTACCTTTATCTAAACCATTGTAATAACTTCCAGCTTTAAATTCGGGTATGATAATTTTTCGGGTAATTTCGCCACCAATTCCAGCTGTTAATCGATCTTCGAGTCCATAACCTGCCGATATCCAAATTTTTCTTTCGGCTTTTGCCAATAAAATGATCACACCATTATCATTAGCTTTTGTACCTCCAATACCCCAAGCTTGTCCCCATTTTGGGGTTAATATGCCTATGTCTTCTCCTTTCAAACTTTCAATTGTAATTACCACAATTTGTGTGGTGGTACTATCGGCATAGTGTATTAATTTTTGTTCGAGGCTGGCTTTGTCATTTGGCTCTAATACATTTGCATAATCATAAACCGATGTTTGAAACGATGGTTTTGGTGGAATGGTTAATTGAGCTGAACACCAAATGCTATAAAAGAGAAATAAAATAGGAAATACATGTTTGATTTTTAAGATTATTTTCATTGTCCTACGGATATTTCATTTGTTAATTCGTTTTTATCGTTGTCCTGATATGGAAAATATTGTCGTAATTGTTGTCCTGCCATCGTAATGCCATCAATTAATCCTTGTTTGAAATAGCCTTGCTTAAATTGTTCAGCCATCGCATTTTTGGTACTTTCCCAAAAATCTGGAGGTACTACTTCATTGATTCCTTTGTCGCCACATATAGCAAATTTTTTATCAACTACTGCCACATATATCAAAACCGCATTTGCAGCAGCAGTTTGATACATTTCGAGCTTGTTAAAAACTTCTATGGCTCTTTGCATGGGATTCAAAGTAGTTTTACTTTCAATATGAACCCTAATTTCGCCCGAGGTGTTTTTTTCGGCCCTGCAAATGGCATCAATTATGGCTTGCTCTTCTTCTTTGCTCAAAAAATCTTCTACTTTTGACATGGCTAAAATAAATTAAAACTACCCATTCAAAATCTATGAAATGGGTAGTGTATTGGTTGATTTGAAAACAATTAGAATTTAACTTCTACTGGTTTTTCTGCTCCAGCAACTGCTTTAAAGTAAGGTTTTTCTTTGTATTCGCTCAAAAATAAACTATTTGGCATTTTCAAAACATAATTGTTATATTCTTGAACTGTTTCGTTAAATCTAGTTCTTGCAGTCAAAATTTGATTTTCGGTACTAGCCAATTCATCTTGTAGTTTCATGAAATTTTCGTTGGCTCTCAAAGTTGGGTAACTTTCTACACTTACTAAAAGTCTTGATAATGAACTAGATACACCACTTTGTGCTTGGTTAAATTCTTCTAACTGCTCTGGTGTAATGTTTTTAGGATCAATTGTTACAGCTGTTGCCTTAGAGCGGGCTTCTATTACGGCTGTCAAAGTGCCTTTTTCAAACTCTGCAGCTCCTTTTACAGTGTTTACTAAATTGCCTATCAAATCGTTACGACGTTGATAAGCTGTTTGTACGTTGCCCCATTCTTTTTCATTGGCTTGGTTGTAACTTAAAGCCGAATTTTTAATTCCCATAACCCAAAGTCCAATTATAACAACTAGACCAACAATAATTCCTACGGGTAATAACCATCTTTTCATAATTTCTGTTTTTTTAATTTATTATTTGTTATAGTTCATTTTTGATTTGCAATAATTGTGCCTTTATCGATTCTAGTTTACTAATAATTTCAAATTTGTCTAATGTTTTTTTCTGTTTTTCTTTCAAATGTGTTTTGGCTCCATCCAAAGTGAAGCCTCTTTCTTTGACTAAATGATAGATTAATTTCAAATTTTGAACATCTTCTTGGGTAAACATTCTATTGCCTTTTGCATTTTTTTTGGGTTTTAAAACATCAAATTCTTTCTCCCAAAATCTAATCAACGAAGCATTTACATCAAATGCTTTGGCTAATTCTCCAATACTAAAATATCTTTTGTCAGGTGCTAAATCAAGGTGCATTTTCTTTTTTTTAAATAGATAAAATATTAATCCAATGATTGATTTTCTTGATTGGCTACTTTTGAAATAGCTACATAATCTGCTGCCGAAATATTACCATAATAAAAGTTTAATGGATTGACAACATTACCATCTTTATGTACTTCATAATGCAAATGTGGTCCTTCAGATCGTCCTGTACTACCTACAAAACCAATAACATCTCCTCTTTTTACATGTTTGCCCACACCACTATTATACCTACTCAAATGGGCATATAGGGTTTCATAACCAAATCCATGTCGGATAACGATGTGGTTGCCATAGCCAGAGGCTCTATTGTCTGCTCTATCTACAATACCATCGCCTGTGGCATATACAGGCGTTCCAGTTGCTGCGGAAAAATCCATACCTTGATGCATTTTTCTTACCTTTGTAAACGGATCACTTCTATATCCAAATCCCGAAGCCATTCGTTTTAAATGTTCGTTTTTTACAGGTTGTATAGCCGGAATAGCTGTTAGCAATTGTTCTTTTGATTTGGCTAACGCAAAAATTTGATCTAATGATTTTGATTGAATTGCTAAAGCTTTTGACAAAACATCTAACCGTTTTGATGTGCTTATTACCAATTCGGAATTGTCATAACCTTCTAATTCTTTGTACCTGTTTTTTCCTTTAAAGCCAGACTTGCGTTCTTCATTAGAAATGGCTGCCGTGTTAAAATATACCCGATACAAATTATTATCTCTATCTTCTATATCTGCCAAAACTTCCTCTGCTTGTTCTAATTTTTTGCTCAAAATGGCATATTGAATCTTCAAATTGTCAGTTTCTCGTGTCAGGACTTTGTCTTTTGGTGTTTCAAAAAAAGGAGTGTTTAACAAAACCAAAAAACTTAAAAAACCAAATAACGCAGACGAAAGTAAAAATAATCCAATATAGGCTATTTTTTTGCCTTTTTTGGTAGTTATTTTGCGATAAGCCAAGCTTTCAGAATCGTAATAATATTTGACTTTTTTTGACATTTTTTATTGTAACTTTTTTAATTTTACAATTATACGAATAAAATTTAAAAATGTTTCACTTTTTTTCTTAAATTTGTTATAAATGCTCTTTTTTGTGGTCATGTTTTATATTGAGACACCTTTTGGTAAAACCATTTGCTTTGAGCTATTATTCTTTTTATTTATTATAAATAGCTGTTATTTAAATAGATAACCATTTTTCGCAAAGCACATTCAATCAATAATATTTCCATTTATTGCTATAATTTCTATTTTAAATTTTACTTTTTCATTTGATAAAAAAATGTATTTTTGTGCCTAAAATATATTTTAGCATAAATCAATTGACTCTTATAAATAAAACCATGAAATCACAAGACGTACGCAAACAATTTTTGGACTTTTTTCAAAGCAAAGGACACTTAATCGTTCCTTCGGCACCTATCGTTCTAAAAGACGACCCAACCCTGATGTTTAATAACTCTGGAATGGCGCAGTTCAAAGAATACTTTTTAGGCAACGGAACCCCAAAAAGTAAACGTATTGCCGATACCCAAAAATGTCTTCGTGTTTCGGGTAAGCATAACGATTTAGAGGATGTAGGTTTTGATACCTACCACCACACCATGTTTGAAATGTTAGGCAACTGGTCTTTTGGAGATTATTTCAAAAAAGATGCCATCAACTGGGCTTGGGAATTATTGACTGAGGTATATAAAATTCCAAAAGAAAACTTGTACGTTTCTGTTTTTGAGGGAAACCCCGACGAAAATGTACCTTTTGATCAAGAAGCATGGGATTTATGGAAGGAATTGGTTGATGAAGACCGCATTATTTTAGGAAATAAAAAAGACAATTTCTGGGAAATGGGCGACCAAGGACCTTGTGGCCCTTGTTCTGAAATCCATGTGGATTTGCGTTCAGAAGAAGAAAAAGCTTTGGTTTCTGGTAAGAGTTTGGTCAATAACGACCATCCACAAGTGGTTGAAATTTGGAACAATGTATTTATGGAATTCAACCGTAAAGCGGATGGTTCTTTAGAAAAATTACCAGCGCAGCACGTGGATACCGGAATGGGATTTGAGCGTTTGTGTATGGCGTTACAAGGAAAAACGTCTAATTATGACACTGATGTTTTTGGTCCGCTAATTGAAAAAGTAGAACAAATTACAGGTTTACAATATACTTCAAACGAAATTCAAAACATTTCAGAAGAGCAAAATAAAACCAATATTGCTATCCGTGTGGTGGCTGATCACGTTCGTGCGGTAGCGTTTGCTATTGCCGATGGTCAATTGCCATCGAATACAGGTGCG
This sequence comes from Flavobacterium branchiophilum FL-15, assembly GCF_000253275.1. Lineage (NCBI taxonomy): Bacteria > Pseudomonadati > Bacteroidota > Flavobacteriia > Flavobacteriales > Flavobacteriaceae > Flavobacterium > Flavobacterium branchiophilum. The sequence continues at coordinate 2,449,671 of NC_016001.1, read as the reverse complement.
GGTTACGTTATACGTCGTATTTTACGTCGTGCCATCCGTTACGGATTTACATTTTTGAATACCAAAGAACCTTTTATATATGAGTTGGTAGCGGTATTATCAAATCAATTAAGTGAATTTTTCCCTGAAATCAAATCGCAACAAAGCTTAGTAACCAACGTTATTCGCGAAGAGGAAGCTTCTTTTTTAAGAACCTTGGATCAAGGATTGCAGTTATTGGAAAATGTAATGAATCAAACTGCTGGAACTGAAATTTCAGGAGAAAAAGCGTTTGAATTGTACGATACTTTCGGATTCCCAATTGACTTAACGGCTTTGATTTTAAGAGAAAGAGGCTACCAATTAGACGAAGCTGGTTTTGAGAAAGCGATGCAGGAGCAAAAATCACGTTCCCGTGCTGCTTCAGAAGTTTCAACCGAAGATTGGACTGTTTTGATTCCTGGAAATGTGGAGCAATTTGTTGGTTACGACCAAACAGAAAATGAAGTTAAAATTTCGAGAATCAGAAAAGTTGACAGTAAAAAAGACGGGGTTTTGTACCAAATCGTTTTGGATGCTACACCGTTTTACCCTGAAGGGGGTGGACAAGTGGGAGATAAAGGAGTCCTCACCCCAGCCCTCTCCAAAGGAGAGGGAGCGATTGAAATTATCGATACCAAAAAAGAGAATAATTTGATTTTGCATATAGCGAAGCAATTGCCTGAAAATGTATCGGCTAGCTTTGTGGCAAAAGTAAATACCGATTTAAGAGCCTTATCGTCTCGCAATCACTCGGCTACCCACTTGATGCACCAAGCCTTGAGAAGTATTTTAGGCACTCACGTAGAGCAAAAAGGATCTTTGGTTAACCCAAATTACTTGCGTTTTGATTTTTCTCATTTTGCTAAAATGACAGATGAAGAATTGCAAGCGGTGGAAAATTTTGTAAATGCTCGAATTCAAGAGCAATTGCCTTTGATAGAAAGAAGAAGTATTCCAATTCAGCAGGCTTTAGATGAAGGTGCGATGGCCTTGTTTGGTGAGAAATATGGAGATAACGTTCGTGCGATTAAATTTGGCGAAAGCATGGAATTGTGTGGTGGAATACACGTAAACAACACCGCTGAAATTTGGCATTTCAAAATTGTTTCCGAAGGTGCGGTAGCAGCTGGAATTCGTCGTATTGAAGCGATTACAAGTGATGCAGTAAAAGCACATTTTGCTTCGTATGAAAACACATTGAATGAGATAAAAGGGGCGTTGAAAAATCCACAAGATATTTTGAAAGCTGTTCATCATTTGCAAGAAGAAAACGCTAAGTTGTCGAAGCAAATAGAAGCTTTGATGAGAGACAAAGTGAAACATTTGAAAGCGAGTTTAACTGCTCAAATTCAAGAGGTTAATGGCGTTCAATTCTTGGCAACACAAGTCGATTTGAACCCAGAAGGTGCTAAAGATTTGGCTTATGAATTGGGTAATTTAGGTGCTAATTTGTTTTTAGTATTGGCAACAGCCGAAGAAAACAAACCGATGTTAACCTGCTATATATCAAAAGAATTAGTAGCTGCCAAAAATCTAAATGCCGGTCAAGTAGTTCGTGAGTTAGGGAAATACATTCAAGGTGGAGGAGGAGGACAGCCATTCTTTGCTACCGCTGGCGGGAAGCATGTCGCAGGAATCGCTGAGGCTTTATCTAAAGTGGTTGATTTTATAAAATAAATAAAGTCATCAATATGAAAAACGTAGTATTCGCCCTTTTTTTAATGATTTCAGCCAATGTGTTTTCACAAAATTACAATTTAAACAATCAGCTTCAGAACCAATATCGCATGATGCAACAAAATCAACAAATGTTGATGCAACAGCAACAAATGAGGATGCAACAAGAACATTTCGATTGATGATGCAAATGCAAAGAAATCAATTTTCATTGTCAAACGAAGTACAAAACCAGATATTTAAGAAAGCAAAATTAGAATCAAAAAATCAAAAAAAGGAGATTGAATTGGCTCAATTGAAAGCGTTGCAAAAAACAGATGATAAGAACGAAAAAATACAGAAAAACATAGATCAAGTAACTGCTAAAATTGAAAAAAATAAAAAGAAAATCAACAAAATTGAACAAGATATTGCTTTATTAACAGACCGTATAAAAGAAAAAGAAACACGGTTAGAACAGCTTAAAAAAGATAGCAATTGAAGTTTGGGTAAAAAAACACCTTTAAATCGAAAAGGATCATGACATAGCTTTGTCAAATATTTTTCCAAAAAACAGACAAATTTTCATTTAATTTCAAGCAATTTAAATATTATTATTAGAGTTGTTATCCAAATTTAGATTTTTATAAAAAAAGAGGTATTTGTGCCTCTTTTTTTATTTAACTCATCTTATGGAGGATACAATACCAATAGATGAATGAAAAAGTGTTAATATAAATATAATACCAATTATACATATAAAATAGTCCAATCTACTTGTTCTTTTTTGCTAAAATTATTCAAAAAAAATAGTTCCGTAGCCCAGCTATGCAACGATTTTTTTTGAAAATTTTCTCTAAAAAATAACTACGCATCTTTGGACTATTTTATAAATATATTTGGTATAATTTTGTAACCAAAAAGAAGATTACATCTGAAAAATTATAAATCGTTTTTTATGTTATTTGCCAAAAAAAGGAAAAAATTACAAATGAAATATTACTTTTATTTAATTTTTTTTGTACTAAAAATGACAAACTAACTTTATAATATGACATCTTTAATATAGTATTTTAATTCAAAAATGCGTTAAAGATTAAAATTCAAACCCTTTTGAAATCTATTAAAACCATACAGATTGATTTTGAAAAACTAAAATAATATATAAAATAAAAAAAATCAAACTAACAACTATTTTCATAAATGTACCTGCCAAAAAACCTAAAAAAGAACCAGTTGCAGCCCTTAAGGCCCTATTTTGATCTTGTGCATTAAATACCAATTCGCCAATAAAAGCACCAATAAATGGAGCAATTAAAAAACCAAATGGAATTGGGATAAAAAAACCTAATACAATACCGATATTTGTGCCCCAAATACCATATTTACTCCCGCCAAAATATTGAGTTCCTTTGGCAGGAATGATATAATCTAATACAGCAATAGCAACAGCAATAGAAAAGGTAATACCTAAAATCCAAAAATTATATGCCATTCCTTTGCAAAAATACAACAATAATAAACCAACCCAACTTAAAGGCGGTCCAGGAAGCGCTGGCAAAAAACTACCAAACAATCCTATGAGAACACATATAAAACCAAGTATCAAAAAAACGTATTCCATTATAAATTATTTATATATTTTTATAAATTTTTTCATATAAATAATTGTATTTTTCTAATATAATTTTACGTTTTAATTTCAATGTTGGTGTCAATTCGCCACCATCTATGGACCAAATATTGGGGGTTAATTCAAATCTTTTGATTTGTTCCCAATTGCCAAATTTTTGATTGATCAATTCAACTTCAGATTTAATTCTCTTGATCACATCGTTGTTTTCAACTATTTCACTATTCGAATTTCCTATTTCGATATGGTGCAATGCAGCCCATTCTTTGATGAAATCAAAATTAATTTGAATAAAAGCTCCTGGCATTTTTTCTCCATCGCCAATAACCATAATTTGTTCTATAAAACGAGATTGTTTCATAGCATTTTCTAGCATTTGTGGCGCTATATATTTACCTCCAGATGTTTTGAACATTTCTTTTTTTCTGTCCGTTATTTTCAAAAACCCTTCACTATCAATGTTTCCAATATCTCCTGTATAAAAATAACCGTCTTTTAATGCCTCCCTACTTTTTTCCTCATCCTTATAGTATCCCAGCATTACATTGGGTCCTTTGCATAATATTTCGCCATCTTCGGCAATTTTTACGGTTACATTTTGAATAACTTTTCCAACGGTGCCCACTTTAAAACCCTTGTTTCTCATATCGTTTACAGATATTACTGGGGACGTTTCTGTTAAACCATAGCCTTCCATTACAGGTATGTTGGCTGCAGCAAAAATCCGTGTCAATCGGGGTTGCAATGCGGCACTACCCGAAACCAATAATTCAATATTGCCTCCCAATCCTTCTTTCCATTTGCTAAAGATTAGTTTTCGTGCTATTTTCAATTGTAATTCATACCAAAAACCATTGGCTTGATAGGGTTCGTATTTCAAACCTAAATCAATAGCCCAAAAAAACAATTTCTTTTTTAGTCCTTTCAAATCTGTGCCTTTTGCAATAATTTTGTCATATACTTTTTCAAGCAATCTAGGTACAGCGGTTATTACATTGGGCTGAACTTCTTTTAAATTGTCGCTAATTTTTTCTATAGATTCACCAAAATAAACAGAAACACCATAATATTGATACAAATATAAAATCATTCTTTCAAAAATATGACAAATGGGCAAAAAGCTTAATGCTCTTGTTTTTCCTTGCTCAAAAGGTATTCGAGGGGCACTATCCAAAACGTTTGATACGATATTTTGATGCGAGAGCATGACACCTTTTGGTTTGCCTGTTGTGCCAGAGGTATAAATTATTGTGGCCAAATCAGTTTCCAAAACTCCATTCTTTCTGTTTTCAACTTCATTTTGCAAAGAATCATCGTGCCCTAAATCCAATAACGTGGCCCAATTGGTACAATTGTCGAGCTCGTTAAATGAATAAATACCTTTCAAATGAGGAGTATTAGACTTGATGTTCAACACTTTTTGAAGCACTTCGGCATCCGACACAAAACAATAGGATGCTTCTGAATGATTTAAAATATATTCGTAATCTTCTTGTGATATAGTAGGATAAATAGGCACGGTTTGAGCACCCGTTTGCAATATTCCAACGTCCATAATATGCCATTCCGTACGATTATTAGAAGAAATAATGGCTATTTTATCATTTTTTTGTACCTGAAGTTGTAGTAAAGCTCTGGATATAGCATTTGCTTTGTTGATATATTGTTGTGTTGATGTTTTAACCCAGCTACCATTTTGTTTGGTTACTAGAGCGTCTTCAATATTAAATTTTTCTAGTTGATAATATGGAAAATCGAATAACCTCTTGATTGTTGTCATAACAGCATTAATAAAAATTAAAGTTGGTTTCAAATTTAATAAAATTTAATAAAATAGCAATTTTTTATTGATTTTTTTTAAAAATTTAACTATTTATTTTGATTGTAATTCAATTTAATAATAAAGTTGTAATCAGACGTCAAAGTTTAAACTTTGATAGAGATGCGAGATAACCCATTAAGGCTTAACTAAACGGCTTTGATTTATAAATGAAAAATCGACCATGAATTGAATAATAAATTTATTTATTTCATATTTTTTTTCACTTAATTGCTGTCTCATAATTCGTATGTAAGATAGTTTTTTTATATTCGCAGCCTGAAAAGTTATAATTATAAAAAAAATTACAATATGGCAACTACCGCAGATATTAAAAACGGATTGTGTATAAAGTTTAATCATGATATTTATAAAATCATCGAATTTTTGCACGTAAAACCAGGAAAAGGACCAGCATTTGTACGAACAAAATTAAAAAGTTTGACCAATGGAAAAGTTTTAGATAACACATTTTCGGCAGGTCATAAAATTGAAGATATTCGAGTAGAGAATCATAAATTTCAATTTTTATACCCAGAGGGAGAATTGTTTCATTTTATGAATGTAGAATCTTACGAGCAAATTTCATTAAACAAAAACGTTTTGGACGCCCCCGATTTATTAAAAGAAGGTGAAAATGTGATGATTAGCATCAATACCGAAACAGATTTACCGCTTTCTGTGGATATGCCTGCTTCGGTAATTTTAGAGGTTACGTATGCAGAGCCTGGGGTAAAAGGGAATACAGCAACCAACGCAACCAAATCAGCAACAGTTGAAACAGGTGCTCAAGTAAACGTGCCATTGTTTATCAATGAAGGTGATAAAATTAAAATTGAAACGGCTACTGGAAATTATATGGAACGTGTTAAAGAATAAATTCTTAACCCTAAAAAAATTTTAAAGAATCATTATAATTTTTGAATATTTTCAAATTTTATAATGATTTTTTTGTTAAAAAATAAAACATTTTCAAACTAAATAGTATGACATTTGAAACACCACAAAAATTACAAGCCATTGCTCAAATATTAAATTGTTCCTATGTAGGATCGCCCGATTTTCCAGTTTTAGGAATGAATGAAATACATGTTGTTACAGCTGGGGATATTGTTTTTGTCGATCATCCAAAATATTATGACAAAGCACTACAATCTGCAGCCACTATTATTTTAATTAATAAAAAAGTGGATTGTCCTGAAGGTAAAGCCTTACTTATTTCAGAAGATCCTTTTAGAGATTTTAATGTATTAACGCAGTATTTTAATCCTTTTAAACCCTCGAATGTAGCCATTGCTGCAACAGCCAAAATAGGAAAACATACTATAATTCAGCCCAATTGTTTTATCGGACATCATGTATCAATAGGAAATAACTGTATTATTCATCCAAATGTAACCATTTATGATCATACTGTTATTGGCGATAATGTAATTATTCATGCAGGAACTATTATAGGAGCAGATGCTTTTTATTACAAAAAAAGACCCGAAGGATACGATCAATTGCTTTCGGGAGGTAGGGTAGTTATAGAAAATCATGTTGGAATTGGAGCTTTATGCACTATAGACAAAGGGGTGTCTAGCGACACAACCATTGGCGAAGGCACCAAAATAGACAATCAAGTTCATGTTGGGCACGATACAATTATTGGTAAAAAATGTTTAATTGCATCGCAAACTGGTATTGCGGGTTGTGTAATTATTGAAGATGAAGTAACAATTTGGGGGCAAGTCGGTACAACAAGTGGCATAACTATTGGAACAAAAGCCGTAATTATGGGGCAAACGGGAGTTACAAAATCAGTAGATGGTGGCAAATCCTATTTTGGAACACCAATTGAAGAGTCAAGAGAAAAGCTAAAACAATTGGCAAATATCAAAAAAATCCCACAAATTATATCTAAATTAGATTTGTAAAACTTTAAAAAATGACAATTCCACACATTTGGTATCAAAAATCCCAATGGACCATCCGTTTGACAGCTGTTTTTTGGTTAATAGCCAAAATAGGTACTTTCAAATTATGGACTGCAGACAGGTTATTGCCGCTTGTTCCACCGTTTGCGTTTTTAGAAAACATCCCAAATAGTGTTCATTTATTTTTATATATAGTAGTTTTATGTAATTTAATATTTACATTAATAAACACTAATTGTAGATGGATATATTTTTCTACCATTTTTTTTGAAATTCTGAGTTGTGCATTAGATCAAAACAGATGGCAACCTTATATTTATCAGTATATTTTAATTTTTTTATTTGCAGGAATTTTTTTTAAAAAAAATATTAAATTTATAAATTTACTGCAATTTTTGTTAATTGTCATTTATTTTAATAGCGGTTTACATAAATTAAATTCAGGATTTTTGTACAATGTTTGGCAAAATATGATATTACACCGTTTCATAGGACTTGATTATACTACAATTCAATCACCTTGGCTCTATCAATCAGGTTATGTTTTAGGATTGATAGAAACATTTGCAGGTATAGCCCTTTGCTTCACTCGATTTCAAAATAGGGCAGCATGGCTCATGATAGGGATGCATGTTTTTATTTTGGTTTTGATAACACCCATAGGTTTAAACTATAATGTAATTGTTTGGCCATGGAATGTATTGATGATTGGACTTTTATATCTTATTTTTGTAAAAAAAGTACAAACCGAAACATTAAATTGGATAAAGCTATTTTCAGGAAAAAACATGATTTTATTTGTTTTATTAGGTATAATGCCATTAACTAATTTTTTTGGCATTTGGGATCATTTTTTATCTTTCAATTTGTATTCTGGAAGCAGTATGAAAATGGAAATTTGTATAGAAAATCCACAGGAAACAAAGCAATACGAACCCTATTACAGCTCAAAAAAAACATTTTGCAAAACCCAATCTGTAATTCAAAGTGATGATTGGGCTTTGAAAGAGTTACACATAGTGGTTTATCCTGAAAAAAGAGTGTACGAAAAAATCATACAAAAGTGGAAACTTTCAAATCCAAATGCAAAAGCAGTGTTTCATATTTACAAATATCCGTATCGAAAAAATGATATATTCACGTATCAATAAAAAAACATTCAATTTTTAGCAAAAATAATTGTAAAAATGTTTAAATATTAACCTTAATACCTTATTTTTGCATCATTATTCATAAAAAACAAATAAAAATATATCATGAGTGTTTTAGTAAATAAAGATTCAAAAATCATTGTGCAAGGTTTCACAGGAAGTGAAGGTACTTTTCATGCTTCGCAAATGATTGAATACGGTTCAAACGTTGTAGGTGGTGTTACACCAGGTAAAGGTGGTACTACCCATTTAGATCGTCCAGTTTTTAATACTGTAAAAGACGCAGTCGATCAAGCAGGTGCCGATACAACAATTATTTTCGTTCCACCAGCATTTGCAGCCGATGCTATTATGGAAGCAGCCGATGCAGGCATTAAAGTGATTATTGCCATTACAGAGGGAATTCCTGTTGCAGACATGATTAAGGCATACGAATTTATTAAAGATAAAAATTGTAGGTTAATTGGGCCAAACTGTCCAGGTGTAATTACACCAGAAGAAGCAAAAGTAGGAATCATGCCAGGTTTTGTTTTCAAAAAAGGTAGTGTTGGAATTGTTTCTAAATCAGGAACTTTAACTTACGAAGCTGCGGATCAAGTTGTGAAACAAGGTTTAGGAATAACTACTGCTATTGGAATTGGTGGTGATCCAATCATTGGTACAACTACTAAAGAAGCAGTAGAATTGTTGATGAACGATCCAGAAACCAATTGTATTGTAATGATTGGTGAAATTGGCGGACAGTTGGAAGCTGATGCAGCAAAATGGATCAAAGCTGATGGAAATAGAAAACCTGTTGTAGGTTTTATTGCTGGCGAAACAGCTCCAAAAGGAAGAACTATGGGACATGCGGGTGCTATTGTTGGTGGTGCAGATGATACGGCTGAAGCTAAAAAACGTATCATGAGAGAATGTGGTATTCATGTAGTAGATTCTCCAGCTGAAATTGGAAAAAAAGTAAAAGAAGTTTTAGGTTAGTTTGCTAAAAAAATTTAAATATATAAAAAGCCCGTATTCGTACGGGCTTTTTTGATTCTAAAACAGGTCAAATACACGAATAAAAAAAGCGGCATTATTTGATGCCGCTTTTTTTATATCAAAAATATTTTATATGTATATTAGGTATTATTATATATTTAAAATATATTTTAGGTTAAAAAGGATTAGACCATTTCGGGTCTGTATAAACATTGTTACCTGAAAGCGTTTTTAGGAATGCAACAACGGCTTGTACTTCAGTTGCCGTAACATTTAATTTTTGTCCAACACCATTTGGTTTCAATCGAGGGTCTAAATTGGTATTGCCTGGAGGTGTGTTTATGGTACCATAATGACCAATTGCAGCATTTAGCGTAGTGATTACTCCTGTGTGCATCATTGGCGAATTTGGGTTACCAGCTTGGTTAACCAAATCTCGTAACGAAGGTGCTCTGGTATTGGTCAAATCCAAAACATTACTGCCAATTGTTCCTACTATTCCATTGTTTTTAGTGTTGGGATCTATGTCAAATTCTGGTGCTGCATGGCAACCTGCACAACCAAAACCGCCACTTGTTCTGGTACTTGTAGCATCAAAAACGGGAGGTGTAAGAAATATGTTTTTACCCAGATTTTCTTGAGTTGTAAAATTTGGAAAATTCTGGCCATCATTGGCAACTAATGCTCTGCCTGCATCATATTTTGAGTCAAAGGATTGGATACTTTTGATAAATTGTGCTAATGCCAATTGTATTTTGGATTCCGTAATGGTTTCAGATCCATATACAAATTTAAAGAGTTCTTTATAATAGCCAATGTTTTGCAGTTTTGCAATTACAGTAGCCATAGTGCCATCGCCATTGGTGCCACTAAATCCCATTTCGATATGATTTTGAATCGGTTGCGTAGTTTGAATTTCTAATGAAGAAGCACGCTCGTCCCAAAAAAACTTGGTTTCGTTGGCAAATCGTGTATTGATAAGTCGCATGGCATGGCGACCCGTAGTACCATTTACACCAACACTTGCTACTACTGGATCTGAAAAAGCATTGGCCTGAATATGACAACTGGCACATGAAATGGTATTGTTTGAAGATAAATTTTTGTCATAAAATAAAACCCGACCCAGAGTAGCTCCTTTGTCAGTTATCGGATTGCCACCAACATTGTTTTTAGTAATATAGGCAGGAACAGTTTGATTGGCATAATTGTATAAATTGGTCAAGTCAATTTTGTTTCCAAAAGCAGCTTTTACATTTGGATAGGTTTCTACTTCTTGATAATCTTCACTTTTATTACAGGAGCATAAAATATGAAAAATGGGTATGAGCAATAAAATTTTTTTCATCTTGTTGGGTTTTAAAAGTTTAGCCATCGTTATTAATTAATATTAAAATGATTTTACAAATTTAACAATAAACGGTTAAAAACGATAAATATTGTATTTTTTTTTAAATATATTTTTTAAAAACTCATAAAATTTTATTAAAAAAGCAAAATTTTATCAAATGAAGTTATTAAGATGACTTGGTAAAAGGTATTATTCGATTAACCAATTTTTAAAATCATAAAAATTTTGAGGCGAAACACCATGACCAATAGGGTATTCTTTATATACATGATGAATATGTAGTGTGTCTAAAAAAGGGCCTGCTTTTCTGGCCCATTCCACTGGTATTACCTGATCTACAGTTCCGTGTGAATGAAAAATACTCAAATGGCTAAAGTCATGAGTATCAAATCCTTCTAAAAATGTATCGCTGATCATGTAGCCACTCATGGCTACAACTTTTTTAATTTTTTGTGGATAAGATAGGGCTATTGCATAGCTCAAAATAGCCCCTTGGCTAAAACCAATCAAATTGACATCGTGTTTGTCTATAGCAAACAGTTTGAACAATTCGTCTAAAAAAGTTACAATTAAGTCTCTCGACTGTTTGGCCTGTTCGATGTCGGAAAACTTATTTTCGTCTGCATCAAAATTGATGGCATACCAAGCATAACTTCCATATTGTAACGAATATGGAGCTTGAACAGATACTACATAATAATGGTCTGGCAATTCATTAGCAAACGAAAATAAATCGTGCTCGTTACTTCCATAACCATGAAGCAACAATAATAGGGGATTTTTTTCTAATTTTATTTTGGGTTCTCTAACTAGGTATTGTAATGACATAATTAAATATGATTTAACTGATGGTTTTTAAATATTTTTGAAATAAATCTCCAACAATAGGCATTGGTTTTGTAGATCCATTTACCGCACTAAACATCCCGTAAACCCACAATACAGAAATTCCGATCCACATTGACATTGTGATATAAACAGAACCAAAATTACTTACTAGGAGCCCTAATGAAATAAATAATATTGATATACCTAAAGCCTGTCTGATGTGAAATGAAGCAAATGAATTTTTATTTTCTGAATTCATAGACATCGCTATAAAAACTCCAACTATAAATATATAACTTATAATGGCCCTATTTTTACCAGATTCGATCGTACTTTTTTCCATAAAATTTCGTGTTTAATTCCGTTTGGAATTTGTGTAAATATAAAAATTATGACCCAACGTTGTTGCAAAATTTACAACAGTTATTCCATAACATCATTCCAAAGATTTATAATAATTCTGATTTTTTATTTTTTATATCGAGCAATGCTGATTTAAGTTTTTCTAAATCATCAATTGTATTATACACATTAATAGAATATCTAATATAATTTTGATCATTCAAATTCATAATAGGAATTTCAATTTGATACTCGTTATACAACATTTCTTTTAACACCATCGGTTGTTTGGTTTGTATAGGTACACTGGCCATTTGTCCTAAAAATGTATTGTTTACTGGACATAAAGGAGAAGTATCTAATAGTTGGCAAATGGAATGGTATTGGTCCAAAACCAATTGTTTGGCAGCAGTTTGTTGTTCTAAATAGTTGGCTTGAGTTACAAATTCAATTGCTGTTGGCACACTCAAAAAAGCAGCAATATCGCGTGTGCCTTGGATTTCGTGCAAATCTAAAAAAGGATTTGAACTAGGCATAACACTTTCGTAACCCCAACTAACGATTAAAGGGTCTAAATTTTTTTGAAATTTTTTATTTACATATAAAAAAGAGCTGCCTTTTGGAGCCAAAAGCCATTTGTGAGTGGTTCCGGTATAAAAATCAGGGTCTAAATCTTTGATATCCAAATCAATATGACCTGGTACATGTGCACCATCAACAATAGTTATCAAACCAAGTGATTTGGCTTTTGCAATGATTTCTTTGACAGGAAATAGCAAAGCCGTTGCACTCGACATTTGATTGATAAAAACAACTTTAGTTTTTGGAGTATAACCTTTCCAAAACTCTTCTACTATTTGTTCTTGACTTACAATTGGTAATGAAATGGGTTGTCTAACATATTTTACACCCGTTTTTTTGCAATAATAGTGCCATGTTCTATCCATTGCACCATATTCGTGATTGGTTGTTAAAATTTCGTCTCCCGCTTGTAAATTCAAGTTTCGCATGACAACATTTATGGCAAATGTTGGGTTTTGAGTAAAAAAGAAATCGTCTGCCTCGCAATTAATATAGGCGGCTAATGCGTTTTTTGCTTGGTTTAAATAAATGGCTTGTTTTTTTTGTAAAAACTGAACGGGTTCTTTTTCTAATTCCAATTGCCAAAACTGATAATTTTCAAAAACGGGTTTTGGACAAGCTCCGAACGAGCCATGGTTTAAGAATGTAATATCAGGATTTAATAAAAATTGTGATTTCATTGTTGTGATGTTTTGAAAAATTTGATGCTACTTGCAAGCTCCTTTATGAAAAACTAGAGACAATGTTTAAAGTAAATTGACGCTTCAAAAGTAATAAAAAATTAATTTCTTTTGGATTTTTTTACCAATACTTTATAGAAAATGACTTCAATGAATCTTCAATTTGCATTTATTGTCATTGGAATTATATTTTTTTTAATTCATTGTTGGTAACTTGCACCATAAAACGATCAATACACAAACTTCATTAGAAGTGCTTTTCTTATAATTTTTCGATTTCTTCTTTAGAAAGTCCCGTTGCTTCTATAATTAAGTCAATAGAAATGCCTAGTTTTTTCAAAGATTTAGCTGTCTCTAGTTTGCCTTCTAAAATTCCTTCAAGCTTCCCTTCAAGCTTCCCTTCAAGCTTCCCTTCGTCAAAAGCGGTGTCGATAACGCCCTTTAAGTCGCGGTAATTTTTCAGGCTGTCTTCATATTTCATCAGTTCGTTTGGACCATATTTGGCTATTTCTGCTTTTTCAAATGCTTTATAAAAAATAGCATCGTTAAAAATAGTTGGAATAGATTGAAAGTCTTCCAAATGTTTGATAAAATACAACCATTGCTCAATTCTGGTTTTCAAATCGGCTTCTTTTGTATCAAAATTTGGCATTTCGAGATAAATGTAAGTCAATTTATCATAAAATGTTTTTCCGTTTTGATTTTTGAGTTTTATAGTGTGAATTACTTCGCTTTTTTCGGGCTCAGTTTCATAATCATCAAAGGTAAAATCGAGAATACCAATGCAATAAACTGCTTTCAAATTGTAGTTCCATTCGCCTCTTTCTGCCTGTTCCTGTATGGGAAATGTGGAGTAATAAATGGTTCTTTCTTTAAAATAATTTTGCTTTGCTTTTTGTAATTCGACTATAAATTTTTCGCCATTTTCGTTTTCGCAATAGATATCATAAATGGCTTTTCTGTCAAATTCTGTTTGTCCAAGTTGTTCAATATTTTTAAAAGAAAGGCTTACAATTTTGTCGTTTTTGGGCAATAGGGCATTCAGAAAGTCAAGCAACAACGGTTTGCTTGCTTCCTCTCCGAATATTTTTTTAAATCCAAAATCTGTAAATGGATTGATGTACTTTGCCTTCATTTTCAATATTTTTATAACAAAAATATAATATATTTTTGATTCCTGAATGATCGTTGTTTTCTTATAATTTTTCGATTTCTTGTTTAGAAAGTCCCGTTGCTTCTATAATTAAGTCAATAGAAATGCCTAGTTTTTTCAAAGATTTAGCTGTCTCTAGTTTTCCTTCTAAAATTCCTTCAATTTTTCCTTCGTCAAAAGCGGTGTCTATAACGCCCTTTAAGTCACGGTAATTTTTCAGGCTGTCTTCATATTTCATCAGTTCGTTTGGACCATATTTGGCTATTTCTGCTTTTTCAAATGCTTTATGAAAAACATCATCGTTAAAAATAGTTGGAATAGATTGAAAGTCTTCTAAATGTTTGATAAAATACAACCATTGCTCAATTCTGGTTTTTAATTCGGCTTCTTTTGTGTCAAAATTTGGCATTTCGAGATAAATGTAAGTCAATTTATCATAAAATGTTTTTCCGTTTTGATTTTTGAGTTTTATAGTGTGAATTACTTCGCTTTTTTCGGGCTCGGTTTCATAATCATCAAAGGTAAAATCCAGAATACCAATGCAATAAACTGCTTTCAAATTGTAGTTCCATTCGCCTCTTTCTGCCTGTTCCTGTATGGGAAAAGTGGAGTAATAAATGGTTCTTTCTTTAAAATAATTTTGCTTTGCTTTTTGTAATTCGACTATAAATTTTTCGCCATTTTCGTTTTCGCAATAGATATCATAAATGGCTTTTCTGTCAAATTCTGTTTGTCCAAGTTGTTCAATATTTTTGAAAGAAAGGCTTATAATTTTGTCGTTTTCGGGCAAAAGGGCATTCAGAAAGTCAAGCAACAACGGTTTGCTTGCTTCCTCTCCGAATATTTTTTTAAATCCAAAATCTGTAAATGGATTGATGTACTTTGCCTTCATTTCAATATTTTTATAACAAAAATACAATTTAATCTTCAATTTGCATGTATTGTCATTAAAATTTTATTTTTTTTAATTCATGGTTGGTGTTTAACAACAAGAAACTTTACACACTTTTTTAGGTGGGTATCTTTGATGTTGAAAGTTATTGTGGGAGTGGGGCAAAAAAAAACTGTCATTGTGTTTGACAGTTTTTTTTGGAGTTATAATGCCGCTTCCATTTTGTTTTTGATGTCTTGAAGACACAGGTTGTTGATGCTGCCTTCGTGGGTGTGTTTGGTGGCTTTTGGCGATTGGTACGTGCCATTTTCGAGTTGTTCGGCAACGGTTTTATAGGCGTCTCTGAACGGGATTCCGGCTACGACCATTTCGTTGAGGGTGTCCACTGTAAAGAGGTAGTCGTATTTTGAATCGGCAAGGATATGGTTTTTTACTTGTATGTCTTTGATGGCAAAATGTGCCATGTCTAAGCAGGCCTTGAGGGTTTGAATGGATGGAAACAAGCCTTCTTTTAATAATTGCAAATCGCGGTGGTAGCCGCTGGGCAGGTTGTTTGTAATGAGTGTTATTTCGTAGGGTAGTGCTTGAATTTTGTTGCATTTGCCACGGATGAGTTCAAATACATCGGGGTTTTTTTTGTGAGGCATGATGCTGGAACCTGTAGTTAGGTGTGGAGGTAGGCTGATGAAATCAAAATTTTGGCTCATATAAAGGCATACGTCCATGGCCAGTTTTGAGAGTGTTGCAGCAATGCTACTCATGGCAAAAGCGATTGTTTTTTCGGCTTTGCCACGGCTCATTTGAGCGGCTACGGCATTGAATTTTAGTGTTGCAAAACCCAGTTGTGTGGTAGTAAAAGTGCGGTTTATGGGGAAGGAGCTTCCATATCCGGCGGCAGAACCAAGAGGGTTTTGATCGACAATTTTATTGGCTGCTTGTAGCATTGTCATGTCGTCGATGAGGCTTTCGGCATAGGCAGCAAACCATAATCCGAAGGACGACGGCATGGCAATTTGTAGGTGGGTGTATCCTGGTAGGAGTACGTTTTGGTGTTGGTCTGCACGTTGCATGAGCAGGTCGAAAAGGTTTTTGACTTGTGTTTTGAGGTATTGTATTTCGTCTTTGAGATAGAGGTGTACATCTACAAGTACTTGGTCGTTTCGGGAGCGGGCGGTGTGAATTTTTTTACCTGCGTCGCCTAGTTTTTTTGTGAGTAGGTATTCTATTTTAGAATGTACGTCTTCGAAGGAGTCTTCAATTTGGAAGTTGCCTTGTTGGATATCGGATATGATTTCGAGGAGTGCAGCTTCGAGGTTTGAGGATTCGGTGGAGGTGAGTAATCCAATTTGTTGTAGCATTTTGGCGTGTGCAATAGAGCCCATGGCATCGTATTTGGCCAGTACTAAATCGAGTTCACGGTCGTTGCCAACGGTAAATTGTTCAATTTGTTTGTCGGTTGGTATTCCTTTTTCCCAGAGTTTCATGTTGATTGAAATTAGATGTTGATTTATATTTTGACTAGCCCCGATAGAAGTGGAAATCCTTTTGTGGGCAGGGTTTGCCCACAAAAGATTGCAACGGATAGCGGGATAAGCTCCTGAAAATTAAAGGGTTAAATAATTGGTTAGGATGTTGATATACAAAGGTATGGCTTGTTGAATTTCGGAGAGCAAAATGAATTCGTTTGCGGTGTGAGAACGAAGGGATAAGCCGGGTCCGAGTTTGAGTGATTGGCAGGATAGTACCGATTGGTCTGATAGGGTGGGGGAGCCATAAGTGGATCTGCCGAGGGCAATGCCTGCTTGAACGAGCTTGTGGTTGCTATTGATAGCCGAGGCGTTGAGGTGCATGGAACGTGGGGCTATGTTTGCGGTAACGTGCTGTTTTACAATATCTAAGACTTGTTGGTTGGTGTATTTGTCGTTTACACGAATGTCTATAACGAGGTGGCATGCTGCGGGAACCACGTTGTGTTGTTTGCCTGCATTGATTTGTGTAACGGTCATTTTGACGGGGCCTAAAACATCTGAAACTTTGTCGAATTGGAAGTTTTGAAACCATTGGATGGTTTTGATGCTGTTGTATATGGGGTTGTCGTTGTTGGTATGTGCGGCATGGCTAGCGGTTCCGGGCACGATGACATCGAGCACCAAGAGGCCTTTTTCGGCAATGGCAAGTTGCATTTCTGTGGGTTCGCCCACAATGGCACAATCGAGTTCGGGTAGGTGTTTGAGTACGCTGTTTAGCCCATTTTTGCCGCTGCTTTCTTCCTCGGCAGAGCATACGATGACCAAGTTGTGCGACAGGTTTTGATGGTTGTAAAAGTAAGTAAAAGTGGCCATTAGCGATACCAAACAGCCACCTGCATCGTTGCTACCAAGGCCAAAAAGTTGGTCGTTTTGTACAATGGCTTTAAAGGGGTCGAGGGTGTAGCCTTGGTTGGGTTTTACGGTGTCGTGGTGCGAATTGAGTAAAAACGTGGGTTTTGAGGGGTTAAAATGTTGGTTGAAAGCCCAAATATTGTTGTTTTCTCTTTGAAAAGGGATGCTATTTGTGGTAAACCAATTTTCGATTAACAAAGCAGTTTGGTCTTCTTGGCTAGAAAACGAAGGGGTTTCAATGAGATTTTTGAGTAGCTCAATGGCTTCGTTTGTAAGGGTTTGTATTGTTTTCATGCTTGATATTTTTATAAAAATTGGTGTGCTATTGATTTTTTGTGTTTAAAAAACAGAATTTTATAGGGCAATGGTGGTGTGTTTGTTATTGGGATGATGCAACATGTGGTGGTGGCCTATTTTGATGGATTTGACACCCTTTGAAAGGCAATGGAAGCAGTTGTCGAGTTTTGGAATCATGCCAGAATGGATGGTTTTTTGGTTTTTGAGGCTTTGATACAAACTGGCATTGATGGATTCGATAACCGAATGATCGTCTTCAGCATTGAGCAACACTCCTGGTTTTTCAAAACAGTAAGTTAATGTTACTTCATATATTTCGGACAATGCAATGGCGAGTTCTGCAGCAATTGTATCGGCATTGGTGTTGAGTAATTGTCCTTTTCCGTTGTGTGTAATGGCACAAAAAACGGGCGTAATATTGTTGGTAATCAGTGTGTTGAGTAGCTGGGTGTTTACTTTAACGACATCGCCTACAAAACCAAAATCGATAGTGGGGTGATTTCGTTTTTCGGACAAAATGGTGTTGCCATCGGCACCCGAAAATCCGATGGCATTGGTGTTTTGTGCTTGTAACTGGGCTACTATATTTTTGTTGATTTGTCCTGCATATACTCCCACAACGACATCAAGCATGGCCGCATCTGTAATGCGACGTCCTTCTACCATTTGGGGTACAAGCCCCATAGACTGGGCTAATTTTGTAGCCGATTTGCCACCTCCATGAACGATTATTTTTTGGCCTTTTATGGTAGCAAAATCAGTTAGAAAATGCGCTAATTCAACGGGATTGTCTATAATATTTCCGCCAATTTTTACGATAGTCAGCGGGGTTTTTGGGGTATTTGAGTTCATTGTTTTATATTGATTTATTGAAAAAGATTGAAAGATTAAAAGATTAAAAAGATTGAAAGATTAAAAGATTAAAAAGATTGAAAGATTAAAAGATTAAAAGATTGAAAGATTGAAAAGATTGAAAGATTGAAAGATTAAAAGATTGAAAATTTGAAAGATTTAAAAAATTTAAAGTATAATTTTAACCTTTAACCTCTAACTTCTAACCTCTAACCTCTAACTTCTAACTTCTAACTTCTAATTTCTAACTTCTAATTTCTAACCTCTAACTTCTAACCTCTAACTTCTAATTTCTAACCTCTAACTTCTAACCTCTAACTTCTAATTTCTAACTTCTAATTTCTAACCTCTAATTTCTTTCTTCTTTCTTCTAACTTCTAACTTCCTTTAATATTTTTTGTAATACCAATTGGGCGGCAAAGGTGCGGTTGTTGGCTTGTTCGATAACGATGGCATTGTTGCTGTCGAGGACTTCGTCGGCTACAATTACATTTCGGCGAACGGGCAGACAGTGCATGAATTTGGCATTATTGGTAAGTTTCATTTTTTCGGCATTGATGGTCCAGCTGGGATCTGAATTTGTAATTTTACCATAGTCGGTAAAATTGCTCCAGTTTTTTGCATAAATAAAATCGGCATTTTCAAAGGCTTTGTTTTGGTTGTATTCTATGGTTGCATTTTTGGTAATAGATGGGTCTAGTTCGTAGCCTTCGGGGTGTGTAATAACAAAATCAGCCTCTTGAAGCAGCATCATTTCTACAAACGAATTGGGCACGGCTTGAGGCAATGCTTTTGGATGAGGTGCCCATGAGAGGACTACTTTTGGTTTGTGTTTGGTTTTGTGTTCAGCCATTGTAATGGCATCTGCAAGGGATTGAAGCGGGTGTCCAGTGGCACTTTCCATATTGACAATGGGTACGGTGGCATATTTTAAAAACCCCGACATAACAGTTTCGGCTTGGTCTTTTTCTTTGTCCACCAAACCTGCAAATGCTCTAATGGCAATAATATCACAATATTGCGATACGACTTCGGCCGCTTCTTTGATGTGTTCCGAAGCCCCTTGGTTCATGATGGCTCCGTCTTCAAACTCGAGTGTCCAACCTTCGTTATTAAAATTCATTACAATAACATTCATACCCAAATTGAGTGCCGCCTTTTGAGTGCTCAATCGGGTTCGTAAACTCGGGTTGAAAAACAACATTCCGAGGGTTTTATTTTTGCCTAATTTTTTATTTTTAAGTGGGTTTTTCTTTATTTTTAGTGCCTCTTTTACCCATTGCTCGAGATTGTTTATTTGTTGTATAGTTGTGAAATTCATGGGAGTTGTGTTTTATTTTTAAATTATTTTAGGAAAACTGTTTTATATTATTTTTGTAAAATTAATTTCATTATTTAAAGCTTTTATGATAAAATTATCTTCCAATCCGTTAACAATCCATGTTTCGATATGGGCTGCTTTTGCAATGGCTGTGGCATCAATTTTCGATTGCATCCCACCCGTGCCATGAGTCGATTTGCTGTCGCCTACCTCTTGTTGCAGGAGGCTTAAATCTGTAACAATTTTGATGGTTTCAGGTATGGAGTGGTTTATGGATTTTTTAGTATAAATTCCATTGGTATTGGTGGCAATGATCAATAAATCGGCTTGCAACAAAACGGCAGTTAGGGCGGCCAACTTGTCGTTGTCGCCAAACTTGATTTCGTCTGTGGCAACGGTGTCATTTTCGTTTATAATTGGAATATAATTATTTTGTACCAAAACATTTATCGTATTGACGATGTTGGTTTTAGATTGTTTTTTTTCAAAATCAGAATAAGAAAGCAAACATTGAGAAATATGTAGTCCTAAATCGCTAAAATTTTCATGATAAATTCGCATCAAATGGGGCTGGCCAATAGAGGCTAATGCTTGTTTTACAAAAACATCTTTGTCATTGTTGTCTAGCTTTACAAATTGTTTGGCTGCAGCAATGGCCCCCGAACTTACAATAATAAATTCAAAATCGTTTTGCAAAGCGGCAATTTGAACGCCAATATCCTCGATTTTACCTCTCGATATATGGTTGCTTTCTTTGGTAAGCGTGTTGCTACCAATTTTTAATAAAATTCTTTTCTTAGACATTGTTGTTGTGTTGTTGAAATTTGGTTTACAAAGCGATTTGATTAAAAAAATGCTTTAAACCCTGTATTGATTATTGAAAAATTTTGAGCATCATTAAATGAATATCCATTTCAAATGTCAATAAATTAAAAATGAGCACATTACCTAATTTGACCGTTGCCATAAACATACCATTTATTAGTAACCAAATGTTGTAACCCAATTGGGCCACGTTGGTGTAATTTATCGGTGCTGATCGCCAATTCGCCTCCCAATCCAAACTGACCACCATCTGTAAATCGTGTCGAAGCATTATGATAAACAGCTGCACAATCTATTGCGGCCATAAATGTAGTGGCTTCGGCTGTATTTTTTGTAACAATGCTGGCCGAATGTCCTCCACAATATTGATTGATTTTTGAAATGGCTTCGTCGAGGTCATCTACCAATCCGATAGCTATTTTATAATCCAAAAACTCTTCATACCAAATGTTTTCCTCTTCAATTGGATACACATTTGTAAGATTTACACAATCAGCATCGCCCAAAATTTGGACATCAAATGATTGTAAAGACAAAACCAATTGCTGCATAAAATCTTTTAGCTCGGGTAAATTTCTGTTTATCAGTACTTTATCCAAAGCATTGCAAACAGAAATGTTAGAGGTTTTACCATTGATAATGATAGAAAGGGCCTTTTCTAAATCGGCAAATTGCGAAATATATATAAAATTATTGCCTCTACCGCTTACAATTACGGGGCAAGTGGCATGTTTTTTTGTAAAGGCTATTAAATTTTCGCCACCTCTAGGAACTATTAAATCAATTTTTTCAGTTGGTTTTTCCAAAAAAGCTTGCGTTGCTGCTCTATTCATGTTCAAATATTGAACCCATTGCTTGTCTATACCATGAGTTTGAAGGGCTTCGTGCCAAAGGGCTACAATTTTCATATTGGATTGTAAGGATTCTTTTCCTCCTTTGAGCAAAATTTTATTACCCGATTTGAAAGCAATACCACCTGCTTCGACTGTTACATCGGGTCTGGATTCATAAATGATTAAAACCGTTCCAAAAGCGGCCGTTTTGTTGCTAATTTGCAAACCATTTTCGTGTACAAAATGAAATTGCTCTACACCCACGGGGTCATCTTGAACAGCCAATTGTTTCAATGACAAAATCATACCGTCTATTTTAGCATCGTTTACCAATAACCGTTTTTCCATGGCCAAATCACCTCCTAAATATTGATCCAAGTCTTGTTGATTGATCCACTTCAATTCCGCTCTATCCCTTTCTAACAAAATCGACATGGTAGCTAAAACAGCATTTCGATCTTCAATAGGTAATATTTTATTCATTTTTTTAATTATTTAATATCAATTATCAATTAACCACCAACTATCAACCACCAACCACCAACCATTTAAAATTACATTTCTAAAACTTCTTTCAAGGCAATGATAAAAGTATCTACGGCTTCTTTGGTGATGGTTAAAGGCGGTAGAATTCGTAATAAATTTTTGTTATTGGCATTTCCTGTAAAAATATGTTTTTCTAATATTAATTTTTTACGTAATTCGCTTACATCAAAATCAAATTCGGCACCCAACATCAATCCTTTGCCTTTTATTTTTTTTACTTCAGGAATTTGTTTGAGGGCTTCAACAAAATAAGGAGATATGTTATTTACATTGTCTATTAAATCATGTTTTTCTATAACATCCAGTACAGCAATTCCGGCAGCACAGGCCAAATGACTACCCCCAAAAGTGGTACCCAATAGTCCATAACTTGCTTTGAATTTGGGAGAAATTAATATACCTCCAATAGGAAAACCATTGCCCATACCTTTTGCAATTGGAATAATATCGGCCAAAACACCATGATGTTGATGGGCAAAAAACTGTCCACTTCTACCATATCCTGATTGTACTTCGTCAATAATCAAAGCACAATTGTGTTGGTTACATAATTTTTCCAAATCTTTAAAAAAAGCAGTTGTTCCCTCGTCTAAACCTCCAACTCCTTGAATTCCTTCAATTATTACAGCACAAACATCGCCTTTTTCCAATTCGGTAGCTAGCAATTCGACGTCATTTAGGGGTAAAATAGTTACTATTTGTTGGGCATTTATTGGAGCTACAATTTTTGGATTGTCTGTTGCTGCTACTGCCGCCGATGTGCGCCCGTGAAATGAATTTTTGAAAGCAATAACTCTTTTTTTGCCATTGTGAAATGAGGCTAATTTTAAAGCATTCTCATTGGCTTCGGCACCAGAGCTACATAAGAATAGACTGTAATTATCGTAACCCGATAGTTGCCCTAACTTGGCTGCCAATGCTACTTGCAATGGATTTTGAATGGCATTGGAATAAAAACCAATTTGATCCAATTGGTTTTTGAGCATGGCTACATAATCGTCTTGACCATGACCAATAGAAATGACACCATGCCCCCCATAAAAATCGAGATAAGCTGTGCCATTTTCGTCATAAATTGTAAAATCCTTCGCTTTTACGGGGGTTATAGGATATAATGGATAAACATCAAATAAGTTCATTTATTTTTAATTTTGTATTATTTTTTTAATTTTTTTCTTCAGGTTGTAAGGCTGGTTTGCTCGTTTTTTTTTAAATTATAATGTAAGTAAAGTTCAAATAGCATGCTTTCAAAAAGCAGCTCTTTTAAAACCCGCTTGGTTTTAATTTTAGCCCCATGGTTTCCTCTAATCCAAACATCAAATTCATGTTTTCTATAGCCTGACCAGATGCACCTTTGCTTAAATTATCAATAATAGACGTTAATAGTACATAATCGCCGTGTTTTTTTATACTTATGATACACTTGTTGGTTTGTACTACTTGTTTTAAATTAATGTCTGTTTGTGTAACCGTTACAAAAGGTTCACTTTGATAATAGTCGGAATAAATTTCATATAATTCCGTTATAGTTTTGTCTGATTTTGTATATAAAGTTGCAAATATACCTCGTGCAAAGTCGCCTCTATTGGGTATAAATAACAATTCTTTATTAAAAAGTTGTTGAAATTGTTTCAAACTTTGTTTGATTTCGCCCAAATGTTGGTGAGTAAATGCTTTGTAATGCGACATGTTATTGGCCCTCCAACTAAAATGGGTAGTGTCTGACGGGCTTACACCAGCACCCGTGCTTCCTGTTGTAGCATTGATATGTACATCGGCTTGCAACAAATGTTTTTGTGCCAAAGGCAACAATGCCAACTGAATTGCCGTAGCAAAACATCCTGGATTTGCTATATAATGAGCTTCTTTTATCTGTTTTCTATTCAATTCGGGCAACCCATATACAAATTGTTTTTCTTGGAAAATGGCATCGGCAGCCAAACGAAAATCATTTCCCAAATCGATAATTTTAGTATGATTTGCAAAAGTATGAGCTTCCAGAAAAGCCTTTGATTTGCCATGACCTAAACATAAAAAAACGACATTTACATTTGGATTGATTTGATTTGTGAAATTCATTTCAATATCGCCCAATACATCTTGATGGGCCACAGACAAAGACTTGCCGGCATTTGTAGTGCTATAAACAAAATCGATTGTAGCCTGTGGATGAAACATCAAAATACGGATAAGCTCCCCAGCCGTATATCCAGAACCACCTATTATTCCTACATTTATCATAATTATATTTTTATTAAAAAAATTTAAAGATTGAAAAGATTTAAAAATTTAAAGATTTAAAGATTGAAAAATTTAAAAATTTAAATTATAATTTTAACCTCTAACCTTTAACCTTTAACCTCTAACTTTTAACCATCAACCATCAACCATCAACCATCAACCATCAACCATCAACCATCAACCATCAACCATCAACCATCAACCATCAACCATCAACCATCAACCATCAACCATCAACCACCAACCATCAACCATCAACCACCAACCATCAACCACCAACCATCAACCACCAACCATCAACCATTAACCTCCCTTTATGATTCTCATTTTAAATGATTTACCGTCGAAAAAATATTTTGAGCATTGCCTAAAATTTTAATAAAACCTTTTGCATCATCCGATGTCCAAGCGTTGTTCATTTCACCGTACTGACCAAATCCTGTATTCATCAAATCATTAGGCGATTCAATTCCATTGAGCGAAAAATGATAGGGTTTTAAAGAAACAGTTACAGTACCGTTTACGGTTTGTTGTGTATCTGTCAAAAAAGTTTCAATATTTCGCATCACAGGGTCTAAAAATTGCCCTTCGTGAAACAATATCCCATACCAATTACCTAATTGTTCTTTCCAATATTGTTGCCATTTGCCCAAAGTATGTTTTTCGAGTAAATGATGTGCTTTGATGATGATTAAAGGGGCAGCAGCTTCAAAGCCCACTCTTCCTTTGATGCCTATAATCGTATCGCCCACATGAATATCTCTACCTATTGCAAAGGCACTTGCTATTTTTTCTAATGCCACAATATTATTAGACGGCTTGTCAAATTGATGGTTTAGTCCTACGAGTTCCCCTTTTTCAAAATGAAGTGTTACTTGCTCTTCGTCAGTTCTTTGCAACTGCGAAGGATAGGCTTCACTTGGCAAAGCCTGATTTGATGTTAATGTTTCTTTGCCACCCACACTCGTTCCCCAAAGGCCTTTGTTGATAGAATATTGAGCTTTTTCCCACGAATATGAAACACCCTTAGCTTGTAAGTAAGCAACTTCCTCTTGCCTAGATAATTTTAAATCACGGATAGGGGTAATGATTTCAATTTCTGGTGCAATAGTCTGAAAAATCAAATCAAATCGAATTTGATCATTACCAGCGCCCGTGCTCCCATGTGCAATAGCAGATGCCCCCACTTTTTTAGCATACTGTATGGCCTCTATTGCTTGAAAAACCCTCTCGGCACTTACAGATAGGGGGTAGGTATTGTTTTTTAATACATTTCCAAAAATCAAATATTTTATAGCTTTGTCGTAATATTCGTCCAAAATGGTTAAATTAACATGCTTGGCCGACCCTAATTCGTAAGCTCTTTTTTCAATAGCTTCCAATTCGTTTGCATCAAATCCGCCAGTGTTTACCAATACGGTGTGTACTTCAAAACCTTGGTCGTCTTTTAAATATTTCAAACAATAGGAGGTATCCAATCCTCCGCTATATGCTAAAACTACTTTTTTCATTTGTATATATTTATGTTGTGTTGTTATTATTTTTTTAAGAAAAGGGCTTGTTTTATCGATTTTAATCGATTTAAAATCTTAATATTAAATGGATGTTTTGGTGGATCTTTTGGTTTTTCTTTTGGATCATACAACATTCCTGTGCAAAGACACATTTTATTGTCTTTACTTTTCAAAATTTCATAATTGGTACAAGTTTGACATCCTTTCCAAAAACTGGGATCGGTGGTTAGTTCTGAAAATGGAACTGGCTTGTAACCTAAATCCGAATTAATTTTCATCACCGCCAATCCTGTGGTGATACCAAAAATTTTGGCCTCGGGATATTTCTCTAATGAATAATCAAATACTTTAGTTTTAATTTTTTTGGCCAAACCTAAATTCCGATAATCAGGATGTACTATCAAGCCAGAATGGGCTACAAATTTGCCATGTTCCCAGCTTTCGATATAGCAAAAACCTGCAAACTGCCCTTCCACTAATGCTATTATAGCATCATGTTGTATCATTTTTTTTTGTATATATTCGGGTGTTCGTTTTGCAATGCCTGTACCTCTTAGTTTTGCTGAGGTTTCTATGGTGTCGCAAATTTCTTGGGCAAACTGAAAATGTTCTTCTTGGGCTACTATGATTTTAAGATTCATTTTAAGATGTCGATTTATATGTTGGTTGTTGGAAATTTGAATTGTTTTGCCTTGATGATTTGGGGCCATAACAAACAACTAAAATGTATTTTAACAATACTTTTAGTGTGGTTTATTGTAGATAAAAATCTTTTGGAAATTTGAAAAAAATTCAAAACAAATAAAATAAAAGGATTAAAAAAGCTAAAACTATTGGGTTAGAGTACTACAACAAGAGTACCCTTACTTCGGGCGAAGCAATCAAAGTTTTCCTTAATGCAAAAGGAGTAATATGTGCATTTCTTTTTTTCATCGGGTGCGAAATTACAACATTTATTTTTATATAAAAATGATTTCTAAATTTCTAACAAATTTTTGTGTAAATGTTGTTTTTTTGAATCAAAAAATAGGAGTTATTCATTTTACCCCCTTTTTTTTATGATATGGCCACATTTTTCTTGAACTCCTGATTTTTTTTCTATTTCATTTATAAAAAAAAGGTCACATAGTTTTGAAAATAGTTGCAAGAATAGTAAAATTTATTTATTGAAAAATATTTTATAAAAAAATAGAACTCAATATTTATTTGTAATGTTTTACTAGTATTTTAATTTAGATAATAATTAAATTTATGATTATAATATAAAATAATTAGCTTATTTTGTATAATTAAGGTATTTTTATAATTTTTATGTAAATATGTATATAATTTTTAAGAATTGTATTTGTTTTATTTCAAAATGATTCTAAATTATTTCAAAATATCTACTAAGGCAGCATGTATTGTTGGAAACCGAAACTGAAATCCAGCTTTTTGAATTTTCTCAGAACTGATGTTTTTGTTGTTAAATAAAAGTTCGTGCATGTCGCCTAAAATCAATTTCATAAACCATTTTGGAATATTGGGCAGCCAAATTCTTTTGTTTAAAATTTGGGCAATAGTATTGTTTTGTACTTTGTTGCTTACAACTTCTGGAGCTACTGCATGATAAACACCGCTCAAATGATGTGTCAAAACAAAATAATACAATTGCGTCAAATCATCTATATGGATCCACGATTGTTGTTGGTTACCGTCTCCAAAATGAGCTCCTAAACCATTTTTTATGGGTTTCAATATTTCAGGAAGGGCACCGCCTTGTTTTGCATAAACCACTCCAGTTCTAATTTTAGACACTATAATTTGATTTTTACTAAAAACATCTACATTTTCTTCCCATTTTTGTACAACATCGCTTAAAAAACCTGTCGCTTTTTCAGTACTACCCTCATAATAAATGTTTTGATCATCGTCTGGATAAATGGCCGTTCCTGATGCTGCAATAATGTGTTTGATATGATTGGTTTTTTTATTCAATCCTTTGTATAGCAATTGTGTACTTGCTACTCGGCTATTTAAAATCTCTTTTTTATAATGCTGGGTCCACCTTTTGGCAATACTTGCACCCGCCAAATGGATGATCGCATCTACATCATTAAAACAACTATCATCTATTTTGCCATATTTTAAATTCCAAAAATATCCCTTCAAATGGGGTTCATCTTTAATTTTATTTACAGAAGTAGTCAAAAAATTAACTTGATGGCCTTTTTCCAATAACAATTCTGTTAGTTTTTGTCCAATTAAACCTGTAGCACCTGTTAGTAATACTTTCATTTACTTATTTTTTTGGTTTGAATACTTTCAATTTTACGGTCCATTCAAAATCCATTTCCGACACTTGTTGCCCTTTTTCGTCTGTGCCAATAGACTTGAGCCAAACCGTTTGTCCTGTTTGAGTAGCAATGGCTTGTGCAATGGTTTGTTCTACCTTTAATCCTTCAGAACAACAAAATTGGATGCGACCAACCGCTTTTTTTGTAAATGTTGCTTTGTTATTGGCTACCAACATAGAGATGGGCTGCCCTGATTTTTCTATACTCGACATTACTAATGCACCCGTGGAGAGTTCTGCAGCCATGGCTTGAACAGCAAAATACAAAGATTGAAATGGGTTTTGATTGATCCAGCGGTGTTTTACGGTTGTAATACATTGTTGATTGTCAATATGTTTGAGTCGAACACCACTAAAAAAAGCACTTGGAAGTTTTAAGGCCAAAAATAAATTGATTTTGGAAGCTTTACTGAGCATGTCTTTAATTTTTTGTAAAATTAAGGTTTATTTTTCAATTGACAAACAATCAACAATAGTTAAATAAATGTTAAATTTAAGTACTATGCAAAACAAGATACTGTTTTTTAGCCGTATCTTTGCATAAGAAATTAATAGGCATACTATTGTTGCTCTGTTTTTATCATCATCAATCAAAAATCGAATAGTAAAAAAACAAATTTATGAACATTGAAAACACAAAAGCTCAAATGAGAAAAGGAGTTTTGGAGTTTTGCATTTTATCCGTATTGAAGGAAAAAGATGCTTACACATCCGAAATTTTGGATACACTCAAAACAGCAAAATTATTAGTTGTAGAAGGCACCGTGTACCCGCTTTTAACCCGCTTGAAAAACGATGGTTTACTTACCTACAGATGGGAAGAAAGTAGCTCTGGACCACCTCGAAAATATTATGGACTTACAGAAGAAGGTCAGATATTTTTGAATGAATTAACCGGTACATGGACAGAATTATCCGATGCCGTAAACTTAATAACCCATAAAAAACTTTAGCCATGAACAAAACAGTAAACATTAATTTAGGAGGATTTTTTTACCATATAGACGAAGATGCTTATCAAAAATTAAGTAGGTATTTTGATGCCATCAAACGGTCTTTAAAAAATTCTAATGGACAAGACGAAATCATCAAAGACATTGAACTTAGGGTTTCTGAATTGTTTTCTGAAAAACAAAAATCAGACAAGCATGTTATTGGTTTGAAAGAAGTGGACGAAGTTATTGCTGTAATGGGACAACCAGAAGATTACAGAATAGACGATGAACAATCTGAAAATCAACAAACTGGATTTGCATTTACCAATATAAATGGCGATAAAACAAGGCTAAAAAAATTGTATCGAGACAAAGATCATGCCATGGTAGGGGGTGTTTTAGCAGGTTTGGGGCATTATTTTGGTGTTGATAAATCTTGGTTCAGACTGATATTTTTATGTATGATTTCTTTTTATGGCACTGGTTTTTTGGTATATATTATACTTTGGATTGTTATTCCTGAAGCTGTAACTACTACCGAAAAATTAGAAATGACCGGAGAACCCGTTACTATTTCTAATATTGAAAAAAAAGTACGTCAGGAATTTGAAAATGTTTCTCATACTTTTTCAGATTTTCAAGAAAAAAATAAAATAAAAAATCAAAATTTTACCAATTCTTTGGGTGATTTCATCCTTACATTATTAAATATTTTTCTTAAATTTATTGGAGGGATGTTAATATTTACAGGATTTGTAACAATTGTTGCATTGCTAATTGGTGTTTTTACTTTAGGAAATATACATAATATTCAATTTCCTTGGACAACATTTATCGAAACGGGCAATTATGATTATCCTATTTGGACATTTGGTTTAACCATGTTTTTTGTGGTGGGCATCCCGTTTTTTGTCTTGATTTTATTGGGTTTAAAACTGGTATCTCCTAGTTCAAAATCTATCGGGAATATAGCCAAAAATACGTTATTGGCCATTTGGATTTTGTCTCTCACTTTTGCCATTGCCGTTGGTGTACAACAAATTGGTGCCTACTCGAATGAAGGTAGAGTGGTCAAAAAACAAAACATTTCTTTGCAACCCAATGATACACTGCAAATTAAATTTAGATACAACGAAAATTTTGCAAACGATATCCAACAGAATGAATTAAATATTACCGAAGATTCTTTAAAAAACAAAATTATTTTTAGCAACAATGTTCATTTTGAAATAAAAAAGTCTAACGATAAAATGGTTTATATTCAAATTGAAAAACAAGCCAACGGCAGTTCATTGTCGGATGCCAAACAACGGGCAGAACGGATCAATTATGGATTTAAAATGGAAGGAAATCAAATATGGTTGGATAATTATTTGACAACAAATTTAGACAACAAATTTAGAGATCAAGAAGTTAATATCATTTTATATGTTCCAAAAGGACTAATATTTAAAGTAGATGAAAATGTAAAAGAGTATGACGAATCTGACAACGATTTCTTTAATTTGCATTATTCTTCTTCCGATTATATTTATAAAGTTGGCAAATCCAAAGTATTTTGCACCAACTGTCCAGATGATGAAAATGACTATGATGATGTAAACTATGACGAAGATTTAGACGAAATGGCCATACCCGAGGTAAACATCAACGAAAAGGAAATCAACATCAAAACCGATACGATTTCTAATACGAAAGGCGATTTAAAAGAATTGAAAATCAGCAAAGACGGCATCATAATCAAAACCAAATAGCCTTATGACACGAATATTTTTAATAATCACACGTTGGGTTTTAGCCTTTTTTTTAGCCATACTGTTTTCAAATTGTCATGAAGGAAAAACATTTAAAGCAAGTGGCAAAATCAAAACAGAAACTAGAAAAGTAAAAGAAAATTTTACAAATATTGAAGTTAGTAATGCCATTCAGTTGGTTATTGTGCAGAGCAAGCAACAACGAATTATCGTAACATCTGACGAAAATATGCTTCAAAACATACGAACGGTAGTTAAGGGCGATGTTTTAAAAGTATATATTTCAGACAAAATTTATATAAAAAACAATAAATTACCTATAAAAGTGATGGTTTATATTGAAAAATTAGAAGCAATTGAGGCCAATGCGGCAAGTAATGTAACCACACAAAACCAAATTGTTACATCAAATTTTTCGTTGGAAGCCTCGAGTGCCGCAAATGTTAAAATGGATATTCAATCAGAAAATGTCAATGTCAATGTGTCGAGTGCCGCAATTGTCAATATAAGAGGCTTGGCACTGCATTTAGAAACTACGGCATCTAGCGGTGGTGTTTTTGAAGGTAACAGACTGAAAGTGAATGATATAGAAGCAGAAGCATCGAGCAGAGGGCATGTAGAAGTATATCCTATTTTAAATTTGGACGCCAACGTTTCGAGTGGTGGAAGCATTGATTATTATCATAATCCTAAAACCATCGATATTGAAAAAAATTCAGGGGGCAACATAGCCAACAGAGCTTCTGAATAATAAATTTTTACATATAATAGTTATAAATAGTACATTTCCCAGCAATTTACAAATCATGGATTTATTTATTGTTGGGAAATGTTGTTTTTAGTTGTCATCAATATCTTTGATAAATTCATCATATTCGGCAAAAAACAGTTCAAAAGCCGACATTTTTTCATTAAAAAAATCAAATATCTCGTCCCAATGCTGTCTATTTGAAATAGAAATAGGACTTTTTTCTATCCAAATTCTAGAAATTGTCTTACCATTATCTAATATATAATTTTTTTCATAAACTAAATCTCGAATAAATTCTTCTTCTAAAATATGTTGAAGTGCTTTTATTTTGTCAAAATACTGTAATCTTTTAGATTCATTTCTGTGTTCAATGTCTATTAAAACTTGAACTTTTTTGTTTTCGCCCAAAAACTTAAATGAAAAATCTTTTATTTTAGTATCATACAAAAGCCATTTTCTTGGGTATTTTTGAGCAAATGCAATCCAAAATTCTTGTTTAAGTCGTTGGTTTTCTTGTTTAGAATACATATCAAAAGGGCTTTTACGGTCTATTGTCTAAAATTTCTATTTCAACTCGTCTATTGGCAGCCCGCTCTGTTTCATGGGTTTCGGGTATGCTAAATATTGGTTTGGTACTTCCAAATCCTTTGTAAGACAATTGCGATTTTGGAATATTATTTGCTACTAAAAATTGATAAATAGCCTTTGCTCGCTGTGTAGATAAATCTTGTTTGTCCGATGGCATGCAGCAAATATGTCCTTGAATTTCAATTTTGAGTTGCGGATTATTTTGTAATACAAATAGTATTTCATATAATTTTACCCTAGATTCATTTACAACTGCAAAGGTATTGATAATAAAATTCAAATTTTCTATTTTAAGTTTTTCACCCACTTGTGCTTCATTTATTTTTTTCATAAACAAAGTGTCCATTGCCATTTCGGTTTTGCTGCCATTGGGGTTTTCAAACATTAATTTTTCTGGAAATTGTATTTTTTTCTTAATCAATGGGACCTCTTCTTTTTTAATGCCCAAAATATCATTTTCTTTATCTAAATCTTTTGCCAAAATATAATACAAGGTTACCCGTCTGTTTTGGGCCTTGATTTTGGACAATTGATGCAGTTTTCCAAAATTTCGGGTTTTAAAATCGGCTCTAAATTTTATTTTGGATTGCATATATTGGTACACAAAGTCAATTCGTTTTTGGGCTAATGTGTCATTCAAACCCGTGCTGCCATCTTCGTCGCAAAAGCCATTGGCACCAACAATTTTAACCTCATGGTTTTGTTGCATCCAAGTATCTAATTTTTTGATTTCTAACACATTAAGCTTATATTGATTGCTATCAAAATATACCGAAAACGATTCTTGAGCGTGCACCACAACGCCAAAACACATCCACATGAAACACAAAATTTTTTTCATTGTTTTAAATTTTTTTCTCCATAATATAATCTTCCATCAAATAACCTTGCCCAATTTCTAAATCGTATTCCTTTGTAATTTCAAATCCTTGTTTTTTGTAAAACAAAACAGCTTGATTGTATTTATTAACGTTCAAATGCAAACCAATATTATGTTGTTGTAAGGCTTCATTTGTAATGTAAGTTAGCAATTCTTGCCCTATTCCTTTTCCCTGACAATTAGGCAGTAAATACAGTTTATGAATACGGGTTTTTTGGGTGTTTTGATAATCAAATTCATAAGACC
This sequence comes from Flavobacterium branchiophilum FL-15, assembly GCF_000253275.1. NCBI lineage: Bacteria > Pseudomonadati > Bacteroidota > Flavobacteriia > Flavobacteriales > Flavobacteriaceae > Flavobacterium > Flavobacterium branchiophilum. The sequence goes on along the minus strand of NC_016001.1, from coordinate 2,416,367 downwards.
CAAATCCCAAACATTGTTCCCCTTCATAAGCTAAAACAAAATGATGATTTTTATTTAAAATATTGTCTGTTAATGTTTTATCATTATAAAATGCGTCCAACATAAATGCAATTTGGGCTTTTGAAATGATATTTTGATAAGTCGATGGCCAAGTTTTATAAGCAATATCTTGTATTATTTTTATATCTTGACGGTTGGCTTTTTGTAGCGTAATCATATTGTATTACTATTGAAAAAAGGTTTCTAACAGTTGAAAAAAGCTAGAAACCTTATAAGAATATTAGGATGTTTTTATTAAAAGGCTATATTATATAAAAAAATAGCCATTTTAATGAATATATTTTGGGTGTTTCCAAGGGTCGGACTATATGTTACAAACAACGTTCACTGAACTCCAAAAGAAATATAATAATGTGCAATAATCTTTTTTGAAGCAGTAAAAGCCTCAAAAAAGGATTTCCACTGCTATCCCTAACGCAAACACTCTAAATAAGAATATGCTGTCTTAATAAACAAACATGGGTCTTTCGCCCATCATGTCATTTACTTCTTGTGCAACGGCTTCTATTACAGCTTCGTCTGTATGGTTTGTAAGTACTCTGTCTATCAATGCCACAATAGTTTCCATATCCGATTCTACTAAACCACGAGTCGTAATTGCAGGCGTACCAACACGAATTCCCGAAGTTACAAACGGCGATTTGTCGTCAAAAGGCACCATGTTTTTGTTTACTGTAATTTCTGCTTTAACCAAAGCATTCTCAGCTTCTTTTCCTGTAATGTTTTTATTACGTAAATCAATCAACATCATGTGGTTATCTGTTCCACCCGAAATCAAATCGTAGCCTCTGTCTGTAAATGCTTTTGCCATGGCTTTTGCATTTTTTTGAACTTGAAGGGCATACGTAAAAAATTCGTCTTTCAATGCTTCGCCAAATGCTACTGCTTTTGCAGCAATAACGTGCATCAATGGCCCCCCCTGATTACCAGGAAAAACCGCCAAATCCAATAAAGACGACATCATTCTCAATTCACCTTTTGGTGTTGTAAGTCCAAATGGGTTTTCAAAATCTTTACCCATCATGATCATGCCACCTCTTGGCCCTCTTAGTGTTTTGTGGGTTGTAGTAGTTACAATATGACAATGTGGAATGGGGTCGTTCATCAATCCTTTTGCAATTAAACCTGCAGGATGAGAAATATCTGCCAAAAGAATAGCACCAACACTATCAGCTATTTGTCTGAAACGAGCAAAATCCATGTCTCTACAGTAGGCAGATGCCCCAGCAATTATTAATTTTGGTTGCTCTTTTGTTGCAATTGCTTGAATTTTATCATAATCAAATTGTCCTGTTTCTTTTTCTACGCCATAAAATACGGGTGTATATAACCTTCCAGAAAAGTTTACAGGCGAACCGTGCGTTAAATGACCACCATGAGACAAATCAAACCCCAAAATGGTATCTCCAGGTTTTAAACAAGCATGATATACCGCAGTATTGGCTTGCGAACCCGAATGTGGTTGCACATTAACATAAGCTGCTCCAAACAATTCTTTGGCTCTATCAATGGCAATTTGCTCTACAATATCCACTACTTCGCAACCACCATAATACCTTTTACCAGGATAACCTTCGGCATATTTGTTGGTTAAACAACTTCCTGCTGCTTCCATCACTTGGTCGGAAACAAAATTTTCTGAGGCAATAAGCTCAATGCCATGTATTTGTCTGTCTTGTTCTTCTACAATAAGATCAAAAATTTGTGTGTCGTTTTGCATTTCTAATTTTTCATTAAATTCTTTGCAAAAATACAAAAAAAGATTTGCTACAATAATTCTTTATAATATATTTGATAACTCAAATAATAAAAATTTTAATCCCATAAATAATGCCAATAACAGCCAATCAAATTAACCGAAAATCATGGCTTGATGTGCCTGAAAATAGTGATTTTCCTATTCAAAATATACCTTTTGGAGTTTTTTTAACACAAAAAGATGAAGTTACCATTGGTACTCGAATTGGTGATTATGCCATCGATTTAGGTGCTTTTCAACGCTTAAATTACTTTGAAGGTATCGATTTGACCGATGATATGTTCATGCAAGATACTTTGAACGACTTTATTTCGGACGGAAAAAAGACTTGGCGATTGGTTAGAAACCGCATTGCCTCTGTTTTTGATGCCGAAAATCCCCTTTTAAGAGATAATAAAAACCATCGCAATCAAATTATTTTTAATGTTGCCGATGTTGAAATGCAGTTGCCGGTACTCATTGGCGATTATACAGACTTTTATTCCAGTAAAGAACATGCTACCAATGTAGGAAAAATGTTTAGAGACCCTGCTAATGCTTTGTTGCCCAATTGGTTACATATTCCTGTTGGTTATCATGGTCGGAGTTCGTCTATTATTCCTTCTGGAGTTCCTGTGCACAGACCCATGGGACAAACTTTGCCAGAGGGTGCTACATCTCCCGTTTTTGGCCCGTCTCGATTCATTGATTTTGAATTAGAAACTGCTTTTATCACTACCGATGCCAATTTATTGGGCGAAAATATTCCCGTTCATGAAGCAGAGGAGTACATTTTTGGTATGGTACTTCTTAATGATTGGAGTGCTAGAGATATTCAAAAATGGGAATATGTTCCGTTAGGACCTTTTTTGGCCAAAAATTTTGCCTCTTCTATTTCACCTTGGATTATTACTATGGATGCTTTAGAACCTTTTAGAACCAAAGGTCCTCAACAAGATCCCGCTCCGTTGCCCTATTTGCAACAAAAAGGAAAACATGCCTTTGATATTCATTTGGAAGTTTTCATTCAGCCAGAAAATGCCCATCCTACACTTGTAACGGCCTCTAATTTTAAATACATGTATTGGACAATGAGCCAGCAACTGGCACACCACACAAGCAACGGTTGTAGGGTAAATTCTGGCGATATGATGGGTTCGGGTACTATTTCTGGACCAGTTCCAAATAGTTTTGGATCTATGCTTGAACTAACTTGGGGTGGCAAAAATCCCATACAATTGAACGATGGCTCTGAACGAAAGTTTATCAATGATTATGACACCGTGATTATTAAAGGTTTTGCTTTTAACAACGAAGTTAGAATAGGTTTTGGGGAAGTAGCTAGCAAACTTTTACCACCTTTTGTAAGGAAATAAACAAACAACCACACTTTTTTTGAATAGAAACGGTGTGGTTGTTTTATTTAAACGACTAACAATTGCCCCAACAATTTAGTTTATTCAACCATTCATGTCGTACTTTTATGTGTAAAAAATATTTATATATTTTATTATTTCTTTTTCTACCTATTATAGGTATGGCTCAAGTGCTTCCAAAATCAACAATGGACGAGCTAAACCAAACGAAACAATTAGTTGCTTCAAGAGAATATAACACCTATTCTAAAGGAATCAAATGGATAAATAGTTTAGAAAAACAAATTTTACTTACAAAAAATATTAATCAAATATTGGTATTTTATAGGGAAGTTTATGATATTTATTTGGAAAATAGCGAATACGATAGATGCAACGTTTACATAAACAAAGGATTTAATTTATTAAAAAAACAACCCAATCCAAGAGAATTTGGTTTGTTTTGCGAAATGAAATCGGTGCTATACAGTTATCAAGCTGAATCAGAATTGAAAGAAAAATGGAATATTTTGGCACTGTATTATTTGAATAAATATGGCAAACCAGAAGAGAAAATAGATGTCAATTATAATTCGTCGTTATATGCTTATAAATCAAAAAAATGGAAAAAATCCATATATTTTGCTAATGAATGTATCAAAAACATAGATATTTCTAATGAAAAGGTAAAAAGAAAAACTTTTTTATACGTTTTTTTATGTTCTTCTCACTTAAATTTAAACCATTTGTCCGAGGCTGAAAGGTATTTTAAATTGTATGTTCAAAACTTGAAAGAACGTAAATTAGTAAGTGATGTTACAGATACCCGATTCCATAAATTGAAAGGAGATATTAGTTTGAAGAAAGGACTATATCAAGAGGCAGCTTATCATTTTCAACAATCGATTGAAATACAAAATAAAATTGAACTTCAAAAAAATAATGATTCTGGCGGATTGTTATATTTGAAACTCAAATTGTTTAAAAATTATTATGAAAATAAAAAACTAGAAGAAGAAAATAAAGCCAACAAAATAAAATCAAAATACCAATATTATATATTAATTTTAAGTTTTTTAATCATATTAATTTTAATTATTTTTTCAATTTTTCAATATAAAAATGCTATTTATAAAACAAAAATAAATAAAATATTAAAAGAGAGAAACCTTGAATTAAGAAAAACCAATACCGTTTTAAAACAAGCTATTAAAACGAAGAGAAGATTTTTGGATACCATTTCTCACGAATTGCGAACGCCTCTTAACACCATAAAAAGTATTGCTTATTTGATAATGAACAAGCAAGCCGAAGATCAAAAGAGAGAATTGAGTAACACCCTGAAATTTTCGTCAGATTATTTGTTAAATCTTGTAAATAATATAATTGCTTTCAATACATTGAATAAATCCAAAACACAAGAATTTCATTATGAAGAAACCAATTTGAATCAATTAATTATTAATATTTCAAATTCCTTAAAATTTATTCACTCAAACGACAATACCGTACATTTGAATTTGGATGATGCCACCCCCGATTTATTACTTATTGACAAAATGAAAATAACTCAAATTATATTAAATTTGATTGATAATGCACTTAAATTTACTAAAAAAGGAGATATTATTATACATACAAAATTAATTGACAAAAATAATGAAAAAGCACGAATTAATTTTCATATTAGCGATACAGGTATAGGAATTCCAAATGCAATGCTATCAAAAATTTTTGAACCCTTTTTTCAAGGCAAGGATAATATCAAAAAAGATTATGGCGGAAACGGAATAGGTTTGTCTGTTGTTCAAAAAACTTTAAATTTGTTTCACTCTGACATTCATGTTATTTCTAATGAAAATAAAGGCACTACTTTTTATTTTGAATTGATTTTTGAAATTGTCAAACCAAAAAAAATAGTTGTTGATAATCAGATAGATAAGAAAAAAAACCTCCATATTCTATTAGTTGAAGATAACAAAATCAATCAATTAATGACCAAAAAAATCCTTGAAAATGACGGTTTCAATTGTGATGTAGCCAATGATGGTGCCGAAGCAGTAAAAATGGCACGATCTAAAAAATACAACTTAATTTTAATGGATATCATGATGCCGATACTTAATGGTTTTGAGGCTTCTGTTCAAATAAAAACCTTTCAGCCTGAAGTTCCCATAATAGCCCTTTCGGCCGTTGCAGAAAACATCAACAAAAACAATATTATAAAAGCTAAAATGTCGTATTTTTTAACAAAACCTGTTGATTCTGAAGTTTTATTTGAAACTATTTTAAAATATGCTATTGATTAATTGTATTAATATCTTTTAAAAAAAATAAATATATCCGTCCAATTAAACGAATTAAATACTTTATTAATCATTATTTTTTTTAGATTTGTAACTTATTTATCAACCCATTTACTATGTCATCAGATTGTGTTGCTTATCAAGAATCTCGTTTTTTTCAACCCATTATTGTCGATTATTTGAATCAAAATAATGCAATGGCTCATTTGTATAATAGATTTCCAAATATCGAAAATTTTCAAAGTCAAATCAACGAAAAAAAAGCCAGTTTTGACAATCTTCAATTAAAAAACAGATCAATTTTAGTTGATGTTTTAAACAATCAATATCAAAATGTAAATGTTTCTGCAACAACTAGTCATAATATTAACCAATTATTGTGTGAAAATACATTTACAATAACTACAGGGCATCAATTGAACTTGTTTACTGGGCCATTATATTTTTTATATAAAATTATAACTACTATTAATCTTTGTAAGACTTTAAAACAACAATTTCCACAACAACATTTTGTTCCCGTTTATTGGATGGCCACAGAAGATCATGATTTTGAAGAAATCAATTTTTTTAATTTTAAAGGAAAAAAATTCCGTTGGGACAAAACCGTTTCAGGAGCTGTAGGTTCCATTTCAACTGAAGGTTTAGCCGCTTTTTTGTCCACTTTTGAAAAAGAAATGGGAACTAATATTCATGCTAAAACCATAAAAAAATGGTTTGAAAATGCCTATTTAAAACATGATAATTTGGCAGATGCTACCCGATATTTAGCCAACGAACTTTTTGGCGAACAAGGTTTAGTTATTTTAGATGCCAATGAAACCAAGTTGAAACAAATTTTTTCTCCTTTTGTAAAAATGGAGTTGTTAGAACAAATATCTTATAAGAAAATTTCTGAAACTTGTAAACATTTTAAAAATTACAAACCTCAAGTTACGCCTCGTGAAATCAATTTGTTTTATTTAGACCATCAAATCAGAGAACGAATTGTAGCAGATGGTAACAATTTTAAGGTACTAAACACCCATTTGTCCTTTACAAAACAAGCCTTATTGGATTTATTAGAAACTAATCCAGAAAAATTCAGCCCAAATGTGGTTTTGAGGCCCATGTATCAAGAAGTGATTTTACCCAATTTGTGCTATATTGGAGGGGGAGGAGAATTGGCTTATTGGTTAGAACTAAAATCTACTTTTGAAGCCCATCATGTTGTTTTTCCAATGTTATTAATTAGAAATTCAGTTGTTGTTTTATCTCAAAAACAAATTTCAAAAATGAAAAAATGGCATGTTTCGGCACATGATTTATTTTTAACAAAACAAGAATTATTAACCCAAAAAACCAAAGAACTTTCCGAATTTCCTATTGATTTTTCGCAACAAAAAAAGTTTTTAGAAAAACAGTTTGAAGCACTATATGTATTAGCTCATCAAACAAATAAATCTTTTTATGGAGCTGTAAAAGCTCAAGAAATGAAGCAATTAAAAGGCTTGGACAATTTAGAAAAAAAATTGTTAAATGCCCAAAAAAAACAATTTCATTCGGAATTAGATCGTATGCAAGCATTGCAAAACGAAATTTTTCCTAATGGAAGTTTGCAAGAAAGACAACTAAATTTTTCAGAATTTTATATAGAATATGGTCCAAATTTTATTCAAAAATTATTGGATACTCTAAATCCTTTTCAACAAAATTTTGAAATGATTTCATTTTAATTATTTTTTATATTTTTTAAAATATTCGTAAATTGCACCCATTAATTTAATCTAAAATTCACAATGATTCAACAAACACCCTATATTCCTAAAAATAAAATAAGAATTGTTACTGCAGCTTCACTTTTTGACGGTCACGATGCAGCCATTAACATCATGCGTAGAATTATTCAAGCCACAGGCGTTGAAGTGATTCACCTTGGACACGACCGAAGTGTGGAAGAGGTTGTAAACACTGCCATTCAAGAAGATGCGAATGCCATTGCGATGACTTCTTATCAAGGAGGTCACAATGAATATTTCAAATACATGTATGATTTATTGAAAGAAAAAGGAGCTGGACATATCAAAATATTTGGTGGTGGTGGAGGTGTAATTTTGCCTTCAGAAATTTCAGAACTACATGAATATGGCATTGAAAGAATTTATTCTCCAGATGATGGTCGTGCCATGGGATTACAAGGGATGATTAATGATTTGGTGAAAAGGTGCCCCCCAACCCCCGAAGGGGGAGCTGAAATGGCTGCAGAAAATTTGACTGAAAATCTCAAGAATAAGAATGTAAATACTATTGCCCGATTAATTTCTTTAGCTGAAAATAATCCAGATAAATTTCATACTCTATTTCCACAATCTTCAGAAGCTCCCCCTTCGGGGGCGGGGGGGGCTCCCGTCTTAGGTATAACAGGAACAGGTGGTGCTGGAAAATCATCATTAGTGGATGAATTGGTACGAAGATTTTTAATTGATTTTCCTGAAAAAACGATTGGATTAATTTCGGTTGACCCATCCAAACGTAAAACTGGTGGTGCTTTGTTGGGCGATAGAATCCGAATGAATGCGATTAATAATCCTAGAGTTTATATGCGTTCGTTGGCAACTCGTCAATCCAATTTGGCTTTATCGAAATATGTGGCTGAAGCAATTGAAGTACTAAAAGCAGCTCAATATGATATCATTATTTTAGAAACCTCAGGAATTGGCCAATCGGATACCGAAATTTTAGAACATTCGGATGTTTCGTTATATGTGATGACACCTGAATTTGGTGCTGCAACACAGTTAGAAAAAATAGATATGTTGGATTTTGCCGATTTAGTCGCGTTGAATAAATTCGACAAACGTGGGGCTTTAGATGCCATTCGCGATGTGAAAAAACAGTACCAACGCAATCATAATTTGTGGGATGTGGATACCGATAAGATGCCTATTTTTGGAACAATCGCTTCACAATTCAACGATCCAGGTATGAATACACTCTACAAATCCATCATGGATAAGATTGTAGAAAAAACAGGTGCTGATTTACAATCGACTTTTGAAATTACCCGTGAAATGAGTGAGAAGATTTTCGTAATTCCACCACATAGAACCCGATATTTATCAGAAATCGCCGAAAATAATAGAAAATACGATGAAACGACACTTTCGCAAGTTGAAGTAGCGCAAAAATTATATGGAATTTTCAAAACTGTGGAATCGGTTAATGGAAGTTTACCTCAATTAGATAAAGCAGGAATTGTTGAAAGTTCTTTGAAAATTACTGCTGATAATAAGGATTTTGTTTCGTTATTGACAAAAGAATTCGACCGAGTAAAAATGAATTTAGACCCATACAATTGGGAAATTATTTTAACTTGGGATGAAAAAGTGAACAAATACAAAAATCCGGTATATAGTTTTAAAGTTCGTGATAAAGAAATTAAAATTGCGACACATACCGAATCGCTTTCGCATTCACAAATTCCAAAAGTAGCCTTACCAAAATACCAAGCTTGGGGCGATATTTTGAAATGGAATTTACAAGAAAATGTACCTGGTGAGTTTCCTTTTGCATCAGGTTTATATCCATTTAAAAGAGAAGGCGAAGACCCAAGCCGCATGTTTGCAGGAGAAGGTGGGCCAGAACGAACAAATAAGCGTTTTCATTATGTATCAGCGGGATTGCCAGCAAAACGTTTGTCAACGGCTTTTGATTCGGTTACCTTATATGGAAATGACCCTCACATTCGTCCTGATATTTATGGAAAAATTGGAAATGCCGGAGTTTCGATTTGTTGTTTAGACGATGCAAAGAAATTGTATTCTGGTTTCGATTTAAGTCATCCGCTGACTTCTGTTTCCATGACGATAAATGGACCCGCACCAATGTTGTTAGGATTTTTTATGAATGCGGCTATTGATCAAAATTGTGAAAAATACATTATTGAAAATGGTTTGCAAAAAGAAGTTGAAGCTAAAATCAACGAAATTTATAAACAAAAAGGTGTAACACGTCCATCGTATCAAGGGGATTTACCAGAAGGAAATAATGGTTTAGGGTTAATGCTTTTGGGTGTAACTGGCGACCAAGTTTTACCTTTAGATATTTATCAAGATATAAAAATCAAAACCTTAGCACAAGTTCGTGGTACGGTTCAAGCCGATATTTTGAAAGAAGATCAAGCACAGAATACCTGTATTTTTTCTACCGAATTTGCCTTGCGATTAATGGGTGATGTGCAAGAGTATTTCATCAAACAAAATGTTCGTAATTTTTATTCGGTTTCTATTTCAGGTTATCATATTGCTGAAGCAGGGGCGAACCCAATTACGCAGTTAGCTTTTACATTATCTAATGGCTTCACTTATGTGGAATATTATTTAAGCAGAGGAATGAACATCAACGATTTTGGTCCGAATTTATCGTTCTTTTTCTCGAATGGAGTGGATCCAGAATATGCAGTTATTGGTCGAGTGGCTCGAAAAATTTGGGCGAAAGCTATGAAAAACAAATACGGAGCCAATGAAAGAGCCCAAATGTTGAAATACCACATTCAAACTTCGGGGCGTTCGTTGCATGCACAAGAAATTGATTTTAATGATATTCGTACGACTTTACAAGCATTGTATGCAATTTATGATAATTGTAATTCCTTGCATACTAATGCTTATGACGAAGCGATTACTACACCAACAGAAGAATCTGTGCGAAGAGCAATGGCCATTCAGTTGATTATTAATAAAGAATTAGGTTTAGCGAAAAACGAAAATCCAATTCAAGGTTCTTTTATTATTGAAGAATTAACCGATTTAGTAGAAGAGGCTGTTTTACAAGAATTTGACCGAATTACAGAACGTGGTGGTGTATTGGGAGCAATGGAAACGATGTACCAACGATCTAAAATTCAAGAAGAAAGTTTGTATTATGAAACCTTGAAACACACGGGTGAATTTCCAATTATTGGGGTAAACACTTTCTTAAGTTCCAAAGGTTCGCCAACGGTTATTCCGGCAGAAGTGATTCGTGCCACAGAAGAAGAAAAGCAATATCAGATTGAAATGTTAGCGAATTTACATCAAACCAATGCAGAGAAAGTAGCGGAACAATTGAATAGCATTCAAGACGCAGCCATTAAAAACCAAAACATTTTTGAGAAATTGATGGATGCCACCAAAGTTTGTTCATTAGGACAAATCACCAGTGCGTTGTTTGAAGTGGGAGGGCAATATAGACGGAATATGTAATCCCCGTAGAGACGCGATTTATCGCGTCTGTTTTAGAGACGCGATTTATCGCGTCTGTTTTATAGACGCGATTTATTGCGTCAAAAAATAAGAGAGACGCGATTTATCGCGTCTCTACGATACGATACAATATTAAAATAAATAACAGCCATGCAAAATAAATTTCAAAACAAATACCGAATTCCATCTGCACGATTGCAAAATTGGGATTATTCCAATAACGGAGCCTATTTCATTACGATATGTACAAAAAACAGGCGTCATTTTTTTGGAAAAATTCATAATGGCGTGATGCAATTAACAGAAGCAGGGAAAATAGCATATCAATTATGGGAAGAAATTCCGGATCATTTCCCGTTTATTGAATTAGGAAATTTTGTTATTATGCCAAATCATGTGCATGGTATTTTAATAATTAACCAATCCGCAGTAGAGACGCGATTTATCGCGTCTCCAAACCCAACCGATATTGCGTCGAAAAATTCAATAGAAAATTCAATAGAAAATTCAATAGAAAATTCAATAGAAAATTCAATAGAAAATTCAATAGAAAATTCAACAGAAAATTCAACAGAAAATTCAACAGAAAATTCAACAGAAAATTCAACAGAAAATTCAATAGAAAATTCAATAGAAAATTCAACAGAAAATTCAACAGAAAATTCAAATGAGAAAGAGACGCAATTAGTCGGGGCAAACCAGGTTGGTGGATTTTCTGGAGATAAAAATCCAATGTTACATGATAACATTTCTAGAGTCATCCGATGGTTTAAAGGGCGATGTTCATTTGAAATCAAAAAAAATAAACCCGATTATGGATGGCAATCACGATTTCATGATCATGTTATACGAAATTCAAAATCATTTGATAACATTCAAAATTATATTGAACAAAATCCATTAAAATGGGAAAACGATACATTTTATAACGAATTAAACCATTAAGAATTATGAATCCAACCCTAAAAACCTTTCCAACCACCAAATTTGTTGGTAAAAATCTTTCGTTTTCTTATGCAGATTATCGAGCATTTGAATTATGGAGTAGTTTTATGCCAAGACGAAAAGAAATTGAAAATGCAATTGGTACTAATTTATACAACATTCAAGTGAATCCTGAAAACTATGATTTTCAGCCGAATACACTTTTTGTGAAATGGGCTGCGGTGGAAGTTTCTAGTTTTGCAAATATTCCGAACGATATGGAAACATTGGAAATTGAATCAGGTTTGTATGCCGTTTTTCAATATAAGGGAGATCAACAAGGAGTTGCAGCTTTTTTCAAATCGATTTATATGGAATGGTTGCCTTCCTCGGGATATGAATTGGAAAATAGGCCTCAATTTGAAATTTTAGGCGAAAAATATAAAAATAACGACCCCAATTCCGAGGAAGAGATTTGGATTCCGGTTAAACATAAACTTTAAAAAAAACATGAAAAAGATTTTATTTTTTTTATTTTTTATGATGCTAAATGTTACAGTATCATTTGCTGCTACAGTAGATACTTTACTAATAGCATCAAAAAGCATGAATAAAAGTTACAAAGCTGCTATTGTGTTACCCAATAATTATTCAAAAAGTAAAAATAATTATCCTGTTTTGTATTTATTGCATGGAGCTTATGGACATTTTGACAATTGGTTACAATCTACACCAAACCCTAATTTGGTTAAAAATTTATCAGATTTATACGACATCATTATTGTAATGCCTGAAGGAGAAACTTTTAGTTTTTATATCAATAGTCCTTTAAATCGAGCCAGCCAATTTGAAACCTATATTAGTCAGGAAGTTATCCAAAAAATTGACGCTTCATACAGAACGATTTCAAATAAAAATGGAAGAGTAATATCAGGTCTTTCTATGGGAGGACATGGAGCTTTATATTTAGCTACTAAACATCCAGACCTGTTTTGTGCAGCAGGGAGTATGAGTGGAGTAGTGGATATGACTATTATGATTAGTCCTGAGCGTATCGAGAGAACAAAATCATTATTTGAACCAATATTAGGAAAAGAAGTTACAAATCCAGAAGCATACAAACCATATACAATTATGGATCAAATAGAAAATATTAAAAATAATAAAATACCTTTGATAATTGACTGCGGTGTAGATGATTTTTTATATGAAATAAATAACGAATTTCACAGGCGCTTGTTGTATAATAAAATACCTCACGACTATATCGAAAGACCTGGTGCACATACGTGGGAATATTGGGAAAATGCTTTGCCTTATCAAATGCTGTTTTTTAATAATATTTTAAATAAAAAATAATAATTGTAAATAAATAAAGATTAATATTTATGTTGGGCTACCTGATAATATCAATAGGCTACTTTATTTGATTTTTAATGCAAAGTTTTCCTTTTTTTTGCAAATTGTTATTAATTTTATTTCTTTTTAGGTTGCAATTTTTACCTTTGCCCAAAATTTAAAAAAATCATATCCAATGAGTGTAATAGAAAAAAAACTGAAGGACCGCAGTGGTGCAATTTGTGAAATTAGTGGTACAGAACATGATTTAGTCGTTTATACACTAGCACCTTATACGGCTGAAAGTTTAGAACATTCGGTATTAATAGCCCAAAATTTAAAAAATCAAATAGAAAATCCAGAAACTACCGACGAAAAAGATTGGCGAGGTTTATCAGAAAGCATGTGGAGTGAGCATTTACCTGTTCAAATTTTATCCTATCGGATGCTTGCTCGATTAAAAAATAATGATTTGCTTGAGATGATGTATTTGGAAGAAGAAGCCTTAAACTGGGCAAAAGCAACTGGCGAAGGCGAAGAGGAAGACGAAAACAAAGTTGTACATAAAGACAGTAATGGTGCTGTTTTGAAAGATGGCGACTCGGTAGTATTAATTAAAGATTTGGATGTAAAAGGAGCTACTTTTACTGCAAAAAGAGGCGCTGCTGTACATCATATCAAGTTGGTTTGGGACGATGCCAATTTAATCGAAGGAAGAGTAGAAAATCAAAATATTTATATTTTAACACAATATGTAAAGAAAACAAAATAATTGTATCTTTCTTAAAAAATAAAAAAGCCAAAATATATTGCTATATTTTGGCTTTTTTATTTATTAAAACAAGTATTAATTTACAATAATCCATTCTCCAGAGGACAATAAATTTTCGGCTTTTTTGTATTTCATAATTTCTGTTTTACCTGTTGCAACATGTTGAATGGTAACATTGTCGTTTCGATTTATTTTTGGTGCATCTCTTACAATGGTTTCTGTTACCTGACGTTGTTGGGTATTGGTTTCTTCAATAGGGGATTCAGATGTAACCTCTTTAGAAGCAATTTCTTCTCTGCTTGTTGTATAATTTACTTTTACAGGAGCAGTAGTTGGAGGTGGTGCAACTTGCAATTGCAATTGAGGCAAATCACCTTTCATCAAAAACGAAACTACTTCTTTATTTACGGTATTAAGCATATTACTAAACAATTTGAATGCTTCTAATTTATAAATAAGTAACGGATCTTTTTGTTCGTGCACTGCTAATTGAACGGATTGTTTAAGTTCGTCCATTTTTCTTAAATGTTTTTTCCAAGCTTCATCAACAATAGCAAGCGTAATATTTTTTTCAAAATCAGCAATCAAGTTACTCCCTTCAGACTCGTAAGACAATTTCAAATCGGTTACAATATTCAGTTCTCTAATGCCATCTGTAAATGGAATTACAATTCTTTCATATCTATTATTAATATCCTCAAAAACATTTTTTATGATTGGCATTGCCGCTTTGGCAGTTCTATCTATTTTTTCTTGATAATAAGTAGCAGTAGCTTTATATACCTTGGCCGTAATGTCATTTGCGTTCATTTTAGCAAACTCAGCTTCCGAAACTGGGCTTTCGATACCTAAATAGCGGTACAATTCAAACTCATAATTTTTATAATCATTTGCACCTTTATTGGTATTAACAATCAATTCACAAGTGTCATATTGCATATTGGCCAAATCCAGTTTCAATCGTTCGCCAAAAAGTGCATGACGACGACGTTTATAAACCACCTCACGTTGGGCATTCATCACATCGTCATATTCCAATAATCTTTTTCGTGTACCAAAATTGTTTTCTTCTACTTTCTTTTGAGCTCTTTCAATAGACTTAGTCATCATCGAATGTTGGATCACCTCGCCTTCTTTTAGTCCCATTCTGTCCATAACTTTGGCAACTCTTTCAGATCCAAATAAACGCATCAAATTGTCTTCCAAAGAAACATAAAATTGAGAACTTCCAGGGTCTCCTTGTCGGCCAGCTCTTCCTCGTAGTTGTCTATCTACTCGTCTGGAATCATGTCTTTCTGTACCAATAATTGCTAATCCGCCCGCCGCTTTTACTTCGGGTGTCAATTTGATATCGGTTCCTCTACCTGCCATATTGGTTGCAATAGTTACTACACCTGGTTTTCCTGCCTCTTCAACAATTTGAGCTTCTTGTTTGTGCATTTTAGCATTCAATACATTATGCGCTACACCTCTCATTTTCAACATACGACTCAACAATTCCGAAATTTCAACAGACGTTGTTCCAATCAAAACTGGACGACCAGCTTGACTCAATTGCGTTACATCTTCGATAACTGCGTTAAATTTTTCTCGTGTAGTTTTGTAAATATAATCTTCCTTGTCAATTCGGGATAATCCTCTGTTTGTTGGAATTTCCACAACGTCTAGCTTGTAAATTTCCCATAATTCCCCTGCCTCGGTAACAGCAGTACCAGTCATACCGCCCAGCTTACGGTACATTCTAAAATAATTCTGAAGGGTAATGGTTGCAAATGTTTGAGTCGCTGCTTCAATTTTTACATTTTCTTTGGCTTCTATAGCCTGATGCAAACCATCAGAATACCTACGGCCATCCATAATACGGCCCGTTTGTTCATCTACTATCAAAATTTTATGATCCATAATCACATATTCCACATCTTTTTCAAACAAGGTATAGGCTTTCAAAAGCTGTGTTAAGGTGTGAATACGTTCACTTTTAATAGAAAAATCCTGAAATAAATGCTCTTTTTCTTCAGATTCTTCTTCTTTACTTAAATTTAATTTTTCAATTCGAGCAATTTCTGTTCCAATATCTGGCAACACAAAAAAGTTTTCATCTTCAGACCCCGAGGACAAATATTTGAAACCATTTTCTGTTAGCTCAACTTGGTTATTTTTCTCTTCAATCACAAAATACAATGCTTCATCTACCTTTGGCATCTCGCGATTGTTATCTTGCATATATTGATTTTCTGTTTTTTGAAGCAATTGTTTGATCCCTTCTTCACTCAAAAATTTTATCAAAGCTTTGTTTTTTGGTAAAGATCTGTATGCTCTAAGTAATTGAAAACCACCATCTTTTGTGTTACCTTCTTTGATGAGCCTTTTGGCTTCTGTCAAAAATCCATTGGCCAATTGTCTTTGCAAATTATACAAACCTTCAATTTTAGGTTTCAATTCATTAAACTCATGTCTGTCGCCTTGTGGCACAGGACCAGAAATAATCAATGGTGTTCTAGCGTCATCAATTAAAACCGAATCTACTTCATCTACAATAGCAAAATTATGTTTTCTTTGAACCAAATCTTCTGGCGAATGGGCCATGTTGTCTCTCAAATAATCAAATCCAAATTCATTATTTGTTCCATAAGTAATGTCAGCTTCATAAGCTTTTCTTCGACCTTCGGAGTTTGGCTCATGATTGT
Organism: Flavobacterium branchiophilum FL-15; assembly: GCF_000253275.1. NCBI lineage: Bacteria > Pseudomonadati > Bacteroidota > Flavobacteriia > Flavobacteriales > Flavobacteriaceae > Flavobacterium > Flavobacterium branchiophilum. The sequence goes on along the minus strand of NC_016001.1, from coordinate 2,399,965 downwards.
CTATACAATCTACAGTCAAACCATGAAATTCAAACAAAGGAGCTTTCCAAGTGCTATCTCGTTTGGCCAAATAATCATTAACGGTTACCAAATGTACTCCATTGCCTGTAAGGGCATTCAAATAAAGTGGTAATGTAGCAACTAAAGTTTTTCCTTCTCCTGTTTGCATCTCGGCAACTTTTCCTTCATGCAAAACGATACCACCAATAAGTTGCACGTCATAATGCACCATATCCCAAGTTATTTCTTTTCCAGCGGCATTCCATGAATTAGCCCAGTTGGCTTGGTCGCCCACAATTGTAATATATGGTTTTGTAGCCGAAAGTGCTCTGTCTTTTGCGGTTGCACTAACGGTAACACTGGTGTTTTCTTTAAATCTTTTGGCGGTTTCTTTTAAAACTGCAAATGCTTCTGGTAATATTTCTGACAATGTTTTTTCAGATAATTCATAAGCTTCTTTTTCTAAAGCATCAATGGCCAAATACAAATCTTCTTTTTTATCAATGTCTTCCGTTTGTTCTACTTCAATTTGCAGGCTTGCAATTTTGGCATCTTTTTCGGCTCTTGCATTTTGAATTCTCGTTTTAAATTCTGTTGTTTTAGCTCTTAATTCATCATGAGACAAACTACTGAATGCCTCCTCCAATGCCTTGATTTTTTTTATATAAGGTTGTGTAGCTTTAACATCCTTTTGGGACTTATCGCCTACAAAAACTTTCAATATACTGTTTATGAAACTCATAATTTATTGTTTTACTTTTTGTTTTTATTTAGTTATTTTAACGAAAAAAAAAGCCTCTTTTGAGACTTTTCTTCTTTTATTCTATTAATATTCATCCTCGTTCCAAAGATAGTCTTCGTCTGTTGGATAATCTGGCCAAATCTCTTCCATCGATTCGTAAATTTCTCCTTCATCTTCAATAGATTGAAGGTTTTCTACAACTTCAAGTGGAGCTCCAGCTCTAATCGCATAGTCGATAAGCTCATCTTTGTTAGCAGGCCACGGTGCATCACTTAAATAAGATGCTAATTCTAAAGTCCAATACATCTTGTTAGATTTTAATTTGTGCAAAAATAATTTTTTTACCGAAAAAATCAAGTAAATTTACATTTATTTTTCAATTTTTTTTAAGAACATCACATTGTAAACCAAAATAGCGGCATCTTCTACCTTATTTTTCATAAAAATGATGTCTTTTTGGTTGCTTATAAACCAGATCAAACATCCATGTAATAATCATTTTCTAGGTATCCATTTTACCTCTTCGGCTTGCAAGTCAAAACTCAATTTCCGTGCCAATACAAACAAATAGTCAGATAGTCTGTTCAAATAAGCAATAGCAAGCGCAGACACCCCTTCAAAATGACTTAAATGTACCGCCAAACGTTCGGCTCTGCGACAAACACAACGTGCAATATGACAATATGACACTATAACATGTCCACCTGGCAATATAAAATGTGTCATTGGAGGCAATAAAGCATCCATTTGATCCATTTCTTGTTCCAAAAAAAGTATGTCACTTTCAATAATGCCTAATTTTTGCAATCTTGGCTCTCCATTTTTTTTAATTTCTTTTTCTGGAGGTGTTGCCAAAATGGCACCAACAGTAAACAACCGATCTTGAATTTCAATCAACACCTTTTGATATGCTTCGTTAATGTCTTGATCTCTTATCAATCCTATGTACGAATTGAGTTCATCTACTGTGCCATAGCTCTCTATCCTAGCATGGTCTTTGGGAACTCTAGTACCACCAAAAAGAGCAGTCGTTCCATTATCCCCTGTTTTTGTATATATTTTCATAACATTTTTAAATAACCATATTTTTTTTATGAAATCTTAAAATTAATTGATCCTTCATAAATACTTTCCAGCTACAAAATTAACTCAAAATAATGAATTGAATAGCTAATATTTTTTATTTAATTATTTTAAAATATTTAAAAATCGACAAAATTTATATTTTTTTTACTTTTTTAAAGTTATAATGTGTTAATTAAACGATAAATAACACTTATAAAATATTTTTAAAGAATTGGACAAAGAAAAATAAATACAATTTAGATTTGTATTTTATTCATCTATTAAATTTATAGCTTCAAATTATGGTTATTATTATTTTTTTTTGTAATTTTCGCACCTAAAAATAAATTATAAACATTTTTTGAAATGAAAAAATGTAGATTTTTAAATATTAAAATATTTATATCATGAAAAAAACATTATTAGTGCTGTCGTTAATCTTTTTTCAATCAGCTTTTTGCCAATTAATTGAAAAAGTCAATTCACCAATTAAGAATGAGAGCCTTGATTCAAATAAGCCGTATTTTATAATTTCTCCAAAGTCATTTTATGGAACTTTTAGTGTACAACTTAATTTAGAACAACTAGAAGAAATTAAAATTATAATAACTGACCTTAATAATAATACATTGATAGAAAAAAAATTAGGTAAACTTAAAAAATATTTCTCAAAAATGAGTATGGAAGATTTTGCTACGGGTAAGTATATTTTTTATGTTAAAAATGAGAAATCTGAGGTATTATTTCAAACAGAAATCGAAAATTTGCAAAATAATTAGTTATGAAAGTCAGATTTTACATAAACACAGTATTTTTTTTACTAACTAATCTATTATATAGTCAAGTTTCAGCTGATTGTTCAAATCCAATTCATATATGCTCCACTACTTCATCTGGTGGCAATGTTAATGGATTAGGGAATGATGATTTTAATGGTCATAGTGCTTCAGGTTGTTTAGGAAATGGTGGTGGTGGTGTATCTACGGTTGAGTCAAATTCAGCATGGTACACTTTTTCATTTACAGCTGGTGGACAATTTGGTTTTACAATTGATCCAAATATTAATACTGAAGATTGGGATTTTGCTTTGTATGGACCATTTTCGTCAGTTACAGGTAATTGTGGAGCTATTGCTAATGCTAGTTCTACTAATGGTATTGCTAGTTGCAATTACAGTGGATCAACAGTGGGTAATGGTAATACCGGTGTAGGTATAAACCCAGTAACTGGTAGTCAAACTACACCTTATCAGCCTTGGTTGAATGTAAGCGCTGGTCAGACTTACATGCTATTAATTAATAATTATTCTGCAACTAATCATGGTTTTACTTTATCTTTTCAAGGTTCAATATTTAATGCTCATCCAGATGCTTTAAATTGTGATGTTGAATGTCCTTTAACAATAGGTCCTGATATTCAACTTTGTCCAGGACAAACAACTACTTTGACTGCATCAATTTCAGGAGCTACAAGTTATAGCTGGTCATCTTCTATTGCTGGTCCAATTCTCGGAAATACTCAAAGTATAAACGTTTCAACAGAAGGAATTTATACTGTTTCAGTTATTAAGCCCGGGTGTATTATTAATCCCGCATCAATTCAAATTACAAACTACGTTACACCCTCATTAAATTTTTCTCCTCCACAAATTAACATATGTAGTCCTCAAAGTACGTTTAATTTAACTTCCAATAACAGTAATGTTTTGAATGGATTAAACCCATCAGATTTCGAAATAACATATCATTTAACTTCGTCTGATGCTATGTCAAATGCAAATCCAATTACAAATCCAACTAATTATACAGCCCCTAATAATACTACTATATATCTAAGTGTTGTAGATATTAATGGAGCAAATTGCACAAATGTTGTTCCAATGACATTGATTATCAACCCCCTTTCCGATGCCGTTGTAAGCGGTACGGCTACTGTAAACTTAAACAGCAGCAGTCCGTCGGTTACTTTTACGGGGAGTGGTGGCGTAGCTCCTTATACGTTTACCTATAATATTAATGGAGGCACAAGCCAACAAATAACCACTACTACTGGCAATAGCGTGTCCATAACTGTGCCTACCAATACTTTAGGGGTTTTCAATTACAACATAACAAGTGTTACCAGTGCCAATAACTGCCCTAAAGCGGTGAGTCAAACGGCTACAGTTACTGTTTTATCGTTGCCAACAGCTACTATTGCTGGCACAACAGCCACTTGTTTGAACGACGCATCACCTAATATTACTTTTACAGGTGCCAATGGCGTAGCTCCTTACACTTTTACATACAATATTAATGGAGGTGCCAATCAAACCGTTAGCACCACTATGGGCAATTCTGTAACAGTGGCTGCGCCTACAACTTCAGCAGGAACTTTTGCTTACAATTTGGTTTCTGTTGCCGATTCTGGAAGTCCATCTCAAAGCCAAACCCAATCTGGAACGGCCACTATAACGGTAAACAACCCTGTAAACGCAGGTACCGATGGCACTACCACAGTTTGTATTACAGATACCACCAGCATCAATTTGTTCAGCTTGATTACAGGCGAACAAACAGGCGGCGTTTGGACCAGAACCAGCGGCACGGGCGGTACTTTTACGGCTGCATCGGGTACTTTTGTTCCTACCAATGCTACCAATAGCACCTTTGTTTATACATTAACTGCCGCTTCACCTTGTGTTGATGATTCAAGTCAAGTTACTGTAAACATCAGTCCAGCATCCAATGCCGGCACCGATGGCAACACTACGGTTTGCGAAAACAGTACCACTGCTATCAATTTATTTGATTTGATTACAGGCGAACAATCGGGTGGCGTTTGGAGCAGAACCAGCGGCACGGGCGGTACTTTTACGGCTGCATCGGCAACTTTTGTTCCTACTAGTGCTACCAATAGCACCTTTACTTATACCATTACGGGTACTTCTCCATGTCCAGACGATTCCAGTTTGGCTACTGTAAATGTTAATGCGGTGGCCAATGCAGGTACCGATGGCAACACCACCATTTGTGTTGATGCTACTGCTGCTGTTAATTTATTCAGTTTGATTACAGGCGAGCAAACAGGCGGGGTTTGGACCAGAACCAGCGGGGTTGGTGGTACTTTCAATGCCACAACGGGTACTTTTACCTCTAGTTTGGGGGCTACAACAAGCCAATTCAAATATACAGTGGCCGGTAGCGCTCCTTGTTTAGACGATTTTAGTATGGCCACCATCAACATCAACGAAGTGCCCAATGCCGGTACAGACGGTACACTAACCATTTGCGAAACCAGCACCACTACCATCAACTTGGCAGACATTTTGTTGGGCGAACAATCAGGCGGGGTTTGGACAAGAACCTCTGGCACAGGTGGCACATTCAATGCTGCTGCCGGTACATTTGTGCCAGCGCCAGGGGCTTCGAGCAGTTTTACTTACACCGTTGCAGGTGTAGCTCCTTGTGTGGACGACACGGCTCTGGCCACGGTTACCATTTTATCGGCTCCAGCCTTTAACACACCCGTTGCCCTTCAGGTTTGCGACGACAATAACGACGGTGTTGCTTGTTTTACGCTAAGCAATGCTACACCACAAATTACCAACAACAACGCCTCTTTAACCGTTACTTACCACGTAACGCTAACCGATGCTCAAACAGGCGAGCAACCCTTGCCCAACACCTATTGCAACATTACCACGCCTTTTTCTCAAACCATATATGTACGAATATTCGATCCTTTAGCTCCTGCTTGTTTCTCTACAAGCTCCTTGCAACTGATTGTCAATCCGCGTCCGATTCCAAATGTGAATCTGACCGATTATGTGCTTTGCGACAACACCGCTCCTACAAACGATGGGATTGAAACCTTTGACATGCACGCCAAAGATGCTGAAATTGCCAATGGCCTTATTGGAACGGTTATCAAATATTACAGCTCCCTAGCCGATGCTCAAAACCAAACCAATGCTTTACCTAACTTTTATACCAATACCACTAGCCCCAACCAACAAATGGTTTATTTCAGAATACAATATCCTGGAACGGGTTGTTTTAGTATTGGCAATTTTAAATTAATTGTAAAACCATTACCCCTTGTACCTTCGAGCTTTACATCAATGACCCTTTGCGATGCTAACGCTCCGTTGGGATTTGAAAATTTTGACTTGGCCAGCCAAATTACCACCCTTTTGAATGGACAAACAGGCATGAATGTTACTTTTTATCCTAGTTTGCCAGATGCCAATGCCAATACCAATGCCATTTTGCCGGCCAACTGGAGCAGTTATACCAATGTATTGGCATATTCGCAAACCTTGGGTATAAAATTAACCAATGTCATTACAGGTTGTTCTAATATTAGCACTATGGATTTGATTGTCAATCCGTTGCCTATGCCTGTTGTACCGACAACACCTTTGGCCATTTGCGATACCAATCAAAATGGACAATACTTTTTTGATTTGACAACCCTTACGGCCAATATTTTGGCGGGTGCTATAAACGTTACTATAACTTACCACGAAACCTTGAGCGATGCCCAAACGGGATCTTATCCTATTGCCAATCCGCAACATTATGAAAACAGTGGGGCTTTGGTACAATTTATTTATGCCAGTGCCGTAAACCAATACGGTTGCAGAAAAGCCATTACGATAGAATTGAATGTCAATATTGCACCAATCGTTCCTGGTTCGGGAAGTATTGCCAACTTGACAAAATGCGATCAAACCGATAGCAACAACCAAGATGGTTTAACCTTGTTTGATTTGACCCAACAAACGGCAGGTTTATTAGCCTTGCAAACCAGTGCCGCTAGCAACTATACTGTTACTTATCATTTGACCCAAGCCGATGCCCTAACGGGAGCCAATCCAATTGTAAATGCAGCTGCTTATTACAACATAAGCAACCCGCAAACCATTTGGGCCAGCATCAAACGAAACAGCACCAATTGTAGAAACATTACCCGTTTTGATTTGATTGTCAATTTGCCTTTGGCTTTGACTATCCCTACGGCTTTGAGTGTTTGCGACACCGATGCCAATCCAAACGACCAGTTTTATACCTTTGATTTGACCCTTAAAAACAACGAAATTACCCAAGGTTTGACGGGCTATACCGTAACATATTATCCTAGTTACAGCAACCCGCAAACGGGAACACCTATTGCCAATCCAACGGCTTATACCAACACCACACCATTTGCTCAAACGCTGGGTGTAATGGTTACCAACAATGCTACTGGATGCAAAAGCTGGACCAAACTCGACATAAGAGTCTTGCCAATACCAACACCAAGAACAACGGGTATTCCTAGCCTTGGTACTCAATGTGCTTACAATTACACCGATCCCAACAACCCGTTGGATGTGCCATTGTCGGTTTTCAATTTGACGGTTAATGCTACTTATATTATGAATGGCGATCCGAACTTGATCTTGAGGTATTTCCGTTCTTATGCAGAGGCAACAGCCGTGCCTCCTGTAAACGAAATCCTGAACCCAACAGCCGCCGCCGTGGCTGGCGATGTGTGGATTCGTGTAGAAAATACCCGAACAGATTACCAAGGGCAACATTGTTTTGTGATGGTAAAACAAACACTAACGGTAAACCCAAGACCTATCGTGGCTACATTGCCTGTTTATAAAATTTGTGACGACAACAGCGATGGTTTGGCTCAGTTTGATTTGCAACCCAAAATAGCTTTATTATTAGGCACATCGCAGTTGCCCGCTAACTTTACCCTTACCTTTCATGCCTTGCAAACCGAGGCACAAAATGGAACTAATGCTTTGCCGTTGTTGTTTACCAACACTACGCCACACAGCCAAACCATTTATGTAAGAATCGTAAATAATGCCACGGGTTGTACCAACGAAATTGGCACCCTAACCCTTATTGTAGAAGACAGAGCCAGAGCCACTGGGCCTCAAAATTTTGCAACCTGCGACAACTATGGCGATCCTTATGACGGTATTGGCAAAGTTGATTTGACACAATTTGATGGTCTAATACTCAATGGCCAGGATCCTGCTACTTTTGTATTGTCCTATTTTACAAACCCTACCGACTTGGCCAATGACACCAACGCATTGACTTTGGTTCAGGCTCAAAATTACGTTACGCCTGCCCCAAGTAGTGCGGGTGTAAACCCTGTGTTGTCCACGATATATGTAAAAGTAACCAACACCAACAATATTTATTTGCCAAAATGTACAGATTTTACAACCATCAACATCAAAATAGAGCGTTATCCTAATCCTATCATCCAAACCAATAATGGCTACAACTACATTTGTGTGGATTATTTAACCAAAAAAGTAGTAAGACCCCTTACGCTAGACAGTCAGGTAACGGGCGATTATACCTATGTGTGGTATGTCAAGGAGGGAGCGGCCGTTCCGCAGGTAATACCTGGAGCTACGGGGGCTACATACACCATCGAAAACGGGGACATCTCTGTGAATGATGCCGTAAGAACATTTAGTGTCAAAGTTATTAGCAACAGTACTTTGGGCTGCACGACTACCTCTGTTGGTTTTGATGTATATCAATCAGGGCCAGCGGCTCCAATAGCTGGGGTGTCTTATACGATAACCAATGCTTTTGAGAGCAATCAAATTATAGAGGCCACCGTAGCGGGTTATGGAACTTACTTGTACAGCCTAGACGATGGGCCACAACAGGTGAGTCCTAAATTTGAAAATGTGAGCCTTGGCTCGCACACCCTTTGGGTATGGGACATTGAGGGAGGAAATCAAAGTTGTGATCCTTACACGATATTGGATGTAGAAACCATTGATTATCCGCACTTTTTTACACCAAATGGCGATGGATTTAATGATACATGGAATATTACGGGTTTAAAATCGCAACCTAACACAAAAATTTATATCTTTGACCGCAACGGAAAACTACTCAAACAATTGAGTGCTACCTCTGTAAATCAAAACGAAGGTTGGGACGGAACCCTAAACGGAGCACAACTCCCTTCCACAGATTACTGGTTTACAGTAGATTATATTGAAAAAACTTTAGCTAAACAATTTAAAGCCCATTTCTCACTTAAAAGGTAGTACTTTTTTTAAGTATGAAGTATTAAGTATTAAGTAATAAGTATTAAGTATGAAATGGCTAGCTTATTAGTGTTGTTTCAATAAATTATAAGTTAGTTTCAAGGTTTTTATAATGATGGATTCGTTATTTTTTCTGGGGGGTTCATTTCATGCCAAGGATAAGTAGATGACATACTTTGACTATAAGTAGGAAGTTTTAAATATTGCATTTGAGGTTGAAAACAACATTTTATGAAGAATGTTGTTTTCGACCTTTTTTTTTGCATGAGGGATAGAGCAAGGCACCATGTGCTCGTGATAGCCCGACGACAAAAAAAGGAAGCCCCGAATCAACAGTTTGGCTGATTGGGGGCTTTCTTTTTTTTTGGCGGCATGCCCTATAATAAATGCAATAAACAGAAAACGGTAGCAGGATTTTGACTAAATTATAGGTACATCTTTGTTCATTTTTTGTAAGGCCATAAAATAGAAAAGAGTTGGTATTTAAGTGTATTATTTTACAAATTTTTTTAAAAAGATAAATTTATTGATGAATCAAAAACTACAGTATTAATAAAGCTACCTTCAAACACTTGATGGGTTTGGTTAAAATTTTAATATCTAAACTACCAATCTCTTTTCAGGATTAATATAGCATTATTTTGAACCTAATAACAGTATTTCTTGAACGATAATCTCTGTTATATATTTTTTTTCTCCATTTTTATCGTCATAGCTTCTAGTGGTTAATTTGCCTTCGATGGCAATTTCCTTCCCTTTTTTGACAAATTGCTCGATCGTTTCTGCGATTTTGCCCCAAGCTACCACTCGATGCCACTCGGTGTTTGTTTTTCGTTCTCTTTTTTCGTTGATGAAAGTTTCGTTGGTTGCAATTGTTAGATTGGCTAACTTTTTTCCACCATCAAATGATTTGATTTCTGGGTCGTTTCCTACGTTTCCAATAAGTTGTACTCTGTTTCTTAAGTTGTTCATGGCTTTAAATTTTAATGTTGTTGTTATATATTATTTTTAAATGTCAATAATAAGATTTGTTGTTGATTGACGGTGCAAAAATGCTACTGTTTTTGGAGATAATATGGTTAATAAGTATTTATTTTCGGTTGTAAATAATTGTAACCGTTTGTAATTGGAAATAAATTCATATATTTGACTGATTTATAGAATTTTAATCAAAAAATTATTTTTATTAATAAAATTATATATATTTGAAAAATGAATAAGCAATGTCCAGAATGTGGTGAAAAAATAATTGGCCGAGAAGATAAAAAGTTTTGTAGTGATAGTTGTAGGAATGCTTTTAATAATAAAATTAATAAGGATACCACAAATTATATGCGAAATATTAATAATAAATTACGTAAAAATTACAGAATTTTAGTAGAATCAAACCCAGAGGGTAAAACGAAAATTAGCAAATCAAAATTGCTTAACTTGGGATTTGACTTTGACTATTTTACCACTATATTGAACACCAAAACAGGAAATAGCTATCGATTTGTATATGATCAGGGATATTTGATACTAGAAAACGATTATATCATGCTTGTTAAAAAAGATATTCATTAAAAGATTTAAAATTATACAAAAGATATTAATAAGTTATTAGTTAAAATAACTAAATAATTATAAAAAAAATACATGAGAAAATTACAAACGGTTTTTATATCTATAGTTGGTATATTTATTATTTTAGGTTGGATTTATTTTACAATGCTCCCTTCTATCACCTCAAAAAACGAAGCTCTTTCAGAATTTTCGACAACGAGAGCCTTGAAACACATAGAAAATATAGCTGAAAAACCACATTATGTGGGTTCTGAAAATCATGATGAAGTAGCAAACTATATATATACAGAGTTGCAAAAATTAGGTTTGAATCCAGCATTTGAAACGGGTTTTTCTCTTACAGAAAAAGGTACTTTAACACAAAGTAAGAATATTATTGCACAACTAAAAGGAACGACAAACCAAAAAGCTTTACTTTTATTAGCACATTATGATAGTGCCCCACATTCGTTTTCGCATGGAGCAAGTGATGATGCGTCGGGGGTGGCTACAATTTTAGAAGGTATAAGAGCATTTATACACAATCAAAAAAAACATACAAACGATATATACATACTAATTTCTGATGCAGAAGAATTGGGATTAAATGGTGCGGCATTATTTGTAGAAAAAAACCCATTGCTAAAAAAGGTAGGACTGGTGATTAATTTTGAGGCAAGAGGTACTTCTGGGCCAAGTTATATGCTGATGGAGGTAAATCAAGGTAATCAACAAATGGTAAAAGCCTTTACTGCATCCAATCCAAGTTATCCCGTTGCTAACTCCTTGATGTACAGCATTTATAAAATGTTGCCTAATGATACAGATTTGACGGTTTTTAGAGAACAAGGTGGGGTTCAGGGGTTTAATTTTGCCTTTATAGACGACCATTTTAATTACCACACCCAGCAAGATGATTTTTTTCATGTTAACGAAAAATCGATAACACACCAAGGCAGTTATTTGGTGCCTTTGTTGAATTATTTTTCTAATGCCCCCTTAGAAAATTTAGCGGCAACTACAGACGATGTTTATTTTAACACTCCTTTTGCTTTTATTAGTTACCCTTTTGAATGGGTAAAACCTATGGCTATTGCTACAATGGCCTTTTTTATACTTATAATATTTCTGGGTTTGTCTAAAAGATTACTTTATTTAGATGAAATTATAAAAGGTTTTTTATTTTATTTTGTTTGCCTACTTACATGTGGTTTGATTACCTATTTTGGTTGGAAATTCCTGTTGGAAATTTATTCTAATTATAAACAAATTCCGCAAGGATTTACTTATAATGGACATGATTATATGTTAAGTTTTATTTTGTTAAGTTTAAGTATATGCTTTTATGGTTACCATAAAAAATCTGTCGAAAAAAATTATATGAGTCTTTATATTGCTCCATTATTTATTTGGATTGTCATCAATTTAGGCATTGCATTTCAGTTGCAGGGAGCCGGCTTTTTAATCCTACCTGCCATTTCAGGGATTTTGATGCTTACTTATTTTGTTTTTACTCAGCGTACCAATCGATTTTTTAATATACTAGTAAGCATTCCTACCTTAATTATATTAGCTCCATTTGTATATATGTTTCCTGTTGGACTAGGACTTAAAATGTTGTATGTCAGTGTAATACTTGTGGTTTTTATATTTGGATTGATGTTGCCTATTTTTCATAACACAAAACATAAGGGGATATTGTCTGGTATATTGTTGGTGTTTTCGATCGTGTTTGGTATTCAGGCACATGTTAACGCAGATTTTGCTTATGGCATTGCAAAACCCAATAGTTTGTTATACATATTTGATGCGGATCATAATAAAGCATATTATACTACTTATGACCAAAATTTAGATGACTGGACACAAAAATATTTAGGCAAAAACCCAAAAATAGCTACAGAATTCAATCATTTACCTTTGTATAGCAAATATAATTCTGATTTTACGTATATTAAAGAAGCTACAAAAATAAATCTTAGCAAACCTAGCATAGCGTTTGTACAAGATAGTATCGTTGGCAAAAACAGGTTCTTAAAAATAAGAATTACTCCTAATAGATTGGTTAATAGATACGATATTTTTGCAAACGAAGAATTGGAATTTCATCACTTAATGGCCAATGGGGTTCTATTGAATGGCACAACGAAGGGTATTTATCCAAGACATGGAAAAAAAATCATTTCTTATTATGTTGTACATCAAATTCCGCTAGAGCTACAATTTAGTATCCAAGCCTCGAAAGTTTTGGATATGGATTTAATGGAAAGTTCGTTTGATTTGATGCAAAATAAAGACTTACATATCGATAAAAGACCTACCAACTCTATGCCTTTGCCCTTTGTACTTAATGATGCAGTGGTAATTAAACAAAAAATAAGCCAAAATATTGGTTATACAAAACCCGATCCAATACAAAAAAATCAATATAAAAAGAAAAAAATAGCTATTGATAGTACGAAAACAACTACTCCAACAACACCATAAATTATTTTAAATAAATAGATTTATAGATGGTTATAAAATTACTTTATAATGTTCAACTGTTGGAAAAGGTTCGTAATAATGGTGTAACAATTGTTTCCAATGTTGGTATGCATCAGAATTTCTAAATCCAATGGTGTGGTCTTCAAGTTGGTTCCATTCAACAAGTAATATATACTGACATTCTTTTTCTAAACATTTTAATAAAGTATGTTTGATATAACCATTGATGCTGCTTATATATTGTCCTGCTGTGTTAAAATCATGTTCAAATTGAACTTCTTGTCCGTATTTGACATGTAGTTGAGCTACTTCTACTATCATATTTTTTTAATTAATTTGTTAAATATTAAGTTTTATAATATTATTGATTGAGATTTATTTGAATTTGATGCTAAAAATAGTATAAATTTTTGATTATACCAAATATACCTATAAAATAGTCCAATCTATTGGTTCTTTTTTGCTAAAATGAATCAAAAAAAATTGTTCCGTAGTCCAGCTATGCAACGTTTTTTTTTGAAAATTTTTTTCTAAAAAACAACTACGCATCTTTGGACTATTTTATAAATATATTTGGTATAACCTAAACACAAAACCCGAGTCCCAACAACCTCAACACCAAAACAAAATCCGTGTTTGCAAGCATCCGTAAAATCCGTGTCTCAAAAAACAGCTGGCAAATTTGAAAAATACATCTTACTAATACATCATACAACAAATATTATCGCAAAATATATAGTCATTGATGTAAAATGCCATATAAAATATCATTAAATGCCATATAAAATATTGTCAAATGCCATATAAAATATCGTTAAATGCCATATAAAATATCGTTAAATGCCATATAAAATATTGTAAAATGCCATATAAAATATTGTTAAATGCCATATAAAATATTGTTAAATGCCATATAAAATATCGTTAAATGCCATATAAAATATTGTTAAATGCCATATAAAATATTGTTAAATGCCATATAAAATATGGTTAAATGCCATATAAAATACCGTTAAATACAATATAAAATACCGTTAAATGCAATATAAAATATTGTAAAATGCCATATAAAATACTGTTAAATGCCATATAAAATATTGTATAATCCACTATTTTATATACATTTGCATCTATAAACTAAAATAATACGATACACATAGGCAATTTATTAGTGGCTTATTTTGAACAAAAACGCACCAGACGAGCTGCTCTTGCTCGAAAAATGCAGGTACAATTGGCTACTGTCTTGAGTTTTGAAAAAAAACAATCCCTACAAACCGCAAGGCTCTATGAACTTTGCACCCACTTGCAACACAACTTTTTTATGGACATAGCCCAAACCCTGCCCGCAACATTTACCACAAACAAAGACATTTTTGAAGAAAAAGACCAAGAAATAGCGAGACTCAAAAAAGAAGTTGAAAAACTAACTATCGAAAGAGATGTATTGCTGAAAATAAAAACATAAGAAAAATTCAATGGCAAAAAATCAAAAAAAGTTTTAACTTTGACAACTTCTTGAAAATATCAAAATAATGGCAAAAACACAAACATTCGACCAAGAACTTCGCAGCTTACAAAAATATATTGAAAGTAATGAAAACGAAGATGCAAAAAGACAACTCTTATACCCATTGTTTACAAAACTTTTTAAAGACAAGTTTTCCATTGAATCAGGAAAAAACACACATGGAGCAGACGGATATGTTGAAGGTCAAATTATTATAGAAGCCAAAACAAACTATACACAATGGCTTGATGGCTTTTATCAGGCACTTCATTATAAAAAGAAATTTGGCTTGTCTTATAATTCTATCATGGTAATTGCCCATGAATTTTGTGCCATTTGGAAAATAAAAAATCTCCCAGAATTTGCTGTTGTAATATCAAATACTGCCGATGCAAACATGGCACCAAGCACTATTGGAAAAGAAAATGCTCGAAAAACAGCAAAGCCAAATATACTTTTGATTAAAGAAGCAGCTCAATATTGGCTTGACCCAAAAGATTTAAAAGGCGAATTATTTCAAGGTAAAAAAAGTTTGATTACAGAAACTTATGAAATTTTAAAAGTTTTAACGCATTTAGATTCGGAAAGAATTCAAGTGAATAAACACAATTTTATTCATGCAATTGAACGATTAAAATTATTTTTTGAAACGCCAATAGAGGCGGTACATGCGTTTTATTCTATTATTCCCTATTGGGATATTACTTCGTCTGTTGCCGAAAACGAAATATCTGAAACTATTAGAATTATTGGCTTTTCAGGCAAAAAGTTTTCTGACGATATAAAAATTATACCTAAATATAAAAAAGAGTTTACTAAATTTATTGAAACGCAATATATTTTTACCAATGAAGGCAGTGGCTTAACCGTTGATTATTACTTTTCTCGTTTTGATGAAGTATTGGCAGTGATAGATCCAGAATATGTAAAACAACACGGTATCTTTTTTACAGACGACAACTTGAGTAAGTTTGCCCTATGGTTTGCCAAAAATGAAGTATTTGAAAGCATACACGAAAATTATGTAGTTTTTGACCCTGCTGGTGGTTCGGGCAACTTAATTAGCAGTTATAAAGGTAAATTAAAGCACAAAATAATATCGGAACTGCAACCCGATTTATTGAAAATTATTGAAAAACGGATGAAAGCCGACCCTTGGCATATTGAAACAGGCTTTACGATTGTGCCAAAAACTAGCACCAACCAAGGATTGAATTTTATTGAGAAAAATGGTGTAGATTATTATAAAATATTAGAAGATGCTGTATTGGAAAGTACTAAAAAACCACTAGACAAACCATTGGCTTTTTTACTAAATCCGCCGTATAAAAATACTAAAGAAAATGTTGTCACTCGTGAGGAAAAAGATGCAAATTATTTGATTCATCAATCAATTATTGATATTGCAGGAGAAGATGCCTCAATTGAAAGGTACTTAGCTTTTTTAGGGCAGATTATTAATATTTCTCTTGCTCAACAAATTAAAACGAATGGAAAACAATTAGTATTAATTTTCACACCAACATCTTGGTTAATTCCGAGACCAGCTTTTGTTAATTTTAGAAAAACATGGGATAAACATTTTAAATATATAAACGGATTTATTGTAACAAGTAATGAGTTTTTTAAATTGGATGGAAAATGGCCACTTGCTTTTACTATTTGGGAATATAATTATAAAGAAGAAAGTAATGCAAACAAAATAAATATATTTGATTTTACAGGATTTAAAAAATCCGATTTGGCTTTTAATTGGAATATTAATGATGAAGAACTCTCAAATCAAATAAATATTCTAATTGCTAATTCAACGAAAATTCCATTCAATAAGAATTTAAAAAGTATTAGAGATGAATACGATTTAAAACTTTATGATTTTATTAGAACACCAACAGGTTCGGAATTAAAGAGTAATGGTGTTATTGGTGGTTTACCATTAAAAGATGATAGACGTGGTAATAAAAAGACATATGGAATTCCTAATTCTATCATAATTGGGTTTATGGATAATTTAACTCCTGTAAGAATTAGAAGTAGAGGTAATATCGATAGGTTTTCAGAAAATAATTTAAAAAGTGTATGGTTCAGATTAGATACATCAATAAAAGATATAAATAAGTCAAATATTAAGAGTGGTGCAACAGATAATAGAAGTTATTGTGCATTTGATTTATTCAGTTCCCAAGGAACTTTCACATGGTTCGCAATTTCTAAATGTTTGGTTGGAAAATATCCAACTTGGGCAAATCAATATGATTTATGGCAACCCAATATTTCAGACCATTTAAAAGAAGATTGGTTTGCGTTGTGTTATGCTTTTGGCTTAGCAGAAAACCGTTGTGTGGTTACCAAGTTTGAAAAAGACAACCCTGTTGAGGGTGCACCAGAAGTTTGGGTAGATAACCCCATGAGTCCAAACAATCAAGAGAGTTTTTATAGAACTATTTTGCAAAAAGAAATCAAAAAATCTACTCCCTCTCCTTCGGGAAGGGCTGGGGTGGGGGTAGATTTAGCAACAACTATTGAAGCATTTTATCAATATTGGAATTTGAATTATACCAAGGGGCAAATACTAGAAAATGTAGGGTTGCATGAAGAAGCCTATTTTACATATTTTGATTATCCAGATTTTGTAACCAAAGACAGTGGTTTAATTCAAATTAAAAAATATGCCGATGTAAATGATTGTTCCGATTTATTAGAAAAAATAACAACAATTTCAGAAAAAACTAAATTAGTAAAAGAAGAAATCTACAAGATGTTGGTTGAAGATTTTAAATATTTTGAATAAAAAATAATAGGCACAAAAGAAAAAAATTATAATAAAACCCTTATATCTGCCATTCAAAAATAGATTATAAAAGTTGCAGTTAGGTTTGCTGATAGAAAAATAGGAGTAGAAAAAAAGGAGTAGAAAAAAAGCTAAAAAAAATTTTGGAATTAAAAAAAATAATATATTTGTGAGAAGTAAATATAAAAAAAAATTACAACGTATTAAAACACAATCTTTATGAGTAATTTATCAGAAAACAGGTTAAATGTAATTTTAGCCGTAGCAGATGTAGCGGCTATAAATGCTAGTATTGCAACTATTTTATCAAAAGTGCCCGCCAACACCACCCTCACAGACGAGCAACGACTGAGCTATAATGCCATTAATGTTGCCAACAAGGTTTTTTCAGACGACTGTCTTGCAGAGGCTCAATCCAACGGAGCAGGCATATTGCCTGGCTTTATAAATCTAGTAAACTTACAAAACGACCTAACTGTTTTTAATCAGCTAGATGCCATTTCGAGTGCTTTGAGCAATGCTATTCAGCGTATTGAAGATGCAAAACGTATTGCAGGACATGAAGCTTATGCACAAGCCACCAATGTTTATAATAGTTTTAAACAGGCACACGAAAGTGGTATTCCAAATGCTACAACAAGTTTTAATAAACTAAAAGTTCGTTTTGAGGCTCAAGGCAATGTTGGCAAAAAAGGAAACGACCAAGTATAAAAAAACTATTTTTTCATTCATAAAAAAAACTGTTCTACACATATAGAACAGTTTTTTTTATGAATATTATCAATGGCATTAAATCATAGACATGAGCTCCAGGGCTTTTTGGATTGATTTTACTTGATCAAATGTAAGTAAAAGCCGCAGTCCGTTTGGAGTTTGTTTTTCTTTCATACTTGCTAATTTTTGGTTTTTTTGTACAAACTGTAATATAGTTGTAAATGTTGTAGAACTATAATAACTACTTTGTTGATCGGACACAAAATAACAAATCATTTTACCTTGTTTCATAACCAGTTTTTCGATGCCTAGTTGTGTGGCAATCCATTTTATTTTGATGCTGTTGAGCAACGATACTGCCTGTTTGGGCAAAGGACCAAAGCGGTCTATGAGTTTTTGTTGGTAATTTTCAAGGGTCAAATCGTCTTTTATAAGGCTCAATTCGTTGTATAAATTAAGTCGTTCGGATATGTTATTGATGTAGTCATCTGGAAACAAAAGCTCAAAATCGGTATCCAAATGCAAATCTTTAACATACACTTTTTCGGGTTTGTCTTCGTTTTCATACAGGTCTTTAAATTCATTTTCTTTGAGTTCCTCTATGGCTTCATTCATGATTTTTTGATACGTATCAAAACCAATTTCATTGATAAAACCACTTTGTTCGCCGCCTAACAAATCGCCTGCACCTCTTATTTCGAGGTCTTTCATTGCGATGTTAAACCCACTTCCAAGTTCAGAAAATTGTTCTAAAGCTTGTATCCTCTTTCGGGCTTCGTCTGTCATGGCCGAATAGGGTGGACAAATAAAATAGCAAAAAGCTTTTTTATTGCTTCGTCCAACTCGTCCTCTCATTTGATGCAAATCGGATAGTCCAAAATGATGGGCATTATTGATAAAAATGGTATTGGCATTGGGTACATCGAGGCCACTTTCTATGATAGTTGTGGCCACCAACACATCAAAATCACCGTTCATAAAGGCCAGCATGAGTTCTTCGAGTTTGCTTCCGTCCATTTGGCCGTGGCCAATGCCCACTTTTGCATCAGGCACAAGGCGTTGAATCATGCCTGCTACTTCTTTGATGTTTTCTATTCTATTATTGATAAAATAAACCTGTCCGTTGCGTTGTATTTCAAAACTAATGGCATCACGAATGGTTTCTTCAGAAAACCCAACTACTTGTGATTCAATCGGATACCTGTTTGGCGGTGGTGTGCTGATAACAGACAAATCACGGGCAGCCATCAACGAAAACTGAAGCGTTCTTGGGATAGGGGTAGCCGTAAGTGTTAGGGTATCCACGTTGGCCGCTATGGTTTTAAGTTTGTCCTTAACGTTTACTCCAAATTTTTGTTCTTCGTCCACTATAAGTAAACCCAAATCTTTGAAAACTACATTTTTATTAACGAGCTGATGGGTACCAATAACGATGTCTAACTTGCCTTCTGCTAGTTGTTTGAGGGTTTCGGCTTTTTGTTTGGCAGTTCTAAATCGGTTTAAATAGCCGACAGATACAGGCATGTCTTTGAGCCTTTCCGAAAAAGTACGGTAATGCTGATAGGCCAAAATGGTTGTTGGCACGAGTACAGCCACTTGTTTGGAATTGTCCACAGCCTTAAAAGCGGCTCTAATGGCTACTTCGGTTTTGCCAAAACCCACATCGCCACACACAAGCCTGTCCATGGGGCTATCGCTTTCCATGTCGGCCTTTATCTCTTGTGTCGATTTGAGTTGGTCTGGAGTATCTTCATATATAAACGAACTTTCGAGCTCGGCTTGCAAGTAGCTGTCTGGAGCACACTGAAAACCTTTGTCCAATCGGCGTTTGGCATACAGTTGTATCAAATTGAACGCAATATGTTTTACCCGTGCTTTGGTTTTTTGTTTTAAAAGTTTCCAAGCATTTGACCCTAGTTTATAAATTTTTGGAGGCGAACCATCTTTGCCATTGAATTTCGAAATTTTATGCAACGAATGAATACTTACATATACAATATCATTGTCGGCATATACCAGTTTGATGGCTTCTTGGGTTTTGCCCTCGACTTGTATTTTTTGAAGACCTCCAAATTTTCCAATGCCATGATCGATATGGGTAACATAATCGCCCACGGCAAGTGTTGTCAATTCTTTGAGGGTAATGGTTTGTTTTTTGGCATAACCATTTTTGATGTTAAATTTATGATAACGTTCAAATATTTGATGGTCGGTATAACAAGCTATTTGATGTTCTAAGTCAATGAATCCCTGATAGATAGGCAAAGTAATACACGAATATTGTTTGCGAATATGTTCGGAGTTCACCTCGTCTAACGATGTAAAAATATCGTGAAAACGTTTGGCTTGAGCCTCATTGGCACAAAACAAATAATTGTGAATGCCGTTGGTTTGATTGTCATTCAAGTTTTGCAACAACAATTCAAATTGTTTATTGAAAGAAGGTTGTGGTTGTATATGAAATTCAATCGTTTTGGTGGTACGATATACGGCTTTTGAAGCCATTTCTACTACTGAAAAAGCTTTACTTTTTTGAACGAATTGTTCTTGATTGATGAATAATTCTATTGGTGAAAGCCTTTTGATGCCTCCGTCTAAACGGTCAAATATTTGAATGGCACGGTCAAAATATTGATCCAATGCACTCAAAAGCATTTCTGTATTTTGAATAAAAATAACCGTTTGCGGATGGATATAGTCTAAAAAACTTTCTCTATTTTGTTGAAAAACTTTGTTTTCTACATTGGGAATAATCGAAATTTGTTGTTGTTTTTCGACAGACAATTGGGTTTCTACATCAAAAGTTCGGATAGAATCGACTTCGTTTCCAAAAAATTCGATGCGATAAGGAAAATCATTAGAAAACGAAAACACATCTACAATACCGCCCCTTACAGAAAATTCGCCAGGTTCTGTAATAAAATCTACCCGTTTAAATTCATATTCAAATAGCATTTCGTTTACAAAATCGATCGAAATTTTGTCGCCAATTTGTACTTTCAACGTGTTTTTATCCAAATCTTTTTTGGTAACTACTTTTTCAAAAAGTGCTTCAGGATAGGTAACAATTACCTTTTTTTTAGCAACTCCATTAATGGCATTCAGCACCTCTGCCCGCAACAGCACATTGGCATTGTCTGTTTGTTCCATTTGGTAAGGTCGTTTGTAGGAAGCAGGATAAAACAAAACCTCTTGATCGTTTATCAAATGTTCTAAATCATTTAAAAAATAAGCGGCTTCTTCTTTATCGTTTAAAATTACCAAAAAAGGATTACTTTGTTGTTTGTAAAGGGCTTCCAATACAAATGATGCCGACGACCCGATAAGCCCTTTAAGATGCAGTTTGGCATTTGCAATTTGCAAACTCGAAACAATTTGTTTGACTTTTGGCGCTTGCTCTAGGATATTTAAAAATTTTTTGCTCAATGTTTTTTGATTAAAGTGTCCGACGAAAGGGTAGGTACGGCTCTGGAAGGGTCCAACATTTTGATCAAATCGCCTTCGCCAGCCTCTGCCTGAATTTTGGTTTTGATTTCAATTTCGTCCATTTGATCCTGTAAGGCAATAGATTGTTTATTGATTTCGGCAATAATGGCAACTACTTTTTTATCGGGAATTGGGTTCAAATGAATGTACAAATCCAACGAATTGATGACCGTAATTAGCACCATAATCCGACTTTTGATGGCCGTTGTAGCCCATTTTTCGGGAATGTTTTGGTTCAAATCGGCTGATTTTTTTGATAAATTTTTGGCTTTTTGCTGAAAAGCTCCAATCGTACTTTTGGGTTTTTGTTCCAATTCGTTTAAAAAAATCCGCCATTCGGTCCAAGTATTGGTCAAATTTCTCGAAGTCAAATTATTTTGTTGTTTTTCAAAAAACCAAGCCTTGTTGATGTTTTTAAAAATCACTTCATTGCGTTGGGCTGCTTTTTCCTTTTCTATAATTAGGGTTTCATTGTTGTTTTGGCACGAAAAAAAAACCGTAGTAAGCAGCAAGCCCGTCCAAATATATTGTCGCATCATTTTTTTTGAATTAATGATGCAAAAGTAATCAGAAATTAAAAAAAGTAGCGTTTTTTGAGCTTAAAATATTTGTTAAATCAAACAAAAATAATTTGAAAGTTGTTAATCTTACTTTTTTATACAACCTAAATAAAATGATACTAAAATTATATTTTAGTTTTAAATATTTTAAAATCTTTATTTTAGAATTAATATCAACCAACATTTCAAGAATGCAATATATATATTATTGTAAATTATACATATTAAGATAGCTGTTTAACTTGTAGCTGAATTAATTGAAACTAATTTAGAATATTTATTACAATTTATTTTGTGTTTATTTATTAATTCATTATTTTTGTCTTTAAATAATTAAAAACGCTCTTACTTTACTACAAAATGTAAAGTAATGCTTTATTCTTGTCAATTAGAAAACTGGTAATTTTCTTAGGATTGAACACAAGAATGGACTTTGCCCATGCTTTGCGTGGGCTTTGTTTATTCGTGTTCAAGGCCCTTACCAGCACCTCTATTGACGATAAACGAAGTACCACGCATTTTTTTTTACATCCATTTTAGTTGCTTTTGGAATAAATATGGTTTTATTATAATTTATAATTAAAAATCAACAAGTACATTTTGAATATAATAAATTACAGCTTTTACAGTTATATAATACATAAAATTATTTAATTAGTATAATAATATTAAAAAATTTTTAGTTTTAAACGCTTATAAAAATATTATTTTACAAGTATTTATATTAATGAATAATTTAAAAAGCTTTTTAACAATATTATTTGGCCAATAATTGCGGGTTTTTCATTCCCAAAAAAAAATGAAAACGTTTAGCTGATCATTTTCAGCATTAGGACGAAATCTAACCGTGCAAGTCCAAAAAAAATGGCACATAAATAATTTAAAAAATGAAAAAAATAATTTAAAGAGTGAAAATAATTCGGCTTCATTTGTGGAAGTTGAAAAGATTTCAAATGAGGATTATCCTTGTAGATGGAGAGTATGTTATTACAATAACGGTTCATTAATTGGCTGCTCTGCATGGACTTATGGAGAATGTTTAGATACAGTTGTAATTAAAACCAAATAATTTGTTTTTCTTATATTTAGAAAAAACGCATAATTGAAGTAAATCTAAAATACCAATTGGGTTATTTATAACCCAATTGGTATAAATAATACTAAAATGAAAAAAATAACCGCCTTACTAATAATAACATTTCTTTGTCAAAATTTACATTCGCAAGAGACAGGTGTTTTTGGAAAAATTGAATATGAACAATCAACTCATTTTTCGACAACATTTTATCGAAATTTTTCATTGAAATTTGATATGAAAAACTCGTTATACGAAGAAAAAGTGATATTGAAAGAGAACGGCAAAATGAAACAAACCAATACTGATGATGGGCAAATATTAAGTTTTGATGTAGTCAGAAACAATAAAACCCCTGAGTTTTTTTATAATGATAGGAAAAATTTTTATTTCATGGAAATTTGGTTTGACAAAGAGTTACTCGTAAAAGAAGACTCATTTGAATGGCAGTGGAATTTAAGTGAAGAGGTAAAAAAAATTGGTGGATTTGAATGTCAAAAAGCTACAATAGATTTTAGAGGACGTACTTATACGGCATGGTTTACAACTCAAATTCCTGTACCGTTCGGACCATGGAAATTTCAGGGGTTATCAGGGATTATTTTGGAAATATACGATGCAGATGGTGTTTTTCATATAACTGCAAAAAAAATAGATGTTTCTAATAACTCGAACGAAAAACTAATAATGGCTTCCAAAAAACTAGAAAATCCAATTACATTGATAGAGTATTTAGACAAAAAGAAAGCACTAATTAAAGAAGAATTTGAAAAAGTGTCAAGTAGATTACCGAAAGGATATGAAAAAATAGTATATGACGAAAACTGTGATGATTGCAGCGAAGATATTGAAAAGATTAAACGCTAATAAACTGATTATAATTTTGTTAGGGTTTATATTTAGTACTAACTTATGTGCCTCGCAAATAATTTTGAAAGGTTTTGTGAGAAATTCAAAACAAGAACCCATTGCATTTGCAAACATAGTTGTAAAAAAAGGGAGTTCTATTGCAGTGTTAC
Source organism: Flavobacterium branchiophilum FL-15 (assembly GCF_000253275.1). Classification (NCBI taxonomy): domain Bacteria; kingdom Pseudomonadati; phylum Bacteroidota; class Flavobacteriia; order Flavobacteriales; family Flavobacteriaceae; genus Flavobacterium; species Flavobacterium branchiophilum. Next base: position 2,375,908 of record NC_016001.1, on the reverse strand, counting down.
ACTATACCTACACAAACGAAACAGGTGCATATAAATTGAACTTACCTAGCGGATTGTATAAAATATCTTTTTCAAATTTAGGATACGAAACTAAAACCGTTGAGATAGAGATACAAGAATCCAAACAGGAATTGCAACAGGACATGAATTTGAAAGAAATGCCTTTTTCATTAAATGAAGTGGTTGTCAAGACATCTTTGCCAATAAAAATAAAAAAGGATACTATAATATTTAATGCAAAATCATTTTTAAAAGGAGATGAACAAGTTGTTGAAGATTTGTTAAAAAAAATACCTGGCATCAAGGTTTTATCAGACGGAACTATTAAAATTGGTAATCAGGAAATTGAAAAATTGATGATTGATGGTGACGATTTATTAGAAAGTGGTTATAAAATTTTATCAAAAAACATGCCTGTAAAACCAATTGATAAGATTGAATTATTTCAAAACTATTCAAACAATAAACATTTGAAAGGAATTGAAAATAGTCAGAAAGTAGCTTTAAATTTGACACTAAAAGAAAATGCCAAAAATATTTGGTTTGGAAATACTCTTTTGGGTTACGGATTGGTATCTGCAAACAGATATGAATTTAAAACAAATGTGATGAATTTTGGAAAGAAAAACAAATATTTTTTCTTGAGCAATCTAAATAATGTTGGTTTTGATGCCGTAGGAGACATCAATCACTTAATAAGACCCAATCGATATGATGAAGTTTCTCATATTGGCGATAACCAATCGGCTTTTTCGATAATCACTTTAAATCCCTTTTTACCAGATTTAAAACTCAAAAGAATCAAAATCAATAACGACGAAATGATTTCGTTGAACAGTATTTTTACACTTTCAAAAAAAGATAAATTAAAAGTGCTATTGCTTTTAAATACTGACGAAAATAGTATTGTAAGGAATAAAGAACAATATTACAATGTTGGAGATACAAATTTTCAAAATTTGGAAAAAAACATAATCAAAAATAAGCAAATTACTGGTTTTGCAAAATTAGACTATACAAGCGAAATTTCAAAAACTAAAACCCTAGAACTTTCATTTAAAATTAACAAAACTAATGATAATATTAACAGTGATTTAAAATTTAACAACACGCTCCTCAATGAAAACCTTAACTCTTACAACCATCTTTTAGACCAAAAAATAGTTTTTACTAATAAATATAAACCAAAAAAAGTAATTATTTTTACTGGTAGATATATTAACGAGGCTACTCCACAAGACTATACCGTTAATCAATTTGTTTTCCAAGGTTTGTTTCCTGAAAATGCCAATAATACTAAACAATATAGTCGAAACAAAATGCAATTTGCGGGTATAGAATCTCATTTGTTTAATAAATTGGAAAACGGTAATTTGTTTGAACTTAAAATTGGGAATCAATTTCGAAAAGACGAACTCGACACAAGATTAGATTTGTTTCCTGAAAATTCAAATATAGCTTTATTAGATAATTACAAAAACAACTTGAGTTACACCTCAAATGACTTATACATATCTGTAAAACAACAATTTAAATTCAAAACAATTTCAATAGCACCTCAATTTGATATACATCAACTTTTTAATCAATTACTTCAAAATAACACCAAAAGCAATCAAACCCCTTTATTTATTAATCCTAAATTTACATTTGATTGGGAGATAAATGACAAAAGTAAAATAATCCTAACAGGGGCATACAACTCTAAAAATAACAATGTTTCAGATTTATACAGCGGATTTATACATACCGCTTTTCGAGATTTAACAAAAGGAGTAGCCGCATTTAATCAACTTCGTGCAACCGTTGGAACTATAAATTATACAAATGGTAATTGGAATGATACATTTTTCTTCAATACATTAATAATTGTTTCAAAGAATCATGATTATTTAGGTACTAATTCAACCATTACACAGAATTATAATATTTCTGAAAAAATATTAATAAAAAATCAAAATTTCATTTCTTTGTCATCAGATATTGATTATTATTTCCGAGCAATAAAATCAAACATGAAAGTTTTTTTTAATGTTTCTGTAATTGATTATAAAAACGTTGTAAATAACTCTGATTTGAGAAAAGTAATGAATAATAATACTTCAACAGGAGTTGAATTACGTTCAGGGTTTAAAAGTCTTTTCAATTTTCATATTGGAACCAAATATAGTTTTAGCAAGGTAGTTTCAAACGCAACAAACTCATTTACAGATAATCTAAGCTTTTTAAACTTATCATTTATTTGGAATAAAAAGGTAAATTTTCAAGTTCAGTCAGAGCGTTATTATTTTGGTAATTTAGACAACGCAAATAAAGAATATTATTTTTTAGATTTTGAAGGTAAATACACTTTAAAAAATAATAAAATTACATTTTTTATTTCTGCAAATAATCTATTTAACACTAAAGTATTTAAAAATTATACTGTTTCAGACGTATATATTACCAAAACAGAATTTGGATTGATGCCTAGATATATGCTCTTGAAATTGGAATATAAATTTTAATACTTAAATTACAAATTTATATTTATTTGTAAATAAAAAAGATATTTTAAATAAAACAATAAAAAGCATTACAATATTTTGGACGTTCCCCAAGAGTCGGGTTATCCGTTCCAAACAACGTTCATTGAACTCCAAAAGTAATAAATATTGTGAAATAATCTACCACATTCAGAAACTATATTCGTGCAATACAACACCCCCCTTTTGGGAGCTGGGGGGCTTCTAAAAGATTTCCACTACTATCCCAAACGCAAAATGCTATAAAATATAGCATTCATCGTATTAAACCATGATTCGTCAATTTTTTTTTAGTTATGTAACATAAATTACAATTCATTCATTTATGCGTCATTACTTTTGCCTCATAAAATAAAAAAAATAAAAAAATGGATTTCATTTCGATGCTCAAAGAGCCTTGGCCTTGGTATGTTGCAGGGCCTTTAGTAGGACTTACAGTTCCCGCTTTATTAATTTTAGGCAACAAACATTTTGGAATTAGTGCCAACTTGCGTCATGCTTGTGCCATTTGTATGCCGGCCAAAATTCCTTTTTTTGATTATGATTGGAAAAAAGAAATTTGGAATTTTTTCTTTGTTATTGGTATATTATTGGGCGGAATTGTGGCTTTTACACTATTGGCAAACCCAAATCCAATTGAAATCGACCCTGGTTTAAGAGCAGAATTAGCTTTATACAACATTACAGACATCGACGGAATGTTGCCATCAGCCTTATTTTCGTGGGCCAATTTGTTTACAATCAAAGGTTTTTTGATGATGGTTGTTGGTGGCTTTTTAATTGGTTTTGGCTCTAGGTATGCGGGAGGTTGTACTAGCGGTCATGCTATTTCGGGCATTTCTAACCTTCAATTACCTTCTTTAATTGCTACTTGTTGTTTTTTTATTGGTGGCTTAATTATGGCAAATTTCATTTTACCTTTCATACTTTCATTATAATTTTAAAAAATAGATCATGCAAAACCAAAATACCGATTTTGAAACCCGTTCGCTCGACACCGTTTGTGTAAACGAAAGTCAATTGCAACACAAATGGTACCACAATATTAAATATTTGATAGTAGGCTTTTTATTTGGCATTGTTTTTATCAAAGCCGAAATCATTAGCTGGTACCGCATCCAAGAAATGTTTCGCTTTCAATCTTTTCACATGTATGGCGTGATTGGAAGTGCCATTGTGGTTGGAATTATTTCTGTTTTGATTATCAAAAAATATAATATCAAAACCATTTATGGCGAGCCAATTGAGTTTCACGACAAAACGTTCAACAAAGGACAAGTTATTGGAGGCCTTATTTTTGGACTTGGATGGGCCATTACAGGAGCTTGCCCAGGACCCATTTTTGCACAAATTGGCACTGGTGTAACTGTAATGATTGTTACCCTGTTTTTTGCCATTGTAGGCACATGGGTTTATGGCTATTTTAGAAATAAATTGCCTCATTAATCTGTTTTTATGATGAAAAAAACTGCCTTAATTTTAATTTGGATACTGCTTTTTCAAGGCATAATGCTTCATGCTCAAGCACACTCAAACAGCTGGTTTAGAGCTACTTTGAGTGTGCCAGTAAACGAAAAAATAAAAACAGAACTCGAGTGCCAACACCGCCGTCAAAATGGGTTTAACAACCTCAATCGATTCGATAAAGTATTGATGAATTCCATCAGAACGTGGGTGTATTATAAACCAAATAAAGAAATTACTTATTCAGTATCGCCTTTTGCTTATTTTGAAAATTATAAAATCATTCAAAATATTGCCGATGCTGATGCCATGCCTTCAAAAGAATACCGAATGGCAGTAGCATTAGAATGGCAACACGAAATGTTTCAAAAAACATTTTTAGTGAATCGAACAGCATTAGAATACCGTATTTTTGATGGTTCAACGCCAGATGTTTTACGACCAAGAAATAGATTATCAATAAGATACGATGTCAATTCTAAAATAAATTGTAGCGTTGGCGACGAAATTTTAATAAATGCTTCACACACAGACGCTACCCATTTTTTTGATCACAACCGATTGTTTTTTAATCTGGGTTATAAAATAAACCCTTCGATGAAACTGGATTTGGGGTATATGCACATTTCTAGGTTGCCAAAAACAAACGGAATACTTATTGAAGAAAATAATTTAATAGCCAATTTTACATATTCAATACAAAAAAATAAGAATAAAAAATAAATAAAATTGCTATAATTATAAAAAACAGAGAGGCTAAATATTTATAAAAATCATCATTTTAACTCAATTCTCAGTTATAATACCAAATATACATATAAAATAGTCCAATCTACTTGTTCTTTTTTGCTAAAATTATTAAAAAAAAATAGTTCCGTAGCCCAGCTATGCAACGATTTTTTTTGAAAATTTTTTCTAAAAAATAACTACGCATCTTTGGACTATTTTATAAATATATTTGGTATAACTTTAACCCTTTTTATTCATAAAATGGTTAAAGTTTTTTATTTATTTCAATAAAATAGATAAAAAAAGGAAAGAGAATTTAAAGCACTTTCAATAATTGAACTTATTTACATTTGGTGTTTTTCAATACGTAAAAAATGTATAAATTTGCCCTTATTATTTTACTCTATTTATGAACATCAAGTTGATTGCCATTGGCAAAACCGACAATAAAAACCTGCAAATATTGATAGATGATTATCAAAAAAGGTTGGGATTTTATATCAAATTTGAAATAGACATTATTCCAGATTTGAAAAACCTCAAAAATGTTTCGGAGAAAATTCAGAAAGAAAAAGAAGGAACATTGATTTTGTCAAAAATAACTTCAAGTGATCAATTGATTTTGTTAGACGAAAATGGCAAAATGTTTTCGAGTGTTGCTTTTTCTGAAGAAATTCAAAAAAAAATGAATGCCGGTATCAAGAATTTGGTTTTTGTTATTGGTGGTCCTTATGGTTTTTCGGAGGCCGTTTATCAAAAAGCACAAGGCAAAATATCGCTTTCAAAAATGACTTTTTCTCACCAAATGATTCGATTATTTTTTGTTGAACAATTATATAGGTCGTTTACCATTTTGAAAAACGAACCTTATCACCATCAATAAATGTTTTTTAATGACAATTGGCGTTTTCTTGTATAAATAATTGCATATTAGATGGTGATATATATGGTATATTCATACCTAAACCTCTTAATATAAATACAAAACCAATACAAATTCCAATAATAGGAATTATTTTTTGTATCTTATTTCGTACGGAAAGTGTTATCCAATTTTGAAACAAAACCACGCCACTCATTAATGGTATGGTACCCAATCCAAAACAACACATGAACAACATACCATGTACAACGTTTTGTTGTGCAATGGCACCAAATAAGGCCGAATATACCATGCCACAAGGTAAAAAACCGTTTAAAAAACCAATACTCAACAACGATTTATAGGTTTTTTGTTTGAATTGTTGCCCTAATTTTGATTTGATTTTTGATATAAAAATGAAGAAAAATTTTAAAAAAGGAATAGCATTGATTTTTTTTTCGGGAATTAAAAAAAATAAAATCATGGCTATTCCAATAAAAATAGACAGACTTTGTTGTAATCCTGCCAAATATAGCCCCTTGCCTAATAGTCCAAACAGCAAGCCCATCAAACTATAAGCGGTAAGGCGGCCTGTGTGATAGGTTAAGATTTGTAAAACCCTTTTAGCTTCGTTGTGCCTGTCCACAGGGAGCATAAGGGCTATTGGCCCACACATTCCGATGCAGTGCAAACTACTGAGAAGTCCAAATATGAAAGCTGTAAATAACATATTCGTTTTTTATAGATATAAATATTATCTTATGTATAAATTTTCTTTTAAAAGATAGGTCTTGTTTTTATACTGCCACTCTATACTAATATTCCATCGGCCAGCAACCAAATTTTGTTTCTGAATTTCCATTTTTTGTCCAGAAATGGGAACCGTAAAATCTAATTTTTGGTTAGAAGGTCTATAAAACGAAATTGTCCCTTTTAAACTCGAAAAATCCATTGTATTTGGAAACAAAATATCAATTGTTTGAGCATTATCCATGATTTGAGGTTTTGAATTAGAGTCAAAAGCGTTTTGTTCTTTTTGCATTTCGTCCTGAAAATGAGCATCATGTTTATAATATTCTGCAACAACCAGTTCGTTGTCGTATTTGGCATTGGATTGCACTTTGATAACAAAATACAAAATAAAGCTCATGAAGCCTACAAAAGCCAAAAATATACCCGTTCCCCAACTTACTTTAAATAGGCTATTTTGTTGATTATCAGACTGATTCATCGTTTTTAATATTTATAGTTAAAAATTTCTTGGACTTAAAAAACTGGTTTTGGTAGTTTCAATTTTATGATTGCCATCAAATACTTCTATTTCGAGTTTTGTTCTATCGCTTTCTAACAGAAAAGCATCAATTTCTATAAAAAGTGTTCCTTCGTTCATGCCTTGTTTGGGAACAATAATATCGTTTTTGCCCACCATTTGTATGCTTCCTTTAATATTTTTCAACTTAAAATGAATGTGATTAAAGTCATTATTTGTTTTATTAATTATTTTATAAGTAAAAATATTACTAATTTTATCGCCTTTGTGCTGAAATAATTGTCCTGGTAGTCGAAGAATGGTGGTTTCTACTTCGGTTCTTAAAAAAAGTAAGCCTATTAATATGCCCATCAAAATAAACAAAACAGCCGAATATCCTTTCATTCTGTTTGTGAATTGGAATTTTTCTTTTTTTTCTATTTCGTCTTCAGAGGCATATCGGATAAGCCCTTTTGGTAGTCCAACGCTGGTCATGATGGTATTACATTCGTCTATACAAGCCGTGCAGTTGGTACATTCTAATTGGGTACCGTTTCGGATGTCGATACCTGTCGGACAAACGTTTACACACAATCCGCAATCGATGCAATCGCCTTTTCCTGTGGTGGCTCTATCCTCGTTTTTATTAAATTTGGCTCTGCCCAATTCTTTTTCGCCTCTAACAAAATCATAGGCTACATTGATAGATTTGTTATCGAGCAGTACCCCTTGCAACCGGCCATAAGGGCAAGCAATAATGCACACTTGCTCTCTAAACCAAACAAAAATAAAATAGAAAACACCTGTAAAAATCAACAACGAAATTAAAGTACTCACATGGTGTTGGGGCCCATCCTGAACCATTTGTATCAAGTTGTCGCTACTGATTAAATAGGCCAAAAACACATTGGCAATTCCAAATGAAATTAATAAAAACAACAACCATTTGAAGGCTTTTTTTCTTATTTTTTCAGCATTCCATTCTTGTTTGTTCAATCGAATTTGAGCCCCTCTGTCGCCTTCAATCCAATATTCGATGCGTCTGAAAACCATTTCTAAAAATATAGTTTGCGGGCAAATCCATCCACAAAAGATACGTCCAAAAATAACCGTAAATAAAATGACAAATACCACGCCCACTATCATAAACAGTACAAAAATATAGAAATCTTGTGGCCAAAAAGGAAATCCAAAAATATTAAAACGTCTTTCCAAAACGTTAAACATCATCAATTGGTTGCCATTAATTTTGATAAATGGATTTAAAATTAATATAATTAATAAAAAATAACTCACTATTTTTCTGTAATTATACCATTTGCCAGATGGTTTTTTTGGAAAAATAAATTTTCTTTTTCCTTTGTCGTCTATTGTGCCTATGGAGTCTCTAAAACTTTGATTGGAATTTGACATTTTGAAAATTGTTACTACAAATTATGATATTGAAAAAGCATTTTGAAAATGTATCAAAATGCTTTGTATTTGACATTATTTTACAACAGTAGTTGCAGCAAGATCGGGCTTATATAAATCGCCTTCAGGAGCTTTGCCCTCTTTTGGATTGCTGCCTTGAAGCGACAATACATAACTGGCCACAAGCTGAATTTCTTTGGGTTTTAAGGTAGTTTTCCAGGCAATCATTCCTTTGCCATCTCGGCCACCGTTTGCTATGGTGTGAAACAAATTTTTGATAGAGCCCCCAAAAATCCAGTTGGCATCGGTCAAATTTGGTCCAATTTGGCCACCACCATCTGCTCTATGGCATGCGGCACAATTGTCTGTAAAAATGGTTTTGCCTTTTTCCAAATCGGCTTTTTCGGTAAGTAAAGTTACTTTTTCTTCGGTCATCAAATCTGGAGCTGTTTTAAGATATTCCTCAACATCAATTTTTGCTTGAGCCATTTCTTTTTGAAGCTCCATTTCTTGATTGTCTGCGCCCATTATATCGTATCGCACCAAGTAAATGGCGGCAAAAGCAATACAGGCATAAAAAAGGACAACCCACCATGGTGGCAAATTGTTGTCTAATTCTTTGATTCCATCATAGTCATGATGCAACAACAAATCGTTTTCGCTTTCAATTGGCGAGGTTTTGGTTAGTTTTTGCATCAGGTTTTTATACCATTTTTGCTGTGTTATGCCCAATTGACTTTCGGCAATGGCTTTTTGTTTTTCTTCATCTGTAAGCAGTTGAAACATCACGTTGTCCACGGCATATAATGTAACTTCAACAGCTATTAATACAAATAACAATACCAGTAAAAATACAGATACAATTGGATATTTGATAAATGCAGGTTGGTTGCCCGAATCTATAAAATATTCCACAGCACCAAATGTGAGGAAAAAAAACACTGGTACTCGTAAATAAGCAGGAAATATTTTATTCATAAACATATATTTTATTATTGAATTTTTTTTTTAGAAAACTAGGTTTTATGGTGTATTAGATTATCGTTTGGTATTTGATAATTCCTGTACAAATAATATTTAACTACCTTGTTTTCAATCATTTAACGGAATTTTACTTAATTCATCTATTTTTTCTTTTTTGTATGAAAAAACCCATATTCCCAATGTGACAAAAAAGATAAAGAACAAGAGTAATGACATAATTGGGTAAATAGACACTCCCGATATGGTTTCTAAATTGTGTTTTATTTGTTCAAACATGATGTTATTTTTTTTCTTTAGTATCAATTCCTAAACGTTGTACATAAGCAATCAAGGCCACAATTTCTCTTTCGTTCATTGGAACAAATTTTTCGCCTTTTGCAATAGCTTTTTTCTTACTTGCTTCATCGCTTTTTACAAAGTCGGGGTCGCTTTTCAAATTATTTTCAATTTGCAATGCTTGAGCTCTCAAATCTTTTTGAGCTTGAGCAATTTGCTGGTCTGTATAGGGAACCCCTAGTGTTTGCATGGCTTTCATTTTCTTTTCGGTTAATGACAAGTCCATGGCTTTGTTGTCAAACAACCATTTGTATGATGGCATAATGGACCCTTCGGAAATGCTTTGCGGACTCCAAAAGTGGTTGAAATGCCAGTTGTCGTTATACTTGCCACCTTCTCTTTGCAAGTCGGGACCTGTACGTTTAGACCCCCACAAAAACGGATGATCATAAACAAATTCTCCAGCTTTTGATTGTGGCCCATAACGTTCTACTTCGCTTCTAAATGGTCTGATCATTTGCGAATGACAGCTTACACATCCTTCACGGATATACAAATCTCTACCCTCGAGTTCTAAAGGGGTATATGGTTTGACACTTGCAATGGTTGGGATATTGGATTTTACCATTACGGTAGGCACAATTTGAATAATACCTCCAATTAAAATGGCTATGGTTGCCAAAATTGTAAGTTGAATGGGTTTACGTTCTAGCCAAGGATGGAATTTTTCACCTTTCAATCGGCTGCTGCTTATTTTTTGTAAAGCAGGTGCTGCGGCCAATTCGTCTTCGATGCTGGCATTGGCTTTGATGGTTTTGATGATATTGTAAACCAACACCAACATGCCTATCAAATACAAAGTACCTCCCACGGCTCTCATGGCATACATTGGCATGATTTCTTTGACAGTTTCGAGGAAGTTTCCGTAGGTTAAAGTACCATCTGGATTGAACTGTTTCCACATCGAAGCTTGCAAGAAACCAGCTACGTACATTGGTAAAGTGTATAAAATAATTCCTAAAGTACCTATCCAGAAATGGAAATTAGCTAATTTTTCTGAATACAATTTGCCATTGGTCATGCGAGGAATCAACCAATAAATCATTCCAAATGCCATAAAACCATTCCAAGCCAATGCTCCAACGTGTACGTGGGCAATAATCCAATCGGTAAAATGGGCAATGGCATTAACGTTTTTTAAAGACAACATTGGCCCTTCAAAAGTAGCCATACCATAACCAGTAATGGCCACAACAAAAAACTTCAACACAGCATCTTGTCTTACTTTGTCCCAAGCCCCTCTAAGGGTTAAAAGGCCGTTGATCATTCCGCCCCAAGACGGTGCAATAAGCATGATTGAAAAAACGACTCCAAGATTTTGAGCCCAATTTGGCAATGCCGAATACAACAAATGATGAGGGCCAGCCCAAATATAAATGAATATTAAAGACCAAAAGTGAATGATAGATAATCTATAAGAATATACGGGTCTGTTGGCGGCTTTAGGTAAAAAATAATACATTAGACCTAAAAATGGAGTGGTTAGGAAAAATGCTACTGCATTATGACCATACCACCATTGTACCAAGGCATCCTGAACGCCTGCATATACAGAATAACTTTTTAGTCCCGATACGGGAAGTTCTAAACTATTGAAAATGTGCAATACGGCTACTGTTACAAAAGTGGCAAGGAAAAACCAAATGGCTACATATAAGTGTCTTTCACGTCGCTTGATCATGGTACCAATCATGTTGATACCAAAAACAACCCAAATTAAGGCTATAGCAATATCTATTGGCCATTCCAGCTCGGCATATTCCTTCGAGGTAGTAATTCCTAATGGCAATGTAATAGCCGCAGCAACAATGATAAGTTGCCAACCCCAAAAATGGATATTGCTTAAAGTGTCGTTATACATTCGGGCTTTGAGTAAACGTTGTAAGGCATAATATACGCCCGCAAACATTGAATTTCCTACAAATGCAAAAATAATAGCATTGGTGTGTAAGGGTCTTAATCTTCCAAAACTTAACCAGGAAATCCCTTCGGTTAAATTTGGAAAAATAAACATCAAGGCTAAAATTAGCCCCACAAGCATTCCTACAACACCAAATAAAATAGTGGCATAGAGAAACTTCTTTACAATTTTGTTGTCGTAATAAAATTGTTGCATTTCCATAAAATATAATGATTGATTTAAAATTTACTTTTTTGAAAGGTTCTTTTTTACTAATTCGTCGTCAAATAACATACGAACAGAAGGGGTATAATCGTCGTCAAATTGGCCTGATTTGACTGCTCTTATAAAAGCTGCCAAAAATCCGATGGCTACAATTATACTGATGGATATTAATAGGTAGATGACACTCATGATTATTTGCGGTTTTGATACCACAAAGTTACTATTTTTATGTATAACAAAATATGATATTTGTCATGTTTTTAAAATTTTTAACAGTCAAATGGTGTTTTTTAATAGACAAAATACAGTTATTAATTATAATTGACGAATGTGTTTTATAAAATATTTGATTTTCAGTCCATTTGCTTTTTATTTAGAATTGAAATAAAGCTGTTTTTTTAATAAACTAAATATCGAATTGGAAGTTAGAAGTTTTTCATGAAAGATAGCAGTAGAAATCCTTTTATGCCCCACTTTTTTGGAAAAAAAAGATTATCTTACAATATTATATTTCTTTTGGAGTTCAATGAACGTTGTTTGCAACGAATAACCCGAGCCGAAGTTTTTACGGAGGGACACGCCCAAAATAATATTTGATTATGTAAGTAAAAATGACTATTTGATTGATTTGTTTATGAATAATTATTTATTTTTAATATAAATGTTATTACGATTTGCTAAATCAAACTAAATAATACCAAATATATTTATAAAATAGTCCAAAGATGGGTAGTTATTTTTTAGAAAAAATTTTCAAAAAAAAAAATCGTTGCATAGCTGGGCTACGGAACTATTTTTTTTGACTCATTTTAGCAAAAAAGAACCAATTGAAAACCAACATAAAATCTTATATTTTTGGGCGTGCCCCTCCGTAAAACTACGGGTCGGGCTATTCGTTGCAATCTTTTTTGTTTTTTTAAAGAAAAAAAACAAAAAAGGATTTCCACTGCTATCCCTCACGCAAAACAACAACACAATCATACAAACATCTTGCTTCAAAACAGCACATTGCAGTCCACCAAAAAATATTTTTATCAAAAAAAATCATCAAACCCCAATTAGAACAGCTTATGGTATGGCCGGTTAAACGCACGTCAAAGAAAATAATTATCACAACCGTGGCCATATCTTGTAATAGTAAAGGAAAAATTTCCGAAATTGCCAACTTTTCTATTGAATTGGTTTTTGGGTTGTAATTTCATACAGGAAACATCCGTATAAAAGCAGGAACAGCTCAAAAATTAGAACACAACATGATTTCTACAACAGTTATGATCAAACTCAGACGGGTAAAAGGCAGTAAAACGATAGACTTGCAATGGTCTAACAAAAAATTATTCAAACGAGGCGTCAAAATCATTGTGGAAGAATTAAAAACAAACGAGGCAAAAGTAGCTTATTTATTACAAAAATAACAAAATGTAAGTACCTTTCGCTCATTAAAAAACATTTAATATTAACAAAAACTAATACAATTTATGACTCCAAGTGCCATACTTTTACTCATTATTATCTATTTTGGAATGTTGTTTATGATTTCTTTTTTGTCTAGCCAAAACGACAACAGCAACGACGCTTTTTTTAAGGCCAATAAAAATTCAAAATGGTATCTTGTAGCCTTTGGCATGATAGGTACTGCACTTTCTGGAGTTACATTTATCTCTGTTCCAGGCGAAGTTGGTGCCCCAACAGGCGAACAATTCAAATATTTTCAGTTTATTTTGGGCAATGCTCTAGGGTTTATCATCATTACAAAAGTGCTCTTGCCCCTCTATTATAAAATGAATTTAACCTCCATTTATGGTTATATCGAACACCGAATGGGCGTAAGAAGCTACAAAACAGCGGCCCTTATTTTTTTAATTAGCCGTACAATAAGTTCTGCTTTTAGATTATATTTGGTAGTAATTGTTTTACAAAGATTCGTTTTCGATTTTTACCATATCCCATTTGCTTTCACCGTTTTGATCTCATTGTTGTTGATTTTTTCTTACACTTATAAAGGCGGACTCAAAACTATTATTATTACAGATACCTTACAAACATTTTTTCTGGTATCGTCTGTATTTATGACCATTTATTTTATATGTAATAGTTTGGATTTCAATAGCATAACCGCCTTTGAAGCCATCAAAAGCAGCCAATATTCAAAAGTATTTTTCTTCGACAATTTTGTAGAAAGCAAATTTCATTTTGTCAAACAAATTTTGGGAGGCATCTTTGTTACCATTGCCATGGTAGGACTAGATCAAGATTTGATGCAAAAAAACCTAAGCTGCAAAAACATTCAAGATGCACAAAAAAACATGTTTACTTTTACAGGTATTTTTGTAATTATCAATATATTCTTTCTAAGTGTAGGGGCTTTATTATACCTTTATGCCCAAAAATACAACATACAAACCCCACTCGATTATGTGTCGGGCAAGCCACGAACAGATTTACTCTTTCCAGAAATTGCCCTCAACCATTTGACAATAGTTCCTGCCATCGTTTTCTTATTAGGACTCATTGCGGCCACTTTTGCCACCACCGACTCCGCCCTAACGGCTTTAACAACCTCGTTTTGTGTTGATTTTTTAGGCATGGACAAACAAGCAAATGCACACAAAACCAATATGGTTCGCACCCGACACTTGGTTCATTTTGCCTTTTCGGGCATCATATTTTTAGTAATTTTAGTCTTCAATGCCATCAACGACAGCTCCGTAGTAGGCATGATTTTCAAGGTAGCCTCTTATACTTACGGCCCTCTTTTGGGGCTTTATGCGTTTGGATTGTTCATGAAATCCAAAACCGTAAACGACCGCTGGGTACCATTTATTTGTTTACTTTCGCCTGCAATAACCTTTATCATCAACGACAATTCTAAAACCCTATTTGGAGGTTATGTTTTTGATAACGAACTCATTATCCTCAACATGATGATCACATTTATTGGCCTTTTTACCATAAGCAAAACCAAGATATAATTTTTTTGAAGTCGAAAGTTTTTAAGTCAAAAAAGAAGCAAGACGAAAGATAAAAGAAGCAAGATGAAAGATAAAAGAAGCAAGATGAAAGATAAATGATGTAAGATAAAAGAAGCAAGTTGAAAGACTTGAAGTTTTGAAGAGCAGAAAATATATTAAATAATTAATAAAAAAGTCAAAAATAGTGTGGTTATTCTTTAATTCAAACATGTTATTTCCTGCAAGGTTTAAAAACCATGTAGGTATTATATCTGCAAAATCTACACAGCCCTACACGCTTAAAAAAATAGTCTAGGCATTCTATAAATCAAACATTCTATTTTCTGCAAGGTTTAAAAACCTTGTAGGTATTATATCTGCAAAATCTACACAGCCCTGCACGATTAAAAAATAGTCTAGGCATTCTTTAAACCAAACATTCTATTTCCTGCAAGGTTTAAAAACCTTGTAGGTATTATATCTACAAAATCTACACAGCCCTGCACGGTTAAAAAATAGTCTAGGTATTCTTTAAATCAACATTCTATTTCTTATAAGGCTCAATAAATTGTAAGTACTTGTTAATTGGACGTAGTATAATTTTAACGTCCACACTTGAAAGAAAAATAAAGAGTTTAAAACCAACATATTAGCCAATACAATACACTAATTGCTAGCCAAAAAATCAGGAGCCGCCACATTTGGCATTTTCACGAAGGGGCAGTTCCCGCCATTCGCTGTATCTTTTTGTTTTTATAGAAAAAACAAAAAGGATGCCGCTACTGTCGGGGCTAGGTTGCCACTTTGGGTTGTGATGCGGGTGGTTATTAATTATTCGATACTTTCCAAAAAAGTGCATAAAGTTTTATTTTGAGGCTAATTAATAAAAAAACCGAGCAATTTTTTCGGTTTTTTGTTGCTTATTTTTTTTGAAAAAAATAAAACAATTTAAAAGGGATTATTATTAATGCGAATGGGATTAAAAAAAATAGCAATGTATAAAAAGTCCAACTAGAATTAATATAATGTTCTGTTTCTAAAAAATATATCAATAAAGTATAGAAAACTAAAGTCAAAAACATTTTAAAAAAATAATCTACTACTCCCAATTTTCTTTTGGGTTTACCTTCTAAATAAAATCCTATATAAAAGATTAAAAAAGGTATCAAAATACTATAAAAATAAAACATCATTACTCTTTCTTTTTTGTTTCTATTGTTTTGACTTCTCTTTTTGTTTCCTCTCCGCCAAGATATTTTGTAATATTATCCAACACCTCTTTCCAAGATTGCTTTTGTTGTTCTCTTGAGAATTTTTCTGGTGCCATACCCATATCTACTTCAGATTTACTATCTATTGAGAATTTTATACTACCATCTTTATTTTCTTGAAGTCTAAATGTGATTTTACCTTTTTCAATATGACCTTCCATTGTTCCAAAAGTAGCAGCTAAGTTATCCTTTTTTTCTCCCATTCCTATAACCTTTACATACCCATCATTCATTGGCCCGTCAATATTAATTTTAATAAAGCTTCCTATTTTAAAATCAGAGGAATTACCTTCTCCATCAACTGGAGAATTAAATGTAGCTTTAGAATTGGTCAAGAAATCTTGTGGATTCTCTTTAAAATCAGATTTAAAATCAGAAAATGATTTTTTAGAATTTGCTACTGTAACAGAATAATGTTGCCTTTGTGCATCTGCCGATGGAGTCTTCTGTTTTAAGCTACCTGGATTAGATCCGGTTGTTCTAAAGTTTTCCCATTCCAAACCTTCTAACTCCCTACCGTCGATAACACGGTTTTCAGCAAAATTATATACACCGTTATAAACGTATTTCTCAGCAAGAGGATCAATTGACATAAATCTCCCAATAGCATAATCATAATTTCTCCATTTGAAACTATCCCAGTTTAATCCTAACTCGTCTTGGCGTTCTTGTCCTTGGTACTTATAATTATAAACCAAAGGAAACAAAGGCGTTACAGGTTTTATTTTGGAGGCAACACTTTCACGCACATACAACCGCTTGTCGGAGTTGTAGTTGGTGTGTTTGAGCCCAAAAGGGTAGTAGTGGTTTTCTTCCAAAATCGACAAGGCTCCCGTGGGCGTTTGCGTGTAACTCATCCTGATATTCCCCAAATGGTCTGTGTAATTAAACACATAATTGTACAAACTACTTTCAGTTAATTTGTAAGATTTATTCACATTTACATAACCTTCAGCATGCGGAAAAAACACCAACCCCCCATCGCCAGAAGGCAACGTTTTGTACTGAAACCCGTTAATGTAATCGGTTGTTGTAATTACTCCTGCCTCGTTTACCACTTTGTTCACTTTTTGCCCACTTGCGGTGTAAATATACGTAATGTAATTGGAATTACCAAATAAAATTTTTGTAGGTAAATTCAAGTGGTTGTAAGTGATATTTTTGATGTCTTTGTTTTTGTCCACAGTCATATTGCCGTTGTTGTCATACTCAAAATCATCGTTTTGGGTGTTGCCATCGTTAAAACCCTTTGGATTTGCCGTGTCATCTGTAACCGACAACAGCAAATTTGAATCAGGTTTGTAAGCATATCCTAAAACATCCATTTCTTGAGCATACATAAACGACGAATCAGAATCCAAATCGCCATTACGTCTCAAATTCAAGATGTTACCATTTTTGTCATATTCCAATCGCTCATCATACGAACCAGGAAAAGGGTTTGTACTTTGCGGTTTTTCGTATTTTCCTTCCAGCAACCTATTCAAATGATCATAAGAATAGCTGTATTTTCTCAATACATTGTCCGATGAAGTCCGCCAAAAAGTTTCCGAAATATTGCCGTTAAACAAAGGCGTTGCCGACACGGGTTTTTGGTAATTGATTCTAAAACTAAACAAATCCATCGGATCGCCCGCTTTGCTCAAGCTATTGATGTCGTTGATGCCCATGAGCCACCCCCTAATGTTGTACGAATAGTTCACGTTTTGTAAGCCAGTGCCAGTAGCAGCACCCCCCACTTTTTTAGACGTTAGTTTTCCCAATTCGTCATACGAGTTGTTGGCCAATAGCTGTATTGCCCCCCCGTTTATTTGATGGGTGTGCGTCAGCAAACGGTCTTGTGCCGAGTATGTAAATACTTCATTTACACGTATTTCTGCGTCTGTAACCGTACGTTTGTGGCGGGTTTCGGTGCTGATTGGCTTGCCCACAAAGTCCAAATTGCTGTCCGTTTGCGTGTAGCCCCCCAAGTAATGCACCGTTTTGGTTTGAATCGCTCGGGCCTTGTAGTCATACAGCGTATAACTCGTTTCGCCCTTCTTGTCGGTTGCCCCTTGGCACACCCGCACCCATGCCCCCGTGGCCAATCCCTTGGGCTTTAGGCTGTTGTTGTAATAAGCCGTACCAAAAACCGTTGGCCCATTCGGAAAATTGTAATCGTCATAATAATTCACCGACAAAATTTTGAACCCCGTAGGTGCCACCACATTGCTATACCACACGCTTATGCCGTCTATCGTGCCAGCGGTGGTTTTGGATTCGTTGAGTACCGTAGCCCCGTTTTGAGCATTCTGAAGTACCAACCGTCCCGATGTCGTAACAGTTGTGCTGGCTTGCCAACCCGTATATACAGGGCGGTTTAAGGCATCATATTTGGTAATCATCCAGCCCGTAGTACCCTCGCCAAAAGGCGAAAAAGCAGGGCCTGTGGCCACAGGGCGGTCTAGTTTGTCATATACAATAAACTCCCATTGCTTGCCAGGCAGCTTTTTTTCGACCAATCGGTTACGGTAGTCGTAGCGGTATTGGTAGCACAAGCCCGCCATTTGGCTCGTTATGCTGGCATTGGTAACCAGTGGTGGCAGCACAAAACTCAAGTTGCCATACTGGTCATACACATAATACGTGTCGTGAGCCACGGCGCTGTTAAACGACCGTTTGAGCACCACTTTGCCCTCCTTGTCCTTAAACTCTTGGGTCGTATTGTTGTTGCCCGTTGTCCAGTTTTCGTCCTTAGTAACGGATTTATACAACTGGTTTGCAGTATAATAGGTGTTGCCCGTAGCGTTGTTTAGCACCGGTTCATACAAGCCCAAGGCGGCATTCCAAGTGGCGGTGGCGGTGTATAGTTTTACTTCGGTAGCGGTGTTGGTTTGATAGTCAAACTTGATGGTTTTGTTGCCATTCAGGGCCCACTCGTTGCCGGGTGCTGCTTGTTGCATTACACGGTTTAGGGGCGAGGCCTCCAATTGTTTTTCGCTATACGGATTTTGGTCGCCATACCAGTTTTGGTATTGGGTTATCAAATTGGTTTTGACCGTGTTGCCGTCCAGGTACTCCAGGTTGTTTTGCCCCGAGGCGTAGGGCAAATACTCTTTTGTTTGCCGGCCAAAGGCATCATATTCGATGTGTGTAATGATGTCTTTTCCCGAGTTGGATTGTTGCCCTGCAATTTGTTGTATGGGTCTGCCCAATCCGTCAAAATAAGTAATGTTTTCCACTTTTTGAGCCGCAGTAGGAGCAGGCACTAGGGTGGTTGGCACTTTGTAGGTAGTGGTTTTGATGTAGTTTTGAGACTGTGTTTGAGCCTCAAGCAACGCAGGCAAACCTACCAAAAGAGCCACAAAGGCTTTGAAAAGCCATGCCGATTGGCGTTTTTTTACAGTTGTCGATTTCATATCTTTTGGAATTAAGGTTTGTAGTGGTATTCGTTTTCAGAGAGTTTGTTGCCATTTTTGTCGGTTACGTTTTGCAAACGACCAAAAGTATCATAGTTATACCTCATGACATCGCCTTTTGGGTCGGTAATAGTGCTCACCCCAATAAGCGGTTTGTGTGTATAAGTTGTAATCATTGCCTTTTGTATTGCAGTATTGCTGCTGTTTCTCAAGGCATCAATGGCAGGCAAATTGGCTTCTGTAAGGCTGCTAATATTGGCAACACCCAAGGCGGCAGCTACTTGTGCATTTGTAGCATTTTCAAATTTGGCAATAGGCTGCGTTTTGTTGTACCCCCAAATAATGGTAACCGGCATGCCCGACTCTGGCGTATATTGTGTGAGGTTGCCACTTGTATCGTAAAAGTCTGATGTTACTTTTAATTCTAAATTGCCTACATTTAAAATATTGGGTAAGTTATTAGGAAATTTAGCTGCATATACACTTTTAGGTAATAAGAAATTGTTTGTAGTTGCATCTTTTGCATAGGTTGTTTTTTGTTCCGAAATTTTGTCTGCTGGCAGCGTTGAATTCAAATAAGACACTACCTTAATAGGAGTATCTTTTCTGTTTTGTGAAATTAACTCAGCCATATAAGGTTCGTTTGCTAAATCAGATGGATAAAACATTTTGTTAATATGAGCCACGCCCTTACTATCAGTTGTCGTTATTTTTGTAGGCTGGTTATGATTTAGATTTTCATATTCGTATTCCTTTGTAACCGATAATAAATTGTTATTAAAATTACTAGTTTCAGTTTCCTTTTTTAAGGTTTTTGTTTGTCCTTGAAGGGTGTAGGTGTTGAAAAATTGTAAACCAGAATCATAAACATTAGTAATAATGCCCTTAACATTTGTTGTTTTTAATGTATAATTATGTTCAAAATTATTTATTTTTGTAACTAATCCGTTGTTATTTGTAATTAAAATACTTGTTTTTTCTCCTGCTAAAGTTGTTTGAAATTTAGGTAAAGGTGGCATTTTATCATCTATCATGAAATTATTAAGTTCAAGATAGTTTTTATAAGTATTAAAGGTGTTTTTAGTAAAACCATTAGAATTATCTGTTTCAGTTACTTCACCGTAACTAATATTAGGACCTGCAAAATTCAAATCTAAAGGATCCCTTCCAGATGAAATAGTATAATAAAATCCTGACATATAATGTCCGCCATTAAAATTCACATTTTGAATTAATTGACTGTATAACGAACTTGCATTACTTGGCACTATATTATAAAAGTTTAAGTGATAATTAGAAGGATATGTAGAATTAAAATTCCAAGCAACTTTGTTCGTTGTTACGGGATTAGTAGTTATTTTTGGGTAATTATAATTATAAAACGTCTCTTTAATTATTGTATTATCATAATTCTTGTTAGTAATTTTCTTTATTCTTAATCCACCAACATCATATATGGGATCGTATTTACAAATTTTGAGTTGAGTAGAATTGTAAAAACAATTACCATAACCATAAACTTTTACAATGTAAGTATGTCCATTTATTAATAAATTTGGATTAATTACTTTTCGAATTTGTTTAGTTGTAGCGTAATAATTTATTTGTCCGTAATTATAAATAGGGTTTAAACTTAATTCAGAATATGAAATAGTTTGAATTGTCTGATTATTATTAGTAGCATCTATTAATTCTACAGCAGTTGAATTAGAAGGAGTACAATATGCTGGAGCTAAACCAGTTGGATTATAACTTCCATTAAGTGGACTTGGAAACATTAAAGAAGAGTTTAATATTAAAATTTCATTATTAGCAGTTTGATTATAAGTAAAACTTTTTATATTATATGATCCATTTAATGTTGGATTTGGATTTATATTAATTACATCATACATTGTATTTGTATTAATTTTATAATCAGTGGGGCTATTTGAAATATGTTTTTCAAATTCAAAATTAATTGTTCCTTTTGTAGGATAAGTAATTTTCTCAAGTGCGCCAGCTTTTGCAAAATTTAAATCAACACTTCTATCTGCAACAAAATTAAAATTATCATAGAAATTTTTTTTAGGAAACATTGTGGTGTTATTCTTACCGTTAAAATATCCCCATTTATCTTGAGAAAATGACAATTTATGTGGAAGTAAAGTATTATTATATTCAAATACATAGGGTTTAACTATTATATTATCACAACTTTTTTCTATAACACTATTGAGTTGAAGTCTTTTTAAATCAGAATTAGTTATATTTTGTATATTGGGATTTGTTGATATAATATTTGAATATGAAAATGATATTTTCTTTATACAATTTTGACCATCATAAATAGAAATTTCGTCTAATTTTTTTGCAAAAGAATTTCCTTCATTTTCTAAATCATCTCTATTGCTATATGTAAATATAATTTCTATTGTATCAGCTTTAATTTTATTTACTAATTTAGATTTTACATGATTTTGAAGATAAGTAGCAGTATTTGTCATGCTTTCAGGTGAATCACTTGAATATGGACTCTGTACAAAATTATAGTATTGATAGTCTGCATTATCATAACACTGACTACCATTTGGTAATGAAGAAAGGCAATATACAGTATTTTTTGTAGGTATATTAACAATTTTATGTGTGTAATTGTTTTCAATATAATCTAATTGAATTTTTTTTGAATTATTTGAATTTGAAATTTCAGTTAAAAACCATGAATTGATTTTATAATTATTCTCATTTAAAACTTCACCAATTTGAGAGCTATAATTTTTTTCAACAGCATTATTTAAACCAAAATTTAAACCATTGTCATTACCAAACTTATAAATTAAACCTGAGGGTGAGATGGCTTTCCATGTTCTAAAAAAATTAGGAACAAAATCTTCCTTAATGATGAAATCTGAATTTTCAAGATAAACTACCTGTCTTTGGTCATTAAATACAAATTTACAACCACCTTGAGGGGTACTAAAATAAAATAAATCAGGCTGTCCATCTTTATTACCATAATTTACATCTTGTATCCATTTTACGAATTGAGTATATCTATCACTAGGTATAAATTTATTTAGTTCTATATCTAATTTTGATAATCCATAATTTAGGTAGTATCCATTTACATCAACTAAACTTAAGTTTACATTTGAAATATTACCTTCGTCGGGTCCACTTTTAATGATTCTACTAACAGTTCCTCCTACATTTAAAGTCCAGTTTTGACCGACACAAGATGCGATAGATTCTACTTTTACACCAGATGCGTCATATTCTAAAGAAATAGGAAGTGTCATACCTCCATAATTAAGTGTATATATAGGAATACTAACTTGAGGAGTTCCAGATACTAAATTAACTGGCATATTCATATATTGCTCAAATTTATTAACTTCTGGAGATTTTACTTGTGGTTTTAAATCAACGTTTACTTGCCCCAAAGCTATTTGAAGTGTAAAGGTGCAGGCTATTATAAATATTTTCTTTATCATAATCAAATTAATTTTTTAGGTTAGTTCCTTTAATAATTTTGACAGTGTCGTGTTGTTTGTCGGTATCTATATTGATGATGTAGATTCCGTTTGGATACTGTGCCAAGTTGAGCGGTATGGTGTTGCTGGTAATGGCAAAGCTTTGAAGTTGTTTGCCCGAAAGGTCGTATAGGCTTGCAGTGCCTGCTTGGTAAGGGTAGCCCACAATAATGTTTGTAAAAGCCGTAGTGGGGTTTGGGTAGGCCTCTAGGCTGTTACGTTGGGTTTGTGTTTTGTTGTTGTCTTTGAGTTTGACTACCCAAAAATCGTTGCTTCCCATAGTTTGCGATTTGTCTCCCGAGGGTTTTGCGTTGGAGGTGCCAGCCATCAAATAGCCGCCATCTCTGGTTTCGATGGCTTTTTTTAGCAAGTCGTCGCCTTTGCTGCCCACGGTTCGTTGCCACAGCGGTTCGCCCATGGCGTTGGTTTTTATCATGATGTAGTCGCCACCATCGGTTTTTTGATTGTTTACTGGGGTTGTGGGGCTATAGCCACCAAGCAATAGGCTTTGGTCTTTGTTTTCTACCATCGAGGTCAGTATGTCGGTAGTGTCGGTGTTATATGTTTGTTGCCATATCATTTGTCCGCTGGTATCGAGTTTGATAACCCAAAAGTCAGCCCCATTTTCGGCAAGGGTTGTGCTGCCCCCCGCCAAAAAGTTGCCGTCTTGGCATTGGTGCACTACATAAAGCTGGTCGTCGCCTTTGTTGCCCAAGGTTTTTTGCCAAATCATGTTGCCGTTAGCGTCTGTTTTGATGATCCAAAAATCGCCAATGCCGTTGTTGTCCTCTAGCTTGTTGCCGCTTGTGGGCGAGTTAGAGTAGCCGCCCAAAAGGAAGCCTCCGTCTGCAGTAACAACAAGGCTTCTGAGTTCGTCAAAAAACTGTCCGCCAAAGGTTTTTTGCCACATCAATTGTCCATTTCGGTCTATTTTTACTAGCCAATAATCCATGTTGCCAAAAGCTTCGCTGGTTTTGTCGTTGAGGGTGTTGGTATCGTCTTTGGGTTCAGATGCCGAGGAGCCGCCAATGATGTAGCCGCCGTCTGGAGTTGGCTTGATGCTCAACAATTTTTCTTGTCCGGTGCCGCCAATCGTTTTTTGCCATTCTTCCTGCCCAGCAGCATTGAGTTTGATGATCCAAAAATCGTCGTTGCCACGAGCAGGTTCTTTCTTGTCAAAATCGGCACTGGGCAAAGGTTTTTTGTTTAGATTAACAATAAATGAGGCACTAGTTCCTGCAAGTACAAAGCCGCCATCTTTAGTAAGGGCCACGCTTTGTAAAAAATCTTGCGCCGATCCGCCAAAGTTTTTTTGCCAATCTAAATCGCCATTTTCTTTCATTTTCCAGACCCAAAAGTCTAAATCGCCATTGTTTTTTTCGGATTTGTTTCCCGATTTTTCGGACAAAGAACTCCCCGCCAAAATAAAGCCATAATCAGGCGTAGGCAGTGCATCCATCAAATAATCGGCATGCACCCCACCATAAGACCGTTCCCACTGAATGTCTTGAGCATTCAGGCTACCAAAAGACCATCCAAGTCCCAGCAGCCACAACCATTTTTGTGTCATGTTGTTTAAAATTTAGTATTAATTGATAATTGTTGATTGTTGATTGTTGTTTGTTGTTTGTTGTTTGTTGTTTGACAATGGTTAATTGATAATTCAAACCTCAAATTTCCACTTTCTTACTTAAAATTCCTTTCAAATATAATATAAAAAAGTATTCGAGCCAAAATAAATGTAAAAAATACCATAAATCAGGGATGTAAAATAAAGCCAAATAGACGAAATGTATTTTTTTAAGGTTGAAAATCTTTGTCTTAGCATGTTTTTTTGTGGTTATACGGGTAGTTTTTTTTTAGATTGGCTTCTTTTATGTTTACAGTTTTTGGGATACGGGTTTCAAGAAACAAGAAACAAGAAACAAGAAACGAGAAATGAGACACGAGAAACGAGTTTCAGATAAATTTACCAACTTCATACTTCATACTTCATACTTCATACTTTATACTTCATACTTACAAGCAGCCGCCACATTTGGCATTTCCACGCAGGGGCTGTTCCCGCCATTCGCTGTATCTTTTTGTTTTTAAAGAAAAAACAAAAAGGATGCCGCTACTTTCGGGGCTAGGTTGCAGCTTTCGGAGTATGTTAGTGATGTTTTTAGAACAGTATCATAAGATTATTCAGTTAGATAAAAAACCCAAGCAATTGCTCGGGTTTTTGGTTTTGTTATTGAACTATTAATTTACATTAACATCAAAAGAAAGTGTATCAGTAAAAACAGGTGTAACTCTATCATTAAACTCATATTTTACTATACTCCTAATAATGTTTCTACCTTTTTTTGTTAAAACTTCTTTTACATCTATTTGACAAGGATCAACTTTTTTAGTTGTACGCTTTACTTTTGCATTATCAAGACCCACATTTTCTATTGTAAAACTACGTTTCGCATTTGGTATATTAGCAACTATATAACTGTACTTTAATGTGTCGCCTATTTTTAAATTCTGGTCTTCTGCAATATTAAATTTTGATTTGTTTGCGTATTTATATTGATAAGTTTCTATTTGAAAATATCCATCATATTTAGTTACTCCTTTTTCATCAAAATGAATAATAAAAGATGATTTTCCTAAATCATCATACACTACGTATTTTTCGAGTAATCCGTTTGGATTATAAAAGGTACTTTCTAAAGTTACATCTTTGTTTTTGCGAAAATGAATTTCTTCTATTTTACTATTATCATAATAATATGAACATTTTCCATTAATGTTACCATTAACAAATTGTCCTTCAGATATTTTAGTACCTTTCTCGTTATAGTTTATAAATTTACCATTTAAAATAGTGTCACCACTTTTAATGATATATTCATTTGTCCCAATTAATTGACCAGCTGAATTATATTCTTTTAAAGTGTAAACTTTATTTTCTTTAAAATAATAAAAAGCAATTATAAAACCCAATATTAAAATTGATAATATTAAAAATATTACTTTATTGTTTAGTTTCTTTTTCATTATTCCTTTTTTGTTGTGCATCATAAATATCTTTCCTTACATATGTACTATTGCCTGTTTTAGCATCATAAGCAGTTCTTACAAATTCTGTTGCACTGGTTGATCTAGGTTTGGTTTCTTCTTTATTTCTTTCTCCTGTGGAATTAGTTGTTGAGTTTACTGTATCTACTCTTCCTGCAACACCAGAAGTAACACAAGTAGTACTAGAACCATATAAAAAATTCTTAATCATAGTAGCAAATTTACCTAAAGCTGATACTTGACTTAGACGTGGTGCACTTCCTCCAATGGCTGGAATGACTGATGATTCAAAAGAGTCTGTTGTAATTCCTGATTGTCCGCTTGTGTCTCCTGACCTGTCAGTACCCCAAATAGTAAAACCATTTGTGATATCAAAAGCTGATTTATTAGTATTAAAATCTTTAAGAACTTTTCCGTTATAACTTATTTTTTTGGTTTCTCCGTCCATCAAAAACCTATTTCCGTTTACATCAGTGCTTCCCCAAGCATATCCTAAATTTACATAACCAAATTTATCTCCTGTACCTTCTTTCCAAGTAACATTTCCTGTAAATTTGTTTAAATACCAATCTACTGGCTTCATACCATCGGGATCAACAAATCTCATCGGGTTATCATAAGCATAGCAGTAAGGAGACCACCTTCTCATCTTTTCCGCTAGTGGGTCAATATTCATCCATCTCCCAATCGCAGGATCATAATTTCTCGCTCCATAATCGTAAAAGTAAAGCCCCAACTCGTCTTGGTATTCCTTTTCATTGTACTTATACTTATAATTTGGTTGCAAACTATTAGCATTATAGCCCCTATGTTTTAGTCCAAAAGGATAATAATGATTTTCTTCTAAAATTTCAGAATTTACAATCGAACCATTATTATTAGTATCGCTATAACTCAAGCGTACGTTACCCAAATGGTCGTTATAATTAAATATATATTTGTAAGAACTTCCGTTGGGTTTTATATAACCCTCCGCATGAGGAAAAAATTCAAGTACACATCCAGCATCTGTAATTTTGTACTGAAACCCGTTAATGTAATCGGTTGTTGTACGGTCGTTGTTCTCATACACTATTTTTTCCATTTTTTGCCCACTTGCGGTGTAAAGATACGTAATGTAATTGGAATTACCAAATAAAATTTTTGTAGGTAAATTCAAGTGATTGTAAGTGATATTTTTGATGTCTTTGTTTTTGTCCACAGTCATATTGCCGTTGTTGTCATACTCAAAATCATCGTTTTGGGTGTTGCCATCGTTAAAACCCATGTAGGTTGGGGGTGTATCAAACACCATAAGTAACAAATTTTTATTAACGGTATCATACAAATAGGTCGAATGATCTATTGGATTAGCAAATTGATAACCAACTGTGCCCAAGCCTCCGTTTCGAAAAAGAGATTTTTATATTTCCGTTTTTTTAAATATTTTTAAAAGCACACTTTTAGGGTGTGCTTTTTGTTTTATTTAGGTTTCGCATAGTCTGAAGACTTTGATTTTAATTTTTATATCATAATTACAGAATTATAAAAATTACTTTCTTTTTTTAAATATTTTACTTAAATTATAGAATATCAAAATATATACTAGCAATATTGTAATTGCAATTAGCCATTCATTCACATCTTTTATTATGTCAATTTTATAAAATAAGATAGATAAAAGATTAATTATAATTAGAAAAATTACAATTATAATAAGAGTTACTATACTTAATGAGGCACTAAAAGAAGTATGTTTGTTGCTACCAATTCGTTTGTAAAATACATTGTATATGTAATTTTGTATATAAATAAGTAATTTCATATTTAAAAGTCATTTTTATTTAATATTACACCACCATTAGTGTTTTCATCTAAATAAGTTCCAATACCTTTGGCTTCTCCAGTTGTTAAATAAGAAACTCCCATTGTACTTAAATCTGCCACAAAATAAATTCCCGCCACTACTGAACCTACGCCAGTAAATGAAATAGCTGCCATGCTTGCATTAAAAACATCAGAAGCTTTTAATTCACCATTTTTATAAACATTAACGCCTGTCATTACTAATGATGCTACTGCTAAACCATTATTAATATTTCTTGGTAACTGAAGCTTACCTGTCTGGTGAGTTCTAACATTTTTATATTTTAATTTACTCCACGATTTTTCAAAAACATTATTAATTATACCGTTTTTAGATTGATGCCATACTTCATTTTGTAAATGAAAATTCGACTTATATCCAACATATAAAGAGCCGAAGCCTAAGGAAGAATTAATCCAAAAAAGTGGGTCAGACAACACAGAACTATTTGAAGTTTGTGTGTTACTCGTTCCTGTAACAACAACTTCATTTAAAATTGTTGTCGTAGTTCCATCGGGATTTAATCGTTTTGTACTTCCGTTAATATCAACAACTTCAGTATTATCAGGCACGTAAGTATTTCCTCCTCCATATATTCTATTAACATCTTCTTGGTTATTAACTTTTGGATCCCAAAAGATTGTCTTACCATTATTAACCCATCCCGTAATATTACTACCCCTTTCCTCACTTAAACCGGTAGGATCACTCCAAAAAACTGGATTGTTAAATGCAAAACGATATGGAGAAATTCCAGGTGCCAACTCTGCTAATCCATCCATCCCGTAAAACCTACCAATTGCACTATCATATTGCCTAAAGTCCATCGCCGTAACATTCAACTCCAGCTCATCCTGCCACTCTTTTCCATTAAACTTATAATTATAAACCAAAGGAAACAAAGGCGTTACAGGTTTTATTTTGGAGGAAACACTTTCACGCACATACAACCGCTTGTCGGAGTTGTAGTTGGTGTGTTTGAGCCCAAAGGGGTAGTAGTGATTTTCTTCCAAAATCGACAAGGCTCCCGTGGGCGTTTGCGTGTAACTCATCCTGATATTACCCAAATGGTCTGTGTAATTAAACACGTAATTGTACAAACTACTTTAAGTTAATTTGTAAGATTTATTCACATTTACATAACCTTCAGCATGCGGAAAAAACACCAACCCACCATCGCCAGAAGGCAAGGTTTTGTACTGAAACCCGTTAATGTAATCGGTTGTTGTACGGTCGTTGTTCTCATACACTCTTTTTTCCATTTTTTGCCCACTTGCGGTGTAAAGATACGTAATGTAATTGGAATTACCAAATAAAATTTTTGTAGGTAAATTCAGGTGATTATAAGTGATATTGTTGATGTCTTTGTTTTTGTCCACAGTCATATTGCCGTTGTTGTCATAATCATAATCGTCAATTGCATTATTGGCATCATTAAAACCGCTCGAGTTGTTTGTACCATCAAAAACACCCATAAGCTTGTTAGAATTGGGTAAGTATTTATAATTTAACTTATCTATTACAATAGCTCCCATTTGAGCATCATAATCACCTGTTCGAACTAAAGTATTAATGTTACCATTTTTGTCATAAGACAAACCTTCGTTGTACATTTTGGTTACAACTCCAGATTTTTCATACACCGCCTCCAGCAACCTATTCAAATGATCGTAAGAATAGCTGTATTTTCTCAATACATTGTCCGATGAAGTCCGCCAAAAAGTTTCCGAAATATTGCCGTTAAACAAAGCGGTAAAAACCAATTTTATAAATTAGTCTTAAATATAATGACCTCTCAATGAATGAATTTGAATACTATTTTCTTCAGTGATTGAATAAACAAGCCGATCTTCGTGTGTAATTCTTCTAGACCAAAAGCCTGCCAAATCATATTTTAAAGCTTCAGG
This sequence comes from Flavobacterium branchiophilum FL-15, assembly GCF_000253275.1. Lineage (NCBI taxonomy): Bacteria > Pseudomonadati > Bacteroidota > Flavobacteriia > Flavobacteriales > Flavobacteriaceae > Flavobacterium > Flavobacterium branchiophilum. Next base: position 2,346,282 of record NC_016001.1, on the reverse strand, counting down.
TTTTCCAATTCCATGATAAGGCGCTATTTTTATTGCTTCAAGTAACAAATTAATTTTCTTTTGAACCTGTTTATTTCCTGATTTTTTCCAATATTCAACATCAATAAGAGCACGATCTGAATAATTTATTTCCATAAATCAGCACTTTCAATTGTCTTAAATTTACCTTGTTTAAATTCTTCTTTAGATTGCAGAATCTTATCCACAAAATCTTGATTATAAGGCTTTTCAATGTCGTCATTAGTATCAAAATCAACATTAAAGCCAACTAATATTTTCTTTATTGCGGCAAGTTCTTTTTTGTTTTTTGGCTTTACAGTTAAGGTTGTCATGCTATTCATCTTGAAATTAGAATCGTAAATGTAATAAACTTTAAATTAGTACACAAGTCTTTTTCTAAATAAATTACATTTTTTTTTATCTTTTTTTTGGGCGTTCCCTTTCAGGTCGGGCTTTGCGCTATATTCCCGATTGGTATAAAGCTACGAGCAAAGCCCTTGTTTTTATCCATCGGGAGATGCAGCTTCAATCCCTAACGCAACCTTTAATTTAAGTTGAAAACAGAGCAATTTAAAACTTTTAAATTTAGTTTTTTTACTTTAATTTTTAAAAACCCTATAAACTTTTGGTTTACAGGGTGTTATAAAAAAATGATTATTATTTTAGTATTCTTCAAAGTCTGGAGGCTTTACAGAGCATTTTCAAATTTTGGAGAGCTGGTTAATTTATTAATCCTCAACATTAAAAAACATAAAACTATTTAATTTTATTGAATCTTTGTTATTTATGGAGTAAAGTAAACCATCGAAATAAAATTTATATTTATGATTTGAAATCTTTTCTATTCTCATTTTTAAACTATTATTTTTTGGTTCAAAATACAGAGTATTATATTTGTTTCTAATTAAAAAATTTTTAATTAAATAATTCGTATTATTTTTTTCACCAAAATTTATGAAATCAGAAGAAAGAACATCATTTAAAGGAACCCTAAAATCAATATGATATTGGTTGTAATAAGTTGAATAAGTGTAATCAATAATGTTAATTTCTTTTATTTTATTATTATTTGTGTCTTTTGATTTTATTATTTCAAACTTATAAAATCCGAAATAAAAACTTTCTCCATTAATTGTAGTTCTAGTAGTATTAACTCGATAGATTAAAGTTGAAAAAATTGCTATAAACGAAATAAATGCAATAATTTTATTTTTCATAATTAGTGTTTTTTTTTATTCACGTATTTGTAGAGGTGTAAGTACTAGAGGAGATCCTTCTCCAGAATGTTTACCTGTTAGAAAATCTAGAGCTAAAGTTACTAGTTTCTGAGCCTGCCCAACCGTTATATCAATTTGCAATTCAGGAAAAACTTTAGAAATTGGAATACCCACTTCAGTAAATGTCTGATTTATATCGCCAGTTTTATATTCACTTTGTCCGCTTTTTTGATCTCTTGACTCATCTTTAATAAAATCGCTACTATTATTTACTTTTTCAGCAATAACTTTAACTTTAGATTCAAAAAAACCACCATCAGCATTTGATTTTTCTTCTTTAGTTGCCTCTCTAGATGAAGATGAATTTACTTTTTCGCTGTAATCAGTGTATTTCACCTGATTTCCCATTGCATCTGTATAATTTTTATCTTCAGGTGTATAAGTAATATTCGAATTTGTTAAAGTGGTTTTACCTATAGTTCCTTCAGAATTAATTTGAGTTGATAATGTTGTTTTTGCTATAGTAAAGCTACCATTCTTGTGATTTGTCTTTGTATATGTTTCATGATTTACCATTCTTTTATCTTTATTTTGAATAGCATAAGTTATTGTATAAGTAGGGTCAACAACTTGCATTCCATCAGGATCAATAAACCTCATTGGATTATCAACACAATAATTGTATGGAGTCCATCGTCTATACTTCTCCGCCAACGGGTCAATATTCATCCAACGCCCTATAGCAGGGTCATAATTCCTAGCTCCATAATCATACATATTAAGTCCAAGCTCATCTTGCAACTCCTTTCCATTGTATTTATAATTATAAACCAAAGGAAACAAAGGCGTTACGGGTTTTATTTTGGAGGCAACACTTTCACGCACATACAACCGCTTGTCGGAGTTGTAGTTGGTGTGTTTGAGCCCAAAAGGGTAGTAGTGGTTTTCTTCCAAAATCGACAAACTACCTGTTGGAGTTTGCGTGTAACTCATCCTGATATTCCCCAAATGGTCTGTGTAATTAAACACATAATTGTACAAACTACTTTCAGTTAATTTGTAAGATTTATTCACATTTACATAACCTTCAGCATACGGAAAAAACACCAACCCACCATCGCCAGAAGGCAACGTTTTGTACTGAAACCCGTTAATGTAATCGGTTGTTGTAATTACTCCAGCCTCGTTTACCACTTTGTTCACTTTTTGCCCACTTGAGGTGTAAAGATACGTAATGTAATTGGAATTACCAAATAAAATTTTTGTAGGTAAATTTTATTTTTTTAAAAAACCTTTGTCAAATTTTCAAAATTTGACAAAGGTAATCCCATCTTACTTCTTATTTCTAACTTCTAACCTCTAACTTCTAACCTCTAACCTCTAACTTCTAACCTCTAACTTCTAACCTCTAATTTCTAACCTTTAACTTCATACTTCATACTTCCCACTTACAAGAAGCCGCCACATTTGGCATTTTCACGCAGGGGCAGTTCCCGCCATTCGCTGTATCTTTTTGTTTTTAAAGAAAAAACAAAAAGGATGCCGCTATTGTCGGGGCTAGGTTGCAGCTTTCGGAGTATGTTAGTGATGTTTTTAGAACAGTATCATAAGATTATTCAGTTAGATAAAAAACCCAAGCAATTTGCTCGGGTTTTTGTATTAACCATATTATTTACATAATAATACTTCTATTTTATCCAAATAGGATCACTTACTCTTTGTAAACAAGGATATTTTTTTCTTTCTATTTTATCTGATTTTAAACCCTCATATAAACATTTAAAATCAATTCCCTCTACTTGATAATTCTTTAAAAAATTATTTGTAGAAATAATATTTCCATCTTTCTCCTTGTATTCTTCTTTAAAATCTGATAAAAATCCTAAAAAATCATTTGTATCAAATCCTATTAATCTATAACTTTCTCCTGTTTCTCGGTTTATAGCTAGAATAAAAGACGTAAAGACGCCAGAAAAGATACCTAAAAATTGATCTTCACCACTTGTTAGATTCCTTTTATAGCTAATATTATTTGTAAAATCCTTATTTTCTCTATCGTTTAGACTAATTTTATAAAATGCAAATTTGGGAGCAAATACTGAAGTTGTGAGATTGAAAGAACCTTTAATTTTTAAAGTATCTAATTTTAAATTGATTACATCTGTAAAGGTTTTATACAAAGAATCATTTTTTACAACAGTAGAATCCATTCCTCTAAATTTTACATTTTTATTATTTAAAAATAAGTGCATCTTAAAAATAGAAACAGCATCTGTTTTAAGTTGTGCAGATAAATTATAAAAATTTAATAACACAATAGATATATAAATTAATTTCTTCATTATTTTTTTGTTTTTTTTTTGTTTTCTCTAAATTTAGTATCATAATGTTCTTGATAATCTAAAGCAGTTTTGGATATTATACTGTTTCGATTAGCAGGATCTTGGCAATTATGAGAAGAGCCCTCACCTTTACCAAATATATTTGAATATCCTACGGGATCAGCTGCTATAGAAACACTATGACCAAACTCGTGTGGTAGTATATTTGAGGTTATATCTGCACTTGCACCTATGGTTGTATATGTTTTATTTTCACCTATATTTCCATTTGATTTATCCAAAGAAAAGGTTGTGACACCTCCCCCAAAATCCGAAGCATCTGCAGTTGATACAACAATATCTAAATTCTTAGTTTCTCCAGCATTATTTTTATAGGTTAAATTATCAGCAATTGCAAAGTTGGTTGGGTCAATAGTTTTAAAATTATCAATACTTTTTTGTGTATGTTGGTATTTAGAATCGGCTCGGTCAAATGCTCTATTTGCTTTATTTAAATCGCTCTTTGCATCATTGTAAGCTCTTTTTTCATCTTTCGAAGCGGTCTTTTTATTATATCCAGAAGATTTACTATCAAAATTAGCTTGGGCAGCTTCCTGATTTTTTTTAGCTTCATCTCGAGCAGCTTGATCTCCATTTATAACTATCATCCCATCAGGATCAATAAAATAAATTGGATTATTATTAGCGTAGGTATAAGGAGAAAAGCGTCTTGAAATTTCAGCCAATGGGTCAACATTCATCCAACGCCCTAAAGCCGCGTCATAATTCCTCGCCCCATAGTCATACATATTCAACCCCAACTCATCTTGATACTCTTTCCCATTGTACTTATACATATAATTTGGTTGCAAACTATTAGCATTATAGCCCCTATGTTTGAGTCCAAAAGGATAATAATGATTTTATTCTAAAATTTCAGAATTTGCAATCGAACCATTATTATTAGTATCGCTATAACTCAAGCGTACGTTACCCAAATGGTCGTTATAATTAAATATATATTTGTAAGAACTTCCGTTGGGTTTTATATAACCCTCCGCATTAGGAAAAAATTCAAGTACACATCCAGCGTCAGTTTTTTTGTACTGAAACCCATTGATGTAATCAGTAGTAGTTCGTACTTCATTTTCATACACTACCTTTTGTACCTTTTGCCCGCTTGCCGTGTAAAAGTACAAAATAGAATTCATATCTCCAAATAAAATTTTTGTAGGTAAATTTTATTGTTTTAAAAAAACCTTTGTCAAAATATCAAAATTTGACAAAGGCAAAACTATCATTACTTATAACTTCATAGTTCATAATTCTAACTTCACACTTACAAATTAGTACTATTATTTTATATATCCGACAAGTTGTTTTTTTTAGAAATCTCAAAAATACTTCTTGAAAAGAATAAAAATAAAAAGAATAAACTTAAAATACCATTATAAATTCCATTCAATAAATTAGACTGTGAAGCCATATATGTATATAGAGTATACTCTACAGCCAAAATTAAAAAGATTATTATCAAGAAATAATATAAGTTTTTAACCTTAAATGAATAATAGATAGGTAATGACAAGAAAATAATATTAGTTATAGGCAATAATAGAAAAATGAATAAAAAATAAAATATATCTTGAAAATTCTCTAAATTTCCTAATGAAATTAATGCGTAATTATCATTTTTAAACATCATAAAAATGTAGAAAAATAAATACTTTGAAAGTATATAAATTATTATACTTAAATTATTTGGTTTAAACATATTTTTATCTTTTATAAAATTTGGTTGGATAATATGAGAAATCATACTTTTTTGCTGAACCAGGTAAATATGAAGTACCTGGGTCTGTGGATGGTGCAGTATGTGTTTTAACAAACGAAGGTTGATTATACTGCATCATTTGATGATTGACAAAACCTTGATTAGCAGTCATCGTCAAAGTTGAAGAAGGAAATATACCTGTATAAGCATCAATTGAAAGACTTTTATTATTACTATTATAATTAATACTAAGTTTTTGTGCCACATCAACAATTTTATACCCCATCAAGTTCATTCCAAGTTCCTCAATTGGAGAAACACTAGCGTGTTGTTCCATATTTACATTTACACCTGTTGAAGTTGAAGTCGCTGTTAGAACGTTATTACTTCCACCATCACCTGGATAAAAACCATTTGATGTTCCAATTGGTGTGTCACCAACTTTAACAGATTTAGTTGCAGATATACTAGTTAATTCTCCTTTTTCATTTTCATTTCCTGTCAAACTAACAGTTGTTGTTAGTTTGTCTCCTGCGGGAGAATCACCCATAGGTCCATCCCAAAGTTTATTGTCTATATAACTATTAAAATTAAAAGTTAGAGTTTTTCCTAAATAAATTTCTCCAGATTTTGTAGTAGCCTGCGAATTAGCATTATTATCCCAACGAATTTTATTGTCTTGACCTAATACCCAATCAGTAGGAGCCATCCCATCAGGGTCAGTAAATCTCAAAGGATTGTTAAAACAGTAGTTATAAGGAGAAAATCTTCTCATTTTCTCCGTCAAAGGGTCAATATTACTCCAACCTGCACGGGCAGGGTCATACATCCTCGCCCCATAATCATACATATTCAACCCCAGCTCATCTTGCCACTCTTTCCCATTGTACTTATAATTATAAACCAAAGGAAACAAAGGTGTTACGGGTTTTATTTTGGAGGCAACACTTTCACGCACATACAACCGCTTGTCGGAGTTGTAGTTGGTGTGTTTGAGCCCAAAAGGGTAGTAGTGGTTTTCTTCCAAAATCGACAAACTACCTGTTGGAGCTTGCGTGTAACTCATGCTGATATTCCCCAAATGGTCTGTATAGTTAAACACATAATTGTACAAACTACTTTCAGTTAATTTGTAAGATTCGTTTACATTTACATAACCTTCAGCATGCGGAAAAAACACCAACCCACCATCGCCAGAAGGCAAGGTTTTGTATTGAAACCCGTTAATGTAATCGGTTGTTGTACGGTCGTTGTTCTCATACACTATTTTTTCCATTTTTTGCCCACTTGCGGTGTAAAGATACGTAATGTAATTGGAATTACCAAATAAAATTTTTGTAGGCAAATTTTATTTTTTAAAAAAAACCTTTGTCAAATTTTCAAAATTTGACAAAGGTAATCCCATCTTACTTCTTATTTCTAACTTCTAACCTCTAATTTCTAACCTTTAACTTCAAACTTCATACTTCACACTTCACACTTACAAGAAGCCGCCACATTTGGCATTTTCACGCAGGGGCAGTTCCCGCCATTCGCTGTATCTTTTTGTTTTTAAAGAAAAAACAAAAAGGATGCCGCTACTGTCGGGGCTAGGTTGCAGCTTTGGGAGGGGTTACGGTGGTTGTTACTTAGCACAATTTTTTTTAGGAGAGTATCTATTTTTTGTATATTAATCATTTTTTTAATTTACTTATTTGTACTTTGATACATATTTATAATTAAAAACCAGTTCAAATTGGACTGGTTTTTTTTGTATATTTATTTTTTTATTGTTTTCTTGACGAAAATATTTGAAGAAGATATTTAATTAAATAAAGGCAACAAAAAATGATGCAAATTTGCGATAAATCTTTATTACTAATTCCTTTGTATCCAGGATTAAAATAATATGTATTCAAGTATAATCCAATAACAGCAATTGATATTATAAACAATATAGCTGAAAGTATTTTATCTAACATTAATATAGTCTTGTTCATTATTTCTTTTCTTTTTTTAAATAATCATATATCGCATTCATAACTGTATTATATTGGTCCCTAGACATACCTTGAGCATCAAACTTAATAGTGTTTTTACCATCAAAAGCACTCCAGTTACCCGATAATATATTATGAACTGTTACTGCTGAGTCTGTAATTCTTTTAGCTCCAGAAGTATTCCCATACCTATCATTATATGCACTATGCTCTTCCATTGTAGTCCCGTTATGAGCATAAGCATCTTGTAAAGCATGTACTCCTTGACCAAATGCTTGAATGCCTTTACTATTTGCTATCAAATCATTTAGCTTGCCCGATTTAGCTGATTCAAATACTTTACCCCAACCAAATTCCATTCCTCTTTCAGTAGCATCGTGAGCAGAAATTTTATCATTATCTTTTTCCCAACCAGAACGCATAGAATGCCAAATATTATGATTATATCTTTTGCCATTCCAATCGGTAATCTGCGAATCTTTAGTTCCAGAATAATCGATAGTTGCATATCTATAATAGTTTTCATCTGTTGGATGAAAAATATTATTTAATGTTATAACCCCTCCAGGATTATCAGCGTAAACTGATGCGTAATGAGCTAGTAAATCCGCTTGTTCTTTACCTATACCTGCGGCTGATAACGAGTTATAAGTCAAATTGTAGTGTCTTGTAATTGTCCACTGACCTTTAACATCTGCATTTACTAAAGGATTATTTAAAACATACTGATATGGGGTAATAGGATAATACGCTTCTGCTTTTGAACCAATTACTCCCCAACGTCCAATATCAGGCATATAATTTCTCCAACCATAATCATACATATTCAATCCCAATTCATCCTGATACTCTTTCCCATTGTACTTATACTTATAATTTGGTTGCAAACTATTAGCATTATAGCCCCTATGTTTTAGTCCAAAAGGATAATAATGATTTTCTTCTAAAATTTCAGAATTTGAAATCGAACCATTATTATTAGTATCGCTATAACTCAAGCGTACGTTACCCAAATGGTCGTTATAATTAAATATATATTTGTAAGAACTTTCGTTGGGTTTTATATAACCCTCAGCATGCGGAAAAAACTCAAGTACACATCCAGCATCTGTAATTTTGTACTGAAACCCATTGATGTAATCAGTAGTGGTTCGTACTTCATTTTCATACACTACCTTTTGTACCTTTTGCCCACTTGAGGTGTAAAGATACGTAATGTAATTGGAATTACCAAATAAAATTTTTGTAGGTAAATTTTATTTTTTTAAAAAACCTTTGTCAAATTTTCAAAATTTGACAAAGGTAATCCCATCTTACTTCTTATTTCTAACTTCTAACCTCTAATTTCTAACCTTTAACTTCATACTTCATACCTCCCACTTACAAGCAGCCGCCACATTTGGCATTTTCACGCAGGGGCAGTTCCCGCCATTCGCTGTATCTTTTTGTTTTTAAAGAAAAAACAAAAAGGATGCCGCTACTGTCGGGGCTAGGTTGCAGCTTTGGGAGGAGTTACGGTGGTTATTACTTTGTAAAGTATCTTTTAAGTCAAAACAGATATTTTCATTTTCGATTTTATAATTTTTAAATGATAAAAACTACTCTATTTTATAAGAGTAGTTTTTATGACAACTTAAAATTCATAAATCTTCGTATTTTAATATTTTAGCATCATCAATAATAAATTTTTCCGAATCAATAATATTATCGTATTTATATTCAAAACTAAATAATATTGTAAAAAATGTTTGATAATTTTGAGCATTCATTTTTTTATCATCTAATGTTTTATAACTAAAATCATAAATTTGATTACCTTCTTCATAGATAAGACTATATATTTTGTATTTAACATTATTTTCGTTAGTAAAAAGTTCTAAATAATAACATTTATTTGTGTTTTTAAATGCAATTTTTTTTAAGCTGTATTTAAATTTTAAATCTTTTGTTGAAACTTCCTTAAATATTTCCTTTAAATAATTGATGCTATTAATTTGTGATGTGTTATAATTTAAAATAACGTAATAAAAATCATTTCCATCTTTATTTAAAGACGTATATAACAACGCATCTTTTATGTCATTAGGTTTCCAATTGGATGGTATATTTATCTTTACATCATTATAATTATATGTTTTCCATCCTTTCAACAACACGCTCTTGCTAACAACTTTATAATTAACCACTGTATTTAATTTTATTTTTTTTTCTTTACAACTGACAATCAAAAATAGCAGCATCAAATATGATAATATATTTTTCATAATTTAAATAGTATTTTTTACTATGGCTTTTCTTTTTGACCTACAGAAAAACTTGCACCTACTTTTATAGTAGTCGAATTTACTGCTGGAGTTTTAGCCTCTACTTGAACCCCCACTCTAGTTGTGTTTTCTCCTGTTTTAAGATTTGTTTTGTTAGAAGCAAAAACACCATTTCCCTCTTTACCAACAACTACTTTAGTTTCATTTGTGGTTTTTCCAGAATTAACATTTTTAGTTGTAGTATTTTTAGTTGCTACATCTAAAACACCTGCTTTTGCTGAACCTTTTACTTCTGCCTTTACTTCTACTTTAGTTTCTACTTTAGTTGTAATTGGACTTACCTTTGTTGATTGGTCAAACTGCTTGGCATTAACATAATTTAAAAAGTTTGTACCTTCTGTAAATTCTGTTGTTTTATTATACGTTGTTAATGGTGCGATTTCTGTACTAACAGTAAACAATGATTTAATCTCTATACCTATTTTATCAAATGCCCCAGCAAATGTTTGTCCCATTTCTTTAAAAGCACCATTCCATTGTGCTTTTACTGAAACAGGCTCAAGCCCCTCAAGTTCTCTACTGTCGATAACTCTATTACCACTAAAGACATATGGTCCCCAATCCATATAATCTTCCGTCAATGGATCAATTGACATAAAACGTCCTATAGCATAATCATAATTTCTCCACTTAAAGCTGTCCCAGTTCAAGCCTAGCTCGTCTTGGCGTTCCTGCCCTTGAAACCTATACCTCAACGCCTCATTTGTAGAAACAATTGGAGCGCCATAGCCTTGGTGTTTCAAACCAAAAGGATAATAGTTATTCTCCTCTTGAACGGTTAAGCTTTTGTCATAACTCAGGCGTACATTGCCAAGATGGTCTTTGTACTGATACACATATTTATAAGAACTTCCAAGTGGTTCTACATAGCCTTCGGCGGTTGGAAAAAACTGCAAAACCGCATTTTTATACTGATAACCACCTAAATAATCCGTGCTTATGGTTGTTTTGCCAGTTTGGGCAACCACTTTTTGTACTTTTTGACCCGTTGCGTTGTAAATGTAGGTAATAGTTCCCGAGTTTCCAAATGTTATTTTGGTTGGCAGGTTCAGGTGGTTGTAGGTTATGCTGGGCAAAAAAATAAAAAAAATTCCGCAAAGTCAAGTGACATTTGCGGAGCTTTTTCATGAGAACACTTCGGTGAGCGGAGACATTCGCACAGCACGCCCAACTTTTAATAACCTTTTCGTTTTAGAGAAGACTTCGGACAGCTGAGGTTTTTGTGCTTAATTATTTTTTTCTAAATAATATTTTTGGCATTCACCATCCATTCCGATTGGTTTTATTTTGCCTTTTTCTAGATACCAAGTTTCATCTTCAAAAACACGCTTTGTTTCAAATTGTACTTCAAAATGATTAGAAAATTTTCCTTTTTTTAAGTATGTTGGTGATTTTAATCCTTTGGTGTCAACTAGATAAAAACCTTTTATTGTTTGATTTTTAATTTTTGATTTTTCCCATTGATCTTTTAAACAAATTACTGCATCATCTACAAGGATTAGATAAATATGGTAAGTCAAATTGTTACCTTCTTTGTCTTTTACAATTATTAAATTACTGTTTTTATTACCACTATTTTTCTCCTTTACAATTATTTTATCTCTTTGAGGGTTGCTGTCTAAAATAAGACTATCACTATTTATTTTGTAATTGCCTTTTATTTCATAATTTACAAATTCATTCTTAAAGTTGTAAATAAACTGATTGTTGTTTTTTAAATCTATACTCTCGTAATAATACCTTGATTTATAGGTATACTTGCCTATATAGTGGTCTTTATTGATTAAAGAAGAAAATAATACTATTATAAGTATATAAAAAATCGTTCTCATTATCTTGTAGTTTTTGCTCCTTTTTCATAATTTTTCTTCCATCCTTTGTAAACTTCTTTAACAGTTTGCCCATTTTTACCTGCTTCGATGGTTCTATTTCTCAAAGCTTTACCCTCTTTAGAGTTAATATTAATTGGTCCTAGTGGTAAATTTTGATAAGCTGAAGGAGTCATGGATTTACCAAAGTTTAATACATCTGAATTTTGCCATACAAAAGCACTTGGATTTTCAAAATAATCTCGTCCACTTTTAAATTGTCTTTCTCTGTTATAAGATTCTGTTTCATCTCCAACATCATATAATGAACCATAACCAGAATTATCAGTGATTAAAGATATTTTACCCTTTTCAAATTGATAACCATGTTTTAATTCATGACCTACAATTCCATAATCATCTTTATCAATTCCAATCATTACTTTATCCGTTGCTTTATCATAACTTACACCGCTACCACTTGTACTATTGTCTTTATAAACATTATATACTTGATCGGATTTTTCCATAACAGAAATTTCAGTTAAATTATCATTAAAAAAGCCAATTAATTTGTTTCCTAATTCTTCACTCATTCCCCCACTTTTAATAAAGCCTTGAAGAGTACTTATAGAATTTTTAAGATTAGCTTTTTGTTTTTCCACTAGTTTGTCAGGATCTTCAATAGTCATTCCTGTTGGATCTATATATAATAAAGGATTATTTGCTACATAGACATATGGAGAAATTTGATAATACTTCTCTGCCATCGGATCCATATTCATCCATCTACCTATAGCTGGGTCATAATTCCTCGCACCATAATCATACATATTCAACCCCAACTCATCTTGCCACTCCTTCCCATTATACTTATAATTATAAACCAAAGGAAACAAAGGTGTTACAGGTTTTATTTTGGAGGAAACACTTTCACGCACATACAACCGCTTGTCGGAGTTGTAGTTGGTGTGTTTGAACCCAAAAGGGTAGTAGTGGTTTTCTTCCAAAATCGACAAACTACCTGTTGGAGCTTGCGTGTAACTCATCCTGATATTCCCCAAATGGTCTGTGTAATTAAACACATAATTGTACAAACTACTTTCAGTTAATTTGTAAGATTTATTCACATTTACATAACCTTCAGCATGCGGAAAAAACACCAACCCACCATCGCCAGAAGACAAGGTTTTGTACTGAAACCCGTTAATGTAATCGGTTGTTGTAATTACTCCTGCCTCGTTTACCACTTTGTTCACTTTTTGCCCACTTGCGGTGTAAAGATACGTAATGTAATTGGAATTACCAAATAAAATTTTTGTAGGCAAATTTTATTTTTTAAAAAAAACCTTTGTCAAATTTTCAAAATTTGACAAAGGTAATCCCATCTTACTTCTTATTTCTAACCTCTAACCTCTAACCTCTAACTTCATACTTCATACTTCATACTTCATACTTCCCACTTACAAGAAGCCGCCACATTTGGCATTTTCACGCAGGGGCAGTTCCCGCCATTCGCTGTATCTTTTTGTTTTTAAAGAAAAAACAAAAAGGATGCCGCTACTGTCGGGGCTAGGTTGCCACTTTCGGAGGTATTAAAATAATTAAATTTAAAATTTATATGATTAATTAATATACATTAGTACTTCATTGCTTATAGTATCCCATTGCTTTCCCTTTTTATTAAATAACATAACGTAAGTTATACCTTTTTTTTGAGTTGATTTTGTAATTATTAAAACTGCTTTTCCATTGTCTATCTTTAAATTTTCAATATAAATTTCCCCAGCATATTTTATTTTTTTATTTTGTTCTGTGTCATTAAAAAAAATATAATAATTACCTATTTTTTTATTGAAATTAGAATCAAGAAGAAGATTGTTTTTATAATTTTTATGAATAACATTGTTAAAATCTTTTTTTAAATCTTTTTTATTCTCAAAATATTCCAATAATAAAGACTCCATCTTTGGATTATATGTAACTTCAGGATCGAGTTTCACAGATAACTTTGAATAATATTGTAAAGAGTCATTTCCAAAATGAATAAATGAACCGTTATAATAAGCTTCTTTTCCAATTATTTCAAGAAAATTTTCTTCAATAAATTGTTGTCTTTCATCTTCAATTTTATTGTTTTTTGAACACATTACAAAAATACAAAAAAGAATAAAAATTAAAATATTATTTAATTTCATGGTTTAATTTTTTAAAAAAGGAGTTATATTTATAGGTAATGTGATGCTCTTATAATTATTTAAATTCCAGTTGAATTTATGATAAAAATCTTTAGAAGTAATATGATTTATCGTATTCCCGTTAAATGTCTTGCGTTCCCATGCAGTTCCCATTTCCTCTGTTTCATTATATTTGTCAAGTTTATTTGCAATCCGGCCTGCATGTACAAATTCATGTAAAATAATAGTTGCAACATAAAAAGAATAAGATTGAATGTCCTCATTATTACTTAAAATTTCTAAATGTTTTACAATTTCAATTTCAATTCTAGAATCCGTAGAATTTCCCATTGTAACTCCATCTGGTTGTAACTTATGCCAAGATAAATCTTCAATAGTTAAAACCAAGCGACCTTCGGAGTATTTTAATTGATCAAGAATTTGCATAGTAGAATATCCTGAATATTTATTTAAAGATTTTAAAATAGATGGGTTTTTTTTAACAAAATCATGTAATTGTTTCATAATTTGAACAGTTCTAGGATATTTTGCTTCATAACCAAAAGCATCTTTAGGATGTATGTTTGAAGTATTATCTGATGTATTTTCTGTTTCATTGTTAGCATTTTTTTTCTCACTCCCATCTGAATTCAATCCATTTCCAGCCATTGCTTGTTCAAAAGAAACAGTTTTCCCTGAACTATCAACGTAAGATTTTTTTTCCCAATCGTAATGTTCACCAGCCATTCCACTTGGATCTGCCCAAAATATAGGATTGTCATTAAAAGCTCCATAAGTAGTTGCACTAAAATGAGTTATGGGATCTATTACAAACCAACGTGCAATGGCAGGGTCGTAATTGCGAGCATCCATAGTATAAACATTCAACTCCAGCTCATCCTGATACTCCTTCCCATTGTACTTATAATTATAAACCAAAGGAAACAAAGGCGTTACGGGTTTTATTTTGGAGGCAACACTTTCACGCACATACAACCGCTTGTCGGAGTTGTAGTTGGTGTGTTTGAGCCCAAAAGGGTAGTAGTGATTTACTTCCAAAATCGACAAGGCTCCCGTGGGCGTTTGCGTGTAACTCATCCTGATATTACCCAAATGGTCTGTGTAATTAAACACATAATTGTACAAACTACTTTCAGTTAATTTGTAAGATTCGTTTACATTTACATAACCTTCAGCATGCGGAAAAAACACCAACCCACCATCGCCAGAAGGAAAGGTTTTGTACTGAAACCCGTTAATGTAATCGGTTGTTGTACGGTCGTTGTTCTCATACACTATTTTTTCCATTTTTTGCCCACTTGAGGTGTAAAGATACGTAATGTAATTGGAATTACCAAATAAAATTTTTGTAGGTAAATTCAAGTGATTGTAAGTGATATTTTTGATGTTTTTGTTTTTATCCACAGTCATATTGCCGTTGTTGTCATACTCAAAATCATCGTTTTGGGTGTTGCCATCGTTAAAACCCTTTGGATTTGCCGTGTCATCTGTAACCGACAACAGCAAATTTGAATCAGGTTTGTAAGTATATCCTAAAAGATCCATTTCTTGAGCATACATAAACGACGAATCAGAATCCAAATCGCCATTACGTCTCAAATTCAAGATGTTACCATTTTTGTCATATTCCAATCGCTCATCATACGAACCAGGAAAAGGGTTTGTACTTTTCATAGTCTTGTACAAACTGAATAACATCTCCTTTTTTATCGCAAGCGTGGCACTTGTATTTATTTTGGCTAAAACTTACTTGTAAACTTGCTGTGCTATCCTCGTGGAACGGAAAACGTAGCATATTGTTTTTTCCTACTTTAAATTGTAATTTTCTAATACTTTGGTTAAGGATAAGTTTTGTTTGATGTCAGCTATTTCTATTGTTGAAAACTTTTATAATGATAAATATTTATTGCAAATGTATTATATTTCATTTAAACAATTAATGATTATTTCTTTTGATAAAAATCTATTACTATATTTGCCCTAATTAGTTAAAAACACTATACACAAGATAAAGATGTTAGACATAGGAAACAAAATAACACAGTTGCGTAAAGCAAAAAGTTGGTCGCAAGAAGACCTTGCAAAAAAGATTAATTCTTTTCGTGTAATGTTTGGTAATTACGTGCGTAACACCAATACACCATCTATTGATGTAATTATTAAAATGGCTAGAACCTTTGAAGTTACTGTTGATTTTTTAATTGGTGTAGGTGAGTTTTCTACTTATGATAAAGAGATTATCAAAAGAATTGAAAATATTGACTAACTTGATAAAGACATTAAAAAACATCTTTTCTTTTTGGTTGATAATGTTATTCAGAACTATAAAACTAAAAAAACTTTCGATAAATAAAAAATGTTATGAAAACTAAAATCTTATTGCTATTTACTTGTTTAATTATATTTAGTTCTTTCAAACCACTTCAGCAAAGTGACGATAATCAATTATATAAAGTTATCATCTTTAAATGGGTTAAAAATGAAAAAGGAGAAGAGCAAAAAAAAGTTGTTATTATTGACCAAGATGGTAGTCTAATTGTTAATGGGCAAAATATCAAAAGTAAAGTTGATATTAATGCCTTTGCTAAAGCGATAAATAAATTTATTAAAGTAGAAAAATTGGTAAAAGAACCTGCCTATAATGGACCTCCAACGGTGGCTACACCGCCAAATAACGGCGAACAATCTATAAGTATTTCGGTTACTAAATTGAATGATTTTAATGTGGAAAAGGAGTTTGATTATAATTCACGTTATTTTTCCAAAAAAATAAAAAAATCATCCGATGGAAATATTGACATTTACAAATATTTACAATCGGATGATTTAAAGGTTTTGAAAAAAGTAATCCAATAATTTCTATTAAATTTATTTATTAAAAAGTCCTTGTATGGCTTCCAAAATACTGAATTTACCAAAAAGACTAAGCAATGCCATCATTACAAAGAGAATCCCTGCTACATATCCTTTTATATCTGTACTGTAGTATGGTGCGGGTTTCTTGTAAGTGGTGTATAAAAAATATAAACCAATACACATAAATATAATAATTAATAAAAAATTATACAAGTTATCCATGTTTAATGTCTTTCATAACTTGAACGTAAAGCATCACCTTTTACACCGTCTGTAACAACTCCTGCCCCTGCTTTAAAGGTAGCATTTGTCGCTCCTCCAAAACCAGATGCGGGTACCTTAGCGTCCATAATTCCATCTGTTAATTTTCCTGCGCCAATAGCAGTCGCCTTTATGAGACCTCTTGTAACATCTCCAGGCTCACCTGTTGTAAAATCTCGTGCTGCTGACATTCCAGTTCCTATGTCATCCAAAGCTGAACCAAATTCATAAGCTTCTACACCAAATGAGACTAATGCTGGATTACCGCTTAAAGCTCCTGCTACAGCTAATGCAATACCACCTCCTTTTGCATATGTACTGCCTTCAGACATGGCATCTCCCATGTTTCCGACCATGTCCATGAGTATCTCTCCCGAGAATTCGTATTCTGGAGCAGGTGTATTTGTTGCTATCTCTCCGCTGACTTTTACTTCAGCTATTGCAGTTGGTTCTGCTTTATCTGGAGCGGTTTTTTCAACACCATTACTACTATCAACCCATTTTGCATTTTCTTTTAATGTAAGCGTACTACCTGTTCCTCCAACAGTGTGAACATTATTAGTTCTTCCATCAGAATAACCAACATAACCTTTATCAGCTGCTTGCGAAGCTGAATTAACATCGCTTCTCCATGACCATTGATTATCATTGCCTAAAACCCAATCAGTAGGAGCCATCCCATCAGGGTCAGTAAATCTTAAAGGATTGTTAAAACAGTAGTTATAAGGAGAAAATCTTCTCATTTTCTCCGCCAAAGGGTCTATATTAGTCCAACCAGCTCTAGCAGGGTCGTAAAATCTTGCTCCATAATCGTACCAATTCAACCCCAACTCATCTTGATACTCTTTCCCATTGTACTTATAATTATAAACCAAAGGAAACAAAGGCGTTACGGGTTTTATTTTGGAGGAAACACTTTCACGCACATACAACCGCTTGTCGGAGTTGTAGTTGGTGTGTTTGAGCCCAAAAGGGTAGTAGTGGTTTTCTTCCAAAATCGACAAGGCTCCCGTGGGCGTTTGCGTGTAACTCATCCTGATATTCCCCAAATGGTCTGTGTAATTAAACACGTAATTAAACAAACTACTTTCAGTTAATTTGTAAGATTTATTCACATTTACATAACCTTCAGCATGCGGAAAAAACACCAACCCACCATCGCCAGAAGGCAAGGTTTTGTACTGAAACCCGTTAATGTAATCGGTTGTTGTAATTACTCCTGCCTCGTTTACCACTTTGTTCACTTTTTGCCCACTTGCGGTGTAAAGGTACGTAATGTAATTGGAATTACCAAATAAAATTTTTGTAGGTAAATTCAAGTGATTATAAGTAATATTTTTGATGTTTTTGTTCAAATCCACAGTCATATTGCCGTTGTTGTCATACTCAAAATCATCGTTTTGGGTGTTGCCGTCGTTAAAACCCTTTGGATTTGCCGTGTCGTCTGTAACCGACAACAGCAAATTTGAATCAGGTTTGTAAGCATATCCCAAAACATCCATTTCTTGAGCATACATAAACGACGAATCAGAATCCAAATCGCCATTACGTCTCAAATTCAAGATGTTACCATTTTTGTCATACTCCAATCGCTCATCATACGAACCAGGAAAAGGGTTTGTACTTTGCGGTTTTTCGTATTTTCCTTCCAGCAACCTATTCAAATGATCATAAGAATAGCTGTATTTTCTCAATACATTGTCCGATGAAGTCCGCCAAAAAGTTTCCGAAATATTGCCGTTAAACAAAGGCGTTGCTGTCTCGGGTTTTTGGTAATTGATTCTAAAACTAAACAAATCCATCGGATCGCCCGCTTTGCTCAAGCTATTGATGTCGTTGATGCCCATGAGCCACCCCCTAATGTTGTACGAATAGTTCACGTTTTGTAAGCCAGTGCCAGTAGCAGCACCCCCCACTTTTTTAGACGTTAGTTTTCCCAATTCGTCATACGAGTTGTTGGCCAATAGCTGTATTGCCCCCCCGTTTATTTGATGGGTGTGCGTCAGCAAACGGTCTTGTGCCGAGTATGTAAATACTTCATTTACACGTATTTCTGCGTCTGTAACCGTACGTTTGTGGCGGGTTTCGGTGCTGATTGGCTTGCCCACAAAGTCCAAATTGCTGTCCGTTTGCGTGTAGCCCCCCAGGTAATGCACCGTTTTGGTTTGAATCGCTCGGGCCTTGTAGTCATACAGCGTATAACTCGTTTCGCCCTTCTTGTCGGTTGCCCCTTGGCACACCCGCACCCATGCCCCCGTGGCCAATCCCTTGGGCTTTAGGCTGTTGTTGTAATAAGCCGTACCAAAAACCGTTGGCCCATTCGGAAAATTGTAATCGTCATAATAATTCACCGACAAAATTTTGAACCCCGTAGGTGCCACCACATTGCTATACCACACGCTTATGCCGTCTATCGTGCCAGCGGTGGTTTTGGATTCGTTGAGTACCGTAGCCCCGTTTTGAGCATTCTGAAGTACCAACCGTCCCGATGTCGTAACAGTTGTGCTGGCTTGCCAACCCGTATATACAGGGCGGTTTAAGGCATCATATTTGGTAATCATCCAGCCCGTAGTACCCTCGCCAAAAGGCGAAAAAGCAGGGCCTGTGGCCACAGGGCGGTCTAGTTTGTCATATACAATAAACTCCCATTGCTTGCCAGGCAGCTTTTTTTCGACCAATCGGTTACGGTAGTCGTAGCGGTATTGATAGCACAAGCCCGCCATTTGGCTCGTTATGCTGGCATTGGTAACCAGTGGTGGCAGCACAAAACTCAAGTTGCCATACTGGTCATACACATAATACGTGTCGTGAGCCACGGCGCTGTTAAACGACCGTTTGAGCACCACTTTGCCTTCCTTGTCCTTAAACTCTTGGGTCGTATTATTGTTGCCCGCCGTCCAGTTTTCGTCCTTAGTAACGGATTTATACAACTGGTTTGCAGTATAATAGGTGTTGCCCGTAGCGTTGTTTAGCACCGGTTCATACAAGCCCAAGGCGGCATTCCAAGTGGCGGTGGCCGTGTATAGTTTTACTTCGGTAGCGGTGTTGGTTTGATAGTCAAACTT
Source organism: Flavobacterium branchiophilum FL-15 (assembly GCF_000253275.1). Classification (NCBI taxonomy): domain Bacteria; kingdom Pseudomonadati; phylum Bacteroidota; class Flavobacteriia; order Flavobacteriales; family Flavobacteriaceae; genus Flavobacterium; species Flavobacterium branchiophilum. Next base: position 2,326,479 of record NC_016001.1, on the reverse strand, counting down.
GATGGTTTTGTTGCCATTCAGGGCCCACTCGTTGCCGGGTGCTGCTTGTTGCATTACACGGTTTAGGGGCGAGGCCTCCAATTGTTTTTCGCTATACGGATTTTGGTCGCCATACCAGTTTTGGTATTGGGTTATCAAATTGGTTTTGACCGTGTTGCCGTCCAGGTACTCCAGGTTGTTTTGCCCCGAGGCGTAGGGCAAATACTCTTTTGTTTGCCGGCCAAAGGCATCATATTCGATGTGTGTAATGATGTCTTTTCCCGAGTTGGATTGTTGCCCTGCAATTTGTTGTATGGGTCTGCCCAATCCGTCAAAATAAGTAATGTTTTCCACTTTTTGAGCCGCAGTAGGAGCAGGCACTAGGGTGGTTGGCACTTTGTAGGTAGTGGTTTTGATGTAGTTTTGAGACTGTGTTTGAGCCTCAAGCAACGCAGGCAAACCTACCAAAAGAGCCACAAAGGCTTTGAAAAGCCATGCCGATTGGCGTTTTTTTACAGTTGTCGATTTCATATCTTTTGGAATTAAGGTTTGTAGTGGTATTCGTTTTCAGAGAGTTTGTTGCCATTTTTGTCGGTTACGTTTTGCAAACGACCAAAAGTATCATAGTTATACCTCATGACATCGCCTTTTGGGTCGGTAATAGTGCTCACCCCAATAAGCGGTTTGTGTGTATAAGTTGTAATCATTGCCTTTTGTATTGCAGTATTGCTGCTGTTTCTCAAGGCATCAATGGCAGGCAAATTGGCTTCTGTAAGGCTGCTAATATTGGCAACACCCAAGGCGGCAGCTACTTGTGCATTTGTAGCATTTTCAAATTTGGCAATAGGCTGCGTTTTGTTGTACCCCCAAATAATGGTAACCGGCATGCCCGACTCTGGCGTATATTGTGTGAGGTTGCCACTTGTATCGTAAAAGTCTGATGTTACTTTTAATTCTAAATTGCCTACATTTAAAATATTGGGTAAGTTATTAGGAAATTTAGCTGCATATACACTTTTAGGTAATAAGAAATTGTTTGTAGTTGCATCTTTTGCATAGGTTGTTTTTTGTTCCGAAATTTTGTCTGCTGGCAGCGTTGAATTCAAATAAGACACTACCTTAATAGGAGTATCTTTTCTGTTTTGTGAAATTAACTCAGCCATATAAGGTTCGTTTGCTAAATCAGATGGATAAAACATTTTGTTAATATGAGCCACGCCCTTACTATCAGTTGTCGTTATTTTTGTAGGCTGGTTATGATTTAGATTTTCATATTCGTATTCCTTTGTAACCGATAATAAATTGTTATTAAAATTACTAGTTTCAGTTTCCTTTTTTAAGGTTTTTGTTTGTCCTTGAAGGGTGTAGGTGTTTATAATTACTCCTGGTGACTGATCATTATAACTATTAAATGATATAAAATTTATACCTTTTATATTGGTTGATGTTTTAAGATAATTATAGTCGTTATATATAGTACTAATATTAGATAAGTTTGAATTATATTTTAACTCGCTATTTTTTTCACCAGCTAATAAACTTTGAAATTTTGGTGGATTTGGAAATACTATTTGAGTATAAGCATTTAAATCTTGATATGACAAATATCTATTAAAATTGTATTCTATTTTTCCATTACCATCATTTTCTATAACTTTTGAATAACTAATATTTGGACCTACAAAATTAAAATTGTAAAAATCATGTCCAGATGATAAAAAATAAAAATATTCTGATGTATAATCCCAATTATAACCTGCTTGAGCTTTGCCATAATTATTTAAGTATTGAATATTTGTATTACTTATAATTCCATTTAAAGAACCTAAACTTTGAGAAAAATTAAAGTTGACTTTAAATATTTTTTCTGGATTTGAATTTATTTTTGGGTCTAAATAAGTATAATTTTTTGTTTTTATAATATTATTATCATGATTTTTATGTATTATGTTTTTTATACGTAATCCACCCATTTCAAAAATTGGATCTATATTATGAATACCTAATGTTGTCGTGCTATGATAACATTGATTTCCATAAACCTTTAATTTATATTTCCTTCCTAAAACAAATTTGTCAGGATCAATATATAATACTTTAGTATTACTTGTAAATGAATTATATGAATTAGATGCTATAACTAAATTAGTAACAGTATCAATAATCTCTGAAGCTACACCATAATTTTGAACATTATTACAATATCCTCCTAACGAATGCATTGGTGCAGGAAAAATTGAACTTGTTGAGAAAGATAATATTTGGTTAGCATTTAAATTATAAATAAATTCAACACTATTTGTTTTTGTATTTGGATCCGAATAATTAGGTAAAGGTTGAAATGCTAATAAATTAGTACCAAAAATTGATTTTACATAACTAGTTGGCGTTTGATTATAATTAAAATCAGTTGCTACATTTGGAGTGTGAGTTTCATATTCAAAATTAACACTCCCTTTCGTTGGATAAATAATTCTAACTAAACTTCCTGCTTGTGCAAAATTAAAATCTACATTTTTATTTGAATAGTATAATGGATTTTGAAAAAATTTATATTTTGGAAAAATAGTTCGATTTGAAACTTTACCATTATAATATCCCCATTTATCTTGGGCATATGACAATCTATTAGGTAATTCTACCTCATTATAAATAAATTTATAAGTTTTAGATTCATTGTTCTGACAATTAATTTCATTAAAATTTACTAAAAAAAATCTTATTTTTGATTCATTTGGAATAGGTGTTGAACTAAAGGATTCGGATTCGCTTGAAGTTTTATGAATATAATCAAATAAAAACTTTCTTATACAAATACCATTTTGTGTAACTGTAATTTCTTTTAATTTTTTTGCAGATTCTAAATTATAATCATTAGATAAGTCAATTCTATCATCATATAGAAAAATAATTTCTGTATCTCCTGCTGTTATTTTATTGACTACTTTTGAATTAACAAAATTACTTATTCTAGGTGTTGATTGCATATTTGCTTGTGAAACGTTATTGCCTAATGAGTAAGGGGTTTCAACATATGAAGTATATTGTATTTGTTCAGAATTACAACCAAAATTTGATCCAAAACCATTGGACGTACTGATGTTTTTACAATTTTCGGTATACATACTTTGTTGGTTATTAATTATTTGTTTGTAAGAACTATTTATATATGTAATTTTTATAAAATTATTGTTTAACGCATTCTTTATTTCTGATAAAAACCATGAGTTGGCAATAAATCTATTAACTGCACCTCCATTTAAAGAATTCGGAGATTCATAAAGTGTATAACTTGATTCTACATTATTTCCTTGACCTTGATACCCAGATGCATTATCAATACCAAATTTATATTTGATACCACTAGGAGAAGTTACATCCCAAGATTTAAAATCATTATTTAAAAAATTTTCTTTAATCTGAAAATCGGTATTTTCTAGATATACTACCTGCCTTTGGTCATTAAATACAAACTTGCTACCTCCTTGTGGAGTACTAAAATAAAAAAGGTCGGGCTGCGAATCTTTAAAACCATTTGCAACATCATTTACCCATTTTCTAAATGCTATAAATTTATTAAAATATTGATTGCTATCATATTGATTATTAGGGTAATTATTTAATTGACTTTCTAATTTAGTTAACCCATAATCCTGATAGTAACCATCAATGTCAATTTGACTTTGCGCTTGCCAATTATAAGGGTTTCCCTCATCAGGAGCTCCTTTAATAATTCTACTAACAGTTCCTCCTACATTTAAAGTCCAGTTTTGACCGACACAAGATGCGATAGATTCTACTTTTACACCAGATGCGTCATATTCTAAAGAAATAGGAAGTGTCATACCTCCATAATTAAGTGTATATATAGGAATACTAACTTGAGGAGTTCCAGATACTAAATTAACTGGCATATTCATATATTGCTCAAATTTATTAACTTCTGGAGATTTTACTTGTGGTTTTAAATCAACGTTTACTTGCCCCAAAGCTATTTGAAGTGTAAAGGTGCAGGCTATTATAAATATTTTCTTTATCATAATCAAATTAATTTTTTAGGTTAGTTCCTTTAATAATTTTGACAGTGTCGTGTTGTTTGTCGGTATCTATATTGATGATGTAGATTCCGTTTGGATACTGTGCCAAGTTGAGCGGTATGGTGTTGCTGGTAATGGCAAAGCTTTGAAGTTGTTTGCCCGAAAGGTCGTATAGGCTTGCAGTGCCTGCTTGGTAAGGGTAGCCCACAATAATGTTTGTAAAAGCCGTAGTGGGGTTTGGGTAGGCCTCTAGGCTGTTACGTTGGGTTTGTGTTTTGTTGTTGTCTTTGAGTTTGACTACCCAAAAATCGTTGCTTCCCATAGTTTGCGATTTGTCTCCCGAGGGTTTTGCGTTGGAGGTGCCAGCCATCAAATAGCCGCCATCTCTGGTTTCGATGGCTTTTTTTAGCAAGTCGTCGCCTTTGCTGCCCACGGTTCGTTGCCACAGCGGTTCGCCCATGGCGTTGGTTTTTATCATGATGTAGTCGCCACCATCGGTTTTTTGATTGTTTACTGGGGTTGTGGGGCTATAGCCACCAAGCAATAGGCTTTGGTCTTTGTTTTCTACCATCGAGGTCAGTATGTCGGTAGTGTCGGTGTTATATGTTTGTTGCCATATCATTTGTCCGCTGGTATCGAGTTTGATAACCCAAAAGTCAGCCCCATTTTCGGCAAGGGTTGTGCTGCCCCCCGCCAAAAAGTTGCCGTCTTGGCATTGGTGCACTACATAAAGCTGGTCGTCGCCTTTGTTGCCCAAGGTTTTTTGCCAAATCATGTTGCCGTTAGCGTCTGTTTTGATGATCCAAAAATCGCCAATGCCGTTGTTGTCCTCTAGCTTGTTGCCGCTTGTGGGCGAGTTAGAGTAGCCGCCCAAAAGGAAGCCTCCGTCTGCAGTAACAACAAGGCTTCTGAGTTCGTCAAAAAACTGTCCGCCAAAGGTTTTTTGCCACATCAATTGTCCATTTCGGTCTATTTTTACTAGCCAATAATCCATGTTGCCAAAAGCTTCGCTGGTTTTGTCGTTGAGGGTGTTGGTATCGTCTTTGGGTTCAGATGCCGAGGAGCCGCCAATGATGTAGCCGCCGTCTGGAGTTGGCTTGATGCTCAACAATTTTTCTTGTCCGGTGCCGCCAATCGTTTTTTGCCATTCTTCCTGCCCAGCAGCATTGAGTTTGATGATCCAAAAATCGTCGTTGCCACGAGCAGGTTCTTTCTTGTCAAAATCGGCACTGGGCAAAGGTTTTTTGTTTAGATTAACAATAAATGAGGCACTAGTTCCTGCAAGTACAAAGCCGCCATCTTTAGTAAGGGCCACGCTTTGTAAAAAATCTTGCGCCGATCCGCCAAAGTTTTTTTGCCAATCTAAATCGCCATTTTCTTTCATTTTCCAGACCCAAAAGTCTAAATCGCCATTGTTTTTTTCGGATTTGTTTCCCGATTTTTCGGACAAAGAACTCCCCGCCAAAATAAAGCCATAATCAGGCGTAGGCAGTGCATCCATCAAATAATCGGCATGCACCCCACCATAAGACCGTTCCCACTGAATGTCTTGAGCATTCAGGCTACCAAAAGACCATCCAAGTCCCAGCAGCCACAACCATTTTTGTGTCATGTTGTTTAAAATTTAGTATTAATTGATAATTGTTGATTGTTGATTGTTGTTTGTTGTTTGTTGTTTGTTGTTTGACAATGGTTAATTGATAATTCAAACCTCAAATTTCCACTTTCTTACTTAAAATTCCTTTCAAATATAATATAAAAAAGTATTCGAGCCAAAATAAATGTAAAAAATACCATAAATCAGGGATGTAAAATAAAGCCAAATAGACGAAATGTATTTTTTTAAGGTTGAAAATCTTTGTCTTAGCATGTTTTTTTGTGGTTATACGGGTAGTTTTTTTTTTGATTGGCTTCTTTTATGTTTACAGTTTTTGGGATACGGGTTTCAAGAAACAAGAAACAAGAAACAAGAAACAAGAAACAAGAAACAAGAAACGAGTTTCAGATATATTTACCAACTTCAAACTTCATACTTCAAACTTCATACTTCAAACTTCATACTTCATACTTCTAACTTCTAACCTCTAACTTCTAACCTCTAACTTCAAACTTCCAAAAAAACTTCTTGTTTATTATATTTTTTTTTCTAACTTTGCAGAGTGAATATTCACTAACTATAATTGAAAGGTTATGAACCTAACGGCTCGACAAATTGAAATTATTGAAGCTTCGGGGAAAATTTTGATGCAAAAAGGAGTTAAAGGGCTTACAACCAAAAGTTTAGCTCTTGAAATGAATTTTTCTGAAAGTGCTTTGTACCGACATTTTAAAGACAAAGAAGCTATTATTTCGTTGCTGATTCGGTATTTGTCGCACAACATCAAGGAAAGATTTTCCAACATTGTACAACAACATTTGGATCCTGAGCAAAAGTTATTGGCCCTTTTTGCAAGCCAATTTACTTTTTTTAAGGACAATCCCCATTTTATTGTCATTGTTTTGTCTGATGGTATTTTGGACAATTCCGAAAGTATTAAGCAAGAAATCATGAGTTTGATGCAAACGAATGCAAGTATTTTTAAACAAATAATTGCTGCAGGGCAGCAAGACCACATTTTTAGATCCGATTTAGATTTGCCTTTTTTTGTGCATGTTACAATGGGAACTTTTCGATTGCAAATGTTGCAATGGAAATTGTCTAATTTTAGTTTTGATATAGAACAAAAAGGTATGGAAACGATGCAAAACTTGCTGGTTTTGTATAAAAAATAACATTTAAAAATAATAAATTTATGACAAAAAAAACAATTTTTCATTCAACATGGGTTTCTTGTTTTTGGCTGTTATCCATTGCAAAGTCAATAGGGCAAGAGGTGAAAACATTTGCCAATTTGGATGCCGTTTTGAGTTTTGCAAAAACCCAAAACAGTAGTTTTGAACAAGCGGCTTTGCAAAGCCAATTGGCCAAACTTACCAAGCAAACGGCCATTGGCAATGTGTTGAATCCGAGGGTCCCTGCCTCGGTTCAAGTTTTGGATCACATCAAGCAGCAGGTGAGTTTTTTGCCAGGACAAGCCTTTGGGATGCCAGAAGGTACTTTTAAGGCCATTACGATGGGGCAACAGTATGCAAGTACGTTGAGTGTGCAGCCTCAATTTGATATTTTGAATTTGTCGAGTTGGGCACAGATAAAAAGTGCTTCTATCAATCAAGATTTGGTTGACAATCAAAACCAAATGAACGAGCAAAAGCTGTATGATCAAATCAATATGACTTATTTTAACCTGATTTCGATGCAAGGGCAACAGCAAATTTTGAAAGAAAATATACAATTGGCTCAAAATGTAGCCTTGATTATGCAAAACAAATTTAAGGAAGGACTGGCCCGCAAACAAGATTTAAACGAAGCTTTGTCAAACTTATTGGGGCTGCAAGACAAGATGCAACAACTGGAGTGGAATATGAAAATACAACATCAAATATTGGATTTGTATTTTGAAAATCGGGTGCAGTCGGAGGTGATAGAAACGGTGTGGGAGTTTGAAAAAACAGCTCCATTGCAAGTGGCAAACAACCCCTTGTGGATAGACAATGCCGAGTTACAAAAACAAATGGCCCAGCAGGACAAGAGGGTTTTGATGTTGCAAAACGTGCCTGTATTGTCGTTTGTATCGTCGTTCAATTGGCAAAATTTGAGTAATGATGGTTTTTTTGCTGCCTCGTCCAATGGGGTAAGTTATCATTATGTGGGGCTCAAGTTGAGTTATGATTTTCCGACTACCGTACAAAAAATAGCAAACCTAAAAAGCAAAAGTGTACAGCTGGAACAGCTTGAAAATCAGGCACAACATGTACAAAAAGAGCAAGACCATAAAAACAAACAAATGCAATTGGAATTTGAAAAAGCCAAAGGGCAAGTGGTTTTTTTGAAGCAAATATTTGAATTGAAAAAAGATAGTTATGAGAAAAATTTCAATCAATTTAAGGAAAATATTTTGCCGTTGGACAAGTTGTTGCTTTCGCAAACCGATATGTTGAACAGTCAGTTGCAGTGGGTTGCGGGTTTGTCCAACGTTGGGTATTGCTGGTGGCGGATTAGGATAAACAACCAATTTTTGGCCAAAGAAACCAAATGATGTAGTACAAAGAAGCGGCTTGAGGGCAAGTTGATACCCAATATACATATAAAATAACCCAATCTATTGGTTCTTTTTTGCTAAAATGAGTCAAAGAAAATAGTTCCGTAGCCCAGCTATGCAACGATTTTTTTAATTTTTTTCTAAAAAATAACTACGCATCTTTGGACAATTTTATAACTATATTTGGTATGATATGATGCTTGCTGGCACAAAATATACATTGAAAACGGGATTGCATGAGGGATGGAAGCGGCATCCTTTTGCTTTTTTTCTTTAAAAAAGCAAAAGATATAGCGAACAGCCCGGCCCTTGTGGCATGCCCAAAAATAGAATAAGATAATTTTTAAAATGATAGTAAGATGTTTAGAACAATAAATGGGATTTTGCTGGTATTTTTGTTGGTTTCGTGTGGCAAATCGACTGATGTAAAACCAGTGGTACAGGATATAAAAGAGTTGGTATTTGCCTCTGGGGAGTTGGAGTGGGACGATGCTTATAATTTGACGGCTCAAACAGATGGTGTTTTGAGAGCGGCAAGTTTTGATGTGGGTACAGTGGTTGCCAAAGGCACCCTATTGGGGAGTATAGACAATGAGAACAACAAAATTAACTCGCAAGTAGCTGCGGGACAATTGGTTATAGCAAATGAAAATACAACTGCACAAGCGCCCCAACTGCAACAATTGGAGCAGCAAATAGGCTATGCGGCACAAAAGTACAAGCAAGACCAACAGCAAGCCGAACGGTATGAGCGGTTGTATGGGAGCCAAAGTGTGGCCAAAGTGGAGTATGAAAATGCCCAATTGATGGCTCAAAATGCGTTGTCGAACTGGAATGCGTTGCGGGAACAAAAAAAACAACTGTTGCAGCAAGCCAAACAGCAGCAGCTTTCGGCTCGTGGACAGTTTGACAACAACAAAGTTTATGAACAGTACAATCAATTGGTGGTAAGCGAGTCGGGTAGGGTAGTGAAGAAACTGAAAACAACGGGCGATTTTGTACGAAAAGGCGATGTGGTAGCGGTGATTGCTAATGATAAAAAAATAGAAGGTGTGCTGCATGTGGACGAAAACAACATTGGCAAAATGCAGCTTGGTCAACTTGTTTTTGTGCAATTGAATACAAACAAATCAAAGGTTTATAAAGGTAAAATAGCCGAAATATTGGCGGCTTACGACGAAAAAAGCCAGTCGTTTATATGCAAAGTTTTGTTTGATGAGGTGCTGCCTTCCACCTTGTTTGGTACTCAATTGGAGGCCAATGTGCTGGTAGGCGAAAAAAAGAGAGCCTTGCTAATACCTCGCGAATATGTAGGATTTGGCAACAAAGTGTCTGTAAAAGGTCGAGACCAAAATGTTATTATCAAAACAGGCATCGTGTCATCTGATTATGTGGAAGTTTTGGAGGGCATAGGCCCAGATGATGTATTGATCCCCTTAAAACCATAAACATGACAATCAATAATACTATAGCCAAAACATACATTTTTTCTAATAAAAAACTAACTGCCGTAGCGGTTTTAGGGGTTTTGTTGGGTATGAGTGTATATATTTTTATGAATTGTTTGTTGGTGGGGTTTGATACAAGTAGTAATACCTCTATTTTTAGAAACAATGCCCATATTAGACTTTATAAAGACGACGAAATTTGTAAGGTTTTGAGTCCAGACACTAGCCAACATTATGTGATAATTAACCCAAAAATTGTGCCCAACAACAATATTATAATCAACCCCAAGTGGGTGTTGGCTACTATTTTACGACAAAAAGAAGTGTTGATTGCCACTCCACAAGTGGGGAGCAGTGTGTTTTATAACAACGGCAAAAGTCAAATTTCGGGTCAGGCTGTTGGGGTCATTCCAGAGGAGGCCAATGCGATGTTCAACATCAACACGTTTATGGTAGAAGGACAGTTTGACATGCTAAAAACCCATTCGAATGGCATTGTTATTGGGAGTGGCATATCGCAAAAGATGAATTTGCGGATAGGCGATAACTTGAATTTGACTTCGTCTAAAAACATAAACAGAACATTTAAAATTGTAGGTATTTTTAAAACAAATAATGCAGGCTTGGACAAAACAAAATCCTATATCAACCTGGCCGCTGCCCAACAATTGCTCAAAGCAAGCAGTTCTTATATTACCGAAATCAATGTCAATACTACCAATGCCGAACAAGCCGAACAAACGGCCCAAAAATTGACCCAAATTACGGGCTACAAAGCCGAAGGCTGGAAACAAGCCAACGAAACCTTAATGGCAGCCAACAAAATGCGAAAAATCATCATTACGTTTGTGTCGCTCACTATTTTATTGGTGGCAGGATTTGGCATTTATAACATTTTGAACATGACGGTGTCGCAAAAAATAAACGATATAGCCATCCTCAAAGCCATGGGTTTTACGGGCAAAGATGTGATTCAAATATTTGTAACACAAGCCGTTTCCATTGGAATTATGGGGGTTATTGGCGGTATTATAGCTGCAATAATACTGATAACTTTTTTGAAAAAAGTGTACGTAGGTGGCGATATAGGGTATTTCCCTATAGACTATGAAGCCCTCAAGTTTGTACAAGGCATTGTTATTGGCCTAGTTATCACTTTTTTTGCGGGATATATTCCAGCCAAAAAAGCGGCCAACGTGGATCCTGTTTCAATTTTAAGAAAGTAATAAAATGATAAAAACGATATTAAAAACAGAAAATATTGATAAATATTTTTATGAGCCAGCCGAATTTCAAGTGCTAAAAAACATTCATTTTGAGGTAAAACAAGGCGAATTTTTGTCGATGATAGGCAAATCGGGGAGTGGCAAATCAACCTTGTTGTATATTTTATCTACCATGGACACCGACTACAAAGGCCATTTGTATATAGATAACCAGCTCACTACAGGCATGACAAAAGACAGCTTGGCCGCCTTGCGAAATGAAAAAATAGGCTTTGTTTTTCAATTTCATTATTTGTTGCCCGAATTTTCGTGTTTAAAAAATGTAATGATTCCTGCCTTAAAACTAGGAAAATTGTCCGAACAAGAAATAGAAGCCAGGGCTTATGACAAACTCAAAATACTGGGCTTACAAGATCAAGCCCTAAAACCTGCAAGCAAACTTTCGGGCGGCCAACAACAGCGGGTTGCCATTGCCAGAGCCCTGATAAACGACCCGTTAATTATCATGGGCGACGAGCCAACAGGCAATTTAGATAGTAAAAACACCGATATTGTGTTTGATATTTTCCAAGAACTCACACAAAATTATGGACAAACAATAATTGCGGTAACCCATGACGACGATTTTGCACAAAAAAGCGATAGAATTATCGAAATGAAAGACGGCAGTATCTTATAATGGGCCAATAATATACAACAAAACATGCTATTTTTGGGCGTTCCCACAAAGGCCGGGTTTTTCGTTACAAAAAACGTTCATTGAACTCCAAAAGAAATATCATATTGTGAAATAATCTTTTTTGCCTCAAATAGTGGGGCAAAAAAGGATTTCCACTGCTATCCCTAACGCAAATACTGCAACAAATAATACCAAATATATTTATATGTATATTTTGGTATAACCTGTCGAATACATGAACACACTATTTTGCCCTACAAAGTATTGCTTGTTTCAAAATAAAAAAAAATATTGCCATTTAATCGGGCTAACAAACAAATTAGTATTCAAAAATACAAGTTTTTTCTTAAAAAATAATTTAAATTGAATCAATAATACAAGATGCTGAACGAACTAATGGTCTATTAATAAGCATTATATCGAATAATAATACCAATAAACGTAAAAAAAAGTTAAAATAACAGAATGTTAGCTATCTAACATGTTGCAATTATTTTTAATTGTATATTTGTAGAAAATAAAATGACTAATAATATGGCATGTAAAAAATCATTGTTTATTTTTGTTGTTTTAATTTCAATAAATGTTTTTTCTCAAACCAAAAACATTTTTGATATTGCAAGAAAAGGCACCGTTTTAGAAATGTCCGATTGTTATCGGCAAAATCCAAGTTGCGTAGATGCCCTCAATGAACAACAAATGAGTGTTCTGATATTGGCTTGTTATAAAGGCAATACCGCTGTGGCTCAATTTTTGATAGCACATAAGGCCAATGTCAATTATGTTTCAGAATATGGTACTGCCTTAACGGCAGCTGTATTTAGAAATGATGTACACTTGGTTGAGGTTTTATTAAAGAATAAAGCCAACCCAAATTTGACAGATACCAAAGGGATGACGCCCTTGATGTATGCCGTACAAAATAATAATAGTCAAATGGTTTCAATTTTATTAGATTATAAAGCAGACAAGTCGCTAGTAAATTCTGAAAATAAAACCGCATTTGAATATGCCACAACGTTAGGAAATGAACAAATATTAAAACTTTTAAAACTATAGATTATGAAAAAAACTTTACTTGCTTTAACATTATTATTGGGTATGGGGAGCACAATGGCTCAAAGCTATTCCTCTAGCGCCACCTCTTTAGGGAGTACCGGGATGACTGCCAAAATTGATACCAATGCTACCACTGTTACCCTAACCCTAACGGGACCAAGCACCTCTTATTTGGCCATAGGATTTGGCGGAACAAGTATGTCTTCAGTGTCAGATTTATTTATTTGGAATGCCTCTTCGAGTAGAGATTACAGCCTTAGTGGTTATAGCGCACCAACAGCCGATGCCACACAAAACTGGACTGTAACTTCAGATACTGTTTCAGGTTCTACAAGAACGGTAGTAGCCACAAGAGCTTTGTCTGCATCAGGAAATTACACGTTTACAAATGCAGCAGCAAACATTTCTGTAATATATGCAAAAGGCAGCAGTACTTCTATTGCTCAACACGCTAGTTCAAACAAAGGATCTGCAACCATAACTACAACATTGGGCAACGACGATTTTTCAAAATTAACTGCCGCTGCTATTTTTCCAAATCCTTCAACGGGTATTTTCAATATCGAAACACCAATAAGTTTATCAAAAATTAATGTGTATTCACAAATTGGAACTTTTATCAAAACCATTTCAATTGAAGATCAAAATGCTCAAAAAGCCATTAATTTATCTGATTTAAGTTCAGGTATATACATGTTAGAATTGGAAAGCAAAGAAAGCAAAGTTTGGAAAAAAATCATTAAAGAATAATTCCAAACCCTTATAAAGCTCCAATTCAAATTGGAGTTTTTTTTTTAACTTTAAAGTTTATTGTTTTATGAAAAAATTTATTTTTGCATTAGTAGCATTAGTTATTTTGGCTGCATTGGGCTATTATTATATGATGTTTGGCGGGGCTAGAAACGTAGCGTCTGAAAAAGCCCTTTATGAGGTAAGTGCTGCAACATTGAAAGAAGAATTTTCAAAAAATACAACACAAGCCAATACAAAATATTTAGAAAAACCGGTTGCTGTTACAGGAATGGTAGTGGCTTTTACAAACCAAACTATTCAATTAGAGCAAGGTGTAAATGCTACTTTTAACAGTGAAATTTTGGGCATCAGTACAAACCAAAAAGTAACTATAAAAGGCAGAATAGTAGGCTATGACGAATTGTTAGAAGAAGTCCATTTGGACCAGTGTGAGCTTGTCCATCAATAACAGTTTTTATTTATAAATAATACTTAAAATAGATATGTTTGGAAATAGTAATATCCTTTTTATTTTTGCCTTTACGTATGAAAAAATAATAAATTAAAAGAATGTAATATGATTAATTTGAAGAAAATAGTTTTAAGTGTCTTAATTTTGAGTTCGTGGGGAGCCATGGCTCAAGACGATTTGTTGAATGAATTGGATACTAAAAAGACCGAAAAAAACACTACCACATCGGCTTTTAAAGCCCTGCAAATTGTAAACATGCAATCTACCAAATTGCCAGCCAAAGGCGAAATTTATATTTTAATATCGCATCGATTTGGGGATTTGTCAAACGGAATCAATAATTTTTTTGGATTGGATAACGCTTTTACCAAAATAGGAGGCATATATGGTGTTACAGATGGTTTTTCTGTTGGACTTTCCAGACACACCCTCAACAAAACGTATGAAATAGCAGCCAAATATAAGTTAGCAAACCAACAAGATAATGGCTTTCCTGTTTCAATAGTTGCATATCATACTTTAGACATCAACTCGGCACTCAACACCGATTTGTATCCAGGTCTAAAAGCTACCAACCGATTGGCCTATACCACACAATTATTGGTTTCTAAAAAATTCACCAATGAATTTTCCTTACAATTGGCTCCAATTTTTATTCATAAAAACCTGTATGACGGCATAACCGACCAAAAAAATCAATTCCTTTTGGCCACAGGTGCCCGATACAAACTCACCAAAAGATTGAGCCTGAATGCCGAGTATGCCGCAAGACTCAATTTGCCCGAAGGTTATACTTCCATCTACCACAATCCACTTTCAATTGGTTTAGATATTGAAACTGGAGGACATGTATTTCAAATGGTTTTGTCCAACAGCCAAGCCATGAACGATGTTTCATTTTTAACCAATGCCACAGGAATTACAGCTGGCAAAGGCATCTTTTTTGGTTTCAATATGTACAGGGTTTTTTAATTGCAATTGTATATTTGACTTTGCTAAATAAATGGTTTTGCTTAGTTGCAATGTAATACCATCTTTTTTTTTGATAAAAAATGAAAAATTTTATAACTATGAAATCGTCATCCACAATGGGATTGTTTAAACAAACACCAAAAATAAAAGGCGATGACATGTATAATTAATAACCAATAAATTTTACCTATATGAAAATAATAAAAAAGCTTGTATTTTGCTTCTTTTTAGCTTTGCTAACCTCTTGTGAATCTAATACTTATCAAGACATTTCGGTTGCAGTGGCTACACCAACTTATACAACAAACGTAGCGTCAATTATCAATGCAAAATGTGTAGGATGCCATGCCACAGGAGCACAATTGCCAGCCTTAGACAGTTATAGTGCCGTGAAAACAGCTACCAATTCGGGCAATTTGATATGTAGAATTGAGGCATCATGTGGCAGTGTGATGCCTCCAGGCGATCCTTTGCCTCAAGCCAGTATTGATATGATAAAATTATGGAAAACACAAGGTTTTGCCAACTAATACCAAATATATTTATAAAATATTCCAAAGATGCGTAGTTATTTTTTAGAAAAAATTTTCAAAAAAAATCGTTGCATAGCTGGGCTACGGAACTATTTTTTTTGACTCATTTTAGCAAAAAAGAACAAGTTGATTGGGCTATTTTATATGTATATTTGATATAATATCTAATAATTATACCAAATGAGCTAAAGCTTAATGGACCAAACGGTTTGAAAATTATTTAAACAAAAATGCCTTGATTAACAAAATAAAAACCAAATTTATGAAAACTATAGTACAAATTATTTGTTGTCTTTGTATCGGTCATTCGGTATTGGCACAAAAAATGATGACCCGAAATGGCGAAATCAAGTTTGAAGCATCGATGCCCGCTTTTGAAGAGATTGCCGCAAAAAACAACAGTGCCTCTTGCATTTTGGACGAGTCCAATGGTGAAATTGCCGTGTTGGTTTTGATAAAATCATTCAAATTTAAAGTTCCATTGATGGAAGAGCATTTTAATGAAAATTATATGGAGTCTTCTCAATTTCCAAAAGCTACTTTCAAAGGAAAAATCAACAACTATGCTGGCGCTAAATCAACTTCCAATAAACTGTATGAAGTAGAAGGTGATTTGACCATTCATGGTGTTACCAAGCATGTTAAAACCAAATTAACAGTAACCAATTCAGGTGATAGAACCCAATTAATGGGTAATTTGACGGTAAAACCACAAGATTATAAAATAGAAATTCCTAGTATAGTAAGAGGCAAAATAGCTGAAAATGTTAAGATTAGCTTGAATTTTAATTTAGAACAAAAAAAATAAGTATTAAATACTTTTTTTATAAGTTAATTATTTATAACTTTGTCGCTCATAATAAGGTTCCGGCGAAAAAAGAAAACTCGCAAAAAAAGCAATAAGTGTTTGACCCTTTGAAGAGACTCTTTTTTCGTCGGAACCGTAATTTTAAGATTAATAAAAAGAAAAATCCTGAATGTACATTCGGGATTTTTTGATTTTAAAACGATTTTAAAGTGAGAAAAAAAAATAGATTAAACCATTGTAATAGGTTTAATCTATTTTTTTTAGAAAATCATTTGATTATTTGAAACCAAATGATAAGGTTTTATTTTCGTTAAGACAAAGCTTTTTGAACTTGGTCTGCCGCTTCTTGAAATTGAACAGCCGATAATATAGGCATACCAGAATTGTCAATTAATTCTTTAGCAATTTCAGCATTGGTACCTTGCAAACGAACAATAATAGGCACTTTAATAGCATCTCCCATGTTTTTGTAAGCATCAACTACCCCTTGAGCTACACGGTCGCAACGTACAATTCCACCAAAAATATTGATTAAAATAGCTTTTACGTTTGGATCTTTTAGGATAATTCTAAAGGCTAGTTCTACACGTTTGGCATCTGCAGTTCCTCCAACGTCCAAAAAGTTAGCAGGCTCAAAACCAGCATATTTTATCAAATCCATGGTAGCCATTGCCAATCCAGCACCGTTTACCATACAACCTACAGTTCCGTCAAGATCTACATAGTTCAATCCAGCGGCTTTAGCTTCAACTTCGATAGGGTTTTCTTCACGAACGTCTCTCATTTCGGCAAGAGCAGGGTGTCTGTAAAGGGCATTGTCGTCCAAATTCACTTTAGCATCAACAGCAATAATCTTGTTGTCAGATGTTTTCAAAACAGGATTAATTTCAAACATCGAAGCATCAGAACCTATATAAGCATTGTATAAAGCACCTACAAATTGCACCATTTCTTTAAATGCAGTTCCAGATAAACCTAAATTAAATGCAATTCTTCTGGCTTGAAAAGCTTGTAAACCAACAGTTGGGTCGATTTCTTCAGTAAATATTAAATGAGGAGTATGTTCTGCCACTTCTTCTATATCCATTCCACCTTCGGTAGAGTACATAATCATGTTGCGGCCTTTACCTCTATTTAATAAAACTGACATATAAAATTCAGAAGTTTCGCTTTCGCCTGGATAATAAACATCTTCAGCCACAAGTACTTTGTGTACTTTTTTACCCTCGGCAGAGGTTTGAGGTGTAATCAATTGCATTCCAATAATTTGTTCTGCTAATTGCTCCACTTGTTCTAAATTTTTTGCAAGTTTAACACCGCCACCTTTTCCACGACCACCTGCGTGTACTTGAGCTTTGATAACATGCCAGCCTGTTCCTGTTTCGGCTGTTAATTGTTTTGCAGCGGCTACGGCTTCTTGTGGGTTGTTTGCCACATAACCTCGCTGAACTTTTACGCCATAGCTGGCCAAAATTTCTTTACCTTGATATTCGTGTATGTCCATATTTTTTTTTATGACTTGTTTTAAAGCAACAAAATTAACTATTTTATGTTAAAAAAGAAATGTTTTTGCGAATAAAAATTATAAAATTTACAAAAACTTTGAATTTAATTCAAAATCTCGATTTTCTTTAACTAAAATTATGTTTTTTGATGTAAAAAATCATTTTTTGGCACTATATCGTTTGAAATTTTTATTTTATTTGAGAATAATTTATCGTTTTGAGCCTTTTTCAGAGAATTTTTTAGAATTAAAATTATCAATTTGTTAATTGAATTCCATCTATTTTATGTTTTTAATATTTTCTCGAAATTAAATTGATATATAAACAAAAATGAATGGAATTTCAATTTTTTTTTTTAACATAATGTTAAAATAGCTACTTTAGTAAAAATTTATTATCGAAAATAGAGCTGTGATTTGTATCATATAAATCTTATTTGATTATTAAAAATTAAAATAAAAATTTAAAAAAATGAGAGTTAAGGAACAAGGGTTATACTTACCAGAATTTGAACACGACAACTGTGGAGCAGGGTTTATTTGCAATTTGAATGGCATAAAATCAAATGATATTATTCATAAAGCATTAGATATTCTTATAAAATTAGAACATCGTGGTGCTGTAAGTTCGGACGGAAGGACGGGCGATGGTGCTGGTATTTTGTTTGATATTCCTCACGCTTTTTTCAGAAAAGTATGTACTTTTGACCTTCCTGAACCTAAAGAATACGGTGTAGGTATGGTTTTTATGCCAAAAAGCAAAAATCAAATGACTTTTTGTATGGATACTTTTGAAACAGAAATCAAAAATCAAAACCTTCAAATTTTAGGTTGGAGAACGGTTCCTGTTGATGCTTCAAACCTTGGGGCTATTGCTGCCGAAAAAGAACCCACGGTAAAACAAGTATTTATTGGTAAAAATAACCAAGAATTAACCGAACAACAATTTAATGCCAAATTATTTGCTGCCCGAAAAATTGCCGAGCATCAAATTATTAAATCTAAAATTTCAGAAAGCCACCGTTTTTATTTTTCGAGCCTTTCTACCACTACCATTATATATAAAGGTTTGCTCATGCCAGAAGACATCAGCAGGTATTATGTAGATTTGGCCGATTCGGATTTGGTAACCCGACTGGCATTGGTACACCAACGTTTTTCTACCAATACCTTCCCTTCTTGGGACTTGGCTCAACCCTTTAGATACATGTGTCATAATGGCGAAATCAATACGTTGAGAGGCAATATTAGCCGCATGAGATCGAGAGAAGAATTGATGAAGAGTGCCGTTTTTGGTGATGATATTAAAAAATTATTCCCCATAATTCTTGAAGGTAAATCCGATTCTGCTTCGATGGATATGGTGGTTGAATTGTTATTGATGACAGGCAGAACGCTGCCAGAAGCCATGATGATGGTTGTTCCAGAAGCTTGGGAAAAACACCAAACCATGTCTGAAGAGAAAAAAGCATTTTATGAATACAATTCTTGTATAATGGAACCTTGGGATGGGCCCGCTTCTATACCATTTACAGATGGAAATGTTATTGGTGCTTTGTTGGATAGAAATGGATTGCGTCCTTCTCGATATACACTTACCAAAGATGGATTTGTAGTCATGTCATCAGAAATTGGTGTTTTAGATATTAAGCCAGAAGATGTGGTGTTGCACGGTCGTTTGGAACCTGGAAAAATGTTTTTGGTGGATATGAACAAAGGCAGAATTGTAGAAGACGACGAAGTAAAACACGATATTGTTACAAAAAGACCTTACAAACAATGGGTTAGCGATAATTTGTTGCAATTATCAAACATACCTTATAAAGAATACCAGTTACCAACCGAAAATTTAGACTTTGAAACCAGACAACGTTTGTTTGGCTACACCAACGAGGATTTGAAAACCATTATCAATCCAATGGGAGAAACGGGTCAAGAAGCCATCAGTTCTATGGGTAACGACACTCCACTTGCAGTGTTGTCGGACAAACCTCAATTGTTGTATAATTATTTCAAACAATTATTTGCACAAGTTACCAATCCGCCATTGGATGGTATTCGTGAGGAAATCATTACAGACATTAGCCTTGCTATTGGAGGCGATTTTAATATTTTTGACATTGAAGCCAAACAATGTAAAAAACTAAAAATTCAAAATCCTGTTATTTCAAATGAAGATTTGGATAAAATACGCACCATTGAACATGCCGATTTTAAATCGGAAACCATTACTACATTATATAAAATAGAAAAAGGAGTCAATGGACTTGAAAGAGCCTTAGAAAAATGTGTTCAAGCTACTTTCAAAGCGGTTGAAAATGGGGCTAATATTATTATTCTATCAGACAGAGGTGCAACAGATGCCTTAGCCCCAATTCCAATGTTATTGGCCTGTTCTTATATCCATCATTCCTTAAACAAGTTACGGGTACGATCTAAATTTGGAATCATCATCGAGTCTGCAGAACCTCGTGAACCCCACCATTTTGCTTTATTATTCGGTTATGGAGCTTCTGCAATCAATCCATATATGGTTAATGAAATCATACACGATCAAGTACAAAAAGGATTGATAACAGGCGTAAAAGCAGATTATGCAGTTAAGAATTTTAATAAAGCCATAGCAAAAGGAATTCTGAAAATTATGAACAAAATAGGTATTTCTACCTTACATTCTTATAGAGCTGCTCAAATTTTTGAAATTTTAGGATTAAATAAAACATTTACTTCAAAATATTTTCCATATACACCATCTCGTATTGAAGGAATTGGATTGATAGAACTTGAAAAAGAAGTTAAAAAAAGGTATCAAAAAGCTTTTCCGAATTCAAAAATTGCTAACTTATTACCCCTTGAAATAGGAGGAATATACCGCTGGAGAAGAAATGGCGAAAGACACATGTTTAACCCTACGACTATTGCAAAATTGCAACAAGCCGTAAGATTGAATAGTCCAGAAGCCTACAAAGAATATGCTAAAACAGTCAATGAACAATCTGAAAATTTAATGACCATTAGAGGATTGTTTGAATTTAATAATTTAGATCCTATTGACATTGACCAAGTAGAACCTTGGACAGAAATTGTAAAACGTTTCAAAACTGGAGCCATGTCTTATGGTTCTATTAGCCAAGAGGCACACGAAAATTTAGCCATTGCCATGAACAGAATTGGTGGAAAATCCAATTCGGGAGAAGGTGGAGAAGACCCAAAACGTTTTCAAAAAGAATTGAATGGCGATTCTAAAAACAGTGCCATCAAACAAGTAGCTTCAGGACGATTTGGAGTTTCTATCAATTATTTGTCCAATGCAAGAGAAATTCAAATCAAAATGGCACAAGGAGCCAAGCCAGGAGAAGGCGGGCAGTTGCCAGGCGATAAAGTTGTACCTTGGATTGCACAAACCAGAAATTCTACACCTTATGTAGGATTGATTTCGCCACCGCCACACCACGATATTTATTCGATTGAAGATTTATCGCAATTGATTTATGATTTAAAAAATGCCAATAGAGAAGCCAGAATCAATGTAAAATTGGTTTCGGAAGTGGGTGTAGGAACGATAGCTGCTGGAGTTGCCAAAGCCAAAGCAGATGTGATTTTAATTTCTGGATACGATGGCGGTACGGGTGCTGCTCCTTTGACTTCCTTGCAACATACCGGTATTCCGTGGGAACTAGGATTGGCCGAGGCACAACAAACGTTGATTTTGAACGATTTAAGAAGTCGGGTTGTTTTAGAGTGCGACGGACAATTAAAAACGGGTCGTGACGTTGCCATTGCAGCTTTATTAGGAGCAGAAGAATTTGGGTTTGCCACTGCACCGCTTGTTGCATCAGGTTGTATCATGATGAGAGCTTGCCACCTGAACACTTGCCCTGTGGGTATTGCTACACAAGATCCTGAATTGAGAAAAAACTTCAAAGGAACTCCAGAACATGTCATCAATTTTATGTATTTCATTGCAGAAGAGTTAAGACAAATTATGGCCCAGTTGGGTTTCAGAACATTGAAAGAAATGGTAGGGCAGTCCCAAAAATTAAATGTTAATAAAGCCATTGATCATTATAAAGCCAATGGTTTGGATTTGTCCACTATTTTATACAAACCAGAAAAAGCCAAAGAAGTTCCAAATTGCAATACCACAACCCAAGACCATGCCCTAGAAAATGTATTGGATTTTGATATCATCAGAGCGGCTATTCCATCTATTTATAGAAAAGAAAAAACAAGAGTTACTTTTAATATCAAAAATACAGACCGATCTGTTGGGGCCATTTTGAGTAACGAAATCTCAAAAATATATGGGGCTCAAGGATTGCCAGACGATACCATATTGGTAGATTTTACAGGTTCGGCAGGACAAAGTTTTGGAGCATTTGCAACAAAAGGATTGTCGTTTAAAATTCATGGTAATTGTAATGATTATTTAGGAAAAGGATTGTCTGGAGGTAAATTAATTATCAAAGTACCACCAACAGCTACTTTTAAACCAGAGGAAAACATCATCATCGGAAACGTGGCTCTATATGGTGCTATTACGGGCGAAGCTTACATCAATGGTATGGCAGGAGAGCGTTTTGCCGTTAGAAATTCGGGGGCAACTGCGGTTGTCGAAGGTATTGGCGACCACGGTTGCGAGTACATGACAGGCGGAGTTGTAGTTGTTTTAGGAAAAACAGGTCGCAATTTTGCAGCTGGAATGAGCGGTGGCGTAGCTTATGTTTTTGACGACAAAAAACAATTTGAAAACGGTTTGTGCAACAAAGAAATGGTGGCACTAGAACCATTAGAAGCATCTGATGTAACTTTAATAAGAAAATTAATAAAAAATCATTCGTTATATACCAACAGTCCTTTGGCAAAAAAACTTTTGGAAGATTGGGACAACCAACAAAAGCATTTTATCAAAGTAATGCCCGTAGATTACAAAAAGGCATTAGAGCGATTAGCTAAAGAAAAAGAATTAGTGGGATAATCATTTTTGACTTTTAAATTAAAAATACAATAACGAATAGTAAAGCATAAAATATCATGGGAAAGATAGGCGGATTTAAAGAATTTGACAGAATAGACGAAAGCAATTTGGCAGTTGCTGAGCGTGTAAACAATTATAATGAATTTACAATACCATTAGCACCAAACCATATCAAACAACAAGGTTCGAGATGTATGGATTGTGGCATACCTTTTTGCCACAGTTCTTGCCCATTGGGAAATTTAATTCCCGATTTTAACGATATGGTGCATGAAGAAGAATGGCAAGGGGCATTAAACATTTTGCAATCTACCAATAATTTTCCAGAATTTACAGGAAGATTATGCCCAGCTCCTTGCGAAAAATCATGTGTATTAGGCATCATAAAAGACCCAATTTCGATTGAAAACATAGAAAAAAACATCGTAGAAAGAGGATTTGCCGAAGGTTGGATAAAACCTCAAATTCCAGCTATAAGAACAGGAAAAACAGTGGCCATTGTAGGTTCTGGACCAGCAGGATTAGCAGCCGCACAACAACTCAACAGAGCCGGACACACCGTTACAGTTTTTGAAAGAGACAATGCTATTGGTGGCTTGTTACGATATGGTATTCCAAACTTTAAACTTGAAAAAGGGATTATAGACAGACGAGTGGCCATATTAGAAGCAGAAGGCATTGTTTTTAAAACCAATGTCCATGTAGGAGTCAATTATAGTACAGAAGAACTAAAAGCTTTTGATGCCGTTGTACTATGTGGAGGTGCCACAGACAGACGTGGATTGCCAACCAAAGGAGCAGACAGCAAAGGCGTGGTACAAGCCATGACTTTTTTAACACAACAAACAAAAGCCCTTTATGGCGAAGTAATTCCCGATCAAATTGTTGCCACAGGCAAAGATGTTATCGTGATTGGCGGCGGCGACACAGGCTCTGATTGTGTAGGAACATCAAACAGACAAGGAGCCAAATCGGTTACAAATTTTGAAATCATGCCAAAACCACCCGTTGGCAGAAGCGCCTCTACCCCTTGGCCTTATTGGCCATTGCAACTCAAAACGTCGTCATCCCATGACGAAGGTTGCAACCGAAATTGGTTGATCAACACCAAAGAATTTTTAACAAACGACAAAGGAGAATTAGTTGGACTAAAAACCGTTGAGGTTTCTTGGAAAATCCTACCAGGACAACGCCCAGAATTGATAGAAAAAGAAGGTTCCGAAAAAATTTGGCCATGCGATTTAGCCCTTTTAGCCCTTGGTTTTACCGGACCAGAAAAAACTTTGAGCAGCCAATTGGGAATCGAAATCGATGCTCGAAATAATTATCAAGCAAACAATTACAAAACCAACATACCCAATATTTTTACCGCAGGCGACATGCGTCGTGGGCAATCACTCATCGTATGGGCTATTTCCGAAGGAAGAGAAGCCGCTCGTGAAGTAGATTTATATTTGATGGGCTCTACCAATTTGCCAACAAAAGGCAAAGGCGATTTGCCAACATTATAATACAAAATAATGACTAATATAAAAAAAACCCGTTGTAAACAAACGGGTTTTTTAGTTCAAATAAGGAACTTCAAAAAAACATGGAGTATCAATAGCACAGCACAAATTTTGCACACATGCTACTTCATCATGCGTTGCCACCAAAAGCCAAACAAAAAATAATACCAAATATATTTATAAAATAGTCCAAAGATGCGTAGTTATTTTTTAGAGAAAATTTTCAAAAAAAATCGTTGCATAGCTGGGCTACGGAACTATTTTTTTTGGATAATTTTAGCAAAAAAGAACAAGTAGATTGGACTATTTTATATGTATATTTGGTATAAAAAACCAACACCAAAACCATTAGGGCATGCCGGCAAAAAAAAGAAAGCCCCCACCAAGCCAACCGTTCAGGCGGGGCTTCCTTTTTTTGCCGTCGGGCTATCACGAGCACATGGTGCCTTGCTCTATCCTTCATGCGGGCAACCCCCAATAATCAGTCTCTACTCACCAAAGATTTTTTAAAACTTCTTATTTTTCGTTTTCCTACTTCAAACTTTATACTTCATACTTCATAATTCCTACTTAAAAACTTCTATAAGTTTGTTTTACGATAATTTTTATTCTTGTGGCTTTTTTATAAATAAGTTGCATAGTATTTTTTTTGTTTGTACTTTCGCAAAACAGACACACTATGTTAAAAACGAAATAACTTTCTTTTATTTAGTTGTTGGAGGAAACCATTGAGCTACACAAAACGCAAATAAACCGCACAAAAAAGAGACATAACATTCTCATAACAAAAGAGTACTATATTTGATGAACATTATAAAAACAACACACTATGAAAAATTTAATTTTATTATTTGCATTAACACTTACACTTTCGTGTTGCAATAAAGATGACAACCCATCTTCAAGTAAAGATCAACTACCAGCTGAAACCCAAACAGGGGCAAATACTGTTGGTTGTTTAATAAATGGACAAGTTTATTTACCTTCTCAAAGTGGGATAAATTCTCCAATAAATTGCCAATATGAATATATTAATAATGAATTCTTTTTCATTATGTCTTTTTCAGACGATAAAAATTCTGGGCCAAATGTAAGTGTTCAAACTTTGAGAATTAACCTCTCACAGGGCGAAACATATATATTAAATAAAAATTCAATTGATAACGGAGATTTTACAGGTGGTAGTGGTGCTTACAGATTAAGTTCAACAAACAAATATTATACAAACGCTATAAAAACGGGAGAACTTAAAATAACTCGTGTCGATTTATCAAACTCCATCATTTCGGGTACTTTTTGGTTTGATGCGATAAACTCAAATGGCGAAATAGTACAAATAAGAAGTGGGCGTTTTGATTGGAATTATTAAAAAAATAAAAATGAAAAGATTATTGAAATTACTGATTATTCTTGGTTTTACAAATATCATTTATGCACAAGAAACAAAATCACCTAATAGCATAATTTATTTTGAAGCATTTGGCGGATTCTCTGTTATTACAGATGCTGGTTTTGGTGGAGGTTTTGAAATCAATTACCAAAATAAAAAAGACCTTTTTAGTTTTAGACTTATTGAAGTTGCTGGATATTCAAAAGATGCTGAAACGGCTTATTTACCTTCATATACTAGAACAAATCACAATAATGAATATGCTTTTTTGTATGGTAAACGATGGTTACAAAGCAATCATTCTTTTAGCATTTCTTCTGGATTAAGTTATAATCACTTTATCTCAAATACTTCAAATTCAGATTATATTGGTTTGCCGTTAGAAGCAAACATAATTTGGTTTTCTTCAAAAAAAAAAACACAATTGGAAATGCAATTACACCCAAATTTGGTTTTAAATTATTTGGAAGTATCTCAAAAAATAGTTTCGTAGGTGTAGGTATTTCACTCGGTGTAGGCTATCATAAAAACAACTAAAAAGCAAAAGTATGTAGTAAAAAATAAAAAAGGAAGGACTTCTATTAGATAGAAATCCTCCACAGTCAAATTAAAAAAACCTTCAAAATTTTATTAATTCAAAAAACAAAAGTATGAAATTCAAATTTATTTTTTCGCTATTTTTTGCAATGCTTTCCTATTTTAGTGTTGCACAACAAGTAAACAATACAGAATTCAAAACAAAAACCTTACAGGTTTTTCAAAATTTAGACAAAAACCGTGTTCCACACGGTATTTTACTTGATTTCGGTATGGAATTTACCAATTTACAAGCTTTCAACGGCACACTTACCGACTCTACTTATACTAATTCACAAACAATGTCGGATATTTACAAAACATTGCTAATGTGTAGAGTAAGAAGTAATGTTACAACTGGTTTTATAACTCCACAAGAATATGCAACTCGTTGGTATTCGCAAAGAACAAAAGGAGTAATTACATTAAGTGCTCAATATTTTAAGTATAACCGTTTTGCAGACAATGCTTATCCTAACAAAATAAATTACAGCAACAATCAATTTTCAGACAAGTTTGTAGGTTCAGTTTGGCAAAATCCATACGAAGAAAAACAACTTTTTGCAATGACAACATCAATTGCAAAATACAAAGGATTAAATTTTCAAGTAAAATTGCCATCAAATCTTTTTTTAACAAATTATCCTGCAACTGTTCAAAACATTCAAGTTGATTTTTCTGATGGTTTAGGATATAGAATTGTAGCACAAAATCAATTAATCAATGTAAATTATACCCAAGCAAATATTTATACTTGGAAATATAAAATTACATTAACCAACGGTCAAACTCTTTTAAGCCATTCCAAAATAGAAATTGAAACAGGATTAAACGCAAGAGAAATAACAGCACCTTGTGTATCTTGCCCACAATCAATGGCTCAAACAACTGCACAACAAGCAACAAATTTATCTCCATTCTATAAAACAACAATTACTTCAACTACTTTATATAATGGATATTATGGTAGTGCAACAGTATATATTCGTTACGCCAGTGGCACAACTATTACCAAACCATTAATTGTTGCCGAAGGATTTGATACAGGCATAATATTAAATCCAGAACAGGAAGCAGGAGATAACAATATCGACCAATTTATAAAGAGTACAGAATTTATAAGGTCAAATTCATCTGCATTGGAGGGAGAAATTAACACTTATGACATAATATATGTAGATTGGAACAACGGTGTAGATTTTTTACAACGTAATGCTTTTGTTTTAGAAGATGTTATAAAATGGGTTAATCAAAACAAAAGTGGTTCACAGCAAAACGTTGTTTTAGGGCAAAGTATGGGCGGTTTAATAGCTCGCTATGCTCTAAAAGATATGGAAAACAAAGGTTTAAATCATCAGACAAGGATGTATGTTTCTCACGATGCTCCTCATCTTGGAGCAAATACTCCTTTAAGCGTTCAGCATTCTGCTAGACATTTGCGCAATATGTACATAAACACTCCCATTCCTCTTTTAGCGGGAGAAGTAGTTTTACCATTAATTTATAATTTTGCAGAAGGTTTTTCTGCAATTATCAACTTTTTTGGCGGTAATACAAATGTAGATCCTTTTATTACGCCACTTCAAGCATTTTCACTTGCAGATGTTCCTGCCGCAAGACAGATGCAATTTACTTGGGTTAGCAACAGTTATCAAATGAACAATACCATTCACGATGCTTGGCAACAAGAACTATCAAATTTAGGCTATCCTGTTGGCTATCCAGCACAAGGTAAACCAATTAGAAACATTGCAATTGCAAACGGTAGCGAATGTGGTGTTACTCAAATTGATAATGGAAACATTATGAGTTACGTTAAAGATGCAGGACGAAACACCTTTTTGTCTAATTATATTGGAATTATGGACGCTATCTATGGCACGTTAATAACCAATCCATTAGTAGTTATCACAGCACTTTTTCCAGGAAATTCTTATTGGCAAATTGATTTTCAATCAAAATATATGACAACATTTAATGAAAATAAAAACATTTATCATGGTAGCATAAAGTATAAGAAAAAAATATTTTGGTTTATTCCTGTATCAATAACCATTACAGAAAAAAACGTAAATCAACCAGCAGGTGTTTTACCTTATGACATTTATGGAGGAGGTCAACAAAAAACAAGTTCATCCCAATTACCTTTAAGCGGAATTACATCTAATACATTTGGCTTTATTCCAACTGCAAGTGCATTAGATATTGGCAAAGGAACAACAGTGATTAATGATGTAGATTACAGAAAATCTTATGTTGGTGCATTGCCTCCAGCATTACCGAAAAACTCACCATTTCAAAATTTTGTAACACATTTTGACCAATTTAACCCAAATAATAACAATTCAAGACACATTAGTTTTAATCGTAGAAACGGCAATTGGTTAAGAACAGAGTTGAATACAGGAATTGCAGATGAATATTCCAACTGCTCTTATATGTGTGCAAGCACACAAATTACAGGAGCAAATTTACTATGCACATCAGCAACCTATACCGCACCAAGCGGTGGAACATTCTACAACTGGACAATTACACAAGGGGCAAGTTTAGTTACTCTATCAGGCAACGGCACCCCAAATGTTACTTTAACAGCCTTGCCAAATGCCACAGGACAATTAATACTTTCTTTAAATATGGGCGATGGTAACTTAAAATGTGGTAACATTACTATAGTCAAAACCATTTGGATTGGTAAGCCTAATGTTAATTTAGTTGAAGAACCAGTTGTTAGTTCTTGGGATTTAACTCTAACCGACCCTACAAATAATAATTTTTCAACGCAAGGCATAACAAGCATAACATGGACAAAATTATCAGGTAATGGAGTTTTAAGTGGAAATGGTTATTATGCAGGAGTAGATGGTAGCCCCACAAGAGCTTGGACAATCACTATAAAAATTTCAATTACAAATTCTTGTGGAACAACTGAAATAATTAGAACTTACAACAACCCTGATGGTGATCACGACCCTCATACCGATAGAATTTCTAATACAACTATTTTTACAATACATCCAAACCCTTCAAACGACATAGTAAATATTGAAATTAGAGATGCAAATAATCTACCCGAAAAAGGAGCAACAATTTCAGGAGAACTTTTTGATATAATGGGACAATCAAAATCAAAAGTTGAAATAAACAACAACAAAGCAACCTTTTCAGTTCGTGGACTAAACAAAGGTATTTATGTCTTAAAAATTTACATCAGCAACACCATCAAAAGCCATCAAATAGCAGTAGAATAACTGTCAAAATAAATGTAATAAAAGCAGTTTTAGCTACCCACAAACCTATTTTATCTTCTCTGGCTTTTATTTCAAAATTTGCCAAGTCTTTTGAAGTGGAATATTGTATCTGTAACAATGTATTTTATTGTTTTAAGATATATTTGGTCTGATGTAAATTGCTTTGCTTTTGTGCCGAATGGTTGGCTTTTTTCTGGGCAATCTACTTCTGCTAATCTTAATGTGGTTTGATTATTTAAACTATCTAAAACGACAACTGTATCACCGTCTTTTATACCTACAACTTTAGCATTTAAAATAGTTTGGCAGAAAGAATAACTTATAGAAAATAGTAAAAATAAAAGTATAATATACTTCTTCATAGGAAATAAAAATATAAAAAAGTTAAACCAATTTTCTTTATTAAAGAGTAAGCTTGCTTAGAAAAATTTTTATTTAAAACACAGTTAAAAAATAAATAACCACTACAATAGTATTAATGTGGTAAATAAAAAGTTGTAAAGTGCAAAAGAATAAAGGTATTGAATAAAAAAAACAAAATATGTTTTAATAATATACCTTTAATTATATTAAAATTTAAAAAAGTAATCCTACCCAAAAATAAGTTTAAAACAAACATCATTATTATCTGAGCGACTAAAAATGTGGATAATATTGAAATTAAATTTAGCATATTTACTTTGGTAAATCTTTGTTTTCTGAAAATTGCTTAGTTAATTTAATTAGGTCTTCTGGTGTTTTTATTTCTAATGATTTGGCACTATTCATAAGTCTAACTTTCATTTCACGATCTTGTTGCCTATCAAGGTAATCACTGATTGTTTTTATTAAGCCATCGGTAGATAAATCAAGTTTAAAACCAGGTCTATCAACCTTTAAACCACCACCATTTAAACCAATTACAACTATACCCAAAAGTAATAAATTTTTTCCAGATTTTGATAAAAATTGCAACTTTCCTTTAGAATTAATGTTGATTTTAACATCAATATCTTTAATATCAAAATCTAAATCATACTCTTTAATGAAACCATCTACTAATTTTAATAAATCGCTCCCAAAGAATAGTAAATCGGTTGCTTTTATATTACTTTCTTGATTTACATTTAGCACTAAATTTACTTCATCACCAATTTTATAAAAATCACCTAAAGAACGTTCTATAATGTTAGCGTAGCTAGAAATATTATTTATAGCTTGATGTGCTTGAAAAGTTTTATATAAATATGGGTCTAAATTTTTTCTAGTAAAAGTTTTAATCCATTTTACAGATTTTCGTTTAGTATAATCACAATTTGTTGAATTGAAGATACTTTCTGATTGCACTAAAATATTTGTATCTGCAATTTCACCCATTGAAATATAATCAGAATTTTCAGATGGAATAACAACTATATCGCCCCTTTTAACTTCAAAGATAAATCTTAGTATTTGATTAGTAATAAGACCTTGTTGTTTATCTGGATAAATTTTTGCAACATATTCTTTTAACTGATTTTTAAAATCCAAATCAGACGCAGATTTTTCCTTAATATCTTTAACTATCTTATAGGTAATCTCTTCATAACCTAAAGCAATAAAATTAAAGCTATTAAAACTCTCAAAATGATTTCCTGCTTCTGTTCGAATTAACCAATAATTTTTTTCTGATGAAATATTGTCAATTTTTGAAATTAAATTAGAAATTTGTTCTTTAATATTGGACATTAAAAATTTTATTTATTATTAAACGCATCATAATTAATTTGCGTCAAATATATTAGAAAATAATTTATTATTAGATAAATGTATTAAATACCATCAATAAATGTTTTGACGAAGTTAACTATTTTATCGGTAATTCTTACACCTATTGTATCACGATGTAATATACTTGGTTGTTTTTCAAGTGCTTTGATTACTTCTTCTTCGTTTGGTTTTCTTTCTGTAAATAGATAATCATTGATTATTGTTTCTACTTTTTCTTTATCTAGATTTTCTTCTGTGCAAAGATTGTCTAGTGCTTTTTTCGTTTCAATATCCCAAAATGAATTGAACTCATCTACTATATCATTATCATCATTAATTAACGGTAAATTTTCTAAAATGAATTTTTCAATTAATTCTTTTTTACTTCTTAATTGTGTTTCACCAGCTAAAGCATCTACAATTTCTTTTTTCTTTTTATCTAAATCTTTGCCTGTTGCATTTTTAAGATTAGCTAATAATCTCAATATATAAGCTACATTTATTTCGTCTCTGTGGATTAACTCTAATTCAAAATCAATTTCATCTATAATAGATACTTTTTCTTTTTGTGAATTAGTTTTAATTTTTTCGTGTAAGTCAAGATATTTGCTTTTGTAATCGTCAAACTCTTGTTCCTCCATATAAACATCGTCAAAAGTAAAATCGGAGAATGAAGATAATACATTACGTAATCTTATTATTTCTCTGAAAGCTTTTGCGAAGTTTACTTCTTCCTCTTCGCTTTCTAAATCATTAACACTATCAACTGTTGGAGTTATAGCCATTAATGTTTTATATGCTTTATTGAATTTTTTTACATAATCTTCGTATGGTTGAATAATAATAGTTTCTAAGGCATCTTTATTAGAAAACAAAGCGACTGCATCATCTGTTGCCTGTTTTAGATTTCTAAATACAACAATATTACCTTGTGATTTTTTCTCGTCTATTATTCTATTTGTTCTTGAATAGGCTTGAATTAATCCGTGATATTTTAAATTTTTATCTACATACAAAGTATTTAATGTTTTACTATCAAAACCTGTAAGGAACATATTTACAACTAATAGTATATCAATTTGTTTGTTCTTAACTCTCTTTGAAATATCTTTTTTATAATTGAAAAAACTCTCGCTGTCTTTAGTAGAAAAGTTAGTTTTATGAGTTGCATTGTATTCTTTTATAAACTCTTCTAATTTATCTCTTGAATGTTTATTGATTGGTAATGTATCGCTAAATTCATCATCTGGAATAAAACCATTTGCATCTTTATCATCTTCATTGGCATTAAAAGAAAATATAGTAGCTATGTTTAAATTATGATTTCCTGCTTGTTTACTTGCTCTTAATAACTCGTAATACTTAATTAATATATCAACACTACTAACACAAAACATCGCTGTAAATGACCTGTTATGTGTTTTTCTCGAATGATTGTTTATTATGTAGTTTGATATTGCTTCAAGCCTTTTAGGGCTCATATCTTTGCATCTGATAATAATTTACAAAAAAAATGTATTTTTGAAAATTAAAAATTGATAATAGATAACAAAACAAAGTTGCATAATTGTTTGCGGGCTAAATACATTTAATGATATTCATGCGAAAGGAAAATCAACTTTGTTTTTATTACAAAATAACCACAATTAGTACTTAAGCACTATACTATTTAGTTTAGATGTTGTATAAAAAATGAGCAAAGGTAAATGTAATATTTTGTTATCCTAAAAAGAAATAATTATGAGCATTAAGTATTCAGTAGGATTGGACGTTGCAAGTAAAAAAATTGATATTTGCATGTCTGTAATTGATTGTAATCAAAAAGTAACTGTAGTAGCAAGTACTTCATTTCCAAACACTTTGAAAGGATTTCAGAGCATGGACGAATGGATTGTCAAAAAGAAAAAGTTGCAAGAAATTCCCTTGGTTATGTGCATGGAGGCTACAGGTGTTTATCACGAAAATTGTGCCCTTTATTTTTCAGAAAAAAAGTATGCCGTTTCCATTATTTTGCCAAATAAGGCAAAGCATTATTTAATTTCTTTAGGATTAAAATCTAAAAACGACAGCATTGATGCCAAAGGATTGTCAAAAATGGGAGCAGAACAATGTTTGGAACTTTGGCAACCCATGGGTAAGTTGTATTATGAATTGCGACAATACACAAGACAGTATCAAAATTTACAAGATCAAAAAACAGTCATTAACAATCAACTCCATGCTTTAGAAAACAGCATGTATATGAGTGAAATGATGATAAACCAACAAAAGGCAATCATTGAATTGTTCAACGAACAGCTTAAAGAGCTTGAAAAATTAATGAAAAATTTGATTAATTCAGACCAGGTTCTAAAACAAAAAGTGGACAACATTTGCAAAATAAAAGGGATTGCATTGCTTAGTGTATCAACCATTATAGCTGAGACAAATGGCTTTGAATTGTTCAAAAATTACAAGCAATTAGTGTCGTATGCTGGATTTGATGTTGTTGAAAGAGAATCTGGGATGAGTGTTGGAAAGACAAAAATTTCTAAAAAAGGAAATAGTCGTATTCGTAGGGCTTTGTTTATGCCAGCATTTGTAGCTATAAAATATAAAGAAAAACCATTGGTGAGTTTATATGAAAGGACATTTGCAAAACATGGCATAAAGATGAAAAGCTATGTAGCAGTTCAAAAAAAACTATTGGTTTTAATATATCATATTTGGAAGAAAAATGAACCCTATAATCCTGATTATAAAAAAGATAGCCCCGAAATGAATTCCGAGGCTATACAAGATAACAGCTTAAAAAGCGGTTTCTCAGAGGTGCAAAATTATGAAAAAAAAGAAGATAATGAAACAAAAGATAAAAAAAAAGAAAAAATACATAGCCATTGTGAAGTTGCGTAACAACGCTGATGGAACAGCAAAATGTCTAAAATACAGGTTCGATGATTTAATAAAATTCACACTATTTTTAGACACAAATTGGTCAGAGTGGAAGTGGTTTAATTTATATTCAAATAAAGAAGAAAACAAAGGAATGCAGATTGGCAATTATACAAAAAATAACAAACCAACAACAAGAAATGTCTAATTCTTTTTTAAACTCTTATAAAAAAACTGCCCAATTAATAAATTAAAGGAGCAGTAAAATGAATTTCATTTTTGCATGGCAAAAGTACAAAAAAATAGAAAGTATGACCTGAAATGATTCAATTAATGACATTCATTTTTGCACCATCCATCAAAAAAACAATATTAAAAACGAATTAAATGAAAATAAAAAAAAGTCAATTTTTTATGAAAATTATGGAAAAAAAATTTGGATTTTAAGATAGTACCTTTCCATTAGCTCCTTTGTATCAATGGCTTCAACCTCTATATCTACATTGGTTATTGAGTTTTCATTTTCTTTATATCTACCAATATATTCAATAGAGAATTTTAAAACATTTTCATCACGAATAGCATCTGTAATTACATATTTATGTAAGCAATCGTGAAACAACATTGCTGTTGTGTTTTTCTTGCTTTCTTTGGCCACTGCATTTTTTGCAAATATTGGTGTTCCTGTAAAACCAAACATTTGATGATTTTTAAAGAACTCAACTATCTTTTTATGTGTATCTCCAAATTGACTTCTATGA
Organism: Flavobacterium branchiophilum FL-15; assembly: GCF_000253275.1. Lineage (NCBI taxonomy): Bacteria > Pseudomonadati > Bacteroidota > Flavobacteriia > Flavobacteriales > Flavobacteriaceae > Flavobacterium > Flavobacterium branchiophilum. The sequence continues at coordinate 2,291,828 of NC_016001.1, read as the reverse complement.
CATTCATCGAAAATAAATACTATCTTTTTATCTTGTAGCTGTTTCATTTTATCATTGAAACGAACTTTTGATATTGCAGTATTTAATTTTTGAATAGTAGTAACGATTAAAGGTGTATCATCTAAAAACTGATTGACTAACATTTTTGTATTCTCTGTTCCGTCTATACTGTCTTTTTGAAAAGCATTAAATTCTCTTACTGTTTGCTCGTCTAAATCTTGTCTATCTACTACGAAAACTACTTTATGTACTTTTGGATTGTTGGTTAATATTTGACTTGCCTTAAATGATGTAAGCGTTTTTCCTGAACCTGTTGTATGCCAAATGTAGCCGTTTTTAGTACTGTTTTTAACTCTCTCGATAATTTGCTCTACTGCATAATACTGATATGGTCGCATTACCATTGGAATACTATCGCTTTCGTGAAGTACTATGTATTTTGTTATAATTTTAGCAATATGACAAGGATCTAAAAACCTTGCTGTAAATTGTTCTAACTGGGTAATGTTTTTATTGTTTTCATCACTCCAGAAGAATGTTTGCTTGAATGATTGTTTAGGATTATTAGCGTAGTATTTTGTATTTACACCATTACTAATAACAAATACTTGAACGTATTGAAATAGACCGTTAGCTGCACTATATGAATGTTTATGATAACGATTTACTTGATTGAAAGCTTCTTTTAATTCTATACCTCTACGCTTTAATTCTATTTGAACCAAAGGCAACCCATTAATTAAAATTGTAACATCATAGCGATTAGTATAACTACCCTCTATTGTTATTTGATTAGATACTTGAAATTCGTTTTGACACCAAAAATTCTGATTGATAAACTCTACATAAAAAGTAGTATTATCATCTCGTTTTAAGCCATAACTATCTCTTAAAGTTTTAGCTTTATCAAAGATGTTACCTTTACTTAAATGAATAAGTATTTTGTTAAATTCATTATCTGAAAAAGTTGTTTTATTGTGCTTTTCTAATTGTGTTTTTAGATTTGCATATAAATCCTTTTCGTCTTTTATGTTTACGAATTTATGTCCTAAATCTTGTAATTGTTTTACAAGGTTATTTTCAAGTACTTGTTCTGGTTGAGTGGTCATACTATAAAACTAAATTACCATTATCAATAAAATTGATTTTTTTATCTATGCATATAAAAAAATCAGAAATTTTATCTTGAACTTTTATATCTTTTGGGATATTAACATTAATTGTTTCTAAATCTTTGCTGTATATATGCTTAATTGAAGAACCTGTAACTAATCTAATTATTTTCTTTTTTTCAAAATTTATTAAATAAGATAAGAATGCATTATTAAAATTCTTTTTCTTTCTAAGTATTATTATATCACCACCAATTACAACATCACTTTCATTAATTAAGCTGGCAGTAGCAAGGCCTAAAGGTGTAACATCCGATGCAGGCATCAGAATATCACCTACAATAGATTTAACACCAAAATTTACATTTGTTTTCGATAAAATATCATCAATTACTTCATGGTATGTTGTAAATAATTCACCATAATGAACACATTTATAGGCACCATCAAAAACAATATCATCTTTAGATAAGCCACTGCCTTTTGAAAATGTTACTAAATTCCCCAACTTAACATTAATCCATTCATTGTCATTTTCAAATTTTATTTCTCTGTTTAAAATTTTATACATAACAGTTTTCTTGAAATTCCTCAGTAAATGTAAATTATTTCCTTCAGGATATTCAATCTTCAAATCAGTGCAATATTGAGCTAATTTTTTATTGTTTAGTTCGTTTTCTAGACTTAGTGATTTAAGTTTTTTTACTAATATATCTATATCATAAATTTTATCTTCAACAAAATTATCTATATATCTACTGATATTGATATTGTAACTATTGGCTCTTACTTCATCTAAAGAAGCATTGTGACAAAATTTATTAATATCTTTTCTTTCTTTATATGCGTTAACAATATCATTTATATTATCATCTGTTAAAATATTTTTGTTTTTATTCTTAGTAAAATATTCGCTAGAGTCTATGAATATAATACTATCATTCACTTCTCTACATTTTTTAAATACTAAAATACAAGTTGGAATAGTTGTACCGAAAAATATATTTGAAGGCAATCCTATAACAGCATCTAAATAGTTCCTGTCTTCAATCAAATATTTTCTAATATGTCCTTCTGCTGCACCTCTAAATAAAACCCCATGAGGAAGAACGCAAGCCATAATACCATTATCGTCTAAATGATGTATCATGTGTTGTACAAAAGCAAAATCAGCTTTAGTTCTTGGTGCTAATCTACCATATTGACTAAATCTATCATCAGATGCAAAAATTTGTTTAGCACTCCATTTTGCTGAAAAAGGAGGATTTGCGACAATGGCTTCTGCTTTTAATTGTTCGTGTAAATCGTCTTCGAGGGTATCTCCTTGTTTAATATCGAATTTAGTATAATGAACATCATGTAAAATCATATTCATACGAGCTAAATTGTATGTAGTTCTGTTTAGCTCTTGTCCATAAAAATACCCCACATCTTCAACTTCTTTAGCTACACGAAGTAATAGTGAACCACTACCACACGTTGGATCATATACTGATTTTAAACGTTTTTTTCTTGTTGTAACTATCTTTGCTAATATTGTAGAAACTTGTTGTGGTGTGTAAAATTCACCTGCTTTTTTACCTGCACCTGCTGCGAACTCTCCGATTAAATACTCGTAGGCATCGCCCAAAACATCAGCGTTTGTATCTTCTAATTGAAAATCAATTTTATTAAGTGCATTTAGTATTTTAGCAATAATTTCATTTCTTGCTTTTGTTGTTTTACCAAGTTTAGAAGAGTTTAATTCAAGGTCTTCAAACAAACGTACAAAGTCGTCTTCACTATCTGTACCCATAGTGCTTTGCTCAATGTTATTTAATATTCTTTCTAAATCTTCAAGAATAAAAAATTGAGTAGCTTCGTCATTATCATTAGTTTCATTATCAACTAAATTATTCCCTTTGTTTGCTAAACTTGAAAACAACTCTGATGGTTTAAGAAAATAACCTAACTTTTTGATACATGCTTTTTTTACTGCATCAATATACATTTTGTCTTTTTCTTCTTCTAAATCTGTATATTTTAAATTATCAGGTTCAAGAATTTCTTTAGCATATATTTCTAATTTTTCGGATAGATATTTGAAAAAGATAAAGCCGAGAATATAGTTTCTATAATCATCGGCATCCATTTTACCTCTTAATATGTTGGCAATAGCCCAAAGCTGTTGTTCTAATAGTTTCTTTTGTTCGTCTGACATTGTTGGCTTTTTATTTCAGGGTGTAAATGTAGAAAAAAAAATTTTTTTTAGGTTTAAAATCTTTTAGTAAAATTTTTTTTTATTAATTTTGGTATAGTATTAATTATAAACAAAAAAAATATGGCATCAACATCAGAAACTGGACACGCTAAAAATGTAGCAAATTTCCAACAACTTATTTCATTTGTAACAGGTTACGGTGCAATCTACAACCCATCTAAAAACGCTCTCAAACTCTCACAACTCTCGGCATTACTTACTGCTTCTCAAACAGCATTAGCTGATGTTGTTACCGAAAACACGGTATTCAACAACAAAGTGAACGAAAGGGCTATCGCTTTCATCAACCTCAAATCTCTTTCAACAAGAGTAATCAATGCTTTACAAACTACCGATGCACCCACCCAAAAAGTGGCAGACGCAAAAGGCTTTAATAAAAAAATGCAGGGTACAACCGCAAAGACTAAAGAAACAATGAACGACCCAAACAATCCAGCTCCAAAAAGCATTTCAACTAGTCAACAATCTTATGATAAACAAATCCAACATTTAGCGGGTATCATTTCTATTTTACAATCTGAACCAAGTTATGCTCCAAACGAAAATGATTTGAAAGTTGCAACTTTAATCGCAAAACAAAATGACCTAACTGCTAAAAATATAGCTGTTAATATAGCATATACCAATGTAAGCAATTCTCGCATTGCTAGAAATACGGCTCTTTATAGTACGGATACTGGTTTGTGCAACATTGCCTTAGAAGTAAAAAAATACGTTAAATCAGTATTTGGAACAACAAGCCCACAATACAAACAAATAAGCGGTCTGAAGTTTACAAAAATCAAAGCCTAAAAGCAATAAATAATTTAAGTTAGCACCAACTTAAGGTACAATATTCCTAACTTAAGGTATGATACTCCTAACTTAAGGTATGATATTCCTAACTTAAGGTATGATATTCCTAACTTAAGGTATGATATTCCTAACTTAAGGTATGATATTCCTAACTTAAGGTATGATATTCCTAACTTAAGGTACAATATTCCTAACTTAAGGTATGATATTCCTAACTTAAGGTATGATACTCCTAACTTAAAGTATGATATTCCTAACTTAAGGTATGATATTCCTAACTTAAGGTATGATACTCCTAACTTAAGGTATGATATTCCTAACTTAAGGTATGATATTCCTAACTTAAGGTATGATATTCCTAACTTAAGGTATGATATTCCTAACTTAAGGTATGATACTCCTAACTGAAAAACAGAAGCAATCAACTAATAAAAATGGAGGCATAATATACTAATTTGAATCAATCATCTTTGTCAAAGTTTTAAACTTTGACAAAGATTAAGTGCAATTATCACTATATTACGATTAACAAAACGATATTGATTAAGTAGAGTTTAAATATACAAAAAAATAATTTTTAGTTCCATTTTTTTACTATTTTTGAAAAATATTTAACAACAGTTTTTTTTACAGACTGCTGTAGTGCGACAGTTTCGTGCGACAGAAAAACAAAAGAATTAACAGAATTATAAAAATGAAAATCCCAAATAAAGACAACAAATTCCCATTAGAAAATTATGATAAACTTTGTTTTTTGAAAAACATAATTAAAAACCCGAATATTATAATCGGAGATTATACTTATTATGACGATTTTGAAAACGTAACTAATTTTGAGAAAAATGTTAAATATCATTTTGAGTTTATTGGAGATAAATTAATAATTGGAAAATTTTGTATGATTGCTTCTGACGTAAAATTTATAATGAATGGTGCAAATCACTTAACAAAATCAATAAGTTCATTTCCTTTTGCAATTTTTGGAGAAGATTGGGAAAATGCAATGGATGGAAAAAACTACCCAACAAAAGGGAATACAGAAATTGGAAATGATGTTTGGATTGGATTTAATTCGACAATAATGCCAGGAATAAAAATTGGAGATGGAGCAATAATTGCGACCAATTCTACAGTAACCAAAAATGTAGAACCATATTCAATTGTTGGTGGAAATCCAGCAAAGGAAATTAAAAAAAGATTTACAAAAGAACAAATTGAAAAGTTGTTAGAAATAAAATGGTGGAATTGGAATATAGAAAAAATAACTGAAAACATTCAAAATTTAACAAGTGAAAATATAGATTATTTGAAATTTTAATAAATAAAAAAGATGATTATAAAGCAACTAATCCTCCCTTGCAACTGCAAACCTAGCAATGTATTGAAATTCAACAAGTGTCTTTAAAAAATAAAATTAGTGAAGTAAAGCAATCCATTCATTGCCTTACGGGTTTATCGAAAAATTTTTAAATAGCATTTTATGAGGATTTAGTAACCACTTTTTTTGAAGTCTTTAGCAGATTATTTGAATATGATGTATGGTAAAATGCACAAAGAATAATTTTTAGTTCCATTTTTTTTTACTATTTTTGAGAAACATTTAACAACAGTTTTTTTTACAGACTGATATTATGCGATTCCTTCAAACAAAAAAACGTTATAAATGAGAAAAAACAGCAGAAAAATTCATTATACGGCGGGATTAATAAGTATAATAATGCTACCGATTTTGTGTATTTTATATTTAAAAAACATCAACGCATTCAAACAATATAGCTCAATTGACATACATATTTGGGACGGAAAAGAATATCATAAAGAAATTACAACGTTTCTAAAATCAAAAAAAATTTATCATGTAAATTTGACAGGTGATAATAAAACAGACAAAATCAAATTAAATAATGCCGAAAAAACGATAAATAAGTTAATTATTTCAAACGACTCATTAATTGGTGTTAAATTTCATTTTGAAAAAAAATCTGAATATTGGACTTTTATCAGAGTTTTAGAAATTTTAGCTATTGAAAAAGCTGAATTTTATTTGCTATATAAAAATGATATTTGGTTTGCAAATCCAAGTAAACCAAAACCAAATAAAAATCCAATTAGAATGATGACTTGTAGTTATAGACCAATACACATAAACCGAAATGAACGAGAAAATCAATTGCTTAATATAGAAGAAATTGAAAAAAAATATTATTTACCAATAATTGCTTATTTGTTATTGATATTTTTTACATTTAAAAATTATTATAAGTAAAAGGCAATTTCACAAAAACCTAGAGTTCCCTTGCAACTGCAAACCTAGCAATGAAATGAAATTACGGAATTCCAATACAAATAAATACATAATGAAATAAGCTCGGGTTGAATCTAGCACCAATTCCTTTCATGCCTCTTATGGATTTATCAAAATGATATTAATGATTTTTTAAGAAAAAATTGTTTTTTGTAAATAAATTTGAAATAAATAATAAAACGCTTGTCTATTTTTTGAAGTACAACTTAATGCTAGTTCCTTGATTTTCAATACTTTGAATAGAAATGTCAATTTGAAGTAAGTCGCATATTTTTTTTACAATTGAAAGTCCCAATCCACTACCTTTAATATCTGGATTTTCAATGGCATTTGATCTAAAAAAGGGTTGGAATATTTTTTCTAAATCTTCTGATTTGATGCCAATACCATTATCTTCAATAGTCAATATATGAAAAAAGGGTGTTTCTTGAACTGAAATTTGGATTACAGATTTTGTTTTGGAATATTTAATCGCATTAGACAAAATGTTATTGATACAAATGGCTACCCAATATTTGTCCGAAAAGATTTCAAAATCATGTTCCAAAAGTGATATTACTTTAAGTTCTTTTTCATTAATTTTCTTTTGATGCCTAGACAGATACTCGCTGACAACAGCATTAATATGAAATAGTTGATTGTCAATTTGTTGTAAACCGTTTTCGACACGAGCCAAAAATAATAACTCTGTAATCAACTCATTTAAACGGTCTATTTCGCTTATCGAAAAAATAATTTTCTCTTCATACTCCTTTTGCGACCTAGGTTTTCTTACTAAAACTTCCAAAGTACCTTTGATAATAGTAAGAGGCGTTCTCAATTCATGAGAAGCATCCGAGGTAAACTGTTTTTCTCTGACAATGGCATTTTCTATTCTATCTAATAAATCGTTAATTGTATGAGATAAAATATACAATTCGTCTTTATTATCTGGTAATTTAATTCTTTTGTGCAAATTATCCTTGGTAATTTCTTTTGATGTATCGATGATGGTTTGTACGGGTTTAATACTTTTACCCGTAATAAATCGGGCTATGAAAAATAAAAGTATCAAAATTAATGGATAAGCCAAAATTAATATTTGCGACAGGTTTTGAAGTACCATCAGAGCCTCTTCTAACGACATGGCTACTAACAAATAACCCATTTTTTGATTTTTGTTATAAATAGGAACCTGAATTTGCCTGATTTTTTTGCTAGCTAATTGTGTGTTAAATAATTGATTTTCAGTATATTTGCTGTTAAACTGAAGTTCAATCCGATTCAAATTTGGAGATTTTTCAACAACTATTTTATTGCTATTCATAAACTGTACAAATACTGGATTTACAGCCACAGTATTGTGTTCTCGTTCTAGCCATTCGTTGTGGTGCAACAGTCGAATTTGTCCATTTTTGATTTCGATTTCAGACAAATGTTTGCTTACTTCGCTTTCAATATCTTGATTTACATGATTGTAAACACTCATGCTTACGGTGTAATATATTACAAAAAATACGGCAAATATTAATAAAGCCGTAGAGAGAATGTAGTAAAATGCCATTCTGTTTTTGTATGAAAATCTAAACATCATCATGAAATTTCGTTTGCAATATAGCCAATGCCTCTAATGGTTTTTATGTAATCTAAATCTTTTTTTAGATTTAATTTTTTGCGAATAGCATTAATAAAAACATCAATAACCCCCGAGTCATAATCAAAATGGATGTCCCAAACATCTTCAATAATTTGAGCTCTAGTACACACTTTGCCTTTGTTTTTTATTAAATAAGCCAACAATGAAAATTCTTTTTGTGTAAGCAAAACTTCTATTTTATTGTTAAATACACGGTATTCTTTCAAATCTATTTCTATGTTTCCTAACGTTAGTTTGGTATCAAAATCAACATTTTTAAGTTGTATTTTGATTCGCAATAGTAACTCTTCAAACGAAAAAGGTTTTTTGATGTAATCATTTGCACCTGCTTTTAGCCCGTCTATTGTTTCTGATAAAGTGTCTTTTGCTGTCAAAAAAATGATGGGTATATCATGGTTTATCAATCGAATAGCGTTGCAAACATCTAGTCCTAACATTTTGGGCAACATCCAATCCAATAGCACCAAATGGGGATTTTCTTGTTTGAATAAAGCCAAGCCTTCCAATCCATCGTTGGCAATGATGACATGGTATTGCTCTTCCTCCAATCCTTGTTGGAGGAAGTTTGCAATTGCCAATTCATCTTCAATAATTAATATTTTAACCAAAATTTATTTGTTAATCTGTTGTAAATTTAAAAGCTATCGTAGCAATATTGGCAGTCAAACCATCGTTTCGGGAATAATGATTGAATCTAAAATCAATATTTTTTATACCTAAACCAAATATTTTTGTACTTGCAAAAAGGTCTGTATAATCAAAACCTATGCCATATTGGTTAGCTTGAAACGTGGACAAATCATAATCGGACGTATAATAAGTTTCAGTTGAAAGATGTTTTTCAAATGGAGCAAAATATTTAGATTGATTTTGTGTATAAAAACGATACATGGGATAAATAGTAAAAGCATCTGTAAGTTTTATAGGTAATTCTGCAGAAAAAGTATGTGCTTTTATATCCCAATCGTCTTGATAATAACGGTAATAGGTTTTGAAAATGAATTTTTCGTTGATATAATAATTCAATCGCATGCCCATAGGCAGTTTGAAACGTGTGTTTGGCAATCGTTCAATGTCGTCTGCTAGTCTATAAACCCCAGTATTACTTGATGATTCATAAACCGGTATAAAACTTTTATTTCCAATATAGAAATTAGCTTTATCTGCAAAATAAATTCTTTGGTATGGAGTTGATAACATACCTTCTTGTTTTAAGATATCAAAAAAGACTGAAAATTGTAAGTTTTTAGTAACTACTTGCGAAAAACTAAACATAGACGCAAATGAATTTCTGCCCGTTGAGTCCCAAACTTTAAACTTTGAAGGCAGGTAAGCCGTTGTAGCCACGCCATTTTGATTATATACTGTTATTCCATTAAAATAACCATTAACATAAAAACCACTTCCATATTTTCCATATTCGCTCAATTCTGTAGCATATATAGGTCTCCAATTGTTAAATAAGCATTGGCTTTTACAGAAATTTCCGAATTTTTATTATTAAATAATCTTGTAACACCAGCACCAAATCCTGTAGAGCTATAATCATATTCGCTAGAAACAGAAGCATCTACATTCCAAATAAAATTTCGGTTGTCTGTTGAATGACTATAACTTGCTGATAACGAGATTAATTGATCGCTTTTTGAAGCTCCAGACGAAGCTTGCCATGGAGTACCTATTGGGGTAGTTGTACCATTATTATTGTCTAATCGGTCATCATCACCTCCAGCTCCAGATGCTCCCGTTTTATTAAACGGATTGATATTACTAGACGACGCCGAGGTATAGGCGGATAATCCTGCATCTACCGTCAATATATCGTCTGTATTCAATGGAATTGCAATGACAATATTGGAAGCAATGTCGGTTAATTTTTCTGAACCAATCCCTCCACTTACTGCAGAATGAGAGCCGTCTTGTGAATAATAACTGGATATAAAATCAACTTCTGTATTTTCTAAAACTTTCTTTTTGAATACAATGGTACTGTCTTTTTGTTGTGCATGCATCATAAGGCTCATAAAAAAAGCCGATAATGCCAATAATTGAATCTTCATTTTTGTAGTTTTAATATCTTTTACCATTTAGTTACATCCGCAGCCTCCGCCTGATTTTCCGCCATTTGCTCCTGCCGCAGCTTCTCTATATATTTGAAATGCGGTTTCGTGTTTTTCTACTTTACGTGCAGAAAGTTTCATTTCTGGATCGTTAATTTTCGCTTTTTCGTATTCTTTTACACTGGTACACGACTGTAAAAATATTCCAGATAAACATAAAATTACTAATTTTTTCATTCTTTAAGGTCTATTTATTTATAATTCAAACTCATTTTTTCAATATTAATCCCTTTAGACGCATGGATTTTGCCTAAATCGTCCACAACAATACACTCAACCCCTTTTAGCTGATTGACCAAATCGATGCCAGCCTCAACTCCAAATAGAAAAACTCCTTTTGCTAATCCGTCGGCAATTTCGGTTTCTTTTGCAAAAATCGTTACACTTACAATACCCTGTGCAGGCCATCCCGTTTTTGGATTGATGATGTGGCTGTATCTTTTCCCATTAAAAACCACATATTTTTCGTACGTTCCAGAGGTTTCTACCGAGGCATCTACCAACGGAAAAGTGGCAAATACTTTGTTTTTATTCATCGGATTAATGATACCAACAGTCCAGGGTTCGCCATTAGGTTGTTTGCCCCAAGCCGCAATATCGCCAGATACATTTGCAATTCCTGACAAACATCCCTTTTTTTTCAATAATTGTTTAATTTTATCGGCTATAAACCCTTGTCCAATGCCTCCTAAACCAAGTTTCATTCCTTTATCCTTTAAAAAAATAGTTTTCTCGGTTTCATTTAAAATTATTTTTTGATACCCTATTTTGGCAACAGATTTTTTTATGGCTTCATCAGAGGGCAGTGCGGTCATCGAGCCATCATATTTCCAAATTTTATCCATCGATGCATACGAAATGTCAAAAGCTCCATTGGTAAGTTTGGATACTTTGATGGCACGTTTGACCAATTCAAAAACTTCTTCATCAACCTTAATAGGTTGAATACCAGCATTTTGATTTACTAGTGAAATTTGAGTAGTTGGTATCCAATCCGAAATTAAAAGTTCAATTCGCCTTACTTCGGCAATGGCCTCATCTATATACCGATGCCCTTCTAAACTGTCTTTTGCTACAACAGTCATTTCAAATGGACTCGTTAGCATGGTTAGTTTTCTACGAACAATGATTTGACTAAAACTATTAAAAGTGATTGTTAAAATTAAAAAAACAATTATATTTTTCATTTATTTTTCAAATTTATGAATGTTTTCTAAAAATGGAGCGGCATCCATTTTTTGATACCCCGTCATGCCCAACACTTTTCCTGTTTTATCTAAAAGTACAACTAAAGGAAAATTTCCGTCTTTGTTGTATTTTTCGGCCAATTTGTTGTTGTTTTCCGTTACTTCAGCGGGTAACTGATTGGCTTTTTTCTTTGGAAAATCGGCTTTTAATAGTACCCAACTTTTATCGGCTTCCTTTTTGAATTCGTTCGATTGCCAAATATTTTTATCTAATTTTATGCATGGCCCACACCAATCACTTCCAGAAAAGACTAATAAAATATTTTTATTTTCAGCAATAGCTTGTTTTTTTGCCTCTTCAAAATTGGTTTTCCAAGTTTGCGAAATACCTATTTGTCCTAATAATAGGAATGTGATTACAACTATTTTTTTCATTTTTAAAAAAGTATTGATTTATATGTCAAATATAACTGTTATTTCATGATATTATTTTGACAACGCCTATTTTTTAAGTGAATTTTAAGAAAGCAATTTTCTAACGATTTCTAGTTTACTTTGATAAAAAATGAATATTTTTGTAGCAAATTAAAAAATGTATGTTCGATTTAAAAAAATTAGCCCCATTTATCAATTTGAGTATATTGTATGTCATCATGTCTTTCTTATTAAGAATAATATTGATTTTTCATCCAATAACGCAATCAAAATTTCAAATAATAGAAACATTTACCCTGCTTTTCTGGGGTTTATGTTCTGATGTTGCAGTTTCTATTGTAGGAATTTTCTTTTTATGGTTGTATTTAATTTTTATTTCGAACTCAAAATATTACAAACCATTCGGTTACATCGTTTTTTTCTTATTGGTTTTGTTACTCATTTATGTTACTTTTTTTAATACTATTCTTAATGAATATGGTGGCGTTTTGCCAGAAATTGGAATTACTTTTGTTGCCATAAAAACCATTTTTTTTGGTTTAATGTTGTGGCTTCCAAAATACAGATCTCAATTAAGGTATTGGTTATTTAGTTTTGTGATTTTTTTATATGTATTAATTATTTTACAAAACACTATCAGCGAATACTTTTTTTGGAATGAATTTGGTGTAAGATACAACTTTATTGCGGTGGATTATCTGGTATATACTAACGAAGTTATAGGGAATATCATGCAATCTTATCCTGTTGTGCCAATTTTTTCATTGTTATTTGTTATTGTTGGTTTTATTTCTTATTTTATCATTAAAAAATCTAAAATTTACATAGAACAAATTCCAACATTTTCAGAAAAAATAAAAATTACGGCCCTTTACTTTACTTTATTTGCCTTGGCATTGTGGATAATTCCCATTTTATCCAACAAAGAAAATGCTCAAAATATATTTGTAAATGAACTACAATCCAATGGGGTTTACAAATTTTATAAAGCATTTAGAAATAGTGAATTGGATTATTTTAAGTTTTATAAAACGATACCAAATGAAGAAGCATTTGCTATTTTAAAAAATCAAATACCTGATATTCAGCAAGATAATACCACTCGTATGCTGCATGATAATGTACCAGAATTGCATAAAAATGTAGTTTTGATTACGATTGAAAGTTTGAGTGCCGACTTTATGAAATGTTATGGAAACGATCAAAACATTACCCCATTTTTAGATAGTTTGGCTACACAAAGCATGCAATTTACCAATTTATATGCTGTTGGAAATAGAACCGTTAGAGGGCTTGAGGCCGTTACGCTTTGTTTTCCACCCACAGCAGGCGAAAGTGTGGTAAAACGCAAAGACAACAAAAATAAATTTGCCACAGGCTTTGTATTCCAATCAAAAGGCTATCAAACTAAGTATTTATATGGTGGTGATGCTTATTTTGATAATATGAAAGATTTTTTTGAAGGAAATAATTATCATATTGTTGATAAAAATTCATTGAAGCCAGAGGCCATTACATTTTCCAACGTATGGGGGGTGTGCGACGAAGACATGGCCCGTAAAGCCATAGAAGTAATGAATGCGGAAGCCAAAACAGGAAAACCATTCTTTAACCATTGGATGACTGTAAGTAATCACCGCCCTTTTACATATCCAAATGGTAAAATTGATATACCAAGTAACTCCAAATCACGAGAAGGTGGCGTAAAATATACAGATTTTGCATTAAAACAATTTTTTAAAATGGCTCAAAAACAACCGTGGTTTAAAGAAACCGTTTTTGTGATTTTAGCCGATCATTGTGCTTCGAGTTCTGGTAAAACAGAATTGCCGCTTGATAAATACCGAATTCCAGCCATGATTTACGCACCGGATTTTGTTGCCCCTCAAAATATCAATATTTTGATGTCCCAAATTGATGTTATGCCAACATTATTTGGTCTTTTACATTTTAATTATAAAAGTAAATTTTATGGACAAGATGTTTTAAAATCCAGTTACAAACCTCGTGCATTTATTGCTACTTATCAAAATTTAGGTTTAATTAAAGACAATAAGCTAACGATAATAGCTCCAAAACAACAAGTTAAACAATACGATTTGCACGTGCAATACAACAAAAATTTGAGTAACGATTTTCAATTGATGTATGAGCAATTACCAATGACCAAACCCCGTTTGGATTTAGAAAAAGAAACCATTTCATATTACCAAACAGCATCGTTATTGTTGAAAAATAAACAATATGATTCTCATAAATAAGTAAAATGATTTGAATGTAACCATCATTAGTTACAATATAAAAATTAATTTACATATATAAAATTATAATTAATATTTATATATGTAAATATTTTTTTAATCTAATGTTTGTCAATTGGTTTCATAAAACTCAATACGATATATCCCAGCAAAAAGAAAACGGCCAATATAAATATAGAATTTCGCATGGATTCGGTTATGGCACCCACTAAACCAAAGATAAAGGTTCCTAAAACAATGGCTAATTTTTCGGTTACATCAAAAAAAGAAAAATAAGTTGTATGGTCTTCTGTATGAGGTAACAGTTTGGAATAAGTAGATCTAGACAAAGATTGTATGGCACCCAAAACCATTCCTATCATGGCACCCAGAGCATAAAATTGTATATTGATATACTTGTTTCGAGCATCTAATAAATATGCCGCAAAACATATCAACCCCCAAATGGCAATTGTCAGTTTTAATGTTTTGATATTACCAATATTTTCTGAAATCCTAGAAAATAAAAAGGCACCAAAAATAGCTACAATTTGTATTAATAAAATAGTGATTATCAACTTGCTAGTATCTATTCCAAGTTCCTTTTTGCCATAAATTCCTGCTAATAAAATAATGGTTTGCACGCCAATACTGTATAAGAAAAAAGCTATTAAATACTGCTTTAAAGCAGGATGGTTTTTCAAATTCATTAATATTATTTTCAATTCTCTAATGCCTTTGAAGATAAAATCTTTTTCAGGTTTTTTTTGAAAAACATTGTTTGGCAAATAATAAAAAGTAATTTGAGCAAAGCTAATCCACCAAATTCCAACAGACAAAAAAGAGATGCGAGAGGGTAGGGTAGGGTCTGTAATGCCATACCACTCGGGGTGCAAAACCATAGTCAAATTAAAACTCAACAATAAAACAGAACCCGTATAACCAAACATAAATCCTTTGGCACTTACTCTATCGTGGTCCTCGGGTGGGGCAATTTCGGGCAAATAGGAGTTATAAAACACAATGCTTCCCCAAAATCCAATACTTGCCAAAATGGTAAATACTATTCCAATCCATACTGTACTTTGTCCTTCAAAAAAATACAAACACATAACAGACAAAGAACCTAAATAACAAAAAAATTGAAGAAATCTTTTTTTGTTCCCAGTATAATCAGCAATACCAGATAGAATAGGTGATAAAAACGCGACAACTAAAAAGGAAAATGATAAACTGTATGAAAGTAAAGTGGTATTGTGAAATGAAATACCACAAAAAATGACCATTCCGTTGTTTTGACTAGTAACAGATTCGTAATATATAGGAAAAACAGCGGTGGCAATTACTAAACTATACACAGAATTGGCCCAATCATAGATGGCCCAGGCGTTAATTAATTTTTTGTCGCCTTTATGTAAATTTTCCATTTTATTTGTATTTATAGAAGTGGGCTAAAATAATAATTTACTCGATATAAATTCAAAAAATAAGTATTTTTGTTTATTTTTATTAGATTTTAATAAAAATTTAGGATTTTTCTTCAAAAATACCATCTACAACTTTTTTTAATCCTTTGGCCATCAACCACATAGATATACCGCAGCATAAAATCCCTAATCCAAGAATGAGGTAATGCCAAGGGTTTTGCTTGTTCATTAAGGCATTATAAATCATGAATGGGCCAATAAAAAAAAGCGGCAGTGCCCCAGATAAATATTGTATGCCTTTTGAGAGTAGTTTTTTATTAATTGCCATGATTTTTTTTGAAATATTGAATTGCTTTTCTAACGCTTCCTTGTTGTGCTAATAAAGTGGCAGCAGCAGTATAGGAAAGCGTGGTTTCTTCCATTATCATTTTGGTGCCTCTGTCTATTAACTTGTTGTTTGTCAGTTGCATATCAACCATTTTGTTTCCTACAACCCTGCCCAATCGAATCATACTTGCTGTCGATATCATGTTGAGTACTAGTTTTTGAGCAGTACCCGCTTTCAATCGGGAACTACCCGTTACAAATTCGGGGCCCACAATAACTTCTATTGGAAATTGTGCCACTTGAGACAGCGGACTATTGGCATTGCAAGCAATACTTCCTGTAATAATGTGGTTTTCGTTGCATTTTTTCAAACCTTCAATAACATAAGGTGTTGTGCCAGAAGCAGCAATACCAATGACCACATCATTTTCATTAATTTTGAACAACATTAAATCTTCCCATGCTTGGGTGGTGCTGTCTTCGGCATTTTCTACAGCCTTTCTAATGGCTTTATCGCCACCAGCAATAATACCATGTACCATATCAAAAGGCACTCCAAATGTGGGCGGACACTCCGAAGCATCTACAATACCTAGCCTGCCCGAAGTTCCTGCACCAATATAAAACAACCTGCCCCCGTTTTGCAATTTGTCCACAACTTGATGGATTAATTTTTCGATTTGTGGTAAAGATTGTGCAACGGCCAAAGGTACAGTTTGATCTTCTTTATTCATATTGGCAAGCAAATCCTGAACACTCATTTGTTCTAAATGATTGTATTTTGATGTTTGTTCTGTAATTTTATTGAAATCCATATTGATAATAGATAGGTGTTGTAAAAAATCATTTTTTAGATAAAAAAACCTAAACCAATTCCTAAAATTATCATAGTAATTTTAGCAATGTTAAATTTATGTCCTTCGCTACTTTCAAAAATAATAGTTGATGAAATATGAAATAAAATCCCTATAACTATGGCGGTTAATGGCATTTGTAATTGTTGTAAAAGTAGGATGTAGGCAGATAAAAAAGTACCTAACGGGGTCATGATAGCAAAAACAATCATAAAAATAAAAATAGCCCTTTGATTTAATTGTGCTTGTGCAAAAAAAGTTGTCAAAATAATAGCTATTGGCAAATGATGAATGGCAATGCCTATGGCCAAATCTGGCGATTTTTGAATTGGAAATCCTTCTAAAAGGGCATGAATACACAAACTAACAAAAAGCAACCAAGGGATGTTATCTATCGTTTGATGGCCATGAACATGCCCGTGTTCAGCTCCTTTTGAAAAAAATTCTAAAATGATTTGAAACAATATCCCCATCATAATCCATAAACCTGCGTGGCCTTCGTGCTGTTCATAAACTTCTGGTAGCAAGTGCATTACAGTTATAGAAAGCAAAAAGGAACCAGAAAATGCCAATAACAGTTTAAGGTTTTTCTTGTTTTTTGGTTTCAAAAATAAAGCTACCAAATAGCCAATTATTACTGAAAATAAAGGTAAAATATAATACATTTGCTTTTGGCTTATTTAAAAATCATGATCAGTCTTTGACTTTCGGTTTTATGGTATTTTTTTAGCTTATAATCGCCAAAAATGTCTAATAAATATATTCCTGCTTCTTCCATCATCAATTCAAAATCTGATAAAGTTAATGCAGCTACTTTTTCTACAAAAAAATAAGATTGTCCTTTGTCTTCAAATCGAATTTCTTTATGTATAAATCCTGCTTCAAGATAGCGATGAATGTGAAACGTAATATCGTTCAGAATCTTGGTTTCATGGGCTATCAAATGTTCTACAACATAAGGCACGTTCATAAAATCGATAACCGCAAAACCATATTCGGAAACACTTGATTGTATAGCACGAAGTGTTTTTAAATTATCATTTTTGTTTTCAAAATAACCAAAACTTGTAAATAAATTCAATACGGCATCAAATTTTTCTCCAATAGGTTCTCTCATATCGTGTACCCGAAAATGCAATTGATCATTTTCATTATTTTTTGCAATTTGGATACTGTTTTCTGACAAATCAACTCCTAAAACATCATAACCTAATTGATTCAAATAAACGGCATGGCGGCCTTTGCCACAAGCCAAATCCAACACCTTTGACCCCTCATCCATGTTCAGATATTGGGTTAAATTGTCCATAAAAAAATGAGCTTCTTCATCATTTCGATGTTGGTAAAGAATATGATAATAAGGAGAGTCAAACCACGAGGCAAACCAATCTGGGGTATCCTTTTGCTGCAAGGTATTTGATTTTGATTGTTCAGACATTATTTTAGTTATAATCGATTTATAGCTTGCAAATTTAATGTATTTTTGCACTTGAATTAATTTTTTAGTCTTAAAAAATAATATAAAACAAACAACCTTTTCAAAATGTTGTTTTTAGCAATACAATATGGAAAATTTTAAAATGATTGCCAAAACTTTTTTTGGCTTTGAAGAGATATTGGCAACCGAATTGAAAAATTTAGGTGCTCAAAATGTAGAAGTTGGTATAAGAATGGTAAGTTTTGTTGGAGATAAAGGTTTTATGTATAAAGCAAATCTTTCTTTGAGAACGGCTTTGAAAATTTTAAAACCCATTTACCACTTTAAGGCCAATAACGAACAAGCATTGTATAAAGGCATTTCGAGTATGAATTGGGCCAAATTTTTACATGCCAATCAAACATTTGTTATTGATACCACGGTACATTCTGAATATTTTAACCATTCAGAATTTGTATCGCAAAAATGTAAAGATGCCATTGTGGATCAGTTTAGAGAACGCACAGGACAACGACCAAGCATTGACAAATCGTTTCCCGATTTGAGAATTAATATTCATATAGCCAAAGATCAAGTGTCGGTGGCCTTGGATACTTCAGGACAATCATTGCACCAACGGGGCTATCGAACGGCAACCAACATTGCACCAATCAACGAAGTATTGGCTGCGGGTATTTTGTTGTTATCTGGCTGGAACGGACAATCCGATTTTTTAGATCCTATGTGTGGTTCTGGAACATTTTTGGCAGAGGCCGCAATGATTGCTTGCCAAATTCCAGCAAATATTAATAGAAAAGAGTTTGCTTTTGAAAAATGGAAAGATTGGGATAATGATTTATTTGACGAAATTATGGCTAGTTTATTAAAAAAAACTAAAGAATTTAATTATAATATTGTGGGTTATGACAAAGCTCCAAGTGCTGTATTAAAAGCTAAAGAAAACATAAAAAATGCCAATTTAGACGGATATATTACTGTAGAAAACACCAATTTTTTTGAAACAGAAAAAACAACTAACGCTCCATTACATATTGTATTTAATCCGCCTTATGATGAACGACTGGACATACACATGGAAGAATTTTATAAACAAATAGGCAATACCCTCAAAAAAAATTACCCATCTACAAACGCTTGGTTTATTACAGGAAACCTCGATGCATTAAAACACGTTGGGCTAAAACCTTCTCGAAAAATCAAGTTGTTTAATGCCAGTATCGAATCCAGATTGGTTAAATATGAAATGTATTCGGGTAGCAAAAGAACCAAATTTCAGGAAAAAAATATTTAAAAAATGACAAAATTACAACTCAAAGCATTTGTTTATCAGTTACTTAGCTTTATTTTATTGTTTGGCACGTTTCGTTATGTAGCTTATAACTATTTTCATCAAACGGGAATTTTCATTTCAATTTTGGGCTTTATTTGTGTTACATTATTGGGACCCAAATTTATGGCTACAAAAACCAAAGAAGGCGAAAAATTGTTTATGAAATGGATTTTTTTAAAAGGGCTTCGCGAAATAGGATAATACTATCTTTTAGCACTTAAAAAATAAATCCCCCTAAAAAATAGTTTTATAAAACTAAATTTTAGGGGGATTAAAGTGTTATTTAAAAAAAAGAATTACATCATGCCTGGCATTCCACCGCCCATTGGCATTCCACCAGCAGGAGCATCTTCTTTAATGTCGATCAATGCACATTCTGTAGTTAAGATCATTCCAGCTACCGAAGCGGCATTTTCTAAAGCTACACGAGTTACTTTTTTAGGGTCAATGATTCCTGCTTTTAGCATATCCACATATTCGTCGGTTTTGGCGTTATATCCAAAATCACCTGAGCCTTCGGCCACTTTTGCTACTACTACCGAGCCTTCTAAACCAGCGTTTTCAACAATGGTTCTCAAAGGTGCTTCTACTGCTCGAGATACAATTTGAATACCTGTTGCTTCGTCGGCATTGTCTGCTTTTATATGGCTCAAAACAGCTTTGGCTCTCAACAAGGCAACGCCTCCACCAGCTACAATTCCTTCTTCTACTGCAGCACGTGTGGCATGAAGGGCATCATCTACACGGTCTTTTTTCTCTTTCATTTCTACTTCAGAAGCAGCGCCCACATACAATACCGCCACACCTCCAGCTAATTTAGCCAAACGCTCTTGCAATTTTTCTCGGTCGTAGTCAGAGGTTGTGCTTTCCATTTGACCTTTAATTTGATTCACACGGTTTTTAATGTTATCGGCATCTCCAGCACCGCTCACAATGGTGGTGTTGTCTTTGTCGATACTCACTCTTTTTGCAGTTCCCAACATTTCAATGGTGGTATTTTCTAAGGTATAGCCTCTTTCTTCAGAAATGACTGTACCACCTGTTAAAATGGCAATATCTTCTAGCATGGCTTTTCTTCTATCGCCAAAACCAGGGGCTTTTACGGCAGCAATTTTTAAAGCTCCACGCAATTTATTCACTACCAAGGTAGATAATGCTTCGCCATCTACATCTTCTGCAATAATCAATAAGGGTTTTCCTGATTGTGCAACTGGCTCTAAAACAGGCAACAATTCTTTTAACGACGATACTTTTTTATCATATAATAAAATATAAGGATTGTCTAGTTCGGCCTCCATTTTTTCTGGATTGGTTACAAAGTATGGCGAAAGGTATCCTCTGTCAAACTGCATCCCTTCGACAACATCTACAAATGTGTCTGTTCCTTTAGCTTCTTCTACCGTAATAACACCTTCTTTACCTACTTTTGAAAAAGCAGTTGCAATTAATTCTCCAATAACTTCGTCATTATTGGCAGAAATAGATGCAATTTGTTTGATTTTTTCAGAATCGCTACCCACCACTTTTGCTTGACTTTTCAAATCGGCAACAATAGCTTCAACGGCTTTATCAATACCTCTTTTCAAATCCATTGGATTGGCACCCGCAGCAACGTTTTTCAATCCTTCTTTTACAATGGCTTGTGCTAATACTGTTGCCGTAGTGGTTCCGTCTCCTGCCAAATCATTGGTTTTAGAAGCAACTTCTTTTACCATTTGAGCTCCCATATTTTCTAATGGGTCTTTCAATTCTATTTCCTTGGCCACTGTTACACCATCTTTAGTAACATTTGGACCACCAAATGATTTTCCTATTATTACATTTCGTCCTTTTGGTCCCAAAGTAACTTTTACTGCATTTGCTAACGCATCAACTCCACGTTTTAATCCGTCACGTGCTTCAATATCAAATTTTATATCTTTTGCCATTTTAATTTTTTGTTTAAGGTTAAATGTTTAAAGTTGTTTTTTTTAAGAGTCAAAACTTCTAGCCTGAAGTTATAAACTTATATTATTGCTAAAATATCGTCTTCACGCATGATAAGATAATCTTTACCTTCGTGTTTCAATTCTGTTCCTGCATATTTACCATACAAAACAGTGTCGCCCACTTTTACGGTTAGGGGTTGGTCTTTTTTGCCGTTGCCCACAGCTACTACTGTGCCTTTTTGTGGTTTTTCTTTGGCAGTATCTGGAATAAAAATTCCTGACGCAGTTTGTGTTTCGGCAGCTACAGGTTCTATAAGTACTCTGTCTGCTAATGGTTTAATGTTTTGTGTCATCATTTTTATATTTTAAAATTAATATTTGGTTATGTTTCTTTTTTCAAATCAGAAATTGTGCCAAGTTCAAATTACTGACATTTTAGCATAAAAAAATGCCAACTTGTCAAAATTGGCATTTTTAATCATTTTTTAAAATACTATAAGGTAGCATGTGTTGCCACAAAAAAAATATAAAGTAAATCTAATGAAATGCTTTTATTTGTTTTTTTTGAACTTAAGCTATTTTATGAATTATTTTTTTTCTGTAGCTGGAGCAGGTGCTGCTGGTGCTGCAGGAGTTGTTGGTTTTGGCGCTGCAATTTCTTTTTCATCAATAATTTTTGATGCAGTATCGTTGCCAATAAAACTCAAACTCGACAATAAAATTAAAACGAGCAAAACGGCTCCTAATGTCCAAGTACTTTTATCTAAAAAATCAGTGGTTTTTTGTACTCCACCCAACATTTGAGAACCTCCAATTGACGATGATAATCCGCCACCTTTTGGGTTTTGAACCATAATAACTACGATAAGTAGTAAACAAACAATTGTGATTAAAATTAAAAAAATTGAAAACATAATGATATTTATTAATTGTTATTTTGTTGTAAATTTTTAATATCCAAAATTCGATTTGCAAATAAACTACTTTTTTCTGGATATTTCAAAATTAATATTTCATAAGCTTGAATTGCTTTTAAATATTTTTTCTGTTCAAGGTACACTTTAGCCAACGTTTCGGTCATCAAATGGGTGTTGTTTTCTTCTTTAGGCCTCTGAATATGGGTGATGGCGGTGGTTTTGTCTATTTGAGGTATCTTTGGACTTGTTTCAATAAATTTGTCAATTAAGGCCAATTTTTTTCTTCTAATTGGGTCTAAAGGCACCTCTTTTTGGCTGTTTTCTGGCTTTTCGTCTCGTGTTATGGGCTGAAATTTCGCTAGTTCGAGCCATTCTTGAAACGAATGTTTCTCGTTTTTTGAAAATGGCAACGGTTTTCCAATTTCTAATTTTTCCTCTAAAGGCGACGATAACCCGTTTTTTTCAGAAATGTTGATGGAATCGATTATGGATTGTTCGGCTTTTGAAAATGTAGGATTAACGGTTGTTAATGGTATGTCGTTTACCACATCGGCATCGGTTTTTTCTGTAATTTCAAAATCGGCTGCGGCTGCAATAATTGGTTCATTGGCTGCTGTTTTTACCTCTTCAACTGCTTGAGGTTGCTCAACTGTTGGTATTGATTTTGCATCTGTTTTTTCTGATAAATTTATTTGCGAAGCTTTTACAAAATCAGAGGATGTAATAAAATCAAACAACACACTTCTGTCTGTGGTGTGGGCCGCTGTAACTTTAAGAGCAAAATTGTATTTAAAACTATTTTGATTATACAAAGCTTTAAGCCTCAAGGCTCTAGCACTTTGAAGGTAAGGAAAATCGTCTAGTATTTTACCCAATAAATCAATATGCTCTTCGGCAATGGCATCGGGTTGGTTAATCAATGTTGTAAATTCTGTTAAGGTCATTTTTTATTTTTGTAATTGAGCATTACCATTTGGCCAACGATTCGTTAAAAATATCTTGTGTAATTCTTTCAAAAATATCTTCGAGTGCATCATTGAGTTGTTTTCCTGTCAATTGTGCGGTTCCGGCATAATCATGATAAAACGAAAAAGATTTTTCAAAATCGTCTTTTTCTTTATTTTTGTTAGAAAATTTTACTTTTACAGTTATGGTTAGTCGGTTTTGTGCCGCCGTTTGATCGGCAGTTGCTGACATCGGACTGATGCGGTACTCTGTAATTTCGCCTTCATACAAGAGTTCACCGCCTGAATTGGTCAAATTCAAATTGGTTTGATCTTGAATTAAATTTTGTAATTTTTGTGTCAATCGTCTATCTATTCCAGGTTCTATAAGCAAGGCATTGTTCTGAAAATTATTTACTTGAAACGTTTTGGCATCGATAGTGCCTGTACCCGTAAAATTGTAAATCCCACAGCTACAAACCAAAAGCGAAACAATAAATAGCATCAATAAGTTTGTTTTTTTCATCTTTTTTAGGTATTTTATAAATCAAATTGTTTGATTTTTCTGTATAAAGTTCTTTCAGAAATGCCCAATTCATCAGCTGCCGCTTTGCGTTTGCCTTTGTTTTTTTCTAATGATTTTTTGATCATTTCGATTTCTTTTTTTTCCAATCTTAATATCTCTTCTTCTTCCTCTACTGTTTCTGCAAATAGATAGTCATCGTCATTGTCTTCAAAATTATTTTCATTATTTTGTGTAGCAATCACTGTGGTTGTAGGCGATGTTTCGTAGCTAATTTCGCTATCCAATTCATTTGAACCATATATTTTTTGAATCAAATTTGAATTGATTTCTTGGGTTTTGCTGCTTCCATTTTTCATCAATTCTAATGTTAATTTTTTCAAATCATTCAAATCACTTTTCATATCAAACAACACTTTATACAAAATATCTCTTTCTGTACTAAAATCGCTATCAGATTTTTTGTTTTTAATTACCGATGGCAAATGGCTGCCCTCTATAGGAAGATAGCTTTGCAAGGTTTGGACCGAAATGTCTCGATGGGTTTCTAGCACAGATATTTGTTCGGCAACATTTCTCAATTGTCTGATGTTGCCACTCCATCTAAATTTTTGAAGCAAATGTATGGCTTGATCTTCTAATTTCAAAGGAGGCATTTTGTATTTATGAGCAAAATCTGCCGAAAATTTTCTAAACAGCAAATGAATATCGTCTTTGCGGTCTCGCAAAGCAGGTAAGGTAATATCTACGGTACTTAATCGATAGTACAAATCTTCTCTAAATTTTCCTTTATCAATAGCTTCAAATAAATTGACATTGGTTGCTGCTACAATTCTTACATTTGTTTTTTGAACCTGCGAAGAACCTACTTTGATAAATTCACCATTTTCTAAAACCCGAAGCAAGCGAACTTGTGTTGTAAGGGGTAATTCGCCCACTTCGTCTAAAAATATAGTACCTCCGTTGGCTACTTCAAAATAACCTTCACGGGTGTTGGTTGCCCCTGTAAAAGCTCCTTTTTCGTGTCCAAAAAGTTCGCTGTCAATTGTTCCTTCGGGTATGGCACCACAATTTACAGCTATATATTTGCCATGTTTTCTATGAGACAAGGCATGTATAATTTTGGGCATGTTTTCTTTGCCTACCCCACTTTCACCCGTAATCAATACCGAAATATCGGTTGGAGCCACCTGTATCGCTTTTTCAATAGCACGGTTGAGTTTGGGATCGTTGCCTATAATTTCAAACCGTTGTTTAATATTTTGTACTGTTTCCATTTTTTTGTTGAGGCCAAATTATTTTATATAATGGTATTATTTTTAAATGATAAAAAGAGTATTTTTTTATAAATACTTTTAATGAGTAATATAAAAAGTAATGAATTTTGTTATTTCAAACCATTTATTTAATTCCTTTTTTTGCATTAGACCATCTTTTATATGACCAAATAATTTCACTTTGGAAATTTTCACGTCCAAAAATCTTGTCCATCACCACTCTAATATTATGTGATGCCGTTTTGTCGCAATGAAGAAATACACTTCCTGTATTTTTTAAAACCCTTTTTGATTCTTGTAAAACATTTTCAACAAGTTCTAAATACTCTTTAATAGAATTGTATTTGTCGTCAAATTCATACGTTTTAGAATTGTCTTTATTCGTAAGACTGTGTTTGCGTTGCGTAAAAAAAGGTGGGTCAAAGTAAATCAAGTCCACTTTGTTGTCTTCCATTTCTTTGAGTTTTTCAACACAATTTCCGTGATAAATTTTATTAGTTTCCATTTTCGGGTGTCCTCTCGTTAGCATTCTGTGTCAAAATAGCTTTTAGGTCAACTCCTGAATAAGCTTTCGAGTATTCCCAAGCTTCATCACCGCCATAATATGCTCCTTCCACACCTGCATAAAGTGTTTTTAGAGTTTGTTGAATTCTAATAGCCTGTTCTCTTTGTGGGTAATAGAACATAACTCTAATAGGTTTATATCCGTGATTTCGTATTACTTGAACTCTCGTATGTTCTTTTGTAATATGGTCTCCGTCAGTAGTAGCGACTCTCCATTTAACTTCAATTGCGTCATTGGCATTTAGAAAATCAATTTCAAATGTTTTTGGTCGGTGCCCTATCGTGTTTTCTACTTTAGTTTTTATTCCAACAGGATATTTATAGTTTAAACATAAACTTGCTGCTTCTTCAAGAAACGAACCTGCATACTTATAAAGAAATCGTCCTGTGTTCTGATATTGGTCAATCAATTGTTCTTCTTGTAAGTTAATACCTAAAACACGATAAATAAGATAATGAGAGTTGTCATCGGCTTTCATTTCTTCTGTTCTTGCTTCAATTTTTCCTTTCAAATTTGCAGAATAAACTTCGGCTAGATTCTTTATATTTTGTATTAATTCGTCCATTTTATTTAAATAATATTGTAGTTTCGATTTAAAAATCAGTTGGGAACTACAATTTTTTATACTCTTAAAGTTTGATTGTCTTAATTCATATCACTATAACCAACAGCATTCCCAATTAAAGTACCGCTAGTGCAATGGGTTATTTTTACATTTACAAATTCACCAATTTGATACTTTTCTTTAGGAAAAACAACCATAATACTTTGTGAATTTCTTCCAGACCAATCATTTTCAGACTTTTTAGATGTTTTTTCTATTAAAACTTCAACGGTTTGACCTAAAAATTCTTGGGTCCTAAAGCCGCTATGAATGCGTTGCAAATCTACTATTTCTTGCAACCTTCTTAATTTTACTGTTTCTGGCACATCATCTTCCATTTTTCGCCCTGCCAAGGTACCTGGTCTTTCAGAGTAGGCATACATATAACCAAAACTGTATTTGACACTTTCCATCAAATGCAATGTATCTTGATGGTCTGCTTCGGTTTCTGTTGGAAAACCGGCTATTAAATCTTGAGTTACAGCACAATTTGGAATAATTTGTTCTATTTTTCTTATCAAACCGATATATTCTTCTCTGGTGTGTAGTCGGTTCATGGCTTTCAATATCCTATTGCTTCCAGATTGCACAGGCAAATGGATGTGTTTACAAATATTATCATATTTGGCAATTACATGCAACACATTATCGTGCATATCTTGTGGGTTTGATGTAGAAAATCGGATTCTCAATTTAGGAAAAGTAGTAGCTACCATCTCTAAAAGTTGGTCAAATCCAACGGCAGTTGCTTTTTGCATGTCTGAAGCATTAACAAAATCTTTCTTTAACCCACCACCATACCATAAATAACTATCTACGTTTTGGCCAAGTAATGTAATTTCTTTATAATTTTTGTTTTGCAAATCTAAAATTTCTTTCAAAATACTTTGTGGGTCTCGGCTGCGTTCCCGCCCTCTTGTAAATGGCACTACGCAAAACGTACACATATTATCGCAACCTCTTGTAATGGAAACAAATGCAGTAACACCGTTGCTCATCAACCTTACAGGCGAAATGTCGCCATAAGTTTCTTCTTTAGACAATATTACATTAATGGCCTCTCTACCACTTTCAACTTCTTTCAACAAGTTGGGCAAATCTTTATAAGCATCTGGACCAACAACCAAATCAACAATTTTTTCTTCTTCCAAAAATTGATTTTTCAATCGTTCGGCCATACAACCCAAAACACCCACTTTCATTTGACTGTTTTTTCGTTTAACAGCATTGTATTTTTCTAATCTTTTTCGGATAGTTTGCTCTGCTTTGTCTCTTATAGAACAAGTATTAACCAATACAAGATCCGCTTCTTCTAATTCTGAAGTGGTATTATATCCATTTTCTAATAAAATTGAAGCTACAATTTCACTGTCAGCAAAATTCATCGCACAACCATAACTTTCTATATATAATTTTTTCAAATTACCTTCTTTGTTATTGATTATCAAGCTATTACCTTGTACTTTTTCGTCAATTTCTTTTTCCATAAAAGTTTTAAAATAAATTTTATTCTGAATAGGTTTTGCAAAGATAGTGCAATTTTGCTAAAATATGACAACTTGGCAGTTGTTTTTTAACTTAAAATTAGTATTATTGCAAAAAAAATCAAGCTTTAATTTTGTTTTAATGTTTGGTTTTCAAATTTTATGAAACCGAAAATACCCCGTTACTTCATTTTTGTTTAAAGTATAATTTTGACCAAAATTTTAATGTAACCCGTATGTTTTCTTTTTTTTTTTTGAATATTGCAAATGAAGTATATGATCAACTAAATATTTTAAATTATTATGAATTTTAATGAAATTAAACAAAAAATAAATCAATCAGAAGGTATATCTTTTGGCTATATTTTTGGCGAAACTTTAGAATTTTTTCAAGCCACTTGGGTACAAGGATTGCTATGTATGGTATTTTTAATTATTGCGGTTTTTGCCATAGAAATGCTTGTTATGTTCCCCATTTCATTCTTTTTTGGAGTCATGCAGTTTACAAGTCCAAACGATTTTTCGGATATATCGCTTTTAACTATTCTTTTGATGGTTTTTGTGGCGGTTACCTTTTTTTCATTAATCATGACCATAAGCACCAGCCTAATCGGGGGCTTATTTATCATTTATAAAAAAATAGATCACGACGAACAACATTCGACCAACGATTTTTTTTATTTGTTGAAAAAACAATATTTTGCCAAAACATTTCAAATAGGTTTGGCTCAAGTTGTTTTGATGTTGGCTTTTTATTTAATGTGTTGTTTGCCAATAATTTATGCCGTTGTTCCTATTAGTTATATAGTGGTTGTATATGCCTTCAACCCTGATTTAACTATAACTGAAATCGTAAAATTGTCATTTGCAATTGGAAATAAAAACTGGATTGAAAAATTTTTATTACGCATGGTGCTTGGGATATTAGCAACAATATTAGGCTTGCTGTTATGTGGCGTAGGTCTTCTTGCTACATTTAGTATTGCCATTATTCCGCAATATTTAATTTACAAACAAATGATTGGTTTTGAAGACACTTCTGAAATTGATCTCATTGGAACTGATGATTCAAATTGAATTTAAAAAATGAATTTGAAAATTAATATATAAAAAATAATTACTTTTGTCCCCAAAAAAAAAATAAAACTCCGATGGCAAAGAATTTAGTTATAGTTGAGTCTCCTGCAAAAGCCAAAACAATTGAAAAGTTTTTAGGAGCAGATTTTCAAGTAGAATCCAGTTATGGACACATAGCCGATTTGCCTTCAAAAGAAATAGGCGTAGATGTCGAAGATGGATTCAAACCCCGATATGAAGTATCTGCAGACAAACGTGCCTTGGTAGCAAAACTAAAAGCCCTTTCAAAAAAAGCAGAAATGGTATGGTTAGCATCCGATGAGGACCGAGAGGGAGAGGCTATTTCGTGGCACTTGGCCGAAGAATTAAAGTTAGACAAAAAGAAAACAAAGCGAATTGTTTTTCATGAGATTACAAAAAATGCCATTTTAAAAGCCATCGATAACCCACGAGAAATAGATTATAATCTTGTAAATGCCCAACAAGCCCGTAGGGTTTTGGACAGGTTAGTGGGCTATGAATTGTCGCCAGTGTTATGGCGAAAAATAAAAGGTGGCCTATCTGCAGGAAGGGTACAGTCTGTTTCTGTTCGTTTGATAGTAGAGCGGGAACGTGAAATTCAAAACTTTGTAGCAGTAGCCTCATATTCAATTGTTGCCGAGTTTGTCAATCAAGCAGGGAAATCATTTAAAGCAAAATTGCCTAAAAACTTTGCAACTCAAAAAGAAGCCGAGGATTTCCTGAATCAAAACAGCAATTCTAATTATACAATTGCCGATATTGAAACCAAACCAACTAAAAAATCGCCGGCAGCACCTTTCACAACTTCGACTTTACAACAAGAGGCCGCTCGAAAATTGTATTTGCCAGTAGGCATCACGATGCAGTTAGCCCAACGCTTGTATGAAGCGGGTTTGATTACGTATATGAGAACTGATAGTGTAAACTTGTCTCAAGAAGCCATGAATGCAGCACAAGCCGAAATCATCAAGTCGTATGGTAAAGATTTTTCTAAACCAAGGGTGTTTGCCAACAAAAGCAAAGGAGCACAAGAGGCTCACGAAGCCATAAGACCCACAGATATGTCCAGACATACGGTGGCTATAGACAGAGATCAAGCCCGCTTATATGACTTAATTTGGAAACGAACCTTGGCTTCGCAAATGAGCGATGCCCAGCTAGAACGAACAAACGTAAAAATAATTGCAGATAATCATAAAGAATATTTTACAGCTTCGGGCGAAGTACTACTTTTTGAAGGATTTTTAAAAGTTTATTTAGAAGGAAATGACGACGACGACGAAGAGCAAGAAGGGATGTTGCCTGCGTTGAGAGTTAACGAAAGTTTGAACAATCAATACATTACTGCAACAGAAAGATACACCCGTCCGGCAGCACGATATACAGAGGCATCTTTGGTAAAAAAATTAGAAGAATTGGGTATTGGAAGACCATCCACTTATGCACCAACTATTTCTACAATTATCAATAGAAATTATGTCGAAAAAGGAAACTTGGAAGGACAAGAGCGTATTTATAATCAAATGACTTTGAAAGCGGGTAAAATTAGCGCAAAAATATTGAAAGAAAATACGGGTTCTGATAAAGGAAAATTAGTACCAACAGACATAGGTACAATAGTTACCGATTTTTTAGTTAAAAATTTTGGAAACATTTTAGATTACCATTTTACGGCCAAAGTAGAACAAGATTTTGATGAAATAGCAGAAGGCAATATCGAATGGGCTAAAATGATGAAAGATTTTTATGATAAATTTCATCCAAATGTTAAAGATGTTGAAGCAAATGCAGATAGAGAATCGGGCGAAAGAGTTTTAGGTATTCATCCAGAATCTGGAAAACCCATTTCGGTTCGATTAGGAAAATTTGGACCAATGGCTCAAATAGGCCATGCAGATGATGAAGATAAAAAATTTGCCAGTTTGAATAAAGATCAAAATATTGGCAATATTACTTTAGAAGAAGCTTTGAATTTATTCCTGTTACCAAAAATTTTAGGAAATTACAAAGACGAAGAAATAGAAGTTAGCAACGGTAGATATGGCCCTTATGTACGTCATGGTGCAGCCTTTATATCCCTGCCAAGAGGCGAAAACCCATTAGATGTAACCTTTGAAAGAGCCAAAACACTCATAGACGAAAAAGCTTTGGCCGATGCTCCTATTGCAACTTACAAAGGCGAAAATGTACAAAAAGGAACAGGTAGATTTGGCCCATTCATCAAATGGAATGGCATTTTTATTAATGTAAGTAAAAAATACGATTTTGACAGATTATCCCAAGCCGATGTCGAAGCATTGATTGAAGATAAATTGCAAAAAAATATTGATAAAGTAATACACCATTGGGAGTCTGAAGGTATTTTAGTCGAAAAAGCCCGTTGGGGTCGATCGGTTATAACAAAAGGTAAAATAAAAATTGAATTAAGCAAAGATATTGATGCTAGTAAATTGACTTTATTGCAAGTACAAGAGATGATTGCCGCCAAAACACCCGTAAAAAAAACACCCGTAAAAAAAGCACCAGCAAATAAATCAACAACAACTAAAGCAACCACCACAAAAAAAACGGTATCCAAAAAGAAATAAAACATGCAATTTGAATTTTTAACCCCAATAGAAATAGAAGTACAAACATTCATCAAACAATTGTCTCCTAATCATTTGGGTAGTAAAGTTTCTATACACACACCAAATGCAGTTCCAAATTTAGACGATGTAAAAATTGCTATCATTGGTGTTTTGGATGGAAGAGGAGCCCATCAAGAAATTCACTATCATGATTTAATAAACATTAGAAAATCATTTTATAGTTTGTTTCCTGGCAATTGGGATGTTTTAATGGCCGATTTGGGCAATATCAAAAAAGGAAATACTTTAGCAGATACTTATTTTGCATTAGAAAAAGTAATAGAAAATTTGTTAAAGAAAAAAATTATTCCTATTATAATTGGCGGTACGCAGGATTTAACCTATCCCATGTATAGGGCGTTTGACAATTTAGACCAAATGGTAAATTTGGTTTGTATCGACTCAAAGTTTGATTTTGGTAGCAACCAAAGCCATATAACTTACGATAGCTATTTATCAAAAATCATCATCAACGAGCCACATAATTTATTTAACTTTAGCAACATAGGGTATCAATCTTATTACAACCCTCAAGAAGATGTTGATTTGATAGAGAAAATGTATTTTGAAGCTTATAGACTAGGCGAGGTGTCAAATAATTTAACAATTGCAGAACCTGTTTTGAGAGATGCTGATGTGGTTAGTATTGATATGAATGTTGTAAAATCATCAGATTCTGGCAACCTAAATGAATTTATTCCTAATGGTTTAGATGGCAAACAAATTTGTGGATTAACACGATATGCAGGAATTAGTGATAAAGTAAGTTTATTAGGAATTTTCAACCATCAAAATTTTATATCAGAGTCCCATTTAATAGCACAAATGATATGGTATTTTATAGAAGGCATCAATTATAGGTCAAATGATTATCCTTATGGTTCCAAAAATCACTATACAAAATACATTGTTCCAATAGACAGTGAAACAATTGTATTTTATAAAAGTAACAAATCAGAAAGATGGTGGATTGAAATCCCTTTTTTTTCAGATCAACACAATAAACTCAAAAAACATACGTTATTACCATGTTCGTATGAAGAATATATTCAAGCAACTAATCAAGAGATTCCCGAAAGATGGTGGAAAACGCAAAGGAAAAATGTATTTTGATGTGAATAAATAAGAAAAAAGCATAAAAAAATAAAAATTTTTTATAAAAATTAAATAAATTTGGATTTGAAATAATTTTTATTACTTTTGCTTATCAAAATAAGTGTGAAAGAATCGTTTATTATTGACGTAATGTGCAATTAAGAATTAAATTATAGATTATATTAACAACCTCAATTATATGAAGAAATTCGTAGCATTTTCAGTTATTTTAGCAACTTTAGCGAGTTGTAGTTCCGGCGATAAAGGAGAGCTAGTAGGAGTAAAGGGTAAAAAATGGAATCCAGAAAAGCCTTATGGAATGACATTAGTACCAGGTGGCGCCTTTATTATGGGTAAATCTGATGACGATTTAGCAAACGTACAAGATGCTCCCACCAAAACGGTTACTGTAAGATCGTTTTATATGGACGAAACTGAAATAACAAATAGTGAATACCGTCAGTTTGTGGAATGGGTAAAAGATTCAACTATCAGAACAAGATTAGCCATCTTAGCAGACGAAGTGGGTTCAAAACCAGGAAAAGGCAGTAAAAATAAAGGAAGTATTGGTGATTTTGCATTTAATGATGTAGATCCAGCAAAACAAACACCGTACGATAAATATATGTACGAAAATTATTATAGTGTTGGTACAGATGAAGATCCTTATGCGGGTAGAAAATTAAATAGAAAAATAAAGCTTATTACCGATCCAAAAAAATACCCAGATGAATATTATTCTGAAGTAATGGATAGTATGTATGTGCCTGTTTCTGAGTCATATAATGGTTTAAGAACCATTGATGTTAAGAAATTGAAATTTAGATATTCTTGGATGGATATTCAAGCAGCCGCAAAAGCCAAAGTAGGAAAAAGAAGTAAATTTATTAAAACTGAAAAAGAAGAAATTTACCCGGACACTACAGTTTGGATTAAAGATTTTACCTATTCCTATAATGAACCAATGCACAATGATTATTTTTGGCATCAAGCATATAGTGATTATCCAGTTGTAGGAGTAAATTGGAAACAAGCTAAAGCTTTTTGTGCTTGGAGAACGTTGTTGAAAAATATATATATTAAGTCTTTGAAAAAACACCAAGACAACGTAAACTCTTTTAGATTACCAACAGAAGCAGAGTGGGAATATGCTGCAAGAGGTGGTTTACAATCTGCTACTTTTCCATGGGGTGGTCCTTATACCAAAAACGATAGAGGTTGTTTTATGGCCAATTTTAAACCAGATCGTGGGGATTATGCAGCAGACCAGGCCTTATATACAGTAGAAGCAAAGTCTTATGAGCCAAATGGATATAATTTGTATAATATGGCTGGAAACGTGGCAGAATGGACAGACTCTGCTTATGATGCAACTGCTTACGAATTTGTATCTACAATGAACCCTAACGTTTCTGATGTAAAAAACATGAGAAAAGTTGTAAGAGGAGGTTCATGGAAAGACGTTTCTTATATGATTCAAGTGGCTACTCGTGATAATGAATATGCAGATACATCAAGAAGTT
The DNA here is from genome assembly GCF_000253275.1 of Flavobacterium branchiophilum FL-15. Taxonomy (NCBI): domain Bacteria; kingdom Pseudomonadati; phylum Bacteroidota; class Flavobacteriia; order Flavobacteriales; family Flavobacteriaceae; genus Flavobacterium; species Flavobacterium branchiophilum. The sequence continues at coordinate 2,257,774 of NC_016001.1, read as the reverse complement.
ATATTGGATTCAGAACAGTACAAGATTATATGGGTACACAAACTACAGGAAAAACCAAGAAATAATTAACTAAAACCAAAATAAATTAAAATTAACATTAAAAAAAAAAGTTATGGCATTGATTAATAAAAAAGTAATGAACTTTACTTACGGAATGGGGGCTGCAGTAGTAATTATTGGAGCGTTGTTTAAGATAGAACACCTACCAGGTGCAAGTTTATTACTTAAAATTGGACTTATTACTGAAGCGTTTATTTTTGCATTATCAGCATTTGAACCTGCTGAAAAAGAATTAGATTGGTCTTTAGTATATCCAGAATTAGCTGGTGGAGAAGCTAAAAAGAAAGATGTTAAAAAACAAGAAACACCAACTGAAGCTCAAGGTTTGCTTTCACAAAAATTAGATTCTTTATTGAAAGATGCAAAAATTGATGGTGAATTGATGGCAAGTTTAGGAAACAGCATCAAAAACTTTGAATCTGCTGCAAAAGGAATTGCTCCAACTGTTGATTCGATTGCCTCAACTAAAAAATACAGCGAAGAGTTAACATTGGCCGCGTCTCAAATGGAGTCTTTAAATAGTTTATACAAATTACAATTACAAAGTGCTGAGAAAAATGCTCAAATAAACGAAGAGGTTGCAGCCAATAATTTGAAATTGAAAGATCAAATGCAATCTTTAACTTCAAATTTAACTTCTTTGAATAATGTTTATGGCGGAATGCTTTCTGCAATGAGTAACAAATAATAATTAGTTTCAGACTAATAAATCAATTATTAATAAACTAATTAAGAAAAATGGCAGGAGGAAAATTAACCCCTAGACAGAAGATGATTAACTTGATGTATTTAGTTTTCATCGCAATGTTGGCATTAAATATGTCAAAAGAAGTGTTATCGGCTTTTGGACTTATGAATGAAAAATTTGATAGTGCAAATAAAGTTGCCATGTCAAGTAACGAACAATTGTTATCAACTTTGAATCAAAAAGGTTCAGAAAATGCAGGTGAATTTGGTAAAGCCAAAGATATTGCAGGTAAAGTTGCTCAAATATCTAAAGATTTTTATGCTTATGTAGAAACGCTGAAAGCAGATGCTACAAATGGTGTTGAACTAGATAAAGAAACTGGAAAATTACCTTATGAAGCCATGGATAAAGGGCCTCATATAGACGAAACTTGGTTTTCGGGTGATAATTATTCAGCAAAAGGAAATGAAATTGTGGCTAAAATTAATGGGTATGTTACTGCATTGAAAGCTGCAACTGCTGGTCAAGCTAATTTATCAGGTGTAATAAAAGAAGTGGAATCAAAATTCAACACGGCAGATGTAAAGGATAAAGAAGGTATTACTAAAAAGTATTTGTCTTATCATTTTGAACATTTTCCAGCAATTGCTTCTTTAACTAAATTAACTGCTTGGCAAAATGACATTAAAAAAACAGAAACAGATATTTACAATACTTTATTAGGAAAAGCTGCTCAAGATGCTGCATCATATACTAATTTTAAAGGTTTTGTTGTATTAGAAAAAAATGCTTATTTTCAAGGTGAATCTGTAAAAGGTACTGTGGTATTAGGAAAATATGATCCAAATACAAAACCAACTAGTTTTACTGGACCAGGTAGATTAGAAAATGGTCAAGCAGTGATTTCTGAAACGGCTGGTTCTATTGGAGAAAGAACATTAAAAGGACAATTTACATTTGTTGAAAATGGAAAAACAATACCTGTACCATTTGAAGGAAATTATGTTGTTGTACCTAGACCTAATTCTGCAACTATTTCTGCAGATAAAATGAACGTAGTATATAGAGGTGTTGTAAACCCCATGACCATTTCGTTTGCTGGAGTGGCAGACAATAGTGTAAATGCAAGCGCACCTGGTTTGTCAAAAGTTGGAAATGGCAAATACACCATGTCGCCAGGATCTGGAACTGAGGTTACTATTAATGTTACTGCAAAATTACCTGGAACTAGTGGAACTGTATCTGATAAAAAACTATTTAGAGTAAAAAATATACCAAGACCTGTTGGAGCAATTGGTGGTACAGATGGTATTGTTAAAGGTGCAAAATCACGTTTAGAAGTATCTCAAGTATCTGCAAAATTACCTGATTTTGATTTTGATGTAAATCTACAAGTTGTTGGTTTTACATTTAAAGCAACTGGACAGGCTGCTGTTATTGTATCTGGAGATAGAGTAAATGCACAATGTAAGGCTGCTATGGCAAAATCAACAAGAGGCGATCAAATAACGATTTCTGATATCAAAGTGAAAGTTGCAGGTTCTCCAATTATGTTGCCAACAACAGCTCCAGTAATTTACGAAATACAATAATAATTTACGTTTTACGTTTATCTTAAATAGTCAAAAAATTAATAAAGATGAAAATTAAATCTCTTTTAGTGGTGGTTTCTTTGTTTGCAGGAACAGTAGTTTCTAATGCGCAATCTAATTTGCTTAATGCAAAAACACCTAGTCAAATTGGAAAAAAAACACCAGCCCAGCTGATTTCAGATAACGACAAACCGTTACCTTATGGTTATGTGCATGATAAAGATGTTTTGATGGGTAAGACTACATGGGAAATTATTGATTTGGATGAAAGAGTTAATTTTCCTTTATATTATCCAATTGATACGACCAATATCGGTAAAGATAGAAGATCACTTTTTGATGTTTTGATTAAAAACATTAAAAATGGTAAGATAACAGAAGTTTATGCAGATGATTATTTCAATACTAAAAAAAGTTTGAAAGATATGCAATCTACATTTAAGTTTAGAGACACCACTGATGCGGGTAAAGAAGAAATAAACAATCATTATGATGATTATTTTCCAAAACCAATACCAGCTGTTGTAAAGAAAAACAAAAAAGGTAAGATAATTTCTGAAACACCAGCTTCTACACCTGTTGCAAAAGTTTTAGATCCGCAATATATCAACGAAAGAGAATTAACAGCTATTGATTTGGTAGGTTACAGAATTAAAGGTTTTTGGTATTTTGACAAACGTCAAAGCGAATTAAAATACCGATTGTTGGCTATATGTCCTATAGCTCCTGAAGCTCGTGACATAGGTAAAGATAATCCTGATACGATTGACTTGTTTTGGATTTATTTTCCATCAATTAGAGATGTGTTGCATGATGCTTTAGCTTTTAACGATAAGAATACAGCAATGCCTTTTTCTTATGATCACTTACTCAATTCAAGAAGATTTAATGCTTTGATTTACAAAGAAGAAAATGTTTTTGGCGATAGAGAAATTAAAGATTATATGAAAGATAATGCTCAAAAACAATTATTAGAATCAAATCGTGTAAAAGAAAAAATACGTGATTTTGAATCTGATATGTGGAATTATTAAAAAAAAATATTTATAAATTATAAAAACTCTTACTTTTAGTAAGAGTTTTTTGTTATTAAACATGTATTTTGATACTAGACTATATCATTGTAGGTAGTGGTTTGGCAGGGATTAGTTTTTCTGAAATTGCACTACAGCACCAAAAAAATATAATTGTTTTTGATGATCATTCTCACCAAGCTTCATTAGTGGCTGGGGGTATGTATAATCCTGTTGTACTCAAACGTTTTACAGCTGTTTGGAATGCAAAAGAACAATTAGACTTCGCCCATGATTTTTATAAATCTATCGAACAAAAATTGAATGTGTCATTTGATTATAAAATTCCCGTTTATAGAAAATTTTTTTCCATTGAAGAACAAAACAATTGGTTTGTTGCAGCAGATAAACCTCTTTTAGTACCTTTTTTAAATCCTGTAATTCAATTTGATCAAATCAAAAATATTGAAGCTCCCTTTGGTTATGGTTGTGTAAATGGTACTGGTTTTTTAGATACTCAAAGTTTGTTGCATACTTATCACCGTTATCTTGAAATGGAGTCTAAAATTGTGTATGAAAAGTTTGATTACTCGCAACTTCAAATTCATGATGAATTTATATCATATAAAACAATTAAGGCCAAAAATATCGTTTTTGCAGATGGTTTTGGATTACATCAAAATCCATATTTTAATGATTTACCTTTAGATGGCACAAAAGGGGAGTTGTTGGTTATTAAATCATCGGAATTGGACTTAAAAGTAATTGTTAATACGAGTATTTTTATTATGCCATTAGGATCTGATTTATTTAAAGTAGGTGCTACTTATCATTGGTCTGATAAAACCAATATTCCTACTGAAGCAGCTAAAATAGAATTAATAGATAAATTAAAAGACATTTTAAATTGTTCTTTTGAAATTGTGTCGCATTTTGCTGGGGTCAGGCCAACCGTTAAAGACCGCCGCCCTTTAGTTGGAACACATCCATTGCATAAACAATTGCATCTATTAAATGGTTTAGGTACTAGGGGGGTTATGTTAGCACCCTATTTAGCAAAGCATTTATTTTTGCATATAGAAAAAAATATAGAATTGGATAAAGAAATAGATATTAAACGATTTTATATATAGATTATTATTAACTTTGTTTTTTTTATTTAAGATTATGTGTCAGAATATTGGTTTTATTTCTTTGGTTTTTTCTGAAAAACAGTTAGATGATTTGGTCACACGAAAGTTAGTTGGAAGACCTTTGTTTTCTTGGACACTCGGTACGGCTATTTTTTCAAAGTTAGACCAAATAGTTGTTCTTGTTTCTAATGATAGTTTTAAAATAACTCTTGAAAAAGAATACCATTGGGCATCCAATGTGTCTTTTATAAACATACAAACAAACCAATTTATTAGTAATGAAGTTAATATAAGTGCTATTTTAGATGAATATAACTTTAATTATCAAAACGTAATTTGTATAAATCCGTTTGGAGTAATCATTGAAAGTATTGATATAAATAATTGTATTGATACATTAACGAAAAATGAATGTAAAGATGTATATTCTATTCAGGGTTTTACAAATCAGGAATGTACTTTGAACAACCAATTTACACCAAAACATATAGATAATTTTAAAATAATAAATATATTTTATGCTTTTTCAAATGACATTTCGAGGAATGTTACTGGTTTTGTTCCACTTTCTGATAATAAAATAGACACTATTAATTATGATAATTTTACTATAATAGAATTAAAATTAATTGAAAAATTAAAAAAACAAAAACATTGTGCCAAAATATCGCACTTGGTTTTAGATGTTGATGGGGTATTTACTGATGGTTGTGTGTATTATGATGCACATGGTGAATTAGCCAAAAAGTTTGATATGAGAGATGGTATGGGGCTTGAAATAGTAAGACAGTTTGATGTAGAAATTGTTGTTATGACTTCGGAAAATTCTGCTTTAGTAGCCAAAAGAATGGAAAAATTACAAATAAAACATGTGTTTTTAGGCGTAAAAGATAAGTTTTCATTTTTGAATCGCTTTGTTATCGATCAACAAATATGTTTTTCAAATGTAGCTTATATGGGAGATGATGTAAATGATTTGGCAAATTTATGTAGGGTGGGTTGGTCTTTTTCACCACAAAACGCAACCGATGTTGTTAAAAATAATGTGGATATTGTTTTGAAAAATGATTCTGGTAATGGTGCAATTCGTGAATTAACGTCGTTTATTATAAAGTATAATCAAAGAATTTTTTAGTATATGTATTTCAATTCATTTGCATTTTGCTTTTTTTTAATTACTGTATTTATACTGCATTGGTTTGTTTTTAATAAATCTAAGACAAATCAAAATTTATTATTGATTCTTGTAAGTTATTTTTTTTATTCCTTTTGGAATTGGCATTTTTTATTTTTATTAGTTTTTTCTACTTTATTGGATTTTTACAGTGCTATACAAATTGAAAATGCTTCAAGTGTAAAAATTAAAAAATTTTGGTTTTGGTCTAGTATTGGTATTAATCTTGGTTTTTTAGGTGTATTTAAATACTTTAATTTTTTTGTTGCTTCCTTTACAGAAATGTTGTTGCATTTTGGATTCAAATGCAACCCTTTGCTATTAGATATTATGCTTCCCGTAGGGATTTCATTTTACACTTTTCATGGTTTATCTTATGTTATTGATATTTATAATGGACGTATAAAAGCAGAGAAAAATTTTATAGATTATTCTATTTTTGTTTGTTATTTTCCATTGCTTGTTGCTGGACCTATCGAAAGGGCTACACATTTACTCCCTCAAGTTAAATTCAAGCGTGAGTTTGATTACCATTTAGCAAAAGAAGGGGTGTATCAAATTGTGTGGGGGTTTGTCAAAAAAGTTGTGATTGCGGATAGTTGTGCAACTTATGCCAATGCTATATTTGATCATTATGAACAAATGAATAGCTTGAGTTTAATTTTAGGTGCTGTTTATTTTTCATTTCAAATATATGGCGATTTTTCAGGTTATTCTGATATAGCCCTTGGAGTTTCTAAATTATTTGGCATAAGACTTTTGAAAAATTTTGATTTTCCTTATTTTTCACGGGACATAGCCGAGTTTTGGAGGCGTTGGCACATGTCGCTTTCTTCATGGTTTAGGGACTATTTATACATTCCATTGGGTGGTAGTGTTGGCGGAAAATGGATGCAAATTAAAAATACATTTATAATTTTTCTTGTAAGTGGTTTTTGGCATGGAGCCAATTGGACTTTTATTGTTTGGGGTGGTTTAAATGCTTTGTATTTTTTACCATTATTGTTATTGCAAAAAAATCGTAAGAATATTGGTGAAATTACTATCACTAATTTTCAAAACGGTTTCCATACTATTTCAAACATCTTTATAACATTTATATTAACCTCATTTGCGTGGATTTTTTTTAGAGCTCAGAGTTTGCATCAAGCCTTTGGATATATTGAAAGGATGTTTACCAATCATCATTTTTCTTTACAGTTTTTGAAAAATCAACGTCAAAATCATGAAATCTTAATATTAATTATTGCTTTTATTATGGTAGAATGGTTTAATAAGTATAAAATTGAACCTATTTCTGGAAAATATGAACAACTAAAATTGGTTTTGTTTTTAGTGACTATCATTATGTTTGGAGTGTTTACGGATTATAAAAATTTTATATATTTTCAGTTTTAATGACAACTTTTTTTAAATTAATTTTAAAGATTATCATAATCATTTTTCTAGCAGGTATTGTGTTAGATCTTGTATATTCAATAGTATTGAGTACTTCAAAATATAGAAATAAAATTGAGTTTGTAATGAATTCAAAAAAATTGAATTATGATGTAATTATTTTAGGTTCGTCAAGAGCAAATAATCATTTTGTTGCTGAAATGTTTGAACAAAAAGGGCTAAAAACATTTAATTATGGCATTAGTGCCTCTCATTTATTTGAAGCAGATTTGTTGTTAAAATTGATGGAAGAGCGTCAATTTAAGATTAAAACAATTATTATAGAAGTCGATTTGAATCTTGCCAATGAACATAGAGATGAAGGTATTTCTTCACGATTTATGCCATTTTTACATCAATCTACATTAATTAAAAAACATTATGAAAATGAATCTGACTTTATGGCTCTTTATTATATACCTTTTTATCGATATATTAAATTTGATAATAAAATTGGTTTTAGAGAAACATATAATTCAGCAATTAAAGATTCTACAGTATATTTAGCGCATAACGGTTATTATCCTTTATATAATTCTAAGAAAGGAAATATGAAGAATAATTACACAAAATTGAATCCATTGAAAAATAAATATTATGAAGATATTAAAAAAATTTGTAAGCGAAATGGCATTCGATTAATATCTGTAATGACACCAATCTGCTCAAATGTAAAAGGAATTGATTATTTGGATAAAGTGCAAAAACTATATCCTGAAATTCATAATTATGAAAATGTTGTTACTGATGATAACTTGTTTTCGTCCTGCGGACATTTGAATGACGAAGGAGCTAGAATTTTTACATCTAGAATTATACATGACTTTTTTAATAAATCAAGTAATTGATTATGAATATGTTAATTGTTACCCACGCTAAACATCGATACCATGATGAATCAATATATTCGTATGGACCTTATGTTCGAGAAATGAATATTTGGGGTAATTATTGTAGTTCCTTTACTATAATTGCACCAAAAAGTAGCCAGGTTATTTCGGCTATAGATTTGCCTTATACAATGAATAACATAAATTATTCTGAAGTTGCCTCTTTTGATTTTCTTACAATTAAGTCACGTGTACAAGCTGTTTTTAGAATACCTATAATCATGTTTACTTTATATAAGGCCATGAAATCTACCGACCATATACATTTAAGATGTCCAGGAAACATGGGCTTGTTAGGATGTATTGTGCAAGTATTTTTTCCAAAAAAAATAAAAACAGCCAAATATGCTGGAAATTGGGATCCTAATTCCAAGCAACCTTTGAGTTATAGACTTCAAAAATGGATATTAAATAATACATTTTTGACTAAAAATATGACTGTTTTGGTTTATGGTGAGTGGCCAAAAGTTTCAAAAAATATAAAATCTTTTTTTACTGCAACTTATTTCGACAAAGATAAGTTAGCTGTTGCACCAAAGAATTTGACAAATACCATACAATTCATTTTTGTGGGTACATTATCAATAGGAAAAAAGCCAATTTATGCTATTCAGTTAGTAGAAAAATTGTATAAAATTGGATACAATGTGCAATTAAATTTGTATGGTGAAGGGGCTGAACGCCATAACTTAGCACAATATATAAAAAATGAATCGCTAAATTCATATATCCGATTAAATGGGAATCAATCATTAGAAGTGATAAAAAAAGCCTATCAAGAAAGTCATTTTTTAGTGTTACCTTCGCAAAGTGAAGGGTGGCCAAAAGCAGTTGCTGAAGCCATGTTTTGGGGATGTGTTCCTATATCGACACCCGTTTCATGTGTACCAAATATGTTGCAAGACGGTGCAAGAGGTATTTTATTGCAAGAAGATTTAGATGTTGATACCAATAAAATTAAGTTACTCATTGATGATGAAGTTTTATATCAAACGACTTCTAATGCTGCAATGACTTGGTCTCGTCTTTATACTTTGGATTATTTTGAAAATGAAATAAAAAATATCTTACAAAAAAATGAATAATAAACAATTAAGAATTGTACAATTGATAGACAGCTTAGATGCAGGAGGAGCAGAACGCATGGCCGTAAACTATGCAGATGTTTTGATGTCTGAAATTGCTTTTTCAGGTCTTGTTGTTACTCGAAAAGAAGGTTTGTTAAAATCGCAGCTAAAAAGTGAAATATCTTATTTATTTTTAAATAGAAAAAGAATTTTAGATTTTTTTGCAATAATAAAATTTTTAAAATTTTTAAATAAAAATAATATAAATTGGATACATGCTCATAGTAGCTCGATTTTTTTTGCAGTTATGATAAAATTTTTGAAACCAAGTATCAAAATTATTTGGCACGATCATTTTGGACAAAGCGAATTTTTAGATACCCGCAAATATTTTTTTTTAAAAATAGCAAATTATTTTGTAAATCGAAATATTGTAGTAAATCAGCAATTATTACATTGGCATAAAAAAAAATTCACAAAACATGACATTTATTATTTACCAAATTTTGTACAATTATCAAAATTAATCCCTTCAACAACTGTTTTAAAAGGTACAATAGGTAAAAGAATAGTTTGTTTAGCAAATTTGAGACCTCAAAAAAATCATTTTTTAATCATTGAAGCGGCAAAACTTTTAAGAAAAAGCAATCCTGATTGGACATTTCATTTGATAGGTCAAGATTTTGAAGATGATTATTCTTCTTCAGTACAAAATGTTATTAAAGAAAATAATTTGGAAGACACAATTTTTTTATACGGGTCGAGAAAAGATATTTTACCAATATTAAAACAAGCTGCTATTGGAATTCTTACATCAAATTCAGAAGGACTGCCTTTAGCATTGTTAGAATATGGCAGTTGCTCTTTGCCCGTTATTGCTACAAAAGTTGGCGAAATTCCAAATATTATCAAACACGAAGATAATGGATTGTTGATTATGCCAGGAGATGTAAAACATTTTTATGAAATGTTGGTAAAACTAATAAATGATAAATTTTTATCAAATAATTTAGGAAATAAATTACATTTTGATATTTTGAATAACATGTCTGAAGCTGCAATAATTAAACAATATTTATTACTTTTGAAATGATTATTAATTAATAAAAAAATAAAATAAATGATTCAAAAAAAGAATAATAATCTCTTGTATGTTTTTTTGATTATTTTACATGCTTTTCTAGGAATTTTAGCTAATTATGAAAAAAAAATTTCTTTATTATACGGAGTTTTAATTTTTATTGTAGGATTAGGGTATGTTTTATATAAAAAAAATATGAACAACGAAGTTTTATATGCAGCAGCCTATTTAGTAGGTGCAGAAGTTTTTTTGAGGATGACTGAAGGTGTTGTTTTATATGAATTTGTTAAATATGCTGTAATATTGTTAATGTTTGTAGGTATTTTGTTTAATGGAGTTACAAGATGGAGTATTTTTTATGTTTTTTTTATGTTTTTATTAATTCCTGGTATATTAATTGGTGCTGAAACATTAGGTTTAGAAATTAATGTAAAAAATGCGATTTTATTTAACATATCAGGTTCATTATGTTTAGGATTTTGTTCTATTTATTGCCTTAATAAAAAAATAACCTTAGAAGAAATTCATAATATTTTAATGTTAATTGGTTTTCCAATAGTCTCTACTTTATTTTATATTATCTTTTTCTCGTTAAATATTGATTTTAGTACAGTAATTAATTCTACAGGATCTAATTTTACAACATCAGGAGGATATGGCCCAAATCAAGTTTCGACAATTCTAGGATTAGGCATGTTTGTTTTTTTTGTACGAATTCTTTTTTTTTCAACGAATAAATTGGTTTTAATTCTCAATTTAGCCTTATTTTTTATCTTGTCCTATCGTGCTTTTATTACTTTTTCAAGAGGCGGTGTTTTATGTGGTATTTTCGTTATCTTAACATTGATTATCATATTATTCAAAAGAGCAAATGTTGTTCTAAAAACAAAAATTGTAGCCTATTTAAGTGTATTAATAATGCTTTTTAGTTTTGTTTGGATTTATAGCGTTTCTCAAACGAATGGACTTTTAGAAAATAGATATGAAAATAAAGATGCTTTAGGACGTGTTAAAAAAAGTAAATTTACAGGGCGTGAAAAATTGGCAGATATTGAATTAGGATTTTTTTTAGACCACCCAATTTGGGGAATTGGTGTTGGAAAAGTTAAAGAACAACGGGCTGATGAATTTGGAATTGATCTTGCGTCTCATAGCGAAATAACAAGATTATTAGCTGAACACGGTATATTTGGTATTTTAGCTATAATTATTTTAATTTTTGTTCCAATTTACATGTACATTCCAAATAAAAACCATTTATATTTACTTCCGTTTATTTTCTTTTGGTTTTTTACCATCAATCATGCAGCAATGAGAATAGCAGCTCCGGCTTTTATGTATGGGTTGTCGTTATTATTTGTAGTTAAAGAAAAATATAATACATAAATATCTATAAATGGCTTTTATCTTATATATTGGTAATAAATTGAATTCAAAAGGTTCAAATCCTACAACAATTGACACTTTAGGTAAGCAATTGACTGATGAGCATTATGTTGTAAAATATGCTTCTACATATAAAAATTGGTTGATAAGGATACTGGACATGTTATTTTCTGTAATAAAATATTCATTTAAAATAGATTATGTGCTAATTGATACCTATAGTACTTTTGGATTTTGGTATGTTTTGTGTACAAGCCAATGTTGTCGATTATTGAAATTAAAATATATTCCTATTTTGCACGGCGGTAATTTACCTAAAAGATTGAAAATTAATCCTCTACTATGTAATCTAATATTCAAAAATTCATATTGCAATGTAGCTCCTTCTGCTTATTTATATGATGAATTTAAAAAAAAGTTTAATAATTTGGTTTTAATACCAAATACTATAAATGAAAATGATTATCAATTTTTACTTAGAAATGAAATAGCACCAAAACTCCTTTGGGTAAGGGCTTTTGATCAAACATATAACCCAGAAATGGCACTTTATGTTTTAGAAAAATTACAACAAAGCTATCCAAAAGCTACATTATGTATGGTGGGGCCCAAAAAAGATGAAAGTTTTGAACGTTCAAAAAAATTAGCTAATGAATTGGGATTATCAGTAAAGTTTACAGGGAAATTGTCAAAAAAAGAATGGATTCAATTATCAAAAGAGTTTGATTTTTTTATAAATACTACAAATTTTGATAATATGCCTGTTTCTTTAATAGAGGCTATGAGTTTAGGACTTGTGGTTGTTTCAACGAACGTAGGTGGCATTCCTTATTTAATAAATCATCAGGAAACAGGTATTTTAGTCAATAAAAATGATGTTGATGAAATGGTCTTTCAAATTTCTAATTTGTTGAATAACAGTGTTTTATATCAAAAAATTGCTCATAACGCTCAGCTATCTGCATCACAATTTTATTGGGGAGAAGTTAAATACAAATGGTTTGAAATTTTAAAAAAATAATATTACATTTGTCAAAATATTTGTTATCTTGCCATTCCAATTCAAATTTTGCATTTTACATGGAATCAAACAATCAAATACATTTTGAAATCTCTGAACGTAAAATCCTATTAAAATTATTTGATATAATAGTCATATTTATATCTTTATATTTAGAAGGGTTGATATTTAATATGCAATATTTTTTAAATTTTTTCACACAAATTTCATATGTTTTTGTATTATTGAGTTATATTCTTGGATATGGTGCCATTTTTGAAATGTATAATTTGCAAGTGGCTAGTAATTTTAATCAAATTACTAAAAGTGTCTTGATGACTTCATTTGCCATTGTTATTAGTTATTTATTTACCCCTATTTATTCCCCTTCTCTACCAAATAATAGAATTTATATACTACTTTTCTTGTTCACCGTATTATTTTCCTTATTATCTTGGCGTATGTTTTATTTGTATTTATTTACAAAACAAAAGTTTAAGAAAAAAGTTGTGCTAATATGCGACCCTGAGCAATTAGAAGAATTGGTTTTAGGTTTAGAACAAGCAGATCCACATACAAAGGTGAAAGCCTATTTGAATACCGATACAGAAAACCCATTTCAATTTAATTTGAATGGTATTAAAAACCTCAAGTTAGATGATTTAAAAAGTTTTTTAATAGAAAGAAATATTTCTGAAATTGTCATTGATGTTAAAAAAACAGAAATGATTACTTTTGAATTATATAAGGAATTGCTTGAAATACTTCAAAATCAATATCCTATAAAAGAATATACACAGCTTTATGAAAATATTTCTCAACGCATTCCGGTACAATATTTATCAAGAGATTTTTATAGGTATTTTCCATTTAGCTTTAATAATCAAAATCGACTTTATTTATTTTATATCAAAATTTTTGATTTATCAATATCTATTATAGGTATAATTTTATTTTCAAGCTTGATACCGTTTATATATATTATAAATTTGTTTGCTAATAAAGGCCCTTTGTTTTATTCTCAAGAAAGAGTAGGCAAAAACGGTAAATTATTTAAAATATTCAAACTGCGTAGCATGGTTACCAACGCAGAAAAGCACGGAGCTGTTTTTGCAGCTTCAAATGATGCTAGAATTACACCTTTTGGAAAAATATTAAGAAAAACACGTTTGGATGAATTACCACAATTTTTTAATATATTGATTGGCGATATGAGTGTTATTGGTCCTAGACCAGAGCGTCAAGTTTTTGTAGATCAAATAATAGAAATCATGCCTTTTTATAGCACCAGGCATATTATTAAACCTGGTTTGACTGGTTGGGCTCAAGTTAATTATTCTTATGGAGACAAATTAGAAGATAGTCTTGTAAAACTTCAATATGATTTATATTATATCAAACACCGAAGTATTTATTTAGATATCAATATTATACTAAAAACTTTGAGCACCGTTTTGTATTACAGAGGGCAGTAAAACAGACTTTTGTTGTTTGTAAAGCATTATCACTGTTGTAATTATTATTGGTAAAATCATTATTAAATAAGCTTTGTTTAATAATATAATAATATATATGCAAATGAAAGCATAGCAAATATATATTAGTAATTTAAAATATGTATCTTTTAGGTGTTTAAAATAAAATAATATTAAGTATAATGGATTAAAAAGTAATATATTGTAATTTAAACTAACTTCTTGATGGTTGGAGTAAAAACTAACAAAAAGCAATACAAAACCTATAATTCCCATTAATATAATATATATATTATTAATTATTTTACTATTTAATATGGTCATTACTATTAATATTAATGACAAGAAATAAATGTTATTCCACAATGGATTGTCATCATTTGTAAGGTGTTTTACATTTAAAACTTTAGTGCTTTCGACTAATTTTTTTTGATGGATAGTTGTATTTTCAAGTTGTTCCATTAATTCTTTTGGAAGAAAAAGTTTAGAAGCCGTTTGATCTGTTTTGGCTCCAAAAAGAATATTGATGCCTAAGTTTTCAAAAAAATGATTGTTTAGATAGCTGTATAAAATACTTCTGTAAGAAAGTGTATTGTTTAATGTTTTATGAGTTATGTTTTTTCCTATAATACCATTAATTTTATTCAAAACCATTGTTGTACAATTACGATCGATAAATTTATAGGTATAAAATCGTTCATCAGAATATAAAGACATACTTATTTGTTCAAATATTTGTTGTTTTTGATTTGTATTTAATATCAAAGTTTGTTCAAAAACATCTCTATTGGTTTCAACATATTCCGAAATAAAATCCTGGTAGGTATTACTTGCAACAAAATATTTTAAATCTCCTTTTACAAATTTTAAATAAAAATGATCGGTATTAAAATCAAAATAGCCATAATTAAATACAATGTCTAATTGGTTTTGTGGGTCTAAAAATCGAATAGCTGTATGGCCATAAATACTGTATAATTCATTACCACTACCACAAGTTAAAACACTAACCTTGGCATCATCAGATAATTTGATACATTGTGATTGACTTCTGTGTATCGCAAAAATAATTATAAAAAAAGCAAATAAAAAATGTAATTTTTCTTTCATTATGTAAAAAAAATAGTTTATCTAAATATACTTAAATCAACTTTAACAGAAAAAATATTAGAGTACAATGCTGCACTTTGATTACCTAAATCAGTTAAAGCATAATCTACTTGAATGCCTTTATACTTAAAACCCAATCCAAAATTTGGTTGAAAACTTAATTTTTGAGTTTTATCTAATTGAGTAATATTTTGAAAATTACCAACTCCAATTCTTAAAAAAGCCAAATCGTTATACCCTCCTTCAAAACCTAAAGCTGGATCGATACTTACAATATTGCTAGAAATTAAATCATTTGTTTTGGCAAATTGCATATTCAATTGGGCCGCAGCTAGCAAACTAAAATCACTATGAAAAGCTATTTTTTTAGACACTCCAAATTGTGCTCTAGGCAATGTGATTTCGGTATTTTCTGGCAATTCTTGATTTTGTCCACTGATAGCATCCTTAATTGTTTCAAAATTTTCTTGATTGATATTCCAAATGTTATAAGTTGTTGTAATGTCTTTAAGCATCAAACCAAATTTCCAATCATTGCGTTGGAATTGTATGCCAAAATCAAAACCAAAGCCCCACGAATTGGCAAAATCACCGATTATTCTATGAATAATTCTCGAATTGATACCATATTGTAATCCCTGAACTTGCATATTTCTGGCATAAGAAAAGGTAAAGCCATAATCTGCTGCCGAAAATAAGCTGACCCTGTTATAATCTATATTACCCTGATTATCAATTAATTGAGTAGTATTTAAAATATTATCTACACCAAACCGAATGGCGGAAATCCCCCAAGCACTGTTTTTGTCAATTGGAGCTGCATAGGCCATAAAATCGTATTGTGCAATATTAGCAAAATAACTGGCGTGCATCAGGCTCATTTGTTTGTCTTCTAAATTCATCAAACCAGCTGGATTCCAGTAAGTTGCATTAACATCCTGAACACTAGACACAACAGCGTTTGACATGCCTAATGCAGCAGCATCTACTCCAATATTCATAAAATCGTTAGAATATTTTCTAACAACCTGACTTTGAATACATAAGCTAAATAAAAATATGATAAATAAAATAATTTTTTTCAAAATAAAATAGTTTTTGCAAATATCCGTTAAAAATCTCTAATAAAAAACGTTGATGTCTATAACTTATTATATAAATTTGTAAACTTTTAAAACAAAATCCAAATATAATGAATTTCAAAAAACATATCCCAAATAGTATTACATTATTAAATCTTTTTTGTGGTTGTTTAGCCATAGTTTTTGTGGCAAACAAGCAGTTTGACCTGGGATTTTATATGATTTGTTTAGGCATATTTTTTGATTTTTTTGATGGCTATTTTGCTCGTATGTTCAACGTTTCGGGGCCATTAGGCTTGCAACTTGATTCATTGGCAGATATGGTTACAAGTGGTGTATCGCCTGGTTTTATGATGTTTTTTTTCATAAAAAACAGCATTTCCGATCCATTTTTGATGATTTTTTTACCCTATTTTGGTTTTATAATCACTTTAGGAGCTTGTTTTAGGTTGGCCAAATTCAATATAGATACTCGCCAGTCCGATTCGTTTATTGGTTTGCCAACACCTGCAAATACTTTGTTTATTATGAGTTTGCCATTTGTTATCAATCATTATCAAGATGCCATTTGGTTGAACTATTTGTTTAATACTTGGACATTAATTGGTATTTCAATCGTAAGTGCTTATATTATGAATGCTGAAATTCCATTGTTTTCATTGAAAATTAAAAATTTTAGTTTAAAAAAATATAAACTTCAAATTATTTTTGTTTGCATTGCATTGATATTGTTTATTGTATTGCTTGAAATTGCAGTGCCACTTATAATTTTATTGTATGTATTGCTTTCTATTTTCGATAATGCTTTTAATTTTAGTAAATAATTGGGGTATATGGCTAAAACAATTCGAAAATCTACTGTTCGAAAGCGTGTTACAAGAAAAAAATATAACCATTTTAGATTTGCATTTGTATTTATTATAATTTTATCCTGTTTTTATTTTGGATTTAAATATAAAACGTTACTTTATAATTTATGGAATGAAGAAGAAATATCTTTAAAAGACAAATCTGTAAACGCCAAAAATGAATGGATTTTAAAGAAAAATAAAGATCATGTTGTAGGTATTGATGTTTCTCATTATCAAGGAACTATTCGTTGGGACAGAGTTTCTACTGTAAATGAAGTTTATAAAATTGGATTTGTGTTTATTAGAGCCACAACTGGAAACGATGGCGTAGATGCCAAATATTTTTATAATTGGAGCCAAGCCAAAAAACATCGTTTTATTAGAGGAGCTTATCATTATTATAGACCAAACGAAAATTCTATTGAACAAGCCAATTTATTTATTAAAAATGTCAAACTTCAAAAAGGTGATTTGCCTCCTGTTTTAGATATTGAAAAACTACCAAAACAACAATCTATCGATAGTTTGAAGGTGGGACTTAGACGATGGCTCGAAAAAATAGAGGCCCATTATCAAGTGAAACCCATTATTTATTCTGGTGAAAATTATTATAATAATTTTTTGAAAGACGAATTTGATGATTATCCTTTTTGGATTGCTAATTATAATATTACAACTGCAACAATAAATGACGATTGGCTCTTTTGGCAATTTACTGAAAAAGCAAAAATTCGAGGAATAAAATCCAAAGTTGATGTTAATATTTTTAACGGTACTCCAAAAATGTTACAATATTATACAATAAACAATTAAAAAAAAAACCAACAAATTGATTGTTGGTTTTTTTTAGTATATAATTTTAGTTAGCTACTTCACTGATGAATTTAATTCGCATCAACCGCAGTTCTTCTAAATCATAATCCCCATCAAATTCCTTTAAGGCATCTTCAATGTTATCTGATTCTGATTCCATAAAAAATTCATGAATTTCTTCTTGTTGGTCTTCATCCAAAAGTTCGTCTATCCAATATTTAATATTTAATTTGGTACCAGAATTTACAATTTGCTCCATTTCTTTCAATAAAGCATCCATCGAAAGCCCTTTTGAAGCAGCAATATCGTCTAGTGGCAGTTTTCTGTCAATATTTTGAATGATGTATAATTTATTTGCAGAATTAACCCCCGTCGATTTTACAACTAAATCATCTGGTCTGGTAATATCATGTTCTTCTACATATTTACTTATTAAATCAACAAAAGCACTGCCATATTTTTTTGCTTTACCTTCGCCAACACCATGAATATTGCTTAATTCCGATAAAGTGATGGGATATTTTAAGGCCATATCTTCCAACGAAGGATCTTGAAATACAACAAAAGGAGGTAAACCTAATTTTTTGGCTACTTTTTTTCTTAAATCACGAAGCATCAGCATCAAGGCTTCATCTGCAGTACCTGTTGATTTTGAAGCAGTTACAATAGCATCGTCTTCAGTTTGATTGTATTCATGATCTTCAGACATCATAAACGAATGAGGATTTTTTATAAAGTCTAACCCTTTGTCCGTAATTTTTACTATACCATAAGTTTCAATATCTTTAGACAACATCCCTTCAACCAGCACCTGACGTAGCAAAGCCATCCAGTATTTTTCATCTTTATTAGCACCAGTTCCAAAAAATGGTTGAGCATCTGTTCTATGAGCTTTGATCATGGCGTTGATTCTGCCAATTAATGTAAATACAATCTCTTTTGATTTATATAAATGTTTGGTATCTCTTACAATTTCAAGCAGCTTCACTACTTCTTTTTGTGCTTCTACTTTTACTTTTGGGTTCCGTACATTGTCGTCCATTTCGGCACCTTCGCCATTTTCGCTATCAAATTCCTCTCCAAAATAGTGCAACAAAAATTTTCGTCTAGACATCGATGTTTCGGCATAAGCCACTACTTCTTGTAACAATGCAAACCCAATTTCTTGTTCTGCAACGGGTTTTCCAGTCAAGAATTTTTCCAGTTTTTCTACATCTTTATATGAATAATAGGCTAAACAATGCCCTTCGCCACCATCTCGTCCGCCTCTACCAGTTTCTTGATAATAACTTTCTAATGATTTTGGAATGTCGTGATGTATAACAAATCGCACGTCTGGTTTGTCTATACCCATACCAAAAGCAATGGTGGCCACTACAACTTCAACATCTTCCATCAAAAACATGTCTTGATGTTTGGCCCTTGTTTTAGCATCTAATCCCGCATGATAAGGCACGGCACTAATACCATTTACTTTTAAAACTTCGGCAATTGATTCTACTTTTTTGCGACTCAAACAATAAATAATACCTGATTTTCCTTTATTTTGTTTGATAAATCGAATAATATCAGATTCAATATTTTTAGTTTTTGTTCGCACTTCATAAAACAAATTGGGTCTGTTAAATGAAGCCTTAAAGGTTTTCGCATCTGGCATATCCAAGTTTTTCAAAATATCTTCTTGAACTTTTGGTGTTGCTGTGGCGGTCAATCCTATAATAGGAACATCGCTTAACTGTTTGATGATGTTTTTCAAATTACGGTATTCTGGTCTAAAGTCGTGTCCCCATTCCGAGATGCAATGTGCTTCGTCAATAGCCACAAAAGAAAGTGGCACGGTTTGCAAAAAACTGACATACTCTTCTTTGGTTAAAGATTCTGGAGCAACATATAATAATTTAGTTTTTCCAGCAACAATATCGCTTTTTACTTGTGCTATTTCTGTTTTGTTTAATGAAGAGTTCAACACATGTGCCACGCCCACCTCCGATGATAAACTTCGGATAGCATCTACTTGATTTTTCATCAAAGCGATTAATGGTGATACCACAATGGCTGTGCCTTCAAGCATTAAAGCGGGTAACTGATAGCATAACGATTTTCCGCCACCTGTTGGCATGATAACAAAGGTATTGTTTTTTGCCAACAAACTTCTGATAACTTGTTCTTGTAGTCCTTTGAACTGACTAAAGCCAAAATATTTTTTTAATTCCTTATGGATGTCAATTTCGTTCGAATTCATTCTTTTTTAATAGTATTTTACATAAATTTGCACCATATAAAGATACAACAAACTTTTTAATTACACAAATTAAATTTCAATACAATTTTGAAAAATATAGAAAACATTTTAAAATCGGCTAAAGAAACCATCATTTCTGAAAGCCTTTCTGTTGCCAAACTAGCTGATTTACTTGATGATAGCTTTGCAAATGCTGTTCAACTTATTTTTAATTGCCCTCATAGAATTATTGTTACAGGGATTGGAAAAAGTGCTATTATTGCCCAAAAAATCGTTGCAACTTTCAATTCTACGGGTACTCCCGCCATGTTTTTACATGCTTCTGAAGCCATTCATGGCGATTTGGGAATGCTTCAAAAAGGCGATGTAGTGATTTGTATTTCAAAATCGGGCAATAGTCCCGAAATAAAAGTACTTGTACCTTTGCTCAAAAGATTTGGAAATCAATTGATTGCTATAACTGGAAATATGAGTTCTTTTCTTTCAAAAGAATCAAATTATGTATTGAATACTACTGTTGATTCAGAATCTTGTCCGAATAATTTAGCACCAACAAACAGTACAACCGCGCAACTTGTAATGGGCGATGCACTAGCTGTAGCTTTGATGCATTTAAGACAATTTTCTGCAGAAGATTTTGCCATTTACCATCCTGGTGGAGCTTTGGGCAAAAAATTATTACTCAAAGTAAAAGACATGCTTCAAAATGCTCTAAAACCAGCTGTTGCTCCTGATGACAGCATTAAAAAAGTCATTTTTGAAATTTCCGAAAAAAGACTTGGTGTAACAGCAGTAGTAGCTGATAATCAAGTTGTTGGTATTATTACTGATGGCGATTTGAGACGTATGCTCAATAACCGCGACACTTTTGCAGATCTAAAAGCTCAAGACATCATGACACAAAACCCCAAAATAATCCAAGTAAATGACATGGTTATTGATGCTTTTCATATATTAGAAAACAATGCCATTACACAGCTCGTAGTTGCAGACGGAACATCCTACCAAGGAATTTTACACTTACATGATATTTTAAAAGAAGGCATAATATAATGGAAAAAGAACTTAAAGAAATGTCATTTTTAGACCATCTCGAAGATTTAAGATGGCTATTAATTAGAATTACAATTGCAGTTATTGTAATTGCGTGTTTGTCCTATTTTATTATTGATTTTATATTTGAAGATGTTATATTTGCTCCAATTCGTACAGATTTTATCACCTATAAATTGTTTTGCGAATTAACTACTTATCTACATACAGACGATGGTGGTATGTGCGTAACAGAAATGCCATTTATTATTCAAAGCACTGATATGGGGGGACAATTTTCTGTATTTATTTGGACTTGTATCACTTGTGGGTTTATTTTGGGTTTTCCATATATATTATGGGAAATTTGGAAGTTTATTAGCCCTGCTTTGTACAAAAACGAAAAGAAAAATGCGATTCTATTTATAACAACCTCTTCTATTTTGTTTTTTATTGGCGTTTTATTTGGCTATTTTTTAATATTACCTCTTTCTGTACAATTTTTTGGGGCTTTCAATGTAAGTAAAGTAATTCAAAACGAATTCAATTTAGACAATTATATGGGCATGGTCAAAACATCTGTAATTTCATGCGGACTCATTTTTGAATTGCCAATAATCATTTATTTCCTTACAAAATTAGGATTGGTAACCGCCGCAAGCCTCAGAGAATACAGACGCTATGCCATTGTCATCATACTTATTGTAGCCGCAATTATCACGCCACCCGATATTTTAAGTCAAATTATAGTATCCATTCCGCTTCTGGTTTTATATGAAGCAAGTATATTAATAGCCATTATGGTCAATAAAAAACAACAAAATGTCTGATTTAGTAAAAGAATTTAACGATTATCGTTCAAAAATGAACGACAAATTATTGGCAGATGACAACAAAGTCATCAAACGAATTTTTAATTTGGATACCAATACCTATGCAGAAGGAGCCTTGGATGTCAAAACCAAAGAACTACTGGGACTAGTAGCTTCAACAGTATTGCGTTGTGACGATTGTATCAAATACCACCTAGAAACAGCTTATAATCAAGGGGTTACAAAACAAGAAATGATGGAAACCATGAGTGTAGCAACATTAGTTGGTGGCACTATTGTAATCCCTCACTTACGACGTGCGTACGAATTTTGGGAAGCTCTCGAACAACAATCCTAAAAACCTATTTTCTTAAAACAAAGTTAATAATGCTACATGCAGTTGTTTTTTTAACTTGCTTTGCAAATCCAAACACCTAAATCAATTTTAGGATTAATTTATTTTCAAAATGATATTAAGAGCCGATAATTTAATCAAAACATACAAAGGTCGAAACGTCGTAAAAGGCATTTCTGTAGCAGTCAATCAAGGCGAAATTGTTGGACTTTTGGGGCCAAATGGTGCCGGAAAAACCACCTCTTTCTACATGATTGTAGGACTTGTAAAACCCAATTCTGGCAATATATTTCTTGATAATCAGGAAATTACCAATTTCCCCATGTACAAACGTGCCCAATACGGAATAGGATATTTAGCACAAGAAGCTTCTGTATTTAGAAAATTAAGTATAGAAGATAATATTTTGAGCGTTTTACAACTAACCCAACTAACTAAAGCCCAACAAGAAGCCAAAATGGAAAGCCTTATAGACGAATTTAGTTTGCAACATATTCGTACAAACAGAGGCGATTTGCTTTCTGGAGGCGAAAGACGTAGAACCGAAATTGCCCGTTGCTTAGCCACCGACCCCAAATTTATCCTATTGGACGAACCATTTGCAGGCGTAGATCCTGTTGCCGTAGAAGACATTCAACGCATTGTTGCACAGCTCAAAAACAAAAATATTGGTATTTTGATCACAGATCACAACGTACAAGAAACACTTGCTATTACAGATAAAACTTATTTAATGTTTGAAGGCGGAATTCTCAAAGCAGGTACTCCAGAAGAACTGGTTGAGGACGAAATGGTAAGAAGAGTGTATTTAGGTCAGAATTTTGAACTTAGAAAAAAGAAATTAGAGTTTTAATAAATAAAAGTTTAGTAATAAAATGATAAAAACAGTAATTTTTGATATGGACGGGGTAATTGTAGATACAGAACCCGTACACCATGCTGCCTATTACCAACATTTTGAACAATTACAAATCCATGTTCCTCACGAAGTATATACCACATTTACTGGTAATTCTACTAAAAATGTATATGAAAAACTAATACAATTGTATGACTTGAAAGAAAATGTTCAGGAACTTGTTCAAAAAAAACGTGAAATTTTCAACAACGCTTTCGACCAAAAAGAAAACTTACAGCTACTCGATGGTGTACTAAATCTCATCAAAAACTTACATCAAAACCAATACCAACTCGTTTTAGCCTCGTCGGCAGCCAAAGTAACTATTCAGAGAGTTTTTAATAGATTTGGTTTAAATCAATATTTTTCTCATATAGTTTCAGGCGAAGATTTCCAAAATTCCAAACCAAATCCAGCTATTTTCCTACATGCCGCTCAATTAGCCCAAACACCAATTCAAAATTGCATCATCATCGAAGACAGTACCAACGGCATCAAAGCCTCAAATGCAGCTGGAATTTATTGCATTGGCTACAAAAGTCCCAATTCAAAAAAACAAGATTACACCCTAGCCAACAAAATTATCCAACATTTTGACGAATTAACTTTGGATGTAATTAAAAATATTAATACGCATTCCAACATTTGAAGCACTATCTTTTGGCTTTTTCACCAATGTTCCGTTCCCGCTGTTCGCTATATCTTTTGTTTTTTAAAGAAAAAAACAAAAGGATGCCGCTTCCATCGGGGCTAGAATCGATTGGTCATTCTTTTGACTCTGATTCAATTTCCAATACAAAACAAGCTTTATTTTCTTTAATAATTTGAAAAAAATAAGATTCATTATTACAAATTTCTATCGAAAATTGATCACCCCATACAAGTTCACGCATAAAATTCATATCAAATCGGGTTATTTTTTGATTTAATATTTCATTAGGAGGCAGCAAATCCATACACCATTCCAGGTATTTGACATTATTTACATGATTTACCAAATCTAAATCTGAAAGCAATACTTTTTTTGATGTAATTTCTGCAATATCATCAGGCAAATGTATCTTTTTTACCCTCTTTAGAGTGCCAAACGCATTTGGAAACAACTCAAAATGAGAATATGGCAATGCCAAAGCCTCTGGCCTACGAGTTGTAGTATTCAAAACCGCCCAAAACGTTTCAGCTCCAACTAACTTTACTCCCCCAACATACACTTCCAATGCCCTCACCGACCTCGAATTTTCTAACGAAACGATCCATGTTTTTACCGTTACTTCATCTTTCCATTTTGGCAATGCCGTTATTTCTACACACATTCTACTCAAAACCCACGCCTGTTGATGCACCTGCATGTCGCTAAAACTAATTCCCCCAATTTCAGAGTGGGCTGCAGCCGTAAGTTGCAGCAAATGACACAAATCTGTATATTTCAAATACCCATTTGGAGCACATTGGGCAAAATTAATTTCCCATTTTTTACAATAAATGGAAGTGAATTCTTTTGATATTGGCATTTTGTTCTTATTTTATTTGTAAATTGATGTGCTCAATAATATTTTTAGTACTTGTTAAATAATCAAACCAATGTACATCATCCATTTTTTTAAACCATGTCAGTTGTCTTTTTGAAAATCGTCTGGTATTTTTTTTAATTTCCTCAATTGCAAATTCACGACTAATTTTGCCTTCAAAATAATCAAAAAACTCTTTATAACCTACGGTTTGCAAAGCATTAAGTGATTGATATTCATGTAGTTGTAATGCTTCTGCTTCTAATCCAGCACCCACCATCAAATCTACTCTTTGATTGATTCTGTCGTACAAAACAGAGCGTTCAGCCTCTAATCCAATAACGATACTTTCAAATGCTCTTTGGGTTGCCTTCCGATTCAAAAAACTCGAATATGATTGGCCTGTACCTAAACAAACTTCTACAAATCGCATCATTCGTTGCGGATTTTGCAAAGTTTGTGGGTTTTCAGTCTTTATTTTTTCATAATATTCAAAATCCAAAATTTGTAACTGTTCCACTAAATAACCAATGCCATATAGTCCAAACGCCATTTTTACTTTTTCTCGAACCGTATTTGAAATTTCAGGAAAAGCATCAAAGCCATTTAAAACTGCCGATACATACAATCCAGAACCCCCAACTACAATGACATATTCATCTGTTTTGTGTAGCGATGTTATAAGATTTATCGCTTCTTTTTCATAATCACCTACAGTATATTTTTCAAAAATTGATTTATTTTGAATAAAATAATGTTCCACTGCATCTAATTCTTCTTTGCTAGGTACAGCTGTTCCAATGGTCATTTCTTTATAAAATTGCCTACTATCACAGGATATAATCTTACAATTGTAAAACTGTGCCAATTGTATGGCCAAGGCTGTTTTGCCAATTGCTGTTGGACCTACTATTACCAAAATTTTTTTCACTTTTTTTTGATTTTTGCTAAAAAGATATTATTTTTATTTGACTGTTTTTTTTGATATAATTTTGAATAATTTGCTTGGTATCTCTATTATTTTGCATAGGTATTAAGATATTTTTTAATATATCAATATTTATTATTTGATGATTCAAATCATAATACGTATAGCCTTTGTATATCCCGTTTTCAATCAATACAGCACTTCGTTCGCTTACTTTTCTGCCTTTGTCTATTATAATCATATTTTGATTCTCAAAACTATATGCAGTTACAAAGTCTTGCACTCTTGTATTGTACTCATTTGCAGTAACTTTGCCAATACAAGCACCGTCACATTCTTTAATTTTATATTGAAAACATTCTTTTTGCGTCTCATAAAGCCCAGTAAATTTCTGACATAATTTAAATTGTGCCGTAATTCTAAATAAAGCATCTTTGCCTTCTTGCAAACTCGAATAGGCTTTAATTTCTCGCTTTCTGCCGTCTGTTTTTTGTAACTTTAATTCATTATATCCGTCTATATTTTTTTCAATATAAATAGCCCAATTAAATATAGTTTTACGTTGTGCTCTATTATATATTGGTTTATTTATTTTTATTTCTTCACTTTCTTTTAATAAAGCAATAAGTTCGCTGCCCGTTTCTTGAAAAGAGACATTCCTAATTTCATGTTGTATTTTTTTAGCTTTATTACTCGTTCCTGTTAAGTGTTGGTGTACTCTTTTTTTTATATTTTTACTTTTGCCAATATACATGATACTAGCATCTTGTCGGTGCAAATAATATACGCCAGTTTTGGAAGGTAAGGTTTCTATAAGGTCTAAAAATTGTGGGGCAAGCCCTTTTATGATTTCTGTTTTGATTAATTCTTTTAAAATTATTTTTTCTAAATCCTTGTCCAACAGCATTTTAAATAATTTTACAGTAGCCATTGCATCTCCAGATGCCCGATGCCTATCGGTCATAGGAATGCCCAATGCCCTAACTAATTTGCCTAAGCTATGGGAGGGTTGCTCTGGTAATAATTTTTTTGCAAGTTCTACTGTACACAATGTTTTGGCTTTGAAATCAAATCCTAATCTTTTAAATTCTGTACGTAAAATTCTATAATCAAAACTAGCATTATGGGCTACTATAATGCAACCCTCGGTTATTTCGATGATTCGTTTAGCGACTTCAAAAAATTTTGGTGCCCCTCGCAACATCGAATTGTTGATGCCCGTTAGTTTTACAACAAATGGTTGAATTGGTATTTGTGGATTCACCAAACTAATGAATTGATCTACAATTTCATGCCCATCAAATTTATAAATGGCAATTTCTGTAATTCCTTCTTCGTTAAATTGTCCACCGGTGGTTTCTATATCTATAATTGCGTACATCTTTTAATCTAAGTATCCAAAAAATTAAAACTATCAATAAGATTTTTTTTAGATTTTTTAGATTTTTTCATTTTTTTTAATTTCTTGTTCCAAAAATACTGCTTCCGATGCGAACCATGTTGCTGCCATTTTCAATTGCAATTTGATAATCGCCCGACATGCCCATGGAAAGTGTTTCTAATTTTAAGTTAGCAGCTTGCAATTTACAATATTTATCGAAAATAGCTTTCAAATATAAAAATTCTTTTTTAATTTGCATTTGATTTTCAGTAAAAGTAGCCATTCCCATGAAGCCAACAATTTTGATGTTTTTCAAATTTTTGAATTCCTCAGAATTGAAAATGGTATTTAATTCGTTTTCATCCAAGCCAAATTTAGTGTCTTCTTCGGCAATATACACTTGAAGTAAACAATCAATTATCCGATTGTTTTTTTCGGCTTGTTTATTGATTTCTTGTAGCAATTTGAAGCTATCCACGCCGTGAATTAATGCCACAAAAGGGGCAATATTTTTTACTTTTCGGGATTGCAAATGACCAATAAAATGCCACAGAATATCTTGAGGCAGTTCTTGTTGTTTTTCTACTACTTCTTGGACATAATTTTCGCCAAAAATGCGTTGTCCAGCATTGTAAGCCTCCATCAAATCAGCTACAGGTTTGGTTTTTGAAACGGCTACCAATGTAACGTGAGGTGGCAGTTGGGATTTTATGTTATTGAGATTTTGGGTTATTGGCATGTTAATTTTTTTACTGTTTTCAAAATGGAAATTATTCCTAATTCAATTTTGTCTTTTTTTATTATATGTTTTTTTGAACCTTCGAAGTTTTTAGAACCTTGTTGGTTTTAATTTAAGTTATAATTATTTGACCATTATTTTAAATATTTTGAAAAAAAATACTAAAGTGCTTTATCAAAAAAGAATAAATTTATTTTACGGTTACTTCATGATTTTTTCCTTAAATCATTATAACAATCTCCTTTGAAACAAAAAAATACATTTTTAAATGTTTTGGAAATTGTCATTATTTAGCATTTTACACCTACAAGGTTTTGGAAACCTTGCAGGAAATAATTATTTTTTAAATTGGTTAGAAATTTTTTCTGCTTTTTTACTTTCAGCATAATCATAAAATCCTTCTCCAGATTTTACACCCAATTTACCTGCCATTACCATATTTACCAATAACGGACAAGGGGCATATTTTGGATTTTTGAAGCCATCATACATCACATTTAATATCGAAAGGCAAACATCAAGCCCAATAAAATCAGCTAATTGCAAAGGTCCCATCGGGTGTGCCATACCTAATTTCATTACCGTATCAATTTCTTGAACACCAGCAACACCATGAAATAAAGTTTCGATGGATTCGTTAATCATTGGCATTAAAATTCGGTTTGCAACAAATCCAGGATAATCATTTACTTCCGTTGGTGTTTTTCCTAATTTTACCGATAAATCCATGATAATTTTTGTAACTTCATCCGAAGTAGAATAGCCACGAATAATTTCTACTAATTTCATAATCGGCACCGGATTCATAAAATGCATTCCAATAACCCGTTCTGGATGAACTACTTGTGCAGCAATTTGGGTTATAGAAATAGATGACGTGTTGGTTGCCAGAATTACATTATGATCGCAAACCTCGCTCAATTGCTTGAAAATATTGAGTTTTAAGGTTACATTTTCGGTAGCTGCTTCCACTACTAAATCACACCCCACCACACCATCCTTAATATCAGTGTAAGTGATAATGTTCCCAATGGTTTTGTGTTTGTCGTCTTCGGTAATGTTGCCTTTAGCTACCATTCTATCAAGGTTTGCGGCAATTGTTGTCATACCTTTTTCTAAAGATTTTTCAGAAATATCGATTAATTTAACGGTAAACCCGCTTTGAGCAAAGGTGTGAGCAATTCCGTTGCCCATGGTTCCTGCGCCTATTACTGCAATTTGTTTCATAAAAAGCCCCCTAACCCCCAAAGGAGGAATTCCTACTAGGGGTGAGTAGGGATTAGTTTGTTTTTAAATTATTTTGTCTAATTTTTTGATAATAAATTTATAATTTTCAATTAATATTGAAAATGAAATTATGATTATTATTATGGTTTTCCCTATATCATTTTCGAAAACGTTATAAGTAGCATATATATAATTTAATAATTTATATCTGTCAAATAATAATCTGATATATCCAAAAATTAAAAAAAGCAAATGCAAAACCGCTATATATAAATGTACCTTTAATTACTTCTAATTTATTTTCTTCATTATAAAATAAAAACCCAAAGTATTTTAAAATTGAGAATAGGATAATTAGTAAAATATACTTTTTTGAAAGTATTAATATAAATTCTTTTCTATCCATATCTATTTAATATTTGAATAAAATAAATTTTAGATGATTTTACTTTGTTTTTCAATTCCCCCTTTCGGGGGTTAGGGGTCTTATTTTTCGTTCATCGAATCAATAATCATATAAGCCACTCTTAATGCTTCCGTTCCATCTTCTAAGGTTACGATTGGAGTTGTATCATTCACAATTGCATCAGCAAAGGTTTCCAATTCATCCAAAATAGCATTATTTTGATGTATTTCAGGATTAGAAAAATAAATTTGTTTTTTAACACCTTCCGCATTTTGCAAAATCATATCAAAATCGCCAGGCACTTCAGGAGCGTCTTTCATTTTAACAACTTCGCATTTTTTTTCTAAAAAATCAACAGAAATATAGGCATCTTTTTGAAAAAAACGAGATTTTCTCATGTTTTTTAATGAAATACGGCTTGCAGTAATATTAGCAACACAGCCATTTTCAAATTCAAGTCGGGCATTGGCAATGTCAGGAGTTTCCGAAATAACGGAAACGCCACTTGCACTAACATTTTTGATTTTTGACTTTACAACACTCAAAATGGCATCAATATCATGAATCATCAAATCCAAAACAACTGGTACATCGGTGCCTCGAGGATTGAACTCGGCCAACCGATGAGCCTCAATAAACATTGGGTTTTCAATCATATTTTTGGTTGCAATAAAAGCAGGATTAAACCTTTCTACATGCCCTACCTGTCCTTTTACACCAAACGCTTTGGCCAATGCCATTATTTCTTCAGCTTCAGAAACCGAATTTGAAATGGGTTTTTCTATAAAAACATGCTTGCCCGATTTGATGCTTACTTTTGCACACTTATAATGTGATAATGTTGGTGTAACAATATCAATGACATCCACAGCATGAATTAATGTAGCAATGGTTTTAAAATTTTTATAACCAAATTCTTTAGCAATTTTTTCTGCATTGTCTTGGTTTTCGTCATAAAAACCTACTAATTCGTATTTTTCAGATTGAGCCAATAATCGTAAATGTATTTTTCCAAGATGACCCGCACCCAAAACGCCTACTTTTAACATGATAAATGTATTTTCAACAAAAATAGCAAATAATTTAAAATTAAAAAATCTATTGACATGAAATTTTAAGTAATTAAAAATTAAAATCCAATATTGACTTTTGTTTTTTCTTTACTAATTTTACAAAAAATAAAAAAACACGTTTTGAAAGATACTGCCAAACATCAAGGACTTCGTAATCAGTTAGTAGCACAATTAATAGAAAAAGGAATTAAAGACAAAAATGTGTTGGAGGCCATTAGAAAAATCCCTCGACATTTGTTTTTAAATTCAAGCTTTGAAGATTTTGCCTATCAAGATAAGGCATTTCCTATATTATCTGGTCAAACAATATCTCAACCTTATACAGTGGCCTTTCAAAGTCAATTGTTAAATATTAAAAAAGACGATAAAATTCTTGAAATTGGCACAGGTTCTGGCTATCAAACCTCTGTTTTATGTACAATGGGAGCCAAAGTATATAGTGTGGAACGGCAAAAAGAACTCTTTAAACAAACCTCTATTTTTTTACCAAAAATAGGCATAAGACCCAAACATCTATCCTTTGGCGATGGCTATAAAGGGTTAGAAACGCATGCCCCCTTTGATGGAATTATTGTTACAGCTGGTGCTCCAATAATTCCAAAACCCTTATTGACTCAACTCAAAATAGGGGGGAGGCTCGTGATTCCGCTGGGCGAAAACGATCAAATCATGACTTTGTTCATTCGAATTAGCGAAACCCAATTTGAAAAACAAGAATTTGGAAATTTTAGATTTGTACCACTTTTAGAAAATAAAAATTGATAATTATTTTTTTATAAAAATGTATCAAAAATTTAAATTATTTTTACTAATTGTTTTTTGAATTAGCCAATAATTTTCAAATACCTTTCAAGAGATTCTTTTTCTGTTTGTGCTATAAATTTTATAAATTCATTTTTATTATCAGTGGTTTGAGCCTTTTCTAGAGCGCTATAATATTGCATTCGAGTATCATAATCGCCTTTAATGTTGGCAATTACATACCCATTTTGAAGCAAAATTAAATTCATTGCCAATCTTGATGTTCTTCCATTGCCATCAATAAACGGATGAATACTTACAATTTTTTCATGAACTTCTGCCGCTAAAACCACTGGATGTAATTTGTTTTTTTGACTTTGAAACCAAATAAAAAAGTCTTCCATTTGTTTTGCAACAAGAAAAGGTTGAGGCGGAGTGTGCGAACTACCTTTTATCATTACTTGTAAATTTCGGTATTTTCCCGCATCTTCTGGCATAATACCTCTCAAAATGAGGTTATGAAGGGTCAACAACTCCCTTTCATTAAGTGTTGTATTTTTATCCATCATATATTTAATGTAGCCAATTGCTTCTTGATGGTTTATGGCTTCTAAATGCTCTCTCATTGACTTTCCAGAAATTGTAAGTCCTTCATTTACAACCAAATCGGTTTCTCTTAATGTAAATGTGTTTCCTTCAATTCTATTGCTCTCAAAAGTGTATTCTAGTTCCAAGGCTTCAACAATTTTAAAACTATCTAAATGTCTTTTTTGATTTAATTTGTTTTTTAACGAATCTATTGCTTCTAAAAGACTTATGATGTGTTCTGATAAATGATTTTCTGAAGTTGTTTTGTATGTAAGCATTTCTTCTCTTACAAGATTTATAGCTTTTGTAGCTAATGTGTCATAACCAATTTCATCATAAATTTTCTCTTTGAGCCACGCCACCATTAATATTTCAAAATCTATCTCTAAAATCAATGACAACTTCATGATTTGTTCTTTTGTTGGTTTTCGAGTACCATTTTCAAATTTGCTAATTAGCGATTGATCAACTGCTAATG
Source organism: Flavobacterium branchiophilum FL-15 (assembly GCF_000253275.1). Classification (NCBI taxonomy): domain Bacteria; kingdom Pseudomonadati; phylum Bacteroidota; class Flavobacteriia; order Flavobacteriales; family Flavobacteriaceae; genus Flavobacterium; species Flavobacterium branchiophilum. The sequence continues at coordinate 2,225,514 of NC_016001.1, read as the reverse complement.
CCTGTGCTAATTCTCTGGTTTTGAGCTGTTTTTGTAATCTAGCATTTTTAATTAGGGTTTTCATTTTATGACAATTTTTTTCATGACAAATTTAGACATTTTTTTTCGTAAAAAAAAACTTTTATTAAAAGTTTTTTTTGATTCTGTCCAAGTCTCGTTTAGTGTCTTGTTCTTTCAAAGATTCTCGTTTGTCGTAAGTTTTTTTCCCTCTACAAAGTCCAATTTCAAGTTTGGCCAATCCTTTTTCGTTGGTAAATAGTTTGAGCGGTATAATTGTCAGTCCTTTAGCTTGTACACTTCGGGATAAAGTTTTTAATTCTCGCTTATTTAATAATAATTTTCTTTCGCTTCGTGCTTTGTGGTTAAATTGATTCCCAAAGGCATATTCTTCTATATAAGTGTTGATTGCAAAAAGTTCTTGTTGATTAAATTCACAAAAACTTTCAGTAATATTGGCCTTTCCTGCTCTTATCGATTTGATTTCTGTGCCTGCCAAAACAATTCCTGCCGTATATTTTTCGATTATTTCATAATCAAAACGGGCTCGTTTGTTTAATATGTTGATGGTTTTCTGTATCATAATTAATCGCAAATGTAATAACTAATGATTGATTTTCCAATATTTTATATAAATTTGCTCATGCAAAATTCAAACAACCCACTTCACGGCATCACACTTCAAAAAATCATCGAATTTTTAGTAGCTCATTACGGATATGAAACTTTAGGCAAAAACCTCAAAATGAAATGTTTTATAGAAAATCCAAGCATTAATTCTAGTTTAAAATTTTTAAGAAAAACCGATTGGGCACGGCAAAAATTAGAAAAATTGTATTTAAAAACTATAAAAAAATAATCTGTTTTACTAAATTCCGCCTAACCTAAATTTGCTGCACAAGTCCCAAAACCTATAACAAAACCAATGACGGCATATAAAATTAACTTGCCCGCTAATTTTCTGCTTGATTCAAAAAACAGCATGATGATGCCTACTACAAAGGCTAATAAGCATACTAATGCTAAAAAACCTCCTAATGTTGCTAAAAAACCTCTCATTTTATTAAAATATTTATGTAAATATTATTTTTTCAAAAAAATTATAAATTTTTTCGGATTTCATTAATTTTATCATTTCTATAAAACAAATTCATCGTTTCAAATGGCACAATTTTATACCGCTTGTCCACAATATGCACACACGATTTTTTTACTGCTCTTACATCAAAATCAAATGCGTCCATAAAATTCATAATAATAATTCTAAACAAATGATCATATTGCAAATTATTACTTTGTATTTTTGGCAAACAACACATCAAAGCTCCCATTTTTGTTTCGGCACAATCCACAGAAATACCTGTACTAAAAAGTTCAACAAGGTGGGTTTTTAATTCCGTATCATTTTCATAAACAATCGTGTTTTTTGTTGCATTCAATAAATCGTCAGGATTCAGCAAATGAGTCATTGGAAGCAGTGCTTCATCATATTTTAGGGCATATCCCATACACAAGGCATCTGGATTACAAGGAACAGGAATTAAATCCTCGGGAGTAAAAACGGGAAATTGTTCCACAATTTTACGTCTTACTTCCGTTAGCGTGATTCTGGCATTACTGTCGTTATAATGGTCGTTTCTACCAGCTACTTGTGTGGGCTGAAATGTTACTCCTCTAACACATTTTTGTTTGGAGGCATACTCTAAAATGGCCCCAATTTCATCATCGTTTGCCCCTTTTTGAAGGGTAACCACCAGTGTAGTCGAAAGATTGAATCGATTCAAATTGTCAATGGCTTGTTTTCGTATTTGAGTCAAATCTGCACCCCTCATTTTTTCTAATACATTTGCTTTGAAACTATCAAATTGTAAATAAATTTCAAAATCAGGCATATAAGTAGCTAATTTTTCAACAAATGCAACATCTTTTGCAATTCTAATGCCATTTGTATTGAGCATCAAATGTTTAATGGGTTTACTTTTGGCGATATCCAATATTTCAAAAAATTGCGGATGCACTGTGGGCTCTCCCCCCGAAATTTGAACCACATCTGGTTCACCTTCATTGGCTACAACTACGTCTAACATTTTTTCGATTTCCACCAACGTTCGATGCGAGCCATACATTGGCCCGGAACTTGCATAGCAAGTAGGACAAGACAAGTTGCACCTGTCTGTTACTTCTATTATCGTCAAACACGAGTGTTGTTCATGATCGGTACAAAGGCCACAATCATAAGGGCAACCATAGTGTACTTTTGTATTAAATTTTAATGGAACTTCAGATTGTTTGTTAAAATTACGAATTTGCTTATAGTAATTAACATCATCTGCAATCATTACTTTGCTATCGCCATGGGATTTGCAATGTTTTAGTAACCAAACTTTTTCATTTTCAAAAACAATTTTTGCATCTACCAGTGTCAAACATTCTGGGCAAAGGCTTTTGGTATAATCATAATATATATAAGGTCTGTTTGGCATAATCTGTTTTTTTTGCTACTTTATCTTGTACAAATATAAGTATTTATTTTAAAATAATATGTTATGCTACTTTTTTTTTCTTAAATAATTTAGGTATTATTTTTGAGCTATCTTGATAAAAAATAATATTTTTGCAGAAAAGGAAATTTAATGTTAAATCTAAAATCTGTTTATGCTACAAGTGTTAATTTTGTAAGGTATTTATTGTTTTATTCAGTTATTGGTATTGCAATTGGTTTGGCATCGGGATTATTTTTAGTAAGTTTAAAAAATATTTCCGAGTTTCATTTAACTCATGATTGGTTAATCTATTTTTTGCCATTTGGTGGTTTATTGATAGGTTTTATTTATGAAAAAAGCAATTCTGAAGTAGCAAAAGGCAATAATTTGATATTAGAATCCTATCAAAAATACCAACACATTCCTATTTTGATGGCTCCTATTGTATTGATTACGACACTTTTAACACATTTTTTTGGTGGATCTGCGGGCCGAGAAGGCACTGCTGTTCAAATGGGGGTTTCATTAGCCGATTTTTTGTCAAGTACTTTTAAAACATTCAAAACAAATAAAAAAACAATTATTTTAATAGGAATTGCTTCTGGTTTTGCATCGGTATTTGGCACTCCAATCACTGGGATATTTTTTGCATTTGAATTGGTTTGTTTTTCAAATGTTGCACTTTTGGCTGTTTTGCCCACAATTTATACAGCCTACATCGCCTATTTTACTGTCGAAATTATAGGCATACACCATACCAATTATACATTGATCAACTTTCCAAATATTGATTTATATAGTGTTTTTTGGACAGCAATTGTAAGTGTAGTATTTGGAATAACCGCTTTGTTTTTTTCAAAAAACCTCCATTTTTGGAACCATTTTTTCAAAAAAATAATAGCCTTTGATCCATTTCGACCTTTTGTTGGAGGATTGGTTTTATTGGGACTTTTTTTAATTTTAGACTTCAAATTCCAAGGTTTAGGAATGGAATACATTCAAAAGGCTTTTGTACAAAAGGCTAATAATCAAGATTTTATATTAAAATTATTGCTCACAGGACTTACTTTGGGTTCGGGATTTAAGGGCGGAGAAGTTACCCCTTTATTTTTTGTTGGAGCTACATTAGGCAGTTGTTTGTCAGTTTTTGTGCCATTGCCACTTTCATTTTTGGCCGCTTTAGGCTTTGTGTCTGTTTTTGCTGGAGCCACACATACTCCATTAGCTTGTAGTATTATGGCTATAGAAATGTTTGGTTTTCCTATAGCCTTTTTTGCTCTTTTATCTTGTTATATTGCTTATTTATTTTCTGGAAAAACAGGAATTTATACCTCCCAATTAATATGTAATCAACAATATAAAATCATTAAGAAATAATTTGAATATTATTTTTAATTACTGTTTGTATTTATTTTCTTGTTCTGTTTTTAAATCCTAAAACCAGCAATGTAATCCCTAAAATAAGCATCACACTGTAAATGGCCATTTGATTTCGGCTATAATGTGCTACTGCAAAACAAATCATACTGCCCAAATACAATTGAATGGAACTAAAATGGGATAAAAACTTCATTTTTATATTATTTATAAGTAAATGATATATTTATATTAAAAATAGTAAATTATTATATTTTATTATAAGCTACTAAAGCGTTTTTAATTACTTCAACTGCTTGAATCAAATCCTCTTGTTTTAAAACATAAGCAATTCTAACTTGTTTTTTGCCCACACCTGGAGTAGCATAAAATCCTGCAGCAGGAGCTATCATAACGGTTTGATTTTTATAATCATAATGCTCTAAAATCCATTGTGCAAACGCATCTGCATCATCAACGGGCAATTCTGCAATACAATAAAAAGCCCCTTTTGGACTTGCTACACGAACTCCGTCTATTTTTTGCAAAGCATTTATCAACGTGTCTCGCCTTTCTTTGTACTCTTTTATTACATTATCAAAATATATTTGTGGTGTATCCAAGGCTGCTTCTGCGGCTATTTGATCTATTGTTGGCGGACTCAAACGGGCTTGTGCAAATTTCATTACGGTAGCCATCAAAGCCTTATTTTTTGAAACAATACAGCCAATTCTTGCTCCACACATGCTATATCTTTTAGACACAGAATCAATCATTATAGCGTTTTGTTCCAAATTGGGAAGGTTCATTACTGATAAATGGGTATCTCCATCATAAGTAAATTCTCTGTAAACTTCGTCAACTATTAAAAATATATCATGCTTTCGAACCAAATCGCCCAATTGTAATAACTCTTCTTTAGAATACAAATAACCCGTTGGGTTGCCTGGATTGCAAATCAAAATGGCTTTGGTTTTATTTGTTATCAATTGTTCCATTTCCGAAATTGGTGGCAAGGCAAAACCTGTTTCTAAAGTAGAAATTACAGGAACTACTTTTACTCCCATAGTTACTGCATAACTGTTATAATTGGCATAAAATGGTTCTGGAATAATTACTTCGTCTTCGGGATCCATAATGCTACCCATTGTAAATACCAATGCTTCAGAACCTCCAGTAGAAACAATAATATCATCGGATTCTACGGGAATATTTATTTTCTTATAAAAATTAGATAATTTATTTCTAAAACTTTCAAAACCTGCCGAAGGACTGTACTCTAACACGTCTAATGTGGTGTTTTTTATCGCATTAATGGCTAATTCTGGGCTCTTAATGTCGGGTTGTCCAATATTCAGATGATATACTTTTTTGCCATTTTTTTTAGCATTTTCAGCATAAGGTGCCAATTTTCTGATTGGCGATTCTGGCATATTTTGTCCTTTTTTTGATATTTTCGGCATGATATTCTTTGTTTTCTTATTTTATATAATAAAATAAACTGATATTGTTATGATTTTTCTTCTTTGTTAAAGTAAACTAAATAATAATACATTTGTTTTTCTTCGTCCCATCCTTTTTCAACAAATTTTTCTGCACTTTCTGGATTGATAAAATCCATTTTTATTTGAATATTGGTATCCAATTTGATGACGTTTTTTATAGATTTTCTAGCATCGGTAACTGCTGCATTGGCAATTGGGAACGAGGTAATGTCTTCTATCGAATATTTTTCGCCTTTATCTACTTTGTAGTTTTTAAATTCGGGTATCAAATCAGGATTGTCCAATACTTCGTTCAAAAAATTACTTTCTTCGAACTGATCATTTTTTGCAAAATAGTTTACAGATCGGTTCATAAACATCACTTCTTCTTTTTTGTCTTCAGCAGGAAGTACTACATCTTTCGCAAAATTTTGACAAAATTTAAGGTATTTTTTAGTAATGAAATTTTCATCTTCAAAAGCATCTACAGATAAAAAATGTTCTAACCAATACCGAGCATCATATCGATTGCTATCAACTGTTAAAATTTTGTAACCTTCTTCTTTTTTGTAATTAAATATAAGACAACCTTTATCTAATTTGTTTAAACTTACGCCTTGTTGCAAAATCATTTCAAGATTGCTTTCTTTTTCTTCAAATTGTAAAAAATCTGCTTGCATTTCGCTCTTAAAAATGCCAATGGCATCGACATTGTTGTTGTCTATATTGACGTTTGTCAAATAAGTTACATACACTTCGCCATTTTTTATATGCGGATGGTTTGATTGTTCGTAAAGATGTTTCGTAATTTTTTTTGAAACTTCATGAAAATTACTAGGATTATCAAATATTTCTGTAGAAAAATTATACATTTCATTGTAATCTAAATCTACTTCATGAGCAAATTGAAAGTAATTTTCCTCTTTTTCTCTAAAGGGTTTAAAGAAGAATTCTTTTATTAATGGAAGAATTTCGTCGTTTAATTTGTATGGTTGTTCGGATAAAAAATAGGCTTCATTCCTACTTTTGTTGCCAACACGATGGATAGAAAGTGTGTCTATATGTGTATTAAAAAGATTGATCATTGATTAGGTGTGAAATAAGTGTTTTTTTTTTAAATTTTAGTTCCAATTTTCTTCAAATCCATAGTCTTCAAAGCTGTCGTGGTCGTCATACATTTCCAAATCTTCTTCATCAAAATCGTCCTCAAATTCATTGAAATTTTCTTCTTCAAATTCGGAATCAAAGTTTTTTTCAAAGGCTTCGGCTGGCATTTCGCCATGAGAAAATAAGGTCTCTGGATAGGTTGCACCCGCTGTTTGTTCTTCAACGGCTGCCAATTCTATCAAAAATGTCCACATATTAATAAAATCATACACATAAATCAATTTCGTACTTTCTTCGTTTACGATTTCAGATATTTGATAATCACTCATTATTTTTTGTTCTCCTGGTATGTCGCCAGTATCAAATAATGAAATTTCCTCATCCTGATTCCATGTTTCGTCGCACGTATAAAAGGAGGCCATTTCTGAACCATCAAATCCAAAAGAATTGTATATTGCATTGTGTAAATCCTCTAACGAATCCTCTTCGAGAATGGCAATATCTCTAAAAATATCTTCTTCGGCATCTAGAATTACCCTAAATTTGTAAACCATAATCTTTGTTTATTTATATAAACCACAAAGGTAAAATTTAATTTTTGATTTACGATTTTAGAAACTGTTTTTGTTAATAAAATTTAAAACTGCGAGATGTAGTTTTATTTTTTATCAAATTTGAAAGCCAATTTGTTATATTTTTCGATTTTTAAGTACAAAAAATTCTAAAAGTTACTTCCAGAACCTCCTCCACTAAAACCACCACCTCCAAATTCCATGGGCGATGTACTTGTAGTTTCTATACTATTGGTGGCAAGAGTTGTAAGTGTTTCCATCTTTTTTTGAAGGGCATTTCCTTGAAATGGATCGGGCATAAAACTCAAACCCGTTTGCGAATTTTTGAATTTTTTGATAATATACATTGATAGGACTAATAAGATAAGTCCACCTAATGTAAGGGCCAACGTTGTGGGCAACACATGATGATAGGTTCTAAAAGTAATTATTGAGCCTGCAAATAACCCTATTCCGAGCCAAAGTAACATGCGATCTTTGAATTTTATACTCGCATATAAATAAATTATGGGTACTATAAACATAAAACAATTGAAAAACCATGCCAATGGAATTTCTGTATTATCGGGTAATATACCTTGTTCGTTGCTGTATTCTCTTATTATTCCATAATTACCTGCCAGGTAAAAAATAAATAAAGCACAAAATTTAGTGATATTTAACCCATTTTTGTAATATATATACTTGTTTTTTAATTTTATTTTATAATATATAAAAAACAATAAAATACCAAACAACATGACAATAAAACACAAATACGGACTGTTTATTTGCATTAATGCCCCAACAATACTTATTAGGCTAGCCAAAATCAAATAGCCATGCAAATATCTAAAGTAACATACCCATGATAAAACACTCAATGTAAGCAAAAAAGCGGTAGTTTCGTAAATAAAATTTGTAAAAAATACCATTTCAAAAAACACCATCGACACCATCAAACTACAAAACACCAAAGCATCGTCAAGTCCATTGCCAAAAACGTTAGTTTTTTTATACATTTCTGTGGCAAAAAAACCAATGATTGTGTAAAAAAACAACATGATTTTTAAAGCGAATTGGTTATCTATGGCAAACAATGAAAAAAATCCAAAAGCCGAAGCAAACATCAAACAGCCCAAAATAAAAAACCACAATCTGATAAGTAAATTGCGAGATCTTTTCAGTGTTTCTAATTGATTTTCAATGGTTTTAAAAGTAGAAGTATCTAAAAATTTGGCCTGATGTAATGATGTAGCCTCGTCTAAAATATAAGTATTTTCTAATAAATCAGTTTGGTATATTTTCATGATTTTTTTTGATATTTTTGTTGAAATTTCTTATTCCATATAGAAACAATGCAATAGAACCCATAATATAAAAGGGCGTAATAATGATAAACAATTGAAATAAATCTGACTGAATATTAAATATATCTACCAATCGAATGAAAATGATATTGAAACAAATATAGGTGTAAATTACTGTAAATATATACATCATAATAGAATTTGAATTGTAACTTTTATTATAAAAATAAAATCCAGACACAATAGGTATGATTACAAAATATCCAAATACTTCTGAACACAATCCTCCAATAGAACACCAAAACACCAAATGTAAAGCAAAGGTTTGAAATACTATTGAAAAATGTGATTTAATGTTTTTTAGATCAGCAAATAAGCTCCAAAAAACCAATGCAAACGACAAAATAATACCGTAATGATATAGTTGAAGGTTATTAAAAAAATCAAAATGGAATATATTTGTTATACTAATTTGTAATCCAATGAATGCAGTAAGTCCAGAAATAGCAATAGACAAAATCCCTTTATGATCAAAATAGTAGGCACAGCCAAAACCTACAATGGTAGGGAGGAGGGTTGCAAATTTATACGAATTTCCTAAAAAATGATACTGAAATTGCCAGTATCCTATAAAAATACAACACAATAAAAAGGATCCCAATACTAAATATTCGTACACTGGATTTTCAAATTCGGTATGTAAAGGGCTGTATTTTGGTGCTTTTTTAAAACTAAAATAAAAACCAACTGACGTTATTAAAAATAAACCAACTAATAAAATAGAATGTCCTATGGTGTCTATATTTTCATAAATGAGTAAACCAACCCCCGATGTAAATAACATAATAGCAGTATATAATAGCAACAGTGTTTCGTGCCTAATCGAAAAAAAGGGTTTGGCTCTAAAAGTTTCGATTTGATGATATTGCGATTCAGAAATATAATTGCGATTCAACAGTTTTTGAGTATATTCTTGATGAAAATGAGTCATGTTTTATTTTTTTGATACGAAAGGCTATTACAGCCCTCAAATATAACTAAATATTTTGAAAAAAAATAAAAAAGATGTTTTTTTCTTATTTATTTTTTTAAATATATTTCAAAATCTACGAACACATTATTATGCCTATTTGATGTTTTTTTAGCAGAAAGTTCCTCCACTGTTATATAACATTTAAAAAATAGTATCTTTGTCTTTTAATTTTACAAATGAGGTATTTTATTCATTTTTCATACAACGGTACTCATTACCATGGTTGGCAAATTCAGCCTAATGCTATTTCTGTTCAAGAAACATTAAATAAAGCATTATCCCTTATTTTACAAAAAGACATTTTTATACACGGAGCAGGTAGAACTGATACTGGGGTGCATGCCAAAGAAATGTATGCACATTTTGATGTAGAGGAAGCATTGAACAAATCAAATTTGATATACAAATTAAATGCTTTTTTGCCACATGATTTGGTAATTTTTGATATATTTGAAGTAAAAGCTGCATTTCATTCAAGGTTTAATGCAAAAAAACGTACTTATGAATACCATTTACATACCTATAAAAATGCCTTTTTGGAAAATCAAAGTTGGTATTTTCAGAAAAAATTAAATTTAGAATTGATGAATCAAGCGGCAACAAAATTATTGGAACATACTGATTTTGAAGCCTTTTCAAAAGTACATACCGATGTTGGAACATTCAATTGTAAGATATATGAGGCATTTTGGACGTTGCACGAAAACCAGCTTGTATTTACAATTTCGGCTGACAGGTTTTTGAGAAATATGGTTCGTGCCATTGTAGGCACATTAATCAATGTGGGTTTGCAAAAGATTGATATTCAGCAATTTGAAGCTATAATTGCTAGTAAAAATAGAACCAAAGCAGGCTTTTCTGTGCCTGCTCATGGCCTATATTTAACACAAATTTGTTATGATTTTGAAAATAATACGTTATAATTATTGGTATTTTCTCATAAATTCTTCGTTCAATCGCATAACGCCTTCAACTCCCAAATTTTTAAATAATACAATTAAATAAATCATATATATAACGCCTAATACAATTCCAATTATGGCTAATATACGACCCAGTTTTAATTTTTCATAATTGGAATATGCCTCGGGATTCGCTTGATATAATGCTAAATCTTTGTGTGCCATAAATAAGGCTACAGAACCAAGTATAATACTTATAATTCCGTAACAACAGCAAGTAATGATTGAAAGGATTCCTAAAACCAATACAAGCATAGCATTGGGTAATTGTTTTTTGTCCATAGTAAAATAGTTTAGTAATAAAAATGTTTATAAAAATATGAAAAAATCATTATTATAGCATTAATAATAGCCATAATATAAGTTATTGTATAATAATTTCTTTTTTTGTCAATAAATGTTAATGATAATAAAACAAAAAACAAGATGGTGGTATAAATGGCAGGAAACAATGTAAAGGCTTCTTGGAAATCTCCTCTCAAAACCAAAACAAACGCCCGTTGAGCACCACAGCCAAAACATTCTACACCAAAAAGTTTTTTGTTGAGACAAGGTAACATGTATTTTTCTAAATCCAAAACAATCATTTTATCGGATTGTTTTAATAAATTGTCCTACATTTTGGATGCCATGTTGGGTGATATATTTGATAAATGCACTGCCAATAATAGCTCCTTTTGCCTGTTTTGTTGCTTGATTAAATGTTGCAGCATCACTTATTCCAAAGCCAACAATTTGCGGGTTATTCAAATTCATATTTGCAATTCTTTCAAAATAAGCCTCTTGTTCCAATCCAAAACCTGTTTGAGATCCCGTAACACTTGCAGAACTTACCATATAAATGAATCCTTCCGAAACACTATCTATATATCGTATGCGGTCGTCTGATGTTTGTGGTGTGATCAAAAAAATATTCAACAATCCATGTTTTTCAAAAATGGATTGATAGTTTTGAGCATAAATATCTACGGGTAAATCGGGAATAATTAACCCATCAATGCCAATTTCGGCACATTTTTCGCAAAATGCCGCTACGCCATATTGCATGATTGGATTAAAATACCCCATGATGATTAATGGTATTTGTACAGATTGTCTTATGTTTGATAATTGTTCAAATAATTTGACAGTCGTCATGCCGTTTTCTATGGCTTTTGTAGAACTTTCTTGAATGGTAGGGCCATCGGCCAATGGATCGCTAAAAGGCAACCCAATTTCTATCAGATCAACACCATTTTTTTCTAAATCCTGAATTATTGCAACCGTATCGTTCAAATTGGGGTATCCAGCAGAAAAATATATTGAAAGTATTTTTTTATTCTCTTGTAATTTTTGTTTTATTCTGTTCATTTTTTTAAAAAATTGAAAATAATTCGATCATGACCATTCAAAATTTTTGGTCATCATCAAGTATCGTTTTTCATTTTAGGTCGTTGTATTAAAATTTGGCACTATATGCCCATGCCGTTTGTTCGGATTGTAGCTGAACTTCAATTCGTTTGTAATGAATACCTTCATAATTGTCTGTCAATTTTAATTCAGCTTCAGATAATGTATATAAAACCCCTTTGATGGTGTCGTTTGGGTTGTTTGTAGGTTTGATGATTGGATATTTTACAATTCCAAATTCTTCCTCTATGCTGATTTCGCTTTCAGCATAACCTACTAAAGTTTCAGGCTGTCCTTTCAAAATTCTTCCATAAATAGTTTCCTGAACTTCTTGACTTTGCAAGCTTCCATAAGCAAATAAATGTTCCATAAGTATTTTTTTTAAATTTTAATCTAAACTACTTTAATTTTGTTTTAATGCTAAAAAATTAAAGTACAACTCATTTTTTGATAATAAATTAACATAAAAAGTTTGGTAAAGATAAAAAATGTTTTGATATACACTAACTTTTTTTTTGTTTTAAGATAAAAAGCTCCATGCTAAACAAAATAGCACTTGAGATAGCGCCTTTTTTGGGCATTCCCCAAGGGTCGGACTATCCGTTTCAAACAACTTTCATTGAACTCCAAATGAAATATAATATTGTGAAATAATCTTTTTTGAGGCTTTTTCTGCCATAAAAAAGGATTTCCACTACTATCCCTAACACAAATTGATGCTAATATTAAAATCTAACCCAATTTGAAATAGTCTATATAAGTATTCAAATCTTTATCGCCACGTCCCGATAAATTGATAACAACTATATCGTTGGGTTCAAATGCTTTTTTATCTAAAACCGCAAACGCATGTGCCGATTCGATAGCCGGAATTATACCTTCTGTTTTGGAAATATTCAATCCACATTGCATGGCCTCATCATCTGTAACTGAAATAAATTCAGCTCTTTGCGATTCAAATAAATGGGCGTGCATTGGTCCAACTCCTGGGTAATCCAATCCTGCCGATATCGAATATGGCTCTGTAATTTGTCCGTCAGGTGTTTGCATCAAAAGGGTTTTACTTCCGTGAATAATACCTATTTTGCCCAAAGCCGATGTGGCGGCACTTTCGCCCGAATCAACGCCTAATCCAGCGGCTTCCACAGCAATGATGTTTACCTCTTTTTCATCCAAAAAATGGTAAAATGCTCCCGCAGCATTACTGCCTCCACCTACACAAGCGATTACATAGTCTGGATTTTCTTGGCCTTCTTTTTCCAATAATTGACTTTTAATTTCTTTTGAAATCACCGATTGGAATCGGGCGACCATATCTGGGTAAGGGTGTGGCCCCACTACAGAACCAATGATGTAATAGGTATCTACTGGATTATTTATCCAATCTCTAATAGCTTCATTTGTAGCATCTTTCAATGTTTTGGAACCCGAAAGTGCAGGACGGACTTCGGCACCTAGCATTTTCATTCGGGCCACATTTGGAGCTTGACGTTTAATATCGATTTCGCCCATATACACAATACATTCCAAGCCCATCAAAGCACAAACGGTTGCCGTAGCCACCCCATGTTGACCCGCACCTGTTTCGGCGATAATTCGCTTTTTGCCCAAACGTTTGGCTAACAAAATTTGCCCAATCGTATTGTTTACTTTATGTGCCCCTGTATGGCATAAATCTTCTCGTTTGAGATAGACCTTGGTATTGTATTTTTTGGATAAACGGGCTGCAAAATATAGTGGGGTTGGCCTTCCTACATAGTCTTTTAGCAATGCTTCAAACTCCAATTGAAAATCTGGTTCAGACATCATTTTTAAATAATTTTGTCTTAATTCTTCTACATTTGGATACAGCATTTCAGGAATAAATGCCCCTCCAAAATTGCCATAAAATCCTTGTTCGTTTACGTTGTATGTCGTCATGTGTTTAATTATTTTTTTATAAATATTTTTTGTAACAATTCTTTATCTTTTAATCCCGCTGCAACTTCAAATTTACTATTTACATCAATAGCATGGATGGGTAAATTGGTTTTTAATATTTCGTTCACCAAATTCATTTCGTCTAATCCGATGCCGCCACTTAAAAAAAAGGGCTTTTCCGAAGGATATTTTTCGAGTACTTTCCAATCAAAAGTCGTCCCGTTGCCTCCAGGCAGTTTTCCTTTGGTATCAAAAAGGAAATAATCGCAAACCGTTTCAAAATCTTCTAATTGTTGAAAATCAAAGGCATCATCAACCGAAAATACTTTGATGATTTCGATTTTTTTCGCCAATGTATTTTTTAAATCATGACAAAATGCTACCGATTCGTTCCCGTGTAATTGAATCGCTTGCAAATCGTATTTTGTTACCGTCGCTTCAATTTCTTCTTTATTAGCATTGACAAACACTCCTGTTTTTTTGATACTTTGAGGCAAATCAGGCATTTGTCCATCAAAATACCTCGCTGATTTTTTCCAGAATATAAAACCCATATAATCGGGTAGGAGCGAGCCTACTTCGAGGATATTGTCGGGGTATTTCATGCCGCAGATTTTTAGTCTAACTTCAGATTTTTCTATAGGAAAATTAAAGAATGGTGTTACTAAATTTGACATTTTGTTGTTATTTACTCTTTTATTTGATTTAAAATATTGTTCATCTCTTCATTTATTGGATATAACACAATTTCTTTATTTAATTCAATAGCATATTCTGATTTTATTTTACAAAATATCCTATTTTGCTCTATATATAAATCAAATTTTAATTTTTCATCTTTAGGTGTGTTTCTATATATAAATATTTCCTGGTATATTAATTGATCTGCATAATTGATTGTCAAACGATATATACCAGCATCATTTGGTATTGCATTTGTAATTATTTGATTTTGAGTAAATAAAGGAAATATTTTTACTTTCCAGCCAATGCCTTGAGAAACGTTTATAGAAGTTATTTTACTATTAATTCCTTCCCCAAAATTTACTTTTATTTGATTTGATTCAAATTGTGATTTTGCTGATTGTGCCATTAGTATTAAAAATAAAAAAAAATGTTTTTCATACCGCATATTTTGAGTTTCAAACTTACTTTAATTGTGCAATAAATGCCTTAGCCGCTTCCCCCGCATTATCCGTTTTCATAAAGTTTTCGCCAATTAAAAAACCTTGGTATCCAAAGGGTTTTAATTCATTTATAGCTTCGATTGACGAAATACCACTTTCGGAGACTTTTACAAATTCATTCGGAATTTGGTCAGCCAATGTCTTACTGAAATCCAAACTCACTTCAAAGGTTTTTAAATTTCGATTATTGACTCCAATCATATCCAAACTAGGCATAATCGATTTTTCTAATTCTTCTTGATTGTGTACTTCCAAAAGAACTTCCAAGCCTAAACCATGTGCAAATTCAGATAAATTTTTGATTTCTTCCCGACTTAAAACTGCTGCGATTAGCAAAATTAAATCGGCGCCGTGGGCTTTGGCTTCCAAAATTTGGTATTCGTCCACAATAAATTCTTTTCGCAAAAGCGGTATGTTTACGCTTGCTCTTGCCAATAATAAATCGTCTAAAGAACCACCAAAATACTTGCCGTCCGTCAAAACCGAAATGCCACAAGCACCCGCTGTTTCATAGCCTTTGACTACTTCTTCAACAGTAAAACCGTAATTGATTTCCGCTTTGGAAGGAGAACGGCGTTTGTGTTCAGCAATAATTCCCGAATTGCTATTTCGTAAATTATGACTTAATGAAATAGTTTGTTTTCCAAAAAATACCGAAGCTTCCAATTGTGCAACCGGAATAATCGATTTTTTGAGGACTACTTCTCTTCGTTTGTCGAGTATGATTTTGTCTAGTATGTTCATTTTTATTTTGTTTCGGGTTTCAGGTTTCAAGTTTCAGGTTTGTGCTAACTTGAAACTTGAAACCTGAAACCAAATATTACTTACTTAATTCCTGTAAAGTTTGTAAGGCTTGCAATCCTTTTCCAGAGCATAAACTCTCTTTGGCTAATTCAAAACCTTCAAGTGGACTGCATTTTGTAACCGTAGCAATTGCCATGGCTGCATTGGCACAGACTACATTATTTTGGGCTTCTGTTCCTTTTCCAGAGATGATATAGGTAAACAATTGCGCTGATTCTTCAATTGTTTTTCCGCCTTCAATTTCTGTTTGTGACAAAAGTCGAACGCCAAAATCATCTGGATTCAACATCTGTTCTTTGGTATTGGTTATACATTTGGTCGGACAGGTTAAGGAAACTTCGTCATAACCGTCTAAAGAATGTAAAATCGTGAAATTTCTATCCGTATTTTGGTATAAATACGCATACATTCTAGCCAATTCCAAGTTAAAAACCCCAACCAACTGATTTTGCGGAAAGGCTGGATTCACCATGGGGCCTAACATATTGAAAAAGGTTTTTACGCCCAATTCTTTTCGAATCGGTCCTACATTTTTCATAGCAGGGTGGAAGAGTGGGGCGTGCAAAATACAGATGCCTGCTTTTTCCATACATTTTTCAAGGAACCCCGTATCATTACTGAATTTAATCCCCATTTTTTCCATCACATTACTCGATCCCGAAATTGACGAAACACCATAATTTCCGTGTTTTGCGACTTTAATTCCCGCACCAGCCGCTACAAAAGAGGCTAGGGTCGAAATGTTGAACGTATCTTTTCCATCTCCACCCGTTCCGCACAAATCGATGGTATTGTAGCCCGATAAATCGACACGAATACACAAATCCAATAAGGCTTCACGAAAACCCGCTAATTCTTCGATGCTGATGCTTCGCATCATGTAAACGGTTAAGAATGAAGCAATTTGACTACTGTTGTATGCCCCGTTTGAAATATTAACCAAGACATTTTTAGCCTCTTCTTTGGAAAGCATTTCGTGATTGATTAATCTGTTGAGTATGTTTTTCATTTTTTATTTCATTTTTTGCCGCAAAGGCACAAAGGTGCGAAGATTTATATTTTAGGTGTATTATTTATTGTCTTCTGATTTTTTTAACCCCTCCTCAAAGGAGAGGGAGCCGAAACAGGAAATAATTTATTTTTTAACCTCTAACTTCTAACCTCTAACTTCTAATTTCTAACCTAACTCCTCACCCAATTTTCTAACATTTTTTTTCCGTTAGGTGTCAAAACACTTTCGGGGTGAAATTGAACTCCTCTAACATCATAGGTCTTGTGGCGAAGTGACATGACTTGTCCGTTTTCGTCAAAAGAGGTGGCTTCTAAACAATCTGGTAAATTAGCGTCCACGACCCAAGAATGGTAACGCCCCACTTCAAATTCATTTTCCAATCCTTCAAAAAGCAATTCGTCATTGACTGATTTGGTAACGTTGGTAGCCACTCCATGATACACTTTGTCCAAATTGGAAAGCGTACCACCATAAACCTCGCCAATGGCTTGTTGTCCGAGGCATACACCAAAAATACTTTTGCTTGCCCCATATTTTTGAATCACTTGTTTCAATAATCCCGCTTCATCTGGAATTCCAGGGCCTGGTGATAATAAAATTTTGTCAAAATGAGCAATTTCGTCCAACTCAAATTCATCGTTTCGATACACTGTTACTTCGCAATCTAAATCTTCTAAATAGTGGACTAGATTGTAAGTAAAGCTATCGTAATTGTCTATGACTAGGATTCGCCCCCTAGCCCCTGAAGTGGGAACAGTGGCAATAGAATTAGCATAAGTATTGTTCATCGTTGTTGTTTTTTTATTTATTTCAATTTACTTCAAATTCCCCCTTCGGGGGTTAGGGGGCTTATATCGTTTCTGCCAAATCCAAAGCCGTATTCAAGGCTCTTAATTTGTTATACACTTCTTGCATTTCACTTTCTTCATCCGAATCGGCTACGATTCCAGCACCCGCTTGACAATGCAATTGATGGTTTTTGCTTAAAAAAGTTCGAATCATAATGGCATGATTGAAATTGCCATTGAAATCCATAAATCCGATGGCACCTCCATAAAAATTACGATTGGTTTTTTCATACTCTTCAATCAATTGCATGGCACGGTGTTTTGGTGCACCACTCAAAGTTCCCGCAGGAAAAGTATCGGCAACCACCTGCATCGTGGAGGCTTTGTCGTGTAAATGACCTGTAACTTTGGATACCAAATGAATCACATGCGAAAAAAATTGTACTTCTCGGTATTTTTCAACTTGTACATCGTGTCCGTTTCGGCTTAAATCGTTTCGAGCCAAATCGACCAACATCACATGTTCGCTATTTTCTTTTTTGTCTTCGGATAATTGCTTGGCCAAAACCGCATCTTTTTCATCATCGCCGGTTCTTTTAAAAGTTCCCGCAATCGGATGAATTTCTGCTTTACGGTTTTTGACAATAATTTGGGCTTCGGGCGAAGAACCAAATAATTTGAAATCACCATAATCAAAAAAGAAGAGGTAAGGAGAAGGGTTGATGCTTCGCAAGGCTCTGTAAACATTGAATTCGTCGCCTTTAAATCCTTGTGTAAAACGTCTGGATAAAACCAATTGGAACACATCACCACGGTAGCAATGTTTTTTGGCTAATGCTACATGGTGTTTGAATTCGTCGTCGGTTAAATTTGAAAATCCTTCGCCGTCTTTTGAAAACGAATAAGATGCTATATTTCTGGACTGCAATAATTGTTCAATTTCTCCAATATTATTTTTTCCATCCAAACTATGACAGAAAATATAGGCCTCGTTTTT
This sequence comes from Flavobacterium branchiophilum FL-15, assembly GCF_000253275.1. Lineage (NCBI taxonomy): Bacteria > Pseudomonadati > Bacteroidota > Flavobacteriia > Flavobacteriales > Flavobacteriaceae > Flavobacterium > Flavobacterium branchiophilum. The sequence continues at coordinate 2,207,134 of NC_016001.1, read as the reverse complement.
GAAATGGTTGATGGCAATAATGTTTTGATATACTGCATAATACACATCAGGAATGGTGTTGCTATTTTCTTTTTTGGCAATATTTACTTTCTCAAAATAACGAACAGCATCATAAGAAATATAACCAAATAAGCCATTATTAATGAATTTGAAATCATTCTTTTCGGATTCAAATTGTTCTGAAAAAGCTTGAATTACAGCTGGAATATTGGTTTTGGCATCTATTGCCATTTTTTCAATGCTTCCGTCAGGATAGTTTTTGATAATCGTTTCATTTTCTATTTTGAAAGACGCCATCGGGTTGCAACAGATGTATGAAAAACTGTTGTCGTTTCCGTGGTAATCGCTACTTTCTAAGAGTAAACTATTAGGGAATTTATCACGAATTTTCAAGTAAACACTCACGGGTGTGATGGTGTCGGCTAGAATTTGTTTGTATTTTGTACTTAAAATAAAAGATTTCAATGTTGTAGTTGTTTAATGTTAAAAAAAATAAAGGCTTGTCGTGATAGACAAGCCTTTATAGATATTTAGTATTTAAAATATACTTATAGGATATTGCTTCACGACGATTGACGTAAGTTGCTCCACCACCAAATATTGTTTAAATTGTACATTTTCTGAATTTTGTTTGATGCAAATTTATAATGTTTTTTTATAGCATCAAAATAAATTTTTGATTTGATGCTCTTTTTAGTTATTTTGAAATTTTTGATGATTTTTTCCAACAATTCGTTTAAAAATCCTACTAAAATATGATAAACTCTCAAATCCGCAATGATAACATACTTCAGATATCGTTTTGCCCAATAGCAACTGGCTTTTGGCATGTACAATCCGATATTGATTTAAAAAAGCCGTAAAAGTTAATTGAGTATGTTTTTTAAAATACCTACAAAAATCTTCCTCTGTTAAAGCTACTTCTTGAGCAATTGAAGTAATTGGAATAGGATTTTGATAATGAATTTCGATATATCGATAAATTTTTTGTAAACGATTTTGATCTTTGTGGTTTTTGATTAATGGAAATGCAGATTGTTCTAAACAATAGCATGAGGTACTTTGATTTAAAATTTCTAATATTTGAAGCACTTCTAAAAATTGATGAAAAGGACTTAAGTTGTTGATTTGTAATAATTTTTCATCAATGATGTCTCTGGTTTTTCCTTCAAAACAGATTATTTTTTTGGCATTTTCTAGCAATTCACAAACAGATTGCAACTCGGGGGTGTGGGCCATATCGTGTTTTAAAAAATCTTACTTAATTTGTAAAACAATTTTTTGGTACTCTGTTTTAATGCCATAATCAAAATTTAGATGTGGAATATTTGGCCCAATAAGTATAAGTTCACTGCCTTGAAAAGGGTGGGTGTGGGTGCCAATTTTTATAATTCCTTTTGGAGCAATAATGTAAGTAAGCTCAATTTCGGGATGACAATGCCAATAATACAAATCATTTAGTTTGGGATTTACCAGTATTCTAAACGAGCTGTTGCTTTCACGTTGAATGTTTTCAAAAGCTATTTTCATTTTTGTAAAAGTTTTTTTGTAATATAAGTTGTCAAAAATGGCAACGATTTACCTTATAGTTTTTATTTTTTATAGGATTTCAGTGCTAAAATTTCATACTTTGTCATTTAGTTGCAACGAAATTCTAGTTGTTGGTGGTTGCACTTCTTTTCCATTTATTTTTTATTGATTTCTTGCAAAAACAGTTTTTTTTAGATGATATTGGATAAAATAATTTTAAAATGAAGTAAAAATGAAAATGATTTAGCTTTATCAAAACTCTTTTTAAATTAATATGTATTCTTCGATTTTGGTTATATTGTTGCTTCCAAGATTAACAATTAAAAAAAAAAGCCGTTAAATATTTCTCAAAAATAATAAAAAAATAAAATAAAATAGTGTTTTTTATTATTATTTTTTGTACATTTAATCATGCAACATATCACAGGAATAGCCCGTTTACAAATGCGTCTTTCTAGTTTGGAGGACACTATTGGCTCCGAAAATCAAGTGCGTTTTATCGATGTATTTGTGGAGGTTTTAAATCTATCAGAAATTGGTTTTGAAGTAAAAACGATTTAAAAAGAAGGTTGACCGAGTTACAACATCAAGCGAAGTATCAATATTTTAGGAATTCCAGAATTGATTGCCAAACTTCAAAAATGGAACTCACCCTACAAGGCAAAACTTGTTTTTTGTTCTAAACCCACCTCAAAACATCGTTTTACAGCCCACATTATTTGGCAACAAAATAATGCGGCTTAAAAATAACCCTTTCGCAAATGGCTTCTATTACATTCAAAAACCAGCAATTTTTTGGTTTTTTGGATAATAAACAGGTTTTTTTTACAGCCTGACATGTCGCAGCTTGCAGAAGTGGCGGCTTTTGAAAATGGATGTTTCATTTTAGCACTGAACCCGCCATTTCATAAATATGCTGTTATGGGCTGGCTTACTATACCTCCCAATGATAACTTGTATAATAATAGTATTCATTTTTTCCGTTGTATGTAAATAATCCACGTGTCCACATATCCACATTTACTTCTTGTCCCCAAGGATTTTTTCTTGTATGATATTTAGCCCAATCTAAAAGATTAGAATAGACGTAACTTGATATTGCAATATGATTTGGAGCTTTACTATTGTCACCCAAAACAGTTGATTTGTTAACAGGATTACCAATCCAAAATATGTCTCTGTTGTGTTCACCACCAACACCAACTTTCGTACAGAGAATATTTCCGTGGTCAATTCCTATTCCAAAATCTAATTTTGAATATTTTTTCAAAAGCTCGTTTATGCCACCTTCTGAATTGTCAATCATATACTTTATTTTCATTGCACATTTAACTGCTGTAGACAAAGTTTCTTTTAAGTTACCTTGAAAAAATATTAAAGCACTATCACCGTTAAAACTTCTAACATTGCCGTCTAAACTATTTGCAATTTTCACGATTGTATGAAAGAAAGCCATATGTAATTTAGCGACTATTGGCTTGTTATGAGTGTTTAAAACTGCGGTTGAACCACGTAGGTCAATGAAAAGTGAAGAACCTGTAAATTTCAAACCTGTATTTCCAAATGTCAATTTTGAGTTGTCAATTTTTGGAACATATGTCACGTCCTTAACTTCAAACTTTTCATCAAGTATTGCCTTTACTTTTGTTTTAATGTCGTCTTTTAGTGCCATTTATAATTGAATTGAAAGTAAAATAAATATCATTGAAGAAATTAGTGAAAAGAACAACCAAACAAAGGAAATTGAAAGGTTCTTATTCTTTTCATTTAATATATTAGAAACTTCTATTTTCTGGTCAAGAATATCTTTAAGCATTATTTCTTCAGTAATTGTTTCAAATTTTGTATGGATATTTTTCGATTCTTTTGAAATATGCTCAAAGTAAAAAGTTGAAAGGTCCTCTTCTCGATAGTTTTTCGAAAGACGTGGCTTTAGAATTTTAAAAAGTGAATAATAAAGCACAAACGAAAGGCATACTATTGTTCCAATACCCATTACAAAAGTAAAGACACCGATAAAAGTCGGATTGGTTAGTGAGAATACCAAGTTTTCCAAATATTGAACAAAAGCAGTATATATTAAACCAATGACAACAAGAATTGCTCCTGCCTTTTGGTCAGCAAATTTTATTAAGTCTTGTATGTTCTTAAATGATTCTAAAGCGTAATTGATTTTATCCATTTGTTGTCGTTTGTCTTTTTAAGCTTGCCTATAACGTCAGACTGTGAAAAAACCCACAATCTTTTTTAGCAAAAATAAGTAAAATTATTTGGTTAAAAAAAATAATTTAATCCAGAAAAGATTGAAGAAATGAGAATGTCTGTCATTAACTGAAGTTTATATCCAACTCAATCCATCTCTTAGCGAACCGCCGAGTACGTGACCTCCCGAAACTTCGGGACTCGGTGGTGTGAGAGGCTCTCCCTGCTCCGATTGTAGCAGGGCAGTCTACTCGATTAGCCGTCGTTGTTTTATATTTTACTGTTATTTAACATCCAAAATGTCTTTTTGATATTCCAACTTTGGTTTGATACCAATTTTCAGAGAGTTTTCTAACATATTCTGCATAATTTGGATCTCCAATAGGATTGTCTTTACAATTACAAGTTGGTTTATCTTCATAAATTATGAATATTGCTTTATATTTTCCAATAATTGGTAAATTATTCAAAGAAGTTTTCATGCAAAACATTATGCAGTTTTTTGGCTCACTAATTTCAATATATTCACAAAAATTGCTATCAAATAGCTCTGAGAATTTGTTTTTATCTTCATTATTAATTTTTGAAAAGAGTTTGTCAATATCACTACTTTTTTTAATATAATATCTGATACATTCTCCATTTCCTGCAGCATCTTTGGAAATACTATCTTTAATAAATTCTTTATTTCTTTCAACAATACTTACAATTTCTTTGCATTTTGTTATTTTATCAACATCGATTTTATCAGTTAAAAAGTCAGTTGTAATTCCAAATATAAACAAGAAAAAAAGTGATATTATTAATCCAGAAAAAATCAATATTTTTTTTACAATTTTCATTTTATTTCTCTTTTTTTATTTTTTTTAAGTTGTTTTCATGATAAAAATTAAATTTTTTTCCTAAAGTTACGTTAGATTCTTGAATTCAGGGATTCTGCGATACAATGGCGGCTAACGTCAGACTGTGAAAAAACCCCACAATCTTTTTTAGCAAAAATAAGTAAATTTATTTGGTTAAAAAAAATATATTTCGTATTTTTAACCATGCAATATATTCAAGGAATTTCTCGTAATCAGCTACAAATGGGTAGCTTAGAAGATAAAATCACTGCCGATAATTCGGTGCGTTTTATTGATGCTTTTGTCGGGGTTATTAACCTCGAAAAATTGGGTTTTCAGCTTAAAACTATGAAAAAAGAAGGACGCCCCCGCTCCTCAAAGTCTCCCGACTTTGAGGCATAATTAAAAAAGAACAAGAAATATGAAAGAAGGTTATTTTATACGAAATCGCCCAGCTCCCCAACGAGTTCCATCTGAAATGCTCCGCAAAGTCTCCTCACTTTGCAGAATAATAAATAATACAAACAATAAATTTTAATTTTGAAGTTAATATAATCGAAAACAGTTTCCCACAAAGTCGGGAGACTTTGCGGAGCGGGGGTTACGCAACCGACTACGCTACTGCATTTGGCACAACTGGAAGAAACCCGAACGCAAGAGGAAAAACCTCATTCGATTAGGCGTTGACCCCGACCACGCATACGCATGGAGCAGAACACGGAAAGGCGGTTGGGCAATTGCACAGAGCCCTATTTTAGGCACAACCATTACTTTACAACGCTTGAAGAAACGAGGATACGTTTCATTAACAGAACTTTACATCCAACTCAACCCATCTCTTTGCGAACCGCCGAGTACGTGACCCGTATGCTCGGTGGTGTACTCAAAGTTTTATTTGTTTTTTTAGGATTTCGTGAATGTGAACATTTGAGAGGCTCTCCCTGCTCCGATTGGAGCAGGGCAGTCTACTCGATTAGCTACAGTTTTTTATATTTATCTTCAACTTTCTTTTTCACTTGTAATTTTAGTCCCTCATTATCTGGATATACATATGAATAATTAATTTTGAACCTGTTATTTAATTCTTTTAATATTTGAGGTCTCTTTGAATTTGGAATAATTATTTTTAGTATAGATTTTCGAGTAATGTCATACCAGTCTAGTGGATTAACTTCACTTCCAAATAATACAAATTTACCATATTGATTTTCAAGTCTTTTGTCAATTTTTGTATTTTTAGGTTCTATACAAATTGGTGTCCGTAAATTTTTGATTTTATTGAATTTTACAAAAGATAAGTCTATTATACTTTCTGTGTTAAATGAAACTTTATTTACAGAAATAGGGTCGATACAAAATATTGCAGAACATTCTTCATCTAATTCGTCATCACTTTGATAATTTTCTTTTTCTATATTAACTTGTTTCTTGTCAACTACGCTAAAAAATAAAGCAATTAATGGGTTGGATGTGAAATCTAATAATCGTGTTTCAATTCCATTATGTTGCATCATATATAAGTAGTCAATATCACTATATTTATAATTGTCAGTTTTCCCTTTAAAAAATTTCTTAAATTCTTTAATAGATAAATTCTCATCATTTATTTCATAATATCTAAATTGAACTGGTTTTTCTCCTGTTATAACTTCTTTTTTATTTCTATATAGAGTTGGTTCAAGTCTATAAGAAGTTTCTTTATGACCTCTGTACCAATTATTTTTAAAGTTTTCATTCTGATGAATGATATTTAAAAATTCATTTATGTTTTTTGCGATTATGGTCTTCATAAAATTGTAGCTAACTAGTAGATATACGAAAGTTATTGCGTTTTTAACATTCTATATCCACATCACAAAAGTACAAAAAAAAAAACATTTTGCAACTTTTTTTATAAAAAAAAATTGCAAGAATAAAAATGAGAAGTAAGAAGTTAGAAGCAAGAAGTTAGAAACAAGAAATTAGAAGTGGGAGAACGAAAAAAAAGAAGTTTAAAAAAAATCTTTGGTGAGTGGGGACTGTCTGTTGGAGGTTGCCCGCATGAGGGATAGAGCAAGGCACCGTGTGCTCGTGATAGCCCGACGGCAAAAAAAGGAAGCCCCGCCTGAAGGGTTTGGGGCGTGGGGGCTTGCTTTTTTTTGGCGGCATGCCCAATTTTGAAGTGGCTTTTAGGGTTTTTGTTGGTTTGTTTTTGTAGTTTTTTTGATTTGTTTTGCAGTGTTGCTATTGGATTTTAAAGGGTTTGTTTTTATAGTATTATATCTTTGTTAAAGGAGGTAATACCAAATATGCGTATAAAATTGCCCAATCTATTGGTTTTTTTTTGCTAAAATGATTCAAAAAAAATAGTTTCGGAGCCCAGCTATGCAACGAATTTTTTTGAAATTTTTTTCTAAAAAATAACTACGCATCTTTGGACTATTTTAACAATATATTTGGTATAAAGTAGAGGGTAAAATCCGTTAGGAAATGGAGTCTATAAAGACTTACTTTTTTTATTGGAATAAAAAATAAAATAAAAGTTGTAGATTTAAAAAAAAACATTACTTTTGCACCCAAATTAACATTAAATTAAATATTTATGAATCATTATGAAACTGTTTTCATTTTAAATCCCGTTTTATCTGACGTTCAGGTAAAGGAAACAGTAAGCAAATTCGAGGAATTTCTTACTTCTAGAGGAGCAGAAATGGTTGCAAAAGAAGACTGGGGCCTAAAAAAAATGGCTTATGAAATTCAAAACAAAAAAAGTGGTTTTTACCATTTGTTCGAGTTTAAAGTAGCAGGAGAAGTATTATTAGCGTTTGAAACAGAATTTAGACGTGATGAAAGAGTGATGCGATTTTTGACTGTAAGTTTAGACAAACACGCTATTTCATGGGCTGAAAGAAGAAGAGCAAAATTAAAAAATACTAAAGCGTAATTATTATGTCGTCATTAGAACAATCATCAAAAGGAAAAAAAGACGGAGATATTAGATATTTAACGCCTTTGAACATTGAAACCAACAAAACCAAAAAATATTGTCGTTTCAAAAAATCTGGAATCAAATACATCGATTATAAAGATGCAGATTTCTTGTTGAAATTTATCAACGAACAAGGTAAAATTTTGCCACGTAGATTAACTGGAACGTCATTAAAATATCAAAGAAAAGTGTCTGTTGCAGTAAAAAGAGCCAGACATTTAGCAATACTGCCATATGTGGCTGATTTACTAAAATAATAAAGAAGCAAAATTATGGAAATTATATTAAGAAAAGACGTACAAAATTTAGGCTTTAAAGATGATGTAGTTGCAGTAAAACCAGGTTATGGTCGCAATTATTTAATCCCACAAGGTTTTGCTCATTTAGCAACTCCATCTGCAAAAAAAGTGCTAGCCGAAAACTTAAAACAAAGAGCTCATAAAGAAGCTAAAATTGTAAACGACGCAAAAGCAGTTGCAGAAGCCCTAAAAACATTAGAAATTAAAATTGCTGCAAAAGCAGGTGGCGAAAAATTGTTTGGTTCTATTACCAATAACGATTTGGCCGAAGAATTGGCTAAAGCAGGTCATACAATTGAAAGAAAATTTATTACATCTGGTATTATCAAAAGAATTGGTAAATACTCTGCCTCTATCAGATTGCATAGAGACGTTGTAGTGGATTTGCCTTATGAAATTGTTGCAGAAAGAGCTTAATGACTATTATAAGTTATAGAATCCCGATGAAAATCGGGATTTTTTTTTAGTAATTTTTTAAAATACTATAATGAAATATACCCGTTTGACAAAAGAACAATTTGAAGAATTGCATCCAGAATTCACCAACTTTTTAGCCACTCAAGCAATTGATAAAGCAGAGTGGGACCAATTAAAAATAGAAAATCCAGATGTTGCCGAACAAGAATTGGATGTATTTTCTGATTTGATTTGGGAAGGTGTGCTTACAAGAGCCGTATATTTAGAACATTTTTCTAAAAATCATATTTTTCTTTTCAAGAGTGATGTTCAATTCATTGAATCGATTGTATTGAAGTCGTTAGATAAAAATGTAGATTTTCTTACAAAAGAAGGGTTGCAATATGTAAGCGATCAATTGTTTACGGATTTAATTGAAATGAAAATTGGCAAGAAATTTTTTGAAGAAGAACGAAATGTTGCTTTATTTCAATTGATTCAGCAAGGGGCTATTTTGAGCGATGGCCATTTGTATAATCAAATAGATTCGATTATTCAATCTTAAAAAATTTGTTTTTTTTAAGTAAATATTTGTATTTTTGTTTTTCTTAAAACAACCATACATGCTACAACAAATACAACAATTAAGAGCCGAAATCAATCAGTACAACTATGAGTATTATGTACTAGATGATCCAAAAATATCGGATTATGAATTTGATACGAAACTCAAATCATTACAGGAGTTGGAATTGAAATATCCTGAATATTTTGATGAAAATTCGCCAACGCAACGGGTGGGAGGGTATATTTCAAAACAATTTCAAACGGTAGTACATAATCACAGAATGTACTCGTTGGATAATTCATATTCTAAAGAAGATTTGTTGGATTGGGAGGCCCGTATCCAAAGGGTTTTGGGCGATGTAAAATTGGAGTATGTTTGTGAGTTAAAATATGATGGAGCGTCTATTAGTATTACGTATGAAAACGGTAAACTAGTTCGGGCAGTTACACGTGGCGACGGGATTCAGGGTGATGATGTAACGCCAAATATCAAAACCATAAAATCGATTCCATTGGTTTTGCAAGGACATGATTATCCATCTAAATTTGATGTTCGAGGCGAAATCATTTTACCATTTGAGGGTTTTGAAAAAATGAATCAAGAACTGATTGAAATTGGCGAAACTCCATATTCAAATCCTCGAAATACAGCCTCTGGAAGTTTAAAGTTGCAAGATAGTGCTGAAGTGGCCAAAAGGCCTTTGGATTGTTTGTTGTATTACATCATTGGCGAAAATAACGTTTTTAAAACCCAATTTGAAAGTTTAGCATCTGCCCGAAAATGGGGTTTCAAAGTTCCAAATCAATCTATTTTAGCTCAAAACATTGAAGAAGTTTTTGAGTTTATTGAATATTGGGACAAAAAAAGAATAGAATTGCCTTATGAAACAGACGGGGTTGTTATTAAAGTTAATTCAATTCAACAACAAGAGGAGTTGGGCTATACATCCAAATCGCCTCGTTGGGCTATGGCATATAAGTTCAAAGCAGCACAAGCTACTACTATACTAACATCAATAACTTATCAAGTTGGAAGAACGGGGTCTATTACTCCCGTTGCAAATTTAGCTCCTGTTCAATTGGCAGGAACCATAGTTAAAAGGGCTTCGTTGCACAACGCAGATCAAATACAAAAATTAGATATTCGTTTGGGTGATGTTGTATTTGTAGAAAAAGGAGGAGAAATTATCCCAAAAATTGTAGGTGTTGATTTAGAAAAAAGAACCAATCATTCGGGTCCTATAACCTATATCGATACATGTCCTGAATGTGGCACAGCACTTATACGAACAGATGGTGAAGCTAACCATTATTGTCCAAATTTTTACCAATGTCCGCCACAAATTATAGGAAGAATTCAACATTTTATATCCAGAAAAGCCATGGATATAGAAGGTCTTGGTGGCGAAACAGTAGCCTTGTTGTATGAAAATGGATTGGTAACAAACTATGCAGATTTGTATGATGTAACTATTGAACAATTATTGCCCTTGGAAAGAATGGCTCAAAAATCGGCAGAAAACCTTATCAATGGGGTACTTGCCTCTAAAAACCGTCCTTTTGAAAATGTGTTATATGCTTTGGGCATTAGGTTTGTGGGCGAAACGAGTGCCAAAAAACTGGCTAAGAAATGGCAAAATATCGACCAACTGATACAAGCTCCACTCGATGAATTGTTGCAAACAGACGATATAGGTGAAAAAACCGCTAAAAGTATTGTTGATTTTTTTGATAATTCAGAAAATTTACGTAATATTGCAAGACTGAAATCTCACGGAATTCAATTTGAATTGGATCAAAAAAATAGCGGCAACCTTTCAGATAAATTATTAGATAAGGTATTTGTAGTGTCGGGAGTTTTTGAACAATTTTCGAGAGACGATTTGAAAAAAGCTATAGAAGCTCATGGTGGCAAAATTGGAAGTGCTATTTCTTCTAAAACCGATTTTGTAATTGCAGGTAACAATATGGGGCCTTCAAAACTAGAGAAGGCTCAAAAGTTGCAAATTAAAATAATTAGTGAAAATGATTTTTTGAATTTAATACTTTGATTATGAATAGTTTAAAAAAATATTTGACGTTTAATAATATTAGAATTGCTTATTTTACGCTAGTATTTTTAGATATTATTTGCGAAGCTAATGATGTTATTTTTTTCAAATATTTTTTTAAACTCCTTATCGCACCTACTTTATTGATATTTTATTATCGGTTTTCAAACGAAACAAGCATGGTATATATATTGTCTATAATATCTATGTTTATTTGTAATATTTTGTTTTTAGAAGGTACAAAAAAATACTATTTTTTAGCAATGTGCTTTAATTGTTTGATGTATTTATTATTTTTGGTTTACACCTATCAACATATCAAATTCAAATTTTCGTGGCTTTCTATAAAAATTGTAATTGGTTTTTTGTCATTAAATTTAATTTTTTTATTTTTAATGGGATTTCATATTTCGCTCAAATTACTTCCAATATTGAATTTAATGATTTTTAGTTCTGTACTTGGGAGTTTGGTATTGCCACACTATTTTACAAACGAAAACAAAGCCATAACACTGCTTGTTATCGCTTTTTCGTTTTCGGTTGTAAATGTTTTTATTATTTTAATTAATAATTTTTATTTAAGTTTATTTATATTTGAACCATTAGAATTTATAGTTTTCACTACTCAAAATTTCTTTTTTTGTTGGTCATTTATTACAATAAATAAATTAAATGCTAATTAATGTAGCCTTACTAGCAAATGATTTGTCTTGATCTAAATAAAAGTCAATTCTTCCCATATTCAACCCATAACAACCCACTTGATTTACAATAACGTCTTTATCTTCTGCATTTTTTACAATTGTAGGTTTGTCTAAAAAGGTGTGGGTGTGTCCACCAATAATCAAATCGATTCCTTTTGAGGCAGCGGCCAATTGTAAATCAGAAGGTTTTTGTGGTTCATTTTTATATTGGTATCCCAAATGCGACAAACAAATCACAAGATCACAATGCTGTTCGTGTTTCAAAATTTTAACCATATCCTGACTTATTTCAAAAGGGTCTAAATATACCGTTTCTTTGTAATTTTTTTTGTCCACAAGTCCATATAATGCAACACCCAAGCCAAAAACACCTACTTTAATTCCGTTTTTGATAAAAATTTTATAGGGTTTTACAAAAGAATCCAATTGGGTTTTTGAAAAATCATAATTTGCAGACAAAAAATCAAACTTGGCATGTGGCATTTGAGCTAGTAAACCATCTAAACCGTTATCAAAGTCGTGATTGCCAATGGTAGCAGCATCATATTGCATCATGCTCATCAATTTGAATTCCAATTCACCTCCATAATAATTGAAATATGGTGTACCCTGAAAAATATCACCAGCATCTAAAAGAAGCACATTTGGATTTTCTTTTCGAATATGGTGAATCACTTCTGCTCGACGGCTAACGCCTCCCATGTTTGGATTTCTGGGATCGTCTGCCGGAAAAGGATCTATATAACTGTGTACATCATTTGTATGTAAAATAGTAAGGTGCTTGGTGTTTTTTTGATTAAAACTACTTAACGACAGTCCACCCATGGTTAAAAATGTTGTACTGGCAGTAGTTTTTTGTATAAAATCTCGTCTTTTCATATTGTTAATTTTTGTATTTTCTCAATAATATATTTGATTTCATGATACAATATATTACATAGTGTTTTCTTTGATAATGCGTTTGTTTTTAGTTACTTTTATGGTATCAACCTCTTTTAAATAATCGATAACAATATTTCTTAATTTGTAATTCATATCATATTTGGTAGTGGATTTTTTAAAAAACTCCATGCTATCGCCGCCACCAGAAAGATAATCAGAGGTAGCTACAAAGTATATTTTATTGGTATCCAATGGTTTACCTTGAATTTCTATGTTTTTAGCTTGATTGTTTTTATCTATTGTAAATGTCATTCCAGATAATGGGTGTGGTTTTTTTTCGGCAATTAAATATTGGGTCATTTCCAATATTTGTTCCCCTTTTAAAGCCACAATATACAAAGCATTTTCAAAAGGCATAAGCTGAAAAGCATTTTTAGAAGTGATGTTGCCTTGAGGCAAATTTGATCGGATACCTCCATGATTTAACAAACACATATCAATTGGTTTGTTTTCTCTTGAAAGAAATACTTTATTGCCTTTTTCAAATGTTATATCGGCTAACAAACAACCAATGGCGGTTTGCCAATCACCATCTTTTTTATCTAAATTTTCTGGATTATAAGCTAAAATTTCTGATAAGTCCTTGTTGATGTGTTCTCTATATGGTTTTATAAATTGTTCAATATCAGGATTTTGAATGTCTTTTTCAGATAAAGAAATTTTTTTTGCTTCAATTTTTGTAATATAATACCTTTGATGCTGACAGGATAGAAAAATAAAAATTGTTAGAAATATAACAAAATGTTTGAATACAACGATATAGTTTTTTAATTTTACCATTTGAAATGAAACTTATTTAATTAATTTTGTAATCTAGTAAAGGTAATATGTTTTTGAATTATATAAAAAATATTTGGCTAAAAAAAATATTAAAAAATAAATTGCATAATTCAAAATGTAATTCGGTTGTAACTACAACAAAATCAGTAGGTTTGTTGTTGGATGATTCAACTAATTTGAATAAAAATTTGTTGATAGATTTGCTTGTTCGTCATGGAATAGACAAACATCAAATAAAAATCATCGTGTACAAGGATAAAATTAATAAAAACGAAGTGTATTCAGATCCCACATTTGGGTTCGACCATTTGGATTCCAACGGTCTTTTTAGGCCTCAAGTTGTTAATGACTTTATTCAAACACCATTTGACCTTTTGATAAGTTATTACGATATTGAAAAAATGGCATTGGTATTATTGACAAATGAATCAAAAGCTCGATTTAAAGCTGGTTTTTCAACCATCAATACAAATTTGAACCATTTGATCATTAGTTCCAAATTAACAGATTATGAAGTTTTTACTAACGAACTTTTCAAATATTTAAAAATATTAAAACGAATATAAAATGCAATCATTAATAGGCACGGGTGTTGCACTAGTTACCCCATTCAAATCAGATTTTTCAGTAGATACAGAGGCATTAGTACGAATAGTTGAGTATCAAATAGCTAATGGTATCGATTATTTGGTCATATTAGGCACAACAGCAGAAAATGCAACGTTAAATGAAACTGAAAAAGATCTTGTTATCCAAACCATTATAGAGGCCAACAATGGCAGACTACCGCTTGTGTTGGGAGTTGGCGGCAACAATACCCAACAAATCATTCACGAATTGAAAACCCGTGATCTGACAGCTTTTGAGGCTATTTTGTCGGTTTCGCCATATTACAATAAACCAACTCAGGAGGGTATTTATCAGCACTTTAAAGCCATTGCACTAGCAAGTCCAAAACCTATAATATTATATAATGTACCAGGCAGAACTTCTAGCAACATGCTTCCGGCCACAGTGGCACGACTAGCACAAGATTTTGAAAACATTGTAGCCATCAAAGAAGCGGCAGGCGACATGGTTCAAGCTATGAAATTAATTCAACAAACGCCTAAGGATTTTCTTGTTATTTCAGGAGATGATATGCTTACATTACCAATGATTTTAGCAGGAGGAAAAGGGGTGATATCTGTAATAGGCGAGGGGTTTCCAAAACAATTTTCAGATATGGTTCGTTTTGGATTGCAACGCCAAGTAGATCAAGCCTATCAAATTCATTATCAAATGGCCGAATGTATCGATATGATTTTTGAACAAGGCAATCCGGCAGGCATCAAAGAAATTCACAAAGCACTTGGCTTGTCAGACCACTTTGTAAGGTTGCCATTAGTCAATGTGGATGCAGATTTAGTAAATAGACTTCAAGATTTTGTACGAAAAAACAGTTAATGTATTTTGATAAAAACATAAGATTTTGTTAATAATAAAAAATATTTTGATGTCGTTAAATTATTAACTAAATTTGCAGTTCGTTTTTAGAAATAATACAAACCTAAAAACGATTAAAAATGATATGATGAAGAAAAATTTATTATTATTGATGCTCTCGATTGCACTATTTTCTTGCAGTCCTTATCAAAAAGCGCTAAAAACAGAAGACATTGCTGTAAAATATGAAGAGGCAAACAAGCAATATGATAATGGAAAATACAACAAAGCCATTCGATTATTTGAACAAATAGCACCCAGTTATCGAGGCAAACCACAAGCAGAAAAAATGTTTTATACCTATGCACAAGCGTTGTACAAAACAGAACAATTTCATGTGTCGGGTTATCAATTTGAAAAATTTGTATCAAGCTATCCCAAAAGCGAAAAAATAGAAGAAGCCGCTTATTTAGGTGCTAAAAGTTTTTCTAAATTATCTCCAGTTTATTCTTTAGATCAAGTAGATACAGAAAAAGCGATTGATAAAATGCAAACTTTTATTGATGCCTATCCAACTTCATCTTATTTGGTTGAGGCCAATGAAATAGTAAAAACGTTAAGAGAAAAAATTGAAGTGAAGGCCTTTGAAAATGCCAAACAATACAATACTATTTCAGATTATAAAGCAGCTTTAGTAGCATTTGATAATTTTATTGCCGACTTTCCAGGGACACCATTAAAAGAAAAGGCCTTGTTTTTAAAACTCGATTCGGCCTTTAAATTAGCTATAAACAGTGTACCTTCAAAAATGGAAGAACGTTTGAACAATTCAAAAATAGCTTATCAAAATTTAATGAAGTTCAATTCAAATACTGCCTTTAAAGACAAAGCAGATGCAATGCTTGAAAAAATTAACAAAGAATTACAACAATTTTCAAAACAATAAAGTCATGGATTTAAAAAAAGTTAATGCGCCTGTAAACACAATCACTTATAATAAAAGTGTTATCGAAGAACCAACAGGAAATGTGTATGAGGCCATCACTATTATGGCTAAAAGAGCAAATCAAATCAATTCTGAAATTAAAAAAGAACTTACAGAAAAATTAGAAGAGTTTGCTACTTATAACGATAGTTTGGAAGAAATTTTTGAAAATAAAGAACAAATCGAAGTGTCTAAATTTTATGAGAAACTCCCAAAACCTCACGCATTAGCAGTGCAAGAATGGTTAGAAGGAAAAATTTTTCATAAATAATCAAAATATAAAACAATGTCTGTATTAAGCGGTAAAAACCTATTGCTTGGAATTTCTGCGGGAATTGCCGCTTATAAATCAGCTCATTTGGTAAGGCTTTTTGTAAAAGCAGGAGCAAATGTTCAGGTCATTATGACACCTGCTGCCAAAGATTTTATTACACCCCTTACGCTTGCTACTTTGTCTAAAAATCCTGTTTATAGTACTTTTTTTGACGAAAGTAATGAAAATGCCGTATGGAACAATCATGTTGATTTAGCCATTTGGGCCGATTTGATGGTCATTGCACCTGCAACGGCCAACACTATTGCTAAAATTGCCAACGGGGTGTGTGATAACCTATTGATGGCCACATATTTATCTTCAAAATCAAAGGTGTTTGTAGCTCCTGCTATGGACTTAGACATGTACCAACACCAAACCACTAAAGCCAATTTTGAAGCTTTGCAAAAATTTGGGAATATCATCATTCCTGCCGAAAAAGGGGAGTTAGCCAGTGGATTAGTTGGCGAAGGTAGAATGGCAGAGCCTGAAAATATAGTGTCTTTTATCGAGGCAGACCTTGCCAAATCATTACCTCTACGAGGCAAAAAAATACTTGTTACAGCAGGACCAACCTACGAAGCCATAGACCCTGTTCGGTTTATTGGCAATCATTCATCGGGCAAAATGGGATTTGATATTGCCCATCAAGCGGCTCAATATGGTGCAGAAGTAATTTTAATTTCGGGACCCACTCATTGTCAAATTAAATCAAATCAAATTCAATTAATTGCCGTAACTTCGGCACAAGAAATGTTCGAGGCTTGTCATCAAGTTTTTGATACTGTAGATGCAGCCATTGCGGCGGCAGCTGTTGCAGATTACAAACCCAAATGGGTTGCACAACAAAAAATTAAAAAAAACGACGACAGTTTTACCATTGAATTAGAGAAAACAAAAGACATACTAGCATCGATGGGAGCCATTAAAAAAAAACAATTTTTAGTAGGCTTTGCATTAGAAACTGAAAATGAAATTGAACATGCCAAATTAAAAATTCAAAAGAAAAATTTAGATTTGATTGTTTTAAATTCACTTAATGATATAGGAGCTGGTTTTGGAAAATCAACCAACAAAGTAACGTTTATCAACCAGCAATTTGAAATAGAATCGCACGAATTGAAGTCCAAAGAAGCCGTTGCACTAGATATTATCAACAAAATAATTGCTCATTACAATGAATAAAATTTTTAGCATATTACTCGTTTTTTCAAGTTCTATTTTTTATGCTCAAGAGCTGAAATGTAATGTTATCGTTAATTCTGAAAAATTAGGTGTAACAAATCAAAAAGTGTTTAAAACATTAGAAACATCTTTAAATGAATTGATCAATAAAACCAATTGGACTTCAGATAAGTATGAAGCATCAGAAAAAATCAATTGTACTTTTACTATAATTCTCGAGTCTGTAACATCTGATTTATACGCTGCTTCCCTACAAGTGCAGTCTTCAAGACCCGTTTTTGATACCAGTTATGCCGCACCAATATTAAATATAAATGATAAAAATTTTAACTTCAAATATTACGAATTTGAAAATTTAACATATAATCCAACGAGTTTTGATTCAAATTTAGTGGCTGTTGTGGCTTTTTATTGTTATATGATTATTGGTTTGGATCAAGATACATTTGTAGAAAATGGTGGGAACAAAAGTTTTGAAGCAGCTCTTAATATTTTGAATTTAGCTCAAGGCAGCAATTATAAAGGCTGGTCTAATGACAAAACCCAAAACAGATTTGCGTTGATTAATGATATTTTGTCGCCCACTTTTGGTGCTTATAGAAATGCCATGTATCAATACCATAGAAATGGACTTGATGTAATGTCAAAAAATGCTGCTATAGGAAAAGAAAAAATAAGTTTAGCCATAAACGAATTGCTGTCATTACACCAAACCAGACCCAATTCCTATTTGGCTCGTACTTTTTTTGACGCAAAATCAGATGAAATTGTTTCGATTTTTTCGGGTGGACCCAAAATGGACATTCAAAAATTACTACAAAACATCAATACTATTTCACCTTTAAATGCCTCGAAATGGGCTACTATAAAAAATTAAATTTTTAATTTTAAAAAAAATATGTTAATATCATTATCTATACAAAATTTCGCTTTGATAGAAAAATTAAATATAGATTTTTCTGATAAATTTTCAATAATCACTGGCGAAACAGGTGCTGGTAAATCTATATTGCTAGGAGCTTTGGGATTGATACAAGGCAAAAGAGCCGATTTAACTTCTTTAAAAAATAAAGAAGAAAAATGTATAGTAGAAGCTACTTTCAATGTAGCTAAATACAATTTATTGAATTTTTTTGACCAATATGATATTGATTATCAAGACCTTACATTGATTAGGCGTGAAATATTACCTTCAGGTAAATCAAGGGCTTTCATAAACGACACCCCTGTAACTATACAAGTTTTACAAGAGATTTCAGTTTTTTTGATAGACATACACTCTCAACACCAAACGAGCGAATTGTCGGAAGAATCGTATCAATTTATGATTTTAGATGCCATTGCTCAAAATCAAACGGGTCTTGCGGCCTATCAATCTAAATTGAAAGAATACAAAAAAGCTCAAAATTTACTTTCGCAACTCCTTGACGAACAAAAGAATAGCTTAAAAGAGCACGATTATAATACCTTTTTATTAGAAGAATTATTGTCTGCAAAACTTGTAGATGGCGAACAAGAGTTGTTAGAAGAATCTTTTGAACAGTTGAATAATGTAGAAATAATAAAAGAAAATTTAGAAAAAATTGGAACTATTGCAAACGAAGAGCAAATAGGAGCCAAACAAAATTTGAGAGAAATAAAAGTATCTTTACAAAAAATTGCCCCTTTTGCCTCAAAATACAACCAATTTTTAGAAAGAATAGATAGTATTTTGATAGAAATGAACGATGTTTTAGACGAAATTGACCAAGCTTCAGATATGTTACAAAACGATCCAGAGGAATTAATAAAAGTAAATCAAAAACTTCAAAATATATATAATTTACAAAAAAAACATCAAGTTCTTACAGTTTCACAATTAATTGATATACAAAATAGCCTCAACCAAAAAATACTTTCTGTAAGTGATTTAGATATTAGAATTCAAAAAGGATCTGATTTTATTGCAAAATGTAGCGATGAATTATCCCATTTAGCACAAGAAATTTCCCAAAAACGTCAAATTGCCATACCTATTTTAGTCCAAAAAGCCAAAGAAATATTGGTACAACTTGGTATGCCCAATAGCGATTTTAAAATTGAATTATTACCAAAGGACAAATTCCTGCCAAACGGTAACGAAGAATTATTATTTTTATTTGCAGCCAACAAAGGAACTGATTTTGGAATGCTCAAAAAAGTGGCCTCTGGTGGTGAATTATCCAGAATCATGCTTGCCGTAAAAGCCATCTTAGCACAATACTCCAAGTTGCCCACCATCATTTTCGACGAAATTGACACAGGAGTTTCTGGCGAAATTGCCAATAAAATGGGCGAAATCATGAAAACTATGAGCCAGTCCATGCAAGTATTCGCAATTACACATTTGCCACAAATTGCTGCAAAAGGTTTACAACATTACAAGGTTTTCAAATCTAATATTGGCGAAAATACCATATCCGAATTACAATTATTATCCAAAGACGACCGTATCATCGAAATTGCCGAAATGCTATCAGGAAAAAATCCTAGCGAATCTGCACTAACACATGCTAAAGCATTATTGAATTATTAAAACTTTAAAATCAAAAAAATATGATAATCGAACCAAGAATGAGAGGATTTATTTGTTTGACTGCCCATCCAGACGGTTGCGAACAAAACGTAAAAAATCAAATAGCTTATGTAAAATCTAAAGGCAACATACAAGGAGCCAAAAGAGTTTTAGTAATCGGTGCTTCAACAGGATTTGGTTTGGCCTCCAGAATTACAAGTGCATTTGGTTGCAATGCCAGCACAATTGGCGTGTTTTTTGAAAAACCAGCTTCCGAAGGCAAAACGGCTTCGCCAGGTTGGTACAATGCAGCTGCATTTGAAAAAGAAGCACAAAAAGAAGGATTATATGCCAAAAGTATCAATGGCGACGCTTTTTCAAACGACATCAAACAGCAAACCATCAATTTGATTAAAGCAGATTTAGGACAAATCGATTTAATCATTTACAGCTTGGCTTCGCCTGTTCGTATGCACCCAAACACCGGAGTGCTCCACCGCTCGGTTCTCAAACCAATTGGCAACACCTATACCAACAAAACAGTAGATTTTCATACAGGAAAAATTACATCCGTAAGCATCAATCCTAGCGAACCTGCCGATATAGAAAACACCATTGCCGTAATGGGTGGCGAAGATTGGGCCATGTGGATAGATGCTCTTAAAGCTCAAGATTTACTTGCTCCAGGTGCTACAACTATTGCTTATTCTTACATTGGACCAGCTGTAACAGAACCTGTTTACAGAAAAGGAACCATTGGTAAAGCCAAAGACCACTTAGAAGCAACCGCTTTTGAAATTACCGAAAAGCTAAAAGACATCAACGGAAAAGGTTATGTGTCTGTCAATAAAGCACTTGTAACGCAAGCTAGCTCAGCCATTCCTGTTATTCCATTATACATTTCATTGCTGTATAAAACCATGAAAGCCAAAGGTTTACATGAAGGTTGCATCGAGCAAATCCAACGTTTGTATGCCGAAAGATTATATAATAATCAACCAATTCCTACAGATGAAAACGGTAGAATTAGAATCGATGATTGGGAAATGAGCAACGATGTACAAGAACAAGTAAGTCATCTTTGGGAATTAGCCACCACAGAAAACCTACCAGAAATAGGCGATTTAGCAGGATATACCTCAGATTTTCACCAACTATTTGGTTTTGGTTTCCCAGAAATCGACTATCAAAAAGACACCAACGAAATCGTTAATATATTAAGTATCAATGTATCGTAAAATGACACCAAAATAATGTTTTTTTTTGTTTTGCAAGAAACAAAAGTTAAAATTGATATAAATTTATTCTAAAAGCCTCTTCCAAAGGGGCTTTTTTTTGTAACATCTCATTTATTTGGGCCCCAGCATTTGGCATTTTCACCCATGGCTTGTACCCGCCATTCGCTATATCTTTTGTTTTTTTAAAGAAAAAAAACAAAAGGATGCCGCTACTGTCGGGGGCAATTCATGGTGTTTGTTTTTTTTTTAAGAAAAATAGAGTGCATTTTTTTTAAAATAAGTAAAATTGAAATTGTTTTAAAAATTTTGTACTACTTTTAAGTATATGTTTTTTTGTTTTATTGTGTTTCTTTTAATTTTTTAACATTAAAAAAAAATAAAATTAAATTTTACATCATAATTTTGTGATTTTGATAAAAATGTATAATTTTAACAAAATTTTAAAAGACAAACATTTATGAAAAAAATTACACTAATTTTTGCAATATTCTTTACTTTTTGTATCGGTTTTGCACAAACAGGTACTTTAACAGTTGGCACAAATGATGGTGCCAACACCACAAGTTCTAATCCTGCACCTTTGCAAGATTATTTCAAAAACTCACGTACACAATACCTTTATACTGCAGCAGAATTATCAGCAGCAGGTTTTGTAGCAGGAAATATTACCGCCATTGGTTGGAATGCTACTTCTATTGGTACTAGTGGTTTAGAAGAGGGATACACTATTTCGATGAAAGGCACTACAACAGCAGCACTTACAACTACCTTTGAAACAGGTACAAGTGTAGTTTATGGTCCAACAGATTTTACTCCAAGTGCCACGGGAGCTGTAATGTTTACCCTAACAACACCATTTGCATGGGACGGTACATCAAACATTATTATCGAAATTTGCGAAGGGGCTACTACAGGAGCTTATACTACAAATGTAGTTACAACTTTTACCAATACTAGTTATGCGAGTTCAAATACTTATATTAGTGATGGTACAGCTGCTTGTCCTACTACATCAGGAACTTTGCTCAACATAAAACCACAGTTAATAGCCATTGGAAATATTGCTACTTGTTTTGCACCAACAGCAGTAGTGTTTTCTAATATTTCAAATACTACCGCCACTATTGCTTGGACAGCACCAGTTACAGCACCAGCAAATGGATATGAATATTATTACAACACCACTGGAACTGCCCCAACAGGTGCTACTGTTGCAACAGGTGCTACAACTACAACAACTTCAAATTTAACTGCTTTAACACCAAACACTGTTTATTCTATTTGGGTTCGTTCTGTATGTAGTACTTCTAGTAAATCATCTTGGAATTTAGTAAATACTTTCCAGACTAGATGTAATCCTATTACGACATTACCTTGGACAGAAAATTTTGATAGTTTAACAACTTTAGGTTCAACTAATTTCCCAACTTGTTGGGTAAAACAAAATGGTGATTGGGCCACTTCAAATGAAACTATTTACAATACTTCTAATTCAGGTGCAAATTATTTGAGAGACGCTTATAGTGCAACTAATGAATATATTTGGACACCAGGTTTTGATTTAGTAGCTGGAACATCTTATGATTTTAGTACATTTGTACAAGGCGATGGTTATAGTGGTTGGAATGTAGATATGTTTTATAACACTCAAATAGATGCTACATCAGCAACTCAAATGGGAGCTTCTTATTCGCCAGCAGGAGCTTCAACAGCTGCTATTCAATCTTATGTAAAAATGAAAAGAACATTTGTTCCTACAACTTCTGGAACTTATTACTTTGCAATAAGAGTAAACCAATCAAGTTTAGCACCATGGTATGTTGCTTTTGATGATTTTAAACTAGATACTACTCCAGCTTGTACAGAACCAACAGCAATTATGGTTAGCAATATCACTACAACTGGAGCAACTATTTCTTGGACTGCACCAGCAAATGCACCAGCAAACGGCTATACTTATTATTTAAGTACTTCAAGTACTGCACCAACAGCTACTACAACTCCAACTGGAACAATAGCCGCAGGTACAACTACGGTAAATCTTACAGGACTTACAGCTGCTACTAATTATTATGTTTGGGTAAACTCAGTATGTGCAACTGCTACAATGTCTTCTTGGTCTCAAACTACTTTGTTTGCAGCGGCATGTAATACTTATGAAGCACCATATACAATGAATTTTGAAGGTACTACAGGAACAACTACACCAGTTTGTACAACTACACAAAATGCAGGAACAGGCAACAATTGGACAATAGTAAACAATCCTGGAAACGGTTTTACCAATAGAACTTTGAAATATGCTTATAATAGTGCAAATGCTGCCAATGCTTGGTTTTTTACTGCGGGTATCAATTTAACAGGAGGTACTGCTTATGATATTTCGTATAAATATGGAAATAACAGTACAACTTATATCGAAAAACTTAAAATAGCTTACGGAACTACTGCATCAGCTACTGGAATGACCACTGCTTTAGCAAATCATCCAACTATCAATACAAGTGCTGCTACTACAAATACAGTTACTTTTACACCAACAACAACGGGGGTTTATTATTTTGGTTTCAATGCCTATTCTGCTGCAAACCAATACAATTTATATGTTGATGACATTGCTATATCAGCCAATTTAGCTAATGAAACTTTTGACATTAAAAAATATGTAGTGTATCCAAATCCAATAAAAGATGTATTAAATATTTCATATTTCAAAAATATCGATCGCATTGCAATTTATAATTTATTAGGTCAAGAAGTATTAACTAAAAATACAAATACGACCCAATCACAAGTAGATATGTCTCATTTAAGTGCAGGATCATATATCCTTAAAGTAACGTCAGACAATCAAACAAAAACAATTAAGGTTTTAAAACAATAATTAAATTTTAAAATTTTCAAAAGCCACTCCAAGAGTGGCTTTTGTTTTTTATAAAATTCGTATATTTGCCGTTTAAAAAATAAAGCACATGTTTTTTTCAATTATTATTCCTGTTTACAACAGACCCGATGAAATTCAAGAATTGTTAGAAAGTCTTGCTAATCAACAGTACAAAAATGAATTTGAAATTGTCATCATTGAAGATGGATCAACGATTCCATGTCAAAATGTTGTACATCAATTTGAAGATAAATTGAACATTGCATATTATTTAAAATACAATTCGGGGCCTGGCGATTCAAGAAATTTTGGAATGAATCTTGCAAAAGGAGACTATTTTATCATATTTGATTCAGATTGTATCATTCCAAACCATTATTTGCAAACAGTGGCTACGTCTTTAGAAAACCAATATGTAGATTGTTTTGGAGGTCCAGATACTGCTCACGAATCGTTTACGGCTATTCAAAAAGCGATAAATTTTTCAATGACTTCTTTTTTAACCACAGGTGGCATTAGAGGCGGATCTGAAAAAATTGATACTTTTCAGCCCAGAAGTTTTAATATGGGTATTTCCAAAAAAGCCTTCATCGCTTCAAAAGGTTTTTCAAATATACACCCAGGCGAAGACCCAGATTTGTCTATCAGACTTTGGAAATTAGGTTATAAAACAAAACTTATATCAGAGGCTGCCGTTTTTCATAAACGCAGAATTAATTGGGATAAATTTTATATTCAGGTAAAAAAATTTGGTAAAGTAAGACCAATTTTAAATTTATGGCATCCTAACTATAGTAAAATCACTTATTTTGTTCCTGCTTTTTTTGTAATAGGATTTTATTTATCAATTATAGCATTGTTCTTTTTGTTAGACATTTTTATAAAATTATATTTCTTTTATTTTGTCTTAATTTTTATTGTTTCTTCTATTCAAAACAGAAGTGTAATTATTGGATATTTATCAGTAATTGCAACATGGAAGCAGTTTTTTGGCTACGGATATGGTTTTATTAAATCATATTATAAATTAAATATTAAAAAACAAACACCAGAAGAAGCTTTTCCTGAACTTTTTTATAAAATATAATGAAACCAAAAATAATTGGACTAACAGGTGGTATTGGCAGTGGCAAATCGACAGTTGCCAAACTTTTTGAAACAATGGGCTTTCCATTATATATTGCTGACGATCAGGCCAAATTATTGACCAAATCACCTGAAATATTAGCTCAAATAGTCCAAACTTTTGGTAACGAAGTTATAGAAGACAATCAATTGAATAGAGCCAAATTAGCTTCCTTAGTTTTTAAAAACCCAACACAATTAGCGTTATTAAATGCAATTGTTCATCCCGCCTTGCAAATTCATTTTCAAAATTGGTTACTCAAATACCCTTCGGCACGCTATATCATAAAAGAAGCAGCCATTTTGTTTGAAAGTGGCAGTTACAAAGATTGTGATTTGATTATTACGGTAATTTGTCCGCTCGAAACTCGAATTCAAAGGGTAATACAAAGAGATCAAACCACTAGAGCGGCCGTTTTAGAACGAATAAACAATCAATGGACAGACGAACAACGAATTGAAAAGAGCAATTTTATTATTGAAAATACAGACTTAAGTACCTTAAATCAACAAGTTAGAGATATTATCAAGCAACTTAAATAAATCAAATTGTTAATCTTTGGTTAATATCATTTTTTGTAAATGTTAAATTTGTAAATTTGTTATTGTTAAAATTAAACATTTTGGCACAAATTTTGCAAGTAATATTTTCAATTTATAATTCCAATTGATGAACAAACTTTTTTTTAGACTATTAGTATTTTTGATGAGTATTTCCTTAATTGGCATTATACTTGTACAGTTGTATTGGTTCAAAACATCATTTGAAAATAATGATGAGCAATTTAATTTTCATATTCAAAAAGTAATTGCAGATGTTTCGCATGATTTAGATAAAAAAGAACTTAAAAGTTTTATAAATAAATACGAAAAATTAAAGGACAGCACGGGTAAAATACCAGAAAAAAAAGATTTACTGCAGTTTTATTATGTTCAAAAGAATAATGTTACAAACGAAACGATCGTATATTCAAATAGCATAATATCCGAAAATTACAACTTGAACCCCTCTTTATTTAATTTAAAGAAAGACAGTTTACAATTGTTGAATTTTTCAGCAAAAAGAAAAACAGAAGTCTATTCAGGCAGTGTTTTAGATAATTCTTTGACTAAAACAAATTTGACTCCCGATGTTACCATTCAAAAAACGGGGAGTTTAGATTTGTTAAAAAACTTACAATTTGAAATAGCCTACAAAGATATTTCGTCTGTATTACCTATACAAGAACGAATTTCAAAAGACAAATTGACAGAAATTTTAGCCCAGAAGTTGCAAGAAAATGGTGTAAAAACCCATTTTGAATTTGGGATATATGAAAATTCCAAATTGACCGACATCAAGTCTGAAAATTTTAAAGTTAAGGAAAATGCTACATTTTCGATGCCTATTTTTGTAGATAGCGATGGCAACGAAAAATATAAATTGTTTTTGAGTTTTCCAAACAAGAAAAAATACTTGTTTTCAGAACTTGCGGCCATAACATTATTGTCAATTGTTTTTACGATCATTATAATTATTGCTTATTCAAGTGCATTAAATCAATTAATAAAACAACGGCAAATATCTGAAATCAAAACAGATTTTATTAATAACATGACGCATGAGTTTAAAACCCCAATTGCTACCATCAATTTGGCTTTAGATGCAATTAAAAGCCCCAAAGTGATAGATAACAAAGATACGATTTTGAGGTATTTGCAAATGATTAGAGATGAAAATAAAAGGATGCATGCTCAAGTTGAAAATGTATTACGAATATCAAAATTAGAAAAGAAAGAATTAGAAATAAACAAAGAACCACTTGATATACAGGGAATTATAGAAGATGCTATTGATCATGTGCATTTGATATTAGAAGATAGGGGGGGGAAGATAATCACAAATTTCAAATCAACCCGCAACGTTGCTTTGTTAAATGATGTACATTTTACGAATGTTATGGTTAATATTTTAGACAATGCCATAAAATATTCTGTCGAAAACCCCGTTATTCATATTGCAACAGAAAACATTAAAGATTTTGTAATTGTCAAAATAAAAGACAATGGAATAGGCATGAATAAAGCTACTCAGAAACGTATTTTTGAAAAGTTTTATAGAGAACACACGGGCGATGTTCATAATGTAAAAGGACACGGACTGGGCTTGGCTTATGTAAAAAGAATAGTTGACGACCATAATAGTCAAATTTATGTTGAAAGTGAAAAGGGTAGTGGAACTACCTTTATTATAAAAATCCCCTTAATAAATTAATATATGGAAGCTGTAAATAAAAAAATCCTATTAGTAGAAGATGATCAGAATTTTGGTGCTATTTTAAAAGATTACTTAATCTTAAACGATTTTGATGTAGTATTGGCCAAAAATGGAATGGAAGGTTTTGAAAAATTCAAAAAAGACAATTTTGATTTGTGCATCCTGGACGTCATGATGCCTTATAAAGATGGTTATACCCTTGCCAAAGAAATTAGAGAAAAAAATACGGAAGTACCTATTGTATTTTTAACTGCAAAATCTATGAAGGAAGACGTGTTGAAAGGTTACAAAGTTGGAGCAGATGATTATTTGAACAAACCATTTGATTCTGAAGTTTTGTTGATGAAAATTAAAGCCATCATGCAACGCAAGTCTCAAGATGCTAAAACTGAAAATACCAAATTTGAATTTCAAATTGGTGATTTTAATTTGAATTCTAAATTAAGATTTTTATCTTTCAAAGGCCAAGATCCTGTGAAGCTTTCGCCAAAAGAAAACGAATTGTTGAAAATGCTAATTTTGCATGAAGACGATTTGTTGTCTAGGGAGTTGGCATTGACCAAAATATGGAGAGATGACAATTATTTTACTTCACGAAGTATGGATGTTTATATTGCAAAAATACGTAAATACTTAAAACAAGATCCAAATGTTGAAATTTTTAATATACATGGTGAGGGTTTTAGATTAGTTGTAAAAAAATAATAACATAAAAAAGGCTGCCACTTTGAGCAGCCTTTTTCTTGGCCACAAATGCACTGATTTTTTTTCAGAATTGTACGGAAGTTTTGCTTTTTTTTGGCCACAGATGCACTGATTTTTTTTCAGGATTGTACGGAAGTTTTGCTTTTTTTTGGCCACAGATGCACTGATATTTTTTCAGAATTGTACGGAAGTTTTACTTTTTTTTGGCCACAGATGCACAGATGTTTTATTTGTTTTGCTAAAATTGCATGGATGTTTTTTTTTTCCACAGATGCACTGATTTGAATTTTACAATTAAAATGTTTTTTTTGACTATTATATATATATAATGTGTAAATAATTAATTATTTGTAATTAATTTTTTATTAAAATTGATATTGTTTTTTGAAATTTGAAGTATTAATATGCAATTGCCTCTAATAAAACTTTTATTTCATTTTTAAAACCGATGCCCTAGCCCCGATAGTAATGGAAAGGACGCCGCAAAAAAAAGGGAGTGGTTCTTGACAAAAAAAAGCGACCTAAGAAGCTCTTTTTTTGTCTTAGAACCACCCCTTTTTTTGTGGTGGACTTGTAATGGATAGCGGGAAATAGCTCCTAAAAATACTTATTTTTCTTGTAATCTCGCTCTGATTTCTTGAAAGTTTTGATCAAGAAGCAGTTTTCCATCTCTGAAAACTTCTTTCAATTCGCCTTGTTGTTCTTCATCCCAACTTACTTCATCTTTTAGGATATAGGTGTTGTTTTGTCGCTCTATTTTCATCAATCCTTTGGCTGATTTTTTGGTACCATCGTCGGTGATGGGGTCTTTGAAAATGGCTCTTCCCTCACCGTTTACTTCGCCATAAGTGGCTTTCATGGCAAACCCAAAGGTGTCGCGGGTGTTGTATTGGTAGGTAAACGAACCAATGCCCAAAACAACATTGGTAGAGGCAAACCCCTTTTGTTGCAGACGTTCGCAAATTTGTGTTGCTCGAGCCACAGTGATGCTGTCGCCATAAATAGCACCAATGTGTGGGTCCAATTCTTTGTAGCCTTTGCTGTTGGTTGTGCCGCCAAAAGTGTCCCAAAGCAACTCGATAACGCCTTTGATTTCGTGGCTGTTTTTTCCGTTGGGATTGCCACAAATGATATCAACTGGGTCGCCACTATCGGGTCTGATTACTACTTTGCCCTCACGGTTTAGGATTTCGTTTTTGAGTTTTGGCAAATAATCGGTGAGCACTTTCCACAAGTCCCAAGTATCGGAAACGATGGACACAATTCCCTTTGGATACACTTCGGTTATCAGTCGTTTGAACGTACCAATTTCGTCTTCGATGGTACCCATGCACATCACGCTATGTTCGGTAGCGGCAACGGAGCCACCAATGAGTTCGGCATCGGAATTGGCGTTGTAATACTGCTCCAACAAATCGATTGCAGGAATGGTGTCGGTGCCATTAAAACTCAACAAATGCCCCATGGCAGAGCAAGTTGCAGCCTCGATTCCTGCCATGCCACGCATCGAAAAATCGTGTCCTTGCCAGTTTACAAACTCGGGCAAACTTGATGTCTCGGCAGCAAAATGATCCAACACTTTGCGGTATTGTTTGGCAATAGTCGCTGAGGTGCAAGGCATCCAAATAACGGCAGAAACGAGGGTTTCAAAATAGTTGGTGAGCCAAAAAAACTCGGGCAAGGTGTTGTACATCGTGAACATAGGCACACGAGTTGGCACGCTAGCTCCTTCGGGTAAAGCTTTGATAACCATTGGAATATAGCCCAAATCGTGCAAGTCTTCGATGTGTTTGGTTCCTACTTGGTTTTCGCCCAAGTAGTTATTTATTCTTCGGGCGTATTGGGCAACGACTTTTTCTTTGGGTTGCTTGAAAAAATGGGTTTCAAAGTCTTCCAAAATGTATTTTTTGATGAAGTATTGCAAGCCAAAAAAGACCACTTCATCAACGCCCTCAATACGGCTTTTTCGAGGTGTCCAGTTGGAATATACTAATGTGGTCCCGTTTGGGTACTGTCTGCGGTGATCGACTTTGTAGCCGTCTGTTAGGAGTAGTGGGTTCATGGGTTTGGTTGGTTTTTATTATTATTAATTTCTACCTTTCTCGTTTGGATACAATGACGGTAAGTTGTCGCTTTGCCAATATTCTTTTGAGTGAATATCTAAAATTGAAAGTTTACCCGTAAATGCTGCTCCTGTATCAACATTCCAAATATTAGCTTTATTCATAGGGGTTTCTATTTTATAAATTAATGTGGGTGTGTGACCAATATAGATTTCTTTAAAAAGTAGCAACCTTTTTGGAAAAAATTCGCTGTTTTTTTTCAACTGTTTATCCATTGCCACAGCAGTTTCCCACAATGTTCTATCCCATGAAAAATTGGAAGAATAATGTTCTTTACTTGGCCCATGCATGGAAGAAAATCCGGCATGAATAAACAAATTATTTTCAGAATCTATATAATAATCCTTCATTTTTCGAAAGAAATTCAAATGATTATTGATTTGTTCTAATGAATAGTTTTGATAACTTTCTATAGTAGATTTTCCTCCATGAAATAACCAAAGATCATTCTGTTTTTCAAATGTTAACCACTCTTCACACCAAACATCGTGATTTCCTTTTATAAAAATACAAGATTGTTTTTTTTCTAAATCAATTAAATAGTCAATCACATGAGCAGATTCACTCCACCCATCTACATAATCCCCGAGAAAAATTAAGGTGTCATCGGGAGTTATAGTTGCTTTTTGCACTACTTGTTGCAACCCTTTTAACCCTCCGTGAATGTCGCCAATTACTAGTGTTCGTTTCATGGTTTCAATTTTCGTTCAACAATTTTATAAATTGAGAAGGCACAGCATCTGTTAGCCACACGCCATTTTCGGATACATAAAATATAAAATTTTCATCCTTCATCCTTTTAGAATCAATCTCTAAAATAATTGGTTTTCCACGTCTTGCCCCAACTTTTATAGCAGTTTCAATATCTTTACTTAGATGCACGTGTTGTCGGCTCATTTTTTTAAGACCAAATTCTTTAATTTCTGATAATGCAGAGGCAACCGTTCCATGATATAAAATATCTGGAGGAGTTACTTCTTTTAAATTCAAATCCACTTCGATAGAATGCCCTTGATTGGCTCTAATTTTTGTTTGGTCTTCATTGAAGGCAAATCTTTTTTTATCATTGGTTTCAACAATGGTAACCAAATTATCAAAATCTATTTTGTTATGATTTTTATTGCACTTTTCAATTAATTCTGCTACGTTTGCCCATCCATTTTCATCCAAAGCTAAATCTATTGTTTCTGGAGCATGTCGTAAAACAAGGCTTAAAAATTTACTTGTATTTTTGTTTTCTTTTTCGTTCATTTTTTTAAATTTTAAAAAGGATTATGTAACTCGTCTCTAACTTCCATTAATGCAAATCCTAAGAGATTGAGACCTCTCCATCTTTCAGGATGTGTACAATCTTTATGGTCGCTAGCCATTCCAATTCCCCATATAGCATCTACGGGACTTGCTTCTACAAGAATGTTATCCTTGGTATTCAAAAGGAATTCTTTTAGTTTTTTATTTTGACTGAATTTATGAAGATTGCCTTCTTTAACAATTTGAAATCTATTATTTAACCATCTTTGTTCATCATAATTTGTTACTTCTCGACCCAGTTTTTTGGCTTCAGCTGGTGAATTGCAAGCAAGAATTTTTTCTAAAGTTGCAGTATCTACAAATAATGCTGCTTTTTTTGCCATCATCCAATGTTCGGCGGTTTTGTATTCCACGCCATCCACTACAAACGGACTTTCCCACCATTGACTAAAACACGTTTTGCTTAAAGTCCCATCTTTGGAAGGTTGATGTCCCCAAAAAAACAAAAATTTATTTTCAGGATGGATGTTTTCTTTAGTGTATTTCATATTTTTCACTTAATTTATCACATAATTTTTCAATATCGTTTTTTCGAGCTAGTACATGAATCCATTCTTTTGGAATTGCATCATAACCATAAATTAAACCTGCTAAACCACCTGCTATAGCAGCCGTTGTGTCGGTATCGCCACCTAAATTGACTGCTTTCAAAACCGTTTCTTGATACGAATTTGAATTTAAAATACACCAAATACTCGCCTCTAAACTATGTAAAACATATCCCGAAGAATTAATTTCAGCCTCTGAATATTCATGAATAGGTATTATTTTATAATCTAGATTACTATGAATATACATAATTCTATGGAATTTATCAAATTCATCTTGAGAACATATTGCATTGTTATCTAAAAAATGAGCTACTTCTAATTGCATATTTTTAAATGAAATCCATTTGTCATTACCTTTTATTATTTGTAAAGCGAATTCAATATACATAAAACATGCTAAAACAGAACGAATGTGTGCGTGTGTTATTGATGAAACCTCTTTTATTATCTGAAATCGTTGTTCAATACTAAAATCCTTACTATAAAATACCAATGGTAAAATTCGCATTAAAGAGCCATTACCGTTACTGTTTTCATCTTTACCTCCTGCAAGCGTTGGAACAACACCTTGATTCAGAGCATGCATTGCTATAGAAGTTGCAATTCCATTATCAAAAATTTCACCGTGTGGAGTCCATATTTGGGAATTATACCATTGCAAAAAATTCTTCGCTATGGATTCAATAGTATAACCTTTGCATAAACTTTCCGCCAAACAAAACGTCAATGAACTATCGTCGCTCCACGTTCCTTTGGGTTGATTATGTGTACCAAACTCTTGCATACCTTTAACGGGATTCATTTTTAGACTTTCTCGACTTTTAAACTCCACAGGAACGCCTAAGGCATCTCCAACTGCTAATCCGAATAAAGCGGCATGTACTAATTTCTTCTTTTTAAGAACTATTTTCAGTAAACTATCATATATTTCATAATTTTCCTCATCAAAACAAACAAAAATAACTTCTTCAATTTTATCTTTTTGAATAAAATTAGTAACGGTATTTATTGCAATTTCTGCTGCTTTATCTTTTGGAAAATGATAAATTCCAGTACTAATATTTGGAAAAGCAATCGTTTTTATATTGTTTGAAACTGCCAATTCTAAAACATTCCGATAACAGTTTTCCAAAAGTAATTTCTTTTCTTCTTTATCGCCATTCCAAACAGGTCCAACGGTATGAATAACAAAATTTGAAGGTAAATTTCCAGCAGAAGTTATCACCGCTTCACCTGTATTGCAACCACCTTGTTTGTTTCTTATAACGATACATTCTTCCAGAATTTGTTTTCCCCCAATACTGTGAATGGCACCATCAACACCTCCACCACCCAAAAGTGATGAGTTGGCAGCATTAACAATGGCATCTACTGCTATTTTAGTTATGTCGTCTTTAATTATTTTGAGTTTCATTTTTGAAATTTTTCTATAATTTATTGATTTATTTATACATTATCTCAATATTTTTATGCTTATTTTTTATCTTTCTTTGTTTTTTTATCTGTGTGCTTTATAATTGAACACGGATTACACGGATACTTCGTAAACACGGATTTTTATCTGTTTTTATTTAATCCGTGTTTGTTTACATCTGTGTTTATCTGTGTGCTTAATAATTGAACACGGATTACACGGATACTTCGTAAACACGGATTTTTATCTGTTTTTTTTTAATCAGTGTTTGTTTATATCTGTGTTTATTCGTCTGCTTAATAATTGCACACGGATTACACGGATACTTCGTAAACACGGATTTTTATCTGTTTTTATTTAATCCGTGTTTGTTTACATCTGTGTTTATCTGTGTGCTTAATAATTGAACACGGATTACACGGATACTTCGTAAACACGGATTTTTATCTGTTTTTATTTAATCCGTGTTTGTTTACATCTGTGTTTATCTGTGTGCTTAATAATTGAACACGGATTACACGGATACTTCGTAAACACGGATTTTTATCTGTATTTTTTTAATCAGTGTTTGTTTATATCTGTGTTTATCTGTGTGCTTAATAATTGAACACGGATTACACGGATACTTCGTAAACACGGATTTTTATCTGTTTTTTTTAATCCGTGTTTGTTTACATCTGTGTTTATCTGCGTGCTTAATAATTGAACACGGATTATACGGATACTTCGTAAACACGGATTTTTTACTTTCTATCATTACTAAATATCTTTCTTTTATATTCAGGTTTTTTACCAAAATTAAATAAAAGTCCTAACTCAATTTGTGTTCCTCTCAAGTAATTTAATAGTTGAGCTTCGAACTCTTTTACTAAATAATCAGCTGCTTTTAATTCTATTATTATCTTTTCATTTACTACTAAGTCTGCAAAATATTCTCCAACTTCAATTCCCTTGTATTTTACCTTAATTTGTTTTTGTGCTTCTACATAAAAACCTCTTGATTTGAGTTCTAAATACATTGCATTTTGATATACTTTTTCGAGAAAACCATATCCTAGTTCGTTGTAAACATCATAATATACTTTTATGATTTGTTCTGTTAGTTCTTGTTCTTTTAACATATTTTTAATATTAAATAAATCCGTGTTTGTTTACATCTGTGTTTATCCGTGTGCTAATTTAAAAAAAGGTTTATGTTTATTTGATTATTTTTAGATTCATCTCGTTTCAATTTTTATCACTTCCACCTTTTCATTCTCCATATCCCTAAATGAATTGGTTGTGAAAATGTGTTCAAAGTCTTGCAAGGCTTCAAAACCTTTGCTGAAAATTCCGTGGCTCACGGCTAAGTATAATTTGCCTGCATTTTTATTTTTGAGTTCTTGTGCCAAACCAACAAAAGTGCCGCCACCATCGCAAATGTCATCTACAATGAGGCAATTTTTCCCTTCTAAATCGTCTTTGTAAACTTTAAATCCGGATAATTTACCTGTTTTTACGTCTCGGCTTTTGCTGCATTCTATCACTTCTACGCCTCCCAAAAATTCGGATACTTTGTATATTTTCTTCAAAGCACCACCATCTGGCGAAATCAAAAGTACCTCATTACCAATTTTTTCAACTACTTTTTGAATAAAATCATGATTCGGAATGACCTCACAATGATCTAATACTGCGGGTGTTACTTCCGAATGGGCATCAAAAACCATCACTTTTTCAAAACCTAAACTATTGATAATCTGGGCATATACTTTTACCGAAAGGGGTTCGCCCGCTACCATCACCCGATCTTGTCGAGCCGCTGGAAAATAAGGAATAAACAAAGTACCGAGTTTTGCCCCCATACGTTGCAAAGCATCGGCAGCCAAACACAAAAAACCAAGATCATTAAAGGATTGCATGCGGTGTGTAACGGTTACTTTTTCAGTCAAATCAAAGTTGGGATTGATTTTAATATGAGGTTCGCCACCCGAAAAAGTAAATTTCTCAAATTGAATTTCTTCTCCTGCAAATGGTTTGAAATTGGGGTCTAAATGGAGTAACATAATTTTCTATTTTGTGTTATTATTACGCAAAGATAAAACTACTTTTTGAAACCACCAAATGTTTTGTGTATATTTTACACTAAAAATTTATTTTATTTTTTTTGAAACATGGCTGAAAAAAAATGTAATAATTTTATTAAACTAAAAATATGTATTAATTATTTTTTCAAGTAATAACTTATTAATTTTAAGTGTATTTTATACTGCTAATTATATAGTAAATATTTACATGCAATGTGATTTCAATAGTCTTAGGTAAATTAAAATGAATAATCTTATATGAACCGTTTTATAAATGATTTCCTGTAATTTTAAAAATAAAGTAATTTTATAATTTTTAATTTTTTTTTAAATTAAATGAAGAACTATAATTCTATTATAACAAATATTAATGTATTTTATTTTAAATAAATAAAATAAATACTATTTATTTTTAATTGTATTTCAAAAATATTTATAAAATTTAATTATTCAAAGATATTAAGAAATATAACAAAATGTACTTCAATTATTTGGACTATCAATACATATTTCCATTACAAAAAAGAAATAATTTTTATAACTAACCATAACTCATACCAAATATATTTTATATGTATATTTGGTATCCATACCAAAATAGTCAAATTTCATCATTTGCTTAGAGTTTCTAAACTATTGCTTAAAAAGTAACTCGCAATATCGAAAGTTATAAGCTACTTTTAAAATTATAATTTATTCAAAAATGTAGTATTAATTTTTAAAAATAAAAGG
Organism: Flavobacterium branchiophilum FL-15; assembly: GCF_000253275.1. NCBI lineage: Bacteria > Pseudomonadati > Bacteroidota > Flavobacteriia > Flavobacteriales > Flavobacteriaceae > Flavobacterium > Flavobacterium branchiophilum. Next base: position 2,171,006 of record NC_016001.1, on the reverse strand, counting down.
GATTTTTAATGAGCATAGCACACTACTTTAAAAAAAATAAAATAAAATCAAAATAGGATTGATATTGGCAAAAAATTAAATATTTTTGACTTCAAATCAAAATAAGATACTATGTTTCAAGAAAAAGTGATAGTGGGTAGTGAAGAGTGGTGTTCGTTTCCAAATTTGGGAATACCAACAATTAAAGCTCGTGTTGATTCTGGAGCAAAAACATCGGCTTTGCATGCCATTAATATTGCTCCTTTTATTAAAAATGGTGAAAATTGGGTCAAGTTCGATATCAATCCCATTCAAAATAATGTAAAAACCATTATCCATTGCGAATCAAAATTGATAGATAAACGGGTTGTAAAAAGTTCGAGCGGTTTTAGAGAACAACGTTATGTTATTAGTGCCGATTTAGAAATTGGTGGCAAAAATTGGAGTATCGAACTGACGCTAACCAATAGAGACTCCATGGGATTTAGAATGCTTTTAGGTCGAGAAGCCATGAGTGGTAGAATATTAGTTGATCCAGAGCAAAAATATTTATTAGGGCAACCTACGTCAGAAAATTTACATTTATATTATAAAAATGCAAATAAAAACATACAAGGCCTTCGCATTGGCTTGTTGGCCAGCAACCCCGAACTGTATAGCAACAAGCGGATTATGGAGGCAGGAACTATTAGAGGACACGAAATGCACTTTTTGAATATCAAAGAATGTTATATGAAACTGGATGCTACAACTCCAGAAATTCATTATAGGGGGGGCAGGGTTTTAGACAATTTTGATGCAATAATTCCAAGAATAAGACCTAGTATTACCTTTTATGGATGTGCCTTAACCCGACAATTTGAAGCTTTGAAAGTATATTGTTTAAACTCTGCAGCTGCCATAACCCAATCAAGAGATAAGCTTTTTTCGTTGCAATTGCTACTTAATAATGGGGTAGAAATACCAACAACGGGTTTTGCCAATTCGCCTTTGGATACAGATGATTTGATCAAAATGGTTGGTGGTTCTCCTTTAATTGTCAAATTATTGGAAGGCACACAAGGTAAAGGTGTTGTACTTGCAGAAACCAAAAAAGCAGCCGAAAGTGTTATCAATGCCTTTAAAAGCCTCAATGCCAATATATTAGTTCAAGAATTTATAAAAGAAGCAAATGGCAAAGACATTCGATGTTTTGTTATAGACGGCAAAGTTGTTGCTGCCATACAAAGAGAGGCTTTGCCTGGCGAGTTTAGAGCCAATATACATTTGGGGGGCACTGCATCTGTAATTAAAATTACTGCCGAAGAGAAAAAAATTGCTATAAAAGCAGCAAAAGCAATGGATTTAAAAGTAGCAGGAGTGGACATTATCCGATCTTCAAAAGGGCCTTTGTTGTTAGAAGTCAATTCCTCTCCTGGATTGGAAGGTATTGAATCTGCTACTAATAAAGATATTGCAGGCGAAATGATTGCTGCAATAGAGCGTAAATTTGAGAAAAATCAATAAAAAAACCTCTATTAAAAGAGGTTTTTTTATATTTATTTTTTTAATGATGCACTCAACTCTAACGAAATTGAGGACCGTTCCATTTTTAATTTTCCCGACATTGTTTCTAATACAATAGTTGTTTCGCCCAATTCTGCAATTTTACCGTGTATGCCACTTTTGGTAACCACTCTATCTCCTAATTTTAGTAATTTTTCAAATTCTTTTTCTGTTTTTATCTTTTTTTGTTGAGGTCTGATCATAAAAAAATAAAAAACCAAGGCCACCAAACCTAATTGGATTATTATAGGATAATTCATATTATAGTAATTTAATTGTTATTATTATTATTATTAAATGTAAAATATAAATAATTACATCAAACCTCTGCCTATTTTTTGAAGTCTGTCGGTATTTTTCATATCTTTCAAAATATTATCTAAAATACCATTGATAAACACACTACTTTTTGGTGTAGAATATTCTTTGGCTAATTCTAAATATTCGTTTATGGTAACATTGGTAGGAATTGATGGAAATTTTAAAAACTCGCAAATGGCCATTTTCAAAATGATAGTATCCATTTCTGCTATACGTTCAATGTCCCAATTTGGTGTTTTATCGTGGTATTCCTTAGCAAATGTTGCTTCATTTAATACTGTTTTTCTAAATAAATGCTGGGCAAATTCCTTATCATCTTCGTTTTTGTAAATGGTTGGGATTTTAAATTTTGGATCCTCTATGCCTCGTATAGTTGCCAATTGTTTTAAAATAAAGGTATTTACAAGCGGAATATCATCTACCCATGTAAGGGTTTTTTCTTCCAAATAACTGTAAAATTTTTCATTTGGAACAATAATATTTTCAAATAAATTCAGTATAAAATTTCGGTCTTCTTCAAAATTATTTACCCTATTGTACATGTAATTTTGATAAATTTCAGATTTTTTTACATCTTCTAAAAGCATCAAAATAGCATCATTATTCATAGACCAATCATTAATTTTGCGGCCTTCGAGGGCTATACCTAATGGATTATTTTCTTCCAAAAACAACAATATACCATTATTAATAAATTTGTTATTAGGATTTTTTTCATCTTTGGTTGCCAAATGTTTAAGGCTACTTTTGTGAAGAAAAACGGCTTCTGTTTTTTTCAATTCAATTAAAGCAGCCAATATTGTCAAATATAAATCTTTTATACTATCAATACTGTACTTCAAAAACTTTTCTTCTTTTAATAAATCATCAGAACCATTTTGATGCATGGCAAAAATGGTTTGCATCACTTTAATACGGATATGTCGTCTGTTTAGCACTTGATAAGAACATTTAAAAATTAAAACTGCAAAAATAATTTGCGGTGCAAAAATAATACAATTGTTTGAATTTATTGAAACAAAATTGATTTATTTGAAAACTGTCATTTGATTGTACAGATATTGATCACAATCTTGTATCTTTGCTTTTTTAATTTTTTTAAATTAATCACATCCAAATGAAAGAATTACAGTATATCAATAAATACTTTTTTAAATACAAATCAAAATTTTTATTAGGCATTTTCATTACAATTGTTGCCCAATTTTTTTCGCTTTTTACTCCTAAACTAATTAGTAAATCGTTCAAAACTATTGAAGAATATGTTAAAACCAATCCAGAAAATACACAACTTATCCAACAAGAATTGTTACACAACATATTATTAGTCATTGGTACTACAATTATTGCAGGAATACTTACTTTTTTAATGCGTCAGACTTTAGTTGTCATGTCCAGACATATCGAGTTTGATTTGAAAAATGAAGTTTTTTTACAATATGAAAATTTAACGCAAGATTTTTATAAAAAAAATAGAACAGGTGATTTGATGAATCGAATAAGTGAAGATGTAGCCAAAGTACGCATGTATGCTGGACCCGCTGTGATGTACACCATCAATACCTTTATTAGATTTGCAATTGTTATTACATATATGTTAAATGTTTCTACAAAATTAACCATCTATACCTTACTACCTCTTCCTATTTTATCTTATTTTATATTCAAATTAAGTCAAAAAATTAATAAAAGAAGTAGTATTTTTCAACAATATTTGTCAAAAATTTCTAGTTTTACACAAGAAGTGTTTTCTGGTATTCGGGTAATCAAAGCTTATTCATTAGAAGCACAGTTCCAAGACAATATGAACCAACTTTCAGACGAAAGCAAGCAAAAAAGTTTGGATTTAGCAAAAGTCAATTCCCTTTTTGGTCCCTTAATGATGGCTTTAATAGGTATTAGTAATTTGGTGGTCATCTATTTTGGTGGTCTTATGTACATCAATGGTAGTATCGCCAGCATAGGAACCATTGCAGAATTTATCTTATATGTCAATATGCTCACATGGCCTGTAGCCTCGCTGGGGTGGGTTTCGTCGATGGTGCAAGAAGCCGAAGCATCTCAAAAAAGAATAAACGAATTTTTGAAAATTGTGCCAGAAATACAAAATAATTGTACAGAAAAAACAGACATACATGGCGAAATCGCATTTGAAAACGTTTCATTTACTTATAATGATACACAAATAACTGCGCTAAAAAACATCAGTTTTTCCATCAAAAAAGGGGAAACATTGGCCATTTTAGGCAAAACAGGATCAGGAAAATCTACCATTCTGGGGCTAATCAGTCGCATGTATGATGTAAATTCTGGACAAATTCTCATTGATGGAAAACCCATTTCTACAATAAATTTGTTTGATTTGCGAAATAACATTGGCGTTGTGCCACAAGATGCCTTTTTGTTTAGCGATACAATTGAAAATAATATCAAATTTGGCAACGAAAAGGCAAGCTTTGCGGCAGTAGAAAATGCTGCACAAATGGCAGTAGTGCATCAAAATATCATTGAATTTAATAACGGTTACCAAACCATATTGGGCGAAAGAGGTATTACACTTTCTGGTGGTCAAAAGCAACGAGTGTCTATTGCCCGAGCTTTGATAAAAAATCCCGAAATATTGCTTTTTGACGACTGTTTATCGGCAGTAGATACAGAAACTGAGGAGCAAATATTACATAATTTATTAGAAATTTGCAAAAATAAAACTACAATTATAGTAAGCCATCGGGTGTCGTCTGCTAAAAATGCAGATAAAATTATCATCATCGAAGATGGACAAATCATTCAAGAAGGCTCTCATAATCAGTTAGTAAACCAAACAGGGTATTATCAAGATTTATATCTCAAGCAACTTTCTGAAAAAGAAATGTCCTAAATATTTGTTTATTTAGATAAATTTTAGCATTTTTGGGCTTGGTTACATGATATAACAAATTTTGAAAAATAGGAATATGAGAGAAAATGATTTATTAGAAAAAGAAGAAATTTTTTCTAAAGTTTTAAGAGCCGGCAGAAGAACTTATTTTTTTGATGTAAGATCAACAAAAGCAGACGATTATTATATTACAATTACTGAAAGTAAAAAATTTACTGAAGAAGATGGTTCTTTTCATTTTAAAAAACACAAAATATATTTGTATAAAGAAGATTTTAATGCTTTTACAGATATTTTAAACCAAATGACCGCTTTTGTTTGGAATAACAAAGGGGAAGAAGTCATTTCGGAACGGCATCAAAAAGACTATAAAAAAGAATCAAACGACGAATTTGATTACCCAAAAAACAAAAATTTTACTGATGTAGATTTTGATGATATTTAATATATTCAAAATACTATATTAATTAGTAAATTAAAAACCTCGCTTATAGATAGCGAGGTTTTTTTATCCAATTTTCAAACCGTTTGCAACTTTATAGTCAGGAGCTAGCAGTACAATATCGTTTTCTAATCCCACAGAGCCTAATACCAAACACTCACTCATAAATTTTCCAATTTGTTTTTTTGGAAAATTTACTACCGCTACTATTTGACGATGCAATAAAATGTCTTTTTCATACCTTTTTGTAATTTGGGCTGAACTTTTTTTGATTCCAATTTCCGAACCAAAATCAATAGTCAATTGATAGGCAGGTTTTCTGGCTTCAGGAAAATCCTGAACTGCAATGATAGTACCTACTCTTAGGTTGATTTTTTCAAAATCATGCCAATTGATTGTTGCATCAATACTACTTTCCATGATTTATTATAATTGAGCATCAATATATTCTGATATTCTGGCCAATTGTGCATCATCTATTTTAGCCATTTTTTGCATTTTCAACAAAATCGGTTTCCATTCTTGCTTAGTATATTCGCTTGCAGCATACAATTTATGACATTTGGCACAATTATTTTCATACAATGATTTTCCTTCTGCCAATGCCGGAGTCAATACCATAGCTTTTTCTGAAGGGTTTGCACTTGCGGAACTTGTTGTACTTTTTGAACTGTTACAGGATACCAATACAATTGATAAACCTAAAATTAAAATCCCTTTTTTCATCCTAATTTTTTTTTGATTAATACATTATTTTATGGGCTAATGTAGTCAATTTATTTTATTTATCATTAAAAAAAAATAAAGTTCTACTAAATAATATCTTAAAAAAAATCAATCTTTTTATTTTAATAAGTAATATATTATATTACAACTTAAAATGTTAAAATTAATAAAGATGAACCTATTTTTTATACATTTGGCATAACATTTGAGAATAATTTATTGATATGATAATAATTTTATAAATATAAAACAATTATTAACTCAACATTATTATAAACCTAAATATAATTTCTTATGAAAACAATTAAAATACTTACTTTTGTTTTAATTTTAGCACTTAGTTCTTGCAACTCAGTTAGGGTCAATACTGATTATGATAAAAAAGTTGACTTTTCAAAATTTAAAACATTTGCTTTTTATAAAGCAGGAATTGATAAAGTTGAAATTTCTGATTTAGATAAGAAAAGAATTTTGCATGCCATTGAAAATCAAATGATTGCAAAAGGATTTACCCTTAGCGAAACGCCCGATTTGTTGATAAACATCAATACAAAGGCAGAAAAAAACATCAATATAAATCAGTTTAATGCTGGATTTGGATACGGTTGGGGTATGGGTTGGAATCCATATTTTGGTACTTCCAATATGGTTTCAACATCTACTCAAGGCATTTTAACAATTGATTTGATAGATGCTTCCAAAAAAGAATTGATTTGGCAAGGAGAAGGAACAGGCAATTTAACTCAAAACGTGGACAAAAAAGACGAAAATATAAAAGGTTTTGTTACCAAAATATTAGAACAATATCCTCCAATGATCAAAAATTAATCATAAATAAAGGCTATCAATTCATTTAGATAGCCTTTTTTTTTGAATATAATTGAAAGTACTGTATTATGTATTTAAAAAAATAATTTATTATTATTATTTTAGATATATATTATTGTACTTTATTTATATTACAAATCATTCTATATTGTAAATATTACGTATATCTTTCATGCTTCTACATATCTTTATTTCGTATATCTTTATTTTAAAATTAGCAAATGTTAAAAATAAACATTACCAACCTTTTTGAATAAAAAGTACTCTTTATATATAAAAGGCCAACTTAAAAAATTAGATATGAAAAATACGATGCTTCAAATATCGATCCCGCAACCTTGCCACGAAGATTGGCAAGCGATGACACCTGCTACAAAAGGGCGTTTTTGTGATAAGTGTATGAAAAATGTGGTAGATTTTACCACAAAAACCGACCGTGAGATTTTGGAAGCCTATACAAAAGATGCCAAACTTTGTGGCCGATTTAAAGCAGACCAACTAAACAGAGATATTGAGGTTTTGGAAAAAAAATCGACCGTTTGGTTGGCAACTACAAGTGCAATTATGACGCTTGTGGGGGTTGAAAGTAGTGCGGTTTTGGCTCAAGAAAAACCAAAAACCGAGCAAAATGATGGGTATGTAAAAGGCAAAATGATAGCTCCTGTGAAGCCACAAACTAAAGTGATAAAAGGGGTTGTGAGCGATAATGTTGGTCCAATTCCAGGAGCAAATGTGGTGATAAAAGGTACCAAAACCAGTACCCAAACGGATATGGATGGTAAATTTAGTATAGAAGCCAAAGAAAATGACGTGATAGTGGTTTCGTTTTTAGGGCTTACTACAATTGAGCAAAAAGTTGATGAAAATAATTTTTACAAAATTGAATTAAAGCCATCTGAAAATCAATTAATGGGCGAATTGATAATTTGCAAAAAACGAACTTTTTTGGGTAGGATTTTTCACTCCATTGGCAATTGGTTTCGTTAGTTATTTTTTGTTACTACTTACAAATGAGCTAGTTACCGCATTGTATTTCAAAATATTGACTTGCTTTGTCGTTTTTTGAGTAATTGTTCCATCGGGATTTAATATACATTCAAAACCTTCTTTGCGGCTGCGGGTTTGTGTTTCTGAAGCATTTTTATTTTGGTCTAAAAAAACTTTTTCTATAATGATGTTAGTTAATTGTATGTTACTAAAAACAATTTTACTAGTATTTTCTTCTAAAATATAAAAATATTTCAAGGTTTTATCTTCTGATTTTAAATTGGTTTTCGTTGTTGATTTTTCAGCCCAAGTAAGCAAATATAATTTGGTTCCGTTTGCATTAAATGGTGTTATAGCTGCATCTATGGGTAGAATAGCATCCATTTTTTTTATAAAAATGGTATCATTTACCGTTTTATTTAAAATAAAAAAATACAAATTATCTTTGATTATTGCTGCTTTTGCGGGATCTGCTTTTGCAATAAGATTTAGTGTAGGTTTTGGAATTTGTTTTTTCTTTTGTGAAAATGAATGTAAGGCACAAAACAAAACGAGGTAAACAATACTAAAATATTTCATATTTTTTTTAATGGTTTTTAGAGAAGCAAGGTACAAAAAAATAAGATACTTAGTGATTTTAATATAAAAAAAAACCGAGTTAGTAATAACTCGGTTTTTATAGTATGATTGTCAATATAATCAAAGAAAATATTATTTTACTTCTTCAAAATCAACATCTTCTACGTTATCTCCTTGGTTTTCTGCTTGTGGTTGAGCTGCTTGAGCTTGTTCACCTTGAGCATACATCGCTTCAGTAGCTTTTTTCCAAGCTGCATTGATGTTGTCTAAAGCAGTTTGAATTGCAGCAACGTCTTGTGATTGGTGAGCCATTCTCAATTCAGTTAAAGCATATTCTACAGCTACTTTGTTATCGTCAGATATTTTATCTCCTAATTCTTTCAATTGGCTTTCAGTTTGGAAAATCATACTGTCAGCTTCATTCAATTTTTCAGCTTTTTCTCTAGCAGCTTTATCAGCATCGGCATTGGCTTCAGCATCTCTTTTCATTCTTTCGATTTCTTCGGCAGTCAATCCAGAGGAAGCTTCGATACGGATATCATGAGATTTTCCAGTTCCTTTGTCGGTTGCAGAAACTTTGATAATACCATTTGCATCAATATCAAAAGTAACTTCGATTTGAGGAACTCCTCTTGGTGCTGGTGGAATACCATCTAAATGGAATCGACCAATGGTTTTGTTATCGGCAGCCATAGTTCTTTCTCCTTGCAAAACATGGATTTCAACAGATGGTTGAGTATCAGCAGCAGTAGAGAATACTTGTGATTTTTTAGTTGGGATTGTGGTGTTAGACTCAATTAATTTTGTAAAAACCCCACCCATAGTTTCGATACCTAATGAAAGCGGTGTTACGTCTAATAACAATACATCTTTTACATCTCCAGATAAAACGCCACCTTGAATAGCTGCACCAATAGCAACAACTTCGTCAGGATTTACTCCTTTTGATGCTTTTTTACCAAAGAATTTTTCTACTTCATCAGCAATTCTTGGCATACGAGTAGAACCACCAACAAGGATTACTTCGTCGATATCTGAAGTTGATAAACCTGCATCTTTCAAAGCTTTAGCTACTGGTTCCATAGAACGTTTTACTAAAGTATCAGACAATTGTTCAAATTTAGCTCTTGTTAATTTTTTAACTAAGTGTTTTGGTCCAGATGCTGTAGCTGTTACATAAGGTAAGTTGATTTCTGTTTCGGCTGAAGAAGACAATTCAATTTTTGCTTTTTCAGCTGCTTCTTTAATACGTTGCAACGACATTGGGTCTAGACGTAAATCTACACCTTCTTCGGCTTTGAATTCGTCTGCCAACCAGTCAATGATTGTTTGGTCAAAGTCATCTCCACCTAAGTGTGTATCTCCGTTTGTAGATAATACTTCAAAAACTCCGTCTCCTAATTCCAAGATAGAAATATCAAAAGTACCTCCTCCTAAATCGTACACTGCAATTTTTTGGTCTTTTCCTTTTTTGTCTAATCCATAAGCCAAAGCTGCTGCAGTTGGCTCATTGATGATTCTCATAACTTTTAAACCAGCAATTTCACCTGCTTCTTTTGTAGCCTGACGTTGTGCATCGTTAAAATATGCTGGAACAGTAATAACTGCTTCAGTAACTGTTTGACCTAAATAGTCTTCAGCTGTTTTTTTCATTTTTTGAAGTGTCATAGCTGACAATTCTTGTGCAGTATATAAACGACCGTCAATATCTACACGTGGAGTATTGTTGTCGCCTTTTACTACTGAATATGGAACTCTAGAAGCTTCGCCTGTAGTTTCAGAGAAAGATTGTCCCATAAAACGTTTGATAGAAGCAATTGTTTTAGTAGGATTGGTTACTGCTTGTCTTTTTGCAGGATCACCTACTTTAATTTCGCCACCTTCTACAAATGCAATGATAGATGGAGTTGTTCTTTTTCCTTCTGCGTTTGGAATTACAACAGCTTCATTACCTTCCATTACAGAAACGCATGAATTAGTTGTACCTAAATCGATTCCGATTATTTTACCCATTTTTGTTATATTTAATTTAATGATATATTCGATTAAAAACTCAATGTCCGAAATGCAATCTTTGTGCCAAATAGTTTTTTTATTATAATTGTCATATTTTCTATTTAATGACCATTATTTTTGTGTCATTTTGTCATCATAATAAGCATCTATGCTGACAAAGTTTGTTAGTGTGACTAGGCCTGACATAAAAAAAGCCCAACTTTTGTTGGGCTTAAAGAGTATAATTTGAAATTTAATTATTCAGCATCATTGTGTTGGTGTTCTATAATATCTTTATCTGCAGCAGATATAGTGTCCACTAATACTGGAGTTGCAATAAATAAAGAAGAATATGTTCCAACTACAATACCAATTAACATTGCAAAAATAAATCCTCGGATAGATTCTCCGCCAAATATAAACATGATTAATAATACTAAAATCATGGTAAGCGAAGTATTGATTGTTCGAGACATGGTAGTATTAATAGACTCGTTTACAATTTGTTCAAATGTTCCTTTTGTTTTTCCTGCTAAATATTCTCTAACTCTATCAAATACAATTACAGTATCATTCATAGAATAGCCAATAACTGTTAAAATAGCAGCAATAAAATGTTGGTCTATTTCCATTCCAAATGGCATGTATTTCCATAATAAAGAATAAATTCCTAATACAAATATCACATCATGTGCCACAGCAGCAATGGCACCAAGGCTGTATTGCCATTTTCTAAAGCTTACCATCAAATACAAACATACTATTAGCATGGCACCAATAACTGCCCAATAAGCATTCGTTTTAATATCATCAGCAACGCTAGGTCCTACCTTTGAAGATTGTAAAATACCCAATGTTTTACCGTCATAAGCATTAACAAATTTTTCATAAGTCATGCCGTTTGAATAATATTTTTTCAATCCTTCATAAAGTTTTCTATTGATTTCTGCATCAACTTCAGCTCCATTTTCTTTAACTCTATAGTTGGTAGTCAATTTCAATTGAGAGCTATTTCCAAATGTTTTGGCTTCAATATTTGTAAAAACACTAGTCAAATCGGCTTTTACTTTTTCTGCCTCTACTGCTTTATCAAATCTTACTTGGTAAGTTCTTCCACCAACAAAATCAACACCTTGATTGAAACCGTTCATAAAAATAGAAACCAAACTTACTACTACAACTAATGATGAAAAAGCATAAAATCCTTTTTTCATTTTCAAGAAATTGATATTGATATTGGTAAACCAATTTTTTGAAAAACCAGTTACAAATGTCAATACATTGCCACGTTTTACGCTCCAATCTAATAAAATTCTAGTAATAAAAATTGAGGTAAACAACGATGTAAATATACCAATTAACAAGGTTGTTGCAAAACCTTTAATTGGTCCTGATCCAAAAATATACAAAACTAAACCTGTTAATACGTGGGTTACATTCGCATCAATTATAGATCGCATAGCTCCTTTCCAACCAAATGAAGTTACAATTGCATCGGCTAATGATTGTCCTCTTCGCAATTCTTCTTTGGCTCTTTCATATATAATAATGTTGGCGTCCACTGCAGTTCCCATGGTTAAAACGATACCTGCAATACCTGGTAAGGTTAGTACAGCACCCAAGCTAGATAATACACCAAACAAGAATAATAAATTTACGGCCAATGCAATGTTAGCATAAAAACCTGATTTTCCGTAATAAATCATCATCCACAAGGATACTAATAACAATCCAAATATTGAGGAATAAGTTCCATTGTCTATAGCTTCCTGGCCTAAAGAAGGCCCCACTACGTCTGATTGAACAATATCTGCTGCTGCTGGTAATTTACCCGCTCTTAAAACATTTGCTAAATCTTTAGATTCTGTTAAAGTGAAATTACCTGTAATTTCAGAATTTCCACCTGCAATAGGACCACTTGTTACACCAGGGGCAGAATAGACTACATTGTCTAATGCAATGGCAATGTTACCTTGTGTGGTATAAGCTTTGCCTGTTAATTCTTCCCAAATTTTGGCACCTTTGCTATTCATTTGCATCGATACGGCTGGTTTACCTAATTGATCAAATGTATCTTTTGCATCTACAACCACACCGCCACTCATTGGTGGCAAGTTTTCTCTATTGCCTTTTAAAGCATATAACTCTACAACTTGTACTTTTGCAGCATCCTTAACTTTTAATGGATCTACTATTTGTTGGTCTTTCACATGTATTTCTGTTGGTTTTCCCCAACAAAATTTAGCATATCTTTGTTCGCCAATTAATAAGTTTTTGATTTCATTTCTTTTAAAATACCCTCCAACTGTTGCAGTGTCTTTTGGATTAAAATATCCTAAAACGGGTCCACCAGGACTATAAGCCACAAATTTACTTAAAATGGGGCCATTATCTTTCGCTGCTTTGGTGCTGTCTTTTTTCTCATCTACCAAAAGTGCTGTTAAATCTTTTTTCTTGTCGTTAGCTGTTTTTGGTGTATTATTAGCCACTGGTGCTGCTTTTTCTGTAGCTTTCAATGCTTCGTTGGCAGCCATCAAAAAATTACCCATATCTGCAACTTTATACGTTTCCCAAAACTCTAGTTGGGCTGTACTTTGCAATAATTTAGACACACGTTCGGCATCTTTTACTCCTGGTAATTCTACTAAAATACGACCAGATTCACCTAATCGTTGGATGTTTGGCTGGGTTACCCCAAATTTATCAATACGTTTTCTCAAAACTTCAAATGCAGATATAATGGATTCGTCCACTTTTTTCTTAATTACTTTTTGAGCTTGAGCATTTGTCATTTTAAAATTAATCTCTTCTCCTAGATTTTTGTTTGCAAAAATATCTGGCGATGATAATTGTGTTTTTCCAGCAGCTTCTCTTTCAAAAACTCTAAAAAATACATCTAAATAATCTTCATTTCCTTGTCTTTCTGCAGTTGCATCGGCAAGGGCCTTGTTAAAAACAGGGTCTTTTGAATTGTTTGCCAATCCTTTTAGAATATCTTTTACAGATATTTCGAGGATAACATTCATTCCGCCTTCCAAATCAAGACCTTTGTTGATTTGTTTGTCTCTTACTTCATTAAATGTAAAATAGTTTAAGAAGACTTTTTGTTTTCCAATAGAATCTAAATAGTTAAATTCTTTTTTAGAATCACCTTTTGCAAATGCTTTTGCATCAGATTTTACTTTATTTGAAACAAACGTGAAAGAAAGTTGGTAAATACTTACCAATGCAAATAGAATTGCGAAAAATTTAATAAGTCCTTTATTTTGCATTACTAAAAAATTAATTAATTTTTGTTTTTGATTAATATCCTCTAAAAAAAAATAAACGCTTTTTTATTGGTATATTTTGGATGTAAATATAGAGATAAAATTCGTTTAATGATTTTTTAAACGTGCAAATATATAATTAACGTTATGATATACCAATTTATTTTGAAATAAAAATAAAAAAAAAGACTGCACTTGGCAGTCTTTCATGTTTTTTATAGCCATTTTAGCTTAAAATATCTTTTAAAGCCTCGTTCATAGACCTTACAGCATCGGCACTTTTGCTAAATAATGCTTTTTCGTTGTCGTTGAGTTGTATATCAACAATTTCTTCTACACCATTTTGACCAATAATACAAGGTACACCAATACAAATATCATTTTGTCCATATTCTCCTTCTACAAACACTGAACAGGCTATCATTTTTCGTTGGTTGTTCAAAATACTATCTACTAAATAAGCAACAGATGCTCCTGGAGCATACCAAGCTGATGTTCCTAATAATCCTGTTAAAGTTGCACCCCCCACCATGGTATCTGCAGCTACTTTTGCTAAGGTTTCTTCTGATAAAAATTCTGAAACTGGAATACCGTTATAAGAAGCTAATCGTGTAAGTGGAATCATTGTGGTATCGCCATGTCCTCCAATTACCATAGCCGAAATATCGTTGGCTGGTTTGTCTAATGCTAATGATAAATAAGTTCTAAACCTTGAACTGTCTAGGGCACCACCCATACCAATGATTCTGTTTTTTGGTAGTCCAGTCGATTTTAAAGCCAAATAAGTCATAGTATCCATTGGGTTAGAGACTATTACAATGATAGCCTCTGGAGAATGGGCCAATACATTTTCTACAACTGTTTTTACGATTCCTGCATTAATACCAATAAGTTCTTCACGTGTCATGCCTGGTTTTCTTGGTATTCCAGACGTAACTACTACTACCTGACTGCCCGCTGTTTTGGCATAATCGTTGGTTACTCCGCTTACTCGGGTATTAAAACCCGTATTGGTAGCACATTGCATGATATCTAATGCTTTACCCTCGGCAAATCCTTCTTTAATATCTAATAATACTACTTCACTTGCAATTCCTCTATACGAAATTACGTCTGCACAGGTAGCCCCAACGTTACCTGCTCCTACAATTGTTACTTTCATTATAATTTGATTTTTTGTTTAAGTTATGTTTTAAAAATAAAAAATTGGTCCTATACAAATTTAATTATTTTGCTCCAAATATAAGGTTATTTTTTTTAAAATACAATTTTTTATTCCTTTTTTTATGATCATTTCAAAAAAAATATTCTTTTAATCTAAGCCTTTATATATGGCCATCATCAAATTACTATAATTATAGTAATTTTTAAAATAGTAACAAAATTAAGGATATAAAAAAAAGAATTTGATAATTATTATTATTATTTATTACTTTTTATAATAAATTTTAAGTATTATATTATTTAAAATGTTGTTTATAAATTGATGTTCTTTTTTATTTGATTTCAAAAATATAATTTTATCTTTGAAAAGCCGTTATAAGCATTTATTTCAACCCAATAATGAAAAAATTTCTTATTTATAATTTGCTTTTTTTTACATCCTCTTTTGTTTTTGGACAAGTGGGTGGGCGGTCTGTTTATCAATTTCTTAGTTTAGTAAATTCGCCTCGTCAAGCTGCATTAGGTGGCAAAGTGGTTACTTTTTTTGACGACGATGTCAATCAGGCCCAATTTAATCCTGCTACAATCAATGAAGCAATGGACAATAAATTAGCAGTTAATTATGGAAGTTATTTTGGTCAAGTAAATTATGGGACTGCTGCCTATGCTTATACTATTGACAGGCATGTTCAAACATTTTTTGTAGGAGCCAATTTTGTTAATTATGGCAATTTTGATGGCTATAATGAAATTGGCCAAAAAACCAATAATTTTTCGGGTAGCGAGGGGGCTTTGTCATTTGGATATGCTTATAACTTTCCGTTTTCTAATATATATATAGGTGCAAATGCTAAATTGATAACCTCTGGATTGGAAAACTACAGTTCGTTTGGCGGGGCAGTCGATTTAGGATTTTTATTTATCGACGAAAAAAATGATGTCAATTGGGCTTTATCTATCCGAAATTTAGGCACTCAATTTACAACTTATGCGGGAGTTTATGAAAAATTGCCTACCGAAATCATGATTGGTATATCTCAAGAAGTTGAAAATGTACCCTTACGATGGCATTTGACCCTTGAAAATTTACAACAATGGAATATTGCTTTTTCTAATCCCAATAGGGCCATTGGATCGTTGGATGGCAGCAGCACACCCGAAAGAGTTTCGTTTTTAAACAATGCTTTGCGACATGTCATTATTGGAGCTGAATTGTTTCCACAAAAAGGAATTAATTTAAGATTAGGATATAATTTTAGAAGGGCCGAAGAGCTAAGAATTATAGATCAAAGAAATTTTTCGGGAGTTTCATTGGGGTTTGGCCTAAAAATTAATAATTTAAAATTCAATTATTCCTATTCAAGATATACGCTTGCTGCCAATACCAGTTTGTTTGGAATAACCATAAACTTTAATGAATAAGTAAATTTACATGATAAAATGAACAAAATAATCATAGCCATTGATGGGTTTTCTTCTACAGGAAAAAGTACAATAGCTAAACAATTGGCTCAAAAATTAGGTTACGTTTATGTAGATACTGGTGCCATGTATCGGGCAGTTGCCTTGTATGCATTAGAGCAAGGAATTATTTCCAACGAATTTTTTGATATTCCATTATTAATAACACATTTACCAGCTATAAAATTGCGATTTGTTTGGAATGAAACCCTTGGTTTTGGTGAAATTTATTTGAATGATCAAAACGTAGAAACAGCCATTCGCACATTGAAAGTGTCAAATTATGTAAGTAAAGTAGCAGAAATATCGGAAGTTAGGAGTAAATTAGTTGAACAACAACAAGCTATGGGACAGCAAAAAGGTATTGTAATGGACGGACGAGACATTGGTACGGTGGTGTTTCCAATGGCCGAACTCAAAATTTTTATGACTGCTAGTGCCACCACAAGAGCCCAAAGGAGGTATGACGAATTGATAGCAAAAGGCGAAGATGTTACTTTTGAAGCAATATTGGATAATGTTGAACAACGTGATTATATAGACACTCATCGGGAAGATTCGCCATTGATTCAAGCAAAAGATGCTATTTTGATAGACAATTCCACATTGACAAAAGAGCAACAATTTGATATTATTTTTGATTTGGCAAAAAAAAAGACTAAAATGTGATATTTTTTTGTTTTTCTCAATATAAATAGTAGTTTTACAATCTATTTTAACGAAAAAATTATGGGAATTAAAAACAGATTAATAGTCATGAGCTTTTTACAGTTTTTTGTTTGGGGCGCTTGGCTGATTACCATTGGAACCTATTGTTTTAATGCAAAAGGTTGGACAGGAAACCAATTTGGTGCTATTTTTTCTACATTAGGCTTGTCTTCCTTATTTATGCCAGCAATTACAGGAATTATTGCAGATAAATGGATCAATGCCGAGAAATTGTACGGTGTTTTACATATATTGTATGGTTTAATCATGTTATATGTACCGCAAGTAAATAATCCAGAAACTTTGTATTACGTTATTTTTGGTGCCATGATTTGTTACATGCCCACGATTTCACTTTCAAATTCTATAGCCTATCATATCTTAAAAAACAACCATTTTGATGTGGTTAAGGTGTTTCCGCCCATTAGAGTTTGGGGAACCATTGGATTTATTTTGGCTATGTGGTTTACCAATATTTTTAGTTCAGAAAATCCACCTTTGTTTATTCATGATTTTGGGTTGTCTGTAGGCAAGGCCATAGCTGGCCAGTTTGGTAGTTTGATTTATGCCAATCAATTTTATTTTGCTGCCTTTTTTGCTATTTTTCTGGGTATTTATGCCTTTACGTTGCCTGCATGCCCTCCACAAAAACTCATTTCAAAAAATGCTACTTTTATGGAGCAATTGGGGCTTCATGCGTTTACATTATTTACGAATTATAAAATGGCTTTATTTTTGATATTTTCAATGTTTTTGGGAGCTGCTTTGCAATTGACAAATATGTATGGCGATACTTTTTTGAATGATTTTAAAAATATACCTGCTTATAAAGATTCTTTTGTTGTAAATTCTTCAACAATGATCATGTCAATTTCACAAATATCCGAAACGTTATTTATTTTAGCGATTCCTTTTTTTCTAAAAAAGTTTGGAATCAAGCAGGTTATGCTTTTTTCGATGGTTGCTTGGGTGTTGCGGTTTGGACTATTTGCTTATGGCAATCCTTTAGACGGGCTTTGGATGATTATCCTTTCCAATATTGTTTATGGAATGGCATTTGATTTTTTCAATATATCGGGTTCCCTTTTTGTAGAAACTACTACCGATTCTAATATTAGATCGAGTGCTCAAGGTTTATTTATGATGATGACAAATGGTGTGGGGGCTTTTTTGGGCAGTAAAATCAGTGGTCAGGTTATAGATGCTTTTTTTACTAAGGGTACTGAAAAAGATTGGCATCAAATATGGTTTTCGTTTGCCATTTATGCTTTGATCATTGCCATATTGTTTGCCTTGTTTTTTAAACACAAGCATCAAAGTCAGGATGCATTGGTGGTTCAACATTAGACTATAATACCAAACACTCATATAAAATAGCCCAATCTGCTAGCTCTTTTTCTCCAAATATTTCACAAAAAAATAATTACGTAGCCCAGCTATGAAATGATTTTTTTATAAAATCTTGAAAAAAAATAGCATTGCATTTTTAGACTATTTTATATAAGTGTTTGGTATGATTTCTTGAAAAGCCTTGTTAGGGTATTACATATTTTAATAAAAAACACCATTAATTCTTGTTTGAATTATGGTGTTTTTTTTGTCTGCTGTTGTTTAAAACCCAAGACTGCGTTAGGGATTGAAGTGGAAATCCTTTTTTGTTTTTTTCAAACAAAAAAGATTGTAACGAAAAGCCCGACCCCTTGTGGGTAACGCCCAAATTGATTGCACTTTTGATTTGACATTTTTAGCTGTTTAGGTTTTCAAAACCCAACTTGGTTCGTACTTTTTGCAACACGGAAAGGGCTACTTTTTGGGCTTTTTGGGCTCCAATTTGTAATACATGGTCTATTTCGTTGAGATTTGACATATAATAATTATATAGTTGACGTTGGGTTTTGAATTGTTCGATGATCAAATCATACAACGCTTGTTTGGCATGACCGTATCCAAAATCTTGATGAAGGTTTTGGTATTTTAACAACATATCGTTGATTTGCGATTCGTTGGCCAACAATTTATAAATGGCAAAAATTTTGCAAGTTTGCGGGTCTTTGGGAGCTTCGAGCGGGGTGCTGTCTGTTTCGATGCTCATGATTTGTTTTCGGAGGGCTTTGTCGTTTAGAAAAATATTGATGATATTGCCTCTGGACTTGCTCATTTTATGACCGTCTGTTCCAGGAATATACATGGTTTCTTCTTGAATTTTTGATTCAGGTATTACAAAAGTTTCCCCCATCAAGTGGTTGAATCTTGAGGCTACATCTCGAGTAATTTCGAGGTGTTGCAATTGGTCTTTGCCCACAGGAACAATGTTGGCATCGTATAAAAGGATGTCTGCGGCCATGAGCATTGGATAGGAAAATAAACCCGCATTGACATCGTCTAATCTATCTGCTTTGTCTTTGAAAGAGTGTGCCAATCTTAATCGTTGAAACGGAAAAAAGCAACTCAAGTACCAAGATAATTCGGCGGTTTGAGGCACATCAGACTGTCTGTAAAAAACCACTTTATTTACATCTAAACCACAGGCCAACCAAGCGGCTGCAGTGCTATAAGTATTAGCCCTAAGGGTATTGCCATCTTTGATTTGCGTTACAGAATGTAGGTCGGCTATAAATAAAAACGATTCGTTTTCGGGTTGGTTAGATAGGGCAATGGCGGGCATTATGGCACCTAATAAATTTCCTAAATGTGGTGTTCCTGTGCTTTGAACACCTGTAAGTATTTTTGACATTTTAAAGTCTTTTGGTAAATTAATAATATTATTGAACCCCTGTACTACCAAAACCTCCAGTACCTCTATCGGTTTGATCGAGTGTATCTACTACATTCCAAGTGGCTCGTTCGTGTGAGGCAATAACCATTTGAGCAATGCGGTCGCCATTGTTTATTTCAAAATTTTCTGATGATAAATTGATTAAAATGACACCAATTTCTCCTCTATAATCGGCATCAATAGTGCCTGGAGCATTCAAAACGGTAATGCCATTTTTGGCTGCTAAACCACTTCGAGGTCGAATTTGAGCCTCGTAGCCTTGAGGTAAGGCAATAAAAAGTCCTGTTTTTACGATTACTCTTTCTAAGGGTTTTAGTAAAATAGTTGCTGTGGTATGGGCTCTCAAATCCATTCCTGCAGAAAAAGCAGTTTCGTAATGAGGCAATTCGTTTGATGATTGGTTGATAATAGCTATGTTCATGTGATGTTGTTATTTTTTTTTCGATTGAGCAGGCTTAAAAGGGTGTTTTTTTCATTGACATAAATGAAAATAAGAAATATAAAAATAAGTGGTATTCCTACAAAATAATTGGCTCTAAAAACATAAAATGACAGGATAGAAAACACAATAGAAACTGCCAAATAGCCATATATTTTTTGGGATTCGTAAGGAATAGGGTAGTATTTATTGCCATAATAATAGGATATAAACATCATAGTTCCGTAAGCTGCAATGGTAGCAACAGCAGCGCCGTAATATCCGATTTTTGGTATTAATAAATAATTGAGAATCAATGTAATAACAGCTCCAGCAATGGAAATATAAGCACCAAAGTGGGTTTGATTGGTTAGCTTGTACCAAACCGAAAGATTGGTATAGATGCCTAAAAAAAAGTTTGCCAAAATAATAAGCGGCACTACATCCATGGCTTCCCAATAAGAGGCGTCTCGAATCATGAAAATTTTAAGTAAATCAGCAAAAACAATGACGGTCAGTTGAATTAAAGATCCAAAAATGACAAAATATTTGGTAATTGTAGCATAGGTTTTTTGAGGATTATCTGAATTGGCATGGCTAAAAAAGAAAGGCTCTATGCCAAGAGAGTAAGCCGTTCTGTACAGTACCATAAACAAGCCAATTTTGTAACAAGCGGCATACATACCCACTTGAACTTCGGAACTATTTTTGGGCAACATGTGCTCTAAAATAATTTTATCCAAATGTTCATTGATAGCAAAAGCGATGCCTGCAATTAGTATGGGCAGCCCGTATTGCATCATTTTGAGCCATAAACGGACATCAAAATGCCATTTTAGGGTAAAATAATGTGGGGACAATATGATAAATGTAGCTAAACTCGCCACTACATTGGCCATAAAAATATATCCAATTTGAAAATTTTCAAGATATACTGTATTCCAAAAGCCCTCAGGATCGGCTGCGGCCAATTGGGGTAAGTAAATTAATAAAAAAATATTTAACCCCATGTTTATCAATACATTACCAATTTTAATTAGGGCATATACAATAGGTTTTTGTGTGGCCCGAAGCTTAGAAAAAGGAATAATAACTAAGGCATCTAACACCAATATCCAAATGGAATAGGTGATGTATTGCACCTCTTTGTCTATAAAATTGGCAATTGATTTTCTAAAAACCAGTCCTAAAAGTAAAAATAAAAGCGAGGTCCAAAAAATACTTATGGTACTGGTGGCAATGACATTTTTTTTGTCGGTTTCGGTGTTGTAAAACCGAAAAAAAGCCGTTTCCATGCCATAAGAAAGGATAACATTTAAAAAAACCAAATATGCAAACAAAACCGTAACTTGTCCGTATTCGCCACGAGGCAACTGTGTAGTATAAAGCGGAACCAAGATAAAACTAAACATTCTGGGCAACACCGTAGCAAGCCCATAAATCATGGTTTGTTTGAAAAGATTTTTAAATAAGCTCAAAATACATTTTTTTAAATAATCGACAAAAATAATCATTTTTTTGAATGTATCCTTTTTTTATTCAAACAATACCAAAATGGAAATTTGGTATATTGCAACAATTTTTTTAATAATATAAATATTTGCTTATTTATTGATGATATAAGCTGTTATTTTTATTTAAAATTATAAATATTATTACATTATATCTAACGAATGTATTATCAAAATTTATTGCAAGGGTAGGGGAGGCTTTGTTTTTTGAAAATGATTAGCATGTAAGGCAATTATACTCAGAGATGTTGGTTTTGAAAAATTAGGAATTTATTTGTAAATTTAAGAGAAAATGGCTGTTTGATTAGGTAATATGTTAATTTGTAAGAAAGTATTTTGCACCCCGACCTGAACGGAGCTCTTTTTTTCTTGCCGCTAAGCGGTTTGTTGATTTTGCGGCAAGAAAAAAAAGCGGGAGTGGAGGGCGGATGAGGTGCCCAAAAAATTATGTTGAAGCTGCTTATTATGGTATATTTTTGTATATTTGTAGTCTTTTGATTTTGTTTACTTTATTAATATTATTTGACGTATGTCCCATTATTTTGATACTCCAATAGAATTTTTGAAGGGCGTTGGTCCTGCTCGAGGGGCTTTGTTGCGAAAGGAATTGGGCATTTTTAAGTATGGCGATTTGGTTCATTTTTTTCCGAATCGGTATATTGACAAAACTAAATATTATACCACAAATCAGTTGCAAAATACGACAGCTGAAGTTCAAATTATAGGAAAAATAATTCATTTACAAACGGTTGAATATGGTAAAAACCAGAAGCGGCTTGTGGCTACATTTGCAGATGATTTTGGACAAATCGTACTCACTTGGTTTCAGGGGATTAAATGGATAAAGGACAGCATTAAACTGAATGAGATGTATGTTGTGTTTGGGAAAATTACAAAATTTAACCAGCATTTTAGTATGTCTCATCCAGAAATGGAGCTCATGACAGAGCATCAAAAGAGCCTCCGATCGGCTATGCAAGCCATTTATCCATCTACAGAAAGCTTGCAAAACAGAGGGGTTACAAATAAAGTTATTGGCAAAATGATGGAGCAATTATGGATAGAAACTCAACATTATTTTACGGAACATTTGCCATTGTATTTGATAGAAGAGTTGCAATTGATGTCTAAGAAGGAGGCCATTTTTAATATCCATTTTCCAAAGGATGCCTATTCGTTAGCAAAGTCTCAATTTAGATTGAAGTTTGAGGAGTTATTTTTTATACAATTGCAATTAATTACCAAAAATTTGATTCAAAAATATAAAATAAAAGGACATTCCTTTACACAAGTTGGACTTTATTTTAATGAATTTTATAAAAATCATTTGCCATTTGATTTGACAAATGCCCAAAAACGGGTGATAAAAGAAATTAGGAACGATATGGGGAGCCATGCACAAATGAATCGGTTGTTGCAAGGCGATGTGGGTTCGGGCAAAACGATAGTGGCATTTATGAGTATGTTGTTGGCATTGGATAATGGATTTCAGGCTTGTTTGATGGCACCAACAGAGATTTTGGCCAACCAGCATTTTGTAGGCTTGTCAGAATTGGCTTTGAAAATGGATATTCGAATCAAAATATTGACTGGTTCAACCAAAATAAAAGAACGACGACAAATACATGAATCGTTGGAAGATGGTACACTTCAAATAATTATAGGCACACACGCATTATTGGAAGACAAAGTGGTTTTTAAGAATTTGGGATTGGCTATTATTGATGAGCAACATCGATTTGGAGTAGAACAACGATCAAAGTTGTGGAAAAAAAACAACATTCCGCCCCACATTTTGGTTATGACAGCCACTCCTATACCACGAACTTTAGCGATGAGTTTGTATGGCGATTTGGATGTGTCAGTTATTGATGAATTGCCTCCTGGCAGAAAACCTATTCAAACCGTACATCGGTTTGATAGTAATCGGCTCAAAGTGTGGCATTTTATAAGACAAGAAATGGCCAAGGGCCGCCAGATATATGTTGTATATCCGCTGATTCAGGAATCGGAAAAAATGGATTACAAGGATTTGATGGATGGTTTTGAAGGGCTTTCGAGGGATTTTCCGCTACCAGATTATGCCATTTCGATTGTTCATGGCAAAATGAAACCCGCTGAAAAAGAATCAGAAATGAAACGATTTGCCGAGGGCAAAACCCAAATTTTAGTTGCTACAACTGTGATAGAAGTTGGGGTAAATGTACCCAATGCCAGTGTTATGATTATTGAAAGTGCCGAACGATTTGGCTTGTCGCAACTGCACCAATTGAGAGGAAGGGTGGGTAGAGGTGCCGAGCAAAGTTATTGTATTTTGATGACGTCTGTAAAATTGTCTAATGATAGTAAAATACGTATGGACACTATGGTAAGAACCAATGACGGATTTGAAATTGCAGAAGTAGATTTGAAATTAAGAGGCCCTGGCGACATTATGGGCAAACAACAAAGTGGGGTTTTGAATTTGCAAATAGCCGATTTGGTTCGAGATCAGGATATATTACTATTGGCCCGAAACCAAGCAATGAAATTGCTAAAAGACGATCCTCAGATGCAAAAACAAGCCCATTTTAGCCTAAAAAATGCTTACATCGAAATGACAAAGAAAAAGAATATATGGAACTATATTAGTTAGATTTTAAGTATTTATACCTTAATTAATGTTTTAAGGGTCTTTTTTTAATCATGCCTCCTTTGGTGTCCTTTACGCTGTTCATGACAACAAATGCGGCGGGTTCTATTTTTTCAATTTCAGTTATGAGTTTATTGAGTTCTAATCGGGTAATTACCGTATAAATAATGTCGGTATCCTTGGTTTCGCCGTTTTTTCCATGTCCTCGTTTGCCACTATATACCGTAACACCCCGCCCCATGACGTCTATAATCATTTGTCGGATTTGATCGCTGTAGGTAGATACAATGGTAACGCCAATGTACTCTTCTATACCTTCTATAATAAAATCGAGTGTTTTTGAAGCGGCCAAGTAGGTAATCATAGAGTATAGGGCAATTTCGACCCCTAAAAAATAAGCAGCTACCCCAAAAATTAAAACATTGATAGGAATAATAATATCGCCAATGGTCATGCCCAATTTTCGACTTAAAAATATGGCTAAAACCTCTGTGCCATCGATAACTGCACCGCCTCTGATGGCAAATCCGATGCCTGCCCCAAGAAAAAAACCACCAAAAAGGGCCACTAATAAGTTGTCGTTTGTAACCGCTGGAAACGAAATAGTAGCTAATGCTATGGACAAACCTGTGATGGAAAGTGCTGTTTTGACTGCAAATTCCTTGCTAATTACATGATATGCCAAAAAAATAAAAGGAATATTTACTAATAAAATAAGAATATATAGTGGAATATTTGTTAAAGATGCCAACAATAATGAAATACCTGTAGCCCCACCATCAATAAAATGATTATTTAATAAAAACCCTTTGAATCCAAAAGCAGCAGACAAAATGCCTAATCCAATTAATAAAATATCTTTTATAAAATGTTTGAATATTACTACAAATTTACGATATCCTTTTGCTAAAATAAAATTAGACAGTTTATCTGCTCCAAGGGTAGTATATTTTTGATCTCTTAAAGTGGTTTTTAATATAATTTTTTTCCAGATATGGTTCATAATGTGATGTTTTAATTTCTAAAAATCTGAATTTCAGAGTTATAAAAAAAATTTGAATTTTAACAAATATAATATTTTTTCATACATATACAATTTTAATTTGTATTTATTTAATATTATATTGATACCTTTAATAGGCATATTACTAAATATTTGAGGTGAAATGGATTTCATGATATGCCAATACATTTTTGAGCTTCTGATATATGAAATCCAATGTTTTGTAGTTTCTATTTTTTTATGATTAGTAGGTTGGTTAGGTATTTTTGTTTTTAGTATATTTGCTATTGAAATTTAATTTTTTCAAAATAGTTTAAAAAAGATGATGCAAAACATAAGAATAGCTGTGGACGCTGTGGTTTTTGGGTTTAAAAATAACCAACTTTATGTACTATTAATTCAACAGAAATTTGGATCAGCTGTTTTGCAATGGGCATTACCAGGCGGATTAGTTCAAAATGATGAAACTTTGCACGAAGCCATTTTACGAGAATTGAAAGAGGAAACCAATGTAGAAGTTAATTATCTTGAACAGTTATATACTTTTGGAGATGATGTACAAAGAGACCATCGAAATCGGGTTATTTCGGTAGCTTATTTTGGTTTGGTCGATCCTTCAAAATTTCAACTCGTGGCAGCAACAGACGCCGTAAATGCACAATGGATAGCCATAAACGAAATACCAAAACTAGCTTTTGATCACGCATCAATTGTTGCAATGGCACATCTTCGCCTAAAAAACAAATTGACTTATCAGCCCATTGGATTTGATTTGCTTCCTAAAAAGTTTCTTTTTTCTGAACTCGAAAATTTATATTGTATCATTTTAGAAAAAGAAATAGACCGTAGAAATTTTAGAAAAAAAATATTGAGTTTTGGGATAGTAGTTGAAACAAACGAAATAGCACCACAATTGAAAAGTGGCAGGCCAGCAAAATTATTTCGATTTAATAATATGATTTATAAAGCGTTAGAAGTAAAAGGGTTTCATTTTGAAATAAATTTTACTTAATCAATCTCATTCTAATATTATCTAAAAAAAAGTGTATTTTATAGATTAATTTTACTAAAATATTTTCCATTAATAATTTATAAACTGTATTTACTGATGTTTTTTTAAGATAAAAATTTTTTTATGTTTGAAACAACATTTGGTTTCAAAAATAAAATAAAAAATACTTCGACCACAAGACTAATTAGCGAAGTAATTAAATACATAATTTACTTTTTTAATATTCTTTTTTTGTAGTTCATTAATGTATGATTACCCCTTTTTAAGATGAAAAAGAATAAAGGCCGAAACGACTTAGTAATTCATACAGGCAAGGACGCCAAAACCAATGTTGGAGTGATTATTGAAGCAAAAAGTCCGAGTAATAAAGCAGAAATGCTCACCGAGGACAAGCTCAATAACAAAGCCTTGCAAGAACTCGCTTTGTACTTTTTGCGGGAACGCATTACCCACAAAAACCTTGAAATCAAACATGTAGTAGTAACATATTTTAATTCGTTGAAATGAAAAAAAATCTTATAGGATGACGCATTTTGTAACAATGGATTTTAATCCGTGGGAAATAAATATGGATCGAGCCTATGGCTCTGTTATCGTGTAACATGTTGTATCGACTGAACTGAAGTCCAGCCTTATAATATGAATCGAGCCACGGCTCTAATATGCAACGTATAAATCCCGTAGGGATGAACCATTTTGTAACAACGGATTTTAATCCGTTGAAATAGCCTAGGGCTCTAATATGCAACGTATAAATCTCGTAGGGATGAACCATTTTGAAACAACGGATTTTAATCCGTTGAAAATAGCCTAGGGCTCTAATATGCAACGTATAAATCCCGTAGGGATGACGCATTTTGTAACAACGGATTTTAATCCGTTGGGATGAAAAAAAATAGAAATAAATAATTTTATTAATTTAAAGATATGGCAAATACCTATCACCAAGTATATATTCAAGCTGTTTTTGCGGTAAAATACAGAAAAGCTGTTCTTCATAAAGACTGGAGAAAAGACGTTTTTGCTGTCATTGGGAAACTAATCAATGAAACAGGTTGCAAAACCATTATAGTAAATGGAGTTGAAGACCATGTACATTGTTTTTTAGGATTGAAACCAACTGTTTCTATATCAGAATTAATGAAAACGATTAAAGCTAAATCTTCAAAATATATTAATGATAATAGACTTTTATCAAACCGTTTTGAATGGCAAGAAGGTTATGGGGTTTTTTCTTATAGTCAATCTCATATAAAAAAAGTTTATAATTATGTAGCAAATCAAGAAAAGCACCATCAAAAAGAAAGTTTTAAAGAAGAGTATTTAAACTATTTGGAGAAATTTGAAATTCCTTTTGATGAACGATATATTTTTGAGGATTTAAAATAGAACGAGCCTACGGCTCTTTTATCGTTTAGCATGTTGTATCGACTGGACTAAAGCCCAGCCTTATAATATCGGTCGAGCCTACGGCTCTTTTATCGTTTATCATTTTGTATCGACTGGACTAAAGTCCAGCCTTATAATATCGGTCGAGCCTACGGCTCTAATTTGCAACATATAAATCCCGTAGGGATGACGCATTTTGTAGCAACGGATTTTAATCCGTTGAAAGATATGTTGTTTCAACGGATTTCATTTGTTTTTGTTATGAAAAATTTTGTATAATAATTAAAATATTTATTAATTATAATATAAATTTATTGTTTTTGTATTATTTCCCTTTAATACAATGTATTCTTTAGTACCTTTTTTTATAGGCTTAACATTTTTTCCGTTAAGAATCCATATTTTATAGTTGCCTGCTGGTTGTTCAAAATGTATTGTCCAATCTTTCTTTTTTTGAATAATCTTAAAGGTTTGTCTATTTTGATGTTTTTCAAAACGGATATCAATTTCGTTTTGCCCCATGCAAATATGTTCCAAGGCCCCATGCTGCCAAACAGAAGGCAATTGGGGAGATATTGAAACAAATTTTTTATATGACAATGGTTGAATTCCAAAAAATTGCGAAACAATTGGGGTGCCAAACGCATAAACATTCCATGCTTGTGTCATCATTCCATAATCTGGCGAGGCTTCATACATCGAGCCAGGTAATGCATAACTAAAAGTTTTAACTACTTTTTTCATTAATTCATAAGCCTTATCTTGTCTTCCGTAGTTGTTTTCGGCTATAATTTGTACACCTGTTGGCAAGGTCATTACGGTGCCTGTATAGGTAAACGATTTTCTGTTGATTGTATTTTCTGATTCTGATAATTTATTTTTATCAATACCCGTTACATACATGCCATACTGATTGGTATAGGCCGAGGCAGTGTTTAAGGCCTTAATGGCGTTGTTATAACTGGCAATCCCTGTTTCCATTGGAGTATTGACCACCCAATTATGAAATAATACAAATCCTTTTTTTTGATTTGATGTTTCGTTTTCAATGATCGATTGGCTCTGTTGCAATTCTTTTACTGCCCAATCATTTTGAAGGGTGTCTGCCCTTACGATGGCATCTTTTGCTAAATGCAAAGCCTCTTGTTTGGTACCAATAAAATCGGCATACGAATTAAAATTTGCTACCCAAAAGTCGTTATTGATTTTATTTTTCAAATAAACAGCTTGTTTTTTATATTTTTTTGAAAGATTTTCATTATTTAAAACCAATGCCATTTTAGAGGCATCATCAAATGCTTTTTGACTATAAGCCGCCACATCTATCATTTCAGAATTCAGACCATGTATTTCCATCATGCCATTGCCATCGGGCAATCCATTTTTGTCAAAATCATTTTCTTGCATCAACCAGGTGAGTCCACTTGTTACTTTTGGAAAATATTTCTTCAAAAAAGCTTCATCGCCTGTCCAACAATATACATCCCAAATTAATGAAACAAATTGTGGCGTTTCGCATACATTTCCTAAATTATAAACAGCCCCATTGGTAGATACTTCATGAACAATTCGTCCATTACCATTATTTTTATCAGAAATATTTAAAATTAAATCGATAGAACTGTACACCAAATCTTTCTGTCCCATTCGGATCAAACCTTTTAGGGTATAACTCAAATCGCCACCAAACCACCATGGATAATCAGGCAATCCTGCCACAATACCCCGACCAACGCCCGACACCTCTTGTGTAAGCCAATCAGATGCATACTTGAGCCATCTAAAGGTGTTTTCTAATGCTTTGTCGTCTATAGTTAAAGTTGAGTAATGGTCTAAAGACAAAACCCTATTTTTTTTAGCTATCAAAAGTTGGTTTGTAGTACTACTAATGGTTTTATAAGTTTGTGTAGCTTCTAAAAGTCCAGTAGAGGAACCCGCAATAAAATAGGGCACTTCAAACATTTCTTGGGGTTGAATTTGAATTTCATATACACTTTTTATGATAGACGTATTGGGTTTGTTAGGTTTACTGCCTAAAACGTGATGGGAAACAGCAGGCAATGTACTGCCACAAACTACATACCATGGATTGTTTTGGTCTTTTGAGATCCAATATTGTTGGCGTTCATCAAACGTCGAAATATCCTCAGAATCTATCATTTTTGTTCTTTCACCAAGCCAAACTGGTCGCAAATTGACTTGATTGGTCATTTCAAATTTTATGTTGATTACTTGTTTTGATTTATTTTTTATATAAAAATAAATACAAATACCATTCATATTGTCTGGTACAAATTGTAATCTCTCTACTTCAATAACATCTGATACAGGAGTATAAAGCTGCTGATTGCCAAATGGAAAATTAATAAACGAATGGGCTTTGTCTAGTTTTAAGGTACTTCCATTTAATGCTATAGCCACCTCAAAACCATCCATTAGTTTGATTGGATGGTGCCAAATGCCCCCCATTTCGCCAGGGATATGCCAGCCCATATCAGGAAAAGTACCATCTTGATGCCCAATCATATACAACTTATTACCTGCCGTGTTGAAAGGGGTTGATAAATTTTTAGACTGTCCTTTTATTCCTTCAGATTGTTCAAAAAAACTGCGAAATAAATGTACATTACCATGCTGAGCCACAACCATATATGTAATAAAAAATAAAAAAATAAAAACCCGAAATTGTTTTTTTTGAAGCATGTTTATTCCATTTTTTAATGTTTTCAAATATAACATTTTTTTCAATATCTTTTACAATTTCAAATGTCTATCGTTTAGCCAAGCCAATTTTTAAAATCATGCACTTTTTCTCTGCTTACCACAATGTCTTCTGATTGATATGTTGGCAAAATAATTTTTAATCTTGAATTGGAATGTACTTGAATTTCTTTGATAACGGCCATTGGAATTATAAATTTTCGGCTAACTCTATAAAACTGTTGCGGATCCAGTTCTGTTTCCAAAACTTCTAATGTACTGTCTATCAAATAACTTCGGTTATCGAGCGTATGAATATAGGTACCTTTATTTTCGCTAAAAATGCATTCTATGTCTGTTGTTACAATGATTTTGATTTGATGCCCAATTTTTATCGTAAATCTTTTTTTGTAAGTTTTAACATTTTGTGGTAATAATAATTTTTGTATCAAGTCTAAATCAAACGTTAAGGCTTCTTTATTTTGAACTCGAGTTTTAAATTTTGACAATGCTTGCTCTAATTCTACCTCGTCTATAGGTTTCAAAAGATAGTCTATGCTGTTCAATTTAAAGGCTTTAAGCGCATAAACATCATAAGCCGTTGTAAATATAACGGCCGACTGAATGTTTATTTTTTCAAATATTTCAAACGACAAACCATCGGACAACTGAATGTCTAAAAAAATCAAATCGGGTTGTTCGTTACTGCCAAACCAAGTCAAAGCATCTTCTACAGAATGTAACATGGTTTCTATGGTTACTTCCAATTTTTGTAATTTGCGTTGCAATAATCGGGCAGCTGGTTTTTCGTCTTCTATTATTATGGCTCTCAAAATAAATGTTTTAAAAATATTATTTATATTCCTCTTTGTTAAGTAATTCTTTTATTTTTCGTTCTTCCCAATCTTTGCCCAAAAATGGCATAATCTGAAATACTTTAATTCCATGAGCCAATAAGCCCGTTCCCCAACCCAATGCTGGCCAAAAAAACCATAAATGTCCAGGAGAGCTTACCAAATTTAATATAAGCAAAAATAAATTAACCAATACATAAGAGGCCAAATGACCATAAAATCCTTTAATTTCTTGTACTCTTTTTTGAGCTGCAATATAGCGCTCGTCTATTTGATTGTAATTTTCCATTTTTTTTATCTATTTAATATTTCTTTCATTTTTCTTTCTTCCCACGCACTACTAAATCCAAATACCCGCAGTGCATGCATAATTAATCCAAAACCCCAGCCCAAAGCCGAGAACCAAAACCAATGAAAATGTGGCATTACTACTAAATTAATTATCACTAACACGGGTATTACACAGCAATATGAAAGTAAATTAACATAAAATTCTTTCAACTCCTTTACTCTAGTTTTTGCTTTCCAATAAGCATTTTGTGTGGCTTTTTCCATTACTTCGTTTTTTAAAATTAATTGGTTCAACAAGGGTAGTTTTACTTCAAACGAATCGTTGGTTTTCAGTATTTGAATGTTTTGCATACAAATCAAACCATACCTTTCTTGGATGTTTTGCAAACCTACCCCTTTTCTGTTCTCTAAATTATTCTTTATTTGTAAATTATTTTTTATACATAAATACCCTTCCGAAACATATATTTGTATGTGCAATGGCTTTTGCTCACTCACAATATTGTGTTTTACGGTATTTTCTAGCAATAATTGCAATGCCAACGGTACTATTTTTTCATCTGAAAATTCTTCATAATTAAATATCTCAAACGTCAAACTATCCTCAAATCGCATTTGCAACAAACTCATATAGGTTTTTGCAAAATCCAATTCTTCCAAAACCGTAACCAATTCCTTATCCTTTTGCTCCAAAACATACCGATATACTTTGGATAACGATGTTGTAAATTTCTGTGCCATTGTAGGATTTTCTTCTATCAATGCACTCAACACATTCAAACTATTGAATAAAAAATGGGGATCTATCTGATTCTTCAAACTTTCAAATTTTGCCGATGCCGTAACAGCCATAATTTTATGGGTATGAACTTCTGTATCTTTGCTTTTTTTGTAAAAATATACAGCATGAAAAAAAAGGGATACTACCAATACAATCATCAAATACACCCCATAAACACTTGCACTTTCATGCAATAAAAAACGGCTAACATCCTGATTATAAACCAATACCGCAACCAACAGCCGCAATAAAAATATGACAAACATAGACAGCATCATGCTCCCAAATGCTCCAATTAACATTCTAAAGCGCTTGAATTTGTCCCAAACCAATTGATGATTCAAATAATCAAAATAGAGGGTGTTTACAAAATTCAAAACGCTACCAAACAAAATGTAATAGCCTATTTCTGTATAAAACTCTTTATTAAATATTATTTTTCTTCCAAATAAAATTTCGAATGTTATTATTGCTACCGCTATAAAAATACTTACTAAAAAACCTTTTAGGATGATTTTTAAATAATAATCATAATTATTTTTCATAAATTGTATATTTATTTGTAACTTTTTTTTTATTTTTCATGCTCCCACCACAGGACTCTTGCTCCAAACCGTTTTTTTTACACAAAATTAAGTTTTTTTTAATCGTTGCCCTGCTGTTAGTTTTTTTATTCATATCTTCCTTACAAATAAAACCACAACAAAACACCATCAACATTGTAATACATTTTACCATCATTTGTTATTTTAGGTTACTATTTTGAAGCAAAACTAATACAGCCAGTTCAAACAAACTATTTTATTCTACCCAATTGTCAATTTAAACGACCCAATTGCCAAAAAACAGTACTTCAATCCTTTGTTTCAACCCTATTTTCCCTATTTCTAAAAGCAGTATCAGTACAAATTCAAGAGTCAAAAAAACCATTTGAAATGCAATTTATACCAAATTTCAGTACATATCAAATTCATGTCCTTTATTAGAAGCAGCCACAATAGGCATTTTCACGCTGGGTCAGTTCCCGCCTTTCGTTTCAATCTTTTTGTTTTTAAGAAAAAACAAAAAGGATTTCCACTGCAGTCGGGGCTATATTGCAGCTGCAGTACCTGTTACCATTGTAATATTAAAGCTAAATTTAAAAAAAACAAATTTTTTCAAACCTTTGAACTTTGCCAATACCAAATATATTTATAATATAGTCCAAAGAGGCTAGTTATTTTTTAGAAAAAAAATGTCCAAAAAAAATCGTTGCTTAGCTGGGCTACGGAACTATTTTTTTTAGAATGATTTTAGCAAAAAACAACCAATAGATTGGGATATTTTGTAGGTATATTTGGTATAAAACCCCAACAGGACAATCTCGCAAAACAAAAGCCACTTAAATTTTTCCCAAAATACGTTTTACAACTATCCGCAACTCCTACCAAGCGGCTTGCTCGACTACAAACCAATCACAAACGCTAACTTGCCCACAAACAAGCTTTTACTAGACTTACACTTTTTTTACAAAAAAAACATACTATTTTGTAACATTTATTTCAAGACTTCGTATAATTAAGGAATTTGAACCTAAAATATTTTTTAGAAAGATAACACAGATTGTGAATAATTCAAAAAATAGAAATTCTTTATATAGAATAAAATTATTAAAATAAATAATTAGAATTATTATTGATTTCAAGAAAATATCTTATTCAAAAAAAATTAATTTTTAATTTATAAATAACATTAAAATGACAGATATTTTATCTAATTGGTGGGTCATCGTTTTGATACTTTCTATCGTGTTTTACAAATTTGTATTGCGTGTGTTTTTTGGTATGGTCATCGTTCCCGAAAACAGAATTGGATTAGTAACCAAAAAATTTGTTTTGTTTGGAGCAGAAAAATCATTGCCCGATGGCAGGATAATTGCTACAAAAGGCGAGGCAGGATTTCAGGCCAAAACATTGGCACCTGGTTTATATTGGATGATGTGGCCATGGCAATATGGTGTAGATATGACACCTTTTACAATTATTCCAGAGGGCAACATCGGATTGGTATTAAGTAAAGACGGTGCCGAAATACCAACAGGAAGGATTTTAGCCCAAAAAATTGATTCAGATAATTTTCAGGATGCCACCTTATTTTTAAACAACGGTGGACAAAAAGGCCGACAATCTGCTTTTATTACAACAGGATCTTATAGAATAAACACCTATTTATTTGAAGTAGTTTTAGCTCCACAAACCGTTATTTTTGAAAACATGGTAGGTATCGTAACCGCCATGGACGGTGAACCCATTCCAATTGGTCAAATTGCGGGTAAATATGTAGAAGGACATAACAATTTTCAGGATTTTGACCAGTTTTTAAAACATGGGGGCAACCGTGGATTGCAACCTCAAGTAATGTTGGCAGGATCATATTACATCAACACATGGGCTGTACAAATAGAACAAAACCCCATGACCGATGTACCTATTGGCTATGTTGGGGTAGTCATTTCATACATTGGCGAAGACGGACAAGATGTTACAGGCGACACCTTTAAACACGGCAACATAGTTTCAAAAGGACAAAGAGGGGTTTGGATGGAGCCACTTGGTCCAGGTAAATATGCTTTGAACAAATATACCACAAAACTCGAACCCGTGCCAACAACCAATTTGGTGCTAAACTGGGCCAATGCCCGCAGCGAATCGCACGATTTAGATAAAAATTTATCTACCATTACTGTGCGTTCAAAAGATGGTTTTCCATTCAATTTAGATGTTGCTCAAATAATTCATGTGCCGGCAAATGAAGCTCCAAAAGTCATTGCACGATTTGGAAGCATGACCAATTTAGTATCTCAAGTTTTGGAACCAACCATTGGAAACTATTTCAGAAACTCGGCACAAGATTCAGATGTAATATCTTTCTTATCAACCCGAAAAGAAAGACAAGAATCTGCAAAAACACACATCAAAGCCGTTTTAGACGAGTATAATGTAAACGCTGTAGATACTTTAATTGGCGATATTGTGCCACCAGAATCGTTAATGAAAACATTAACCGATAGAAAAATTGCAGAAGAAGAGCAAAAAACCTATCAAACACAAAAAATGGCTCAAGAACAACGACAAGGCGTAGAAAAAGAAACCGCCATTGCCGATATGCAAAGAGAAATTGTAAAAGCATCTCAAAGTGTTGAAATTGCACAACGTACTGCCGATGCCACTGTAAAAAAAGCCGAAGGTGATGCCACCAGTTTGAAATTAAACGTTAATGCCGAAGCCGAAGCTACAAAAGCTAGAGCAGGGGCACAAGCCGAAGCCACCAGATTGAATGCCAGCGCCGAGGCCGAAAAAATATCTAAAACAGGACTAGCCGAAGCCGAAAAAATTATGGCTATTGGTAAATCTACTGCAGAATCATATCAATTGCAAGTAGCGGCTATGGGTGGCGACAATTTTACAAAATATAAAATCACAGAAGAAATTGGCAAAGGCAACATAAAAGTTATTCCTGATGTATTAATTTCGGGTGCCAATGGTGCTGATGGCTCCATATCTGGTCTTTTAGGCATGAAATTGATGGAAATGATGGATAGCAAAAAAGACAAATAATCGTATTTTTTTAGTTTTTTGGTTTAAATTGGCTTGAATCAACTTTTTTCAAATTGACAAAAAAGTTGCTTTCAAGCCTTTTTTTTAAGAAAAATAAAAAAAATATACACAAAAATTAGTCAAATTATTTATAAAAAACCATTTTATTATATTTTTTAAGTTAATTTTAACTTAAAATTTGGAAAATCAAAATAAATTTTATAATCTTTACACCATAATAAAAACACTAAAAGCCTATAGCAAAACATTACTTTATTTTATAGAAAATTTCTTAAAATTTTAATATTAATTAAAAAAAGTAATGTTATGGCAATTAATCAAACCTCCGATGCTTTATTGATAAAAAATTATGTAGCTGGTAATGAGCAAGCTTTGGCTGCATTAATTGAACGACACCAATCCCGCATTTATGGATTTATCTATTCAAAAATTCCAGATAGAACAGTTTGCGATGATGTTTTTCAGGATACTTTTGTAAAAGTAATCAAAACTTTAAAATCAAAAACGTATAATGAAGAAGGCAAATTTTTGCCTTGGGTCATGCGGATTGCACATAATTTAGTAATTGATTATTTCAGACACAACAAAAAAATGCCTTTGTCCAGAGAAACAGATGAGTTTCAAATATTTAATCTAATTACAGACAGTGCCTTAAATGTTGAAAATGAAATGATTAAAGAGCAAATTGATGTTGATTTAAGAAAAATAATTCAAGAATTGCCCGAGGATCAAAAGGAAGTTTTGCTGCTTCGCTACTATCAAGATATGAGTTTTCAAGAAATATCAGAACATACGGGCGTTAGTATCAATACAGCATTGGGCAGAATGCGTTATGCCATTTTGAAAATTAGAAAAATTATGGAAGAAAAACAAATAATTTTGACAAACTAACAATATTTTCAAAACATTAGCGTTAGTATAAAAACTAAAATAAACGCTAAATGGCAAAACTTTACACACCCAAAAAAGTTGTGGCAAAAGAAATGAAACCACCAAAAAAAACCATTGATTTTTTGCTCAATTATTCTAAAGCTTTAGAGGTTGTTACTGCAAAAGGTATTCAAATAGAAGTGATTAGAAACTAAATTGTATTGCAAAGAGCTATCAAAACCAATTTGATAGCTCTTTTTTTTTGCTTGATTATTCCATAAATTAATAATTGTTGAAAAAGAAATTTTGTGCTTTAAAATTATAAACCTAAAATGATTATTTTTGCAAACTAAAAAATATACATTATGGCTACAATTACACTTGGAGGAAATCTTATTAATACAAATGGCAATTTGCCAACAGTAGGTTCAAAAGCAATTGATTTTAAACTAATTAGCAATGATTTATCAGAGGTAAGTTTGTCTAATTTTGAAGGTCAAAAACTGGTTTTAAATATCTTTCCTAGTATCGATACGGGAACTTGTGCCACATCAGTTAGAAAATTTAATGCACAAGCCAGTCAATTGGAAAATACAAAAGTATTGTGTATTTCTAGAGATTTGCCTTTTGCCCAAAAACGTTTTTGTGGTGCAGAGGGGTTAGAAAACGTGCACAATTTATCTGATTTTAAAAATGGTGATTTTGGAAAAAATTATGGTTTAGAAATTGTAGATGGTCCATTAGCAGGATTACATTCCAGAGTAGTAATTGTTATAGACGAAAAAGGAACAATTGTATATACAGAACAAGTTTCAGAAATAGCAAATGAACCCAATTATGAAGCTGCTTTAAAAGTACTTTAAGCAATGGAATTTAAAAAAGATAATAGTTTTTTTACGGGAAGGTTAAAAAGTATCAAATATGCCTTTGTAGGTATGTTCAAGTTAATTACAACCGAACACAGTGTAATGTCGCAATTTTCAATAGGAATTGTTATGACACTTGCAGGCTTTTATTTTGACATTTCCAAAACAGAATGGATGTTTCAAACGATGGCTATTGGATTGGTGTTGAGCATAGAAGGACTTAATACGGCCGTTGAAAAAATAGCCGATTTTATTCATCCAGAATTTCATAGCCGAATTGGATTTATCAAAGATATTGCTGCGGGTGCTGTATTTTTTGCAGCTATGACAGCCATAGCCATAGGCATGTTTATTTATGTTCCAAGGTTCTTATAAGTGTTAAAAAAAGTAAATAATGGCAAAAAAAGCAAATAAAAAAAATTCCAACAACGAAAATGCTACACCAATACAAACCTCACCCCGACAAAAAAAAATGTTATGGGGTAGTTTTTTAGTATTGCTGTCGATAGCGTTGGGTATTGCTTTTGTGTCATTTTTTATAAATGGACAAGCTGATCAAAGTGCTGTAGCCTTGGTAGCTGATAGAAACGCAGCCGTTGAAAATTGGATTGGTAAACTAGGTGCCTTTATCGCAGATTTGTTTATTTTTAAAGGGTTTGGCATAGCATCATTTATATTTGTTAAACTTTTATTTACAACAGGTGCGTTTTTATTTTTAGATATTCCACTCAAAAAATTAAAAAACGTATGGTTTTGGGATATTTTTGCCATCATGATTTTGTCGATTGTTTTGGGTTTTTTTGCGACTTCATTACCAGAACTAGGAGGCGCAGTTGGTTATGAAATGAACATGATATTGCAAGATTTTATTGGAAAAACGGGTACTTTTTTTGTTTTACTATTTACCATTTTACTATATCTTGTATTGAAATTGAAAATTTCGCCAGAAAAAATCACCTCATTTATTACCCAACAAAAAACGTCTATTGCCAATGAAATCAATCAGTCTCAAGCTGAAACGAGTACTTCTGGCAAATATAATTTAGAAGAATTTGCAGTAGATGATTTGGATGAGTCAGACAATTTTGCCACCAAAAAATCGCAATTTGAAATCAATAAAGACGATTTGAAACCCACCATTTTAAATCCATCAGATTTGACAATTGGGGCAAACAAACAAACAAAACTCGAAATAACCAATTCAGAGTTAGAAATCAATATTCCTGTTGAAGAAGAATTTTTGATTGAAAAGGTAGCAGAGGAAACCATAATTGAAGAGAATTTGGCCTCAAAACTAGTGGCCGACTTTGGATTATTTGATCCTACTTTAGAATTATCCAATTTTAAATTTCCAAATTTAGATTTGTTGAAAGAACATTCATCAGGCGGTATAACAATCAATCAACAAGAATTAGAAGAAAACAAAAATAAAATTGTAGAAACCCTTCGCAATTATAAAATTGAAATTGCACAAATAAAGGCAACCGTTGGGCCTTCGGTAACGCTATATGAAATTGTACCTGAAGCGGGTATCCGTATTTCAAAAATAAAAAGTTTGGAAGATGATATAGCACTTTCTTTAGCTGCACTAGGTATTCGTATCATAGCCCCAATGCCTGGAAAAGGTACAATTGGAATTGAAGTGCCAAACAAGAATCCATCGGTAGTATCGATGCGAAGTGTTATTGGTTCTGCAAAATTTCAGGAAGCCGAAATGGAATTGCCTATTGCATTAGGCAAAACAATTTCAAATGAAACATTTGTTGTAGATTTAGCAAAAATGCCTCACTTATTGATGGCAGGAGCTACAGGACAGGGAAAATCTGTTGGTTTAAATGCGGTATTAACGTCGTTGTTGTATAAAAAACATCCAGCAGAAGTCAAATTTGTGTTGGTAGATCCAAAGAAAGTTGAATTAACTTTATTTAGTAAGATAGAGCGACATTATTTGGCAAAACTCCCTGATACAGAGGAAGCTATAATAACAGATAATGCTAAAGTTGTGGCTACATTGAACTCACTTTGTGTGGAAATGGACAACCGTTATTTGTTATTGAAAGATGCCATGGTACGAAATATTAAGGAATATAATGACAAATTTAAAGCTCGGAAGTTGAATCCAGAAGCAGGACACCAGTTTTTGCCTTATATCGTATTGGTAGTTGATGAATTTGCCGATTTGATCATGACGGCGGGCAAAGAAGTTGAGGTGCCCATTGCCAGATTGGCTCAATTGGCACGTGCCATTGGGATTCACTTGATTATTGCAACACAAAGACCATCGGTAAATGTCATTACGGGATTGATTAAAGCCAATTTTCCTGCTCGAATTGCTTTTAGAGTATCGTCAAAAATTGATTCTCGAACTATTTTAGATACCCAAGGAGCCGACCAGTTAATTGGTAGAGGAGATTTGTTATATACCAATGGTAACGATGTAGTGCGAGTGCAATGTGCCTTTATAGACACACCCGAAGTAGAAAAAATCACTGAATATATAGGGGCTCAAAAAGCATATCCAGATGCCTATTTGCTGCCAGAATTTGTTGGCGAAGAAGGAGCCTCAAAATTAGAGTTTGATATATCAGAACGAGATTCGATGTTTAGAGAAGCAGCCGAAATAATTGTTACCTCGCAACAAGGTTCGGCATCATTATTGCAAAGAAAATTAAAGCTAGGTTATAACAGAGCCGGACGATTGATAGATCAGCTAGAAGCTGCTGGAATAGTGGGCCCTTTTGAAGGTAGTAAAGCACGATCTGTAAATATTTTGGACATGACCGCATTAGATGAATTTTTTAAAAACGAACAAAATTAATTAAAAATGAAAAAAATCATTTCTGTTTTTTTATTAACAGTATGTAGTTTTGCAGCTCAGGCTCAAGACAAAAAAGCAAAAGAACTTTTAGACCAAGTTACTTCAAAAATCAAAACGTATAAAAATATTGTTATTGATTTTAAATATGTGTTGAATAATCAAAAAGAAAACATCAATCAAGAAAGCAAAGGCACTGTCATGATGCAAGGCAATCAATATGTATTGAATCTTATGGGAGTAACCAAAATATTTGATGGATCAAAAAGTTATACCATCAATCCAGAAGACGAAGAAGTAACAATTTCGAAAGTAAACGAAAAAGAAGATAATGCCATTACTCCTTCAAAAATGTTAACTTTTTTTAATACGGGTTACAGATACACTTGGGATATTGTTCAAAATGTAAAAGGACGCAAAATACAGTATATTAAATTGAACGCTAACAATCCAAAAGACCATAGAAAAGAAATATTATTGGGCATAGACATCCAAACTAAAAACATCTATAATTTGATCGAAGTTGGAAAAAATGGCACCAAAACCACATTAACTGTTAATTCTTTCAAAACAAATCAACCATTATCAAAAAATCAATTTACCTTTGTGGCTAGTAAATATAAAAATTACTATATAAACAAAATTGACTAAACACAAGCGTGAAAATATTAGATAAATACATATTAAAAACATTTGCATTTACTTTTTTTACAGTATTTGCTATATTAATCTTAATTTTTATACTCCAAACCGTTTGGCTTTTTATAGCTGATTTAGCTGGAAAAGATTTAGATACGGGATTGATTATTAAGTTTTTACTTCTTAAAATGCCTAGTCTTGTGCCTTTAGCCTTGCCGCTTTCGGTTTTGTTGGCATCTATTATGACTTTTGGAGATTTGTCCGAAAATTATGAACTAGCAGCCATGAAATCCTCTGGTATTTCTTTGAAAAGAGCTTTATATAGCAGTACCGTTTTTATACTATTATTGACAATTGCCACCTTTTTTTTTGCCAATAATATCATACCTTATGCAGATTTTAAATTTGTGAATTTTAGGAAAAATATAGCTCAAAAAAAACCAGCTTTGGCCATTGCCGAAGGTCAATTTAGCAATATTGGGCTCTATACCATTAAGGTTGAAAAAAAATTAGGCAAAGATGGCAATATTTTAAAAGGGGTAACGATACATCAAAAATCAGCCAATGGCGAAGGATTGCGAGTGGTAATTAAAGCAAAAGATGGCATTTTAGTAAGCAATGAAAAATCTAACTTGCTCAAACTAGAATTACATGATGGATATTATTATGAAGACATTGTTCCTACTAAATACGAAGACCGAAACAAAGTTCCATTTGCAAAAGCCAGTTTTAAAACTGATGTTATCAACATTGATTTGACCAAACTTGATAATGTGAATTTGAATGATGAAAGTGTGGTAAATTCAGATAACATGCTCAATGTTAGCGAATTAAAGTACACACTTGATTCATTAAATCAAAACTATAAAAAAGATGTAATCTCATTTACTGATAATATATACCAACGAACAGGAATTGTATTTTTGTCTAAAACAAATCCTTTGGTAACATCTGAAAAAAAAGCCATTTTAGATAACTTTAGCCCAACAGAACAAGCAGAAATTGTAAAAATAGCTTTAAACAATCTGACAAGCATCAATTTTTCTATTGATAGTTCAAAAAACGATTTAGAATACAAACAACGCAATATTAACAGCCATTTGATTTCATTATACGTCAAATTTGTGATTTCGTTTTCATGTATTTTGATGTTTTTTATTGGGGCTCCATTGGGTGCAATTATCCGAAAAGGCGGATTAGGTTTGCCAATAGTATTTGCAGTTTTAATATTTATCATTTTCCATTTTATAAATACTTTTGGCAAAAAAGTAGCCGAAGAAAACGGCATGACCCCATTTTTAGGCACCTGGATGTCCACAATGGTACTATTGCCATTAGCTATTTTTCTGACCTATAAGGCAACGAATGATATGGGAGAAATCAAAATTTTTAATAAATTAAGTTTTATTTCAAATTTTTTCAAAAAAATAATACCATCAAAAAAACAAAAAAATGTCTGAATCAAACATTCAACTCAATACCATCGAAGAGGCCATAGAGGCCATTAGACAAGGAGAAATTATCATAGTAGTGGACGATGAAGATCGAGAAAACGAAGGCGATTTTTTGGCAGCCGCTGAAAAAGTAACGCCCGAAATGATTAATTTTATGGCTACTCACGGACGAGGTTTGATATGTGCCCCCTTAACTGAAAGTAGGTGTAAAGAATTGGATTTAAAACCCATGGTAGCTCACAACACCGACCACATGGAAACTGCCTTTACGGTTTCGATAGATTTGAAAGGGCATGGAGTAACTACAGGGATATCTGCTGCAGATAGAGCCAAAACCATTCTCTCTTTGGTTAATTCAAATACAAAACCTGCCGATTTGGCCAGACCTGGTCATATATTTCCATTAGTTGCCAAACAAGGTGGTGTTTTAAGACGAACAGGACACACCGAAGCTGCAATTGATTTTGCAAGACTAGCAGGATTGAAACCTGCGGGTGTAATTGTAGAAATCATGAACGAAGACGGTACAATGGCAAGACTACCACAATTGGTAGAAGTAGCCAAAAAATTTCATTTGAAATTGGTATCTATCGAAGATTTGGTGGCTTATCGAATGTTGCACGATAGCTTAATTGTAAAAAAAGAAGATTTTGAAATAACTACAAAATTTGGTGTTTTCCGATTAAGAGCTTATAAACAAACCACCAATCAACAAGTGCATTTGGCCTTGACAAAAGGGACATGGAATATAGGCGACCCTATTTTGACCAGAATTAATTCTACTGCCGTAAACACAGACATATTAGGTACTTTGACCAATGATGCCGATAAAAAATTAGA
This sequence comes from Flavobacterium branchiophilum FL-15, assembly GCF_000253275.1. Classification (NCBI taxonomy): domain Bacteria; kingdom Pseudomonadati; phylum Bacteroidota; class Flavobacteriia; order Flavobacteriales; family Flavobacteriaceae; genus Flavobacterium; species Flavobacterium branchiophilum. The sequence goes on along the minus strand of NC_016001.1, from coordinate 2,127,677 downwards.
CCATGTATTTCAATTAATTAATCAAACAGGAAAAGGAGCTGTTTTATTTATCAACCAAGAAATTCAGTCGTCGGATTTATTGCATCGATTAACAGAACTTAAAGTTTTGCAAGGCTCTGGGGTATATCATGCACCTCAACTCAAGATGGATAAAAAAGATTTTGGCATTGGAGCTCAAATATTACATGATTTAGACCTTACAAACATTCGATTGATAACCAATACCGAACAAACCAAGCGAGTAGGGATGATAGGATATGGATTAGAAATATCAGAATATATTTCGTATTAAAAAAAATATTTTTTTATAACAATTTCATTTAAAGTAACTTATAAAATAATTGTAAAAAAAAATAATTTTTTTGCTAAAAAGTTTTTGAAAATCAAAAAAAGGTCTTATATTTGCACTCGCAATACGGAAGTAAAGCGAATCATATTGGAGAAATGGCAGAGTGGTCGATTGCGGCAGTCTTGAAAACTGTTGACTGTAACAGGTCCGGGGGTTCGAATCCCTCTTTCTCCGCAAATTAAAAGCAACTATCTTATTATTAGGTAGTTGCTTTTTTTATTTAAGGTAATTTTATTGTTCTTGTATTTTATTACACTTATTTATAGTAATTTATTTATAATAATGAATAAAAAAAATATTTACCTACTACGAAACAATTTTCATTTTTACGGAAATGAAATCCTAAAATCAGAAGCTGCTCTGAAAACTATTATAAGATAAGTTCAATTTAGTATCATTTGGTGTCAATTTAAAAAATTCATTATGGCGTGTAATAAAACCTTATAAATAATAATTATTTTTGAATTATATGTACTACAATAGTATTAGAAATTGTTTTTTTTAAATAATTAGGTTTTTATAAGCTATTTTTTTTTTGTATTTTTACATTTTTGAATCCATAATAAAAACAAATGAATCAATCCGTACACAATAAATTAGTTTCTTTTATTTGGTCTATCGCGGACGACTGTTTGCGAGACGTTTACGTTCGTGGAAAATACCGTGATGTAATTTTACCAATGGTAGTATTAAGAAGATTAGACGCCTTACTAGAACCTACTAAAGATGCCGTCATGGAAGAGTTAGCTTTTCAAAGAGATGAAGCAGGATTAACAGAATGGGAAGAAAACGGAATGTGTGCTGCTTCAGGTTATGTGTTCTATAATACAAGTGAATGGACTTTACAACGTTTACACGACACCGCAACCAATAGTCAACAATTGCTACAAGCTAATTTTGAAGATTATTTGAATGGTTTTAGTACCAACGTAAAAGAAATCATAGAAAAATTCAAATTAAGAAGCCAAATCAAACACATGGCAGCTAAAGATGTGTTGTTGGATGTTTTAGAAAAATTTACTTCGCCTGATATTAATCTAACGCCTTTCGATAAAAACGATAGTAATGGCAGAAAATTACACGCACTTTCTAATTTAGGAATGGGCTATGTTTTTGAAGAATTAATCAGAAAATTTAACGAAGATAATAATGAAGAAGCTGGAGAGCACTTTACGCCTCGTGAAGTAATCGACTTGATGACACATATTATTTTTGACCCAATCAAAAACAATTTACCTCCAGTAATGACGATTTATGATCCTGCTTGTGGTAGCGGCGGTATGTTGACCGAAGCACAAAATTTCATCAAAGATGAAGAAGGCGAAATACGAGCTATTAATTCAGACGTGTATTTGTATGGTAAGGAAATCAATGACGAAACTTATGCCATTTGCAAATCGGATATGATGATTAAAGGAAATAATCCTGAAAATATTCGTGTGGGTTCTACGCTTTCAACTGATGAATTTGCGGGTACAACTTTTGACTTTATGCTTTCTAATCCGCCTTATGGAAAATCATGGGCGAGTGAGCAAAAATACATCAAAGATGGGAAAGACGTGATTGACACACGCTTTCAAATTCAATTAAAAAATTATTGGGGTGTTGCCGATGATGCTGATGCAATTCCACGTTCTTCTGATGGTCAATTGCTGTTTTTGATGGAAATGGTGAGCAAAATGAAACCGCTTTCGCAAAGTCCAACAGGAACCCGAATCGCTTCGGTTCATAACGGAAGTAGTTTATTTACGGGCGATGCAGGTGGTGGCGAAAGCAACATTCGTCGTTATATTATAGAAAACGATTGGTTGGAAGCCATTGTGCAAATGCCCAACAATTTGTTTTACAATACTGGAATTACCACCTACATTTGGATTTTAAGCAACAACAAAACGGCTAACCGAAAAGGAAAAGTGCAACTGATTGATGCAGGACAATTGTATCGTAAACTCCGTAAAAATTTAGGGAATAAAAACTGTGAATTTGCTCCCGAACACATTACCGAAATTGTAAAAACCTATACCGATTTAAAAGCGATAGAACGTACTACCGATGATAGTATAGCGTCTAAAGTTTTTGACAATAGCGATTTTGGGTATCATAAAGTAACTATTGAACGACCAAAACGATTGAATGCCCAATTTACTGAAGAACGAATAGCTGAATTGCGTTTTGACAAAACCTTGAAAGAAGCCATGGTGTATGCTTATAAAATGTATGGCGAAAAAGTATATACCGAAATTGCAAAACACGAAAAAGAACTGACTGATTGGGCTGAAAAACAAGAATTAAACCTCAATACCAAACAGTTAAAAGCTTTGTGTAGTGAAACACTTTGGAACAAACAATTGTTTTTGTTAGAAAATGCACAAGTACTGCTAAAAGAGATTGGAACCGATTTATCTACTGATTTTAATACCTTCAAAGACAAGGTTGATGAAGTTGTAAAAGCAAAAAAACTAAAACTTTCAGCTTCTGAAAAAAATGCAATCCTCAATGCAATAAGTTGGTACGATGCCGATGCCGAAAAAGTAGTTAAAAGCACCGTAAAACTAACTGGCGACAAACTAGAAAAACTTTTAATTCATTTGGGTTGTACCGAAAATGAATTAGCAGATTACGGCTATTTTCCAACGGATAAAAAAGGCGAATACATCACCTACGAAACCGAAAGTGATTTACGTGACACCGAAAACATCCCTTTAAAAGAAGACATTTATATTTACTTTTTACGGGAAGTAAAACCGCATGTAGCAGAAGCTTGGATTAACCTTGATGCTACAAAAATTGGTTATGAAATTAGTTTTAATAAATATTTTTACCAACACAAACCCTTGCGAAGCATTGAAGAAGTAACAGCTGATATATTAGCATTGGAAAAAGAAAGCGATGGGTTAATTGCTGAAATTTTAGCCTTATAATTGTAATGAATATGGAAGCTGCAACAAACATATCTATTGATTTTATTTTACAACTTAAACAACAAATTTTAAAAATCAGATTTATTGTTGCTAAAATTGCAAATGCAGAATCTTTGAAATTATATTACACTATTGGAAAACAGCTAGAGATTCAAGCTAAAAATGAAGATTGGGGTTCAAAAGTATTAGAAACGATTTCTCAAAAATTACAACAAGAATTGCCTGGTTTAAGAGGTTTTTCAGGATCTAATTTAAAGAAAAAGATAAGGCATTTATTCAAAGAAATATCACAGGAACTATCTATTTGTATTAACTTTAGTTTTAAAACAAAGTACTTATGGAATTAATATCATTAGAAAAAATACAAAATAGAATCTTTACGATTAGAGGTGTTCAGGTACTATTAGACAAAGACTTGGCATCATTTTTTGGTGTTAAACCCATACGACTTCGTGAGCAAGTGAAAAGAAACCCAGGTCGTTTTCCTGAAGATTTTGTATTTTTTTTGGAGGAAAAAGAGGTTGATTACATGGTATCGCAAAATGCGATACCTTCTAAGCAAAGTCTCGGAGGTGCTATGCCTTTGGTTTTTACCGAGCAAGGGGTAGCAGCGGTTTCAGGTGTTTTAAAAAGCGAAAAGGCAGATGAAGTTAGTGTGGCGATAGCTCGTGCATTTGTAGGTATGCGCAAATTTCTGATGAGCAATGCCTCTTTATTTCAGCGATTAGACCAAGTGGAATTGAAGCTACTCAAAACAGATGAAAAAATGGAACAGATTTTTCAGGCTCTAGAAACAGGACAAGCCCAAACCAAACAAGGCATTTTCTTTGATGGTCAAATTTTTGACGCTTATGTGTTTGCATCTGACTTGATTAAGAAAGCCAAAAAAGAAATCATTTTGATAGACAATTACATAGATGAAAGCACAATTACCCATTTGGCAAAAAAAACCAAGTATGTAAATGTGGTTTTATACACCAAAACAATTAGTAAACAATTGGAGCTTGACCTCCAAAAAGCCAACGAGCAATATGGCAATAGCTTTGAAGGCTTTGAGCTTAAATCAAGCCACGATCGTTTTTTAATCATCGATCGCCAAGAACTCTATCATTTGGGAGCTTCATTAAAAGATTTGGGAAAGAAATGGTTTGCTTTTTCTAAAATGGATCATTTGACAGAAACTATTCTCAACCAACTAAAAAAATAAAATGAAAAAATACAACAACTACAAAAACAGCGGAGTGGAATGGTTAGGAGAAATTCCTGAGCATTGGGAAATTCTACCTGGATTAAGTTTTATTTACGAGAATAAAGACAGAAATAAAGGAATGGTTAGAAATACTGTTCTTTCATTAAGTTATGGAAACATTCGAGTTAAAGGAGAAAATGAATTAACTGGACTTGTTCCTGAATCATTTGAAACTTATCAATTTGTAAACAAAGGCGATTTAATATTTAGACCTACTGATTTACAAAATGACACAGTAAGCTTAAGAAGTTCAATTTCTGAATATGATGGAATTATAACCAATGCTTATTTAAATTTACGTTTTAAATCAAAAGCGGATTCAAAATTTTATCATTACTTTTTTCGTTCAATAGATAATAATAAAATCATTTATGGCTTGGGTTCTGGTCTTCGCCAAAATATTAGCTATCTTGATTTTAGAAGGTTTTCTTTTCCATTTCCCCCACTCGAAGAACAAACCGCCATTGCCCATTTCCTTGACGACAAAACCACCAAAATAGACCAAGCCATTGCCATCAAGCAACAACAAATAGAACTGCTCAAAGAACGCCGACAAATACTCATTCACAAAGCCGTTACCAGAGGTTTAAATGATACTGTAAAGTTTAAAGACAGCGGTGTGGAATGGATTGGGGAGATTCCGGAGGGTTGGGAGGTGAAGAAAATAAAGCACATATTTGAACAAATTAAAACTGGAACTACACCAAGCACAAGTAATCCCAAATTTTATGATGGAGAAATAGATTGGTACAATCCCAAAGATTTAAACAATGAAAGTTTGAATTACTCAGAAAAAAAAATAAGTAAACTTGCAATTAATCGAAAAGAAATTAGTTTATTCCCATCTGATTCAATTTTGATTGTTGGTATCGGTGGTACCACTGGAAAAACATCTTATCTTATTAATACGGGCACTTTTAATCAACAAATAACAGGATTTCATAGCCATAAGCAGTATAATAAATATTACTTCTATTTATTTCATAGCTTATCAAAAGTGATGTTGAACACAGCTAGTTATACTACTTTACCAATATTAAATAATGAATTCTTCAAATCGTTTCGATTGATAAAACCAAAAATTGAAGAACAAAAAGAAATTGTAGAATACATAGAAACCGCCACTACCAAAATCGCCACCGCTATTTCATTAAAAGAGCAAGAGATAGAAAAGTTGAAGGAGTATAAAATGAGTTTGATAGATGGGGTTGTGAGTGGGAAGGTAAAGGTTTGTTAGTATGGAAGAAGTATTATTAAAAACCGAAAACCTTAGTGATTTATTAGGGTTAAAATTCGAAAATGAAAGTTTAGCAACCCAACAATCAACTTATTTATTAAGTATACCAGACTATCAACGAATTTATTGCTGGGAAGAAAAAAATGTTTTAAAGTTGTTAGATGATATTTCTGATTTTACAGATTCTAACTATCATTTAGGAAATATTATCTTACACAAAACAGGTTTTGAAAACGATATTAAATACAATATTGTTGATGGACAACAACGTTTAGTTACTTTAACCTTATTACTATCTATTTTACAGCCAGATATTAAAACATCGCTTTTAGATGAATGTTTTCAATCTGAAGAAGCAAGAGATTATATCGCTTACAATAAATTTTTGATTAGAAACTATATCGAGAATAATTTACGTATCAAAGAGCTTACTTCTAAATTAATTACGAATATTCAATTTAGTGTGTTAATCATTGAAGAAGGTTCATTGGATTTAGCATATACTTTTTTTTCAAATCAAAACTCAAGAGGAAAAGCACTTACAGATTATGACCTCTTGAAAGCACATCATTTACGATTTGTTCATATTCAGGAACAAGCCGAACATTTAGCTACTCGTTGGGATTCTATCATAATAAATTCTGACAACGATGACAGCACCAAAGATTTGGCTAGAACTTTAGGTATTTACTTGTTTAGATTGCGGAAATGGATGCGAAAACGAGAGTGGAGTAATGACGAGAAATACAAAGTAAAAGCAGAATTTGAAGCTGCATCCGTAATCAAAGAGATTCCAGCTTTTGGAGAGCAATTTAATTATTATGAGTCAATTCAAGGAGGTTCTCATTTTTTTGCTTACACAGATTCGTTTATTTACAAATTCAAAACATTCTCTCAAACAAGTGAATATAATTTATTAAAAAAGCATTTATCAAATGAAAATCATTGGTGGTATAGAGATGTAATAGAAGCATTTTTATTTGCTTATTATTTAAAATTTGGAACGATATATCTGGGTGAAGCCTTAAAGTGTATAGCTATTATCGTTTCTGATCATAGATACAATAACAGCAGAGCATATTTAAAAACATTATTAAAATATGCTGGAGAAATCGAAATAGCTATGATGATTGATCAGGCTACATCTCCAACTTTTATATTGGCAGAACTAAAAAATACAGCAAAAACACTTTCAATTCCAAAAGATCTTAACGGTACAAGATTTAGGTACAATGATGCCATCAAAAAAATAGAAAAAGAAATAGATCAGAATTCTCATTCTTAATAAATAATCAAAAATCAAAATGGAACAGAATACAAATAAATTTACGCCATCTACAGTAGGAAATTTAGAATTTTCAATACCGTTGTATCAGAGATTATTTGAATGGGAAACATCTCAAATCAATCAACTTTTGAATGATTTATATGAAAATTTCGAGCAAAATGAACCTGAAAATAAGCCATACTATATCGGAATGTTTACCGTTTATAACGAAAAAAATAACAACCAATACAGTCTTGTTGATGGGCAACAACGATTTACTGTATTAACCTTAATGGCTATTGCATTTAAAACAGAAGAATGGCTTCATTTTTTAAAAATTAACGATAATCCTCGATTAAGCTTTTTTGCACGAAAAAAAGATACTGATTATTTGAAATATAAAATTGATGGTTTATCTGATCCTTTGTATGAAAATGTTAAAATGGCTAATGGCATTAAAACCATTACAGATTTTATTGAAAATTCAGAAAGAGTCGAAAGAAAAAAAGAATTTATTAATTACATCTATAATAAAGCAACTTTCTTCATTTCAGAATTGCCCAAAAATTATCAAATGCAAGATTTGAATCGGTATTTTGAAGCAATGAATGCAACTGGAAGAGGACTTGAAAACCATGAAATTTTAAAAGTAGAAATTTTAAAAAAAGTACCAAACGACAAAAAAGTATTTTATACAAAAATATGGAATGCCATCAGTGAAATGGACAAATGTCTCATTCGCCAAAAAACTTGGAGTAATGAAGGCATGGATGTGTTTAACCAAAGAAGAAAAGAAGCCCTTTTTATAAATTCAATTGATGATTTATGTAAAAAATGTAACGATTTAGTATCATTTGAAATCAATGACAACATAGATAGTATTAAAAATATTGCTCCAAGTAATAAACGACCTGATAAAAAACTGGCAACTAGAAATGAAAGAGCAATATTAAGTTTTACTGAGTTTTTATTACAAGTTTTATGGTTACAAATCACTCAAGAAGAAAAATCAAATTCTATTGACTTCTTTAACACAAATAAATTGTTGCAAACATTTAAATTATATTTAAATGAGAATAAAGCATCGACATTTATTGATAATTTATTGAGGTATAGAGTAATATTTGATCATTATATTCTAAGAATATCTCACGATGAACAAAGTATTACAAATTATTTCATAAACTATACTGAGGATGAAACGGAAGAAAACAAAAAGTTGATTCAATTTCAATCTATGTTGTATGTTAGCATTTCTTACTATTTATGGCTTACACCTTTACTGAATGAGATTAAAGAAAATTGCAACAATTCTAAAGATTTCAGCTTACTTGAATTCTTGAAAAATTGGGATAATGAACGACTCAAAAACAAATCTATTTCACTAAACTATAGATTAATAGATCGTTATTGGTTTTGGCGTCTAGATTATTATTTTTGGGAAAATCGAAAAAATTGGTTTAAAGATAATAAACCCTTATTAGATATTGCGGATAAATATTTATTTAAGGCGAATAGGTCTATCGAACATATTTCACCTCAAACTATAATGGAAGGTGATACTCGAAGAATTAGTGATGAAAAATTAGATACTTTTGGTAACCTAGTTATGATTTCATCCGGACAAAATTCATCACTTCAAAATGAATCATTTGAAGTGAAAAAAGCACATATTAAAGAATTTATCACTGGAAGGAATGGAACAATTGAAAGTTTGAAAATGTTACATATTTATAATTATGATACATGGAACGATGAAAATTTGAATAATCATAACGATGTAATGGTATCTATTCTAATAAATTCTTTCTCTGATAATTATATAGATATTAAGAAACAGTTAAATAATTTTATAACCAATAAAAGCTAAAATAACATGCCTACCCAAACCAACGAAGCCGCTCTAGAAGCCACCATACAAAAAAAACTCACAGGTACTTGTCTTGAAGAATTAAAAAGCGATAGTTCAAATACCGTTAATGAGCGAGTAGAACTATACCGCTCTGGCAAAGGCTATTACATAGGGTTTGCCAATGATTTCAATGCAAAATATGCCATTGATGAAGTGCGTTTTTGGCATTTTTTAGAAACCACTCAAAAAGAAGAACTGGCTAAAATCCAAAAACAAAACGACTGGAAACTCAAAATTCTAGACCGTTTGGATAGAATGATCAAAAAGTATGGTATTTTGCGTTTACTACGTAAAGGTTTGGAGGTTGATGATGCTCATTTTACATTGATGTATGTTTTGCCATTAGCAAGTAGCAGTGCAGCAGCAAAAACAAATTTTGAAAATAATGAGTTCAGCGTATCCAGACAAATTAGGTATTCATTGCTAAATCCTCGTGAAGAAATAGATATGGTTGTTTTTGTAAATGGTTTGCCTATTGCAACTATGGAACTCAAAAACCATTGGACTGGGCAAAATGCCAAATTGCATGGTCAAAATCAATACAAAACCAAAAGAGATATTACCCAACCCTTATTAAACTTTGGGCGTTGTATAGTGCATTTTGCAGTAGATACTGACGAAGTTTACATGACAACCAAGCTAGACGGTGCAAATACTTTTTTCTTGCCATTCAATTTAGGACACAATTATGGTAAAGGCAATCCGCCCAATCCATTTGGTCACAAAACGGCTTACTTATGGGATGAGGTTTTAACACGTGAAAGTTTGGCAAATATCATTCAGCATTTTGTTCGTTTTGACGGTAAAGAAACCGATGTTTTGAGCAAAAAGAATTTGTTTTTTCCACGTTACCATCAAATGAATGTCGTGCGAAAACTAATTGCCCATGCCAGCAAAAATGGCGTTGGACAAACCTATTTAATTCAACATTCTGCGGGTTCTGGTAAATCAAATTCCATTACTTGGGCAGCCTACCAATTGATAGAAACCTATCCAGAAAGTGAAACCACACCAGGAAGCAGAGGTGTAAATAATCCGCTATTTGATTCTGTTATTGTGGTTACTGATAGACGACTTTTAGACAAGCAACTTAGAGAAAATATCAAAGAATTTTCTGAAGTAAAAAACATAGTCGCTCCAGCTTATTCTTCCAAAGAACTCAAAGAAAATTTAGAAAGCGGGAAACGTATTATTATCACCACCATTCAAAAATTCCCATTTATTGTAGATGGAATTGCCGATTTAAGCGACAAACGTTTTGCAGTAATCATAGACGAAGCACACAGCAGTCAAAGTGGTTCTGCTGCCGATAATATGAACCGTGCTATGGGGAGTAATAGTTCAGAAGAAGACGAAGAAGACCCACAAGATAAGATTTTGGAAATTATGCGTTCACGCAAAATGAGTAAGAATGCCTCTTATTTAGCATTTACAGCAACACCAAAATCAAATACATTAGAGAAATTTGGGGAGTTACAAGAAGATGGAAAATTCAAACCGTTCCATTTGTATTCCATGAAACAAGCCATTGAGGAAGGTTTTATTCTTGATGTTTTGGCAAACTATACTACCTACAAAAGTTATTATGAAATTGAAAAATCAATAGAAGAAAATCCTTTGTTTGACACGAATAAAGCCCAAAAAAAGCTTCGTGCTTTTGTGGAACAACATAAACAAACTATTGCCATTAAAGCAGATATAGTGGTCGATCATTTTATTACTAAGATTGTCAATACTAAAAAGTTAAAAGGCAAGGCAAAAGCCATGATGGTTACACAAAGTATTGAATCGGCTATAAAGTATTTCTTTGCTATACAAAAAATACTCCAAGAAAAAGGAACACCTTTCAAAGCAGTAATTGCTTTTTCTGGAAAGAAAAAAATAGATGGTATCGAATATACGGAAGACAGTATCAATGGTTTTGCAGAAAAAGACACCAGAGATAAGTTTGATAGCGACGATTATAAAATATTAGTTGTGGCTAACAAATATCTCACTGGTTTTGACCAACCCAAATTAACAGCCATGTATGTGGATAAAAAGTTGCAAGGTGTTTTAGCCGTGCAAGCCTTATCCAGACTAAACCGTGCAGCCAATAAATTAGGGAAGAAAACAGAAGATTTATTTGTATTGGACTTCTTTAATTCTACGGAAGATATGAAAGATGCATTTGACCCATTTTATACTGCCACTTCACTAAACAAAGCTACAGATGTAAATGTTTTACACGAAATAAAAGCCATTTTAGACGATGTTGGTGTTTACGAATGGTCGGAAGTAGAAGATTTTGTAGATAAATATTTCAAAAAAGTAGATGCACAACTCCTAAGTCCAATCATTGATATAGCCGCTGATCGATTCAATTTTCAATTAGAATTAGAAGACAGCGAAAAAGCCGATTTCAAAATCAAAGCCAAACAATTTGTTAAGATTTATGGTCAAATGGCTTCGATATTGCCTTATGAAATAGTAAATTGGGAAAAGCTATTTTGGTTTTTAAAATTTTTAATTCCAAAATTGATTATAGTTGATGGTAATATTGATGCTTTAGATGAACTATTAAATTCAGTAGATTTGTCAACGTATGGTTTAGAAAGAGTAAAACTAAATTCCAGCATTGGTTTAGATGATTCCGAAACAGAATTGGATCCACAAAATCCAAATCCAAGAGGAGCACACGGTACTGACAAAGAAGAAGATCCTTTGGATTTAATTATCAATAGTTTTAATGAACGATGGTTTCAAGGTTGGGAAGCAACGCCAGAAGAACAAAGAGTAAAATTTGTTACATTAGCCAAAAGCATAAAAGCTCATCCCGATTATTTAGAAAAATATTCTGAAAATACTGATGTTCAAAACAGAGAAATTGCATTTAGAAAAATATTCGATGAGGTTATGGCACAACAACGAAAAATAGAACTCGATTTATACAAAAAAGTAACCCAAGACGATTCTTTTAGAATTGCGATGCAAGATACTTTGAAAAGGATTTTGAGTGCTTAGTTCAGTATTGAAAAATGATATGTAAGTCTTGTGTTTGTTATAAAAGTTATGAGATTTCACATGTAAATATGAAAAAAAACCGATTTGCTAATTACAAATCGGTTTTTAATAAAACATAAAATAAGATTTAAAAAAGATTAAAGTTTGCCGTCTTTAATTTCATCTACAATTTCAGGATTTAATAATGTGGTAATATCACCAAAATTAGAGAAGTCGCCTTCGGCAATTTTTCTCAATATTCTACGCATGATTTTACCAGAACGTGTTTTTGGTAATCCAGAAACGAATTGAATTTTATCCAATTTGGCAATAGGACCAATGTGGTCTGACACGTGTTGGTTGATTTCTTTGGCCAAATTATCTCGGTCTCTATTTTCGCCAGATTCTTTAAGTATTACATAACCATAAAGGGCGTTTCCTTTGATGTCGTGAGGGAAACCAACAATGGCAGACTCGGCCACTGCAGGATGTTCGTTGATGGCATCTTCGATAGGAGCAGTACCCAAGTTGTGTCCAGATACTATAACGACATCGTCCACACGACCAGTGATTCTATAATAGCCCACTTCATCTCTTAAAGCTCCATCACCTGTAAAATATTTGCCTGGGAAAGCACTAAAATAGGTTTCTTTATATCGTTGGTGGTCGCCCCAAATAGTACGGGCAATTCCAGGCCAAGGGAACTTAATACACAAGCTACCCGTTACTTGGTTGCCTTCTATTTCATTACGTTTTTCGTCCATCAATACGGGTTGAATTCCAGGTAACGGCAACGAGGCATAAGTAGGTTTTGTAGGTGTAACAAAAGCCAAAGGTGCAATCATAATACCTCCCGTTTCGGTTTGCCACCAAGTGTCCACTACAGGGCATTTTTTGCCACCCACATGGTCGTTGTACCAGTGCCAAGCTTCTTCATTAATTGGTTCGCCCACAGATCCAATTACTTTTAAGGATGCTAGAGGGAATTTTTGTACATAATCCAAACTTTCTTTGGCTAAAGCACGAATGGCAGTTGGAGCAGTATAAAATTGTGTAACTTTGTGTTTTTCAATTACTTCCCAAAAACGGCTGAAATCAGGGTAAGAAGGTACTCCTTCAAAAATTACCGTGGTAGCTCCGTTTAACAATGGCCCGTAAAGGATGTAAGAGTGTCCTGTAATCCATCCAATATCGGCAGTACACCAAAAAATATCATCGTCTTCGTATTTGAAAACATTTTTAAATGTATATGCTGAATAAACCATATAGCCAGCAGTTGTGTGTACCATTCCTTTTGGTTTTCCTGTAGAACCAGAGGTATAAAGGATAAACAATGGGTCTTCTGCGTCCATAATTTCGGCCACGTTATTGTCCATTGCAGCTTCCAAAAGTGGCTCTACCCATTGGTCTCTGCCTTCTTTCATGTTTACAGCGGTATGGGTTCTTTTGCAAACCAATACTTTTTCAACACTTGGACAACTGTTTAGGGCTTCATCTACAATACCTTTCAAATCAATAGATTTGTTGCCTCTGTATCCACCATCTGATGTAATGACCATTTTACATTCGCTGTCCATAATTCTTGATGCTACTGCCGAAGAAGAAAATCCAGCAAATACCACAGAATGAATAGCTCCAATTCTGGCACAAGCCAATACAGATACGGCTAATTCAGGAATCATTGGCAAATAAATACAAACTCTATCGCCTTTTTTGATGCCTTGTTCACGCAATACATTGGCCATTTTAGATACTTTTACATACAATTCGTTGTATGAAATGTGTTGAGCGGCTTCGTCTGGATTGTTTGGTTCAAATATAATGGCAGTTTTATCGCCTCTTTTGGCTAAATGTCTGTCAATACAGTTTTTTACGATGTTTACTTTAGCCCCTTTAAACCATTCGATTTTGGCTTCGGCCATATCAAATTCCATTACTTTGTCGCATTGTTGGTACCAAGTAAAGTTTTCTTCGGCTATTTTGCCCCAAAATTTTCTTGGTTCTCTAATAGATTTGTTATAATGCTTGAAATATTGTTCTAAATTATCAATTGTATAGTAACTCATTTTTAAAATATTTATTTGATGTGTAAAATTAATGTATTATTTGAAAAATCCAATTTTATTTTTTTGTAAAACTGCTTTTATTTCATCAATAATAGCAGGATCGTCTATTGTAGAAGGTACCTGAACATTTTCGCCATCGGCAATGCCTCTCATGAGTTTTCTCAATATTTTTCCAGATCGTGTTTTAGGCAATCTGTCCACAATTACAACATTGCGAAGCGAAGCAACTGCCCCAATTTGGTTTCGTACCAATTTTACTACCTCTTGTTCTAATTGAAAATGTTCGATAACTTCGCCATGTTTGGTTACTACAAGAGCCAGCGGATTTTGTCCTTTTAATTCGTCGTTTATACCAATCACAGCACACTCTGCAACCGATGGATGAGCAGCCACAGCCTCTTCCATATCGGCAGTAGAAAGGCGGTGTCCCGCTACATTTATCACGTCATCTACACGACCTGTAATATAAATATACCCCTCTTCGTCTTTAAATCCACCATCGCCAGAGAAGTAATAGCCTGGGAAAATACTTAAATAACCATCTACAAAACGGCCATTATCTTTCCATAAATCCAATAATGCTCCAGGAGGCAAAGGCAGTTTTAGGACCACAAATCCTTCTTGATTTGGACCTAATTCGTCGCCACTTTCGCTAAAAATTCTAATGTCATATCCAGGAACAGCTTTTCCAACAGAGCCTGGTTTTATAGGTAAATATTCAACCCCCATTAAATTTGCAATCATGGGCCATCCAGATTCTGTTTGCCACCAATGGTCAATAGCAGGAACCGGAATGTGTTGTTGGTACCATTCTAAAGTAGCTACATCACATCGTTCGCCAGCTAAAAACTGGGTTCTCAATGAACTTAAATCAAATTTTTTGATAAACTCGCCATTAGGATCTTCTTTTTTGATGGCACGAATAGCAGTTGGTGCCGTAAACATGGTGCTTACTTGATGCTCTTCAATGATTCTCCAAAAAGTTGAAGCATCTGGAGTTTTGATGGGTTTTCCTTCAAAAATAATGGTAGTATTTCTATTAATTAATGGCCCATATACAATATAGCTATGCCCCACAACCCAGCCTACATCCGAGGCCGCCCAAAATACTTCATCGGGTTTTGAGTTATAAATTTTTTCCATCGAAAATTTAAGAGCTGTGGCATATCCACCAGTATCTCTTACAATTCCTTTTGGTTTTCCTGTAGTTCCAGAGGTGTATAAAACATACAATGGATGGCTTGCCGCTACGGGTACACAAGGGGTTTCTTCTGAGCCATAAACCAAGGCATCATAATCAACATCATATTTTTTGAAAGGAATTTTGGCTCCTAATTTTCTATTCAATATTACCACTTTTTTAGGTTTGTGAGATGCCAATTCTATTGCTTCGTCCACCAAAGGTTTGTAGGCAATTAATCTTTCGATTTCAATTCCAGACGATGCAGTAATGATGCCTCGAGGCTTGCAATCGTCTATTCTAACAGCCAATTCATGTGGCGCAAAACCTCCAAAAACTACAGAGTGCGTAACCCCAATTCTTGCACAAGCCAGCATTGCAAAAGCAGCTTGAGGAATCATTGGCATATATATAACAGCAGTATCTCCTTTTTTAAATCCTAAAGAAAGTAAACCGCCAGCAAGTTTGGCAACTTCAGATTTTACTTCGGAAAAAGTATATTTTTTGATGGTTTGCGTAACGGGTGAATCATAAATAATGGCAGTTTGATCTCCATATCCGTCTTGAATATGCTTGTCGATGGCCAAATAACAAACATTCAGTTCACCATCTTCAAACCAAAGGGGGTACCCATTGTCGTCTTTAGATAAAATAGTGCTTGGTTTGTTAAACCATTCAATATTGTCCGATTGCTCTTTCCAAAAAATTTCTGGATTGTCAACACTTTCAGAATAGAAATTTTTGTAATTCATTTTTTTGTTTTAATTTTTGTTGTTTGTTTATTAATTTAATAGAAATTGTACTTGTTCTACTAACTTTTTTATAGAAAAAGGTTTAAGCATATATAAATTAGCACCTAATGATAGCCCTTTTTCAATATCTTTTTCTTTATTTTTTGCAGTTAGAAATATGACTTTGCAATTTTCTAAACTTTTATTTTTTTTAATTTGTTCCAATGTTGCATATCCATCAACCATAGGCATCATGATGTCGAGAATGATGAGGTCTGGAAGCTGATTTTCTAATAAATCTAAGGCTTCCTGTCCATCTCTGGCAATGAATACTTCAAAATTATTTTTTTTGAAAGTATATTCAAGCGACATGATGATGTTGGGTTCGTCATCAACGATTAATATTTTTTTCATGTTTTATTTTTTTCTAAAGTGATATAATTGGGCAATGTAAATGAAAAAGTAACACCTCCAGTTTCATTGTTTTCGGCCCAAATTTTTCCTTTATGATGTTCAATAATTTGTTTACAAATGGCTAAACCCAACCCACTTCCAATCGGTTTTTTGACATTTTGATTTCGAGCCTGATAAAATTTATCAAAAATGGCTTCAAAATCTTCTGGATTAATTGGTTTTCCATTGTTATATATTTGTATTTCTATATGATCTTTTTTTTCTTTGATGCTGATGATAATCATTCCAAATGTGGGCGAACAAAATTTAATTGCATTAGATAATAAATTGTTGACCACTTGTATTATGCGTTCTTCATCATAAAAAGCTTTTATTTCGTGGTTTTCATCATTAAAATGAACACTTATATTTTTATTTATAATCAATTGATTGACAGATGCCAATGTTTTTTTAATGGTTTTGACAATATTATTTTTGGATAAATATATTTTTTGTTTACCCGTTTCAAATTTTTCCAAATCCAATATTTTATCAATCAATCTATTCAAACGATCAGATTCTGAAATGATGTTTTGCAAAAATTGTTTTCTTATTTCCTCTGGTACATCATCATCGTCATGCAAAATTTCGCTGGCTGCTCTTATGGCTGTTATGGGGGTTCGCAATTCGTGTGTTACAGTATCTAAAAATTCGTCTTTTTGAATGTCTTTGTTAATCAATTCTTGATTGGCAATTTTCAACTGATTGGAAATTTTAGTCAATTCATTTGAAGCTTCAATCAATTTTTTGTTTACTATAATATTTTCCTTGGACTCTTCCAATATATTCAAAACCTCTGTAAAGGAAATTTTATCTTCTTTAACAACGCTTGATATCAATATTCTGGCCGAGGCAGTTCCAATGTGTCCTGTTAGTAAATTTTCGGCAAATTTAATAAAACGAGCATCGGCCATAGTTTCGCCTTTATTGATGTTGTACTTTACATTAAAAATGCTTAATGCCCTTTTGGTTCTTTCTACACCCAAAAAACGTTCTAATACTTTCTGAATATCAGATATATAAGCGGTTCCTTTCCAAATAAATGCATCTTCGTGGTTTGATATATAACGGTTGATATCTACAAACATTTCGGCATAATTTCGTTCTCTATAATTGCCTTTAAAACTTACAGAAATGGCTAAATAGCTCAATATATTAAAGAAAAAACTCCAAAATACTGCATGTGGGATAGGATCTAAATAATTTAACCCAAACAATTGAAATGGTTTTAACAAAGCAATACTCCAAGGCCCATCCTGAATAAAGTGACTCGTTGATTTTGAAATGCCAATGGTGTATGGTACAATTAAGGTATAAACACAAATTAAAAAACCTAAAAGAATACCTATTATGGCACCTTTTTGAGAACCTCTTCGCCAAAACAAAGCTCCAAAAAAAGAAGGAGCTAGTTGTGCAATAATTACAAACGATACCAATCCGATTGATACCAACGAATAATCAACAATATAAAACCTATAAATGATATAGGCTAATATTATTAACGAAAAAATACCTACTTTTCTACTGATGATAATTCGTTGATTGTTTTTGTCTTGCGATACATTTTCTAGCGATCCTATAAAACCATAAGGAATTAAAAGATTGTTTGTAAGCATAGTTGAAAGTGCAATTGACGAGACAATAATCATTGAAATAGCCGCAGAAAAACCACCCAAAAAAACCAATACAGTTAAAATATTGTTGTTAAAATGTTGTGGGATAAGCAACGAAAAAGTATCAGAGTTGAACCCTTTACCTTCAAATAAAATGTTGCCTCCCCAAGCTATTGGAAAAACAAAAATATTAAACAAAAGCAAGTAAAGCGGAAACAACCAAATGGCGGTTTTGATGTGAGATTCTTTATTGTTTTCGACAATTGTAGTTTGGAATTGTCTGGGCAACAAAAAAATGGCAAACATAGAAAGAACACACAAGAAAAACCAATTGATTGCGTTGGATAGTCCTCCAATTGTATTTTTTTTATCAAAATTTTTAAGAACGGAAGCTTTGATGTAAATGTCTTCAAAGCCATCATATACAAAATAGGTTACATAAATACCTATGATTAAAAAAAAGACCAATTTCAAAATAGATTCCATGGCCACGGCCGTTACAATACCACGACGTTTTTCGGAAGCATCCACATATCGAGTGCCATAATACGAAGCAAAAAGTGCCAAGGTTAGACAAACATAAGTGGTGGTATCACTAAATATCAATGAATTAGACTGTGTTTTGGTAACTATATGAAATGTTTCAGATATAGACTTGAGTTGCAATGATATGTATGGAAGGATTCCAACGATACATATCATGGTAACTAAAGCGCCAAGAAATCTGCTATTTCCATATCGTAACGAAATAAAATCGGCAACACTAGATATTTTATTTACTCTCGAAATTCGGATAATTTTTTTTAATATAATCAACCAAACAGGAACAATCATTATGGGACCCAAATAAATGGGTAAATAATTTAAACCCGAATTGGCAGCTACTCCAATGCTTCCATAATATGTCCAAGCAGTACAATATACGGCAAGCGAAAAAGAATAGATATATGGATTGTTAGTCCATTTGGTTTGACTTCTTTTTTCTGCCCAATAAGCTATATAAAATAGAATAGACAGGTATAAAGCCAAAATAATTAAAAGGCCAAGGCTACTCATTGTATTTTTTGATAATTAAAAAAGTAAAACCAATAGAAAAGAGCCAAGCCGAAAAAATATAAATGATGACAACAGGAAAACCTAAAAAAGGTTTTGAACTGTCAAATAACAGTACAAGAGGCATATTCAATGCTAAAATAACGAGCACTGATAAAATAATGAGCTTTTGTTGGTGTCTTTTTTTCATTTATATTAAATAAAACAATCCCTACATTGCTGTAGAGATTGTTTTGTGATAAAAATTTATTCTTCTAAGTTGTTGTATTCTCCAGATAATGAGTACCATCCAAAGATTCCTAATCCACCAACAATAATTGGTGCCAATACAAAACTGTAGATAATTGCAGGAATCATGTCTTCTGGTTTTCCTGATTTGAATTTTGGAATTGCTTGATCAACTAATAAGAAGTAGGTAGCAGCTAATCCAAGGATAATCCATACGATGCCTAATAATTTTTTTATGGAGTTCATAATTTTTAATTTTATAAGTTATAAATATTTTTTTGATTAGTTTTTATGAGCAGAACTTTTACCATCTACATAAATAACTCCGATTACAAAACATACAGCACCAATGATGATTGGATACCAAAGTCCTTGTAAATATGGTTCGGCTACTGGCAATGCTTCACCAGCTGCAGTGGCTGCTTCGTTGGCTTTTGTAGCGGCTGCCACAAGAGATGTAGCTACTGCTGGCAATAATCCTCCAAAAATTCCATTTCCGATGTGATATGGCAATGACATAGAAGTGTAACGGATTTTTGCTGGGAACATTTCAACCAAGAAAGCTGCAGTTGGCCCGTAAACCATAGTTACTAAAAAGATTTGAATGAATACTAACCAAACCAAAGTCCATTTGTCTGAATCATTGATTTTAACAGTTTTTTTGGTAACTGCTTTTACTTTTCCATCATCGCCCAATTTGGCTTTTCCATTTTCTAAAGTTACAGTTTTAACTTCTTTATAAGTAGCACCATCGGTAAACTCTTTTGTAGTTGTATAAACAGAATCCATTGCTTTGTCTTTGTTTTCTTTCAACTCAGCTAATTTAACTGTTTTTTCAACGATTTCAGTTTTGTTTTTGATGTTTGAAGTTTCGTACATCGCTCTATAAACTGGTCTGTATATCACCACAGCAATTAACATTCCTACAAGCATCAACCATTTTCTTCCAATTTTATCAGATAACCATCCAAATACTACAAAGAAAGGAGTAGCCATCAAAATAGCATACATCATAATATCTCCAACTTGGTCTGATACACCCATTACTTTTTCGATGAAACTCATGGCATAAAATTGTCCAGTGTACCAAACAACACCTTGCCCCATAACGATTCCAAATAAAGCTAACAATACAAATTTGAAGTTCAATTTGTTACCAAAACTTTCTTTTAATGGATTTGTAGAAACTTTACCTTCAGCTTTTACTTTTGCAAACTCAGGAGATTCTCCCATGTTTTTACGAATCAAGTACGATACAAAAATCATCAAGATAGATACCCAAAACGGTACTCTCCAACCCCAATCTTCAAAAGCTTCTTTACTCATAGAGGCTTTGGTACTCATGATAACTAAAAGAGAGATAAACAATCCGATAGTAGCCGTAGTTTGAATCCAAGAAGTCCAATATCCTCTTTGACCTGTTCCAGCATGTTCTGCCACATAAGTAGCAGCACCACCATACTCTCCACCAAGAGCCAAACCTTGAAGCAAACGAAGGATTAATACTAATGTAGGAGCCATAAATCCAATAGTAGCATAACTAGGAATACATCCAATTAAGAAAGTAGCACCCCCCATTAACACTAATGTTACCATGAAAGTATATTTACGACCAATCAAATCGCCTAAACGACCAAAGAACAATGCCCCAAACGGACGAACTACAAATCCAGCAGCAAATGTTGCTAGTGTTGATAAGAATCCCGCAGTTGGATTGTCTGTTGGGAAAAACTTAGTTGAAATAATAGTAGCTAAACTACCAAAGATGTAAAAATCATACCATTCGATCATGGTACCTACCGAAGATGCCCCGATTACTGACCACAAGGAGCTTTTTTTATTCTCTTCCATAATGTTAATGTATTTAATTTAATTTAGTTGGTTTATTTTTAATATTTTTATTAGAAAGTATATACACAAGATAACATAGTTCTAAAATTGCTTACTGATGTAGTAGCACCTGTTACTTTTCCAAAAGCATCTGAAGCGCCCCAATCTGCTGAAGTTAATTCTAATTCTGGTGAAATTCTAAATTTATTTTTCTTAAAATCTACTCTTCCAGAAAGTCTCCATACGTTATCTACCATTCTGGCACCGTTTACACCAATTCCTCTTCCATAAGCCACTGTTCCTGCGTTGTCTGCACCATTATTCTTTGTTGTACCAAAGAACAATCCTGGAGCCACAGATTTACCATTACTTGCAATATCAATCCAAAAAGCAGTTGCTTTTGTAGCTTCGTATGTTTCAATTCCATTAGTTGTAGAACCAATATATCCACCAAGCATTACCATATTGAACATGTTGCCACCAGATATTCCATAAGCTTTGATGGTAATTTTGTCGTTTGCATACTTTCCATATCCATAAAATGTAGTGCTATTGGCTTTTTTAGTTGTCATCATTTTACTTGTACCAGTTAAACCATTGTCGGTTCTTGGTTGTAATGATTTGTATTCAATACCAGCTCCTAAAAATAAGTTTTTATTTTTATATTGCAATTGTGCATTTAAAGATGGAAGTGCAGAATTGATAGATGCCGAGTTTTGTGTTCCAGGGCCAGAAGTTGTAAATTCTCTTTCTTTATAAGCTGTAAACACAGCAGCAACATCTTTACTTAAACTTTGTTTCAATCTTACTTGTGATGCCCATCCAAAAGGATTAAACATAATTCCTGTACTAAAGTTAGCTACTCCAGGAAATACTTCAGGAATAAAAGTCGGATACCAAGTTTGACCCATTGTCAAAGAGGTTTTTTTCCAATCTAATTGAGCATACGCATGACGTAATCTTAATAAACCAACTGATGAAGAATTTGCAGCTGCATTTTCAAAGTTTCCAAAGAAATCTCCTTCTAAAGTAGCACTCACTTTTGCTCCCCATACATCTGGTCCTTTGGCTTTTACTCCTAGTCTTGATACAACAGATAAAAAGTTTGATTGCCCAACAGCATTAGCGTCTTTACCATCTCCACCATTGATTGACTCGTCCAATGGATATAAATTCAAATGATCCTCTCTTACTTGAGCAGATTTTCGGGTATCCCAAATATAGTCTGTGCGAACAAATCCATACCAAGAAAGGCTATAATCATTTGCCGCAGGTGCAGCAGCTGGAGCAGCTGGAGCTGTTTGCGAAATTCCTTTTAGAGACGCTAAACCTGCTAAAAGTACTAAGTAACGTTTTTTCATTTTAAAAATTTTTAGTTATTGTTTTGGTTTGTTTTAACAGTGCCAAATTCAACATTTTTATTTATTAAAAAAAAAGATATATATTATTTTGTAAAATGATATAGTTAATCCTTGAAACGTTCCCATTTTATTAGCATAAACTTGTCCCCAAGCTCTGTAATTATCATCCCCGCACCAGACAATTGTTCCTTCTTTTTGATGAATTCAACCAACTCTGTATGGTTAAATATCTTATAAGTGGGGTGGTAGTTGCCATGAGACGGTTTTTTGATCTTAAAAGCCTTTACCCAATTGCTTATCGTAACGTGTGAAACCCCTATAATACGCTCAATTTCACGGTAACTAAGCCCCTCCAAATAGAGTTGTAACGATTTTGTAACATAGTAATCATCTATCTTTTTCCCTAGTTTATTTACTGTAAAATAATAATTACACTTTTTGCATAAGTACCTTTGTTTGCTATTAATTACACCACTTTTAGACAACGTAGTGTTTTGACATTTTGGGCAGGCTAAAATCTCCATGTATATAAATTTTGCATAAATATATTAATTTTGCAAATATACAAAAATAATATTCTCAATGATTTAATTTTATTTTTATTGAACAATTAATTTTTTGTGCTTTTTATTGAATATTGTTAAATAATTTTGCAAAAATATCAAATTACATCGTTTATGACGTTCCTTTATTAACAATAATTGATTTTTATGCAATATTTTTTAAATCCTTATTTTTTTTCATTTTATTTTTATTATCAAAAATTAATTCGACTATTCATTTCATTTTTATCAACCGAAATCGTTTGAATTGTTGCAATTATTTAAAAAACATCTTTATATTTGTTGTTACAATAATATATTTTATGGAAAAAATTTTTGATAACACCCAAGTTGCCTTTGCACTAAAGAGTGATACAGCACTCGAAAGAGCTTATTTTTTATTCAAAATGATCGACAGCCAACCACTAGTTCGCATTGGAACTGCTGTAACAAACTTTGCTTTAAAAGCAAATTTACCCGTAGAAGGTTTGATTAGAGCCACCGTTTTTGACCATTTTTGTGGTGGAGTAAATGAAAATGATTGTTTGCCCGTTGTCGATAAAATGTATGCTAAAGGAGTTTCATCTGTTTTAGATTATTCTGTTGAAGGCAAAGAAGACGAACAGCATTTTGACGATGCCATGAATATGACCCTCAAAATCATTTCTTTTGCCCAAGAAAAAAAATCCATCCCATTTGCCGTTTTTAAACCAACAGGCTTTGGAAAATTTGAATTATATGAAAAAAAAGGGGCCAACATTCCTTTTTCTGACGAAGAAAGTGCGGCATGGGATAGGGTAGAAGCCCGTTTTCAAAAAGTTTGTCAGGCCGCATTTGATCATGATGTTGCTCTATTGATTGATGGTGAAGAAT
This sequence comes from Flavobacterium branchiophilum FL-15, assembly GCF_000253275.1. NCBI lineage: Bacteria > Pseudomonadati > Bacteroidota > Flavobacteriia > Flavobacteriales > Flavobacteriaceae > Flavobacterium > Flavobacterium branchiophilum. Next base: position 2,103,830 of record NC_016001.1, on the reverse strand, counting down.
CCTGGATGCAAGATGCTGCAGATGCATTGGTCGAAAAAATGATGGTACAATTTAATAAAAATAAAGCATTGATATTCAATACTTTACAAATGTACCGTTGGGATAGAATGGATTATTTAAAACAATTACATGAAAAAGCAAAAGCACACCATTTTCATATAGGTATGAAACTCGTTCGAGGTGCTTATATGGAAAAAGAAATCCAACGTGCTTTAGACCATCAATATCCATCGCCAATTTGCAGCTCAAAAGAAGCCACAGACCAAAATTATGATGCAGCAGTTGCTTACATGATGGCACATTTGGATACAATGGCTATTTTTGCAGGCACCCATAACGAAATTTCGTCCTATAAATTAATGGATTTGATGCAACAAAACAACATTCCAAGCCAATCTACAAAAATTTGGTTTGGTCAATTGTATGGTATGAGCGATAATATTTCTTATAATTTAGCTGCAAATGGCTATCATGTAGCAAAATATTTGCCTTTTGGCCCCGTAAAAGATGTTATGCCCTATCTGATCAGACGGGCAGAAGAAAATACATCGGTGGCAGGTCAAACCAGTCGTGAATTGAATTTGATTAAAACAGAACGCAATAGGCGTAAAAAATAAACACCAACAATTATAGAGCCTTTGTATATCAAAGGCTTTTTTATTGTAAATTTCTGTTGTTTCTTTGTGATTTATTCTGAATTATCAAAATATGCAATTTTCTACCAAAATACAAATCCAGCCCAATACTTTTCAAATAGAGTATCACTCCAACTTGTTATTGTTGGGGTCTTGTTTTGCTCAAAATATAGCTCAACAATTAGATTTTTATAAATTCAAATCGGTTTGTAATCCATTCGGCATAATTTTCAATCCCATTTCAATTCAAAATTTATTAGAAAGAGCGATCAATAATGTAGAATTTACAGAAAATGATGTGTTTTTTCAAAATGATTGTTGGCATTGTTATGAAATACATTCGGAACTAAATCATCCAAATGCCATGGATTTTTTAAAAAATTGTAACCAAAAACTATTGGATTTGAAAAACCAAGTGCAAATTGCAAATCATATAGTAATTACTTATGGCACATCATGGGTATATCAATTGAAAGAAACTGCCACTGTGGTTGCCAATTGCCATAAAATGCCTCAACAACTTTTTGAAAAAATAATATTATCCATAGCAGATATAGCACAAAGCATTCATAAAACAATAGAAATGATCCGTTTTTTAAATCCTAATTGTAATTTTATATTTACAATATCGCCTGTTAGGCATTTGAAAGATGGATTTATCGAAAATCAAATCAGTAAATCGCATTTAATTGCAGCCTTGCACCAGGTATTGTTTGAAACAAACAACCCCAAAAACTATTATTTTCCAGCATTTGAAATCCTTTTGGATGAGTTGCGGGATTATAGATTTTATGCAAATGACATGCTGCATCCCAATGAATTAGCTATTGAATATATTTGGAATCATTTTGTAAACACTTGTATATCAAAAAGTTGTGAAAAAACGATGCAACAAGTATATAAAATTCAAAAAGGCTTACTTCATAAACCATTTAATATCAATTCTGAATCGCATCAAAATTTTTTAAAGAAATTATCATCCGAAATCAAACAATTGCAAACAATATACGGATTTATTGATTTTGAAATAACATCAAATAAAAAAATAGTGTAAATTTGCAAAATTAATAATCAGATAAAATAATCCCAATGACCAAATTTATACTAAAATTTACATTAATACTAGTTTTTATTACACCAAAATACTTTGCACAAGGTTCTGGAGACCAGGGTGTTACGAGTATGGGGTCGATAGTACCATCCAATAGTTTTCAAAATGACGAGCATTTTGTAAGTGTCGATTTAGGCTATGCAACAGGTAAGAACAATGTAACATTAATTAGCCAATCATTTACATATTCAAACAATTTTCAAGAAAATTTTGCTACACAATTCAGACTAAAAACAAGCTATACATCTGGTGTTTTGGCAAAAGTATTTACTTTGAACGAGATCAATTTTAATAGTGATTATCATTTGAATAAAAATGGTGATTTTATTAGCGATATTAATTTTGGAACGCTTATTACTTTGAACTTTGCCAAAAAAGAAGTAGAAAACCCAGCTAATGGTAAAAAAACCATTTTGCCTATGGAATACCAAGGGAATAGAGGTACATTAGACATTTTTGTGGGTTATACATTTGCAAATGACTATTTTAATGCCAGTTTTGGATACATTCAGCCTTTGACTATTAGAAATCGAAATTATTTTTTTCCAAGCTATTGGGGACTTGGGTTGGATAAAAATAATCCTGAAGATCAAGCCATAGTTTCAAATTATTATCATGCTACAAACGAAATTAAATATTCTAGCGATTTTTATACCAGATTAGGATATAAAGTCATCAATACTAGCGACATGTTTTTGAACTTGGGTATTACTGGTTTTTATAGACTGAGAAATGATCGGTACAACAATACAAATAATGGAACCAATCCCTATTATCCAGGAAATGGCTACCACGATGTTGAAGGCACAAAAGGTTTATCAGCAAATGGGGTGGTTCAATTTAATTATCAATTGAAAGATCAAATAGAAATTAGAGTATATGCTGGTGTACCAATTGTAAAGAAAGATTTATATACTGATAGTTTAGAGCGAAAATTTTTCATCACTCCTTCATTGATTTGGAAGTTGAATTAAAAAAAAAGATTTGCCTTAAAATTATATCGAAAAAAGAATATTTATTTGATACTAATAACTTTATTATATACGTTCAATAGCGTTAGGGATAGCAGTGGAAATCCTTTTTTGCCCCTCTTTTTGGGGCAAAAAAGATTGAAACGAATAGCCCGACCCTTGGGGAACGCCCCAAAATATAATAGATATGACGTACTGAATTTTTGAATGTTTGTCAAAAAAAAATCCCAATTTTACATAAAAATTGGGATTTTTTTTTAAATGTCTTTATTCTTGCATGGTATGGTAAACGTTCATAACATCATCATCTTCTTCTATTTTTTCTATAAGTTTTTCTACGTCAGCAATTTGATCTTCTGTCAATTCTTTTGTAATTTGAGGAATTCTTTCAAAACCAGAAGATAAAATTTCTATTTTTCGGTTTTCCAGTTCTTTTTGAATGGCTCCAAAACTTTCAAACGGGGCATAAATCAAAATACCATCTTCGTCTTCAAATACTTCTTCTGCACCAAAGTCAATTAATTCTAATTCTAATTCTTCGGGATCTAAATTATCTTTAGGCACTCTAAAATTGCAAGTATGATCAAACATAAATTCTACGGAGCCTTGAGTTCCCAGTGTTCCATTACATTTATTAAAATAGCTTCTAATATTGGCTACAGTTCTATTATTATTGTCAGAGGCGGTTTCAATTAATAATGCAATACCGTGTGGAGCATATCCTTCAAAAAGAATTTCTTTATAATTGGCAGTATCCTTGTTGCTGGCATTTTTAATGGCTCTTTCTACATTGTCTTTTGGCATGTTTGCCGCTTTTGCATTTTGAATAACGGCTCGTAATCTGGAATTGGCATCAGGATTTGGCCCACCTTCTTTAACGGCCATCACTATGTCTTTTCCAATTCTTGTAAATGTTTTGGCCATTGCAGACCAACGTTTCATTTTTCTACCTTTTCTAAATTCAAACGCTCTTCCCATCTTGTGTTATACTATGTATTTTATTATAAATTATTTTAATGTTAATCTAAAGGAGTGTATTTATCTATAAATGATTTTTGATTTTCTTCCCAGCTTTGTTTGATCACTTTTCTTTGCACATTGAATCTGGAATTCAAACTGTTGTAATTTGTAATCGAAGTATTTAATTTTTTTAATAAATCGTTATACATGAGGATATCAGTTTGTGTTTTATTTTTTATTTTTGTTTTAAAAATATTATCGTAATCTGTAAAATTTTTATAATTTGTAATATATTCATTAATAGTTGGGAGCAACATTTTAATTTCATTATCATACATGGTTACAATGTTCAATACGGTTTTTTTCAGTGTACTGTCATTTTTATAATCGCCAATGTTGTTTAATTTTACTTTAGCATCTTCTACATATTTTTTGAAAAAGTCAGCATTTTTACGATATTCTTCATAATTTTTACTGTCAAAATCGGAAGTCATTTGACTTTCAGTAATATTACATTTAAAAAATATAAGATATAATGATTTTGAATAATCAAAAAATTCATTAGATTCGGCAAGTTTTTTACCTACTTCAGAATTGTTTTTAATAATTTTTAGGCCATGATTTTGAGCAAATATTTTTTGCTCTTCATTTAGTTTTGCTACTTCAGCTGACATTTTCTTTTTAAAAATATTTTCGGCCTCAATATAGGTTTCCATATTTTTTAATGAAAGTGTAGAAGCAGGATATGTATTTATCAATTCACCATAATCATTTTTGATATACAATTGAATATTATTCAAATAAATTAATAATTTGTCTCTAAAAGTAACGTCTCCTTCAAAACCTCTGTCTAAATTTTTAATTTTGATTTTGATACCCTCTAAACTTCTTACAAATGAAAGTCTTTCTTTTTCAATCCGATCATGGTTTAGTGTAGCCAATGTTTTGTTCAATTGCCAAGTGTGCATGGCTACTACTTGTTGAATTTCTCCTATTCTATTCAAATAAACCGTCGGGTTTTTATAATCTTGTCCCAAACAAGATATGGTAAAGTTAATAAATAAGGCAATAAAAAGTACTACTTGTTTCATAATAAGTGTTTTTTAATTTTAAGAGTAACATAACGTAACAGAACTTTAGATTTGAATTATTTTATTATTATTGACTTTCTATTATTTTTAAAAAAGGTAGTTTAACTACTTTTGCTAAAACATTGTTTTTTCTAATTTTAATAAAAATTTCATGACCTATTGTGCTATTTTGTGAGGTTACATATCCTAATCCAATGCCTTTATTCAGAGATGGCGACATTGTTCCCGAGGTTACAATTCCTATTTGATTGCCTTGTGCATCTACAATTTCATAATCATGTCTTGGAACTGCTCTTTCTTGCATATCAAATGCAATTAACTTTTTTGAAACTCCTTGTTCTTTTTGTAATTTTAATGCTTCTGAATTGATGAATTTTTTATTAAATTTTGTAATCCATCCTAATCCTGCTTCTAATGGCGAAGTGGTGTCGTTGATGTCGTTGCCATACAAGCAAAAACCCATTTCTAATCTTAAAGTATCGCGTGCTGCTAACCCAATTGGTTTGATATTGAAAGGTTTTCCTGCCTCAAATACTTTTTTCCAAATGGTTTCTACTTCTGAATTTTTGCAATATATTTCAAATCCACCAGCTCCCGTATAACCCGTTGCCGAAATCATGATATTTTCAAATCCTGCAAAATCTGCTATTTGAAAGTGATAATAGGCAATTTGAGACAAATCAACACTCGTCAAACACTGTATGGCTTCTATGGTTTTTGGTCCTTGAATGGCCAATAATGAATAGTCGTCTGATGCGTTTACCATTTTGGCATCCATATCATTATGACTGGATATCCAATTCCAATCTTTTTCTATATTAGACGCATTTACAACCAATAAATAGGATTCATCTGCTATTTTATATACCAACAAATCATCTACTATACCGCCCGTTTCATTTGGCATACACGAATATTGTACTCGTCCGTTTGTAAGTACAGCAGCATCGTTTGAGGTAACTTTTTGAATTAAATCTAAAGCATTTTTTCCTGTTATCAAAAATTCACCCATGTGAGACACATCAAATACACCAACTCCATTTCTTACAATTTCGTGCTCTGCATTGACTCCTTCATACAATATTGGCATATTAAATCCAGCAAATGGAAGCATTTTTGCACCTAAAGCTTCATGTATAGTTGTTAAAGCAGTATTTTTCATAAATGTATCTTTATTCGTTATAGGTTGTTTTTTTATATTCTCTTTTTATTGTACCAACAGTTTTTTGTGCTATTTGGGTCCAAAAAAAACTTTTTTTTTAACTTTTCAAAAATATTATTTATTTTTAAATAAGAGGTTTTTTTTTGTTAAATTTTAAACTTTTTTTTAATTTCAAATACCTAAAAACTAAGGTTGATTTTTTTTGCAAAATTATCGAATTTTAATCAATTATTTAAAAATATGGATTTTTTTTTTTAATAATCAATTTTAATATATTTTATTAAGAAATCATTAATCAAACACCTATTTTTGTGTGTTATAAATCTAAGAAATTTTTCAAATCGTTGTATGTTCTTATTGGTGTTTTTACTTTTTCCTTGTTCAATACGCTTTCAATTTGTTCAGGTATGTCTAACTTGGTATTTAATATGGGTTCTACAACATCTAAAAATTTGATTGGATGTGCTGTTTCTAAAAAGATTCCAATTGCTCCTTCATGATTGGGCATTTCTTTTTTCAAACCTAAATAACCTACAGCACCATGTGGTTCTGCAACATAACCTGTTTTACTATAAACGTCCTTTAAAATTTGCGCTGTTTCTAAATCATTATAGGAAAAAGACGAAAAATCTTTTGAAAATTCATTCAAATCATGTTGGTACATTTCTTGGATTCTAACAAAATTGCTTGGATTACCAACATCCATTGCATTTGACATTGTAGCTTTGGATGGCTTTGGGTTGTAAATGCCTGTGGATAAATATTCGGGCACTGTGTCATTTATATTGGTAGCCGCAACAAAATGTTTGATTGGCAATCCTAATTTTTTGGCCATGATACCTGCACAAATATTGCCAAAATTGCCACTAGGACATGAAAAAACCATTTGCTTGCCCATAGATTTTAACTGTTTGTAAGTAAAAAAGAAGTAAAACATTTGTGGCAACCAACGTGCAATATTAATCGAATTGGCCGAAGTTAAGTTATGGTGGGCCAAGGTGTCGTCTAAAAAGGCTTTTTTTACCATGTCCTGACAATCGTCAAAAACACCTGCCACTTCTAGCGCCTGAATGTTTTGTCCCAAGGTAGTCAATTGTCGTTCCTGAATGTCGCTTACTTTTCCCGAAGGATACAAAATCACTACTTTTACGCCATCTACACCCAAAAAACCACTTGCAACAGCTCCACCTGTATCGCCCGATGTGGCTACTAAAACTGTATTTTTTGAGTTGGCATTATTTTTATTAAAATAGCCTATACATCTCGACATGAATCGGGCACCAACATCTTTGAAAGCCATAGTTGGCCCATGATAGAGTTCTAATGAATAAATACCTTCTTCTACTTTTACAGTCGGAAAATCAAAACACAATGTTTCTTTGATAATTTGTTTCAAATCCATTTCAGGAATTTCGTCACCAACAAATTGCCTAATGACCTCAAAAGCTATGGTTTCGTTAGACAAATTTTCTATATTTTCAAAAAAAGTAGTCGATAATGGGGTAATTTTTTCAGGAAAATACAACCCTTTGTCTGGTGCAAGTCCTTGTATAACAGCTTCTTGAAAACTTACTTGGGCTGCTTGTCTATTTAAGCTATAATATTTCATTGTAAAAAATAATTTGTGTTAGTTGTGTTTATTCAATTATAGTAACGCCAGCCGCATTGATTTTGGATACATGAATTTCAAACGGAATGGTAGTTTTTTCAAAAATTGTTTGCATGCCATTGGCTACTTTTTGAGCCGTGTCAAATCCTTTGCTTAAAGCAAAAATTGAGGGGCCAGAGCCAGAAATACCAGCTCCTAAAGCTCCGTTTTCGAGAGACAATTTTTTAACCTCTTCAAAATTTGGAATAAATTTACCTCTCAACGGTTCTACTACTACATCGTGTAATGAACGGCTAATGAGTTCATAATCAGAGGTGTACAATCCAGCAATTAATCCTCCAACATTGCCCCATTGTGTAATGGCACTTTTTAAGGAAATCATGGGTTGTAATACGGCCCTCATTTCAGAGGTTTTTAATTCTATTTGCGGATGGATGACCGTAGCCCATAACTCATTTGGACTATCTATCCGAATGACATCTAGCGGGTTATAACCCCGAACAAGCGTAAATCCACCCAAAACACATGGTGCAACATTATCGGCATGTTCGCTACCACTAGCCACTGCCTCGCCTTTCATTCCAAAATCTACCAATTGGTGTTTGGTAAACGGCCTACCCAAAAGTTCATTTATTCCAAAAACGGCTCCTGCTGCACTAGCAGAGCTACTTCCAATACCGCTTCCTGCTTTTATTTTTTTATAAATTTCAATTTCAAAACCATAAGCTACATCTACGGCATTATAGATAGCCAATGCTGCTACTCCAGCCACATTTTTTTCTGTTTCTAGTGGCAATTGTGCCCCTTCTATTTTTGAAATTTTAATGCCCTTTGCTGTGGTTTTTCGGATAACCATTTCGTCGCCAATGTTTTCTAAACAAAGTCCTAATACATCAAACCCACATGATAAATTGGCTATGGTAGCAGGGCAAAATATTTTTATTTCATTCATAATGGAATATATTTTATAGCATGTTATATTATTATTTTATTTTTAAATCCTTCATTAATAATGTATTATACTTTATAATTACATTAATTGTGTTGTATTTATAAATAAAATACCATACTAATTGATTGATATAACGATTTTCAATTTCATAAATTAGGAATAGAAAACCATTATTTTTTACTTACATATTTTTATTTTGCAAAAAAAACAAATTTTTTCAAAAAACACAATATTATATTTAAAATTAATTTGTAATTTTTCTTACGTAAAATATTGTGTTTTTGGATGTTAATTTTTTGTAATACACTAGTTACAATTTTTTATTAGCTTATCTATTGCCAATTCTAATGACATCTGCAAATATTCCAGATGCCGTAACGGCTGCCCCAGCTCCAGCTCCTTTTATCAACAAAGGTTGTTCGACATAACGGTCTGTAAAAAATAACACGATATTGTCTTTGCCTTCCAAATTATAAAATGGATGATCTGAAGGTATTAATTGTAATCCGACATTTGCTTTTCCGTTTTCAAATTGGGCTACATACTTTAATCGACAGTTTTTTGAAACGGCATTTTTATAAATATTTTGAAAATGCTCGTTATTTTTAATTAAAGTTTCAAAAAATTGTTCATTTGAGGTAGTTGCTAAACATTCTTGTGGAATAAACGATTCGTTTGCAATGTCTTCAATTTCCATTTGATAACCACTTTCTCTAATCAAAATTAGAATTTTTCGGGCCACATCTACTCCGCTCAAATCAATTTTTGGATCGGGCTCTGTAAAACCCTGAACACCAGCTTCTTTTACAACTTCATGAAATGGGTTATTCTCATTAAAATTATTAAAGATAAAATTCAAACTTCCCGACAATACTGCCTGAATCTTGTGTACTTTATCGCCCGAAGCTATCAAGTTTTTTAGTGTATCTATTATTGGTAAACCCGCACCCACATTGGTTTCAAACAAAAATGGGGCATTAAATTTTCGAGACAATGTTTTGAGTTCGTTGTAGTTTTGATATTGAGACGAACAAGCAATTTTATTGCAAGTAACTACAGCAATATTTTTTTTCAAATAATCTTTATAGTTTTGAGCTATGGCAGCATTGGCAGTAATGTCCACAAAAATACTGTTTCTAAAGTTCAAGTTTTTTACTCGTTCAATAAATACTTCTTGATTTGCTATTTCACCTTTTTGTAAACTATTTTGCCAATCTTTTAAAGCAATACCTTCTTCGTCAAAAAGCATTTTTCGAGAATTTGACAAGGCAATAACTCTCAAATTAATTCTAAGATTTTCTTTTAAAAATTTCTTTTGTTGTCTTATTTGTTCTATAAATTTTTCACCAACATTGCCAACTCCCATCACAAAAAGGTTCAATTGTTTGGCATTATCTTCAAAAAAAGTTTCATGGATTGCGTTTAGTGCTTTTTTTACATCTTTTTCCTCAATTACAACAGAGATATTTCTTTCAGAAGCTCCTTGTGCAATGGCTCTAATGTTTACATTATTTTTGCCAAGAGTGCTAAACATTTTGCCACTAATACCTTGATGGTTTTTCATGTTTTCGCCAACAAGTGCCATGATACATAAATTTTGTTCTACCAAACAAGGGTTGATTTTATGTTGGTTGATTTCAATTTCAAAGGCTTTATTGATGGCTATTTCGGCTTTTTGAGCATCGTTATTTAAAATTCCAATACAAATGGAATGTTCTGAAGACGCTTGAGTAATAAAAATGACATTTACATTTTCATGGGACAAAACTTCAAACAAACGTTTAGACGAACCAGAAACTCCAATCATTCCTGGGCCTTCCAAAGTTAATAAACTGATGCCGTCTATGTGTGAAATTCCTTTAATTGGATTTTCATTATCTGCAGCTTTCAAAGTAATTAATGTTCCAGCAGCTTCTGGATCGAAAGTGTTTTTAATCCAAATTGGAATGTTTTTTTTCAAAACAGGCTGAATAGTTGGCGGATACAAGACTTTGGCCCCAAAATGTGATAATTCCATAGCTTCTTGATAGGAAATAGTATCGATGGGTTTGGCTTGCTTGACTATTTTTGGATTGGCAGTAAACATACCATTTACATCTGTCCAAATTTCTAACTCAGCAGCATGTATGGCACCCGCTATGATGGCTGCGGTATAATCAGAACCTCCTCTGCCTAAAGTTGTTGCAAATCCATCTACAGATGAGGCAATAAAACCGGGCATTAATGTTATGTTAGCATTTGATTCCTTAAAATAGGATGCTATTAATGGATTTGTAATGTCAAAATCAACGGCTGCTTTTCCAAAATGGTTGTTGGTTTTTATGAGCTCGCGACTGTCTTTGAAAGTGGCATTATTTTGACGTTGTTGTAATGATTTTGCAATGATTTGAGATGAAAATAATTCGCCAAATCCTAAAATTGTATCCGCTGTTTTTGCAGATAATTCACCAAGGAGGTAACAACCGTCTAAAAGGGTTTTGAGATGGGATATGTTTTTTTGAATGAGCTCTAATAGCGCTTGTTGTGCCTCTTTGTCAATCAAATTCAAAATGGCTTCTTGGTGTTTTTGTAAAATTTGTTCTACAATTTTTTCGTAATCTTTATTATTAGCAGAGGCCAATTGTGCCGATTGTACTAACAAGTCTGTAACACCACTTAAAGCAGAAACTACTACGACCAATCGGTCATTTTCCGATTTTTTTTCTACAATATCAAGGGCTAAATTTATATTTGTTGCGTTTGCTACGGATGTACCGCCAAATTTTAAAACTTTCATTTTATTTTTTTATATAAAGGATTTATTAAGTATATCATACTGTCGAATTGATTTTTTCGTTTGTTGAAAAAATACATAAAATGGATTATATGATGAATTTATACCCCTAATGGGGTAATAATAATTGTTGTAGCAATAATGGCAACCAAAATAGTGGCTGCATTATAAGAAGTAAAAAAGTTGCTACAAAAGTTCATTTCTAGGATATCAAAATTGATGAAGCAAAAGTAGGGTTTAATTTTTGTTTTCAAAAACATTCACTTTACTTTTGCGAATATATTAAAATTGATTGGTTATAAAGTAGTTATTTTAAGTATATGTAAATTTAACTCCTTAATAAATATAGAAAGCGAAAATATTTTTAAATATAATTAACATATTATTTGTTTATTTGGATAGATTTATGGAATTTTGGACTTTAATTCAATCAAAAAAATGGACAACACACATTATATTTCATCCGAAATACTAACGCTTCAAACAATTCAGGATCTGGTATTGGAATCAAAAAAAATAGCATTGTCTGAAGAGGCCGCTTTTCAAATAAAAAAGTGTAGAACCTACTTGGACGAGAAAATGGCTCAAAATACAGCCCCAATTTATGGGATCAACACGGGTTTTGGTTCGTTGTGTAATGTGAAAATTTCAGAAGAAAATTTAACAAAATTACAAGAAAATTTAGTTAAATCACATGCTTGTGGCACGGGAGATCCTGTTCCAACTGAAATTGTTAAAATCATGTTGTTTTTAAAAATTCAATCCTTAAGTTATGGACATTCGGGGGTGCAGCTTCAAACCGTTGAAAGGCTAATTGATTTTTATAATCATGATATTTTGCCCGTAATATATACCCTTGGTTCACTTGGTGCCTCTGGCGATTTGGCTCCTTTGGCCCATTTAGCATTACCACTTTTGGGCGAAGGCGAAGTGGTTTTTCAAGGTCAAAAAACACCAGCAGCCACGGTGTTGCATCATTTTGGTTGGCAACCTATTGTTTTGCAATCAAAAGAAGGGTTGGCTTTGTTAAACGGGACCCAATTTATGAGTGCTTATGGTATATATTTAACTTTAAAGTCAATAAAAATGGCTTATTTGGCCGATTTGATTGGCACCATTTCTCTTGAAGCTTTTGACGGACGAATAGACCCTTTCAATGAATTGATCCATTTGGTTAGGCCGCATAAAGGACAAATTGTTACGGCAAACCGTATCCTTGCATTTTTAGAAGGAAGTGAGATAATTGCTCAAGAGAAAAATCATGTCCAAGATCCATATTCTTTTAGATGTATGCCCCAAGTACATGGAGCATCAAAAGACGTAGTTGATTATTGTAAGAAAGTTTTTAAAACAGAGATTAACGCTGTTACAGACAATCCAAACATTTTTGTCGATCAGGATCAAATTATTTCAGGAGGCAATTTCCATGGACAACCATTGGCTTTAGCACTTGATTTTTTGGCTATTGCATTGTCTGAATTAGGAAGTATTTCTGAAAGACGAATATTTCAATTAGTGTCTGGATTAAGAGGTTTGCCTTCTTTTCTTGTAAGTAATCCAGGATTAAATTCAGGGTTTATGATTCCGCAATATACCGCTGCAAGCATTGCAAGTCAAAACAAACAATTGGCAACTCCAGCCAGTATAGACAGTATTGTATCGTCAAACGGGCAGGAAGACCACGTGAGTATGGGGGCAAATGCTGCCACCAAGGCTTTCAAAATCATGCAAAATTTAGAACGAATTTTAGCCATCGAATTGATGAACGCTTCACAGGCTCTGACTTTTAGACACCCTTTAAAATCGTCTGGTTTTATTGAAATGTTTGTAAAATCATTTAGAGAAGTTGTGCCAATTGTTGAGCAAGATAGGATATTGCATTATGATATTGAAAATGCAATAGCTTTTTTGAATAGTTTTCAAATAGATGATTTGGATTTGTAAAATGGAATTTTTTTAAGAAATTTTTTACATAAAAAACGCATTCGATTACCTTATGGTATCGAAAAGGACATTGCTATATGTATTTGTAAGTTTATTTTAATTAAAATTAATGTAAGTATTTACGTGGTTAATTTCTATTTTAATATTGCAAACGGAACCCATATCAATAGAGGCCATATCAAAATATTAAAACGGGAATAAAGTGCTATTGGCATCGAAAGTGGCACTTTGGATGTCCTGTAGGAAGCAATTTATTTTGTCAAATATTTTAAAATGAAATTTATAATATTTTCATTAAATAAAATAATTATTTATTAATTTAAAATTAAAAATACTATTTTCTTAATATTTTGTCTAATGATTTTCCTTTGGCTAATTCATCAACAAGTTTATCTAAATACCGAACTTTTTGAACTAATGGGCTTGCAATGTCTTCTATTCTATAGCCACAAATAACCCCTTTGATAAGTTTTGCATTTGGATTTAGTACTGCATGATCAAAAAAAGTTTCAAAATTAATGTTGTTTTTTACGTGCTGTTGTATGCAATTTTCATCAAAACCAGTAAGCCAAGTAATGATGTGGTCCAAGTCTTTTTTGGTTTGGTTTTTCTTTTCAATTTTTGCTACATATAGTGGATAAACTTTTGCAAATGTCATTTTTGCTATGCGTTCTTCTTGTTTTTTTAAATCAACCATATTTTTTTATTTAATATATTTCTAATGTATTAATAAATTTTAGATTATTTTTATGATGAAAAAATAAAAATTTATTTTAGTCTAATTCGTATCTAAAGTGATAATTTATTAACTAATAATGATAAAAAATTAAATTTTTTTATCATATTAAGCTGTTACTTATTATTTTTTTGTAATAATTTGTTAATCAAAACAATTTGTCCTAAATGATAATAACTATGCTCAATAACCCCTTCAATATTTCGGATCATACTTCCATATTGATCGTCAAAAAATGGTTGTTCAAATACACTTTCATCTAAATTTTCAACTAAAACAGAAAATTTTTCGGCATGATCTAAAAATATTCTTATCATATTATTCCAATCAGCATCAGATTGTATGGGCGGACAATCAAAACTAAAAGCATCGCTGATTTCAATTTTTCCGCTGTCAAATGCATTTAACAATCCTTCTAAATAATAATTAATATGAAATATTAATGCCGCAATGGTATTGAGATTGTCTAATTTTTGTGTTGCCTGTTGCCAATTGGTAAGTTCCAATTGCGTTTTAAAATTGGTATTGGCTATCCAATATCCGTCTAAATAAACCGCTCGAAGTCGATCCGATAAATAGGTACTTAATTTCATATTTTTTGTATAAATTATTTTATAAATAAATCAATTTATGGTTTAATTGTTTAATTTTTGTATTGTATATTATCAACCTAATTGTTGTTTTTTACTTTTTTAAACACATATTATTCACAGTATTTAGTAAGAAAAATATATTTAATTAATAAATTGATATTTTTTTAACAAAAATACAAATAATGTCTTAATTAAAAAAAGGATAGGGTCTTTTGAAATCATGCTAAAGATTAAAAAAAGCGACTATACAGGAAAAAAATAAAAATTTTATTTTAAATGTCCTTTGCTATTGAATTATTTGTTTTAAAAAATTGAAATATTATATAATTTTTAATAATTTTGCAATATAACCACCGAGGTCTTGTATTTTGAATTAAAATTTATAAACTATGAACTTAAAAAAAATAGTATTTGTATGTATTTTATTAATATTTAATATTATTAATATTTCTTATTCACAAGAAAAGAATTTAAAAAATATCAAAAAACTTACTTTTGGTGGCGATAATGCAGAAGCGTATTTTAGCCCAGATAGTCAAAAACTAACCCTACAAGTTACCAATACTACAATTGGAGCTGCTTGTGATCAAATTTATTTACTGGATTTACAACAAAAAAACCTTAATACCAATAGTTTGCAACGCATTTCAAACGGCAAAGGAAGGACTACTTGTTCTTATTTTATGCCCGATGGCAAACATATATTATATGCTTCTACCCACGGAGTTTCAGAGCAATGTCCTGCACCACCAAAGGCTAAAGATGGTAAATACCTTTGGGCTGTATATCCTGAATTTGATATTTATATTGCTGATTTACAAGGAAATATAGTTAAACAATTGACCAACTCTCCAGGATATGATGCGGAAGCTGTGGTGTCGCCCGATGGAAAAAAAATAGCATTTACAAGCATTAGAAGTGGTGATTTGGAATTATGGACTATGAATATTGATGGATCAAATTTAAAACAAATCACAAGCGGTTTAGGATACGATGGAGGCAGTTTTTTTTCGCATGATAGTAAAAAACTTGTTTTTAGATCATCAAGACCCAAAACAACCCAAGAAATCGAAGAGTATAAATCGTTGTTGAGCGAAAATGTAGTGGCACCTACTGAAATGGAAATATATACTTGCAATGTTGATGGCTCTGATTTGAAGCAAATTACACATTTAGGCAAAGCCAATTGGGCTCCATTTTTTCATCCATCAGACAAAAAAATAATATTTTCTTCCAACCATCATGCCACAAGAGGCTATGATTTTCAGTTGTATATGATAGATACAAATGGTGAAAATTTAAAACAAATTACTTTTGAAAGCGAGTTTAATGCCTTTCCTATGTTTTCGCCCGATGGTAAAAAATTGGTTTTTTCGAGTAATAGACAACAAGACAAACCCAGAGAAACCAACGTTTTTATTGCAGATTGGGTAGAAACAGACGTTATGGAACAAGTAAATAGCACAAATGTAAAATCACATATCAGTTATTTAGCTTCCGACGCCTTGAAGGGCAGATTGACGGGGTCGAAGGAAGAAGCAATTGCGGCACAATATTTAGCAAATGAGTTTAAAAAAATAGGTTTAAAACCATTGAAAGACAAGTCTTATAGTCAAAAATTTCATTATAAGTTCAATACAAATCCACACGATACATCAGTATCAAATGGCCAAGAAATTATAGGACAAAATGTCATAGGCTATTTAGACAATCATGCCTCCAAAACAATTATTATTGGAGCACATTATGATCATTTAGGTTTAAATGAACACCATCATTCTACAAAAGCCAATTCAGAAGGCGAAATTCATAACGGAGCAGATGACAATGCGTCTGGAGTAGCTGGAGTTTTGGAATTGGCCAGAATACTAGCTTCCAATACAACGCAAGAACAAGCCAATTTTGTATTTGTTTTATTTTCTGGAGAAGAAGACGGGTTAATGGGTTCTAAACATTTTGCGGAACAAGTTAAAAGTAATTATCAAAATTGTGTTTCGATGCTTAATATGGACATGATTGGAAGGCTTAATGCTAAAAAAGAACTTACAATTGGAGGAACGGGTACTAGTCCTTTGTATAAAAGTATAATCGAAAAAAATAAACCAGCGGGATTTCATATCACTTTAGACGAAAGCGGCGTAGGGCCATCAGATCATACCTCTTTTTATCTGAAGGATATTCCAGTTTTATTTTTCTTTACGGGTACTCATGAAGACTATCACAAGCCAAGTGACGACGAAGACAAAATCAATTATTTTGGGGTATCGACTATTATCGACTATGTTTTTAGAATAACGGATATGTTAGCAAATGCTCCTGAAATTCCATTTACTAAAACAAAATTAAATGCAGGAAAAACAACCGCAAAATATAAAGTAACACTAGGCGTTATGCCAGATTATACAGACCATGGCGATGGACTTCATATAGACGGGGTTACAGATGGCAGACCTGCCCAATTGGCAGGTATTTTGTCTGGAGATGTCATTACAAAAATCGGTACTTGCGAAATAAAAGAAGTGTATAGTTATATGGAATGTTTGGCATTATATAATGCAGGAGATGAAGTAAGTGTTACTGTTAAAAGAGGTTTCGAAATAAAAACTTTTCTTGTGAAATTTTAATTTAATTAAGTTTTTTTTAAATTAAAATAGCATACACAATTTTATTTATCAAACAGTTTTTAGTAATACAAATTTGGGAAAATTCAATATATTAAAAGATAGAAAGCAAAAGCATGTTTGAATAAGGAATGGTTTTTGTATATTTGTATTAAATTAAATCAAATCACATCAAGAAATAAATTATCATGGATGAAAACTTTTCGCCTAGAGTAAAAGACGTTATTGAAATTAGTCAAAGTGAAGCTTTACGCTTGCGTCATGATTTTGTTGGAACAGAACATTTCATGCTTGGAATATTGCATATTGGAGCAGGAAAAGCGGTTGAAATTTTAAAAAATTTAGATGTTGATTTAGAAATTTTAAAACATAAGTTTGAAATTTTAAGTCCGGCAAATCCAATTTTTGAAACAAATTTGAATAAAAAATTGCACTTAACCCGCCAGGCCGAGCGTGCTTTGAAAACTACCTATTTAGAAGCAAAAGTTTTTCAGAGTTCATCCATCAATACAGCCCATTTATTGTTATGTATTTTAAGAAATGATGGAGATGCCACCACAAAATTACTCAATCGAATGAATATCGATTATGATGCAGCAAAAGAACAATATATCAATATGACCCCAAAACAAGAAGAATTTTTAGAGAATTTACCTCAAAATGATGCTTTTGGCGACAACATTGGAAACGATGACAACAGCCGTGAAGCTAATTTTAATAATCCAGTATCTAGAACCAATAAAAAATCGAAAACCCCTGTTTTAGATAATTTTGGAAGAGATTTAACCGAAATGGCAGAAGAAGGCAAATTAGACCCAGTTGTTGGTCGAGAAAAAGAAATCGAAAGAGTGTCTCAAATTTTAAGCCGTCGTAAAAAAAACAACCCGTTATTGATTGGTGAACCTGGAGTAGGTAAATCTGCAATTGCCGAAGGTTTGGCATTGCGAATTATTCAAAAAAAGGTATCTCGAATTTTGTTCAACAAGCGTGTAGTTACACTAGATTTGGCAACACTTGTAGCAGGAACAAAATACCGAGGCCAATTTGAAGAGCGTATGAAAGCAGTAATGAACGAACTTGAAAAAAATGATGATATTATTTTGTTTATAGACGAAATTCATACCATTGTTGGAGCTGGTGGAGCCGCAGGATCGTTGGATGCTTCTAATATGTTTAAACCTGCTTTGGCTCGTGGCGAAATTCAATGTATTGGTGCTACTACTCTAGACGAATACCGACAATATATAGAAAAAGATGGTGCTTTGGAAAGACGTTTTCAAAAAGTAATTGTAGAACCTACAACTGTGCCAGAAACGATTACAATATTGAACAACATCAAAAACAAATACGAAGACCACCACAATGTAACTTATACGTCTGAAGCCATCGAAGCATGTGTAAAATTAACAGACCGTTATATGTCTGAAAGGTTTTTGCCAGACAAAGCGATTGATGCACTAGACGAGGCAGGATCGAGAGTGCACATTACAAACATAGAAGTGCCAAAACAAATAATTGATTTTGAACGTCAATTAGAAGACATCAAGGTATTGAAAAATGAAGTCGTGAAAAAACAGAAGTATGAAGAAGCAGCACGATTGAGAGACGACGAAAAAAGAATTGAAAAAGAATTGGCTATTGCTCAAGAACAATGGGAAACGGATGCCAAAAATAATAAAATTGTAGTTACAGAAGATAATGTTGCAGATGTAGTATCCATGATGACAGGTATTCCTGTAAACAGAATAGCCCAAACAGAAAGTAACAAATTAGCCAAATTACCAGAACTCATACAAGGTAAGGTAATTGGACAGGACGATGCTGTCATGAAAATTGCACGGTCTATTCAACGCAATAGAGCAGGACTTAAAGACCCAAACAAACCCATTGGATCGTTCATCTTTTTAGGACAAACAGGTGTTGGAAAAACACAATTGGCCAAAGTGATTGCCCGTGAATTATTTGATGCAGACGATGCCTTAATCAGAATCGATATGAGTGAATATATGGAAAAATTTGCTATCTCTCGATTAATTGGTGCTCCTCCAGGCTATGTTGGTTATGAAGAAGGTGGTCAATTGACAGAAAAAGTAAGAAGAAAACCATATTGTGTAGTACTTTTGGACGAAATAGAAAAGGCCCATCCAGATGTGTTTAATATGATGCTCCAAGTACTCGATGATGGTTATTTGACAGACAGTTTAGGGCGAAAAATTGATTTTAGAAATACCATTATTATCATGACTTCTAATATTGGTGCCAGACAATTGAAAGATTTTGGACAAGGCGTTGGTTTTGGTACGGCAGCCAAAATTTCACAAGCCGATGACAATTCTAAAAGCATCATAGAAAATGCACTAAAAAAAGCATTTGCACCTGAATTTTTAAATAGAATAGACGATGTCATTGTTTTTAACGCATTGGAAAAACATGATATAGATAAAATAATAGATATTGAATTGTCCAAATTATATGCTCGAATCAAAGATTTAGGCTATCAATTAACGATGTCTGACAAAGCCAAGTCCTATATTGCCGACAAAGGTTTTGACAAACAGTTTGGGGCCAGACCGCTTAAAAGAGCCATTCAAAAATATGTAGAAGACGCATTAGCTGAAGAAATCATTACCTCAAAAATAGACAGTGGCGACGACATTTTTATGGATTTAGACGAAGCCAATCAAACTTTGTTTGTTCAGGTACAAAAAGCAGAAGAACCTACTAATTAGTAGGTTTTTTGCTCAATAATCTTTACATAAATTTTTATTTTCATATTTATAATACTAAATTTGCCTTTTTTAAAAAAAACAATAAACAATTAGCAATGGAAAACGGAATATATGCTAAATTCAACACTTCAAAAGGAAGTATTTTAGTAAAACTTACACATGATCTAACACCAGGAACAGTAGGCAATTTTGTTGCTTTGGCCGAAGGTAATTTAGAAAATAGCATCAAACCACAAGGTACAAAATATTATGATGGATTGAAATTTCATAGAGTCATTCCTGATTTTATGATTCAAGGAGGATGCCCTCAAGGTACTGGAACAGGCGGCCCTGGATACAAATTTGATGACGAATTTCATCCCACTTTGAAACACGATCAACCAGGCGTTTTGTCTATGGCAAATGCAGGCCCTGGCACCAATGGATCTCAATTTTTTATAACCCATGTAGCAACACCTTGGTTAGATAACAAACATACCGTTTTTGGTCATGTAGTTGAAGGTCAGGATATTGTAGATGCAATTGCACAAGGTGATGTGTTGGAACAATTAGAAATTATTCGTCAAGGCGACGATGCCCAAAAGTGGAATGCTGTGGAAGCTTTTAGAGTTTTTGAAGGATCAAGAGCTAAAAGAGAAGCCCAATTGAGAGCAGAGGCTGAGGCTAAAATGGAAAAATTAGCCGCAGGATTTGAAAAAACAGCAAGTGGTTTACGTTATCAAATGATTCAAAAAGGCTCTGGAAAAAAAGCCGAAAATGGCAAAACGGTTTCTGTTCATTATGCGGGTCAATTAGAAGACGGTAAAGTATTTGACAGTTCATATACTCGCAAAAAACCAATTGAATTTCCGCTGGGACGTGGACATGTTATTGAAGGTTGGGACGAAGGTATTGCCTTATTGCAAGTTGGCGACAAAGCCCGATTTGTAATTCCTTCTCACCTTGGCTATGGTGCCAACGGAGCAGGGGGGGTAATTCCTCCAAATGCTACCCTTATTTTTGATGTAGAATTAATGGATGTAAAATAATAAATGTTGCTTATAAAACCTAATCATTTCTTGATTAGGTTTTTTTAGCTAAATTTTAAATAAAGAAACAAATAGCATTAATATTTTTTGGGCGTTACCACAAGGGTCGGGCTATTCGTTCCAAACAACGTTCATTGAACTCCAAAAGAAATGAAATATTGTGAAATAATCTTTTTTGTGGCAGAAAAAGCCTCAAAAAATGATTTCCACTGCTTTCCTCAACGCAAAAACACTGCTATAATGGAACTAACCTTTATCATTATAATAGGAGTGAAGCTTGAAGTCTTATAAATTAATTAACAATACCATTAAATTTTAATGTTGTTTGGTAAAATGAAATAAAGTAATGATTGTACTTAATATTTGTAAATGATAAAAACTTTGACAAAGATTACTGATATAAATTAATGCTTAACCAAACGTCATTGCTATATGAATGTTAAAATATTAAAATCAAATATATTATGAAATTTATTAAAATAGTATTTTTACTTACGGTAATATTATTTTCATTTGAAGCATTTTCACAAGAAAAATATACCCTAAGTGGTATTGTTGCCGATGCTCAAAATAACGAAACTTTGATTGGTGTAAATGTAGTGGTCAATGCAAAATCTACTGCTGTTACCAACGAGTATGGGTTTTACTCGATAACATTGCCCAAAGGAACATACAAAATAAGTATAAGTGCTATTGGCTATCAAACGATAGAGCAACAAATTGAACTTACTCAAAACACCAAAAAGAATGTTGCATTGTTGCCAAGCGAAGAGGTTTTGAAAGAAGTAGTAGTTGCTGAAAAAACATCCACCAACACCCGAAAACCAGAAATGAGTGTCAATAAACTGTCTATCGCAAACATCAAAAAAATGCCCGTGGTTATGGGCGAAGTAGATGTAATCAAATCATTATTGTTTTTGCCTGGTGTAACCAATGCGGGCGAGGGAGCCTCTGGATTTAATGTTAGGGGTGGGGGGGCAGACCAAAATTTAATCCTGCTAGACGAAGCAACCATCTATAATTCATCACATGTTTTTGGATTTTTTTCTGTTTTTAACCCTGATGCCATAAAGGATTTAAAATTGTATAAAGGAGGAATTCCTGCCCGTTTTGGCGGCAGAGCCTCGGCCGTTTTGGATATTTATCAAAAAGATGGCAACAGCAAAAAGTTTGAAATGAATGGAGGTATTGGCTTGATTACCAGTAGATTATTAGCCGAAGGACCCATAGTAAAAGACAAAGGATCTTTTTTAATTGGAGGTAGAGCGTCGTATGCACATTTGTTTTTGAAATTAGCAAACAATAAAAATGTAGCCTATTTTTATGATTTGAATACCAAATTAAATTACAAACTCGACAAAAACAACAGTTTATATTTATCGGGCTACTTTGGTCGTGATGTTTTTTCGTTAAATCAATCATTTACAAATACTTATGGGAATGCTACTTTAAATTTGAGATGGAACCATCTATTTAATGATAAATTATTTTCAAATCTATCATTAATTTATAGTGATTATTATTATGGTTTAATACTAGATTTTATTGGATTCAATTGGGATTCTGGCATTAAAAATGTAAATGTTAAATACGATTTTAAATATTATTTATCAAATAAAACCAAATTTAATTTTGGAGCCAATGCTATTTATTATCATTTTAATCCAGGAACAATTGCTCCATCTGGCAGCAATTCGTTTATTAATTTCAGACAATTAGACAAAAAATACGCATTTGAACCAGCAGTATATTTTGATGCAGAGCAAAAAATCAATTCAAAGTTAGCCATTCAGTATGGATTACGCTATAGTATGTTTTACAGAATTGGTGCTTCCAAAGAAAATATTTACTCAAACGACAATCCTGTATTATATGATGCTAATTTGAAAATTTATCAAAAAGCAACACCAATTGCTTCACAGGATTTTAGCAAAAATCAAATCATGGCTTCTTTTAACAATTTAGAACCCCGATTTGCTGCTGCTTATGAAATCAACGACAACGAATCTATTAAAGCAAGTTATAATAGAATGGTGCAATACTTACAACTGATTTCCAATACGGCATCGCCAACACCGCTAGATGTTTGGACACCAAGCGACCGTTATATACACCCGCAACTAGCAGATCAAGTGGCAATTGGGTATTTCAAAAATTTTAAGGACGATGCTTATTCACTTGAGTTAGAAACTTTTTATAAGAAAATTAAAAATAGAATTGATTACATAGATGGAGCCGATTTGGTAGCAAATGAGGCATTAGAACAAGTGATTTTGAATGGTAAAATGCGATCTTATGGTTTGGAATTTTTAATACGAAAAAACACTGGTAAATTAAATGGTTGGTTGGCATATACTATATCAAAATCAGAACAACAAACTCCAGGAAGAACGGCAAGCGAAATAGGAATCAACAACGGCAATTGGTACAAATCAGCTTATGATAAACTGCATAATTTGGCTGTAACAGCTTCGTATAATTGGAACAAAAAATGGACTTTTGGTGCCAATTTTACATTGCAAAGCGGACAACCCGTAACCTATCCAAATGGACAATACCAATTTCAAGGCATTGTAGTGCCTAGTTATGGTGCCAGAAACGAAAATAGATTGCCTGCTTACCACCATTTGGATCTATCGGCCACACTCACTCCAAAATCGGCTAGTGTAAATAAATGGAAAAGCGAATGGGTTTTTAGTATTTATAACGTATATGGACGAAAAAATACAGCTTCGATGAGTTTTAATCAAAATAGTGAAACGGGCAATAACGAGGCTGTAAGACTTTCTATTTTTGGAATTGTACCTTCTGTTTCGTATAATTTTAAATTTTAATTATTACATTTATTATACCTTAAATTAGGATGATAAATATAAAAAAAATAAGAATATTTTGTTTTAAATAAAATAATAATAAATAACATTAATTATGAAAAAAATATTTCTAAAAACGAGCATTTTGTTCAGTTTGTTTTGGTTGATCGGATGCCAAGATGTTGTAGATGTCAAGTTGGATACTGCCACTCCAAAATTAGTAGTTGATGCTGTAATCAAATGGCAAAAAGGCACTTCTGGAGCTACACAAATGATTAAATTATCTACAACAAATGATTATTATAGCAATACTGTGCCTGTAGTTTCGGGAGCTACGGTGTATATAACTACAAATAATGGAACAACCTTTAACTTTATTGAAACAAATGCTAATACGGGTGTGTATATATGTAATAATTTTGTACCAATTATAAATCAAAATTATCAATTGTATATCCTATATAAAGGCGAAACTTATTCTGCAACTGACAGGTTGATGGCAGCACCAAGTTTTAATACTAATGTAGAACAAATAGAATTACCGGGGTTTGGAGGTACAAATGTTATTCAAGTGAAATGTTTTTTTCAAGACAATCCTCTTGAAAATAATTATTATTTGACGGGTGTCAAACAAGATATTAAAGTAACAACGGATTATAGAGCCATAGACGACAAATTTTTTCAAGGCAATCAAATGTTTCGTTTTTATACTGATATAGATTTGAAAACAGGCTCCATTTTGCAATACAGTTTGCAAGGTATTTCATTAGAATATTATAATTATATGAATAAATTGATAGAAGTTTCGGGCTCAAGTGGTGGTAGCCCTTTTAGTACACCTCCTGCTACTTTGAGGGGTAATATTACAAATCAAACCAACGAATCAAACTATCCTTTAGGCTATTTTTCCTTGGGCGAAACTGATAATTTAACCTATACGGTTCAATAAAGTGATTTTTTTTATCAATATTTAACCTTTTTTTTAAACTCTGAATTAATATTAATACATGTCCTCACACCACATCATCAAAGGCGATCAAGAGCCTGCATTAATCATTGCAAATGGGGCTTCGTGTAGTATGGAGTTGTTAGCACAATTATTAGAATGGTCGCCCAAAGTTATTGTGCTAGATGCTGCAATTGAGAGAGTTTTGAGTTTAGATATAAAAATTGATGTATTATTAGGAGATTTTGATAGAAATTTTGACGCTAATTATTACCAAAATTTACAAGATAATATTACAATAATTTCAACACCTGATCAAAATAAAACCGATTTAGAAAAAGCATTTGACTATTTGATAGCAGCACAATTTACGGCTGTAAATGTGGTTTGGGCAACTGGTAGAAGAGCAGATCATAATTTTACAAATATATCTAATATTGTAAGGTATAGAGAATATCTTAAAATTGTGATTTTGGACGATTATTCCAAAATATTTTTATTGCCCAAACAGTTTAAAAAATGGTATCCCAAAGACAGCATTATTTCATTAATTCCCATTGGAGTTGTAAAAGGAATTCATACACAAAATTTATTTTATTCCCTTCAAGACGACACGCTAATTTTAGGCTATCGGGCAGGAAATAGCAATCATGTAGCATCAGATGGCATCGTAACCATTAGTCATTCCGAAGGAGATTTACTCTTGATGGAATGTACTGATTGATAAATAGGATGTTAATTTTTTCATACAAATTCAATTCATTGGCAAATTCATTCCATTTCGTATTACATTTGCAAAAAATATTTAACTAATGACAAACAGATTTACAGCCTTACAACAAAAGCTATCAATTCCACAAAAAATAAGTATAATACCACATCGCAACCCAGATGGCGATGCCATGGGATCTACATTGGCCATGTATCATTTTTTAAAAAAATGGGGACACGACGTATATTTGATTGCTCCAAACCGTTTTCCTGATTTTTTAGCCTGGATGCCTGGTGCAGATGCGGTACTGATTTATGAAGAAAACAAAGAATTTACTTCAAATATATTAAATACTTCGGATGTTATATTTACGTTAGATTTTAATGCGTTTCACCGAACGGGCGATATGGAACAGGTTTTGAAAACATTACAAGCCGTTTTTGTAATGATAGACCACCACCAAACGCCAGATGACTATGCTGAGTTTACATTTTCGGATACCAGTAAAGGTTCTACGTGCGAAATGGTGTATGATTTTATTGTAGGTTTAAATCAAAAACATTTTTTAGATCAAATTATAGCTACATGTATTTATACTGGCATTTTGACAGATTCTGGCGGTTTTAAATTTCCAAAAACTACGGGTCGAACACATCAAATTGTAGCAGAATTGATAGATTTAGGTGCAGACAATACCCAAATTCCGGTACTATTATTTGATAACAATTCGTATGATAGACTACAATTATTAGGTAGAGCTTTGCAAAAAATGATTGTTTTGCCAGAGCTAAAAACAGCTTATTTTGTACTTTCACATCAAGATTTGAAAGCCTTTAATTATGTAAAAGGAGATACAGAAGGCATTGTCAATTATGGTTTGTCTATCAAAGGCATACATTTTTCGGCCATTTTTATAGAACAACAAGACGAAAGTTTGATAAAAATTTCGTTTAGAAGCCAAGGTAGTTTTGATGTCAATCAATTTGCTCGACAATATTTTGATGGTGGCGGGCACATCAATGCCGCAGGTGGCAAATCGGTACTTCCATTAAACGAAACCATCCAACGATTTATCGCTATTATTCAAAATATGTAATTTGCCAGATTCATTTTTGTAAATTTCAATTCAAAAGTGTATTTTTGTTCTGTTGAAGTTGAAATCAATAATCAAAAATGGGATTTATAATGTTGTTACACTAGCAAAAAAAGCATTTAAATGTATGAAACAGAATACCCTTTATAAATAAAATAAAAAAAAGATGAGTTTAAAAACAGTCCTAATTTGTGCCATAACTAGTTGTTTATTTATCAATTGTTCCCAACAGCAGCAGGCCAGAAAACCCGTATCGCAATCGTCTGGAACTTTTATGAAAGAATCCGCAGAACGAAACAAAAAGTTAATTGCTCAAGAAGAAAGTGCCATTGCCCAACTGATAAAAGCCGATACAGCATCTCATTACATAGCCTCTTCAAAAGGGTATTGGTATGCTTATGAAAATCAAAATACAAAGGATACTCTCAAGCCAAAAAGGGGTAATGTTGCTATTTTTGATTATGAAATTAAACAATTGAATGGGGCAGTTATATATTCTAAAAACGAATTACAAACCCAAAATTATCTTGTGGATAAACAAAATATCATGATGGGACTTCGAGACGGAATCAAATTAATGCACAAAAACGAAACGGTTAAATTTATTTTTCCATCTCATATTGCTTTTGGATACCATGGCGATAATCATAAAATTGGTAGTAACCAGCCATTGATTTGTACTGTTACTCTAAATGACATTAAATAATTATCAATTATACAATTGAAAACACAAACAAAAAATACAAAAATATGAAAAAAATAGGATTATTATTATTTTTAACAATTGCTTTATTTTCTTGTAAAGAAGAGCACAAAAATTTGAAAGATGGACTGTATGCTGAAATCATTACCAGCAAAGGTACCATTTTATTAGACTTGAATTATCAAAAAGCTCCTGTTACCGTGGCAAATTTTGTAACTTTGGCCGAAGGTAAAAACACTTTTGTAAACGGAGATCGCAAGGGAAAACCTTTTTTTGATGGACTTTTGTTTCATCGTGTGATTCCTAATTTTATGATACAAGGTGGAGACCCCGATGGCACTGGTGCAGGAGGCACAGGATATAGTTTTAAAGACGAATTTTGTGATTTAAAATTTGATAAAGAAGGTATTTTGGCCATGGCAAACTCTGGACCTGCAACCAATAGTTCACAGTTTTTTATAACTCATGTTCCAACACCTTGGCTCGACAACAAGCATACCATTTTTGGGCAAGTAATAGAAAATGGGATCGAAGTTGTAAATAAAATTGTTACAAATGATGTTATTTCTAGAGTAAGTATTATAAGAGTAGGCGAGTCTGCTAAAAAATTTGATGCAGTAAAAGTTTTTAGTGATTATTTTGCTTCAGAAACCCAATTGAAAAAAAGCAATACCGAAAATGCTAAAATCAGTCAAACAGAAAAAGTAAACTATTTTAAATCCTTAAAAGCAAAAGCCATCAAAACAAGTTCGGGATTATCATATTGTATTATTCAAAAAGGAACAGGCAAAAAACCAAATAATGGAGCAACAGTTTATGTAGATTATGCAGGTTTTTTAGAAGATGGAACCCTTTTTGATACAAGTATGGAAAGTGCCGCAAAAGAAAATGGAAAGTTTGATCAAGGTCGTGCCGATGCCCATCAGTATCTTCCTTTTGAATGTATTGCGGGTAATTATCCATTTATACCTGGATTTAACGAAGGGGTTTCAAAAATGAATTTTGGCGATAAATGGGTCTTATTTATTCCAGCTAATTTAGGCTATGGCGAGGCAGGTGCAGGAAATGTTATTCCTCCAAATGCCAATATTATTTTTGAAGTACAATTAAAAGAAAACAAATAATCCAGCAAAAAAGTTGCCCTGAATTTAGGTATATATTAAAATAATAATAACATAAAAAACACCAAAATATGAAAAACAAATTTTTATTAGCCCTATTATTTTTAGGGTTTGCAGGACTACAAGCTCAAAACAAAATCAAACCAGGTCCAAAAAAAGCAGCACCTACACAAGGAGTTGCAAAAAAAGCGGTAATGCCTTCAAAAACAACCAACCAAGGAATTTTTGCAGAAATAGAAACCTCCAAAGGTAAAATAGTAGTTCAACTCGAATTTACAAAAACCCCTATTACAGTTGCCAGTTTTATCTCTTTGGCCGAAGGAAAAAATGAATATGTAACAACACCCAATGTCAAAAACAAACCTTTTTATGATGGATTAAAATTTCATAGAGTCATCAAAGATTTTATGATTCAAGGGGGCGACCCTCTAGGCAATGGCTCTGGTGGACCAGGTTACAGCTTTAAAGACGAAATAACCGATGCCAAATTTGACAAAGCAGGTATTTTGGCCATGGCCAATTCAGGCCCCGCTACAAACGGGTCACAGTTTTTTATTACACACAAAGACACTCCTTGGCTTACGGGCAAACACACCATTTTTGGTTATGTAACCAGCGGACAAAACGTTGTAAATAGCATAGCACAAGACGATGTCATCAAAAAAATAACCATCAAACGCAAAGGAATAGCTGCCACCAAATTTGATGCCTCAAAAGTATTTGCCGCTTATTACGCAGGAAAAGCAGAAGAAGACAAAAAACAAGCAGCCATACAAGAAGAAGCCCGAATAAAGAAAGCAGAAGCCGACATGGCCGCCAAAAAATTGTACCTTGAACAATATGGAGCTGTTTTGGCACAAAAAGCCATGGCCTTAAAAGCCATAAAAGCCACTGCAGCTACCTCCGAGTCGGGGCTTCAATATGTAATTAAAAAAGATGCCGCAGCCAAAAAACCAACAACAGGTACCAATGTTTATGTATATTATGCGGGCTATTTAGAAGACGGCACCCTGTTTGACAGTAACTACGAAGCCGTAACCAAAGAGTTTGGCACCTTCGACCAAAACAGAGCCAATCAAAACGGCTACCAACCTTTTCCTTTTCAATATGGCAACAAACAAGGCCTGATACCAGGTTTTATAGAAGCCATTGAGTTGCTCAACTACAACGACAAAGCCACCATTTTTATCCCATCAAAATTAGCTTATGGCGAAAGAGGAGCAGGAAACATTATTCCGCCAAATTCAAACATCATTTTTGAACTAGAAATAGTTGAAACACCCCCAACAAAATAGCCTTACACCAAAATGAAGCACAAAACCTTTGTCTATTTTTCAACAAAAAATGACAAAGGTTTTTTTAGTTTGTATCCATCAAGTTAAAAGACATAAGCTATTTAGTACACTACCACTTTTTTAGGACAGTATCAAACAAACACCAAAACCATTAGGGCATGCCGGCAAAAAAAAGAAAGCCCCCACGCCCCAAACCCTTCAGGCGGGGCTTCCTTTTTTTGCCGTCGGGCTATCACGAGCACATGGTGCCTTGCTCTATCCCTCATGCGGGCAACCCCCAACAGACAGTCTCCACTCACCAAAGTTTTTTTCAAACTTCTTTCTTTTCGTTCTCCCACTTCTAATTTCTTGTTTCTAACTTCTAATTTCTAACTTCTTGTTTCTAACTTCTTGTTTCTAACTTCTTGTTTCTAACTTCTTGCTTCTAATTTCTAACCTCGTACCTCTTACCTCTAACTTCCCTCATGGTATTGGAACAAAAAAATGTAAAAATAGTTTTCAGAAATAAAAAAATAGTTTTATGTTTGTAGTGGATATACGAGTGATAAAAGCAAAAGCAAATTTTACATTAAAAATAAATTAAAGTTAGCAAACCATTTTTAACAAACCCTATTCAAGCAGCTTTTTTTTCAAAAACAAGATGACCTACAAAAAATGTAGCGACCTTTCATCCATAGCCCAAGGGCGACCTTCAGTTAGACTCCACAAGAGTAACCCTGAACATACAGCAACAAACTGCTGGCACTTTTTTGAAAATAAATAAGTTGTAATGATACGTTTGTTTTACGATAATATTTATTCATGTGGCTTTTTTATAAAAAAGTTGCAAAGTATTTTTTTTGTTTGTACTTTTGTGAAGTGGATATAGAATGTTAAAAACGCAATAACTTTCGTATATCTACTAGTTACCAGCTATTTTGCTAAAAAAACTCGATAGAAAATAATATATAAACAAAAGAAAATCAATTAAGACAATGAGTTATTATCCACCAATTTCTATAAAACAAGCTATCGACAAAATAGATTATAATCAATACTTACTTCCTGCAATACAAAGAGAATTTGTATGGAGTTCACACCAAATAGAATTGTTATTTGACAGTCTAATGAGAAACTATCCTATTGGTTCGTTATTAATGTGGAAAGTTCAAGGAGAAAACAAAACAGACCTTCGTTTTTATAGTGTTTTGAAGAATTATAGAGAAAAATATAATGTACATTGTCAAGAAGTAAACACAAATTCAATTCCTGACTTTGAAGCAGTGTTAGACGGTCAACAAAGACTTACGGCATTATATATTGGACTAAAAGGGTCATACGCAAACAAAAAGAAAAATTTTGCGTGGAAAGATAATGAACATTCGTTGCCAAACAAGAAATTATATCTTTGCTTAACCAAAAACTCTATTGATGAAGATGAAAATGAAGATGGAAGAGTTTTTGATTTCAGATTTCTAACCAATGAGGAGTTAGAAAATTCAGAAAAAATTTGGTTTGAAGTTGGTCAAATATTACAGTTAAATGGAACATTTGAATTAAATCAATATCTTAAAACAAAAGAATGGGATTCGAACGAATATATAAGTAATACATTATCAAAACTTTTCGACGTGATTCACGTTAAAACTTTAATAAATTATTACTTGGAACTAGAACAAGATTATGATAAAGCGTTAAACATTTTCATTCGTATTAACAGCGGTGGGGAAAAGTTATCATATTCAGACTTAATAATGTCAACACTTATTTCAGGTTGGTCTTCAAAAACAGTCTCGGCAAGAGACGAATTCAACAATTTAATTGATGAAATCTGGAATTCTACAGAAGTTGTAATTGACAAAGACTTAATAATTAGAGCCTACTTACTCATCTTTAGTGATGATATTAAATTTCGAGTAACAAATTTTTCACTTGCAAATGCTAAAGAATTTAAAGACAATTGGACAGATATTCGTGAAGCAATTGTAGAAACTTTAGAATTAGTTAAGGATTTTGGATATGTAGAAAGAACAATAACATCAAAAAATGCTCTACTTCCCATAATCCATTATTTGTATGTCAATAAACGTACAAACCAATTTACTACTAAAGTCGCTTACAAAGAAGATAGAGAAATGATAAAACGTTGGTTTCATACAGTTCTTTTGAAAAGAATCTTTGGAGGACAAGCAGATATTATACTAAAGCTTATTCGTGATGTTGTAAAAGAAGAAGTAAAAAAAGGAATAGATATATTTCCAGCAAAAGAAATAGCTAAAAGATTATCAAAAACTAGAAAATCTATAACAATGGATGAAGAATCCATCCATAATTTATTACATACAACTTACGAAGACAGGTATGCTTTTCCAATATTAGCACTATTATATCCACATTTAGATTATAAAAATAACGACTTTAACAAAGACCATATTTTTCCAATTAGCCATTTCAGTAATAAAAACTTAAAAAAAGTTGGAATTAATTTAAACCAAGAAAATGGAGAATATTACACTGAAAGTTGGTGTTATAATGGAATCGTAAATCTGCAAATGCTAGATAGTAATGAGAATAAATCAAAAGGAGACAAAACTTTTGAAGAATGGGCAAAAACAAATAAAGTTGATTTTGAAAAACAAATTTTGCCTAAAATTACTGATTTTGAAAAATTTGTAGAATTTGTAGATACGAGATGGGAAATGCTAAAATCTAAATTAGAAAAGGAACTTAAATTTTAAATTCACGTTCAGAAAAAAAACAGCTGGTAACAGCGGTTTTAAGAAATTGGGGTTTTCGGGCTTAATTTAAAGTTTGTTTTGTACTTTTGAAGTTAGTGATTAATCGAAAGTTTCGGGCTTACAAATCCCCAACTTCTTAAAGCCGAAAACCGTGTGTGACTTGAACAACAACGCAGTTGTTGATGCTTTAAAACAGATGAGAGTAGGTCTCTCAGTGACGACTTTCAGGAGTAGTTACTACTTGAGCGAAGCGGATGCACGGATACCAAAAAAACATTAAAAAATAATCCGTAAACCACTTTGTGCTGCATTATTAGGAAACTATGGTGTGGTGAGCGACAAAGAAAAACGGCAACAAGATTGCTGTAGGTGTGTTTATGTGAGTTGAACGTGAGTGAACCAATGACGAAGCCTCGTAAGCGCAAAAGACGATGTCAAAAATAGGTAGTTACGTTTGTACCTATGACCCAGTGTATTGGAAACCTGATTACTGAATACACGGCATCCGGGGTTAAGTTGGCAAGATGCATCAATAGGCTGTTTTAAGGAACAAGTGAACTCTATATCGTTCTGCCAAATCGCAAGAGGAAACAGACAACAAAGGATGTGGTTGAGATATAGGGGGTAGACCTAGTCGTAGTAGTTATGAAGTTTCTGTAATGGAAATGGAGCAAAGGGCTAGGCATAGTAAGTTTTACTAACAATTAACAACCAGAAATGGGATGATTGATTATTACGAAACAAAATCACAGCCAATAACTAATTTATTTGTACATTGGTTATTGGTATATCCATAAATATAATTATATTTGTGTGATTTAATACTATGAAGAGCCGTGTGAAGGGAGTCTTTGACTACGTCGAATTTCATTTCAAGCACGGTTCCGTGAGAACGTAGGGGTGAAATTCCCCTGCGTGACTCGATTAGCCGTCATTGTAGAACGACACTGCCAAAATTAAACAAAGAGAAAAATGATTGAGAATTTACCGACATATATTTCGTTGACTTTTGGACTGACAACAGTTACAACTTTGTTCCTATTTATTTGGACAATTAAGAACTCAAATTCTGAACTAACACGAAAAAAAGCAATGCCAATTTTTATCGGTTTAACAATTTGGTTGACAATTCAAGCAGTTTTGACTTTAAAAAATATTTACAACTCTGACACAAAAACGTTTCCACCAAAAATTATATTGACAGGAATTTTGCCAACAATTTTGACAATTATTTTATTGTTCGCAACGTCAAAAGGCAGACAATTTATTGACAGCTTACCACTTAAAAACTTGACTTACATAAACATTGTGAGAATACCAGTTGAAATAGTTTTATTTTGGCTATTTATCAACAAAGCTATTCCAGAACTGATGACTTTTGAAGGTAGAAACTTTGACATTCTTGCTGGATTTTCTGCACCAATTATTGCGTACTTCGGACTGACGAAAACAAAACTGAACAAAAAAACAATTTTACTATGGAATTTTATATGCCTTGGGCTTTTAGCAAACATTGTTCTGAATGCTTTATTTTCAGCACCTTCACCTATTCAAAAATTTGCTTTTGACCAACCGAACATTGCGATTTTAAATTTTCCATTTAGTTGGTTGCCGACTTTTATTGTACCAATCGTATTATTTGGACACTTGACTTCAATTAGACAATTAATGAAATATAAAACAGAATTTATAACGAACGAAAAAACAACGAACGGCTAACAGCAGTTTGGCAAAATGGCGGCTTCAGTGCTAAATTGAACATTTGGTTTTCAAATAAACATTAATGCTAAACTGAAAAATCCGTTTTCAAAAGTCCGCCACTTCATAAATATGCAAAACGTGTGTGACTTGAACAACAACGTAGTTGTTGATGCTTTAAAACAGATGAGAGTAGGTCTCTCAGTGACGACTTTCAGGAGTAGTTACTACTTGAGCGAAGCGGATGCACGGATACCAAAAAAACATTAAAAAATAATCCGTAAACCACTTTGTGCTGCATTATTAGGAAACTATGGTGTGGTGAGCGACAAAGAAAAACGGCAACAAGATTGCTGTAGGTGTGTTTATGTGAGTTGAACATGTCCGAGAAATAATGTGTAAAAACACTTTATTTAGAAGGAGGCGAGCGTAGCTCTGAACCAATGATGAAGCCTCGTAAGCGCAAAAGGCGATGTCAAAAATAGGTAGTTACGTTTGTACCTATGATAGAGTGTATTGGAAACCTGATTACTGAATACACGGCATCCGGGGTTAAGTTGGCAAGACGCATCAATAGGCTGTTTTAAGGAACAAGTGAACTCTATATCGTTCTGCCAAATCGCAAGAGGAAACAGACAACAAAGGATGTGGTTGAGATATAGGGGGCAGACCTAGTCGTAGTAGTGATGAAGTACTTGTAATGAGTATGGAGCAAAGGGCTAGGCATAGTAAGTTTTACTAACAATTAACAACCAGAAATGGGATGATTGATTATTACGAAACAAAATCACAGCCAATAACTAATTTATTCTTACATTGGTTATTGGTACATCCATAAATATATTTATATTTGTGTGATTTAATACTATGAAGAGCCGTGTGAAGGGAGACTTTCAAGCACGGTTCCGTGAGAACGTAGGGGTGAAATTCCCCTGCGTGACTCGATTGTGCGTTATTTTAGCTGAACGAAACAGAAAATCAACAATTTATGAAATTATACATTTTTCTTTTATTAGCAATATCAATTAATTCTTTTTCTCAAGAAAAAATAATAAACGGAGAAATTAAAGATGCTGAAAACAAAACTAACTTACAATATGCTAATATTGGAATTTCAAATAAAAATACAGGAACTGTATCAAATTCTGACGGTAAATTTTCT
The DNA here is from genome assembly GCF_000253275.1 of Flavobacterium branchiophilum FL-15. Taxonomy (NCBI): domain Bacteria; kingdom Pseudomonadati; phylum Bacteroidota; class Flavobacteriia; order Flavobacteriales; family Flavobacteriaceae; genus Flavobacterium; species Flavobacterium branchiophilum. The sequence goes on along the minus strand of NC_016001.1, from coordinate 2,068,655 downwards.
TTAAAAATTAATGAAAAGATTAATGAAAATGATTTAGTTTCATTTTCTTATGTTGGCTATCAAACTAAAACAATTGCAATATCAAAACTTAATCTTTCAAATAACGTAATTGAATTAGAACCAGAAGAAAACCAATTAGATGAAGTTGTAGTGAAACTTGTAAAACCAAAACCAAAAACACTTGGAAGAAATTCAAAAGGTTTTGGACTTATGCACTTTAATTTTTATAATTATTACGAAAAAGATGTTGATGACCGATTGAGTAAAGAAATAGGAATGAAATTCAAACTAAAGAAAGATTGCAAAATAAATGATTTAAATTTCAACATAACTTCTAATGAATTTAGTTCTCTAAAATTTAGGTTGAATTTTTATAAAATAGAAAATGGATTTCCAGCAGAACTTATTGTTGAAAAAGATATTGTTTTTGAAATCAAAGATGAATTTAAAGGTTGGTTTAATTTAGACTTAAAACCATATGAAATTTATTTAGATAAGGAAACAGAAGATATTGCAATTACAATTCAATGGGTTGAAAGCAAAAAAGCAAACGAGAAAAGCAAATATTTTGGAATATCAACGGCAATGTCAGCGACAGAAACAAGCTTTTTCAGAGAAAAATCAATGGATAGTTGGAAAAAAAGTGGACAAAGTTTAAGTTTTTATTTAAATGCAATGTGTAAATAAAAAAACGAACGCACAACATCGGTTTGGCGATATGGCGGGTTTAGTGCTTTTTTAGAAACATTAGTGCCAGTTCGAACATTTGGATTTTTTATGTACATTTGTGCTTATTATCCGCCACATCGCCAAGCCGAGGACCGTCAGACTGTGAAAAAACTCAAAATGAGTCTTTGAGAATTGGCTGTATGGAATTTTTCTCCGACAGGTATCCGAATTCTTTCTCTTTTTGAGTTCGTTTTTTCACAGTCTGCCGTTGGCAGTAAGTTTACCCAAAATGCTTAAAAACAGAAACTTATGAAAAAATTATTATTTGTAATTGTTATTTTGTCAATCACAAGTTGTAGATATTTTAATGTAAGTCCAGTTAACGGAATTACTACAAAAAATCTAACTGAAAAACCAGTGGAAAGAGATTTTATTGGAACTTGGGAAATAGATAAATATAGTTACGCATTGATTAATAAAATGGAATATGAAAATAGAAAAGTTGAATTGAGTTTAAATAGCAATGGAGAATTTGAAACAACAAATTTACCAAACTTTGTAGAAGTATTTAGAGAGAATAAAAATAAAGATTTTATAAATAAAAAAGGAACTTGGAAAATAGGAAAAGATTTTGAAGATGAAAACTGGATTTTGTTTCTAAATTTTGAAAATAGTCTTAAAAAAGAAGATGCTTTTGGAATTGAATTCGAGTTATTTATGGAAGAAGAAAAATTGATTCTGTGGCATTTTGTTGGAGATCCAGATTCTGGTGAAAGACTACTATTTAGAAAAAAATAAAAGCTACTGCCACCAACAGCTAGCCTTTCGTTGCGACTGAAAGACGTGCAATTAATTGTAATCAACGAATACCTATAAAAAATAAAACCCATCAGTTAAACCGATTACATGCACACCCCTTATGGGTTAATCAAAAAGTTTTTGCTAGCATTTCAAGAGGATTTAGTTCCTCTTTTTTTATGAAAATTTATAAATAAATGCTATTTTATTTCAATGTTTTTTATTATTTTTGAAAAATATTTAACGGCAGTTTTTTCACAGACTGACGTTGGATATATTATAAAAAACGACAGTGATAAATTTTAAATTAAGAGAATTAGAAAACATTATTCCTTGGGGACAAGAGACTGAATTGTCATTACATTGGTTTGCATTAACAGATGGAGACTTATGGTTGAAATTCGGAAACGAAATAATTTATGAATATTCATTAGAGGTAATGAATTATTGGGGAGATAAACCTACACCATATAATGACTATCAGTTGTCGAGATTTATAGAGGACTTCACTGGGATTTTTGACAAAATAAGAGAGACAATTCCCAAAGAACTTTACGATTTGACTGAGGATTTAAAAAAAATTCAAACTGACGCAAAAAAAATGGTTGGAAATATTAGACACTGACAAAGAAGAAAATAATGATGTTTATTTTGACGAATACGAAAAACTAATTTCTTGGACTTGTGAAAGATCTTTTAATTCTATACACTTAATTGGCGGACCAAATTTGTCTTTTTTTAGAAGAAATGATATAGTGAGACTTGTTTGGGAGACAGAACATACTTTAGAAAATGGAATAAATTTGTGGACAGCGAAGGACGGCAGTTTCGAAATGGACTATTCTGATTTTGTAACTAAAATTAAAATATTTGGTCAGTCTTTCTTTGCTGAAATGGACAAGCAAGTTGAGTTAACTGTTTCTAAAGAGTGGGGACCTATAAAAATAGACAAACAAAGATTAGTTGAAGAGCATAAAGAAAGAAAAGAAGAATTTTACTCAAAACTTTTGCTACTTGACAAAGCACCTACTAATAAAACTAACTGGAAAGAAATTGAACAAATATTTAATCGAATGGAAAGCGAATTTAAATAACGATCGCCTCACCGCATATTTATGAAATGGCGGGTTTAGTGCTAAAAGTAAACTTTGTGAATCAAAGAAAGTTAAGTGCTAAAATGAAGCATCAGTTTTCAAAAACCGCTACTTCATAAATATGCAAAACGTTATGTGTCATATTAGAAAAAACCTACAAAACTATGCTAGCAGTTCATTGGACACCAGTAGGTAAGACAAAAAATATTCTAAAAAACGGAATTACAAAATCAAAGAAAGGACTTTACTGCTTTCCTTTGACAGGACACAAATCATTGGATAAATGGTGGATTTATTTTTTTAATCAATGTAGTGTTAGACAAAGAAAAAAATACAATGGTGTTGTTTTTAGAATTAAACAAAGTGATTTGCCTGCATATTTTGGACATTGGATAAGTGCAACAAATAAAGACAACTTCAAAAAAGAAATAACGAATTTAAAAGAACTTGGAAAAGAGTTCAAACAAACAATTATATGGAGACTTGGTGAAGAACTTGCAGAAAAAGAAAATATTGGAAAAGACATTTTTGATCACGAAAAAAGGACAGAACTATATTTAGAACTCGTTGAAAAGGAACTTGAAAAAAATCCAAGTGTTTTAAATGAAAAACTAAATGACCTTGATTTTATGACTTATTCACTAGAAGACTATCAAATTGTATTATCTAATTCAATTACAGCAGACAGAATAATAAAATTAATTCCTCAAGGTGATGAATTTGGACGCATAATAAGACTAAAGAAAAATACTGCACATAACAGCTAGCCTCTCGTTGCGGCTGCAAGCCGAGCAATAAATTGTAATCAACGAATACCTATAAAAAATAAAATCCATCAGTTAAACCGATTACATGCACACCCCTTATGGGTTTGTCGAAAAGTTTTTTGTTTGCATTTCAAGAGGATTTAGTTCCTCTTTTTTTATCAAAATTTGTAAATAAAAACTATTTTATTTCATAATTTTTTTATTATATTTAAAAAATATTTAACGGCAGTTTTTTCACAGACTGACGTTAGTGGCTAGTTTGCCAAAAAAACGCATAAAACAGAAATTATTATTTTTTTCTATCTGCATTTTTTCCTTATAAACATTGTTTCAAACAGTTTTACAAATGGAAAGAAATAACGATGTTTACCCTATTCCTTGTAAAGTAAATGGAATTCCACTAAATTTCATGTTTAATATGGGGTCAACTGATGTGTCTATATCTTTGACGGAAGCATCATTTATGATAAGAATGGATTTCTTAAAAATGAAGATCTCGGATTATAGTGTCGCAAATGGAACTTCTGCTAAAGGAACAAAACTAAACATTACAGAAATTGAACTAGGAGGCTTATAGTTGTTTAATATACAAGCATCCATAGTTCATGAAACAAATGCACCACTCCTCTGTGGTTGTTTTTATAAAAAAAACATGATTAAAAATTAAAACCAATTTGTGTGATATTGTCCAAAAAATTATACTTAAATTCGTAAGTTTAAAAATTGACGCATCATTTGTTATAAAATGCTGTAATCAAATCATGTAAAGATTAATTTTGAAACTAATTAAAATGAAGAATCAATTTAAAATAACATCAAAACTAAACCCAACCGAACAAATGATTGAAGTTTTGGGTTTCATTCTCTTATTGGCTTATTGTAGTACAATTTATATTTCATATCATAAATTACCAGCTAGAATCCCAATTCATTATAATATAAAAGGCGAAATAGACCATTATGGTTCAAAAAATACAATCTTTATATTGCCATTTATGGCTATTTTACTATATATTTTGCCTTTAATTTTAAATAAAAAAAATAAGGATAAAGATTTAGATACTTTTGAAAATGATGTAAATATTGATAAATTAGTAAGATTTGTTAAAATAATAATTATCATTATATTTTTTTCAATTGATTATTTTACAATTGAATCAGCCTTGGGAAAATCACAAGGGCTTGGTAAGTGGTTTTTGATGATAATGTGTGGGATTTTATTAATTCCTATTGTATATTTTGGTTATAAAAGCTATTTAAAATTCAAATAAAAAAAGAATTTAATTGTTAAATAAAATATTATTGTAATAATAATTTTTAATTATTTGAAAAAAATAACTCACAAAAAAAGTATTTTCCATTCGTTAAAAACATAAAAATGAATTAGATCATGAATTTGATACATAAAACAAACAATACATTCATTTTGTACCCTATATATTTTCTTTTCTTTTTTTTACATCATTTGTCTATATCGCAAGTAAAAAAAAATAATTACCCTAATTTTGATGAAAATGCTAATTGTATCAAAAAAAGGCATATCAAATTTGACGATCGAAAAAAAATTTTCCCATACAACAAGGCAGTTGAAATTTTAATTGTTTCATTTCAAAATAAAAATAAAAATGAAATCGTGGGTAAGGAAATGATTAATTATTTTAATTCAATAAAAGTAGCTCAAGAAATAATTAACGAGAATGATTTTTTGGAATTAAAATATCTAACTAGTAAACAAATTGAGGCACTTACAGATGTTATTTTTAATTATGGATACCAATCAAAATTTTATAGTATTGAGGATATGAAATGTTATAATCCAAGAAATGCTATCTTATTTTTAGACAAAAATAAGATAATAATTGGTTATATTGAAATTTGTTTCAGTTGCAAGCATCTAAGATCTAGTAACGTAAATATTAATTTTGGCACATATTGCAAACAAAAATTTGATATAATTAAAAAAATTTTTGAAGAAAGTGGTATAAAATATGGAATTACGGAAGAAGAATAATTATAAAAATATATAAAACGATGTTCAAAAAAATAGCAAGTTATTTATTTCCAATCAAAGTTTGGGAAGAACGTTCAGCAATTAGCAAAACACTCGAGGTTACTTGGAACAATGGCACATTGGTTTTAGATTCAAAAAATGCTAATTATTCTTACGGTAGTTTGCAAAGGATTTTAAAAAAAGGATTGAAAGTGATTGGTTATCAGACTATTAATAAGATGAATGATGTTTTGTTGTTGGGTGTTGCAGGGGGCTCTGTCATTAAAACGTTGGTGGACGAAGTGGGGTATAAGGGTTGCATTACGGGCGTAGAAATAGATGAAAAAGTGATTCAATTATCTGAAAAATATTTTAAATTAAGCCAATACCATAATTTAAAACTCGAATTGGCCGATGCGTCTGTATTTATTCAAAAAAAACAATGGTCTTATGATTTGATTATCATTGATGTTTTTCATGATTTGGAAATGCCTGCTTTTTTATTTGAACATCAATTTTGGAATAATGTAAAAGACGCCTTAAATAGCAACGGATTTGTAGTGTTCAACACTATTGTTTTGCATGACATACATCAAAAAAGAAACCAAGCCTTAGCCAATTACTGGGAACAACATTTTGAGTCAATTCAAAAAATAGCAAAGCTCGAAAAGTACAATGAATTGTTTATTTTAAAGAAAAAATAAACGTTATTAATGTATAATACCCAATATACATATAAAACAGCCCAATTTATTGGTACTTTTTTGCTAAAATGAATAAAAAAAATAGTTCCGTCGCCCAGCTATGCAACTATTTTTTTTGAAAAGGAGTGTTCAGGAATGTAATCATTATGTAACGTTATTATTATTTTTTTTTGCGTGAGGGATTGCAGTGGAAATCCTTTTTTGTTTTTTCTTTAAAAACAAAAAAGATTATTTCACATATTATATTTCTTTTGGAGTTCAATGAACGTTGTTTGAAACGAAAAACCCGACCCGAAGTTTTTACGAAGGGACACGCCCAAAATATAACTATCCAAAGTATAATTCAACCAATAGATTGAACCAACTTTGAGCTATTTTATCAAATTTGCCTTCAAAAAATTAAGAAGAAGTTCAAAATGGTTGCAACAATATGCTGCTAAACAAATTTACTACAACGTTTGCATCATCACTCAAAATTAAAATATTACGCATAAAACCCCTTCATTATTGAAAACTTATTAACGAAAACGTTTGAATTTTGATGAATATCTAAAAATAATTAAAAATACGTTCGTAAAATGATTCATGTTTGTTAATTTTACAACTTTAAAATTCAAAATATGTCAAATACAATTAAAAAGATAGGCGTTTTAACATCGGGTGGAGATTCACCAGGCATGAATGCTGCCATCCGATCGGTTGTTAGAACTTGTGCATTTCATGATATTGAATGTATTGGAATATACAGAGGCTATCAAGGTATGATTGAAGGCGATTTTAAAGAAATGGGACCTCGTTCTGTAAACAACATCGTAAACAAAGGGGGTACTATATTAAAATCTGCACGCTCAAAAGAATTTATGACCGTTGAAGGACGAAAAAAAGCGTATGACCACCTCAAAGCTGCAGGTGTTGATGCCCTTGTTGTAATTGGTGGCGATGGAAGTTTTACGGGGGCCGAAGTTTTTAATGCAGAATATGGCTTTCCTGTAATGGGAATTCCAGGAACTATCGACAATGATATTTTTGGAACCAGCCATACTTTAGGATACGACACCGCACTCAACACCGTTATCGAAGTAATCGACAAAATTAGAGATACAGCAAGTTCTCATAACCGTTTGTTTTTTGTCGAAGTTATGGGTAGAGATGCTGGCCATATTGCCCTAAATGCAGGTATTGGAGCTGGTGCCGAAGAAATACTTATTCCAGAAGAAGACTTAGGGCTAGAAAGGCTTTTAGAATCGCTACGCAAAAGCAAAGCCTCAGGAAAATCTTCGAGCATAGTAGTTATTGCCGAAGGCGACAAAATTGGCAAAAATGTTTTTGAACTCAAAGACTATGTCGAAGAAAATTTACCAGAATACGATGTAAGAGTTTCTGTACTAGGACACATGCAACGTGGCGGGTCGCCTTCGTGTTTTGATAGGGTTTTGGCCTCCAGATTGGGTGTCAAAGCTGTAGAATCCTTAATAGAAGGCAAATCAAACTTTATGGTGGGCATACTTTGCGACGCCGTTTGCCTAACGCCGCTCGAACAAGCCATCAAAGGACATTGCGAAATAGATAGAGAACTCCTTCGAGTATCAGACATCATGTCCACGTAATAAATTTAAAAACAAAATTGTAACGCAAACCTATAAACTAAAAAAAATGTCAAAAGTAAAATTAGGAATCAACGGTTTTGGCCGTATCGGACGTATCGTTTTCAGAGAAACTTTCAACAGAGACAATGTTGAAGTAGTAGCCATCAACGATTTATTAGAAGTAGATCACTTGGCTTATTTATTAAAATATGATTCAGTACACGGTCGATTTGCAGGAAAAGTTGAAGTAATAGACGGCAAACTTTTTGTAAACGACAAACACATCAGAATCACTGCCGAAAGAGACCCTGCCAACCTCAAATGGGACGAAGTAGGTGTAGATGTAGTAGCAGAATGTACAGGATTTTTTACAACAAAAGATACTGCCGCTGCCCACATTACTGGAGGTGCCAAAAAAGTAATCATTTCGGCCCCATCTGCAGACGCTCCAATGTTTGTAATGGGCGTAAACCATACTACTGCAACCGCTCAAGATTTAGTAGTTTCAAACGCCTCTTGTACTACCAATTGCTTGGCTCCTTTAGCAAAAGTGATACACGACAATTTCGAAATAGTAGAAGGTTTGATGACAACAGTACATGCCACAACATCTACACAAATGACCAACGATGGTCCTTCTCGAAAAGATTTCCGTGGCGGTCGTTCTGCCTTGGTAAACATGATTCCTTCAAGCACAGGTGCTGCAAAAGCAGTAGGAAAAGTAATACCAGCACTCGATGGCAAACTTACAGGAATGTCTATGAGAGTACCCACCGCAGACGTATCTGTAGTAGATTTGACCGTAAAATTGGCCAAAGAAACTTCATACTCAGAAATCATGGCCGTACTAAAAAAAGCGTCTGAAACTACCATGAAAGGCATTTTGGGTTATACAAACGACGACGTAGTATCTCAAGATTTTGTTTCAGATTCTAGAACCTCTATCGTGGACGAAAAAGCAGGTATAGGACTCAACTCTACCTTCTTCAAAATCGTATCTTGGTACGACAACGAATACGGTTATTCTAGCAAATTAATCGATTTGGCAGTACACATTGCCGCAATACAATAACAATACAAAACATAACAACCCGTTGATTATGAATCATTTGACGGGTTGTTTTTTTATTTGGAGCCAATCCCGCTATTCGCTATATCTTTTCTTTTTTTAAAGAAAAAAAAGAAAAGGATGCCGCTACTATCGGGGCTAAAAACCAATACTAGCAACAAACCAAAAAACAAGACAAACCAAAAATTAGTTTTCTACTAACTAAAAACTTAAAAAACAAAATTATGAAATTACTTGTAGATAGTGGCTCAACAAAAGCTGATTGGATAGCCATAGACGAAAACGGAAAGGTATTATACACCACCCAAACCCTCGGACTAAACCCCGAAGTTTTAGAAAAAGAAGAAATCATCCACCGACTCAATGACAAATTTGATATACTTCAAAACAAAGACAAAGCCTCGGCACTCTATTTTTATGGTGCAGGATGTGGCACCGATAAAATGAAAAACTTTTTGGCAGAAGTTTTTCAGGTTTACTTTACAAACGCTTCAGTACACGTGTACGAAGATACTTATGCAGCAGTTTTTGCAACCACCCCAAAAGACGAAAAAGCCATTGTAAGCATCCTTGGAACAGGATCCAATTGCAGCTATTTTGATGGCAAAATATTGCATCAAAAAGTACAATCGCTAGGCTATATTGCCATGGACGATTGTAGCGGAAACCGTTTTGGAAGACACCTCTTACGAGGCTATTTCTTCAATAAAATGCCCACCGAATTGGCCAAAGAATTTGAAGAAGAATACAACGTAGATGCCGATTACGTAAAACACAATTTGTACAAAGAACCCAACCCCAACGCTTATTTGGCCACTTTTGCCAAATTTTTAATCAGACACAAAGAAACAGATTTTTGCAAAAAATACATCAACCTAGAACTTGAAGATTTTGTAGAAAACTACATCATGCAATTCGACAATTGCAGAGAAGTACCCGTGCATTTTGTAGGATCAATAGCTTTCTACTTGAAAGACGAATTGGCAGAAATGCTTCACAAACACGGAATAAAATTAGGAACAGTATTAAGAAGACCCATAGACGGTTTGATCCAATACCACGTTTTGAATAAATAAATGTTATATTTTTTTTTTGAGGGCAAACACTTTTACTAAAGGTTTGCCCTTTTTTTTGCACCCAACAAACCCATACAGCTTCAAATTAAAAAATGGAGCCTGCCGTATAATTCAATCTAAATTTATATCAAATATATTTATAAAATAGTCCAAAGCTGCGTAGTTATTTTTTAGAGAAAAATTAAAAAAAAAATCGTTACATAGCTGGGCTACGGAACTATTTTTTTTGACTCATTTTAGCAAAAAAGAACCAATAGATTGGACTATTTTATATGAATATTTGATATTAGTACCATAATTTTTTAAGATTCACTTTTCAACCTAAAATGAAATCCCATAAAAAATGAATGAATCTTCAAGAAAATGGTCACCCTCAAATAATTTACACAGACTGTTTGCTGCACTTAAATATTTATTACCAGTTAATTTAAAATATATCTATTATTTTTTAAAAAAGATATTTAATTGAGAAATATTTTATTTTTGCAAAAACTAAAAAAATGAATGTTGGTTCAAAAATTAATTTTAAAAAAGAATAGTTGTGTTTTTTTTTATAAATTTACAAAAAAATAAAAATATGAAATCACCAAAAACAAACATGTTTGCTTGCAAACACCAATGAAAAAAAGGCGATTCCATTTGAGCTATGAAAACAAATAAATATGTCCTATGAAAATAAAATCAATACTACTACTTATTGTTATTTGCCAAGCAATGTCAGTTCAATCCCAAGAAAAAAAACAAGTTATGAATCCTTTTTTTGAAGCGTACACAACACCTTTTCAGGTACCACCATTTCATTTAATTGAAAATGAACATTATAAACCAGCTATTTTAGAAGGTATCAAGCAGCAAGAAGCTGAAATCAAGGCGATTGTATCAAACAAAGAACAGCCAAATTTTGAAAACACCATTTTAGCCATGGAAAATTCAGGTAAATTTTTATCAAAAGTTCGCACCGTTTTTTCAAACATGAACAGTGCCAATACGAATGATGAATTGCAAGCTTTAGCCAAAGAATTAGCTCCGAAATTATCAGCTCATAGTGATAATATTAGTTTGAATGAAGCTTTATTTATTCGAATAAAATCCGTTTTTGACAATCAAAAAAAATGGAAATTGAGCAAAGAGCAAGCCAAAATTTTAGATAATTTATACAAAAGTTTTGTTCGAAGTGGTGCCAATTTGAATGCTGCTGAAAAAGAAAAATTGCGAGAAATCAATTCAAAATTAGCAGTTGCCACATTAAAATATGGTCAAAATATACTTTCGGAAACCAATTCGTATAAATTAGTTATTTCTGATGAAAAAGAGTTAGCAGGTTTGCCAAAAAGTTTGGTAGAAAGTGCTGCTGCTGATGCAAAAGCCAAAGGATTAGAAGGAAAATGGGTGTTTACACTTGCCAATTCTAGTGTGATGCCGTTTTTACAATATAGCAGCAATAGAAAATTACGTCAAGAAATTTGGAATGCTTTCCAACAAAAAGCGAACAATGGAAATGATAAAGACAATAAAGAATTAGCAATACAAATTGCAAATTTACGTTTGGAAAAAGCCAAATTATTAGGATATGCAACACATGCCGATTATGTTTTGGAAAAATCGATGGCAAAAAATCCGGAAACAGCAATGAAATTGTTGCAAGATTTATGGACACCTGCATTGGAAATGGCAAAAAAAGAAGCAGCAGATATTGCGATAATGATGCAAAAAGATGGAATAAACGAAGCGGTACAACCTTATGATTGGCGGTATTATACCGAAAAAATCAGAATAGAACGTTTTGATTTGGACGAACAAGAACTGAAACCTTATTTTAGTTTGGAGCAAACTAGAGCAGGTGTATTTACGGTTTGTCAAAAATTATATGGCTTGCATTTTAAAGAGTTGAAAAATGTTCCAAAATACCACGAAGATGTAACCGTGTGGGAAGTAACCGAGAAAAACGGCAACCACGTTGGGGTCATTTATATGGACTTTCATCCGAGAGCATCGAAACGCGGTGGAGCTTGGATGACTTCTTATAGAGAGCAAAAAACCGAAAATGGAAAACGCATTGCACCGGTGGTTTCTATAGTTTGTAATTTCACAAAACCAACTGAAAATGCACCAGCTTTATTAACATTTGATGAAGTGAGTACTTTTTTCCATGAATTTGGACACGCTTTGCACGGGTTGTTGTCGAATGTAACTTTCGAGAGTTTAGCCGGAACAAGTGTGCCTAGAGATTTTGTGGAATTACCATCGCAAATAATGGAAAATTGGGCTTCTGAGCCAGAAGTAATGAAAATGTATGCCAAACATTACCAAACGGGCGAAATAATTCCAGATGTTTTGGTACAAAAAATGCAAAAAGCAGGCACTTTTGACCAAGGATTTACTACAGTTGAATATTTAGCAGCATCGTTGTTAGACATGGAATACCACACACAAAAACAAGCAATTACAACAGATGCCGCTACTTTTGAAAGAACAGCAATGCAAAAAATCGGGTTGATTGATGCTATAATTCCACGATACAAATCAACCTATTTCAATCATATATTTGCAGGAGGCTATTCAGCGGGATATTACAGTTACATTTGGTCAGGCGTTTTGGATACCGATGCTTTTGAAGTGTTCAAAACCACGAGTTTATTCAATCCCGAGAAAGCATTATCCTTTAGAAAAAACATATTAGAAAAAGGAGGCACTGAAGAACCAATGGAATTATACAAACGTTTCAGAGGTGCCGAGCCAAGCGTTCAACCCCTATTAAAAAAACGAGGATTAAGCAAAAACTAACAAAAAAAAGCCAGTAACAAAAATTACTGGTTTTTTTTTAGATGGAATTATAAAAAACAAATTGATTTTGATTTCTATTAATAAAAAGGTGTTTGTTGTTGTGGAGGAGCCAATAACGAATTTAGAAATATAAAAACTAAATTAATTTCCAAGTAAACTTTTGTTTTTCTTTGTTGTATGATTTAATCGCTTTTCCAATAAAATCCATACCATCCACTAGATTATATTTGATAATTAACGAAGGATGAATAAAAATATCATTTACAAATCCAAAATTTTTATTGTTTTGAATATTGACTTTACCTTGCACATCTTTATAAAAATTCTTCTTAAATTCTTCATTTTGAAACTTTTCAGCAGTATATAAACTGTAGAATTTATCTTTTGAAGATTCTTGAAAACGGACTTTCAATACATCGCCTGCATTTATATTTTTGAAAAATTTATCATATTTTAGAAAACCAAATTTTTGTTCAGAAGCAATAAAATTCAATATTTTTTTATCGTAATTTACAAATTCAACAAAAATAAGTTCTTCTTGAATATCAAAAAATAAAACGGACTCCGCATGATGTGCATATTTTTCATAAAGTTTAAAATTTGATTTCAGTGCAACGGCATTTTTATACCAATCTTGAGATTGCCAAGTGAAAACTTCGTTTGGTATTTTGTATTCTTTTTCAATTCTAATTTTTACAAGAGCTTCAATCTCTGTTTTGGCTTCATTAAGTAGATTTCTTGAAATAAGTTCTTTAGCCATTTTTTGACGTAAACCAATAAGCATTTCACCAGGACTTTTACAAGTTAATGCTTTACAGTAACAAGCAAAAACAATATCTTTTTCTGGAGAATAAACATCTGCAAAAAGTTCCCAAATCCAAAAGTTATTTCTTTTTGTTTTTGCAAATGGAATAAAAGTAGCTAACATTTCATTTCTTTTTCCACATGCCAATAACAATTTGGCTTTGAAAAATGGGGGATATTCATATTCTGTATGTGAATTTTCTAATGCTGATAACTTTTCAATAAATACTAATGCTTTTTCTTTGTCAAAGCTTATAGTTCCATCACCATTTTGTTTTGGTAACAAATGTTTTGCATAAGCAATATATGCTTGTTCCACAATAGACATTACCTCTTTACCATCAGGAAGTTTCTCTTTTTGAAAATCTTCTGTTCTAAAATTATCAAAATCCCACCAATCTGCAAAAGATATATAATTATTACTGTCTTTATGAAACTTATGAAGGCTTTTGAATAAAAAACTATATCCATCTGTTTTCCCGCTAAAGGATAATCTTTTTGTTAATTCGTAAATCTTAAACGCTTTATCATGATTAAACTTCTCAGTTTTTAATAAATTGAAAAAGAACTTACCAATTTGAAAGGATATTGTATCACCAAGTAATTTGTCTTCTTCAGGTAAATTTAATTTTATTATTTCTGATAATGAGGTGTGAAAATTATCAATCTTTTCTGCACTTGCATTGATTTTCAAATATTCATAATATACCCAACTGATATTTCGTTTGGCATAAATATTTTCAGGTTGTAAGTCAAGCTCTGATTTAGCCATTGCATAAGCTTCTTTTAACTTACCAGCTAGTTTTAGTTCTTTAATTTCTTTAGCAGGCATAATTCTTTAATTTTTCTATTAATTGAACTAATTTTTCATCTTCTTTTCCTTCAATGCTTTTAGGCATTGCTATTGTAAGTTGAAAGTTGATGTTATAATAAAATTGAATATAAGCACAAATAGCATCTGTTTTTAGGTAATAATTAACATAAAATTGTCCTTCATTATGAGCTATATTTGTGATAACTATGTTTAGTTCGTCGCAGAAATCCTGCATAACAGCAAATAATTCTATTAGTTGCTTTTGATTAAATTCAATTTTTAAATTGGTGTTAAAAATATAATTTTTGTTAAAAATAGTTTCAATTTCTAATTTAATTGATTTTTCACAAGCAGAAGTTACCACAAATCCATTTTTGAAAAAGCCTGCACCGTTATATGAACCATCTAAAGTTATTAACGTATCTTCATCATACATTAATTGGTATCTTTCGAGCCAAGGAAACGAGTTTACGGTATTTATTCTAAAATTGGTATCTTCTAATTTTTCAATAATTTCCCAATATTTATGATGAACACACAAAGGAGCACTTTCCAAATGAATAGGCGAAAAAAGAGTATTACTAAAATCCAAAGCGTTTTTAGGAAAATTAGCGATTTGATCTATTTCCAGTATTTCAAATTTAGAAAACTGATTAAATTGAGGTGCATTAATAGCAAAACATTTTTCTGAAGCACGTGTTGTGGCTGTATAAGACCATCTAAGCGGGTCTTTTTTTAAACTTACTCTCCCTGAATAATCAACAATACAATTTTTCCACTCTCCACCTTGGGCTTTGTGACAAGTTATAGCATAACCAAATTTGCATCTTAATGCATTATAATATTTGTCATTAACAAGCATATCTGAAAATTCTTGGCTATATTTTTTGTGTTTGACTAGTCCTTTCTTCTCTCTTTCATTTTGTATTTCATCAAAACGCATGATAAAATTTATATAAAGTGATTTCATTTGCAAAACAGACAAATCCCTATCTATTGAATGCAACAAATCATCAAATACCATTGCTTCAATTTCGATATTATTGATTCTTATAGTTACTTTTCTAAACGTATTTGTAACTTGTATTTTCTCTGCTTTTGCAGTTCCATTTTTTTCATTCCATACAGGAGCGGTTAATTTGACTATTTCTTCTGACACCTTTAAAATTTTAGCAAAATCACCGTTCATTATATCTATTCCATAGGTTCTATAATTATTATGTATGATTTGAATGATGTCACCTGGGCATACTTTAGGATTGTTTGGAAAAATTCTATTTCGGATTGCAATATTGTTATCATAACATTGTTTGTTAGAATAACAAATAATTACGCTACTATCAACTTCGGGAATTGGGCTAAGAGAAACATAAGTATCAATAGCTTCTTCAGGTTTTATTTTTATAAAACTTTCAGTATCTGAATATAATTCAAGCGTGGTTGGATTCTCGGAATGAATACAATCACGAAAAACACCTGCGTTTTTAAGAATTAAATTGTCTTTTTGTCTTTTTACTTCGGTAAGCTCATAATCTTCATAAGACAATCCCTTTTTCTGGAATAGTTCTTTAAAAAACACCCAAGATTTATTATCCCCAACAGGAGGTAATTGGGCAGGGTCACCAACAAAAATTATTTTATTGTTTGTTGTTTTAACTTTTGAATATGTTAGCAAATCTTGAAGTAATATATTTGTGCCAAACGAAAACAATTCTTGTTTGTTTTCACGGCTTGAAATCATGGAACTTTCATCAACTATCAGAATCGTTTCGCACTCAAGTTCTCGAATCGGAAAGGAATATAAAAATGATTGTTTTTCAATAACTTCCTTTTGGTTTTTAAAATCTATTTTCTCAAGATTATAAATGGAACTATGAATGGTTTTGCCATGTCCTGTTTTTTCTTTTAAAATTTTTGAGGCTCTACCTGTAGGAGCCATAACTTGAAACATTTTCTTCTCGTTTTCTAAATATTTTGTAACACCTGCCAAGAGTGTTGTTTTTCCAGTTCCAGCATAGCCTTTCAATACAAAGATTTGATTGGTTCCGTTGATAAATTGTTCCAACTTTGTCAATGCAGTCGATTGCCCTTCACTTAATTTTAAATTATGAAAATAGTTGAAAATGCTCATGTTTTTATTATTTGATGCAAAATTAATTTGTAGTTGTGCAGATTTGGTGCGTACTTAATAAATTGAAAATATAATTAAATAAACTTTACAATAATTGAAATTATAACAAAAATAATAATTGCAAAATTTAATTTTTTATTGAAATCTAGTTCTTTTTTTAATAGTTCATTTTGAGAAACTATTGCATCTAATTTGCTATCTGATTCTTTTATTTTATTTAATAAATCGTTTGTTGTTTTTTCATGACTTTGGGTTAGGGAATCAAAACCTTTATTAATTTCCTTTTGATTTTTAGAAAGTGTTTGTTCAATATCACCAAATTTCTGTATCAATGAATTAATGTTATGAGAAATATTTGCAATTATGGTATTAATGCCATTTATTGCAATAAAAATTTCAGACAATTTATTTTGATGTTTGTTGAAATGTTTTTCTAAGTCAATTTTAGATAATCGAGAAACTTCTTTCCCTAAATCATCAACTTTAGTTTGAAAATTTGTTGCTTTCTCATCAAATTTCTTTAATTCTTTTCCGATTTCAAATTTAGAATTTTCTAAAAATTTTCTTTCTAAATCTTCAAATAAAGCATTGAAATCTATTTCACTTAGTCGTGTTATTTCCGAATTGAGTTCTGAAATTTTCATTTGAAAATTTGCTACCTTCTCATCAAATTTCTTTAATTCTTTGCTTATTTCTACTTTGGTACTTTCTAAAAATTTTCTTTCTAAATCTTTAAAAAAATCTTTGAAATCTACTTTATTTAGACGTGTTATTTCTGAATTGAGTTCATTTAATTTGTTGGTAAAATTAGAGTTGTTTTTCACTAATAAATCATTATTACCTTTTAAAAAAACATTAACAGAGCCTCCCAAAGTAGTAGTAAAATCATTTGTTGTTTTGATTATTTTTTTAAATCTTTCATTAAAAATTAGTGGTAATTCGCTTAATTCAGTAATTTTAGCTTTTATTTCTTTTAGATTTGTCAATTCATTTTTAAGAATATCTAATTGTTCATAATTCTTTTCTAATATTTGATCTATATTATTCATTTTATATATTGTTTAGTTCTTTAATTAAATTTTGAGTGTTTATTGTTGAAATTTTAAGCATTAATTTATGTTTGATTCGTCTCATATACTCATTCGAATATTCATATTTCACACTATTTGATAATATTTCTAAAAATTCATTTAATTTATTTTCTAAGTTTCTATAATTGCTTTTTAAATATAAATTTTCAAAACCTATTAAAAAATATTTTTCTGCTTCTTCAAAATAATAGGGATTATTTAAACCAAAACTTGCATAAGCATAAAGCAAATTTAAAACATAATCATCTTTAGTGTCTTCTAAAGCAACAGATCGCCAAATTCTTTTGCACGAACCACGCATCATTTTACATTCGTTTATAAAAGAATTTTCTGAATTAAGGATTTTGGAATATTTTATAAAAATATCCCAATCATCAATTATTTTGTTTTTCCAATCATCAATTAATGATCTATTTTCGCTTTTTTCGATAAACCCAACTTTCGCATATTTTGCATTAAAATAGTAAAACATTAACTGCTTAAAATTTTTATTATAATTTTCACTTTTAAAACTTTCGCCATTTGAAACATTTTGCTCAATACTTTCGTTTATAAAATCTTTAATATCCTTTATGGCTAATTTTCTTTTTCCTGCAATGTCAGAATATGTAAATAGCAAATTAACTTTAACAGCTTGTTTTATTGAAGCAAAAACATTTTCTTTTTCACATAGTTTTTCAAGATCTACGATTATTTTATTTGTATTCACTTTGGATAAATATTTTAAAAGATGTTTTTCTGTTGCTCTAAAATAAAAATCTTTGTCTTTTTTGTTAATAAAAATCTTGACCAAACCTTTGTTGTAATCTAAAGTATAATCAGAGATAAAATCAATACTATACAAACGATAAATAACACGCAAAACATCTTGAGATGACATATTAGAATAATAGCAAATTCGATATTTATTTTTATTCTTTTTATAAGTATCATGCTCAAAAATAGAAAAGTTCCATGTTTCTTCTATTCTTTGTATAAAATCTTTAAAATTATTAGATTGATTTTCTAATGTTTTAAGATATTTTTCGATATCGGCAATAGGAGGTGTTGGAATTAACCCAAAATCTTCTATCAAAAGATTTGCTAAATTGTCATTTGTTAAATCTAAAGGAACAATAAAAAATTCGAGTTGTTTGTCGTATTTGTCATAATACTCTTCTAACGACAATCCATTATTTATAACATTTACAACAGGGCTGTTTAAATATTCAAAAAGTGTAGTGTCAGGACTGTCTTTTCTCCAATTTTCAGTAATAAAATCGAAGATATTATTTGTTAGTGGTACATCAATAACTCCTTCAGGTAAAATATGGTTGAAATCAACAGTTAATTTCCCTAATCCGGTTGTATTAATTATTCTACCAAATTTTATTTTTTCTTCCGTTTTCAACCAGATATTTCCTTCATAATCATGACCCGGAGGAGTTATATAAAAATCAATATTCCTATCGTTTTCTTTGTTGTAAATTTCAGATAATTGCATGAAAACCGTTTTTTCAACTTCTTCTTTACGAGTAAAAAAACGTTCTAAATGGTATATTTCCGTTTCTATTCCTTTGAAACTATTTTGATGAAAATAATCATGAACACTTTCATCAAGATTGTATTCTAAAATCGTAAAGATTTTTTCTTTTTTTGGTTCACCATTTTCATCCTTTTCGTATTTAGAGGCAATCTCAAAAGTTTCTGCAAAATCTGGAACAATTAATTTTATTTCGTTAATTAAGTTTTCTTTGTTTACATATCTTTTTTGGTTAAAAATATATTTACCTTCAAAATTAATATTAAAAATTTCCATCAAATGTCTCAATTTGCTTCTTGCTTCAGAATTTGTATATCTATTGATAAACAAGGGGTTTAAACTATAAAATTGTTGCGAATTTATTAAATTCACACACAAGGCTTTTTTCTTATCCCTACCTGCTCTTCCTGCTTCTTGAATATAACTTTCGGGTGATGACGAATAATTGATGTGATAAACAAGTCGTACATCTTCTTTATCAATTCCCATTCCAAAAGCTTTTGTGCTTACCATATAGTTAATATGACCGCTGAGGAAATTTTGAAAATGACTTTGAATATCTTTGTGTAAACTACTTCCTTCATCGCTTCCAATAAAAAAACCTTTATTGGGTTTTGTTACAATTAAATTTTCAAAAACTTCAGTTGCACTGGGAGCCTTTTTTTTACCTGCTTCAAATGTAACCCCTAAACTACCAGATTTATGAGGACAGAAAATAATTGAAGGCATTTTTTCAAAGTCATTTATCTCTTCTAAATTGCAAATTTCAATAGCTTCTTTTTCGATTTCCTCATCTTTTTTCTTGATTTCTTCAAACTCGTTATAATGTTGTTTTAATGATTTTATTATTACTCCATTGTTAATGTTTGATAATTCAATATTTACATTCTTAACATAATTATTTAAATGGGATTGTTTATGTTCGCCAATAGTTTTTTTAATATCCAAATCTGTAATAGTAATTAATTTAAAATTCTTATTACATTCTACATAATCATAAAACAGTTCTTTTCTAATGGTGTTGTCAATAGAAATTACAGCATCGGCAGCATCTTCATGTTTAATATCTAATTCTCTTTCAATATCTGTAAGTACATCAAATGAAGCTGTAGCGGTTAAGCCAATTAAAGTGACTTTGTCTTTTTTAGTTTTAATAAATTTTTGCGCATTTTTCCCAAGCATTAAATATGCTGTTCTAAAATCATGACCCCATTCAGACAAGCAATGTACTTCGTCAATCACACAATAAGAAAAAGCCATAGCGTGTTTTGTATTATCAATATTTTCGACCAAATTTCTAAATTCTTCCATTACAAATCTTTCAGGAGAAACAAATAAAAATTGGGTTTGACCAAATTTAAAATCAATAAATTTAGCTTGCTTTTCTTCTCGTTTTAAATTGGAGTTTATAAAATCACAACAATCTATCCAATTGTTATTTAAGACTCTAACTTGGTCTTCCATTAGGGATTTAATAGGATCAACAACCAAACATATTCCAGGTTGCAAGAAAACTGGTAATTGATAGGTTAATGATTTTCCGCCACCTGTTGGTAGTAATCCAATCACAGGTTTCCGTTGTAATGATCTAGAAATAATAGGTAATTGACCAGGTCGGAAAGATTTCTTTCTAAAAATATTTTGAATAAAAAAGTCGATGTTTTTTTTAAATTCAGGGATTTCCTCATAAGCACCGTCTCCTTTTTTGTTAGCTAAGTTTTTATAATTTAGAAGATTGGCACAATAAATTTTCTTTCCATTTTCAAAATTGTTTTCAAAATAATGAACAGAACGAATTATAATTGCATTACGTAATGTAAAATTTTTTTCTTTATATATGTGGGAACGTCTTAAAATAGAATGATCTAAAATTACATCAAAATCATTTGACCCAAAATAAATTTCATTTTTTGGGAAATAGCCACAATGTAAATCGGGATGGATTACCCATTCTTGGTTTTCAAAAATATTTAATTCAATTTCTGGGAATTCTAAATTATCGCTTTCTTCGAGGAGTGCATTTAGATTTACAAACAAATCTTTTAATCCTTCAATTGCCAATGCACCACATGGAAAATCACGTTCAATTATCGCAATTTTAAGTGTTTTTTCTTTTAATTGCTCACTATTAGTTATGAAATATTCAATTAGCGTTTTTTGTATTCTTGCAACTGCAAATGGAATAAAAATTAAGCTGTATTCGTTTAAAAAATCATTTGGGTTACGATTGAAATTCTTTTCAAAAATTTTATATAAATTTTTAGAAAACAAAGTTTCGTATGATATTTCATTTTTTGCAAGATTGTTTTCAGTTAATCTAAAAGTTTCAACATCTGCATCAATTGCAGCTAAATCCCGCTTAGTGTCATAAAAAACATACTCTTCTAATAAATGATGTGGTCCATCTATTTCAAAAAACCTAGTTTTATAATCGGTACTATTATTTTGTTCATTCCAATGTAAATAAGGCGAAGTAAAACTAAAATCTACAGTTTTGCCTCCAGCTAATTGGGGAGTAATAGTTGAAAAATCCCTTTGGGCTTGAAACAATTGAAAAACAAAAGGATTCTTTTTTAAAAATTTCTCTTCTAATTTACTTCCTAAATCGCCACAGTAATTAGCTTTTTCAAAGGATAATCCAGATTCAATTACATGTAATAATTCAAAAATTGTATTGTAATTTAATTCATTTATTGATTTGGAATATTCTAATTTTGAATCGTCTTTTGTTTTTTTTGTCAATCCTATTTGAGTAAATATATCTTCTACATTAATGGGCGCTTTAGTAGGTAAACCTCTTGTTATGATATTATTTATAGTAGCTAAAACGGGATGGATATTGTTGTAATCAACTTTATGGGTATATGGGAATTGTACATCAAATGCACTCAAGTTTTGAAGTAACCCTTTAACTTTGTTGATTTCATTATTTTCTTTTTCATTGAAATAATTCAATGTTTTGAAGTTGTCGGTAATTAAATTGCTAATTGCATCTACTATATATCCTGCTTTAAATTGTTTCATTTTATATTTTTTTATAAATACTTTTCATTATATCAATAAATACTTTTCAAACTATAATCAACCCCAAGACATTTTGATTGTTTCAATAATTCATTTGATTTCTGATAAGGGTATATAATATTAGCCATAGTTTCTCAATTTTATGCAAAAATAGTTAAATTTTATATGGGTTTGGTGAGTTAGTTAATTTTTGTTAAAAGCAATTCAATTAGGTTAAAAAGCTCTATAAAACCATCTTTTGTATAAATCTTGCCATCAGCTTTCATCAACTCCCCTTCTTTATTTGTTGCCTTAGGGTGAATAAAAATTGTACGCCTTGTTACACATCTATTCACTGTCAAAAGAATTTCATTTGTCTTTTCTATTTCTAATTTTTGTATGGCAATTCCAAGAATTTTATTTGCTTCCGATCTATATTTTTCATCTGTATCATCAAAATCAATTGTATGATCTATTTTCCTCCATTTCTTTATATTTTCACCATCAATGCACCAGTTTTTTTCTTCGTTTTCTTTGGCATATTCTTTATTCATAATTTCAATTATCATATATAGCGTAACATAAGCATAAGCAAATTGTTTTTCTGTTTTGGCGTAATCATGCATTTATATTGCTTGATTTAATAAAACCAAAATTTCTTCTATAAAATCTCCATTTTGCTCTGTTTTTTTAATAGCCAAGATTGAAATAAGATTGTCTATTCTTGAATAAATGGCTTTCAAATAGGAACGGTTTAAACTAAATGCCACATTTTTTTTGAAGGATTGATAATTATTTTGTGAGATTTCCTTTGAAAATAAATATTCTGGAGATTCTTTTACATAAAACGCATCTGCACCAAAATCTAATAATGGCTTTATGTTCCAAACTTTATTTGATGCTGTAAATACAATGATTTGATTGCCTTTGTTTTGTTTTTTTATTTTTGAAATAACATCATATCCCGAAAATTTCTCAATTGGTAAATTATCATCTTCATCAACTCCATTTAACCTTAAATCAATTAGAAACAAATCAATTTCTTCCTCTAAAATCATTTTTTTTGAGGTGTCAGATAAATCTTCAAAAGACTTTATTTTTTCATTAATAACCTTAAAATCAGCGTTTTTAAATAATTTTCCTAAAACCAAACCCCATCCTTTTTCGGATTCGTCGTCTATCAAAACAATTTTTTTGCCATTGGATTCAATTAAATCGGCTTTTTCTACATTAATATACCCTTTGATGTGTGATTTTTTGTTTAATGTTTCCAAATCAAATTGAAGGGCTTGTATGTATTTGAAATACAGTTTATGAAACGTCTGTTTTAAGTTTTCATTGCTTTTCAAAACTTCGGTATGTGCTGCTTTATCGAGTGAAAACGCACCCCATTCATTTGCAATAGAATGTTTGCCAATGCTTTCGTCGGGTCGAATAGTAATTTTATTTAGAAATGAATTTTTATAGGAACTTTCGTTTAAACCTTCCACATGTTGCACATCATGCTTTACTAATTTTAGCTCTGTAAAATAAACACTGCCAGTAGCAATAATTTGATACCAAATATCACTTAATTTGATAATACTCTCTAAACTTTGAGTTGTGAGAAATACAATGGGAATAAGGGTTTTTTCTTTAAGTTCGGCTAACGACAATCGTATATGAAGTGAAAGTTTCAAACTTTGAATTAGGTTTTTATTCAGATCGAAAACAATTACGTCAATGTCGTTATTTGCAAAAATACTAGTGATGTAGTTGTGATATTCTGTGTCGTTTTCATGCAAAATGGGTAAGTCTAGGTTTTTAAAACCTAAATAATTTACTTGTTCTTGGCTAAAGCCAACCGTATATGTTTTTTCCATATTTTGTAAAGCTGTTATTTATAGTGTTTAAATTGTCAATAAATTTCAAAACCGTAATTGGATTATCTTCTAATTCCTCAAGTAGTTCATCAAAACTAATTGAAATAGAAGCCATTTCTATAATTTCCTTAAAAGCAATAAGATTAATGTCTCTTAATTTCAAAATCTCATTTTGGTCTTTGAATTGTAGCATTTCAATTAATAGATTTGATTTTCTTACTATTTTAATGGATTTATAATGCTTTCCATTCAATAGTATTTCAAATTCAAATTCTTTATTTTCTCTGTAATGTATCAAAAAATCATATAAATTAGAATAAAACAATGATTTTTTTAAATCAATTCGTTTGTTGCTAATTGGTTCTAGATTTGGTTTTGTGTTTCCTTCACTAAAGGTCACCAAAGGTATTTTATCGCCGTTTTCACAAATAGTTTCCATAATTTTTATTACGTTACTTTTGGATCCATCAATAAATTCACCATTAAGCACATCAGCAGTTGTTGCATGAATTAATACACAACTTGCCTCATTTAAAAAACTTAAATCTTGGTTTTTCTCAATTTTCTCAATGTAAATCAAAATATCTGAAAAATCATTATTTTTGATATAATGTATTCCATAATTATTTACTTGTTGGTTGTGTCGATTATCGTCTATCAAGTATATCATTTTATTCTGAAGTTTTATAGTAAAATGTTAAAATGTGTTTTGTTCCAATGCAATTTTCGTCGGAAATTAACTCATAGTCAGGATCATTAGTGTCTTTTAATAAATTAATTCTATAATGTCCATTGTCAAATTTAGATTCTATTGACCAATTGCAATAACCAAAAAGTTTCTCTTTTATTTCGCCAATTGTTCCTTTTCCACTTTTCCATTCAGGGTGTAATTGGTTGAAATCTTTGGTAGGAAAAGAATTAAAATGCAAAATTTGAATTTGAATTTGATAATAATTGTCTATTAATGTGCCTTTATATGTAATGTTGAATTTTGCAATAGGCAATTTTGAACTTTTATCCCGTATGATTTCTAAAATACTTTTTATTGCGGATATAAAAAAAGGTGTATTTGTATAAAAATCCGCGTTTTCTAATCTATTTAAAGAATACTCCACATCTGTATTTTGAAACACTTCCTGGATTATATCCTCTGTATAATTTTTTAAATCAGGAGCCTCTATCCTCGTCAATTTTCTGAATTCATTTATAGTAGTTATAAATTCTGGATTTCTAAATGGTGACAATTTATATTCTTTTGACCAATTTTTCCATTTATTACATGAAAACCCTTCGTTCATACCGTTTCCCCAATTTGGATTTTCATTAAATGAAAATTCATTTACAATGCTATACAAATAAGATGGTATTTTTAGTTTTTTAGTTTCTCTCTCAAAAACTTTCTTTGTGTTTTCTAAAAATAGTTCTATATCGAAATCCTTTTGTTGGTCAAAATCATGTGTTAGATATTTTAGCCCATTTGGATTGTTAAATAAATACATGAAATTGGCAACATCTTTAGGTTTATGTTTTTTTACAACTATTTTTTTTTCACCTTTCTTTGCTCCACCCAATACTTCACCCAAACCGCTCCTCTTCTCCAACCCCTCCACTTTTTCATTGATGTTTTTCAACTGCTTGTCTAAGGTTTTTATTAATTCCGAATCGGTTTTCATAAAGTTGCTTGAAAGCTGAAAAACCCGCTCTTTTTGAGCGAGTGTTAATTTTTTATCGGCTAATAAATGATGGACTAAATCAAATGAATCTTGTATCATTTTATAAAATTTTGTTATCTATATTTATATTATCAATTAAAAAACTTTCAAAGTCAACAATTGTAGCTATCTTTTTTGCCTTTTTTCCAAAATTGTAAAATGAAATCGCTGCCTCAACACCTTCTTTTTCCCAAACGTCTAGCAACTGATCAATTTTGTTTACTCTTCCTGATAATTTTTCAAATCTGGTTTTTAACCCTATATAAGTACTGTCCTCAGCGCCTTTTACCATCTTTAAATATAACAATTTCCCTTCTAAAACATGGGTCATATTGGGCTTTTTTGAAACTAAATGCCCTTTTTCTGCCATATAATTTTGTGTGAAAAAAGTACTTGCTTTGTCAAATCCATAGGATTCCCAATAATACAACCATTTTCTTAACTGCTTGATATAATCTCTAGAAACATTCAACTTTTCGTTTACCGTTATACCTGTAACTTCTTGTTTTACATTTTTTACCTGCAATCGAACTTTACTTTCGTTTATACGAAAATTTTGATCTGTAATTATTCTTCTAACTTCTTTATCAAAAACACTATTTTTTTTATATATTTTTTCAAATTTTCCTTTTGCATACTCACAAGCATTGTGGTTGCTACTAAAGGTAATATCGTCTGCATATCTAGAATATTGCAAACCAAATCGTTTGGCTGCACCTGCTAGTCGAATGTCCATTTTTTCGCAAATAGCATTTGTTAATGTAGGAGATGTTGGTGCACCTTGTGGCAAAACCGATGTCAAAATAGTATGACTAACACCATCTTTAATTCGTTCTACATCAAGTTTTGTACAACAAATAGAGGCAATCATGTTGGCTATTTTAATACCTTTGGGACTGTTTTTTAAATTAAACGGAGCTATTAAAAGTCTTCCCCAAACTCTTGATTTATCAATACTCGGAAAAAAATCTTTCAAATCAAGATTGTAAACATATTTTTGGTTGACATGTTTCTTGGCATTATCTACAATTGATTTGCCCACCACAAATC
Source organism: Flavobacterium branchiophilum FL-15 (assembly GCF_000253275.1). NCBI lineage: Bacteria > Pseudomonadati > Bacteroidota > Flavobacteriia > Flavobacteriales > Flavobacteriaceae > Flavobacterium > Flavobacterium branchiophilum. Next base: position 2,042,129 of record NC_016001.1, on the reverse strand, counting down.
CAGTTGCATTGGGATGAGGTAGATATACACATTGAAAAATATAATTCAAGGCTTCTTGAACTTCTTTTAATTTTGGATGTGGTGCATGTATAGTCCTAATACCCCCAGATTTCTTTTTTATTTCAAATTGATGATAAAAAACAGAAGTTGAGTTTTCTAAATTGAACTCTTTCGCATCTTTTAAAATGAGGTGTTGTAATAATTTAGGTTTAAAGTTTGAGGCTTTTGTTCCATGAATATGTTTTTTGGCTACATTGATTAAATGCCACAAATCAGCTTCTTTTTTCATATTCTGAAATAATTCTTTAATCTCAGTTTGTTGATCTACATTTGTTTTCATGGTAACTTACATTGTTTTATATGTTTTGAAAAACCGTAGTGTATATTCTTTTTCTTCATCAACAAATTTTTCATCAATAAATACTAGAAGTTAGGGTCTTGATTAGTATCCAACATAAAATAATAAATATATTATAATTAGTTCATTACTAAACATTCCATTATAACTTGCGTTATAGAACTTGCCGATTTGATATTTTGTTTACAACATATTGGAAACAAAAAATCCAGCAAGCAAGCCCGTTATAAAAACGAGCGATTCAATATCTTAACTACGGTTTTCAAAGAACTTATTTTGATGCTGCAAATTTATATTCCTTCTCTGCATTTTTGCTGCATAGCAAAATATTTTTTATATTGCACCAAAATTCAAGCAAAATTAAACCATTTTTTTAATATGGCAATTACAAAAAATCCTTTTATAAGATATAAAATTTTAGACTCTTTTTTTCGACATCCGTTTAAGATTTATACTATTGATGTTTTACTTCAAGAGTTAAACGATAAATTATTTGAAATTTTTGACAATCACAAGAACGCCATAAAGTTAAGACAACTACAAGAAGATATTGCCTTTATGAAATCTACTGAAGGTTGGGGTATAGAATTTGCAGATTTAAGTGATGGTAAAAAAAAAATTTACCGCTACGAAAACATTAATTTTTCTATCAACAACTTAGCTTTAAATGATATAGAAACCAACGAATTTCAAGCTGCATTATTAACTTTAAGCCATTTTGAGGGAATGCCTCAATTTGAAGGGATTTCTGAAATTATTGCAAAACTAGATATGAAATTTAAAAATAATATTATAGAAAAACCATTTATTGGGTTTGAACAAAATGCAGATTTGAAGGGTATAGACAATTTTGGTATGTTGTTTCAAGCAGTGAAAGATAAACTAACATTAGAAATTGAATATAAAGATTTTTCGTTTCCAGAGTCTTATAAATTTGAATTCCACCCATATTATTTAAAACAATATAATAACAGATGGTTTATATTGGGTTTAAATCCTTCCAAAAATAAGTATGATTGGAATATTGCGTTGGATAGAATTGTAAGTTACAAATGTATTGATAAGGGTTTTATAGAAAATGAAAAAATTGATTTTAAGGAATATTTTTCAGACATGATTGGTGTTTCTAAACCCGAAAATTCAATTATTGAAACTGTAATCCTGCATTTTGAACCCTTAACGGGTAAATATATGGTGAATAAGCCAATTCATGAATCTCAAAAAAATAAATGGATTGATGAAAATACTTTAGAAATTAAGCTAAATATAATAATTAATTACGAATTAGTAAGGTTTATTTTGAGTTATGCCGATAGTGTAAAAGTAATTGCACCGCTTCATTTGGTGGATTTAATTAAAAATAAAATAAATGGTGCCCAAAATTTATACAAATTATAATTCAGTAGTTATTTTATCATTATCAAAAAAGCAGTACATTTGTAAGCTAAAATCAACACTTATTTAAACAATTTTATATGCAGGTTAATTTAAAAAATGGGATCGATTCCTTAATTTTTGGCATGAAAGAAGCTGATGTAATGGCAAAATATGGAAAGCCAGATTTGTCGTTTTTGGATGATGATCAAAACAGAATTTATTTATATAATCAATACAAAATAAGGTTAACTTTTTATGAAGAGGAAGACTTTAAGTTAGGTTATTTGGTGGCATCTAGCCAAGATTTAACTCTTTTTGGCGAAAAAATAATGGGAAGAAAAATAAGTGATGTAAAAAAATTTTTAGCTTCAAAAAAAATCAATCATTTTGCTGAAGAACAAGTGGACTCTTTCCATAATTTTTTTAATGAAGACAATTGGTTGTTGTTTCAGGTAGAGTTTGACGAAGTAGTCAAGTTGGAATTGGGTGCTATGATTAAAAATGAAAACGAATTTGATTGGAAGTTTAAGGGGTAGTGTACTATATATTTAAGATTTTAGTTAAAATTTGAATCATAATTTATTATTTTTACTATATTTTTAAAAATTTGATTTTATTGATTTAGGTTTTGTATTGGTTTTAAATTATTTGTTTATATTTGACACTTCAATTATTGAATCAATTATAATTATTTAAAAATGAAATTACTAGAAGGGAAAACGGCCATTATTACAGGTGCCAGCAGAGGAATTGGAAAAGGAATTGCGGAAATATTTGCAAAAAATGGAGCAAATATAGCTTTTACTTATAGTTCATCGGCAGCATCTGCTCAAGAATTAGAAAATGAATTGAACCAATTGGGCATAAAAGCAAAAGGGTATCAATCTAATGCCGCTGATTTTAATGAGGCTCAAACTTTTGTAGAAGCCGTATTGGCAGAGTTTGGAAACATAGATATTTTGATTAATAATGCAGGAATTACAAAGGATAATTTGTTGATGCGAATGACCGAAAATGATTTTGATCAAGTTATAGATGTCAATTTGAAATCTGTTTTTAACATGACCAAAGCCGTTCAAAAAACATTCTTGAAAAACCGTAAAGGCTCTATTATCAATATGAGTAGTGTAGTGGGAGTCAAAGGTAATGCTGGACAAACCAATTACGCAGCTTCAAAAGCGGGAGTTATTGGTTTTACAAAATCGATTGCCTTAGAATTGGGGTCAAGAAACATTCGCTGTAATGCCATTGCACCAGGTTTTATTGAAACAGAAATGACTGCAAAATTAAACGAAGATGTGGTTCAGGGATGGCGAGATGGCATTCCATTGAAACGTGGCGGCACTACAGAAGATGTGGCCAATGCTTGCTTGTTTTTTGCTTCGGATATGAGCAGTTTTGTTACTGGTCAGGTATTGAATGTTTGCGGAGGTATGCTTACTTAATTTGAAGTTATAAGTTGTAATTTAAGGTAAAAACCCCAATATATTAATGAATACTACTACAATATTGCTCATTTTTTTAGCTGTACTTATAGCAATTGGGATTGCTTTTTACCAATACATATATAAAAATACAAACAAGTCAAAAACCATTTTGTTTTTGGCTTGTTTGCGTTTTTTTAGCGTTTTTATACTCCTTTTATTGTTAATAAATCCAGTAATTTCAAGAAATACTTTTGAAATTGTCAAAACTCCTTTGGCAATTGTTATGGATAATTCTAGCTCTATTAAAAATTTATTTGCACAAAAAACAGCTACAGACGTTTACCAACAATTGGCTCAAAACGCTGATTTGAAAACCAAATTTGATGTGCAATTATTGAAATTTGATGACAAAACCGAAATGTCGCAACAAATTGATTTCAAAGGTACTAAAACTAATATTGATGGAGTTGGTACATATTTAAAAAATATTTTAAAAAACAATTATTTTCCTACGGTTATTATTACAGATGGAAATCAAACATCTGGCAATGATTATACATTTAGTTTTCCAAAACACGCTCAAATTTTGCCCATAGTTGTTGGCGATACGACTACTTTTTTAGATTTGAAAATCAATCAACTGAATGTCAATAAATATGCTTTTTATAAAAATAAATTTCCTGTAGAGGTGTTTTTACAATACTCTGGGAATAAGCCTGTTCATGCTAATTTTAGTATAACAAATGGCAACAATACATTAGTCAAACAAGCCATTTCATTTTCAAAAAACAAAAAATCGGCAGTTCTACAAGTACTTTTGCCAGCAGATAAAATGGGCCTTCAAATATATAAAGCTCAAATAAATTCTTCAGAAAAAGAACGTAATATACATAATAACATTAAGAATTTTGCTATTGATATTATTGATCAAAAAACCAATATTGCCTTGGTTTCTGCAATCAGCCATCCTGATTTAGGAGCTATAAAAAGGGCCATCGAAACCAATAATCAAAGAAAAGTTACCATCCTAAAACCCACAGCCATCCAATCGTTGCAGGATTTTAATGTGCTACTTTTATATCAACCAAACGAAAGTTTTAAAAATATTTTTGATTTAAAGGCAAAAATGAAGTTAAATGCCTTGATTATTACGGGTTTACATACCGATTTTAATTTTTTGAATCAAAACCAAACAGATTTTGTGTTTCAAATGACTACTCAAAAAGAGGATTATCTCGCTGCTTTTGAAGAGCAGTTTAATTTATTTGCCATAGAGCCCCACATTTTTAACGAGTTACCACCATTACAAAATCCTTTTGGAAAAATTATTTCAAAAGCACCAAATCAAGTACTTTTGAATGCTAAAATAAGGAATATTAATACGCAGCAACCTTTGTTCACCTTTGTATCCTATACAGCCCAGCGAAATGCCTACCTCTTTGGAGAAAATATTTGGAAATGGCGTTTGCAAGAACATCTAAATCAAAAAAGTTTTGAAAAATTTGATCAGTTTTTAGACAAAACCATCCAATTTTTAGCTTCAAACGACCGAAAAAAATCGTTAATTGTTCATCATGAACATTTTTATAATGCCTCTGATTTGATTGAGATTACGGCAGAATTTTTTAATAAAAATTATGAGTTTGACGAAAAAGCAAAGTTGACTATTTCGATAATAAATAAAGACAATAAAAAACAAATTAAATATGATTTCTTAAAAAACAACAATAGTTTTAAAGTAAATTTAGAAGGTTTGGAAGCAGGCCATTACCAGTTTATTGTCAAAGAAATTAATACAAATGCAGTATATAATAGTTTTTTTGAAATTGCTCCTTTTGATATTGAAAAGCAATTTGTAAATCCAGAGGTGCTCAAGTTGCAACAACTCGCTCAAAATTATGGCGGAAAATGCTTTTATCCAACGCAAACACCTGCATTAATCAAACAATTATTGGATAACCCCAATTATAAACCTACCGAAAAAGCGATTGTCAAAAAAACACCGTTGATTGATTGGGAGTGGCTTTTGGCATTATTAGCTATAGTATTGTCTGTAGAATGGTTTGTTCGTAAGTATAATGGTTTATTATAGATTTTATGAAAAATAAAACATATATTTTTTTAATATTAGTAGTTATTTATTTACCTTCTGTTAATTTTGTTCCGTATTTAAATCAAAATTATAATACCATAGCACATCGTTTTCCTGTGCCTCAGGGTTTTGTTAGAACTCAAGAAAACCCCAATTCTTTTGCTAATTATTTAAGAAATTTAAAATTAAAACCTCAAAATAGTCTTGTTAAATATTATAATGGGACTTATAAAAATAAAGCCAATGTGTATGTAGCTGTTATAGATTTGCCAATTGGCAATAAAGATTTGCACCAATGTGCTGATGCTGTTATGCGATTGAGAGCTGATTATTTGTACCAAAAAAAGGACTTTAATGCCATTCATTTTAACTTTACAAATGGTTTTAGAGTTGATTTTTCGGAATGGATTAAAGGAAAAAGAATTGTTTTGCAAGGCAACAAAACTTATTGGAAAAAAGCCACTGTTCCAGCAGCAGATCAAAATGTATATTGGCAATATTTGGAACAAATTTTTCAATATGCGGGCACAGCCTCATTAGAAAAAGAATTGAAAACCATTGCTGTTAAAGATATTCAAATTGGCGATGTTTTTATAAAGGGTGGTTTTCCAGGACATGCAGTAATAGTTGTAGATAAAGCAATAAATATTCAAAATAATCATACGATATTTATGTTAGCACAAAGCTATATGCCCGCTCAAGAATTACAAGTTTTACAAAATCCCAATCGGGCCAACGGAAGTCCTTGGTACGATTTGGATTTTGGAACCACATTGGAAACTCCAGAATGGCGTTTTGATTCATCGCAACTCAAAAGGTTTTAAATATGAAATTATTCTTAATATCTATACTAATTACGATGTCAAATACATTGATGGGCCAACAACCACCCCCTCAAGTATTGAAGTTGATGCAAGCCTATCCTGATCAAATTATTGAATTTCGAGATAATAAACTTTTTTTTGCAGACAAATCATTTTTGATTTATGATGATTTTAAAACTAAAAACAGTCAAGAATTATTGGACAATCCAGATGTCGAAGATCAATTTGCTTATCGATATGATACGTCCAAAACAGATCATAACGATGCGGGAAGGGTTAGAAATGAACTTTTTTTTAAAAAAATGTATGGAGATACTGAAAATAAGGTTCGCAAGAATTTAGTTAGCATCACATGGTGTCCTAAATTGGTTGGTCAAAAATTGTTGGTTAGTCGAATAAATGGTGTTGCCGAAAAAATGCAAAATATTTCAAAAGCATTAGATGAACACCCAGAATGGAAAGCGTATCTGACCAATATTGCGGGCACCTTTGTATGGCGAAAAATAGCGGGTACAAACCGTTTAAGCAATCATAGTTTTGGAATAACAATAGATATTAATATAAAAAATGCCCATTATTGGCAGTGGGATTGTAAGTGTAAAAATGAATTTACAAAACTAAAATACCGAAATGCCATACCAATGGGGTTGGTTCAAATTTTTGAAAAAAATGGTTTTATTTGGGGCGGAAGGTGGAAACATTATGATACAATGCACTTTGAATACCGCCCCGAATTGTTTTAAAGTGCTTCTTTTTCTAAAATACTTAAACCGATTCTGATTTTTTCATAAGGAATTTTTTCTTCAAAATAATCAAAATAGGTTTTAAGTTGTGCTGGATTTTCCAATATTTCTTTGGCATTTTTTATCAATTCTATTTCGGATTTATCAATAAATTGATGGATATTGATTGCATTACCATCTAAATATAGCTTGGCCAAATGCGACATAATAGTTGCAGGATTGAGTTCTCTTTTGGCTGCAATGGCCGCAACACTTTCGCCTGCTTGAAACATTTCTAATGTAATTTTGTATGTATTTTCTTTTTTTGGTTTTTCAATTTTATCACTTTGAAATTGTCTAATGGCTTCAATAAACATAGTGCCATATTTTTCGAGTTTGGCTCTACCAACACCGTCAATGGCCAAAAATGATTCATCGCTCATGGGTCTTTCAGCTTCAATTTGTCGTAAAGTAGCATCGTTAAATACAGCATAAGCTGGAATTGATTCTTCTTGTGCTAAATCGGTTCTTAATTTTCTTAAAATGTCAAATAAAGATTGAGTATTTGTAATTTTTTTAACTGCTTTTTCTTTACTTTTTGGCGTTTCAAATTTTACTTTTTGAACATTGGTTAGCAGTACTTTTTCATTTTCAAAAAGCACATTTTTTGCATTAGATGTTAGTTTTAGTTGGTTATTTTGATGAAATGCTATTTCGCAATAACCTAAATTTACCAATTGAATAAGGTATTGGCTCCAATCAAACCAAGCGATATCGGCACCCACTCCATAAGTTTTTAAGTTTTGGTATGATTTGTCATAGATGTTTGCATTTTTTGACCCTTTCAAAAAATCGACAACTACTCCAATGGGTTCTGATTCTTTTAAACGGTAAATAGCAGATAATGCTTTTTGGGCAATTATGGTGCCATCTATAAAAGCAGGAGGGTTTTTGCACACATCGCAATTGCCACAATTTTCAGAAACGAGCTCTCCAAAATAGGATAATAATATTTTGCGACGACAACTTTGGGCATCGGCAAATTGTTTCATTCTATCTAGTTTAGCTAATTGAATTTCAGCATTTTGGGCTTCAAGTGCAAATTTTTGAAGCTGAATGACATCGCCATAACTTTGAAATAAGATTGTTTCTGCGGGTTGTCCATCTCGGCCGGCACGGCCAATTTCTTGGTAATAGCCTTCGATATTTTTGGGCAAATTATAATGTATCACCCATCTCACATTGGACTTATCTATGCCCATACCAAAGGCAACTGTGGCACAAACTACCTGGCAGGTATCATTAATAAACGCATCTTGCACTTTTGTTCGGTTGTGGTTGTCCAAACCAGCATGATAGGCCATAGCCGAAATACCTTTTGATTGTAATTTTTCTGATAATTCTTCGGTAGTTTTACGACTTAAACAATAAATAATACCAGCTTCATCGGCTTTTTTATCAATAAATTGTACAATTTGTTTCACCCTATCGAGGGCTGGTCTTACTTCGAGACTTAGGTTTTTTCTGTCGAATGAGGCTACAAAAACATGAGGGTTTTGCAAATTCAGTTGATCGCAAATGTCTTGTCTGGTAGCTTTATCGGCAGTGGCTGTTAGAGCCAAAATGGGTGTATTGGCAAACTTATTTTTTAGGTATCCTAAATTGCAATATGCGGGTCTAAAGTCATGTCCCCAGGCCGAAATGCAATGGGCTTCGTCTATGGCTATAAGGCTCACTTGGATGCTGGCAAATAGGGGTTCTAAATAGTTCAAACTTTCGGGCGCTACATATACCAATTTGATGTTGCCGTTGTGAATTTGTTCTAAATAATAATGTTGCTCCATGGCCTGTTGCGAACTATTAATAAAACAAGCGTTGATGCCGTTAGCTTTAAGGCTATCTACCTGGTCTTTCATCAAGGCAATTAAGGGCGAAACTACAATGGTTAGCCCCTGAAATATGAGGGCTGGAAGCTGAAAACAAATCGATTTTCCACCTCCTGTAGGCATTATCGCTACGGTGTCTTGTCCGTTGAGAACAGATTGGATAATGGCTTCTTGGTTGGGGCGAAAATTTTCAAATCCAAAATGATCTTTTAGTTTTTGTTTTAGTGTTATTGTTTGCATGGCTTTATTATATAGGGTTATTTTCTAACGGCTTCAGGTACAAGAAGTTCATAGTGGCCTCCATTTCGTAAAACATCTCTTACGATGCTGGAACTGATGAACGACGTTTTGGCAGCTGTAAGTAAAAATACAGTTTCAATTTTGGCCAACTTCCTGTTGGTGTGTGCAATAGCTTTTTCAAATTCAAAATCGGCGGGGTTTCGTAAGCCCCTCAATATAAATGAGGCATGTAGTTTTTTGCACAAATCTATGGTGAGTCCTTCGTATGTAATTACTGAAATTTTTGGTTCTTTTTCAAATGTTTTTTTGATAAAATGCAAACGTTCTTCTAAGGTAAACATGTATTTTTTATCGGCATTTACACCAATGGCAATAACAATTTCGTCAAATAACGGCAGACTTCTGTTGATGATGTCTTCGTGTCCCAGCGTAATTGGGTCGAAAGATCCTGGAAATATGGCTTTTCTAGTCATAGATGTTGTATTTATGCAAATATAAATTTTATTTTTTGATTTTAAAATAAAATTATAATAACAAATTATATTTTTTTGTAAATAATAGTTGAAAATTAATGATTTGACAAATTTACAATAGGTTTGGTTGATTATGGTGTAATTATTTCAATTATAATGCCAATTCGATAGCGTTTGTAAACAAATCTTGTAATGAAATTCCTGCTTCACGGGCTTGTTGTGGCAATAAACTTTCGGTGGTAAGTCCAGGAATGGTGTTCATTTCGAGCATATAAGGTTCGTTGTTTACAATAATAAATTCGCTTCTAGAAAAGCCTTTCATTTTTAGAATGTCATACGCTTTTTTGGCTGTTTCGGCAATTTTTTGCGTAAGCTCTTCAGAAATTCTGGCTGGAGTAATTTCTTTTGATTTGCCTTGGTATTTGGCTTCGTAATCAAAAAAGTCGTTTTCTGAAATAATTTCTGTGATGGGCAATACGGTTGTAACTCCTTGATAATTAATTACTCCAACAGAAACCTCGGTACCATCTAAAAAACTTTCGATGATGATTTCGTTGTCTTCTCTATAGGCCATTTCGATGGCTATTGGGAGTTCGGCAGCGGTTTTTACTTTAGAAATGCCAAAACTAGATCCAGATTTATTGGGTTTTACAAAACAAGGTAAACCTACTTTTTCGACAATTTTTTGGGTTTCAATCAGGTCGCCTTTATTTAGATAATAGGAAGTGGCTGTTTTGATTCCATAAGGTTTTAAGACAGAGAGCAAATCTCGTTTATTAAAAGTAAGTGCAGCTTGATAATAATCGCAAGAAGTTTGAGGGAGTCCGATGAGTTGAAAATAAGCTTGCATCAAACCGTCTTCGCCAGGAGTGCCATGTATGGCATTGAAAACGCAATCAAAAGTAATTTTGTTGTTATCGACAGTTGTAGAAAAGTCGTTTTTATCTATGGGAAATTCTTGGTCTTGAGGATCTACATATACCCATTTGTCTTTAAAAATATGGACTCTGTAGGCGTTAAATTTTGATTTATCTATATAATTATATACAACGTTTCCGCTTATTAAAGAAATTTTGTATTCGGAGGAATAACCTCCCATGATGATGGCAATGTTTTTCATGGTTGTTTTGCTGTTATGAATTTTATTTTATAAAAAATGTTGCTTTTGAAAAGGATTGCCCTAGCCCAGATAGTAGTGGAAATCCTTTTGTGCCAGGGTTTGGCACAAAAGATTGCAACGGATAGCTGGAAATGGCTCCTAATAAAAATTTAAACAAAATTATCATTTTTTTTGAAAAGAAATGCACATAGTATTTTATATATTTGCGATAAAATTAATATTGAGTTATGAGTTTAAGAAAATATTTAACAAGTAAGGTTTTTTTTGTCCAAATATGGAGTGCTATTGGCATTTTTGCGGTGATTGGATTTTTGTTTATGTATTGGTTGGAATATGCTACAAAACATGGTGAAGTGGTTGTTGTACCTAATTTGTCGAAATTGAGTGAGGAGCAGGTAGAAGAAAAATTGGATCGATTGAATTTGGAATATGTCCTTTTGGATACGATGGATTATAATCCTGATTATCCAAAATTGAGTGTTTTGGAGCAGGATCCTGTTGCGGGTATGCAGGTAAAAGAGGGCAGAAAAGTGTATATTCGGATAAATGATAATGGCTATACGATGGTTAGGATTCCGAATTTGATTCAGCAAACGTATCGACAAGCCGTTCCTACGTTGCGAGCTATGGGATTGAGCGAGGGAACCAAAACGTATGTGCCAGATATTGGAAAAGACATGGTTTTGGAAATGCGATTGAATGGCAAAGTGTTGCGACCAGGCGACAAGGTATTGAAATCGTCAAAAATTGATTTGTTTGTTGGGGACGGGAAATCCCTTTTTGACGAAAGTGAACTGGATAGTACAAAAGTAGAAACTACAGAAAAACCTGCAGATGAACAATAATATGGCCGTTTTTGAGCCTGAGGATGAGTTATTTGAGCATTTTAAATTTGAAGTGCCAAAGGGGCAATTGCTGTTGCGGATAGATAAATTTTTGATGAATTTGATTCCAAATGCTACCCGAAATAAGATACAAACAGCAGCAACTTCGGGTAATATTTATGTAAATGGAAAAATTGTAAAATCGAATTACAAGGTAAAGCCTTTGGATTTGGTTCAAATCATGTTGTCGCATCCACCATTTGAAAACAGGATAGATCCAGAGGATATTCCGCTAGATATTGTATATGAAGATGAAGCGTTGTTGCTTATCAATAAGCCTGCTGGCTTGGTAGTACACCCAGGACATGGCAATTATACGGGTACGTTGGTGAATGCCTTGGCATTTCATTTTCAGAATTTGCCTATGAATAGTAGTGAACGGCCAGGACTGGTCCATCGGATAGACAAAGATACTTCGGGCTTGTTAGTGATTGCAAAAACCGAGGCCGCCATGACCCATTTGGCCAAACAATTTGAACAAAAAACATCTGAAAGGGAATATATAGCTATGGTTTGGGGAAATTTGAAAGAAGATTTTGGGACTATAGAAGGAAATATAGCCCGTCATTTGAAAGATAGAATGCAAATGGCCGTTTTTGACGATCCAGATGTTGGTAAGCCAGCGATTACACATTATAAAGTTTTGGAAAGATTTGGTTATGTTACTTTAATATCTTGTAAGTTGGAAACAGGAAGAACCCATCAAATTAGGGTTCATTTAAAACATATAGGACATCCGTTGTTTAATGACGCAAGATATGGCGGCGATTTGATATTGAAAGGGACTACTTTTACAAAATACAAGCAATTTATAGACAATTGTTTTAAAATATTGCCAAGGCAGGCTTTGCATGCCAAAACATTAGGTTTTGTTCATCCGACTACCAATGAAATGATGCGGTTTGACACTGCATTGCCCATTGATATGAAAAATTGTATTGAAAAATGGCGACAATATTCTAATAACCACTTAGTTGAAGACGAAATATAACACAAAAAAAATATGAAGACCTCCATTATAAACCCAATAGATCAAAATTTTGAAGGAACCATTATTATGCCCTTTTTTGAAGTATCTGAAGAGCAACATATTGTTTATCAGGATATTAAAGTTAATAAAAAAATATTTTCAGGAAAAAAAGATACTCAATATTGTATAGAAACCCCTCAAAATATTGTATTATTAGTTGGAGTAGGAGTGGGGCAAGAATATGACATTTTACGCAAAATTTTTCGTAATGTTTCTCGAAAAAATAAAACCTTATTTGAGGAAAAAACCCTTTTGGTTTTGCCAGATTCTATGAATGACAATCAAATAGAAGCTATTTTCATTGGATTGTATTGGGGTACTTATGATTTGGGATTTTATAAAAATAATCCATTACATCCATTTTTAGACCCAAGCTTTGTACTGAACATTCATGCTAAAAATGCTAATACAAGTGTTATTGAAAAGAGTATTAAAATAGCAAAAGCCCAAATAGACACCATGAAATTGGTTGATTTGCCACCCAATGTAGTAACACCAAAATATTTAGCACAACATGTTCAGGAACTGTCAGACAAAGTTGGTTTTACAACAACAGTTTTAGGATTTGATGCCTGTAAAACAGCGGGTTTAGAGGCTTTTTTATCTGTTGGAAAAGGAAGTCAGCATGAGCCTCAATTTATCATCATGGAATATGTTCCAAAAACTTATAGTAAAAAAACAAAACACATTGGACTTGTAGGTAAAGGGATTACATTTGATACAGGCGGCTTGAATATCAAAACAGCTGCAATGGTACAAATGAAAACAGATATGGCAGGAGGTGCTGCCGTTATTGGAGCTATGCAATTGATTGCTGATTTGGGATTGGATGTTTGTGTAACTGCCATTGTGCCTGCGTGTGAAAATGCGGTAGATGCAAAATCATTTTTGCCTAGCGATATTATCAAAAGTTACAGCGGTCATACTATCGAAATAGTAGATACCGATGCGGAAGGAAGGTTGATTTTGGCAGATGGTTTATCCTATTTGATTCAAAATTATAAACCCGAAATTATTATAGATTTGGCTACCTTAACAGGCAGTTGCATTGGTACTTTTGGGTTTGAAACAGCAGCTTTATTTTCAAACAATAAAGAAATACTAGCAAATTTGCAAGAAATAGGACAATCTATTAATGAAAAATTATGGCCATTGCCACTATGGGATTGTTATCAATCAGATATAGAAAGTGAATTTGCAGATGTAAAAAACTATTCAGGAAAACCATTTGCTGGAGCTATTTCAGCAGCAAAATTTTTGGAATTTTTTACAGAAAAGCACCCAGCATGGGCTCATATCGATATTGCTGGTGTAAGTTTTGTGGATGATGAATTTGCGAAAACAAAACACGCTACGGCTTTTGGAGTACAATTATTATTAAATTTTATTGAAAAAACAATAGAAAATGCTAATTTATAAAAAATATTTTTACTTTTTTTTTATTTTTATAGGTTTGACGTTGAGCACATTTGCACAACAAAATCAAATTATTGAAGCCTATAAATTTAAGATTTATAGATAGTTCTAAATCTATACAATTACAACAAAAAATTTATAAAGAAGCAGTTTCAACATCAAATACAGAAACCGAATTGATGTCAAATTGCTTTTTGTCATTAACATATTTGAGGTTTAAAAAACTTCCTTTGTCTCAAAAACATATAGAAAATGCAAGTTTAATATTGCCAAAAATTACTAATAATACTGTTTTAGGATATTATTATTACGCATTGTATAGATATAAACTGTATATAGATGTACTTGGTTATGAAAATGATTTGTTGAAAGCCTTAGATTTATTTGAAAAATCTAAAAATTATGATTTTGCTGCATTAGCGGCTTTGGGTATTGCCAATTCTGGTGCTACAATTGATGTTCATTTTTTGGAGAAAGCCACCCAGTTTTCAAAATTAACAACAAATAATGATATTCAATTAGAAACCCAAATTTGTCATGCTACTTATTTGAAAGAAAAATACCAAGCTCCTAATTCAAAATTACAAATCAATCAGGTTTTTGAGGCTTATCAAAAAGCTATAGTACTTGCTCAAAAACCAACATATAATAAAATGAATGTAGCGGTTTCCTATTTGAACTACGCAAATTTTTTGGCATCTACTCATCAAAAAACGAACGAAATTTTACCATTAATACAAAAAGCCTTATATTATGCTGAAAAATTTGGCATAGTAAGTGTAGTAAGAAATTGTTATGGCATTAGGGGGCTATATTTATTAGAACAAAAAAAATATGACCAAGCAGCGCTTTCGTTTAAAGAAGGAATCCAATATTTAAAAAAACTCCCATTTAAAGACTATCCAACAGAAAAAAAGTTTTATCAGGATTTGAAATTAATAGCTATGTATAATAATAATTACAAACAATATTATGAATATGATCTATTATTTCAAGAAGCTACTACATTAGCAAATGAAAGTGAAAGAGAAAGCTTGATTCAAAATGCAACTGCCAAGTATGATTTAAAATCAAAAGAAGAAAAAATCACATTATTATCTAAAGAAAATCAACTAAAAGATGCCTTGATAATAGCTTCACTTTTGGCTATTTTGCTAGGTGCAGGTATGTTTTTTTATTATTATAAAAACATAAAAATGAATCAAAAATATTTTGAACAAAATAGGATAAAGTTAGAAAAAGAAAAACAACAAACCCAAAAAGAGTTAATGAATAGTGTATTGCATTTAGAAAAGAAAAATGAAATTTTAAATGAACTCAAGGATAAATTATTAATTCAAAATAAAGAGCAAAATGCTACTATAAATAATGTTATCTTTAAAACAATAGATGAAGGATTGGTGATTGATGATGATTTTCAGAAATTTAAAAATAATTTTAACACTATTTACCCTGAATTTTTTGATAAATTACAACAAAAAGCTTCTAATAATCTTACTCAATTGGATTTAAAATATTGTGGTTTTATTTTAATGAAAGTTACAAACAAAGAAATGGCTTCGCAAATGAATGTAGAACCCAAAAGTATAAGAATGGCTAGATACAGAATTAAACAAAAATTAAATTTATCGAAAGAGGAAGATTTAGATGAATTTATTCAAAATACGATTGAATAAAGTTTTTTATGTTGGAGCCTAAAAGCAATTTCATTTTTTTTTAATATTATAATTCTTGTTAATTAATTACTTTCAAAATTGGGTTTTAAATCATTATATTTATTTTTTTGTTACTACAAAATGGAATCAATTATTTTATTAATTTTTTCTATTTTTTTTAAATCAAAAAAACAATTGCTACTTTTTGTTATTTTTTTAAATAACTGTAAATCAGCAACTTAATTTTTTGTAGTCGCCTAATAGACACTCAAAAGTTATAATTGAATTTTAGTTTTATTATTGAAACCGAAAACTAACCTACATTTGCAATATACAAACAACATTGAAAGCAATAAAACTTTGCCCCAAAATTTGCTTTGAATTTCTCATTTATTAATTTTTAATATTAAAATTATTAAAATTGTTTTGTAGAATTTTCAATTGAATAATTGATTTATAAATTAATAAATGAGACGACCTACGGAATAACCCCTCTTAATATCCTGTTTTGTAAAATATGAATTATTAAATTTTATCTTACAAATATTTTTATATTATAATATTATTTAATTTATTCAAACAAATGGTATCAACAATATGATTTGTTGAAATTACTAATTCTTTCAATTTACTCCTCAAATGAAATTCATTGTCAACTATAATGAACAATGTTTAACATTCAGAAATACTTCATTTATATATTTTTCTATTTTCAAATACTATTATTAACTTACTAATTTTAATGAAATTAAAGTAAGAATTTCATAAGTTTATATGAAAAAATCATTTATCATTAAATAAATTTTTTTTAATGATCTAATTGATTATTAATAAAGCTGTTTGAATTGATTAAAATACTATAAATTTTATTTGGCATTACAAAATGTAACTTTCTGATTTTCTGATACAAATAAGCATGTAGTCGCCAAATAGACAATGGTTCTATTTGCATAGACGCACAATAGACTAAAGAAAAACAGTATAATTCTAAAGTATTCATAGTTTTGGCAATACATTTTTGATGATGTTCAAAAATGTAATTGTGAATTAATTTAAAGTTAATTCTAATTTTAATTAAAATCAAAACTTTATGAAAGCTCCTTTTATCGAAATTATTGAAGCCACCACTCCCGACCCCAATCTTTTGATGTGGAAATATGAAGACGAAGACAAAGAAATTAAAAACGGCGCAAAACTAACCGTTAGAGAAACCCAACACGCTATGTTCCTCAATGAAGGACAATTGGCAGATGTTTTTGGACCAGGATTACACACCCTTTCTACCGAAAATATTCCGCTTTTAAGTCAATTAAAAGGCTGGAAATACGGTTTTGAAAGTCCGTTTAAAGCCGATATTTATTTCTTCAATACCCATCAATTCATCAATAACAAATGGGGAACACCCGCACCAATCTTGATGAAAGACCCTGATTTTGGTCAAGTACGCATTCGTGCTTTTGGAAGTTTTGACTTCAAAATTGCCGATGTTGCTACCTTTTTTCGTCAATATTGTGGCACATATTTTCAGTTGACTTTATTTGAATTGCAATCGCAATTGCGTGATTTTGTTGCACCAAAATTTGGCGAAGTTTTGGCCAATCAAAACCTTGCTGTCACCGATGTAGCAGGCAATATTTCAGATTTGAGCAAAAGAGTAGAACCAGAACTAAAAACTTATTTTTCACAATTGGGAATTGAACTGACACAATTCATCATCACCAGTGTAACGCTGCCCGAAGAAGTTACTGCTCATTATGACAAAATGACCAATATCAATATGGTGAAAGATATGGATAAATTTACCCAATTTAACACCGCTACCGCTATTGGCGATGGAAAAAGCGGGCTAAATGATGCAGTACAACAAGGTGCTATGCTCAATATGATGATGCAACAAATGCAACAAAATCAGCTAGTTACTACTCAAACCGAAGCCATTCCAGCAAAATTAAAACAACTGAAAGATTTGTTTGATGCAGGAATTATTGAAGAAGATGATTTTAAAGCAAAAAAAGCCGATTTATTAAGCAAACTTTAATCAGAATGGAGGATAAAAAACCACTTTCATTTGTTGAGAAAATGAAATTAAAAGCCCAAAGTCAAAAAACGTATGGGATAGACGAAAATAATGCGTTTAAAGAAGCAAAAATGGATGCTGCCGATTGCCCAAATTGTGGAGCAGGTAGAGCAAAACAAGAGGGTTTAACCCATTGTGCTTACTGCGGTCACGAATTTTTAGCTGTCAAATTAACCGATGGCATTTTTATCAAAAAAGAAGACAATTCCAATTCTTAAATTCATAAAAAATTAAAAATTATGTTTGGATTATTCAACAAAAAAGACAATTCTTCCTCCCATTCGCAATCGAGTGAATGGCTGCCCCAAATTCAAGAAAACCAACAACGTTTTTTTGATTTTTTGGACAAATTAGAAATAAAAATGCAAGAACTTACCGATGCGGCCATTCCCGAATTGACTGAAATGAGAAACAGCACTGAAGAAAGCTTCAAAATGGATTTTCATCGTATGAAATCAGGTATAGACGGGCAATTAGAGAATATTCGTAAGAAAGTCTATGACGTTCACAACGAAAAAATATTAGATTTATACCAAGAAATCAAACACGATTATTCGCCAAAAGACAAAGATAAAGAGGTACTAGACACCTTTAGAAATGAATGTAGAAGTCGATACAATCTCTTTGAAGAAAAGTATCAAGCAGCAAGGGAGGCAATAGACGCAACCGATTATGAAGATTATGAAATTGCCTATCAAAAAGTGCTAGACGAATATGCCGCTATCAAAGATAAATTTCATTGCAAACAATGCGGAAGTCCCATTTCTATTGAGAAAATATTTTTTATCAATGTGCATTTGGCTTGTTCCGCCTGTCAAACCCAAAATACCTTTGAGCCTAGTACTCAAGCCAGAATGGTACAACATTTTGCACAAGATTTGGCCCACCAAAGAGCGGCTGATTTATATGAAAAATACAAAATAGAATCCGAAAAAGAACGTTTGTTTTATCACGAAATGCACCCGCTGAAATTGAGTTTAAATTTTGAAAAAGATGCGAAAATAAAGTCCGAAACTGAATCAAAAATTGCTGATTTGGAAGCCAAAAGGCAAGAATCTATTCAAAACACCCCCATTTTTCACAAAGACTATTTGCATAAAAAATATGCCGAATGGAAAAAAATCACCCCCGATATGGAAGCCCATCTCGAAACCAGATTACAAAACGATTTATCAAATATTTAATTCATTAACCCCTAAAATTTTATTATTATGTTCAAAAAACTATTTGGCTCTATTACAGGCAACGAAGAAAAAAAAGTGCAAAATACTCAAAATCAAGTATTTGAAAACACCCAAAATGAATCTTATGAAGAGGATTATGAGGACGAAGACTATGAAGAATACGACCCAGAAACCCTCCACGGAACGCATTATGATGTTGAAGATTTTGATGAAGAAGTAGAACGCTTATCCCAAGCTTGGATTGAACAAGAAGGCATTACCAGCCAATCTGAAATCAACAATGTGTATCACAACTATCGAAGAGACGTTTATATGGCTTGGAACGAGTGCGACTCCGACCAATATATCCGTTTTGACAACCGAAATTCATTGGCACACCACGGCGTTGCACAAATGGGCAACAACATGCAAGAGGACGAAAACAACCCACTTTTAGCGCCTGTTCACGGCATTTCACTTAGAGATTATTCGGCTATTTGTGCCAAATTAGGTTCTAGCGTTGCCGAAGAAGATATCTACAAAGCTTTCGGAATTGATGCCACAATTTGGGGCGAAGTGAACACGGTTTGGCCTGCTCGAATGGCAGAAGACACCACTTTTAGCGTTTCGGTTTTGTTTGGACAATATTATGCTGAAGCCGACCAACACCCTAAACTTCAAGGAGTTAAAACCAATCTATCCGAAGAGGGAGAGGCCAATTTGGAACGTTTGAAAAATGATATCTATTTTTATTATGAACTAACGGGTGCTCGCCAAGCCGCTTATGAATATGGCATGGACGGTGCGCAGTGGATTTTGGATAATTATGGCATTGGATTGGGCGATTTTCAAGGCGTAGCTATGAAATATATGGAGATTCAAAACCAAAATTTCAACTCAAACGACATCCAACATTACCTAGATTATCAAAATCAAAAACAAGAGGAATATGCCAAAATTTTCGCAGCAGAACAAGGCGGAAATGTGGCAGATGATGTAGAGTTTTAATTGTTTTTGGGCGTTACCACAAGGGTCGGGCTGTCCGTTTCAATTTTTTTTTTATGGTTGTAGTTTTCAGTTGAATGATTTCGATAAAAACAAAAATCATTTTTACAAAACAAATTCAAACAACCATAAAAAAAAGGATTTCCACTTCCATCCCTAACGCAGTTTACGGTAAAAGGATATATTTTGCCAAAAGAAAAAAACAACTTATCTTTAAACCATTTTCTATTTCAACTTTTATTTTTACATACAAACCTAATAAACCTATATAAATGAACGACTTAGCATTTGATTTCAAAACCGCTTCTACGATAAGCAAAACCAAGGGTATTCATAATTTGGTGCTGGCACATCAATCGGAATTGCAGGAAGTGAATAACATTCCTTGCTTTTTTTGGGGCAATTTGACACAACCGTATTTAACGGCTAAATGTTGGAGCACGATTGCCAAAGTGGTGCGGTCAAGTTTTGGTCCCATTCCTGCAAGTTTGCGTGACCCAATTGTTACGGCAGGTGAAAAACAAATTCGGTTTGAAGGATTTTCGTCTTGCAATGGTGTGTATGTGCGTTTGGACATGAAACCCAATGCCATTGATGGAGAATTTATTGCAAGTGGCACAACCAATGTAGATTTTAACGAACCCATGCTTAATGCATTGAATGCTATACAAAAATCGGAAAAAGTTACCCTTGCGGTGGGCGAACAAGAGCTACAAGTAATCACAACAAAAGCCAAAGTTACCGAACGGAAAGTAACACTACCCATCCGATGGATTAAGGGTTTGACAAGTGTGCAATTGTATTTGGCAGACATGGAACAAAAATATGAATTAAACAAATTACAAACCATTCAACTCTTTAATTCCTTGCCAAAAGGAAATGTGAAAGGCGATTTTTACATATCGAAACGGGCAGGTAAAATGATGTTTTCTACTTTGTTGAGTGCCGATTGTGTTCGTATAGGCGGGGTGCAACGATTGCGATTATTGGAAGGCGTTTTGCCACTATTGGATAAGGTATTTATCTATGAATCTTCGGATAAAGAGACTTGTGCTTTGGTGTGTGAGTTTGGGAGTATGCAATTGCTAATGGCGTTTTCACCCGATAATTATAGAGGGTTTTCAGGAGAAGGAAAGGCATTGGAACAGATGACCGAAAACTTGCCATTGGAATGGGTGTATGGTTTAAATTCCTTGTTGAAAGCCAACGAAACCTTCAACCCTACTTTGTTATCCATTGAAAATGATATTGATTTCGGTACAATGGACAACCTCAGCGCTAGTTTGTCATCAATGGGGCTTTTGGGTTTTGATTTGCTAGATAATTCTCATTTTTACAGACGCTTGCCATTTAAAACCGAACGCATATTGAGCTTGAACCCAAGATTGAAAAATGCTAAAAAACTTATTGAAAACAATGATATTCAGTTTATTACAAAAAATGACACCTTGATTGAAGCATTTGTAAAAGGGACAGGTGTGCAACACAAAGTGGTAATTCAAAATGGAGAAGCGAGATGCACTTGTGATTGGTTTTCTTCATATCAAGGAAAAAGAGGGATTTGCAAACACATATTGGGTGTTAAATTATTAGAAAATGAAGTATAATATATAGAAAAAAGCTTCCATAATTAGAAATTGGTTCTATTATGAAGGGGTCGCATTAGGGATTGAAGTGGAAATCCTTTTTGAGCCCCCCAGCCCCCGAAGGGGGAGTTGTTGTACGGGAATTTATATAAATATCTAATAACACTGTAACAAAAAGATTGCAACGAAAAGCCCGACCCGTAGGGGAATGCCAAAAAAAAATAGATTAAAAATAAAATAAACATGAAAAAACATTTAAAATATATAGACGGTACATCGGATAAATTTTGGCAAATTGAAGCACAAGGGATTCAATTTACGGTAACTTATGGCAAAAATGGCACTTCTGGTACCTCACAAACCAAAACATTTTCGACCGAAGCCGAATGCTTGAAAATGGCTGAGAAATTAGTAGCTGAAAAAATAAAAAAAGGCTATTCCGAATCGGGCGAAGTGATTGTGGACAGCAGTAGCAAAGCAGGAAAAGCCAAAACAGCAATTCAAGAAATCACAGCGGAATATGACCAGCTCATCAAAGAAAAAAGAATGGAAGCGTTGTTGCCTTTTTTACAAGAAAAAGTAAAAGGAAATGTAACCGAGTTCAAAAAACATTTGAAAAAATGTAAAAAATATTGGTGTGATTATGCCGATTTGACCAATGAACCTGAATTTAAAAAGAAGGCAAGCTATAATTGGGGAAGACGCGGCGATGAAATCCAAACCAAAATTATCAATTTGACAGCAATGGCGGTAGTGGACAAGACCGAAATCAATGCTTTTGATGGAATTGCTTCGTATTTGGAAGCCATGACAACCGATGCTATAATTAAAGAACTAATTTTTTGGGCAAAACCCAACTGGATTGCCGAATATTTGTTGAATTTGGTAAAAAGAAACGAATGGGCTTCCATTTCCTATTACACCTTGCGCTATTTGGAACAGGAAAAATTAATAGCATTTCATGCAGAATTGTATGCCATTAGTTTGGCACAATACAACGAATATCAAGTTAAGGATTCGGCACAAAATTTCATCAAAAAATTGGCACTAGATGCCCTTGCATTGCAACGCGATGTGCCTTTATTGTTTGAATATGAAACCGCTATAAACAATGTGTATTTCCGAACCAATAACGATCAACCCTATAATCAATTCAAATTGTGGCATGTTGCTTTATTGCAATTTGTGAACGATGGCAACTTGAAAAGAGCCACCATTATTGAGAATAGTTTGTTGATACAGACCAAAGAATGGAACAACGGAATAAAAACATTCTTCAAAAAAGTAGTTGAAGAAATAAAACCTACGACAGAAGAATTGATTGCGAACCAAAATGTTATCTTTACTTTTTTGCAAAATGCTTATGCTCCAATAATCACGTTTGGAGTGGACTTGTGCAAAACAATTTTTGAAGATAAGAAATTCAAAATCAACGATTTTTTGGAATGGTTAGAACCTATGTTTTATAGAGAAGACGCCAAAGGAAGCATTAAAAAACTATTGCCAATCTTGGAAAAAATTTCAAAAACCAATACCAAAACCAGCACGAGAATTGCCCATTTGGTAAGCAACGTTTTTGTGATTTCCGATTTGACTTTGCAAGAACGCGCTTTGAAAACCCTACTAAAAACTGCCAATAAAAAAGATAAAACGATTAAAGAAAAACTATTGGAATATGTGGGTCAAATGCAAGGTTCGGTAAAATTGCAATTGGGCGATTTTTTAGGCAATGAAGCCGATGAAAATGCCGTTTTTGAAGTTGAAAAGTACCATTATCAACCTGAGAAGGTCAACAAATTAGTAAGTGAGGTACATTTACCAACCGATTGGAACGAAATTTTGTTTCAATTTGGAAAATTCATAACTAATGAGGGCATTTTAGATGCAGAAATCTTGATGCATTCGTTGGTGTTGCAGCGGCATTTGTTTCCAGCGGATTACCAAAAACAATTGGAGCCTTATGAAAAACAATTACATAAAACGTATTTTAGTTGTGCCGCAAAAGACTTTGTAAAAGGCTATTTGACCCAAAAAATAATGCATTTGGATAAAAAAGCCGATACCAAATTTAAAAGTTATAATACGGTGAAAACGATGTATTTCTATATTTCCATTTTAGAATGCATCGATGAAAAAATCCAATCGAAACGTGCGTTGCCTTTATTGAGTTTTCCAACCCACGAACCGCATTGGGTAGCACCAAAAACGATTTTGGAACGCCTAATTGCTTATCAAAACGCAAATGAAACTATAGATTTTAATGATTTGACCTTGGCCATTTCGAGAATGCCTTTGGAACAGGTTGAAGATGCGATACCGCTACTGTCCCAATTGGAAACCGAGATGAAAAATTTGTTTGAATTTTGTTTTGGGATGCACAAAGAGATAAAAATTCCGAAAGAAGGTATTTTGAATACTTTATTTCAAAAAGCGGGAGGCGAAACGTTGCAATCAAAATATACCGCACTTTGGGCAGTGGCGGCACAAACGTTTTATCCGAATGAAACTTTTGAAGCCTTTGAGAAAACGACTATTGCAGGAGTTGCATTTGCGGGGAAACCCTTTCAAAATCCGATCAATTTTGTTGAAAAACACAATGAATGGGTGGATTATCGCACCAAAGAAAAAATGCGTCATTCTTGGATGGAGTTGGCTGTGGAACTGCCAGGTTATAAAAAAATTCCAAATCATTTGTTGTATAGTTTGGATTGCTATTTTGTTGGAAAAAACAGTTGGTACCACCATTTGTATGGGGGCGATTCGGTTTACTATTGGAACGATTTGATGCCACAAAACAAAGAACCACTAGCACTGAAGTTATTGCTTGCTGCTTGTGTGAATACCAGTTCAGGTTCCGATATACTTACTGCCTTTTTGCATTTGGCAAACCGTACCGATTTTGTGTTTTCAAATTATTGTAGTACCGTTTTTGCCTGTTGTTTCTTTATGGATAAAAAAGATGTTCGGCTTTTGGCATCGGAAGTGATGTATCAAAAAATTGAAAATCAAACCCTTCCAATGGAACAGTTGTATTTGGTATTTGCCTATTTAATTTCAAATAATTATGGGGTGTTTGGACGGTTTTCCGATGCAGTTTTGAGCATTAAAGACAGTTCGCCATTACACAATCAGGCGTTGTTTTTGTTGCTAGATGGCGTACTTTCCAATTGGACTTTAGTTGAAAAATTGCCAACCAATTTCAAAAAATTTATGGAGAATTATTATGATTTGGCAACCAAATTAAATCAAAAACCATCAGATAAAGCGAAGCAATTTTTGATGCCTTTTCAAGAAAATACGAGTTTGAAGAAGTTGGTTCAAGCACTAACAAAATAATATTTGATAAATTATTTTTAAAAATTATAAACAATGGAAAATTTATCAAAAAAATACATCAATGGTTTAAAAAAAGCCTACTACGACCGAGAAGGACAAGAGATTTGGGAACATTTTGAGTCTATCAAACACGGAATTCATAAAGAAGATGAAGAACGATTGAAGCAGGCTTTCCCACAAATTCCCGAAAGTTTAATTGCATTGTTGCAATTTGTAGATGGCACACATTGGAGAAAATTTCAAAATGAAAAAATTGCCTTTTTCTTTTTGGGATCGGATATGTTTGAATATCCGTATTATATTTTGAGTGCCGAAGAGATGATGACTAGTAAAGATTATATCTATTTTGGTGAATATATCAACAGAGTAAATGCCTTTATTGAAGTAGATAATCGCATTATTTCGGATTCCAAAGCACTCAATTGGCTTCATTTTTCCAATTGTATGAACAATGGAGGTACTTCGCAATTGTATATAGATTTTTCTCCTTCGGCAAAAGGAAAAGTAGGTCAAATTGTTCGCTACACCCACGATCCCGATGAATTGATTGTTATTGAAGATAGTTTTGATGCTTATTTAAAAATGCTAATTGAGGCTGATTTTCAGTTTATTGTGGATGATATGATGGAGTAATTATAAAAAACAACTATTCGAAAATTTAAACCATTAAGAAATTAAGGTAATTAAGACTTAATGAAACTTAATATCTTAATGGTTCAAAATAAAAAAATGATTTAAAAAATGAAAACATGCAAATCCTATCCCAACTCTTCACCAATTGGATTGACTTAATCCATAAAATCGTTCCGGAACACAATCCGTATTTCAATTTGACTTCTGGTATTTCGGAAATGGAAATTGAAACACATAAAACCCTCGAAAATGGACTTGAAATTCCCGTTGAATTAATCCATTTATACAAAATATATAATGTAAAAGATAACCATGTTGCCTCCGCTTTCAGTTTTACACCAGAAAACGGGGGCTGGTATCAATTGATTCCATTCAAAAAAATAAAACAAGAATGGGAAGGCATTCAAAATTTGTATTTTGAAGATAGTCTTGAAGAAGGCAATTTAGAAAATTTTGACCCAAAAGTAAAAGCAGACGACTATGCTAATCCGCGTTGGATCCCTTTTGCAGATGGCGACAATGGCGATTACCTGCTTTTTGATACCGACCCAAGTGATGAAGGCAAGTATGGTCAAATTATCCTTCTCGAAAATGAATCTTGGGAACGAATTGTAATTGCGAATTCTATCGAAGAATTAATCGAATCGCAAATTGAAAAAGTAAATAAAAGAGAACCAAAAGATTTTTTTGATTTTCTAACTCATAAAAATGAAACCAAAACAACTACCCTTTTTCTTCCTGCGTCCGAACTCAAAAACCTGCTAAAAACAGTTCCATTTAATGACGTAAAACATCTTGTTCCTGAGGATTCTTGGTTATACAAAGAATGTTCAAAAGCTACTGAAAACGAGATGATGGTTCATTTTTATGAAGGCGATTTAGAAATAGATTACATCGATTTGGCACAACCTTTCATTGAATATGAACGTCGAACTGAAGATTATGAAACCTATTTGAGGGAACAAACGGGAATGTTTCTATTAATTACAGGCGATTTGAAAGCCAAAAATCTCTTTTCGAGCAATGATGATGGCGCTTTTGGTTTGGTCGTTTTGGGAGATGTCGAAGTCCAAAATATGGTTGTAGGCGGAAGCGAAATTCATATTTTACAAGACCTCAAGGTGTCCGATTTACTTTGGGGAAATTACAATCATGGGAGTTTATATGTTGATTTGGAAATCTTTGCTAGAGTCATTATTTTCAGTGAAGAATACCATTTTGACGAAGAGCAATCGTCATACAGATCGGAATATTATTTCAACGAAAACAGTGCAGATTATGAAGACGACACCGAATATTATATCGAAGCTGCCGAAAGTTTGTTTGAACCCGAACATTTATATTATTCCATCGCAACTATAACCGATGAAGAAATGGAAGATATTGTGTTTTGGGGCAATATTGTCAATCGGGATTCGGTTATTGAAAGTCTGAAACAAGACAAAAATGTACTAAAAACGGTTTTTGATGGCGTTGAATCGTATCAAGATAAAACGCCTTTAGAAAAAATCAAGGCCACTTTGAAAGAATTAGTTCCGATTTGTGTCAAAAATAGTGAAAAGAAAAACCGACTTTATCAATGGATTCAAAATTTTGAAATCGAAGAAGCTATTTTGGATAATCCGCAGGAAGTTTTGGATGCTATTTGTGATCATTTAGATCCAGAATGGCCTCATCTTTTCATCACTATAGACCATAAATTTTCGGTGGAAGATGTGGCATTTAATATTTCAAAAACATTACAAGAAAATTTTGATTTACATGATTTTACACTTCCAAAAAAAGCCGACTACCATGGGCTTCCTTATGTTTTAAAGGACATTTGGATTGATTTTGAGTTGGCTTTAAAAGAGATTGATTCCCGTTTACAATTGACTTTTTTAGAAACCGATACCGATTCCTATTTTATTGTTTTACATCACGAATTAGATAAATGGACCGTAGAAAGTATTTTAGATGCACTAGGGTTTGAAAGTTATTTTCACGATTCGGACTTTTTGGAGGCGCACAATCATAAAAATATTCCGATTCTATTTGAAAACAAAGCACTTACTCTTGAAAATTACAATCGTTTTTTTGAAAATTATCAGGAAGCGCATCATAACGAAGTGGCTCTCTATTTACCGCTTTCAAGAACCAATGTGTTTGTAAACAAGCCACATCAACGAGCTTCGGATGGTGCCGATGTGCCACAAAGTATCTTTTTTTTATTGGAAGATGGAGCAGAAATTTACATTTGGGTTTCACCAAAAAAAATGCTGCAAAAACTCTTTTCAAAAACAGATCATTTTGAAATTATATATAAAAATACCGATGAAAAGATATATGAATTTAAAACGATTCAAGAGGTGCCAAATGCTTTAGAACGTTTTACACCAATTTGGGCAGAATTTTTAATTCATGTAGAAAGAAGTCATTTTTATTTCACTCAATTACAGCAAATTGCAACTCCTGAACGCATTAGAAGTATCATAAATTTGGAGGTGGTGCAGGAAAAATACAATGATTACGAAGATGCCGACAAAATGCCTTGGCTGGGCGATTACAATTTGTCTTTCGATTGGTCGCTAACGGATTATGTAACCTTTAGAATTTCTGAAGAAATAGAAAGTTCTTCCGAATTTGATGCCAAACATTTTTACTTTGATGCATTTACAGATGGAGATTCTCGCTTTCGGTATTGGTCAAGTCAAAATCAGGCAACCAATGATATTTATACAAATGAAAACAAAGCCATTCAATTTTTGGATTATGATTTGATTAAAAAAGCGACCAAAAATTTTATAGCATGCGAGCAATTAATTCAAAAAGATAATGAAAAATATCTACTCAAAAACATTCAAGGAAAATACCATAGTTATTATGAAGAAAAGCCTTTTTCAGATGAAGAACAAGCCGAATTGATTTGTGAAAACTTGCAAATTATAGCTGATTTTTGTGAAAAGCAAAATCGAAATTATAAATATGATTTTTTCACAATTATTCGAGAAAATCATAGGATTTCTGTTAAGCGCAAAGAGCCAGATTATAACAATCTCTTCCGTTTGGCTATTCTGGACGAACCTTTTGGCAATGATACTAATGAAGAAAATTATGCCGCTTTGGATTATGATATCGAAATTGATGATACTAATTATGTGACGTTGTGGCATAATTCCAAACAGGATTTTTCACCTCAAAAAAACATGAAATTTTTGCTTTTCAAGCTGCTGGAATTTGTTGAAAAAGAGAAAAAACGGTTGAAAAAAGAAGCCAAAAAAGAACAAAAAGAATTTGAATCCTACAAGCAACGAATTGCGAATTATATTTCACTTTATGGGAATCATAAACCTTTTGAAACCGTTAGCATTCAAGGGCAAACTTTCAAGGTGATTCACAGAAAAGAAGCCGAAATGTATTTGAAGCAATGCACGGATTTTGAAGGAAATGAAATTTATGATGCTTTTAATATGTTTTCTATTGATGGCGATGAAGCGTATATGAAAAACAGCTTTTTCCTTTTGGCAGAAAATGAAATGGAACTCGAAAGTTTGTATTTGGACACCTATTTAGATGATTTTGAAGATTTATACATTTTAGGGTATATTTTTAAAGAAAAAATCACGATCAAAAAACATCTAAGTGCTTATGATTTAGACTTTTCACCACCAATTATTTGCCTTGCCGATGCTGATATTTTCAGTATGTATCTTAGTGGAACTACCCATTATTTTCATCAAAATTTAGATGCCGAATTCTTGCAAGGGCACTACAACCACGGCGAATTGTATGTAAAACAAAAAGCCACCATCAACCTGATTTATGCCGATGATTTCCGAATGAATTTCAATAAAATTGTTTGTTGGGCACTGGTTTGTGATGAATATGATGTAACGGCTTTTGATACCGTTTTGAACGAAAAAAATGAAGAAATACCCGTTCAGAATCAGTATTTAGCTACTCATAATTTAGAAGAAGTGCTTCACGACCGCTTTCTATATGAAGATGAATATGGTTTCAAAATCAAAGATCATGGCTACCTTCGAGAAAATCAATATGGCGAAGAGGAAGAAACTTTTGTTGAGTTTATCGAAAAAGGCGGAAGCCCCATGGACTATGACAAACTCAATGCGGTAAACGATGAACTTGTGGATAATTTTGAGTCCCGAATCCAAGCCATTTTGGACCAAACCGAAATAAAAAACTTAAATGTAAATGATATATTGTACAAAGGTTTAGAAGGAGAAAATTATTATTTCTTCAAAGCAGATAATTATTTCCAAATAGGCAAATGGTTTCTGAATCAGCACATTGCGGTTTATATTTCACATTATTATGAAGAAGAAACCTTGCTCAATGTCAATTATTATCAAGACGATAACAGCACTTTGAAATATTCCTTTGAAACCAAATTAGAAGACGATTACATCACCACATTAGTTGCCAAACGCATTTTTCGGGAGGCTGAGAAGTGGGTTTTGTAATTATACCAAATATACATATAAAATAGTCCAATCTACTTGTTCTTTTTTGCTAAAATTATTCATAAAAAATAGTTCCGTAGCCCAGCTATGCAACGATTTTTTTTGAAAATTTTTTCTAAAAAATAACTACGCATCTTTGGACTATTTTATAAATATATTTGGTATTACTTTTTAATGATTTATTTCTTTTTAATATAAATTATTCTGCTGAAAACGGGTTTTCTAGCCCCGATTGAAGTGTAAAGGTACTATCTTAAAATCCAAATTTTTTTCCATAATTTTCATAAAAAATTGACTTTTTTTTATTTTCATTTAATTCGTTTTTAATATTGTTTTTTTGATGGATGGTGCAAAAATGAATGTCATTAATTGAATCATTTCAGGTCATACTTTCTATTTTTTTGTACTTTTGCCATGCAAAAATGAAATTCATTTTACTGCTCCTTTAATTTATTAATTGGGCAGTTTTTTTATAAGAGTTTAAAAAAGAATTAGACATTTCTTGTTGTTGGTTTGTTATTTTTTGTATAATTGCCAATCTGCATTCCTTTGTTTTCTTCTTTATTTGAATATAAATTAAACCACTTCCACTCTGACCAATTTGTGTCTAAAAATAGTGTGAATTTTATTAAATCATCGAACCTGTATTTTAGACATTTTGCTGTTCCATCAGCGTTGTTACGCAACTTCACAATGGCTATGTATTTTTTCTTTTTTTTTATCTTTTGTTTCATTATCTTCTTTTTTTTCATAATTTTGCACCTCTGAGAAACCGCTTTTTAAGCTGTTATCTTGTATAGCCTCGGAATTCATTTCGGGGCTATCTTTTTTATAATCAGGATTATAGGGTTCATTTTTCTTCCAAATATGATATATTAAAACCAATTGTTTTTTTTGAACTGCTACATAGCTTTTCATCTTTATGCCATGTTTTGCAAATGTCCTTTCATATAAACTCACCAATGGTTTTTCTTTATATTTTATAGCTACAAATGCTGGCATAAACAAAGCCCTACGAATACGACTATTTCCTTTTTTAGAAATTTTTGTCTTTCCAACACTCATCCCAGATTCTCTTTCAACAACATCAAATCCAGCATACGACACTAATTGCTTGTAATTTTTGAACAATTCAAAGCCATTTGTCTCAGCTATAATGGTTGATACACTAAGCAATGCAATCCCTTTTATTTTGCAAATGTTGTCCACTTTTTGTTTTAGAACCTGGTCTGAATTAATCAAATTTTTCATTAATTTTTCAAGCTCTTTAAGCTGTTCGTTGAACAATTCAATGATTGCCTTTTGTTGGTTTATCATCATTTCACTCATATACATGCTGTTTTCTAAAGCATGGAGTTGATTGTTAATGACTGTTTTTTGATCTTGTAAATTTTGATACTGTCTTGTGTATTGTCGCAATTCATAATACAACTTACCCATGGGTTGCCAAAGTTCCAAACATTGTTCTGCTCCCATTTTTGACAATCCTTTGGCATCAATGCTGTCGTTTTTAGATTTTAATCCTAAAGAAATTAAATAATGCTTTGCCTTATTTGGCAAAATAATGGAAACGGCATACTTTTTTTCTGAAAAATAAAGGGCACAATTTTCGTGATAAACACCTGTAGCCTCCATGCACATAACCAAGGGAATTTCTTGCAACTTTTTCTTTTTGACAATCCATTCGTCCATGCTCTGAAATCCTTTCAAAGTGTTTGGAAATGAAGTACTTGCTACTACAGTTACTTTTTGATTACAATCAATTACAGACATGCAAATATCAATTTTTTTACTTGCAACGTCCAATCCTACTGAATACTTAATGCTCATAATTATTTCTTTTTAGGATAACAAAATATTACATTTACCTTTGCTCATTTTTTATACAACATCTAAACTAAATAGTATAGTGCTTAAGTACTAATTGTGGTTATTTTGTAATAAAAACAAAGTTGATTTTCCTTTCGCATGAATATCATTAAATGTATTTAGCCCGCAAACAATTATGCAACTTTGTTTTGTTATCTATTATCAATTTTTAATTTTCAAAAATACATTTTTTTTGTAAATTATTATCAGATGCAAAGATATGAGCCCGGAACAAAAAAAGGGAGTGGTTCTTGGCAAAAAAAAGCGACCAAAGAAGCTCTTTTTTTGCCTTAGAACCACCCCTTTTTTTGTGAGGACTTGAAACAAAAAGCGGGAATAGCTTCAAATAAAAATACTTTGATACTGTCCTAAAAAAGTGTGTAAAATTTTTTATATAAATTTAAGATATTGAGGCATAAAACTTACTGGACGCTTTTAGTACCATCTTTTTTTATTCTGTTTAGAGCCAGCAGATTTTCTTGATTTGTGAGCACCGCCGCTTCGATTGCTGTTTTTTGGTGCAGTTTCGGGCACACTTTTTGGGCTACCACTATGCCAAGGGTAAGGATGATCGGTTACGATGGCAACATCAACTTTGATTAATTTTTGGATGTCTTTCCAGTATGGTTCTTCATCTTTGCTGCAAAAAGAGATGGCTATACCACCATTTCCGGCCCTGCCAGTTCTACCAATTCTGTGTACATACGTTTCGGGAATATTAGGCAAATCAAAATTGATAACAAACGGCAATTGGTCGATATCTATACCTCTTGCAGCAATATCGGTGGCAACCAAAACACCAATTTCTTTATTTTTAAATGCTTCTAAAACCCTTTGACGGGCATTTTGCGATTTGTCTCCATGAATAGCTTCTGCAGGAATATTGTTTTTTCTGAGCGCTTTGACAACATTGTCTGCCCCGTGTTTGGTTCTTGAAAAAATTAACACGTCAGAAATATTTTCATTTTTTATTAAATGATATAATAAATTTCTTTTTTCTGTTTTATCTACAAAATATATTTTTTGCGATACTTTTTCTGCGGTAGAAGATACAGGCGACACCGTTACAGATTCGGGATTGTTTAAAAACATTTCGGCTAATTCCCGAATTGCAATGGGCATAGTGGCTGAAAAAAGTAAGGTTTGTCGGTTTTTTGGTGTTAATTTAACAATTTTTTTTACATCGTTTACAAATCCCATATCCAGCATTTGGTCTGCTTCGTCCAATACAAGGGTGTGCAAATCGTGCAAATGTATAAAGCCTTGTTTATGCAAATCTAATAATCGCCCAGGCGTTGCTATCAAAACATCTACTCCTTTTTTTAAGGTTTCAACTTGCGGCAACTGCGACACCCCGCCAAAAATGGTGAGTTGCGTTAGGTTGGTATATTGAGCATAGCTATCAAAATTTTGACCAATTTGTACTGCCAATTCACGAGTTGGGGTTACAACTAGTGCTCTTATCACTTTTGGTTTTTTTGACGAACCCACAATTCGATGTAGTTGATGGATGATAGGAATGGCAAAAGCTGCAGTTTTTCCTGTACCTGTTTGAGCACATCCAACCAAATCGTTTCCTGCTAATATAATGGGTATCGATTGTTCTTGAATGGGAGTTGCAGTGGTATAGCCTTGCTCGACAATGGCTTTTTGAATACTTTTTGATAGTGAAAATGCTTCGAATAACATGGTGTCTGATTAAGATTTTTAAGTATATTACTTAAATTATGGGCAAATATAGTGATTTTTAAACAAAAGAAGGTGTTGAATTTAAGGACACTTATTGTTTTGAATGGTTTTATGGAATTTTAATTGTTTATTTCAAGCAAAAAAACTAATTTTGCCTTAAATTTATTAAGATTATGGTTTTATTATTTATAAAAAAATACAGATGGTTTTTTATTATATTGTTTGTTTTTTCTACACTTACCATAGGGGCTTTTTATATGGCTTTGAAACCCAAAAAACACTTAACAGTTTATAACCCAGATATGGTAAATCCTGAATTGGTAGATTCTACTGTTCAATATATAAGTAAATAT
Organism: Flavobacterium branchiophilum FL-15; assembly: GCF_000253275.1. NCBI lineage: Bacteria > Pseudomonadati > Bacteroidota > Flavobacteriia > Flavobacteriales > Flavobacteriaceae > Flavobacterium > Flavobacterium branchiophilum. Next base: position 2,008,451 of record NC_016001.1, on the reverse strand, counting down.
CATACAATTTCGGATTTTTCATTTACCAATCAAAATGGTAAAACCATAACTCAAAAAGATTTTGAGGGCAAAATATATGTTGCCGATTTTTTCTTTACGACTTGCGGTTCTATTTGTCCAAAAATGACTACAAATATGGTTGAAATCCAAAAAGCATTCGCAAATAATCCTCAAGTAATGTTACTATCTCATTCTGTTTTGCCAGATACAGACGATGTAAAAGCATTAAAAAAATATGCTTTGAAAAATGGCGTAAACGATTTAAAATGGCATTTAGTAACGGGCGACAAGAAAGATATTTATACGATGGCTCGTAAATCCTATTTGGCAGTCAAGTTGGGCAAACCCAATGAATTGTATGACATGGTACATACAGAAAATTTTGTTTTAGTGGATACCAAACGTCGGGTAAGGGGGTTTTATGATGGAACAAAACCAGAGGAAATTCAAAAACTTATTGAAGACATCCATTGGCTTTTGGAAAATAACGAATAATTATTACAAATAAATAAACGTTATGTTTTGAAAGTAGGATTTTATTAAAATCCAACTGCTTTATCATCTCCTCTAAAATCTGCACCGCCTTCTAATTGCTGGTTTGGCAAAACCAAAATAGCATCAACTTTTCCTATAACGGGTGCTGTTTTTTCGTTTATGAGATAGCCTTTTTTGACTAACTCATTTAATATTTGAGGGTCAAAACGATGAGGTTCAACCAAAATTTCATCGGGTAACCATTGATGATGAAATCGTGGAGCATCCACAGCTTCTTGCATACTCATATTGTATTCATAAACATTTAACAGCGTTTGCAATACCGAAGTGATAATCGTAGAACCTCCAGGTGAACCAAGAACCATATACAACTGGCCATTTTTTTCAACTATAGTTGGTGTCATGGAACTGAGCATCCGCTTTTGAGGAGCAATACTGTTGGCTTTTGCACCAATTAGCCCATATATATTGGCTACACCTGGTTTTATACTAAAATCGTCCATTTGGTTATTCAAAAAAAATCCCAAATCTTCTGAGTATAATTTGGAGCCAAATGCCCCATTTAAAGTGGTAGTAGCGGCAACTGCATTTCCAAAAGGGTCTATTATAGAATAATGTGTAGTTTCATTACTTTCTGAAAATGAGATAGTTCCATGGTTCAATTCAGAAGATTTGGTTGCTTTATCAAAACTAAAATCTTTCATTCTCAATTTTAAATAATTTTCGTTGAGCAAGGTGTTTTGAGGAATTTTTACAAAATCAGGATCTCCTAAAAAATAATTTCTATCTGCATAAGCCCTACGTTCGGCCTCTGTAAGTAATTGCATACTTTGTGTAGAATGGTACCCTAATGTTTGTATATCGAAGGGTTCTATTTGTTTTAAGATTTGGGCTAAAGTGATACCGCCGCTAGATGGTGGTGCCATAGCAATAATATTCAAATTTTTATAAGGAAAAACAATGGGTTGCCGCCATTTGACACGGTATTTTTTTAAGTCTTTTAAAGTAATAATACCCTTATTTTTTTGGATAAAGGCTACCAATTGTTGAGCTGTTTTGCCTCGATAATATTCTTTTTGACCCTTTTGTAAAATTCGTAAGAGCGTTGCTGCCAATTCGGGTTGTTTTAAGGTATCTCCTTTTTGAAAATCTCTGGCCATTTTTACATTTATGCCACTAATAGCTGCAATATCTTTTTGATGTTTTTGAAATTGAGCCGCTTGTTTTTCGGTTATTACAATTCCTTTTTGTGCCAATTGAATTGCGGGTTGAAAAATATCGGACAAGGGTAACGAACCCAACTTTTTGTGTACTGCAAAAATGCCAGCAATAGTGCCTGGAACTCCAATGGCAAGTCCACCATGTACGCTTAAATTTGGAATAACATTGCCGTTTGCATCTAAATACATGTCCCGATGAGCGGCTAAAGGTGCTTGTTCTCGATAATCTAACGTGCCTACACTCCCATTTGCTTTTCTATAAACCATAAAACCGCCTCCGCCAATGTTGCCGGCATACGGATATGCTACTGCCAAAGCCAATTCTGTTGCACACATAGCATCAAAAGCATTGCCCCCTTTTTGTAAGATAGCTGTTCCTATTTGTGCCGCTTCTTCCCGAGCAGCAACCACCATGGCTTTGGAGGCAATCAATCCTTTTGGTGTTTGGTCTTGTGCCAAAATGAAATTGCTAATTAATAAAAAAATAAATATAAAAAATGTATTTTTAGTAGGTATAGTCATCAAAAATAAGGGTGAGATTTAAAAAAATAGTAGTCAGGATTTTAACCTAATGCTAACATTTTTAATTTGTTTGCGTTCAAAATGATTATTTTTTTTCCAATAATATCAATATCATTATTTTTATTAAATTCCGACAATAACCTGATGCAACTTTCTGTTGCCGTACCAATCATGCCAGCCATTTCCTCTCTCGACAATTGAATTTTGAGACTGCCATCTGGATTTTCGCCAAAATTTTCATACAAATAAATCAATGTTTCTGCCAACCGTTGCTTGACTGTTTTTTGAGCTAATGAAATGGTGTGGTCGTCGGCTTCTTTCAAATCGTTGCATATTGTTTTGAGTACCGCCATCGAAAATTTTTGATTTTCCTGAAAAAAGGGCATCATCTCACTTTTGGGTATAAAACATACTTTCATTTCTTCCAAAGCTACTGCACTTAAATTGGCATTTTCGTCGCTAATCATCGAGCGTTGCCCCAGTAGTTCGCCCGATTTGACAATTTTTATTATATGGTCTTTGCCATTTGTGCCAAGTTTGGTCATTTTACAAGCTCCTTCTTTAACACAAAACACCCCATTTGTTGCATCGCCTTCATTAAATATGGCATCCCCTTTTTTTAAATTGTATGTCGTTTTACAAATGGCAACTTTCGCCAATTCAGTATCGGTTAGAGCGTTTAAAGAACTGTATTTTCTTACATCGCATTGTTCGCAGATTGTCATATTTGATGTATTAAGTGTTGAAATATTTGTAAGTAATATATTTAAAAAATAATTATTCTAAATTTTATAACAAAAATATAACTTTTAATGATAATTATCATCATTTTTTAGAATGTTTTTTTGAATATTTGCATTATACTAAAAATGCTTTTTATGGTTGTCAAAAAATGTTTTCATTGTGGCTTGGATACGGATGCAAATAATGAAATTGAATTTGATCAAAAAAAATTTTGTTGCAATGGTTGCAAAACAGTGTACGAAATATTTTCCATCAACGACATGAGCTGTTATTATGATTTTGAAAAAACACCTGGCAGTACACCCAATGACATTCAGGGCAAATATGATTTCTTAAAAAATGAAGATATTATTATAAAAATATTAGATTTTAAAGAAAATTCAAACTGTATCATAACTTTAACTATTCCTCACATTCATTGCAGCTCGTGTATTTGGGTTTTAGAAAACTTACAACGATTAAATCAAGGCATTTCAAAATCTGAAGTCAATTTTAATCAAAAAAAAGTAAGAATTCATTTTGATAATGATCTTGTTTCTCTTCATGAAATTGTACTTGTTTTGTGTTCAATTGGCTATGAACCCTACATCAGTCTCGAAAATTATGAAACAGGAACTCCATCTATCGATAGATCATTGACTTACAAACTTGGAGTAGCCTTTTTTTGTTTTGGCAACATCATGTTATTGTCTTTTCCCGAATATTTTGAGGTTGATGAATTTTGGCTCAACCAATATCGTAATTTTTTCAGATGGCTTATTTTTGCTTTGTCCATTCCTAGTTTTGTATATGCGGCCAGTAGTTATTATGTTTCAGCATTCAAAAGCCTAAAAAGCGGTATGCTCAATATGGATATCCCAATTGCGTTGGGCATCATTGTCATGTTTGTTCGTAGTACTTTTGACATTATAATGGATTATGGATCGGGTTTTTTTGATAGTTTAACAGGGTTGATATTTTTTATGCTTTTGGGTAAAATGTTTCAAATTAAAACTTACAATTTTTTAAGTTTTGAACGAGATTACAAATCCTATTTTCCTATTGCAGTTACCAAAGTAAACCCAACCCATACCCTTGAGGAAAGTATAGCGGTATATGATATTCAAAAAGGCGATATGTTGCTCATACGCAATCAAGAACTGATACCTGTTGATGGTATTTTATTGTCTGAAGAAGCGGCTATTGATTATAGTTTTGTAACAGGCGAATCGCAACCCGTTTTTAAAAAATCTGGCGACACCCTGTATGCAGGAGGCAAGCAAATAGGAAAACCAATAGAAATGACGGTTTTACATACGATTTCGCAAAGTTATCTGACACAATTGTGGAGCAACGATGTTTTTCAAAAAACGGTCAATCAAAAGTATAAAACAATTACAGATACTGTTAGCAAATATTTTACTCCTATATTATTAATCACGGCATTTGCAGGATTTGTATTTTGGATTTTTCAAAATACCAATACCGCTTTCAACGTTTTTACGGCCGTTTTGATAGTTGCTTGCCCGTGTGCATTGGCACTTACTGCACCGTTTACTTTTGGCAATGTATTACGAATATTAGGAAAAAATGAATTTTATCTTAAAAATGCTTTAGTAATAGAGCAAATGGCACAAATAGACACTATTGTTTTTGACAAAACAGGCACCATAACGAGCAATTTAAAATCAGAAATTTCATATATTGGTAGCACTATATTGGATGCCGATATGGCAATTGTAAAAAGTACTTTGAGAAGTTCAAACCATCCATTGAGTAGGTTGTTATATGATTTTTTACCTGCATTTCCATCTATTAAATTAACTGATTATGAAGAAGTTACGGGCAAAGGATTGAAAGCTACATTCCAAAATAAAACCATCACACTGGGTTCTAAATCATTTGTTGGAGCAGCCTCTATTATTGAAAATGAAAACCACCTGCAAACAGCCGTTCATATAGCCATTTCTGGAGTTTATCAAGGTAAATTTGTTTTCAAAAATAATTACCGCAAGGGTTTAACCAAGCTTTTTCAACAATTGAGTACACAATTTGAGTTAAAAATAGTTTCTGGAGACAACGAAGGCGAAAAAGAGCGTTTAGAAAAATGGTTGCCTCCACATGTTGAAATGGTTTTTAACCAAAAACCCGAGCAAAAACTTGATTTTATCAAACAGCTTCAAATCGAAGGAAAACGGGTCATGATGATTGGCGATGGGTTAAATGATGCAGGAGCATTGGCTCAAAGTCACGTTGGTATTTCAATTTCCGAAGATGTCAATGTTTTTTCTCCTGCTTGCGATGCTATTTTAGCGGCTTCAAAGTTTGAAAAAATTCCTGCATTTTTAGCATATTCACAGCAAGCCATGACTACTATCAAATGGAGTTTTACACTCTCAATATTGTATAATATTGTGGGGCTAGGTTTTGCACTCACGGGACAATTGCAACCTCTAGTTGCAGCCATTATTATGCCTTTAAGCACCATTACCATTGTAAGTTTTGTAACGATAATGAGTACTTATTTTGCAAAAAAATTATAAAAAAACGATTTTATTATTTTTTTTATCAATAAAACCTAAATTTTGCTATATTTGTTTTGATGAAAAAAAGTAGCAATATGAAGTATTTTCTTTGGTTATTTATCGCAATTGGAACTCAGGCCCAACAATTAAAAAATGTTGATTTTCAATCTGTTAAAGCAAACTTAGACTTAGATGTAGCAACTAAAAAAGTTATAGGGCATGTTGCTTTTCAATTTGAGGTATTGAATGAAATAGATACTATAAAAATTGATGCCGTCAATATGAAAGTTGATGATGTTCGGTTAAATAACAAAAAAGTTAAATATTTAGTTACCAATAAACAAATTCTCTTGTTTGACAACATCAAACGGGCTACCAATTACCTTACATTTAAATATGAAGTACAGCCCAAACAAACCATGTATTTTGTAGGTAATAATGACGATTTGCAAATTTGGACACAAGGGCAAGGCAAAAATAGCAGCGCTTGGTTTCCAAGTTTTGATGATTTGAACGAAAAATTGATTTTTAATCTCACGATTGGATTTGACAAAAAATTTGAAGTCATTTCAAATGGCTTACTAAAAAAGACTTTTTTCAAAAAAAATAAAAAATATTGGACTTATGAGATGCAAAAACCCATGAGTTCCTACTTGTTGATGTTGGCAATTGGTCAATTTGAACATCAAAAAATAAATACTTCATCGGGCATTCCTTTATCATTGTATTATCAGCCCAAAGACCGTTCAAAATATGAAGCCACTTACCGGTATTCTAAAGAAATATTTGACTTTTTTGAAAAAGAAATAGGAGTTCCCTATCCTTGGTCTGTTTACAAACAAATTCCCGTGAAAGATTTTTTATATGCAGGTATGGAAAATACTACAGCAACTATTTTTTCGCAAGATTTTGTTATAGATGCTATTGGTTTTCATGATAAAAGTTATGTCAATGTCAATACACATGAATTGGCCCATCATTGGTTTGGAGACTTAATTACTTCAAAATCAGATGTAGATCATTGGTTACACGAAGGATTTGCAACATATTATGCCCTTTTGGCAGAAGCACATTTGTATGGTCAAAATGAAATGGATTGGGAATTATACAACATGGCCGAACAATTACAAAAAGCATCTGAAACGGATTCGATACCCATTTTAAGTAACAAGGCCAGTTCGCTAACCTATTATAAAAAAGGAGCATGGGCACTTCATGCACTAAAACATCAAATTGGGCCAGAAGCATTTCGAAAAGGAATAAAAAATTATTTACAAAAATATCAATTTTTAAATGTCAATACAAATGAATTTTTAGATGAAATGAACAAAGTAGCTCCATTTGATCAGGCTGTTTTTAAGAAAAAATGGCTCGAAAACGGCAAATTTGACATCATTGAAGCCATGAAAATTTTAAATCAAAGCCCGTTCATGAATCAATATTTTGATGTGGCTTCTATGGAAAATGTTAGTTATTTAGACAAAAAAAGTACCTTTTTAGAGCTTATGAAGTCCAATGCTTTTTACCCTATCAAATCAGAAATATTGTTTCAAATTAAAGATATTCCTTACGAGTCAAAATCAGACATTATACAAGCCGCTTTTGCAACACAAAACTTGTCTATCAAACAAGATATTGCCCGACTGGGTATTCATTCGGAAGATTTTAAACCGCTTTATACTCAATTATTAAATGATAATTCCTATATTACAAAAGAAATTGTATTGACTAATTTATGGCGAAAATTTCCCGAAGACCAAACCGCACTCTTAAATCAAACCCAGGAATGGATAGGTTTTAATGATAAAAATTTACGTATTTTGTGGCTTACCTTGGCATTAAAAACGTCTAATTATAACCCTCAAATCAAAACTTCATATTATGACGAGTTAATTGAATATTCGTCCGAAAAATATGAAAGTGCTACCCGACAAAATGCTTTAAATAATTTGATTTTTTTAAACAAAAATGATTTCAATTATTTGCCACATTTAGTTCAAGCTTTGACCAGTCATAAATGGCAATTTTCAAAATTTGCAAGAGAAAAAATCCGTTTGATGCTCAAAAATAGCTCCCATCGAAGTTATTTTCAAACTTTATTGGTTACACTTCCAAATGATCAAAAAACAATTTTAAATCATTTATTATTAGAAAAATGAGAGCATTAGTAATTTCAGGCGGCGGCAGCAAAGGGGCTTTTGCGGGCGGAGTAGCCCAATACCTTATCGAAAATAGGGGGTTTGAATACGACCTTTTTTTAGGTACTTCTACCGGCAGTTTGCTAATTCCACATTTGGCATTAAGCAAAGTGGACAAAATTTTTGGCATTTATACAAGTGTTGATATGTCGAAAATTTTTGACATCAATCCGTTTAAAATTAAAATGGAGAATGGAATAGAAGTAGTTAGCATCAATCACTTTAATGTAATCAAACAATTTTTTAGAGGCCGACGAACTTTTGGCGAAAGCCAAAGATTGAGAAAATACATTAAAGATAATTTTACAAAAGAAGAATTTAATCTACTTAAAAACTCCTCAAAAGATATTGTAGTTACAGTTACCAACTTGTCTAAAAACGAAGTAGAATACAAATCGATTAAAGATTTTAATTATCAAGATTTTTGTGATTGGGTTTGGATTTCTTGTAATTATATACCATTTATGAGTTTAAGCTCACGAAATGGCTCTTTGTATGGCGATGGCGGATTTTCTAGCTTAGTTCCAATCCGAGAGGCTATTAATAGAGGAGCCACAGAAATAGATGTTATTATTTTGGAAACAGAAAAATTATTACAACCCAGAAACATCGGAAAAAACCCATTTTCGTTGATGGTTGATTTGTTTCAAACCCTTTTAGACCAAATTGAAAAACACGATATTACCATTGGTAAACTCGCAGCAAATAATAAAAATGTAAAATTAAACTTATATTACACTCCTTCTTCTTTAACAAACAATCCATTGATATTTAATAAAAATAAAATGAAAATCTGGTGGGACGAAGGGTTTCAATATGCTACCAGCAAAAATAATGGTATTAAATAATACTTTTTATCTCATTTTTAATAAAAGAAATTGCCTCTACACTTGGTGATTTTTTATCCAAAAGTGCTTTCAAAATCGACTCCCTAAGTTGGTTGGCATTTGTTATTGAAGTTTCTTTATTGGTGTTTCTAATAATTTGAATGGTTGTATTTTTAGCAGCCATAACGATAGTCCAAGCCTCTTCAGAAAGGTACAATTGTTGGGTTAAATTGTGTTCAAATTCTTGTTCGATTTGTGCAACAACAAAATTTTCATAATCCCATTTATTTTCGGATATAGGCTGAATTCTAATTAGTAATTGAGATAAAGATATACGCTCTAAAAACAAAATCATTCTTTCAAAAGCTTGTAATTGCAATGGCAAAACCGATTTTTGACTCTCTTTTTGAAGCATCCATTTCCTGATTTTTTGTTGTTCTTTGAAATGTAAATTAAATAAATAATAGGCCACACATCCTGTAATTATGGAGGGTAAGGTATAGGCTAATATTTGAATAAATGGGGTTGGTGTCATGATTTTGAATTTGAATGCAAATAAACAAAAAAACAAATCATTTGAAGCATTTATTGAGTATTTTTGAGCAAATTTTTTTTTATGGATGCCACTGTTTTGTTTATATTGTGTTGTACTGCTTTTGTTGCAGGATTTATAGATGCTATTGTTGGAGGAGGTGGTTTGCTTCAAACGCCTATGAGTTTGGTATTATTGCCTCAATTTCCAGTAGCAACGGTCATTGGAAGTGTAAAAATTCCTTCATTTTCAGGAACATTTTTGGCAGCTATTCAATACTTAAAAAAAGTAAAACTAAAATGGAACTTACTGATTATCATGATTTTATTGGCAATTCCAGCTGCTTTTTTGGGCTCATTATTACTAACAAAAGTCAATAACAATTTTATGAAACCCATTTTGCTGATCATTTTAGTAGGCCTTTTGATATACACTTATACTAAAAAAAATTTTGGTCAAAAAAGTATTTTAAATCTTACAAAAAAACAACAGATTAAAGGAGCCATCGTTAGCAGTGTGGTGATAGGTTTTTATGATGGTTTTATTGGTCCAGGCACAGGAAGTTTTTTTGTTTTGGCATTTATTTCACTTTTGGGTTATGATTTTTTAGAAGCATCGGCAAATGCCAAAATGGTCAATTTAGCTACCAACTTAGGGTCTATCATATTGTTTAGCTGTAAAGGCAAAATTATTTGGAGTATTGCTTTGCCTATGGCAATTTGCAACGCTTTTGGTGGATTTTTAGGATCCAAATTAGCAATTCAAAAAGGAAATGCTTTTATAAGAATATTTTTTATAATTGTAGTAGTTGGCACCTTGTTCCGATTTGGTTATGATGTTTTTTATCAATAATGTAAACCAATTTTAATCGACAATCCATAGCAAAACGGGTTTTTTGGAGGCTTTTAATTTAGCATCCAATTTTTGCATAAAAACATCCGATACTGCAGGACAACCCCAGCTAAGTGGGCTAACTTCTGGATATATTTCAGTATTGGAAACGGCCTCCCATGAATGTAACACAACCACCCTTTTTACTGCATTTTGGTTAGACTCTTCCAAACCTTCAAGCCAATATTTGACCTTAATTCCCCATGCACTCCAATCTCTTTTCCCAATTTTATATTTGCCTTTCATAGAACAATGACTGTCTAATCGATTGTCAAATTTGGATTTTTCCCATTTATTTGGATTGTCCGAAAAAACATCGCAACTTCCATGGGTAACTAAATTCCGATCAATAATTTTTTGTTCTTTTATATTGATTACAAAAAAACGATTACGACCTGGATGCAAACTCAAATCCAACAAAAAATAATATTCAGTATTCATTTCATGGGATTTACAATAATTTTGAGCTTCAAGATGAAATTTTTTGTAATTTTTTTCAGGCATTTTACTTTGTGCTTGATGGCAAGTCCAGCTCATAAAATACATTAAGAATATCATATTTTTCATAAAAACTTATTTTTTTGCAGCCATTTATCCTACCGCCTTTTATTTATAAAAGTCCGCTTATGCAAACTTGTTGTTAATAGAGATTTCATAACAAAAACCAACTTTTAATTCAACGAATTTCAAAGTATTTTATTGCTATAAACCGACTTATTTATTCAAAAAAAAAGACTAAATGTCAAATAAAACAGCAAATTATATAAACTATTTATTACAAAACCCCTTTGTGGGGCTGGTGGGCTTCTAAAGGATTTTCACTGCTATTCCTAACGCAAAATACGGTGAATAATAAAATGAAGTCATTAAAACAATCAAAAATAAATTAAGCTACACTCTATTTTGTAGCTTAATTTATTTAGGTATAAAAATATTTATAAAAATATTTGACTTATATTTATTTTAAATAAAATTATTATAAAATAAATAATTAAAATATTATTTAAATAAATCTTCCATACCAGGCATCATTGGCATATCAATTTTAGTAACGGCATCCATTTCGGCTTGGTTTACTTTTTTGGCCTCAGCAAGTGCTTTATTGATTGTCAGTATCAAATAATCTTCTAATTGGTCTTTGTCTTCCATAAGTGCTTCGGCAATAGTCAAACTATTGATGCTACCATTTGCAGTAACACTAACTTTTAGAAAGCCATCGGAACTTTTTTGATCAATCAACACTTGGTCCAAGCGTTTTTTTGTATCTTCCATTTTTTGTTGGGTGTCTCTCAATTTACCCATCATTCCCATTAAATCCATCTTTTTTTTACTTTTTTATTAATAAATAATTTTTTCAATTGACAAATTTAGTACATTGCAACAAATTTTAAGCAATATTTATGAAAACGCTACCTATTATTTTGATTTTATCCCTTATTTTTGCCCCTTCAAATGCACAAAATAAAACAAAAGCAATGACAAACCCACAAACAGCTCCAGTTGCAAAAATAATAGAAAAGCAATTAGAAAAACACGGCGATGTAAGGATAGATCCTTATTATTGGCTCAATGAAAGAGAAAATCCTGAAGTTATTGACTATTTGAATCAAGAAAATGACTATTATAAAGCTGCTACTTTGCATACTAAAGCATTTCAAGAAAATTTATTTTTAGAAATGAAATCCCGTATCAAAGAAGATGATAGCTCCGTACCCTATTTATACAATGGATATTATTACATTACCCGATACGAAAAAGGTAAAGATTACCCTATTTATTCTAGAAAAAAAGCAACGTTAAGTGCAGCCGAAGAAATTTTGTTTGATTGTAATGAAATGGCAAAAGGACATTCCTATTTCAAATTATCGGGACTAAACATTAGCGAAGATAATAAATGGTGTGCCTTTGGTGTAGATACCGTTTCCAGACGAGAATATACTATTATGATTAAAAATTTGGAAACCAATGAAATATTGCCCATAAAATTAGAAAAAACCACAGGCGGTTCTACATGGGCAAATGACAATAAAACCTTGTTTTATACCAGAAAAGATTTGGTAACGTTGCGTTCAGACAAAATATACAAACACCAATTGGGTACAGAGGCATCACAAGATGTATTGGTTTATCATGAAAAAGACGATACTTTTTCTACATATATATATAAGGAGAAGTCCAAAAAATATTTGGTTATTGGGTCGTCTAGTACATTAACATCAGAATATCAAATTTTAAATGCCAATGACCCAAATGGAAATTTTCAAATATTTCAAAAACGAACTCGAGGTTTAGAATACAGTATATCTCACTATGGTTCTGATTTTTATATAGTTACGAATAAAGATAAAGCTACCAATTTTAAAGTAATGAAAACACCCGAAACACAAACTTCTAAAGAAAATTGGGTGGATTTAATTCCGCATCGAGCAGCGGTATTGATAGAAGGAATTGAAATTTTTAAAAATTATTTGGTTGTAGAAGAGCGTTCTAATGGATTAAATAAAATCAATATAAGACCATGGAGTGGGGAAGGAGCCTATTATTTGCCGTTTGAAATAGAAACCTATACCGCCTATACAACAACCAATGTTGATTTTGACACGTCGATATTAAGGTATGGATACCAATCGATGGCTACGCCCCCTTCTATTATTGATTTTGATATGAGTAAAAAAACCAAAACAATATTGAAAGAACAAGAAGTATTGGGAGGCAAATTTGATAAAAAAAATTATATAGAAGAGCGTATTTGGGCCACAGCTACAGATGGAACCAAAGTACCCATGTCTGTTGTTTACAAAAAAGGGATGCAAAAAAATGGTAAAAACCCATTTTTGATGTATGCTTATGGCTCTTATGGCAGCTCTATGGATCCTTATTTTTCTTCAACTAGATTGAGTTTGCTCGACCGAGGTTTTATATATGCCATTGCACACATTAGAGGCGGAGAGGACTTGGGTAGAACATGGTATGAATCAGGGAAATTATTGCAAAAGAAAAACACTTTTACAGATTTTATTGATTGTTCAAAATATGTAATCGATCAAAAATATACTTCAAAAGACCATTTATATGCCGAAGGCGGTTCGGCAGGCGGCCTTTTGATGGGGGCAGTTGTTAATATGGCACCCGAATTATATCAAGGTGTAATTGCTCAGGTACCTTTTGTAGATGTTGTAACTACCATGCTCGACGATGCTATTCCGCTTACAACTGGCGAATATGACGAATGGGGCAATCCAAATGACAAAACTTATTATGATTATATGCTTTCATACTCGCCTTACGATAATGTAAAAGCTCAAAATTATCCTAATATGTATGTATCTACAGGTTTGCATGATTCGCAAGTACAATATTGGGAACCCGCCAAATGGGTAGCAAAACTACGAAAAATGAAAACCAATAATACCCAATTATACTTGGATACCAACATGTCTGCAGGACATGGAGGAGCGTCTGGAAGGTTTGAAGCATTGAGAGAATTGGCCAAAGAATTTACTTTTTTATTAGATTTAGAAAAAATAAATAACTAATTAAAAATAAATTACTTATTTTTGCACATATTCAGAGGTTGCAAAATGAAAAATAAAACCTTAGATTAAGTATTTTTTTATGAAAGAAGAAATAAAAGCATACGATAATATACTAGAATTAATAGGTAATACGCCACTTATTAAGATAAAAAAAGTAACAGAAGGATTGGAAGGCAACTTTTTTGCAAAAGTAGAAGCTTTCAATCCCGGACATTCTACAAAAGATAGAATTGCTTTATATATTATTGAAGCCGCAGAAAAAAGAGGTATTTTAACCCCTGGCGATACAATTATCGAAACTACCTCTGGAAATACTGGATTTAGTTTGGCAATGGTAAGTATCATCAAAGGGTATAATTGTATTTTAGCAGTAAGTTCAAAATCCTCTAAAGATAAAATTGATATGCTGCGAAGCTTAGGAGCAAAAGTGTATGTTTGTCCTGCACATGTCTCTGCAGATGATGAACGTTCTTATTATAATGTAGCTAAAAGATTACATGAGGAAACAAAAGGTTCAGTGTATATCAATCAATATTTCAATGAATTGAATATCGAGGCACATTATAATTCTACTGGTCCCGAAATTTGGGAACAAACCAATGGAAAAATTACACACCTTGTGTGTTGTAGTGGTACAGGCGGTACTATTTCGGGCACTGCTAAATATTTAAAAGAAAAAAATCCAAACATCCGAATTTTAGGTGTTGATGCGTACGGATCGGTCTTAAAAAAATACCACGAAACTAAAGAATTTGATACAGACGAAATTTATCCTTATCGAATCGAAGGATTAGGCAAAAATCTGATTCCAACAGCTACTGATTTTGATGTAATTGACTGTTTTATGAAAGTTTCCGACGAAGAAAGTGCCCATGCAGCCAGAGAAATTACAAAAAAAGAAGGTTTGTTTGTAGGCTATACTTCTGGAGCAGTTTTACAAGCCATCAAACAATATGCTGCCGAGGGCGAATTTGACAAAAACGCAAATGTAATAGCTATTTTTCCAGATCATGGCTCTCGATATATGAGTAAAATTTATAGCGATGACTGGATGAATGAGCAAGGTTTTTTTGATAGTATCAATGCAGAAGAAGCTCAAAAAATTGAATTTATCAAATAAAAAAATAAGAAAATAAGAAACTCCAAACCAATATTTGGAGTTTTTTATGTAATATAATGTCGTTTGATAGCTTCTAAAGTCTTGTTTGTATATATCAAATCTAGGACTATTTTAATTCTCAAATCTTCAAGTTCAAAATGCTCAAAATGTTTAAACCAATTGGTTAATGTCCAAATGTTTCTTGCTTGTTTGAGTCGTTTTGCCGTTTCAAAGCTCGTTCTCAAAATGGCTTTTCCATCATAATTAGAATTGTTTTTATGTTGGTAATGGATGTCATTTTGATTAATATCTAATTCCAAATAATACAATTTGTCATGATCATTATCTTCAAAAAACGCCTCCCATTTGGCAAAGCCTAATTTGAATTTCCCGTCAGAAAAACCTTTGTTAATCAACCGCCATTTGCTATTGGCCAATCGCCCCCAATGATTAGACAACCGAAACATTCCATCCGAATGATAAAAATATTGACTTCCAGACAAACTAATAAAATCAGGTTTTATGTGGGTAATAGTCGAAGTAGGAACTTCTTCAAAAACACAAAAAGTGTGTTTGAATGCTTTAGCGCTGGGTTTGAAAGGTTTCATTAAATACAAGTTTTAAAAAATAAATTGCAACAAGCCATATTGTATGGCAAAAGTAATGGATTGAAACTAAACATAAAAACGTATATTTGCAAAAAATTAAAAAACCATGACCAAATTACAAGAAAACGACATACTGCAAAAAGGGATTTATACAGGAAACATCGAAAAAGACAACGATAACAACTATTTTTGTGGAGAGTATTTATTAGATTACAAGCAAGTTACACAAAATTTTCAAGTAGGCGATTTGATAACCATCAAAACCATAATCGAAAATCCAAGCGATAAAAGCTACAACCAATACCCTAAAAAATCCAAACGATTTGATTTGGCCAACAGAAAACCAAAACAATAAATTGATCTAAATTTTAGGATATTGCTAAATTGAATTTGCTTTCAAAACAAAAAAATGTACCTTTGCACCCAATTGTGCATTTTTAAAGCTAAAAAAAATGTTAAACAATTAAAAGACAATAAGTTATGAAGTTTGTGTTACAATAAACTAACCCTTAAAAGTACAACAAAACTTCAAAAGCCATTTAATTTTTATTTATGAAAAAAATAGTTGAATACAGAAAGTTACTAAATGTTGAAAAAACAGTAACCCTTAAAGAGTTGAAAAATATTTATCGAAATGCGATGAAAGAAGCACATCCAGATAAATTTCAGGGAGACGATGCAGGATTAAAAGCCGCAGAAGAAAACAGTAAAACGATAATTGAAGCCTATCACTTTTTAGTAAGCATCAATGCCGAAACCATTCAACAAAATTTACCAGAATACAAAGATACCATTGCAAATGCAACAATAACCGACTATAAATATGTAGATAGCCGATTGATAATTAATTTTTCAAACGGTAGTGTTTACGAGTACATCAGCGTGCCAAGAGCCATCTATGTAAAAATGGTAAATGCCGATTCACCAGCACGTTATGCCAAAAGACACATACTTTCAGCCTATCCATATAGAAAAACAATTAACCAAGATTAACAAAATTTTTAGAAAAAACAATATTTATTCAAGTAACTTTACAAAAATTAATTTTAACCAAACAAATGAAAAAAATATTATTATTAGCTACTATTTCTGTAGCGATTTTCTCTTGTAGCAAAGTAAAAAAAGGAGAATTTTTAATCACAGGCGAAGCAAAAGGTGTAGCAGACGGAACATCTATAGTATTAGAAAAACAAGACGAAGCAGGCATGTCGTTAGTACCCGTAGATACTGCAAAAGTAAAAGACGGTAAATTTGAATTATCTGGAAAATTTACAGAATTGTCTATTTATACCATTCAATTAGACAAAGCACAAGGCAAAGTACCTGTGATTATCGAAAACGAAGAAATCAAAGTAACCATAGACAAAGACAGCATCCAAAAATCAAAAGTGTCGGGTACCTATAACAACGATGAATTTACAAAATTCAACGAAGAAATGAAAACTGTTGGCAAAAAAGTTCAAAAAGAAATGATGGACTTTCAAACCAAAAATATGCAAGCCATGACCGATGCTCAAAAAAATAAAGACACGGTAGTTATCAACAAATTGATGAAAGAATATGGTAAAATTCAAGAATCGCTTACAAATAAATATTTAACTTATGCCGAATCGCATCCAAAATCTTTTATAAGTGTACTTATTGTTGAAGGCATGTTCAAACAACCAGGTTTAGATTTTGAAAAAGGAAAAAAAATATACAACAGCTTAACAGAGGAACTAAAAAATACCAAATCTGGAAAAATAATCAAAACAGCTATTGATAATTACAAAGCCCCTCAAGCTGCAGCCCCTCAAGTTGGGCCACAGCCACAAGGCAAATGAAGAGCCAATTTTGAAGCCAAAACGCCTGAAGGCAAAACCATTTCATTACAATCGATAGCTGGAAAAGTAACCATTGTCGATTTTTGGGCCTCTTGGTGTGGTCCTTGTAGAGCCGAAAACCCAAATGTTGTGGCTATTTATAAGGAATTTCATTCAAAAGGATTGAACATAATTGGTGTTTCTTTAGATGAAGATGCTGCAAAATGGAAAAATGCCATTGCTAAAGACGGCCTCATTTGGAATCAAGTTTCAAACCTCATGGGTTGGCAAGATCCCATCGCAAAAGCCTATCAAGTAGAAGCCATTCCAGCCACTTTTATCCTCGATAGCCAAGGCAATATAGTAGCCAAAGATTTAAGAGGACAAGAACTCAGAAATAAAATTCAAGAACTACTATCCAAATAAAATAAAAACTCCCCTAAAAAGGAGTTTTTTTTAGCTTCAAACAATATGTATAAAAAGGGCGTTACCCACAAGGGGTCGGGCTATTCGCTATATCTTTTTTTATCTAGGCCCAAAAAAAAGCCTAGATAAAAAAAGGATGCCGCTACTATCCCTAACGCATTCCTCCTTTCAAAGAACCTTTTTTCAATATAGAAAAATGATTATTACAAGCCATATTTTCAAAATACAAACATCCTTCATTTTAAGTTTCCTAAAAAAAACCCAAATGCAAAAAATCAGCACAACTCTAGTTGATTAATTATCAAACAGATAGTATTAAAAACAAATAAAATTGAAAAAAAACAACAATTTTATTTGCAAAAACAAAAAACAAATGTATCTTTGCAACGGCTTTTGAGAAACCAACAATTTGGGGAGATACTCAAGCGGCCAACGAGGGCAGACTGTAAATCTGCTGTGAAAACTTCGCAGGTTCGAATCCTGCTCTCCCCACAAAAAGCTCCATATTATATGGAGCTTTTTTTATATCCTATTTTAAAATGTCATTATAAATCAATGTCGTATAGTTAAGCATTATTCAAATCAATCATCATTGTCAAAGTTTTAAACTTTGACAAAGATCATCTGCAATTATTATATTTCGTTCAACAAAACGAGTTAGCATCAAAACATCGAATGTATAAAATATTCTAAAATAATGCTACAAATAAGCCTATAATAAAAATTACAACTAAAATATTTAGAAACATTTTTTTTGTTTAATAGTTAGCCGTACTTTTGTTGGTTAATTCATATACACAAATTTTTTTAAAATGGACTTGAGTCAAGAAGTATTTAATGCTTACGAAATTATTAAAAACGGAGGGATTATATTATATCCTACCGATACGGTTTGGGGTATTGGCTGTGATGCAACAAACGAAAATGCTGTAAATAAAATATTTCAGCTCAAAAAACGAGCCGCAACACAAAGCATGATTTGTTTAGTAAATGGCGAAAAAATGATGTATAATATTTTTAAAGATATTCCAGAAGTAGCTTGGCAAATTATCGATTTGTCCGAAAAACCAACAACATTGATATTAGACAAACCCCGAAATGTAGCACCCAATCTCATGGCTCAAGACCAAACTTTGGCCATACGGATGGTTAAAGAACCTTTTTGTTTTAAACTATTAGAACGAATGAAAGTACCATTAGTTTCAACCTCTGCAAACATTACTGGACAACCAACACCTCAAAACTTTCTCGAAATTTCAAAAGAAATTATCAATGGAGTTGATTATGTTGTCGATTTTAATAGAGATAAAAAAACAACAAAGCCTTCTACGATTATTAAAATATCGTTGGACGCTCAAGTTAAAATCATAAGAAAATAAATATTAAATTGCAAGTATTTTTTTATATTTAAAATAAAATAGTTTAAAAAAAAATGAATTATAAAGCATCATTAAGTCACCCTATATTTGAAATAATTACTAAAGCTAGTACCCATTTGGGAATAGAATGTTATGTAATCGGTGGATTTGTAAGGGATTTATTATTAAATAGAGCTTTTAAAAAAGACATCGATGTTGTGGCCGTTGGTAGTGGCATTGCATTAGCTCTAAAAGTTGCCGAAATGTTGCCCAATAATCCAAAAGTTCAAGTATTTAAAACTTATGGCACCGCCATGCTGCGTTTTAAAGATACTGATATTGAATTTGTTGGTGCAAGAAAAGAAAGCTATCATTTTGAAAGTAGAAACCCAGTTGTAGAGAATGGCACGCTTGAGGATGATCAAAACCGTAGGGATTTTACTATTAATGCTTTGGCTCTGTCTTTAAATCAATCAAACTATGGCGATTTAATTGACCCGTTTGATGGTGTTTATGATTTGAAAAATAAAATTATTCAAACACCTTTAGATCCCGACATTACTTTTTCTGACGATCCATTAAGGATGCTTCGGGCAATTAGATTTGCCACACAATTGCATTTTGACATCAACAGCCTGTCATTCGAATCAATTCAAAAGAATGCCTCACGTATTAAAATTATTTCAGGCGAAAGAATTGTCGATGAGTTGAATAAAATATTAGATACCTCAAAACCATCAATTGGGTTCTTATTATTATACCATTCAGGACTATTGGATTACATTTTGCCAGAATTAACAAGCCTAAATGAAGTTGAAGAAATAGAAGGACATACACATAAGAATAACTTTTATCATACATTAGAAGTTGTAGATAATATAAGTCAAAATACTGAAGATGTTTGGCTAAAATGGGCGGCTTTATTGCATGATATTGGCAAAGCACCAACAAAAAAGTTCCATAAAAAACAAGGATGGACATTTCATGGGCATGAATTTTTAGGCGGAAAAATGACAAAAAAAATCTTTGAAAGGTTGCATTTGCCTTTAAATCATAAATTAAAATTTGTACAAAAAATGGTTGCAATGAGTTCCAGACCAATTGTTTTATCACAAGATTTAGTTACCGATTCGGCTGTAAGGCGATTGGTTTTTGATGCAGGCGATGATATTGAAAGTTTAATGACATTATGTGAGGCAGATATCACAACTAAAAATCCATCTAAATATAAGAAATATCATAAAAATTTTGAAATAGTAAGACAAAAAATTCAAGAAGTTGAAGAACGAGATGCCATAAGAAATTTTCAACCACCCATATCGGGCGAGGAAATTATGAAAATATTTGATATAAAACCTTCAAAAGAAATAGGAATATTAAAAGAAGCTGTAAAAGAAGCTATTTTAGATGGAGAAATACCCAATAATTATGATCAAGCATACGATTTTGTTATTAAAAAAGCAGCAAAACTAGGATTACACATTATAAAATAAAATACAATTGGAATGCAAAAATATTATATAAAAACGGCAAAAACTGCCCTGATTTTGGTTTATTTAGTTATCATAGCGGGAGCTTTAGTACGAATGACAGGCTCAGGAATGGGGTGTCCAGATTGGCCAAAATGCTTTGGTTATTACATTCCACCCACAGACATCAAACAGTTGTTGTGGCAACCCCAACATCTATATCTTGAAAATCAAGTGATTATAAAAGACGAAAAGTTGTATGTTGCAGTGGCCAATTTTAAAACCCAAACGACATTTGACCCAACACAATGGCGACCATATACTAAACATGACTATGCAATATTTAATGCCAAACACACTTGGATCGAATACCTTAATCGACTAGCAGGTGCCTTGGCTGGAATAGTAGTTTTTTTGATGGCTGTTTGCTCATTTGGATTTTGGAAAACCAACAAAAAAGTTACCATTTGGTCATGGATTACAGTAATTTTAATGGGATTTCAAGGTTGGTTAGGGGCAAAAGTGGTTTATTCTGTATTAAATCCAATAAAAATTACCTTACATACTTTTGTGGCATTGCTCATAGTAGCTGTTATGTTATCAGCAATTGATGCTGCAAAAAAGCAAGTTTTTCAACATGAGAATAATATTTTATTTAAAAAAATATTAATATTATCAATATTTTTAACACTAATTCAAATTATTTTAGGTACACAAGTAAGACAATTTGTTGATGATCAAATAAAAATGTTGGGGTATGATCAAATGCACATAATATTAGAACACCCAACTATTACATTCTATATCCATCGAACGCTGTCAATGTTGGTTTTGTTTTCAACAATTTATCTTTATATTCAAAACAAAAGCTTTGCAGTACAATTAAAATTGGTTAATTGGATCATGCTTGCAGTTGTTTTTGAAGCTTTAAGCGGCATCATTATTACCTACTTACATTTTCCATTTGCCTCACAGCCAGTACATTTGGTATTTGCTTCTGTTTTGTTTGGATTACAATATCAATTAGTAATACAATTGATAAAAAAATAATTAACCAAATTATCATTTTGAAAACATCAAACTATTTATTTTTTTGTAAAGGACTAATGATTTGCACGTTTTGAAATGCAATTGCACCTTTGATTACACCAGAAATACAAGCACGAAGCGCCTCTATAATATGGATTTTGAGTTCATTTTTAGGAAAAATTAAACTTACTTCTCGTGCCGGTTTCGGTTCTGAAAAGTGTTTTAATTTTAGTTTGTTATTTTCATTCAAATCCAAAGTATGTAGATAGGGTAGGAGGGTCATACCTAAACCTTCGTCGGCTAATTTTATTAAAGTTTCAAAGCTCCCGCTTTCAATTTGAAAATGATTTGTGTTAAAATTCTTGTCATTTTTACATAAATTTAAAATACCATCTCTAAAACAATGTCCATCTTGTAATAATAAAATTTCTTCAATATTCAAATCAGATATTTCTATCTCTTTTTTATTTGTATGGGTGTGATTTTCTGGTAAATATGCTACAAAAGGTTCATAATATAAAACAATTTCTTTTATTTTTTCCTCCATCAAAGGGGTAGCGGCAATTGCTGCATCAAGAGTGCCAGAATTTAATCTAGTTATAATTTCGTCTGTATTAAGTTCTTCTATTATTAATTTTATTTTAGGGTATTTTTTTATGAAATTATTTAAAAACATAGGTAGCAAAGTAGGCATTACGGTGGGTATAATCCCTAATCTGAATTCACCACCAATATAGCCTTTTTGTTGTTCAACTATATCTTGAATTCTATCTGCTTCATTTACAATGTTTTTTGCTTGCGACACTATTTTAATACCAATATCTGTAAGTTGAATGGGTTTTTTACTTCTATCAAAAATAAGAATATTCAATTCTTCTTCAATCTTTTGTATTTGCATACTTAAAGTTGGTTGGGTAACAAAACATTTTTCTGCAGCCAAAGTAAAATTTTTATGCTCAGCTACTGCTAAAACATATTTCAATTGTGTGATTGTCATAAAATAAAGTATTTTGATGCAAATATATAAACAAATCAATTTAATTGATACTTTAATCAATTTTATTTTGGTTCAATAAAAATTTAAAATATTTTGTGAACATAAGGCAACTAAAAAATCTTAAAACAGCTTGAGGTAGATATGAATATCTTAATGTAATTTAAAATGTAAATGAAAATTTAATCTTCTTCTGTTAAATTTTCATTAAATGCCGAAGGGAGTAATTTAGGGATAAATTTAATTAAAAGCGGCAAAATCAAACTGCCTCCAGGTATTAAAAAAATTGTTAAAGAAGGAATTGTTTTGCATAAATCTAATAGTTGTAATTTAATTTTCTTTTTTTCTTTTTCATCTAAATCCCTTTGTGTTGAAATAGCCAATAATTTCAATAATTCTTTGCTTTGAGATAATTCTTTTAATAATCTATTTTTATTGCGAATGATCAAAACTTCAATAGTCAAAGCTGTATTGTCATAGAAATGTTTGACGGGATTGGCATCATTAAAATAAGGAATTTCAGATTTATTTTGTTGAAAATAGATTTTTGTTTCCTCAATACTATTTTCAACAAATGAATCATCAATTTGCATCAGTTCGGCTAATTTATGTAAAAAATAGATTTCATCATTTTCTATTTGAAAATCACTCCACATCGACAGTCCAGCTAAATCTATCATATAATATTTTTCCAAAATATGATCAAAATACCCAACTTCTAGTTGTTCCATATTTTGAACATTAATTTTAGAAAATTTGGTATATCTTACAGAAGATTCAAATAATTTTGAAATTAATTCATCATTTTTACTTTTATGCTGCTTAAATTTTAATGCTAATGATATAATACTTGTAATAATTTCTTCAGTTTTTTGAAAATAATTGTTAGATATAAAGCCGTTATGTATATATCTTTCAAAACCCAATACGTCGATAAATAAAAGTGCATTTGTTAAAATATTGGAAAAATTTTTACTTAAAAGATCTTGATTGGTTTGTACACGACTATCTATAATTTGTTCTAACTTTAAACTATGATCTTGTGTTGAAAATAATTTTGTAATAATATTATTTGAATTTGGAATAATTTCTAGATAATATTTTGAAATTATTTTCAAAAAATCAGTATGATTTTTAATATTTGAATTCCGTAAGTACAACTGATACAACGTATTTAACAAAGCAATTTTTGTTTTTTCATCGGGTTTCCAATGCAAACTATCCATTTGCTTTGGTGTATCAAATGAGACTATGTGTCCAAAAATTAATCCTGTTTTTCTGATATTTTCATAAAATTTGAAAGTAGATATTTCTGTATTTATGTTTTCAAAATTTTGTTCCTGAAAAAATTTTTCTACCCAACCAGGTGCCGATGGATTAATCATATTACTAATTTATATATAAAAATCAATTTTTACTACTTAATTTTTTGTCAATAACTCGCTCCATATAATCTTGAATGAAGGCTTTACATTTGGTTTCTATTTGATTCATCGTGGCATTTCTTTTGGTTATCAAATTGATAGACAATGATTTATCTGATTTGTCATAAAACCCAATTGCTTTTTTACCATCAAAAATACAAATGTAAGGCCCTTCTAAAAATTGATAATAAGTTCCGTTTGAATTGATTACAAAAGGAGTTTCTGATTGTGCAACTAAACTGCGCCCCCAACTTCTAAATGGTTTTGGATAACCTATCATGTCCAATATGGTTGGGTAAATATCAATCTGTTGGGCATAGTCATCATTTACACCAACATATTGATTTCCAGGTTTATAAAACATGATTGGAATGGCATAATGATTGATTGGTTTTTGATATTCTTCATAATAAATTTGATTGCAATGATCTGCCACAAACACAAAAATAGTGTTTTGAAACCACGAAGTCTTTTTGGCAGTATTAAAAAATTGCTTCAAACTATAATCAGAATAGGCAATACATTTGTGTATGGGTAATTGCTTTTCTGTAAATTTTTGTTTGTATTGGTTTGGTATATTATATGGTTCGTGAGAACTTACTGTAAATATTGTTGCCAAAAAAGGGTTTTTAGTATTATCTAAATTACGTTTCATAAATTGTAAAAAAGGTTCGTCCCAAATGCCCCAAAATCCATCAAAATCTGCTTCATTTTGATATTCTGTCCTTCCATAATATTGGTTGATTCCTAATATGTTTGAGAAACCTAAGAACCCCATAGAACCATTGGCTGCTCCATGAAAAAATTTTGTTTCGTAACCTATTGATTCTAATGTAGATACCAAAGATTCTATTTTTTGTTTAGGATATGGCGATGATGTAAATGCATCTTTAAATGAAGGAATTCCTGCCAAAACAGACGACATGCCATGTATGGATTGTCTTCCATTAGCATAAGCATTTGTAAATATTAGACTATTTTTTGCCAACGAATCAATAAATGGAGTATGGCTTTCATATTTTGGAATTGTAGTGTTTTTATTAAAAGCCCCAACATATTCTTTACCAAAACTTTCTAATATAAATATTACAATATTTGGCTTAGTACTTGGATTATTTTTGTAAAATTTGATAGGCCGAATGGTTTTTTGTATCAGATTTGGGTTTATTTCTGGATAATTAGTTTTTTGAAAGCTATTGCTAAACATGGTTCTAATTATTGCAAATGGTGTATTTAAAACAAAATCGGAATGTGCGGGATATTTTACATGTTTACTGGCATCAAGAATATTTATTGGTCGAGTAGATTTATCAAAATCACCTCCTCTTATTCCAGCTATTACAAAGGCTACGATGATTAAAAAACTAACTATTGAAGATCCAAAATATTGAAATTTATTTGAGGGTAAATATTTTTTTATATTAATTTTTTTATAAATATAAACCCATAAATACAACGTAATGATTAATAATAAAAAAACATGCCAATAGTGAATCAGAAAACCACTAAAAAGTTTGAGTTTATTTGTTTCATTTTCTAATATATTTTTTACAACTATTGTTGTTCTTGCAAATGTATATTTG
Source organism: Flavobacterium branchiophilum FL-15 (assembly GCF_000253275.1). Lineage (NCBI taxonomy): Bacteria > Pseudomonadati > Bacteroidota > Flavobacteriia > Flavobacteriales > Flavobacteriaceae > Flavobacterium > Flavobacterium branchiophilum. Next base: position 1,983,190 of record NC_016001.1, on the reverse strand, counting down.
TAATAAATAAAATCTATAAAATTAGATGAATAAGCTATACTATTGAATAGGAAATAGATATAAAATAAAATTTGCTGGTATTTGGGAGTTGTATTTGTCCAAAACGGAATAATAGATAATAAAATGAAAAGGCTATTGGCATATAGAATGGCTGTTGTATCAAATGCTAGTCCATAATAATATAGTTCAAAAAATGTTGCAATTGAATTGATTTTTAATAGATCTAAATTATAAATAAAAAACAATAATCTTGCTACAAAATAAAATAAATAGGCAAGTAATATTCTTATAAATAAGATTTTATATTCTGAAATTCTAAAATTTTTTGTCATGTATTTGCAATACTGTAATTGTAATTAAAATAGATGCAAATATAAATTAAAATATTTGTATAATGGAATTAATTGGTTTTATCTAATACTGAATTTCTGTTTATTAAATAGAGTTGAAACAAACTTGCAAAACCTAAAGTTAATACGGCACCAATAAAATTAAGCCACAAATAACCTAATTTTTCTTGTCCGTTTGGATAACTATAAAAAGTAAAGTAATAGATTACAAATATTATTAATTGACTGATAATTGCACTATAAAAAATGGCTTTTGACTGTATGAATTTAAAATAGAAACCAGCTATAAAAATGCCCAAAACGGTTCCATAAAATATTGAACCAATAATATTTACAAGTTGAATCAAGTTTTCAAATAAAGACCCAATACAGGCAAACAATATGGCAATTATGCCCCAAATTAATATAAAAATTCTTGTTATTTTTACATAATATTGATCATCTTTTTCTGTTTTTATATTTCTTTTAAAAATATCAAAAGTAGTAGATGTGGCCAAAGCGTTGATGCCAGAGGCTGTACCAGACATGGCAGCCGAAAAAATTACGGCAAGAAGCAACCCTAAAATACCTTTTGGCAAATTGTGCAATATAAAATGTAAAAATACATAATCCTTGTCATTTGTTTCTGCTTTATCATCTGCCTTCGAAATAATTTCTTTAGCTTGATCTCGTAAATCTTTTTCTTTTGCAGATAATGAAATTAATTTTTTTCTTAAAATTGGATTATCATAATTTTCTTTTAAATGGTCTATATAAAGCAAATTATATTCCTTTTTTTCTTCGTTTAGTGCAGTTAATTCTTTTTCTAATAGATTATATTCTTCTTTATATTTACTTTTCTCAACTATTATTTTATTATTCGGATTGAAGTTTAAGGGGACATTATTAAACTGATAAAATACAAAGACCATAACACCTGTTAAAAGAATAAAAAATTGCATTGGTACTTTCAAAAAACCGTTCATAATAAGTCCTTTCTGGCTTTCTAATATTGTTTTACCCGTTAAATACCGTCCAACTTGCGATTGATCTGTACCAAAATAAGAAAGCATTAGAAAAAACCCACCTGTAATTCCACTCCAAAAGGTATAACGGGTTTCGGGATCTAATGAAAAATCCAAAATATTCATTTTATCATTGGCACCTGCAATTTGTAAGGCATTGATAAACGTCATGTCGTTGGGCAAAAAATGTAAAACCAAATAAAATACAATAAACATGCCCAACATGATAACAAACATTTGCTGTGTTTGTGTAATATTAAGTGCTTTTGTACCACCGGTATAGGTATAGATAATTACTAAAATACCTATTATTATATTTAAATATGTAATATTCCACCCTAATAATGTTGATAATATAATAGAAGGTGCATATATTGTAAGTCCTGTTCCTAAACCTCTGGGTAATAAAAAAAGTACACTTGCTAAGGTTCGGGTTTTTAAATCGAATCTTTTTTCGAGGTATTCATAAGCAGTATAAACTTTTAATTTGTGGAAAATAGGTATGAATGTCATGGCTATCACTACCATAGCAAATGGTAAACCAAAATAAAATTGAACAAAACCCATACCATCTTGATAGGCTTGTCCTGGAGTAGATATAAAAGTAATTGCACTGGCTTGAGTAGCCATAACAGACAATCCGACAACTTTCCAAGAGGTTTGTCTATTGCCTAACAGGTAATCTTGAACATTTGTACTTCCTTTTGTACGCCATGTTCCATAAATTACAATAAATAATAAGGTTAATATTAAAACAATCCAATCGATTTGTTGCATAGTCTAAGCATAAATTTGCATGATAATATAAAAAATAACAATATAAAGGGTATTTATTATAAGCACCCATGTATAGCTAGATTTCCATTTTTTATCACTTTTTTTGTTCATAATCATAAACTATTTTAAATAAATATTTAATCTAAATGATAAAAATAGTCAAATACTTTGTGAGTAGGAAGTCCTACAACATTACAGTAAGAGCCCTCGATTTTTGTAATTCCAACCAAACCTATCCATTCCTGAATGCCATAACTTCCTGCTTTGTCATAAGGTTTATAATTTTGTAAATAATAAGTTAGCATCTCTTGGTTTAGTTTTGCAAAAGTAACATAAGTTTTGTCTTCTACGACGATTTCTGATTGACATGTTTTAAAACAAACAGATGTGATGACTTCATGTGTTTGATTGGATAATTTTTGTAACATTGTCATTGCTTCCTCAGCATTTTTTGGCTTTTCAAGTGCTTCCCCGTTTAGCCATACAATCGTATCACTGGTTATTACGATATCGTTTAGTTCTAATTCATTTTCATAGGCTTTGGCTTTCAATTTACACAAATAATTGGTTATTGCAGCTGCTTTTAATTCATTCGGATATATTTCATCAATTGCTTTGACCTTGATTGTAAAATCGATATCAAGTTCCTTAAAAAATTGTTGTCTTCGGGGGGAACCTGAAGCCAAGATGATGTTATATTTTGAAAGTTTTTCTTTAAGCATTTTGTTGTATGTTTAAGGTAATAATTGCAATTGATCCAATGCCAAATAAAAGTAGCCATTTCAAAACCCAACTTAAATGACTATAATCTTGTTTGTTTTTTGCAAAACTTGTTTTGATTGCTGCATATAATAATGGTGCTAAAATAGTCATTAAGCTATAAAAAGTAGCATAAAATAAATTATTTTCATATAAATAATAGTATATATAATATATTATCATTAGTATTGAAATAATAAACAACATAAATACTAATTTTAATGTAATTGAAATTCCAAAATATATAGGTATGGTTTGCATGTCCTGCTCACGGTCTCCCTCTATATCTTCTATATCTTTAATTATTTCTCTTATAAAATTTATGATAAATGTAAATATTGCATAATCAAATATTATAGAAAATAAAACTTTCATCAATATAATATTATTATTATTGATTATGGGATATAAATTAAAAATACCAATAATGATGACACTCATTGATAAAACAAATGCAGTGAGAATATTCCCGATTATCAAACTTTGTTTTAAATTGGTTGCATAAAAGTATAATAAAGATGATATAATTATAAAAATTATAGCTAAATTTGGCTTATTTACTATATTTGAAATGTAAAAACCAATTAAAACACCAATTATTGTGCATAAGAAATATAAATTATAAGCTAAATTTTCATTAATTGCTATTCCTACTACAACTTGATGGGGCTTGTTTTTTAAATCGGTTTCCACATCATGGATGTTATTGATGATGTATCCGCCTGCCGCAATGCAAACTGTTGCCATAATTAGTAAATAATATTGAAAATCGTTTAATGCCAATGGATTATTATGGTTTTTTAAGAATCCTATTCCATCAAAACCTCCAAATCTAAAAAGCCATTGCATCAGGGCCAACATCAATAAATTTTGATACCGTATGAGTACTAAATATTTCATTTAAAATAATTAAAATAGAATAATATTTTTATTTATTTATAATATTGTCCATTTTTCTTGAACTTTCAATACTTGTTCAATTACATCTCTTACTGCTCCATTTCCCCCTTCGATGTGTGAAATATAATGCGAAATATTTTTTATTTCTGGGCAAGCATCTTGTGGACAACAGGCTAAACCAACTTTTTTCATCACTTCATAGTCAGGAATATCATCACCCATATATAAAATATGTTCTGAATTTATTTTATATATGTCTATAAATTCTTCATATATTTCTAATTTATTAAGAACTCCTAAATATATATCATAAATACCTAAATTTTTAAGCCTTTCTCTTACCCCTTCATTTTTACCTCCTGATATAATTGCAATTTTATATCCTAATGCTAAGGCTCTTTGCATTGCATACCCATCTCGTACGTTCATTTGTCTTAATAATTCACCTTGACTGGTAATTTGTATCATATTATTTGTTAAAACACCATCTACATCAAAAATAAATGTAGTAATTTGATTCATGATTTGTTTATAACTTTTAGGCATTGTCTATAATTGTTTGGGTTAATATTTGGTAAATTTTTCTATAGGTGTCATTCTGCAACATATTGATATGGTTTTCAATGGTTTCAAAATCCTTTCTTTTTGCTGGACCTGTTTGTGCCTCTTTAGGATTTAAGTCATTGATTTTCAAGGCTGTTTCTTGAATTAATGGTTTTAAAATACTGAAAGGGATGTTGTTTTCTTTACATATTTCATGAGCAATATCATACATTAAATTTGTAAAATTATTTGCAAAAATAGCTGCTATATGTAGTGTATTTCGTTGTTTGGAATCTATTTTTACAGTGTTATCGCTAATTTTTTGTGCTATATGTTTCAATAGATCCATTTTTGATTCATCTTTTGTTTCTAAACAAATAGGAACATTTTTGAAATTCATTTTTATATTTTTAGAAATACTTTGCAATGGATAAAAAACGGCTTTTTGAAGATGGTTGGCTAATTTGTTGATAGAAACAGTGCCAGATGTATGGGCAACTAGCTGATTTTCAATAGGTATTTGTTCAGAAACACTAGCAATTGCTTCATCTGTAACGGCAATAATCATCAAATCTACTGGTTTTAGTTGATGCATTTCTGAAATGATCTCAATTTGATTATGTGAAATAGTAGTTTTATTATGATTTCTTACTAATAATTGTACTATTTTTATGGTTTTAATAGCTGAAAAAGCAGTTATAAGTTGCTGTGCCACATTGCCATAACCAATTATTGAAATGGTATATAAAGGTTTTAAGGGATCCAAATTTGACAAAATATTGATATTTTTTTATAAACTTTATTAAATATGTATGTCGCAAATTTACATTAATATCCAAAGATAAACAATGCCATGTCAAATTTCTTTTTTATACTTATTTCTGATTATTTATTTTTAGGTTTTATTTTTTTATTTTGAACTATTATCTTAAGCAATTGTTAAGATAAAAATTAAAAAAATGACATAATTTTGTAAAAAAATAAATCAAATATACAATGCTCGAAAAAATCATTGCTTTTAGTCTAAAAAATAAGCTCATTGTGCTTTTATTTACTGTTTTTGTGCTTGGTTTTGGGCTATTTTCACTTACGCAAATTTCTATTGGAGCAGTTCCAGATGTAACAAACAATCAGGTTCAGGTGATTACGACGTCTCGAAATTTATCTACACAGGACATTGAGCAATACATCACTTATCCTGTTGAAATAGAGATGGCTAATTTGCCTGGCGTTCATGAAATTAGGTCTATTTCAAAATTTGGATTGTCTGTGGTTACAATTGTTTTTGATGACAACATGGGTACCTATTTGCCTCGACAATTGATAGCTGAAAAAATAAAATCGGCTTCAGAAAAAATACCTGAAGGGTTTGGCACTCCCGAAATGGGGCCTATTACTACTGGTTTAGGCGAAATTTATCAATATACATTAGAGGTACGACCAGAATTTAAGGCTCAATATACTGTTACCGATTTAAGAACGCTTCAGGATTGGGTTGTCAAAAGGCAATTGTCTGGTATAAAGGGAGTTGTGGAAATTAATACTTGGGGTGGGTTTTTAAAACAATATGAAATTGCAATTGATCCAAGCCAATTGAAAGCAATGAATATTAGTGTAGCCAAAGTATTTGAAGCCTTGTCTAAAAACAATGGAATTGCAGGTGGAGCTTATATCGAAAAAGTGAATCAGAGCTATTTTATTAGAGCAGAAGGCAAGGTGAAATCGATTGAAGATATTGAAAATATTGTAGTTGAAAACCATAGCGGTAGTCCAATTTATATAAAAAATGTGGCTCAAGTGCAGCTAGGAAGTGCCAACCGTTTTGGGGCAATTACAGGTAATGGCGAAGGTGAAAAAGTTTTGGGTCAAGTTATGATGCTAAAAGGAGGCAATTCAAAACAAGTAATTACAGATGTTAAAAATAGGATTGCAACTATACAAAAAACCTTACCTGAAGGTGTTTATATCAACGGATTTTTAGAAAGAAGCGAATTGGTTGGTAAAACAACATTTACAGTGGCAGAAAACCTAATATTAGGTTGTTTAATTGTCATATTTGTAGTAGTATTATTGCTTGGAAATTGGCGTTCAGGACTTGTTGTGGCTTCGGTAATTCCTTTGTGTTTGCTATTTGCCATTTCATTTATGAACATTTTTGGAATAGATGCCAATTTGATGAGTTTAGGTGCCATTGATTTTGGTATTATTATAGACGGTGCAGTCATCATTGTGGAGTTTATTGCGTTTCAAATTGCCCACCAATCACACCAACTAAACACGCTAACAAAACAGGACAAACAATTAAAAATAGATGAAATTACATACAAAAGTGCATCAAAAATGATGAATTCTGCTGTATTTGGACAACTAATTATTTTGATAGTTTTTATTCCAATTTTATCATTGTCGGGTATCGAGGGCAAAATGTTTAAACCAATGGCCATGACATTTAGTTTTGCATTGTTAGGTGCCATGTTGTTTTGTTTTACATACGTACCCGTTGTAGCCTCGTTGTTTTTGAAACCCACGGTAGAAAATCATAACAGTTTGTCAAACAGGCTTATACGAAAACTAAATCGATGGTATTTGCCTATTATAACATGGGCTTTGGCTCATACTCAAAAAGTGTTGTATGCTGCATTGGGTTTACTAATTTTGTCTATTGTATTATTTTCTACCATGGGTGGAGAGTTTATTCCTACATTGGATGAAGGCGATTTTGTCATTCAACCTGTTTTAAAAACAGGCACCACTTTGAGTAAAACAATCGAAACAACTACCAAAATAGAGAATATTATTTTGAAAAATTTTCCTGAAGTCAATCAAGTTGTCAGTAGAATTGGTGCTGCAGAAGTGCCAACAGACCCTATGAGCATGGAAGAAAGTGATATAATTGTCAAACTAAAACCCAAATCAGCATGGGTTTCTACAAGTTCAAAAGACGAATTGGCCGATATGATAAAGAAAGCTATTACAAATCAAATTCCAAATATGGATATAGAATTTACACAACCCATAGAAATGCGGTTTAATGAATTGATTTCTGGTACAAGATCAGATGTTGCTATAAAAATATTTGGCGAAGATTTGTCAATTTTGGCACAAAAAGCAGACGAAATTAAAAAGGCAATCGCACATGTTGAAGGGGCTTCTGATATTATTGTCGAAAAAACAGAAGGATTGCCTCAAATGGCTATTGTATATGACCGGTCTAAAATAGCTCGTTATGGCATGAACATTGCCGATTTGAACGACCACATTGCCTTGGCCTTTGCTGGTAAAACGGTGGGCAATGTATTTGAAGGTGAAAAACGTTTTGACATGGTCATCCGTATGGACAAATCTAATAGAACCAGCATCGAAGACATTCAAAATTTGTATGTTACAACCCCATCTGGCCATCAAATTCCGTTAAATGAACTGGCTATGATTAGCTATACCGAAGGGCCCGCCAAAATTTCCAGAGACAATACCAATCGCAGAATTGTAGTTGGTATCAATGTCAGAAACCGTGATATGCAAAGTGTAGTAGTTGATATACAACAAATTATAGAATCCAAAATAAAATTACCTACAGGTTATCGGATAGCTTATGGCGGTCAATTTGAAAATTTACAAAGTGCCAAAGCCCGTTTGATGATTGCTGTACCGATTGCTTTATTTTTAATATTTATCTTACTTTATTTTGCTTTTGGTTCTATCAAAGAGGCGTTAATGGTATATTCTGCCATTCCACTTTCGGCTGTTGGAGGCATTTTATTACTTTGGATAAGAGATTTACCTTTTAGTATTTCTGCTGGTGTAGGTTTTATTGCACTTTTTGGCATAGCGGTTTTAAACGGAATTGTTTTGATAGAACATTTTAAAGAACTTAAACATCAAGGTTTTGAAACAATGGATGACTTAATTTTGAAAGGAACTTCTGATAGATTAAGACCCGTTTTACTCACCGCTGCCGCAGCAGCTTTAGGATTTTTGCCTATGGCCATTTCGGCATCGGCAGGTGCAGAAGTACAGCGACCACTTGCCACGGTGGTTATTGGTGGTTTGTTTTCTGCAACCATATTAACGATGATTGTTTTACCTATATTATTTAAAGTAATGAATGAAAAAACACTTAAATTTTCAAAATTAAATACTCAAAAACCTACTTTAATGGTAGTCTTATTGATGCTATTCTCTTCTTTTGGGTTTTCTCAATCCTCTAATACAGAATTAAACTCATTGATTAACAATGCTTTAGAACATAATAAAATGATAAAAGCAGGTGAATTGCAAATTCAAAAAATGAATGAAAATGTCAAATCAGCTTATACATTTGATAAAACAAACCTGTATTATGGCTACGATCAAAATAATTTAGGTCTCAATAATGTTCCCTTGAATGTTTTGGGGATTCAACAAAGATGGAGTTTGCCCAGTGTGTATAATGCTCAAAAAAAATGGCTTGAATCCGAATCAGCAACTGAAAAAGCCCGATTTGACATTCAAAAAAATAAATTAAAATGGCAAATTGCCTCTTTGTATCATCAAATTGTTTATCTTCAACATAAAGAAAAATTGTATATTTATTTGGATAGTTTGTATCAGAATTTTTCAAAAGCCAGCGACAGACGATTTGAATTGGGCGAAACCAATTATCTTGAAAAAATGACTGCTCAAGCTAAATTTAGAAAAATCAGAACAGTGTTGGCTCAAATCAATCAAGAAAAAAAGGCTCAATATGAATTGATAAAAGTGTATGTACCTCAAAATGAACCTATTGTAATTGTTAATCAATCCATAGAGCCAATATCTAATCTTGAACAAATGGGTAATAAACAATTGTATATCAATTATTTAGAAAGTATTTCAAACCAAAATAAAGCCCAATTGAATTGGCATAAAAAACAATTATTACCAGAAATCAATTTAGAATATTTTCAAGGTAAAAACCGTGCTACATCCCCAGTGCATGGTTTTCAAATTGGGATTGCGGTACCATTATTATATTTTGGTCATCAATCAAAAATAAAAGTGGCTCAATTAGAAAAAGATCGATTTGAATACCAAAAAGACTATGAAATAAATCAAATAAATCAAATTAACCTTCAGAAAATCAATGAACTAAATAAATTTCAAGAAGGCATAAATTACTATAATCAAGTTGGAAAAAAATTGGCAAACGAAATTTTAAAAGTAGCCAATAGCAGTTACAAGCATGGCGAAATTGATTTTTTCCAATACATTCAAAGTTTAGAAAATGTAACCAATATTCAATCAGATTACTTGGATAATGTATTAGAATTCAATAAGATACAATTAGAAATACAATATACTCAAAACATTAATAATTTATAAATGAAACAAAAAGTGAAAAAAATAGGGTGTTTATTAGCTTTAGCAATCATTTTTTCTTGTAAGGAAAACACAAGTGAAAAAGAAATAATTGTTAATGATGGATTAATAAAAGTTACAAAACAACAATTTGAGTCAGCAAAAATGATCATCAGTACTCCTACAGAGCAAGACTTTGATGTTGTTGTAAAAACATCAGGAAGAATTGATGTTCCGCCACAAAATAGATCTAAAATAACTACATTTATTGGAGGATATGTTAAAAAAACCCAACTTTTAGTTGGAGATAAAGTGGTGAAAGGGCAAGCATTGATTACCCTTTCAAGCACAGAGTATTTAGATATTCAAAAAGAGTTTTTGGAAATTTCAGAACAAATTCAATATTTAAAATCAGAATATGATAGGCAAAAAACGCTATTTGACGAAAAAATTACTTCTCAAAAAAACTATTTAAAAGCAGAAAGTGATTACAAAAAGGCAAAAGGAATGTATCAAAGTCTTAAAGCTAAATTAACCATGTTGCATATCAATCCACAACAGGTTCAAAATGGAAAATTAACTTCAGAAATCACTATTTATGCTCCAATATCAGGTGATGTAACTATTGTTAATGCAAATGTTGGCCAATTTGTAGCCCCTTCGGATGTGATGATTGAAATAATTAATAACAATGATTTGCATGTCGAATTGAACGTTTTTGAAAAAGACATCCTCAAAATAAAAGCCAATCAAGCCATTTGGTTTCAAGTACCCGAAGCATCAAAAGAATTTTTCAAAGGGAGTGTGCATTTGATTGGAAAATCTATAGAAGGTCCTGATAGAACTATAAATGTGCACGGTCATTTAGACGACAAATTGAAACAAAAATTATTAACCGGAATGTTTGTTGAAGCACAAATTGTTGTCGATGCTCAAAAAGGATTAGCGGTGGCAAAAGAAGCCGTAATCAATGAGAACAATAAAAATTATGTACTTTTACTAAAAAATAGTAAAACAAATTATGAATTTCAAAAAGTATCTGTGAAAATTGGTGCTAAAAATGATAAATATATAGAAATAATTCCAAACGCATTACTTAGCAAATCATCTAAAATATTGACAACAGGTGTATTTGATGTGATCGAATAAAAAACAAAATGAATATAAAAAAACTTAAAGATCAGTTACAAACAGAAGTAGATACTGCTTTTTTATATACCAGTATTGCAACTATTCAAAACGACGAAAACTTAAAAAAAGTATTATTAAGTTTGGCCAAAATAGAAGAGGGACATGCCAATCATCTTTTGACAAAAATCAAATTGACACATCCAGAGGTATCTATGCCTGCAGAATCTGGAAGAGCAAAAATACAATTAAAAGTAGGTAAAATATTTGGATATAGTTCTATTATTACTAATTTGTCTAGTATTGAAAAACAATTTGCTGAAAATACTATAAAAAATAAAATCAAAACTGGAGAAAAATTAACAGGGTTTGAACACAATCATTTGAATATCATTGAGGCCATTAATCAAAATGAAGCCTTAAATGTATCGGGCGGATTTTTATCAAAATTTGAAAGCAGACACAAATCTGTTGGTGGCAATGCCTTGCGGGCTGCCGTTTTGGGATCCAACGATGGTTTGGTTTCCAATATGAGTTTGGTAATGGGAGTGGCAGGGGCAGCTGTTTCAAATAATTCTATTTTACTTACAGGTTGTGCGGGTTTGCTTGCAGGGGCTATTTCGATGGCACTAGGAGAATGGTTGTCTGTTCAAAGTTCTAGAGAGTTGAATATGAGACAAATAGAGTTAGAAATGGAAGAATTGGAAGCCTCACCCGAAGAAGAGAAAAAAGAATTGGTATTGTTGTATCAAGCAAAGGGCATGTCATTACACGAGGCACAAAAACTAGCCGACAAAGCATTTGAAAACTCCGAAACGGCTCTTGATGCCATTATTACTGAGGAATTAGGCATAGACAAAGAAGAACTTGGAGGGTCGGCTTGGGAGGCGGCAATAGCCTCCTTCCTTTTATTTGCTATTGGTGCTATAATTCCGTTATATCCTTTTATAATTTTTGAAGGTAAATCTGCTATTTTATTAAGTATTGCAAGTAGTATCGTAGGTCTTTTTGGAATTGGAGCCTCTATAACTTTATTGACAGGCAAAAATATTTGGTTTTCTGGATTCAGACAAGTTGGTTTTGGTCTGGCCGCTGCTGCTATAACTTATGGCATTGGATCTTTAATTGGAGTTTCGTTGGCGGGTTAGTATTTTTTTTAAAAAAGTTTTCAAATTTTGATATTTATTTCAAATTTTGTATTATATTTATACCAATTTTTTAGTTTTTTATTAATTAAATTTATATATTATGAATGAAGCCCATTTACATTTAGTCATCAATCATTTTCCAATCATTGGCCCTATTTTGGGGTTTGGAATACTATTAATAGGTATTTTTTTAAAAAATAATACTCTAAAAAATACAGCATACATCATTTTTATTATATCTTCTTTGTTTGGAATAGCAAGTATGTCCACTGGCGAAGAAGCAGAAGAATTGGTTGAAAAATTGCCTAATATTGGTCATGAAATCATACATGAGCACGAAGAAATTGCCGAAAAATTAGCACTTACTTTGAATATATTGGGATTGGTAGCTATTTTTGGTTTATTTCTCAATTTGAAAAACCATGTTAGAGCCCATATCATAAGCTATATTGCAGCAGTTTTAGGGATAATTGGAATAGCCATTGCAACCCAAGTTGGTACTACGGGTGGAGCTATTCGACACATTGAATTAAGAAAATAAATACAAAATTATATTATTTTTTAACTTAATAGTATATTTTAAAAACCTCTCTGCCTTTTGGCTTCAAAAATCAAAATGGCAGCTGCCACAGATACATTCATGGAATCTATTGCTCCTTGCATTGGAATACAAATGTTTTGCTTTGCAGCTAAACGCCATTCGGCTGTAAGCCCTGTTGCTTCTGTACCAACAACAATTGCGGTAGGTTGGGTATAATTTTCGGTATGATAACTGGTAGCATCTTGCAATGTAGCCCCATAAATGGCAATATTATGTGTACTCAAATAGTCGATAATTTCAGAAGTAGTTGCAGTTGCTATTTGATTTGTAAATAAACAGCCCACACTTGATCTTATTATATTAGGATTATACATATCCGATTTTGGATTGGCAATAATAACTGCGTCTAAATTGGCAGCATCGGCGGTTCGAAGTAATGCTCCAATATTTCCTGGTTTTTCTGGCGATTCTGCCACTAAAATTAAAGGGTTTTTTGAAAGATTTAATTCAGAAAGCAACATTTTTTTGGTTTTTGCCACCGCAATAATGCCTTCTGTACTGTCTCGATAGGCTAATTTTTGATAAATTTCTTTGTTTATTTCAATGATTTGATCCTCGTTTTTTATCACGTTTTTGTAGGATTCCATGGAAGCCAATTCGGGTACAAATAAAATATTTTCTATTTGATAACCACCTTTTATAGCTAATTCAATTTCTCTTTTACCTTCAATCAAAAACAAACCTGTTTGCTTCCTACTTTTGGCTTTTTCTTGTAATAAAACCAACGATTTGATATAACTATTGTGTATAGAAGTAATTTTTTTCATAAATATATTAATTTTTTTGGAAGTTATATCTTGTAATATTATTAGGGGTATTTGTTTAGCCAGTTGCGTTTATATTTGTTTTACTGCTTTATAATATGCCTCTTGATTTGATTTCAAGATATTTGTTGATGGTATCTAAAGTTACATTTTCTGGAGACGTTAGCAAAGCATGGATGCCATATTTTTTTAATTCATTGACAATTAATTTTTTTTCAAAAGCAAATTTTTCAGCAATTACTTTATCATAAACTTCTTGTATATTTTTTGATTTTTTATGTATTAAATTATTTAACTCTGTATTATTAAAAAATACAACTACTAACAAGTGGTTTTTGGCAATTCCTTTTAAATATGGCATTTGACGGTGCAAGCCTTCTAATGTTTCAAAATTGGTATATAAAACTATCAAACTTCTTTGGTTAATTTTTGTCTTAATATCCACATACAACCTACCAAAATCACTTTCAAAAAAATCTGTTTTGATGTTGTATAAGGTTTCCAAAATTTGATTCATTTGCGAGCCTCTTCGTTCCGCAAAAACCCTATTTTCTACTTTTTTTGAAAACGTAAACATTCCTGCCTTATCTTGTTTTTTCAAAATTACGTTTGATAATACCAAAGTGGCATTGATGGCATAATCTAATAAACTTAAACCATTAAAAGGCATTTTCATAACCCTTCCTTTGTCTATTACCATATATACTGTTTGCGATTTTTCGTCTTGAAATTGATTGACCATCAAAGCATTTTTTTTGGCTGTGGCCTTCCAATTTAATGTTCTAATGTCGTCTCCAGTTACATATTCTTTTATTTGTTCAAACTCCATAGAATGACCAATTTTTCTTATTTTTTTTATTCCATATTGAAATAAATTATTCGAAAATGCTATCAAATCGTATTTCCTTAATTGAATATATGATGGGTATGTAGGCACTATTTTATCTGAATCAAAAACAAATTTTCTTGAAATCAATCGCAAAGGGGAACTTACATATACATTCAAATGTCCAAAATGGTAAGCCCCTCTTTCTGTTGGTCTTAAAAAATATTTGATATTAAGGTCTTTTGCATGTTTTATTTTTTTATTTATTTCAAAATCTCTAATTTGAAATTGAAATGGAATTTCGTCAATTATTTTAATATGTATTGTAAATGAATATTTATTTTTAATAGTAATAACTATCTCATTTTCATCGCCATTTGATAGTTTTTCAGGAATACTTCTATGGGCGTTTATCCCCGTAATGCTGTATAAAAGTATGCCGTCTATGACAACACATGTTATTACCGCAATTACAATTATCCATGTTGCTCTATATAATGCTGGAAAAATAAATGACAATACAAAAATGCTTATAATAACTAATATTATATAAAAAAATAAATTATTTATATAGGTTTTTTTGAAAAAATTCATATAATGGCTGGTTATCTTGGAATTTCGATACTTTCAATGATTTGTTTAATAATTGCTATGCTAGTTATTCCTTCCATTTCTCGTTCTGGTGCCACAATTACTCGATGTTGCAAAACGGGAACAGCGGCTTCCTTAATATCTTCGGGCGTTACAAAGTCTCTGCCTCGTATTGCTGCAAAGCCTTTAGCAGCATTTAAAATAGCGATAGATGCCCTTGGCGAGGCTCCTAAATATAATAATGCATTCTGACGGGTATTGATTACAATTTGTGCAATATAGGAAATAAGTTGATTTTCTACAATTATTTTTTTTACCAAATGCTGGTATTCCATGATGTTGGAGTGGGACAATATAGACTGTATATTGGCCAATTTGTTTTTATCTTGAAGCAAATGTTCCTTCTGAACAATAGCAATTTCTTGCTCTAAATTAGGATAATGAACCGCAATTTTAAACAAAAACCGATCCAATTGTGCCTCTGGAAGCCGATAAGTTCCTTCTTGCTCTATAGGATTTTGCGTAGCAATAACTAAAAATGGGGCCTCCAATTGGTATTCGTTTCCATCTATCGTTATTTGCCTTTCTTCCATTACTTCAAACAAAGCGGCTTGTGTTTTGGCAGGGGCTCTATTAATTTCGTCTATCAAAACCAAATTAGAAAAAATGGGGCCTTTTTTAAATTCAAAAACCGATTTTTTCAAGTCAAATACAGAGGTGCCTAGTATATCAGACGGCATTAAATCTGGTGTAAATTGTATTCTACTAAAATGGATATTCAATGTTTTGGCTAATAATTTGGCTGTAATCGTTTTTGCAACTCCAGGCACTCCTTCTAACAACACATGGCCGTTAGACAAAATGGCAACCAACAATTGATCAATCATTTTTTCTTGCCCTACAATGACGCTGCCGATTTCTGCTTTTATGGCTTGAATACTGTCTAATAACGGACTTAAATTAATTCTAGATTCAAAATTGACGTTTTCAATATTTTCCATTGTTTATCATTTTTAATTTTGTTTATATAATTTTTTCTATTGCTCGATCTAATGCTATCAAATCATCTTGTGTAGCATTTCGGTTTGTTTGGTTAAATTGCTGTATTAAAAACACTACTTTTTCAATATCAATCAAGTTTTTATTTGATTTTTGTTGTAATTTTTTTATGAAATGTTCATCTAAATGGGTGGTGTCAATCAAAAATTCGGTTCGGATTCTTTCTAAGAAATAAATTATTTTTTTGTCAAAAATATAATTAATATCTCCTTCTTGAAAATACAAATTTCCAATGGTTTGTGTAAATTCTATAGTACTATTTGTAAGTGGTTCTAGTATTGGAATGCTACGTTGCCTGCGTTTTGAATTGAAAATAACAAATAAAAGTAATCCAATCCATACAAAATACCATGCCCATTGAAGTGCAGGCTTGCTTAATATAAATCGCATGGGCGATGACGAAATGCTCGTTCGTTTTTGGTTTTTTGTATGCCAATATATTGTTGATTTTGGAATATAGGAAAGCACTTTTTCTGAATATTCATAGTTGTTATTTTTTAATAAATAAAAATTAGTAAATGAAATGGGTAAAGAATGTAATAAAAACTGACCTTTACCAAAAGGCACTTTGATGTAGTTTACTCTTGTACTATCGCCCGATTGGTATCCTAAAACCAACGTTTTCAATGTATCAATTTTAGAAAAATAATAATTTCCTGATCCTTCTGCTATGGCATATTTTACCGAACTTACATTAGGATTGGCCATCCAAGTACTGTTTTTTTTATGAAAATCTTGTTTTAATACCACATGTAAAGTGTCCAATATTGTTTTAGGAAATACTTTATGGCTTAAAAAAACAGTATGACCCTCTTTTACAAATTGCAATAATGATTTACATGATTCTGTATCATAATCAGAATAATTTTTAATATAAATATAGGTTCCCGAAATAGTATATTTTGCAACTTTGCTGGATTCTGATTCATGTTTTGAAAAAAACTCGTAAGGGGTTTCGGTTACTTTTTCTACCTTTTGATCCTTAAAAAACCCAACTATTTCTTTGTCAAATACATATAATCCATAAGGAATTTTGTCATCAGTATCATAGCTTGCTGTCCAATCAATTGGTTTAGGAATATTACTATCTATAATTATAATACCTACAATAATGATTAGCAAAAGTCCAAAATATATTTTAAAAGTATTACTCATTTTTAAATTCTTTTAGGGCTTTTTTAAATGTATGAATAGCTTGTTCATACGTATAATCGGTTATTTGAAATTCGCCATACCAAATATTGTTGTACAAATAAGATAAGTAAGAAAAATCATTTTTATGTTTGGTAGATTTTAATTCATAAATATAATCTGAATTGGTTTTTTCTTTGTCCCATTCAATTAATTTTTGGTCTGATAATGTTTGCAATAACCACAAATAATAATATCTGATCGTCAATCGATTGGATTTGTTTTTTATGGCTTTTTGAATCAATTTTTCAAAGTCAATTTCATGGATATTTTGTGTAAACATTTCTTGCTGTATTACTTTTTGTTCAGAATTTTTTCCAAAAATCCATTGAGCTTCTTTATTTAAAAATGATTTAACAATCATATACACTACAAAAATGATTAATATTATAGATAAAATTCTTAATATAACATCAATTGTAGCATAATTTAGGACTGAATGTTGATTATGGTTGCTACCTCCAAATAATTCATGCAGCCAATTTATAAATTTATCCCAAATATTTTTTTCAGAAGATTTATTTTCATAAATAAATTCCTTATCTGTATATTCTTGTTTAAATAATGGTTTATATTGACGTATGTTTATATGTGCTGTATCATTTTGTATTGGATTTGTTTTTAAATTTTTTGAAAAAACCAATCCAAAATTCA
Source organism: Flavobacterium branchiophilum FL-15 (assembly GCF_000253275.1). Classification (NCBI taxonomy): domain Bacteria; kingdom Pseudomonadati; phylum Bacteroidota; class Flavobacteriia; order Flavobacteriales; family Flavobacteriaceae; genus Flavobacterium; species Flavobacterium branchiophilum. The sequence continues at coordinate 1,965,579 of NC_016001.1, read as the reverse complement.
AAACCAATAAAAAAATCGATGTTATTTTTAATAATTTATTCAAAATCAGTACCAATTAAATCAATTTGACTAGTTACGTTGTGTGCTTCATTCATTTCTTTATGACTATAAAATATCAAACTTTGTTGAATAAATATAAAATTTTGAAATATTATACTTAATAAAAATGAAAATATGATAATGACTGTAAATATAATAGAAATAATAGAAAATAAATCATTTTTGGGATTATTTTCAATATTTTCTAAAGAAAACATCATCCAAACTACCGTAATTATATAGGGTATCACGGTAATAAATCCTTGAATGGTTTGTACTAAAAATATAGTGGTAAGAGTAGATCCGATTATTGGCCAAAATTGCGACCTCACCGTGGTTAAAGCGTTGTTTAATGATTCAAAAAATGTGCAATCATCTACAATATATTCATGATAACTAATTGATATCCACGACATAAATGCGGGTAGCATAATAAACAATAATGGAATTCCAATTATAATAAAACACAGCAATATCAATATTCCAAAGAAGATAAAACCTAAAGGCATGATGATAAATATAATACCTAAAGTAAATTTTATCATTTTAAAGGTTTGTTCTTTTAATGCTTTGATAATGGATTTTGCAGAAATTTCCTTTTCATTATTTTGATTTAAAAGTTCTAAATATATAATTGGAAAAGTATAATTGACTATTGATAAAAAGAGTGTTAAAATGATAAAAATAGCCAATACACTAAAAAATAATGGAGCATTATTCTGAAAATAGTCATTTATTACACTAGGACTTTCACCTGTATTCATGGATTTCATGATGATTTCCATATAAAATTTAGATAAAAAATACAGAGTAAATACTAATATTATTATAAAAATACCATTAATTTTTATAAAATTACTAAAATAATTTTTACCATATATTTTAAAAAATGATATATTATCAGAAATATAATCGTTAAAGTTACGTTTTTTGTATAGTTGAAACATTTTTTTTATGTATTTGTTTGTTAATAATTATTGGATAGATTAAATAATAATAGGTAATAATAAACAATGTTGAAATAATAATAAAAAAACCTAAACTCATGGGCATTTCTAGTGCATATCTTGTAATAAAACCTTCCAAAAAACCCGCCGCAATTGTAAAAGGCATGGTACTAATCAGGATTTTGATGCTGTTTTTTAAACCAATTTTGAAAGCGTTCATTCTAGAATAGGTTTGAGGAAACAATATGGACGCCCCTAAAATGTAGCCTGCAGCCGTTTCTATAACTATGGCAAAAATTTCCATAGCTCCATGTATCCAAATGCCTCGAACACTTTTAATAAAAACACCTTGCTGAACAAAAAAATATTGAAAAGATCCGAGCATGATGGCGTTATTTAACGAGTAATAAAAGGTTCCTAAACCGCCAAAAATGCCAAAAATATAACAACACATTCCTACATATAAGTTGTTTATGGTAATACCAATAAAACTACCCCAATTGCTACCAGATTTGTAAATAGCCACTGGATTTCCTTTTTTAATGTTTTCTAAAGTGGTATTAACATACTCATCACCTAATATTAAACGTACAAAATCTGGATCATATTTGGCAGATACTACGCCTATAAAAGTGGTAATCATAAAGGTAGTAAATGCAAAATAAATGTAATACCGATACTGATAACACAACAACGGAACTTCTGTTTTAAAAAAATATACCAATCTGTTTTGCTCTGTTCGCTTGGTTTTATAAATTTTTTGATAAATTTGCGAAGCCAAATAATTGATGTACAAAACCGTCTTACTTTTTGGGTAATAGGTTTGAGCATAAGCTAAGTCATTCATAATTTGAATGTACAAACTAGCCATTTCATCAGGATTTTTTTTAATTTTACCAAAAATAGCTTGCTCAAAATCAAGCCATTTTTCTTTATTTTGTTTAATAAATGCAATCTCTCTCATAGAGGGCTAAATTATAAAATTATGTCAGATTTAACAATAAATACTACACAAAATGTTACAATCAATTTTACGGCTGCTTCCATAGGCGAACGAATGTTGGCAAGTCTATTGGATTTACTGATAAAAATAGCTTACGGTATAGCTGTTTCTTATGTAGTTTTTGATGTTTTTAATTTTGATAATTGGATGCAAACATGGGATAATTGGTCGAAATTTGCTATTTATATCGTGATTTTTTTTCCGATTTTGATTTATTCTTTAGTTTTAGAAAGTATTTTTGAAGGGCAAACCATTGGAAAAAAAATTGTAAAAATAAAAGTTGTAAAAATGGAAGGCTATCAAGCCCATATTGGTGATTTTTTTATTAGGTGGCTTTTTAGAATTGTAGAAAATAACTTAATGGGTGGATTAATTGGTTTAATAGCCATGATAATCAGCAAAAAAGTGCAACGATTTGGCGATATGGCTGCTGGAACGGCGGTTATTACTCTAAAAAATAATATTACAATTAATAGCACTATTTTAGAAAATATTGATAATCAATACGTGCCAATTTACCCTCAAGTCATCAAACTTTCTGATAACGATATGCGAATTATTAAGGAAACTTTTGAAAATGCTCGTGTAAAAGGCGATTATGAAACATTGAAAAAATTAGTTTCAAAAATTGAATCTGTTTCAGGTATCAAAAATCAATCTGGAAATGTAACTGATTTCATAAGAACAGTGTTGAAAGATTACAATTTTTATACTCAAAATATGTAATGTCAAATAAAAAAAAGAGCAATTGGAAGAACTAAACATTAGGTTGTACGAACCTTCAGATTTTCAAAAATGGAATAATTTTGTTGCAGATGCTACAGAATCGTCTTTTTTATTTGATCGAAATTATATGGAATACCATAAAAATAGATTTACAGATTATTCTTTAATTATCTATACAAATAAGGCATGGGTTGCAATACTGCCAGCTTTTTCTTTAGAAAATAATTTGTTTTCCCATTTTGGTTTAACTTATGGGGGATTCGTGTTTTCTAAAACATTGCCCACAGTTGATAAAGAAAAAATACTTCAAAAAGTTTTATCTTTTTTGCGAGAGGCACATTTTAAACAATTGTATATCAAACCCATAGTTCAAATTTATAAGAAAAAAATAGATTTCGGAATGGAGTATTTAATGGTTAAAAACCAAGGTGTTTTATACCGAAAAGAAATGAATTTGGCCATTGATTTTGCTAATTGGCATGGCTCCAAAAGCAAATGGAAACATTATAAAAAAGCGGTTCAAAATGGTTTAATTCTAAAAAAAGAAACTACATTTGATAGCTTTTGGAATCAAGTTTTGATCCCAAAATTAGCAGATAAGTACCAAACCAAGCCAGTACATTCAGTTGAAGAAATATCTTATTTGCATGATAAATTTCCAGATAAAATATTGCAATATAATGTGTATTTACAAAACGAATTGTTAGCGGGCATCACATTGTTTGACTTTGGTTTTGTTGTCAAATCTCAATATGGTGCCACAACATCTAAAGGTATGAAATACAGAGCATTAGATTTTGCATTTATTGCTTTAATTGACATGTTTCAACATCAAAAAAAATATTTTGATATGGGTACCGTCAATGAAAATGAAGGAAAAAGTTACAATATTGGACTGATTCAACAAAAAGAAGAATTAGGATGTAGTGTGTACTTACAAGAATATTATAAGATAAATATTTCATAAAAAAAACATGATAAAATTTCTTGATTTACATCAAATAAACAAACCGTACGAAAAAATGTTTCAATCTAAGTTTAAAGAAATTTTAGATAATGGATGGTATATTTTGGGTGAAGAGCTTATAAATTTTGAAAATAGTATTGCAAAATATTATAATATGAATCATGCTATTGGCGTTGGCAACGGTTTAGACGCTTTGATAGTAACTTTTAAAGCCTATCTTCAGTTGGGAATATTAGCACCTGGAGACGAAGTAATTGTTCCTGCTAATACTTATATTGCAAGTATTATTAGTATTGTTGAAGCGGGTTTAACTCCTGTGTTGGTAGAACCTTGTTTAGACACGTATAATATAAATCCTCATGAAATAATTACCCATTTAACCCCAAATACGAAAGCCATTTTAGTTGTTCATTTATATGGTCAATTAGCAGAAATGTCTGAAATACAGAAAATAGCACATCATAACGGACTTGTAATTGTGGAAGATGTGGCACAAGCAGTAGGAACATTTTTTGAAATAGATGACAATATACGAAGTGCAAAATGCTTTAGTTTTTATCCTGGAAAAAATTTAGGGGCTTTAGGCGATGGAGGAGCCGTTTTGACAAACGACTCTGAGCTTTCAAATACCATAAAATTATTAAGAAATTACGGTTCAAAAGTAAAATATCAAAACGAAATTATTGGTGTTAATTCTAGGTTAGATGAAATGCAAGCTGCATTTTTGAATATAAAATTACCAAATTTGAATGAAGATAATAGAATTAGACAAAATATTGCAAAAGAATATCTAACAAATATTAAAAATGATAAAATAATATTGCCAAAATGGGATTATCAAACCCAACATGTTTTCCACCTTTTTGTAATTAGAACTGCAAACAGATTGGATTTACAAAATTATCTTTCAGAAAAAAAGATAGAATCCATGATCCATTACCCCATACCACCTCATAAACAATTGGCTTTTAAATGTTGGAATTCAAATTCATTTCCTATTACTGAAATGATTCATAATCAAGTGCTTAGTATTCCTATGAGTCCTGTTTTGACATCAAATGAAATCCATTATATTATTCAAACTCTAAATCAATATTAATTGAAAATAAGACATAAAATACTACAATCTAAATTGTTTAAAGTTACTTCTTTAAATAGTATTAGTGTTTTAATAAAAATTGTAATAGGAATTATTTCATCAAAAATATTAGCCGTTGCAGTTGGGGCTTCTGGTATGGCTTTGATAGGTAATTTTAGAAATTTTTTAAATGTAATTGAAAGTATTTCTACATTTGGTACATCTAATGGTATTATCAAATTGGCTGCAACGCATCAAAAAGAGGATGATAAATTGAAATCAATTCTTTCTACCTTACTATTTTCTACTATATTTTTATCAATTTTTCTATCATTTTTACTATTTTTTTTAGCAAATTATATTCAAAACCAAATTTTTGGCTATCCATTTGATTTTATTTCGATTATTCGTGTTTTAGCATTGGTTTTGCCGTTATATGCCTTGTCAATTGTCATGATGGCATTTTTAAATGGATTAGGTGCTTTCAAAAAAATCATTTATCTCAATATGATTGGCAATGTTCTAGGGTTGGTTTTTACAGTTTATTTAGTAGGAAATTGGCATGTTTATGGTGGTTTACTTGCAAGTATTTTTGCACCAACAGTACTTTTTTTTATTGCTTATTATTATTTAAATCAACAAATTAATATCATAAAATCTTGTAAATGGACTTTTTTTAATAGTCAATTATTAATTAATTTGTTAGATTTTTCTTTAATGTCTTTAGTTTCAGCTATTGGAACACCTATTGTTTTACTTACATTAAGAAATGTTGTTGTATTGCAAATAGGATTGCAATATGCGGGGTATTGGGAAACTATGACTAGAATATCAAATTATTATATGATGTTTATTACAACTATTTTAAGTTTGTTTTTTTTGCCTAAATTAGCCGCTTTTCCTAGTAATAAAGACATTAAAAAAACATTTATGTTATATTACAAAACATTATTACCTGTTTTTATTATTGGTAGTGTTTTTATATATTTATTTAGATTTTATATCATCAATGGGCTATTTACATCTGAATTTCAACCCGTTGAAAATTTGTTTTTGGGACAACTTATTGGAGATGTTTTCAAGGTTGCATCGCTTATTTTGGGTTATAATTTATTGGCTCAAAAAATGACTAAAACGTATATTGTTACAGAATTAGTTTCGTTAGCAGTGATGTATTTTTCTACATTATTTGCCATACAATATTTTGGTTTTCAAGGTATCGTTATTGGTCATTGTATAACATTTGTAAGTTATTTTATTGTTTTGTTATTTGTTTTTAGAAAGATTATTTTTATGAAAAATATCTAAAAAAACATTTATTATTTTTTTAATATCAATAAATTTTTTTTTTAAAAGAATATTTAATGATATGACTAAATGCTGTTAGTTGTTGCATTTTTTGCGATAGGGATAGTAGTGGAAATTACTTTTTTGAGGCTTTATCTGACTAAAAAAAAAGATTATTTCACAATATTATATTTCTTTTGGAGTTTAATGAACATTGTTTGAAACGGATAGCCCAAACCTTAGGGAACGCCCAAAACAAGCTTCATTTAATTTATTTTTTATATATAATTTGATTAATATAATAGATAATTACGGTTAAATATATTTTTATATATAAAAATATATTTATTGCAAAAAAAAATAGCTTTTTCTTAATTATTTTGAAAGAATTTTTAGATTTTTAATACAAAAAAAGCCCGAAATAATATCGGGCTTTTATTATAAAAATATTGAATATTACATTTTTTTACAACATTTTCCTGCTTTTTTTCCGTCTTTTTCACAAGACTTTTTTTCTTCTGCAGAACAAGTTTTTTTATCTTTATCGCAAGATTTTTTTCCTTTGCAACATTCTTTTTTCTCTTTTTGTTTTGGAGTAGTTTCTTGTGCATTGATATTTACAGAAAATAAAAATGCAGCAACAGCCAAAATGGAAATTAATTTTTTCATTTTTGAATTTTTAAGGTTAGAATATAGTTACAAATTTAACACATTTTTTAATTTTACAAGCTTTTTTATGAAAAATTTAAGTAAAAATTAATTTTTAAATTTCATTTATTATTACGACTTCTATTTTGTATTTTTGTTGAAAATAAAATTTGAATATGAAAGTAATACTCATAACAGGTGGTTCATCAGGAATTGGAAAAGCCATAGGCGAATATTTGCAACAAGCTGGTTATAAAGTAATTGGCACAAGTAGAAACCCTGAAAAATACCCACAAACTTCTTTTCCATTGTATCAAATGGATGTTAGAAATTCAAACAACATCCATTTAATTATACAAAAAGTAATAGCAAAAGAGGGTAAAATAGATGTTTTGATTAACAATGCTGGAGTTGGTATTACAGGTGCTTTGGAAGAAATACCTACAACTGAAATCAAAAATAATTTTGAAACTAATTTTTTTGGCCCAATCGAAGTGATAAAAGCGGTTTTGCCTAGTATGCGTAGTCAAAAAAGCGGTTTGATTATCAATATAACCTCTATTGCGGGTTATATGGGATTGCCTTTTAGAAGCGTTTATTCGGCGTCTAAAGGGGCTTTGGAATTAGTTTCTGAAGCCTTGAACATGGAGGTTAAAGCTTTTGGTATTAATATAGTCAATGTAGCGCCTGGCGATTTTGCTACCAATATTGCTTCGGGACGTTATCATGCTCCCGTTATTTCTGGCTCTGATTATGAAAAAACATATCAAAAAACACTCGATTTGATGAATAATCATGTTCATAGTGGGCAACATCCTGTACTGATGGCAAAAGCTATTTTACAAATCATAACATGTCCAAAACCAAAAATACACTATAAAATTGGTTCCAAGTTACAAAAATTTTCAATTGTACTCAAACGCATATTACCAGATAAATGGTATGAAAAAATGTTGATGAATCATTATAAGTTGTAATTTTGCACACAAATAAATTTTAAAAATTATAATCAAATCTTTTTATTGTATGAAATTTTTTATAGATACAGCCAATTTGGCACAAATTAAAGAAGCCCAAGCTCTTGGAGTTTTGGACGGTGTAACTACAAACCCAAGTTTGATGGCCAAGGAAGGTATTACTGGCAAAAACAACATTTTGAAACATTATGTAGCAATATGTAATTTAGTTGCAGGCGATGTGAGTGCTGAAGTGAATGCTTTAGATTTTGAAGGGATGGTCAAAGAGGGAGAAGAATTAGCAGATTTGCACGAACAAATTGTAGTTAAATTACCAATGACAAAAGAAGGCATTAAGGCGGCTAAATATTTTTCTGAAAAAGGTATTAAAACCAACGTTACGTTAGTATTTTCTGCTGGTCAGGCACTTTTGGCTGCAAAAGCTGGAGCTACTTATGTGTCACCTTTTATTGGTAGGTTAGATGACGTTTCTACGGATGGTTTGAATTTAATTCAAGAAATCAAAGAAATATATGATAATTATGGTTACGAAACACAAATTTTAGCAGCATCTGTAAGACATACAATGCACATTGTTAATTGTGCCAAAATAGGAGCAGATGTCATGACAGGACCATTGTCTGCCATTTTGGGACTATTAAAACATCCTTTAACAGACATTGGTTTAGCACAATTTGTAGCTGATTTTGAAAAAGGCAATAAATAATTCATAATAAAAAAAAGCATTAAATTAATTTTAATGCTTTTTTTTAATTATAATTTATTCATATTTCCTGCTAGGGTTTCTAAAAATTTTCCAATAGGTCCTTTAATCATCATGGCCATCATCGGATTAAAATCGCCATTGAAATCTAAAAGGACTTCAGATGATTTTTCAGATAATTCTTTAATGTTTGCAGTTAATGTAAATGGTAACTTGTCGCTAGCAGCACCTAAAATAACTTTATTTGGAGCAATTTTTTCTTTCATTTTTAGTTTAATTTCGGGCATTCCTTTCAATCCAAAAATAAAAGCATCTGTACCAATCACTTCAAATTTTGCCATATCATCTGGCATTAAAGTTTCAAAATTTTTAACATCACTTAACATTTCAAACATCTCTTGACTAGATTTTTGAACTGTTACACAAGGACTTTGTAAATTCATATTGTTTTTTTAAAATTTTAAATTAAAATAAATTTTACTTACCCCATGTTGCTGGGTTTTCTCTCCAAAGTTTAAGAGTTTCCTCTTCTTCTTCGGTAATGTATTGTTTTGAAACAGCAAGTGTCAATAAACTTTCATAATTACTCAAAGTAAATAAGTCTAAATTGGCATTTTTAAAATTGTTACTTGCTACATCAAATCCGTAGTTGAATATAGCCACCATGGCCTTAACATTTGCTCCCGCAGCTTTTAAAGCTTCAACGGCTTGTAAACTGCTGTTGCCCGTGCTAATTAAATCTTCCACTACAATTACATTCTGTCCTTTTTGCAAAAACCCTTCAATTTGATTTTGTCTTCCATGTTTTTTAGGTTCAGGTCTTACATATACAAACGGAAGTCCTAAACTCTCTGCCACAAGGATTCCAATTCCAATTGCACCAGTGGCAACACCTGCAATTACATCGGGTTTCCCAAATTTTTTCTCAATATTTTTTACAAATTCATCTCGCACATAATTTCTAATGGCTGGAAATGAAAGAGTTAGCCTATTATCGCAATAAATTGGTGAATTCCAACCCGAAGCCCATAAAAAAGGATTTCGTGGATTCAATTTAATTGCATTAATTTGCAAAAGCAATTCGGCTGTTTTTTCGGCTGTATCTTTATTAAAAATCATACTGCAAATGTACAAAGTTTTTATAAACGACAAACCACTTTTTTTAACAAATGAAATCAGTAAAGAAACTGATTTCCAGTTATTTTTGCTCGAAAGTATTGATATTGAGCAACTTATTGTAAAAATATTTCAAAATAAAATTCAAAAAGCCTATCTATATCATCCTGATGAGAAGGAAATAATGAAGACTTTGAAGGCTAAAATACCTGTTTGCAAGGCTGGAGGTGGCTTGGTTCGCAACAAAAAAGGCGAAGTTTTATTTATTTTTCGAAATGGAAAATGGGATTTGCCCAAAGGTGGAATAGAAAAAGGGGAAGATATTGAAGATACAGCTTTAAGAGAAGTTGAAGAAGAAACAGCTGTAAATAAACTTAAAATTATAAACAAACTTCAAAAAACTTATCATATTTTTAAAAGAAATGGTATATATAAACTTAAGATTACACATTGGTATGAAATGTATTCTGATTTTGAAGGATTGCCTCATGGTCAAATTGAAGAGGGCATAGAAAAAGTAGCATGGCTCAATGACGATCAAATAAAGGAGGCTTTGCAAAATTCATACGAAAATATTAAATTACTTTTTGAGTAAAAAAATAAGCTAAAACTTAAACAAAAAATGTTTCAATGAAATATAACGATTGTGATTTATTAAAAAATTTGGGTATCAATTTTTTAAACGAAATGCAAGTTTTAGCTCAGGAATCCATTCTAGCTGAAACAAATACCTTATTGCTTTCTCCAACGGGTTCTGGAAAAACTTTGGCTTATTTATTGCCTGTTTTTCAAATGTTGCAACCGCAAATTCAAAATATTCAATGCTTGATTATAGTGCCTTCTAGAGAGTTAGCATTGCAAATTGAACAAGTTTGTAAAAAAATAAGTACTCAATTTAAAGTAAATACGTGTTACGGTGGTCATGATATTGAGATTGAGATCAAAAATTTGAGCAATCCACCCGCAATTTTAATAGGTACTCCTGGTAGGATTGCCGATCACATTGATAGAAATTATGATGTATTTGGTCAGGTGCAAACTTTGATTTTAGACGAATTTGACAAAGCACTCGAATTGGGTTTTCATGAACAAATGTCTTATATAATTAGTAAATTACCTAAAATTAATAAAAGAGTTTTGGTATCGGCTACATCAAATATTAAAATTCCTAAATATACGGGTGTTTGGCATCCAAATATTTTAGATTTTCTAAATGACAATCAAGAGCCTCCTCAATTGACTCTCAAAAAAGTAATTTCAAAAGATAAAGACAAAGTCAATACCCTTTTTGAATTGATTTGTTCTTTGAATTCTGAGTCTGCCATTATTTTTTGTAACCACAGAGAAGCAGCCGAGCGATTATCCAATATATTGATAGACAAAGGAATAGATACCGTATTTTATCATGGAGGTATGCAACAAGAAGAACGTGAAAGGGCATTAATACAATTTAGAAACGGGAGTATTCGATATTTAATTACAACAGATTTGGCTGCACGAGGGTTGGATATACCCGAATTAAACCATGTGATTCATTATCATTTACCTTCAAAAAAAGAAGAATTTACACACAGAAATGGTCGTACGGCAAGAATGCTTGCAAGTGGAACCGCTTACATTATTGCTCATGAATCCGATAAGGACGTTTTATATTTAGACGAAAATATACCAATTCAACATCTTTCAAAAACCATCCAATTACCTAAAAAACCAGATTTTCAAACTTTATATATAAGTGGTGGTAAAAAAAACAAATTAAATAAAATTGATATTGTTGGTTTTATATTACAAAAAGGTCAATTGGAAAAAACTGATATTGGTTTGATAGAAGTCAAAGATTTTATTTCTTTTGTGGCTATTAATGCAAAAAAGTCTTCTATTTTATTGCAAAATATTTCTAATCATAAAATAAAAGGCAAAAAATACAAAATCAATATTGCTAGAAAAGTTTTAGCAACCGATTATAAATAATATTTAAAATTTAAAAAAAAATAAAAAAAGTAAAGTATTATTTTAAATATAAATCAATATTAACATATAATTTTTACAAATAAAATTATTATTTAATATTAAAATAAAAATATTAAAATTAAAAAAATAAATACAATGTTGCAAAATAACATTTTTTTAGACTTACAAAAATCATTAGAAGGGGAGTTGTATTGTGATGAAATTCATAAAACAATTTATGCCACAGACGCCTCTGCTTATCAAATAAAACCATTGGCTGTAGCAACCCCAAAATCGGTTTCTGATATTCAAAAATTGGTTTTATTTGCTAAAAATAATAAAATATCTCTTACACCCAGAACTGCAGGAACATCCCTTGCGGGTCAAACTGTTGGAAGTGGAATTGTTGTAGATGTTTCAAAGTATTTTAATAAAATTCTTTCGTTAGATATTGAAAACAAAACAGTTACTGTTCAACCTGGTGTTATTCGAGATGAGTTAAACTTGTTTTTAAAACCGTATAATTTATTTTTTGGTCCTAATACTTCTACTACAAATCGATGTATGATTGGCGGTATGGTTGGCAACAATTCATCGGGTACAACCTCTATTAGATATGGCGTTACACGTGATAAAGTAATACAAATCAAAACAGTTTTAGGTGATGGTTCTATTGCCAATTTTGAATCCTTAAAATCTGAAGCTTTTATTGAAAAAACAAAAGGTAATTTGTTAGAAAATAATATTTATAAATCAATATATGAAGAACTTTCTGATAAAAATATACAACAAGAAATAATTAAAGAATTTCCAAAACCCGAAATTCATCGCCGAAACACAGGTTATGCAGTTGATGTTTTGTTGAAATCAGATTTGTTTGCAGGGTACGAAACTGAAATTAATGTTGCCAAGTTGTTATGTGGAAGCGAAGGTACTCTTGCATTTTCTACAGAAATTACGCTCAAAGTTGATGATTTGCCCCCTGCTCATAATATTATGGTTGTAACACATTTTAATGATATTCAAGAGAGTTTGAAGGCAGTTATGATAGCCATGAAACATAAGTTATATACTTGTGAAATGATTGATGATGTAATACTTGACTGTACTAAAAATAATAGAGAACAAGCCAAAAACAGATTTTTTATTCAAGGTAATCCAAAAGCAATAATGATGTTTGAAGTGGCATCTGATACTATTGAAGATGCTGAAAATCAAGCAAATAACTTAATTGAAGACTTAAATAATAATCATTTTGGATATGCTTCTGTAAAATTATATCAGGATGATATTAATAAAGTAAATGAACTCAGAAAAGCAGGGTTAGGGCTTTTAGGTAGTATTGTTGGCGATAATAAAGCGGCCGATTCTATAGAAGATACTGCGGTAGAATTGAGTGATTTACCTAATTATATTGCAGATTTTACAGCAATGATGAACAAACATGGACAAAAAGCCATTTATTATGCACATGCTGGTGCAGGTGAATTGCATTTGAGACCTGTTTTGAATTTGAAAACACTCGAAGGAAAAAAACAATTTAGAAATATTGCTACTGAAGTTGCCATTTTAGTAAAAAAATACAAGGGTTCTTTGAGTGGAGAACATGGTGATGGTATGGTAAGAGGTGAGTTTATACCATTTATGGTTGGAGAAAAAAATTATGAATTACTGAAAAGAGTAAAAAATTATTTTGATCCTTATCAAGTATTTAACATAGGTAAAATTGTAAATACGCCAAAAATGGATGAAAATTTGCGATTTGAATCGGGTAGGGTTGAACCCAATATTGCAACCATTCAAGATTTTTCGGATAGTTTAGGGGTACTACGAGCGGCAGAAAAATGTAATGGTTCTGGCGATTGTAGAAAAATGTACTCCGCAGGTGGTACTTTGTGCCCTAGTTATCGGGCCACTCGAGATGAAAAAGACACTACCCGAGCAAGAGCAAACATGCTTAGAAATTACCTTACTCATTCTGAAAAAGAAAATAAATTCAATCACAAAGAGTTGTATGATATTCTTAAATTATGTATAAGTTGTAAAGCTTGTGCAAGTGAATGTCCAAGTAATGTGGACATGGCTGCTCTAAAAGCTGAATTTTTATACCAATATCAAAAAGAAAATGGTTATACTTTTAGAAATACAATTTTTGCAAATAATGCTAAGTTAAATCAATTGGGTAGTGTTTTTCCACAATTAACCAATTGGATTCAAAATACTAATTTTGTAAAAAAACAGTTAGGTATTGCACCGGAACGGCAAGTACCCCAATTGGCACCACAAACATTTAGAACTTGGTATCAAAAAAATAGAAATTATAGTAATTTTGAGAAAAAAGTATATTTATTTTGTGATGAATTTACTAATTTTTATGATGTAAATGTGGGTATTGATGTATATAATTTATTAACTGCATTACAATATCAAGTCATCATTTTGGATCATGAAGAAAGTGGAAGAGCAATGATATCTAAAGGTTTTTTAGAACAAGCCAAAAAAATAGCCAATGCCAATATTAATATTTTTAAAGACATTATATCGAGTGATGCCCCTTTGATTGGGATAGAACCCTCTGCTATTTTATCTTTTAGAGATGAGTACATTAGACTGGCAGATAATAAAAAAGAAGCAGAAAATCTATCAAAAAATATATTTACTATTGAAGAATTTTTTAAACAAGAAATTGAAAATAAAAGAATTACTTCTAATGATTTTTCCGAAGAATGTAAAAATATTAAAATACATGGACATTGTCATCAAAAATCTTTGAGTACCATTCAAGCTACATTTGCCATGTTAAATGTGCCTCAAAATACAAATGTAACTATTTATAATTCAGGATGTTGTGGAATGGCTGGTTCATTTGGTTATGAGAAAGAACACTATTCGATAAGCATGAAAATAGGGGAGGAGTCTATATTTAGTAAAGTTAGAAATACCAACCAAGATACTATCATTGTGGCTGCTGGAACAAGTTGTCGACATCAAATTTTTGATGGCACTAACAGAAAAGCGGTGCATCCTGCTACAATTTTACTACAATTTATCAAATAAAAAAAGCCCTCATAAAGGGCTTTTTTTGTTCATGTTTTAAAAATTTATTTCGGCTAAATTATGATTTTCTTTCACTTTACCTAGTTGAATAGTATGAATTTTCTTTTCGGTTTTACCATTTTTACTAGTATATATTTCTACCATTACCGTTGAAGGGCCATTTTCTGTAAGGCTAGATTCTCCAAAATAGTTCGTTTTTATTTGGTATTTACCTTTTACAGCGTTTCTAAGTAAATATTGTTCTGGTCCATAACCTTGTGTAAAATCTTTACTAAATCTTGCTCCTAAAGCGGTCTCTTTGTGGGCATAATAACATTCTTCGCCTGTTGGCTCTATGATGTGCAAATCAATATCGGTGTCCATCATGTTCCAATTTAATATAATTCGTACGTCAATAGGTTTACTGTTCAAATATCTTTTACTAATTTGATTGGTGTTCAAACTAGGATTTTCGGCTGATAATCGGTTCAAATCCATCAATATTATATCTTCAATACCTTCATATTGACCACTCATTTCTTGTAAATAATTGGTTTTTAATGCTTTAATTAATTCATCAAATGCAGCTTGAATTTGCTTGTTGTCTTCCAGTGCCATCGCTAAATCTCGATGGGCTTGTGGTTCTATAGTTCGCCATTTTGCAACAGTACTCGCAGTAAACACAGCATCGTCAAATGATTTCCATTGTCTAAAAACATAAGTTAAAGTCTTGTATAATTGGTGATTTTCTAATCCTAAATCTGCAATATTACTTAGTATTTGTAATGCTTTATCTCTTTGTCCAAGACGATAAAAATATTGTGCTACATCAAAATAATAGTTTGGATTATTTTCTTGTTCTTCTTTTAATTCTAAATACACTGCATATTTATTTTCGGCTGGTGTTTGTTCTAAAACTTTCAAATACACCCGATCAGGGCTCCAAGAAGTAACCTTTGTTTTAGGTTTTTTTGTTGTGTTGGACGTAGCATTTGGTGCTATTACAGCTACTTCTTTGCTTTTATTTGTTATTTCATCGGCAATTCCGTCTTTATTATTTGATGAACTTACTACTACTTCTTGTAGTTCACTTTTTGATGTTGTTATTTTATTTGCTAAACTAGGAGCTTCTGTTACAGTCAGAGCATCAGCGTCACCTTTTATAGTTTCACCTGCATTTGTTCTACTATATCCATAGCCAACAACAACTTCTTTATTATCTTTTTTATTTTTTGGTACTTTTGTGCTAACAAATTTTAAGTTTTTATTCCACCAGTCATCTAATTCTTTATTATATTGTGCAATATTAATCCAATTATTTTTCTGTTGGGCTAACATGGCTTCTTTATTTTGTTTGGCTATTTGGTCATAAGCAGTTTTTAACTCTACCGGTGGTACAATATCGTATCGTATGTAATCTTCTACAGTTTCTAATACGATCAACGATGTATTTCTTGTTATTATGCCATATTTCTTACCTAAAATCTCAATTGCTTCTTCATTTTTATCGTATTGTAAGTCTAAACTACTGATTTTATTTTGAACCCATAATTTTTCGATGTCTATATCCTGTGTGGCGGTTTTTTCAGCATCTAGTACAATTGTTTTTTCTAGTACAATTTCATTTTGATAACCAAAAAGTAATGTCAATTCTTGTTGTTTTTTTAACGAAATGCCACTAAAATTGAAATTATTTGATACATTTACACCAGCAATAGGGTATAATTCTGTAATAAAATTATTTTCCTTGATTCCTAAAAATTTTAATTTTTGGTAAGTTAATTCCTCAATAGCCTCGTTGGTATTGATTTGATTCAAATTGATAAATGCTCCTTTGTTTACCAATGATTGGTAATTCATATAAGCAAAATCTGATGATGCCAAACTCGAAATCGTGTATAAAGGTTTATTGGTTTTTGGCAAATCGGAACTACTTAAACTAGATAATCCATCTGTAAAAAATAATATTTCGTCTTCAGTACCCCATTGTATTTCAGAAAATCGGGTACCACCATCATAAATTGCAGTTTTTAAAGTATTTTTTAGGGCCTCCCAATTTCCGTTAGTTATTTCAAATGATTCATTTTTTTGAAATTTATAATTCAAATAATACAATTGAACTCGTACTTGATTCAAATTTTTGAAATAAGCATCCAATAATGCAAATTCTTTGTTCAAATCTCTGTTTTTGCAACTTAATGAATTATCCCAAATTAGAGCAATAGTATTTGGTTTTTTTCTTGCTATTTTTTGTTTATTTAAAAATATATTCCCATAAAAATATACTTGCTCATTCTTATTTTGACAATATACGTTGGGTATGTCTTTATTAATAGGTATTTTTATATTAATATTTTCATTTGGTTTATAGTTTTCTTTTATTATTTTGGTTTGATAGCTATTTGTAAATGAATTTTCAGTAAGTATTATATTATTTTCTGAACTTTCTTGATGAATTTCTGGTTTTTTACTTGGATTTAAAATATCTATATTGATTTCAAAACGATCCAATGCATTTGAAAATGTACTTAATATGTGATAATCTAGTTGATTTCCTTCTGTTTGCTGCAAAGCTTGTTCGTATCCGATTACAACAATTCTTTCAGTATTAGGTAAAATAGGGTAAATTCTGGTCTTAAAGTTGTTTCCATCTACTTTTTCCAATAATCCAGGATCTACTCGACGGTGTTCTATGGCTTCAAACACTTGTTTGCCTTTATTTTTATTTACAGGAACCGATTCTCTTAACTTGCCATTAATATCTATTGCATATCTCGACACTGTAACACCTTCGGGTAATGGAAAAACTAACGCTGCTTCCATTTGTCTGTTACTGGTATTTACAAAGTGCATTTCAGTAGTAGTATAGGCAATATTTCCTACTATTTTTACATTTGTAATCATTTTATTCATCTTTACCTTTAGTGTGTCTCCAGATTTAATGGTTACTTTTGGACTTTGACTAAATGAAAAATTGACAAATAATAAAACAATAATAATTCTAATATTTTTCATGTTTTTGTATAATTAAGTTGATATTATAAATCATTAGTACATTGATTTCATACTAGACAAACCTATTGGTACTATAATTTAAGATGATAAAAATAGTAAAAAGGTTGGGACAAAAATTTTTTTTTTAATTTTTTTTTAATTTATACCAAATATATTTTTTAAATGTATATTTGGTATTAAAATAAATGTGTATTACTATTTGGTATTCAACGAATTTTTATTTACATATTTTATATCATTGTAACGTTATAAACAATCATGGCAAGTTTCATGTCGTAAAACAATTATTATTGTATTTTTTTATGTTTATACTATATTGCTATGTATTTGATTGTCAATTTTATAGCATATTTTTTAGTAATACTTTTTTAGAAACTTATTGAAACTATTATATATTTGAAAAATATTAGGTTCAAAATAAATTATAATTTATCAAGCTTTGTTTATTTTATTTCACATTTTTTTTCTAATCCGTTATTTTAAAATACATTGTTTTTAGTTATTGATTTTATATTAATAATAATAAATAACTATTTTTGGTATTTTAAAACAAAAAAAAACTGCCCAATATATGGGCAGTTATTGAGGTATAATTTTATTTAAAAAAATTATTTTTTCTCGTTTTTCTCCATTTTTGCTTTCAAACCAGCAAGAATGTCGTTGTTATCTCCTAGTGTAGCAGCAGGAGCATTGGTATTATTTGAAACTGCTTCTTGAACAGCTTTCACATTTTTCTCTTCCTCTTCACGGAAAATAGCAGTGTGTGATGCTACAACTCTTTTGAATTCTTTATTAAATTCGATAACTTTGAAATCGGCAGTATCTCCTTTTTTCAATTTTTTACCGTCTTCTTTTTCTAAATGACGTGTAGGAATAAATGCTACAATATCATCTCCAAATTCAACTGTTGCTCCTTTGTCCACAATTTCAGAAATTTCTCCGCTATGGATACTTCCAACTGCAAATGAATCTTCGTATTGATCCCATGGATTTGAAGTAGTTTGTTTGTGACCTAAAGATAATTTACGTCCTTCAACATCTAATTCAAGAACTACAACATCTAATTTTTCACCTACTGCAATAAATTCTGATGGATGTTTGATTTTTTTAGTCCAAGATAAATCAGAAATGTAAATTAATCCATCAATACCTTCTTCTAATTCAACAAATACACCAAAATTTGTAAAGTTTCTTACAGTTCCTAAATGTTTAGAACCTACAGGATATTTGGCCGTAATATCTGTCCATGGATCTTGAGTCAATTGTTTGATACCCAAAGACATTTTACGATCTTCTCTATCTAAAGTTAATACAACTGCTTCAACTACATCGCCAACTTTTACAAAATCTTGTGCAGATCTTAAGTGTGTCGACCAAGACATTTCAGATACGTGAATCAATCCTTCTACACCTTCAGCTACTTCAATGAATGCTCCATAATCTGCAATTACTACTACTTTTCCTGAAACTTTGTCTCCAATTTTCAAATCGGCACTCAAAGCATCCCATGGATGAGCGTTCAATTGTTTTAAACCTAATTGAATTCTTGTTTTTTCATCATCAAAATCAAGGATTACAACGTTTAGTTTTTGATCTAATTCTAATACTTCACTTGGATGATTAATTCTAGACCAAGACAAATCTGTAATATGAATCAATCCATCAACGCCTCCAAGATCTATAAATACTCCATAAGATGTAATGTTTTTAACCACACCTTCCAATACTTGACCTTTTTCTAATTGACCAATGATTTCTTTTTTCTGAACTTCAATATCAGCTTCTATCAATGCTTTGTGAGAAACTACTACGTTTTTAAATTCGTGGTTGATTTTTACAACTTTGAATTCCATCATTTTGTTTACATAAACATCATAATCACGGATTGGTTTCACATCAATTTGCGATCCTGGTAAAAATGCTTCTATACCAAAAACATCTACAATCATACCGCCTTTTGTTCTGCATTTTACAAAACCATTAACAATTTCTCCTGTTTCATTGGCATTGATAACACGCTCCCATGATTTGGTAGCTCTTGCTTTTTTGTGAGATAATACTAATTGTCCTGTTTTATCCTCACGAATATCAATTAATACTTCTACTTTGTCTCCTACTTTTAAATTTGGATTGTAACGAAATTCATTTAAAGATATTACTCCTTCTGATTTTGCGTTAATGTCAACAATTACGTCTCTATCGGTAATTCTAACAACAACTCCTTCTACAACTTCTTCTAAATCTGTTGCAATAAATGTTTTAGACACTAATGCTTCAAATTCTTCTAAATTTTTTTGATCAATTGCATCAATTCCTTCTTCAAAATTGTGCCAGTTAAAATTTTCTAAAAACGATTCTTGTGATGGTACTTGTTCAGACATGCTGATAATAAATTTGTATTTTGAATTTTAGCCGAGTTTCTTAATGCGAAAGTAAAATCAAAAGTGTTTTACATAATGTGTTGATTACCAAATTGAAACTCTAATCGCAAAATGGTGTGCAAAGATAATTCTTTTTTAGATAGTTACAAATTTTTTATCCTAATTATAATTGATTTTGTACACTTTTTATTTTCGACCTATTTATTTCACAACTTTAAACCTATATATAGGTCTATCATTCACTATTGTTCTATTGCGGTTGATAGGTTTTGAATGTGCCATTCTTATAAAAAAATACAATTTTTTCTATTTCAAGAGACCCTTCCATAGTTGCCGTATTTGAAATTGAATCTTGTTTTTTTTCAAATACGGGATTTTTGATTGGGGTTGGTTCGATTGTTGGATAATCGGTGGTTGTATCAAACAAGGTTTCTTGAATAACCTTTGGCGTGGTTTGTGGTATAGATTTTTTTTCAACCGGTGGGGGCGGAGGGGTAATGGTTTTTGGAAATGTCCCTTTTCCATTTAATATCCAATACAAATCCACTTCAGGAAAAACATCTACTATTTTTAGGATAAATTCTAAACTGGGCTTGTTTCTACCAGATAACAAATGCGATAAACTTGAGCGTTGTACACCAATTTTATCTGCAAATCCTGAGGCTGATATACTATAATAATCAAATATTTTTTCTAATCTTTTTGTAAACTCGTCTATGTTTAACATTGTAAACTTGTTTTAAATCGTTCATTTTACAAATGTAATCATTTTAATTGAAACCACCAAATTTACAGTTGTAAATTGTAAATTCATACACTAAACAACCTTAATTTTACTTTAATTAATTGGGTTTAATGTACTGAAAATGAGTGTTTTATATAGTTTTATAACAACTTATTAACATTTGTTACATTTCTTTATGACCTGCTTGTATAATTAGGGATTTTGACATTTCATACAGTTTACAAATGTAACAATCGGATTGTTTTTAAATATTTACAAATGTAAACTTAAAGATATTTACATTTGTAAAATTAAAATACAACTTATGAATTGGGATCAACTACACCTCGACTTTAAAGCTCAAAACATTTCTGGACGTTACATTACGTTGTCCGATATTGAGCCTATTTTACAATCTTTAAACACTCAAAACCAGTTAAGTATTATTGGTTATTCGGTTCAAAACAAACCAATTTACCAATATAAAATGGGCTTTGGCCCTACTAAAATTTTACTTTGGTCTCAAATGCACGGAAACGAAAGTACTACTACAAAAGGTTTGATTGATTTTTTGCAAATGTTGCAATCTGATATACCATTAGTCCAACAATGGTTACAAGACTTTACTTTTTGCTGTATTCCCATGCTCAATCCAGATGGGGCGTTGGCATATACCCGTGTCAATGCCAATCAAATTGACTTAAATCGTGATTTTCAAAACCTTTCACAGCCCGAAAGTCAACTGCTAAGAACCATTTTTGATGATTATAAACCCCATTTTTGTTATAATTTGCATGATCAACGCACTATTTTTGGAGTAGGTACAACGGGAAAGCCAGCTACTGTTTCATTTTTGGCTCCTGCCTACAATCCTTCTTGCGACTATAATAGCACCCGATTAAAAGCCGTTGGGGTTATAAATGCCATGAATGTAACCCTTCAAAAAATAATTCCAGGTCAGGTGGGCCGTTTTGACGATTCATTTAACAATAATTGTGTTGGCGATTGCTTTCAAGAGCTTGGTATTCCTACAATTTTATTTGAAGCTGGACATTTTCCTAATGATTATGAAAGAGAAGTAACCCGTAAAATGATATTTATTGCACTGATTTCGAGTTTTATTTGTATTAGCGAAAACGATTTAGTTGCTAATAATATTGATGATTATTTGAATATTCCTCAAAATAACGTGTGTTTTTATGATTTTGTTTGTAAAAAAGTTAAAATAAATTATGATTGTATCGAAAAAATTACGAATTTTGCATCGCAGTACAAGGAAGAATTAATAGATAACAAGCTCTATTTTAATTCTTACATAGTTCGGATTGACGATTTAGAAGGCATTTTTGGTCATATTGAAGTCGATGCTCAACATCAATTATACAAAGACCAATTTGGAAATTGTCCTATTATAGATAATCCTGCTACCTTTACTATTGGTAATAAAATCGAAGTTAAAAATGGAGTTCTAATCGAGGAGTTATGATTTCATTTTTTTAAATTAATAAATTAAATAATATAAAATCAGTTTTTATGAGTAAATTCCGTTTAGATGAAGTAGATCATCAAATTTTAGATATGTTGATTGATAATACACGTGTTCCATTTACAGACATTGCCAAAAAATTACTAATTTCGGCAGGTACTGTTCACGTTCGTGTCAAAAAAATGGAAGATGCTGGTATTGTAATGGGGTCTTCTTTGACTTTGGACTACGAAAAATTAGGCTATTCTTTTATAGCTTATGTAGGTGTTTTTTTAAATAATACCTCACAAACCAAATTTGTTTTGGAACGAATTAGCGAAATTCCTTTTGTAACGGTTGCTCACATTACTACTGGTAAATTCAATATTTTTTGTAAAATTAGAGCCAAAGATACCAAACATGCCAAGGATGTAATTTTTATGGTCGATGCCATAGAAGGCGTTTACAGAACCGAAACCATGATTTCTCTTGAGGAAAGCATCAACGACAAAAAACGTTTGATGCACACTATTTTCAAAGATATTTAACTTTTTTTATATATTTTGTAAATTATTCAAACCTCAAGCTGCTACT
The DNA here is from genome assembly GCF_000253275.1 of Flavobacterium branchiophilum FL-15. Classification (NCBI taxonomy): domain Bacteria; kingdom Pseudomonadati; phylum Bacteroidota; class Flavobacteriia; order Flavobacteriales; family Flavobacteriaceae; genus Flavobacterium; species Flavobacterium branchiophilum. The sequence continues at coordinate 1,942,923 of NC_016001.1, read as the reverse complement.
TGAGGTTTTTTTATTATTTTTATCCACAACTAAACAACAATAAAAACAACTCATGTACACATTACCCAAAATCGAACGTTTCAATCAAGGTGTATTGTCTAAATACCACATTTATAATAGTGTGTTTATTACCTTGCCTTTTGATTCTATCAACAATACAGGGGCATTATTACCCTTATTTTCAGATATTTGCGAAAATGGTTTCAAAAATCATCAAACCCCCGTTGAAATTGTAGAAACTTTTGCTGCCAAGTATTTAGACCACAACAACGAAGCCCAACGCATCGAATTGATGTTTAGATTTATTCAATACATCGAAAGACAAATTGTTTTGTTTGATGCTATTGAAGATGCCGCTTTTCCTGTTGTAAACAATATGGAAGGAAGGGGCTCTTTGAGGGATATCAAAGAAAAAGCCGATGTAAAAAACAAACAAACGGAGTTAATTGATTTTCTTGAAAATTTTAGCGTTAGAACTGTCTTAACAGCGCACCCCACGCAATTTTATCCAGGATCTGTTTTAGGTATCATCAACGATTTGACCGATGCCATTAGAGCCAACGATTTACTATACATCAAACAACTTTTGGCACAATTGGGCAAAACACCTTTTATTAAAAAAGAAAAACCAACCCCTTTTGACGAAGCAGTAAGTTTAATATGGTATCTCGAAAATGTTTTTTATGAAACCTCGGGCGAAATGGTTCATTATTTGCAAAAAAATATTTTTGAAGGCCAATCTATTCAAAATAAATTAATCAAATTAGGCTTTTGGCCAGGTGGCGATAGAGATGGAAACCCGTTTGTAACTACCGAAATTACACTTAAAGTAGCAGATCGATTAAGAACTTCTATCTTAAAGTGTTATTACCTCGAAATTAGAAAACTCAAACGTAAGCTAACTTTCTATAACATAGAGACTTTGATGTCCGATATTGAAGAAAAACTTTATCGTTCTGTATTTTATTCTAAAGGCGATATTTTTATTACTTTGGAGGAATTTCTAACCCAATTAAATCTCATCAAAAACATAATTATTGCCGAACATCAATCGCTTTATTTGGACGAACTCGAAGCACTTTTAATTAAAGTAAATTTGTTCGGATTTCATTTTGCTACTTTAGATATTCGTCAAAACAGCAAAATTCACAACGAAGTTTTCACAAATTTAGTCGATTATTACCGTTTATCTGTTCAAAATATTTTCCCAAAAAATTATTTTGAATTGTCCGAAAACGAAAAATTAGATATACTAGGTAGGGTACAAGCCAAAACAGATATTCATTTTTCAGATAATAAAATTGTACAATCTACTATCGAATCCATTTATGCAATCAAACAAATTCAAGACAAAAATGGCGAATTTGGTGCCAATCGATACATCATTAGCAACAATGAAAGTGCCCTCAATGTGATGGAAGTTTTTGCCATGTTCCGTTTGTGCGGCTGGCAAAATCCTACCGTAGATATTGTGCCACTTTTTGAAGTGATAGACGACTTGCAAAGTGCCGACAAAATTATGGAACAATTATACACCAATAAAGCCTATGCTGAACACCTCAAAAATAGAGGCTACAAGCAAACGGTTATGCTCGGTTTTTCAGACGGAACAAAAGATGGTGGCTACCTCATGGCCAATTGGAGTATATATAAAGCCAAAGAAACCATATCGGCAATTTCTAGAAAATACAACATCAAAGTCATCTTTTTTGATGGTCGTGGTGGCCCTCCTGCCCGTGGTGGTGGCAAAACTCACAAGTTTTATGCCTCGTTAGGCCCCAACATCGAAAACCAAGAAATTCAAGTTACTGTTCAAGGTCAAACTATTAGTTCCAATTTTGGTATTTTAGATTCTTGCCGATACAACCTCGAAAATTTATTAAGTGCCGGTGTTGCAAATCAGGTTTTTAATAAAGAAGACAATATTTTGTCTGAAAAAGATAAAAATATTTTGGACGAATTGGCTCAAAAAGGTTACGAAAAATATACCAATTTCAAAAACCACCCTCAATTTATCCCTTATTTGGAAAAAATGAGTACCCTAAAATATTATGCCAAAACCAATATTGGTAGCAGACCTTCTAAAAGAAGCAAATCAGAAAATTTGGATTTTGCCGATTTAAGAGCCATTCCTTTTGTTGGATCTTGGAGCCAACTCAAACAAAACGTTCCTGGATTTTTTGGAGTAGGGGCAGCCCTCAAATTTTTTGAAGACGAAAATCGTTGGATTGAAGTCCAAAATTTGTATGATAATTCTTTGTTTTTTAAAACACTTTTGGAGAATAGTATGATGGCTCTTGCCAAATCTTTTTTCCCTCTTACTGAATATATGAAAAATGACCCCGTTTTTGGCGATTTTTGGCAAATTATTTACAACGAATTTTTAGAAACCAAACGACTGTTACTCAAAATTGCCAATCACCAATCACTCATGGAAAATTATCCAGACGGTAAAGCATCTATCGAAATGAGAGAAAAAATTGTGATGCCCTTATTAACCATTCAACAATATGCTTTGCTGAAAATCAAAGAGTTATCTGCAGAAACCCAGCCAAATCTTGAATTGATTCAAGTATATGAAAAAATTGTAACTCGTTCATTATTTGGCAATACCAATGCAAGTAGAAATTCTGCTTAACATCAATAATATAAAATATTAATAATAAATTTCCTAAAATTATGAAACTCGATCAATTGCCCATCAAAGAATATGCAGGCTTTTTTCAAACCTACATCAATGCCCTCGATAATGTCAGTTTGCTAGAAGAACTCGAAATAAGCGGACATGATTTTATTAAATTTGTTCAAAACGTTCCTTTAGAAAAATTCGATTACCGCTATGCCGAAGGCAAATGGACAATTAAAGAAATTATTCAACATATTATTGATACTGAACGTATTTTTGCATACAGAGCACTTCGTTTTTCTCGCAACGATCAAACCCCTTTGCCTGGTTTTGAAGAAAATGATTTTGTAACATATTCCGATGCAAATTTGAGAAGTGTACAAGATTTATTATCAGAGTTTGCAGCCGTCAGACAAGCTACTTTGTTGTTGTTCAAAAGTTTTAGTCAAGACCAATTACTCAGAGAGGGTACAGCTTCCAACAACAAAATCAGTGTTAGGGCTATCGGATTTATTACCATCGGACATCAAAAACACCATCAAAAAGTGTTTCAAGAGCGTTATTAAGTACAGTAGGGCATGCCGCCTCAAAAAAAAAGGGCCTCATCAGCAATACTGTCGATAAGGCCCTTTTCTTTTGAGCCGTCGGGCTTTCACGAGTGCATGGCACCTTGCTCAATCCCTCATGCAAAAAACCAAAATTAAAACATACTCCTTTCAAACCATCAACAATCGATTATCAATTTTCATTTTTTTTTCATTTTTTTTATTGAATTCATAAAAATGCAATGATTTTTAAATTAATATATTATTCTATATCGTTTTCGCTATTTTTATTGAAAATAATTGAAAAAAAATGTCGTTTTTAACTTGTTTATTAAATTTTATTCAATACATTTGCAAAACAATTGACGAAAACAACAACAACAATGACAACAAATAATTTGCATCATCATCATTTACAATATGGCTCTCAAGCGATGTGTTAATGTGATGTGTATAATTATACAATAATTTAAAACCCGTTTGAGTACTTCAAGCGGGTTTTTTATTAAAAAAAACGAGTTATAGTTGTACTCAAATCCAATCAATGTAAACCATGAGTACTTTAAAAATTGCCATTCAAAAATCAGGACGCCTCAACGAAGACAGCATCCAAATCCTAAAAGACTGCGGGATTTCTATCAACAACGGAAATGACCAACTAAAAGCCACCGCATCTAATTTCCCTTTAGAAGTTTTATACCTTAGAAATTCAGATATTCCTCAATATTTGATTGATGGTGTGGTAGATGTGGCTATTGTAGGCGATAATCTTTTAGTTGAAAAAGGAAAAAACATTGTAGTTGCAGAGAAATTAGGTTTTTCAAAATGCAAGGTTTCGGTGGCTGTACCTAAAAGTTTCAACTATACTTCGGTTAAGGATTTAGACGGCTTGCGAATTGCCACTTCCTATCCCATTACTGTTTTGGATTTCTTCAATTCTAAAAATGTAACCGTTGATTTGCACCAAATTTCAGGTTCGGTAGAGATTGCACCAAACATTGGTTTGGCGGATGCTATTGTAGATATTGTTTCTAGCGGCAGTACTTTGTTTAAAAACAATTTAAAGGAAGTTGAAGTGATATTTAAAAGTGAGGCAGTTTTAGCAGTTTCACCAAAAATGACTCCTGAAAACAAAGTGATTTTAGACAAATTACAGTTCCGAATCCAATCGGTTTTGAGAGCAAGAAAATCAAAATACATTTTAATGAATGTACCGAACGAAAAAATAAAAGAAATTAGTTCTATTTTACCCGTTTTAAAAAGTCCAACGGTGATGCCATTAGCCCAAGAAGGTTGGTCCAGTGTTCACACCGTGATTGAAGAAGACCGTTTTTGGGAAGTAATCGACGAATTAAAAGCAGCGGGTGCAGAAGGTATTTTGGTTTGCCCAATTGAAAAAATGGTATTGTAAGCCCCCAAACCCCCGAAGGGGGAATGACAAAAAAACAGAGTTGGATTAATAAAACACTGATTTTAAAATTTTAATCCTGCAAGGTTTTCAAAACCTTGTAGGTATAGATGTAAACAAATGTAAGTCTATGAGGTTTTCAAAACCTTGTAGGTATAGATGTAAACAAATGTAAGACTATGAGGTTTTCAATATTTGGTTGGAATCGATATAGATAGTTTTAACACCTACAAGGTCAAAAAAAGACCTTGCCGGAGTAGCAATTGAACATGGCACGTATTAAAATAGAGAAAAAATAATAATGCAGAAAATTATAGAAATTGAAACTTCAAAACATTATGTTTGGGGAGATAATTGCGACAGCTGGGTTTTGATGGATTCGCAAGAATTATCTATCAAGCAAGAAAGTATGCCAATTGGTACTAAAGAAAAACTACATTTTCATACTAATTCTAAACAATTTTTTTATATTTTGAAAGGTTTGGCAACTTTTTATATTGATGGAAATCAATTTATAGTTGGTTCGTCCAAAGGAATACAAATTGAACCACAGTCAAAACATTATATTGCAAATGAAAGCGAGGAAGTACTCCATTTTTTGGTAATCTCGCAACCTACAACAAATAATGATAGAATAATAGTTGAATAGTCTTTGAATCTTTAAATTTTTATATTTTTCAATCTTTAAATAAAAATTAATGAACAAAATATACAATCCAAAACAGGAAAACTGGGCTGCTTTATTAGAAAGACCCACTAAAACAGTGAACGATATTGAAGCAACGGTAAAAGAAATTTTTGCTGCGGTACATTCCAAAGGAGATGAAGCGGTACAACACTATACGGCTCAATTTGACGGAATTGCTTTGGAAAATAATTTGGTTTCCAATGCCGAAATAGAACAAGCTATTGCTGCAGTTGATGATGAATTGAAAGCAGCAATTCAATTAGCCAAATCAAATATAGAAAAATTCCACACAGCCCAAAAAACCAATCGTGTTAGTGTCGAAACTACTGAAGGAGTACAATGTTGGCAAGAAAAACGTCCTATTCAAAAAATAGGATTGTACATTCCTGGCGGAACAGCACCTTTGTTTTCAACGGTTTTGATGCTCGCTATTCCTGCTGCAATTGCTGGATGCAAAGAAGTGGTTTTGTGTTCGCCACCCGATGCAACTGGCAATCTGAATCCTGCCATTATGTATGCTGCAAATTTATGTGGAGTAACCAAAATAATAAAAGTAGGCGGCATTCAAGCGATAGCTGGTCTGACTTTTGGAACAACCACCATTCCAAAAGTGTATAAAATATTTGGTCCCGGTAATCAATATGTAACGGTTGCCAAACAATTAGCAACTCAATTTGGTGTTGCCATCGATATGCCAGCGGGTCCCTCGGAATTGTTAGTCGTAGCCGACGATAGTGCTGTTCCTGCTTTTGTAGCGTCTGATTTATTAAGTCAAGCCGAACACGGAACAGACAGTCAAGTAATTTTAGTCTCAACTTCTAAAAAAATGATCGATGCTGTAGAGCAAGAAGTGCAATCGCAATTGACGGTTTTGCCAAGAAAAGAAATTGCCGAAAAAGCCATAGCCAATTCCAAATTGATTTTTGTCGAAAATGCAGCAACAGCCTTAGATTTAATTAATGAATATAGCCCAGAACATTTTATTGTTTGTACCGAGAACAATGATTTTTATGTCGATAATATCGAAAATGCGGGTTCGGTTTTTATTGGCAATTATACGCCCGAAAGTGCAGGTGATTATGCTTCTGGGACCAATCATACCTTACCAACGAATGGTTATGCTAAAAATTATAGCGGTGTGAATTTGGATAGTTTTATGAAATCGATGACGTTTCAGAAAATTTCAGAAACTGGAATTCAAAACATTGGTAAAGCCATTGAAATTATGGCAGAAAAAGAAGGATTGCAAGCGCATAAAAATGCGGTTACATTACGTCTTTTATCATGTAAAAAAACTTTGTAAGTTTAGCCTAATCCTACAAGGTTTTTAAAACCTTGTAGGTATAAGATAAAAAATAAAAATGAAACAATTTAAATCAAACCTACAAGGTTTTATGAAACCTTGCAGGAATACAAGATAAAAAGATGAGTAATTTTGATATACAAAAATTAGTTCGAGAAAACGTCAAAGCCATGAAACCCTATTCTTCGGCACGTGATGAATTTGAAGATTTTGACACGGCGGACATGATTTTTTTGGATGCCAATGAAAATCCATTTGCAAATGGGGTGAATCGGTATCCAGACCCACAACAAGCGACGGTTAAATCGGTTTTGGCCCAACAAAATGGTGTGGATAAAAATCAAATCCTTTTAGGAAATGGAAGCGATGAAGTCTTGGATTTATTGTTCCGTGCTTTTTGCGAACCGAAAATAGACAATGTGATTACGCTACCGCCAACTTATGGAATGTACGGCGTTTTGGCCAATTTGAATGCGATTGAAAATAGAGAAATTTTGCTTTCGGAAGATTTTCAACCGCAATTGGAATCGATTATGAAAGCGGTGGACGAAAACACCAAAATGATTTTCCTTTGCTCGCCCAACAATCCAACTGGGAATTCTTTTTCTGAAGAAAGTGTTCACTATTTATTGGAAAATTTCAATGGATTAGTGGTCATTGACGAGGCGTATATTGACTTTTCAGACAAAGCCTCTTGGATTCAAAAAATCAATGATTTTCCAAATTTAATTATTACCCAAACCTTGTCAAAAGCATACGGATTGGCTGGAATTCGATTGGGAATTTGTTACGCTTCGGCTGCCATTATTGGGGTTTTGAATAAAATAAAACCACCCTACAACGTTAACGAATTGACACAAAAACGAGCATTGGAACGTTTGGCTAATCCAAATCAAATAAAAGAAGAAATTAGCTTAATAATAAGACAAAGAGAACAGTTACTTAAAGTATTGAATGAAGTAAATTTTGTTTCAAAAATATATCCTACAGAGGCCAATTTTATCTTAATTAAAGTCGATAATGCGAACCAACGTTATGACGAATTAATCGCCAAAGGAATTGTGATTCGAAATAGAACGACCCAGCCGCTATGTGAAAACACCTTGCGTTTGACTATTGGAACAGAAGAGGAAAATAAGATTTTAATGTACGTTTTAAAAAATTTGAAATAAAAACATGAAAAAAGTATTATTTATAGATCGTGATGGGACTATCGTAATTGAACCTGCCGATTTTCAGTTGGACAGTTTAGATAAATTAGAATTTTATCCAAAAGCGTTTCAGTATTTGGCTAAAATTGCCAACGAATTGGATTACGAATTGGCAATGGTAACCAACCAAGACGGATTGGGAACGGATAGTTTTCCAGAAGATACGTTTTGGCCTACGCAAAATTTTATTTTAAGAGCGTTTGAAAACGAAGGCGTTTTATTTGATGATATTTTTATCGATCGCTCGTTTCCTGCGGACAATGCACCAACACGTAAACCACGTACTGGAATGTTGACCAAATACATTGACAATCCGAAATATGATTTAGCCAATTCATTTGTATTGGGCGACCGAATTACCGATGTTGCCTTAGCAAAGAATTTAGGAGCAAAAGCTATATTTCTAAAACAACAAGAAGGTTTAGGAAGTGACGAATTAAAAGAGAATGAAGATTTTAGCGATGTTATTGCATTACAAACCACCGATTGGAAAACCATTTATGAGTTTTTAAAACTAGAAGCCCGTTCTGCTACTATTGAAAGAAAAACACACGAAACAGATATTTTTATCAATCTGAATTTAGATGGAACTGGAAAAAGTAAAATCGACACTGGCATTGCCTTTTTTGATCACATGCTAGACCAAATTGCACGTCACGGTCAAATGGACTTAGAAATTACGGTAAAAGGCGATTTAGAGGTGGACGAACACCATACGATTGAAGATACTGCGATTGCTTTAGGAGAAGTTTTTGCGAAAGCATTAGGAAACAAATTAGGAATTGAACGTTACGGTTTTTGTTTGCCAATGGACGATTGCTTATCGCAAGTAGCCATTGACTTTGGAGGAAGAAATTGGTTGGTTTGGGAAACCGAATTCAAACGCGAAATGGTCGGTAAAATGCCAACAGAAATGTTCTACCACTTTTTCAAATCGTTTTCTGATGGTGCCAAAGCGAATATCAACATCAAAGCAGAAGGAACTAACGAACATCATAAGATTGAAGCTATTTTCAAAGCATTCGCCAAAGCGATTAAAGTAGCCGTGAAACGGGATACCGAGAAAATGATTTTACCAAGTACAAAAGGGATGCTATAAAAATTGTTTCAAGTTTAACGTTTCAGGTTAACTCAATTAACTTGAAACGTTAAACTTGAAACGTTAAACTTGAAACAAAAAAACAAATGAAAATAGTAATTATCAATTACGGTGCAGGAAATATCCAAAGTATTCTGTTTGCTATAGAGCGTTTAGGATATTCAGCCGTGTTAACTAATAATCCAGACGAGATTCAACGAGCGGATAAAGTCATATTTCCTGGAGTTGGCGAAGCGAGTTATGCTATGCAAAAACTCAAGGAAAGCGGATTGGATAGTTTGATTCCAACATTAAAACAACCCGTTTTAGGAATTTGTTTGGGTATGCAGTTGATGTGTCAACATTCTGAAGAAGGAAATACAGAAGGCTTAGGTATTTTTGATGCCAATGTCATTCGGTTTTCTAACAATGTAAAAGTACCTCAAATGGGGTGGAACCAAATATACAATTTGAAATCGCCTTTGTTTGAAGGAATTAACGATAACGAATACATGTATTTAGTACACAGTTATTATGTTCCCAATTGCAGTGAGGCCATTGCCAATACCAATTATGATGTAGAGTATGCTTCAGCCTTGCAAAAAAATAATTTTTACGGCACGCAATTCCACCCAGAAAAAAGTGGCGATGTGGGCGAACAAATTTTAGGGAATTTTTTGAAATTAAAATAATTAAATAAACCTACTCACCCCTAGTAGGCGTTCCCCTTTGGGAGCTTGTCCCGAGTTTTGGGGAGTTAGGGGGCTAATATGAGAATAATACCAGCCATAGATATCATTGACGGAAAATGTGTTCGTTTGTCCAAAGGGGATTACGACACTAAAATCATTTATAACGAAAATCCGCTTGAAGTAGCCAAATCATTTGAAGCACATGGGATTGAATATCTGCATCTTGTTGATTTAGATGGTGCCAAGTCAAGTAGAATTGTGAATTATAAAATTCTCGAACAGATTGCTACACAAACCAAATTAAAAATAGATTTTGGTGGTGGCTTGAAATCCGATGCTGATTTGAAGATTGCTTTTGAATCTGGAGCGAACCAAATCACAGGCGGAAGTATTGCTGTGAAAAACAGGGCTATTTTTGAACAATGGATTGCCGAATATGGTTCGGATAAAATCATTTTAGGAGCTGATGCAACCAATGAAAAAGTGGCGGTTTCAGGTTGGCTAGAAGATTCTGATGAAGACTTAGTACCATTCATTGAAGACTATCAAAACAAAGGAATTCAATACGTTATTTGCACTGATATTGCCAAAGACGGCATGTTGGCTGGGCCAAGTTTTGATTTATATGCTAAAATTTTGGCAACAGCCAAAGGAATCAAATTAATTGCATCGGGTGGCATTTCTACTTTTGATGAATTACCACAATTAGCCGAGTTAGGTTGTGAAGGAACTATTATTGGGAAAGCGATTTACGAAGGCAGAATTTCGTTGAAACAATTAGAAAATTATATTTTAGAAACTAAATAATTCAACAATTGAACAATTTTAAATTAATCAATTGTTACATTAATACTATGCTTACAAAAAGAATCATTCCTTGTTTGGATATCAAAAACGGAAGAACGGTCAAAGGGGTCAATTTTGTGGACTTACGCGATGCGGGAGATCCTGTCGAATTGGCGAAAATCTACTCTGATGAAGGTGCGGATGAATTGGTTTTCTTAGATATTTCGGCTACAGAAGAACGCCGTAAAACTTTGGTGGATTTAGTTCGTAAAGTAGCGGCTACAATTAATATTCCGTTTACTGTGGGTGGCGGAATCGCATCGGTTGAAGATGTAGAAATATTGCTGCAAAACGGTGCGGATAAAGTATCTATCAATTCTTCAGCGGTAAAAAATCCACAATTGATCACAGATATCGCTCAGAAATTTGGCAGCCAATGCGTAGTTATAGCCATTGATGCGAAAAAAATTGATGGTGAATGGATGGTGCATTTAGTAGGAGGGAAGGTGCCTACTGAAATTAAACTTTTCGATTGGGCAAAAGACGTAGCAGCGCGTGGTGCAGGAGAAATCTTGTTTACCTCAATGGATCATGACGGAACTAAAAATGGATTTGCTAACGAAGCTTTGGCTACATTGTCGCAATTGGTAAATATTCCTATTATTGCCTCAGGTGGAGCTGGGAATATGCAGCATTTTATTGATACCTTTGTCGAAGGAAAAGCAGATGCCGCTTTGGCAGCCAGTGTTTTCCATTTCAAAGAAATTGAAATTAAGACCTTAAAAAAAGAATTACAAAATAATCATATTGAAGTTAGAATTTAGAAGTGGGAAATACGAAGTAAAAAAAAAAAATGAAAAGGAAATTAGAATTACACCTCTAATTTCTAACCTTTTGAAGTTAGAATTTAGAAGTGGGAAATACGAAGTAAAAAAAAGTAAAAGGAATTTAGATTTAAACCTCTATTTTCTAATTTCTAACCTCTAATTTCTAATTTCTAACCTTTTTTACCCCTCCCCAGCCCTTCCCGAGAAGTCGGGACTGGCACCCGAAGGAGAGGGAGCCGAAACAGGAAAGTAACGATTTATAACTTTTAAACTTTAAACCTCTAACCTCTAATTTCTAACCTCTAATTTCTAACTTTAAATCACATGAACATCAATTTTTCAAAAAGTGCTCACGGATTAATCCCAGCCATTATTCAAGATAGTGAAACCAAAGCCGTATTAATGTTGGGCTATATGAACGAAGAGGCTTTCGCCAAAACACAAGAAATAAAAAAAGTAACTTTTTATAGTCGCTCCAAACAACGTCTTTGGACAAAAGGAGAAGAAAGCGGAAACTTCTTAAACTTAGTAAGTATCAAAAAAGATTGTGATAACGATACGCTACTGATTCAAGTACAGCCTGTTGGACCAACTTGTCATAACGGAACCGATACTTGTTGGGCAGAAGAAAACCAACCGAATTATGGTTTTATTTCAACTTTGGAACAAACCATCAAAACCCGTCGTGACAATGCCGATGCTGAAAAAAGTTATGTGGCTTCTTTATTCGAAAAAGGAATTAATAAAATAGCTCAAAAAGTTGGCGAAGAAGCAGTAGAAGTGGTAATCGAAGCCAAAGATGATAATGATGATTTGTTTTTAAGCGAAAGTGCCGATTTACTTTTTCATTACCTTATTTTATTACAAGCCAAAGGTTTTCAAATGAATGATGTCATTGAAGTTTTGAAGAAAAGACAGAAGTAAAAGTAGTTTTTTTAGGTTTCAAATATAAAATAAGTCCATAGTAAGAGCTCAAATGTTACATACATTTGTTGCTAACTCATTGTAATTGAATTACATAAGAAAAAAAATATTTTTATTAAAATATGTTTGTTCTAATTAAATAAAGTTGTATATTTGCCATGCGAATACGGGGTGTAGCGTAGCTCGGTTATCGCGCCTGCTTTGGGAGCAGGAGGCCGCAGGTTCGAATCCTGCCACCCCGACAAAACCTGTTAAATTTTATTTAACAGGTTTTATTTTTTTAAAATATCAGAAAGTTCAAATAACCAAATTCAAATCCATTTTGTAACTTTTTTTGGATTATAATGGTTTATTTTTTCAAACAATTCTTCAATATTATTGCATATTAAAAGCATATCTTTATTTTCAGGTTTTAATAAACCATTGTTTGCTATATTTTGAATAAAATTAATTAGTCCATCATAAAAGCCATTGAGATTTAAAAGCGCTATTGGTTTTTGATGCAAACCTAATTGTGCCCATGTGAGCATTTCAAAAGTTTCTTCAATTGTGCCAAATCCTCCTGGTAAAGCAACAAAGGCATCACTCAATTCAAACATTTTGGCTTTTCGTTCGTGCATGGTTTTTACTTCAATAAGTTTTGTTAAATTATTGTGAGCTATTCCTTTTGATTTTAAAAAAATAGGTAATACACCTATTACTTTTCCACCATTATCTAATACACCATGAGCAATGGCTCCCATTAATCCTACATTTGCACCTCCATATACCAATTCGATGTTTTGTTGAGCTAAATATTTTCCTAATAATGTTGCTTGAATTTCATAATTAGTATTTGTTCCTGTGCTTGAGCCGCAAAAAATACAGATTCTTTTCATTTCATTTCATTTTTTGATATTCAAAAATAAGTATTAATTGTGAAATAATTTGCTTGTAATGAAATGATTTTGATTTTTTTTTGAAAACGATATTAAAAATACGAATAACTTGTTTATTTTAAAATCATAAAACATTTGTAATTATTATTTTATTTATAATAATTTAATTACAAATAAAAATTAAAATCGGGTGCAATGTAGGTGGGATGATTGGTGTGTGATAGACAATTGATTGAAATTTCAATATAAAAAATAGGATTTATATTTTATAATTCAATTAATAATGTAATTTTACGGTTTAAATTAAATTTGAACAAATGGCAACAATAGAAAAAGTAAAATGTTTGATCATTGGTTCGGGGCCAGCAGGTTATACGGCTGCGATTTATGCTTCGAGAGCCAATTTGAATCCCGTATTGTATCAGGGAATGCAACCAGGCGGGCAATTGACAACAACCAATGAGGTTGAAAATTTTCCAGGATATGTGGATGGTGTAACAGGGCCTGAAATGATGTTGCAATTACAAGCTCAGGCTAAACGATTTGGGGCTGATATCCGAGATGGATGGGCCACGAAAGTCGATTTTTCGGGAGGGTTACACAAAGTTTGGATTAATGATACGGTAGCATTACAGTGCGAAACGGTGATTATTTCTACTGGAGCTTCGGCAAAATACTTGGGTTTGCCATCGGAGCAACATTATTTGCAACTGGGTGGAGGTGTTTCTGCATGTGCGGTTTGCGATGGATTTTTTTATAGAAATCAGGAGGTAGTAATTGTTGGTGCTGGCGATTCTGCTTGTGAAGAGGCACATTACTTGTCTAAATTGTGTAAAAAAGTAACCATGTTGGTAAGAAGTGAAAAATTTAGAGCTTCGAAAATCATGGAGGAACGTGTAAGAAAAACAGAAAATATTACAATTTTAATGCATCATGATACGGTAGAAGTTCAGGGCGATGGTCAAGTTGTAACGTCTATTTTGGCCAAAAATAAAACAACAAACGAGTTGGTTACAATACCAGCCACAGGTTTTTTTGTTGCTATTGGACATCAACCGAACACTGCTATTTTTAAAGATTTTATTGATTTGGACGAAACGGGTTATATAAAAAATATTGCGGGAAGTTCTAAAACCAATGTAGCAGGTGTTTTTGTGGCAGGTGATGCAGCAGATCATGTGTATAGACAAGCGATAACGGCTGCAGGTACAGGATGTATGGCGGCATTGGATGCTGAACGGTATTTAGCATCATTATAAATAGTAAAAAAGGTGATTTTTTATAATCTAAAATTAAAGTAATTTCAGTAATTATTATTAAAAATATAAACTTTTTTATAAAAAAAATGTTATTATTTGTAAATTTTACTTAAATTAAAAATTATATATTTTACTTACAAAGTATAAATACTAAATCCTTGTCAAAATTTATAGTTTTGACAAGGATTTTGAAAAAAATCTATAAGCACAAAATGAATTAATTGAAAAATTTACTTAAAAAAAATTATTATTTGAATCAAAATTCATGTATAATTAATTAATACTGTTTTGTTTCTAATTTTATTTTGTAGTTTTTTTGATTAATTTAGCATTATCAGCAAATCTTTTTAAATCTATTTTAGGATCGCCATAAATTTCAATTTCTGAACTTCCAGTGGCCTCTATAGTAAGTTGATTAGCCGTTTGGATACTGGCTTTTGAATCACCTTCGGCTAGGATATTGGTATTTTTAACCAATAATTTTTTTGCTTTCAGGTTTGTATCTGCGTCTAATCTTAATATAAAATCTGAAATTTCGCCTTCTACGTTGGCTTCGGCTTTTTGATATAAATCAAATTTTAAATTTTGACTTACTAAATTTCCTTTTAATTCGGCCGATTTGCTGGCTTCTATAGTCATGCTTTCTGATTTAGAGTGCAGTTCTGTTTCAGATTTATCACTTAAGTTTAAAGTTACATTTTTGCAATCGATATTCAAATTGAGTTTAGATTCATCTATTGCTTTGATGTAAATTTCTGGCAATTCTATACGGGCATTTGCAGTTACATTAGCCTCGTTTTTGACAAGAATTTGTTTTAATGATGCGGTATAATTCAATCTGATTAAGCACTTTTTTGAACTTGAAATGTCTTTTTTTAGGCCTAATTTTAGTGTTTTGCCATTGATTTCGGCAATAATAATTTCGTGTAAGTTGTCATCAGCTTCAATATCTAGGCTAGGACTTATCCCTTTAACGATGGTAATTTCTAATGCGTCGCCAATTTCTACATTTTCAAAATCGGTAAGCGTTTTGGATGCGATGGTTACATTTTTTGATCCTTTGATTTTTTCTTTTTGTTGGGCCATTGCTATGCAAGTTGCAAAAGCCAAAAGGATTGCATACAGTTTTTTCATTTGATTATTTATTTAAATTATTTTTATCAAAAATAAAAAAAAAAATCAAATAATGTTATAAAATCAAAAAAATGACTTGTAGAGTCCCTTTTTTTTATTTAAGTAAAGCTTTATGTTGATGTAATACTTTAAGTAAATACTTTGTATGATGGCTGTATTAATGGTACAGGCTAAACAAGTTAGTTGCCTCATTATAAGCACTTTCAAAACTCATTGGGTTTAAATTGGTATAGGCTTTTTGTGTTGTAAAATAGGATAATAATTTTTCAGTTGGCATATTTCCAGTCAAATGATCGGTTGCCATAGGACAGCCACCAAATCCTTGAATAGCCCCATCAAAACGGTTACAACCTGATATGTAAGCGGCATTTACTTTTTCAAACCATTTGTCGGGCGTGGTATGAAGGTGTGCTCCGAATTCGATATTGGGGTATTTTGGTATTAAATTGGAAAATAAATATTGAATAACTTCTGGAGTTGAGCTACCAATTGTGTCTGACAATGATAAAATTGGAACTCCCATAGCAGATAATTTGTCTGTCCATTCGCTTACAATTTCTACATTCCAGGGGTCGCCATACGGATTTCCGAATCCCATAGACAAATAGGCAACAACTGTTTTATTATTTTGGTGTGCAATATTTAAAATTTCTTGTAAAGTTATTATGCTTTCTGAAATTGTTTTGTGTGTATTTCGCATTTGAAAATTCTCTGAAATTGAGAAAGGAAATCCAAGATACTGAATTTCAGGAAATTGAGCTGCTGCAATAGCCCCTTGAGTATTGGCAATAATGGCAAGTAATTTACTGTTAGATTGCGACAAATCCAATTGCGACAATACGGCAGCAGTGTCTTGCATTTGTGGAATGGCCTTTGGTGATACAAAACTTCCAAAATCGATAGTGTCAAAACCTACACGAAGTAATGATTGCAAATAGGCTACTTTTTCAGTAGTAGGAATAAAAGGTTTGATGCCTTGCATTGCATCTCGAGGACATTCGATTATTTTGACTATTTTTGACAATGCTACAATTTTTAAATTTCCTAAATTTTGGTATAAAAATAATACTTTTCTATTGATTTATCAAATTTTTAGGCAAAAATTATTTTTTGTTTAATAAAGCGTTGTTGATTTGCTTTATTAAAGCAGGCCCCTCATATATAAATCCTGTATAAAGCTGTACCAAACTGGCTCCTGCTTCGAGTTTTTCAAGTGCATCAGCAGCAGAATGAATACCTCCTACGCCTATAATTGGAAATGATTTATTGCTTTTTTCTGATAAAAAACGAATAACTTCGGTTGCTCTATCTCTTAAAGGTTTTCCTGATAAACCACCATTTTCATGTCTATTTTCTGAAGTTAATCCGTCTCTAGCAATGGTAGTATTAGTTGCTATTACGCCTGCAATTTGTGTTTCTTGTACTATTTCAATAATGTCTATCAATTGTTCGTTTGATAAATCGGGAGCAATTTTTAGTACAATAGGTTTGTGGTTTTGATGTTGCAATGGGTTATTTTCCAATTGCAATAATAGCTTTTTTAGAGGTTCTTTTTCTTGTAAGGCCCTCAAATTTGGAGTATTTGGCGAACTCACATTTACTACAAAATAATCTACATACGGAAAAAGGGCTTCAAAGCATATTTCATAATCTGTATTGGCTTCTTCGTTTGAAGTCAATTTATTTTTTCCAATATTGCCGCCAATTAGCACTCCTTTATTTTTTTTTAATCTTGAAACGGCTTCCAAAACTCCTCCGTTATTGAATCCCATTCTATTGATGATGGCTTGGTCTGACTGAAGTCTGAATAATCGTTTTTTTGGATTGCCCTCTTGCGGTTTTGGTGTGAGTGTCCCAATTTCTATAAATCCAAATCCAAATTGTGATAGTTCTTGATATAGTTTGGCATCTTTGTCAAATCCAGCAGCTAAACCCACAGGATTTTTGAATTTTAATCCAAAAACGGTTCGTTCTAATTTTGGATTTTCTACTTGATACTTCCACTTGACAAACGTTGTAAAACCTGGTATTTTTGAAAAAAAACGGATGCATGAAAAAGTAAAATGGTGTACTTTTTCTGGATCGAACTTAAAAAGTATTGGTCTTATAATAGATTGATACATACAAAAAATTTATCGGGCAAAAGTAATAAATATTTTGGTAACATTATTTTTTTTGGCTTTAATTATTGTATTTTGAGTAGGTTCATTTATAATTTTTTTGTAATATAAAAACACATTTTCAATAAATTTAATCTATTTTTACTCTAAAGTTAAGGCTCCTAATATTTCTTCATGCAAAAATGGGCCACCAGGATGTTTGGCGGTATAATCTAAATTAACCCATATTTGCCCTCGCTCATCTTTATGAAAATGTATTTTTTTGTTTAAACTTTCAGAATTAAATAATATTTTTTTTATTAAATAATTGATGTTTTCTAAATCTATATTGTTGCCAATTAAAATTTCGGGATACACATGTCCTCCTGTATGGATGATGCGTGGAATGGCACCAATTGATTTGATACTTGCGGCCATCAAAACCGAATAATCATCGCAATCACCAGAAAAATACAACAAGGACTCGCTTGCTTTGGCAATATAATCATGTCCTTTGGGGTCGCTCACATAATGCCATTGGCTGTTAATTTCTTTAAATACAGCAAAACTTTGAATAATGGTGCGGTATTTTGAATAGCCTTTAATATTTTTAAAATTTTTATTAATGGCTTTCATTGCAAAATTTCTAACTTTTGGATTTTCAAATTCAACTGCAGCAATTATTTTATTTTTATTTGGAAAAGGTAATAATTTTTCAATTATTATATCTTGTGGATACGGATTTTCATTCATTGAATATAATATAGATTGGTAATCTTCATATACACTTTCAAAACCATAACCGCCAAATAATGTTCCATAAATTAAAGCAATAATGTACAAAAAAATACTAATGAATGTAATTTTTCTCATTGCTCTTAAAATCAATTGAAAAACTACAAGTATAAGTATAAATAATAAAATTCTGTCTAAATTATAATATCCATCAAACGACATTGTATTTTGATGGACAATAATAAATACAGGTATGGTTATCAATATATTTAATAAAAAAATAATGATATTATCCCAAGGTTTAGCTACCTTGAGTTGGTTTATGATTTGGTTATACTTGTCTTGGGTGGATAGGTTCATTGTATTTTAAAAAAGCTAAATGGCTTTAATAATTTCAGCAAATGTACCTTTTTTATTGATAATATGTAATGCTACTAATTGATTTTGAATAGAATTTAACATTTCTGGTGCTATTTGTTTGTCTGACCAATTGGTAATTTTTAACCATTCAGCAACATCTGCTTGTTGCAATGAAAATTTTTCAGCTATTATTTGATCTATATTAGGAATTAATTTGAATTTTGAAGTAACATCGTTAATAATATTTAAAATTATTTTTATAATTTCAGTATTTTTTTCTAAAAAATTATCGGTTACTGCAATTACAAAACTGGGCCATGGAGTAGGGCAGTCTCCTAATCGTCTGAAAATTCCATTATCTACAAGTGGTTTTGTCATATAATGTTCCCACATAAAATAATCTGCTTTTTCCTCTATTAAAGCTTTTACTGCACCGTCTATCGTATGAACAATTTCAAATTGCAAAGTATCAATGGGCCAATGTTGTTCCTTTGCATGTACATACGTCATCAATTCAGACCCAGATCCTTTTCTTGAAATGGCAGCTCTAGTTTGGTATAAATCTGAAATGGTTTGAAATTTGGACGATGCAGACACATGAATACCCCATAAAAGGGGCGAATCCACATAAATTTGAACAATTTTTGAACAATTGCCAGCTATAATATCTTTTATGATGCCTTCTGTAAGTATTATAGCAATATCTGTTTCGTTATGGCGTAGCATTTCGCATAATTTTCCTGTTCCTTCTGGCACAGAAGTCCATTCTAAGTCTATTTGGTGTTGTTCAAACTGTCCTTCGGAAATACTTTTTTGCCATGGAAAATTAAAATGCTCTGGAACTCCTGCAATTTTTACTTTTATCATTTTAAAACTACTGTTTGTTTTGTATTATTCTATAAAACTATTAACTTTTTCGTACCAATTCCAAACTACGTTATTTTCGGTATAAGGAAAAGTATGCTGCATTCCTATTTTCTTCAGCACCTGATTTGAGGCTGCATTTTCCAATTGTGCTGCAGCTTTTATGATATTGATTTTCATGGTTTTAAATCCATATTCCATCCATGCTTTTGAGGCTTCGGTCGCATAACCCTTACCCCAATTTGGCTCTGATAATCGATAGCCAATATCGTAAAAATGGATTTGTTCTTGCACTTCTTCGGAATTCCATTTCAGTCCAGCCCAACCTATAAATTCCATAGTTTCTTTCAAAACAACGGCATATCTACCAATATGATAATCTACATATTGTTGCCTAACATAAGTAATGGTGTCCAAAGTTTCTTGGATGTGGCATACAGGTTTGTTCCAAAGGTATTGGTGCACTTTTGGATTTTTGTCCATTTCAAACATCGCAGGAGCATCATCTAATGCTAAAGGTCTTAAAATTAGCCTATTGGTTTCAATTATTGCCATATTTTTAAGCTGTTATTTTATTTAAAATATATTCAATTAATTGATCTACTGCGGCTAACGGATCTTCACTAAAAGTTCCCGAAGCTCTATTGGCAATAATAGCATTTAACGAAAGGGCATGATGGCCTAACAATGCAGACAAGCCATAAATAGCGGTTGTTTCCATTTCCATGTTTGTAATTTGATAATTTTCATACAAAAATTGATCCATCTTTGTATTCAAATGTTCATCTTGAATGGGCAATCTTAAAATCCTTCCTTGTGGCCCATAAAACCCACCACATGTTGCCGTTATTCCTTTGAAAATATTTTCAGATTCAATTTTTTTTTCTAATTTTTCTGAACATTCAATCACATAAGGACGTCCTTTTTTGCTATCCCATTGTGTTTGTTGAATGAAGGCTTCTTCATAATCTAGTCTAGAAACGGCACTTATTTGATACGATCGCAACATATTATCTAGTCCTATACCTAATTTTGACATCACAAAACTACCAACGGGTATGTTTGCATGTAACGATCCTGAGGTACCTATTCTAATGATATTCAACGAGGTTAATTCAGGTTTTATAGTCCTTGTTTGTAAATCAATATTTACTAAAGCATCCAATTCATTCATTACAATATCTATATTATCTGGACCAATTCCTGTGGACAATACAGTAATTCTTTTGCCTTTATACCAACCCGTTTGGGTTTTGAATTCTCTTTTTTGTTGTGTAAATTCTATACTGTCAAACAAGCATGTGATTTTTTCAACCCTATCTTGATCGCCCACAAATATAATGTCATTTGCAATATTTTCTGGTTTCAAATTCAAATGATACACGCTACCATCTGCATTAAGTATAAGTTCCGATTGTGCAATCATAATATGTATAATGTATTAAATTAATAGTCTATTAGCCACCAACACGTTTTACTTTAAATCCTTTTTCTTTCAAAAAATTCATAATTTTATCCCGATAATCTCCTTGTATAATGATGGCTTCATCCTTAAAAGTGCCGCCTACACTCAACATTGTTTTCAATTCTTTAGCTAATATTTTAAAGTCAGCAGCAGCCCCTGTATAGCCTTCAATAATTGTTGTTGCTTTCCCTTTTCGTTTTTCATACTTACAAATTATGGGTTCTTTTTGAATAAAAAGGCTGATGTTTTCTTCAATATCTTCCGTTTTTGTTTCACTTTCAACATGTTCTGGAAACAATTTTTTCAATTGGTCTTGCAAGTCCATATAGTTTCAATTGGTGTTACATTATATTTTGGGTTTCATAAGTCTTTTCAATACTTACTATATTTTGAGCTAAAAAATTTTGCAAATGTAGGGAATTCAAATGCTGATGAAAATGCGATTCGTCATCAAAACATTCCATTACAACCATTTTTCTAGGATTGTCCTTCATTTGATGTATTTCAAACGAAAGGCAACCCAATTCTAGTAGGGTTGCTTCTCGTAAATTTTTTAAAGCCTCAAGCGCTACTTCAATTGGTACAGTTTCATTAATTTGCAAAATGGCATTTGTATAAAACAATTTTTTATAGGATTTAGATTCTATTAAATCCCAAAAATTACCATACAAATCCTCAAAAACAGCCACTTTACCATAATTTTCATCTTTTGGTTGTCTTATAATTTTTATATTATTTTTTAGTAAATTTTGATAAAAAATATCAAAATTATCAGTATATAAAAACAAAAATACCCTACCACCAGCTTGGTTACCAATATATTTTTTTTGATTATCGTTTGAAGCCTTGGCCAACAATAGGGCAGTACCCTTTGTATATTTTGGTCTAACCAAAACCCACCTTTTTTCAGCTGTAAGTGGAGTATCTTCTATCAATTCAAAACCTAATTTTTGAGTATAAAAAGCAATCGCTTCATCATAATCTTGTACTACAATAGCAACATGAGCAATGTAATTGTGCATATATATTTATTTTTTCAACAGCCCCAATTCAATCAATCGTTCATTCAAATAATCACCTGCAGTAATGTCTTCAAATTGTTTCGGATGGGCCTCGTCTATACATTTTTCCAAACAATTCAAAGGCATATCACTCACCGGATGCATAAAAAACGGGATAGAATATCTAGACGTACCCCACAACGCTCTTGGCGGATTTACCACTTGGTGTATCGTAGATTTCAATTTATTATTGGTATGCCTACTCAACATATCGCCAACATTTATCATCAATTCATCTGGAGCTGCCATGGCATCTAGCCAAACCCCCGCATGATTCTGAACCTGTAACCCCTTGCCCTGAGCCCCCATCAATAAAGTAATCAAGTTAATATCTCCGTGTGCAGCAGCCCTCACAGCACCATCTTTTGGCTCATCCGTTATCGGCGGATAATGTATAGGCCTCAAAATACTATTACCATCCTTTATAAAAGCATCAAAATAATATTCATCCAATCCCACATGCAAGGCTAAAGCTCGTAGTACATAAATACCTGTTTTTTCAAGCATTTTATATGCTTCTTTGCCAATTGTATTAAAATTTTTCAATTCCGCAACTTCAACATTCGATGGATATGCTTCACTATATTTTGAACCCTCCGCCACATACTGACCAAAATGCCAAAACTCTTTCAAATCTCCAGCAGATCTTCCTTTGGCATGCTCTTTCCCAAACGATACATAACCCCGCTGACCTCCAATGCCTGGAATCTCATATTTTTCTTTGACTTCTATTGGAAGCGAAAAAAAATTTCTAACTTCTTCATACAAATTGTTTACCAATTCGTCATCTAAAAAATGACCTTTTAAAGCTACGAAACCTATATTTTCGTAAGCATTTCCGATTTCATTTACAAACTTTTGTTTACGTTTCGGATCATCCGAAAGGAAATCACGCAAATCAACACTTGGAATCTGTTGCATAATACGATACTTAATTTATTTTTTTTATTCTTAAAAGATAAGCAAATATAATAGATTTTATTTTAATTTTTCAAATAATATCTCCAAAATCTTGTGAAAATATCAATTTCAAAAACCAACACCATGGGTATATTTTCCAAAACAATACCCATTTTTTGAATAAGAAGCATCATGTACAGGCATTTTCACCATGGCCTGTTCCCGCCATTCGCTTTATCTTTTTGTTTTTAAAGAAAAAACAAAAAGGATATCGCTGCTGTCGGGGCTAAATCGCAACTTCCGTTTGTGCCACCAAAATATAAAATTTTAATGGTTCCAAAATCTATATTTCTTTTCCTTTTAATTCACTGAATTTTAGTCTATTACTGTATAATAAATTCCAATTCCAAATTTTATGGAAATTTTAATAAAAAAACAAAACTTAAATAGAATCATTTTAAATATTCTTTTTATCTTTGAAAATTCATATATAACATAAATTAGCAATTAAAATAAATGAAAAACGCTGAAAATTTCAACGACGAAATAGGTAATAATCATATTGCAACAAATGCTCAAAATCCCATCAGACCCGATGCCTTTGTACTTTCAGACGAAGAAAAAATTGAATCTATAAAAAAAGACGTAACAAATATATTACAAACTTTAGGTATGGATTTAACAGACGACAGTTTGAAAGGAACACCAAATAGGGTAGCAAAAATGTTTGTTAATGAAATATTTGGTGGATTAAATCCAAACAAAAAACCAAGCGCTTCAACTTTTGAAAACAATTACAAATATGGAGAAATGTTGGTCGAAAAAAATATTGTAGTCTATTCTACCTGCGAACACCATTTATTGCCCATTATTGGTCGAGCACATGTAGCTTATATCAGCAACGGCACAGTAGTTGGACTTTCAAAAATGAACAGAATTGTAGAATATTATGCAAAAAGACCACAAGTTCAAGAGCGTTTGACTATGCAAATTGTTCAAGAACTACAAAAAGTATTAAACACCGATGACGTAGCCTGTGTAATAGATGCCAAACATTTATGTGTCAATTCAAGAGGTATCAAAGACATAGAAAGCAGCACGGTTACCTCAGAATTTGGTGGAAAATTCAAAAATGAACAAACCAAACGAGAATTTTTAGATTATATAAAATTTGATACAAAATTTTAAAAATTAAAAATATAATGTCATTATATAAAATAAATAAAATAAAAATATATAATTCACTTACAGCAGTAAAAGAAGATTTCAATCCCATAAACGAAGGCAGCATTGGAATGTATGTCTGTGGCCCCACTGTGTACAGCAATGTACATTTAGGAAACGTACGCACCTTTATGTCTTTTGATTTGATTTTTCGTTACTTCAAACATTTGGGTTACAAAGTTAGATATGTAAGAAATATAACCGATGTCGGACATATTGTTGATGATGTAGATGAAGGAGAAGATAAAATTGCAAAAAAAGCACGTATAGAAAAACTTGAACCAATGGAAGTTGTTCAACGTTATACTGTTGATTTTCATCAAATTCTAAAAGCATTCAATTTTTTGCCACCAAGCATAGAACCCACCGCAACAGGGCATATTATTGAACAAATAGAAATCATCAAAACCATTATAGACAAAGGATTTGCTTATGAAATTAACGGATCTGTTTATTTCGATGTAATCAAATTTAATGAAAAACACCATTATGGACAGCTAAGTGGACGAAATATCGAAGACATGTTAGCCAATACAAGAGAGCTTGATGGCCAATCTGATAAAAAAAACCAACAAGATTTTGCCTTATGGAAACGGGCCGAACCCGAACACATCATGAGGTGGCCTTCGCCTTGGAGCGATGGTTTTCCAGGTTGGCACCTAGAGTGTACTGCCATGAGTACCAAATATTTAGGCACTCATTTTGACATTCACGGCGGCGGAATGGATTTAAAATTTCCGCATCACGAATGTGAAATAGCTCAAAATCAAGCCGCAACAGGCCATACACCAGTCAATTATTGGATGCATGCCAATATGCTGACTTTAAATGGTAAAAAAATGGCGAAATCAACAGGTAATAATATATTACCTGGCGAAATACTTACAGGAGAAAATCCTTTTTTAAGTAAAGCTTTTCCTGCTACGGTCGCTCGTTTTTTTATGTTGCAAGCCCATTATCGTAGCAATTTAGATTTTTCAAACGAGGCCATTTTGGCTGCCGAAAAAGGATTTAATCGATTGATGGAAGCATTACATTTGCTAAAAGATATTCAACCTCAAAAGCAAACCTCTATCGATTTAAAAACTTGGAAATCAAATTGTTATGAGGCTATGAACGACGATTTTAATGCCCCAATTTTAATAGCAAATCTATTTGAAGCTGTAAAATATATCAATTGGCTCAACGACAAAAAAGAAACAATTCATTCAGACGATTTAGCCGATTTTACAAAAACGTTACATGCCTTTGTTTTTGATGTTTTAGGACTCGAAGACACAAAAGCAAGTACCAATCATAGTAACAAACTTGAAAATGTGGTTCAAATACTCATCGAAATGAGAAAAGAAGCCCGAGACAATAAAGATTTTGCTTTGTCTGATCAAATCAGAAACCAATTGTTAGCCATAGGTATTCAACTTAAAGACGGTAAAGAAGGCACAACTTTTAGTGTTTAAAAATAATTTTGATGAATGTAACAAAACCTTTTATTTTTCTAGTTAGGTTCTATCAAGTGGCCATTTCACCATTTACTCCAGCCTCTTGCCGGTTTGAACCAACTTGTTCTACTTATATGATTCAATCCCTGCAAAAGCATGGATTAATAAAAGGGGGATATTATGGTATCAAAAGAATTTTTCGGTGTAATCCTTGGGGAAAATCAGGATATGATCCAATAAAATAATAAATTAAATAATAATATTAATAATGAATACAGCTTTTAGTATAGTTTGGAATCCTTCTGAAGGAATAGATTTGGGTTTTTTTATGATTAGGTTTTACAGTTTGATGTTTGTCGTTGCTTTTGGATTAGGCTGGTGGATCATGAAAAAAATATTTGATAGAGAAAACGAATCTATTGATAAACTGGATAGCTTATTTGTATGGACAGTTGTTGCTACTTTGCTTGGTGCAAGACTAGGTCATGTTATTTTTTATCAGCCAGAATTATTTTTAGACGATCCTTTAAGTATTTTATTACCAATAAGAACGCAACCAGATTTTAAATTTACTGGATTTGCAGGACTTGCAAGTCATGGAGCTGCTATTTCTATTATAATTATGATGTATTTTTTTAGCAAAAAAATCATGAAAAAATCTGTTTTATGGGTTTTGGATAGGGTAGTTATTCCGGTAGCAAGTGGTGCTATTTTTGTAAGACTTGGAAATTTCTTTAATTCAGAAATTTATGGAAAACCAACAGATGGTAATCATTTTTATGCTATAAAATTTGTAAGAGAAGAAGAATTTTGGCAAAACCATAATTTGATGGAAATGACTCAAGCACAATCAGAAAATGAGGCCTATAATGTAATTGCCAATAACTCAAAATTTACTGAAGTTTTAAATGAAATACCTTTCAGACATCCATCTCAATTATACGAATCTTTTGCTTATATTTTTGTGTTTTTTATATTATATTTTCTTTATTGGAAAACAGATGCTCGCAAAAAAGAGGGATTTTTGTTTGGTATGTTTTTAATCACACTTTGGCCCATTCGATTTGTTGTAGAGTTTGTAAAAGCCAGTCAAGGAGGTTTTGAAAATACTTTAGGTCATTTTTCAACTGGACAATGGTTAAGTATTCCTTTTATTATTTTAGGTTTGGTGTATGTATTTAGAAATAATACAAAAAAAGATGAAATATATTAATACAATATGGAAATAATTATCAGAAATGCAGTTGAAAATGATTTAGAGGCCATTTTGAAAATTGTCAATCATGCTATTTTACATACTACTTCAAATTATTCTTATGATATTCAATCTTTAGCTGATCAAAAAAAATGGTTTATCGATAAAAAAGATAAAGGGTTACCTATTTTGGTTGCCGAATTTCAAAATCAAGTGCTTGGTTTTGCAACTTATGGAAGTTTTAGAGAAAAAATAGGCTACCAATATACCATAGAACATTCGGTTTATGTAATAGATGATTATATAGGAAAAGGTATTGGTAAGTTATTATTATCAAAATTAATTTATCTTGCAAAAAAACAAGGATATCATTGCATGATTGGGGCTATCGATGCAACAAACCAAAATAGTATTCAATTTCATCAAAAATTTGGATTCCAAATATCAGGTCATATCAAAGAAGTAGGTTTTAAATTTAACCAATGGCTGGATTTGGTTTTGATGCAATTAATTTTACAATAACGCTTCTTTAAACACTTTCAAACATTTTGCTCTGGCTTCTTGATGGTTTACAATAGGTTTTGGGTAATTTAATTCTTGATATTCTGGAACCCATTTTTGAATATATTTACAATTTGCATCAAATTTTTTGGTTTGCTCCATTGGGTTAAATATTCTAAAATAGGGTGCAGCATCTACACCACAACCTGCTGCCCATTGCCAATTTCCAACATTGCTTGATTGCTCATAATCTAATAATTTTGATGCAAAATAGGCTTCTCCCCATCTCCAATCTATAAGTAAATGTTTGCATAAAAAACTTGCAACTATCATTCTAACTCTATTATGTAGGTATCCTGTGGCGTTTAACTCACGCATGCCTGCATCCACAATAGGGTAACCAGTTTGTCCTAAACACCATTTTTCAAAATACATTTCATTGTTATCCCATGGTATGTTTTCATATTTTGGTCTAAAACATAAGTGGGTTGTGTGTGGATAATGCCAAATAACATTCATAAAAAATTCCCTCCAAATTAATTCATTAAGATAAGTTTCATTTTCAATATCAATGATATTTCTAATAATTTCTCTTATAGATATTGTCCCAAACCGTAGGTGAGGCGCTGCATTAGAAGTTTTTGCAAGATGTGGAAAATTTCTATTCAATTCATAGTTATCAACCAATTCATGGCCAATAGCAATAGGTAAAACTTTCTGCAATGATTTTTTAAACCCAATTTTTTCTAATGATAAAAAAGGGTAGGAGTGAGGTTGTAAATGTTGCAAATAATCTTCAGAATATGCTACATTAATTAAATTTTTATCGAATTTCTGCTTCCATTTTTTTGAATATGGTGTAAAAACAACATACGGGCTGCCATCTTCTTTGACAATTTCATTTTTTTCAAAAATGACCTGATCTTTATAAGCTTTTAATGGAATTTGATGTTCTTGTAATAAATAATAAATTTTTTTATCTCGTTCTCGAGCAGCAGGTTCATAATCTTTGTTTATATATACTGATGTAATATTATGATTTGTAATTAATTCTTTCCATATTTCAATAGGGTCACCATAAAAAGTTGCAATTGAACTATTGTATTTTTGGAATTCATCATTCATTTTTTGTAATGAATCATGTATAAAATCAACCCTTGCATCATTTTTTTCGAGTTGTTGCAAAATGTTATGATCAAAAATAAATATCGGGAATACGGATTGGTTTTCTTGTAACGCATGATACAAACCAACATTATCTGTCCATCTTAAATCCCTTCTAAACCAAAATATTGTCATATTATTTTATTTTAATTCGCCAAACATGCTTGTTAAAATCGCTTTTCTAAATTCAAAAATCTCCTTAAGTTTAGGTGCTACTAATATGGGATGTACCATTTGTCCTAAAATACCTAATGGTAATTTGTAATCTACTATATCTTCCATTTCTATTCCTCCTGGAATTGCTTTGAAAAAATGTTTATGATGCCATAATGAATAAGGGCCAAATCGCTGTTCATCTACAAAATAATGTTTATCATCTACGTGAGTAATTTCTGTAACCCATTTTGTAGGTATTCCTGCAATGGGGGTTACAATATATTGAATAATTTGTCCTGCAAACATGGGTTTGTCATCGCCCGATAGGGTTTTGAAACCCATATATGGAGGCGTTATTTTTTTTAAATTGGCTGGATTTGAAAAAAACTCCCAAGCTTGATCTAAACTAATAGGAAGTTTTTGTTTGGATTCTAATCTGTATATTTTCATGGTTACTTTTATTGGGTCAAAAATGATTAAAATGAATTTAAGAATCTATTTTTGGTGTAAAAGTAATAAAAATGTTTAATTAAAACACAAAAAGATTAAACAATATATTTTTTTTTAAACATCATGCTTTTCAGAAGGCAACTCAAAAATTTCTAATTTAAAATAGGGCACGGCAGCAATAAAGTGGTCGAATAAATCAGATACGATATATTCATAATTTTCCCATTTTTTATCTTTTGAAAAAGCATATATTTCAAGCGGAATTCCATGTTGTGTGGGTTGTAATTGTCTGCAAACCAAAAACATATCTTGATTGATTGCGGCATGTCTTTCTAAATATTTTGTTATATAAACTCTAAATAAACCCAAATTAGTAAGATTTCTTCCGTTTACTAATACGTCTTTATTAATTTGATGATTCGCATTATAGATGTCAATTTCTGATTGTTTTTGGGAAATATAATGATGAATCAATTGAATTTTTGATAAATTTTCGATTTCTATGTCTGATAAAAAATGAACACTATGCGATTTAATCAATAAAAAACGTTTTATCCTCCTTCCAGATGAATTTTGCATCCCTCGCCAGTTTTTAAATGAATCTGATATCAAACTATATGTAGGAATAGTTGTAGTAGTCAAATCAAAATTACGAACTTTTACCGTAGCTAAATTAATTTCAATCACATCGCCATCTGCACCAAATTTGTCGAATGTTACCCAATCGCCAATGCGAACCATATCGTTTAATGACACCTGAACACTAGCTACAAAACCCAAAATAGTATCTCTAAAAATCAATAATATAACAGCAGAAACAGCTCCAAAAGCTGTAAATAAAGTATTTGTTTTTATTTCAAATAATTCTAATATAATTACAAATAATCCTATCATCCAAAGGATGATCATAAATACTTGAATATAACTGTCTATGGGTTTATCGCTATATTGGGGTATTAATTTTAAATAATCTCTTAACGCATTGAATATGGTTCTGATGATCCATAAAGTAAGCAAAACAATATAAATACCTATAAATTTACCAAAAAAACCTTCCCAATATACATAATCATTTAAAATTATAGGAACTGATTTATAAATAAATAAAAGTGGTATTAAATAGGAAATGTATTTTGCTGTTTTGTTTGCAATTAAAAAATCATCAAACTTTGAGTGGGTTTTTTGTGCAATTATTGCCAAAACACTTACTAAAATAAATCTAAAAATTTTATAAATTAGATAGGCAAACAACCATAAAATAATGATATTCACTATCAAACTACTATAAGATGCAACCGTATCATGCCATCCTATTTTTTTGAAAAGCGGATAACACCACCCAAATATTTTGTTTATAAATTTAAGCATTTTTTAAATATTTATTTTCAATATAAAATGTTCCAAACGGTACAAAAGAAGCCAAACATACTATCGAAAATATTTTAAATGACCAATTTTGTTTGTATTTTACTATAATTGCAAGCAAAATATAAGCAATAAACAAAATACCATGTGCCATACCTATAGGTCTAATATAGGCATCGTTTTGAAAAAAACGTCTCATGGGCATAGCAAAGAAAAACAAGGCAAGCAACGACAACCCTTCTAAAATAGCAATGTATTTAAATAATTTTAACATAGTTTTTTTTGAGTACAAAATTAATAATTTGCAATCAACTCTGCTGCTAATTAGCTGTTTTTTATGAATTATTTAATAATTGATTCCTAAACAGCAAAATCAAATTTGTTTATAATAATATAATATTATACTTATTGTTTTTATTTTAAAATACAAATAATAATACTATATTGAGTATAATTCATCAATAATTAAATAAAATTAAAATTTATATTGATAATAGTTCAATAAAATAATATATATACATAAATTTAACATTATTTATAAAATTTATTGATTTTACATCTGCTTTAAATCACTTTTTTTAAATTATTATCAAATAATAGGTTTTTTAAACGTACTTTTGCAAAAATCAATTTTTATCAAATGTCATACCCATTAGTTGAAGCCGAATTAGACGAAAAAAAAGTTTTATATGATTATCAAGAATACGATATTGATGCCATTTTTGAAAGAATAGACAACCAAAAAAACAACTTTCATTTGCTGTACCAATTGCCTACGGGTGGTGGTAAAACAGTCGTTTTTTCTGAAATAGTTAGAAGGTATATTAAAAAAAATAATAAAAAAGTAGTAATTTTAACTCATAGAATAGAGCTTTGCAAACAAACTTCAAAAATGCTCAAGGGTTTTGGTGTAAAAAATAAAATTGTAAACAGCAAAATCAAAGATTTGCCAGACCAGCATGAATATTCTTGTTTTGTAGCCATGGTAGAAACCTTAAAAAATAGGTTAAATGATGAAAAATTATTGATAGATGATGTAGGTTTATTAATAATTGACGAAGCTCATTATAATTCTTTTAGAAAATTATTTAGTTCTTTTGAAAATTCTTTTATTCTTGGCGTTACGGCCACTCCTTTAAGTTCCAATGTTGGGCTTCCCATGCACGAAAATTATGATGAATTAATCGTAGGAGATACCATACAAAACTTGATAGATAATGGTTTTTTAGCAAAAGCTACTACCTATAGTTATGATGTTGGACTTACTTCATTAAAAGTAGGTATAAATGGCGATTATACAGTAAAATCGTCAGATGATTTATATACTAATATGGCAATGCAGGAAAAATTATTGCATGCTTATACCGAGAAATCTTTAGGCAAAAAAACATTAATTTTCAACAACGGTATCAACACCTCGCTATATGTTTATGAAACTTTTAGAGAAGCAGGCTATGACATTAGACATTTAGATAATACCAATAGTAACGAAGAACGTAAAGAAATTTTGCATTGGTTTAAAAAAACGCCTCATGCTATTCTTACTTCTGTTGGAATTTTGACAACAGGTTTTGACGAACCTACCGTAGAAACCATCATCCTAAATAGGGCTACAAAATCATTAACGTTATATTACCAAATGATAGGGCGGGGCTCTCGTCGATTGCCCAACAAAGACAGTTTTACGGTAATCGATTTGGGTAACAATGCTGCCCGATTTGGTTTGTGGAACGAGCCCATCAATTGGCAACATATTTTTAAATCGCCAGAGTTTTACCTCGAAAATCTAAGAGACGATGCCGAAATTGAAATGAATTTTAAATATGTAATGCCTGATGAATTACGTCAAAAATTCAGTAAAACTCCCGATGTTACTTTTGATGTGGACGACGAACACAAATTGGCCATCAAGTTCAATTTGCGTTCAAAAATTGTACTCGAAAAATCGCTCGACCAGCATGCGGCCATGTGTGTAGATAATACCGAAACACTTCAAGAAGCCCGTGCATTAGCCAAAGAATTATTAGCAGATATAGAAAGTAGAATAAAAAAATATTCAAATTGTTTGAGTCAATGTAGTAAAAATTATAGAGAATGGCTAGTCGATGATTATATTAAAAACCTCAATTTATTGATAGGGAAGAAGTATCGTGAAAAAATTATGAACGAACCAGATTAATTTTTTAGGGAGCTTGATCCCGCTTTTCGTTACAATCTTTTGTGGCGAACCCCGCCACAAAAGGATTTTCACTACAATCGGGGCTAGATTC
This sequence comes from Flavobacterium branchiophilum FL-15, assembly GCF_000253275.1. Classification (NCBI taxonomy): domain Bacteria; kingdom Pseudomonadati; phylum Bacteroidota; class Flavobacteriia; order Flavobacteriales; family Flavobacteriaceae; genus Flavobacterium; species Flavobacterium branchiophilum. The sequence continues at coordinate 1,910,316 of NC_016001.1, read as the reverse complement.
ATTTTCAAAAGTAACGCTTTCTTAAAACAATATTTTCATGTCAAATTTTATCGATTTAGGTTTAACAAATGCTTTTGTTGAAACGCTTAAAAGCCTGAATATCAATACTCCAACTGAAATTCAACAACAAGTTATTCCACAAATCCTACAAGCACAACATGATGTAGTAGGCATAGCACACACTGGTCACGGAAAAACAGTTGCTTTTGGTGTACCCATTTTGCAACAAATAGACGTGCAAAACCCTCATGTTCAAGCTGTTATATTAGCACCAACCAGAGAACTTGGACAACAAATTACGCACCAACTACAACAATTTGCTCAACATCATTCGTCAATCAACATTTTGGCTACTTGTGGAGGCAATCCAATAAAACCACAAATTGCGGCCTTGCAAAATAACCCTCAAATTGTGGTGGCTACGCCAGGGCGATTGCTAGATTTACTCGAACAAAAGGTACTCAACTTGCAACACGTGCAATTTGTAGTTTTGGATGAAGCAGACGAAATGATGGCCATATTACACGACAGTTTGACCAAAATCGAACAATATTTGCCCAAAAATAAACGACAGTTTTTGTTTACAGCAACATATTCGGTGGGATTAAAACAGTTGGTACAACAAAATTTTTCAAAAAATACTGCTATTATTACATCGGTTGTAGGTACAAAAACCAATACAAACATCAAACACCATTATGTAATAGTAGATCCAATAGAAAAATTAGCAGTATTATTACATTTATTAAATTCAAAACCAAATCAAAAAGGAATTATTTTTTGTAAAACAAAAGCAGCTGTCAATAAATTAGCCAAAAATTTAGCCATCAAAAAGTTTACCTCGGGTGCCATTCACAGTAGTTTGACACAGCCTATAAGAGACAAAATGATGTCGCAATTTAGAGCAGGACATATTCCTATTTTAGTGGCCACAGACTTGGCTGCACGTGGTATCGATATAGATGACATCCAATATATTGTAAATTATCACTTACCAGATACTTTAGAAACATACATTCACCGCAGTGGTAGAAGTGCCCGAAATACTCACAAAGGCTTGGTTTACAATATCATACAAGAAGAGGAATTAGCCCAATTGCAAACTATTGAAAAAGCGATTGAGTTGCCCATTTTAAAATATGAAAAACCTGACAATAAAAGTATTGAAGATAATAATACGATGATATGGGCCAAACAAATTTTTAAAACCAAACCCAATCATCAAATATCTAATGAATTGAAAAACGACATTAAAGCAATTTTTCATCATTTAACAAAAGATGAATTGATTGATAAAATTTTGGCGAATCACTTGCAACAAAACGCTAAAAAGTAACCAATATCAAAGCCAATGTGCTCCTATTTTTGGTTCTATTATTTTGAACTATAATTAATATTATGTAAAATAGAAAATTACATTTATCCATTTTGCCTATCGCATGCCTTTCACATGATACAGAGCATTGTTACAGATTTATTTTAAAATTATAGTTAAAAAAATAAATACAATTTTATAAAGATAGCATTATCAATAAATAAATGCTTTTTTGAAAATTTGTGTAACTCAAAACTTGATTTTTCACATGATTTCAATTATAAATGTAATAGTAAATTTATATTTACCTAAATCTAACTTATTTGATTTCATTTTTTTATCAGGAAATCATTTGCAAATGTGAAATGAGTCTATAATATCGAATTTATTTATCTTTTATATTTGAATTTAATATTTAGCTGTTTTTTACAAAAGTATAAAGCAATTGATTAGGAGCTTTTTTTTATGAGAAATGGATAAAAAAACAGTTGAAACAAGGTAAAAATAACACAACAAACTACCCCAAAAAAGCTGCCCCCCCCTACTCTTTTCGTGGTATTTTATTACAAAAAAAAGTCCCACCGAAGCAGGACTAAAGATTTTCATCTACGGCATATAGCCTTATTGTGATAAGATTAAAGATTAGAAATATTAATCATGCTGCAAATATATAAAACATTTTTAAATGTATATAGCGAAAAAACTTTTTTTTTAAAATATTTTTTCCAATATATTTACAAAAAATATGAAAACACAAAAATGGCAAAAATATTAGGATTAGATTTAGGCACAAACAGCATTGGCTGGGCGGTGGTTGAAAGAGAAAACATTGATTTTTCTTTAATTGACAAGGGAGTTAGAATATTTTCTGAAGGAGTGAAATCTGAAAAAGGGATTGAAAGTTCAAGAGCAGCTGAACGAACTGGTTACAGAAGTGCTAGAAAAATAAAGTACAGAAGAAAGTTAAGAAAATATGAGACTCTAAAAGTACTTTCTTTAAATAGAATGTGTCCGCTTTCAATTGAAGAAGTTGAAGAATGGAAAAAATCTGGGTTTAAAGATTATCCATTAAATCCAGAATTTTTGAAATGGTTGAGTACTGACGAAGAATCAAATGTTAATCCATATTTTTTTAGAGACCGAGCAAGCAAACACAAAGTATCTTTATTTGAATTAGGTAGAGCATTTTACCATATCGCACAAAGACGTGGTTTTTTGAGTAATCGATTGGATCAATCAGCAGAAGGAATTTTGGAGGAGCATTGCCCAAAAATAGAAGCAATTGTTGAAGATTTAATTTCAATTGATGAAATTTCAACAAACATAACAGATTATTTTTTTGAAACAGGAATTTTAGATAGTAATGAAAAAAATGGTTATGCCAAAGATTTAGATGAAGGCGATAAAAAATTAGTTTCTTTATATAAATCTTTATTGGCTATTCTGAAAAAAAATGAATCGGATTTTGAAAATTGTAAAAGTGAAATTATTGAACGATTAAATAAAAAAGATGTTTTAGGCAAAGTAAAAGGTAAAATAAAAGATATTTCACAAGCTATGCTTGATGGAAACTATAAAACATTAGGTCAATACTTTTATAGTTTGTATAGCAAAGAAAAAATAAGAAATCAATATACTTCAAGAGAAGAGCATTATCTTTCAGAATTCATAACAATTTGTAAAGTTCAAGGCATTGATCAAATTAATGAAGAAGAAAAAATAAATGAAAAGAAATTTGATGGTCTTGCCAAAGATTTATACAAAGCTATCTTCTTCCAAAGACCTTTAAAATCTCAAAAAGGATTAATTGGAAAGTGTTCCTTTGAGAAAAGCAAATCTCGATGTGCAATTTCGCATCCTGATTTTGAAGAGTATAGAATGTGGACTTATTTGAATACCATAAAAATTGGTACACAATCGGATAAAAAATTACGATTTTTAACCCAAGATGAAAAATTAAAATTGGTGCCTAAATTCTACAGAAAAAATGATTTTAATTTTGATGTATTAGCCAAAGAATTAATTGAAAAAGGTTCAAGTTTTGGTTTTTACAAATCATCCAAAAAGAATGATTTTTTTTATTGGTTTAATTACAAGCCGACAGATACAGTAGCTGCATGTCAAGTCGCTGCTTCATTGAAAAATGCTATAGGTGAAGATTGGAAAACAAAATCATTTAAATATCAAACAATAAATTCTAACAAAGAACAAGTTTCAAGAACAGTTGATTACAAGGATTTATGGCATTTGCTCACTGTAGCAACATCTGATGTTTATTTATATGAATTTGCTATAGATAAATTAGGCTTAGATGAGAAAAACGCAAAAGCATTTAGCAAAACTAAGCTCAAAAAAGATTTTGCAAGTTTGAGTTTGTCTGCAATTAACAAAATTCTTCCTTATTTAAAAGAAGGATTGTTGTATTCTCATGCTGTTTTTGTTGCAAATATTGAAAACATTGTTGATGAAAATATTTGGAAAGATGAAAAACAAAGAGACTACATTAAAACACAAATTTCTGAAATTATAGAAAACTATACTTTGGAAAAAAGTCGATTTGAAATAATAAACGGCTTACTCAAAGAATACAAATCAGAAAATGAAGATGGAAAAAGAGTTTATTATTCAAAGGAAGCAGAACAAAGTTTTGAAAATGATTTAAAGAAAAAACTTGTTTTATTTTATAAGTCTAATGAGATAGAAAATAAAGAACAACAAGAAACTATTTTTAATGAGTTGTTACCTATTTTCATTCAGCAATTAAAAGATTATGAATTTATTAAAATTCAACGCCTTGATCAAAAAGTGTTAATTTTTCTGAAAGGGAAAAACGAAACAGGTCAAATTTTTTGTACTGAGGAGAAGGGAACAGCTGAAGAAAAGGAAAAGAAGATAAAAAACAGATTAAAAAAACTTTACCATCCATCAGATATTGAAAAATTCAAAAAGAAAATAATTAAAGATGAGTTTGGAAATGAAAAAATAGTTTTAGGAAGTCCATTAACACCCTCAATTAAAAACCCAATGGCAATGAGAGCTTTACACCAATTACGTAAAGTGCTAAATGCTTTAATTTTAGAAGGTCAAATAGATGAAAAAACGATTATTCACATTGAAATGGCACGTGAATTAAATGATGCCAACAAAAGAAAAGGAATACAAGATTATCAAAATGATAATAAAAAGTTCAGAGAAGATGCTATCAAAGAAATTAAGAAACTTTATTTTGAAGATTGTAAAAAAGAAGTAGAGCCTACCGAAGACGATATTTTAAGATACCAGTTGTGGATGGAACAAAACAGAAGCGAAATTTACGAAGAAGGAAAAAACATAAGTATTTGCGATATTATAGGTAGCAATCCAGCTTATGATATTGAGCATACTATTCCAAGGAGCCGTTCGCAAGATAATTCGCAAATGAATAAAACTTTATGCAGCCAACGATTTAATAGAGAGGTTAAAAAACAAAGTATGCCAATTGAATTAAATAATCATTTGGAAATTTTACCTAGAATAGCACATTGGAAAGAAGAAGCCGATAACTTAACTAGAGAAATTGAAATTATTTCTCGTTCAATAAAAGCGGCTGCAACAAAAGAAATAAAAGACAAAAAAATAAGAAGAAGGCATTATTTAACTTTAAAACGAGATTATTTACAAGGCAAGTATGACCGTTTTATTTGGGAAGAGCCTAAAGTAGGTTTTAAAAATAGTCAAATTCCAGATACTGGAATCATTACAAAATATGCACAAGCCTATTTAAAATCATACTTTAAAAAAGTAGAAAGCGTAAAAGGCGGAATGGTGGCTGAATTTAGAAAAATATGGGGCATTCAAGAAAGTTTTATTGACGAAAACGGAATGAAACATTATAAAGTAAAGGATAGAAGCAAGCATACGCATCATACTATTGATGCCATCACTATTGCTTGTATGACCAAAGAGAAATATGATGTTTTGGCTCACGCTTGGACTTTAGAAGACCAACAAAATAAAAAAGAAGCTCGTTCAATAATTGAGGCATCAAAACCTTGGAAAACTTTTAAAGAAGATTTATTAAAAATTGAAGAGGAAATTTTAGTATCACATTACACGCCAGATAATGTTAAGAAACAAGCTAAAAAAATTGTTAGAGTTAGAGGAAAGAAACAGTTTGTAGCAGAAGTTGAAAGAGATGTAAACGGAAAAGCTGTTCCAAAAAAAGCTGCTTCAGGTAAAACAATTTACAAACTTGATGGAGAAGGTAAAAAACTCCCAAGATTACAACAAGGAGACACCATTCGGGGTTCTTTGCACCAGGATAGTATTTATGGAGCGATTAAAAACCCATTAAATACAGATGAAATAAAATATGTTATCCGAAAAGATTTAGAAAGCATCAAAGGTTCAGATGTTGAAAGTATTGTGGACGAAGTGGTAAAAGAAAAGATAAAAGAGGCAATTGCAAACAAAGTTTTATTGCTTTCATCAAATGCACAACAAAAAAACAAACTTGTTGGCACGGTTTGGATGAATGAAGAAAAAAGAATAGCTATTAATAAAGTTCGAATTTATGCAAATTCCGTTAAAAACCCGCTACATATAAAAGAACATAGTTTGTTATCAAAGTCCAAACACGTACACAAACAGAAAGTGTATGGGCAAAACGATGAAAATTATGCAATGGCTATTTATGAGCTAGATGGTAAAAGAGATTTTGAATTAATTAATATTTTCAATTTAGCAAAATTGATTAAACAAGGACAAGGATTTTACCCTTTACATAAAAAGAAAGAAATAAAAGGAAAAATAGTTTTTGTTCCTATAGAAAAAAGAAACAAAAGAGATGTTGTTTTAAAAAGAGGTCAACAGGTTGTTTTTTATGACAAGGAAGTTGAAAATCCAAAAGACATCTCTGAAATAGTTGATTTTAAAGGAAGAATATACATAATAGAAGGTTTGTCTATTCAAAGAATAGTTAGACCGTCAGGAAAAGTTGATGAATATGGTGTAATTATGTTAAGATATTTCAAAGAAGCTAGAAAAGCTGATGATATTAAACAAGATAATTTTAAGCCAGATGGTGTTTTTAAATTAGGAGAAAACAAACCTACAAGAAAAATGAATCATAATCAATTTACAGCCTTTGTTGAGGGAATTGATTTTAAAGTTTTACCTTCAGGTAAATTTGAAAAAATATAGATTATGGAATTAGAAGATAAAATAATTTTAAGAAATCAATTAGCATTGTTAATCAGACATCTTAGAGAATTAAATGGAATTTCTCAAGAAGTGTTAGCAAATAAAATAGGAATTAAAGAACACACAATGATTAGAATAGAACAAGGTAAATTTTCAATTAATGCAGAATTATTGTTGTTAATTTTGAAAAATCTAGAATGTACCATTTTAGCTAAAGGAAAGGAGTTTAAGATTTAAACTGTTTTTTTTCTCTATATATTGAATTTGAGCTGTTCTGATTAAATAAATATAATTTAATTAAAATATTGAATGCAATAATACAAAGTTCTTTAAAGTTTAGATATTAATTTTAAAAAAGCTTTCTAGTTTAGAAAAAAATTCTAAACATTTCTAATAAACGCTTACTAGTATAGAAGAAAGTAGCTAATGTTTCTTGTAAAGGACTACTGTTTTAAAAGATAGTAATTAAAGTTTCTAATAAACGCCTACTCCTTTAAAGATAATGAGCTAACGTTTAATATAAACGCTTACTAGTTTAGAAGTAACTAGTGAGCATTTATTATAAACACTTATTAGTTTAGAGGAAGGGAGTTGATGTTTGTTATAAATGCTTATTATTAAAGAATAAACACCTATTAATCACAATAAAGGCTATAATAGTTTATAAAAAATGTTAAAATAATGCAAAATAATTTTATGGTATAACTTTTTTTTTATAATTTTATATAAATTTTTAAAATATAAAACAATGGCAAGAAAAAAATTAGTCAGAGTACCCGACCTTGATAAAGGGACTACTCGTTTGGCATCAGTAAAAAGTATCGATCCAGTTATCGATTTAGGTAACGGCATCACTGCTGAAAATTATGAAACACAGATTAATTTGTTACGCACCAAGCTAAACAATTACAACACGGCTTTGAGTACTATTGATGATTTGTATAACGAGTGTATTATACAAATAGATGTGGTACGAGATTGGAATGACAGGGTTTTGACTGGCGTTGCAACCAAATTTGGCAAAAACAGTTCGCAGTATGAAATGGCTGGTGGCGTAAAAAAGAGCGAACGTAAAAAACAAACGCCAAAACCAAGTGCCTAAAGATCAAAATCCCAATGTAAAGATTGGGATTTTTTTATGGTTTTAAAGAAAGGGGTGTTTTATTTTTTTAAGCTTATAATCAATTCGAAACCATAAAAAATTAAAAATTAAATAATTCGGTTTATATTTGCACTAATAAATGATAGCATGATGGCACGACAAAGCATTACTCTAGCAGAAGAAAACGACGAATGGTTGAAAAACCAAGTAGCTAACGAAGTGTTTACAAGTAAAAGTGAAGCGGTAAATTATTTGATTAAAAAAGCTCGTGAACGCGATGCGTATCATGAATATGTTCAAATGAAAATTGATAGCGGATTAAAAAGTGGTTTTGCTGTGAAGCAAACCAAAGAAGAAATGTTAGCCGAGTTCAAAGAAAGATTGAATGTACTATAGTTATTTTTTAACTCGAGAAGCAAAAGAAGATTTGTAGAGAATTTATGAATTTGGTGTTTACAAATTTGGAGCTGCTTAAGCAGATAATTATTTTACAATGTTTCATGATTGTTTTGACAAAATTGCAAGCAATCTTTATATGTTTCCGATGGTCTCAAATTATAAAAATGTAGAACGATTTTGTGTTTGTGGTGTTGATACGATTTATTACAATATCAAAGGTGATGAAATTGAAATCGTTACCATCATTGGAAGACAAAATTTTTAAAAGTTCTTTGACATACGTTTTCATGGTCTTAAACAGCCAAACCACAAAGACGATATAAGAGTAATCTGTGCATCAGTGGCAATTTTAAAGTTGTGGTTTACAAACACCAAAATAATATTTTTTATAGGTGTGTTTGTGAATTTATTTGATTAAAGATTAGAAAACACGATATGTTCAGATTTTTTGAAAATCAACGGTATTGAGTTGTGGTTTACAAACACCAAAATAATATTTTTTATAGGTGTGTTTGTGAATTTATTTGATTAAAGATTAGAAAACACGATATGAACATATTTTTTAATAATTACATTTTTAGTGTTGTGGTTTGATTAAAAATTAGAAAACACGATATGGCGGGTTAGAGTAGTCTGGTAGCTCGTTGGGTTGTGGTTTGATTAAAGATTAGAAAACACGATATGCATGCCAGCAGCTGCCGATACGTTGGGGTGTTGTGGTTTGATTAAAGATTAGAAAACACGATATGAATACTTGCAAGTGTTTGTATATTTGCCCCGTTGTGGTTTGATTAAAGATTAGAAAACACGATATGTTTAACGCTTTAATTCAAGCGATTACAAGCGTTGTGGTTTGATTAAAGATTAGAAAACACGATATGCGTTTTATTGGTGCAATTGTTTTGGCCTACGTTGTGGTTTGATTAAAGATTAGAAAACACGATATGTGGGGCAACATGTACCGTAGCAGCTGGCGTGTTGTGGTTTGATTAAAGATTAGAAAACACGATATGCCTAGTATTAAATTAATATCCAACGCATCCGTTGTGGTTTGATTAAAGATTAGAAAACACGATATGCTCAAATAAAAGTGCCAGCAGGAGCCATAGTTGTGGTTTGATTAAAGATTAGAAAACACGATATGCAAGCAAAAAGAAAATGAAATTAAGGACGAGTTGTGGTTTGATTAAAGATTAGAAAACACGATATGATTACGCCCGATGGTGTGGGCGGCACTTGGGTTGTGGTTTGATTAAAGATTAGAAAACACGATATGTCGCCATGATTTTCGATGTTATTATGTATAGTTGTGGTTTGATTAAAGATTAGAAAACACGATATGCATACCAGCAGCTGCCGATACGTTGGGGTGTTGTGGTTTGATTAAAGATTAGAAAACACGATATGAATACTTGCAAGTGTTTGTATATTTGCCCCGTTGTGGTTTGATTAAAGATTAGAAAACACGATATGGATTGTGCTAAAACATTAAGTTCGTTAAATGTTGTGGTTTGATTAAAGATTAGAAAACACGATATGACCAAAGAAAAACTCACAAATTGTGAGAATGTTGTGGTTTGATTAAAGATTAGAAAACACGATATGTTTAACGCTTTAATTCAAGCGATTACAAGCGTTGTGGTTTGATTAAAGATTAGAAAACACGATATGCGTTTTATTGGTGCAATTGTTTTGGCCTACGTTGTGGTTTGATTAAAGATTAGAAAACACGATATGGCTTGAAGTTTCCAAAATGGAGTTCAAATAGTTGTGGTTTGATTAAAGATTAGAAAACACGATATGAAATCTTTTGGCTGTATCAACTGTATTAGCGTTGTGGTTTGATTAAAGATTAGAAAACACGATATGTTTCCGACAAATAATAACACACCACAGGCAGTTGTGGTTTGATTAAAGATTAGAAAACACGATATGTTTGGCTATCTTAGTTTCTTCATAGCCATTGTTGTGGTTTGATTAAAGATTAGAAAACACGATATGATTTCCAAATGCCATTTCAGGCAAATACAGGTTGTGGTTTGATTAAAGATTAGAAAACACGATATGTTTTTCAGTTGTTAATGAAAACCCTTCAATGTTGTGGTTTGATTAAAGATTAGAAAACACGATATGAGTTTATAAAAGAATATGAAAACGGAACTAGTTGTGGTTTGATTAAAGATTAGAAAACACGATATGTTTCTAATCATTATTTTTTCTTTTTAAGAAGTTGTGGTTTGATTAAAGATTAGAAAACACGATATGATAAGGGTTTGACTCTATTCTACAAACATCGTTGTGGTTTGATTAAAGATTAGAAAACACGATATGAGTTGGCTTGTTGCCTTCTGATATTCAAGGGATTAATTGTAAATATCGTTATAAAAAATGCCTCTTTATAGGACTGATAACCCTATATTGAGGCATTTTTTGTTTTCTAAAACAGCTCTAGCTGTACAGGCATTGGTACTTTTGGCAACGGAGCTTGGCCCCAATAATTCATAATATTGCCAAACTGTTTGTCGGTTATCCGTACAACACTCACCTTGCCTAGTGGGGGCAACAATTGTACGATACGTTTTTCGTGTACGTCGGCACTCTCGCTACTGGCACAATGTCTTGTATATACAGAATATTGCATCATCGTAAATCCGTCGTTCAATAATTTGTTTCTAAAAACCGAGGCATCTTTACGGTTTTTTTTTGTTGCTGTGGGCAGGTCAAAAAATACAAACAACCACATTATCCGATATCCGTTGAGCTCCATAACTTGGCATATTTTATTTTTTTTGCGTTCGCCCGTATAACATTGTTGTAGCGAGCTGGCTGTTTTTTGTAAAGCCACCATCAAAGGGCTTTTTTCGTTTTCAACTATTTTTTAAAAGAAGTTTATTATTACAAATAAAGTGGCTTTTTTGCAGACGCTGCGTTAGGGATAGTAGTGGAAATCCTTTTTTGGGGCAGGGCTTTTTTTTGGCCCTGCCCCAAAAAAGATTGCAACGGATAGCCCGGCCCCTTGTGGGAACGCCCAAAAAAGGGTTGTGGTTTTGTAGTGAAGTTTTTTTTTTGATATTATTCATCAAGTAAATTGTGTGTAGGGCTGTGGTTTGAAATTGTTTGCACCGTTCAAAGTATTTTGCTACATTTGCCATAAAATAATGCACCAATGAACAATCCCGTAGCAGATAAAATAGCAGATTTTTTATCGGATTTTAAACCATTTAACTTATTGAGCCACAGCGATTTGTTGTTGGTGTCTAGAGAAGTGAAAATATTGTACAAAGATAAGGGCAAAACGTTGTTTCAGGTAAACGATGCGTTGCACGATTGTTTTTATGTGATTTATTCGGGAAGTGTCAAATTGACGGTGTTTGCAGATGCCGAGGAAACGTTGTTGAACAAGTGTCAGAGGGGGGATATTTTTGGATTGAGGCCTTTTTTTGCAAAAAACAACTACATGATGACGGCCACGGCCCGAGAAGATGCTATGGTGTATGCGATTCCGTTGGCGGTTTTTAAACCGCTATTGGCTTCAAACACAGAGGTTTTGGATTATTTATTGGAAAGTTTTGCCTCGGTGTCTAGTACGTCCAAAGATAGTAAAAACACGATTTCGGATGCCATTTCGATGACAGAAAATGGGTCGGAAATTCAGTATTTTCAGGCATTAAACTATTCCAAAACAACCTTGCAGGTGGTAGTAGAGCAAACGATACATCAGGTGGCACAGTTGATTAGTGAAAAAAATACTGATTATTCGCTTGTAATAGAAAATAATTTACCAATTGGTATTGTAACCGATGAAGATTTTCGGTCGAAAGTTGCAACAGGCCGCTACCCTATTTTGTCCTCAATAGACAAAATCATGTCGTCGCCCGTGATAACGGTTACCGAAAACATTTCGTTGACAGAGGCTCAATTGTTGATGCTCAAAAACAGTGTTACCCACTTGTGTGTTACAGAAGATGGGAGCGACAAGTCGGTGGTAAAGGGAATTATTACACAAAATGATTTAATTGTAGCACATTCTAACAATCCTGGGGTGTTGTTGAAAGAAATAAAGAAGGCAAAAAGTACTAAAGAATTGAAAAATATTCAGGAAAAATTGTATGAATTGATTCAAACTTCTATTTCAAAAAACATACCTATACAAAGTATTGCCATGATAGTGGGCGAAATATTTTTTGCGTTAAATAAAAGGGTTATTGAGCTGGCTATTATGGAGTTGGGGACTCCTCCAACTACTTTTGCATGGTTTAGTATGGGCAGTCAGGGTCGAAAAGAACAAATTTTGCAAACAGATCAGGATAGTTTTTTGGTGTTTGATGATGTTGCGGCCGATATGTACCGCAATGTGAAAGATTATTTTTTGAAATTGTCTAAAAAAGTAACCACAACGCTCGAAAAAATAGGGTATCCGATGTGTTCCAATGGTCATGTGGCCAGCAATTATATTTGGTGTAAGTCGTTGAGCGACTGGACTAAACAGTTTAACAATTGGATTAATACTCCAGGTGAAAACACAGACGATGTATGTAGTGTTTTTTTTGATTTTGAATTGATTTATGGCGAAGTAAAAATAGAAGAAACCTTACAGAATATTGTGTTTAAAGAACGAAAATCCAATCATTTGTTTTATGATTATTTAGGTAACGAAGCCATAAAAAAACCAGCCCCCTTGAATTTTTTCAAAAAATTTAATTTGGAAGAAGAAGGTGCCGAAAAAGGGAAATTTGATATCAAAACCCGAGGGCTACTGCCGCTGGTAGATGCGGCAAGGTTGTTTGTATTGAGTCAAAACATCAAAGGTAATGGTCATACCTACTTTAGGTTCAAGCAGTTAGCACATTTGAATCCGCAGCATCAAGCTTTATTTTTGAATTGTGCCGAGGCCTTTATCACGCTTTCTAAATTTAGAATTTTGGATGGATTGAAAAATGATAGCCAGGGGCAGTATATAGATTTAGAAGAATTTTCAAAGTTGGATAAAGAAAAATTAAAAAATGCTTTATTAAGTTTGAAAGATTTAGAAGAAATCATCAAAGAACAATTTCAACTAACCCATTTTTCGTAATTATGCTAGACTGGCTCATCAATATCGGAAGCAATTATCCAGATTTTTGGAAAACATATACAGAAAAATTTCAAACCAAATCCAAACAGTTTGTTGTTTTGAGTATAGAAACCTCGGGTTTGAATCCTACAGAGGATTACATCATGTCTGTTGGGGCTATTGTTATCAACCAAAATGAAATTTTAGTACGGCAGGTTTTTGATTTTAATTTGAATGAATTTTCATACAATTTAGAAGAGCAATTGAATGCAAAAGAACAAGAACTTATCATCAATTTTATTGATTTTATAGGTAATGCTACACTTATAGGCCATAGAATTCATTTTGATATTGCGATATTAAATGAATATCTCAAAAAAATGCAATGTGGCCGACTGAAAAATGAGGCATTGGATGTAGAAGTGATGTATAAAAAATGGAAAGATACTAATGAAAAAACTTTTACAGTAGAAGAATTATTACAAGAATTTAAGATTGAAAAAAGCGAAAGAAATACGGCTTCAGAGGACGCATTGTCTCTCGCTTTGTTGTTTTTGAAATTAAAATCAAAACTGAATATGCCTTAGATTTTGCCATAATACATGGCTTTTACAATGCCGTCTGAAAGTCCAATTTTGGGTACATAAATGTTTTGTGCTTTGCTCCATTTCATGGCATTCAAATACAATTTCATGGCAGGAATGATAACGTCTGCTCTATCAGGATTGAGGCCCAACTCTGCAATACGTTGTTCATAAGTCAAATTGTTGAGCATTGTAAATTGAGCATTTAAGTAAATATAGGTTAAAGGTTTTTCTTGTGATTTACCCGACATTTTAAATAATTTGTTAATATTTCCACCAGAACCTATCAAGGAAATACTATCATAACCAGATGTATTGCTTACAATCCATTTTTCAATTTCTTTCCAAACGATATCGCTTACGACTTCGTTGAGCAATCGAACCGTACCCGCTTTAAAGGATTTAGAAGCAATAATTTTGCCGTCGGAAAACAACGAAAACTCTGTACTACCACCACCAACATCTACATACAAATATGTTTTTTCTGTTTTTAATAAGAAATGCAAATCGGTTGATGCGATGATGGCCGCTTCTTTTTTGCCATCAATGATGTCGATGTCAATTTCGGCTTCTCTTTTGATAATGTCCACAACCTCTTTGCCATTATAAGCCTCTCTCATGGCCGAAGTGGCACAGGCCAAATAACGTTCTACCTTATGAACTTTCATCAACAATTTAAAAGCTTTCATGGCATCGACCATTCTTTCAATATTTTCGGAAGTTATTTCTCCTACCGTAAAGGCATCCTGACCTAAACGAATAGGTACTCTAACCAACGAACTTTTGTTAAACTGGGTTTGTTTGCCTTTGTATTCGATAATATTAGTAATGAGCAACCGCATGGCATTAGAACCAATATCTATTGCGGCATATTTTTTTATGTTTATATGTTCTGTTGTACTCATTTAATTTTTTTTTGATAAAATCTATAAGATTCTAATTGAGCCCTAAATACAGGTTCGTTGTCTTTTCTTATACGGTATTTATTATCTAAATTTTCAGAATGAAGCCTTACTTTTACATTTCCTTTCCAACCCAAATCAAAACTATCAATCAAATCCTGTTTGATTTTGGGGTCGTATATTGGGCAAGTTACTTCGACCCTACCATCTAAATTTCGGGCCATAAAATCGGCCGACGAAATAAATACATCAGGTTTTCCGCCGTTTCCAAAAATAAATAACCGTGTGTGTTCCAAGTAGTTATCTACTATACTAATGGCTTCAATATTGTCGCTCAAGCCTTTTTTGCCAGGAATCAAAGAGCAAATTCCTCTTACAATTAACTGAATTTTGACCCCTGCCCTACTGGCTTCATACAATTTGTCTATCATTTGAAAATCTGACAAACTATTCATTTTTAGTTTTATAAAAGTAGGAATACCGGCAAGTGCTAATTTGATTTCTTTATCTATCAATTTAACCAATTTTGAGCGGGTATAATGTGGCGAAACTATTAAGTGTTGGTAGCGGTGTATTCTAAAATTTACTTCAAAAAAATCAAAAACTTTTGAAATATCTTTAAGAATTTGCTGATGACTTGTTAATAATGTAACGTCGGTATAAACTTTTGCCGTTGATTCATTAAAATTGCCAGTAGATACAAAACCGTATCGTTTTAATTTGCCTTCTTCAATTCTATCAATTACACAAATTTTGCTATGTACTTTAAGCCCTTTTACCCCAAAAATCAATTCAATACCTTCAGTTTGCATTTGTTCTGCATAAGAAATATTGCTGGCCTCGTCAAAACGGGCTTGTAATTCAATTTGAACCACTACTTTTTTGCCGTTTTTGGCAGCATTGATTAAGGAACTAATAATTTGAGAATTTTTAGACAATCGATATAAAGTAATTTTGATACTTGTTACTTGAGGGTCTAGAGCAGCTTCTCGTAAAAATTTAATAATATAAGAAAATGTTTGATAAGGTGCGTTTACAAGATAATCTTTTTCTCCTATTTTTTTCATTATATTTTCGTCCAAACTCAATCCAGGCACTAATAATGGTGGATTCGTTTTATACAATAAATCCTTACGACCCAAGTCGGGAAAATCCATATAATCTCTTCTATTGTGGTACCTCCCCCCTGGAATGATACTATCCGAAGCATCTATTCCCATTTTTTTTAGGAAAAACTTTAAGGTATCTTTTTCAATAGATTGGTCATATATAAACCGAACGGGCTCCCCAATTCTTCTTTCTTTGACACTAGTAGCTATTTTTTCGAGCATGCTTTTACTCAAATCGCTATCTATTTCCAATTGAGCATCACGAGTAATTTTGATCATGTGTGCCGACACTTGTTCGTAGTCAAAAATATTAAAGATGCTTTGAAGATGCAGCCTAATCACATCGTCAATCATGATAATATATTGCTTTTCATGAATAGAAGGCAATACCACAAAACGATTGATGGATTTTGGTATTTCAATTACAGCATATCTGATTTCGGGTTTTAACAAAGGCAAATTTAAAAGTTTAGATTTTACTTTGCTTTTCATGGTTAATTTTACAGCCAAATAGCCAAAAGTATCTTTTAGCAGCGGAAATTCTGCCAAATCATTTAGAATAATAGTTACTAAAGCAGGAGCCACTTTTTGAACAAAAAAATCTTTAATATAGGTTTTATGTTCGTCTAAAATTTCACTTTCGTTAATAATAAAAATGTTTTGTTCTTCTAATTTTTTTTCGATAATACCCAAAATTCTCAAGCTTTCAGACTGTTGTTTGATGGCTATTTCGGTAATATCTTTAATCAATTGTTTTGCAGTAATGGTACCAATCATTTTGTTTTGCGATGCTTTATTAAGCGTCAATCTTCGAATGGCTGCAAATCGAACTCTAAAAAATTCATCTAAATTATTTGAAAAAATGCCCAAAAATCTCAATCTATCCAGCAAAGGGACGTTTTCGTCTGAGGCTTCTTGAAGTACTCGGGCATTAAAATTGAGCCAGCTTTTTTCTCTGTCTATGTAACTATTTTGTTCTAAATTCATTTTAAATCTTTTGGAAACAGTATTTTTTGTATGGTTCCTTGAGAAATATTTTCCCAAGAATTGGCATTAAAATTAATAGAAACCACTCCTGATGTGGGAACATTTTCTATAAATTTATCGCCAAATTTATTAACAAAATTGGTAATAGCCCCATTATGTCCAAAAATTATCAAATTCTTAACATCGTCTTTACAAGATTTGACAATATCTTCGAGTTGTTTTTCGTCAAACGTATATAAATCCTCTATATAATTAACTGATTCTAAGGGGAATAATAATGAGTTTGAAAAAATTTTTACAGTTTGAGTGGCTCTAGTTGCTGGACTACTCCACACCGTAAATTTATCGGGCAAAAATTGGCAAGTGGTATGGGCAATTTTTTGTGCATCAATGATGCCTCGTACCATAATTGGTCGCATTTTGTCATACATGGGAGTTTCCCAACTAGACTTTGCATGTCTAATAAGTGTTAAATTTTTCATATTATAAAATGGTTAAATTTGGGACTATAAATATAATCATTTTTTTTAATAAAAAATTATTTTTTTGTTTTTTTTTACATCAATTTTAAGGCGATAATCGATCAATTTTCCAAGAAAAATCTTCCTTTAATTGGAATCTAATCCGATCATGTAACCTATTGGGTCTGCCTTGCCAAAATTCGACTTCAACCGGAGACACTATATATCCGCCCCAAAAATCAGGTCTTTGTATTGTATTTTCTTTATAATTTTCTTCTAATTGCTTTAATTTATTTTCTAAAAATGTTCTGTTCTCAATAATTTCGCTTTGATTTGATGCCAAAGCTCCTAATTGACTTCCAAGGGGTCTCGAGGCAAAATAATTGTCTGATATGTTATCGGCCACTTTTGAAGCTATTCCTTTTATGATAACTTGCCTTTCCATCGAATGCCAAAAAAAAGATAAACAAACCTTTGGATTGTTGGCCATGGCTCTTCCTTTTTCGGACTCGTAGTTTGTAAAAAAGACAAAACCATTTTCGTCAAATTTTTTCAACAAAACCACTCTCGATTTTGGGTAGCCATCTAGTCCAAATGTAGAAACCGTCATGGCATTTACCTCTTCTGTACCACCAAATGCTTCCATTTCATGAAACCATCTGTTGAATAAATTAATAGGATCTTCTGTTAGTTGATGCTCTAATAATTCAGATTTTTCATAAGATTTTCTATAATCATGTAAATCTTTCATAATTTTTAATATTAAATATTTTTAGCTTCGTTCCAATACATTTCCATTTCGTTCAAAGATAAATCTGCTATACTTTTTTGACTTTCAATTGCTTTTTGTTCAATATACTGAAATCGTTTAATGAATTTTTTATTGGTTTTTTCGAGTGCATCTTCGGGATTTATTTTCAAAAAACGAGCGTAATTGATTAATGAAAACAATACATCACCAAATTCCTCTTCTATCTTGTTGTGATTTTGATGTTCGATTTCTATTTTCAATTCTTGTATTTCTTCTTCTACTTTTTCCCATACTTGTTGGCTATTTTCCCAATCAAAACCAATACTTTTAGCTTTATCCTGAATGCGACTTGCTTTTACTAGTGCTGGCAAGCTTTTGGGTACTCCTTCTAATACAGATTTTTTTCCTTCTTTTAGTTTGAGTTTTTCCCAATTTTGTTTTACATCATCTTCATTTGATACTTTAGTATTGCCATAAATATGCGGGTGTCTAAAAATCAATTTATCACAAATTTCATGACATACCGCTCCAATATCAAAACTATTGGTTTCGCTGCCTATTTTGGCATAAAATACAATATGCAATAATAAATCGCCCAATTCTTTTTTTATTTCTGTAAGGTTTTGATCTAAAATTGCATCTCCTAATTCATAAGTTTCTTCAATTGTTAGGTGCCGTAAACTTTCAAATGTTTGCTTCTTGTCCCACGGGCATTGGGCTCGTAAATCGTCCATAATGTGCAGCAAACGCTCAAAAGCTTTCAATTGATTGTCTTTATTTTCCATTTTTTGAAATTTACTAATGATTGATATTAAAAAATCCTGTTCAATCATGAATACAATTGAACAGGACTTTTATTGGAATAAATTATACAAATATTATGCAGTTATTTCTTTAGATTTTTCAGTTTCAAGAGTTGGACTGGCTTCAATATAACCTTTGTTTTGTAAAATGTTGTACCAGTTTAAAACCTTTTTTATATCGGAAATATACACTCTATCTTGATCATAATCAGGAAATACTTCTAAAAAGTAAGCGGTTAAATCTTCTTGACCCGCTTTGTGTGAAATTGCTTCGCCATTATTTTCTTTAGCTGCAATATTTTCAAAAACAGTTCTCAATGGTTTTTCTCCTTCATAAGAATACATGGAAATTTCAGACAATAAACTGACATTACTTTTTAGATTTACTGTAATTTTTTTTCCATCTATCAAAGATTCTACTAAAAATCCTGTACGAGTTTGTACTTTTAATACATACAAACCTGGTTTTCCAGAGATAGCTAATATTTTTTCTAAATTCATAAAATGTTTGATTAATTTTAAATTAATTGATATTTATTAATATTCGTTTTATTTACCTTTTTTATTACAAAATCTCATTCGATAATCAGGTCTGGCCTTGCCATCCATAATATTTTGTAATTTCTTTTTTATCAATTGCTTTTTTAATGTAGATACTAAATCTGTAAATAAAATACCCTCGATATGATCATATTCATGCTGAATAACTCTGGCAATCATACCATCAAAAGTTTCAACTTTAGTTTCAAAATTGTCATCTAAAAACTCAATTGTAATCTTTTCTTTGCGATATACATCTTCTCTCACATCTGGAATACTCAAACAGCCTTCATTAAATCCCCATTCTTCGCCTTCTTCTTTTAGCATTTTGGCATTTATAAATGTTTGTTTAAAGTCTTTTAATTTGATTTTTTCTTCGTCTGAAAGGTTTTCACTGTCGCTAAAAGGCTCTGTATCAACAACAAACAAACGAATGGGTAATCCAATTTGTGGTGCTGCTAACCCAATTCCATAAGCATTATACATGGTATCATACATATTTGCAATGAGTTCTTTTAGATTTGGATAGTCTTCTGAAATATTTTCACAAACTTTTCTAAGTACAACATCGCCATATCCTACAATTGGTAGTATCATATTTTAAAATTATTATGCTGATTTTGGTTTTAAAACGGCAAAAGTAATCAAAATTATATCAATTTTTTATTTTTTTATTTCAAATTAATCATTTAATTTCAAAATTTGATTGGTTTTAGCCCGTAAGGTGGCTAATAATTCTGGATTTTCGTTTAATAATTTTCCAAAAGAAGGAATCATTTCGGTTAATTTTGCAGTCCAAGATTCGCTTTGCATTTTGTCTGCAAAACATTTATTCAATACATCAATCATAATCGAAACAGCTGTTGAAGCTCCAGGAGATGCACCTAATAAAGCTGCAAGTGTACCATCGGAACTTGAAATAATTTCTGTACCAAATTCAAGAACCCCTCCTTCTTTCTCATCTTTTTTAATCACCTGCACTCTTTGTCCTGCTTGTAATAACTCCCAATCTTCTGATTTTGCTTCAGGGAAATACTCTCGTAAAGCTGCAATTCTGTCGTCTTGCGATTGCATCACTTGTTGAATTAAATATTTAGTAAGTGGCACATTTTTAAATCCTGCAGATAACATGGGCAACATATTATTGATTTCGATAGATTTAATTAAATCCATATACGAACCATTTTTCAAAAATTTAGTAGAAAACCCAGCAAAAGGGCCAAATAACAATTCTTTTTTGCCATTGATTATCCTAGAATCTAAATGAGGTACAGACATAGGAGGTGCCCCAACGCTGGCTTTACCATATACTTTTACAGCATGATTTTGTATGATGTCTGGGTTGTTGCATTTAAGCCATTGTCCACTTACAGGAAACCCTCCGTATCCCTCACCTTCTTTGATATTGGCATTTTCTAATAGCAACAACGACCCACCACCTGCTCCTATAAACACAAAATTTGCAAAGGCTTTAATTCGTATATTGTTTTGAGTATCTTTAATTTTAAGTCGCCAAACTTTGGTATCTCTTTGTTTTAATTTTCGTACTTTATGGTTGTAAAATATGTGAACTCCTTCTTGTTTTTGCAAAAATTCAAAAATCGATTCTGATAATTTACCAAAATTAACATCTGTACCATATTTCATAAAAGTTGCTGCCAATGTTTCTTTTGAATCTCGACCATTCATTACAAGAGGCATCCATGCTAATAATTGTTCAAATGATTCGCTGTATAACATTTCCGAAAAAAGGGCATTTTCTTTTAATAATTGAAATCTTTTTCGTAAAAAATCAACATTTTCTTCGCCCCATACAAAACTCAAGTGGGGTGTTTTTTTGATAAATTGTTCTGGATTTTGAATGATATTATTTTCTACTAAATAACTCCAAAATTGTCGAGTTACTTCAAAATTTTCAGCAATATTTAAGGCTTTTTTTATATCAACATCGCCATTTTCTTTTTGTGGAGTGTAGTTTAATTCACAAAAAGCAGCATGACCTGTCCCTGCATTATTCCAGGCATCTGTACTTTCTAATGCTGGCTGGTCTAAGCTTTCAAAGATACTAATTTTAATACTGGGATCTAATAATTTTAAAAAAATACCTAAAGTTGCACTCATAATTCCTGTACCAACAAGAATTACATCCGAATTAATTCGGTTAATATGATTTGATGACATAATAGTGTTGTGTGTGTTATTTTCTGGTGCAAAGATACTATGTTATTTTTTTATTTTAATACAAATTTTGAGGTAAATTTATCTTTTATGAAAATTGTTTGCAACGAATTTGCCAAAACACTAATAATAATTTATTTTGTAGCCAAAAAATCTTGTAGCAGTATGGTAGCGGCAATTTCGTCTATTAAAGCTTTATTTTTGCGTTGGTTTTTTTTCAAACCACTGTCAATCATGGTTTTAAAAGCCATTTTTGACGTAAATCTTTCATCTATTCTTACTACCTCAATATTAGGGAAAATGTTTTTAAAATGAGTTACAAAACCATTAATAATAGCAGCACTTTCAGACGGTAAACCATTCATTTGTTTGGGATCGCCAATGACAAGCGTTTTTACATTTTCTGTCTGAAAATATTGAGTCAAAAACGACATTAATTCATGGGTAGGCACTGTGGTTAAACCCGAGGCTATAAGTTGATAGTCATCGGTAACTGCAATTCCTGTTCGTTTTAGACCATAATCTAAAGCTAAAATTCTTGACATATACATTTGATTTTGGTGTAAAAGTATGGTTTTTTTAACAAAAATTAAAATTTTATAAACTGCAAAAAAAAATCTTTTTTTTAAATAAAAATGCTTTATTTTGCACAACGAAAACAACAATTATATTCAAATAATACAACAACTATGCAAGCTATATTGGCCAATGGGTATCAAGTTTTTTTTAATGAATCTGGATACGAAGCACTTCATCAACATTTAAATCAAAAGAAATATTCTACTATTTTTATAATTGTTGATACCAATACAAACGAACATTGTTTGGATGTTTTTTTGCCCCATTTGGAAACCCATTTAAAAATTGAAATCATAGAATTTGAAAATGGTGAGATACATAAAAACCTTGATACCTGTATAGAATTATGGAAAATACTTACTGATTACGGTGCCGATCGTAAAAGTTTGATCATCAATTTAGGTGGAGGTGTTGTTACTGATTTAGGCGGTTTTGTGGCATCTACTTTCAAAAGAGGTATTGATTTTATTAATATTCCTACTTCATTACTTGCCATGGTAGATGCTTCTGTTGGTGGTAAAACAGGTGTTGATTTGGGCAACTTGAAAAATCAAATTGGTGTAATAAATACTCCAGTAATGGTAATTATCGACAGTAATTATTTAGACACTTTGCCTCAAAATGAATTTAGATCTGGATTGGCAGAAATGTTAAAACATGGTTTGATATATGATGAACAATATTGGAATTTGTTCAAAGAAATTGCACAATCTGCAAAAATTGATTCAATAGATACTTTAATTTATCAATCGGTTGTAATAAAAAACGAGATTGTTACCGAAGATCCTCGTGAAAATGGCATACGAAAAGCTTTGAATTTTGGACATACATTAGGACATGCCATAGAAAGTTATTTTTTAGAAAATCCAAATAAAACAACCTTATTGCATGGCGAGGCTATAGCAGCAGGCATGATTTTGGAAAGTTATATTGCTTGGCAAAAAAACTTGATTTCTCAAGCTGCATTTGAGGAAATAAAAACGACAATTAAATTGATTTTTGATGATATAATATTTGAACCAAATGATTTAGAACCTATCAAAGATTTGTTGATTCATGACAAAAAAAATGAATATGGTACGATTCAATTTGCATTAATACAAAATATTGGTTCCATCATATTGAATCAAGAAGTTGAAAATCAATTGATTGAAGCTGCATTTGAAAATTATAAATCTTAATTTTTTTTTTTGTAAAGCCTTGTTATTAGGTAAATTTATTTTTTACATTTGCAATGATGAAAAAGAACACCAAAAACATAAACTTAAAGCTGCACATAGACAATTTTAAATGTCGGTGTGTAGAATTGTTTTTAAATTTTTCAGATTTAAAATCCATTGATGCCTTGTTTTTAGCGTTTCATTTTTATATTTATGGGGAAAAATTACCCATAAAATATGAAAATTTAAGAGTTTGAAAATGAATTATTTTATTAAAATAAGTAATTAATTTTCAAAATCAAGTAAAACTAAATGAACACAAAATATATCGATTTAATCAATCAAACTTATTATTTTCCACAAGAAGAATTCACATTAAATAAAGACAATTTATTGTTTCACAATATCGATTTGATGAAATTGGTAGAAAAATATGGAACTCCTTTAAAATTTACTTATTTGCCACAAATTTCAAAAAACATAAGCAAAGCAAAAGGCTGGTTTAGAAGTGCAATGGAAAAAAATAAATATGAAGGAAAGTATTATTATTGTTATTGTACAAAAAGTTCTCATTTTGAGTACATTATGAACGAAGCTTTTAAGAATAATATTCATATAGAAACATCATCTGCATTTGATATTAATATTGTTGAGAATTTATTGACAAATGGTAAAATAAATAAAAGTACTTATGTCATTTGTAACGGATTTAAACGTGATTTGTATATAGAAAATATAGCTCGTTTGATCAATAACGGTCATAAAAATACAATACCTATTATAGATAATTATGAGGAGTTGGACTTATTGCAAGCAACTATTAAAGGTAAATTTAAAATAGGCATCAGAATTGCTGCCGAGGAAGAGCCAAAATTTGAATTTTATACCTCCAGATTAGGTATAGGTTATAAAAATATTGTTCAGTTTTATAAAAAGCAAATCCAAGAGAATAAAAATTTGGAACTCAAAATGTTACACTTTTTTATCAATACTGGTATAAATGATAATGCTTATTATTGGAACGAGTTGGTAAAATGTATTAAGGTGTATATTGCTTTAAAACGGGAATGTCCAACATTAGACGGGTTGAATATTGGTGGGGGATTTCCTATAAAAAATTCATTAGCATTTGAATATGACTATCAGTACATGATTGATGAAATCATCAACCAAATCAAAATTGCTTGTGATGAAGCAGAAGTGGATGTTCCGAATATATTTACAGAATTTGGTTCATTTACAGTAGGAGAAAGTGGCGGTGCTATTTATCAGATTTTATATCAAAAACAACAAAATGATAGAGAAAAATGGAATATGATAGATTCCTCATTTATCACTACGCTCCCAGATACTTGGGCAATCAACAAAAGGTTTATCATGTTGGCCATCAATAGATGGAATGATAATTATGAAAGGGTTTTATTGGGCGGATTGACCTGTGATAGCGACGATTATTACAATTCTGAACAAAATATGAACGCCATTTATTTGCCTCGATATAATAAAGAAAAACCCTTGTATATAGGATTTTTCAATACGGGAGCCTATCAAGAAACGATTGGGGGCTATGGTGGATTGCACCATTGCTTGATTCCGCAACCCAAACATGTATTGATAGATAGAGACGAAAATGGCATTTTGGCTACTGAAATATTTTCTGATCAACAAACATCCGACGAAGTTTTGAAAATATTAGGATATAAATAAATATTTGCATAAAAATACATTAACGATACATATAAAGTAAGATAAAGATGAGTAAAGGGCCAATAAGTCAGTTTATAGAGAAACACTATTTACATTTTAATTCCGCATCGTTGGTAGATGCTGCAAAAGCGTATGAACAACAATTAGCCAATGGTGCTAAAATGATGGTAACAATGGCAGGAGCTATGAGTACTGCTGAAATAGGAAAAATATTTGCAGAATTTATTCGTCAAGATAAAGTGCAAATTATTTCATGTACAGGAGCCAATTTGGAAGAAGATATCATGAATTTGGTAGCCCACTCCCATTATGAACGAGTGCCACATTATAGAGATTTGACCCCACAAGAGGAATGGGATTTATTAGAAAGAGGATTAAATAGAGTTACAGATACTTGTATTCCAGAGCATGAAGCTTTTAGAAGGTTGCAAAAACACATTTATAAAATTTGGAAAGATGCAGATGATAAAGGCGAACGCTATTTTCCGCATGAGTTTATGTATAAAATGTTGCTTTCGGGTGTTTTAGAAGAATATTATGAAATTGACTTGAAAGACAGTTGGATGTATGCAGCTGCAGAAAAGAATTTGCCAATTATTGTACCTGGCTGGGAAGACAGTACGATGGGAAATATTTTTGCTTCGTATGTAATCAAAGGCGATTTGAAAGCATCTACAATGAAATCTGGTATAGAATATATGACTTATTTGGCAGATTGGTATCCTAAAAATAGTGCCAATGGTATTGGATTTTTTCAAATTGGTGGCGGTATAGCAGGTGATTTTCCTATTTGTGTTGTACCTATGCTTTATCAAGATATGGAAATGCACGACGTACCATTTTGGAGTTATTTCTGTCAAATATCAGATTCGACAACTAGTTATGGATCCTATTCTGGTGCTGTGCCAAATGAAAAAATTACATGGGGTAAACTAGATATTACTACTCCTAAGTTTATTATTGAATCAGATGCTACGATTGTTGCCCCATTGATTTTTGCCTATTTATTAGATATGTAAAAAATACTTTTAATATTCAAAAAAAAACATACCATTTCTAAAAAACAAATATTGATTACATTATGAAAAGAGTTATTGTTGATTACGCAAAACTGACCAACGAAATCTTAAATTTACTAGTTGAAAAATTTCCAGACGGATATGACGATTCAGATATTATTCGTTTTAAAAATCATAAAGACGAAACCATTGAAGCTGTTGAAGTTCGTACAGAAGACACCATTTATTTAGTAAAAATTAGTACAAAATTGTCTGAAAGAATCATTAATTTTGATGATGAAGATGATATTGTAGTACCATTAGAAGCAATTAAAGGAATTGAAATGGATGAAGAAATGGAGATGGAGGACGATGAAGAGGAAGAAGAGGATTTAGATAAACCTGAATTTGACGATGATGATGACGATGATGATGACGATGATAATGACGATGAAGAACCTTTGGATGACGACGACGACGACGACGAGGAATAAATAAATTTTATAAAAAAAGGGAACTCAATAAGTTCCCTTTTTTATTTTAAAATGTGTTGGGACAATACACGGTAAACGGCATTGATATTTTCGTTGTTTTTTCCAAATTGTTTGACAACTGGCATGTCGTTTCCTTTGATCCAAATTTTTAATTCGGCATCTAAATCTAAAATTCCTGCACTTTCTTTTGAAAATTTGATGATACTGCTGTATGGAATCGAAATATAATTGGCCTTTGTACTTGTAAGTTCTTTTTCTACTAAAATAATTCTTTTGTTAGTAAAAATAAACATATCTTTAATTAATTTAAAAGCTTTTTCAATTTTTTCAGTATCAATTAATATAGGCTCAAACTCTTTATTAATTTTTTCGATATCAACCTCTGAAGCATTACCTAAAATAGCATTAAAAATTCCCATATTTTTTTGAATTAAAATTATTATTTTCAAAATTAATTTATTTTATTTGTTATAAGAAAAAAAAATCACTTTTTTAATAAAAAATTTTGTAAAATGCTTATAAAAGTTTTTGGTAGTGCCGTTTTTGGGGTAGAAGCTACAACAATTACAGTAGAAGTAAACATGGATAAAGGTATTGGCTATCATTTAGTAGGCCTGCCAGATAATGCCATAAAAGAAAGTAGTTTTAGAATAGCAGCCGCATTGAAAAACAATGGTTTTGCCATGCCAGGAAAAAAAATTACAATTAATATGGCACCTGCCGACTTAAGAAAAGAAGGATCTGCTTATGATTTGACACTTGCAATAGGAATATTAGCAGGATCACAACAAATAAAGGCAGATTGTGTAGGACAATACATTATCATGGGCGAGCTATCCTTAGACGGCAGTTTGCAACCCATAAAAGGGGCTTTGCCAATTGCTATAAAGGCAAGAGAAGAAGGATTTAAAGGATTTTTTCTTCCAAAACAAAATGTAAAGGAAGCTGCTATTGTAGATGATTTGGAGGTTTATGGGGTTGAAAACTTACAAGAAGTTATTGATTTTTTTGAAGGAAAACCAACTATAAGTCCTACTAAAATTGATACAAGGGCAGAATTTTATAAAACATTAGATTTTCCTGAACACGATTTTAGCGATGTAAAAGGACAGGAAAGCATCAAAAGATGCATGGAAATTGCAGCGGCTGGTGGTCATAATATCATATTGATAGGACCTCCAGGGTCTGGTAAAACAATGATAGCCAAACGACTACCGAGTATTTTACCTCCCATGACACTAAGAGAAGCCCTTGAAACAACAAAAATTCATAGTGTAGCTGGAAAGTTGAAAGAAATTGGGTTGATGAACCAAAGACCATTTAGAAGTCCTCACCATACGATTTCAAACGTGGCATTGGTTGGCGGAGGGAGTTATCCACAGCCAGGAGAAATTTCGATGGCCCATAATGGTGTTTTGTTTTTAGATGAATTACCAGAATTTAAACGAGATGTACTCGAAGTGATGAGGCAACCCCTTGAGGATAGAGAGGTTACAATATCGAGAGCCAAGTTTACCGTTACATACCCCTCTTCTTTTATGCTTGTTGCAAGTATGAATCCGAGTCCGAGTGGTTTTTTTAATGACCCCAACTCACCAAACAGTGCTTCGCCACATGAAATGCAAAGGTATATGAGCAAAATATCGGGGCCATTATTGGATAGGATAGACATTCATATAGAAGTTACCCCTGTACCATTTGAAAAATTATCTGACAATAGAAAAGCAGAAAGTAGTAGTGTGATTAGAGAAAGGGTAACAAAAGCAAGAGAAATTCAGAGCAAAAGGTTTTTAGAATTGCCTGCCATCAACTATAATGCCCAAATGAATACCAAACAAATCAGACAATATTGTGAACTGAACGATACCTCGTTACAACTGTTGAAAACTGCAATGGAGCGTTTAAATCTTTCGGCAAGGGCCTATGACAGGATTTTGAAAGTATCGAGAACCATAGCCGATTTGGACCAATCAGAACAAATTAGTCCTTCGCATATAGCAGAGGCCATACAATATAGGAGCTTGGACAGAGAGGGTTGGTTGGGGTAAATATACCCAATTAATCCCTTTACCAACGTTTATTTTTTAAAAAAATTGAAAGTATTATTGTGTAAATATAAATTTTTTATAATGAATAACTGAAATATTTATCGATTAAATTGATTATTACAAATGCCATTGGATGGTTGGAATGTTTTTAGCGTTTAAAAATTCATTGGTTTTGCTAAAATGTTTATGACCAAACCAGCGTCCTTTATTGGCACTTAGTGGCGATGGATGACCCGCTGATAAAACAAAATGCTTTGAATGGTCTATCAAAATACTTTTTTTTTGAGCAAATGAACCCCAAAGTAGAAAAACAATATCTTTTTTTTGTTCAGAAATGAGGTTGATTACTTGATCGGTAAATGTTTGCCATTTAATTTTTTTATGAGAATTTGGTTTGTCTTTTTGAACAGTAAGTGTGGCATTTAATAACAGCACCCCTTGTTTTGCCCATGGTTCTAAATTACCCGATGTAGGAAATAAAATCGAATGGTAATCATTTGCTAATTCTCTGAAAATATTTTTGAGAGATGGCGGTATTTTTATGCCATCGTTTACAGAAAAGCACAAACCGTTGGCTTCGCCAGCTCCATGATAAGGGTCTTGACCAATAATTACTACTTTAATGTCATGAAAAGGGCAGGAATTGAACGCTCTAAATATTTGATTTTTAGGAGGATAGCATTCATTTAATTGGTAGGCAGTGTCCACGTCTGCGATTAATTTTTTGAAATACTCTTTGTTAATTTCAGTGTATAAAATGTCATGCCACGAATGTTCCAATGCTATCATAAATTGTATGTTTTTACAAAAATAATGCTAGATTTTGGATTTTCCTAATAAATTTATAGAGTTATCCGTTTAGGTACTTACTATAATCTCACTATATTTAAGGGGTTTAGTAATTACCATCCTTTTAATTAAGTTATCAAATATAGTTTGTTTGCTATTTGATCTATTTAATCTGTAGCTGTACTCGTCCAAATATTTTTCAATATGTTCTTCATGCATCCATGAGAAAGTGCTTCTTAACCAAGCCTTAACTTGATGTATAATTGTATTTATCTCAAAAAAATCAGAACTATTACTCTTAATTTGGGTTATATCATACATCTCTTTTAATGGTTTGTATCCTGTCCATTCATCAGTTATTATTTTTGCCTCAGTGGATATATGTGCATCAAATATTTTTTCTAGTGATACCGAAGAATAATCATTTATTAGCTTAAAATAGGCTCTTTTTACACCACCGTTTTTATCTATTTCAACTGCAGCAACAATTTTCTTTTTCTTACTATCTGTACTTCTTCCTTGCTTGAGTGTTTCTTTACCACCAAAAACGAATTCATCAACGATTGCAGTACCTTTAATGGGATAACACTCGCTACTTTTCATTGCTTTTCTAACCTTACTCATAAACAACCAAGCCGTAGATTGCCTTATATTTAATCGCTTTGCCATCTGATTTGAAGAAATACCTTTTGTGGTTGCACTCATTTCAAAAACGATTGTAAAAGCTTTTCTCATACCAAATTTAACTTTATGGAACATAGTGTTAGCCGATGGACTTTCGATGTGATGACAGTTATTACAGTCTCTTGCAAAATTTGCTTTTCTAACAGTATATTTACTATTGCCACATTTTACACACTTATAACCGTTTGACCATTTCCGATCTGCTAGATATTCTAGACAATCTAAATCTGTTTTGAATTTATCAAAATACTCTATTATTCCTTGACCTAAGAATTGTTCCATAGCCTATTGTTTTAGTTATTACAAATATAAGTATTTAAATGGATAACTCTATAAATTTATATTGCTACTATTATATAATTTTTTTTTAAACAATAAACTTTTTCTTATATAGTTTGATGTTATTGCATTTTGAAAGTCAGAAGCTGTTTGTAGCCTCGATTGAAGTGAAAATCCTTTAATAGCGGGGTTCGCTATTAAAGATTGTAACGAAAAGAGAGTTGTATAGTGGATTGAAAGAAAGGGTACTGCTTCAAAAAAAAAAAATTTGCTCAAATGAAAATAATAACTTTACTTTGCTATTCAAAGAACTTTAAAAATGGAAGAAAAATATTTAGAAGATTTAGTTGCAATAAAAAAAATGATGAGTAAATCATCGCAATTTATATCGTTGAGTGGATTGACGGGAGTTTTGGCAGGGGTTTACGCGTTAGTTGGAGCTTATTTTGCAAATAAAAACATAAATGATTATACAATAGATATTATAAATTTGAAATTTAAATTGATTTATATAGGATCATTTGTACTCATATTATCTGTTATTACAGCATTTGTTTTGACATTGATGAAAGCCAAACAACAGGAAGTATCCATTTGGACAGCGACCTCACGTAGGATGTTGTTTCATTTTTTGGTACCTTTATTTTCGGGAGGTTTTTTAGTATTGGTTATGTTAAATTCAGAAAATTATGAATTTATTGCTCCAATAACCTTGATTTTTTATGGTTTATCTTGTATTAATGCAAGTAAATACACATTTAGAGATGTATTGTATTTAGGATTGACGATGTTGTTATTAGGATTACTGTCGTCGTTGTTTATAGGATATGGTTTGTTGTTTTGGACTATTGGTTTTGGGTTTTGTCATATTTTGTATGGTTCAATAATGTATGTAAAATATGATTTAAAAAATAAATAAACTTGAAAAATATTATACAAAATATTAATAAAGCCTTTGACCACCGCATTCGATTAGGAATTATGTCGGTTTTGATGGTAAATGAATCTTCGGATTTTAGTAGTTTGAAAGAATTATTAGGCGTAACCGATGGTAACCTGTCTAGTCATATCAAGGCATT
The DNA here is from genome assembly GCF_000253275.1 of Flavobacterium branchiophilum FL-15. Lineage (NCBI taxonomy): Bacteria > Pseudomonadati > Bacteroidota > Flavobacteriia > Flavobacteriales > Flavobacteriaceae > Flavobacterium > Flavobacterium branchiophilum. Next base: position 1,879,134 of record NC_016001.1, on the reverse strand, counting down.
GGAAGCTGAAGAGTATATTATTATAGAGAAACAATTCATTGGAAAAAAGCCGAATACCAGTTATCAGGTATCCAAAAAAGGACGATTGGCATTTGAATTACATATTGACGCATTAGAACAGTTGATTCAAAAAAAATAGTTTATTTTGATTCTAAATAAAGGAATTTAAAAAAAAGTAACTGCCATTTTTTTTATAGAAATATAAATTATTAATAAAATATTCAAAATAAAGATCTTTAAATTACGTTATTATTTAGTTAAAAAAATAGAAATAATATTATTTGATAAGCAGCCCCCGTTTCTGTTATATATTTTTTTACTTGAGGTTTGTTTAAAAAAATAAATATATGTACTTTTACATTCAAAAAAAATACAAAAAATAAAAAATGAAATTATTCTGCGTTGTTGTTGATGATAGCTCTATTCAGAGAATGATTATTACCAGATTAGTAAAAAACCATCCTGATTTGCATTTAGTTGGTGATTTTCCCAATGCAATTGAGGCAAAGAATTGTATTTCTTTGAATAAAATAGATTTAGTTTTTTTAGATATAGAAATGCCTGTAATAAGTGGGTTTGATTTTTTGGATGGATTAAAAAACAAACCTCAAATTGTGTTTATTACCTCAAAACCAGAATATGCAGTAAAGGCATTTGAATATGATGCAACGGATTATTTGCAAAAGCCAATAGAAGTTGAACGTTTTAATATGGCCGTAAAACGTGTGGTTGAATTGTATAATCTTAAAAACGATACTGCTGCAGAAACGGGAGATCACATATTTATAAAGAGTAATTCAAAAAAATTAAAGATATTTATCAATAAAATTAGATTTATTGAAGCCGATGGTGATTATATTAAAGTGGTTACAGATGATGCTTCGCACTCTGTATTGCGTACGATGAAATCATTTGAAGAAGATTTGCCGATGGATCAATTTTTTAGAATACACAAATCCTATATTGTTAATTTAGACAAAATAGTAAGATTTAACGGAAAAATTGTTGAAATTGATAATATAGAAATTCCATTAAGCCGTCAGAAAAAAGAAGGATTTGAGGAAGCAATAGAAAATTATATTAATAAAAATCTACAGTTAGAACAATCCTAATGGATTTATAAGGAGCCACATTTTCAAAACTATTTAGAATTTTCTGAATAGTTTTTTTGGTTTGGGCCAATGCACTATTTTGAGGAATTTTTACCAAAATGTTTTTGATGTATTCATTTCTAATTCTGGAAATGGCAGGCTCTTCTGGGCCAAGAATTGGTATATTCAAATTTTGTGTTAATGCCTGAACTAGCCACACGCTGGCATGATTTAGTTTTTCGTAATCACGATGACGTAATGATATTTTTATGAGTTTATAAAATGGCGGATAATGATATATTTTTCTTTCGTATATTTGTTCGTTGTACATAGAGATATAGTCATTTAATACCATTTGTTGAAGCGTATGGTGCAAAGGATTATAGGTTTGTACAATAACTTTGCCTTGATTTTCTGATCGACCAGACCTGCCAGCTACTTGTGCCAATAGTTGGTAACTTCGTTCAAGTGCTCTAAAATCGGGATAATACAAAAGATTATCGGCATTCATTACTCCTACTAAACTTACATTATCAAAATCAAGTCCTTTTGCTAACATTTGAGTACCTACTAAAATATCAAACTCTTTGTTTTTGAAACTGTCTATGATTTTTTCAAATCCAAATTTGCCTCTAGTGGTATCCTGATCCATACGTCCAATTTTTGAAGAAGGATAAAGTTCGACCAATTCTTGTTGGATTTGTTCCGTTCCAAAGCCTTTTGTGTCTAAATGTGGACTTGAACACACATGGCATGTAATAGGTTTTGCAATTGCATAGCCACAATAATGACAACGGAGTTGGTTTTTTGATTTATGATAAGTCAAACTGACATCGCATTGCGAACAACCAGGAATATGTCCACAAGTGATGCACTCCAAAATAGGTGAAAATCCACGACGGTTTTGTAATAAAATTACTTGTTGTTGTAATGAAAGTGCTGTATTGATTTCGTCAAGTAATACATCGCTAAAATGGCCTGTCATTTTTTTTCTGTAATACTTGTCTTTCAAATCAACTAGTTCTATATTTGGCATTTTTACATTTCCATATCTTTTAGAGATATGAGTTATGCCATATTTTTGATTTTGAGTATTAAAATAGGTTTCCAAACTTGGTGTAGCCGATCCTAATAATACTTTTGCTTGATGTAAATTTGCTAATACAATAGAGGCATCTCGGGCATGATAGCGGGGTGCAGGATCAATTTGTTTGAAAGTTTGTTCGTGTTCTTCGTCTATAATGATAAAACCTAAATTTTGAAAAGGTAAAAACATCGACGACCTTACACCAATTACAATTTGAGCCGTGTCGGCTTGATTCAAAACTTGATGCCAAACTTCTACACGCTCATTGATATTGAATTTTGAATGATATACCGCTACTTTATTACCAAAATGTTTTCTTAAACGTTGTACTAATTGAGTGGTCAAAGCAATTTCTGGTAATAAATAGAGTACTTGTTTATTATTTATTAAATATTTTTCTATAATTTTTATATATACCTCTGTTTTTCCAGATGCAGTAACTCCATGCAACAAACAAACATTTTTAGTTTGCAGTTGCAAAAGGATGTCTTGGAACGCTTGTTGTTGGTATTCATTGAGAATCAAGTCTTTACTAGTAGCTTTACCGTCAAATTGTATTCTATTTTCTTGAATATAATATATTTCAAAAATATTTTTCTGAATTAAAGATTTTAAAATTGTTGTGTTTGAAGCAGCAGCATCTAAAAGGTTCTTTACTGCTAAAGGATTTTTTTCTTTGGCCACCATTTGAAAATAATGCATGACTAAGTTTCGTTGTTTTTCGGATTTTTTTAATTCATTTAATAGTAAATTTAGCCCATTTTCTTCTTGATAAATAGGATTTAATTGAATATATTTTACTAATTTTGGTTTGTACACTTCTGTTACTTCTTCGTGCAGGAGTATGACTTTTTTTTGTATTAATTTTTGAATTATAGGGAAAACATTTTTACGATTTAAAATTTTAATAATATCACTTATTTTTAAGGCATTTTGTATTTTTAAAGCCTCATATATTAAAAATTCCTCATCATTTAAAGTCTTTTCGTCTATAAAATTAGATGTATCACACTCGATTGTGGTTTCACTTTCTAATAATAATGCCGAGGGCAAAGCAGCTTTGAGTACCTCGCCAATGTTGCACATGTAATAATCTGAAATCCAAAACCAATGTTGAATTTGAATGGGTGTTACGATGGGTTTTTCGTCTAATATTTGATCAATTTCTTTGGCTTGGTACAAAAGGGGTTCGTTTTGATGGATTTTTACTACTATAGCTGTATATAATTTGCTTTTACCAAAAGGCACAACAACACGCATACCGATTTGAATGAAATGAAATTCATGTTCATTAATTTGATAAGTAAATGTTTTTGGTAACGATAAAGCAATGATTACATCTATAAAATACATAAAATCTTATTATAATTTATTTGACTCTTGTCCAAATTTGACTTCTGCCCATTAAGGCAAATCCAATATACCCTCTGATTTTTAATTGGTCTTTATTGATAAGCGAAGCTTTGCATTTATATACGTTGCCCGTTTTGGGGTCTGTTATTTTTCCTGAATCATATTCACTATCAGATTTGACTAAATCTTTAATAATAATCAAGCCCAAAACGGGTTTATCTTTATCGGCACCAGTACACAATTTGCAAAGGGCTACACGTTGATCAGGATTGAAAATATCTATAATTTTGCCATAATAGGCATTACCCACAGCATAAATTTCGACAACGGATTCAGATTTGTTGGATTTATCGTCGTGTGTTTTCCATTTTCCTACAATTGAATGTTGAGAAAAAGACAAATTGGAAATTAAAAAGAAGATAGATAAGATAAAATGTTTCATTTTTAGTAAAGTTTAAAGTTATTAGCACGAACTAGCCCCGATAGTAGCGACATCCTTTTCTTTTTTTTCTTTAAAAAAAGAAAAGATATAGCGGATAGCGGGATTAGCTCCAAATTAATCGTATTTTCTTATTTTTTTTAATTTTGAAATAAGCGCATTAAGTTCAAAACCGATGAGCATGATCATACAATTGATCCAAATATAAAACATCATGATAAGTAATGTACCGATAGAGCCATATAATTCATTGTATTTTGAAAATTTAACTACCCATATTCCAAAAAAATAGGAAGATACAACAATAAGACAAGTAGTAAATACAGAACCAATTGAGATAAACGCCCTATTTTGTTCCCTTTTTGTTCCAAACTTGAACATGATGGAAATGGTTAGCAAAATCATAATGATAACAAATATATACCTACCAATTCTAATTAAAGGAATATTATCTGACAAAACATTTTGAATCATTGTTTTTTGGATGAATACTTCAAAAACCACAATGGCTGCAACTGTAAATAACAGTAATATTGACAACAAAAGCGACATACCCAAAGCTACCATGTATTGTCTTACAAAAGAGCGTTTGATAGTGATGTGTTTGGAATTTTCAAAACCAGCTAAAATAGAGTTTAAACCATTGGCCATCAAGAAAATAGACAAAATAAAACCCGATGATAATAAGCCAGAATGACTATTGTGCAAAATATCATTGATAATGTTTTTGATGGCATCAAAAGTTCTAGGGGGTACCCCTTCTGCTACAAATTGTAGGAAATCATCTTGAAATCCATTGATAGGAATATAGGGTATTAAATTTAAAATAAATAAAGCAAATGGAAATAAAGCCATAAAAAAGCTAAAAGCAATAGCGGCAGCTCTGTATGATAAAGCACCTTCTACTAAAGAAATTCCATACAATTCCAACAAATCATATAAAGATAATCCCTCGAGCCATGGTAGTTTGATGGCTTGCAATATAGGAAGTAAATTTCGTATTATTGGAATTTTACGAATATATTTTTCTACTTTGTGGCTCATTTATAAGTTTATTTTAAAAAGCTTTTAAACTTAAATCCATATTATGTACAGAATGTGTTAAGGCCCCTGAAGAAATATACAACACACCACAAGCAGCATACTGTTGCAGCGTGTTTTCATTAATATTGCCAGATGATTCTGTTTGACATGTATTTCCAATTAATGCTACAGCTTGTTTGGTTGTTTCGAAATCAAAATTATCAATTAATATTCTATGAATACCGTCATTTTTTAATATTTCTTTAATTTCGTCCAAATTTCGAGCCTCTACAATAATTTTCAGATCTAAATTATTATCTTTAAGATATTTCTTTGTTTTTTGGATGGCTTGTGTAATACCTCCTGCAAAATCAATATGATTGTCTTTCAACATGATCATGTCATACAGGGCAAAACGGTGATTTTCGCCACCTCCAATTTTTACAGCCCATTTTTCGCATGCTCTAAAACCAGGAGTTGTTTTTCGGGTGTCTAAAATTTTTGTATTATAATTTGATAATAATTGTACATATTTATTTGTTTTGGTTGCAATTGCCGACATTCTTTGCATTGAATTTAATACAACTCTTTCTGCTTTTAATATTGATTGAGAACTTCCAGATACTGTAAAAACAATATCTCCAAATTGTACATTAGAACCATCATTAATGTATTTTTGTATGACTAAATTGGGATCAACGTAATTAAAAACTTGAATTGCAAAATCTACACCTGCAATGATGCCTTGATCTTTTACTAATAATTTAGCATTTCCAGTGGCGGTAATTGGAATGCAAGCTAAAGAACTATAATCGCCTGGCCCAACGTCTTCATTAATAGCATTTTGAATGATATGGTGCAATTCTTGTTGAAATTGTAGATCTGAAATCATGATGTTTATATTTTTTTTCAAATGTACAATATTTTTTTTTTAATAAAAAAACAACTCCATACTGATTTTGTTGTAAATATTTTAGAATTTTGCAAAAAATAAAAACATGACCATTCAAATTGCAACCCCTGCCCTACTGTTTTCTGCCACTTCGTTGATTTTGTTGGCCTATACAAATCGGTTTTTGACCATTGCTGGAATTATTCGAGGATTGAAAAAATCCTATTTGAAAGAAGCCGATGCAACAATATTACTTGAAATAAAAAACTTACATTTACGATTAACATTAATAAAATACATGCAGCTATCGGGTGTTTTTAGCTTATTTTTATCCGTTTTTTCCATGTTGATGTTGTTTTTAAACTTTGATAATGGTGCCTTACTATTGTTTGGAATTAGTTTATTGAGTTTGTTGGTTTCACTCGGCATATCGTTTTGGGAAATCAGTATATCCATTGATGCTTTAAAATTGCATTTGAGTAGTTTAAGTAAGTATAATACTCAGCAAAAACTTATTGATAATGAGCAAAACTAGGCTTTGGATACTCATAATTTGAAAGTTGAAAATCATTTGACTTTATAGCGTTTGTTTTTAATATATTGTATCCAATACCAGGTATTTTTGGAAAAAATGAAAATGAAATTTGAAAAGTGTCAAAAGATAAGAAATCATTACTTACAATAAAACCTATACCAAATTCTGATAATAATGGACTATGCCTAAAACTATTATTACTATTAGACAACATACCTCCTGAATAATTAAAGTATGGATTTAACCTAAAGCCCCATACTTTCCAAGGAGCATACATTTGTGTTTGAAAATTGAAAACAATTTTTTTTGTACCTAATAAATTAGCATTTGAAAAACCTGAAATTCCAAAATTACCGTTTAAAGTCAATTTATCCAAATTGGTATCAAGACGATGAAAACCTAATGTAATTTCAGGTTTTACAAATTGTCGAATTTGCCAATTTCCAAATTTGAATAAATTCGTAAAATATGTAACAGACGCGTTAAAAGCACTTTGTTTGGTTTGATTTTGATCAAAAAATGTACCAATTTCTATATTTGCACTCAAATAACCAAAATGATAAAAAGCGGCATGTGTCCATTTAGAACCTAAATATAGTGTACTTAAATTATTTTTAAATATGAAACCAGATGTGAGATTAAAAATATATCCAGTAGGTATATTTTCATATATATTAAAATTAAATACGTTTTTATTTTTTATAAATCTACTTTGAGCAATCCCTATACTTGCCAAAAATGTATTTTCATTTGAAAATATACGGTATTTATCATATTCAAAATTAGGAGTAAAATAATAATCTTTAGTAATAAATCTGAACATATTGTATATTTTAGTGGTTCTTTGGGATTCAGAATTTCCGTTGGATACCCTGAAAGCATAACCACCACCACATTCAAATAAATTCAATTTATAGTTTTGTAAATCAGGTATTTGCAAATCATTATATAATACAATTTTTTTATATTGCTGTGAAAAAAGAGAAAAAAATGACCAATTCTGATATGAAGTAAAGAAGTTTTTTTCTAAAGAAATATTTTTTTCATAACTAAAGTCAATTTCTTTTTGATAATTTACCTTGAAATTTAAAAAAGTTTTCCATATATTATTTGCAGTATATCCAAATCCAAAAGTATTTTCATTTTTTGTATTATTTTTATGCATATTAACATATATTTCATGTCCAAATCCTAATAAATTATTTTCACTTAATTGAAAATTAGATGTATTAATAGAAGTATTAAAACTAGGGCTCAAACTCCAAGAATCAACCACGTTTATCGCAATATCTATGGAGTCAGTTGAAGCATCGCTACCTATTGGTTTTATTTCAATTTCATGTATGAAACGTTGATTTCTAATAATTCTTTCAGATTCATTGATAATTAATGAGTCTATTTCATCATTTTTATGAAACAGCAATAAGTTATTTATTATTTTTTCTTTAGTTTTTATATGATATGTATTAGCTAAATCTTTTATTCGGTTCTTAAAATTATTTTTTGAAATACTATCAATTGCAAAAGGATCGTTGATTTGAATAATAATATGCCTTATAATTTTGCAATTGACTTTTTTCCAAACAAATTTGTTTTGTATAATTGGTTTTGTCTTATTTTTTTTGCGAATATTTTCAAATAAATATTGGTTAAAACGATTATTTTTTTTATTTTTTTCAAGTTTTTTGAACCACTTTACAGTATCCATTTTTTGTGATAATAGGAGTTGATTAGAACAAAATATTGCAAAAATGATTAACAATTTTATTTTGATTTGACACATTTTGATGTTTATTAAATATTTAGAAGCTTTTAAGATATTAATTGAATTCAAAAATGGGTACAATTATACCAATAAAATAAAACAAATGTAACAGATTAAAAGTTAATATTATTACATTATTATTAGAAATAAGTTCATAATTACTAAATATTTAATCAAATTACTAATTGATAAATTACTATATTTGCAAAATAAATTGTAATGCTAATGAGACCATTTTTTTTAATATTATTATTTAATTTTTTTATAAATTGCCAAAATTTACATGCAGATAAAAATAATGTTGCTGTTGGTTTAGATAGCATTAAACCTGTTGGACAATTTAAAAAATTAATGTTAAAACAAAGAATCCAAGCTATAGATTCTACAAAATTAGATAGTTTGGATGTGTTTGAGCCTACAATAAATTCACCAAAATCAGTAATTTATTCAAAAGATGGAAATAAATTTTATGTAAATTCTTTAGAAGGATTTGCAACTATCGTTTTTGATTCCAAAACATTAAAAAAAATTGGAGTCATAAAACATGTATTCGATATTAGAAATAAAAACTTATTTAAAAATAATGAAACTACAGCTTTTGATTATCAATTTAAGCAACAATTACCCGATTTTAACACTTTTAAAGGCAAACCAGTAGAAGGATGTTTATCTCACAATGGAAAATATTTGTGGGTAACGTATTACAGAAGAGATTGGGACGAGAATGCTGAATCTCCGTCGGCAGTTGCTATTATTGATACCGAAACGGATCAAATTGTACGGGTTATACCTAGTGGGCCATTGCCAAAAATGATTGCTTGTTCGCCAGACAATCAATACATTACCATTACACATTGGGGCGATAATACGGTAGGTATTTTAGATATATCTAGTCAAAATGTTATGGATTTTAAATATATTTCTCATGTGATTATTGACGAAAGATTAACGATGAATTATCAATCGGATGTAAAAATAGATCGGGATAATGAATGTGGTAATTGTTTGCGTGGCACCGTTTTTAGCCCTGATAGTAAAAAAATATTAGTTGCAAAAATGGGTGGCAACGGGATTGCATTGATCGATTTGACTACAATGAAATATCTTGGAACCATAACAGGAATGAAACAAAATTTAAGGCATTTAGTCATCAATAATAATGACTTGATATTGAGTTCTAATAAATATGGTTTTGTTCAAAAAGCCACTTTAAAAGACTTGTTACATTTAGATTTTTCGAATAAAAATAAGATTATTACTTATGAAAAATGGCAAACGATTCATGTTGGAAAAGGTGCCAGAACAATTGATGTTACAAATGACGGAAAGTATATTTTTGCATGTGTTAATAATGACTGTAAAATTGCAGTTATTGAAGCCTCAAGTATGACCGTTGTTGATAGTATTTCAGTGTCTAAATTTCCAGTGGGTATGGCAATATCACCAAATTCAAGACAATTAATTATTACTTCCCAAGGCAAAAAAGATGTTTTATTTGCTGGTAATGCGGTTAGTGTCTTTGAAATTATTTACAATTAGTTTTATATATAAATAAATTTATAAAAACATGTTTTCAATATTTAAAAAAAGTAGTTATTTGATGGATTATATTCCAGATAATTTTACAGATATTCATTCACATTTATTACCAGGAATAGATGATGGAGCAAAGAATTTGGAAGATACGAATGTATTAGTTGAAAAGTTAGAACAGCTTCGATTTAAAAATTTTATTGCGACACCACACATATTAAAAAATGTTTGGGATAATGATGATGAAATTATCAATTCAAAATTAACTTTAGTTCAAGAAAATTTTGTGCAATCACATAAAAAAATTGCTTTTAAAGCCGCTGCTGAATATATGATGGACAATCATTTTTATGATTTACTTAAAAATGGAAATAAAATTTTGCCTTTGAAAGACAATCATATTTTAGTAGAAATGTCTTATTTAGCACCACCAATTCAATTGTATGATATTTTATTTGAAATACAAATTGCGGGTTATCAGCCTATTTTAGCCCATCCAGAACGGTATAATTCCTATCATAATAATTTGAAAGAATATGATAAACTAATTAAAGCAGGATGTAAATTTCAATTGAATATGTTATCTACAGTTGGTTATTATGGCCCAATGATTAGCAAGACAGCAGATTATTTATTGAAAAATGATTTAATTACTTATATTGGCTCGGATACACATCACGAAAAACACATTACATTTCTTCAAAATAAAATCATTTTAAAAAATCATGAAAAATTAAATCAAGTATTTAAAAATAATGCTTTTTTTGATTTTCAATAAAAAAAAAGCTGTTCAGTATGAACAGCTTTTTTAAATGTATTATTTTCTAAAAATATTAAAAATCCTTTCTATAATATTTTTTGGTTTATTATTTCCATCATTACCATAACCGTAACCGTAACCGTAACCATAGCCATAACCGTATCCATAACCAGACTTTGCATTAACACCATTGATTACAATAGATAAATTATTTAATTTATTTTCTTTAAATAATGAGTTTGGAATTGTAATGGAATTTTTTCTTATGTAATTTGCTCTTACCACATAAATAAACATGTCAGAATATTTATTAAGTAATAACGTATCTGTAACTAAACTTACAGGAGCGGTATCTGCAATAATATAATCAAATTGTTTTTTTAATTCATCAAAAGCAAGTTCAACTTTTTTACTATTTAATAAAACGGCTGGATTTGGTGGTATAATTCCAGATGGAAGCACATAAAAATCAGTGTAACCTTCTTGTTTGTATATAATGTCTTCTAAATTAATTTTTTCATTTGAAAGATAATTACTCATACCAAAATCTGATTTTACATCTAAATAATCAGAAATTTTTGGATTTCTTAAATCCATTCCCATTAAAAGAACTTTTTTACCATAAAGTGCTAAAGTTCTCGACAAATTTACAGAAACAAACGTTTTACCCTCTTTTAGAATAGTCGAAGTTATAAAAATAGTTTTTGCTGTATCTTTTTTGGAATTAGTGAGCATAAACTCAAGATTTGTGAGTATTATTCTGAAAGATTCAACAACACTTGAACGACTTATGGAAGTTACATCTTCTAAAATATCTTTTGTCAAAGGTACATCTCCAAGATATGGAATAGATGAAATTCTTTCAATATCAGATCTTGTGTGTATTTTATTATCTAATAAAAATATAATAAATAATATACCTAAAGGAATAATCAAACCAATAACAAATGCTACCGACATGATTAATTTTCTGTTTGGTCCAATAGCACCTTTAGAAAATGCAGCATCAATAACTTTAGCTTTTGGCGAAGTTACAGATAATGCGATAGCCGTTTGTTCAGCTTTTTGTAATAAATAAGAATATAATTCTGCCTTAACTTTTTGTTGTCTATCAATTTTTTTATAATTCATTTCATTTGTAGGAACCATACTAACTTTTGTTTGAAAAAAGTTTTCTTGGTTTTGCAAATTTCCTTGTCTGATTCTCAAAGCACGACCTTCGTTACTCAAAACTTTTAAAATCTCAGCTTTCCGCCATTTTAATTTCTCATCTAAATTAACGATATAGGGATTGGCAATTGTTGAAGTTTTTAAAACCCTTTTTCTATCCAAAACTCCATTGTTAAATTCGTCTATTAGTCGCATTGCGGGACTACTTGATGGCAATATATTACTTGGAATTAAATCTTGATTAGTTGCTTTTGAAACTTCCTCTGCCATATAGCCATTTACAGAAATTTCTGTGCTAATGTCCGTAACATTTCTTCTATATTGTGAATTTTGATTCAAATTTAAAGAAGCATCTGAAATTAAATCTGTTAAACCATTATTTTTCTTAAATGTTTCAGATTTTTTATCAATTCCTTCTAACTCTTCTGATATTACTTCTAATCTTTTTTTAATAAAAGTATAGGTATTATTAGCAATAATGTTTCTGTCTTCTGTAGCATCTAAATTATATTGTTCAACTAATTCATTAATAAAATCCATGGCTTTTGCTTCATTAGCTGTAGCCATATCAATAGAAATGATATTCGTATTTTTTGCGTTTAAAATTTTCAGTGCACTACTTAATGCTATTGCAGTATTTTTTATTGGTGCAACTACTATTGTAATTTTTTTATCAATTTCAATGTCATTAGATACTTTTTTTATTACAAATGTTCCAATATCTGATTTAAGAACAGTGTTGTATGTATATACTTTTTTAGCATCAAAATTCATTCCTTGAATTTTAAACTTAGTATCTGAAATTGGTGTCATATTTATCTGAAAGTAAGATTCCTCAAAATTTTTACTTTTCGATAAAAATATTATATTAACAGGCGAATTTTTATAGGCTTCAGTATTAATAACCATACCTTCAACAAAATAAGATACATTCATTCCTAATTTTCTAGCAGCTCTTTCTGCTAAACTTCTGGATTGAAAAATAGCTATTTCATTGTCAATACTATTTTTACTTCCTGGAAATACACTTAATTCACTAAAAGCATCTAATTCAGATCCACCTTTTTTATCTGATTTTATTAATACTGTAGATGATACACCATAAGTTGTTATAGTGTATCTTAAATAAAAATAAGCAATCGATAATGAAATTAATATGGATAATACCACCCATTTCCAATGTACAACATATTTGTATAATTGTTCTTCTAAATGTACGGTATGACTTTGACTGTTTGGGGTTGATTTATCTGTCATATTCTAGTAATTAGTATATATAAAGTTAGTAAACTTCCAAATATTGAAAGTGTTGTGGTTAAATTTGATCCAATAGCAGTTGAATTTACTTTAACTTCTCTTGGTTCTACATAGATCACATCATTTTGTTTTAAATAATAAAATGGCGAATTGACTAAATCTGCTTTAGTAATATCTACATAATTATAAGTTTTTTTTCCTTCAACATCTCTAATAATAAGTACATTTTCTTTTTTACCATAAAGCGTAATATCAGACGCTTGTGCCAAAGCATCTAATATTGTAAACCTATCACTTCCCACATTGATAATTCCTGGTCTCCCAACTTCGCCAAGTACTGATACTTTAAAATTTATAATCCTTAGATTTACAACTATATCTGTTGCATATTTTTTTAATTTTTCTTTAAAAAAATCAGTAAGTTCAACTCTAGTCATACCTGCAATTTTAATTGAACCTAATACAGGAAATTCAATATTTCCATTTTTATCAACTAAATAGGATTGTCGATTGACATTAAAATTAACGTTTTGAGCGGCTAACTTAGAATCTAAATTAAAAACATCAACTGATTCAGGATTCTGTGAAGAAAACCCTAAATATATAATATCATCTGGCTGTATTCGAGTTTCATATTGCGATACTATACTTTCTTTAACTTGTTCATTACCTTGAAAATAAATGTATTTTTTTCTAGATACACAAGAAGTTAATGAAATAATTGATAATATTACAATCAATTGCTTATTCAATTTCATATATTTATACTGATTTAATTATTTATTATTTATTTGATTTTTTTGCAAATATAGAATTTTATACTATTTGATTTATAAAATATTTTAATTTTTATAAAACGAATTTAAACTAATAAATTCTGGAACAATTTCTTTCATTTGAGAAACTACTACTTCATCATTATTTTCTAAGTAATTTTCAATAAGTTGTAAAATTTGTTGGTATATTTCCTCTAAATTGGTTTCATGATCAATTGAAATCATGATTTTTTTATGATAGGTTTCTTTAGTTTTAGCCTTATCATTCAATAATTCTTCATAAAGTTTTTCGCCTGGTCTCAATCCTGTTACCTTGATTTCTATATCTTTGTTAGGCTGATAACCTGCTAATTTTATCATTTTAACAGCCAAATCATAAATTCTTACGGGTTCACCCATATCAAAAATGAATATTTCACCACCACTTCCCATTATTCCAGCTTCTAAAACCAATTGGCATGCCTCTGGAATTGTCATAAAATACCTTATAATATCTGGATGTGTTAAAGTTACGGGGCCTCCTTCATTGATTTGTCTGGTAAATAAAGGAACAACCGACCCATTCGACCCTAATACATTTCCAAATCTAGTAATGATAAATTCTGTATGAAAATCTTTATTCATAAAACTTAATTGATTCAAATATTGCACCGTAAGCTCTGCTATTCGTTTTGATGCTCCCATAACACTACTTGGATTAACTGCTTTGTCTGTAGATACCAATACAAATTTTTTAACTTGATATTTGATGGCCAATGTTGCAACAGTTTTTGTACCAATAATATTGGTTTGAATGGCTTGCTTGGGGTTGATTTCCATTAAAGGAACATGTTTGTAGGCGGCCGCGTGATAAATGATATCAGGTTTGTGTTCTTTAAGAATAGCATCAATATAGTTGTAATTTCTTACATCACCAATTAATGGAAGTAATTCGATTTGATTGGTAAATATTTTTTCAATTTCTAATGTTAGATCATTCAAAGGCGATTCTGCTTGGTCTAGTAAAATAATTTTTTTTGGAGAAAATTTATACATTTGTCTTACAATTTCACTTCCAATAGACCCTGCTGCACCCGTTACTAATACACATGTAGCCTCGTGCTGTTCAGCAATTTTATGATTGTTAATAATAATCGAATCCCTTTCAAGTAAATCGTTAATGTCAAAATGTTTAATTCTATTAGAAACTTCTTGTCCATTTTCTAAATTGGAAATCTTTGGGACTGTAAAAACCTTAAAATTAAACTCTAAGCAGTCATTTACAATTTTAGTTTTTTCAATAATGGTTAATGAAGCATCTGTAAGTATAATTCCTTGACAATTATTCACTCTTAATAAAGCGGGAATACGAGATTTATTTGAAAAAATAGGTAGGGCTAAAAGTAATTTATTAGTATTACCATATCTATGATCTATAAATCCTACAACTTTATACTTTTGTGTTTTATTAGTTTGAATTGAATTCACTACCGAAATAGAATTGGTATCTGTTCCATATACCAATACTCTTATTTCATCTTTTCTGCTTGATACAGTACTAAAGTAGTATTCAAATGTTAGTTTTACAAAAACCCTAAACAATACTAAAAGTGTAAAACAAAATATAAAATTGATGACCAACCCTGCATTGCCAAAATATTTTACAAAATTAAAAAAATAAGCATTATTTATAAATAATAATGTTAATAATGTTACAACTTGTACTTTAAAAATTTTAAATGTATCTTGAATAGAGGAATGTCTAATAATACCTGAATAGGATTTAAAAAAATAAAAACAAAATAAATTTGTTCCAAAATACAAGCTTAATGCTTCTACAAAATAGCCATGAAAATACAAAGCCTTATTCATTTTGGACAACAGAAAATCTGTAAAAAACAAACAAGCAATAATAATTGTAAAATCAATAATAAGAATGATCCACCTCGGTAGATAATTCAAATTAGTAATTTTTTCTCTCAATTGTATTTTTAAGTTTTTTTTCATTAGTATTTAGAAGTAAAAACTTCTGATATTATGGTCTTAATTCTTAATTTTTCTGCTGCTGTTGTATTGGATCCAGAGGGCAAACAAAGGCCATTTTCAAATAAGTTTTCACATACATTTGTTCCAAAATAAGAATAGGAATTAAATATAGGTTGTAAGTGCATGGGTTTCCATAAAGGTCTGCTCTCAATATTATTTTGTTCTAATGCTATTCTCAAGTCTTCTCTTGTTATTCCATTTGTTATTTTAGGGTCAATCACAATGGCAGAAAGCCAATGGTTTGAACGAAAATCTTCGTTTGGCTCTTCAAAAACTGTTACTCCATCTATATTTTTAAATAAATCTTTATAAAATACATGCATATTTCTTCTTAATGCAACATGTTTATCTAAAACTTCCATTTGGCCTCTCCCTATTCCAGCACAAATATTGCTCAACCTATAATTGTATCCAATTGCTGAATGTTGATAATGCACTGCATGGTCTCTTGCCTGTGTTGCTAAAAAAACAGCTTTTTCTTTAATAGCTTTTTCTTTTGACACTAAAGCACCACCTCCAGATGTAGTAATAATCTTATTGCCATTAAATGATAATATCGAAATATTACCAAATGTTCCACATTTTTTACCTTTATAGGTACTTCCTAAAGCCTCTGCACTGTCTTCAATAATTGGAATATCATATTGAGTAGATAATTTTCTTAATTGATCAATTTGAAATGGCATACCATATAAATGTACACCAATAATAGCTTTTGGTTTTTTGCCTGCTTTGATGCTCGAAATTATTGCCTCTTCAACTGCTTTTGGACACAAATTCCATGTTTGGTGCTCGCTATCTACAAATATAGGTGTAGCACCAACGTATAATATGGGATTTGCCGAGGCTGAGAATGTAAAACTTTGACAAATTACTACATCGCCTTGTCCTATACCTAGTAATATTAAACTTAAATGAATAGCAGCTGTTCCCGAACTTAAAGCGGCTACGTGAACATTTTCTGATAAATATTGCTCTAAATCTTGTTCAAATCCGTTTACATTTGGTCCAAGAGGGGCTACCCAATTACTATCAAATGCTTCTTGAACGAAATTTCTTTCTGAATCTCCTAAATGTGGAGAAGAGAGCCATATTTTTGATTGATTCATATTGTTCTAAATAATGTTTTATATATAATGTGCAAATCTAATAAAAAAGTCCGACAATTATAATATTCTAAGTTCATTTTTATTTTATCTTTAAAAATAATTTCATCGTTATATGTTAGTGGATTATCGACAAACGACAAAATCTCCTCTTCATTGGCATATTTTATGGAGGCTTCAGATGTTAATCCTGGCTTTAATTTCAATATATTTCTATATTCTCCTTCTAATTTGTCGTAATATCCTTCAATGTCTGGTCTAGGTCCGACAAAACTCATGTTTCCTATCAAAATGTTCCATAATTGTGGAAATTCGTCTATTTTACTCTTTCTTAAAAATTGACCTATTTTAGATATTTTACCCGTTTTTGCCTCAATGGTTTTAATTTTATATATAATAAAAAGTTTACCATATTGACCAACTCTTTTCTGATAAAATATACCTAAACTTTGGGTATCTATTGTAGCAATACATACAAATATAATAATTATCCATGATAAAAATAGCAAACCAATTATGGAGAATAAAATGTCAAATAGTCGTTTCAGCATTTTATGGATTTAAAAATTTGATTATTTTACCAGGATTACCAACTACACATGCAAAATCGGGTACATCTTGGATGATGACAGCTCCAGCTCCAATTTTTGCCCATTTTCCAATTTTTATATTTGGAATTATACTCGCTCCAATGCCAATATGACTGCCCTCTCCTACGCTTACATTGCCAGCCAAGCAGGCATTTGGCGAGATATGTACATAATTACCTATAATACATTCATGCTCAATTATACTACTTGAATTGATGATGCAATGATCTCCTATTGTTACATCAGCGTTGATTACCACATTTGCCATGATTGCTGTGCCATTTCCAATTTTTGAAAACCTCGAGATTATGGATTTAGGGTGGATGGCATTAAAAAATGGATTAAATATTTGTGATGTTATATTTTTTCGTATTGTATTATCACCTATTGTAATTAAAAATTCCGTATTATTACTTATTTCATAAATATTAGGCTTGTATATTGGAATTTCATATAAATATTTTTCTTCAGAAAAATCATCTAATATACCATTAATTTGATAATTATTACAACATAAAATATCAATAATTACTTTTGCATGGCCACTTGCTCCATATAACATTTTTTTAGTTCCCATCAAATTTTTCCATTGATACTGAATTTTCAGCAGTTATTCCTTCTTTTATTAATATTTTCTTGATAGTCATAAAAACGATTTTAAGATCCAAAATAAAAGTACAATGGTCCACATACCAGACATCAAATTCAAATTTTTGTTTCCAACTTATGGCATTTCTTCCATTTACTTGTGCCCAACCAGTAATTCCTGGCGTTACTTCATGTCTGCGATTTTGTTCTACAGAATATAAAGACAAATATTCGGGCAATAAGGGTCTTGGTCCTATAAAACTCATCTCTCCCTTGGCTACATTAATGAGTTGGGTGATTTCATCTAACGATGTTTTTCGTATAAAATATCCTATTTTTGTTAGTCTATGTGCATCATCCAATAAATTTCCTAGTGCATCTTTTTTATCGTTCATCGTTTTAAATTTGATGATCGTAAAAATGTGTCCATTTTTTCCAGGCCGCTTTTGAAAGAAAAAGGGTTGACCTGAATTGGCAAAATATAAGGCTATTGTAATAATTATAAATACAGGAAAAATTAAAATTAATCCTATTATTGCAAAAAATACATCAAAAAAAGGTTTAATTATTTTTTTATACATACTTTATTTATTAAATATTTTTAATTCAATTAATTGTAAGTACTTTTTAGCTAAAACGTGTCTGTCAAAATTATTTTTAGCATACTCATAACCATTCTCGCCATGTTTTTTTAATATTTCAGGATTTTCTATATAAAACCTTATTTTTGCTTCAAAATCCTTTGGCCTTTCTGGTTCTACAAACAAACCTGCTTGTGCTTCTTCTACTAACGCTCTTGACACGCCATCGATGGCCATCAATATAGGTTTTTTGCAGGCCATATAATCAAATGTTTTGTTTGAATATACAGTTTTAAAAGTATCTACCCGTTTCAATACAGAGGTCCCTACATCTGAAGCTAAAATATACTTAAATACCAAGGCTTTAGGTACAGAGTCTATGAATTTTACATTAATACAATTCAGATCTTTTGCTTTCTTTTTCAAACGTTCTTTTTCCATTCCTTGCCCAATCAACAGGAATAAAATATTAGTATCTTCCAATAATTTACCAGTTTCTAATACCTGATCTAAATGATTCGCTACTCCATGAGCCCCAACATAAGTTATCACAAAATGTCCTTCCAGTTGATTGTCTTTTCTAAATTGTGCAACATCTAAAGAGTTTAATAAACCATCGGACAATGTGAAATCAGCCGCATTTGGTATAAAAATAATTTTTTCGGGATCCACTTTTTTATGTGCTATCAATGTAGTCCTAAATGCAGGAGTCAAAACATTGATAAGTTTTGCTTTTTTGTATAAAAATGCCTCAAGCCAATAGGCTAATTTGATAATCAAACCGTTGGTAACTACTCCTGTATCTATTGCCGATTCTGGCCATAAATCTCTAATTTCAAACACAAAAGGTATTCTTTTTAATCTTGAAAGTAAATAACCACTTATACCTATAAATAAGGGGGGTGAGGTAACTACAATACAATCAAATTTTCCTTTTGTTTTGAATATTCCTGCATATAATGACGAAAAAACAAATGAAAAATAACCCCAAAGCCTTCCTAAAAAATTGGTATTATAACTTTCAGATACATGACATCTAATTACTTGAACTCCTCCTTGTTGTTTTGCAACAAAGTATTTTCCTTTATATTCTGGCATTTTTTCAGACCCATTTGCATGAATCATACCTGCCAGTACAGTTACTTGATGCCCCTGATCTATCCAAACTTTTGACATTTCATTCCACCTTGAACCTCCAGGGTCATTTTCTTCTAAAAAATATTGATGTAATAGTAAAATATTCATTAATTGATTGTTATTTGGGTTTTTATCTCATCTTCAAATTCAAAATAGCATCCTATTTGCTGTTCTTTATGACCATATAATGATGAATAATACGATTCAAAAGATTTTGCATTAACTGTATTTTGTGTATCGTTTGCAATGATTTCAACTAGACTATTTGGAGCTATATTCCAACATTGTTGTGCCATTTTTCCAGTACAATTTTCTAATCTATCTTCTACTAACCATTTCAATTGTCCTTTGTATTTTGTTACTTTACGAACATGTGTTATTTTAGGATTAATATAAGTAAAAACGCTTATTTTTCCTTCAAAAATATATGAATCTTCTGTTTCATTAAACGTAAAGTCGAGTGCCTTTGTCCAATAAAACCATATAAATCGACTCCCTTTATACATCTGATTGGCACCTTCTAGCATAACTGTATTGTGTGATTGTGTACCCATAAAAAATTGCACCCATTTCGGATCGGTATTGTATTTATAAGAACCAGCATCTCGAAAAACATTGATGCCATTTTTCCAAATATCCAAATGCAAATTATCTGCCTGAAAGGGCCTATCTTTATAACTACCACACTTAAAAAATGTAAATGAATTTGCTTCTCTAATCAAATAATACCCGCTAGGTTTAAACAATGTTACTCCATATTTTTGAACTAAAACATCAAATGAATACAAACATTTTGACTTTGTAATAAAGTCTTCTTGCTGGTTTTCAAATAAGTCTTGTCCTGTTAATATTACATGAAGTGTATTGAGTTGCGGCCTATAATCTCTAAACTCGTGATTTGATAATGGAAAAAATAAGGCACCGTCATTTGACCCATAGTTTGGCAAATGTCCATTAGATTTTTCTACAAATTGATATAAAAAATTCAAACACGAATAGGCCTTTTCATACACTTTTTTTGAAAAATATTTTTTATGAATATTGGATATTTGAAATCCAAAACATAATAATTGTATCAAAACCCTATGATAATTCATACTATGCTGTATAAATGCACCATCTTCATATATTTGATAATCAATTTCTTGCTCAAAATAGGTAATACCACGTTGGCTCCATTTTTTGGTTTCAGGAATATATGGAAACAGCATATTACTCAAAGCAAGTATCATGGTTTCCGTAATTGCATGATTATTTCTTACAGCTATTCTAGAAAAATGAATATGTTCATTTACATGATGCAATTGCCAATATACCGCATTTTGTATTTTTTGCCATAATTTTTCTGTTAAATTAGTAGTATCTTTGTAAAAATTCAACACATATAACCAATTCAATAATCGTAATGAAATTTCCTGACTGCATTTCCAGTTTGGCCCCTGATTTATGGGATTTTGGTCTATCCAACTTTCAATTTCCGAAAAAACAAATGCCGAATGGTCTTCATCAAAATGATAATCATATCGCATTATTGTAAGCAAATAGGTAAATCTGCTTTTTTCCCATACATATTTTATATCACCAATTGCTGCATTAAAATCCTGAATTTTTGTCCAATGATCTTGTATATTGTATTCATATCCCGAATCAGGATTTTTCAACCAATTGTAATCCAATCCTAAATGAATCCATTCATTACTAAAGAATAAAATTGAGCCATTTAAAATATTGAAAGCATTTTCTTTTAATTTTTCATCTCTTATTTTTTTATCTTGAATCGTTTTTCTACATTCAAATATAAATAAGGGAGATTGTTGTCGCCATGTGTCTAGCGATATAAATGATTTCGTTTCAGGGCACACGGGATGTTTTTTTTGCAATAAACCTGTTCTTTTTTCCAATTCATGCCATATCCGATATCTAGTGTATCGGAACCCCATATTTTTATAAAGCTGTAATGCCAATTGAATGTTCATTAGTTCAAATGGTTACATATTTAATAAAATTTCTACAATTCTTTCTGCTGTTTTACCATCCCATTTTTCTGGAATCGATCCTTTTTTCCATTTTCCAGCATTTAATATTTGTAAGAATGGTCCAATTTTTTTTGGATCTGTTCCCACAAGTTCATTACTACCAACGGTAACTGTTTCGGGACGCTCTGTATTGTCTCGCAATGTCAAACAAGGAATGCCCATCACCGTAGTTTCTTCTGTTATTCCACCAGAATCGGTTATTACAGCCTTAGCATTTTTTACCAAATAATTAAACTCCAAATACCCTAACGGTTCTACATAATACAAGTTATCATATTGAATACCAATGCCTTCCAAAATTTTTGCCGTTCTTGGATGTACTGGAAAAATAATGGGCAACCTTTCTGAATGTAAAACAATTTCTTGAATCAATTGTTTTAACTTTCCTTCCTCATCCACATTGGCTGGGCGGTGTAAAGTCATCACCAAATACTGCTTGTTTTTTAATTCAAGTGCATCAAAAAAATCAGGTTTTCTTAAATTATGCATTTGAATCATCAAAGTATCAATCATTGTATTGCCTACAAAATAAATATTATTTTCAGCAATACCTGAATTTTTTAAATTAATATTGGCTACTTCCGATGTCGTAAAAAAATAATTTGTTATAGCATCGGTAACCATACGATTTATTTCCTCGGGCATACTCCAATCTCCAGATCGAATACCCGCTTCTACGTGAGCAACTTTAATTTTCATTTTTTGTGCCACAATCGCACATGCCATCGTAGAGGTTACATCTCCTACAACCAAACACAATTCTGAAGGCGATGACATCAGTAATTTCTCATAACCTATCATTATGGCAGCTGTTTGCTCTGCTTGTGTGCCTCCTCCTGCTCCTAAATTCACATCAGGGTTTGGAATTTGCAATTGCTCAAAAAACGATTCACTCATATTCTTGTCAAAATGCTGTCCTGTATGAATCAACCTAAAGGAAATATCTTTTCCTTCAGATTTTGCTTTTTGAATGGCATGTGTGATAGGTGCAATTTTCATAAAATTAGGTCTTGCACCCGCAATTAAGTCTATTTTCATATAATTCGATTATTTTATTTATAAATTTGGAGCTATTTCCAGCTTTTCGTTTCAATCTTTTAATTTTTTTAAAGAAAAAAATTAAAAGGATTTCCACTTCAATCTGGGCTAGGGCAATTTGCTACTTTTGGGCAATGGCAGTAAATTCAATCTCTACCAAATATTCTGGTGCTACAAGTTTGCTTATTTCATAAAATCCAGTTGTAGGTTTTACATCCTTAAAAAAGCTTGCATGGGCACGGGCAACTTCTTCAAAAGTATTAATATTTGTAGTAAATATTCGGGTCCTAATGACATCTTGCATACTCACCTCCAAATCTTGTAATACTACTGCTACTCTTTCTAATATATTCAATGTCTGACTATAAGCATCTGTTGCGGTTACTTTTTCTCCATCTACAATTGCAACTGTTCCAGATACTTCTATAATATTTCCAATCCGTACTGCTCTGCAGTATCCCATTTTATCTTCCCAAGGCGAACCTGTAAGTATATTTTTTCTCATTTCTAATTAATTGTTTGCTAAATAATTCAATACATTTTTCTCAATTCTTGATTGTATATCAGTAATATCTGCCTTAACAAAACTTTCTCCTAATATATTTTCAAATAATTCTATATATCTATCAGATACAGATTCTATATATTTATCAGTCATTTCAGGAATTTGCTGTCCTTCTTTTCCTTGAAAACCATTTTCAATCAACCATCTTCTTACAAATTCTTTTGACAATTGCTTTTGTTCTTCGCCACTTGCTTGTCTTTCTTCATAGCCTTCTGAATAAAAATACCTGCTCGAATCGGGTGTGTGTATTTCATCAATCAACACAATTTGACCCTCTTTTGTTTTTCCAAACTCATATTTGGTATCTACCAAAATCAACCCTCTCGATGCCGCAATCGCAGTACCTCTTTCAAATAATGCTCGGGTATATTGCTCTAAAATGATATAATCTTCTTCAGAAACTAATTGTTGTTCTAAAATAGATTCTCTTGATATATCTTCATCATGCGACCCGTTGTCTGCTTTTGTTGTTGGTGTTATTATTGGACTAGGAAAACGATCATTTTCTCGCATGCCCTCTGGCATTTCTACACCACATAATACTCTTTTTCCTTCAGAATAGGTTCGTGCTGCATGACCTGATAAATAACCTCTAATTACCATTTCTACTTTAAATGGTTCACACAAATGTCCGATTGCTACATTAGGATCTGGTGTGGCAAGTAACCAATTTGGAACTATATCCGCTGTCATTTCCATGAATTTTGTAGCTATTTGATTCAATATTTGTCCTTTATATGGAATTCCTTTTGGCAAAACTACATCAAAGGCAGACAATCTATCCGTAGCAATCATCACCAATAAATCATCATTTATTTGATAAACTTCTCGCACTTTACCTCTATATACTGATTTTTGGTTCGGAAAATGGAATTGAGTAGTAGTAATTGTATTCATTTGTCAATGTGTTGTATTTTTTGCAAAAATAATAAATTTAATAACTAATTTCGTTTTTTCAAAAAGTATTTATTGCTATCTTTTTTTTGATGTAAATTACAAATAACATTATTTAGTATAATATAAAAGCATAAAAAATTAATTATTAATATGATTAATAGATTTTAATTTTGATTTTTAAAATATAAAATCTTATGTTTATTTAATATTAACTTACTTTTGAATCTTATTAATTTTGGAAGTTTATTCTAATTAAAATCTGATTCCGTTTTGTATGTTTCACCTTCATTTCCGGCAGGATAGTAAGCTGTAGTCTTTGATTTTATTAATTTAGTTTGGTTTTTCGTATCAAATGTATATATTATTTGTTTAAAAGGCTTGGCATCTAATCCATCACTTTCACACATATAGGATAAATAAAATTCTGGCATTCCATCTTGATTTTCGTCACTTATACTACAATTTGAATAATCAAATTCAGGCCAAAAAACCTCATTGCCAAAATCTTGAAATGTTATTTTTTTTATTAAAACATTGTTTTTATTTTCTATTATAAAGGCATACAAATTGTGCTCAGAAATTGTAAAAGGTTCATTATAATATTTTTCAACTACTCCGTAATTACCATTTTTTTGAATACCATATACATCACTATAATTACCCCCATAATTTGATAATTTACGAATGTTTTTTTTAAAAATAAAATCAAATACTTTATTATTCATTTCACAATGAATTATCATGGTAGTTTTTCCATATAATAATTTATCATATTCAAATTCTAAATAAGAATTTTCCTTCTTAAATTTTAGTGAATCTTTTGGATAATAATATTTTATTGAATTGGGTTGGATTTGAGAAAAACACCAAATAAACTTAGTGAAAAATAGTAAAATTACAAATAAAAATCTCATTATAAAACCATTTAATAAAAAAACCTCCCGTTTTCATAATGGGAGGTTTTAATTTTTTATTATTATTAAACATGCAAAGCTCTATTTTCTGTTGCTGCTAATGCGGCCTCTTTTATTGCTTCTGCAAATGTGGGATGGGCATGACTCATTCTCGAAATATCTTCGGCAGAAGCTCTATATTCCATGGCAGTTACTGCTTCAGCAATCAAATCTGCTGCTCTTGCTCCAATGATATGGATCCCCAAAACTTCGTCTGTTTTGGCATCTGCTAATATTTTAACAAAACCATCCAAATCGGCACTTGCTCTTGCTCTTCCTAATGCTTTAAATGGAAAACTTCCAGACTTAAATGTAATGCCAGCTTCCTTCAATTGCTCTTCTGTTTTTCCTACAGCCGCAACTTCTGGCCAAGTATATACAACACCTGGAATTAAATTATAATCGATATGGGGTTTTTGTCCCGCCAAAATTTCGGCTACTAAAACACCTTCTTCTTCTGCTTTATGGGCCAACATGGCTCCTCTAACTACATCGCCAATGGCGTAAATGTTTGGAATATTTGTTTGTAAATGATCATTTACTTCAATTTGACCTCTGTCTGAAATTTTTACACCAGCATTTGCAGCATTTAAGCCATCAGTATAAGGTCTTCTACCAACAGAAACTAAGGAATAATCACCCTCTAATGTAATCATTTCTCCTTTAGCATTTTCTGCCTGTACCACAACACCCTCTCCACTTCTTTCAACAGATTTGACTTTATGAGAGGTATAAAATTTCATACCTTGTTTTTTCAAAACTTTGGTCAATTCTTTTGAAAGGGCTGCATCCATCCCAGGAATAATTCTATCAAGATACTCAACTACAGATACTTGTGCACCTAATCTTAAATAAACTTGTCCAAGTTCAATACCAATAACCCCACCTCCAATTACAACCAAGTGTTTAGGCACTTCTTTTAATTTTAATGCCTCTGTTGATGTAATGATTCTTTCTTTATCAATTTTGATAAATGGTAAATTAGATGGTTTTGAACCAGTTGCTATAATTACATTTTTGGTCGAAAGGGTTTCTGTTGTACCATCTGCTTTAGCAATGGCAATCGTATTGGCATCTATAAACGAACCAAGTCCTTCAAAAACTGTAATTTTATTTTTATCCATTAAAAATTTTACTCCTCCCGATGTTTGATCTACAACGGCTTGTTTTCTGGCAATCATTTTTTCTAAATTGAATGCAATGTCGCCACTAATTTCAATGCCATGATCGGCCAAATGGGCCAAATCGCTATAATGATGCGATGATGAAAGCAATGCTTTTGATGGAATACATCCTACGTTCAAACATGTACCCCCTAAGGTACTGTATTTTTCGATGATTGCTGTTTTAAATCCTAATTGTGCACAGCGTATTGCTGACACATATCCTCCAGGCCCTGAACCTATTACGACTACGTCAAATGAACTCATAGTTTTATTTTTTTTTATGCTTACAAAAGTACAAATTATTTTTTTTTAACAAATATTTTTTTTGTTATTTTTTAATTAAAAACAAATGATTTTGTAATTTTGTTAAATTTTATCTAATGTTTAGTCTTTTTTCTTGCATATAATTATAGAATCATACCCAATTTTAATCCCATGCGGCTTCAATAAATTTCATTTCTTCATTTTTACTATTTGTAAGAATTAAAAAATGACCTTCTATTTTGTATTTTGTAAAAGTTTTTAATTTTTTACAAAAAGCGTTTTCTAATGCAATATCCATACACATTTTTTTGGTGCTTATCACATCAGAAAATTGTATGTTCTTATCGTTTTTTATTTTAAAACTAAAATGTAAATCATTGCAACCCATTTGAGCCGAACCAGAATTGGAGTCATTTATTCGTATTTGTGCTTCATTTTGTACCAGTTGTTCTTTGCTAAATTTTTCAAATTTGACTAGCATCCACACATTTTTGAGTTTTTCTAAATTATTTTTTTGAGCTTGACCAAAGAATGTCATTGGAAACAAAATAAGTAATAAAGGTAACATGTATTTTTTCATTTGTTGTACTATATAATGATTATCATAATTAATTTAAAAATCCAAATCAAAAGTTTTTTTCAGTAATTCGATACTGGGATTGATTTCTTTCAATCGATTGTATTTATCAATTGGCGTAAATGCAAATTTTGTTTCAACATTTTCATTAACATTTACTTGAATTGTAATTTCATGATTATGCAAATGACCTCTTAAATATCCTAATAACCCATTTTTTTCAGTTTCAAAATCAATTTTTGAGCCTTCATTAGCAAGCTCCAATGTAATAGTTGTGCCATCTAAAATAGGATTATTCATAATCAATAACGATTCCATGATTTTATATCCTTTTTGTCCTAATCTTTCAGCATATTTGTTCCAATACAATCGCATTTCTGTTTCTGTAAAAGGCTCTTTTGGCAAATGTGTAGGATCATGTTGCACTGTTGCAGCTTGTTGCATTAACTCTTTTTTAGCTTTGATGCTCGACAAAGAAAATGCAGAAACCTTTGGTTCATTTGGCTTAAAATCAGGTTCTTTTGGCTTTACAGTTTGTTGATTTGTCTCAAAATTTTGGCTTGGTGTTTTTGGTACGGGTTTGTCTTCAACAATAGTATAAGCTACTTTTTTAAAGTAGGTTGCTGGAATTATGAAGGATTCAACTTTTTTTTTTCTCCATCAAAATCGATAGAGGCCAATTGCATTAAGCATAATTCTGCCAATAGCCTTTGATTTTGTGAGGATTTATATTTCAAATCACAATCATTTGTCAAATCTATAGCTTTTAATAAAAATGCTTGATGGGTTTTTTGTGCCTGTGTGCCATACATTTTTTGGGCTTGTTCGCCTGCTTCTAATAATATTAATGTAGCTGGAGTTTGAGCCACTAATAAATCTCTAAAATGCGAGGCCAAACCAGCTATAAAATGATGTCCATCAAACCCTTTTGACAATATGTCGTTGTATGCAACTAATATTTCGGGTATTTTTCTGTCTAATATTAAATCGGTTATGTCAATATAAGTTTCGTAATCTAAAACATTTAAGTTTTCTGTAACCGCCTGTCTTGTTAGGTTTTTTCCACAAAATGAAACAACTCTGTCAAAAATAGACAAGGCATCTCTCATAGCACCGTCTGCTTTTTGTGCAATAATGTGTAAAGCATCATCTTCAAAAGCAATCCCTTGATTTTCTGCTACTTCTGCTAAATGTTCTTTTGCATCTTTTACCGTAATTCGTTTGAAATCAAATATTTGACAACGAGATAATATTGTAGGTAAAATTTTATGTTTTTCAGTTGTTGCTAATATAAATATTGCATGACTTGGCGGTTCTTCTAATGTTTTTAAAAAAGCATTAAATGCTGCAGACGAAAGCATGTGTACCTCGTCTATAATATAAACCTTATATTTTCCTGTTTGAGGTGGTATGCGAACTTGCTCTATCAAATTTCTTATGTCATCAACAGAGTTGTTGGAAGCCGCATCTAATTCAAAAACATTAAATGCAAAATCCTCCATTGGGTCGTCATAGCCTGGTTGGTTTATTTTTCTGGCTAAAATCCTTGCACACGTGGTTTTACCTACACCCCTTGGCCCCGTAAATAATAGTGCCGATGCTAAATGATTTGTTTCTATTGCATTGAGCAATGTATTTGTAATCGCTTTCTGTCCAACAACATCTTTAAATGTTTGTGGACGGTATTTTCTAGCTGATACAACAAATTGCTCCATTTGATTTTATATTTTTTGATTTGACAAATGTAATTGTAAATTTTAATATTTCAAAAAAAAATTATTCTTTTTAAAAAAGCTAAATGCAACTAATAAATGCAACTTTTTAGGTTTTTCAATTAAAATTAAATCCCTATTTTTCAAAAAATTAGTATATGTTGTAACAATTTATTATTTTTACGACTTACAAATAAAATTAATAGTTAATTTAATATATTTAGAATATGAAATTTTTAGGCAATGTATTATCCACGGTTGTTGGTATTTTTGTTTTTTTGATGGTAAGTTTTTTTGGAATCATCATTTTAGGTTTGATTTTTGGAGGTGGCGATGATGCCGTATCTGTTGAAAAAGATAGCGTTTTAGAATTAAATTTATCCGAAATTACAGAAGATTATGCTGGAAAAACCAACTATAAAGATATTAATTATTTTGAAGCCAAGCACGATGGTTTAATTGATATTTTAAATGCTATAGACTATGCAAAAACAGACGAAAATATTAAAGGTATTTCTATTTTGAATAACTATTCGATGTTAGGAATTGCTCAAACAAAAGCTTTGAGAGATGCTTTGGAAGATTTTAAAAAATCAGGAAAATTTGTTTTGGCTTATTCTGACGGGTTTTCTCAAAAAGAGTATTATTTAAATTCGGTGGCCAACACCATCTATTTGAATCCCGTTGGCGATTTAGATTTTAAAGGTCTTTCTGCCCAATATTTATTTTTTAAAGATTTTCAAGAAAAAACGGGCCTCAAAATGGAGGTGATCAGACACGGTAAATTCAAATCGGCTGTTGAACCGTTTTTAGAAAATAAAATGAGCGACGCCAATAAAGAACAAACTTCGGCTTTATTAACTTCATTATGGAATTCAATTGTAAATGATATAGCAATTAGTAGAAAAATTCCTGTTCAAACTTTGAATGAAATAGCAAACGGACTTTTAGCTAGAACACCACAAATGGCAAAAAATGTTCACTTGATTGATAAAATCGCTTATGAAGATGAATACCATAATGACATTAAAACATTATTAAAAATTGATAAAAAAGAGGACTATAATGTTATAAGCATCAGTGATTATTCTAATAATGTTGCTACTACGGCTTCAGGAGTTTTAAAAACAGATAAAATTGCCGTGATTTATGCACAAGGCGAAATCAATGGTGGTGAAGGAGATGTAAACATTATTGGCGAAGGGGCTATGAGACGTTCCTTGCAAGATGCTCGTAAAGATGAAAATATCAAAGCTATAGTGTTGAGAGTCAATTCGCCAGGAGGAAGTGCTTTAACTTCTGAATTGATTTGGAGAGAAATTGAAATTACAAAAAAAGTTAAACCCGTAGTGGTTTCAATGGGAAATTATGCTGCTTCAGGTGGTTATTATATTTCTTGTAATGCTAATAGAATTTTTGCCGAAGCCAATACCATTACGGGTTCTATTGGTGTATTTGGAATGTTGCCTAATTTTAATGAAGCGGCAAATAGATATGGGATTCATGCTGATCAAGTTAAAACTCACGAAAATGCTTCTAGTTATAGTCCATTTGTTCCTTTAGATGATAAATATAGAGCATTTACATTAGAAGGAGTCGAAAATATTTATAATGTTTTTTTACAAAGGGTTTCAAAAGGACGTAAATTAACCATAGCTCAAGTAGATGCAATTGGTCAAGGAAGGGTTTGGAGCGGTGCCGATGCTAAAAAAATCGGACTTGTAGATGACATTGGTGGTCTTGATGCGGCCATTCAATATGCTGCTAAAATTACAAATACAAAAGATTATGGAACCGTAAATTTTCCTGAATACGAAAAAGATTTTAAAGATATGTTTAAAAATTTACCTTTTGCTTCTTCAAAAACGGAATTGATAAAAGAAGAAATTGGTAATGAAAATTATCAAATATTACAAAAAATCAAACAACTTAAAGCACGACAAGGAGTTCAAGCCATATTGCCTTACGAATTAGAAATTAAATAGTTGACTTGTTATTACATTTGTTTTTTTGAAAATGGCATTAAATTAATGGCATTTTCGCAAATAAAAAGGCTGTCCAAAATAAATGGACAGCCTTTTTTATCTTAATTTTTGAATATTATTTTTGATTTTCAATCCATTTTCTGGCGTTTACAAAGGCTTCTAACCAAGGTGAAACTTCATCCTTTTGATTTCTGTCTGGATAATTTGCCCAATTCCAAGGGAACGTTGAACGCTCAATGTGTGGCATCATTACTAAATGTCTTCCAGTAGTGTCGCATAGCATGGCGGTGTTGTAATCCGAACCGTTTGGATTGGCAGGATAGCCTTCGTAGCCATATTTTGCAACTATATTATATTGATTTTCAGGCATTGGCAAATTGAATTTCCCTTCACCGTGCGAAATCCAAACGCCTAAAGTAGCCCCTTCTAATGTGGAAAGCATCACCGAGTTGTTTTTCTGAATTTTTACCGATGTAAAGCCGCTTTCATGTTTGTGGGAATCGTTGTGTTTCATTTTTCCATGCACTTCATGCTCTGGATTGATGAGTTCCAATTCCATCATCAATTGGCAGCCGTTACAGATTCCAACAGAAAGGGTATCTTCTCTTTTAAAGAAGTTTTTTAAAGCCGTGTTTGCTTTTTCATTGTATAAAAAGGCACCTGCCCAACCTTTTGCCGAACCCAACACATCGGAATTGGAGAAACCACCCACAGCACCAATAAATTGTATATCTTCCAAAGTTTCTCTTCCCGAAATTAAATCGGTCATGTGAACGTCTTTTACATCAAAACCAGCCAAGAACATTGCATTTGCCATTTCTCGTTCGGAGTTACTTCCTTTTTCACGAATAATGGCTGCTTTAGGCTTTGCACCAGCAGGAATTACAGGTAATTTACCATCAAAATGCGATGGAAATGAAAATTGTAATGGTTGTTTATCAAAATTCTCAAAACGTTCTTTTGCTTTTCCGTTTTTTGTTTGTTTTTGGTCTAATAAATACGAGGTTTCATACCAAGTTCTTCGGCACGTGGCAATATCCAATTTCCAAGTTCCAAATTCCAATTTTCCAGAATTAGTAACTTCACCAAGATTGAAAAATTCTACTTTATTTTCATTCAAATAAGCTTCAAATTCTTCATTATTAGCAGGTTGAACGACAACGCCGATGTTTTCTGAAAATAATATTTTGACTAAATCTTTTTCTTCAAAACAATCAAAACTTAATTTCATTCCCGTTTCCTCAAAGTTTGAGGTTCCCCCTTCGGGGGTTAGGGGGCTGAAACATAATTCTAATAAAGTAGTAATCAAACCACCACTTCCAATATCGTGTCCAGCATTAATTTTTCTGTCTTTAATTAACTCTTGTAAGGTGTTGAATGCTTTTTTGAAAAACGTAGCGTCTTTAATAGTTGACGTTTCATTTCCAACTTTATTTTGCGTTTGATAAAATGAAGAACCTCCTAATTTAAAATCATCTTGTGATAAATTGATGTAGTAAATGTTTCCGCCATTTCGTTTAAAAACTGGTTCTACTACTTTAGTGATATTCGAACAATTTCCTGCTGCTGAAATAATAACCGTTCCTGGTGCAATTACTTCGTCATTTGGGTATTTTTGTTTCATTGATAAGGAATCTTTTCCTGTTGGAATATTGATTCCCAATTCGATAGCAAAATCCGAACATCCTTTTACGGCTTGATACAAACGGGCATCTTCACCTTCGTTTTTACACGCCCACATCCAGTTTGCCGATAAAGAAACCGAAGCTAAACCGTCTTTTAATGGTGCCCAAACTAAATTTGAAAGCGATTCTGCAATGGCATTTCTACTTCCGGCTACCGGATCAATTAAAGCTGAAATAGGAGCGTGCCCAATAGAAGTAGCAATTCCTTCTTTTCCTTTATAATCTAAAGCCATTACACCTACATTATTTAAAGGCAATTGTAACGGACCTGCACATTGTTGTTTGGCTACTTTTCCACCTACACAACGGTCTACTTTATTGGTTAACCAATCTTTACAAGCTACGGCTTCTAATTTTAATACTTGATTTAAATAGGTTGGAATTTCACTGGCATTATATTCCGAATTACTATAATTTCTAGCAACAGTAGTATCTGTCATTATGGTTTTTGGCGAACTTCCAAAGAAATCTTCCAAGGCATAATCCATTGGTTTTTCGCCTTTCGATTTGGATTCAAATGTAAAACGATGGTCGTTGGTTACATCACCCACTTCATACATTGGCGAACGTTCTCTATCGGCAATGCGTTGTAAGGTTTCGATGTCTTTTTGCCCAATAACCAAGCCCATTCGTTCTTGCGATTCGTTTCCGATGATTTCTTTTGCCGAAAGAGTTGGGTCGCCCACAGGTAATTTATCCAAATCAATTAAACCTCCTGTTTCTTCTACCAATTCCGATAAACAATTCAAATGTCCACCAGCACCATGGTCGTGAATAGAAACAATAGGGTTGTTATCACTTTCCACCAATCCACGAATGGCATTGGCAGCACGTTTTTGCATTTCTGGATTGGAACGCTGAATGGCATTTAGTTCAATCCCAGAACCAAAAGCACCTGTATCTGCTGAAGATACTGCGGCACCACCCATTCCAATTCTATAATTTTCACCACCCAGAATGACAATTTTATCACCTGCAGTTGGTTTCTTTTTTTTCGCTTGGTCTAATTTTCCGTATCCAATTCCACCGGCTTGCATGATTACTTTATCGTAACCTAATTTGCGTGCTTCCTCTTCGTGTTCAAATGTTAAAATAGAACCTGTAATTAAGGGTTGTCCAAATTTATTTCCAAAATCGGATGCTCCGTTTGAGGCTTTAATTAAAATATCCATCGGCGTTTGATACAACCAAGGGCGAGCTGCCATATCGTTTTCCCAAGGACGATTTTCTGCCAAACGAGAATAAGAAGTCATATACACTGCAGTTCCCGCTAAAGGCAACGAACCTTGTCCACCCGCTAAACGATCCCGAATTTCTCCTCCCGAACCTGTTGCCGCTCCATTAAAAGGCTCAACTGTTGTAGGGAAATTATGCGTTTCTGCTTTTAATGAAAGTACCGAATCAAATTCCTTTTCTTCGTAAAAATCGGGTTTATCAGCGCTTTTTGGTGCAAACTGTATTACTTTTGGACCTTTAACGAAAGCCACATTATCTTTATATGCCGAAACAATTTCGTTTGGATGTGTTTCAGATGTTTTTCTAATTAATTTGAATAACGATGTTGGTTGTTCTTCGCCATCAACAATAAAAGTTCCGTTGAAAATTTTATGACGGCAGTGTTCTGAATTGGCTTGTGAAAAGGCAAAAATTTCAGAATCGGTTAATTTTCTATTTAATTTAGTAGAAAGATTGTTTAAATAATCGACTTCTTCAGCACTCAATGCTAAACCTTCTGTTTTGTTGTACGATGAAATATCGTCAATTTCTAAAATAGGTTCAGGTTGAATATTGATGGTAAATATTTCTTGATGTAATTCTGTATATTTTTGAAACAACATTGGATCAAAATCTTGAAAATCAGCCGTTACTTTTTGGAATTCTTCAATTCTGATAATTCCTGAAATACCCATATTTTGAGTAATTTCAACCGCATTTGTACTCCAAGGCGTAATCATTGTGGCTCTTGGACCAACAAAAAAATCCGCAAGTACGGATTTTTCTATTTTATGTGCGTTGCCAAAAAGCCAATTTAATTTGTTGCAATCTTCTGTCGATAAGTTGGTTTGCGTTTGAACCGCAAAAACTGTAGCTGTTTCGTTACCGAAAAATGTAATCATGGTGCTGAATTTAGTTGTGTTGGCAAAATTAGTATTTTACAATTCAAAACACAAAAACTTTATGATTTAAAATACATTTTATTTGTATAGTTTACCAAATAACAAAGATTTGATTTTTTTTTTGTATTAAAATTAAAGTTATGAATTGTAAAAGCTAAAATAATTTATAAATTTGTAGCGAAATGACAATTAAAAATATAGCATTTAATAATTATAGAAATATTATTTTATTAAAAAACATTAATTATTTTTAAAAAAATATAAGATTATAAAAATTGATATTTATATGAATACATTTTAATGTCATAAATATTTTATAAAAAAAAATAAATTTACATATAAACCTAATGATTAATGATTTAATAATTAAAAACAATGAAAATCACAAACTTAAATAACAATTTAGAGCCTACACCATCAAACAAAAAAAAATACATTATCATCATAATTGCGGTATTAGTATTATTTGGTTTTGCAATACCAAAAATATTGAAACAATTTGAACAAAAAGAAGTTACATGTTTGCCAAATAAGAATGCTATTTACGAAAAATATAAAGATGCAGTTGTTTTAGTAAAACATACTTACAGTTATCAAGTTTCGATTAAAGGTGCAAAACCGTTTATTTTGAATGTAAATGATGCCAATTATGGCGAACAAACCATTACAGGAACTGGTTTTTTTGTATCTGAAGATGGTAAAATAGTTACCAATCATCATGTGGCAGAACCTTGGAAATATGAAGATTTGAATAAAAATTTAAGTGATAACTTAGCTCAAGAAATTTCATATATATTACCAGAAAATATAGATCCAGACGAGGCTAAAGAATATTTGGAAAAAAATTGGGATATGGTAAATTATGATGAAGAAGGAGGAGCAAATTCTGAACAAGGAACATCAGAAAATAACGAGAACACATCGCCACAGCAAACCATAACCGCCACAGATTCAATAGATATTAGTGAAGAAGCAGCAAATTTGGTTGAAGAAAACCATCAATTAGAAGCAGCACTAGAAACCTCAAGGAAAATGGCAATTGAAGATATAGAAGTTATTCCAGTATCTGTAAATATAAGCATTGCTTTACATGGTTCAAATGATGAATGGCTAGAATGTGAAATTTTGAAAACAGCAGATGATGGCGAAATAGATGTGGCTGTTTTGCAAATTAAAACCAAAAAAATACCAGAAAGTGTTCAAAATGTGGTTGATTTGCAATCTGCCGTTAGCGACGATACCAGTATCAAGCCAGGAACAAATGCTGTTTTGATAGGTTATCCAATGGGTATGACATTAGCAAATACCAAAAAAGGGATTAAAGTACAAATTTATGAAGGTCAAATCAATAAAGAATCAGATGGCACAAGTTTACAATATAGTGTAACCTCAACACATGGTGCCAGTGGATCACCCGTTTTTAACGAATGTGGTCAATTGATAGCCGTAAATTATGCTGGATTTGACCAAGCACAAGGTTACAATTTTGGAATTGTTGTTAAACATGCTTTAAATCTTATCAATTAGAAAATATGATAAAAAAAATTAAAACCTATTTAGAAACAACTATATTTTTGGCTCAATCCTTTATTGAGCCAAAACAGTTTATCTTTTTATCTAGTGTTTTAGTTGGTATTTCTGCTGCATTTGCAGTAATAGTATTAAAAACCTTTGCACATGCTGTATTTACGTTTGCAAATTATATTGAAAGTGTATTAAAATTAGGATTTATTAATAGTTTTTTTCCTATTTTTGGTATAATTTTAACTGTATTTGTGGTAAAAAATATATTAGGAGGAACAATAGAAAAAGGGACGTCTCAAATTTTGTATGCCGTAGCCAAAAAAGCGAGTATCATTCCAAAAAAGCAAATGTTTGCTCAAATTATAACGAGCTCACTAACTGTTGGTTTAGGCGGATCTGCAGGTTTAGAGAGTCCGATAGTGATTACTGGAGCTGCATTTGGTTCCAATTATGCACAAAATTACAAACTTGGTTATCAGGACAGGACCTTATTAATTGGATGTGGTGTAGCTGCGGGTATTGCAGCCGCCTTTAATGCACCAATAGCCGGTGTATTATTTGCCATAGAAGTGCTTTTAGTAGATGTAAGCATTTCTGCATTTACTCCAATCATGATTGCGGCTGCCACAGGAGCATTAGTTTCCGCTTTGATATTAGACCCTACAATTTTATTAAATTTCAAACAACAAGAAAATTTTGATTACCATAATGTTCCGTTTTACATTGGTTTAGGAATTATTACTGGCTTAATTGCTGTTTTTTATATCAGAAATTTTCAAAGAACGGAGCATTTTTTTGCTAGAAAAAGATGGAAGCCTTATCAAAAAGCGCTGATTGGTTCCAGTATATTGGCCATTTTGATATATGTTTTTCCAACCCTATTTGGAGAAGGTTATGAAAGTATTCGGATACTTTCAGATAAAAACCCTGGTCGGATTTTAAACCACACTCTTTTTGAAAAATACAATCAAAATACTTGGATTTTATTAATATTTGTAGGACTAACAATGTTTATTAAAGCATTTGCTACTGGTATTACTTTAGGATGTGGAGGTAATGGAGGCAACTTTGCCCCTTCCCTATTTTTAGGGTCTTATTGCGGTTTTTTATTTTCTAAAATCATTAATTTTATTGGTATTGCTCACCTTCCTATAAGCAATTTCACTTTAGTAGGAATGGCAGGAATATTAAGTGGCTTGTTTCATGCACCGCTAACAGCTATCTTTTTAATTGCCGAAATTACGGGAGGATACAATTTGATGATTCCATTAATGATTGTTTCTTCTATTAGTTTTACAATTTCAAAAAGATTTGAAAAACATTCGATGGATGTCAAAAATTTAGCCAAAAAAGGTCATGTTTTTACTAATAATAAAGATAAAAATGTACTTACAACATTAGACATCAATCAAGTCATACAAACGGATTTTTTAACTATTACTCCAAATGAAAATTTAGAAAAATTAGTAGATTTAATTTCACATTCCAATCAAGTCATTTTTGGTGTTGTCAATCTTGATAATCAATTAGTTGGCATTGTCCATTTTAATCATATCCGTGAAATAATTTTCAATTCCTATACCGTAAAATTTACAAAAGTTTCAGAAATCATGACACAGCCTTCTGATATTATTTATCCAATAGACAGTATGGAAACGGTGATGAATAAATTTGAAAAATCAAAAGTGGCTTTTTTACCTGTAATTAAAAATGGAAAATACCACGGATTTGTATCAAAATCGGTAGCTTTAGAAGCTTATAGAGCCAAGTTAAAATCGATGAGTATAGAATAGATTTTAAAAATTTAAAATTCAAATATCTTACCATCATCGGCGGTTTCAACATTTGAAAAAACAGTTTCAGCTTCCTGTTTAAACAGATCGATATTTTCATATCTGGTAGAAAAATGTCCTAAAATTAATTTACCAACGCCAGCTTTTGATGCTATTGTTGCTGCCTGAATAGCTGTAGCATGCATTGTTTTTTGTGCTTTTTCATGTTCTGATTCTAAAAAAGTGGCTTCATGATACAAAACAGAGGCCCCCTCAATTAGTGGAATAATACTTTCATGAAACATCGTATCTGAACAAAACGCATAACTTTTTGGGGGATCAGGATCAAAAGTCAGCGTACTATTGGGTAAAAAAGTGCCATCATCAAGTATAATGTCTTTTCCGTTTTTAATATTTTGATAAAAGCAAGTATCTATTCCCCATTTTTGAACCGCTTCTAAATGTAGTTTTCTTTCATTCCTTTTTTCTTTAAACAAAAAACCATTGGTATAAATCCTATGTTTTAAAGGAATAGTAGCAACCAAAACTTTTTCGTCTTCGTAAATAATTTGACTAGTTGTAGCCTCCAATTCATGAAAAAACAATCCATAACTAGACCAAGAATGGGATAATCGTAACTGAACCGTAACCAACTCTTTGATTCCTTTTGGCCCATAAATATGCAAATCCGTAGTACGATTGAGTAGCATAAATGTCGAAATTAAACCAATTAACCCATAACAATGATCGCCATGTAAATGAGATATGAAAATATGATTTATTTTAGAAAATTTAATCTTGTTTTTACGAAGTTGCACTTGGGTGCCTTCACCACAGTCAATTAAAAACAATCTATTTTTGATGTCTAAAACTTGTGCTGTAGGATTTGTAAACGTTCTGGGGGTAGCAGCATAGCAGCCTAAAATGGTAAGGTTCAATATATTAAAGTTTTAAATTCCTAAATCTCTTTCAATTGCTTCCATTTCAATCACGTCATAAGCTTCTTGAAGTGTGGGAACAATTGGAAATTTGTCAGAAATAATATTAAAATCTACATGTTCGCAAACTAAAACAATAGACTTATTATTTTTTTTAAAATTTTTAAAAATAGGTAAAAATATTTTTAGATTTTTATTATTCAAATCAGTATAAAAATTCAAATTGATGATGACATTAGCGTTTAGAATTGACGGATTATTAGATTCTAATTGAGTACAAATGGCTGTTAAATCAACATTTTCGGAAGCTTGGATAACGATTGTATTCGATATATCGTTCATTTTGATAATAAATTATTTAAAATGTTATGGTTTTATAATTAAAATTCAAAATTAAATTAAAATTTTTTAAAAAGGCTAATTCAAATTAAAAAACTACTAAAATATTTTTTTTTAACATAATTTTAATTTTTTCTTTGAAAATTAGAACTGCTTTAGTATCTTTCGCCCTCGAAATAATGGTATAAATATAAACCTTAAACATTGATCAAATGTTAGAAGAAAAGAATGATAACCTGCAAGAAGCAGATGGAGCATTAGAAAATGCAAATCAAATGACAGCATCAACTCAAAGTCAAGATTTTGAAAATTCGATGAATAACGCAGCAGTGGAAGCAATTTCAAGTGAAGTTGCAGCACAAGGCGAAAGTGATATTAAGAATATATCGCAAATTCCAATTGAAAATTACGAAAGTATGGCAATGGAAGACATCGTAACTTCATTAGAAAGTTTGGTACAAAACGAACAAATTATGGCCTTTAAAAGCCATATTGAAGAAGCCAAAACCGCATTTTTGTCAAAATATTATGAATTTATTGATGAAAAGAGAGCTCAATTTGAGGCAGAAAATGCAGATACTAATGAAGAATTTCAATATCATTTTCCATTAAAAAATAAATTTGATCAACTTTATACTTTATTTAAAGACCAAAAAAACAAACATTTTAAGTCATTGCAAAATGATTTACAAGCCAATCTAAATAAAAGATTAGAAATAGTTGAAGAATTAAAAAATTTAGTTGGTGCCCAAGATAATATTCCAAATGCTTTAAAGCAGTTGAATGATTTAAGAGAGCGTTGGAAAAATGCTGGTGCAATTCCAAAAGATAAATACAATCATGTTTGGAATAATTATCATTTTCATATAGAAAATTTTTATGATTTTTTACATTTAGACAGAGAAGCAAGAGATTTAGATTTTAAGCATAACTTAGATTTAAAACTCAAAATCATTGCCAGATGCGAACAATTATTATCTGAAACTGATTTGAATAAAGCATTTAGAGAGTTGCAAGATTTGCATAGAATGTGGAAAGAGGATATTGGTCCAGTTTCAAAAGAGCATCGTGAAGAAATTTGGATCAAATTTAGCGATTTGACCAAGCAAATGCACGACAAACGCGAGCAAATGTATGAACAAGTCCGATTGATAGAGCAAGACAACTTATCTCAAAAGTCTATTATTATAGAAGCATTAGAAGTTTTAGCAAAACATAAAGTAGATTCTCATAATTTATGGTTGTCACAAATAGATCAAGTTGAAGCCTTAAGAAATGCTTTTTTTCAAGTAGGAAAAGTTCCTGTGGAGGTAAATGAAGCTACCTGGCAACGTTTTAAAAATGCTGTAAAAGATTTTAATACTTTAAAAAATTCGTTTTACAAAGAAATTAAGAAAGATCAGCATGATAATTTGTCCAAAAAACAAGCATTGGTGGCCAAAGCTAATGAACTGAAAGACAGTACCGATTTTGAATTGACAACACCAATAATGAAACAAATTCAAGACGAATGGAAAACCATTGGTCATGTTCCAAGAAAAATTTCTGACAGTCTTTGGAAAGAATTTCGTGAGGCCTGCAATCATTATTTTGAAAAATTAAAAGAATTCAAATCTATTGAAAATACCGACGAAGTTGAAGCTTTTGAGAAGAAAAAAGACTACATGGAAGTCATTAGAGCTTTTGAAATGACAGGCGATCATAGAACAGATTTGAATGCCATCAAAGTTCATATAGACAATTGGAAATCATTTGGAAAAGTGCCATTTACAAGAAGACATATTGATGGAAAATTCAACAAAATTTTAGATGCCTTGTTTGAAAAATTGAGTTTAAGCAAAAAAGAATCTGAAATGGTTCGTTTTTCAAACAAGCTAGAACAAATATCTGAAAGTAACGATGGAAGAAAATTAGAAAACGAAAAAATATTTATCATTCGAAAAATTGAAGAAGTTCAAAGTGAAATATTTCAACTTGAAAATAATATTCAATTTTT
This sequence comes from Flavobacterium branchiophilum FL-15, assembly GCF_000253275.1. Taxonomy (NCBI): domain Bacteria; kingdom Pseudomonadati; phylum Bacteroidota; class Flavobacteriia; order Flavobacteriales; family Flavobacteriaceae; genus Flavobacterium; species Flavobacterium branchiophilum. Next base: position 1,837,862 of record NC_016001.1, on the reverse strand, counting down.
TGCCAATACAAGAAATGCCAAAAAAGAAAATTCTATAGTATTAGAGGTTAGAAAAAACATTGAAAAGCATAAGGAAGAATTGGTATTATTGAAAGATAAATTAAAACAAATTAGAAATTTCAAATCGGAAGAATAGTATTTTAAAAAGCCTCAAAACCTATTGAGGCTTTTTGTTAAAAAATCAATAAAGCATTGTTATTTCTTTTAGATCAAAAGTTTTGATGATATTGTTTTCGAGTACTATTTCTAATTTTCCATGAGCAGTAACTCCTACTATTTTACCCATAAAAGTTTGATGATTTGAATCTTTAAAAGGCATAAAAATATTTTTTTTAAACAATAAATCATGGTATTTTTCCCACAAAATATCGTTTATCCCTTTTGATAATAAAGATATATTGAATTGAATATTGTCTATAATATTAGATAATATCAAATCTTTATCATAAATTTGATGTGTAATATTACATAATGAGGAAGCTTGAGGAAGATTTTCAAATGAGGTTTGATTGATATTTAGTCCAAATCCGATAATAGAAATAATACTGCCATCAGTTTTGAGCGTATTTTCAATAAGTATGCCAGCTATTTTTTTAGAATCTGACAAAATGTCGTTAGGCCATTTGATCGAAATATGTGGAATGTCAATATCTATTAATGTAGTAGCAATGGCTGCTGTAATGGCTACATTAAGATTGAAAATGTCTGAAGTTTGTTTTAAAATGTTCTTTATTAAAATGCTAACTATAAGGTTCTTACCATTTTCAGAATTCCATTTTGCGCCCATTTGCCCTTTGCCATTGGTTTGGTTTTCGGCAGTTACAACAGTAAAATTTTCGAGTACTTGAGTACTACTTAAACGTTTTAGATAATCATTGGTAGAATCTATGGCATTGAGTTTGATAATATTCATAAAATATAAAAATAATTTAAACTTTTGTTAAGGTTCAAAATTAACAACAAAAAATGATAACTTTGCAAAATATACAAAAATAATAAATGACAAAAAAAGAAATTAATAATGATGAACTTTTAGCTTTCATCATCAAAGGGATAGAAGAAGTAAAAGGAAACGATATAGATATTTTGGATTTGAGATTGATAGACAATGCCTCATGCGATTATTTTGTAATTTGTAATGGAAATTCAAATACACAAGTCAATGCTATTGTCAATTCCATTCAAAAAACGGTCTCAAAGGCCATCAAAGACAAACCATGGCATGTAGAAGGATCTGATAATGCAGAGTGGGTTTTGATGGATTATGTAAATATTGTAGTGCATGTTTTTCAAAAACACATACGTGAATATTACAATATTGAAAGCCTTTGGGGCGATGCCAAAATGACTTCGATAGAAAATAAATATTAAAAAATAAAGCATGTCTAAAGATAACAAACCTACTCCAAAAAAGATTAAAATTAGTCCGTGGTGGATATATGGTGCTATATTGGCCATTATTTTAGTTTACAATATTTTTGATGATGGCATCAAAAATTATGCACAGCCCGAAAAAATTTCAGTTGCACAATTCAATAATTTCTTAGAAAAAGGAGATATTTCAAATGTAATTGTATATGAAAAAGTACAAGCAGAAATATTTTTATCTGACAAAGGTAAAAATAACAAAGAGCATGAAAAAGTAAAGTTGGATGTATTTAAAAAACCCAACAAAGGCCCTCAATATTTTGTACAAATAGGTAATGAGGAATCTTTTCAAAACATTTTGGAGAAAGCCAGAACACAAGGCAAATTAAAAGACTATAGTTTTGCACCAAAAAACCAAGCCATGTCATTGTTTGTAGATATTTTACCATTCTTAGTTATCATTGGAATTTGGATTTTTGTAATGCGTAAAATGTCAGGAGGAAGCGGTGGCGGACCTGGGCAAATGTTTAGTATAGGAAAATCAAAAGCCAAACTTTTTGACGAAAAAACAGATATAAAAGTAACATTTAAGGATGTAGCAGGGCTTGAAGGTGCAAAAGAAGAGGTACAAGAAATTGTAGAATTTTTGAAAAATCCTGAAAAATATACTAATTTAGGAGGAAAAATACCAAAAGGTGCTTTGTTAGTTGGCCCACCTGGTACAGGAAAAACGTTGTTGGCAAAAGCGGTAGCTGGAGAAGCACAAGTCCCTTTTTTCTCATTATCAGGTTCGGATTTTGTTGAAATGTTTGTTGGTGTTGGGGCCTCAAGAGTAAGAGATTTATTTAAGCAAGCCAAAGAAAAATCGCCAGCTATAATATTTATAGATGAAATTGATGCTGTAGGAAGGGCAAGAGGAAAAAACAGTATGTCTGGCGGCAATGATGAAAGGGAAAATACACTCAACCAGCTGCTTACAGAAATGGATGGTTTTGGAACCAATTCTAATGTGATTGTTTTAGCTGCAACTAATAGAGCAGACGTTTTAGACAAAGCCCTGATGAGAGCAGGAAGATTTGACAGACAAATTTATGTAGATTTGCCAGACATTCGAGAAAGAGCTGAAATATTTCAAGTACATTTGGCTCCATTAAAAAAAGTTGAAGGATTAGATATTGACTTTTTAGCCAAACAAACACCAGGTTTTTCTGGAGCAGATATTGCCAATGTTTGTAATGAAGCAGCATTGATTGCAGCAAGAAATAACAAAGAAGCGGTTGATAAACAAGATTTTCTGGATGCAGTAGATAGAATTATTGGTGGATTGGAGAAAAAAAATAAAATTGTTACACCAAACGAAAAACGAGCCATTGCTATTCATGAAGCAGGGCATGCAACAGTGAGTTGGATGTTGGAGCATGCAGCTCCACTGATAAAAGTAACCATTGTGCCAAGAGGTCAAAGTTTAGGAGCAGCTTGGTATTTGCCAGAAGAGCGATTAATTGTAAGACCCGACCAAATGTTAGACGAAATGTGTGCGACTATGGGAGGTCGAGCAGCGGAAAAAGTAATTTTTGATAAAATATCAACCGGAGCTTTAAGTGATTTAGAGAAAGTAAACAAACAAGCTAGAGCCATGGTTACGATTTATGGATTAAATGAAAAACTTGGAAATATTACTTATTACGACTCTTCTGGACAAAGTGAATATGGATTTACAAAACCATACTCAGAAGAAACGGCTTTAGTTATTGATCAAGAAATTTCAAAATTAATAGAAGGGCAATACCAAAGAGCTATTGGAATTTTGACAGAAAACAAAGATAAATTAAACCAATTAGCAGATATATTAATAGAAAAAGAAGTTATATTTAAAGATGATTTAGAATTGATTTTTGGAAAAAGAGATTTTAACCAAAACACATTCGACACTGAAATATCATAATGTTAATAAATCTTAATAAAAAATCTTAATTCAATGTATATTTGAATTAAGATTTTTTTATATTTATAGGTTACAAGTAATAGGTGTAAATAAAAATGAATTTATTTAAAAAAATTTTTGGTTTAACTCCAGAAGTAGAACAAGTTGATAACGTGTCTATTTTAAGTGAAATAGACAGTGAAATGACTATTAGTATAGAGGAACGTTTTGTAAAACTATTTCATGAAAATGGAGGTAAATTTATTTATTGTGAAGATTTTAATGAACTCCGAGAACAATTTTTGAATATTTTAGTAGAAAATGATTGGTTTGAATGTAGTGTGTTATGTTTTGAAAATCAATTGATTCCTTTGCTTGAAGAAAATAAATTATTTTATAAAGCAAATGAGGAACCACAATTTTTATTTGCCACTTGTGAAGGATTGATAGCTGAAGAAGGCTCAATATTAATGTCATCTAATCAAGTAAAACATTTTAAACCTAATGATTTACCAAAAAATATTGTTATTTTTTCGAAAACTAATCAATTTAATGAAACTAAAAGTGATGGTTTAAGAGCTATCAAAAAGAAATATACAGCCAATTATCCCTCTAATATTATGGCAATAAAAAATTTTACTGAAAAAATTGACGAAAATTTTATGAATTATGGTATTTGTTCCAAAAATTTGTATTTATTACTTTTAGAAGAGTAATCATGAGAGAAACTACTACAAGAGCCCTATCTGGCATAATTTATATCATTATTTTGATAAGTGCCACTATGTATTCTAAGTTAAGTTTTAATTTACTTTTTTTGTTTTTTTTAATAGTTTCTATATATGAATTTTGTAATTTATTAGATTTAAATAAAGTTATTTCATGGATTATTGGATTAGTAATTTATAATTTATTTGTAGTTATTGAAACAACTACATACAATCAAATATTACTTTTGTGTGGATCATTATTTGTATGTATAAGATTATTGGTATCGTTATTTCAAAATAAATTTGTTAAATTTGATGTTTTATCAAAATATGTTTTACTTATTGGTTATATCATTTTACCATTTGTAATACTAATAAAAATACCCTATTTGAATGCTATATTTTATCCAAAAATAATAATTTCTATTTTTATTTTAATATGGGTAAACGACACTTTTGCCTATATAGTTGGTAAATCGATAGGAAAAAACAAATTATTTGAATCGATTTCGCCCAAAAAAACAATAGAAGGTTTTTTTGGTGGCTTAGTGTTTGCTTGCATTGGAAGTTTGTTAATTGCAAAATATTTTGTACCAATGACATTGTTATTTTGGCCAACAATCGCAATAATTGTAGGTATATTCGGCACAATTGGCGATTTAGTTGAGTCGAGATTTAAAAGATTGGCGGGCGTCAAAGATAGTGGCGGTATTATGCCTGGCCATGGAGGGATTTTAGACAGATTAGATAGTGTTATTTTTGTGGCACCATTTATATATTTATATTTACAAATTATTCAAATATTATAAGATGATTAAATTTCATAAAGAAGGAACTGTAATTATTACAACCACATTATTTTTGACAACCGTTTTAGTAATTGGTGCAGATAAGTTAATGGAAACAAGTTGGTTAAAATTATCAATACAAATTGTTGCATTATTACTATTAATAATCGTATTACAATTTTTTAGAAATCCAAACAGACAAATTACCCCAAATAAAAATGTAGTGTTAGCTCCTGTTGATGGAAAAGTTGTTGTAATTGAAGAGGTTTTCGAAAAAGAATATTTTAAGGATAAAAGATTACAAGTATCTATATTTATGTCGCCAATTAATGTTCATGTAACGAGATATGCCATGAGTGGTAAAATAAATTTTAGTAAATACCACCCAGGAAAATTTTTAGTGGCATGGCACCCAAAGGCAAGTGAAGAAAATGAGCGTACTACGATTGTACTTGAAAATGCTGAATTTGGCGAAATTTTGTATCGTCAAATAGCGGGAGCATTGGCCAAAAGAATTGTCAATTATGCGATTGAAGGTACAGAAGTAATTCAAGGTGACGATGCTGGATTTATTAAATTTGGATCGAGAGTTGACTTGTATTTTCCGATTGGCACCAAAATAGATGTAGTATTAGGGCAAAAAGCAATCGGAAATAAAACCATTATTGCATCAAAATAATGTTGGAAAAAGATTTAGATATTAGATTTCAGGAAGCAGTAACCATTGCTTTAACCATTCCGCAATCATCTTTGCCGCAAGATGTTCAATTGCGGTTGTATGCTTATTATAAACAAGCCACTTTAGGTACTATCGAATCCTCTAAACAAATGAGTTTTGATTTAAGAAATGCTTTTAAAACCAATGCTTGGATGCAAATAAGTCATTTGAGTGTAGAGGAAGCAAAAGAATTGTATATAGCATCCATTTTATCTATAAAAAATAAAATTTAATTATTTTTGTAAAACATTATTTAAAAAAAATAAAAAAAAAATGAAGATATTAAAATTGTTTTTTTGTTTGTTAGTGTTACAATCATGTCATAAAAAAAAATTGACTGAAGTTGTTGAAGTTCCGTTGCCCACAGCTCAAGAAACCACTAAGATTGGTAATCCAAATGATGTTAATGCTGTAGAAGGAACTTTCAAATTATTAAAATTATCATATAATTACGATGCGTTTGAACCCAGTATTGATGCCAGAACAATGGAAATCCATTATTCGAAACATTATGTAAATTATCTTAATAATTTAAACAAAGCTATTGCTAATACTGAAAATCAAACAAAATCATTAGAAGAATTATTAATAAATTTAGATGTTAAAAATGAAGATTTAAAAAATAATTTAGGTGGCGTTTACAACCATAATTTGTATTTTGAATCTATCGGTGGTAAAAAAAATCAAATTCCAAAGGATACCCTATCGGGGGCAATAAACAAAAGTTTTGGTTCTTTTGAAAATTTTACTTCAGTTTTTAAGTCAAGTGCTTCAAAACAATTTGGATCTGGTTGGACTTTTTTGATAATCACAAAAAAAGGAATGTTAGAAGTGGTAAATAGCCAAAACCAAGATAATCCATTAATGCCTAATGCTATTGTGAAAGGAAAACCAATTTTAGCAATTGATTTGTGGGAACATGCTTATTATTTGAATTATCAAAATAAAAGAAATCAATATATTGATGCTTTTTTCAATATCATCAATTGGGAAAATATTGCAAGAAATTACGAAGAAAGTTTAAAATAAACAATTTTTGCATGAATTTCAAATAATCTAATTTATCATTTAATTCTTTCAATAATAAAAATTGTTTTTCTTGTGTTTCAAAAAGTGTTTTAATTTGTTCTTCGAGTAACAAATCCATTTTTTGATTTAAACTTCTAACCTGCATTTCCGCTTTTAAATTGATTAAATAATCATTTTCACTTCTTTTACGGTCTTTTTCTTCTTGCCTTTTTTGACTCATCATAATAATTGGTGCCTGCAGTGCTGCTATACAAGATAAAATAAGGTTCATTAATATGAAAGGATATGGGTCAAATTTATAAAAACCTTTAGCCAAAACATTAAATATAATCCATACAATTAAAAGAAGAAAAAAAGAAATTATGAAATTCCAACTTCCACCAAATTGAGCTACTTTGTCAGATATTTTTTGTCCTTTTGTTAGTTTTTCTAATGGCGGATGAATTAAATTTTGAATAATCAGTTCTTCAGCATCAATAGATTTTTTTACAATATCATGCAATTTTTTCAATTGCTTTTGTTCTTCTTTAATAAATTCTTTTATATTTATATTTTCTATTTTATTTAATTATGATATTCAAATATAAGAATTAATATAACATGATATCAAATTATTTTATATTTTCATTATAATACCTGCTTTCAATTCTTTTGATGTCTTTTATAGAATTTTTGGTCCAATTGAGTCTTTTTTCTAACAAAACAGCTTCGTTTAATTGCCAATCAATAGTAGATTTTCTCAATCTGGATGTTAAATTTTGTAATATTATAGCAGCTGAAACAGAGATATTTAAGCTTTCTGTAAATCCAACCATTGGAATTTTTAAAAAACCGTCTGCATTTTTTATTATTTCTTCTGACAAACCTGCCCTCTCAGTTCCGAAAAATAATGCACTTGGTTTAGAAATATCAAAATCCTCTAATAAACAATCATTTTCATGTGGCGTAGTAGCAATGATTTGGTACCCTTTGTTTCGTAGTGTTTCAATACACGTTTGTTGTGATTCATATTTATAAATATCAACCCATTTTTGAGCTCCCATGGCTATTTCTCTATCAATTGATTTTCCAAATCGTTGTTCTATGACATGAAGTTCTTGTACACCAAATACTTCGCAACTTCTCATTACAGCACTAGTGTTGTGGAGTTGGTACACATCTTCAATAGCAACTGTAAAATGATTAGTACGGTTTTTTAATATTTTTAAAAAATTTTCTTTTCTATTTTCTGTCAAAAAAGTTTCTAAATACGCTAAATAATCTAAATCAATCATAATTTATAAAATATTTGGCAAAATTAAAAAAAATGGTTAATTTTAGGGAGTTAAATTCTAAATAAAACAGCCAATAATTAATGTTTTTTTGGCGTAACCCAAGGGGTAGGCTATCCGTTGCAAACAACGTTCATTGAATTCCAAATGAAATGAAATATTGTGAAATTATCTTATTTGAGGCAGAAAAAGCCTCAAAAAAGGATTTCCACAACTATCCCAAACGCAAAATACTGTAAATAAAGAATATAACTTTTTGAAATTGAAAATAATCAATACATCTAATAATTTGCAAATGAAAAAAATAGTAGTACTCACAGGAGCAGGAATAAGTGCAGAAAGTGGCATAAAAACCTTTAGAGATAGTGATGGTATGTGGGAAAATCACAATGTTATGGATGTGGCAACCCCAGAAGGATGGCAAAAAAACCCAAAGTTGGTTTTGGATTTTTATAATCAAAGGAGGAAACAACTGAACAGTGTATTTCCGAATAAGGCTCATAGTATATTAAAAGATTTAGAGGATCATTTTGATGTAGAAATTATCACACAAAATGTTGATAATTTGCATGAAAAAGCAGGAAGTAGTGCTATAATACATTTGCATGGCATGCTAACCAAAGTTAGAAGCACAAAACATGCTAATGTAGTTTTAGATTGGCATGACGATTTGAATTGGGGCGATACTGATTCAAATGGTCATCAATTACGACCCCATATTGTTTGGTTTGGCGAAGCCGTTCCTATGATTGAAAAAGCAGCCTTAATAGTAGAGAAGGCCGATATTTTGGTTATAATTGGTACTTCGTTGCAAGTATATCCAGCAGCTAGTTTGATGCAATATGCCAGTGCAAATACTACAATATATTATATTGATCCAAATCCTGCTGAAATGTATGATTTGCCTAATGATGTATATATTATTAAAGAAAAAGCATCAGTTGGTATGGAAAAATTATATAAAATATTAATAAATTAACATTCAATATTTGATAATTAGTTTTCGATAAATACAACCCATTTATTCAAAAAACTAATTATCTTTGGGCTTTGAAAATAAACAACAATTACAATGACATCTCTTACAGAATTAAATGCCATATCGCCGATTGATGGCAGATATAGAAATAAAACCCAAAATTTAGCTCCTTTTTTCTCGGAAGAAGCCTTAATAAAATATAGAGTTCAAGTAGAAATAGAGTATTTTATTGCATTATGCGAAATACCATTACCACAATTAAAGGAAATTAACTCAACTATTTTTTCAGATTTAAGAAATATATACCTTAATTTTTCTACAAAAGATGCATTATGGATTAAAGAAACTGAAAAAATTACTAATCACGATGTAAAAGCTGTAGAATATTTTATTAAGGAAGCATTTGAAAAACATGGATTAGGTGCATATAAAGAGTTTATTCATTTTGGTTTAACTTCGCAAGATATAAATAATACTGCGATACCTCTATCAACAAAAGAAGCATTTGAACAGGTTTATTTACCACTTTTAATCGAATTAACTGCTAAATTAAAAGAGTTGAGCATCGAATGGCAATCTATACCAATGTTGGCCAGAACTCACGGACAGCCCGCCTCTCCTACCCGTTTGGGCAAAGAAATTGCGGTATTTGTTACTCGTATCGAAGAACAATTGCGGTTGCTTTTTAACATTCCTTTTGCGGCAAAATTTGGTGGAGCCACAGGCAATTATAATGCCCATCATGTGGCATACCCTCAAATAGATTGGAAAGCTTTTGGTACAAAATTTGTTAGCGAAAACTTAGGTTTACATCATTCTTTTCCTACAACACAAATAGAACATTACGATCATTTTGCAGCATTTTTCGATGCTTTAAAACGCATCAATACCATCGTTATAGATTTAGACAGAGATATTTGGACCTATGTTTCGATGGATTATTTTAAACAAAAAATCAAAGCAGGCGAAATTGGTTCCTCTGCCATGCCTCATAAGGTAAACCCTATTGATTTTGAAAATTCTGAAGGAAATTTAGGTATAGCAAATGCAATATTTGAACATTTAGCTGCAAAATTGCCTACCTCTAGGTTGCAACGAGATTTAACAGACAGTACCGTTTTAAGAAACATTGGAGTACCTATAGGCCATACCATCATTGCATTTGAATCTACTTTGAAAGGTTTGAATAAATTATTATTGAACAAAATTAAATTTGAAGAAGATTTAGAAAAAAATTGGGCTGTTGTAGCTGAAGCAATTCAAACAATTTTAAGACGTGAGGCGTATCCAAATCCTTATGAAGCATTAAAAGGATTAACCAGAACTAATGAAACGATTACAAAACAATCTATTCATGAATTTATTCATACATTAGAAGTTTCAGACGAAATTAAATCGACTCTTTTAAATATTTCTCCAAGTAATTTTACAGGTATATAAAATTATAATTAGTATATTACAAAATATTTTATTTAAATGAATGTAATTTCTTCTAAATTTTGGGCTTTATTGAGTTTTTGTTTTTTGATTTTGCTCGTTTTTTTATTTTATGCAGAAATGAATTACAATCAATCAAAAACTACAAATATTATACCTCAAGCTGGTGTTGTATTGAGTTTTGATGATGATTATGTAGCTGAATGGCAAATGGCAGATGACTATTTGAAAAATTACCACTGGAAAGCTACTTTTTTTGTAAGTAAAATAAATAAAATTAAATATCCGCAATTGATTCAATTGTTAAAATTTCAACAAAATGGACATGAAATTGCGGGGCATGGATGGTTACATACCAAAGCACCATTGTATTTGAAAAACCATTCTATTGCTTCGTATATGAATTTGGAAATTTTACCGATGCAAAATTTTTTTAGACAGAATAATTTAAAATTACACTCTTTTTCTTATCCTTATGGGGAAAGAAATGAAATTTTAGATAAAAATTTGTATCAAAAATTTAAGATATTAAGAGGTACAACTTATGCTAGTTTTGAACCTGAAAGACAAAATTGTTATAATGATTATGCCTCACGATTGGTATTAGGTTGGGGAATTGACGATTTTTACCCTCAATTTAGCATTACATATCTTGAAAAATTATTAGCATTTGCAAAAAAAAATAACAAAATATTAATATTATATGCACACAAACCCGTAAAAGCTGTTAAAGGTAAATACGAAGTTGATTTGAAAACATTAGTTTATATTTGTCAGTATGTACAAAAAAACAATATGAAATTTTATACATTTAAAGATTTGAATTAAAAAACTCGATACTATAAATTACAGTATCGAGTTTTTGATTTTATTCTTGTTTTTGTCCCATCATCATCAAATAAGCTTTCAAAAAATGATCTATTTCACCATCCATTACCCCATCCACATTACTTGTTTCTTCTTGAGTGCGTACATCTTTTACTAATTTATAAGGATGCATTACATAATTTCTTATTTGTGAACCCCATTCAATTTTCTTTTTATTGGCTTCTATCTCATCTCGCATTGCTTGTTTTTTCTTTAATTCAATTTCATATAATTGAGATTTTAAAAGTTGCATGGCTTTGGTTTTATTATCTAATTGCGATCTTGTTTCAGAATTTTCTATAATAATACCAGTAGGATGGTGCCTTAACCTTACTGCAGTTTCAACTTTATTTACATTTTGTCCTCCTGCCCCACTCGACCTCATGGTTTCCCAGGATATATCTGCTGGATTAATATCAATTTGGATGGTATCATCTGCCAACGGATATACATATACCGATGCAAACGAGGTATGCCTTTTGGCATTGCTATCAAATGGCGAAATACGAACCAACCGATGCACACCATTTTCACCTTTGAGGTATCCAAACGAATAATCACCCTCAAATTCTAGTGTAACGGTTTTTATTCCAGCCGCTTCGCCTTTTTGAAAATTCAATTCTTTGATTTTATAGCCTTCTTTTTCGCCCCACATCATGTACATCCGCATCAACATCGAAGCCCAATCACAACTTTCAGTACCACCAGCACCTGCAGTTATTTGTAGTACAGCACTTAAAGAGTCCCCTTCGTCTGCAAGCATATTTCTAAATTCGATAGCTTCAATATGATGGTTAACTTTCATATAGTGCTCGTCTAATTCTGCTTCTGTCAATTCGCCCTCTTTATAAAAGTCAAATGCCAATTGCAATTCGTCCGCAAGTACAACAGCTTTATCATAATCTTCAACCCATTTTTTCTTACTTCTTAAAGTTTTGATATATGCTTCAGCTTCCTTTGGATTGTCCCAAAAATTGGGTGCAAGTGTTTTTTCCTCTTCATTTGTGATTTCTATCAATTTGGCATCCACGTCAAAGATACCTCCTCAACGCCCCAAGGCGTTCCACAATTCCCTTAACTTGTTCGGTAGTTGTCATTAAAATTTTGTTAATTAATTATTTTATAAACTTTTTAAAAAAATATAATTTTTCATCTATTTTCTAATTACCTCGAATAATTTGGTGCTTCTTTTGTAATGGTTACATTATGTGGGTGGCTTTCTCTAATGCCACTTGCTGTAATTCTTACAAATCTACCATTTTGCTGTAATGTTGGAATGTCTTTTGCACCACAATACCCCATCCCTGCTCGCAATCCACCAATAAATTGCAACATACTTTCGTTGAGTTCGCCTTTATATGGAACTCGACCAACAATGCCTTCGGGTACAAGTTTTTTTACATCGTCTTCAACATCTTGAAAATAACGGTCTTTAGACCCTCCTTCCATGGCCTCTACAGATCCCATGCCTCGGTAGGATTTGAATTTTCTACCTTCAAAAATAATAGTTTCACCAGGAGATTCTTTTGTACCGGCCAATAAGGATCCAAGCATTACACAATCGGCTCCAGCAGCCAATGCTTTTGGAATATCGCCTGTGTAGCGAATACCACCATCAGCAATTACGGGTATCCCTGTTCCTCTTAATGCGGCAGCTACTTCTAAAACAGCAGAAAATTGAGGAAAACCAACACCTGCAACAATTCGTGTGGTACATATAGAACCAGGGCCAATGCCTACTTTTACGCCGTCGGCACCATTTTCTACTAAAAACAAGGCAGCTTCGGGTGTTGCAATATTTCCTACAATAACATCAATTTGAGGAAATTTTGATTTTACGTCTTTCAATACATTTACAACGCCTTGAGTGTGTCCGTGGGCAGTGTCTATAATAATTGCATCCACTCCCGCTTTTACTAATGCTGCTGCTCGTTCTACTGCATCACCAGTTACTCCAATTGCAGCCGCTACTCGCAACCTTCCAAAAACATCCTTATTGGCAATTGGTTTTTGATTATGCTTGGTTATATCTCTAAACGTTATCAAGCCAACTAATTGATAATCAGCATTAACAACAGGTAATTTTTCTATTTTATATCCTTGCAATACTTCCTCGGCTTGTTCTAATGAAGTCCCTTCCGAAACGGTAACTAAGTCTTTAGCCGTCATGACTTCTTGAATAGGTCTGGCATTATTTTTTTCAAAACGTAAATCTCTATTGGTAACAATACCTTTCAAAACTTTATTTTCGTCCACAATTGGAATGCCGCCAATACCATATTCTTTCATAGCATTTTTAGCATCGGCCACAGTCGAAGATAACAAAAGTGTTACAGGATCTATAATCATTCCAGACTCTGCTCGTTTTACTTTTTTCACTTTTGCAGCTTGCTGAGCAATAGTCATGTTTTTGTGCAAAACTCCAATACCTCCTTCTTGAGCCATTGCAATTGCCATGGCACTTTCTGTAACAGTGTCCATTGCTGCCGACACAATTGGTACATTTAAGGTAATGTTTTTAGAAAATTTTGTTTGAATACTCACTTCTCTAGGAAGTACATTTGAGTAATTTGGAACTAATAATACGTCGTCATACGTAAGTCCTTCGCCGATAATTTTAGATAGGTGTGCGTTCATTGCAATTTGTGATTAAATTGCGTGCAAATATAAATAAAAATTTTTAAATCAAGCATTATTTTGCTTTGATTTTTAAATTAGCTAAATTCAACTAACAAATGCATAAATTTTAGATTTATATTGTAAAATAATGGCAGCGTATTGAAATTTATAATAATGATTGCATGGTTTTTTAATTTGTAGAATATAAGTTGTTAAAAATATTTTGTACTAAAGTTTTTTATAAAAAATAATTTATTTTAAGGTGGAGGGATTTGTTAATATTCTAAGGTAAAAGCATTTTCTTTAGTTCTAAAAAGTTATTTATTTAAATAAAGATTTTCTGTTTATTTCATTATTCATTATATTAGTTAGTTATAATTCAATTTCTTTTGACTTGTTTTCATTATATATCAATAATTCTAGATACCTATAAAAATCATCTACTAAATACACAACTTCATTAATAATACTTTCATGATTTCCATCTTTAGAAGTCAAATGATCTAAGCTAACAAAAGTAAAATGCTCATATTTTGATAATAGATTATAATTAAAATACAAACTCTCTATAGTTTTGGATTTATTATTTATCATACTATACAAATTTGAAGCAGTAATATTTTTTAATATAAGTTCAGGTTTTTTAAATGATAAATTAAGCAAATCTTCTTTGTCATCAATAAACCAATGGTACCTATTTAGAAAACCATTTAATGCTTCGTTTAATTCTATATTTACATACCTTCTCTTAATATCTAAATATAATTTATCTATCCCGTCAAGCAAACAATCAAAACAAAGTTTTTCTAATTTTTCTTTTTTTAAAACTTCATTATTTTCTTTTTCAATTTCTTGAAATAAGTAAAAGTAAAGTAAATAATCTAACATTAATGGTCTTAATAATATGTAAATGGCATATTTATTTTCATTAAAATTGTCAATTAAACTATTAACAGATTTAAGAATGTGATTTGTTCTAATTAATCCATTAACAAGAAATAAATTTGAATTTTCTAAAATATTTCCATTTTTATTTCTAATAGACATTTCTAATTCCAATGAATTATTTATTAAATTTTCGATTATTTTTTTAATTTCCATATTTAAATTAAATTTTCTTTCTACCTTTCTTCTCCTTCACAAACAACCCCGCTGTATATTTTTCATACAACTCAAACAAAAACTCCATGCGTTTGGCATCGGTGGTGAAGGTTTGTTTGCTGTAGGCGGCATCAACGGCTTTGTCTAATTCGTTGTGGGCTTTTACTAAAGTGGGTGGCATGGTTAATGGACTATATAAATCTGCTAATGAACTTGAAGGAAAAGAAGCTCGCACATCTAAAACCTGTTGTGCTTTTTCTTCAATTTTTTTAATTTGTTTTTCAGATGGATTCTCAGGCCAAGGATAGTTATTGTAAACGATACTCGCTGAATATCTATAATCACTTTTCAATCTTCCACATATATAGTTAACCCAAGCCATGTGCATTGAAGAAGTGACTATTCCAAAATGAAACAAATTTGCTCCAGGTATTGAAAAACATGAATTATTTAATATATCATCTTTAGTCATAAAGCCAATTGGTATATATTTTCTGTTTTCAGATGAATGTGAAGGAATTAATATATAATTTGATAATGGTTGTCTATTTTCTGTAAATAAAGTAGGTTTAGTAGCCCAATTTATTGTTGCGGTTTTCGTGCTTTTTAATCTCATTTTTCTTACTTCTTCAACTCTTTTTAATAGAAGGGGTAATTTTTTTAGATCATTTGGGTCTGCATCAACTAGCCATAAACAATATCTTTTTTCACCATTTAAAAATTCATGAGCAGAAATTAAAGGTTTTATATATTTTTCTGCTTTAGGCTCCTTTTCTAAAAAAATATCTTTTTCATCTTCAGTAAAAAGAAAATTTCCACCATCAGTTGGCTGACTCCCTTTGTACATCTTTGGAATTTCACAGATTGGATTAGTTCTTTTTGAAATTAATAAATTTTTTGTGTCAACTAGATATGGATTTATGTTTTTTACTTTGAGTTCGTGGGCCTCGCCTTTTATGTCTTCGTATTCAAATATTCTTTTATTTATTGAATCAAAATTTGCGAAACCAACAATTACACAATACACTGCTGCGTTACCTTTTGCTTCATTACTCCATTTAAAAGTGCGATGCGCAAAGTGAATATTAACCCCATATTTATTAATCATTTGTCCCCATAAAATACTTGTTTGTTCGCCTTGAACAATAGAATTAGTAGAGACAAAAGCTACTTTTGTTGTTGTGCCTTGAATATATTTAGCCGCTTTTATATACCAGCCTGCTACATAATCTAATACGCCACTACCTTGAATATTATTAAAGACTTTTACAATTTGATTTCTTTGAAATTGTGTCATCACATTTGACCCAATAAATGGTGGATTTCCAATGATATAATCAAACTTTGAATCTGGTTTTATTTCTGAAAATTCATCAACAATTTTATAACTTTCAACTCTTATTTTTACTGAGCCGTAATTTGGGATGGGCTCGTTTACTTTTGAATTTACAATAATTTCTGCATCTTTTGCGTCAAAATATGAGATGTTATTTTCTGAAATTATTTGATTCCAATCCAGTTCCATTGCATCTCCATGTACTATTTTAGCTGATTTTTTAAGGGGTATTCTAAGCATCCTTTTTCCTGTTTCAGCACCCGCATTCATGTTCATTTGATGATCCATTAGCCATAAAGCCACTTCAGCAATACGAGCAGGAAATTCTTCATATTCGATGCCATAAAATTGATCTACATTTACTCTGAAAAACATAGAAATATCTATAAATTCCATTTGATAAACTCGTAAATTTAGCTTTTGCAAACTTAAAATCACTTTCAATTCTAAAAGTCGAATTTCTCTATAAGTAATAATAAGGAAATTACCACACCCGCAGGCGGGATCTAAAAATTTTAAACTTACCAATTTGTTATGAAAAGTAGTTAATCTTGCAGGGTCATGACTGCATTTTTCAAACTCCTCATACAATTCATCTAAAAATAAGGGTTTGATTAATTTCAAAATATTGCTTTCGCTGGTATAATGTGCTCCAAGGCTTCGTCGTTCTTTTGGATTCATGACACTTTGAAACATGGAACCAAAAATTGCAGGCGAAATTTGACTCCAATCCATATAGCAACATTCTAATAAGGCTAAACGCATTTTACTGTCAAAGCTGGCAACTGGCAAGACTTCTTCAAATAATTTGCCATTAATATAAGGAAAATGATTTAAGTCTTCATCTAAATTTTTAAAACGCATGTCTTTTGGTGTATTTAAAACCTGAAACAATTCCTGAATTTTAGAGGCCAAATCGCTTCCATCCTCTGAAGTACGTTGTTCTATATAGTATTGAAATTGTTGTTTCAAAAAAATGGTGGTGTCTTCGGCAAACAAGCAAAATAAAATACGAACCAAATATACTTCTAACGGATGTCCTACATAGCCAATTTCTTCTAATCGGTCGTGGAGTTTGCCCATCAATTCGGCTGCTTTCACATTTGCAGGGTCTTGTTCCTTAAGTATTTGTTTTTGATACCCAATCATTTGATTGAAATACCGTACATTCAAAACCAAATCTTTTAATAAAAAAGTATGTGTGGTTTGTTCCTCCACATCATACAAACGAAAATTTTCAAAATCGGAAACTAAAATATATTTTGGCAACTCATGAAACTTCAGCCCGTGTGTATAATCTAATGCCTGTTCAAAAGCTTTGTCTAAATTTTTACCTCGGCTTTTCATTTCAACTAGAATCATGCCTTTCCAAAGCATATCAATGTAGCCATCCGCTTCAGAAAGTTTCTTGACACGGTGTTCAAAAGTTCCTATTTTCTTGCGAGGTATTCCAAAAACTTCAAAAAAAGCATCTAAAAAAGGTTTCGCATCTGCTTCTTCATTGGTGGTATTTTTCCATTCTTTGGAGAATTTTACCGCTCTTTCTTTGATTTCATTCCAATTGAGTGCCATGGTTTGTAAGTTGAAAAATTAAGGCTTCAAAAATAAGAAAAAATTACAACAATTATACTATTTTGTTTATCCAAATTTTTGGATTTGAATTAACAAATAATTTGTCATCATGTTCATTTTTATTAAGATAAAAGTTCATTTTTTAAAAATAAATTTTATATTTGAAGCCGATAAAAAGAATTTTTTCAATACATAAAAAAATTGTTACATGAGTTTAATGCGTCGCTTATTTCCATCAAAAAAAATTGTTTGCCCTCGTTGTTTGGGGAAAAAACAGCTTGATTGGGATATTATTAGAAAACTCGATATGGAATTGCGTTGGGAGCCTGGCAAATGTGCTTATTGCAACGGAAATGGCGAAGTATCTATTGATATTATTCGGAAATTACCTGTAAAAACACCTTATTTAACCACATCATTGTCTAGAAATGAAAGAAATAAATTGATAAATGGTGATATAGAGCTGATTCAAAAATTGCAGATGAATGATTATTTTATAGAACTAACAATTAAACAAATTGTTTATTTACATTTTGAAGTTCATTTGAATATCGATCAAATAGCAGGATTTTTAGTTCTATCGAATGATAAAATAAAAAATAATATAGAAAACGTACATCATTATATCAATAGAGTGATTGAGAAAAACAAGTATAACTATCAATAAATTTACTTTTTTATAAAAAAAATAATATATATATTACTTATCTTTATTTTTTTGTTATGTAATTGATTTAAACAAAAAACAAGAGTATCTATCAACAAAAGTGGCGAAATTGTTTCAAAAAAAGGCTCTTAATTTGTAGATGGATTGTTTGATGGGGCTGAAAAATCGTTTATGAATTCAATTGAGATTTCAAAAATATTGCAACAAAAAGCACAATCAACAGGAAAAATATTAATAAATTCCAAGAATGACAAAGAAGATTTTTTAAGTATTTATGTCGTTTTTTATAAAAATTTTAAATATTAAATTTAAATAAAATTCTATAACGAAAACAAACAGGAATATTGTAGGCTAACACAAGCCATTTATGGTAAGTAAAATAAGGCTCAATATTTTGAAATTGATAAAACAATAAGCATAAGTGGTAAAGGTAAAATTATTTTAGAATAGATAATAAATTTATGACATCAACAGAAAAAACACCAGATGATTATATCAAATCATTGCCTACAGAAAGGCAAGAATATGTAGCAAAAATTAGAGCAATTATCCTCGAAAATTTGCCCAAAGGCTTTCATGAAACCATGTGTTATGGCATGATTGGTTATGTAGTACCACACGAAATTTATCCAAAAGGCTATCATTGCGATGCCAAACAAGCCTTGCCTTTTATGAATGTAGCTTCGCAAAAAAATTTCATCTCGTTGTATCACATGGGCTTATATGCAGACGTGAATTTGACCAATTGGTTGTCTGAAGCATATCCAAAACATTGCAAATACAAATTGGACATGGGAAAAGGTTGCATCCGATTTAAAAAAATGGATGATATTCCTTATTTATTAATTGCCGAATTGGTAAAAAAAATGACCGTTTCAGAATGGATAAACCAATATGAAACGGCCTTTGTAAAAAAATAACACAGTTATAAATAACTATTTTAATATTTCATTTATAAAATTGATAAAATGCTGCCAAGAACGTTGTGCTGCCTTTTCATTATAAGCAGCACCTTGGCTGTTGTCTGTACCTGCTTCTGGATTGGTAAATGAATGTACAGCATTTGCATAATAAATCATTTGCCAGTCGGCTTTGGCTGTTTTCATTTCTTGTTGAAAAGCATTCACCTCATTAGCCGAAACAAATGGGTCGTCTGCACCATGACAAACCAAAACCTTTGGTGCCATTTGATGGATTTCTCTAGTGGCCTCTTTGGCCAAACCACCATGAAACGAAACAACACCTTGAACTTTCATATTGGCACGTGCAGCCTCTAAAGCCCCTGTACCTCCAAAACAATATCCAATGACTACAATTTTATTTGGATTTGCTCCATTGATAATCAATTGATTTAAAGCCAATTGGATTCTTTTCAAATACAATTCGTAATTTTTTTTATAAAAACCCGCTTTTTGTCCTGCCTCGGCATTGTCTTTTGGCACATTGCCTTCGCCATAAATGTCGGCAATAAATGCAAAATATCCCAACTTACTCAATTTTTGGGCCGTTACTTTAGATAAATTATCAATGCCACGCCAAGCTGGCAAAATTAATATGCCTGGTTTGTCTTTCAGGTTTTTTTGAGGCTTACTTACAAAACCATTTAATTTTTGGGTTTCATCTTGATAAATAATCGGTTTTAATTGAGCATTTGTAGCAATTACCCAAAAAAATAATCCAATAAGTGTTATGTTTTTCATTATTTTACATGTAAAATGTTAATTTATATATAGTATTTGGTTATTATATTCATTTTATATTATCTTACAAAAACTAAAGTATTTTCTTTGGACAAAGTAGTATCAAATTGATAACCCTCTATATCAAATTGTTTCAAATCGTTGAAACTTTCTATTTGATTGTCCATGATATACCGTACCATCATACCTCTTGCTTTTTTAGCAAAAAAACTAATTACTTTTAGTTTTCCATCTTTATAATCTTTAAATTCTGGAGTTATTACTGGAACTTTAAGCAATTTTGTATCAATAGCAGAAAAATATTCAACACTAGCAAGATTGATAAACAATTCATTTTTTTGTAACTCTTTGTTTAATGATTTTGTTGTTTTTGTCTTCCAAAATTCATACAAATTTTTGTAATTACCAATTGCTAATGGAGTTCCCATTTCTAATCGATAGGGTTGAATTAAATCCAAAGGTTTTAAAATACCATATAACCCAGACAAAATACGCAATTTGTCTTGAAGCAAAGGTAATTTTGACACCTCCAATGTTTCAATTTGTAATCCATTATATACATCACCGTCAAAAGTATAAATGGCCGGGCGGGCATTTTGTTCATCAAAAGGGGTGTGCCAATCTTGATTTCGTTGCCAATTCAATTGTGCTAAGTTATCAGAAATAGACATCAGTTTTTTTAAATCCTGAGGTGTTTGTTTTTTTAACACTTTATGAATAGCAATACTTTCCTTTAAAAACTCACAAGATGTATGGGTAGCTATTGGAATATGTTTTTCTAAATTTAATGATTTTGCTGGTGATATGATAATTTTCATAGGTTTTAATCTATAAATTTATAATATCTTGCCCCAACAAGCACTGGATTTTCCTTTTCAATTCGGTCTAAAACAAATTCATTTTTAGGAGCTATAACAGCCTCTTTACGTTCTTTTTTGTGCAAAACGGTGTAGGTTTCAAAATCTATTTCGTGGCATTGATCCAAAGTTTCAAATAATTGAATATCTTGCAATACAGACTGCCATTGTGGCATGACTTGAGCTTCCATCACTTTAGATTTTGAACCACTACCATAAGCAATAAAGCCCATTTTATGGTTAATTATATCATTATTTTCTTTAAAATGATAGCATAAAGTAGATAACATTCCTAGAAATATTGAACCCGTATAGATATTTCCAATTTGTCCCGAAGCAATTTCAGAAGGTCTAATTTTATCATTTACAAAATTCAAATAATCCTCACTTTTGGCAATCCCCTTTATGTCCTCTTTATAAGTTGGGTCGTTGGGATTTAATAATACATTAGGGTTTTCTTGTGCAAAAATTTCAACAAAAGTACGTCTCCCTTGAAAAGCATAAGGCAGGTGCATCAATACATTAGTCCAATTTTTATAAATGGGACCGTTTTGTCCGCTTTTTTGTTTGTAGTTAAAATAAGCTTCAGTAATACGTTGAATGTAGCAAGTGTTTGAATATTGTCCGTCAAATACGGGTTGCTCCTTATAAATGGCAACTTCTTGCTCTAATACTCCAAACCACTCTGGATTATCGCTTTGATTGGTAATTTCATTTTTAGAAATGATTCTTCTAGGCTTAAAAAAATCAAAAACACCTTGAGTAGCTAGCCCTACAACAGATTCAAACTTTAAAATTCTTGGATTTGACGTAATTAACATTGCAATAGAACCTGCTCCTTGCGTATATTCGCCCGTAGAATTCAAATCGTATTTGGCATTATCGGTAGCCACAACAATGGCTTTTTTATCAGGATGGAGTCTAATATAATCTAAGGTGTTTTGTAAGGCATCAAACGCTCCAATACAAGCAAAAGTCATGTCCACTACATCACAATTTTTAAAGACTCCAATACCTAATTTTGATTCCAAATTGGAAATCAAATAAGATGCAATGGGCTTTGAACTGTCCACACCACTTTCAGACCCAACATATATTCTATCTATTTCATTTGGATTAATTTGCTCTTTATCAATTAGTTTCCAAACGGCATTTGAAGCAAAAGTTACAACGTCTTGATATACATCTGGAAATGACATTTTTGTAAGTCCAAGTCCTTTTATAAGCTTGTCTGGTTCAATATTTCTATTCTCGGCCAATGTTTTGATGGGCAAAAATAATTGAGGTATGTCAAAGCTGATACTATCGATTCCAACATTCATATTGTTTATTGTTTTTTAATAATTATTAGACAAAAGTAAAAAAAGCCATTCTCAAAATCGACTTGAAAATGACTTTTTTTAGCACAAAACAAGCAGTTTTATGATAATGATAAAAAATCAGTGAAATTTGTATAATTCTTTAACAAACTCATCGAAATTCTCCATTATATGAAATACTTTAATGCGATTATTCTAAAGATTCAAATGTATTTCCTTGTTTGATATCGCCCGTTTGAAATCCTTTCATAAACCAATGTTTTCTTTGTGCCGAAGTGCCATGCGTAAACGATTCAGGTACAACATGCCCTTGCATTTTAGACTGAATAGCATCATCGCCAACGGCTTGTGCAGCACTTAATGCTTCATCAATGTCGTCCACATCCAAATATTTTTGATTGTATTTTGCCCAAACTCCTGCATAAAAATCGGCTTGCAATTCTAATGCAACAGATAGTCTATTGGCTTCTGCTTCCGATTTTCCTTCTTGCATTTGTCGCATTTTGGTAGAGGTTCCCAATAAATTTTGTACATGATGTCCTACTTCATGAGCAATGACGTAAGCAATAGCAAAATCCCCTCCTTTTGCACCAAAACGGGTTTGGAGTTCTTGAAAAAAATCTAAATCCATATATACTTTATGATCGCCCGGACAATAAAATGGCCCTGAAGCAGCAGATGCACCGCCACAAGCTGTTTGCACTTCGCCAGTAAAAAGAACCATTTTTGGTTTTTCATATTGACCATTGTATTGTTCAAATATTGTTGTCCATACATCTTCGGTATCTGCAAGTACGGTGGCAGCAAACTCACCCATTTTTTTGTCCTCTTGGCTTAATGGAGCAGCGGTAGTTTGTTGCGTTTGCTGATTTTGTTGCACTTGTTCCAACATTGGTGTCAGCATTTTGCCAGTTTGTCCACCAAATAAATTGAGTAATAATATAATAATTCCAATAGCTCCGCCACCTACGAGCGCTTTACCTCCACCAGAAACGCCACGTTGGTCTTCTACATTATCACTTTGTCTTCTTCCAATCCATTTCATATTTTTGATTTTAAATGTTTCTTAAATTATGGATACAAATTAATTATTTTTAATTGAAACTTACAACCATTTTTGAAGAATTTTTTCCAAAATATCCTTTGTTATGGGTTTGGTTGCATAGTCATTCATTCCAGCATCTAAACATTTTTTGCCCTCTCCTACAATGGCACTAGCTGTTAGCGCAATTATAGGTAAATTTTTAAAAGCATCCATTTTTCTTATGGCAATAGCAGCTTCAAATCCATTCATAATGGGCATTTGTATATCTAATATGATTAAATCAGGATTTATTTTTTCCAAATTTTCAACTGCTTGTTTGCCATCGTACAATTCAAAAATTGTTGCATTTGGGTATATTTTTCGAACTAATGCAACGGTCAGTAGCATATTAATTTTATTATCTTCAACAATTAATATCTTAACTTGTTTATTTTGATTGTCATCAAAATCAGGTATTTCAAAATGTTTAGGTATTAAAAGCGATTCTTTTTCAATAATTTCTGTATCATCTTTATCAAAAGTAATATCAAAATAAAAATGGCTCCCTTTGTTATAGGTACTCTCCAATTGGAGTTTGCTGTCCATCAATCCCAATAAATTATTTGAAATGGTAAGTCCCAAACCTGTACCACCAAACTTTCGGGTTGTTGAACTATCTTCTTGTGAAAAGGCTTTAAAAATTTTATATTGATTTTCTTTTTGAATGCCTATACCAGTATCATGAACAGAAAATCTTAATGTGTATTTTGAATTATTGACATTTTGCAACATTTTTATGTTAAATGTTATAGCCCCTTTTTCGGTAAATTTTGTTGCATTGCTCAACAAATTAAGGAGCACTTGTTTAATTTTAAAATTATCGGCCAATAAGTTTTTTGGTATTTCAGTATCAATAAAATTATTAAATTGAATGTCTTTTGAAATGATGTCATGTCGAGTTAAGTTGATAACACTATCTGCAAATTCCTGAAAATCAGTTCTTTCCATATCGAGCTCAATTTTGCCTGATTCAATTTTAGAAAAATCCAAAATATTATTCACAATTTCCATTAACATGTTTGCAGATTCATGAATGGTATTCATTTGTTTGACTTGCACTTCATTCATTTCTGAATTGACAAGCAAATCTGTAAATCCAATAATTCCATTCAATGGAGTTCTAATTTCATGCGACATATTGGCTAAAAATTCTGATTTAGCCCGGTTTGCAGCTTCAGCAAATTCTTTATCTATAATGGCTTTTTCGGCAATCTTTCGTTCTGTAATATCAATATAAATTCCACCAATATACAAAATTTCACCATTTCGGCGAATAGCATCTCCAATTTCTTCAATCCAAACAAAATCTCCGTTTTTCTTAATAATTCTATATATAGTATTGAATTTTTTGCCACTCATCAAAGCGTTTAATTGTTGGTTATAAACCAAATTTTTATCCTCTGGATGAATCAAATCAATAAAATATATTTTGTTGTCTAAAAAGTCTTGTGTATTGTATCCTGTAAGACTTTCGATGGCATTATTAACATATATTTTTGTAGATTTATCATCAAATTTAGACAAATATACGGTACCTGGAATGGTGTTTACAATGAGCCTAAAACGTTCTTCGCTATTAGTAATTAAGGTATTATAAATGTTTTTTTCGATAGTATAAGAAACATTATTTGCCAATGTTTGTAATATTTTGATTTCATTAGATATCCAAACATGATCACTATTTGTGAAATCAAATGCAAAATAGCCATAAATAGCATTATTTACTATTAATGGTAATAATATAATGATTTCAATTCCTAATTTTTGCAAACAATTTTTATATTCAGATTCAGGAATATCATCTATTTTAGCATGATAATAATGAAATTTTGAACCCCGTTTAAACAAATTTTCAATAAAATCAAATGGCACATTTTGATATTCTAAATAGGCAGGTTCTAATTGATTGCTTGATTGAAGCCAATTGTATTTTTGTTTAAAAATATTTTCTGTGCTATCAAATTCAAAATAAGATAATCTATCAGGTTGTGTAACTTTTGCAATAGCATTAATGGTAATTTCAAAAACTTCTTCTGTAGTCTTATTGGTAATAAATTGTTCCGTATTATTAACAATTACAGATAAAAGCTCATTTTGATAAGCCAAATTCTTTTCTGCTTCTAATTTTGTACTAGATTCCATGGCAATGGCAATTAAATCTGCAATTGATTTAGCAAAATTAATATCCTCGTTATCCCAAATTTTATTTTCGTCAATGGCACTCAAACATAAAATACCTTTTATTTCGCCATTGATAATGATTGGTGTATCCAACATGGCCTTAAAAAGCGATTTAAAATGATTTTGATTCAATTCAATCGAAATTTCCGAAGGGTTTTCTAGATCAATAATAATTTGTTTTTTGGTTTCAATTGTATTAAAATATTTAAAAAAACCAGCACGATTCATTTTTTGTTTATCCAAAGAACAAATGTTTTCTGATGAAAGCGAATAATGACAAACAAGCAAATCGGCACTATATTTCCAAAAACTTACAGTATCTATTTGAAGGGCTTCAAACGTAACATTCAAATATTTTTGAAGTATTGCATCAAATTTTTCTAAATTAAACTGTCTTTTTATAGATAAATATCGTAAAGTTTCATTGTATTTTTTAATTTTTTCTTCTCTTTTTTGTTTTTGAAATTCTAACAACTTATATTCTGTTACATCGCGTCCTATTAAAAAAAATCCCGTTACCTTGTTTTGAAAATCTCGTTTGATCGAAACTTTTTGTGAAATCCAAATTATGGAACCATCTTTGCAAATTAAAGGTATTTCTAAGGCCGAAAAACAAGTCATTTCGGGTGATATATATTTATAAAATTGAACAAATTGTGGTAAAAAGTTAGATTCAATAAAATATGTAACTCGTTTATTTTTTAATTCCTCATGTGTATATCCTGTAATTTTTTCGGTAAATTTATTTATAAAAGTTACATTGCCATATACATCTAATTCGCAAATAATTTCATTGGCACTTTCTATTAATCCAATATATTGTTTTTGTAATTTAATTTGATCCGAAACGTCATGGCCAATATGAATAATTTGATTATTTGTAAATAAAGTATCATTCCATTTGATGTGTTTAAATTCGCCATTTTTAGATTT
This sequence comes from Flavobacterium branchiophilum FL-15, assembly GCF_000253275.1. NCBI lineage: Bacteria > Pseudomonadati > Bacteroidota > Flavobacteriia > Flavobacteriales > Flavobacteriaceae > Flavobacterium > Flavobacterium branchiophilum. The sequence goes on along the minus strand of NC_016001.1, from coordinate 1,811,402 downwards.
TGTAATATTAATTTGCGAAAAATTAAAGTTATTTTCATCTAATATATTCGATAAAAAAAGTGTTTTAAAATTTTTACCTATAAAATCCTTTGGCATCATTCCTAAAACTGTGGCAATACCATCGTTGCAATATATAATTTGATCATTTTTATCTGCAATAATAACAATAGAATCTATACTTTTTAAAATTTCATTAGATATTTGTAAGTTTTCATTTTGAATATCAATCATAAAACTAGTCAAATAACTTGATGTAAGTAGAAATAAAGAAGTAAATACTATAACTAATATATCATTAAATAATAATACATTATTAAATAATAAATTTATTAATAATATAACGTCAATAATTACAAATATTTTATATTTTTTTATATCATTACAAATGATATGTGATAAAATTAATATAACAAAATAATTTGAAAGTGTTACTTTGTCTATTTGAAAATGGGATATTAAATCATAATATACAATAAAAAAGTAAGCTAAAATAAATAACTGAAATAATATAACCACATTATTAAAAAACCATTTTATTTTTCTTGCAAAAAAATACATTAATAATGAACTTATCCCAACTATACTAGTTATATTTGAAATAAAATCTTCTCTGACATGGTAAAGTTGATATACCATCTCTATGGTTGGAAAAGTAAATCCAATGAGTAAAAAACCTAAACTGTATATAGCGTTAAACTTGTTTGAAGCTTTGATGTTATTTTTATAAATAACTTTAGATTTTTTTACTAATATATTGATGCATAGGCCAAATAATATTATAAGAATTACGATAAAAATAATACTTAAATAAACGTAATTATTTATAAAATTAGATTGTATATCTAAACATCTAAAACAATTAAGAGAATTGATTTTACATAAATCATAAAATAGGCTAATTATATTATTCATCTTACAAAAAAATTAATTGTTTGGGGCAATAATTTGTTTTTAGTTTAATATTTAAATTAATTTGACTAATTTTTTTAAATATTTTATTTTATTTCCATAAGGGGCATATCTAAATGGAAGATCTAGCCAATTGTATTTATAAATAATAGATTTTTGATGACAAAAGTTATCAAAACTTAACTTACCATGATAAGCTCCGTGCCCTGAATGGCCCACTCCTCCAAATGGTAATCGTTTATTAGTAAATTGGATTACAGTATCATTAATACAGCCGCCACCAAAACTGTATTTTGAAATAATAGTATTATAAAAATTTTTATTAGTTGAAAAAACATACAAGGCTAATGGTTTTTCATATTTTGAAATAATGGCTTCTATTTGAGACTCATTTTCATAAGTTAGTATTGGTAAAATGGGGCCAAATATTTCATCTTGCATAACCAAATCGTCAAAATGTGGTTCATCTATTAGGGTTGGGGCAATGTAAAGTGATTTTTCATCAGATACTCCTCCAAATATCACTTTCTCATTGAGCATGTGATGTAACCTTTGCCAATGTGATTTGTTTATAATTCTTGCATAATCTGGTGATTGAAAAGGATTTTCTGAAAAAGCATTGACAATTTCAGTTTTCAAACATGCTATCAAATCTGATTTAACCGCTTGATGCACTATAACATAATCGGGTGCTATACAGGTTTGACCTGTGTTCATAAATTTTCCCCAAACTATCCGCTTGGCTACTAATTTAATGTCGTTATTTTGATCTACAATACAGGGATTTTTACCTCCTAATTCTAAAATGGTTGGTGTTAGGTGTTTTGCAGCATATTGTGCCACTATTTTACCAACAGCAACACTCCCTGTAAAAAATATAAAATCCCAACGTCTTTCTAGTAAGTTTTGGGCTACTATTTTATCACCAAGTACCACTTCTACATGTTGTTTTTCAAATACTTCGTCAATAATTTTTTTCAAAATTAACGAGGTGTTTTCTGAAAGTTCCGATGGTTTTAGTACCACTTGATTACCCGCAGCAATTGCAGCAATCATTGGACATAATGCCAATTGAAAGGGATAATTCCATGGCGACATGATAAGTACTTTACCAAATGGTTCTTTTATAATATAATCTTTCGACGGAAAATTTAAAAGTGAAGGCCAAACTTTTTGGGGTTTAGACCATGAATTGATATTAGAAATGGCATCCTTTAAATCATTTTGAACAATATTAATTTCTGTTAGAACAGATTCTAGTTCGGGTTTTTTGAAATCAAGATATAAAGCATTTATGATATCTTTTTCATAAAATAATATCGTTGATAATAATTTTTTTAGTAACTGTTTTCTTTTGCTTATATTTGAACGATATTCCATTTTATTTCACTAATTTTAAATACACATTATCAGTCAAAAATAATAAAAAAAAACGAAATAATGGAAGTTATTTCAAATTAAATTATTCCATAACACATCATTTGGGGGTGTAGCCTCTATAAGTATAGTAGTTTTTGAAACGGGGTGTTCAAATTGTAGTTTTCTAGCATGCAAATGGATTCCGCCGTCGGGGTTACTTCTATCGAAACCATATTTTAAATCGCCTTTGATTGGAGCTCCTATGGCTGCCAACTGAGCCCTTATTTGATGGTGTCTGCCTGTGTGCAGTGCTATTTCTAAAACAGTATAATGGGTTAAATTTTGGATAATTTTAATATCCAAACTTGCCAATTTTGAATCAGGAACTTCTTTTAAATAAGCTTTTGAAGTATTATTAATAGTATTTCTTTTAATATAATGTGTTAAATTACCTTCAAATAGTGCAGGATGATTTTTAACAATAGCCCAATAGGTTTTTTGAGACAATCGATTGCTAAAAATAGCATTCATTCGAGGAAGGGCTTTACTTGTTTTTGCAAATATCACGATGCCAGAAGTAGGCCTGTCCAAACGATGGACTACACCTAAATATACATTTCCTTCTTTATTATATTTATTTTTTAAATATTCTTTTACAATATCTACAAGAGGTTTGTCGCCTGTTTTGTCGCCTTGCACTATATCGCCTACCCTTTTGTTTATGGCAATTAAATGGTTGTCTTCATATATAACTTGAAGATTTTCTGCTGTCGAAATGATTTTTTTATTCACAATTTGGTTCTAATACTGTTCCTTTACATTAGGAAAATCCTTGCTTTTTACATCAGACACATATTGGCCAATAGCACGAGTCATGTCTTCAAATAAATTCATATACCGTCTTAAAAATCTTGGACTAAATTCGTTATTCATTCCTAAAAGGTCATGAATCACTAAAACTTGACCATCTACACCACCACCAGCACCAATCCCTATTACAGGAATGCTGATACTTTTGGCTACTTTTTCGGCTAGATGAGCAGGTATTTTTTCTAAAACTAATGCAAAACATCCTATTTGTTCTAATAATTTAGCATCTTCTAGCAACTTGGCTGCCTCCTCTTCTTCTTTTGCTCTTACAGTGTAGGTACCAAACTTATATATCGATTGTGGTGTTAAACCCAAGTGACCCATAACAGGTATGCCAGCGTTTAATATTTTTTTGATAGAATCTTTAATTTCTTTACCTCCTTCTAATTTTACGGCATGTCCCCCACTCTCTTTCATAATTCTAATTGCCGATCGGAGGGCTTCTTTAGAATCGGATTGATAGCTACCAAAAGGCAAATCCACTACTACCAAAGACCGCTCGATGGCCCTTACAACGCTAGAAGCATGATAAATCATTTGATCGAGTGTGATGGGCAACGTAGTTTCGTGTCCAGCCATAACATTACTAGCAGAATCACCAACAAGAATGACATCTACTCCTGCGGTATCAACAATTTTTGCCATCGTATAATCGTATGCTGTAAGCATAGAAATTTTTTCGCCATTGGCTTTCATTTCAATGAGCGATTTTGTAGTTATTCGTTTGTAATCTTTTTTTGCTACTGACATGTTTTAATTTTTATAAAAGTCTTATTTTCAAATGATTTTTTGTTGTATGGAAAGGGTGTTTGATTATTTTAAAACACCATTAAATTTGAGGTAAAATTAATGGATTAATTTCAAAAAACAAGCAAAATAATGAAAAATATGTTTTTTTGATAGCGGTAAGCACATTATTTTTAAAAAGATTTCATTTTTTTGGCAAAGTGTTTGTTTGCGTGAGGGATAGAGCAAGGCACCATGTGCTCGTGATAGCCCGACATCAAAACAAGGCAGGCCCAAATAGACAGTTTAGTTGATAAGGGCCTGCCTTGTTTTGATGGCACGCCCCTATTGAACATTTTTGTTTAGAATATTTCAATAAAATGGTTAAATTTTTTTGAGGAATGGTGTTTTTTTGAAAAAAATGTATATTTTTGTGAAAAACAAAATAATAATGAGTGAAGCAGAAGTGCTTTTTAAAAAGCCAACTTATCCTGTAAATTTGGATTTGATGGGTTATTTGGAACGATATGATAGGGTTTCGAAGGTATCGATTTCGTATGATGATTTGCTAAGGTTTTCGGGTGCTATAAGTGTTTTTGACAAAAATGACAAGGATACGCTATGGATTCGTGTATATTATAATGAATTTGAAAGAGATGAAATAGATTTGACTTTGAAAAAAATTTACTCTTTGCTGCATTCGGATGGGAACAATGATATTTTGAAGTTTTTAAATATAGATGCAATTGATTTTTGTACGTTTGGCAATTCGAAACCATTTCGTATAAAAGTACGAAATATTTTGAATGATAATTATACGTATTTTTATGTTAAAAAAGCCGATGCCTCTCGGGTTTATGGGTTGGAATTAGAACATATATTATCTGCCGATAAAATCAATTTTTTGTTATATAAGGATACATTGATAGAGGAACATATCTTGGGAATTCCTGGAGATGTGTTTATTAGTACCTTGTTGGATCAGTGCACGGAAACAGAAAAATCTCAAATTGCAAAAGAATTTGTAAAGTTTAACGAAAGATGTATGATTAGACTTCTTGGCGATATGCGGGCTTATAATTATGTGATTATTCCCATACATGATTTTGATCATGTGGTGTATAAAATAAGGGCCATCGATTTTGACCAGCAGTCGTATGAAGGCAGTTTTAAGATATACAGGCCACAATTTTTTAAGGAAAATTATCCGATGGTAAAAATGGTTAAAGAAAAACTGCAAGATAGTTCGATAGAACAATATAAAAATGAAGAAAGAGCAGTTTTAGCCAAAAGAATACTTACAGCAGAACATAGAATAAAAAATTTATTACGAATTATGGGAAAAGATGAGATTGCTCCAAAAAGTCATTTGGAACGGTTGCAAATGGAAATTTATAGTTATACCAATGATTTGAATTTTAAAAAAGCCCAATCTATGGGAAATTTGATGTCGGCTGCATTTGAGTATATTACAAGAAATTTTAACAATATTAATATTTTATTAAAATAAATAATACATATATAATAAATTTATGAAAAAAATTATATTTATTGCTTTTGTTTTCATGGGCTGTGAATCAAAAAAAGAAGTCATTCAAGAAGTGTTTACATTGCCCAAAAAATTGAAAGAAGTTTCGGGCATGATTTATGACGACAAACGGCAAGTATTGTGGACATTAGAAGATAGTGGCAATCCAAATGCTTTGACATGTATAGATAAAAATGGCAAAAAAGTGCATGAAATTGAAATTACAAATTTAGAAAATACCGATTGGGAAGATATTACAAAAGATGCAGCGGGCAATTTATATATTGGTGATTTTGGTAATAATGATAATGAAAGAAAAGATTTGGCTATATATAAAATAGCAGCAACCGATTTAGACCAAAAAAGCACAAAATATACAGAAAGAATTGGTTTTTCGTATCCTGAACAAACTGATTTTCCGCCAAAAAAAACAGCCTTATGGTTTGATTTGGAAGGTTTTTTTGAAATGGACGGTTACTTTTATTTGTTTACAAAAAATAGGAGTAAAAAGTTTGATGGGATGAGTTTGGTCTATAAAATTCCAAATCGAGCTGGAGACCATCAAGCCGAATTGATTGGCAAATTTTATACAAACAATGAGTATCAGCATGGAGCCATTACGAGTTTAGCGATAAGTCCAGATAAGCAAAAAATTGCAGTTTTGGCACATGATAAAATTTGGATTTTAGAAGCATTTTCTTCCGATAACATATTGAAAAATAAAACAAAATTGATAGAGTTAAATCATTTTTCGCAAAAAGAAGCCATTTGTTTTACAGACAATCAAACGATGTGGTTGTGTGATGAAAACGAAAACAAAGGAGGTGGCAAGGTGTATGAAATTAAATTGCCTTAAATACAAGAAAATGAAGTATGATGCTATTAAAACAATTTGGTTAATACTTTAAAAGCATTATATTTGCCAAAAAATCAAACAATACAATGAAAAATATACAAATAATAATTGAAAATGCTTGGGAAAATCGAGCCTTATTACAAGAAGAAAACACACAAAATACCATACGAGAAGTAATTAATTTATTGGATTCGGGAGCCTTGAGGGTTGCGGAACCAACAACAAATGGGTGGCAAGTAAACGAGTGGGTAAAAAAAGCTGTTGTCATGTATTTTCCTATTCAAAAAATGGAAACATTGGAAGCTGGAATATTTGAATATCATGACAAAATGCCATTAAAACGAGGTTATGCTGCCAAAGGCATTCGAGTGGTTCCCAATGCGGTTGCCAGACATGGAGCCTATATTTCAAAAGGAGTCATTTTAATGCCAAGTTATGTAAACATTGGTGCTTATGTAGATGAAGGGACTATGGTGGACACATGGGCTACCGTTGGGAGCTGTGCTCAAATAGGAAAAAACGTACATTTAAGTGGTGGTGTTGGGATTGGTGGTGTGTTAGAACCCTTGCAAGCTGCCCCCGTTATTATTGAAGACGGGGCTTTTATTGGTTCGAGATGTATAGTTGTAGAGGGAGTACATGTTGGTAAAGAAGCGGTTTTAGGGGCTAATGTTTGTCTTACAGCTTCTACAAAAATTATAGATGTAACGGGTGCAGAACCAAAAGAAATGAAAGGATTTGTACCAGAACGATCTGTAGTAATACCAGGAAGTTATACAAAAACATTTGCAGCAGGATCATTTCAAGTGCCTTGTGCTTTGATTATTGGAACACGTAAACCATCAACAGATTTGAAAACAAGTTTGAATGATGCTTTAAGAGAATATGATGTAGCTATATAATTAACAAAACTAGTATTACAAAAAAACGTGATACTAGTTTTTTTATAAATTTTTTTTTATGAATTTAGAAAATCCCATCATTATTGGATACGAAGCCAAAAGAATTTACCATAATAAAACTGGTTTGGGCAATTATTGTCGGGATTTGATTAGAATATTAAGTACAAATTATAGTAAAAATTCATACTTTTTATATAATCCTAAAAAAAGTGATAAAAATTTATTTGGATATTCAAATAATAACTGTATAGAAAAAAGACCAAAAAATAAATTATTTGAATATTTTTATAATTTATGGAGACAATATTTTGTAGTTAATGATTTAATTAACGATAATATAAATATTTATCATGGATTATCAGGAGAACTCCCGTTTGGACTTCAATCAACTTCCATTAAAAGCGTAGTTACGATACATGATTTAATATTTTTGCACCATCCCCATTTTTATAAATGGATAGACCGCAAAATATATACCTATAAGTTTAAAAAAGCAGCACAAAATGCTGATAAAATCATTGCTATTTCTGAACAAACGAAATCAGATATTATGCAATTTTTTAAAATTAAAGAAAATAAAATTGAAGTAATTTATCAAGGGTGTCATAATATATTTAAAGAAAAAAGTACTGATTCAGAAAAAAATGCATTATTAAAAAAATTAGATTTACCTGAAACATTTATTTTAAATGTAGGAACAATAGAGGCTCGTAAAAACATTTTTCAGGTAGTAAAAGCCATAAAAGATACTTCCATTCCATTAGTAATTTTAGGAAAAAAAACAAAATATTGTTTAGAAATAGAAAAATATATTTCTGACAATCAAATGAATGATCAAGTATTTTTTATCAATGGCTTATCGCATCAAGAGTTGGCAACATTATACCAATTGGCAACACTGTTTGTTTACCCATCATTATTTGAAGGATTTGGCATACCAATTATTGAAGCAATGTATTCAAAAGTACCCGTAATCACTAGCAAAGATGGTGTTTTTCCAGAAGCAGGAGGACCATTTTCGGCATATATAGATCCAAATAATTGTGATGAAATTAAGGACAAAATATTAGAATTATGGAACTCATCTGAAAAAAGAGCCTATATGGTAGAGAAAAGTTTTGAATTTGTTCAAAAATTTAACGATCCTATTATTGCAAAACAAGTGATGGATTTATATCAAGCATTAGTATCAAATGATTAATTTCTATTTAAAACAACGTTTAAAAAAAAGATGAAAGTAGCTGGATTTACATTTATACGAAATGCTGTAAAAAACGATTATACGGTTTTAGAGGCTATACAATCTATATTGCCCATTTGCGATGAATTTATTGTAGCTCACGGCAATTCAGATGATGAAACTTTAGCTTTGTTGCAAAGTCTGAAAGATCCAAAAATTAAAATTATCCAAACCCAATGGAACGATAATTTGCGAGAAGGCGGAACCGTATTTGCATTAGAAACTGATAAAGCATTTGAGGCTATAAGTACTGATGTTGATTGGGCTTTTTATATACAAGGAGATGAATGTGTTCATGAAAAATATTTAGCAACCATTCAAAAAGAGATGGAAATTTGTTTGAATAATCCTAAAATAGAAGGGTTATTATTTCATTATAAACATTTTTATGGTTCTTATGATTATTTTGCACATTCAAGAAGATGGTACAGAAGAGAAATAAGAATAGTTAAAAATATTAAAGGGATACATTCTTACAAAGATGCTCAAGGGTTTAGACTAGATAATAAAAAAATAAAAGTAAAATTAATAGATGCTTATATATATCACTATGGTTGGGTAAAACCACCTAAAGGATTAACTAATAAAGTAAGAAATTTTAATACTTTTTATAATTCGGACGACGAATGGATTTCGGAAACCTATCCTTTGGCAGCCGACTTTGATTATGGAAATGCCGATCATTTAATAGCCTTTGAGGAGACACATCCAAAAGTATTTTCTGATAGAATTAACAAAACCAATTGGAAATTTGAAATTGATCCTACAAAAATAAAAAATAAAATTAGTTTAAGAAGAAAATTTTTAGCTTATTTTGAAGAAATAACGGGAATTCGCTTATTTGAATATAAAAATTATAAAAGAATACAATAATTTTTGAAAAATGCTTAAAAAAAGTATATCTGTAATATTGCCCAATTATAATGGTGCACATTTGTTGAAAGAATATCTTCCAAGTGTGTTTCAGGCTTTACATTTTTCAAAAATTGATTATGAAATTATTTTGATTGATGATGCATCAAAAGACCAATCTATCGCTTTTATAACAAATGAATATCCTGAAATTAATATCATTAAAAATGATAAAAACCTTGGCTTTTCAAAAACTTGCAATAAAGGCATAGCAAAGGCACAAAAAGATTTGATTTTTTTATTAAACACAGATGTTGCACTCGAAGAGGATTATTTTGAAAATCAATTTCAATATTTTCAACTTCCAACAACGTTTGGTGTTATGGGCAGGATCATGAACTTTGATGGCAAAAAAATTGAAGATGCAGCACGAACCCTTAGACTTAAAGGTTGTAAACTAAAAGCGAATAAATTTTATTTTGTTTCTGAAAGTACGGAACCAGTATATACTGCATATCTATCAGGTGCAAATGCTTTAATTGATAGAAAAAAATTACAAATATTGAATGGATTCGACGAAATATATTCCCCATTTTATTTTGAAGATTTTGATTTAGGATTGCGAGCATGGCAGCTAGGTTGGCGGTGTATTTATGAGCACCAATCGGTATGTTACCACAAAGTGAGTGCTTCTACAAATACAATGAATAAATCAAATTTTGTCAAAATTACATACAATAGAAATAGTTTTATCTTACAAGCTATACATATTTATGCAAATAAAAATATTTTTTGGAATATTCAAATTTTTATTAATACCGTTCTAAATCGGTTTATTCAATGTCAGTTTTGGATATATAAAAGTTATTTTGGTTATTTAAAAATGAATAACAAAATTATGATTTCGCAAAAAAGATTACGAGAATTGAAAAAGAATCATGATTCAAAAAATATAAACGAGATCATTGAATTGATTGATCAATCTATGTCTGCAAGAAAAATCAATTATTTATAAAATAATGCAACAAAATATGACGGAAATTCAAGTAATTACTAAAGAAAAAACTTATAAATATGATTTTTCTATTTGTACTTTAGTAACAAAAAACAGTGAATATTTAGAAATGATGCATTCATTTATTGCTAAAGGTTTTACAAAAGATAATTCAGAATTTTTAAAAATAGATAATACTCAAGGTTGTACATTTGATGCTTATCAAGGATTGAATCGATTTTTGCAAGAAGCACAAGGAAAATATATTATTTTATGTCATCAAGATATTATTTTACATGATCATGATATTCAATATTTACAACAATTAATTAACGAAATTGAAGTTAAAGATAAGAATTGGGCTATATTATCAAATGCAGGTGGCATCAATTTAAAATGGATAGCTACCCATATCACACAAGGAAATGGAAGAATAATCACAGAAAAGTATTTACCTTTAAAAGTAAAAACTGTAGATGAAAATTTTATATTAGTAAAAAACGCTGCTAATTTATCTTTGTCTAATAATTTATCTGGTTTTCATTTTTACGGAACCGATATTTGCTTAATTGCAGATGTTTTAGGATTTACATCTTATGTTATTGGGTTTAATTTGATACATAAAAGTAATGGAAAAATAGACGACAGTTTTTACAAATCGTTAAAAAATATCAAACAAAAATACAAATTTGCGTTTAGAAACAGGTTCATTACCACCACTTTTTCTAGAATTTACTTTTCTGGAACATCATTTTTATTTTTATTAAATAATAGTAGTTTGGTGTTATTTTTAGTAAGACAATATTATAAATTTTTTACAAAAAAGAAAGATTATTCTGTATAAATTAAGCTACTAATTCCATTTTTAATAAATGTTATTTTATTTTTCTTATTATATTTTCTTATTTCATTATTTTTTTTCCATATTTCAGCATTAGCATACCCGCGTTTATGCTCTAAATGAATACAAATGGCACTGTATCGAATTTGTTTTGATAACAAACCATTATTAAATAAACGTTCCCCCATTTCTCGGTCTAAACCTCCATATTGCATCTCGTGATTAAAGCCATTGATGTCTAATATATCTTGCTTCCACCCCGAAGCATTGTGCCCATTCCAAGACCGCTTAGTGGGAGTAATCCAATTCATAAATGCTGCAAAATAAGCGTTTTTTATCAGTTTTGTAATTTTAAAATTAATTTTTAACCCATTATGTATCAGCCATTTAGCTTCAAAACAACGTTGTGTTGCTATATCTTTTGGACTAATTAATTTTGATATAGATAGCGGCAATTTAAAATAGCCTCCAGAAAGAAAATAGCCTTCAGCCCTTTGTTTAAAATGAGTTTTTACAAAATGCTGGTGCGGAATACAATCACCATCAGTAAATATTAAATATGAAGCATTAGATTTAAGAATAGCTTTATTTAATATTTTGGGTTTTTGAAACCCTTGATCTTCTTGCCAAACATGAATAATGGGGTGTTTAAATTGATTTTCAAATTGTTTTATTAATAATGTTGTTTTGGATGTTGATCCGTCATCTGCAATTATTATTTCAAAATTAGTAAATGATTGATTCAAATAACCAATTAGTACTTTTTGTAGCCATTCTTCGGCGTTATAAGTTGTAATAATAATAGATATATCAATCAATTTGAAATAGTATTAGCGTCAATTGTAGTTATAAACTCTTTGAAAGTTCCAAATATATAATTTTTTTGTTTCATTTGCACGATATATTGATCAAATCTTGCTATCATTTTTGCACCCGTATTTTTGGAAACATATCCTGGGAAATTGAATTTTTTGGGTTGATCCAAATCGGTAAATTCCCATGGATGAAAATATATATTCAAATATTGATCATGTTTTAAAGTTATTTTTGACAAAAATATATATATAAATAATGGTAAATTATGAAAACTCAACCAAAATAGTGGAAATCTAATCATTGGACTTACAGAAGCTGGAATTTGAAGCACGCCCGATTGCATAAAATAAGTTCTAGGTTTGTCTAAATGATTGTATCTTCCTGGTAAAAATGTAGGATTTATAGAAGAATTGTATTGGTATCCAGCTTTAAAAATTTCCATTTCATCTACAGGATACATACGAGGCATTCTAAATCCTATTACTTCTGATTGAGATAATTGTTCCAATTCATCTTTTGACATTTTGAGATGTGCTACCTTAAAATCGCTATGGAAATAGGTATGAGAGGCCAATTCATGACCCGAAGCTATAATTCTTTTGATGATGTCTGGAGCATTTTTTGCAAAAACAACAGTCGAAAAAAATGTAGCTTTTATTTGATGTACATCTAATAAATCTAAAATGGCTGTTGTTCCAGCTTTTGAAATTGAAATTTGCTCTTCAAAAGGAATCGACTTGCCGTATTCCATAGGCATATCAAATTCTTCTATATCAAAACTTAATAATATCATTGAAAATTAGATTTACTGATTAAATAATTAGGTCTATTTTTACTTTGAATAAACATTTTTCCAACATATATTCCTATAATTCCTAAAACTATAAGATTTAATCCACCAAAAAATACCACAGTACTTATTAATGAAGCCCATCCTGAAATGACATGTCCAAAATAAACACTATATAATACGTATATTATAAAAAATAAAAATGCAAAAGCAGACAGTACAACTCCAAGAAATACAGCAAGATACAACGGCCTAGTACTAAATGACGTGATGCCTTGCATGGCAAATCGTATCATTTTAACAATAGTATATTTACTTTTCCCAGAAAATCTTGCATTAGGCTTATAATGTATGGCAAATTGTTTAAATCCAACCCAAGAAATTAAACCCCTAATAAACAACTCATTTTCAGAAAAATTTGAAAAAACATCTGCTACTTTTCTATCCATTAATCTAAAATCAGCCGTGCCAGGTTCGATTTTTACTTCAGATAGTTGGTTAATTAATGAATAAAATCCTTTGGATGTTTTATTTTTAAACCATGACAAATCTTTATCTTCTTCTCTAATTGTATAAACTACATCATAATGTTCTTCCCATTTTTCGAGCATATTTGCAATTAATTCAGGTGGATGTTGCATATCGCCATCCATCGTTATAATGGCAGCCGATTGGTTTCTTACAAAATCTACACCAGCTTTCAAAGCATTTTGATGTCCGAAATTTCTAGACAATTGAATGTAAAATACTTTAGAATCTGTTTTTGAAATATTTTCGAGGATTGACAAACTGTTATCTGAACTACCATCATCTACAAATACTATTTTATACAAATAAGGCAATTGCTCTAATACTTTGTGCAAAGCATCAATCATTACTGGAATATTTGTAGCTTCATTATAGGATGGGATTACAATTGTAATATTTTTTTTCATTAATTATCTAAATAATTTGTAGGTTTATTTTTATTTATAAACATCATTTCAACTATTATTTTGAGCCAAATCAAAAAACAAGGTAAGGCTTTCAAGGCATAAGGTTGTACGTAATGTGTTTTGATGTATTTTGGAAACAAATCCGATGGAGACAAACTTGTAAGCAGTAGCGCAAATATAAATAAAAATAAACTGATAGTATTAATGGGTTTTTCTTGAACTACATACCATATTGCGACACCCAAAAAAGCAATTATATAGGTAGGAGATTCTGATCCTGAACTAAAAATAACTGTAAATAGCAATACCGAAGCCAAGAGTAACAATCTAAATTGTAGATCAGAAAATGATTTCCACTTTAAATAAGGTAATCCAAATAGTAATAATCCAAAACCTAAAATAGGTAAAGTACTAATATCTGGATTAGCCAAAACCCGTTTGATCATTCCCATTACAGAAATATCTTGCATAGAAGTTAGTGATGCGTTTTCGCTATTTTTAACAATTAATCTATCAAACCATTCAAAATACGTTTGTATAATAAAGTCTTTAGACGAAATAAACATAGGTAGAATAAACAATATGATTGCCCAAAATAACAAAGAAAGAAGCAATTTTAACTTATTTTTTGAAAAAAAGAAAAAAGCTAATCCTACAATACCATATATTTTAACAAATGCTCCTAAAATGATGAAAAATGCTGCCCAAAAATCTTTTTCTTGATGAATTTTCACAAAACTTAAAATTATAATAGCTGTCATTATAGGATTAAATTGAAAACTTAACGAAGTAGTTAAAAATTCATGACAGCATATCCACAATATTAGATTGATTTTCTGATAATTCAAAGGCAATTGTTTTATGGCATACACCAACACAACAGCGTTAAAAACATTCCAAAGCATACACCCCAACTGATCAGGCATTATAGCAAATGGGGCAATTAACAAACTAAAAATGGGGCCATAATGATTGTGGTCTAAATATTCATTCGGGTATGAGGCATATAACGACCATTGATGAAGGGTATGATTGTAAACATTTTTATATATTAAATAATTATTAATACGATTAATTTGAAATTGTTTATAAGCTGCAAAAATGCTCAACAAGATCCATAAAGTAATTATACTATTTTGGGATTTAAAAAAAGGGCTATTTTGTAACTTTTTAATCATACATACAATTTATTTAGCAAATATAATTTTTTTTTCATTTTGAATGTTTAGAATTTTAATTTTTTTCATTTATTTTTGCTCAAAATAAAATTTAAAAATGACAATTTCAGTAGCACTTTGTACCTATAACGGCGAATTATTTTTAGAAGAACAATTAGACTCTATACTAAATCAAACTTTAAAGGTTGATGAAATTATTATTTGTGATGATGGTTCTACTGATAAAACAATTAGTATTATTGATAATTATGCTATGAAAAATCCAAGTTTAATAACACTTTTTCAAAATGAAATCAATTTAAAAAGCGTTAAAAACTTTGAAAAAGCCATTTCATTATGTACTGGTGATTATATTTTTTTATCTGATCAAGATGACATTTGGGTAAACACAAAAGTAGCCACATATATTGATATATTTCTTAAAAAAAAAGATATAAATGTAATTGCATCAAATGGTTTTTGCATTAATAATAAAAGCGAGGTAATTGAAAAACATGCCATTTGGGATATCCCTCAATTTTTTGAAGAAAAAAAAATACCTTTTGATTATTTTAAAATAATTACTCATGCTGGCAATTTTGCAACTGGAGCTTCTATGGCAATCAGATCTTCTTTTATAAATGAAATATTACCTATTCCTCTCGTAAAAGATTTTCATCATGATGAATGGATTGCCATTATTGCAGCATCAAAAGATGCTTTTTTATTAATTCCTAATAAACTATTTTATTATAGAATACATGAAAATCAACAAGTTGGAGGTGTATTTTTTAACAAAACAGACATTACAAAAATAAAATTACTAGAAACATATTCTATAAATTATAATTTGCATAAATTCAAAAACTGTAAAAGTCAATTGAAAAAATTAACATTTTCTTATGAAAAAGCTTTAAAATTAACTAAAGTTGATACAAAACATAAACCGCTATTTGAACAAAATTTATTAGCCATAGTAGATAATTTTATATATATTAAAAAAATAATGTCAAAAAAATTTCCTGTAAGAAGTTTTCTATTAAATAGAATGGATAGCATTTCAGGAAAAAGACAATTAAAAGTTTAATTAATCAAACGCATCTACCCCCTAAAATGGTAATTATTCATGATATCCTTTAATTTTCTTTTCAAATCCTCGCTTGTATCATATATCATTTGTTCATTGCTTGGAAAAGCAACCGCTCTTTTATTAAAATTAGTCAAATATTGATCATCACAAGCCCGTTTATCGCCATTATAATTGGCATAAATATAATCAAAAACATACTCGCTACTTATAGGAAATGTTTTTAAAAACTGCTTACTTTTACCGTCAATATAATCTACTTTTGCCATAATCTGTACAGATTTATATTGTCTGTATTCATATACTTGAGCTTTTATTGTAATTATATTGTCTGTTTTTATTGGATTTCCAAAGTTGTCTTTTACAATATTACCCTTTGTATCAACAACATTTTTTTCTCCATCTTTGATTTGTTTTTCTTTGATAAATTCACGTTCTTTGATTTGTTCTGGCGATATTATTATATTCCTAAAACCTACAATAATTTCATAATCATAATCTATTCCAGATGTTTTTTTATTATGATACACCGTCCATTGGTCATTCAAACCATACGTACTAAAATCCAATAAATCTTGTTGCAATCGGCTCGGTATTACCATATTAGTCTCATTTTTTGTGCTTACAAATACATAATCTAAACCTTTTTGAAATGCTTTGTCTTTCAACGTAAGCACATCTTTGTAGTTTGCTACCAATTCATTCACATACTTCAAATCTTCATAAGCCCTTCTGCAATTTAATTTACCATTTGTAAGCAATAAAGCCTTTGAATTATCATACAAATAGGTTACTAATTTGTTTTTACTTGTTACCAATTCATCAGAATAATCTTCATATTCAAAAACAGCCGTTCTATTTTCCGCAAATACTTGAAGGGGAAGTAAGGGTCTAATTTGTTCTTGCCGTTGTTCTAAAAGGCTGTATGTGTTAAATATTTTCTCATAATTAGATGGTATTTGTTCCTTGCTCCATGTCGCAATATTTCTCAAATCCCGCTCCTTGGCCTTTGCAAATGCTTCCTCCAAAATCAATACATATTCCTGGTTGCCTTTGCTGTTTTTATTGCTTCGCAACCCCTCAACCGATTTTTTTATTGCAGCATCATAATCACCATTTACAAGCATATTTCTTGTTTTTTTTACTCCACATGACAATATAAACATGATAATAAATGCCAAAAGTCCAATTTTATTTAATTTTTTCATAACTATAATTTGGGCGTTCCCACAAGGGGCCGGGCTATTCGCTATATCTTTTATTGTAGTTGGGCAGGGCAGAAAAAGCCCTACCCAACTACAAAAAAAGGATGCCGCTTCTATCCCTAACGCATTGATTTACTGCTAAAAAGCAACTTCTTTTACAAATATTTTCAATTATTTTTTATCTACTACAGGTCGGTTGGGTCTGTTTGCCAACTCCCAAGCAATGGCAAAACCTAATTTGGTTCTTTTTGTCAAAGCATCAAACTCTATTTTACTTACTTCGTCAGTTTTTTTATGATAATCTTCATGCACACCGTTAAATAAAAACACAGACGGAATTCCATGTTTTGCAAAATTGTAATGATCTGATCGGTAATAATATCGGTTTGGATCTGTTTTATCATTAAATTTATAATCTAATGTAGTATTAATATATTTAGTATTTACATTTTCACAAATAGCATACAAATCAGATGACAAATAATCTGAGCCTATCAAATAAACATAATCATTGGTATTTGGATGAAACTCGTCTCTCCTACCAATCATGTCAATATTCACATCTGTTATGGTATTGGCAAATGGAAAAAGTGGATTTTCAGAATAATATTGCGAGCCATACAAGCCATGTTCCTCGCCGGTGGCATGAAAAATTAATACAGAACGTTTTGGCCCATGCCCCTCATTTTTTGCCAACTGAAAAGCCTGAGCTATCTCCATCAAAGCTACAGTTCCAGATCCATCATCATCAGCGCCATTATATATTTCGCCTCCCTGAACTCCAACATGGTCATAATGTGCAGAAATTACTACTATTTCATTCGGCTTTTCCGACCCTTCAATAAAAGCCCAAATGTTTTCTGAATCAGGTAATCCACCTCCCATAAAGGCAGCTGGAACTTTTTGATAATAATTGGTAGCCCCTTTTGGATATGGGATGCCATTTTTTTTATAATGTTCAATCAAATACAAGCCCGCTTTTTTTTGCCCTTCAGACCCCGTATCTCTTCCTTCCATTTCGTCAGATGCCACAATGGTCAAATGCTGTTTTAACTCCGATGCTGTTATGGAGTTAAGGTATTTTTGAGTATAATCTTCAGATAAAGTCGATTTTGTAGTAGCACAACTTACTAACATGACACTCATTATGCCAATAAATAATTTTCTTTTCATTTTTTTTTAATTTTGTAACAAAAATAACAATTTTGATTTACAATAAAATTAAATCACAATATTTTAACAAGCTACACCTATCTAAATCAGTCTTGCCCTCCCCTATTTTTAACATCAACTCAAAATAATGTAACATTAAGCATCTATAAGTTGTTGAATATCAAACTTTTGCATTTTTAAAAATGCCTCAATTACTCGATTCGATTTTGTTTGATCATTCATTAATTCTCCTAAAATCTTTGGAACAATTTGCCAAGAAACCCCAAATTGATCTTCGAGCCAACCACAATTTTTATATTGCCCTTTATAGCCTAATTTGTTCCAATAATGATCGATTTCTTCTTGTGTATCACATTCAATTACATAAGAATTTGCTACACTAAAAGGGCTTTCGGCTCCATTTAATAACATAAAAATGGTGTTATTGATTTCTATTTTTACAACCATTGGGTTTTCAGATAATATTTTGGCGTTTGTAAAAACATCAACATAATAATGGGCCATTTCTATTGCATTGTTTGGACACCATAAACAACTATATATGGAATTTTTGATCATTTTATTTTAATATATTTAATTAATTATTTATTTTATTGAATTACAAATATACTTAAATCATCAATATCGATAGCATTATAGGCCCATTTTTTAATTGCACTTTGTTGAAAATGATTGGTTTTCATATCAAATAAAATTTGTAATTTTGTAATCATTAATTTTATAAAGTTATGAATACATTTATAGTTCATGCAGATTCTAAAGTTTCAAAAGCATTGATTGCTATATTCAAAGCTTTAAATGTTTCTTTTGAAATGAGAAAAGATAAAAAAGAAGAGGAAAACACTTATGATCCAGAATTTGTAAAAATGGTTTTGGAACGTGCAGAAAGTGCTAAAAATGGTAATGTTGTGGAAATTGATGCAAATGATTTATGGGGAAGTTTAGGATTTAAGAACTCGAAATCTATACTATTTTAAACATAAAGTGCTGCTTTATTAATAAATAAAATCGCCTTCAAATAAATAATTACATGAAAATCGCTACGTTTAATATTGATTGGGCTAAAAAATATTCTACAAAAAAGCAGTATTTGAAAATTGAAAATTTTTTAAATGAACAACATTTTGATTTTTTAATTTTAACTGAATCCATCCCTTTAAACCTTTCTAATTTCAAATTTCGACATTTTTCTACCGCAATTCCTGAAAATTCTATTTATGAAAAATTAAATTATTCCGATTATTTGAATGGCGAAAAAGCATATAGAACATCGATTTATTCAAATATTGCCCCAAAAAAACAATTTCTTGTATGTGATGATAAAACGAGTGTTGCTTTAGAATTTGAAACCATATTTGGACCAATTGTTATTTATGCAACAATTATCGGAACTCGCTATAAAGAACAACCTTTTGCTGAAAATGAACTCCAAAATTGTATTATCGATTGCGAAAATATAGCTAAAGAAAATAAAAATATTTTTATTGTTGGTGATTTGAATACTTCTTTTATTAAAAGTGAAGCAAATTATACCATAAACAAAAGCACCACCGATAGACTTGAAAATTTATTTAAAAAACATCAGCTTATAATCGCAACAAAGCAATTACCTCAAAACATTGATCACATTATTATTCCTTCCCATTTGGATTTTGAAAGAATAGATGCAAAAGTTTTTATAGAAAAAAACAAATTAAGCGACCATAAAGGCATTGCTGTTCATCTAATTCCAAAATAATAGATAGTTTCTTTATTATTTCTTTTTAATTTCTAATTATTTATAATTCGATTTAGAATTTTTATAATTATATTTGGCATATTCACAATTGAATTTGGCATATTTACAATTGAATTTGGCATATTTACAATTGAATTTGGCATATTCATAATTGAATTCGGCATATTTACAATTGAATTTGGTATATTCATAATTGAATTCGGCATATTCATAATTGAATTCGGCATATTTATAATTGAATATGGCATATTCATAATTCAATATGGCATATTTACAATTGAATTTGGCATATTTATAATTTAATTTGGCATATTCACAATTGAATTTGGCATATTCATAATTGAATTCGGCATATTCATAATTGAATTTGGCATATTTACAATTGAATTTGGCATATTTACAATTGAATTTGGCATATTTACAATTGAATTTGGCATATTTATAATTGAATTTGGCATATTTACAATTGAATTTGGAATATTTACAATTAAATTTGGCATATTCATAATTGAATTTGGCATATTTACAATTGAATTTGACATATTTAGAATTATATCTTCAACAAATAAATTATTTTTTGTCATATTCTCTATAAAAAATTACATTTATATCTTCTGATTTCTACTTTTTTATTCCCAATTGCTATAAAATTAAAAAGCGTATTGAATTGCTTCAAAACGCTTTTAAATAATTTAAGTTATTTTTGTCGAAATACTCTTAGAACATGCCGCCTCCGCCTTGTGTTTCGTTGGCATCTCTTTGTTTTCTTGCTAATGCACGATTTTTTCCTCCACCAAAAACATAGTTGAAGCCAAGGTAGAAGGTTTGACTCTCCCAATAGAAGGCTCCTGTTTGACGGTAGGGAATATTACCCTCAAATGCAAATCGCATGTTTTCAAATACGTCGTTGTATCTTGCGGTGATGGTGCCTTTTCCTTTCAAAATGTTGTATGTGGTGCCAAAATCCATTTTATACATTGCTTTTCTGTCATATTGCAAGCCTCTATCTTTTCCGCGATACATCCCAAACAATTGAAATCTCCAATTTTTAGATGCTGTAAAGGTGTTGTTGATTCGGGTATTGAAGGTTACAATATCTACCTCGGCATTTTCTAAAACGTTGGTCGAAGCGTTTTGAATGGTTCCTTTTGCCGTTTTAAAATAAACGTCGGCACTCGCATTTACAGCCCACCATTTGGTGAACTTTAAGTTGGCAGATGTTTCGGCTCCGTAAGCTTTGTTGCTGTCAAAATTGGCATAAGACAAAATATTTCTATTAACATTATTAGGGTCATTATAAACGGTTCTGGATATTTCATCGGAGATTAATCTATAGAAAACACCACTTGTGATGGAGCCGATTTTAGTTCCTTTGGTGTAATTTACTTCAAATGAATTGGTGAATTGCGGCAGCAAGTCGGGATTTCCTCTCGATTCCATCAAAGGCGTGGTCCATTCTCTGATAGGGCTTATTTGTCCAATGCTTGGGCGATCTACTCGTCTGGAATAATTGAAGTTGAATGAATTTTTGTCGTTTATGGTATAGGTAAAAAATGCTGATGGATAGGCAGTAAACAATTTGTCTTTGGTGTTTTGCACTTCAGAAAAAATAGGATTGGTTTGATTGATGGCAAAATTGGCATCCAATTCAAAATATTCTAAACGAACGCCCAATTGTGTACTCCATTTTCCAAATTGTTTGCTATAATTGGTATAAGCCGAATAGATATTTCTTCCAAAATCAAATGAATTATTAGCACTAGAAAAACTCGGATTGACATCATCAAATTGATTTCCAGAGTTTTGAATACGTGCTTCAACTCCTAGTTCTATTTTTGAAGTTTCAGAAATTGGATTTACATAATCGGTATTGAATTGAAAATAATCGGTTGTTCCATTTACCAAATTAATCCGATTATAATTGAAAAATGGACTCAAAATCGTTTCATCATAATTAGTATTTTCATCATCTTCGGTATGCGAAAAATTCATTTGTATTTCTAAATTCTCCTCTTTTTTCTCAAAATCATGTTTGAAAACCAAATCATACGTCTGATTTTTATTGTTGCTTTTGCTTGAAAAAAGTTGGTTGGTATTTCCATTTGCCAAAGCATCTTGATAAGCAACAATTGTTTTTCCATTGCCCGAACCATTGGTAAAACTTTGATTGGTATAGACCGACAAAGTGTTTTTGTCGTTGATGTAATAATCCATTCCTAGCTTGATCAAATTAGTAGTATTTTTATCTCTAAAGTTGAAATCTTGTCTGTTTTCTTGCGTTGGTCGTTCGCTATTCACAAATCCGTGATTGGCATTGATACCATGATTGAAACCATAATTGGTATAAAAATTGACTTTCCCCACGCGATAATTCATGTTTAATGCCGAATTGGTTTTTGGTGTAATTCCAAAAGTTACTCCAGTATTTATGGATCCATTAAAACCATCTTGCGAATTTTTATGCAAAATAATATTGATAATCCCACTCATTCCCTCCGGATTGTATTTGGCAGAAGGATTGGTAATCAATTCAATTTGCTTGATAGAAGCCGACGGAATTTGTTGCAATAACTGCTCCACAGACACGTTTGATGGCTTTCCGTCAACCAACACACGCACATTGCTATTGCCACGCATACTGATTTCTTTGGTTTGCGGGTCAATGCTCACCGTTGGCACATTATTCATAATTTCTGAAGCCGTGGTTCCCGATGCGATCAAGTCTTTTCCAACGTTAAAAACTTTTCTATCAATTTTTTGAACCATGCTCGAGCGTTCTGCAACTACTTGTACTTCTTTCAATTCTTTGACATCTTCTACCAGAAATATTGTTCCAAAATTGAAATTACTTTCTTTTGTCAAATCAACATTCTTTGTTTGAGTAATGTATCCAATAAACTGAAATTCAACAACATAATTTTTAGCTTGTAACTGATTGATTACAAAGCTACCATCGTCTTTGGTAACACTTCCTGTAACAATTTTATTGTCATTTTTTATAACAATATTCACATAAGGCAAAGCATTTTTAGTGTTTTTATCAATAATTTTTCCTTTTATACTTCCAGTGTTTTGTGCAAAACCAAAAGAAATACAACTAAAAAGACAAGTGATAAATAATTTAATTTTCATAATTTATATTTTATTTTTTAACTACATACAAGACAACTGTAAGCTAATTTTGTTACAAATAATGAGTACTTTTTTTTAATAAAAAAGAAAAAGCAAGTCTTGTTTTGAAAAATATTATAAAATAAATTTAAATTTTCACTCTATTTTATTTATGTAATAAAGATAAAAACTTATTTTATTACAAAATGATAAAGTATTGTCATGTAACTTAATAAATAATCCTATTTTATATAAATAAAAAAAATCTCAGAATAATAATTATTTTGAGATTTTGTTTAATAAACTTTATAAATTAGGAATAACTTTTAATTAATCATTCATCATCGATATTAAAAATTCTTCGTTGTTTCTAGTGCCTTTAAATCTTTCATTAATAAAATCCATGGCTTCTACAGGGTTCATGTCAGCTAAATATTTTCTCATAATCCACATTCGTTGTAACGTTTGCGTGTCTAACAAAAGGTCGTCTCTTCGAGTACTCGACGAAGTCAAATCGATAGCAGGAAAAATTCGTTTATTTGCAATTTTTCTATCTAATTGCAATTCCATATTACCAGTTCCTTTAAATTCTTCAAAAATAACTTCATCCATTTTCGATCCCGTTTCTGTTAAAGCCGTAGCAATAATGCTTAAAGACCCCCCATTTTCTATGTTTCGAGCGGCACCAAAAAACCTTTTGGGTTTTTGCAACGCATTAGCATCTACACCACCACTCAATACCTTGCCCGATGCAGGCTGAACGGTATTGTAAGCTCTTGCCAATCTGGTAATTGAATCCAATAATACCACCACATCATGTCCGCATTCTACAAGTCTTTTGGCTTTTTCTAAAACGATATTTGCAATTTTTACATGTTCCTGGGGTTCTCTATCAAAAGTTGAGGCAATGACTTCTCCTTTTACATTCCTAATCATATCCGTAACCTCCTCTGGACGTTCGTCTATTAGCAAAACTAGTAAATATACTTCGGGGTGATTGGCCGCAATCGCATTGGCTATGTCTTTGAGCAACATGGTTTTACCTGTTTTGGGCTGTGCAACAATCATGCCTCTTTGTCCTTTGCCAATTGGCGAAAATAAATCGATAATTCGGGTAGAAACGGAACTGCCCATTTCAGCAAGTTTGAATTTTTCTGTAGGAAAAACAGGCGTTAAATGCTCAAACGAAACCCTGTCTCGAACAACTTGTGGCTCATGTCCATTAATTTTGAGTACTTTTATAAGTGGAAAAAATTTTTCTCCTTCTTTAGGTGGTCGTACCACACCTTTTACGGTATCGCCTGTTTTTAAACCAAACAATCTAATTTGTGATGTTGATAAATAAATATCATCGGGCGATGCTAAATAATTATAATCTGAAGACCGCAAAAATCCGTAACCGTCTGGCATCATTTCTAAAACGCCTTCACTTTCTATTATGCCATCAAACTCATAATCCGCATCTCTAAAATTATTTTTTTTGTTGTTGAATTTAGGATTTTTAGGATTTTTGGGGTGTGGAGGATGTTGCTTTTTAAAATTGGATTCTTCTGGCTTGTTTGGATCTTCTGTAACCGCTGTAATATTTTCTAAATTATCGATGTTGGGGTTTTCTAATTCCAAACTCGGTTTTGAATCCTCTTCGATTGCAACAGTTACTACTATCGATTCTGAAACAATTGCATCATTTTCTGAAACATTAGGGTTTTCGATTTCTGAGTTTTCAGTTTTTTTATTAAAAAGTGCTCTTTTATTTCCTTTTGATGCTAATTTTTTTTCATATTCCGCTTTTTTAAATTTTGCGGGTTTTATGTAAGGTTTAGGATTAATATCTTTTGAAAATAAAGTTTTTTCGGCATTAATAATTTTAATTTCTTCAGATTTATTTTCAATTATTGGTGTTGCATCCATTACAGGTGCATCGACTTTGTCTTCTACTATTTCTTGCTGTACTTTTGTTTCAACATGCTGTTTTTTATTGGGTTTGTCAGCAGTTTTTTTAGGAGTTGCTTGAATTTTTTCGTCTTTTGGTGCAACAATTCTGTTTCGCTTGGGTTTTTCTGCAACGGGTTCAGACACAACATTTTGATCCTGATTTGTTTTGGCCTGATGGTCTAAAATCATGGTTATTAATGTATCTTTTTTAACATTCGCAATCTTAATGGTTTTAGCTAATTTAGCAATTTCTTGAAGCTCGGTTAGCTTCATTTGTTTTAATGCGGTATGATCAAACATAAATGTTTTTTAAATTTATAGAATTTTATATAAAAAGTAGGTGGTAAATTTTGTGAATAAGCCAAAGAATGAAGTACTTACGTTTTGGTTGTGCAATAATACAATTATTTTTTAAAATACAATAGTTTTTTTAAAAAATATTATTTATTTTTGTGCAATAATAATTTATATGCCATTTTTCAATGATTCAAAGAATTCAAACATTATATTTACTATTAGCCTTATTATGTACTAGTGCATTGGCATTTGTACTGCCACTTTGGATTGCTACATCTGGCAAACCTGTATATTTTATGGCCAATTCACTTTATACTGGCCTATTTGGATTAAGTACTGTATTGTCTGTTATTAGTATTATTTCATTTCAAAAAAGACAACTTCAATTTGTATTGAACAGATTGAATATCATATTGAATTTAATTTTATTAGGATTATTGGTATATCGAATGCTAAATTTATCTGGAGGAACTTCTGAAGTTTCTGAGAAAGGTATTGGGATGTTTCTTCCAATTGTTGCTATCGTTTTATTGGGTTTTGCCAATAAAGCCATCAAAAAGGACGAAGATCTTGTAAAATCTGTAGATCGGTTGCGATAAACCTATAAACTTAGTTTATTAGTGCGAAGGAAAACCCAAATATTTTATTTGGGTTTTTTTTTTATTTGCATTTTTACCCAAATTAATTAACAGCGATTAATGAGGTTATTGGGACTTCATTTATTTTGTTCCAATTTCAATTACTTCCAAATCTTTTATTTTGTCCTGATCTATTACAAATCTTAGCATGGTGCGTATTTGATGAAAGCCACTTTTGCCACATGCACCAGGATTGAGGTGCAGCAGTTGGTTTTTTTTATCAAAAATTACTTTCAATATATGAGAATGTCCACAAATAAATAATTTTGGTGGGTTTTGAACTAGCATGTCTCTAATATTGGGATTGTATTTTCCAGGATAGCCACCAATGTGTGTTATCCAAACCGATACCTTTTCGCACATAAATCGTTGATGAAGCGGAAACTCCATACGGACTTTGGCATCGTCTATATTGCCATATACGGCAATTAGTGGCTTTATTTTTTTGATCGCATCTGTAACAGCTAAACTTCCAATGTCGCCTGCGTGCCATACTTCGTCAGATTGTCTTACGTATTTTAAAATAGATTCATCAATATGACTGTGAGTATCAGACAGGAGTAATATTTTTTTCATTTTAATATTTTTCCATCTTTTTAAATAAAAAAAAGAAGGTTAGTTGAAAGCTTATTTTGAATATATTTAGGAATACGTTTTTTAGCCTTTGTTGGCCAGCTGCCCACAGGCTGCATCGATGTCTTTGCCCCTGCTGTATCTGACTTTTGCAACAATATTATGTTTGCTCAAAGCATTGATATAAGCCTCTAATGCCTCTTGATTGGCTTGCTGAAAAATACCATCGTCAATTGGGTTGTATTCAATCAAGTTGACTTTGCAAGGTACATGTTTACAAAATTTCACAAGAGCTTGAATAGCTTCGGGAGTATCGTTTATTCCTTTCCAAACTACATATTCAAAAGTAATTTTACTTTTCGTTTTACTGTACCAATATACCAAGCTATCTCTTAACTCTTTTAGTGGAAAATGTTCAGAAAAAGGCATAATCTGATTTCTTACTGTTTCAATAGCTGTATGTAAGGAAACTGCCAATTTGAACTTGACACCTTCATCGGCCATTTTTTTTATCATTTTTGGAATACCAGATGTAGAAACCGTAATGCGTTTTGGAGACATTCCCAATCCTTCGTTGGAAGTGATCATTTCGATAGCTTTCATTACATTATTATAATTCATCAAGGGTTCACCCATGCCCATAAACACAATGTTAGACAATGGTCTGTTGTAGGTTTCTTTGCTTGCTTTGTCTATGGCTACTACTTGATCATAAATTTCGGCTGGTTCTAAATTTCTCATTCGCTTTAATCGAGCAGTGGCACAAAAATTACAATCTAAACTACAACCAACTTGGCTAGAAACACAAGCTGTTGTGCGGGTATCAGTAGGTATCAAAACACTTTCTACTATCAATCCGTCGTGCAACGTTACCGCATTTTTTATAGTGCCGTCCAGGCTTTTTTGCATGGTATTGATGTTGATATGCTTGATTTCAAAATGAGTTTCGAGCCATAATCGAGTGGCTTTTGACAAATTTGTCATCTCATCAAACCGATGCACGCCTTTGTTCCAAATCCAATCATATACTTGCTTGCCTCGAAAAGCTTGTTCGCCTTGTGCTATAAAATAAGCTACAATTTGTTCTTTTGTCAAACTTCTAATGTCTTTTTTTTCCATGATGTTGCAAAAGTAAAAAAACATTGTCTTATTTTTATAAAAAATATTTTTAATTGTAATGGATTAATTTGATTAATGATTTTATATTTTGAAAAACAATTATAATTGCATCTGCAACAAAAGTGATGTTTGCTTGAGGTGTGTATATCATTACTATTTGTACTTTTTATATTATTCCTAAAAAAAGATTAAAATAATTTCATAAATTAAAATTTATATCAAAAAATTAATTATATTTGCCAAACAAACTAACACTTGTTAGTTTAAATAAAACTGGTATATATGTCAAAATTTTATCCGCTAAAAGTTTCGCATCTTTTCAAAGTAACCGCAGATTGCACAGTGATCACTTTTGAAATTCCAATCGAATTCCAATCCATATTTGCTTATAAGCAAGGGCAATACCTTACCCTAAAAGCTACTATAAACCACACCGAAATCCGTCGTTCTTATTCGTTATCCTCGAGCCCACTTGAGAATTTATGGCAAGTTGCTGTAAAAAAAGTACCGCATGGTGTTTTTTCGAGCTATATAAATGACCTACTGCAAGTGGGCGATGTAATAGAAGTCATGCCTCCAAATGGCCATTTTAATGTACCAATAGAATCCCAAAAAACTAAAAATTACATTGCTTTTGCAGCCGGAAGTGGTATTACGCCAATAATTTCTATTATCAAAACGCATTTAAAAGCTGACCCTAATTGTACTTTTAAATTATTTTATCTTAATAAAAATGTACATTCCATTATTTTCAAAGAAACGATCGAGCAACTTAAAAATTGCTATTTGGAACGATTTGAAATTTTTTATTTTCTTACAAATGAATACCGCCCTACTGAATGGTTGAACGGCCGCTTTTCTGAAGAAAAAATAGCATTTATAACAGAAAAAGTAATAGATGTTTCATTTACAGATGACTGTTTTATTTGTGGCCCTCAAGATATGATTTTTTTAATTCAACATCAATTAATTGCCGCTGGACTTTCAAAGGATACGATTCATTTTGAATTGTTCAATACCCAAATTACAGCACAAGACCAAAAAAGGATTGAACAAATAATGGAACAAAAATCAGAAAATACAGAAGTAACCATTATTGATGGAGGCAAAGAGTTTCATTTTATCATGAATGGAGAAGATGATACTATACTAGATGGGGCTTTGGCTGCTGGAGCCGATTTGCCTTTTGCCTGTAAAGGTGGTGTTTGTAGTACTTGTAGATGTAAAATTGTGGCGGGCACCGCTCAAATGAAACTCAACTATTCCTTAGAACCATTCGAAATAGCCAACCAAATAATATTAAGCTGTCAGGCAGTGCCTACATCAAAAAAAATAGTTGTCGATTTTGGAATTTAAAACAAATGAACCGATATGAATGCAATTACTTTAGCCAAAATGGAAGCCGAATTTGAGGCCAAAATAGCAAGAGACGAAAAAATAGAACCCAAAGATTGGATGCCCGAGAAATATCGAAAAACACACATACGTCAAATGTCTCAACATGCACATTCTGAAGTTGTAGGTATGTTGCCAGAAGGCAATTGGATAACCAGAGCCCCTACCCTAAGACGCAAAATTGCCTTATTAGCAAAAGTACAAGACGAAGGCGGACATGGTTTGTATTTGTATAGTGCTACCGAAACGTTAGGCATTTCTAGAGACGAACTTTTGGACCAGTTGCATCAAGGAGTTGCAAAATATTCTAGTATTTTTAATTACCCAACTTTAACATGGGCAGACATAGGTTCTATTGGATGGTTGGTTGATGGTGCAGCTATTATCAATCAAGTGGCTCTAATGGGTACTTCCTATGGGCCTTATGCAAGAGCCATGGTTCGCATTTGCAAAGAAGAAAGCTTTCATCAGCGTCAAGGGTTTGAAATTTTATTAGCGCTTTGCAATGGCACTGAAGCTCAAAAACAAATGGCCCAAGAGTCGCTCGACAGATGGTGGTGGCCTTCGCTGATGATGTTTGGCCCCAAAGACGATGAGTCGCCCAATACGGCACTTTCGGTTCAATGGAAATTGAAACGCAAAACTAATGACCAATTGAGACAACAATTTGTAGATCAAACGGTGCCTCAAGCCAAAATTCTTGGTTTAACCATTCCTGATCCACTTTTAAAATGGAACGACGAAAGGCAACATTTTGACTTTGGCGACATTAATTGGGACGAATTTTGGCAAGTTGTAAAAGGCCATGGCCCTTGCAACAAAAGCAGACTCGAAGCCCGAATTAAAGCCCACACCGATGGACAATGGGTGCGTGATGCTGCTATGGCTTATAGTGAGAAAAAGTTAGAGGTTAGAAGTTAGAGGTTAGAAGTTAGAAGTTAGAAGTTAGAGGTTAGAGGTTAGAGGTTAGAGGTTAGAGGTTAGAAGTTAGAGGTTAGAAGTTAGAAGTTAGAGGTTAGAAGTTAGAGGTTAGAGGTTAGAAGTTAGAGGTTTGAAGTTAGAGGTTTGAAGTTAGAGGTTAGAAGTTAGAGGTTAGAAGTTAGAGGTTTGAAGTTTGAAGTTAGAGGTTAGAGGTTAGAAGTTAGAGGTTAGAGGTTTGGAATATGATTTATGTAGTATTGATTTTGAAGTATTAAAATATAAGAATTTAATGATTAACTATTTTAAGTATGTCAATTGTTTTAAAATCATATTAAGCTTAATACCAACATCTTATTTCTTGTCTTTTGTCGTATAAAACCTGAATTGTAAAACATTAAAAAAATATTAATATGAAGAATAATTGGCCACTTTGGGAAGTATTTATTAGAAGTAAAAATGGTTTAGAACACCGTCATTGTGGGTCGCTTCATGCTAGTGATGCTGCTATGGCTTTGGCAAATGCTAGAGATGTTTATACCCGCAGAATGGAAGGTGTTAGTATTTGGGTTGTACCATCTACACAAATTACGGCTTCCAATCCTGAGCAAAATGACATGTATTTTGATCCTGCTCATGATAAAATTTATAGACACCCCACTTTTTATGAACTTCCAGACGAATTAAAACACATGTAATTATTTATAAGTATTGTTTTAAAAAAAAGAATAATAAATAATAAAACACTCTATTAATGAAAAAAGATTTAATTGCATATCTGTTAGGAATTGCTGATAATTCGCTTATTTTAGGGCAGCGATTAGGCGAACTTTGTGGTCATGGTCCAAGTTTAGAAACAGATATTGCCCTTACAAATATTGCTTTAGATTTGTTTGGACAAACTCGAAGTTATTATCAATATGCTGCCTCTTTGTCCGATCAAAACACAAATGAAGACCAATTGGCTTTTTTAAGACAAGAGACTGCCTATCAAAACGTACTTTTGGTAGAACAGCCCAATATTGATTTTGCATATACTATTACTCGTCAGTTTTTATTTGATATTTTCCATCAACTTCTGCTCGAAAATTTACAATATAGCAAAGATCAACAACTGGTTGCTATTGCTCAAAAAAGCCTCAAGGAGGTAAAATACCACGTCCTTTTTTCGTCTGAATGGGTGTTACGTTTAGGAAACGGTACACAAGAAAGCCATATAAGAATGCAAAAAGCCATAAACGATTTGTGGGTATATACAGACGAATTATTTGATACCACAGCGGCAGATAGTCAAATGATTGCCGCAGGAATTGGCATTGATGGCAATGTATTCAAATCCACTTATTATGATCAAATCAAAGCCATTTTGATTGAGGCAACTTTAGAAATTCCTAATATAGACTATTTCCTGAAAGGCGGCAAAAAAGGGATTCATAGTGAGCATTTTGGCTATATCCTTACAGAAATGCAATACTTGCAACGCAGTTATCCCAATATGAATTGGTAAACTTTGTCCTTATAAAATGAATTTTTTCAATGAAATAAAATGAATATAGCACCACAATATTTTGAAATATTAAGTCAAATATACGATCCAGAAATTCCTGTTTTGTCAATAATAGATTTAGGAGTTGTAAGAAAAGTAATTTTTGAAAACGACATTTTACATATAGATATTACACCAACATACAGTGGCTGTCCTGCCATGGATACTATTAGTGCCGACATTGAAAAAGCATTTGAAAAACATCAAATCAAAACAAAAATTAAATTGATTTTATCACCTGCCTGGACAACAGATTGGATAACCGAAAAAGGTAAAAACAACTTACAAAAATACGGAATTGCACCACCGCTAACCGAAGAGGCTGACAAAGCAGTACTTTTGAAACAACAAAAACTGGTTCAGTGCCCACAATGTGCAGCCCAAAACACGGTTTTAATCAGTCAATTTGGTTCAACAGCTTGTAAGGCTTTATTCAAATGTTTGGATTGTTTGGAACCTTTTGATTATTTTAAATGTTTAAAGTAAATAATTATGATTCAATTACATATCGAAAACAACATTGCAAAGATTGCCCTAAACAGACCCGATGTTTTTAATAGTTTTAACAGGGAAATGGCACTTTTATTGCAAAAAACACTCAACGAATGTGCTCATAATCCACACGTTAGAGCAATTATTTTGACAGGAAATGGCAAAGCATTTTGTGCCGGTCAAGACTTGAACGAGGTTATCAACCCCAATTTGAACCCTGGTTTTGAAGTTATTTTAGAAGAACATTACAACCCAATCATCCAACTGATTAGACAAATAAAAAAACCTATAATCGCAGCCGTCAATGGTGTAGCGGCTGGTGCTGGAGCCAATATTGCTTTGGCTTGCGACATTGTAGTTGCTTCTGAACAGGCTAGTTTTATACAAGCTTTTAGCAAAATTGGTTTGGTGCCAGATAGCGCTGGCACTTTCTTTTTGCCTCGATTAATTGGTTTTCAAAGGGCTTCTGCATTGATGATTTTGGGCGATAAAGTTTCGGCCGAAGAGGCTCTAAAAATGGGCATGATATACAAAATTTATCCTGCCTCGTTTTTTGAAGACGAAGTTCAAAATTTAGCATCAACTGTTGCCAAAATGCCTACGAAAGCCATTGGACTAACTAAAACTTTGTTAAACCAAGCCATGACAAATAATTTGACAGAACAATTAGATTTAGAAAGCAAATGCCAAATTGAAGCCAGCCAATCTTTCGATTTTAAAGAAGGCGTAGAGGCATTTATCAACAAAAGAAACCCCGAATTTATTGGTGATTAATGAATAATCATTTTTAAAAACTGTAAAAATATAGATTCTATTATTTTGCAACACTTTTGTTGTATTTCAAATAATATTTTTAAATAAAAGTAGCATTTATGAACAATATAAAAGATACAAAAGCATCTAACAACCTCCCAAAAAGCAAAAATACGATTGCCATTATTGGTTCAGGAACCATGGGTAGCGGCATAGCTCAAGTAGCAGCCCTATCGGATTGTAAGGTAGTATTGTTTGATTTGAATCAAGAGGCATTAGAAAAAAGCAAGAATGACCTAAACAAAATAGTCATCAAATTATTTGAAAAAGGCAAATTAAATACCGAACAAAAATCAAATATCGAATCTAATATTTTTTTTACAAATAATATACAAGAAGTTGCTGAGGCAGATGTTGTTATAGAAGCCATCGTAGAAAATTTAGCCATCAAACAAAAACTCTTTTTAGAACTAGAACAATTGGTAAGCCAAAATACTATTTTAGCTACAAACACCTCATCGTTATCAATTGCGTCCATTGCTGGTGCATGTCAATTTCCCGAACGAGTTATTGGCATCCATTTTTTCAATCCTGCACCTGTAATGCCGCTGGTAGAAGTCATTCCCGCTGTTCAAACTAGCGATATTACCTTACAAAAAACAATTGATTTACTTTCAAACTGGAACAAAACCGTAGCCCTTGCAAAGGACACGCCTGGTTTTATTGTAAACCGTGTGGCACGACCATTTTATGGCGAAAGTTTACGCATTTTTGAAGAAGGTATTGCCGATTTTGCAACCATCGATTGGAGTTTGAAAACCATTGGTGGATTCAAAATGGGCCCTTTTGAATTGATGGATTTTATAGGAAATGATGTCAATTATACCGTTACAGATACGGTGTTTACTGCTTTTTATTTTGACCCAAAATACAAACCGTCTTTAACTCAAAAAAGGCTTGTAGAAGCAGGTTTTTTGGGCAAAAAATCGGGTAGAGGCTTTTATAATTACAATCAAGACATACCCAAACCTACAACCGATAGGTTATTGGCACAAAGCATTTTTGATAGGGTGATTGTCATGTTAATCAACGAAGCAGCCGATGCTTATTTCCTAAATATTGCAAGTGCAAACGACATTAATATGGCCATGACAAAAGGAGTCAATTACCCAAAAGGTTTACTCGATTGGGCAAATGAATTAGGTATCCCTTGGTGTGTAAACAAGTTAGACGAACTCTACAACGAATACCACGAAGACCGCTACAGATGCAGCCCCATACTAAGAAAATTAAACAGAAATAAATTGGATTTTGATTCAAAACCATAATATTATTTTTAATCTTTCAATCATTCAATCTTTCAATCTTTCAATCTTTCAATCTTTTCAATCTTTTCAATCTCATAAAACCATGAACTCCTCAACAATACCTCACAAAATGCTCAGTCAAGATGCTTTCAGTCAATGGTTAGGAATCACCATTTTAGAAAGCGAAATTGGCAAATGCAAAGTAGGAATGACCGTTCGGAAAGACATGCTAAATAGTATGGGCAAAGCACACGGGGGTATCACTTTTGCGTTGGCCGATACCGCCTTTGGATTTGCAGCAAACGCTCTTGGCAAGTATGCCGTTTCCATAGAAACGTCCATCAATCATATCGAAGCCGTAAGCGAAGGCGATTATTTAACAGCCGTTTCTGTGATAGAAAAAAGTAAAAATAAGCTGGGGTTTCACATCATTGAAGTGCGACGTCATACCGCCAACAATCAGGAACCAGACGAATTGGTGGCCTTGTTTAAGGGCGTCGTTTTTAGGACACAAAAAGATTGGGAAATTTAATTTGTAATCAAATAATTCCATTTTCAAAAAAATCAGCAAATGAAATCAAATAAATGGTTGGGCGTTCCCCAAAGAGTCGGGATATTCGTTCCAAACAACGTTCATTGAACTCCAAAAGAAATATTATATTGTGAAATATTCTTTTTTGAGTCAGAAAAAGCCTTAAAAAAGGATTTTATCTGCTATCCCTAACGCAACATTCCGTAATCAACAGCATTTTTCCAAATATTAAAAACCAACATTTTTCAACATACAACTAAACAAGCATCAACCCAAAAATGGAAGCATTCATCATCGACGGAGTTCGAACTCCAATAGGACAATACCAAGGCTCATTATCATCTGTTCGTGCCGATGATTTAGCTGCTTTAGTCATCAAATCATTAGTGCAAAAAAATGCCAACATCCCAAAACAAGCGTATGACGATGTAATTTTTGGATGTGCCAATCAAGCTGGCGAAGACAACCGAAATGTAGCCCGAATGGCATTGCTATTAGCAGGCTTGCCCTATACTGTGCCTGGCGAAACAGTCAATAGATTGTGTAGCTCTGGAATGTCTGCCATCATTCATGCACAACGTGCCATAAAAGCTGGCGACGGCCATGTGTTTATTGCCGGTGGTGTCGAAAACATGACTCGTGGGCCTCTGGTAGTTTCAAAACCCTCTACGGCTTTTGGAACAGATAGTGCCATGTATGATTCTAGTTTTGGATGGCGGTTTATCAATCCAAAAATGCAAAATTTATATGGCACAGAGGCCATGGGTACAACAGCCGAAAATTTAGCTGCCCTATACAATATTTCCCGACACGATCAGGATTTATTCGCATTCCAAAGCCAACAAAAAGCCTCCATAGCACAAGCTTCTGGCAGATTTGAACAAGAAATTGTGTCAGTTGAAATTCCGCAACGCAAAGGCGATGCCATTATTTTTAGTAAAGACGAATTTATAAAACCCGCAACCAGCCTTCAAGGTTTGTCCAACTTAAAACCTGCTTTTCAAAAAGATGGCAGCGTAACGGCTGGCAATTCCTCTGGACTAAATGATGGTGCCGTGGCTACCCTTATCGCATCGGCAGAGGCCATAAAAACATACAATTTAAAACCGTTGGCCCGCTTGGTTAGTGCAGCTGTAGTGGGCGTAGAACCCCGCATTATGGGTATTGGCCCTGTTGCTGCAACAAACAAGGCACTACAAAAAGCAGGATTGACTTTGGATCAAATAGACCTTATCGAATTAAACGAAGCATTTGCAGCTCAAAGTTTGGCTTGCATCCGCGAGTTGGGTTTACAGGACAACGATCCAAGAATCAATCCAAATGGCGGTGCCATAGCATTAGGCCACCCTCTTGGTGCTACTGGTGCCCGTATTTTATATTCGGCTGCATTACAACTGCAACTCACTCAAAAAAGGTTTGCACTAATTACAATGTGTATTGGCGTTGGTCAAGGATATGCCGTGATAATTGAAAATTGTAGTCTTTAATCTATTTTTTTATAAATTTGAATAACAATCATAATCACAAACTACAACTTTCATATTTAATAAATAATCAACTACTTTGTGGTACAAAAATATATAAACATGATAAACCATACTCAACATTACGTACAAGGAAAATGGGTTGTCGCTTCTGGCGAAGGAATTCCCACATTTGATGCCATAACTGGCGAATATGTAGCAACAACATCTGTAGAAGGATTAGACATTCCTAGCATTTTGCAATATGGAAGAACAAAAGGTGGCGAAAAATTGCGTAAAATGACTTTTCAAGAACGAGGCAACATGCTGAAAAGTCTTGCCATTTATTTAACAAAAAAGAAAGAAATATTTTACGAATTAAGTTATAAAACGGGTGCAACACGAACGGATTCTTGGATAGATATCGAAGGGGGGTTTGGCAATTTGTATGCCAATGCTTCTTTGCGAAAATTATTTCCAAATTTGCCTTATCATGTAGAGGGCGATCCTATTGATTTATCAAAAGGGGGCCGATTTATGGCTCACCACCTTTTAGTGCCCAAAAAAGGAGTTGCCATACACATCAATGCTTTCAATTTTCCAATATGGGGAATGCTCGAAAAATGTGCCGTCAATTGGATGGCAGGCATGCCAGCCGTGGTGTTGCCAGCACCCGTTACGGCTTATTTAACAGAAGCCGTTGTCAAAGAAATTATTGCTTCAAACATCATTCCCGAAGGGGCTTTGCAACTTATTTCGGGTACGGTTACCAACATTTTTGATACTGTCGAAAGTCAAGATGTGGTAACTTTTACAGGATCGGCTGCTACAGGTCGGATATTAAAATCGCATCCCAGAATAATTCAAGAAGCCGTCCCTTTTACATTAGAAGCCGACTCGTTAAACGCTTCTATTTTGGGCGAAGATGCCTTGCCTGGTACGCCCGAATTTCAACTTTTTATTCAACAAGCCCGCAGCGAAATAACCGTAAAAGCGGGTCAAAAATGTACCGCCATCCGCCGCTTGATTATACCCGAAAATGTAATTGACGAGGTTCAAAATGCCCTTTCAAAAGCATTAGACCAAGTAAACATAGGCAATCCTCGATTAAAAGAAGTCCGAATGGGTGCATTGGTAAGCAAAAAGCAAGTTGAGGTACTCCATTCAAGAATACAAGAACTTTCACAATCGGCAGCCATCGTTTATGGCAATTTACAACAAATCAATCTAATGGGTGCCAACGAAAAAGGAGCTTTTGTAAGTCCAACACTTCTTAGAGAAAACCAGCCTTTTAATAATGCAGCCGCTCACGAAATAGAGGCCTTTGGCCCTGTTGCCACACTAATGCCCTATCAAAACCTAGAGCAAGCCATAACATTAGCTCAAATGGGTAAAGGCTCTTTGGTTTCGTCTATTGTAACATATTCTGATAAAATAGCAAAAGATTATGTCATAAATGCCGCTTCACATCATGGCCGAATATTGGTTTTAAATAGAGAAAATGCCAAACAAAGCACAGGACACGGATCGCCTTTACCTCTTTTAGTACACGGTGGCCCTGGAAGGGCTGGCGGCGGACAAGAAATGGGTGGCGTAAGAGGCATCAAACATTATATGCAACGGTGTGCCATTCAGGGTTCGCCCACCACTCTGACCGAAATAACCGAAATTTACCAACCAAAATCGGCTTATAAACCCATCTCCCAACACCCTTTTCAATACCATTGGGAAGACATTCAACCCGGAATGTCGTTACAAACCCACAACAGAACCGTAACAGACACCGACATTATTAATTTTTCTAATCTTACATGGGATCATTTTTATGCCCACACCGATATTACAGCCCTCGAAGGTAGCATTTTCAAGAAAAGAACCGCACATGGTTATTTCATTTTGGCCGCTGCCGCAGGACTTTTTGTATATCCAAACAAAGGCCCCGTTGCAGCCAATTACGGCCTAGAAGAGTGTCGTTTTTTAAAACCAATATACCACAACGATACTATTTATGTAAGACTTACCTGCAAACAAAAAATCGATCGTGATGTGGTTGCTGCCGAACATCCAAGCGGTATCGTAAAATGGTTTGTTGAAGTTTTTGATACGCAAAACGAGTTAGTTGCCGTAGCTACTATACTAACAATGGTACAAAAAAAACAAACCGTTTTTGTAGAAATGACCCATGAAAAAATCCAAGAATGTTTAAACAAACTAACAGAAAATACTCAACCAAAATGGGGTTCTATGACTGCCCAACACATGTTAGAACATTTGGAATTTGGCTACAAAATTGCCGCTGGAATCATTCAAAATTTCGAACTCATTACCCCAAATCATATACTCGAAAAAGTACATCATACGTTGTATAACTACAATAAAATGCCACAAAATTTCGATTTCCCATTAGCACAATTATCTCAAATCGAAACGGTAAAACATGCCAATTTAGACGAAGCCAAACACCATTTTTGGGAAGCCCGTGCAGCCTATTTGCAATTTTTTGAAACCCATCCAAACATCCTGCTCAAAAATGCAGTTTTTGGCAACATGAACCGATACGAATGGTATCTTTTAGACAGAAAACATTTGAACCATCATTTTGAACAATTTGACATTTTGTAATATTTTCAGGAGCTAATCCCGCTTTTCACTACAATCTTTTTTTTTTTAAAGAAAAAAAAGAAAAGGATTTCCGTTGCAATCGGGGCTAATAAATTTATCTTAAAAAATCAACTAACAAGTAATAAAATGAGTGCATACGTAAAATATAACATCAACCACAACATAGCAACAATCGAGTTTTTTCATCCAGAACAAAATTCATTGCCAAGTACTATTCTGGAACAATTGGCACATACAATAACAATAACAGGAAATAATCCCGAAGTAAAAGTCATTATCCTACAAAGTGGAGGCGACAGAACTTTTTGTGCAGGAGCCAGTTTTCAAGAGTTAGTGGCTATAAATAATGCCGAAGCAGGAAAATTATTTTTTTCGGGTTTTGCCAACGTCATCAACGCCATGCGATTATGTCCAAAATTCATCATCGGACGTGTGCAAGGCAAAGCCGTTGGTGGTGGTGTAGGCATTGTCGCCGCTACCGATTATTGTATGGCTACCCAATTTGCCAGTATCAAATTAAGCGAATTAAATGTTGGCATTGGCCCCTTTGTCGTAGCACCAGCAATTGAAAGAAAAATAGGAGTTGCTGCATTATCTCAAATTGCTATTGATGCCAATAGTTTTTATGATGCCACTTGGGCCTTTGACAAAGGATTGTATGCAAAGGTGTATCAAAGTATCCCCGAATTGGATCAAGCTACTTTCAATTTGGCACAACAACTTTGCTCCTACAACCCCGAAGCAATGCAACAAATGAAGCACATTTTTTGGAACGGTACCCAACATTGGAACACCCTTTTAGCCGAAAGAGCAGCCATAAGTGGCAGCCTAGTCCTTTCAGAATTTACAAAAGAAACATTGAAAAAATTTGAGAAAAAGGATTAAAAAAAAATAAAAGATTGAAAAAATCAAAAAAATCAAAAAAATCAAAAAGAATGAAACTTGAAACCTGAAACAAAAAAACCTGAAACCTGAAACTTGAAACCTGAAACTTGAAACCAAAAAAACCTGAAACTTGAAACCTGAAACTTGAAACCTGATACAAAAAAACCTGAAACCTGAAACTCGAAACTTGAAACCAAAAAAACCAAATAAAAATGACTATGTTTGAATTCAAAATGCCTAAAATGGGCGAAAGCATGACGGAGGCAACTATAATTAGTTGGTTGAAAAATGTGGGCGATTTTGTGCAAGCAGAAGAAACCCTTGTCGAAGTTGCAACAGATAAAGTAGATAGCGACATTGCATCTCCAATAGCTGGTACCATAACGGCAATTCATTTTCAAAAAAATGACGTGGTTCCAGTTGGCCATGTTTTAGCTACGATTAGCCCCTTAGCCTCTATTCATCATGCATCTGATATTAACGAAAAATCACATAACAATACGACTGATTTCCATACAATGGCCACATTCAAAAGTAACATTGTTGATAACCAATTTGTTACTGAAATACCCAATGAAGCTTCTATAAAGTCCAGTCGATTGGGTAGTAACTCGTTTTTATCTCCATTAATTATTGCAATTGCACAAAAAGAGCACCTTTCAATAGAAGAATTACAATCCATTGCTGGGTCTGGATCCAATGGTCGCTTGCAAAAAAGCGATGTTTTCAAATATTTAAAAAACAGAAAATACCCTTTAGAAAGTAGAAAATGGAACGACGAAGGACAAAAAAAAGCAGTTTATGCTAAACCTCAAATCCATTTTGATGCTGCTCAGGACCACATCGTTACCATGGATAGGATGCGACAGCTGATTGCAGGACACATGGTATATTCCAAGCAAACATCGCCACATGTAACCTCTTTTATCGAAGTTGATGTTACCCATTTGGCACAATGGAGGCAAGACAACAAAGCATTGTTTTTTGAAAAAACAAACGAAAAATTAACATTTACACCCTTTTTCGTACAAGCAGTAGCAAAAGCAGTAACTTCGTTTCCTTTAATGAACGTTTCTGTAGATAACGACCAAATTATTGTCCATCAAAACATACATATTGGTATGGCAACGGCACTTCCTAGCGGGAATTTGATTGTACCCGTTGTAAAAAATGCCAATCAAAAAAACATAGTTTCTCTAGCAAAAGAGGTCAATCATTTAGCCGAAGCCGCCCGAACAAACAAGCTCAAACCCGAACAAGTTCAAGGCAGTACCATTACCATTTCAAACGTGGGTACTTTTGGAAGTCTCATGGGAACTCCTATTATCAACCAGCCTGAGGTTGCCATTATCGCCTTTGGATTAATCAAAAAACGTCCTGAAGTTATCAGTACCCCAAATGGCGACGAAATTGCTATCAGAAGCATGATGTATTTGTCATTATCTTTTGACCATCGGGTAGTTGATGGCTTTTTGGCAGGGTCGTTTTTGACCAAAGTAGGCCAATTATTAGAAGAAAAAGTAGATTTTTTATATTAATGTAGTTAAAATAAGTTATAAAAAAATGAGATATTCGATTCAAATAAATAAAGCAAATACATCAAAAGTTTCAGAAATAGACTTAAATTCCCTTTTAATGGGCACCCATTTTACCGATCATGTTTTTATTTGCGACTACCAAAACGGCCAATGGCAACAACCAAGAATAGAGCCTTTAGCATTAATCCCAACACACCCTGCTGCCATGGCACTACATTATGGTCAGGCTATTTTTGAAGGAATGAAAGCTACATTAGGAACAAATGGTACTCCGATTTTATTTAGACCTCAAGACAATGCCAAAAGATTGAATAATAGTGCCGATAGAATGGGAATGCCATTATTTCCCGAAGATTTATTTGTTGAAGCCTTAAAAAAATTTACAGCATTAGAAAAAAATTGGATCCCACAAGCAAAAGGAAGTGCCTTATATATCAGGCCTTTTATGTATGCCGACGAAGCTTTTATTGGAATGAGGGCCGCTACCAGTTATAAATTTATCATTATGGCATCGCCAACAAAACCCATGTATGCTCAAAAAATAAAATTATTCGTCGAAAAAAAATTCATTAGAGCTGCAAATGGTGGCACTGGCGAAGCCAAAACAGCAGGCAATTATGCCGCAGCCATCAGACCAACAGAATTGGCAAAAGCCAAAGGATATGATCAGGTTTTGTGGTTAGATGCTCAACATTTTGAATACATTCAAGAGGTGGGCACAATGAATATTTTTTTTAAAATTAATGGTCAGTTTTATACTCCTAATTTAACAGGAACTATTTTGTCTGGTATAACTCGAATGAGTGTTATAACATTGTTAAAAAGTAAAGGATTTGCCGTTACAGAAAGACCAATTACAATTACTGAAATTATAGAAGCCTTTGATAAAGGTACGTTAGAAGAAGCCTTTGGAACAGGAACGGCCGTTGGTATTGCTATGATCAAAGAAATTGGCAATAGTACTTTTACCATTACTTTGCCCAACGAAAACCCCATTTCAGTATGGGTAAACGATACTTTAAATGCTATAAAAACACAAGAAATTCAAGA
The DNA here is from genome assembly GCF_000253275.1 of Flavobacterium branchiophilum FL-15. Lineage (NCBI taxonomy): Bacteria > Pseudomonadati > Bacteroidota > Flavobacteriia > Flavobacteriales > Flavobacteriaceae > Flavobacterium > Flavobacterium branchiophilum. Next base: position 1,769,250 of record NC_016001.1, on the reverse strand, counting down.
TGAATTTGGTTGGACGTTAGAAGTATAATGGTTATTTATATTGATAATTAAAAATTACAATAAAATTATTATTTCATAAATATTATCTTATATGTTAGATATAAAAATTCTAAAGAAAGCTTTTTCGGTAATGGCAACGGCAAAGGCCATGACACAATGGTATGAAGTACAATTCAAATTGGTTTCAAAATATGTTCATGCTACATCTCGTGGGCACGAAGCCATACAAATTGCGTTGGCAATGCAACTATTGCCACAAGATTTTGTGTATCCTTATTATCGAGACGATGCCATGTTGCTGGGAATGGATCTAAGCCCCTACCAATTGATGCTGCAATTGATGGCCAAAAAAGACGACCCTTTTTCAGGAGGTCGAACGTATTATTGTCATCCAAGCTTGAACGAGTCCAACAAACCAAAAATCCCACATCAATCATCGGCAACTGGCATGCAAGCCATACCTGCAACAGGAGCGGCAATGGGTTTTTGGTACAAAGAAAAAACCTTCCCAACCCCAGAAGGAGAAGGTTTTGCAGATGAAATTTCCCCATTAGAGGCAAAGGGTATTGTAGTTTGTTCATTAGGCGATGCCGCAGTAACAGAAGGCGAAGTAGCCGAAGCCTTACAAATGGCAACCTTAAAACAACTGCCCATTTTATATTTGATTCAAGACAATGGTTGGGATATTTCTGCAAATGCCCATGAAACTAGGGCTCAAAATGCTTTTGAATATGCCAAAGGATTTCATGGCATAGAGGCCCTAACTATTGATGGATCTGATTTTTCTGAATGTTATACTACACTTCAAAAAGTAATTAATACCATTAGAGTTGAGCGTCGGCCTTTTTTGGTACATGCAAAGGTACCTTTGCTCAATCATCATACTTCTGGCGTTAGGATGGAATGGTATCGAGACGATTTGGAAGAAGCAAAAACCAGAGACCCCTACCCTATTATTATCAAACAATTAATAGCCATGGGCTGTGATGTAAATACCATTCAAACTATTGAAAAAGAAGCAGTTACACAAGTTCAATCAGACTTTGAAAAGGCACTCCAAGCTGCCGATCCCGTTCCAGAGGATTTATTTACTCACGATTTTGCACCAACTCCCATCATGGAAGAAACAGGCAATCGCAACCCAATGAGGGAAGATAAAGTGATGATGGTCGATTGTGCTTTATTTGCAGTAGAAGAACTCATGAAAAAACATCCTGAATGTTTGCTATATGGGCAAGATGTTGGTGCAAGGCTGGGTGGTGTTTTTAGAGAAGCCGCAACATTGGCACAAAAATTTGGTAACAACAGGGTTTTTAATACCCCCATTCAAGAGGCCTTTATTGTAGGATCCACCGTTGGAATGTCTGCCGTTGGCTTGAAACCCATAGTCGAAGTACAATTTGCCGATTATATTTGGCCGGCTCTCAATCAGTTGTTTACAGAGGTCAGTCGTTCGTGCTACTTATCAAATGGCAAATGGCCTGTAAGCATGATTTTGAGGGTGCCAATTGGGGCTTATGGCAGCGGCGGGCCATACCATTCGTCGTCGATAGAAAGTATTTTAACCAATATAAGAGGCATCAAAATTGCTTATCCAAGTAATGGTGCCGACTTGAAAGGCTTGCTAAAAGCCGCCTACTACGACCCCAATCCAGTGGTAATTTTAGAGCACAAAGGACTGTATTGGAGTAAAGTAAAAGGTACCGATGCTGCAAAAGTAAACGAACCCAGCGAAGATTATATTTTGCCATTTGGCAAAGCTAATCTTGTTCAGGAAATTTGGCCACAAGAAACCCAAGAAACTTTAACCGTAATTACCTACGGAATGGGAGTTCACTGGGCTTTGAATGCCTCAGAAAATTTAAAAAATCAAGTAGAAATTATCGATTTGAGAACCCTGTATCCGTTAGACGAACTATCAATTTTTAAGTCGGTTCAAAAAACAAAAAAATGTTTAGTACTAACAGAAGAACCCGTAAATAATTCCTTTGCCCGAAGCTTGGCAGGATTGATACAAGAACAATGTTTCCAGCAGCTAGATGCACCTGTTATGGTTTTAGGAGCCGAAAATATGCCTGCCATTCCACTCAACAGCATTTTAGAACAAACAATGCTACCCAACATCGAAAAAGTAAGACAAAAAATGGAGTTCATGTTGCAGTATTAACAGTTTAAATTTTTCATTTAAAATGATTGCTTTAAACCTTTGTCATTGAACTACATAAGTTAAATAACAAATGAAAATAAAATCTATAAAGAGGCAAATCATGGTCAAAGAATAAACTTTAACAATGATTTGCCAAAAAGGGTTTAATACCAAATATACATATAAAATAGTCCAATCTACTTGTTCTTTTTTGCTAAAATTATCCAAAAAAATAGTTCCGTAGCCTAGCTATGCTACGATTTTTTTTGAAAATTTTTTCTAAAAAATAACTACTCATCTTTGGACTATTTTATAAATATATTTGGTATAACATCTTATTCGGATACCTTCAATGGGTACTGAATCGCATTTCATTTTCCTGATAATCAGTAAATGCACTATCCGAAGGTTTACCTTTGTAATAATATTTTGAATGTAAATAGTGTCTGTTTTTGTCATAATACTGCCATTTTCCAAAATAATACCAATGGTTTAAATGGTCTTTTACTTCAAAAGTGGTGTAACCTTTTTTTTGTAATTTACCATTCGGATGATAAAATTTTGTTTTGCAAGTATCCTTATAATACTTTTCTTTTCGTATCAATTTATTATTTCTATAATACTTCCATGTACCTATTTGATTATTCTGTTGGTATTTTCCAATAGTTTTATATACAACATCCAAAGTGTCATATTCTACCCACAATCCCTCTTTTTGCTTTTGAACCATTTGGTTTGTAGTAGTTTTACAGGCAAATTGTAGTAATATTACAAAAAATAATATCAAAAATTTTAATTTCATCTTTTTATTTTTTACGTATCTACTTCTATATTTTCAAAACAAATATAAATATTTTATCTGTATATTTGGAATAAAATATTTTTACTTTAAAATTATTACAATTTATTAGTAATGTATGAAGATGTTAATATAGCATCAAAATTTACTGTTGATTTTAATTTTCATTATATATGTTAATCATATATTTTTTATAAACCAAATATATTATTTTAATTTTTAAAAAAAACAATTTATTTATTTACAAAATGTAGTTAAATTAAAATATTTAATATAAATTAATTAAATTGTAATGAACTAAATGTTCAAAGGTACTAAATATTAAAATACTTGACTTCATTTTTTTTACTGCTTTCTGTTTAATTATTTAGATTTATTTTAAATTAACTCTGCTGAATTGAATTCTTGAAAAATAAGCAATAAAAATCAATTTAAATTTAAAAAATAAAAATAAAAAAACATATTTTTGCATAAAAAATCATGTAGTAATTTTAATATTTTTAAATTGTAGTTAGATGAAAATATACCAAAATATCAAATATATCATAGCATTTTTAGTTACGCTTTTCATTATAATATTTAGTTTGATTGATAAACCAAATATTTATTTAGATAAAAATGTAAGTGGATGGCAAGTAGGGATTGGAAAAATAAACTCATTGAATAATATTTATCCAATTATAGGAAAAAAATTATTGAAAAATGAAATTAAAAGCAATATGTCTTTTGATTTTATTGCCGACCCATTTATTTATAAAGATAAATCGGGCATATATGTATTTGTTGAACATGTTTATAAAGAAAACGGCGATATTAGTGTATTTTATTCAAAAGATACTGTAAATGTAAAATTCAAATATTTAGGTGTTGCACTTGATGAACCTTTTCATTTATCTTATCCTCAAGTTTTTGTTTATAAAAATCAAATTTATATGCTACCTGAAACACAAAAATCAGGAAGTGTTATTTTATATAAATCTGAAAATTTTCCTTTAAAATGGAAAAAAGAAAGGGTAATATTGCCATTTAATAATATTAAAGACCCAACTTTATTGCAAAAAAATAATAAATTATATTTATTTGGATGTCAAAATGATCGGTTATATTGTTGGTTTTCAAATGATTTACATGGAAATTTTAAAAAAATAGAAAAACCAATAATTATGGGAACAGAATCAAGACCCGGAGGGAGAATAATACAATATGATAACAAAATTATTTTTCCTATTCAAAATAATACAAATGGATATGGAACAGGATTGTCTCTTTATGAATTAAAAATTGATTTTGATAATCACATTGACATGAAAGAATATAAAAAATGGTTTTTAAAACCTCAAAAAAATATTAAAGCTTTTACTCACGGTATGCATCATTTAGATGTTGTTAATCTTAATAATCAATATTTTGTTGTGTATGATGGAAATGCTAAAAATAACAATGAAAAAGTTTTTAATTACAAACACTTCATAAAATATAGTTATTTGAATTTCTTGAATATTTTGTATTAAAAGTAATAGTAAAAGCCTAAATTTTTAGTTTAAATGATTGCTTTAAACCCTTGTCATTGAACTACATAAGCAAAAAAAAAGAAAAACTACCCCATAAAAAGGCAAATCATGATCAAAGAATAAACTTTAACAATGGTTTGCCTAAAAGGATATGTATTTTTATTCGGATAGTTACTGACCTAAAAAAGGGTGTAAAGTTTTGTTGTACTTTATAAACCTAAACAAATAATACAACTACTCAAATAGAGATTTCTTTTGCCAAAATAAAAATACGGAAGAATTTATTAAAAATCGAACCAAAAACAAAAAAAAGAATTGTGTAGATTAATTAAGAAAGTAAACTTTAGTAAAATTAATGCAGAATATTTTGAAAATTACAGTGATGGAAGTGCTTTCAATATTATTATTAAACAAGGTGATTTTGAGAAAAAGGTATTAGTTCACAGTTATAAAATTTCAAAAGAATTAGATTCTCTTTCAAATTGGATTTATTTTACGAAAAGCAAGTTAAAATTAACCAAAATAACTAAAAAATTGAATTTTGAAAGTGTAAAAGTATTATTACCGCCTCCACCTCCAATGTATAAATAAAATTTTATTTATCACTGCCTTGCGTTTATTCCATCTTGTTCCTTTTTTGGTATTCTTGTGTAATATGTTGCCGTAAAATGCCAATCTATGATTTTTTGTAAGAAAAAAAATATAAAATAAATGCTAATTTATGTTGATTAAAATATTCTAAAACCTTCAAATGATTAAAACCTAAGACTAAAACCGCATTTGAATAATTTAAAACAAGAACTTTATGATGTTTTTTATTATTTTAATTGAATTCAAAAACATAACGCAATTTTTATTAATTTTATAAATAATTTAATATTTTTAATATATTATCATAAAATATATTTCTAGTTAAAACATCATTATACGATTTAATGACTTGATTTGAATGTAAAAACTACCAATTTAATTTGAAAATTTGAAAGATAAATAGCCCATTATTAGCCCCGACAGTAGTGGCATCCTTTTTGATTATAAAGCTTTTTTTTGGGCTTTATAATCAAAAAGATACAACGAATGGCGGGTTGTGGTGTGCTTTGAAAGCAAGTAGTTGTGCTAAAAATTAATATTATTATTTTTATTAGATTAAAATAACAAATACATTCGATAATTTTATATTTTGTTTTGGAATAATGGGCCTAATCAATATATTTTAACATAAAATTAATAACATATTTGGAAAAAATGGACAAATTTGTTGGTTGATAAAATAATATAAAATTTACTCAATATGAAAAAAATATTTTTAGGTTTGATGTTGATAGTTTCTGGTTTTGTTTATCCGCAAAAAGATTTTCAAGGAGTGGCTATTTATGAGTCAAAAACCAGTATGAGCGACTTTAAACAAAGGTTTGAGGGCAATAAAGAAATTACACCCGAGATGCAAAAAAGCATTGAAGATCGAATGAAAAAAATGTTTGAGAAGACGTTTATTTTGAATTTTGACAAGTCGGCATCTATATATAAAGAAGAAGAGAAACTAGACCCAACAGCTACACAAGGAGGCGGAATGCGAGTAATGGTGAACTCTATGTCTGGAGGCGGAGGCACTTTTTATAAAAACGTAAAAGAAAAAACCTATACAGTTGATAAAGATTTTATGGGAAAAGAGTTTTTGGTAAAAGATTCATTGCCAAAGCTCAACTGGACATTGGGGTCTGAAAGTCGTGTGATAGGAGGCTATACCTGCTACAAAGCAACTGCAATAAAAGCTGCAAGTAAAACCGATTTTAGAAATTTTAGACCAAAAAAAGAAGGTGAAGTAAAAAAAGATACTGTTGCCAAAAAAGAAAACGAAGGCAAAACCAACTTTATAGACAACCTAGAAATGCCCAAAGAAATTACCGTAACGGCATGGTACACACCAGAAATTCCTGTAAATCAAGGACCAGAAACCTACTGGGGCTTGCCAGGGTTGATACTAGAGGTAAATGATGGTAAAACGACCATATTGTGTTCTAAAATTGTGTTGAACCCAAAAGACAAAGCAGAAATTAAACCATCTACCAAAGGTAAAGTTATTGGACAAGAAGAGTTTGACCAAACCGTAATAAAAAAGCTTGAAGAGTTTAGAGAAATGAATCAAGGAAGAGGCGGCATGCAAATAAGAATGATGCGTTAAAAAAAAACAAAAAACATAATGAAAAAATCAATTTTAATACTATTGTTGCTAGTTTGTTCTATATCTTTTTCTCAAAATATAAAGTTTGAAGGAATTGTTATTGACACAGATAAAGTGCCTGTTGAAATGGCAAACGTAATGGCGCTAAACGCTGCTACCAAGGCGATGGATGCTTATGCAATAACCAACGACAAAGGAAAATTTGTATTGAATCTAAAGGCAAATAGCAATTATATAATAAAATTGAGTTTTATTGGCATGCAAAACAAAGAAATGACAGTTGCAACCAAAGGAGAAAATATAGTGCAAAACATAACAATGGAATACAGCGGAATTGCCTTGAACGATGTAGAAATTGTGAGAGAAATGCCTGTATCTATAAAGGGAGACACCATTGTATATAATGCAGATTCTTTTAAATCTGGAACAGAAAGAAAACTAGAAGATGTGTTGAAAAAATTACCTGGGGTAGAAGTAAATGCCGATGGTGAAGTAGAAGTAGAAGGGAAAAAAGTTTCTAAACTAATGGTGGAAGGCAAAGATTTTTTTGACGGAGACACCAAACTTGGCGTAAAAAATATTCCGGCAGACGCCATAGACAAAGTACAAGTTTTGCGAAATTATAATGAAAATTCGATATTGAAAGGGGTAGAAAACAACCAAGATAATGTGGCAATGAACATCAAACTGAAATCTGGCAAAAAGAATTTTTGGTTTGGAGATGTTACCGCAGGAGCAGGTATAAATGACACAAAAAGGTATATTGTAAACCCAAAATTGTTTTATTATAATCCCAAATATAGCGTTAATCTGATAACCAATTTTAATAATATTGGCGAGTTGCCACTTACAATTCAGGATTATTTTAAACTCACAGGCGGTTTTAGAAACATGATGGCAAAAGGCGGAAGTAGTTTTAATATAGCTTCCAATGACTTAGGAATTTCACTACTGAGAAACAATAGAGCAAGTGAAATAAACACTCATTTTGGGGCAACCAATTTTTCATATAATGTTACAAAATCTTGGAGTTTGAGCGGATTTGGTATTTTGTCATCAAGCAAGACAGATTTGTTAACTAAGTCTCAAGTAAACAATTTGAAGCCCAATTCGTCTGCAATTGCATCAACAGAAAATAAAACAGACATCGCACATCAACGAAATGATTTAGGTTTGTTCAAACTCAGTTCGTCATACAAGCCAAATGCAAAGTTTCAAATGGATTATGATATTTTGACCAAATTTTCTAAACAAAATGAGGCTAGCGACTTATTACGAGAGTCTGTTGTAAACAACACCTCGCTTACCGAATCTATTTTGTCAAACAAAAATCAGACACCTGTATCTGTAAATCAAAATTTGAGTATTTATTTCACACAAAACGACAAGAATATTTATGCAATAGAAATGCAACATCTGTATCAAGATGAAAACCCATTTTATAATGCCAACCTTCAATCGCAACCCTTCAATTTATCTGGGTATGCAACAGGACAAAACAGAAACAACATCAATCAAAATAGATTTGTAAAAACAAACAAAATAGATGCAAAAGTAGATTACTATTATATGCTAACCAATAAAAGCAATATAAACTTTACCGTTGGAACCACTTTTTCGCATCAAAATTTCAATTCCAATATGTTTCAAATATTGGATAATAATGCAGTAAATGAGCTAACAGATCAGTCCAATAACAATAAAGTAAATTATAATTTTAGCGATATATTTTTGGGTCTTCATTATAAAATATTGATGGGCAAATTTACATTTACACCTGGTTTGAGTTTGCACACCTTTGACATGAAAAACACTCAAAAAGGAACAGATTTTAGTAGAAAATTCAATAAAATATTGCCAGATTTTTTAGCTATTTATCAGATAAAAAAGGCAGAATCGTTGACCTATAATTTTGCAATAACCAACAGTTTTACGGATATCAATAAACTTGCAGAAGGCTTTATATTTAGCAACTACAACAATCTTACAGCAGGTTCTAGAACGCTAGAAAACGCAACACAACAAACACATTCTTTGAGATATTTTAAGTATAATATGTTTAATATGGAGAATATTTCGGCATTTTTAAACTATTCTAAAACGGTAGATGCAATAAAAACAAGTTCGGTTTTCAATGGCGTAAACCAAACATCGTTGCCATTTAATTCTCAATTTGCAGATGAGTCTTTGAGTGCAAGAGGAGCTTATGGAAGGTCTTTTTTAAAAAGGTATAAAGCCAATTTTTCTACCAATTTGAGTTGGTCAAAATTTAATAATATTCAAAACGGAAGTTTAATCACAACAGATAGTTACACACAAAACTATACCATATCTGCATCTACCAATTACAAAAATTTACCAAATCTAGAAGTTGGTTACGCATTGACCATAAATGATTATAACAATTCAAAATTCTTTACAGACAAGCCTTTTGCAAGATTAGATTATTATTTCTTAAAGCGTTTTTCGTTTGTAGCCGAGTATGAATTTTATAATTATTACAATTCATCCAAAACTATAAATAACAAATACGACTTTTTGACCGCAAGTTTAATTTATCAAAAAAAAGACAGCAAGTTTGAGTACAAGATTGCAGCAACCAACTTGCTCAATACCACCTCCTTAAACGATGATAGTTTTACGCAGTTTTCTACAAGAACTTCGCAATATGTGGTGCAACCAAGGTATATCATTTTTAGTTTGAAGTACAATTTGTAAATAAAATCGTTGTATAAAGTTTGTTAAAAAATGTAATGAAAAATGTAATGAATAGTATAATTTAATAAAAATTTAATTAATTTTATATAATTTTATTTGAATAAATATAAATGATACAAATAATAAAACTTTTTAATAAAAATTAATAGCAATCACCATAAACTTAAAATTAGAAAAAAAAACAGAAAAAGTTAACTTTTTGCAAAATAATTGTTTTATTTGTAAAAAATTTGCTTTTAGAATGAAAAAAAAAATATATGAATGGATCTTTTTCAAATTAATGGGTTGGAAAATAGAAGGTTCATTAAATCCAAATATTAAAAAATGTATTTTAATGGTGGTGCCACACACGAGTGCACATGATTTTTATTTAGGAATTTTCACACGAGGAATAACCGAATTAGAAATGAATTGGGTGGGAAAAAGAGAACTATTTAAGTTTCCACTTTCTTATTATTTCAAATACATGGGCGGAGCTCCATTAGACCGTTCGGGAGGGTTGAATAAAGTAGATAGCATTGCTGCTTTATTTGAATCACGAGAAACTTTTAGACTAGCCATAGCTCCTGAAGGTACCCGAAAAAAAGTTACAGAATTAAAATCGGGATTTTATTATATTGCATTAAAAGCAAATGTACCCATAATTCCTGTAGCATTTAACTTTGGCCAAAAAAAAGTAAGTTTTGGCAATCCTTTGCAACCCAGTGGTAATTACGAAAATGATTTACCTATTTTATTACAAAATTTTAAAAACGTTAAAGGTAAAATTCCAGAATATAGTTTTGATGTAAAAGATTAAATAATTTTTTGGATTCAAATTTTCTGAATTCAAAAGATTGACAAAACCGCAAAGAATTTAAAATTACAAATTATTCTTATAAATTTTATTTTTAATTAAAAATTAGATTAATCTAAAATAAACAAGTTATAAATTAATGTTTTTTGGGCGTTCCCCAAGGTTGGAGCTATTCGTTGCAAACAATGTTCATTGAACTCAAAAAAGAAATATAATTTTGTAAAATCTTTTTTGATTATCATATTAACAAATTATATTCGTACAATACAACACCCCTTTTGGGGGCTGGGGGGCTTCTAAAAGGATTTCCACTCCTGTCTCTAATGCAAAATTCAATAAAAAACTACATTCCATCTTAAAAATTTACAAATTTGCTATGTGTTTTTAGGATTTAACAATTAAACCTTACAAGCCAAACCTTCATCTATTTCAAGACTTCAATACAACAACTTTCAACTTTTAAACTATTAAAATTTCCTTAAAAACACTATAAAGTTTGAATAATTGACAATAAAAATAGTTACTTTTGCAAAAATGACTAATCTTGAAAATTACTATCAATTAAAATGGTAAATAAATTAAAAAACATACTTTTTTCTACACGATTAATGGCAATTTTATTTTTAGGATTTGCTATTGCCATGGGAGTAGGTACTTTTATAGAAAGCAAATACAACACAGATACTGCCCGAATTTGGATTTACAATGCTTGGTGGTTTGAAGGAATTATGTTGGTATTTGTATTAAATTTTGCTGGAAATATCAAACGATACCAACTGTATAAAAAAGAAAAATGGGCAACACTGCTCTTACATTTGTCTTTTATTTTTATTATAACGGGAGCTTTTATCACAAGATACATTAGTTTTGAAGGTGTAATGCCTATTAGAGAAGGTGTTACAGAGAACAAATTTTATTCTGATAAAAATTTTATAAGTATTTTTGTAGATGGCGAGCATCAAGGTGCTTTAAAAAGACGTACTTTTGAAAAACCAGTATTGTTTTCTGAAGCTACAAATAATCATTTTATTTTAAAAGAAGCTTTCAGTGGTACACCTTTTGAAATTTCATTAAAATCTTACATTATGGGGGCTCATGAAGCCATAAAAGAAGACAAAAAAGGGAAATTATTTTTTAAAATGGTGGAGTCTGGAGGAGGCAACAGACACGAACATTATTTAAAAGAAGGGGAAGTGATTGACATTCACAACATACTATTTTCATTAAACAAATTTGTAAAAGGAGCCATAAATATTTCTATTAAAAATAACGTTTACAGCATAAACACACCTTTTGATGGTAATTTTATGCGAATGGCTGATAAAATGCAAGGAAATGTTTCAAAAAACACCGAAGCTCCACTAATGATGCGTTCTTTATACAATGTAGGGGGTAGTCAATTTGTTTTTCCTGAACCTGCAAAAATTGGTTTTATAGAAATGGTGTCAAGCCACGATTTTAAGGCCAAAAAACAAGATGATGCCCTCATTTTGACTATCAAAACCAACAATCAAACAAAGGATGTTACCGTTGTTGGATCAAAAGGCAAACAAGGCGAACCGCAAATCATTAAAATTGGAAAATTAGAATTTACACTTGCTTATGGAAGCAAAGCCTATACGCTGCCGTTTCAAATCAAACTCAACGATTTTGTGGCACAAAAATATCCTGGTACTGAAAAAAGTTATTCTTCTTACGAAAGTCATATTTCCGTTTTAGACCAAAACAATTTTGATTATAAAATATTTATGAACCATGTATTAGACTACAAAGGATACCGATTTTTTCAATCGTCTTTTGATCCCGACGAAAAAGGAACAGTTTTATCTGTAAGTCATGATTTTTGGGGTACTTGGATTACATATATCGGATATTTCATCTTATTTTTATCATTAATGGCTATTTTATTTGTAAAAGATTCTCGATTTGCCGATTTGAAAAGAAAATTAGAAATTGTAAAATCAAAGAAAAATCTGTTATTAATTATTTTATGTACAAGTTTTAATCTAGTAGCTCAAAACCATCAAACTAACGTGCCCACCGACCAACAATTGGATTCTATCATCAACAAATATAAGGTTGATGAAATACATGCTGCAAAATTTGGCCGTTTGATTATCCAGGATTTAGGGGGTAGAATGAAACCTATCAATACATTTTCATCTGAATTATTAAGAAAAGTAAGTCATTCTGATAAGTACAAAGACATGAATGCCGATCAGGTATTTTTGTCAATGACACAGTTTTCAAATGTGTGGTTACAAATGCCAATTATCTACATTAAACCAGGTAACGACAGCATACGCAAAATAATTGGTATTCCAGCCCAGCAAAAAATGGCTCGTTTTGTAAACTTTTTTGATGATAAAGGCAACTACAAATTGTCTAAATATTTAGACGATGCTGCTCGAACTGCCAATCCAAATCAATTTGAAAAAGACATTGTTGAAAGTGATAAAAAAGTCAATTTGATGAATTCGGCTTTATTTGGAAGCATTTTGAAAATTTTTCCAATTCCAAATGATGTAAACAACAAATGGGTTTCATATCCAGAATTATCAGAAGTCAAATTAACGGGCATGGATGCTGTGTTTACCAAACAAATTTTGCCTATTTATGTAATGTCATTACAAAATGCTGCTACAACCAAACAATATAAAGAATCTGATTTTTATTTGGATGGCATGATGAAATATCAAAAAAAATACGGAAATAAAGTATTACCCACACAACAAAAAATAGATACAGAAATATTATATAATAAATACAATACATTACAAAAACTACCATATATCTATTTGACCCTTGCCTCATTAATGTTTGTGTTGGTTTTAATCCAAATTTTTACAAACCATCAACTTTTAAAACTATTAATCCATTTTATTCATCTAGTAATAGGGTTAACCTTTGTAGTTCATACTATCGATTTGATTGCTCGATGGTATATTGCCGGTCATGCTCCTTGGAGCAATGCCTATGAATCGATAGTGTATGTTGCTTGGGCAGCCATGTTTTTTGGCTTATCATTTGACATCAAATCCAAACTTACAGTTGCCTCTGCAGCATTTGTTACTGCCATGATTTTAGCCGCCGCAAGCGCCAATTGGATAGATCCAGAAATAGCCAATTTACAACCCGTACTCAATTCCTATTGGTTAATGATACACGTTGCGGTAATAGTGGCCAGTTATGGCCCGTTTGCTCTAGGCATGATTTTAGGTTTTGTTACCTTACTTTTAATGGTTTTTACAACCAAAAACAATCAAAAAACCATGACCTTACACATACAAGAGCTGTCAATTATCAATGAAATGGCACTAACCGTTGGTTTGATCATGCTTACAATTGGTAACTTTCTTGGCGGACAATGGGCCAACGAAAGTTGGGGAAGGTATTGGGGCTGGGATCCTAAGGAAACGTGGGCACTTATTAGCATCATGGTTTATGCCTTTGTAATTCATGCTCGATTTGTACCCGCTTTGAGAAGCAAATGGTTGTTTAGCTTAATGAGCATGTATGCCTTTATTGCCATTTTGTTTACTTATTATGGCGTAAATTTCCATCTATCTGGTTTACATTCTTATGCCAGCGGCGAGGCAAAATCGTTAAGTTGGATTGCTCAATGTTTTGGTTTCATTAGTTTTATTGGAGCTATTTCCTATTTTAAATTTAAAAAATACTATAAAAAATAAATTCTTATTTAATCTTACAAAATGAAAAAAGCACTTCAAATTATCAGCATTTTATTATTTTTAATATCAATTGGTATGCACGCTCAAAACAATAAAACCATACATTCATATAAAGTGAAAGACATTGAAGGAAAAGAATTTGATTTTGCCTCTTTGAAAGGAAAAAAAATCATGATTGTAAACACCGCTTCAAAATGTGGACACACTCCACAATATAAAGATTTAGAAACCATTTACAACCGTTATAAAAATCAAAATTTTATTATTATAGGTTTTCCTGCCAATAATTTTGGCGAGCAAGAACCTGGTACAAATCAAGAAATTGTTACTTTTTGTACTCAAAACTACGGGGTTACTTTTCCGATGATGAGTAAAATTTCTGTTAAAGGCAGAGACATACACCCTATTTACCAATTTTTAACCCAAAAAAGCAAAAATGGTTTTGCAGATTCTTTTGTTGAATGGAATTTTCAAAAATTTTTAATCAATGAAAATGGCGAATTAGAAAAAATAATAGCTCCTGGCATTCTGCCAACAGATAAAATTGTTACCGATTGGATTCTTAAAAAAATAACAAAATAAATCATTATTTCAATATAAAATAGCCCCCAAAATGAACATAAAAACCATACAAATAGCGCTGTTTTTGGGCATTTCTGCTATAATTTTAGGTGCCTTTGCAGCTCACGGGCTCAAAAAATATATTACTCCCACAGACATACAAACATTTGAAACTGGTGTAAAATACCAAATGTATCATGCCCTTTTTTTGATTTTTATTGCCAATAATCAATTATTTACTCCCAAAGGTATCAAAAACATCACTTTATTTATAAGTTTTGGTGTGCTACTTTTTTCAGGATCTATATACATTTTGGCAACTGCTGCTATTACACATATTCATTTTAAACCCTTTGGCATCCTTACGCCCATTGGAGGCATACTTCTTATTATGGGCTGGTCGCTAGCCTTAAAACAAACTTTTAACAAAATAAAATAAAAAAGTTAGAAAATAAATCTTATATAAAATATAATTTTTACCTTTGCACTTTATTACAAATTCATAAGCACCAACATTCAATGGGAAATTATATTCAATTTACGAAATCGATTGCGTTAAATGAATTGACACTCAACCATATACTTTTTTATTACAAAAAAGTAAATCCCATTTGAAATCAATATAGACATTAAAATTAGCACATCTTTTATTAAATTTTATAACAACACACACACAAAACATTAAACAAAACATTTATGGAAAACAACATTCAAACCACGAAATCGATTTCGTTAGAAAAATATGGAATCCTTAATACCTCAGAAATTATCTACAACCCATCGTACGAGGCATTGTTTCAAGAGGAGTTAAATGCAGACTTGCAAGGCTACGAAAAAGGACAACTAACAGAACTTGGTGCTGTAAACGTTATGACGGGTGTGTTTACTGGACGCTCGCCAAAAGACAAATACATTGTAGAAGACGATATTACAAGAGACACCGTGTGGTGGACTTCAGACAAAGCCAAAAATGATAACAAACCCATTTCAACAAACACTTGGGATGCCCTAAAACAAAACACCTTACAACAACTGTCTAACAAAAAATTGTATGTTGTAGATACTTTTTGTGGTGCAAACGAAAACACCCGCCTCAAAGTACGTTTTATTGTAGAAGTGGCTTGGCAGGCTCATTTTGTTAAAAATATGTTCATCAGACCCACAGAGGCCGAACTCGAAACTTATGGCGAACCAGATTTTATTGTACTCAATGCTTCAAAATCAGAATTTAAAGATTTTGCGGCACATGGTTTAAACTCAGAAGTATATGTTGCCTTCAATTTAACCGAAAAAATGCAGTTAATTGGCGGCACTTGGTATGGTGGCGAAATGAAAAAAGGTTTGTTTTCTATGATGAATTACTACCTTCCATTACAAGGTATAGCCTCGATGCACTGCTCCGCAAACAAAGGTAAAAATGGCGATGTAGCCGTATTTTTTGGCCTTTCAGGAACTGGCAAAACCACCCTTTCTACTGATCCAAAAAGAGAACTCATTGGCGACGACGAACACGGATGGGACAACGAAGGGGTTTTCAATTTTGAAGGCGGATGCTATGCCAAAACCATCGATTTGAGCCAAGAAAACGAACCAGATATTTTTGGAGCCATCAAAAAAGACGCTCTTTTAGAAAATGTTACCGTAGATGAAAACGGCAAAATCAATTTTGCAGATGGTTCGGTTACTCAAAATACCCGTGTTTCTTATCCTATTTACCACATCAACAACATCGTAAAACCTGTTTCTAAAGCAGGACACGCTACAAAAGTCATTTTCCTTACAGCAGATGCTTTTGGTGTATTACCTCCCGTATCTAAACTTACTCCAGAACAAACAAAATACTATTTCTTATCAGGTTTTACTGCAAAATTAGCAGGTACCGAAAGAGGTGTAACCGAGCCTCAACCTACTTTTTCTGCTTGTTTTGGCAAAGCCTTCCTTTCGCTTCATCCTACTCAATATGGCGAAGAACTTGTAAAAAAAATGGAACAACACCAAGCCAAAGCCTATATGGTAAATACGGGTTGGAATGGTACAGGCAAAAGAATTTCTATCAAAGATACCAGAGCCATCATCGATGCCATTTTAGATGGATCTATAGAGGAGGCCGAAACTACCAATATTCCAATATTCAATTTGAGCGTTCCAACCCATTTACACGACGTAAATACTGCTATACTCGATCCAAGAAATACCTATGCTGATGCCAGCGAATGGGCTGCAAAAGCTACTCAACTAGCCGATTTGTTTGTGAAAAATTTCGTTCAATATACCCACAACGAGGCAGGCGAAAAATTAGTAGAAGCAGGTCCAAAACTATAATTTTTAGGGCACCTAATCCGCCCTCCACTCCCGCTTTTTTTTCTTGCCGCAAAAACCAATAATACGTTGAGCGGCAAGAAAAAAAGAGCTCCGTTCAGGTCGGGGTGCTTCATAAAAAAAGGTAGATTCAAATCATAACAACTTACCTCTAATATAAATTAAATTCAAAAATCCTTAATACTACAATCAGTAATTAAGGATTTTTTTATATTAATATAAAATATATAATTTACAAATGATACCAAATATATTTATAAAATAAATATTACAACTCAAGCATCTGAATACAATTTTCTCTAATATTCCATACAGTATCAAAGTCCATTCCAATAGACTGTTCTTGAATCCATCTCTTTATAAATGATGTATGATAATTAATTTTAAAAATCCCAACTTGCTCAGGTTCAATTTCCTGTTCTTCCATAATGTCATGGGCCAATAGTGAAAAATCAGCTTTTTCATGCGTAATGTCTATCCGCAAATGATTCATTTTCAAGTAACAATGTGCTTCTGGTATATACTGCAAACCCGCATTTTGAATCGTTTGCCCAATTTTTGGTGTATTCTTTTCATGCATTTGATACATTCCCAACATAAGTTGCACTTTTCCAAATCCATTAACATCGGCTACTTTTTTCAAAAATGAATGTTTAGAACTGCATGTTCCTTTATTTTCTTTCAATACAAGCGAAAAATCTGATCTATTTGTGTTACGACCATAAGGCATTTTTTGTACAGTAGCAACCAGCTCACTCCAATTAGAAATCCCTCTGGCAACAACCAAACGTGTAAGTTCATCGTTTGAAGTAAACAACAAATGTCGGATTGCAAATACAATTTTATAACCATCTGGATCTGAAAACATGACACCATGTTGCATACAATAAGGATTTTTAGGTTTCTCAATAGCAATTTGATGCTTATCCAAATAACGTTTTATAATCTCTATTTCAATGGCAGTAGATACATAAAAAACCAATAAATCATCATCATCAAACGTGCTTTTGGGCCTAGTTGCCGATGTGGTAAATTCTAAATGCCAATCAACAGTTTTCAAACCCAAAAAAATACCATGATAACCATTATGATCTTCAAATCTTCCTAAAACTTCTAATCCAATAATGTTGGTATAAAAATTTTCTATTTTCTGTAAATCAGTAGTGTGCCTTGCATATCTAAAAAGCA
This sequence comes from Flavobacterium branchiophilum FL-15, assembly GCF_000253275.1. Taxonomy (NCBI): domain Bacteria; kingdom Pseudomonadati; phylum Bacteroidota; class Flavobacteriia; order Flavobacteriales; family Flavobacteriaceae; genus Flavobacterium; species Flavobacterium branchiophilum. The sequence continues at coordinate 1,751,338 of NC_016001.1, read as the reverse complement.
TATTTTGTATATTATTAATTAAAATTCAGCAAAAATTATAAATTAAAATTTATAATAAAGTTCTTTATATCAATTGCTATTTTAATCAAATAGCATAAATAAAATATATAAAACATGGTATAAAACCCTTGTCAAACTGATGTAATGGAAATTAAATTGCTATCAAACCTCGTTTTATTTACAATTTTTATAAAAAAAATTACTATTATTGTACTAATTTTAAAATATTTAATTAAATTTACATCAAATTACAAATTAAAGGTATTAATTTACAACTAATATTTGAAATAAATAACAAATTTAAAAAAAATTAATAAATGAATTTAAAATTACCTATTATAATATTTTTCATATCATCATTTATTTTTGGACAACAAAAAAAATATTTCGTCAATGGCAATTCATTAATTCAAAATGAATTTGAATATCGAAAGAATTTACTTCAATCTCTTGAACAAATTCAAGTTATAAATAACAAAACAAAAGTTTATGAAGAATTGAACTTTATTAGAAAAACTAATGATTCAATATTGTATTCTTACATTTGGCATTTTACCGAAACACCAAAAAAATTGGAAAAAGAAATAAATAGCAAAAGAAAATTAATAGGTAAACCGTTTCCTTTAAAAAATGTAGTAACAATCAATAACAAAAAAATCCATCTTGATTCCTTAAAGGGCAAGCCAACATTAATTAATTTATGGTTTTGCAATTGTAGTCCGTGCCTAGAAGAAATTCCCATTTTAAATGAAATTAGAGATAAATACATAGATAAATGTAATTTTATAGCTATAACTTATGATGACAAACAGAAAGTTCAAAATATTATTTCAAAAAAAAATTATCGTTTTAATCACATTGTAGAAAATACACAACTAACAACAAAATTAGGATTCAATTCATATCCTGTAAATATTTTTTTAGATAAAAATGGAATTATCAAGCAAATAGAAGGCGGAATACCCTATTTTGAAAATGATCGTGGCGAATTAACTTTATCCAATGGTAATGAATTTATCACTATTTTAGAAAAATTAATCACCGAATAATATTCTAAATGACTATCCACAACTAGCTATTGTATAGCATAAATTAGTTTTCAACTATTTTTAGCTTGACACTATCTTGACTTTGCAGCCCTTTAAATTTACGATTCTATTTCTTATAAAAATTTAGATATATTGCGTAAAATAAATTTTGAGTATTTGGTTTTGTTATATTTACAGATATAATATCCAATATAGATCTTTCTAATAATTAGCATAAAACAAACAAATACTACGTTTAATACTCTATTATTTTGTAATCTATAAGAAAAAAACGAGACGAAATTTACCGTATTTCGTCTCTTTTTTTACACACAACCACATTATAGCACATGGTATCTTAACCCAAAATATAGCATCCTACCATTTATGGGCCCCCAAATATTTGTAGCATTAAAATAAGGACTAAAAGGCTGATCTCCATCTATAAATAAATTTTGTTGTTTGAAATTTGTTGCATTTTCAACTCCAATATAAGCATCCCATTTTTTGTAAAATGTTTTTGATACTTGCCCAGAAATTTGACAATATGCAGGTGAAAACGTATTTCCTGTTTCGTTCAATGGGTTTTGAGCGGTTGCCATTAATCGTTTTGATCCAATCCACTGAGTTGTAAAATCAAAGTGAAGGTGGTTGTCTAGTTCATAAGCCAAATTTATAAATGCCCTATTTTTGGAAGTTAAAGGTTTTTCCAAAAGTTGTTGATTGTAAGTAGTTTTTACATCCATGTATTTATAAGCCAATCGAACATCTAATTTTGGAATCATTTCATAATTAATTTCTAACTGATATGTTTTACTAAATGACTGACCTTCAAGATTATAAAATTGAATTTGATTGATATTAGAGTCTGTATCTACAACAACTTGGTTCTGAAAATGGGTTTGAAAAGCATCTAATATAACAGTGCCATCCTGATTATTTAATCGAAATTGTTGTTGAATAGAAATTCCAAAATTCCAAGATTTTTCTGGTTCAAATCCATAAGCAAATGGCAAATGTGCATTCTTATAAAAAAATGTTTTAGAACTCATCAAAAAATTTGAATTTTCAGACAAAATAGAAGCTGTTCTAAAACCAGATCCTGCAGAAACTCTCAGTATGGTATTATCTGTAACTTGATATTTGAAGTTCCAACGGGGTGTCAATTGGGTTTGATAGCCATTATGTAAATCCATTCTCAATCCAAAAACTGCTGAAAAATTGGCATGGGGTACAAAAGTATATTCAACAAAAGCACCTAAATCTTTTTCATGTCTTACAAAATTTAGGCTTGAAAGTGTTTCAAAAAAACGATCATTCTGATATTGTAAACCCAAACGGTATTGATGTTCTGTTGTATTCCATATCGATTGAAAAATCAGACTCGCTTGAAAAGATTGTTGTTTTCCATAATAGGTATTGAACCCATAATAAGCATCGTTATTAAATTGATTTCCAGACCAAAGCAAACCAATAGATTGGTATTTTTGATTCTCAAAAACATAACCCAATTTACCAGAAAAAGTATAATTTTGTACATTAATACCAACTCCATACTGGTTTGTTGTAAATTGATCCGTATTTTCATGAAATGCCAATTGACCTGCCCGTCGAGTATCTTTCAATGCTTTTAGCATCCATTGTGCCACAAACCCTCGATTGTTATCATACCTCCATCGATTCATGATATTGATTTGATTACCTGTTGGAATATCCAAAAAACCATCGCTATTTTGGTCATTTTTTCTAAATACACCATTGGCATGAGTAAATAATGCCGTACTCCAATTTGAAGTAATTTTTTTAGCTAAATGAAAATTTATTTCTGTTCTTCCTAATTCATTATAGTATAAATTCAGAAAAAAAGGGGGCATTTTATCTGGCTTTAATGTTTCAATATTGATTTGTCCAGTCATACTTTCATATCCATTAGCTACAGACCCTGTTCCCTTTGTAATTTGTATGCTTTCTATCCAAGGGCCAGGAATAAAAGTCATACCAAAATTTCCAGACAAACCTTTAATTTCAGAAATATTCTCGGTTGTGATTTGTGCATAATTTCCTGAAAGTCCCAACATTGCAATCTGTTTGACACCCAAAACAGCATCCGTAAAACTAACATCTATGCTTGGATTTGTTTCAAAACTTTCAGACAAATTACAACAAGCCGCTTTTAACAACTCTTTTGCCCCCATGGTTGTTGTATTCCTTACGCTTAATTTTGAAACATAAGTTGTTGGTTTTCTGTTTATAAGCACAACTTCATTTAAGTTGGTTGACAATACTTTTTGCACGGGTCTTTCATATTGACAACAAGGGGGTAATTTTGCATATACAGCATCATGGGATCTATAATCTTCTGTATCATGACCAACATTTGCCAAATTTTCTTTAATTTTTGAAAGAGGCATTTTTATTGAATCAAAATGAATAGTAAGTAATTGCGTGTCGATATCCCAATGGACAGTTTTGATATAAGGAATTTTTAAAGTTTTAACAATACGATTTTGACATAACTCACAATTGCCAAAAACTTTAAACGTTGCTTGTTTGATATGTTGTGCATTTGCACAAAAATTAATTATCAAAAATAAAAATATATTTATTTTTGAAATTTTAAAAAATATCATCATTATATTAAATTAAAATGTATTAGTACTAATAATTCTTATATGAATTATTTAAATTATAGCCAATAATGGCTGTTTACTATACATTATAATTTATTTTAGGCATCAACCACATTTTTGCATATCCTGTATGCAAAGCTACTTGATCCCAAAAAAAGATTTTAATTTTAGTTTCATAAACCGCTTTGTTTACAAACTCAAACGTAGAAATTGCACTACAAATAGTAATCCAGTTAGAAACACAACAACACCAAACGGATTGGCATTTTTTGGCACAACCTTTTGATTTAGCTTTTTTTTCAACCGATTTATTACAACATGATTGTTTTTTTGAAGTATTTTCGATATTTTTTTCACAACATGATTTTGAATTGGTTTCACAAGCCAATGCTGTAATTGGACACATCAAACATCCAATTACAAACAAAAGCATCAGTATTTTTTTATTCAAAATCATAATCCCAATTAATATAAGCTAGGATATTGAGCTGGATTTAAGTCGTGCATCATACCGTATATTTTTTCGTAAATATCTTCTAATGAAGGCTTTGAAAAATAATCGCCATCTGTACCATAAGCAGGTCTGTGTGGCTTCGCTGTAAGCGTTTCGGGTTTACCATCTAAATATTGGTATCCATTTTGCTCTTCTAATATTTTTTGCATCAAATAGGCCGAAGCTCCTCCAGGAACATCTTCGTCAATTACTAAAAGGTGGTTGGTTTTTTGCAAACTTTTTACAACTTCATGTGCCTCGTCAAAAGGCAATAAAGATTGGGCATCTATAACTTCGCAATCAATTCCAATTTCTAATAATTCTTTAGCCACTTGCTCTACCATTCTTACAGTTGAACCATAAGAAACTACTGTAATATCAACTCCCTCTTTGATTATTTCAATTTGTCCTATTGGTGTTTTGAATAATCCAAGATTTGAAGGTATTTTTTCTTTCAATCGATAACCATTTAAGCATTCTATTACTAAAGCAGGTTCGTCTGTTTCTAATAAAGTATTGTAAAATCCTGCCGCTTTTGTCATGTTTCTTGGTACTAAAACGTGCATGCCACGAACGGCATTAATTATCATGCCCATTGGCGATCCAGAATGCCATACACCTTCTAGTCTATGTCCTCTAGTTCTTACAATTAATGGGGCTTTTTGTTTGCCACAAGTTCTGTACTGTAATGTTGCCAAGTCGTCACTCATGATTTGTATGGCATATAACAAATAATCTAAATATTGTACTTCTGCTATTGGACGTAAGCCTCTCATAGCCAATCCAATACCTTGTCCAACTATAGTAGCTTCACGTATGCCCATATCGGCCACTCGCAAGTCGCCATACTTGGCTTGCATCCCTTCTAATCCTTGATTGACATCGCCTATATAGCCAACATCTTCACCAAAAATTAAAACTTCAGGATATTTTGAAAAAATAGCGTCAAAATTTTCTCTCAACAACATTCTACCATCAATATCCTCTGCATTTTTATCATAAGTAGGCACAACTTCTTCTATATTTTTATAGGATTTGTTTGATTCAGAGTGCAAATGGGAACTAAATTTTGGCTGTACTCTGGCAAAATAATTTTCTATCCATTTTGACAATCTGTAATGTCCAGACTCGCCAATAACTAAACGCAAAACTTTTCTTGCGATTGAAATGACTTCTTTATGAATTGGTTCTTTGATACTTTTTAAATCAGACGCAAATTGTCTGATATAAAATTTATTTTTGCTCGATTCAGCTATAGACTCAAGGAGCATTACCAAATCATTTTGTTCCGTTTTAATAGACGATACAAAAGCATTCCAAGCCGCTTTTTTGCCTTCAATCACTCTTTTTTTGGCATCCCTTTCAAGTTGGTCTAGCTCTTCAGACGAGGCAATATTAGTTGCAATCATCCATAACCGCATTTGTCTGATACAATCAAAATCACGTTCCCAGTGAAGCCTTTCTTCGTTTTTATAGCGTTCGTGTGATCCAGAAGTAGAATGCCCTTGAGGTTGTGTTAATTCATTAACATGTACTAAAACAGGAATGTGATTTTCTCGAGCTATTTTTTCTGCTTTTTGATAGGTTTCAATCAAGTTTACATAATCCCAACCTTTTACTCTAAAAATTTCGTATCCTTGATGTTGATCATCTCGCTGAAAACCTTTCAAAATTTCAGAGATATTTTCTTTGGTTGTTTGGTGTTTGGCATGAACAGAAATACCAAATTCATCGTCCCAAACACTCATCAACATTGGTACTTGTAATACGCCTGCTGCATTGATTGTTTCAAAAAACAAGCCTTCAGACGTAGATGCGTTGCCAATAGTACCCCAAGCAATTTCATTACCATTGTCTGAAAATTTTTCAGCATCTATACCCGAAACATGACGATAAATTTTAGACGCTAATGCCAATCCAAGTAATCTTGGCATTTGCCCTGCGGTTGGCGATATATCGGAACTGATATTTTTCATTTGCATTAAATCCTTCCAATGCCCTTGCTCGTCTAATGAATGGGTAGCAAAATGGCCTCCCATTTGACGGCCAGCACTCATCGGATCATGCTGTATATCAACATGTCCATACAATCCAGCAAAAAACTGTTCGATAGTTAATTCGCCAATTGCCATCATAAAAGTTTGGTCTCTGTAATATCCAGAACGAAAATCGCCTTTTTTAAAAAATTTTGCCATAGCCAGTTGCGGAACTTCCTTGCCATCTCCAAAAATGCCAAATTTGGCCTTTCCAGTTAGCACTTCTTTTCTTCCCAAAAGACTACATTCTCGGCTAATTAGGGCTGTTTTATAATCTTGAATTACTTCGTTTTTAAAATCTTCAAACGATAGAACAATAGTAGTTTCTTGTTGTGTCATGTATTTGAGGTCTGAATTTTATAATAATACAAAATTAAATAAAAAAAAATTATAAAATCCTTTTTTTTTAAATTTTTTAAAATAAATATTTGACAATATTAAACCTTAATTTAGCTTGTATATTATGGATTTTTTAATAAAATAAAAAAAACACATAATGTTTTTATTTTGTTGATTTTATAACTTTTTAAAACCATTTTCGTGTAAATAAATTTGAAAGTGTAGTTGTACTTAATGTTACAATAAATCGTATTTTTTGGTTATAATTTTTATTGGTTATATCCCAACCATTTGACGAATACATAGGAAAATACAACTCAAAATAATCGGGTACAAAATTCAATCTTATTCCAGAATCAAATACAAATTTACTGTTTTTGTATTGATTTTTATAAGCACTTACATCGCCATAAACTTCTACCCAATTCCAAATATTAGTACTGGCATTTATAGCCGTAAGCCACTGATTGGCATAAGCATCTGTTAATTTTGTTTTGAAACCCCCTTCGGCAATAATGATTTGCTGACTAAAAAGGCCTTGACTTTCTGATCGACCAAGATAGTTGTAATCAAATAGATAATCAGTTGGACGGTCTAATGCAAAACTAAAAAAATCTGTAGCAGTATTTTTATATAAAAAAGCACCCGCAAACCATCGAATATTCAATTGTCTGTTATTTTCATACAATTTTCTAAACTCAAAATTAGTAGAAATTTTACCAAATTTGCTAGATAATTGTAAGTTGTTTACAAATCCAAATTTTTTGGCCATTTCAGTATTATTACTTCCATATTTGGCATCAAAAACACCATAATTATCTGTTTCCTTGAACGTTACAAAATTACTTGTAGCCCTATTGACGGCTACATATCTAAAATTTAAAAATTGTCTTTTGTTGTCTCTTAAATCACTTTCTCTAATTGTAATTCCTACAAATGGTGTAATTTTAGTATATAAAGCATCTGGTGCATAGTGAGACATTAAACCAGATAGTCCAAATTGACTTCTGTACCAACGGCTTTGTCTATTAAATTGAGCAAAATATACAGAAAAACTACCCGTCAAAGACGAAGTTTTGGATGCATACAATGGTTGAATGTCATAATTAAATGGTTTGTTCAAAATGGCACTGTTATGAAAACGCATTCCTACCGTAACACCATCATACAAATTGTAACCCACAACGGGTACATATAAAATTTGATTATAATCGGCATCTTCAATATCTTTCATAAATGCAAAGGAAAATGGCTTATTATTTGGAAAAAAGCCTTTTATTTTTTTCCAATTATTTCGTCGGTTATATTCGGGCACTTCATTAGTAAGATTCAAAACCAAATGGTCTATATTTGTTTTTGGAAAAGTAAAAATACTATCCCGAGATACATTTTCTATCCATTTTTTAAATATAATTTGATTGTTTTTCAATCCATATAATGGGATAGGAACATTGGTTTGGGTTCTATTTTGAATTGTAAATTGCAAACTATCTTGTTTTTTTACTAAATGGCTTATTTTAAAGTCAATGATATCGCGTTTATCAACTAAAATATCAAAAAACCAATCTATTTTTTTTGGTGCTTTTTTTTGTAAAACCTGTTTCAAATCTGCTCTTGATGTAATTTGGGTTTTATTCAAATTAAAATATTCTTGAAAGGATTTCAAAACAATATCATTTCCTAAATAAGCATCTAAATACTTGAATGACAAACCACTACGGTATTTCCCAGCAATTTTATCATTAAATCGAATGAGGGTTTCTTTTGAATCACCAATTGGTTGATCTAAATTTTTTCTGGCCATCAACATATAAAAATAGCTATATTGTTCGTTAAAATCCAATTGAAATACATGATAGCCTTGTAACAATTTTAATTTTGAAAGAGACCCCGTCATTTTCATATCGGGATAATTTTCTTCCATGTATTGCATCATCAAAAATATTTGAATACCATCTATCAAAAAATTATCTTTTCTAATATTTATTTGTAAACTATTTCTTAAATAATTATTCAAATAAGTTTTTAAAAATTTTTGTTCAAATATAAATTCATTTGAAAAAGGACTTAAAAAAGAGGGCAATTGGCTTAACCCATATAATGGATTTCTATCGTAATCTGCTTGAGAAACTAAGAGTTTTGAGTGTGGAAATGTACCCAAATTTTTATTAACAAAATCACATACTTTATTGATAATCAATATTTTTTCAATTGGAGCTAATTTTTTATCTGTTAAATTGGTTTGAATTTCCAAATCGTTATTTTTATAACTTAAAAAATCTGCTTTTGTATTACAAATTAATGTAAAGTGCATTTTATTATCTCCTTCTAATATAATTTCATTTAGATTTTCTGTATTTTGTTGAGATTTAATTATCAAATCTGAAAAAATATTTAGTTTTTTTGGTGTTTTTAAATTCAAATATAAATGGAATTTTTCTAAATAAGCATCTTCTAAATCGGCATTTTGTTGCATAACAAATTGATGATTTTCAAAACGACACGGCAATAAAAAACAATCCTTTAAATGGTAATTGCCTTTTTCATCAAAACCATAATCTGTAAATTTTGCATGAGGAAGTTTGATTTGGTAATGTATGGTAAAATTAATTTTTTGATTTGGTGCTAACTTTTCTGGTAAATTAATAATGATAAAATCTGTAAACTGAGCAGGTCTTTCCCAGGAAAGTATTTTATTTTTATCAGAAAAAACAGTATTAACTTGCGTATAACCTTTATCTTTTTCGGACGATAAATGAAAAGTTCGGACAAATTCATCAGAAAATCTTGCTGCCAAAAAAGTGTTTTTGCTAGAATACGCATGATTCCAATCATTCAATACTATTTGGGTCAAAGTATCTGAAGAAATATTATGGTATGTAACTTGTTGTACAATATCCATTTTTTTATCAATATCATCCATTTTTACTTCAATATGGATGATATTTTGAGAAAAAACATTGTAATTTATCAATAAAAATATAGAATATAAAAAAAAATTAATTATCTGTTTAAACATATCTAGTTGTAAAAATTATAAAAAAAATAAAAATACAACAAATTCTATCAAAAATGGACTAAAAAAGTAAAAAATATTTTTTTAAATTTATTTTATTATCAAATTGTTATTTTTTGAACTAAAATTTAATCTAATTAATAAAAAAAGCTTAATTTTGTACCTCATTGGGTGATTTCTCTCCAAAAGAAGGAATTTTAAATATTATTTCACAAAAATAGTTATTATGTCTGAATTGAAAGAATTAACTGCAAAGACATTTATTGACCTCGAAGAGCAATTTGGGGCACACAATTACCACCCACTTCCAGTCGTTTTAAGTAAAGGCGAAGGAGTATATGTTTGGGATGTAGAAGGCAAAAAATATTACGATTTTTTATCAGCATATTCTGCTGTAAATCAAGGGCATTGCCATCCAAAAATTATCCAAGCATTGATACAACAAGCTCAAAAACTGACACTTACATCTCGGGCATTTTTTAATGATCAATTGGGGCCTTATGAAGCTTTTATAACCAAATATTTTGGTTTTGATAAGGTTTTACCAATGAATACTGGAGCAGAAGCCGTAGAAACAGCATTAAAAATAGCTAGAAAATGGGCTTATGAAGTAAAAGGAATAGCCGAAAATCAAGCTCAAATTATTGTATGCGATGGTAATTTTCATGGTAGAACCACTACGATCATATCATTTTCTAATGATGAAAATGCACGCAAAAATTTTGGCCCTTACACTTCTGGATTTATTAGTATTTCGTATAATAATTTAGAAAGTTTAGAAAAAGTATTAAAAGAAAATCAAAATATTGCAGGGTTTTTAGTAGAACCTATTCAAGGAGAAGCGGGTGTTTTTGTGCCAGATGAAGGATTTTTAAGTGGTGCAAAAGCCCTTTGTGAGCAATATAATGTGCTTTTTATTGCAGACGAAGTTCAAACGGGCATAGCTCGAACTGGAAAATTATTGGCTGTTCATCATGAAAATGTCCAACCAGATATATTAATTTTAGGTAAAGCCATTTCTGGTGGTGTATATCCAGTTTCGGCAGTTTTGGCTAATCATGCTATTATGAATGTGATAAAACCTGGACAACACGGATCTACTTTTGGCGGAAACCCTATTGCCGCAGCTGTAGCCATAGCCGCATTGAAAGTTGTAAAAGACGAAAATTTAGCAGAAAATGCAAATTATTTAGGAAAAATATTCAGAAATAAATTAAATGACTACATTAAAAATTCCAATATTGCTACATTAGTTAGAGGAAAAGGATTGTTAAATGCCATTGTAATTAATGATGATGAATCGAGTGATACGGCATGGAATATTTGTATGGCATTAAGAGATAATGGTTTACTTGCAAAACCCACACATGGCAACATCATTAGGTTTGCCCCTCCATTAGTAATGAATGAAACCGAATTGTTGGATTGTGTATCCATTATCATTAATACGTTGCAACAATTTGAAAAATAAAAGGAATATTAAAAATCTTTGTTAAAATTATAATTTTTTAACTACAATTTGTAATTATACCCTTTTAATTAAAAAATATAAAAGTTGTTTAATACTTATCAAAGTGTTTGACAACTTTTTTTTGTTTAAAAAAAGTTAATCAAAAAAGCATCAAAACAAACCTAAATCGTTTTCGTTGATAACTAAATGCGTAAAAGTTTGTTTTGTAAACATAAAAAAATGTATTTTTATCAAATATTTATTAAAAAAAATATTGTTCTTGCAATTTTAATCAAAATTAAATTTGCTATTGGCAACATAAGTAACTATTTTATAATTAATTAACTAAAAAAACTATGAATTCAGAACAAAACAAATCCAATCAATCTGCCTTATACACCTTGATATCGGTGTTTTTCTTTTGGGGATTTATTGGAGCCTCAAACGGTGTGTTTATTCCATTTTGCAAAGCCAAATTTGGATTAGATCAATTTCAAAGCCAACTTATCGATTTTGCATTTTATGGAGCCTATTATATAGGTGCCTTATTGCTATTTATTATTAGTAGTGGTATCAAACGAGACATATTGAACTCATGGGGTTTCAAAAAAGGAATTATCAATGGATTACTTATCAGTACAGTAGGAGCAATTTTTATGATATATGCTGTAACAGTAGGTAATTACGCATTAATTTTAGGAGCATTATTTGTAGTTGCTTTAGGATTTTCATTACAACAAACTTCTGCTCAACCTTTTGCAGCCTCGTTGGGCGAGCCTCAAACTGCTTCGAGTCGTTTGAATTTAGCCGGAGGTATCAATTCTTTAGGCACCACTATTGGACCAATTGTTGTTTCGTTGGCCCTTTTTGGGGTGGTTTCTGGCGTAAATATCGATGAGTTTGCACAAAAAGCAGATTCATTAGACGCTATGATAACGCTTTATATGGCTGTGGGTGGTTTATTCTTGTTGGCCGCAGCATTATTCTTTTTTTCCAAAAAATTGCCTGCTGGCAAAATGGACGCTACATTTGAATCGGCCTCAAAAGCCCAAACAACTTTGATAGCCATAACAGCCGTTTTGGTTGTTATTTTTGGTTACATTTTTTCGAGATATGAAAATGCAGATTTTATAGAACATTTTATTAAAAACAAAGAAAAAGATTATTTAGGACTTACATTAACGGTTTGTACCCTTTTGGTTGTAGTATTTGGCTTATTATTTGCAAATGTTAAAGCTCAAAAAAATCCAGAAGGATGGGGTGCCATGAAATATCCACAATTAGTATTAGGGATGTTGGCATTATTTACTTATGTTGGTGTAGAAGTAACCATTGGCAGCAATTTAGGAGAATTACTAAAAACCGCCGATTTTGGAAATATCGAAGGTGCTGGTTTAGCTCCTTATATGTCTATGTATTGGGGAAGTTTGATGATAGGTCGTTGGGCTGGAGCTATTTCTGTTTTTAATCCAAGTGATAATTTAAGAAAAATTTTATTAATTGCCGTACCTTATATTGCTTTTGCAGTGGTTTTAACTGCCAATGCGGTATCAGGACAAGACATCAAACCTTTATATGCTTATGCCTTTGTAATCCTATTTCAAATTGCTGGTTTCTTTTTAGGAAAAAACCATCCTTCTAAAACATTGATGATTTTTGGATTAATGGGAATGGTTGGCATGTTAATTGGGTTATTTACAACTGGTATCGTAGCTACATTTGCCTTTATGAGTGGTGGTTTATTTTTAAGTATCATGTGGCCATCTATTTTTGCATTGGCTATTACTGGTTTAGGAAAATATACGTCTCAAGGTTCTGCTTTTTTAGTAATGATGATTCTTGGAGGAGGTATTATACCACCATTACAAGGTAAAATTTCTGACATAATTGGCATCCACAATTCCTATTTTATTCCTGTATTGTGTTTTGCTTTTATTGCATTTTATGGATGGTATGTTTTTGAATTACTTAAAAAACAAGGTATTGCACACGAAGTAACCGCAGGTGGTGGTCATTAATACCAATTGCTACTATACAAAAAAACCATTAAGAAATTCTTAATGGTTTTTTTATGATTATTGTTTTCATTTGTAATAAATAGAAAATTTGCTTTTATAATTAGCAATGTTCTATTTTAGTAATTTACTTATACATCAAAGCATTTGAAATTGAAATACAAAACATCATTTATTCATTATGTAAAAATGCTTGCCTGTTCAAAAGTGTTTCTTCAGATTCCACATGATGATCGTCTGGAATACAGCAATCTACAGGGCAAACAGCTGCACATTGAGGTTCATCATGAAACCCCTTACATTCTGTACATTTGCCAGGAACTATATAATAAATATCGTCAGAAATTGGTGTTTGAGCAGCATCTGCATCAACCGTTTCACCATTTGGCAAAACCACTTTGCCACTTAATTTTGTTCCATCTTTATACCGCCAGTCATCAGCTCCTTCATATATAGCTGTATTAGGACATTCTGGTTCACAAGCACCACAATTGATACATTCGTCTGTAATAATTATTGCCATTTTTTTTAATTTTTTTATAAAAATGATTAAAACTAATCTTTAACTCATAACACTTGATATGCGTTATTTTTTTTACTTATTTTTGTGCAAAATTACAATCAATTACATTCATAAACAAATCAATATGACATTAGCACAAAAAAAATATATTTTTATTGAATTAGGTCGCTTTTTAAATCAATTTTCGCAAAAAGAAATCCAAAAAAATTTAGATGTATTAGAAAATGAATTGTTTTTTGAAGATTTTCAAAATCTAATTGCCCTTTCTTCGTCTCACAATGGTTGGTTTACAACAGACAATGTGATATTTGCCGTGGACGCTTGGGCCAAAGCATTAACAAAAGAAAATTTAGATCAATGGCTTCAACCCTATCAAATTTCAACTACTACACCAAAAACGGTAGGATTAATTTTGGCAGGAAATATCCCTTTAGTTGGTTTTCATGATTTTATCACCGTGTTGCTATCAGGACACCGAGTGCTCATCAAAACCTCTTCTGACGACCAACATATATTGCCATTTTTAGCCAAATATATTCAAAAAATAGAACCAAAATTACAAGATTTTATCACTTTTACCAATGGTAAATTAGAACATTTTGATGCCGTAATTGCAACAGGCAGCAACAACACGGCCCGGTATTTTGAATACTATTTTAGAAACAAACCCGCCATAATTCGCCAATCTCGCAACTCGGTTGCTGTTCTCAACGGCCAAGAAACCAAAGAACAAATGCAAGCTTTAGGTCAAGACATTTTTAGATATTTTGGTCTTGGTTGTAGGAATGTTTCCAAAATTTTTATCCCCAGAAATTACAATTTTGATTTGTTTTTTAATGGCATGTTTCCTTATCAAGACGTGATAAAATATGAAAAATATGCTAACAATTATGATTACAATAAAGCCGTATTTTTGATGAGTAATTTCAAACTTTTAGACAACGAATTTTTAACCATCAAAGAAGACGAAAGCTACTCCTCCCCTATTTCGAGTATTTTTTATGAATATTACGACGATCTTGACACATTACAATCAAAATTAGAACAAGATAAAGATAAAATTCAGTGCATAGTATCCAATCAATTGGTGCCAAATAGTGTGGCTTTTGGACAAACCCAATGCCCCAATCTTTGGGATTATGCCGATAATAGGGATACAATGGCGTTTTTATTGACTATTTGATTGAAAAACAAAGCATTTTTAAATGCAAAATCCATTTTTAAACTCCATTTTTTTGATTCAAAAAATTATTAATTTCACAAAAAAACAGCTGCTTTTTTTAAAAATATTTTTTTTTTAGAAATATAAAAAATAATGTTGCAAAACTAATACCATACACCCCAAAAAACACATTAATAAGCCCAACGCTAAAACGATTTTGTTAATAAGATTATGAAACTATTAGCAAAAAATTAACCCATTTTTAAAACGAATTTACGAAATTTGCAACTTAAATTTTGGAAAATTACTACACACAACATGAAAAAACATAATTATAGTGCAGGACCATGTATCTTGCCACAAGAGGTTTTTGAAAAATCAGCTCAAGCTATTTTAGATTTTAACCAATCTGGCCTTTCTCTATTGGAAATTTCACACAGAAGCAAAGATTTTGTAGCCGTAATGGACGAAGCTAGAGCCCTAGCTCTAGAATTACTAGGACTTACAAACAAAGGGTATCAAGCACTTTTTTTAGCTGGTGGTGCTAGCTTAGAGTTTTTGATGGTACCTTTCAATTTGATGAAAGAAAATGGTAAAGCCGCTTATTTAGAAACAGGAACTTGGGCAAGCAATGCCATCAAAGAAGCTAAATCTTTTGGCGAAACCCTAGTGGTAGCCTCATCAAAAGAGTCTAATTTCAACTATATTCCAAAGGATTACACTGTTCCGGCAGATGCAGATTATTTTCACTGTACAAGCAACAATACCATTTTTGGTACACAAATGAAAACATTTCCAGAATTAGACATTCCTGTTGTTTGCGACATGAGTTCTGATATTTTTTCGAGAGTGTTAGATTTTACCAAATTTGATTTGATATATGCAGGAGCTCAAAAAAATATGGGACCCGCAGGAGCTACTTTGGTAGTAGTTAAAGAAAGTATTTTGGCAAAAACAGGTCGAAATATTCCAAGTATGCTCGACTACGAAAAACACATCAAGGCCGATAGTATGTACAACACACCACCCGTTTTTCCAGTATATGCTTCGTTATTAACCCTTCAATGGTTGAAAAATTTAGGTGGGATAGAAGCCATCGAAAGAATCAATAATGAAAAAGCAGCGCTTTTGTATGCAGAAATAGACAGAAACCCTTATTTTGAAGGCACTGCAAACGTTGCAGACCGTAGCCACATGAATGCCACTTTCTTGCTCAAAAACCAAGAACAAGCACCCATTTTTGATGCCTTATGGAAAGCCGCTGGCATATCTGGATTGCCAGGACACCGCTCTGTTGGCGGATACAGAGCTTCTATGTACAATGCACTGCCACTAGAAAGCGTTCAAGTATTAGTAAATGTTATGCAAGATTTTGAACAAAAAATGTCGGAATCTAATTTTTAATAATCAAAACTGTCGGATAATATTTGAAAATAGTATCAATCTTGATTAATTTTAACCTAAAATATTTAATAAAATCATATAAAAAATGAAAGTATTAGCAAATGATGGTATCTCAAAAAGCGGTATTGTTGCATTAGAAAAAGGCGGATTTGAGGTAATCACTACAAAAGTAGCACAAGAACAAGTAGCCAATTATATAAACGAAAACAACGTAAGTGTCATTTTGGTTAGAAGTGCCACAAAAGTAAGACAAGACATCATCGACGCTTGTCCTGGTATAAAAATTATTGGTCGTGGTGGCGTTGGAATGGATAATATAGACGTGGAATATGCCAAATCAAAAGGAATTCACGTTATCAATACTCCCGCAAGCTCTTCAGAATCTGTGGCCGAATTGGTTTTCGGACATTTATTCAACGGGGTTCGTTTCTTGCACGATTCAAACCGAAACATGCCATTAGAAGGCGATTCTAAATTTGAAGCCCTTAAAAAAGCCTATGCTAACGGGGTCGAATTAAGAGGTAAAACATTAGGAATTGTAGGAATTGGACGTATCGGACAAGCCACTGCAAAAATGGCATTAGGACTTGGTATGAAAGTAATTGCTGCCGACAGTTATATCGACAAAGTAGATGTTACAGTTTCCTTTTTTGATGGTCAAAGCATCACCACTACAATTGTGTCTCAATCATTAGAATCCTTGTTGGCCGAATCCGATTTTATCACCCTACACGTTCCTGCTCAAAATGGTTACGTCATCAGCGATGCCCAATTTGATAGCATGAAAACGGGCGTTGGAATTGTAAATTGTGCCAGAGGTGGCGTTATTGACGAAGTAGCTTTAATCAAAGCATTGGACAGCGGAAAAGTAGCCTTTGCAGGTTTAGACGTATTTGAAAATGAACCAACACCAGAGGTAAAAATTCTTATGCACCCAAAAATTTCATTAACTCCACACATTGGTGCTGCTACAGGCGAAGCTCAAGACAGAATAGGAACAGAATTAGCAGAGCAAATTATCAAATTATTACAATAAATTCATAGCGAAACTATTTAATGGTGGCACTTTTTTTAAGGATACTCAATTTTTATAAGTAGCACAACCCTCCCCTTTCAAAAAGCACTCCAACCCGCCATTCGCTATATCTTTTTATTTTTAAGCCCCAAAAAAAGGGGCTTAAAAACAAAAAGGATGCCACTACTGTCGGGGCTATACAACTACACTACCCTTTCAAAACACTCCGTAAATCCTACAAAAAATTAACTTATTTCAAAAAAATTTTATATAATTATTTTTTGAATTAATTTATATTAAATAAAAAAATAAATAGTTTCATACAATATATAGCTATACAATGCAAAAATAACTTTGTAATGGTGTAAGATCCCATTTTTTATCAGTCAAAATTACTGCTATAAAAACATTTCCTTTTTGAATTACATTTTTTTAAAGGTAAAAATTCAATTTCATTTACTGCCCTAAGTGCTTATTTTTATTGAAGTTCATCTACTTTCGGCCGCAACGAAAGGTTGGGGGCTACTGGTTGTGCATCTGTCTATCGTAAATGGTTTTTAGTTGCAAATCGCCAAATCCATAAATTCCTTCTCTCTCTGAAAACTCTGAAAACACAACCTGAAATTCTGTAGAAATCGTGTCAATTATTGCTTTTACAACTTGGTCTGGTCTGCTCAATGTGTTGTTTAAAGGAAATCTATCAATCGCTGCTTGACATACCGCTTCTAAATATTCAAAACAGTTAGATTGTTTTTTAGATAACTCATTCAACTTGGTTATGTCAGCAATCTGGTATGAAGCCCACAAATCTTTGCCTAATTCAATGTCTATTGGTGTAAACCGAATTTTTGATTCAAATGCCTGTTTGAGTTTTTGAGCGTTGGAAATGCCAAAACCTTTCCAAATATCTGAATTATGATCAATTATTGGAAAAACGCGATAGATATTTAAAGTTACGTTCGTTGCAAGAATCGAAATTAGAAACCACATATTTGTCTGACAAAACAAATCATTCTCGAACCAAAGACAAACTTCTGAATTGTCTGGTATATTTTTTATTTTTTCAAATTCATTTACAGTTTTTATTTCATATTCTTCAGTAGAAATTTTATAAACATCAGCAAAAAATTCAGCTCGAACCTTCCAAAAGTCAGCCATATTGTCGGCATATACAGTACCGTCAATTAAACATTCTCTAAAAACAATAAAGTTTTGGTTTATTCTTGTTTGACTTAATTGTTCAGCCAAGCAATCCCCGTTTAAAATATGATAGGTTGCCATTATGATGTAGATGTTGTCTGTTTTTGCAATGCCACTAAAGTCAGCCTATAAAAAAACTGCCGTTAAATATTTTCCAAAAATAATAAAAAACACTGAAATAAAATAGCATTTATTTACAAATTTTCATAAAAAAGAGGCACTAAATCCTCTTGAAATGCTAACAAAAACTTTTCGATAACTCCATAAGGGGCGTGAATGTAATCGGTTCCGTTCAACACGAGTTTCATTGCTCGGCATACAGCCGCAACGAAACTCTAGCTGTTAGTTGTAGCTATTCTACTTTTCAAGTTTTAATGCTGTTTTAGTTAAGTCAATTTCAAGTTGCGATAATTCAGCGTCCCAAAAACTCAACGAAGTCAATTTAATCTTTAAAGCATCATATTCAGTGTCTGTTAAAATTACTGTTGCAGATGTCGCCGAATAAATCGAATTTGGAAGCCCTTCTTTCATAAGGTCTTTTATTCCATTTATAATTCTATTTTTTCTCAGTGTACTTGTCTGAACGCCATTAATGTAATCGTCTGTCAATTCGTTTAATTGTTCCAATTTAACTTGGATAGCATTACCGATTTCAAATCTCTTTTTAACCAGCCTGTCTTGGTCATTTAAGTTGAGAACTGAAACTGTTAATTTACCAAAGTCGTCAGAGCCTTTTATTCTATAACGCCAATATTTTAGATGGACTTTGGGGTCAATTTGGCTTGGGTCAATTATTGGTTCTAATTTGGTGTCGTGGTTATTTTTTGTGCCATTACATTTTTTACACGAAGGCAGTAAATTATCCCATTCTAAAACTTCATCTTTATATTTGTCTTTATGATGAAAATGTTCAACTTCCAAATATTTACTTTCTTCATTTATGTTTGCTTCACAATAACAACATTTGTCATTAGAAAAACCTGATAATCCTTTTTTTATAAAATCAATGTTCCAAACTGATTTGCCTGTTAATTTAAATTCATCTGTCAAAGCAACTTGTAATTCTGCTGTAAGCTCGACAGGTTTTGGGGTTCTGTCTAACTTAATCATTTGTTGAAATTCCAGTTAATTGAATTTTTAATATTTTCTTTAATGAGTTTTCTGGATGTAACATAGCATCAAGAATTATAAATTGTGCATTTGCAGCTTCAAAATTTTCACTGTCAATAGCAACATTGAAATTTGAAATTGCATCTAAATATGTGGAAGTTCTTGTTTCAGTCATTCCCATAACATCGGATAAAATTTCCTCTACTGTCCAACCTTGGAAACCATATTCCTGATTTATGATTTGATTTAATTTAACCTCATTTGTTTCGTCAAGTGTTAGTGGAATAATTTCTTTCGCTTTTGCAACTTGTATAATATGTGGGCTATGAGTTGATGTAAAGACTTGAGCATTAGGTAAAATTATTTTTAATGCTTCATATATTTTGGCCTGCCACTCAGGGTGTAAATGCAAATCAATTTCATCTATAAATACTATTCCATCAAAATCCTTAATAAACTTACTTGGATTTTTATATCTAAGCTCTATTTCTTTTATTAAACCAATTAATACAGCCATACAAGACTTATAACCAGATGATAAGTACTCAAAATAAATTTCTCCATTTGGAGTGTTTAGTAGAATGTCATTAGAGTTTGGATTAACTTTGCTAAACGAAATTTGAGAGTTTAGAATATTAAAACATTCTTTTGCAAGAGTAATATTTTTGATTTGTTGTTCATCTAAATGATTTTCGTGAGCTGACCATAAATGGCCTAATACAAACCAATTCTTTAAATCGTGAGGTAAAGAACCGTGCATTGTTTCAATTGCAAATTGATGAATATTTTTTTGTGGGTCAATACTTAGCGAAGATAAATGTTGATAGGGAATGTCTCTGTGGGTTTTAAAAACAATAATGTCATTTGAGTTTAGATAAAAACCTTGTGTTTGATTAGTCCTTTCCTGTGGATGGAATGCAACTATATCAAAAGATTTGGATTGACTAACATTGTTAATTGAGACATTAATATTCCAATTCCCTTTTTCTAATCCAGCTGTCCTTTTAACAGAAGTATCATTTAACCCAAATGATTGAGCTAAACAGTCTAAAATAGTTGTTTTTCCGATACCATTTTGTCCACAAATAATGTTGAAATGATTATCGAAAGTTAGTTCCAAATTTTTAATTGGTCCTATTCCAGTGATTTTTATGTTTTTTATCTTTAGCATTGTCTATTTTTTATTTCAGTCGATTTTGTTTTGTTGTGTCGGTCTTTAAAGTTCTAACTAATGTTATATTAATATTTTGTAAATCAGATATTTAAAAAATATACTTTTCTTGTTTAATCCTCTTATTTTACTCTTTAGTACCGTTAGATTACGAGGTCAGGACGTGAGTCTAGGGGGAATTACAGCCAACGAAAGCCTATAAAAAAACTGCCGTTAAATATTTTTCAAAAATAATAAAAAACACTGAAATAAAATAGCATTTATTTACAAATTTTCATAAAAAAGAGGCACTAGATCCTCTTGAAATGCTAACAAAAACTTTTCGATAACTCCATAAGGGGCGTGAATGGAATTGGTTTAACACATGGTTGTTTATTTTTATTGGTTGGCTTTTAGGTGTAATGATAGGTTAAGTGTTGTTAGCAGAATTAATCCCATTCTTTGTGTTCTTTGTCAAATTCTTTCAAGTTCTGATTTAAGAACATAAGCTCTAGTATATATTCTTTATCTGTTTTTTTGTAGTCTATTTTATCTACAATATATTTTTCAAATAGGTTTAAGTTTAGTTTTTTGTTTAATGTATTTATTTCATGTGGATAATTTCCATTTTTTGTTTTATAATTTTCTATTTCATTAGTCAATTTCGTTCCAATATTATTTGTTGTGTAATCATAGCATTTAATAATAAGTAAATATAAAACCATATTAGTAAATCCTATATAAACTATTCGTACAGCGTATTTTCTCAAATTGGAATTATTATTTGTTCCTCTAAACCACTTTCCTATGAAACCTCCAATCCCCATAGTAATCATCATAACCCAAAACGCATATAAATTACTAAAAGAAGCAATAAGCAAACAAATTAAAATTAGCAAATTAGCAATATATTTATGAGTATTTGAGACTTTATTCATAGTCAAATTAGAATTGAAGTTCTTTATTTGATTATTTCGAAGACTTTTTTCTGACAATCTAATGTTGTTGATAAAATCTGTCAGTTTGTTTTCGTCAATGTTTATTAGGCTTAAATTTATGTTCATTTCTTGAGCTCCAACATATTTATTCAACTTGTTTAACCAACTAAAAGTATTTTTTTTTGAGCACAAATGTTTCTTTGGTAACAATAGAAATGAATTTTTGATTATAAATATCTATCAAGTAACACTCCTTAATTTGTTCCCATTTGATTTCGTTCTGTTTTGTCGTTCTGTTCCAAATTCCATTTTCATTTATTACTATTTGCGGTCTTTTGTCTAAAAAATTAAAAATAATTATTAGAATTCCTAAACCAAAAAAAGAAGTAATAAACCAACCCATATAAAAGTCAAATGTTCCATTATGATTTTCAGCAATCATCCAAATTCCAATTGAAACAAAAGGCAAAGACAAAGCAAGAATTTTAAATCCTTTTGAGTTAGATTTGTAAAGTTTTAGTTCTGTCATGTTTGATATTAATTTTTTCAGCAAGTTCTTAAAATATTGTCAAAAACAGCAATTTTTCGTAGTTCAGCTTTCAGTCGCAATGAAATACGAAGTACTTATGAATACAATAAAAAACCGATGAAAAAAATGTGTACGCTCTAGTTGTTATCAAATGGTTTTCTATTTTTGCATTTCGTTTTTATACCAATTTTTAATAATTAGAATTTCTTTTTTGTCAATTTTTGGATTCGAGTTTAGCCCCAAATTTAATTGTTTCTTTTCTATATATGATTTGAGAAACAATATAGCAAATCCACCAACTTCAGCATTATCTGAACTTATGTATGAAGAAAAAATATGCATATAACCACAGCATTTTTGTTTTGAATCAATATTAGCAACTAAATATTCTATATCTTGTTTTGTAATAAAATCTTGTGGGAAATCACCAGAGAAAACAACAAAATTAAGTTTTCTATCTTCTTTATAATTTTTTAAGCACAAATCTATAAATTTTTTTGCATCTAAATCTTTTATAATAGTTGCGCTTTTTGAATTTAATGTAAATTTGGTTGTGTTATTTGCTTGTATTTTGGATTTTTCAAAGCAACTCGACAAAACAAATATTCCAAAACTTAAAATTGTATAAATAATTTTTCTTTTCATCTTTTTTCTTTTACATTGTTTTTATAAACTTTTGACTAACAAGTTCATATAAAAAAAAGTATGTTGTTTTTAACTTCATGTATGTTAGTTTTATAGTCTGTAAATTTTTAAATGGTAGCTGGTTGTTATCTTTTTTAAATTTTATTGTTTTCCTGTTATTTTTTTGAATTTGTCTAAGTCTAAATAAATTACTGCCCAATGATGTCCGTCTAAGTCTTCGATGTTTCTTATTTGCATGAAGCCTTCGTCGATTGTTTGTGTTGGCGCTGTGCCGCCTGCTTTTATCCCTTTTGCTACAATGTCATTCATTACTTCTATGCTTTGTACAGGAAGTGTAAAGGTAGCAATGGTGCTTGTTTTGGCGTTGGCAAGTTTTTTTTTATTGCCCGATTTGAACATGTCATGCGTTTGTAGCATTACATAAATTTGGTCGCTCCAAACCATACATTTTTGGTCGTTGAAACTAAACAAAGGATTGACTGTGAAACCTAAATGTTTGTAAAAATTCATAGATTTTTCTACATCTTTTACAGGTAAGTTGATAAAAATTTGTTTCATTGTATAAAATGTAAGTATTATAAATTCATAATTTTTGTATTTGCTGCTTTATATCTAAATTATATATTTATTGTGTTGTGCTACTTTTGATTTTTTTGTTGCTTTTTTAGACCCTATAATGTTGGTTTACGTGAGGGATAGTAGTGGAAATCCTTTTTTGCTCCTCTTTTTGGGGCAAAAAAGATTATTTCACAATATTTCATTTCTTTTGGAGTTCAAAGAACGTCGTTTGTAACGGATAGCCCGACACGTAGTTTACGAAGGGGCACGCCCATTTGATAATTGTTGGTTTAATGATATACTCTTACTACTTTTTCGATGCCGTCAATTTTTTTGATATTGTCTATTAATTTTTTCAAAATGGTATTATTTTGTACAATTACGGTAATTTGACCGTTGAAAATTCCTGCATCGCCGCTTAAGGAAATGCTTTGGATGTTGACATGCATGTTGTTTGAAATTACTTTTGTCAATTCGTTGGTAAGTCCTAGGGTGTCCATACCCATGATGTTGAGGATGGCTTTGAACTCTTGTTGTGTCGAATCGACCCATTTGGCGGCCATAATGCGATAAGCATAATTGGATTGGAGCGAAATGGCATTGGGGCAATCGTGTTTGTGCACTTTGATGCCTTCGTTGATGGTTAAAAATCCAAATACTGTATCGCCAGGAATGGGGTTGCAGCAGGTAGAAAATTTGTAGTCGAGTTTGTCCTGTTCTGCCCCAAAAACAAGCATGTCGTAGTTTTGAGTTGGGGTGTTTTTTGAAAAATCAATATCGGAATTGTTAGGTGATCGTTTGATTTTGTTCTTGAAAAAATTGAACAGTGTATTGCTTTTTTTGGCTGCATAGTCTTTTAGGGCTTGGTTTTCTAGGGCTCCAATACCGGCTCTATAAAACAAGTCTAAACTGGTTTTGAGTTTGAAATAATTAACCAATTCGTTGGTTGTTTTTTCGTTCAAAGTTACTTTTAAATGGCGTAATTTTCGGGTTAATATTTCTTTGCCTTCTTCGGCTATTTTTTTGGTATTTTCGTTTAATACGTTTCTAATTTTATTTTTGGCTCTGGACGTTGTTACATATTCGAGCCAATGTGAGGTTGGTTTTTGACTTGTAGAGGTAATGATTTCTACTTGGTCGCCGCTTTTGAGTTCGTAGTTTAAGGGTACAAGTTTGCCGTTTACACGGGTGCCACGGGTTTTGATTCCAATTTCTGAATGGATGCTAAAGGCAAAATCTAAAGAAGTGGCCCCTTTTGGTAAGGATCGGATGTCGCCCTTTGGAGTAAATACGTAAATTTCTTTTGAATAGAGGTTCATTTTAAAATCTTCTACAAAATCTACGGCATTGCTTTCGGAGTTTTCGAGAGCTTCTTTGAGTAAGTTGAGCCATACATCCAAACCGCTTTCTTCGCCTCCATTTTTGTATTTATAATGGGCTGCATAGCCTTTTTCGGCAATTTCGTCCATGCGTTCGCTACGAACTTGTATTTCTACCCAACGGCCTTTTGGTCCCATAACGGTTATGTGTAGGGCCTCGTATCCTGTTGATTTTGGCGACGAAATCCAGTCTCTTAAACGGCTAGGGCTTGGTCTGTAATGATCGGTTACGATGGAATAAATTTTCCACGCCAAGAATTTTTCGTCGTGCGGATTGGATTTATACACAATTCGCAAGGCAAATTTATCGTAAACTTCGTCATAAGTTACGTTTTGAGCTTTCATTTTTCGACGTATAGAATAGACAGATTTTGGACGCCCTTTGATGATGTAGTCCATGCCCTCTTCGTCTAATGATTTTTTTAAAACATCCGAAATGTCTTTTATATAAGCGTCTTGCTCTTCTTTGGTTTCTTTTATTTTGCTTACAATATCCTTATAAACAGCTGGTTCTGTGTATTTTAACCCTAAATCTTCCAGTTTTGTTTTGATGTTGTACAACCCTAGTCGGTGAGCCAAAGGGGCATAGATGTACAATGTTTCGGAAGCTATTTTGGTTTGTTTATAAGCTGCCATCGAATCCATCGTTTGCATGTTGTGCAATCTGTCAGCCAGTTTGATCAAAATAACCCGCACGTCGTCGTTTAGGGTAAGCAACATTTTTCTGAAGTTTTCGGCTTGCATCGAAATGTTTAAATCTTTTTTTACTTGCGATATTTTGGTTAATCCTTCCACAAGTTGGGCCACTTTTGGGTTGAACATCGTTTCGATATCCTGAACCGTAAAAGGGGTATCTTCGACTACATCGTGCAGCAAGGCCGCAGCAATACCAGTGGCTCCTAAACCAATTTCTGAGGCTACAATTTTGGCCACTGCAATGGGGTGGAAAATATAGGCTTCGCCAGATTTTCTGCGTTGTTCTTTGTGGGCATCAACAGCAACATCAAAGGCTTTTCGAATCAATTTTTTGTCTTCGTCTGTAAGTGTTTGGTAACTGATGCGTAACAATTCTTTGTATTCTTGAGCAATTGCTTTATTTTCTTTTTCAATGTCTATCTCGTTCATGGCGTTGTTTTTTTTGATTTTCTAAAATTAAATAAAAAAACAATTCAAACAAAATTTATTTTGGGATAAAATTTCTATATTTTAAATGCCCATCCATTTTTACCAATATGAGACAGAACAATTATACAAATCCATTGTTTTCAACTAAATTAGATCAACTTAAATTCTAAATTAAACAATTCGCATATTTAAATTACTTTGTTGTTCCCAAAGGGTCGGGCTTTTCGTTTCAAACAAAGTTCATTGAACTCCAAAAGAAATATAATATTGGAAATAATCTTTTTTGATTACCACATTCAGAAACTATTTTCATGCAATGCAACACCCCTTTTGGGAGCTGGGGGACTTCTAAAAGGATTTCGACTGCTATACTTATACCAAATATATTTATAAAATAGTCCAAAGATGCATAGTTATTTTTTAGAAAAAATTTTCAAAAAAAATCGTTGCATAGCTGGGCTACGGAACTATTTTTTATGAATAATTTTAGCAAAAAAGAACAAGTAGATTGAACTATTTTATATGTATATTTGGTATTAACGAAAAAAATATTACAATAACAACATATTGCAAATAAAAAAACGCATCTAAAACACATTTTTTATACCCATAATGAGTCATAAGATTCGTATTTAGATGCGTTTTTTATTTATTTTTATAAAAAATTATAGCTTCAATTTTTTGGCAAGTGCCATTGGCAAAGCCTTTTTATGCACCATCAAAGCAGTAGTTTTTAGTTGAACATAAGCTTTTGTAACATACAAATAACCTTTAAAATCGTTGCTGGCACCCCATGAATTTTTTACTTTATAATATTCTTTCCCTTTTTGGTCTTTGCCTTTGCCCACGATGTGCATACCATGATCGTCTGTTGTAGTCATGGTATAAAAACCATCTAAACGCAGGTCTTCTGTAATCTTTTTTTCATCCAATGGAGCCTCAAAAAGCCCTTTGCGTTGTTCGTCTGTAATATTATACAAATCTAAATCGGGTACCTGAGCCACACCATTTTTCCAACTAAAATAAGGTTCAGACACGTCTGTAGCCCAGCCCACCGTATAGCCTTTAGACAATGCCGCATCAACCACATCTGTAAGTGCCGTCATTGGAACGTTATATAATTGATCGTAGCTCCAATTATCAGAAACAGGTTGTACTATTTTTTGGTAATATGGACTGTCTTTGTAGTTTGATATTTCAATATAATCATCAGGATTGATGCCTATTACTTCTTTTGCAAAAGAATGAGAGTTGTAGTTTTTGCCTTTATAATCAAAATTTTCTGGTAATTTACCTAATTTTTGATCCATAAATTGGTTTACATCTGTAAGCCATGTCGCAGCAGTTTTTTTAGGTAATTTGATGTAATTATCTAAAATATCTTTTAACTCTTTTTGAAAATCGTCAGATTTTACACTTCCTTTTCCATAATCTTCCAGCGTATATGCTTCTTGTGGCATGGCACCATATTGACGCAACATGTTCATTACATCATGTAACTCGGCACCGTCGCCAAGTCCTAAATTACCGTTAAACAAAATATAATTTCGGGCTTTGCCCAAATATACTTTTCGTGCCGTAAAAATTTCTGCAATATCAACTGGTTTTTTTCCCATACGGATCATTTCTGACTCGATAAAAGAATTACCAGAATAACTCCAACAAGTTCCTGCAGATCCTTGGCTTTTTACCGAAGTACTTTCTAAATTGATAACATCTGTAAAAATAAATTTAGAATTGATAGAAGCATTGTTGATGACTTTTTTTACCAAATCGTCTTGAGCAAATAGCCCCATCGAACTTAAAAGCCCGGCTACTATAAAATGTTTTCTCATCATTTTTTATTGAATTAATTTTAGTTTTAATTTATATTAAAAGCCTATTTTTTGATAAATTAATTTTTTAAAGGCTTTTTGAAAAGTAAAATTAAACATTTCTGTTGAATATTCAAGAAAAAAATACATTAAAATTGTTGTCTGCAAAAATTTCCATTTTAAATTATTGCTAAAACTACAAGTTTTTTAATTTTTTTTCAAAATTTTATATTCTTCATAACAACCGCTAATGGCATCCATAATTTGCAAATCGTTTGCTGATTTTACAAAAGATTCAGAATAATTACAACGTTCTAAAATTTCGGCTATTTCTTTTTTGTCTATGCCCAACAAGGCTGCCAATGTTTCTCTGTCAAATCTTGATTCCAATACATTTCGTACGGTATCGTCTTTTCTCATTTCTTTGAGTTTGCGAAGTTCTTTGGGCTTATTGCCAAAAAAATTATAAAGCATGTCAGCGGGGTTAAACAAGGATCCCATTACTTTATTAAAAGCATTTGGAGCATACTGCCCACCTTCATAAGCCTGTGGAAGTCCAGAAATACTGTATCGGTAGTCTTCTCTAACGGGGATTAATTTGGAATCAATTTCTAAATATCCCGTCAAATTGTATTTCCTTACAATAACTTCTTCCAAGGCATACGATTTTGGAGTAAGTTGTATTTTTGTAATTTTATTTTTTACCCAGTCATTGGTAACTTTTACTTTCAAAGATTGAAATCCGATACAAGTAATGTGTAAGGTATCATTTACAGTGGCCTCTATTTCAAATAGTCCAAAACTACCCGAAACAGCACCTTTTACTTTGTTGATATTGATGATATTAACATTTGCTACGGGCAATGAATTGACACTATTGATAATGTTTCCCGATATTTTTTGGGCATTTTTATCTTGAGCTACAAGGGTTGTAGCAAAGAGTGCAAAAAAGAAAACTACAAAATATTTCATAAATTTAAATAAAACTCAAAAGTAATAAATAAACACGAAATAGTTTGTAGTTTGCTAGTATATTTACCAGAAAATTAACAAATAGTTTTAATCTCTTCTAGTACGTCTGGCTCTTGGAGTTGTTCCAAAACTTTCTGAACGTCTTGGAGCTCTTTCAGTTACAGTAGTTTCACGTCGGGAGCTGCTACCTCTTTCACTTCTAAAGCTGCCTTCTCTAGCGCCGCTTCTTTCGTTTCTAAAACCACCTTCTTTGGCCGCCCCTCTAAAACCGCTACCGCCCGAACGTCTTTCGCCTCCGCCATTACGGCTTCCACCAAATCCGCCAGCGCTGCGTCCGTTATGGTCACGTCTGCCTCCTCCGTCGTTTTTAGAAATTTCCACATTGATGCGTCTGCCTTCCAATTGTGT
This sequence comes from Flavobacterium branchiophilum FL-15, assembly GCF_000253275.1. Classification (NCBI taxonomy): domain Bacteria; kingdom Pseudomonadati; phylum Bacteroidota; class Flavobacteriia; order Flavobacteriales; family Flavobacteriaceae; genus Flavobacterium; species Flavobacterium branchiophilum. Next base: position 1,722,399 of record NC_016001.1, on the reverse strand, counting down.
ATTGTTCAAAACATCCATTACTCTATCTGTAAATTCAGCATCGGTGTTAAAGAATGAAAAACCTTCTTTTACATCCACTTTAAATACATCGTCTCTGCCAAGGTCTAATGTTTCTTTCAACCAATCTTTCAAAGTCATCCAATCAAAATTATCTCTCGATCCGATGTTTACAAAATAACGAACTGCACCGTTTGTATTGGTTTCTCTAGTGCCTCTTTCTTCTCTATTACGGTCGTTACCTGCTGATTGTGTAGATAAATCTTTGGTTTTTTTGTAATAATTAATAAAACGATTAAATTCTACAGAAACCATTTTTTTAATCAAATCTTCTTTAGACAAACCTTCCAAAACAGTGTTGATAGCTGGCAAATAATTGTCTATTTCATGATCTACTTCGGTGTCTTTTATTTTGTTTGCTAAATGCAACAATTGTATTTCGCAAATTTCAATTCCAGATGGGATGCTTTTTTCCTCAAACTTTTGTTTGATAATTCTTTCAATAGAAGCAATTTTTCGTAATTCACTTTTGGTAACTATTACAATAGAGGTACCTAGTTTTCCTGCTCTTCCTGTTCTACCAGAACGGTGGTTGTAGGTTTCAATTTCGTCTGGAAGTTGGTAATTTACAACGTGTGTTACATTGTCCACATCTATGCCTCTTGCGGCAACATCTGTTGCAACAAGCATTTGAATTTGTCGGCCTCTAAACGATTTCATAACAGAGTCACGTTGGGCTTGCGACAAATCGCCATGAAGGGCTGCGGCGTTGTATCCGTCTTCAATCAATTTTTCGGCAACTTGTTGGGTATCTCTTTTGGTTCTACAAAAAACTACCGAAAAAATATCTGGATTACAATCGGCTAATCTTTTTAGTGCTTCATAACGGTCTCTGGCATTGACAAGGTAAAACTCATGTGAAACCGTGGCCGAACCAGAATTTTTGGTTCCAACAGTAATTTCAAGTGGATTGTGCATAAACTGTTTTGCAATTCGGGCTACCTCTTGTGGCATCGTTGCCGAAAACAACCATGTACTTTTTTCGTCGGGCGATGTCGAAAGGATGTTTACAATATCTTCATAAAATCCCATGTTCAACATTTCGTCTGCTTCGTCCAAAACACAATAATTAATTTGAGAAATGTTTACCAATCCTCTATTAATCATGTCTTGCATACGGCCAGGTGTAGCTACAATAATTTGTGCCCCTCTTTTTATTTCTCTGGCTTGTTCTGTAATGCTGGCTCCTCCATAAATGGCTACGGCATTTATACCTTTTTCGTATTTGGCGTAGTTTTTAATTTCGTTTGTAATTTGCAAACATAATTCTCGTGTCGGTGATAAAATCAATGCTTGTGTATTTCTGTTGTTGGCATCAATTTTTTGAATCAGCGGAAAACCAAAAGCTGCCGTTTTCCCTGTCCCTGTTTGAGCCAACGCAACTAAATCTGTGTCTTTTTCCAATAATAGGGGAATCGCCTTTTCCTGCACTTCGGTCGGATTTTCAAATCCTAGATCGATAATCGCACGTTGTAGCGATTCACTCAATCCTAATTGTTCAAATTTATTCATTATATGTATTTAAAATAGGTCGCAAAGGTACATCGAATTTTTGTTAATAACTAATGCTTTTTCTTTATTTATTTTATAATTATAAATTGACTATCAATTATTTAGCTTTTTTGAAATAAATTGTCGCTTGCTATTTGTTGTTTTTTTTAGGAACACCTGCTCGTTTTTGTTACATTTTTTGCAAAAATGCTACCAATTGTTCCACCGCTTTTCCTCGATGACTTATTTCAGATTTTTCTTTCATAGTCATTTCAGCAAATGTTTTATCGTATCCTGCTGCCTTAAAAATGGGATCATAACCAAACCCCTGATTACCTTTTGGAGTTAGCGCTATATTGCCTTTTACAATTCCTGTAAACAAATGTTGTAACCCATTTAAATTCAAACAAATAACAGTTTTAAATTGGGCCGCTCGGTGGGTTTCTTGGGCCATATTTTCCAATACTTTTTCTAAATTTGCCTTGTCATTTTTAGGTTCGCCCGCATACCTTGCCGAAAAAACACCTGGAGCTCCGTTCAAAGCCTCAATTTCTAGGCCTGTATCATCTGCAAAACAAGGGTAACCATATTTTTCTGTTACATAATTGGCTTTCAATTGGGCATTGCCGGCTATGGTAGTGGCAGTTTCGGGTATGTCCTCCAAACAATTGATGGCTTGCAAACTTAAAATCTCAACAAATTCTGGCACTAATTGTTGTATTTCCTCAATTTTGTGAGCATTATTTGAGGCAAATACGAGTTTTATTTTATCCATTTTTTTTCATTTTTATTACAAAAAAAATACTTAAAATTAATATTACAATTAATTTTAAGTATTATCTAGCTTGTCAATCATTTATTTCTCTGAAGCCAAATTATCTCTTGTGTTTTTCTGCACGGCAATAGCTCCAAAAATAGCCAACAAAAAGGCAAAGGCATAAAATCCTTTTTCGCTAGGCAAAATCGTGGCATTCCACAACCCAATGGCCAACAACGCAATAGACAAAATGGAGCCAAACCAGCAAATGCCATAATAAATATCCGTTATCACAATGCCCTCCAGTCGGTCTCTAACACTTTTTTGCAACGATACTACCGAAAACAAACCAAACATTAATACTGTAAAATAATAGCCTTTTTCGTTTAGCAACATGTCGGCCCGCATCAAACCTACTAAATATCCTATAATTCCAGCACCCATAGCAATCCAAGAGGCAATAATAAATGCCGTTGATGTTTTTTGATTCATAATTTTGTTAATTTTTACTTAAAAATAATTGGTTTAAACTCGTTTTTATACTACTTTTCAATTGTTAATTTAAAATTTTAATGCAAGGTAATGTTTTTTAAATACAAAACAAAAAATACTCCTCAAATTATCGCATTTTTTTAATAAAAACTACTATCGTATCATTTTAATGATTTTATTGTAAGACAAATATTTCATTATACCAACCACAAAATTTATTTCCTATTAAAAAAAATCCATTTTCTGATGCCTTTTTTATATTGTTCCAACATTTTATTAGCTATTGGATTAAAAAAAGACGATTGCCCAAAAACAAAGCCCACCACTTTCAACAAATAAGGATAAAATGGCAAAACAATCAAAAACAACACCACATAATACAACACAGCCGGCAATTCCTTGATAGACAACCCCAATCGATCCAAAACAAACAAGGCAATTTTGGCAGACAACGAACCATTTATTGCAAATACCAATACAATTATGGCCAATTGAACATTAGACCGAATCCGCCATTTTTGTTTAAACTTTTCCATGATTTTTTATAAAGTTAAAGCAAATACATTACCTATACACTGCTAAAAAACTATATTTTTATAAAATAATACCTTACGTTATTGCAATAAATCACTATTAATTATCACGACCATTGGTCAAAAATCAATACTAATACACAAATGCAGCACAAAGATAATCATAATTGATTAAATAAACTAAACAACAAAAGTAATAGAAATTTCCTTAACAAAAAAACCATTCTAACAATAGAATGGTTTTTATTTAAAATGATAGCACACAAAAAATTTAAAATTAACAAAATCCAAACAAAAAAAGCTGCTATTTAATATATCAAAGGTTAATTTTTTAAATTATGCCTATAAAAAAGAATACCAGCTAAAGGTACAAAATCATATAATTTATAAACATGTAATATCATGTATTTTAGCTAAAATGTAAAACTCCCAATAGCGTACGTTATCTACATGATTATTAATCTTTTATGCAAAATTCCGAGTGTAAATAGCTATATATTCCCCTCTTGGTTTTACAATCAAACAGCAATTTCAGGACATTTTTAGGAGAATTTAGGCATTAATTGTAAAAAAAATTACGATTTACCAAACAAACCACCCAACATACCACCAAGACCACCTTGTTTAGTAGCAGCAGCCAAAGCATCGCTCATATCCACCTTGCCATCGCCATTTTGATCCAATCCAAACTGACCACCAAACTTCGATACCACGTCCATAATGCCACCACTATTACCGCCCGAAATGGCCCCAATAACATCCGTAATCTGAATACCCGCATTATTCGGATCTTTTGCCCCGCCAATCAAAGAACCCAAAACTTTTGGAATCAAGCTAGCCGCCACACCCGATGCAGCCTCAGACCCCAAACCAAATTTCTGACCCAAACTGCCCGACAACTGTTCCGTAAGCATTTTTACAACAGGGTTCGATGTGTCGCCAGCACTATTGCCATTAAACAACCCCCCAATCAACTCGGCCCCATTACCCTGAGTAGCAATTTTTTTCAAACCATCAAGTATAGATGAGCTGGCCTCGCCCAAAACGGCCTCATTGTGTTCATTAGGCACCGCAGCATTATTCACCACAGCATCGCCACCAAATTGTTTCACTAATTCTGTTAATTGTTCAAACATCTTATTATGATTTATTTATTATTAATGTTTCAAAAATACAATTTATTTTCAATAAACAAAAAAAAATACAAAAAATTTCAAACCAATACCTACTACCCCACCAAAAGCCACTTCATCCATAAAAACACTAACCATTTGGGCATGCCGCCAAAAAAAGAAAGCCCCCACGCCCCAAACCCTTCAGGCGGGGCTTCCTTTTTTTGCCGTCGGGCTATCACGAGCACATGGTGCCTTGCTCTATCCCTCATGCGGGCAACCCCCAACAGACAGTCCCCACTCACCAAAGATATTTTCAAACTTCTTTTTTTTCGTTCTCCCACTTCTAATTTCTTGCTTCTAATTTCTTGCTTCTAATTTCTTGTTTCTATCTTCTTGCTTCTAATTTCTAACCTCGTACCTCTAACTTCGTACCTCTAACCTCGTACCTCTAACCTCGTACCTCTAACCTCTAACTTCGTACCTCTAACATCCCTCATGGTATTGGAACAAAAAAATGTAAAAATAGTTTTCAGAAATAAAAAAATGTTTATGTTTGCAATGGATATAAGAGTGATAAAAACAAAAGTAAATTTTACATTTAAAATAAATTAAAGTTAGCAAACCATTTTTAACAAACCCTATTCAAGCAGCTTTTTTTTCAAAAACAAGATGACCTACAAAAAATGTAGCGACCTTTCATCCATAGCCCAAGGGCGACCTTCAGTTAGACTCCACAAGAGTAACCCTGAACATACAGCAACAAACTGCTGGCACAATTTTGAAAAAAATAAGTTGTAATGATACGTTTGTTTTACGATAAATTATATTATTGTATTTTTTTTAATAAAAAAAGTTGCAAAGTATTTTTTTGTTTGTACTTTTGGAAAGTAGATATATTATGTTAAAAACGCAATAACTTTCGTATATCTACTAGTTGGCAGACATTATTGACGACCAGAACCCGAAACAAAATTTTAACATAATAACAAATGAAAGCAAAAATCTTTTTTATAATTTTAGTTTTTACAACTTTTTGTAAAGCTCAAGTAGTTAACATACCTGATAATAATTTAAAAACTGCATTATTAAATCATATTCCTGTAATTGATTTAAATTCAAATGGTCAAATAGAAACATCCGAAGCCCAGTTAATAACGGATGAATTAATTTTAAATAATAAATCTATAACAAATAGTACTGGTATTGAGGCTTTTATAAATGTTAAAAAAATTAATTTGTCTACTAATAGTCTTGCTTCAACAGAAAGTTCACCATTAGTTTTTAATACTCAATTATTGCTTGAAGAGCTTGATTTATCTAATAATAATCAAATTCTTGCTATCAATTGTAACCAAATTATTCCATTAAAAAAATTGTTTTTAGACAGAGATGTTTCAAGCGTACTTCTAAATTCTCAAACGCAATTAATTGAATTAAAATGTGCTTCTGCAACCTTTCAATCTTTGAGTGCGTTTAATAAAGCACTACTTCAAAAACTAAATATTTATATAATTGAAACAGATTATCCAAATTTGCCATTAGGTACATTAAATAATTTGACAGAAATATATTTAGATAGCTATATTAATGGAGTAGTTCTAAACACTTTTACAGGCACAATACCAAATTTATATAAAATTTCTTTTAATAATATTTCAATATCAAGTTCAATTAGTTTTTCCTTTTTAAATAATGTAAGAGAATTTAGTTTGGGTGGATCTTGTGATTATGACTATTTATATAACAAATTATATACACTAACCAATTTGAAAAAGTTAACACTAAATTCTAATTGGAGTTTTAGTCCAAGTTTTCCAGGTAATTTATTAAATTTTTCAAGCAATCCGCAGTTGGAATATATATACATTTACCTAAGTGCTTCAACAGGTGATTATCTTCCCATTAATCTGGCAAGTAATGTAAATCTTAAACATTTAGAACTTTATAGTTACAATTCTAGTTCTATTTCTTTAAACAACAATGTTTTATTAGAGAATTTAGTATTGCAGTCTAGCCATCAAACCAGTCCAATAAATTTAACAAATAATGTAAACCTCAAAAAATTGACTCTCCGTGGAATTACATTATCAACTATTCCTGCTCCTTACATTATAAATTTATCTCAAAATCAGTTATTAGAAGAAGTGACTATTTATGATGACTATTTAAATAATATAAATTTTGGAAATGTAAATACTATCACTAAATTAAATATTTTAGAATCAAAACTTGAAACAATAAATCTAACTTCTTTTTCTAGTTTAATAGATCTAAACTTTAATTCAATTAAAGATATTTTAGAAATAGATTTGAATAATAGTATTAATCTTGATAGTGTGACGATAAAACTTGCCACTTCATCTGGAAATAATATCTATCCGTCTAATTTTGTGAAACTTAAAAACGGTTCAACAGAATCCTTAGTCGATATTCAAAAATATAATTCCAATTTAAAATTATGTATAGACGAGAATGATACTACAACCAATTGGATTTTAACTGGGGATGCATCTAGTAATTTTTTCAGTACTTATTGTAATTTCACTCCTGGTGGTGTTTATAATACAATTTCAGGAAAAATAAGACTCGACCTGAATTCTAATGGTTGCGATATTAATGATGTTACTGTTAATAATATTAAAGTAGTAATTGATGACACAATAGAAACGGGATATACTTTTACAAACTCTAATGGTGAATATGAATTTTACACCCAAAGTAATAGCGTAACTATTACTCCATATCCAAACATAAATTATTTTATTCAATCGCCTCAATTTGCTTCAGTTAATTTTTTAAATCAAGTACAGCAACAAGATTTTTGTGTTATTTCTAACGGTATCCATAATGATTTAGAGATAAGTATCATACCTCTAACTCCTGCAAGACCTGGTTTTGATTCAAAATATAAAATTATATATAGGAATAATGGTAACCAAATTCAATCAGGAACTACAAATTTATCATATGATAATAATGTATTAGATTTTGTGTCAACCACTCTAGCACTTGATAGTCAGTCTACAAATTTATTAACTTGGAGTTTTTTAAACTTATTACCATTTGAAAGTAGAGAAATTGAAGTCATTTTTAATCTTAACTCTCCATTGGAAACTCCTCCATTAAATAGTGGAAATGTTTTAACTTATTCTGCTTCAATTTTGGGATTAACTGATGAAAATCCAATTGACAATCAAGTAATTTTAAATCAAACAGTGGTAAATTCATTCGATCCAAATGATAAAACTTGTATAGAAGGAACAACCATTACACAAAATATGGTCGGTGAATATGTTCATTACTTAATACGATTTGAAAATACTGGAACTTTTGCAGCAGAAAATATTGTTGTAAAAGACATTATCGATCAATCAAAATTTGAAATAAATTCGCTACAACCAATTTCCTCTAGTCATCCTTTAAAAGTTAGAGCAGTAAATAACAGCATTGAATTTATTTTTCAAAACATAAATCTTCCATTTGATGATGCTAACAATGATGGTTATGTAGCGTTTAAAATTAAAACAAAACTAAATTTAGTTGTTGGAAATACTTTTAGCAATTCAGCAAATATCTATTTTGATTATAATTTCCCAATAGTTACAAATAATTATACAACAACAATTCAAAACACATTGGGTTTACAAGAAAATGATTTTATTAATAACATTTCTGTATATCCAAACCCTGTAAAAAATATTTTAAATTTCAAAACAGAACATAATGTTTCAAAAGTTGAAGTTTACGATATTGCAGGAAGAATTTTAAGTTCAAATTCGATTTCTGAAAATAAAATTGATTTGAGCGAACTAAAAACAGGTAATTATATTCTTAAACTTTTTACTGAAAAAGGAATAATGAACACTAAAATAATGAAAGAATAACGATCTGCCAACAGCAGTTTGCAAAAATGGCGGGTTTTGGGCTTAATTTAAAGTTGGTTTTGTACTTGCAAAGTCAGCCTTTAACCGAAAGTTTAGGCTTCCTTAATCGGCCACTTCTGCAAGCTGCGAAACGTCAGACTGTGAAAAAACTCAAAATGAGTCTTTGAGAATTGGCTGTATGGAATTTTTCTCCGGCAGGTATCCGAATTCTTTCTCTTTTTGAGTTGGTTTTTTCACAGACTGCCGTTAGCTGCCATTTAAGGAAAACTGCTAAAAAAAGAGCTTATGAATCAATATTTATTCGAAAATAACCAATTGAAACTTAAGGTTTCTAAAACACCATTTTTAATACGTTTAGTTCTATTCATAATTACATTTCTATGCTTTGCATTACCATTATTTGGAATATTTTTTAATGTGGTTGAAGGAAACGGAATTAAGTTTGGCGGAATTTTAGCATTCGGAATATTTTGTTTGATAGGTTTTTATTTATTGCGTATAAGTTTATGGAATAGTCATGGAGAAGAAACAATTCAATTCAATGATAATGAAATAATTTACGTTGCTGATTACGGATGGTTTAAAGATGGAAAAAAAACTCTTGATAAAAATGAAATAACATATTCAATAAAGCCTGTTGGATATGAAGAAGAGAACTATGGAATTCTTGTAATCTCAAATGGAAAATCAGAAATTGAATCAGTCGTGAAAATGCCTAAACAGAATCTTGAAAAACTAATAAGTAGAATAAACGGCAGCTAACAGCCGTTTCTCGCAATTGCAAATTTTGTGGTAAGTTCACGTTCACGTTTCGCAAGAATTTTTATCTTTAGCGGAAAATAATTCGTTCCGAAGTTCGCAACTGACGAGAAGCGGCGGAACGTGTGTGACTTGAACAACAACGCAGTTGTTGATGCTTTAAAACAGATGAGAGTAGGTCTCTCAGTGACGACTTTCAGGAGTAGTTACTACTTGAGCGAAGCGGATGCACGGATACCAAAAAAACATTAAAAAATAATCCGTAAACCACTTTGTGCTGCATTATCTAGGAAACTATGGTGTGGTGAGCGACAAAGAAAAACGGCAACAAGATTGCTGTAGGTGTGTTTATGTGAGTTGAACATGTCCAAGAAATTATGTGTAAAAACACATTATTTAGAAGGAGGCGAGCGTAGCTCTGAACCAATGATGAAGCCTCGTAAGCGCAAAAGACGATGTCAAAAATAGGTAGTTACGTTTGTACCTATGATAGAGTGTATTGGAAACCTGATTACTGAATACACGACATCCGGGGTTAAGTTGGCAAGACGCATCAATAGGCTGTTTTAAGGAACAAGTGAACTCTATATCGTTCTGCCAAATCGCAAGAGGAAACAGACAACAAAGGATGTGGTTGAGATATAGGGGGCAGACCTAGTCGTAGTAGTGATGAAGTTTCTGTAATGGAAATGGAGCAAAGGACTAGGCATAGTAAGTTTTACTAACAATTAACAACCAGAAATGGGATGATTGATTATTACGAAACAAAATCACAGCCAATAACTAATTTATTTTTCATTGGTTATAGGTATATCCATAAATATAATTATATTTGTGTGATTTAATACTATGAAGAGCCGTGTGAAGGGAGACTTTGACTACGTCGAATTTCATTTCAAGCACGGTTCCGTGAGAACGTAGGGGTGAAATTCCCCTGCGTGACTCGATTAGCAGAGATTTTTTACAAACAACACAATAATAATTTTAACAAACAACTAATTTTAATTTAATATTTATGCGACAATTTATCATCATTTCATTATTACTTATTTGTAATACAATTTTTTCTCAAAATGAAAATAAAGAACTAACAGGAAAATGGGTTTACTTAAGTTTCAACACAGAGGGTTTATCAAAGAAAATTCAAAAATCTTTAAATGAATCAAATTCTTTATTCGAAAATTTATTTATGATTTTCAACAATGATATGACAGCTGAACAAAGTGTTAATTCTGGTGAAACATTTCAAATGAACTATAAAATAGAAAATAATAAAATATTTTTTCTATTAGAAAATGGTCAAAAACAATCATTTAACTTTAGATTTAAAAACAATAATCTTTATATAAAAAATGGTGATTTTGAGCAAATTTACACAAAAGATAAAACATATACTCCAAAATTAATAAACAAACAAAACGAAATATCAAATAACAATTTATTTGGTAAATGGATTTTTAGTGATTTTAAAAAAGAAGGATTATCAAAACAACAAATTAACGATTTGAATGAAATGAAACCTATGTTTCAAGACAGTTATATTGTTTATAGAAATGATTATTCATATAGTCAAGTAAACGCAAAAGGAAAAGAAGTAAAAGGCAGTTTTACCCTTGAAAAAGATAAAGTAAACCTAACTTTAAATAATGGTAACAAAAGTACTGATAATTATAAATTGAATGGTGATGAATTGGTCATTTTTGATAATGATTTTGCAATGATTTTTAAACGTGATAAATCATTTATAGATAAAAAAAATACTACTGAAGAGAAAAAAGTTTCTATTAAAACAACATCAATTACAGAAAGTGATTTAATTGGTAAATGGTATATTACAGAGTTTATTAAACCAAACAGAAGTAAAGAACAATTAGCGTTATTAAAGAGTATGGTTGAAGGTAGTAATTTTGTTTTTAAAGTTAAAAACAATTATGATGTTGAAATGATGAAAATTAAAGAAAAAGGAAAATGGCAATTAAGTGAAAAAGGCGATGAATTAACTCTAATTAAGCAAGATAAATCTGAAACTTTATATAAAATTATTTCACTTGAAAATAATGAATTATTATTAAATTTAGGAGTTAGCGAAGAACAACTTAAATTATCTAAGAAAAAATAGTAAAACCTTTGCTAACAGCATATTTAAGAAATGGCGGGTTTAGTGCTAAAAAGAAGCTTTTGTGCATCAAATAAAGTTAAGTGATAAAATGAAAAATCCGTTTTCAAAAGCCGCCACTTCATAAATATGCAAAACGTTGGCAGAAACCTTAAAATAACAACCTTAAATTAATATCCAAAAAATTATGAAACAAAATTTTAAAATTAAAATAAAACTGGTAATAATCATTTTTCTTTTTCTTTCAAGTATAAATATATACTCCCAGTGTTGGAACAAAGTTGATGGTGGTCATTGGAATTCTTTTGGAATAAAAAATGATGGAACTCTATGGGGTTGGGGGCAAAACGATGGAAGGCTTCAAACAACATCTAGTGTTCCAATTCAAATTGGTAGCAACACAAATTGGTCAAATATCTCAAGTTCATATTGGTACACACTTTTACAAAAATCAGATGGATCTTTATGGGGCTGGGGTGATGATCCGTTTTCAAGTGATGGACCTAACTATGGTTCTACACCAATACAAATTGGAACATCAATTGATTGGGTAAATTTTATAGCTGCTCAATATCATTTTCTAGCAATAAAATCAAATGGAACACTTTGGACTTGGGGAGTGAATCAATATGGACAACTTGGAGATGGTACTAATGTAAATAAAAACTCACCAATACAAATAGGTACATCTACAAACTGGACTCAAATATCAGGAGGAGATAGACATTCATTAGCAATTAAATCTGATGGAACTTTATGGGCGTGGGGTGCAAATGATTTTGCTCAACTTGGTGATGGCACCACAACTGCAAAAAACTTCCCCATTCAAATTGGCACAGCAAATAATTGGGCTAAAGTTGAAGCTGGAGAATTATGCTCTTTTGCAATTAAAACTGATGGAACATTATGGGCTTGGGGTTATAATTATTTTAGTCAATTAGGAAATGGAAACAGTCAAACTTTAGTAGTTCCTACACAAATTGGAACTTCAACTAATTGGGTTAAAGTGATTTCTGGTCATTCTCATACGTTAGCTATTAACAATAATGGAAAATTATACTCTTGGGGTTCTAATAATTGGGGGCAGTTAGGTGGTGGTGGAAACACTATTAATGCTGTTAATAATGAGACAGATTGGAATAAAATTAGTGTTGGTTATACACATTCTTTAGTATTAAAAAGCGATAACTCACTTTGGGTATTTGGAGAAAATTACTATGGTCAATTAGGTAATGGAATAACAATAGATTTATGGAATCCCACTGCTATAAGTTGCCCAACATCTTTATCCGTTGAAGATTTATATAATAGTCAACTTAAAATTTATCCAAATCCAACTAACAACATAATTAATATTGAAAATAATAAATATCAAATAGATAGAATAGAATTATATGATGTTACAGGTAGACTAATAATAACAGAAATAGTAAATAAAAATAATTTTATTTTAAACATTTCAGATTTACAGAAAGCAACATTTATTTTAAAAATTCATACAGACAAGAAAACTCAAATTGTAAAAATAATTAAAAATTGATAAAAAGGCTATCTGCCAACCGCATATTTATGAAATGGCGGGTTTAGTGCTAAAAAGAAACTTTGTGCATCAAAAAAAGTTAAGTGCTAAAATGAAAAATCCGTTTTCAAAAGTCGCCACTTCATAAATATGCAAAACGTTATCTGTTATTCCCCCTAGACTCACGCCCTGACCCCTTAAGCTAACGGTACGAAAGCGAAAAAATTAAGAGGAATAATATATAATAATTATTGTAAATAATTGATTTACAATACATTAATAAAACGTTAGTTAGAATTTTGAAAACCGAAACTGTTAAATAAAAGAAAGTAACCAAGTATGAACTTAAATCAAATTACGATTCCTTCTATAGACCTCGAAAAGTCCATTCCATTTTATCAAACACTTGGACTGAAACTAATTGTAAAATCGTTACCTCATTATGCAAGATTTGAATGTCCTGATGGAACTTCAACATTTTCAATACAACAAGTAGAACAACTAACAACAGGAAACGGAATACACATTTATTTTGAATGTGACAATCTTGATAATTATGTTAGCGAACTATTAGAAAAGGGAATTGAATTTGAAGAAATGCCAAACGACAAAAATTGGTTATGGCGTGAAGCACATTTAAAAGACATTGACAGCAACCATTTGATTTTATATTATGCAGGTGAAAATAGATTAAATCCACCTTGGAAATTGAAATAATATGAAGACGGGTAACAAAATAATTGTATAAAAAATGGATATACTTAAAGCGGAGGCTTCTGACAATGAGTTATTGACTTTGATCACAAAAAAGTCAAAAGCTTTTTGGGGATTTTCGGAAGATGTTTTGAAAGAATGGGAACATTTATTGACTGTTACAAAAGACTATATTAAAAAAAAATAAAGTATATAAACTTGTTAAAAACGAACAAATTATCGGATATTATTCCTACTTCTCTACTGACGAAAACATAATTAAACTTGATAATATTTTTATTCTTCCGGAGTTTATTGGAAAAGGATTTGGTAAAATCCTAATGAATGACTTTTTACAAAATATAAAACAATTAGGTATAACAAAAGTAACTCTTGATGCAGAACCAAATGCTGAAAATTTTTATAAAAATTTTGGCTTTGAGACAATTGGAAAACTTGAAAGTTCAATAAAAGACAGATATTTACCGATAATGGAATTAAGAATTAATAATAAAAACAACAGCTAACAGCAGTTTGCAGAAATGGCGGGTTTTGGGCTTAATTTAAAGTTGGTTTTGTACTTGCAAAGTAAGTGAAAAACCGAAAGTTTAGGCTTCCTTAATCCGCCACTTCTGCAAGCTGCGCCACTTCAAACTGTGAAAAAACTCAAAATGAGTCTTTGAGAATTGGCTGTATTGAATTTTTCTCCGATAGGTATCCGAATTCTTTCTCTTTTTGAGTTTGTTTTTTCACAGACTGACGTTATAGGCAAGCTTTCACCAAGATTGAGTTTAAAAACCAAAATGAAAAAAAGAACTATTATATTATTTCTAATTATCTTAAGTGTTTACAGCTGTAAACCAAAAGAAAATATTGTAAAAAATGTAACTTGTGGTGGAAATTTGAAAGTAGAATATGAATGGTTAGATCTTGATAAAGAAGACAAAAATCACATAGTTGCTAATAAATATTTTAAAGGTGGTTTTACAATTTATTTCGTGTCTGAATATGATGATTTGTTTAAACTATACGTTAACAATGAATTCATCATCAAAAAGGAAATTAGCAGAACAGAAGATGACGAAATATTTAATTCTGGCTTTTCATTTGGAAAAGCAGAAGATTCAATTCCAATTTTTAAAGTTGAGTCAATTAATAAAAAAAGTTGTTTTGATGTAAAACTCAATAGAAAATATCCAATACTTTATGTTTGGTTAGCCGATAATGGAAAATGGACAATTCGCTTCTCAAACTTTATTCATTCAGATAATTTAAAAGCTTGCGTAAATGAAGAAAAAACATATTAATTTACTCGTATTTATTTTATCAATAATCTTGTTTTTTGCAATCGGAGTTTTGTTAGAACCAGATTATAGAATTTTAACTCGAAAGTCAATAAAATATCTTTCCCTATTCAAAATAGAATATTATGGTGGAAAAGAATTTTGGATTCTTCCTAACAATGTAGCTTTGATTTTGACTTTAATTCCAATAAGTTTTTTTGTATTAAGCAGAAAATTAGTAAAACTCAAGTTGGCAATTTTCTACGTAATAAGTATTGTTTTCTTTTATTGTTTATACTGTTATTTGGAAACTGAATTCATTAAAATAACTGTTACCAATCCAACTTATATAAATGGAGCATTGATGTATCATTCGAACAACATAAATTACAACAAAATACTAATTGCGACAATTATTTCGACATTTGTTAGCGGTATAGTAATTGGAAAGTTAGCAAAAAAAGCCAGCCTATAACAGCGGTTTTAAGAAATTGGGGGTTTCGGGCTTAATTTAAAGTTTGTTTTGTACTTTTGGAGTTCGGTGTTTAATCGAAAGTTTTGGGTTTACAAATCCCCAACTTCATAAATATGCAAAACGTCAGACTGTGAAAAAACTCAAAATGAGTCTTTGAGAATTGGCTGTATGGAATTTTTCTCCTACAGGTATCCGAATTCTTTCTCTTTTTGAGTTTGTTTTTTCACAGACTGACGTTAGCCGTCATTCCCCCTAGACTATCGCCCTGACCCCGTAAGCTAACGGTACGAAAGCGAAAAAATTAAGAGGAATAATAAATAATTATTATTGTAAATAATTGATTTACAAAACATTAATAAAACGTTAGTTAGAATATTTTGAAAAATCGTTGAAATAAGAAAATATAATTTAAAAAACAGAGTATGAAAAGTTTAATTAAATATCTATTTTTAGTTTTAAGCATTTGTTTAACATCTTGTTACGGAACAGATGATGATACTGATAAAGTTTGTAATGGAAATTGTAATACTTTTAATGGTAGAATATATACAGAAAACAATGTTGGAATTTCTGATGTCGAAATTACATTATCCTATTCATTAAATCAAATCGGAGCAAATTACAATCGAATTATTGCGAAGTCTAAAACAGACAGTAATGGAAATTATAATTTTGAAGCTTTTATAAAAGACAACGAATTTAATGTAGGTTTTTTTCATTTAACTATAGACCAAAATAAAATTGAAAATGCAATTACAAGTGAATTTTATAAACCTTCGGAATTAGTAAATCAAGTTGCACCAAATATTAATGAATGTATAATCCCAAATTTAGAAAATAGAACTCAAATAACAAATATTGATTATAAAATTCCATATAAAACAAACCTAACAGTTAATTTAAACAATTTCAATTCAACAAATCCAAATGACCGATTTGGCGTTGGCAACAGAATACCATATGGATTTCAATTAGATATTAATAGGTTTTTAACAAAACAAAATACTGATACAGGATTTGGATACGCAAATGGAGTTAATTCAACTATTATAATTCCAAGTGTTTACGGAGAAAACAATTTTCGAGTTATAAGATTTAAAAACGGTTTAGACGAAGGTACAAATGAAACAATACTAGTCAATAATCCAAACACAAACTTGCCAATAAATTATACATATTAATACATCGCACAATCGAGTAGACTGCCCTGCCAGAAACTAGCAGGGAGAGCCTCTCAAATGTTCACATTCACGAAATCCTAAAAAAACAAATAAAACTTTGAGTACACCACCGAGCATACGGGTCACGTACTCGGCGGTTCGCAAAGAGATGGATTGAGTTGAATGTAAAGTTCTGTTAATGAGACATATCCTCGTTTCTTCAAGCGTTGTAGGGTTATGGTTGTAATAAAAATGGGGCTCTGTGCTATTGCCCAACCTCCTTTGCGTGTTCTGCTCCATGCGTATGCGTGGTCGGGGTCAACGCCAAGCCGTAAAAGGTTTTTCCTCTTGCGTTCGGGTTTCTTCCAGTTGTGCCAAATGCAGTAGCGTAGTCGGTTGCGTAACCAGCCGTCTAAATAGCGTAATTTGCCCATAATACTTGTGCCTTGAAAATAGTTTAACCATCCTCGTTGTACTTGTTTTATTTTGGCAATACGCTCTTCAAATGTGGCTGGGGTGGTTTTTGCTTCGCCAGTTCGCAAATGCTCGGGTCGGGTAATGGCTTTTAGCTTCTCTTTTAGCTTCTTCCATGCCTTTTCGGCTACCACGAGTTGGTATTTGTTTTTGCTCCCTTTTTCATACGTGGGTACGAATCCAAAACCAAAAATTGTGAAGTTGGTTGGTTTTCTAATTCCGCTCTTCTCTTCATTTATTGTCAATTTGAGCTTGTTTTTCAGGAATTTATCAATTACCACTCGAGTAGCTTTCGCCTGATTTTCGCTCTTGCAATAGATACTAAAATCATCGGCAAAACGTACAAATTTGTGTCCTCTTCTAGTCATTTCTTTGTCCAATTCGTGGAGCAAAATGTTTGATAATAAAGGACTTAAAGGAGAACCTTGCGGAACGCCTTTTACTCACACTTTTTTATTGTTTTATTGGAGTTCGTGAATGCGAGCATTTCTTCGTTTTTGCAGTTTTCCGTTGATTTTTATCGGTGCTTTGAGCCAGTTCCGAATGAGTTTTAGCGTTGTTTTGCATTGTATCTTTTTGTAAATCAAATTCATCAATAAACAATGGTCCACTTCATCAAAAAATGATTTCAAATCGGTGTCCACAATGTAATTTAGTCCTTGATGGATGTATTCCAATGCTTGTCCAACGGCTTGTCGGGCGTTTTTATTGGGTCTAAATCCATAACTTTGACTGTTAAATTCGGGTTCAAAATAAATCGCAATGTATTGACTAACTGCTTGTTGCAATACTCTTTCGGTAGTAGTTGGAATGCCCAATAATCGGGTTTTTCCGTCTCCTTTGGGAATTTCTATCCCTAAAATGGGTTGAATTTGGTAGTTTCCCTGTTTAATATCTTCAATAAGTTGCGTTTTCTTTTGCGTAAAAACCGCTCGGATTTCACGCACCGAAACGCCATCAACACCCGCACAACCTTTGTTGGCAATCACGTGTTTCAATGCTTCTTGAAGATTGTAAGGATGTACTATTCTTTCTATCATTTTAGTTGTTTTTTAACCTGTTTTCGTTAAATAGGGCTACTATGCGTTCCGATATTCATTGAAAACCTCTTTGCGTTCAGTCCTTCCTTGCTTGTGAGACCTGTGCATTTCTTTTGCACCTCGTTTGTCACAAGTACTATGACCTCTGCTGACTTCTTGACCTAACCAACTCGTGGTTGCCAAGACCTCCCCTGGTAAACGCTTTTTCCTTCCGTCTATCCCCGCTGCATCTACATCTAATAGGTTTTGTATTCTTCGGAATTTACGCTGACGTGGACGCTCATCCCCTACTAAATGCCTCTTATGCAATTTACTCACAAGTTTTTATTATTTTTTTGGTGTTCGTGATATCGCTTCGCTAAATTCTGTTCGTCGGTACAGACTTTTGCCGTTTATTCACGAAGTTTTCATTTTTTTTTTGGGAGTTCATGAATGCTTCGCATTTGGCTTCCTTCAGTGCATACCTCACGATAAACCACCTTGCCACGTGCTAACGATTCGGGTTTCAACCGCTCGTAAGGGACTTACACCCTCTGGAAAAATTCGGACACACCCCATAATTAATTAGAAAAAAATTTGTGTTTTAATCAAAAATTTGTGTTTTTGAGTTTTTTCTAATGCTTACGGGGTGTGCCCTGCGGATGCAGGGCACACACAGCGGTTTTGCAATATGGCGGGTTTAGTGCTAAAAGTAAACTTTGTGCATCAAAGAAAGTTAAGTGCTAAAATAAAAAATCCGTTTTCAAAATCCGCAACTTCGTGAAGCGGCGACAAGTTGGCAGTAATGCGACCGAAACAGTAATTAAATAACAACAAAAAAAATGAAAGAAAAAACATACTATCTCATTCTAATAATTTTGATTTTAAGTTCGTTGACATTTGGATACTTGTTTGACTTGAACTTTAAATATTGGATTGGAAATATTGGAGTTTTAGTTTTATTTATATGGTGTAAGGATGAATGTACAGGTAGGAAATGGTTTGAAAAAACTAAACCTAAATTGCCACATGAACCTTCGCCAATGGATGATATGAATGAAGAAGAGTATAATAAGTATGTCGAAGAAAATTATCCTCTAATTTCTGAACAAGAAAAAAGCGGTTACATTTCACTTGTAAAACTTTGCTTAGCTTCAAAAATGCAAAATAATTTAATCTCATTTTTTGAAAAACTTAGAGACTATACAAAAGATGAAGATTATATGACAACTCTTAATTATGTTATGGAATATTCTGATAAAAAGAACTTATTCTTCATTATGTCTCTTGATTGGAAACAAGACATTGAGACTTTAGAATGGAGATTGAAAAATTCACTACACAAAAATTTTGGTTTATCTATTGAATTACCAAATCCAACTAACTATGAAAAACGAGTATCAGTTTCATTCGATAATATTTTTGAAGACTATGACAAACCATTAAGAAATCAAGGACTACAAATGGGATTTATCGACACACAATCAGATGAGTATGTTATTTTTGTTCATAAAATAGTTGACAAAGAAGAGAT
The DNA here is from genome assembly GCF_000253275.1 of Flavobacterium branchiophilum FL-15. Lineage (NCBI taxonomy): Bacteria > Pseudomonadati > Bacteroidota > Flavobacteriia > Flavobacteriales > Flavobacteriaceae > Flavobacterium > Flavobacterium branchiophilum. The sequence continues at coordinate 1,703,038 of NC_016001.1, read as the reverse complement.
TGAAAATACAGTAAGCAAAATTGGATACAAATATTACGAAAAATAGCACTACCGCTAACAAGGGTTTTGCGTCAGGCGGGCTGAAGTGCAAAATTCAACGACAGTTTTTCAATTAAACTATAGTAATAAAACCAGCTTTTGTGCTTCGAAAACCCGCCCGAACGCAAAGCCCCAAACCGTCAGTCTGTGAAAAAACAAACTCAAAAAGAGAAAGAATTCGGATACCTGTAGGAGAAAAATTCCATACAGCCAATTCTCAAAGACTCATTTTGAGTTTTTTCACAGTCTGACGTGTTGGAAGAAAGTTTATGAGAACATAACGAAAAAAAATAAATGAAAAAATATCTATACATTATAATAATAATTTCAATATTTTCTTCTAAAGATAACATTATAAATGCCCAAGAAAAAAAATCTGAAAAGGTTGAGAATATTGAAAATTTGGTTATTGGAATTGAATTTCCAATCAATACTAAATTTACAATAAAAGTTACAAAAATAGACGAACTCAATTTTAAATATGAAATTTTGAAAACTGAACCTTACAACAAAAAACTTGAAATGTGGAATACTGGAAACTTATTTGATGAAAATGGAGAAACAGAAACTATCGAGTTTTATTTTGCTGAAACTACAAACAATAGTAATATTTTAGTAATGCAAAGCAGGTCAAAATATTCTATTAAGTTTAAATCTAAAATTCAAACAGAAGAAAATGGAGAATTCAGTGTAATAGAAAATGTTGGAACACATAAAGGCTCTAAAACAACCGAAATTTGGGCAAAAAAAACATATAAAATAAGACTAAGTAATTTTGAATTAAAAAATTAAAACCTTCTGCCAACAGCTAGAGTTTCGTTGCGGCTGAAAGCCGAGCAATGAATTATAATCAACGAATACCTATAAAAAATAAAATCCATGAGTTAAACCGATTACATTCACGACCCTTATGGGTTTATCGAAAAGTTTTTTGTTAGAATTTTAAGAGGATTTGGTTTTTTTTGCTATTGATTACAAAAGAAATTCCTTGAATATGTTGCATGGTTAAAAATGCGAAATATTTTATATAACCAAATAAATTTACTTATTTTTGCTAAAAAAGATTGTGGGGTTTTTTCACAGTCTGACGTTAGCGGCAAGCATCTAACAAATCTCGTCTTATAATAAGTTGACTAAAAATTAAACGCTTATGGAATACTTTTTAATACTATTTATTGTCTGTATATCGGTTGCACTTTGGTGGTTAAATTGGCAACACAACAAGTCAAAAGATTTTAGAAAATTAATTGAGCCTAAATTGGAACAGAATGGACTGAAATATGTAAAAGAAGAATATCCTGGGATTTTTAAAGTTGGTCCGTTTAAGAAGTTTGAAATTGAAATAGGTAAACCTCAAATAAATAAAGGAACAATTCAATATGAAAAAACATATTACAGAAAAATTACAGCAATAGCAAATAACAAAAAAGAAGTAGAAATTTGGGCGAAAATTGACACTAGTTGGTTCAAAGAGGATTCTGTGGAATTTAACCCTAAGCTTAAGAATATAAATAAAGCCAGCCACTAACAGCTAGAGTTTCCTTGCGGCTGAAAGCCGAGCAATGAATTATAATCAACGAATACCTATAAAAAATAAAATCCATGAGTTAAACCGATTACATTCACGCCCCTTATGGGTTTTTCGATAAGTTTTTGGTTAGAATTTTAAGAGAATTTAGTTTTTTTTGCTATTGAATACAAAAGAAATTCCTTGAATATATTGCATGGTTAAAAATACGAAATATTTTATATAACCAAATAAATTTACTTATTTTTGCTAAAAAAGATTGTGGGGTTTTTTCATAGTCTGCCGTTACCTGAAAACTTAAGAGCTGCCGTCCTAAAATTGGTTGACTAAAAATTAAATTCAAATGGAAAAACAAAATAAAAACTATATATTAAATGTAATTTCATTTATATTATGTTCGCTTTCTTTAAATGCTCAAACGACCATTTTACCAATTAATTCCTATGGTGTTTGGGACAGATCAAATACTTATGATATTTCAGTGAATACTGATTACAATTATTTGCGAGGCAAAAGTGCCGATGTAAACTGGGAAGATGTGCAACCAAATAACTCAAATCAATACGATTGGTCTGAAATTCAAACTATATTACAAGCAGCTTCCAACAACAATCAGATGGTTAACATAAGTGTAGGAGTTGGACCCGATGCTCCAGCTTGGATTTACGCAAATGGTGTGGAGAGTGTCGCTACTAATGATACACAACATCCAAATTGGACACAATATCCGTATTATTTAGACATCGATTATAAAACCTATTATTTCAATATGATCGACAGTTTCGGCAATTTCTTACGAACACTTCCTTCAAATTTATTCAGTAAAATTGCATATATTCAGGTAAAAACTGGCTGCACAGGTGATGAAGTTGCCTATAAGGGAACTCCCCTAAATGCTACTTATACTATTTCCGATAATCAATGGCGTGCGTTCCGTTTAGAAGTATTTGAAAAATTTAGACTAACGTTTAACACAGGGAATAGTAACACCCAAATTGGACTTCTTTTTAATAATATTGATCCTGTTGACGAACCTTTAGAATGGCAATGGGTTACCAATAATGTTACTTATGGATTTGGCACCAAAGGCGGAGCCTATGCTAGAGGACATCACCTTTCAGATGAACAAGATTTCAAAACAACATGGACACCATATCTTGTTAATCCACAAGGATTACATTTATTCTCTGCTGCCGAAATGGATCAAACATGGACAAAACCATTGTACCAAATTAATGTTCCGTTAGGCTTTTATTGGGGCGCATTAAGCGGACTGAATACAGGACTTTCGGTTTGGCTTGTTACCCAAAGTGCGTTGCAAGAAGCACAAGCAAGGCCCGAACTACATGACGTTTTTAAGATGTTTAATAAATATTCCAAGCAAATGTATCCTAGCACAGCAGATGCTGCATATTCCATTTTCCACGAAGGGTTAAATTCTCAAAATACCGTTAAATTTCCAGAAAATATTTATGGTCAAGCCAACCAATCCAATCAAGCTCGTTATACCGCAATATGTAATGCGTATGCAGCCAAAGGTGCACAAATGGATCATGTATTTGCGGCCACGAAAGGTCAAGTTTGGCAACGTGACCAACAAACAGGGTATAATGATGCTGGATGGAATATTCATGAAGGGAATTACGAAAGATGGATTACTCAAATAAATCCAAATGAAACATCCATCGGTCTTTTCAGGGTAAGAGGGGTTTTAAATTCAAACTCATCAAAGTACGACCGTTTTGCACGTTCTTTTGAAAATAGCAGTGGTAAAGACACAATGTATTTTAAATTCGATTCGGATGTTTTTTCACTTTCAGATCCAAACAGTTTAACATTTAAAATTACGTGGCTCGATAAAAACGCAAATTCGACTTGGGCATTAAAATACTATAATTCATCTGGCTTACAGACTGCGTTATATATAACAGGTATTGGTGACAATCAATGGAAAACAACAAACGTAACCATACAAAATCCAATTATAACCCAAAATGGGGTTTTAGGTTCTGACTTTATGTTGGTAAACACAGATACTATTGACGATATTTTTCATGGTATTGAGGTAGATATTACCCGAACAGGTACCTTATCTTCTATTGATTATAATTCTGAAAACTCTGAAACATTAATTTTTCCCAACCCAACATCGTCTATAATTTATTGGAATAAAAATATTGTGCTTGATGAAATTATTATTTATAATTCAAAAGGGCAAGTAGTTTCAAATATCAATAACCCTAAAAACAATTCATTTAGCTTAATAAATTTGGAGAAAGGGATTTATTTTATTGTATTTCTCAAAGAGAAAAAAAGAGTTTTAACCAAGCAAGTAATAAAAGAATAAAAGGTGCTAAAATTAAAAACAAAGCCCGCAGCTAACAGCTAGAGTTTCGTTGCGGCTGAAAGCCGAGCAATGAATTATAATCAACGAATACCTATAAAAAAATAAAATCCATGAGTTAAACTCGTGTTTAACGAATTGAAAGAAAACGAATACCTATTAAAAAATAAAATCCATGAGTTAAACCGATTACATTCACGCCCCTTATGGGTTTTTCGAAAAGTTTTTGGTTAGGATTTCAAGAGGATTTAGTTACTCTTTTTTATATCTATTTATTTACACCTACAAGGTTTTGGAAACCTTACAGGTGGGATAACGTAATTCGCCACTCCCACACAAATCCCTTCGCATGCTTATCAAAAATTCCTTGAATATGTTGCATGGTTAATTGTACAAAAAATAATAATAAAAAACACTATTTTATTTCATAGTTTTTTATTATTTTTAAAAAATATTTAACGGCAGTTTTTTCACAGACTTACGTTGGCAGAAATGTTGCCCTAACAGTAACGAACATAGAAAAAACAAAAAAATAAGACAATAAATTATGACAGATAAAGAAATATTTTTTGCAGATGGAAATAACCCAAATATGATTGAAGCATTTAAAAATGCACAAGAAACTTTTAAATATTTTTGGAGAGAATTATCGTGGGAATATCGAAGAATTATTCCTGCACTCACAGTTGCTTGCGTGAAAATCGCCTTTACCCAAGACACTGACAATGGACAAATTGTTGAACATATGTGGATTAACGATGTACAGTTTGACGGAAGCAATGTAAAAGGAACTCTTGTTAATAGTCCAAATGAATTAACCAATGTTTCAAATGGAGACTTTGTAAATATTCCATTAAACCAAATTAGTGACTGGTTATTTGCGACTTACAGCAGTCAAAAACCAAAAAAAGGTTTATCAAAACTGTTTTCTTCTACACCAAAGCCTGTAACATACGGAGGATTTACTATTCAAGTAATGCGTTCTGAAATGACAAATCAAGAACGAAAAGAACACGATAGTGCTTGGGGATTAGACTTTGGCGATTTTAATGAAATTTTGCTTGTAAATGAACAAAAAGAAAACCCAGAAAACTTGATAGAACACCCAATGAGCAAAAATATGAGAGAAAAGCTTATTGAATTTTTAAAAGAACACTCTGATGAAATAACCAACCGAGACGAATACGGCTTGACTTTATTACACAAAGAAACGATTGCAGGGAACTTGACTTCTGTTGAAGTATTATTGAGTAATGGAGCACACAAGAATATAAAATCTAATCAAGGAGAAACTGCTTTAGACTTTGCAAATAAAATGAATTGGCAACATATAATACCAGTTTTGGAAAAATAAACACTCCTGCCAACATCTAGAGTTTCGATGCGGCTGAAAGCCGAGCAATGAATTGTAATCAACGAATACCTATAAAAAATAAAATCCATAAGTTAAAATCGTGTTGAACGAACTGAAAGAAAACGAATACCTATAAAAAATAAAAATCCATGAGTTAAACCGATTACATTAACCCTCTTAATGGGTTTATCGAAAAGTTTTTGTTAGCATTTTAAGAGGATTTAGTTCCTCTTTTTTTATGAAAATTTGTAAATAAATGCTATTTGATTTCAATGTTTTTTATTATTTTTGAAAAATATTTAACGGCAGTTTTTTCATATAACTCTGTTTGCTATTTTTATTTAAAAAAACCGAATAATAAAATGATATTGAAGTACAAGAATTATGAAATTGAATTATTTGAAGAGCAAAATTATACATTAAATTCAGCCGATAATTTAAGATTTTATAATAAAATTTACTTTGAAGGCAAGCATCAAGAAGACCGATTTTACCCAAACAACAAACTAGCTATTATTGTTAAAGAATTTGAAATTGAAATTTCAAGTGCCTTAATTTGTGAAATTGGAGGACAAAATAGCGTATTTAAAAATTCTTTTATCATAGAAGATGACAAAATTTGGATTCGAGTTTGTAATAAAATTTACTGTTTAGAAATACCTAATTTAGAAATACAATGGAATAGAGAGTTTGATTTTGCTACGGTTTTTAGTTTTGTAAAAATTGAAAATGATTTCATTACTCATGGCGAATTAGAAATAAAAAGAATTACAAGAAATGGAGAAATAGTTTGGAGTTTTGCCGGAAGAGATATTTGGGTAAATATAGAAGGTAAAGCTGAATTAAAAATAGAAAATGATACAATCATATTATTTGATTTTGAATCAAATAAATATGTATTGAATTTTGTTGGACAATTAATTGAAGACTATCCGAATATATTTTCTAATAATAATGAAATATGTGTAATAAATTTATATAAAAAAATATATATTAATCATATAAACAGCATTTTTAAAAAAATAAAAAATACCTTAAACTACCGTAACCTGATTGTATTCGTTTGGATTTGTACTAATTCGTTTAGCAATTCATAATGAAACTGAAACTAAAAATGAATTCAACTAAAGAACTAAACTTACCTAAATTGTTGCCTCTTTTTTACCAAAAAAGGGTTTAATTGTTTCATTTTTATATTATTTTTGTGGCTACCAATATTGCCAAATGTCAAATAATACAATAGTCAAGCAGGAGCAATATAATATAGTATAAATATTATATAATTATTAATTTTGAAAGGTATTTTTACATTAAAAGAAACTATAAAAAATATAAATTATATATTAAAAAAAAATAATTTTATTTTAAAAGTACATTATATATGAAAAAAAGAATAATTTTATACATTTTTTTGATATTAAGTCCGATTTTAGCTTTTTGTCAATTTGATCCAAAAACCGACAAATACATACAAAAAAGCTTATTTGTAAATAAAGATACCATTAATTATCACCTCTATTCAAAAGGTACTATAGAAGGAAAAAACAAAATTCTCATTTTTTTTCATGGCTCTGGGCCAACCCCTTTGTTTAGCGAGGCAATTCATATTGATACTTTAAGCATAATTGAAAACGGTGAAACCAAGAAAAAAATTCAAAAATCGAAAATAATGGGCTCTAGTGTGCCTTTTGATTTAGATAAAATTCCAGATGAGTATCTTTTTGTTTTGATTTCAAAAAAAGGAGTGCCATTTATAAATATCAATGAGACGTTTAAACCGAATAAAATATTTTATGAAAACGAAGGGCTTGATTATAGAGTTTGGCAAGGGAATAAAGTCATCAATGAATTAACAAAAAATGGGATTAAAAAACCCGATAAGTTAGTAATCATAGGTCATTCTGAAGGTTCTGATGTAGTTGCCAAACTAGGACATCAAAATAAAAAAATAACTCACGTAGGTTTTTGGGCAGGTGGAGCCAATACCCAATATTATGATTTTGCCTTATTGATTCAAAAAGAGGTTCAAAACGGTAAAATAACCCAAACTCAAGCCAGCAAATCATTAGATTCGTTGTTTATTGAAATAAAAAATATTGAAAATGACCCCACCAATACAAACAAACAATGGCAAGGTAATTCCTATCGTAGGTGGTCGAAATTTGCAGAACCTTCTTTAGATAATTTATTAAAAATCAACAAACCAATATTTGTAGCAGTAGGCGGAAAAGATGAAGCTGTACCAATTGAAAGTAGTTTGTTAATTCCAATTGAGTTTATACGACACAAAAAAAACAATTTAACTTTCAAAATATATCCAGAATTCAACCATTCATTTGCAATAGCGCCCAAAAACGAAAACGATAATTGGGATTGGAAATGGATGACTGTTTTTGATGAATTTATAAAATGGGTAGAGGAATAATATTTTTTATTTACAATTTATATAAAAATGTAAATTTATTAATATCTTTTTTTTGGATTAAATACATCATAAAATGTTTCATGTTGTATTGATACAACTTTAATTTAGCCTCAATATGTTTATTAAAATGGTTAAGCATCAAATTTCAGGCCAAAACACAAAATTTTGTTGATAACTCCATTAGATTTTTAATAAAAAATACACCTAGTTAATTTTCAATTTTATATATTTGCGTGTTATAGTCAAAAAAATCGAAAAAGAATAAATTTTATATGAGCGACGAAAATAAGAATAAATATTCGGCTGATAGTATTCAGGCATTAGAAGGAATGGAGCATGTTCGTATGCGACCATCAATGTATATTGGAGATGTGGGTGTCAGAGGATTACACCATTTGGTTTATGAAGTAGTAGATAATTCTATAGATGAAGCCATGGGAGGCCATTGCGACACGATTAGTGTAGCAATCAACGAGGATGGTTCTATAACAGTTGAAGATAATGGACGAGGAATTCCTGTTGATTTACACAAAAAAGAAGGGGTTTCTGCCTTGGAAGTGGTCATGACTAAAATTGGTGCAGGAGGTAAATTTGACAAAGATTCTTACAAAGTTTCGGGTGGTTTGCACGGTGTAGGGGTGTCTGTTGTAAATGCTTTGTCCAATCATTTAAGAGCCACTGTTCATCGAGATGGCAAAGTGTATGAACAAGAATATGAAAAAGGTAAGGCTTTATATCCCGTAAAACAAATTGGTACCACCGAAAAAAGAGGTACAATTGTTACTTTTTATCCAGACGAAACTATTTTTCAACAAACAATAGAATATTCTTACGATACCTTATCGGCAAGGATGAGGGAACTTTCGTTTTTAAATAAAGGAATTACCATTACATTTACCGATAAACGAATTGTTGATAAAGAGGGACATTTTCAATCGGAAGTTTTTCATTCAAAAGAAGGTTTGAAAGAATACATTCGTTATTTGGATGGCAACAGAGAGCCAATAATTGCTCATGTGATATCGATGGACAACGAAAAAGGCGAAATTCCTGTAGAAGTTGCCTTAATTTACAATACCAGTTATTCAGAAAATATTTTTTCTTATGTAAATAACATCAACACCCACGAAGGAGGAACCCATTTGCAAGGATTTAGAGCGGGACTAACCCGAACACTAAAAAAATATGCCGATGCGTCGGGGATGTTAGAAAAATTAAAATTTGAAATTGCAGGAGACGACTTTAGAGAAGGACTTACTGCTATCATTTCTGTAAAAGTTTCGGAGCCACAATTTGAAGGGCAAACTAAAACAAAATTAGGAAATAGAGAGGTTGTATCGCCTGTAAGTCAGGCTGTTGCAGAAATGCTTGAAACCTATTTGGAAGAAAATCCAAATGATGCCCGTATTATCATTCAAAAAGTAATACTAGCTGCCCAAGCCCGTCATGCGGCAAAAAAGGCTCGAGAAATGGTACAACGAAAAACCGTTTTAGGCGGAGGAGGTTTGCCTGGTAAATTATCAGATTGTTCAGAACAAGACCCTGCTCGATGTGAAGTTTATTTGGTCGAGGGAGATTCGGCAGGCGGAACAGCCAAGCAAGGAAGAGACAGGGCTTTTCAAGCAATTTTGCCATTGAGAGGTAAAATTTTGAATGTAGAAAAAGCCATGCACCACAAAGTTTTTGAAAACGAAGAAATTAGAAATATATTTACAGCTTTAGGTATTACTATTGGAACTGCCGAAGACAGCAAAGCCCTTAATTTAGAAAAATTACGTTATCATAAAGTAATCATCATGTGTGATGCCGATGTGGATGGAAGTCATATTTCTACTTTGATATTGACTTTCTTTTTCAGATTTATGAAAGAACTGATAGAACGTGGACACGTTTATATAGCAGCACCACCATTATATTTAGTTAAAAAAGGAAATAAAAAAGAATATGCTTGGACAGACGATCAACGAGACAGGGCCAATGAACGTATGGGAGGCAATGCTGGTATTCAACGATACAAAGGTCTTGGAGAGATGAATGCCGAACAATTATGGGAAACCACCATGGATCCTAATTTCCGAACATTAAGACAAGTAAACATTCAAAGTTTGGCCGAGGCCGATCAAGTATTTTCGATGTTGATGGGAGACGAAGTTCCTCCTAGACGAGAATTTATTGAAAAAAATGCTGTTTATGCAAAAATTGATGCTTAATAATGGTATATAATTCAAAACCCATCTATATGATGGGTTTTTTTGTGCTTTAATTTGATGTAATATCAATTTATACCAAATATACATATAAAATAGTTCTATATATTTTTTATTTTTTGATGAAAATTAAGAAAATTTTAGTTTTATTCGTGAGTTTCTTCTGTATATGTTGTAGCCAGCTGTGCAATTATTTTTTCTTTTAATAATGGGAGTAATTTTAGCAGTATGCTAGTATTTACCGGATTTTGCGTTAGGGATAGTAGTGGAAATCCTTTTGTGCCAGGGTTTGGCACAAAAGATTGCAACGGATAGCCCGACCCTTGGGGAACGCCCAAAAATTGTTTATATAAATTGTTGTTTTATTTAGAATTTAATCAACAATACAAAAACAATACTATAACGTTTGCGTAAAAAAGTGATATTTTTAATGAATAAAGTCTATTTTTTTTGTATGTTTGAATTTCTAAAAAACAACAACAATTCATAAACTATTTGAAGCATGATTACCAGTACCGAGCTCGAATTCAAAGGCGATTTATATCCCTCCAAGATAGCATCTTTTAAAAAAGATGTAGATAGTGTTTATTTTTATACAGATAATAATGTCATATTAAAAGTTACTGTTTTGAGAGACAGTCTCTTGCGATTTAGATATACCGCCAAAGGGTATTTTAGCAATGATTTTTCTTATGCCATTGACAAAACACAATCGCATGGATTTAATTTTTTGGAAGTTACAGAAAATACAGAATATTTTCAAATAAAAACAAGCAAAGTTATTTGTAAAATTCAAAAAATAGACCTCCGAGTGTCTATATTGGACTTGGAAGGAATGCCAATATTAGAAGACGAATTAGGATTTCATTGGGAAGAGAGCTACCATTTTGGGGGCAATATTGTCAAAATGAGTAAATCCAGCAAAGATGGCGAGTGTTTTTATGGCTTAGGCGACAAGGCAACCCATTTGAATTTGAAAGGCAAAAGAGTAGAAAATTGGGCAACCGATCAATATGCTTTTCAAAAAGACCAAGAACCGCTATATAAGGTAGTACCATTTTATATTGGACTACATGATAAAAAGGCTTATGGAATATTTTTTGACAACACTTTTAAATCATTTTTTGATTTTGCACATGAGCGTCGCAATGTAACGAGCTTTTGGGCAGAGGGTGGCGAAATGAATTATTATTTTATATATGGTCCAGAAATGCAGGATGTTGTAACAACCTATACCCATTTGACTGGCAAACCCGAGTTGCCGCCTATGTGGGCTTTAGGATACCATCAATGCAAATGGAGTTATTATCCAGAAAGTAAGGTAAAAGAAGTAACCAATAAGTTTAGAGCACTTGAAATTCCGTGTGATGCCATATATTTAGATATTGATTATATGGATGGTTTTAGATGTTTTACATGGAATAATGATTATTTTCCAGACCCCAAACGAATGGTTTCCGAGTTGGCAGCCGACGGATTTAAAACTGTAGTGATTATTGATCCAGGTATCAAAATTGATAAAGATTATTGGGTTTATAAAGAAGCCTTGGACAAAGATTATTTTTGCAAACGAGCCGATGGGCCTTATATGAAAGGAAAAGTTTGGCCTGGAGAATGTAATTTTCCAGATTATACCAATCCAGAAGTAAGAGAATGGTGGGCAGGTTTGTTTAAAGAATTAATATCAGATTATGGCGTAAAAGGTGTTTGGAACGACATGAATGAGCCTGCTGTAATGGAAGTTCCGGGCAAAACATTTCCAATGGACGTACGTCATGATTTTGACGGAAATCCATGTAGCCATCGAAAAGCACACAACATATATGGAACGCAAATGGCTCGAGCTACGTATGAAGGGGTCAAACAGTTTGCATATCCAAAAAGGCCTTTTATTATTACCCGATCTGCTTATTCGGGAGCACAGCGTTATACGTCGTCATGGACGGGCGATAATGTAGCCAGCTGGGAACACTTATGGATTGCCAACATTCAAATGCAACGAATGTCTATTTCTGGAATGGGATTTACAGGCTCTGATATTGGTGGATTTGCAGAGCAACCGTCGGGCGAATTGTATGCTCGATGGATACAACTTGGGGTTTTTCATCCATTTTGTAGAACCCATTCGTCTGGGCATCACGGTGATCAAGAGCCTTGGTCATTTGATGTTGATGTAGTAAATATTACAAGAAAATTTGTAAATTTACGTTATCAATTGCTTCCTTATTTGTACACCATGTTTTGGGAATACATCAACGATGGTGTACCAATGTTAAAACCATTAGTCTATTATGACCAAGCTGATTCGCAAACCCATTATAGAACAGACGAATTTATTTTTGGAAACCAAATATTAGTTTGCCCAATATTGGAACCAAATGCACAAGGACGTAGAATGTATTTGCCTTCTGGAAATTGGTACAATTATTGGACAAACGAACATACGACAGGCGGTAGAGAATTATGGGTACAAACAGATTATGATCAAATTCCGCTTTTTGTTAAAGAAGGCGCTGTGATTCCAAAATATCCAATTCAACAATATGTAGGAGAAAAAGAGTTTGACGAAATAACTTTGGAAGTTTATTATAAAAACGGAAAAGAAAAATCAGAACTTTTTGAAGATGCACAAGATGGATATGATTATAATAAAGGCCGTTACAGCTTGTCGAAATTTAATTTACGAGGCAAAGACAAAGAGCTTATCATTCAACAACATCGGGAAGGCAAATTTGAAACACCCTACAAAAAATTCAAAATCAAATTGATAGGGCTTCCATTTCAAATAGCTAAAATTGAATTTGACAACGAAGAGGTTACATTTGAATCTGTTTTGTTTGACGGTAACAACAGCATTACAATAGATAAAGATTTTACAGAATTACACATTATTGGGGTATAAAATAACTTAAAAAGCAATTTGAAAAATTATTTCAAATTGCTTTTTATTTTTTAAAACATGACAGATTTAAGACAAACATTTGAAAATGAAGGTTTTAGTATAATAGAATCTTTTTATACAACTTCAGAAATACAGAATATTCAACTTGAAATAGAGGCGTTTATAAGCCAAACAAATCAATCAAACCTTTTTGGTAAACCATCAAAAGATTTATTTGCTATAAGACAATTTATAAAGGTATTTCCGGGACTTATTCCCCATATTTTTAATAAAAAAATGCTCCAATTGATTGCTCACCATTTTGGTGAAAACTATTTTATGACCAAATCTATTTATTTTGACAAACCACCATTATCCAATTGGTTTGTGGCAAATCATCAAGATATTATTATTTCGGTTGATCAAAAACAAGATGCTGAGGGATTCAAAAATTGGACAATCAAACAAAATCAGTTTGGAGTACAACCTCCAACTAACATCTTGGAACAAAACTTTACCATCAGAATCCATTTGGATCATACCACTGCACACAATGGAGCATTGAAAGTGATGAAAAAATCACATTTGAAAGGCATTCAAAAGGTTGAAAATATTGCATGTTATGATACCGAAATATGTGAAGTAGGACAAGGAGGACTATTATTAATGAAACCCTTGTTGTTTCATGCGTCTGACAAAACAAAAAATGAATCACGTAGAAGGGTGATTCATTTAGAGTTTAGCAACCAATTATTGCCGAAAAATTTGAATTGGAACGAGCAATTACTTATTTTTTAAAATTTTTTATTCCCATTTCTAACCAATTTTTATAATATTGACTGTCTGGATTATAACTTGTTGTAGGAGTAGTTTTATTCAAATTATTTCCTTGTAAATCTGTCATTACATATAAGGGTTGTGTATTGGTTTTGTATTTTGAAATCATAAAATCAGTCCATTTTTCGCCAATGGTTTCAAGTTTTGCCCCTGTTGTTTTAGAAATTGTTTGTTGTGTTTCAGGCAATTCTCTTTTATCGTCAACATATAACGAAATCAGCACCACATCATTTTTTAAAATGGGCAAAACAGCTGGATCAATCCATACAGTATTTTCCATTTTTCGACAATTTACACAAGCATGTCCAGTAAAATCGAGTAATATAGGTTTGTTTACTTTTTTGGCATAAGCCAAACCAATTTCATAATCATCAAAAACGATCAAATTATGAGGGCCTTTTTTGGCACCATTTGGCAACAAAAGATCACTTTTTGTAGCGTTACCTCCAAGTCCCGATGGACTTTCGCTATACTCTAATGGTGGCGGAAAAGCATTGATGAGCTGCAAAGGAGCTCCCCAAAGCCCAGGAATAAGATACACTGTAAAAGCCAAAATGAACAAGCCAACATACAATCGTCCAACCGATATTTTTGCTAAAGGACTATCATGAGGCAAAGTGATTTTTCCAAACAAATACAAAGCTAAAGTGCCAAAAATAGCAATCCAAATAGCTATAAATACTTCTCTTTCAAGCAAGTGCATTTGAAGCACTAAATCGGCATTGGACAAAAATTTGAAGGCCAAAGCCAACTCTAAAAAACCTAAAAAAACTTTTACTGTATTGAGCCATCCGCCCGATTTTGGTAATGAATTAAGCCACCCAGGAAATAAAGCAAAAACCATAAATGGTAAGGCCAAGGCTAATGAAAATCCAAACATACCAAGTATAGGTGCAATGCCACCATTTGATGCTGCTTGTACTAAAACCGTTCCTACAATGGGGCCAGTACAAGAAAAAGAAACAATTGCCAAGGCTAAAGCCATAAACAATATACCAATAACACCCCCTCTGTCTGCTTGGCTGTCTATTTTATTTGCCCAAGAATTTGGCAACATAATTTCAAAAGCACCCAAAAAGGATGACGCAAAAAAGACCAATAACACAAAAAACGCTAGGTTAAAATATACATTTGTAGAAAGAGCATTCAAAGCACCCGCACCAAAAATGGCAGTAACAGCAAGCCCTAAAACAACATATATCAATATGATAGCTATTCCATAAATCAAAGCATTTTTCTTACCCTGTGCTTTTGTTTTACTCTGTTTAGTAAAAAAACTTACCGTCATTGGAATCATTGGAAACACACATGGCGTTAGTAATGCCGCAAAACCGCCTAAAAAAGCATAGAAAAATATAGACCAATTACTTTGATTTTCAACTTCAGGTTTAACGCCTTCAGGTTGTATTGCTGTGGCAACGGCACTTGTGGTTGTTGGTGTAGCCTTAACTTCTTGTGGGGTATTAGAACTGTTTTTAGAGGTGTCTTCTTGAGTTGAAGCCGCATTTACGACTTCATTAGAGGCTGCATTTACCGTTTTAGGAAGTGTAAATAAAAAATCTTTTTTGTCGTTTATACAAGCGTCTTTACATACTTGATACTCTAAATGCAAATCAATTTCAGTAGTTTTTGGATTAACTATCTTGACTTTTTGCGTCAGTTGAACTTTGGTTTCAAAATAATATTCATCTACCTCAAAAATGTCATTATATTGTTTTTTATAGGTACTTTCTTTTGTTTTTCCAATTAATTCGTAATTACCTTTAGTGTTTTTATAAGACAAGGTCATAGGCAAAGGCCCGTTGTCTGGTGTAAATTGCGAATAAAGATGCCAACCACTATCGATAGCTCCATTAACAATCAATAAAAATTCATTTTCAGAAATTTTATCAATTTTGGTAGTCCATTTTACTGGGTTTTTTATTTGTGCTTGTATTTGGAATAATCCAATAATTAAGAATAAAAATAAAAATAATTTTCTCATAAATTTGATTTAATTTGCAATATATTTATAGTATTGTTGTTTGCAGCAAAACGTTCATCTTGTCTTTTATCAATTACCCAAACAATTTGATCGTCAGAACATAAAAGCCAAGTAGATTCTTTATCTAGTGCTGAAAATTTTTCGTCTTTAAAATATTTACTTATTTTTTTTGATTTGCCTTTCATCCCTTTCGGAAAAAAAATATCGCCCAACTGCCATTTTCTAATGCATAATGGAAATTTTAATTGATCTGCATCAACAAAAATAGTGTTATTTTTTGAATTTGAAATACAGTCAACCTTTGAAATGTCCAAATTTAAGGGAAAATTAACTTTTGTTTGATTTTTATCAATCCAAAAAAAAGAATTTATCGTTTCTGAAATTGGTTTCAAAATCAGTTGTTCTCTGTTTTTTAATAATTGAAATTCTTTAGAAAAAACTTGCTTCCCTGTTTGACTGTCAATCAAATCAAAAATGTCTGTCCATGCTTTAAAACCATAATCTTTGAGCCAATAATACAAATAGGCTTTGAAATTTGGAAGTTTTTTAATTGCAACCAAATCAAAATAAATGACACCATTTTGCATCAATGTCAATTTTTCAAATAACAATGTAGCAGCATCCTTTGCTAATGTTTGAGTATCGTCTAAAAATAATTGTGCTTTCTGAAAATTATTTAAAAAAGATGGGTTTAGTTCTTTCAAAATGGGTACTATTTGATGTCTGATTTTATTTCTCAAATATTTATCAGAAGCATTGCTACTGTCTTCCCTCCATTGAATATTATTTTTTAAAGCGTAATTTTGTATATTTTCTCTTGAAAAATACAGTAAAGGTCTAACAATGTTGTTATTGTAAAACGGCATTCCTTTCAAACCGTCTATACCAGTCCCTCTGCTTAAATTGATAATAAATGTTTCTAAATTATCATCTGCATGATGTGCCGTTGCTATAAAATCTATTTCATGCTGCTTCAAAATGTTTTGAAACCATTCATAACGCAAATTTCGGGCGGCTACTTGTGTAGAAAGTTTATTGTCGTTGGCAAATTGCAAAGTTTCAAATGATTTAACAAACAACGGTATATGTTTATTCGTACAAAAAGTAGCAACAAATTCTTGATCTCCTTGACTTTCTGTGTCTCGAAGGTTAAAATTGCAATGAGCAATAGCTATTGAAAACTTAGTTTTTATAAACAAGTCAGTCAAAACCATACTATCTAAACCACCACTAACCGCCAAAAGTATTTTCTTCCCTTCCAAAAAAGGCAACTTGTTTTTTATTATTTGTTTAAATTTATTCTCCATCAAAATAAGTGTTTAAATCATACCAACTCACAACTTGAGCAATCGTTCTTGTTTGATTTTCTAATCCATTATATATCAATGTTTTACTTTTGATTAAATCATTAGCTAATTTTTCAAAATATTCTATACCTTTAAATAAATCTTGTGATATAGTTGAGGTAGATTTGATTTCGACAACTTTCAATTTTTCATCATCTTGTATTAATAAATCTATTTCATGCCCGCCAGAATTTCGCCAAAACCAAAATTCTTGCATCATGTTTTTATGATAATTTAGTTTGATACTTTCAGAAACAACCATGTTTTCAAATAAATTTCCTCTATAAGAGTTTAACTTAATTTGATCTGGATTTTTGACTTTTAATAAATGACATAAAAGCCCTGTATCATAAAAAAACAATTTTGGACTTTTAATTACCCTTTTATCAAAATTTTTATAGTAAGGCTGTAATAAAAATATTATATAACTGCTTTCCAAAACTGAAATCCAAGATTTTGCAGTGGGTTGAGATATACCACACTCATTGGCCATAGCATTCAAATTCAATAACTGTCCTGCTCTTGATGCACACAAACTCAAAAAGGTTCTAAATGATCGTATGTCTCTCACATTAACTAGCTCTGAAATGTCTCGTTCAATATATGTTTGCATATAATTATTATAAAAATTTTTATACGGTATGTCTCTGTCATATACAGCTGGATAACTCCCTTTCAGAATATAATTGATATAGTTATGTTCTAACAATTGGTGATTTTTTAATTCTTCTAAATCAAATGGAAAAAGTTTAAATAGTGCCACTCTTCCTGCTAAACTTTGTGTGATGTTTTTCATCAAATGAAAATTTTGAGATCCTGATAAAATATATTGTCCCATAATTTTATCTTCATCAACTATCGTTTGAAGGTATGAAAATAAATCTGGTTCTCTTTGTGCTTCATCAATAATACAAAATTTAGAATATTGTTTGAAAAAACCTTTAGGATCATTTCTAAAAAAAGTTCTCATATCTGGGTTTTCTAAACTCAAATATTGATAATCCGGAAATAGTTCTTTTAGAAGTGTTGTTTTTCCTGATTGTCTAGGCCCAGTTAAAGCTATAATTGGGTATTTGTTTTTTAGAAATAAGATGGATTCTACAATGGTTCTATTAACTATCATAACTGTTTGTTTTACAACACAAAAGTAAAATTATTTTTTTAAATTGCAATAGTTTTTTTATTATTTTTTTTAAAATTACACGACCTCTATTTTGAAATTACACAACTTCTATTTTGAAATTACACAACTTCTATTTTGAAATTACATAACTTCTATTTTGAAATTACACAACTTCTATTTTGAAATTACACAACTTCTATTTTGAAATTACACGAATTTTATTTTGAAATTACACAAATTTTATTTTGAAATTACATAACTTCTATTTTGAAATTACACGACTTCTATTTTTAAATTACACAAATTTTATTTTGAAATTACACGACTTCTATTTTGAAATTACATAACTTCTATTTTGAAATTACACGACTTCTATTTTGAAATTACACGAACTCTATTTTGAAATTACACAACTTCTATTTTGAAAATACACAACTTCTGTTTTGAAATTACACGACTTCTATTTTGAAATTATACGAATTTTATTTTGAAATTACACAAATTTTATTTTGAAATTACACGACTTCTATTTTGAAATTACACGACTTCTATTTTGAAATTACACGACTTCTATTTTGAAATTACACGACTTCTATTTTGAAATTACACAACTTCTATTTTGAAATTACACAACTTCTATTTTGAAATTACACAACTTCTATTTTGAAATTACACGACCTTTATTTTGAAATTACACAACTTCTATTTTGAAATTACATAACTTCTATTTTGAAATTACATAACTTATATTTTGAAATTACATAACTTCTATTTTGAAATTACACAACTTATATTTTGAAATTACATAACTTCTATTTTGAAATTACACGGCTTTTATTTTGAAATTACATAGTAGTTACTCCAATACTTCTAACAGCGCTTTTGCCTTTAAGAGGCATTCCTCATATTCGTGTTTTGGAATTGCATTTGCTGTTATTGCACTACCTACATGAAAAGAAATATATTGATTATCTGCATTATACAAAATACTTCTAATAATTACATTAAAATCAAAATCACCACTTGGAGTAAAATAGCCCATACAACCACTATAAACCCCTCTTTTTGTAACTTCTAATGCTTCAATTATATGCATCGAAGCTATTTTTGGGGCACCGGTCATACTACCCATCGGAAAAGTATTTTTAATCACTTCAACTGATGTATAATCCGTTTTGGCACAGGATTTTATAGTCGAAATCATTTGATGAACTTGTTTAAATGTATATATTTTACAAAATTCCTCTACATGAACAGATCCTTTTGTAGCAATTTTAGATAAATCATTTCTAACTAAATCTACAATCATGATATTTTCTGATCGTTCTTTTTGATTTGATTCAAGATTATGCTTGCTTTGTTCGTCGTCTTGTTCATTTGCAAACCGCTTGGAAGTTCCTTTTATTGGCTGCGATATTACCGTTTGCCCCGTTTTTTGTAAGTACCTTTCAGGAGATGCACACATGATAAACTTTTGATGGTTTTTAAAATATGCCGCAAACGGTGCTTTTGATATTTTATCTAGGTTAATATATTTTTCTAATGGATTTATTTTTTGATTTGCATAAAATTCCATACAAAAATTCGCTTCATAAATATTACCTTTTTGAATTTCTTTTAGTATTTTTTGTATTATTTCTTCATACAAAATTGGATCTAAACGTTGTTGTACTTTTATGGTATCTTTTGAAATATGCATTGAAGGTTTTGAAGCTATAATTTCATTAAAATCCGACTCCATTTCGTCTTCACAAAATTTTAAATACTGCATTTCTAAGGAATTTCCTTTAACTATAAATATTTTTTTGGGTTGAAAAAAAAATAAATCATCAAAATATATGTGGTCTGCATTTTTCGAAAATAATACTTCCACATCATTCTTCAAATCATAGCTTATATATCCAAAAATCCAATCTTTAATATTGCTTTGATATTGTTGCAAATCATCAAAAGCATTATAAAAATCTGTTTTTATTGATGTAAATGCTTCACATGCAGCAAGATAATCAAATTTTGAATATTGATTTCTATTATTAAACTGCACGTTGCTATCAAGAAATAAAATTTCTCTATAGGGCTGTGTCCAATGCAATAATTGGATTTTGAAACTTTCTGGATCTGTTAGTTCTTTAAAAATAATCGTTCTCAAAGATTTTAATTTTTTAGGAATTGCATTCAAAAATACATTTTTTTTTGATAACAATGATATATTTTAAAAGTTTGGCATGATTTTTATACTACTTATTTCATAACTTCTAATATTGCAAAAATTGATATAAAATTACTATTTAAAAATAACATATTGAATATTTAAACTAATAAATAATTAATAAAAATAAATAAATTTTTAAAATTATTTTATTATGAAATTTAAGATTATTATAAAACCTATCAATAGTGTAAACAAATAAATTTTATATATATGAAAAATTGGAATCATTTGGGTTATGCTGGCCTCATTTTGGCCACTACAATTGTTGCTTGTAAACAAGCAGAAGCACCAGAAACTACTGCATCGGAAGTAGATGCAAAAGCAGTATCCTCATCAGCTGCCGTTCAAAAAGATGATGGACGAAAAATTATTCGCACGGCCGATATAAAATTTAAAACCAAAAATGTTGCAAAATCTACTTATGCTATAGAAAATGCAGTTAGTAAATTTGGAGGTTTTGTTACTTTTACCGATTTAAACAGTCAAATAATAGAAAAATCTGAAGTAAAAATTGCTCAAGATTCAATTCTCGAAATTACCAAATACACTGTTTTGAACGACATGACTATTAGAGTACCAAACACAAAATTAGATACGGTCATCAAAATTATTGCCAAAGAAATTGATTTTTTAGATTCCAGACAAATCAAGGCCGATGATGTTTCATTACAAATTTTAGCCAATCAATTAGCACAAGTCAGAAAAAATGCTCATGCAACTAGATTAGAAAATGCCATCGACACTAAAGGCAAAAAAGTAACTGAAATATCTAATGCAGAAGAGGATTTAGAAACCAAAAAACAAGAAAACGACGAAAAAAAATTAGACAACCTTTCATTAAAAGACAAAGTTGATTTTAGCACACTTTCCTTACAATTATATCAAAACGAAAGCATCAAAAAAGACATTAAACCTTCCGAAAAAATGTTTCGACAAGGTTTTGGACTCAAAATTGTAGATGGCCTACAATTTGGATGGTACCTTATAGAAGATATGATAACTTTTATTATCCAATTTTGGTCTTTAATCGTATTAAGCCTATTAGGTTTTATATTATATAAAAAATATTCTAAATAATAATATTTTAAATTCAATAAAAAGATAATTTATTATAACTACAAAATGCAACTCATCAAAAAAAGCTAACCTATTGAAATAGCTTATAAACAATAAAAAAAACAGCCTATAAATATATTTTTATTAAGCTGTTTTTTTTATACATATTTATAACACTTATCTAATAAAAGCTTACCCTCCAAGCTTTACATAAACTACTCTTTTCCAACAACTAAATGGGTATTAACTGTATCACTTTCAATAATACCATCTCGAAGTCGAATGATTCGATGGGCATAAGCAGCAATATCTTCCTCGTGAGTTACCAAAATAACCGTGTTCCCTAGTTGATGAATATCGCCAAAAAGTTTCATTATTTCTACAGAAGTTTTACTATCCAAATTCCCTGTTGGCTCATCAGCCAAAATAATAGAAGGTTTATTTACCAAGGCTCTAGCCACAGCAACACGTTGCCGTTGCCCTCCAGAAAGTTGATTAGGCTGGTGATCCATTCTATCGGCCAAATTGACTTGCTTCAACACTTCGGTAGCCCTAATATTGCGTTCGCTCTTCGAAAATCCAGCATAAACCATAGGCAACGCCACGTTGTCTAAAGCCGTTGTCCGAGGCAATAAATTAAACGTCTGAAAAACAAATCCAATTTCTTTATTCCTAATTTCCGCCAATTGATCATCATGCATCTGGCTCACATCTTTTCCATTCAAAATATAAGTGCCAGACGTAGGCGTATCCAAGCAACCTAAAATATTCATCAAAGTCGATTTCCCCGATCCTGAAGGTCCCATGAGGGCAACATACTCTCCTTTTTTAATTTCAAGATTCACCCCCTTTAACACATACACTATTTCATTACCAAGAACGAAATCTCGTTTAATATTACTTATTTTGATTAATGTTTCCATAAAATTGCTGTTTTTTTGACATTGCTAATCCATTAGTTAGCAAATACCCGTTTTAGTTACAACAAATGTAACTAATAAAATAATGTTTTTTTTCAAATATTTTTCCTCTTTCAAAATAACTTCCGTTTCAAAACCAGCAATTGGGCGTTACCCACAAGGGGTCGGGCTTTTCGTTTCAATCTTTTTTGTTTTTAAAGAAAAAACAAAAAAGGATTTCCACTGCAATCCCTAACGCAAATTAAAAAAACAACACTTGAACTACCATTAGCTTTTGACAAAAAACATTACTTAACTGCTATCCAACTGCCTGATTTTAAACTTTCTATAGCCGCAAAACTGGCTTTTGTAGTGTTCAATATCTCATCAAATGGAATTATGGGACTTCCGCCATGTTGCACTTGATGGATTAAGGCCTCAAACTGGGCTTTATGTCCTTTATCCAATTTGGTCGAAAAAGATTGTAACCCTTTAAAGCCATACACTTCTGTTTTTCGAAAATTATCTATAATTGCAGTACGTTCTTGAGAATATATTTCTATTCTTTCTTTTGAATAGGCTTTTGATCCATTGGCAAAATAATTGATAACCCCCGTAGATCCGTTTTCGTATTTCAATAATATAGAGGCATTATCGGTGTTTTCTGCAGGATTAACTCCCATCGCATTCATACAAACGGCTTTGATTTTGCTACCCGTAAAGTATGTAATCAAATCCATAAAATGGCAGGCTTCGCCAATAATTCGCCCCCCTCCTACTAGCATATCATGCACCCAAACATTGGCTGGAATGGCACCCGCATTCATAGTTGCTATGATATTCATTGGTGCTGTTCCCAACACTTTTTTTATCTTGGTGGCATGTGGCGAAAACCGTCTATTAAAACCTACAGTTATCGTATTTTGAAAGTTTGATTGCTCATATAGATTCCATAAAGCATCTAATTGTTGGGCATCTATTGCCAATGGTTTTTCTACAAAAACGTTTTTTTGATGTTGCAAACAAGCCATAACCAATTGGGCGTGATTGTTATGACGTGTTGTAATCATTACCAAATCGACCAAATCATCTTGCAAAATATCGTTGTAATTTGTAGTTGAATACTCAAAACCATATTTTTGTGCCAGCGAAGTTCCAGAAACCCCACCAGCACTAGCAATGTATTTGAGGGTAGCTGGTGTTTTTTTCAAAATGGGCATCATCGTCATTTTTGTAAAATTTCCAGCTCCAATTACTCCAATATTTCCTTTACTTTGCTTAAAATTAACCGAATTAACTTTAACAAAATTAGATGGTGTGTCAGTATTATTATCGTTATATTTCAAAATAGAAGCTATCGACTTGCTTTGACCAATCGCTCCATATATTTGTTGGTAATTGTCTAAAGGGACAATTTCGGTAATCATTTCGGCAACCTTTAGTTTGCCCGAAGCAATCGTTTGCAAAATAGCATCAAAATTGCGTTTTTCTGTCCAACGAACAAATGCCAAAGGATAATCCTGACCACGTTGTTCATAGTTTTCGTCATATCGACCAGGACCATACGAACAAGAAACTTGAAAAGTAAGCTCTTTCTCATAAAATTCTGCCCTACTAATATCCAAACCGATAACGCCCACCAAAACAATTTTGCCTCTTTTTCTCGACATTTGAGCTGCTTGACTAATAATGTCGTTATTTTTTGCAGATGCCGTAATAATCACGCCGTCTGAGCCAATATTATTAGTTTGAGATTGTACGAACTTTACTATATCGCCATCGGTTCGAGGGTTAAAAGGAATAACACCCCATTGTTTGGAAAGATTCAGTTTGTCTTGATCTAAATCAACTCCTATTACCTTACAACCGTTTGCAATCAAAAGTTGTGCCGTTAGAAGCCCAATGAGTCCCATTCCAATCACCACCACTGTTTCGCCCAAAGTAGGATTGAGCAACCTAATGCCTTGTAAACCAATAGATCCTATAACAGTAAAAGTAGCTTCGTCGTCTGAAACATTTGCCGGAATTGGGGCTACTAAGTTACTTGGAATACACACATATTCGGCATGGGCACCATTTGAGGCTACCCTATCCCCTATGTTAAATTCAGACACTCCCTCCCCTACTGCTATTACTTTACCTACATTACAATATCCTAATGGCAATGGTTGCCCTAGCTTATTAAAAACAGCCTCTAAAGTGGGCATAAGCCCTTCTGTTTTAATTTTGTCCAATACTTGTTTTACCTTGTCGGGCTGCTGACGGGCTTTTGAAATAAGGTTTGATTTTCCAAATTCAACCAACATTCTTTCAGTACCTAACGACACCAAACTTCGTGTTGTTTTGATTAAAACATGCCCTTTTTTTACCTGAGGTGCAGGAATGGTTTCTAAAATAGTTTCGCCCGTTTTGAACGATTGTATGATTTGAAGCATTTTAAATGTATTTTTTTAGTTATCAGCAAATTGTCTCATCCAACTTTCTATTGAAAGCAAGCACCAAACAGTGTACGACGCATCAATTTTTCCAGATTTATTATCCTCAATAAGTTCTTGTATTTTATCATAATCAAAAATACCCCGCTTTTCAACGTTGCTTTTTGATAAATATGCTTGAATCGTTTGGTCCATATCCTGAGTAATCCACTGTCTTACTGGAGCTCCAAAACCCGATTTTGGTCGATAAATAACCTCGTGTGGCAGGTATTTTTCCATAACTTTTTTCAAAATATATTTGGTTGTCATTCCTTTCAATTTTAAATTTGTAGGAATTTGAGTGCTAAATTCAACCAATTCTTTATCTAAAAATGGGACACGAACTTCCACTCCAGTTGCCATACTCATTTTGTCGGTATAATTCAAATTATGATCTACCAAGAAAAATTTCATTTCTAAATACAGCATTTTATTTAAAATATCTTTTTCAATTTCAATATTTTTTAAATAATTTTTCAATATTTGAAGTGGTTGATAATTTTTAGCTTCTAATTGGTATTTTTTTGCAAATAATGTATCTATAATATCTTTGTTTAACCAAGAAAAATAGCCCACTAAACGGTCTTGTTGCGACAAATGAATATTGGCTGTTAGTTTTCTAGTACGTCTAAAAAGGGGTTTGTTTGCTGGGAGTTTGTTAATAATTTTTTGCACCAATTTTCTAAAAAATAATGGACAGTAAACCAAATATTTTTCAATTCGTAAGGCTTGATGGCGTCGATAACCAGAAAATAAATCGTCTCCAGCAGTACCACCCAACAATACTATTTGTCCGTCTTTTCTGGCTTGAGTACAAATTTGCAACACACTCAAAGGAGCAGGATCGGCCTGTGGCTCATCTAAATGATAAATCATTTGATCAAAATCTTTCACAATATCAACTGTCGATTCAACTTCTATCAAATGGACGTCGAGGTGTTTAGCTACTTTTCGAGCGTAGTCTAAGTCATTTGCAAAACCTTCTTCCATGTCTTGACCATCATTGGTTTTGATGGTATAACAATTAAAAGCACGGTTTGGATACAATTTTTTGGCAATAGCCACAATTCCGCTTGAATCTAGCCCGCCCGAAAGGAAAAAACCAACAGGAACATCTGCCAACATTTGTCTTTCAATAGCTTTTGTAAGTCTTTGCTCCAATTCGTCGATAAGTTCTTGTTCGGTTTTCAAACTTCTTACATTATCAAATGGAATATCATAATATTTTTGAATTTTAAAACGAGCATATTCATCCCATTTGAAAGTCATATAATGTCCAGGCAAGAGTTTTAAAACATGCTTAAAAGGGGTTTGTTCTGCAGGTGAGTATAAAAAAGTAAGATAGTTTTCTAACGATGGAATACTAATTTCTTTGTTAAATTGTAAAGGTAATAATGATTTTATTTCAGAACTAAACCAAAATAAATGTTCATCTGCATAATAATATAAAGGTTTTACACCAAATTGATCTCGGGCAATAAAAACTTCTTTTGTTTGTTTATTGAAAATAGCAAAAGCAAAAATACCATTTAATTGATTTAAAATATCCTTACCATATTCTATAAAACCATAAAGTAAAGTTTCAGTATCTGAATGAGATTTAAAACAATACTTATTTTCTAATGATTTTCTAACTTCTAAGTGATTATAAATTTCACCATTAAAAATGAGTACAAAATTACCACAATGACTTATCATGGGTTGATGTCCATTTTCGGACAAATCTTGAATTGCCAAACGTCTTTGACCAAAACCCAGCTGATCATGATAAAAAAAACCAAAATCATCAGGACCCCTGTGAGCTATTGATTGAGTTGCTTTTTCTAATAAGGGGGCAACATTATTAGAAATAATCCCTACGATTCCACACATATAATATATCCAATTTGAAATGCAAAAATAATCAAAAAAAGCATGTAAAAATAACCAGAATGAAGTTTGACAAATAAAAAATAGAAAATGTTAATATATTATTGAAAAACAAAATTAAAAAAGGAACACTAAAAACAATTAAATATTGCGAAAAAAGCAAATAAATCGATAAAAAGACTTAAAAAAAATATCTAATAAAGAAATTATGATAAAAAAAATATAAGATTTTAAAAAAAATCAAAAAAAAATAAGAAGTTCAAATTATAAGTAAAAAAATTTAAGAATTTGACAATTTTAACGCTCTACCCTATTTTTTTTAGAGGTATGGTGCATTGTATATCAAATATTTAATATATTTGCAGCAAATTCATAGGGGTTTAATCTAATTAAATAATAATTTATGTCAACATTTCGTTTCCAAGCTTTAAAAGAAGCATCAAACAGAAAACCAGTAAAATTTGAAGAAATCGACAGAAAATCAAACATTTTTGGGTCGAATGTATTTAATGACAAAGCAATGAGGCAATTTTTAACCTCTGATGCTTATAAAGGAGTAAAAGGTGCCATTCAGCACGGGACAAAAATAGATAGAAAATTAGCAGATTATATTGCTATGGGTATGAAAGAATGGGCCTTATCAAAAGGAGTTACCCACTATACCCACTGGTTTCAGCCTTTGACAGGTACTACCGCAGAGAAACATGATGCTTTTTTTGAAACATCTTATGATGGTAGCGATCCAGTAGAAAAATTTGGAGGAGCTCAATTGGTACAACAAGAGCCAGATGCTTCTAGTTTTCCAAACGGAGGAATTCGTAATACATTTGAGGCAAGAGGTTATACCGCTTGGGATCCAACCTCTCCAGCATTTATATTTGGAACAACACTTTGTATTCCAACAGTATTTATTTCATATACAGGAGAAGCTTTGGACAATAAAATTCCATTGTTAAGAGCATTATCAGTAATGGACGAAGCAGCAACAGAAGTTTGTAAATATTTTGATAAAAATGTTAAAAAAGTAACTGCCACTTTAGGTTGGGAACAAGAATATTTCTTGGTGGACAAATCTTTAGCCAATTCACGTCCTGATTTGATGATGACAGGTAGAACCTTATTAGGACATACCTCTGCAAAAGGACAACAATTAGACGATCATTATTTTGGGTCTATTCCTACAAGAGCTTTGACTTATATGCGTGATTTGGAGCAAGAGTGTATGTTATTGGGTATTCCTGTAAAAACACGTCATAACGAGGTGGCTCCAAACCAATTTGAGTTGGCACCCATTTTTGAAGAAACCAACCTAGCAGTAGATCATAACTGTTTGTTGATGGATGTGATGCAAAAAGTAGCCGAAAGACACGATTTTAAAGTATTATTACACGAAAAACCTTTCAAAGGTGTTAATGGATCTGGAAAACACAACAACTGGTCGTTGGCTACTGATACTGGAGTAAACCTGTTGAGTCCAAGTAAAACTCCAATGAGTAACTTACAGTTTTTGACTTTCTTTATCAATACAATCAAAGCCGTAAACGATAATGAAGCTTTATTAAGAGCCTCTATTGCAACTGCTAGTAACGACCACCGTTTAGGAGCCAACGAAGCACCACCTGCTATCATTTCGGTATTTATTGGAGAGCAATTAACAAAAGTATTGGCAGAATTAGAAGGTGTTACATCAGGAAAATTATCTCCTGAAGAAAAAACTGATTTAAAATTAAATGTTGTTGGTAAAATTCCAGATGTATTATTAGACAATACCGACAGAAATAGAACTTCGCCATTTGCATTTACTGGAAATAAATTTGAATTTAGAGCCGTTGGGTCTTCTGCAAACTGTGCTAATGCCATGACAACTTTAAATGCAATTGTTGCCAAACAATTAAGAGATTTTAAACTTGAAGTTGATGCTTTAATTGAAGAAAAAGGCATGAAAAAAGATGACGCTATTTTCAATACGTTAAGAGAATACATCAAAGTTTCTAAGAAAATTCTTTTTGAAGGCGATGGATATAGCGATGCTTGGGAACAAGAAGCAGCAAAAAGAGGTTTGAGCAACTTTAAAACTACACCAGAAGCTTTGAAAGCTAGAGCATCTAAACAAGCTTTGGATTTGTTTGCTACATTAGGCATCATGAATCATGTAGAAGTGGAAGCCCGTTACGAAATTGAATTGGAAGAATATACTAAAAAAATCCAAATTGAAGGACGTGTTCTTGGCGATATAGCAAGAAACCACGTAATACCAACTGCTATCAAATATCAAAATACTTTGATTGATAACGTAAAAGGTTTGAAAGATATTTTTGGCAAAGAATTTGAAACTATTGCAAAAGAACAAATTTTAATTATCAAAGAAATTTCTGAACACATTGAAGGTATTAATTCAAAAGTTGAAGAAATGATTGATGCTAGAAAAGAGGCAAACATTTTGACAGATGCCCAAGAAATGGCTGAATCTTATTGTAATAAAGTAAAACCATATTTTGAAATAATCAGAGAACACTGCGATAAATTAGAACTTTTAGTTGATAACGAAAGTTGGACTTTGACTAAATACAGAGAGTTATTATTTACAAAATAATAAAACTGATCTTTTCAAAAAAGCCTCAAAATAATATTTTGAGGCTTTTTTTATTCTGAATTAAAACCTATTTTTGCATTTTAATTGGCCTGATTCAATTCCTATTTTGATTATTTATTGATGATGCTATTGATTCTAAAAATTTATAGTTACTAATATTTATCAAATTTGAATAAAAAAAAGCAGAATTATAACTTAATTTTTAAAAATAATACATAAAATATTTAAATTAATATATATTTAATTACATTAATTATTTAATAAATGGAACAAACAATTTTTATAGTTATCGGTTTTGTCCTTTTTATATTAGGTTTGTTTTTAGGTAAATTTATTTTTACCAATAGATATACTTTTGAAAACCAACATCTTTTATCAAAAATAGAAGAATTGAAAGAATTTAATGTAGCTCAAAAAAGTGCGTTTGATGATGAAAAAAAACAATGGAATTTCCAAATTGAAAAAGCACTTGCTGAAAAAGAAAATATAAGACAGGAAAAAGAAGCTATTCAAACAGAATTGACGGTAAAAGAAATAGATTTTGATTATTTGCTAGAAAGACATCAAGAGCAAAAACAAGAAATTAATGCCATGCAAGAAAAATTTGTGGTACAATTTGAAAATTTAGCCAATAAAATTTTAGAAGAAAAATCGAATAAATTTACAGAGTTTAACAAAATAAATATAGCAAACATCTTGTTTCCATTACAAGAAAAAATATTGCTTTTTGAAAAAAAAATTCAAGACACCCATCAACAAAGTATTGATTATCATGCAACTTTGCGTGAGCAAATCAACCAATTGCATGCTACACACGAAAAAATGAGTTTGGAAACAGTCAATTTGACTAAGGCCTTAAAAGGTGATAGCAAAATACAGGGGAATTGGGGGGAATTGGTATTAGAACGGGTATTAGAAAAATCAGGATTACAAAAAGATAGTGAATATTATATTCAACAATGTCATACAAACAGCAATGGCAAAAAAGTTTTTCCAGACGTAGTGGTTTGCCTGCCCGACCGCAAAAAAATGATTATAGATTCTAAAGTTTCATTAACTGCTTATGAAAAATACGTCAATGAAGAAGATAAATCGCTGAAAAACAATTATTTAAAAGAACATTTATCATCAATAAAAAAACACATTGAACAATTAGGAACAAAAAATTATCAAGAATTATATCAAATAGAAAGTCCCGATTTTGTTTTACTTTTTATACCTTTGGAGCCAGCATTTGCATTAGCCCTACAAGAAGATGCCCATTTGTATAACAAAGCATTTGAGCAAAACATTGTTATCGTTACCCCATCAACATTGTTGGCCACATTGCGAACTATTGATAGCCTTTGGGCCAATCAAAAACAACAAAAATATGCACTAGAAATAGCCCGCCAAGCTGGAAATTTATATGACAAATTTGAAGGGTTTGTTGCTGATTTATTAAAACTAGGCAAAAAAATAGACGAAAGCAAAGCTGATTATGAGGCCGCAATGAATAAACTGGTCTCGGGAAATGGCAATTTAGTATATAGTGTAGAAAAATTAAAAACATTAGGAGCAAAAGCCAAAAAATCTATGTCAGAAAATCTAATTCAAGAATCAAATATAAACAATTAAATTAATCAATATGAGAAAAATTTTAGGAATATCAACAATTATTGCCCTGTTATTAGTAGCAGGTTATTTTTCAATATTTTATTATGCTTCATATAGCGAAGGAGTACGATCGGGCGAATTGATAAAATTTAGCCACAAAGGGATGGTTTTCAAAACTTGGGAGGGAGAAATTAGTCAAGGTATTTCAGGGGCACAAATTTTTGCATTTTCTGTTTTAGACAATAAACCTGAAGTAATTGACAGTTTAAAAAGTTATGAAGGACAATATGTAAAAGTAACTTATGTAGAAAAATACAAAACTTTTCCTTGGTGGGGAGATAGTAAATATTTTATAACTGAAGTAAAAAAAGACGTTTCTCCTTTCAAAATGAAGTAAAATGACCGAAATATTTAAAAAAGTAAGCGATTCTAAAGTAACAATATCCGAATTGATGTTGCCCTCGCATACCAATTTTTCAGGCAAAATACATGGAGGATATATCCTGTCGCTTTTAGACCAAATTGCTTTTGCCTCGGCATCAAAATTTTCTGGACATTATTGTGTTACGGCATCCGTGGATACCGTAGATTTTTTAAACCCGATAGAGGTTGGCGAATTGGTTACAATGAAAGCCAGTGTCAATTATGTGGGAAAAAGCTCGATGATAGTTGGGATTCGTGTAGAGTCAGAAAACATTCAAACTGGCAAAGTCAAACATTGTAATTCCTCTTATTTTACAATGGTTGCCAAAAATAAAAATGGCACTAGTGAAAAAGTGCCAGGGCTTATTTTGAGTAATGAAAATGATATAAGACGTTTTTTTAATTGTTTAAAAATGATTGCTCTAAAAAAAGAAAAATCATTACACGAGGAAAAAGAACACTATAAAAGTGAAAATCAAGTAGAAATATTAAAAAATTATAACGTAAAACTTAACTTATAATTTAGTAATTTGGTTTAATTTATCTATTTCTAAAATTATACCTTTAGGTGTATTATAATACATCTTTTCAAATTTAGCATCGTAAATAATTTCTTCAAAAATATATGAAGTTTTTATAGAAACGGTATTACTATACATATCGTCAAAAGCTTTGAAATATACAATGATTTCGCCTTTTGTTTGTGCAAAATCTTCTTGACTAAAACCATAAAATGGACTTTGTTCCGTAATTTCGTGAACCAAAGTCCAGTTTAAATTTAAGGATGCTATTTGATTCATTTCCAAATCTAATGTAAAAAATTTATTAACTCTGGTATTATTTTCTTCAATAATAATACCAGCCGTAATTTGTACTTCGGCATCTATCAAACTAATATTTTTAAATGGTACTAGCCTAACCATCAAGGCTTTACCAGATTTATAAGGTGCAATAATGGCATGCTGAGAAAACAATATGAAAGCCTTTGGTTTACTAAATCGGCCATAAAATAAACCCGTTGCTAATGCAAATGATAATAAACCAATCAGGGCTTCTAGTGCAGCCAACATACTGGTTAAAAAACCTGTAGGGCTAATGTGTCCATAGCCCACTGTTGTAAAAGTTTGAGCACTAAAAAAATAAGCTTGGGCCAATTGTTCCAATTGGCTTGAGGTTTTGTTGATACCATTTAAATGTTCAATTCCTATAAAATAATATAAACTTGCAAAAATAGTATTTATCAATATAAACCCCATTAATAATGCAAAAATGAAGTTCCTTTTTGAAACTGTAAGCATTAAATGGTACCAACTGATTGAATCTAAAAAGGAAATTCCTGATTTGATAACATTTGCATTGCCATTTTTATTAATAAAACGATTTTCAAATTCAGAAGCTTGGTTTCCAAATCCTGTGTTGGCTTTTGATTTGATGTCCCGTATATTTTTTTTTCTGATTAACGACATTTTATTTATTTAAAACCTCTAATAACACCTGAGCCTCCGTTCCATTTGGGAAAGAAATTCCAATTTTTTGGGCAATTGTAGGTGCAATTTGTGTAATTATTTTTCTATCAGAAGTAGCTCCTTTGGGTATGTTCCAACCATAAAAAATCAATGGAACATGTGTATCATAAGCATAAGGAGTGCCATGAGAGGTGCCTTTTTCGTGGTATTCTATATATCCAGGTTTGTCTAATACTACTAAATCCCCATTTTGAGTAGGGTCAAATCCTTTGAAAATAAAATTCAAATAATAATCAGCTTGATTTGGATTTAGAATTTCCTCTTCTGTATATACTCGTTTAACTTGCTCTTGAGTCATCAAATAATTTTTAAAATTTTGTTTGACAATTGTTACATCTAAACCTTTTTGCTTGATTACTTCTTTGTCCAAAAACAAATTAAAATTAGAATAATTTTGCACCAAATCAACGCCAAAAGTAGCTAACGAAAACTGCTTCAAGTCTTCAACTATTTTTTTAGGTTTGACATTTTTAACTTGATATTGATGGTCTTTCAAAAAGTTTGCATTTTCAGCCCCTGCATGGTCAGCTGTAACAAATAATAAATAGTCATTTTTACCTATAAATTTATCTAAATAATTAAGTAAGTCTGCAATGTTTTGATCCATTCTCATATACGTGTCTTGTAATTCCATTGCTCTTGGCCCATAAGCATGCCCCACATAATCTGTAGAAGAAAAACTTATTGCGATAAAATCTGTAATATTATCCTTACCTAGTTGTTCTTTTTCAATAGCTCTCATAGCAAACGAAGTCAATAAATCATTACCATAAGGAGTTGAACGAATAACACCCGCATCATTTTTACCATACATAGCTTTCAAATCATAAGGAAAAACAGGTAATTCCTTTTTATAAAGCCCTTCTTCATAAGGATTATCGTCTGCTAAACTTTCTGTATAATTTTGTATAGGCTTTAATAAATCCCAGCCTTTTTCAATATAAGGTAAGTAATTTTTTTCAGAATTAAATGTAGTTACCCATTCTGGTAATTTATCGCCATAATAGGTACTCGATATAAAAGAACCCGTATTACTATACCAGTAAGCCCCATTTGCAAAATGACCCGCTGGCAAAATGGCACCTCTATCTTTTATACTTACACCAATTACTTTTCCTTCAAAATTAGTTGCTAATTTAAGTTCATCTGTAATCGTTGTTGCTAAAAGATTTCTTGGCGACATGGCTCCTTCTTTGTCTTTTCCGTCACCAACAAGTTTTACATTATCATCATCAGTACAATACATTTGCTTGCCTTTTGTTCTATTAAACCATTCATTACCTACAATACCATGAACGGAAGGTGTTGTACCCGTATAGATAGAAGCATGTCCGGGAGCAGTATAAGTTGGCATATAATTGTAATGTACATTTTGAAATTGATAGCCTTCTCGTTGCAAACGCTTAAAACCCTCTTCAGAAAAATCATTTGAAAACCTAGTTAAATATTCAGGTTTCATCTGATCTATAACTACACCAACAACTAATTTTGGCCGATTTTGTGCAGTCAATTGCATGGCTATTCCTATACTCAATAATCCAATGATTTTTTTCATACTTTTATGTCGATTTAATATAAAATTGAATTTTATTTTAAAAATTTATACTTATTTAATAAATAATGATTATACATTCCTATTAAATCCAAAATTTTCATTTACATATATTTGTCAAATAATTACATTTACTGTAAGATATTTACTGTAAAATTTTGTCTTTTCAAATATCTAGCAATTAATATTTGGCAAATTTATTCATTTTAAAATAATTATTACCATCTATATGATGTTTAATATTAAAATTATGTTAATTTTGAATAAAAATTTTAAGTTATGACCATGTATGATAACCAAAATACGTTTGAAAAATCTTTTGATAAGGACTATTTGACCGAAGATTTGATTCAAGCAAAATGGGCTGAATTTATTGAATTAAAAAAAATAATTACTAAACTTTATATTCAAAAAGGAAGTCCCATCACTATTTTAGATTTAGGTATTGGCAATGCCAGAATTCCAAAACATTTATCTGGAATTGATGAAATTTGGAGTAAAATTGCCCAATATGATGGTACCGACAATGCCATGGCTTGTGTAGAACTTTCAAATAAAGTTTTGGAAGCACTACAAATTCATGACAAAGCAAAGGCATATTGGTTTGATGCCAAAAATTTAAGCCAATGGCATGGAAAATATGATTTAATCATTACAACTTGGTTTACAGCTGGAAATTTTTATCCAGAAAATTTTTCTTTTGAAGATTATTCTACCCATGAAGCTGTATTAGATTTGAGTATGAATCCAACTTTTGATACAATTTTTAAAGCAGCTTATCAAATATTGCAACCCAATGGAGCAATTGTGTTGGGAGCATGTTATAAAGACAATCAAAACACAAGATTAAAACAGGA
The DNA here is from genome assembly GCF_000253275.1 of Flavobacterium branchiophilum FL-15. Classification (NCBI taxonomy): domain Bacteria; kingdom Pseudomonadati; phylum Bacteroidota; class Flavobacteriia; order Flavobacteriales; family Flavobacteriaceae; genus Flavobacterium; species Flavobacterium branchiophilum. The sequence continues at coordinate 1,667,913 of NC_016001.1, read as the reverse complement.
AAAAGCATATTTAAAAATGGGAATGCATGTTATTACAACACATAAAGATTCATTTACTGCAACAAAAGAAGGCTTTTGGTCGCAAAGATTTACAACTGAAAGAATTTACAATTATTTTAATTATGTAAATAAAAATAAAATTACATTTACTGACTTAGACACTTACGAATATGCTATGCAAGTAATTATTTCAAAATAAAATACTTGATAAATAGTTTTAATGATAAAATAAATTTTTATGGTATAGCTACCATATTATAATTCAACATACTTTCGTTATAAGTTATGTACAATTGTTTTCGATTGTATTGGTCTTTTCGAGTAATGATGGAAACGATACATTGCTCTCCATCTTGATTTGTACACACAAACGAAGCATTTTCTTCAAATTTATTACTTTTAACCTCTAAATATTCTACAATTTCATACAATTGAATGATAGAAGAATACACAACAATTCTATTTTTATTCAAATCTAATTTTACAATTAATGCCGCATCAACCGCTTTTGACCATTTTTCCCATAAACCATCTTTCTTTTTTTCGGCTACCGAAACATTAGTTGTTTTATAAGTATAAACTTGTGCATTTGATTTTTGAAAAAAAGCAAACATAAATATTAGTATTATACTTAATTTTAAATTAATTTTCATAAAATTTAAATTTAAAAATTTAATTGTGTTAAATTAGATTTTGCAATTTTAAATTCATTTATCATATTTTCAATAATAATTGCAACAGGCAAAACATCATCTATCAAACCTGAAATTTGGCCAATTTCAAGTTCGCCTTCAATTAAATCTCCTTCAAACATTCCTTTTTTTGCACGTCTTTTACCCAACAATTTTTCTAAATCTTCTTTAGTATGTGGTTGTGCATATACATTTTGTAAATCGTTAAAAAATTTATTTTTAACCAACCTCACGGGGGCTAACTCCTTAAGAGTCAATAATGTATCTCCTTCGTTTGCCTCTACAACCACTTGTTTGAAAGCATCGTGAGCCGAACTTTCAATCGAAGCTATAAAACGGGTTCCCATTTGAACACCATCGGCACCCAAAACCATGGCTGCCAACATGCCTTTACCGGTAGCTATACCGCCCGCAGCTATTAATGGAATTTGCAAAACTTTTTTCACCATTGGTATCAATGTAAATGTAGTAGTTTCCTCCCTTCCATTGTGGCCGCCAGCCTCAAAACCTTCAGCCACCACAGCATCTACACCTGCTTCTTGTGCCTTTAAAGCAAATTTGGTGCTACTTACAACATGAACAACAGTTATACCTTTTTCTTTCAAAAAAGAGGTCCACGTTTTAGGATTCCCAGCTGAAGTAAAAACAATTTTTACTCCTTCTTCCACAATAATATTCATAATCTCCTCAATATTTGGATACAGCATGGGTACATTGACTCCAAAGGGTTTGCTTGTGTTTTTCTTACATTTTTGAATATGGCTTCTCAAAACATCAGGATACATACTGCCAGCTCCAATAAGCCCCAAACCTCCCGCTTCACTAACAGCACTGGCAAGTTTATAACCGCTATTCCAAATCATTCCTCCTTGAATAATAGGATATTCTATACCAAACAATTTTGAGATGCTATTCATTTTGATTTAAACTATTTCAATTAATTTTTAATTTAAGTTTTTGCTTAACTTCACCAAGCCATTCTGATTTTAAAATACTCAAAATGATACTGTCTCTTCTTCCGCCTTCGAGTGTTGGAGTATGACTTCGAAACAAGCCTTCTACTACACAGCCAATGCTTTTCATGGCTGCAATACTTTTAGCATTTCTATTGTCGGCTCTAAATTCTACTCTCTCTACATGCAAATGTTCAAAGGCATATTCTAATAATAAATATTTACAATTTTTATTTAATCCCGTACCTTGAAATGCTTTTCCGTACCACGTATAGCCTAATTGCAAGGTTTTAAAAGGCAAATTGATGTCATAAAATCGGGTGCATCCTGCATATTTTTGTTGTTTTTTGTCAAAAACAATAAATGGATATTCTGTATTATTTTCTTTTGCAGCTAATGCCAATGTGATGTAACGTTCTAAATTGCTTTTTCCAGCTGCAGTAACCCATCCAAACTGCCAAATTTCTGGTTCATTTATTGAAAATTCCAATAAATGTCCAACATCTGAAATTTCTAATGGTCTTAATAAAACAAATTCATTTTCAAGTACAATATAATCTTCCAAAATATTTAATTTAATCATTATTCATTCCACTCATCGTATCGAATCGGTATTTGAGGGTCATACAATACTACATGATATTCTTCTAATATAGCAACCAATTTATCCATTATTTTGCCTTCAGTACCATAACAATCAATAAACACAGCTTGCAAAGTTGTTTTTATTTGAAATGCTCCATTACCTTTTGGGTTTTTCCAGCTATCATCATCAATTTTTTCCCAATCCTTAAAAATATTATTAATTCTATTAAGAATAATATCTATCTGTAAGTTTTCTAACCCATCAACTGCATTTCCTTCTGCCAATGATTCATACACCAATTGATGATTTAAGTAAATTCCTTCCTGATATTGCCAAAAAACCAACTCGTACATAATGATTAAATTTCAAAATTAATATTCAAACACCCCATATTCACTACTAATTGTAAGTTTTGTACCTGAATATTCAGAAACCTTACCAACAATTTGAGCATCAACTCCAAAAGATTTTGATATAGCAATAATATCGTTTGCCAAATGCTCTGGCACATACAATTCCATTCTATGGCCGCAATTGAAAACTTGATACATCTCCTTCCAATCTGTTTTAGATTGTTCTTGTATTAATTTGAAAAGTGGAGGTACAGGAAATAAATTGTCTTTTATAATATGCAGATTTTCAATGAAATGCAAAATTTTAGTTTGAGCTCCACCACTACAATGTACCATTCCATGAATGTCGTTTGGGGTATATTTTTCTAAGATTTTTTTAATAATTGGGGCATAAGTTCTTGTTGGTGATAAAACCAATTGCCCCGCATTAATAGGCGAATTTTCAATTGAATCCGTCAATGAAATTTGTCCTGAATACACTAATTCATCAGGAACAAGAGCATCAAAACTTTCAGGATACTTTGTAGCCAAATATTTAGAAAAAACATCATGTCGAGCAGATGTCAATCCATTACTACCCATTCCTCCATTGTAATTTTTTTCGTAATTTGCTTGTCCAAATGAGGCCAAACCTACAATCACATCTCCTGATTTAATATTCTTATTATCAATCACTTGGCTTCTTTTCATGCGTGCTACTACAGTAGAATCAACAATAATAGTACGTACTAAATCTCCTACATCTGCAGTTTCACCACCTGTAGAATGAATAGTTACTCCATGAGTATTTAACTCTGCTATCAACGCTTCGGTTCCATTGATTATAGCTGAAATAACTTCGGCAGGAATCAGGTTTTTATTTCTACCAATAGTAGAGGACAACATGATATTGTCTGTTGCTCCAACGCAAATCAAATCATCAATATTCATTATCAAAGCATCTTGAGCAATACCTTTCCATACAGCAATATCTCCAGTTTCTTTCCAATACAAATAGGCCAAAGCAGATTTTGTTCCGGCTCCATCAGCATGCATTACCAAACAATATTCTGAATCATTTGTTAAATAATCTGGAACTATTTTACAAAAAGCTTTAGGAAATAATCCTTTATCTATATTTTTTATGGCATTATGTACATCTTCTTTTGATGCCGAAACGCCTCTTTGATTGTATCTTTTTGAGGTATCTGTACTCATGTTGTAATTTTGTTTTCGATGCAAATATAATGTTTTTTTCAAAATTATAGTTACATAAATGGATCTGTAATAAAAATCTAGTTTTGAAATCCTGAAAATTGAATTAATTTGGAAATTATCACTTACAAATACTAAAATACATACTGAAAATATGTTAATTACATAATAATAAAACTATATAAATAAAAATTATCTGACAAAATTGAAAGATATTATTTATATACTATTTATACTTCATTTTGTATTTTACAAACAACAATACCAAGTGGTGGCAAAGTAAGAGCCGCTGAAAATGGTTTACCATCACGACTGGTATTAACTATTTGAATAGGATCAAAATTTACAACACCACTTCCACCATATTGTAAGTTATCACTGTTCATGATTTCTATTAATTTTCCATTTTGCGGAATGCCTATTACATAATTTTCTCTAACAACGGGTGTAAAATTACAAATTACTATCAAATCATTACGAATATCTTTTCCTTTTCTTATAAATGAAAATACAGCATTTTGATGATCACTATAATTGATCCATTCAAAACCTGCGGGGTCAAATTGATTTTCATATAGTGCTGGTTGCGATTTATAACATTGGTTCAAATCGGTTATCCATTGTTTGATGCCATTATGCGACCTAAATTGGAGCAAATGCCAATCAAGACTTTGATCGAATTGCCATTCAGAACTTTGTCCAAATTCAGACCCCATAAACAATAACTTGGCTCCTGGATGTGCATACATATAGCCATACAAAAGTCGTAAATTTGCAAACTTTTGCCATTCATCTCCTACCATTTTTTCAAAAATAGATTGTTTACCATATACTACTTCATCATGAGACAACGGCAACATAAAATTTTCTGTAAAACAATAAGTCATAGAAAAACTGAGTTCATCCTGATGGTATTTACGATAAATACTATCTCTCTGAAAATATTGTAAAGTATCGTGCATCCAGCCCATCATCCATTTCATTCCAAATCCCAATCCACCTACAAATGTTGGTTTTGAAACCATGGGAAACGAAGTGCTTTCCTCTGCAATAGTTTGAGTATCAGGAAAATTGAGATATACAGCTTCATTAAATTCTTTTAAAAAACTAATAGTATCTAAGTTTTCCCTTCCTCCATAAATATTAGGTTCCCATTCTCCATCTTTTCTGGAATAATCCAAATACAACATAGAGGCTACCGCATCTACTCTAAGCCCGTCTGCATGATAATGCTGCAACCAAAATAAAGCATTACTGATTAAAAATGCTCTTACTTCATTGCGTCCATAATTAAAAACTAAACTTTTCCAATCAGGATGGTATCCTTTTCGCCTATCTGGATGTTCATACAAGTTGGACCCATCAAAATAGCCCAAACCATGGGCATCATCTGGAAAATGAGAAGGAACCCAATCTAAAATTACACCAATACCCGCTTGATGTAGTTGATCTACAAGAAACATGAATTCCTGTGGGTTTCCAAATCGCGATGTGGGTGCAAAATAGCCAACTAATTGATACCCCCACGATGGATCATAAGGATATTCCATAATTGGCATAAATTCTACGTGAGTAAATCCTGTTTCTTTTACATAATTTACCAATTCTACGGCTAATTCTGTATAACTTAAAAAACTATTGTCGTGTGTGTGCCTTCTCCACGAACCCAAATGTACTTCATATACTGCAAATGGTTTGTCTAAAGCGTTATGTTCTTTTCTGTTTTGAATCCAATTCGTGTCTTTCCAATTATAATTTAAATCCCAAACTACTGAAGCAGTTTTAGGAGGATGTTCACAATAAAACCCAAAAGGATCTGCTTTTTCTGTAACAACATTATTTATATCAGATAAAATACTGTACTTGTATAATGCTCCTTTATTTATACCAGGAATAAATCCTTCCCATATACCTGATTCGTCCCATCGGACGTTTAAAGGATGTTCTTGGTTGTTCCAATAATTAAAATCGCCTACTACATGTACTGCTTTTGCCGATGGTGCCCAAACCGAAAAATATACACCTTGTATTCCATCAATTGTAATCAGATGGGCACCCAATTTTTCGTAAAGCTTAAAATGTTTTCCTGCTTTGAATAAAGAAATATCGAAATCCGAAAATAAAGAATGAGCTAAAACTTTATTCATAATTATAATTTTTTTTAGTTTATTTTATTTCAAAATTATTAGGAATGTTTGCTCCTTTTTTTACAACTACAATACCATCTTTTATAGAATATAAATCGGTATTGACATTTTCTAAATGTTGTCCTCCACTAATATATACATTGTTGCCAATTCTACAATCTTTATCAACTATTGTATTATTTATAAAACAATTTTCACCTATTCCAATTAATAATTTACTTTCACTTAATTCATGATTCATATCATCTATATTTTGATAAAAATCATTACCCATTATATAACTATTCTGTATAACAGTGCCCTCCCCTATTCTGGAACGAATCCCTATTACAGAATGAGAAATTTCTTTTGCGTTTAAAATACAACCTTCAGAAATTAATGATTTATTAATTAAAGTGTTTTTAAATTTTGAAGGCGGTAACAAACGTGGTCTTGTATATATTTTATTATGATTGTCAAATAAGTTAAACTGTGGTATGTCGTCTGTCAAGCCTATATTGGCTTCAAAAAAGGAGTCAATATTTCCAATATCAGTCCAATAGCCTTCATATTGATAACTTAAAATTTTCTTTTGACCAACTGCCTGAGGGATAATTTCTTTACCAAAATCCTTAGTATCTGGATTTGCCATCAAATCTTTAAGCAATTGACGATTAAAGATGTAAATTCCCATAGATGCTAAATAATGTTTGCCCTGACTCTTCATATCTTCACTTACATCAGATGTCCAATCTTTTAGCAATTCTTTGGCGGGTTTTTCAATAAAACTTTCAATTAACGAATCGGAATTTGTTTTTAATATTCCAAATTCAGGAGCATCCTTTTCATTAACAGGCAACGTTGCAATCGAAATATCGGCTTCATTTTTGATGTGTTCCTCTAGCATTTCATTAAAATCCATTTGATACAATTGATCGCCCGAAAGAATTAAAGCATAATCAAAATCATGATTTAAAAAGTGTGGCATACATTGTCTTACCGCATCAGCTGTACCTTGAAACCATGTTGGGTTATCAGGCGTTTGTTCTGCTGCTAATATATCTACAAAAGACTGACTAAATATACTAAAATTATAAGTATTTTTTATATGTGCGTTTAATGATGCTGAATTAAATTGTGTTAAAACAAACATTTTATATATATCTGAATTCATACAATTTGATATAGGAATATCTACCAATCGGTATTTTCCTCCAATAGGTACTGCCGGTTTTGATCTTGATTCTGTCAGTGGATATAACCTAGATCCTTGCCCTCCTCCTAAAATAATGGCAATTACATTTTTCTTTTTTGGTTTCATGTGCGTAAAATTTTATATTTAGTTGTAAATTCTTTGTTGGATATTGTATTATTTTTTTATAAAAATTTAATTAAAAAATAATTATATGTCTTTTCAATAAAATTAAATTGAAACTTTTAACTTGATTTTAATTGGCCGATTACTTCTCTATATAAATCCAAATATTCTTGACAAACTCTTTCCCACGAATGGTTTGTTTGCATTGCTCTTTGTACAATTTTATAATAATTTTCTTTATCATTAAATAATGTTAAGGCCCTTCCTATAGAGTAAACAATATCTTCTACACTTGCCTGATTATGGCAAATACCATTTCCATTGTCGCCAAAATCTATCACAGTATCACTTAAACCACCTGTTCTTCTTACTATTGGAATACAGCCATACCTTAAAGCATACATTTGATTTAGTCCACAAGGTTCTACCCTCGAAGGCATCATTAAAAAATCAGAACCCGCATACATCAAATGTGCTAATTGTTCGTTGTATCCTATAAATGTATTATAATTACCCGTAAAATTATGTAATAAATGATTCAAATCATTTTCTATTTTTATATTTCCAGAACCTAAAATTAGTATATTTATGTCTTTATGATACATAGAAAGTGCAGTTGCAGCAGCTAATGGCAATAAATCGCCCCCTTTTTCATCAAAAAGTCTTCCTATAAAAGAGAATAATGGTTTAGATGGGTCTAAATTAAACTGTGCACACAACTTTTCTTTATTAAGTTGTTTTCCTTTACCTACAGTTTTCAAACTATACTGCGTTTCTATTGATTCATCCGTTTCAGGATTCCAAACCACTACATCAATTCCATTTAAAATCCCTTTGGACTTGTATCGCACTTGGTTGAATAAGGATTCCAATCCATTTGCAAAATGATTTATTTCATTCAAATAATTAGGAGAAACTGTGGTTACCGCATGGGCACATTTTACAGCTACTGCCAACGAATTGATACAATGATCCCACTCTAAAATATTGACAAATGCCAAATCGAAATCAGGCAAATAAAATAATTTTTCAAAACCAAACTGGCCTTGATACAATCCATTATGAATGGTTATTACTGTTGCAACGTGTTTGATTTTTTCATATTTATAACAAAACGATAACATAAATGGAATCAAACCCGTATGATGGTCATGACAGTTAATAAAGTCTGGTATTTCATGTCGGCCATTAATCCAATCTAAAGTAGCCACTTGAAAAGCTACAAAACGTTCAATATCGTCTTCATAGCCATATACTTGTGGTCTATCCAACAAATCTGGAATGTCAATTAAGTACAATTCATAACCTAATTTGTTTGAAATTTCTTTAAAAACATTGAATTTAAAATTAAAATGTCCTAATTTTACATCACCCCAATGCACACATTCTAAAGCATTTTCATGCTTAAATTTGGTATCATAATAGGGCATTACAACCCGCACTTGATGGCCCGCAAGCGACTGATATTTGGGCAATGCCCCAACAACATCGGCCAATCCACCTACTTTTGCTACAGGATAACACTCTGCACTTATATGAAATATTTCCATCAATAATTTTTAGTTTTAGTTTTATAGTTTTTTTGAATTTTGAAATATAGTCATTTATTTTTAATAAATTACAAACGCACCAAAATTTATTTGTTTTTTATAAATGACCTATTTTCAAATCCTTTTTTTGTAAATAAGTTTGATGTACATTCAAAATATTAACATTTATACAAATTTATAAAACAATTTATAGTATTTTATGGGTTATAAAAACGGAATTATTGATGATGATTTTCATCTAATTGAGCCACAATTCAAAATTGGTCAAAAAAAAAGTCTTTACTACAATTGTAATAAAGACCCTTTTTTTAAATATTTTAAAACCATTATTCAAACCATGTAGCAACCATTGTGGCAACATCTGACTGATAGGTGCGATGATAAAACTCATTTGAATTTTGAATATAATGATAATCCTTACTCCAAGTTTCAAAATTTGCAGCTAATGCTTCAATACTATCACATACATAAGCTATTTCTTCATTTGTAGTAGTTGGATGTATAGACATACGTATCCAACCTGGTTTTTCGATCAAATCGCCCGAAGCAATTTTACAGACCAACTCGTTTGATTTTTCTTGATTGACATTCAATAAATAATGACCATAAGTTCCTGCACAACTGCAGCCGCCACGGGTTTGAATTCCAAATTTGTCATTCAATAATTTTACACCCAAATTAAAATGCAAATGGTTGATATAAAAGGATATAACCCCTAATCTATCGGTGGTGTCTCCCGCCAAAATATGGAGGTTTGGAATAGCTTTCAATCTTGAAAAAACATACGAAACCAATTCTTTTTCTCTTGCTAAAATATGTTGAACCCCCATCTTTTCTTTCAATTGAATTGCCAATGCGGTTTTTATCACTTGCAAAAATCCAGGTGTCCCTCCATCTTCTCGTTCTTCTATATTATCTATATATTGGTGTTTACCCCACGGGTTTGTCCAAGTAACTGTGCCACCTCCTGGGCAATCGGGCACTAAATTCTGATATAATTTCTTATTAAAAATTAATACACCAGAAGTACCAGGGCCACCTAAAAATTTGTGGGGCGAAAAAAAGATAGCATCCAAATAACGAGACTCATCTTCGTGCATGTTGATGGCAACATAGGGGCCAGAACAAGCAAAATCTACAAAACACAATCCTTTATTGTCGTGCATCAATTGTGCCACATCCATATAAGGTGTTTTAATACCCGTTACGTTGGAACAAGAGGTAATAGAAGCTATTTTGATGGTTTTATGTTTGTATTTTTCTAATAATGCTTTCAAATGATCTATACAAAACAACCCTTTTTCACATGGCGGAATAACTACTACTTCAGCAATTGTTTCTAGCCACGACGTTTGATTCGAATGATGTTCCATGTGAGATATGAAAACAACGGGTCTGATGTCGTTTGGAATAGTAGTAAAAGATTTAAGATTTTCTGAAATTCTCAAACCTAAAATACGTTGAAATTTATTGACAACCCCCGTCATTCCTGTACCATCAGTTATCAAAACATCATGTTCGTTAGCCTGAACGTGTTGTTTGATAAGGTGCCTGGCCTTATGATAGGCCATAGTCATGGCAGTTCCAGATACAGTAGTTTCTGTATGTGTATTGGCTACAAAAGGTCCAAACTGATGTATCATTTTTTGTTCAATTGGTTCATACAAGCGGCCACTTGCTGTCCAATCTGTATAAATAATGCGTTGAACACCAAAAGGCGATTCAAAAGTTTGATGAATTCCTATGATTTGATTTCTAAATTCTTGAAAATAAGCTTCTAAATGATTGCTTTGTTCATTTGATGTTTTTATTGTCATTTTATTGCGATATATTTAACAAAGATATATATATTTAATTTATTTTCAAAATTTAATAGTATTATATTAAATCCAATGCTCAAATCAACTTTACGATAACAGCTACATTTTAAATAAAATAGTCCATATTTAGTCTTTTTGGGGTGTTACCCAAGGTCGTGTTAACTGTTTCAAACAACTTTCATTGGACTCCAAAAGAAATATCATATTGTGAAATAATCTTTTTTGTAACAGAAAAAACCTCAAAAAAGGATTTCAACTACTATCCCTAACTCAAAATAATTCAAATTCAATTAATATTTTGTGCTTATTTGTAAACTATATTCTACATAAAAAATAAAAAAGACAATAAATAATATTTTTTACATACAATAACATTTTTTATAAAAATTTATTTTTCAAACTTGGATTAGGCATCAAACAGCTTTCCTTTTTGCCAAACCATTTATAACGATTTTTAGCAACAAAATCATATATTACATTTCGAACTATTTTTGGAATAATTTTAAAAACAACCATTATTTTCCAAAGGCCATCAAAATGAAGGGCTATTTCGATAGCCGCATCAGATTTTATATAATATTCATTTTCAGCAACATACAATACAATACTATCCACTTTGTTTCTGTCCAAATGTATAGTATTTAAAATGTTTATTCCTTTTTCAGAATCCAATGCCACAAACCGAAAAACATCATTTTTATCGTGTTCAATTACAAACAAAACCGAAGCCTCACACAAATTACAAACTCCATCAAATAAAACTATTTTTTTATTCATTATTTTTGGGGTTTTGATTACACCACTTCCAACTCCTCCAAACTTACTTTGGAGGTAAACATGCCATAATTGACGATGGCTTTGTTTTTTTCTATTTTGTCTATTGTGCCTAATGCACGTCCTTCTATCATTCGTACCCTATCGCCCACTTTCAAGGCTACTTTGGGTTTTTCGATTACAGGTTTGAGTTTCTTCTCCTTTTTTTCTATTCGAATTACTTCAACAATTACTTCAACTTCTTTTATAATTTCTTTCTTTTTTTCAATTTTTTCTTTAACTTCCTTTGGGCTAATTTTAATTCTTTTGGAATTTTCTATTTCTATTATTTTTAAAAATTCATTTACAAGATTTTTTTTGTTTTTATTATTAAAATATTTCAATGCCAAATCATCAATTTTTTGTCCAATGTATATCATTTTTTGATTACTATCATATAATTCCTGATAACTTTCAAGTTTTTGTTGTATTTTAGTATTTATACGTTCCATTTTTTGGCTCTCTTCACGTGCCTTTGTTTCTTCTTCTTTTAAGGTTTGAGACGTTTTTTCCATCTTCGACCGTTCTTTTTGCAAATTGGCTATTGTTTTGTCAAATCGAACTTTGCCACCTTCTATTTTCTTTTTGGCTCGATTAATCAATCCAAATGGAATACCATTTTTTAGGGCAACTTCAAAGGTAAACGAACTTCCGGCTTGACCAATTACCAATTTGTATTGGGGTTCCAGTGTTTTTTCATCAAAAAGCATATTGGCATTTGAGGCAAAAGGCAACTCGTTGGCCAACATTTTCAAATTGGAATAATGGGTCGTAATAATGCCAAAAGCACCTCTGTGATAAAACTCTTCTAAAAAAACTTCTGCCAAGGCACCACCCAATTCAGGATCGGAACCTGTTCCAAATTCATCTATCAAAAACAAGGTTTTTTGATTGCATTTTTTCAAAAAATAGTTCATGTTTTTCAACCGATAACTGTATGTACTTAAATGATTTTCAATGGATTGATTGTCGCCGATATCGGTTAGGATACGGTCGAACAAACATGTTTCACTTCGCTCATGAACAGGAATCAACATACCCGATTGCAACATCAATTGGAGTAAACCAACGGTTTTCATCGAAATGGTTTTTCCGCCAGCATTGGGTCCAGATATTACAATAATTCGATTATCGTTTGAAAATGATATGGTTTGAGGGTAAGTAATTTCTCCTTTATTTTTATTTGATAAATATAAAATAGGATGAAAAGCTTCCTTAAAATATAATTTTCTTTCCTCAACAATATGGGGCAAAATGGCCTTTATTTTATTGGCATATTTGGCTTTTGCAGCCACCACATCTACATCACTCAAAAAATCTTGATATGCAATAATTACTGGTAAATAATTACTTATTTCATAAGTTAATTTTTTTAATATCCTAATAATTTCTTCTTTTTCTTCATATTCTAAATTGCTTAAAGTTCTAGAATATACTAATGTGGCTTCTGGTTCTATATATGCAATACTACCCGTTTTGGAAGTTCCTAAAATGCTGCCTTTTACTTTTCGTCTGTACATGGCTAAAACGGCCAAAACCCTCCTGTTTTGAACAAAACTTTCTTTGATGTCGTCCAAATAACCTAAAGATTGGTATTGAGAAAGTGCCGATCCAAAACTTTGATTAACTTTTCCTCTTACAACATTCATATTTTTACGAATTTCTTTCAAATTTAATGAAGCATCGTCCTTAATTTCGCCATATTTATCAATCACAACTTCAATCAATTGGATGATTTCTTTTGTATAGGTTACTTCCGATGCCCGTTGGTGCAAATTTGGGTAATACGTTTCAAATTTTTTAAAAAATAAAATAAGAGCATTAGCATTTTCAGAAATTGTAATTATTTTTTTAAAGCTGCTTGCCTCTAAATAACTATCTTCTATAGACAAGTATTTAATTTCATGAGCAATACCTTCAAAACCATGATTAGGAATAGCATTATTATTGTCAAAGCTCGAAACATATTCAGATGTTTGCAATAAAGCCCCCATCAATGCCTCTTTATCTTTGTAAGGTTTTATTTTAAGGGCTTTTTCTTTGCCTAAATCCGTATTGCAAATATCAGAAATAGTTTCCAAAACAGTTGGAAATTGCAAATCTTGAAGCGTTTTTTCTGTAATAGAAATCATCATTTTATTTTTCTGTATTTTAGTAAGTATTCAAGACTTGTGTCTTAATTTAGACTTTAGACTTAATACTCAAGATTTAATACTTAAGACTTAGGACTCAAGACTTACTGTAATGTAATTTCAAACGTTTTGTCCCAATTTTTACCCGTAACAAAAATGGTATTTGTCGATTTTCTAAAAGCTATGCCATTCAAAACCGCTTCTTCTGATTTGCTTTTTATTTTTTGATGCAAAGCAGATAAATCAAGTATGCCTTCTACGGCCCCAGAATTTGGATCGATCACCACAATAGCATCTTTGTGCCAAATATTGGCCAACAATTTACCATTCATCCATTCCAATTCATTCAAACTTTCAATTTTTGTACTTCCTGAATAAACATTTATATGAGAAACCATTTTTTGAGTGGCTGCATCCATTGTCCAAATACGTGCAGTGCCATCAGACTGATACAAATGTGTGCCATCGTTTGTTAGACCCCAACCTTCAATATTTTGATCAAATTGAAACGTTTTTTCGAGTTTCCATGTTTTTAAATCATATATGAAACCCAATTTATCTTGCCATGTCAGTTGATATACTTTGTCTTTTAAAATAGTGATACCTTCTCCAAAATATTGGTTGTCTAATTTGATATAATCTACAATTTTGCCCGTTTGATATTGGGTTTTTAACAATCTCGATGTGCCTTTTTGACCTGTCCCTTCATATAAATCATTGCCATAAAACTCAAACCCTTCTGTAAAAGAAGTGGTATCATGCGGAAAAGTATTCACAATTTTATAATTTAATAATTGGGGTTCAATAGAAGATACAATTTCAATTTTGGATACAATTTCTTGATTTTTGCCTTCAAAATATACGAGCGCTTTAACATCTTGAAGTCCCAATATTTGATTTTTCAATTCAAATTTAAAAGCTCCAGCTCCTTTTTGTGCACCAATATTTTTTTCATTTAAATAAAAAATAATGCTGTCGATGGCTTTATTTTCTGGATTTTCAATGCCAATTTGCATCGACTCGCTTCGAGTATATTGACTTTTAAAGCTTTTTTTATCAAAGCTAAACATATTTTCTTTAGTACTATTACAAGAATAAAGCCCCAAAAGAAACACAGTTAACATACTATAATACAGTAATTTATAATTTTTCATAACCAAAAAGTTTTTTAATTAACTAAAAAAATAGATAATAATTAATATTTACGCTTGCAAATATACAAAAAGATTGTATATTTGCAGCGGCAAGTCCTACACGACCAGCTCCTGCAGAATCCCCCAGGATGGGAACGTAGCAAGGGTAAGCGGTTGAGCGGTGCGATGTAGGTCGCTTGCCATTTTTGATAATCTTCCATTTGGGAGATTTTTTTTTGCTTAAAAATTTATAAAAATAAGAATTATTTTATTTTCTATATCCTTCTTTTATTTACTTCCATTATTTTATATTTTTATTTTATAAATCAATTATTTAATATGTATAATAAATATTAAATTATATCTTAATTTTTTATCTTTTTTATAAAATATAAAAATATAAATAAAATACATGAAAATACACTTTTTTATAAAATAAATCTTAAAATACTAAAAATCTTTTTATTTAAACTTTTTACCCATATTTTTAGAGATTTATAATTCTAAATTTTATAAAAAACTAATTGTGCTTACCAATCAATTTATGAAATGATTAAATTAAAATTAATATTTTAACTTAATTATTCGTTGATTTAATTGGTTTTGAATAAAAAAAATGTTTTTATTATTATAATAATAATATTTAAAAAAATAAAAAATATCATAAAATATAAATTTTTTAAATTTATTATTAATATTATTTTACAAATATTGATATTTAATTTAAAAAATAAGATTGTATTTTTAACCTTAATAAAAAAAAAAAAATCAAATTTGATTATAGGTTTTAAATTAAAGAAATTAACAATAACTTTGGTATAGTTATAAAATTTGCGAATATAAAAATAGACTATTTTTATTAACAGACAAATGGTTCAGTTGTTCGGATGAATGACAAATACTTTGCGAATTAATCATTAACAAATAAAATTTCAAAAACAATATTTAAAACAAAACTTGTAAGTAATGCAAAAACAACAATCCAAACTGAAAAAAAAATTCCCCCCTATTTTTTCACTTTCAAAAGTTATTATTTTAATTTGCTTTTTTAATTCGCTATTTGCAATTGCACAAAGTCGATATGAAACCAATGAGTCTTATAAAATTTTTGTAGGGATCAATATTGTTGATGATTCATTTACAAAAACCAATAAAGCTTTTAACATTGAAGAAGAATGGAATATGGCAACATATCCTTCGTATTTTGGTTTCAACATGCATGTTATTGACGATTTTAGTGCCGAAAGTGTTGTTACTTTCAATCAATACAAATCGGGTAAACTCGTTAATGGAAAATACATCAATAATGCTATGGAATATTTTGCCATGGATGTCATGGCCAAATATGAATTTAGAACGTTTTATGAACCTTTATTTGAAATTCACAATTTTTCCCCATTTTTAGTAACAGGTTTAGGTATGAGTACCATCAATAATAAAATATATACCAATTTGAATTATGGATTTGGATTTTATTTTTGGTTTAGAGATGATTATACGGATTGCAATTGTGGAAGTAGTTTTGGACTTACAAAATTCGTTAAAAACCTTGGTATTGTAGCTCAAACAATTGGTAAATCAAATTTGAATGGTAGTTCCGAGGGCAATCACATTCAACATACAATTGGATTAGCTTATCGTTTTTAATAAAATTTTAGAGTTGTTCATGAGGTTTTTTGTTTTTTTTATTTATTTTTACAAAATGAAATTAAAAACACTGACCCTATTTTTTATACTATTTTGCCATTTTCACGTAGTTCAGGCCCAACTTGGATTTTGTACAGGCACTAAAGGAGATCCCATATTTACTGAAAATTTTGGTTCAGGATTGGATTTTGGCCCAGCTTTAAACCCTGGTATAACCTCCTATACTTTTATAAATGGCACACCAAATGATGGGCAATATACATTACATTATCGAACAAATTTATACAGTTCATGGCACAATTCGTTAGATCATACTCCTGATACAGATGTGAATGGATATAATGGAAAATCGCTGATAGTAAATGCCAGTATTGCCCCCAATTATTTTTTCAAAAAAGTAGTAACCAATTTATGTGTCAATACTACTTTCGAGTTTTCGGCTTGGTTGATGAATGTATATAATGCTGCATCTGTTGGGGCTTGTAGTGGTACTGGAATTCCAATAAATGTAACATTTGAAATTTGGGACGAAACAGAAACCACATTGTTACAATCGGGCAATACCAATGCTATTCAAGGCACTAATGCCCCCATTTGGACGCAATATGGATTGGTATTTACTACTGCAAGTAACCAAACGTCTGTTGTATTGAAAATGAGAAATAATGGTGCAGGAGGTTGTGGCAACGACTTGGCTATAGACGACATTATGTTTCGTTCGTGTGGCGATTTGGCACAAATAAAAACAGCTGGAGTCAATAGTAATTTTATGAATATTTGTCAGAATCAATTACCAAATGACATTCAATTACAAGTAGAAATAAACAATCCTAATAACCATGTTTATCAATGGCAAAAAAGTAATGATGCCATCAATTGGACTGCCATTTCTGGTGCCAATTCCACAACATATTGGGTTACCAATTTTAGTACTACAACTTATTATCGAGTTAAAATTGCCCAAGATATTTCTAATTTGAATAATGATTTTTGTTCGACAGTAACTCCAGAATTCGGAATTCATATCATATCAATTCCAAATGCTCCAACGAGTTTAGGAAATAAAACGTATTGTATTAATGAAATTAATAAAAGTATAGCTGTAAGTGTAAATACTAATGAAACTACAAATTGGTATGGTAGCCCCACGGGCAACGATTTGGTACTTGCCAATTCAAATGTATTGACACCTTCTAGTTCTGGAACTTATTATGCCGAAGCAAAAAATATAAATTCATTGTGTATTTCAAACACCCGAACACCTGTTACAATTCAATTGGTAGATGTACCTCAATTAGGGGCCAATCAAAATGTCCTTATTTGTCCAAATGAGTCTCTTTTACTTACTGTAAATGAAGAAAATGCTACTTATTTATGGTCAAATGCTGCTACAACACCATCTATTTTCGTGAATCAAGCAGGGGCTTATACTGTTACAGTTACCATTGCCAATAATTGTTCCAGCACCAAAACGTTTTTTGTAACACAATCTGTGGTTCCAAAAATTGCACAAGTGATTACAGAATTTAGCACAGTAACCATCATTTGCGAAAACCAAGGCCCATTTGAATATTCGTTAGATGGCATTCATTTTCAAAATTCAAATACATTTTACAATGTAAGTGGTGGATTAAAAAAAGCTTATGTTCGCACAACAAATTCTTGTAATATTCCAGATGTCAAAGCGTTTGTTTTGGTACAAATTCCTAATTTTTTTAGTCCAAACAACGATGGAATAAACGATTTTTTTGAAATTGAAAATGCTCAGGATTTTAGAAACTTCCATTTTTATATTTTTGACAGATACGGCAAATTGATACAAAAACTATCAACCAGTAACTCCCGTTGGGATGGTAAATATTTAGGCCTAGATTTGCCAGCAGCCGATTATTGGTACAGCGCAAATTTTGAAGACACCATCCAAATATCAGGTCATTTTTCAATTTTAAGATAAAAATTTAATGATACTGATAAGCACCAAGATTGGGATTGACATTACGACTATAATTTAATATATCATTAAAATTAGCATAATTCACATTAACAGGGATAGTAAGTGCTTGCGAAAGCCACAATTTGTTTTTAGAAACATTAACAAAATTAGGATTCAAATTCTTTTTATTGCCATTTTGTTCGTTTCTGATGCTTTCATATAGTACGTTTGTGGCTATTTGAGTATTGGCATCATTAAATTTGAATAACGAATGATTAAAATTAAAATTAAATAATTTGCTGTCGTTTTTACTTAAAAACAATGCAACATTATTGCTACCATATACTATACAATTTACAAAATTGCAAGCCACCAAATCATACGGAACTTGTTGATTATTAGCATTTAAAATATAATTATCAATATACAAAGCTACTTGTTGCGAATTTGACCAATTGTTGTTTAAAGTACAATGAACAAAATTATAACTGCCACCAGTTGTACAGGCTAAAGTAGCTTGTCCTGCATTATTTATTACAACATTTTTAGCATCAATTTGTGCTTTTCGGCCTAAAATACCATAATTAGTACAATCATAAATTTGAGAATTTTGTATATTCAAATTACAATCAACTGCAAAAAGACCTATGGTTGCATTTTTTAAAGTAAGATGATTGATCGAATTATTTAAACTACCTTGTCTTAAATATACAAAACCCCATTGTCCCGCAACATCGCTAAAATTGGGTTCCAAACGATCGCCTTCAAAAACAACTTCATTTTCCAAACTAGGGCCCGTAGAAACTGTTCCTGCAATGTTTAGTGTAGCATTATTTTGAACAATTAAACCCGATTCCGCATGAAAATGTACCCTTGCCCCCGCTGGAATATGCAATGTTTCACCATCTGGAACACTTGCAAAACCATAAATTACATAAGGTTTATCTGTTTTAAATTGAAATTCATTTCCGTTTTTCAAATGATCATGTTGCAAGTTTCTGCCCCAAATATTTACGGTATTATTAGCAGCATCAATCCCAAATGGAACAGATTCATAAGTGCCATTTTCTTTATTTGGAAAAATAAAATAAGCATCCTGAATTAAGGTTACCAAATCTACTTTTTGCAAATTCGTTCCAGAATCGAATTGAATTTCATCTGTATATAAAAAATCAGTCGGATTTGCATCGGTTATATTAGCTGTAGTTTCTATAAAAATATACAAACTATCTTTTGCTAAAAGTTCTACATTACTAAAAACTTTACCAGTACTTCCTACATCTCCAGTCATACCATCTACAGTAATTCTGTATTTAGAAGCATTTCCTTTTGCTAATTTTATTACGGGTATTTTAATATCTTTTGCACTTCGATTATACACTTTTAAGGTGTAAGTACTCGAACCTATATCTGAAAAAACAGTATCTAAATAAATTGTTTTTTCTGAAAAAGCTAAAGTACCATTACTTGCAACAAACTCAAAATCGTTCCTACAAGATATCAAAGCTAATAAAATAATTAAAGGCAAAAAAGAAGCAATGTATTTCATATCAAAATTTTATTAAAAAGGAATGAAAAAAATTATTTTATAGCTTTTCAAACCATGTAATTTCATGTTGCAAGCAAAAATACAATTTTATTTATTTTAATTTAAAAAAAACTACAATTAATGCGTGATAAACATGTCAATATAACTCAAAATTACAATAAATATTATTTCAAAAATTATATCTTTGCTTTTTTACAGATAAAAATATGTTGGATTCAGAAAACACAATCGAAGTTTTAGGTGCAAGGGTACACAATTTGAAAAATATTGATATTTCGATACCAAGAGATCAATTGGTAGTAATAACAGGGCTTTCAGGTTCAGGAAAATCGTCATTGGCATTTGACACCATTTATGCAGAAGGACAACGCCGGTATATAGAAACTTTTTCGGCCTATGCCCGTCAATTTTTAGGGGGGTTAGAACGTCCAGATGTAGATAAAATAGATGGTCTTTCGCCAGTGATTGCTATTGAACAAAAAACAACAAGTAAAAGTCCTCGTTCGACAGTTGGTACAATTACAGAAATATATGACTTTTTGAGATTACTTTTTGCAAGAGCTGCCGATGCTTATAGCTACAATACAGGCGAAAAAATGGTTTCCTATTCCGATGAACAAATCCAAAATTTGATACTTAAAGAATTTGACCACAAACGAATCAATATTTTGGCTCCCGTTATTAGAGCCAGAAAAGGACATTATGCCGAACTTTTTCAACAAATTACCAAACAAGGATTTTTAAAAGTTAGGGTTGATGGAGCTATAAAAGACTTGGTAACTGGCATGAAGCTAGACCGATACAAAACCCATGATATTGAGATCGTTATAGACAGGATGCAAATAGACAACTCTGCAGAAATTACAAAAAGACTGTCTGAAAGTATCAAAACTGCTATGAAACACGGAGAAAATGTGATGATGGTATTAGACCAAGATAGCGGCAATATGCGATTTTTTTCGAGAAATTTAATGTGTCCTACATCTGGAATTTCCTATCAAAATCCAGAGCCCAATTTGTTTTCTTTCAATTCACCAAAAGGGGCTTGTCCTCATTGCAACGGACTTGGCACTACAAACGAAATTAATATCAAAAAAATAGTTCCCGATGCCAAATTGTCGATAAAAGCAGGAGGGTTTGCCCCTTTGGGCGACTATAAAAACAATTGGATTTATAAACAATTAGAAAATATTGGCGAAAAATACAATTTTAAAATAACCGATCCAATCGAAAAAATTTCTGACGAAGCCATGGAAGTGATTTTGAATGGTGGGCATGAAAAATTTGTAGTAGCCTCAAAAATATCTGGCGTTTCAAAAGAATATAAAATTGAATTTGAAGGCATTTCAAATTTTATTAAAAATCAATATGACGAAAGTGGTTCTGCGGTCATCAAACGATGGGCAAAAGAATTTATGGACGAAATAAATTGTAGTGTATGTAATGGTACAAGGCTACAAAAAGAGTCGTTGTATTTTAAAATTAATGAAAAAAATATTGCTGCATTATCAGATATGGATATTGCAGATTTAACCGAATGGTTTGCCACGTTAGACCAATATTTATCTGAAAAACAGCAACAAATTGCCAAAGAAGTAGTAAAAGAAATCAAAGACAGATTGGCATTTTTAATGAACGTAGGGCTCAATTATTTGGCATTGAGTAGAAGCTCCAAATCGCTATCAGGAGGCGAGGCCCAACGCATCAGATTGGCAACTCAAATTGGATCGCAGTTGGTTGGTGTATTGTATATTTTAGACGAACCCAGCATTGGACTGCATCAAAGAGACAACGAAAAATTGATTCGTTCACTCGAAAATTTAAGAGACATTGGCAATTCTGTTTTGGTTGTAGAACACGACAAAGACATGATAGAACGTGCTGATTATGTGATAGATATTGGTCCAAAAGCAGGTAAGTTTGGAGGCGAAATCATTAGCAAAGGTACTCCAAAAGCGTTGTTGAAACACAATACGCTAACGGCACAATATTTGAATGGACACATGAAAATTGAAGTACCCCAAAAACGTAGAGCCGGCAACGGACATTTTTTGAAATTAAGTGGTGCAACAGGCAATAATTTGAAAAATGTAACTATTGAATTGCCTTTAGGTCAGCTCATTTGCGTTACAGGAGTGTCAGGAAGTGGCAAATCGACTTTAATCAACGAAACCCTCTACCCTATTTTGAATGCCCACTTTTTTAATGGGGTTAAAATTCCAAAACCTTATAAAAAAATAGAAGGTTTAGAACATTTGGACAAAGTAATTGACATAGATCAAAGCCCAATTGGCCGAACTCCACGAAGTAATCCAGCCACATATACAGAAGTATTTTCTGAAATACGAAATTTATTTACACTTACCTCTGAAAGTATGATTAGAGGATATAAAGCTGGTCGATTTAGTTTTAATGTAAAAGGTGGACGCTGCGAAACCTGTGAAGGATCGGGAGTGCGAACTATCGAAATGAGCTTTTTACCCGATGTTTATGTATCGTGCGAAACGTGTATGGGCAAAAGATTTAATAGGGAAACACTTGAAATTAGATACAAAGGCAAATCTATTGCAGATGTTTTGAATATGACCGTAGATGAAGCAGTTCCTTTTTTTGAAAATGTTCCGAAAATTTATCGAAAAATAAAAACCATACAAGATGTAGGTCTAGGCTATATTACACTTGGACAACAAAGCACTACCCTTTCGGGTGGCGAAGCTCAACGCATTAAATTGGCTGGCGAATTGAGTAAAAAAGACACGGGAAATACCATTTATATATTAGACGAGCCCACCACTGGTTTGCATTTTGAAGACATCAGAATTTTGATGGAAGTCATTCAAAAATTAGTAGATAAAGGCAACACCATCATCATTATAGAGCACAATATGGACGTGATTAAACTGGCAGACTATATCATAGATATTGGGCCAGAAGGAGGTAAAGGTGGTGGCCAATTGGTAGCCAAAGGTACACCCGAAGAAATAATCAAAAACAAAAAAAGTATTACGGCCGCTTTTTTGAAAAAAGAATTAAGATAAAAAAGATTGTTTATATTTATGATGCCTGAAATTATTAAATTTACATACAAATAATCCTAAATTCAAATACGAGATAACAAAAAGAAAGTTGAAAAATAAGCACTAATAAAAAGTATTACCATAAAAGAATTAAAAAAAGTACATCTCTCGGTTCTTCGAAATCCTTGTTTTATTAGGAAAAATATCGAAATACTTGGAAATGGCACTTTGAGAATGATAAATGATTGGAGAAAAACACAATTATATGAAATTTTTTTTGGACTGATAAAGATGCAGGATATATACATTAATATTTAAAAAACATATTAATGTAAAATAAAACGATTAATTAATTTTAGAAAGAAAAATATGAGACTAGAAGATTTTGACAACGACGAAGACAAAGTAATTCAAGACAAATTAAAGCAAAAAACTTGGAACGAAATTAGAACCAATGACAGTTGGGCTATTTTCAAAATCATGTCTGAATTTGTAAATGGCTACGAAACCATGGGTAGAATTGGCCCATGTGTAACTATATTTGGGTCAGCAAGAACCCAACATGATACAAAATATTACACATTAGCCGAAAAAATAGCTTACAAAATAAGCAAAGCAGGCTATGGTATTATTACAGGTGGTGGCCCCGGAATTATGGAAGCAGGCAACAAAGGAGCACATCTTGGAGGAGGCACCTCGGTTGGTCTCAATATTGAATTGCCATTTGAACAACATTTTAACCCCTACATAGACCGAGATAAAAACTTAAACTTTGATTATTTTTTCGTAAGAAAAGTGATGTTTGTTAAATATTCTCAAGGGTTTGTAGTCATGCCCGGAGGATTTGGTACTTTAGACGAGCTTTTTGAAGCAATAACGCTAATTCAAACCAAAAAAATAGCGAAATTTCCTATTATTTTAGTAGGTTCAAGTTTTTGGGCGGGGTTAATTGATTGGATTAAAAATGTATTAATTGATACTGAAAAAACGGTTAGTCCAGAAGACCTAAATCTAATCAAAATTGTAGATAACGAAGACGAAGTGGTACAAGCATTAGACAGTTTTTACAAAAAATATACACTAAGTCCTAATTTTTAATAAAAAATTAAAAAAATTACCAATTAGATGTTGATGAAAAGTAACATCTAATTGGAATTTATTTTATAATACCAATATGGAATTATGGTATATTCCATACACGGTTCCTTTCATTTTTTGATTCAAAAAAATAGCGTTTTTCGATTTTGAAAGTATGTCTTTTTCTTCAAAAATCCATTCTTTTTCAGGATTAAACAAAGTAATGTTGGCTTTTGACCCTATGCTAATTGACTGTTTTTCAATACCAAACACACTTTTTGATGCTGTAAATCGATCAACCACCACTTCCAAAGGCAGTACCTGAAGCAATGCACCAAATGCCGTTTCTAACCCAATCGAACCATATTTAGCCATATCAAATTCCATTTTTTTATATTCAATATCTATTGGATTGTGGTCTGATGTTATCATGTCTATAGTACCATCTAAAACCCCATCTATCAATGCTTTACGATCATGATCTGTTCGCAGTGGGGGCAAAACTTTGTAAATAGTATCAAATTCTTGTAACTTGTTGTCTGTCAATACCAAATGATGTACACTTACACTACAAGTAACTTGCAACCCTTTAGCCTTAGCTTCTTTTATTAAACTAACAGATTTTTTAGTAGAAATAGTTGGAATATGTAATTTTCCGCCTGTATATTCTAATAAAAATAAGTTTCGAGCTACTTGAATCTCTTCTGCTATATTGGGAATTCCTTTCAATCCCAATTGAGTAGCTTCAATACCTTCATTAACTACTCCATGTCCTTTTAACCAAGAATCTTCGGAAAAGGCAATTACCAAGCCATCAAAATCTTGTGTGTATTGTAAAGCTATTTTTAATAAATTAGGATTTTCTATGTTTTTATTATAATCGCCAAAGGCTATTGCTCCAGCATTTTTCATATCAAATAATTCGGCCAAATCCTTACCTTCACTTTTTTTGGTTAATGCTCCAATTGGGTAAATAGCTACAGCTTGGTTTTGTGCTTTTGATTTTACAAAATACACCTCCGATTGAGTATCGATAACAGGCTGTGTGTTGGGCTGTAATGCCAATGCCGTAAAACCAGATTTTGCTGCAACATGCAAACCGTTTGCTATGGTTTCTCGATCCTCAAAACCAGGCTCACCAAAACAAACACTACTATCAAACCAACCTTGAGAAATATGTAAATTTTCGAGCGAAATTTCCTCATATTTATCATGATTATCAAGCTTAAAACCTATATTTTTAATATACCCCTTTTCTATCAAAACATCAACATCTTGCTGATGAAATGGGCTTTCAATATCTATTACTTTGGCGGAACGGAGAATTAAATTCATTTTATAAATTTTTGAATAATTATTTCTAATATCAAACAAATTAAAGCCAATACAACAAAGATTTTCCAAACAAAATTGTCTGTTCTATCACTTTGAAGTGTACTAAAAAATGCTTCTAAATGGTTAATTTTTTTAAAATCAGCATAAGCAGCTGCATTGTGTATAGATAAATCACTTTCCGTTCGTTGGTGGTTAAAACTTATGTTTTTTAGTAAGTTTTCTTGATTATAAACACCAAAATTACCTGCATTTTGAGGTAATTCATTAAAGAAAAGTTTTACTTTGTGCTGCCCAATTTGCTGTTCAGGTATAAAAGACTCTTGTTGGTTTTTTATACTTAACACCCTATCTTTATCAACCGTTTCCTCGACATAAAAAGGCAAATCATAGCCCATATTAAAAGTTTCAAATCCAGTTTTTTGATTGTGAATTCCCATTTTATAAAACACAGGAACTATGAGCGGTGCGTTTTGAAAATTTGATATTTTTTTATTTAAAGGCGATGCAAAAATGAATATTTGTGCCAATGGATTTTGTAACTGAACCAGAAAAGGGCTTTGATCATCAAAATTCAAAATCCAACTTCCTGGGTTTTGAATTTGTAATGATTTTTTTGAAAAAGGGTATTGGAAATTAGTCATTTGTTTTTCAAATACATTTTGAAATATGGGATGCGAAAAATTGATTTTTTGAATTAATTTTTCTTGTTCGTTCCAATCTAAAAAAAGACATGTGCCCAATTGTTTCAAAAAAGCATTAAAAGATGTATTGTTCTGATTTTCTGAAGGAATAATTATCATGCTTCCACCATTATTAACAAATGTAAATAACGTATTTTGAATCGATTGTGATAATTCGTCTAGTTCATTTAAAATGATAACATCTTGATTTTCAAGTTCATTAAATTGAATTTGATGTACCTCTTGTTGTTTGAATTCAAATGAATCTGAAGTATATATTTTTTTCAAAAAACCGTTATTGGCAGCATTGCCAATAGAAAGTACACGGCTCAATTTTGGGGTGGACAAACTAAAATAATATGTATTATCGTACAATAATCCGTTATCTTGAATTTGAGCAAAGCCATGAAAATCTTTTTTAGGAATTGTAAATTTTTGTAAATGATCTATGCCTTTATGTTGAATAATGGTTTTACCAACCATTTTGTTTTGGTCCATTATAGTCAATGGAATGTCTTGATAATCAGATCCAAAATACTTGGTTTTTACAGTAATTTCATAAAAATTATCAAGCTTTTGGCTTATATAAACACTATCAATAGAGACGTTGTTTTGATGTTCGGCCGTTGGGTTGACAAAATAATAATTTTCATTTTCTTGATTTTGTTGAAACGGGGCAACGGTTCCAATTGCATCCGAAATAACCACTATATCTTTTTTATGAGATACTTGGTGCGTACGTATTTGCGACAAAGCAATAGATAAATCAAACTTTTTTGTTGAATAAGTGGTGTTTTGTAACTCTTTTTGTAAAGATTTGATATCGGTATCCCAAAAAACAGCATCGTTTGTAAATATTGAAAACTTAATGTTGTCTGGTGTGTGTTCCAACAATTCTTGAATTGTACGTTTTAATAAAGCTCCTTGCTTGCCTTTTGCTTGCATACTATAAGAATTATCTAATACAATATACAAATTGTTTTGAGCATTTTTAAAATCTTTAGATAAAAAATAAGGTTGAGCAAAAGCTACAATCAAACACGTCAATAACAACAGCCGACAAGCTAATAAAAGCCATTTTTTGATAGTAGCACTTTTTCTAGTTTGTAAATTAAGTGCTTTTAAAAACTTTACATTTGTAAAATATTCTGTTTTAAATTTTCTTAACTGAAACAAATGAACCAATATTGGAACTAAAAGTAATAAAAAACTATAAAAAATTTCAGGATGTTTGAATTGCATACTTATTTTTATTTGGTCAAAAATACTACTTTTATTTTTGTTCTCTAAAAAAAAATTAAGTTAATCGATTATTAAGTTAAAAAAATTATATTTGTAACAACTAAACTCGATAATAATGAAAAATTACTTATTCATTTCGTGCCTATTTTTTGTATTTGCTAAAAATGTTGCTCAATCAAAAAAGTTAAATTTGTGGGTTGGCACTTACACACAAAATTGTCAAAGTGATGGCATATACTTATATGAATTTGATGAACAAAATGGCAAATCCAAACTCGTTACCCATAGCCAAACAGTAGTCAATCCTAGTTATTTGAGTTTGTCAAAAAATAAGAAAACACTTTATGCAGTAAATGAAAACGGCCCACAAAGTACGGTAAGTGCTTTTGATGTAAAAGCAAATCAAATTATTTTTCAAAACAGTCAAGCTTCAAAAGGAGCCGATCCATGCCACATTATCAACGACGAAAAAAATGTTATTGTAGCCAATTATTCTGGAGGAAATATTACTGTTTTTAAAAAAAATACTGATGGAAGTTTATCCGAAGCCCAACAAGTAGTGCAACACCAAGGCAAAGGATTTAATGACAAAAGGCAACAAAGTCCACACGTACACCAGGTTGTTTTTAGTTCTGATAATCAATATATTCTATCAAACGATTTAGGATTAGATAAAATATATTTGTACCAATACAATCCCAATCAAACCAAAGATATTTTAACAAAAAAAGACAGTGTTTTATTAAAAAAAGGCGCTGGCCCAAGACATTTGACATTTGATAATAAGGGAAAATATGTATATGTACTTCAGGAATTAAATGGCGTTTTGAGTGTGTTTGAATATCAAAAAGGACAATTAAAATGGATACAGGACACAAGTGTTGTTTTGGCCACATTTGAAGGCGAAACCAGTGCAGCCGATGTGCATATTACAAAAGATAATCGATATTTGTATGCTACCAACAGAG
Organism: Flavobacterium branchiophilum FL-15; assembly: GCF_000253275.1. Taxonomy (NCBI): domain Bacteria; kingdom Pseudomonadati; phylum Bacteroidota; class Flavobacteriia; order Flavobacteriales; family Flavobacteriaceae; genus Flavobacterium; species Flavobacterium branchiophilum. The sequence goes on along the minus strand of NC_016001.1, from coordinate 1,639,795 downwards.
GTGCTGCCAATACCATTTCGTGTTTTGAAATTCGCAATGATGGCAAGCTTACATTTTTAAGAAATCAAAGTACAAATGGCAAAGGCCCACGTAATTTTGTACTTTCTCCTAATGACAAATACTTACTTATAGCCCATCAATATACGAATACTATTGAAGTTTTTGAACGCAATAGGCACACAGGAACCTTAAAAAACACCTCAAAATCCATTGCACTTTGTTCGCCAGTTTGTTTAATATTTGATACCAAATAATTTAGATTTTTAAAATAAAGCTTTAGGAACATAACTATAATTTTAGATCAATTCATAAAAAAATCTTTTCATTTTTCTTGTATCATTTTCAATATACTAATTTTATTTACTAACTAATATTCGTTGATTACAATTCATTGCTCGGCTTGTAGCTGCAACGAAACTCTGGCGTTGTGTGCAGTGCTAATTTTCAATTCTTGATTTAAGCTCTTTTTTTATTTCATTTATTGTGTTAAAATTTAAGATTACAATTGGCATTAAAGTAATTGGAATTATTAATAAAGCTGTAAAACCTTTCGTAAATGTTATATACAATGAAAGCATAAATAAAACTAACAACATTCCTAAAAGAATACCCGTAATTGTTTTTATAGATTTTTCAGATTTTTTTAAATCGGCTGTATTTCTTTCACTTAATTTCTGATTTTTCATTTAATTGTTTATTAGTTATTAATGTTATAGTTTTTATAGCTCCAACAGGAGAAATTTGAACATTATTATTTCCTTTTTCTACATAAAAATAATTTGCACTGTTAGAACCAATCAAATATACTTGTTTTGTTTCGTTACTATTAAATGTAATTTCATTATCATACTTTAACTCGTTTTTTGAGATTTTTTTTGAAACCTTTATTCCATTTCCAATTCCAATTCCAAGAAAAAATGACAACAAACCAATTGCAAACATTAAAATAAAAATTTTCCCAAAGTATGATTTTACTTCATTTTCTGTCAAATCGATTAAAGATTTTTTGGAACCGACTATTTTTCTTACCCATTCTTTTTGATAGTTTTTTGATAGAATAAAAACCATCAAATACAACGAAAAAAGATATGTGATAAAACCAAAAAGTATAATTGGGTGAGAAGTTAAGTCAGCAATTGGACTGATTAATATATCCATAATATTTGAATATTTTAAAATGTTTATTCCGAATTGGTAATAGTAAACACTCTCTTTAATTATTCCAAGTACAACAAGAAAAATATAACCAAAAGGAAGTAATTTCTGTAAATTTTCGTTCAATTTCATATTGGCATTTTATTTATAATTATAAAAATCAATTTCTTTTGAAAATTTCTCCAAAATTAAACCATATTCCTCTAAATCATTACTCAATTCTTTCAAATTTCCCTTTCTTATGATAAAGTCTAAGTTATCATTTAGTCCTGTTTCGTTGAAAATTATTATTTTTTGATAGTTACCAATTTCTTTAATTAGCGTTTCAATTTTTGAATTTGAAAAGACAAAATGTGTGTCATTATCACTAATATGATTTGCATCATCATCTTCCTTGATAGAAATGCTTAATTTATTTACATTTTTGACTTTCAAATTATAAACTTCTACTTTTTTTGTTTCAATGCTTTCTGCTAAGTCTAGTGCATTTAGCAAATTAGTTTTTAAAATTTTTATATGAACATCTGTGTCAACTTTATTTGAATTTTTATACAAGAGGTTGTATTTTTTTTCAATTAAATCATCTTTAATAATTATTTGAAATTCCGGTTTTTTTATAATTTTTGCAAGTATAGATTTTAAGTTGTTATTTAAGTCTATGTATTTTCCTTTCTCAAAAGCTTCAATTGCCATACCATAATCATTTTTATTTGCATTAATTAGACTAAAAATATAATGAGTATTTTTGTCTTTTAGAAAACCTAACACAACGTCTGTGTTGTTTTCCGATTCCTTTTTTTCAGCTTCTATCTCTTCTTTTTTTTCAGTTTTTAATTCTATCTTTTCTGTTAGAATATTTTTTCCACTCAATAAGTTTTCAATCATTGAAGTGTTTAATTCATTTGGTTCTCCAATCCATTTAATAATTCCTTTATTGTCAATTAAAACTGTATGTGGAATGCCCTCTACATTAAAACTTGCCTCTGTTTTTTTTGTTTGGTCTGAAACAACTATAGTTTTAAATTCTACTTTTTCAAGCGTTCGTTTTATTTTATCTGGTTTTTCGTAAGTTAAAGAAAAAAAATATAAATCTTTTCTGTTTTTAAATTTATTTTGTAGTTCATTTAAGTGCGGAACTGCACCTAAACAAGGAGCACACCAAGTTGCCCAAAATTCAAGTATAATATATTTATTTTCAATGTTTTTATCATTAGGAATATTTAAAATATAATCTGTAATGTTTACTTTTGGAGCTTTATCTCCAATTTTTAACATATTCTGAGAATAAAGATGCCCATATAAGAAAATTAGTATAATTAAAAAGTTAATTTTTTTCATAAATTTAGATTTAATTTAAAGGTTTTCAACGCACAATGCTGTCGAAAAACTTCAGTCTGTGAAAAATCTGTTGTTAAATATTTTTCAAAAATAATAAAAAAAATTGAAATAAAATAGCATTTATTTACAAATTTTCATAAAAAAAAGAGGAACCAAATCATCTTGAAATGCTAACCAAAAACTTTTCGATAACTCCATAAAGTATTGACAGCATATAATCGGTTTAACTCATAGATTTTATTTTTTATTGGTATTCGTTTTCTTTCAGTTCGTTCAACAGGATTTTAACTCATTAACTATATTTTATAAAGGTATTCGTTGATTACAATTCATTGCTCGGCTTGCAGCCGCAACGAAAGGCTAGCTGTTGGTAGAGGTACTTATTTTGCCCATTGTTTAGGCAATCCTATTCTTTCAAATGTTTTATTAGCCTTTTCCAATTTGTCTTTAAAAAGATTTAAATTGTCAAACTTATTTAGAGACTTGTCCAATACAACAATTGGAGTTTTTCTATTTTTTAATTCATTTATATCCTTCATATTAAAAATATTAAATATTTATATTTTTCTTCTAACTAAAAAGCCTTCATATTCAACACCAACTTGAAATTCATCCCAATCATCTTCTAACTCCCCAAGAATTTCAAAATCACACTTAATTTCATTTATATACCTTGTTATTCCAATTCTATACAATCTAGTTCTGGCTTTAGTACTTCCTGACGCATAAACGCTAAAATTAGGATATTTATCAGTAAAAGCATAAACAGTTGATACAACAGTAGCTAAAACTTTTTCACTATCTCCATTGTTCGAAACAACTTCATCATCTATTTCTCCAGTTTGCAAGTCTTTATCTCCAAAAGCTAAATTATAAACATTATCAATATTCGTGGGTTGATACTTTACTAATTTATGAATTAGTCCTTTGTGTCCTTCACTAATAAAATCAAAAGACATTAATGTTTCACTAGATGATAAAGGATATTTTGGTAATTTCATTCATAAATTAAATATGCTACTAATATAGAAATTATTTTAATGATTTTTAAGCTTAATTTTTAAGTAGTCTTGTGTTAGTATTTCTGCCAACTTCAGTCTGTGAAAAAACTGCCTTTAAATATTTTTCAAAAATAATAAAAACATTGAAATAAAATAGCATTTATTTACAAATTTTCATAAAAAAAGAGGAACCAAATCATCTTGAAATGCTAACCAAAAACTTTTCGACAAACTCTATCAAGGGCTGTGAATGGAATTGGTTTAACTCATGGATTTTATTTTTTATAGGTATTCGTTTTCTTTCAATTCGTTAAACACGAGTTTAACTCATGGATTTTATTTTTTATAGGTATTCGTTGATTACAATTCATTGCTCGGCTTGCAGCCGCAACGAAAATCTGGCTGTTACAAGAAAGCCATATTTATTTTTTCCTCTTTTTCTTTGGCTTTTCTGGCATAGGAATTGGTTCTATATACGTTGATTCAATTATATGATCTACAGGAATTTCTTCTCCCTCTACTTCAGAAGGAAATTCTAATTCATTTCCATTACTTTTTTTAGGTGCATCAATTGGGAAAAGTGGATTTTTATCTAATTCTATTTTATTATAATCAATATTTGTAATATCATTAGGTTCAATTAAGTGGTATTTTAAAATAATATTTTCATCGTGATAATCTTCGGCTATGGCATCGGTATAATTTTTACCTTTTTGATAAATATCTTTATGAATGTATTTATTGGAGTTTTCGTCGAATACATAATTATTTATATCAAATATATTTTCTTGTTCGGAAAGATGATTATAGCCTGTGACAGATTTCAATTGGTCATTAAAATAGAACTCTTTTACATCTTTCTTTTTTTGAATTTCTTTTTTATATCTATTCAAAAATTGTAACATTTCTTCATCTCCTTTATCCTCTTTTTCGACTTTTTTAAATGTCCCCCAAGTGCAAACTAATTTTTTAGCTCCATTTTCGGTTATTATTTTACCAACGAAAGGTTTTTGCTCTGAAATAGTGGCATAATAAAATAATAGAAATTCATTGCAATTATTATTTAAAATAAAAGTGTTTGTGTTGAAATTGTGTCTATGGTTTTGAGTTTGTAATCCCAAACTCACAATATTTGGTTTTTTGGCAAAATCTAAAGTGTAGTGAGGGCTTCCGCCATTATTATTATCATCAAATATGGGTTGAAAGTTTCTATCATCTATTTTTATAAATATTGGGCCATCATCGTCAAATTTTCTTGTAAATGTAAAATTAGCACCAGTTTCAATTTTCATGTTTTTTCTGCCAATAATAGAAAATGCTTGTTTTGGAATATCTGGAGTAAATGAAATATCCTCATTTTCAAATTTATATACTCCAAAAACTAATGTAGCATAGTCATACAAGGCAAAAGTTCCATCTTCATAAATGGTAATTCCTCCACGACTGCCTTGGCTATATGTTCCTTTTATTTCCTCAAAATTTTGAGCAAAAATTATTTTAGTATTTAATAAAAATAACACTAATAAAAAGAAAAATTTTAAATGATAAGATATTTTCATAGTTTACTGTTGTGTTTTTTAGGTGACGGTTTTTCAATGGTCTCTTGTAACTTCAGTCTGTGAAAAATCTGTTGTTAAATATTTTTCAAAAATAAAAAAAAAAATGAAATAAAATAGCATTTATTTACAAATTATCATAAAAAAAGAGGAACCAAATCATCTTGAAATACTAACCAAAAACTTTTCGACAAACTCTATCAAGGGCCGTGATTGGAATCGGTTTAACTGATGGGTTTTATTTTTTATAGGTATTCGTTCATTTTAATTCATTGTTCGGCTTTCAGCCGCAACGAAACTCTGGCTGTTATAGCCAGTTTTCCTTTTTTACCAAAACTTCCACCATTTTTTCGTTATATTTTTTTCTAATGTCAGTTCATTTTTCCTAGGTTCAACTTTGTATTCTTCTATTAATTTTCCGTCAAAGTCAAATTTATATCTGTTGTACTCCCAATCAGTTGCTAAAATATAGTCGTCATAAACTGCTAAGTCATCAATTCCTTCTGCTGTTGTCCAAATATCTCTTCCCCCTTTTTGCCAAACTATTTTTCCGTCTTTGTCAAGTCTTGTGATTTCAAGTTCTCCGTGAACTACATAGTCTTTTTCGAGATAATGAATGCCAAAACAAGTTGCAGAGTCTGAAATCGTTTTCCATTCTAAATCCAAGTGAGGTATCGTCAACTTAAATACTGTATTTGAACAACAAACTAAAAGCCCACCATAACTAATTAAAGTCGTATTTCCTGTAATACCTGTCCCTCCACCTTCTGAACCAATTATACAACTTGATTTCAGGTCATCATCTTCAAAAATTTCAATTCCTATTTGAGAAATCAATGCACTTTTGTCACCACTTATAAATGTCTTATCGTAAGTTTTAATATTGTCCATAGAGTCAAACCGGTAATCAGATTCGTCAAAAAATTTGATTACTTGATTTTCTAAAACTAAAACTTCTATTGGCTCTTTCATTTCGTTGTGTCGTCCTAAAATTGGCTATAACGGTTAGGGGCTTTGCGTTCGGGCGGGAAATCGAAGCACAAATGCTGGTTTATTACTAATGTTTAATTGAAAAACTGCCGTTGAATTTTGCACTTCAGCCCGCCTGACGCAAAACCCTCGTTAGCAGAAGTTTCTCTATTTTTCATAATTCATCATTCCAATAATTATTCCTATGAACATAGATAAAAACATATAAGAAAACACAACTCCTAAACTTCTAATTATCAAAGATTTTTTGGAATACCCATATGTTACAAAAAATTGTCTATAAAACCAAAAAGCATATAACAATGTAGAAAGACTAATAAAACTATATACAATTGTCAATACTTTTATGTTGGTATAGAATATTGTTATTATAACAAATAAAAGTCCTATTAATGACTCTCCAACTGTTTTGTATGAATTAAGAACAAAATGTTCGGTTAAATTAAGTTTTGATTTTCTTTACCATAAAAAACTAAAAAATGAATAAAATGGAATTGTTAAAAGCAATATAGTTTTTGGATTTTTTTTAGTAAATTATTGAAATTCTTTCATTATTCCTTTACTACTCTCGGGCATTAAATCAGATAATTTCACTTGGGTATATTCACTCAAAAAATGAGAAATTCCGAGAACAAGTAGCAACAACGTCACAAAACTAAAATAGCCAACTCTTTTTCCTGAAATAAATTCTCTGATACTATGACCTGGTCTAGTAAATAATTCTCTAATCGTAAATAAAATTCCGTTGTCAATGTGCCAAATTCCGTGAATTAGGTCGTTTTCTATAAAATGCATAAAAGAGTATCTGTGAACAGATGCTTTTTGTCCACAGTTTGCACAGAATTTTTCAGCTACTTGTTTGCCACAGTTTAAACAATTTTCTGACATTGATTTTTCAATTATTTCTGTTCACGGTTTTTTATTTCCTTTTCAATTTGTCCTAAACGAGTCATAATTGGAAGTAATGTTATAAAACTACCACTCGCTACTGCAATTAAAGCGTAATTTTTACTTTTAACTGCACAAGCAATTAATATTACACAAGCTATAATCATCACAATTCCTAAGCCTGTTAAAATTCCTTTAACTTTCTTTTTTTCAGTGTTAAGCTCATTTAAAGTTAGTTCTGTCAATTTTTTGTTCTTTGTCATATTTTTAACGTAATGTTTGTTTGAAATCTCTGCTAACTAGTAGATATACGAAAGTTATTGCGTTTTTAACATTCTATATCCACTTCACAAAAGTACAAACAAAAAAAATACTAAGCAACTTTTTTATAAAAAAGCCACATGAATAAATATTATCGTAAAACAAACGTATCATTACAACTTATTTTTTTCAAAATTGTGCCAGCAGTTTGTTGCTGTATGTTCAGGGTTACTCTTGGTTCACATGAAGTTAGAAACAAGAAGTTAGAAACAAGAAATTAGAAGTGGGAGAACGAAAAAAAAGAAGTTTAAAAAAACTTTGGTGAGTGGGGACTGTCTGTTGGAGGTTGCCCGCATGAGGGATAGAGCAAGGCACCATGTGCTCGTGATAGCCCGACGGCAAAAAAAGGAAGCCCCGCCTGAAGGGTTTGGGGCGTGGGGGCTTTCTTTTTTTTGCCGGCATGCCCTAATGGTTTTGGTGTTGGTTGCTGTATTGGATTTTGTTGATTTAATCTATTGTTTGGTTTTTTGCTGTATCGAATTTGTAGGTATAGGTTCCGTAGAAACAAATAATTTGAACTATATAAAAAAAGTAAATAAAATTTGTTTTTTTTATCTATTTTTATAGTTTTAATTTGTTAATATTGTTGTCTGTTAGGTTTTGAATGTTTTTTGTTATTTTTTCAATATCCCAATTCCACCATTTGAGTTGTAGTAATTTTGAAATTGTTTCTTCGGGAAATCGTTTTTTTATTTCTTTTGCTGGATTGCCGCCTACAATTGTATAAGGCTCGACATCTTTTATAACTGTCGCATTTGTTGCAATTATTGCTCCGTCTCCAATGGTTACTCCAGCCATTATTGTAGCATTGTAACCAATCCATACGTCATTGCCAATATTTATATCTCCTTTTTGTGGGTAAGATTTATTGTCCATTGCGTTTTCCCAACCGTTTCCAAAAATGGCAAATGGGTAAGTAGTCAGCGCATTTGTTACATGATTTGCTCCATTCATTATGAATTTTACATCTGATGCTATCATACAAAACTTACCAATTATTAATTTGTCGCCTACAAAGTCAAAATGGTACTTTACATTTTTTTCGAAGTTTTCGACATGTTCGAAGTCATCATAATAAGTGTAATCGCCTACAATTATGTTAGGATTTTTTACTATATTCTTTAAAAAACATAGTCTTTCGTAATTGTGTAGGGGAAATTTAATGTCTTTATTGGGTCCTGTCATAAAGTTTGCTATTTTAGATTTCAGTCATTTTTAAAAAGACGCTCAACTAGTAAATCTTCAAAAGTAGTGGCGTTTTTTATATCAATTGATGTATAATCAAATATTATTTTTTTTACTTCATTTTATAAAATTTGCTTAGATATAATTAATATTTTTATTTATATGTAATAATAATCTTATTTTAAAAAAGGTTTTAAAATTGCTATACATAAGATGGTATCAGTACATTTCAATTTATTGAGGCTACATACCTTCTTTATTCAAAACGGCTTCTTTATTCAAAACGGCCTCTTTATTTATGGGTGGTGTTTCTTGTTCTTTTTTCTGATTTGAATTGGTTTTTTCTAATTTTTTACTTTTTGGTAACTCTTTGGTATTGAGGTTGTTATTGATTTTTTTGGCTCCTTTAAAAATTTTGTTGATCAATTCTTGGAATTTATTAAAATCTACTTCATAGCTAATTCCTAGGCCTTGAGTGTATCCTATTCCTTCGCCAATGTAGGTAACTTCGTTTTCTTTATTAAACATGGTAAAATTAAAAGAACCGTCATCATTTACTCTGTATCTGATTTCGATATTTCCTACTACAGCTGTTTGGCTTACTCCTCCAACAGGCACTCCAAATTGTCCGTTGATGGTAATTCTATCGTTAAATTGATAAACGCCCGACACTCCTACCCTACTTGTATTTTCTAGTCCTGGTGTTTTATCGGCTTGGTTATAAATTAAATTGACTTTGATTTTACTATTTGCATCTGTAAACAAATCGTCGAATAAACTACTTACTTTTTCAAACAAATTGCTAGTAACCATCGACGATTGATTGATTCCGTCTTGGCTTAAAAAACTTCCTGTACCAAGCAATATTAGGGCTTGTTTTTGTCTAATGTCTTTGTCATCAAGTTTGGTTTGAAGCTCTGATTTTAATATTGGGCTTACAGTAGGAAAATCAATTGCAAAATCTGATTCAGGATGGCTCATATTGCCCGTTATCCCAATGGTTACCGAAACAGGTACTTTTTTATTTACAGTACTCAAATTATTATCCAATAATGCCGCTGGATTTGCCCAAATATTGTTGTAAACTGCTTCTAAATTGAGTTCTGCTTTTAATGGGTCGCCTTGCCAAGCAATAGTCCCTCCTTTTTTTACATCAAATGTTTTATCGATTAATCCATAGTATTTGAAAAAATATTTTCCTTCAAATATAATAAAGTCACCTGTCATATTGAATTTGCCTAATGTATTGATGGCTAAATTTAATGAACCAAGCCCTTTTCCAGACATTCTGTGTCCTGTGTTTTTGTCTAAAATTACTTCTATTTCGGCATTTTGATTGATGTCTAAATCAAAATTCATTTCTAATCCATCATAATTTCGAGTGGCAACAATGCCTTTTTTGATGTTTTCTTTTTCTTTTGGTGTTGTAAAATGGATATAATCATTATCACCTACCGCAGCAGCATCGCTAATAGGGATTTTAATTTGAGTTCCTTTGTTGGATTTGGCATTAACGTTAATCACTAACGATGCTACCGGCCCTTTGATTTGTGCTTTTCCATCGATAAATGCTTTTCCATAATAGGCCGCATCGTCGTGGTCTTGTGTGTCTATGGCTATTATATTTTTGGAGGCAACTTCTAAATTCAATTGCCAATTGTCAAATTTTTTGTGCTGGATGTAGCCATTCAATTGTCCACGGGTTTTGTAAACAACATCTTGCAAATTGAGATGGTCAAAAATAAATTGGTCTTTTGTAATGGTAACTATACTGTTGTCATCAAATCCAAAAGCGGTATTCAAATAAGGTATTTTGAGTCCAGCATTTTTTACATACAATTTTCCATCTATATCCATGTCTGTAACGTTGCCCCTTAGTTTTGCCTGTCCTGTTGCAAATCCTTTAATATCGGAAATTGTTGTGCCTCCAATACCACCTAAAATTCCTAAATTGAATTGGTCAAAATTCAAATCTAAATTGATTTGTGTTTTGTTATCTATAACAGATAAATCGCCTTTGGCTACAAAAGAGGCTACATTTTTATTTTCGATACTCGACAAAATATTGAATTTTTGGAAAGCATCATCGCCAGCAATGGCTAAATTCAAATTGCCTAAATCAATTGCATTAACCTTTAAATTTGTAATGGTTACATCGGATTTTGGCTGATAAATACTGTTTATTTGCTTCAAATTGACTTCGCCATCTAAAACACCATCAAATTTAAAAGCCTCTAACTCTGGTGTAATTTCATTTAGCTTTACGTGTTCAAACCGCAATTGTAAATCTTTTTGGGTTTTACTTTGTAAATTTCCATTCAATGAAATTTTTTCGTCATCGTGCGAAAGGACTATATTATTGAAATCGAAATTATGAAATCCTTTATCAAACACTACATTATTGTCGGCTGTTTCTTTTTCGTTCAAAAACCACAAACTTTCCTTAAATTTAACCTCCGATTTCAATATTCCAACTACGTTTTTTCGGTCTTTATTTAAAGTATGGTACAAATTCAGTTTATAAAAATCACGGCCTTTTTTTCCTCCTTTAAATTCGGTTCTTATCAATAAGGAGTCTTTTTTAGTAATGTTAATCAAACTAAAATCGCTCATTTTATAACCATCTGTTTTAATGCTATCCATTTGAATATAAGCATTATACAACGGATTTTTGTTGTCTATTTGGATGTCTATTTTATCAAAAACATTTTGATATGCTTTTATTTCGGGCGATTTAAAATTCATCTTAAATCCATTATTGTCTGAATTCATACTGCCATTCATCACGGTTTGGTTTCCAATTTGAATTTCAGGATAAAAAATTTCTATTATTTTATTGTAAATATTAAAATCAAACTTCAAATATTGGCCTTTTGGAATGATGTTTGGTTTATAATTAGTGTATAAACTACCCAAAGCATTTTCGAGCATTTTTTGCAACATGCTAAATTGAAATTTTCCAACCACTTTTCCTTCAATAATATCTGGCGAATTAACCGAAATTGTTCTTACTTTCTGATCGTCGAAACTTGATTCAAATTCAAAATCTTCAAAATAATATACATTTTTTGGATTTTGATATTCTAATTGATTAAAATTGACGTGTCCTATTAAATTATCAATAGAATTTCCAGCAACATCAATGGTAATATTTCCTTTTAGGTTTGAAATGGGATCTGAAATAAAATTCAATTTTTTAAGGTTGGCAAAACCTATTTTGGCATTAAAATCATAATGCTTGTTTTGGGAACCCAAATCGACTATGCCATCAAAATCCAATAACAAATTAGGGTCGTTTACACTCAATTGACCTTGAAACAATGATTTTTCATATTGTCCATTTACTACCACATTTGTATAATTGTAGCCGTGATATTGTATGGCAGTAACATTTCCTAAAAACTTAGTATTCAAATACTTTTGAACAAAACCAATACCATTTACATCCAAATCAAGGCTTACTTTGCCTAAATTGGGTTCGTTTACAAATGTACCCAAATCAAAGGCATCCAACATGATATTTCCTTGATAACTGGCATTGTCTATGTGATTGATATTGGTCATTGCCAAATCTGAACTTATTCCTCCTAAATCAGACAACAAATTGAACTTTGTTTTTATGGTACTAACGGTAATTTCTGCATCGCCTTTTAATGAAAACTGACCTAATTTTGCAATATTCGAGGGTAAATTTTTGCCTAAAACATTGGGTAATAACTGAATCAGATTTGAATAATTTGATGCTACTTTATCAAAAGTACCTTTCATATAAAACTTTTGATATTCTTTGCCAAATAAATTTTTAAATTGAACATTTCCAATAATTTGAGTGTTTTTGTCGTCTATCAATTTCAATTGTGAGGCATACAAATTATTAAGTGTCCCACGAAGTGTCGTTTTTAAATTAAACTTTTGATTTTTTCCAATTTCATCATAAAAAAATCTAATGTCGTTAGTAGCCAAATTGGCATCGTTGATCATGACATCAAACAGCACTTTATTATTAAAATCGGCAAAGTCTTTTCGTTCATAATTCAAAATAACTTGTCCTTTTAGTGCTGATTCTGTGGTAGTTACATCTAAATTTAAAAGTTTGATTTGTTTTTTTGTATAAGAAAATAAGGTGGACATATTGGTTACAAACAAACCACGATGGTCCAAAAAAGACATTTTAGGAATATTCATAGTTACATTGGGCCCTAAAATTTGAAAATTTTTAAATTGGGTATTTAATTTTTTTAAATCTAAATCTTTAGGGTTTTTCCTGTTTTCATCTGTAAGCAAAAACCTTGCATTTGCAATAGAAACGGCTTTGGCTTGCATCAAAAAAGGACTTGTAGATTTGGTTCCATCGTCAAAAGCATCGATAAATCGATCCAAATTACTATCGTTTTGTCCTTTATAGGTTTTTAAATTCAAATAAAAACCATCTAAATAAATGGATCCAAAAAGCAAGTCGCCATCAAGCAATCTACGCCCATCTAATATATTAGTATTCAGATGTTTAGAATAAATTAAAGTGTCGTTTTTATAATCTTTAATCAATACATGTTGCATTTTTACCCCTCCAAAAGCTGTAAAAGTGAGTTGCTCAATATTGATGTTTGTTTGATATTTTTGGTTGATTTTATTTGTAAAATAATGTCCTAAAGCGGTTTGAACAAAAGGTAAACAAAGCAGTATTCCTGATACTAATATAAGTAAAAGAATGCCTAATAATAAACGGGCTGTTATTTTTTGAATTTTTTTGATCAATTTTTTTTTGAGAAATTAAAGATTATTAGTTTAAAAATAGAAATAAAACTATAATTTTGTAAACCGCTGTAAAATTAAAAATTTTTACAGATATAATAGCAATAATACACAAAAATCGTGCCTTTTATATGCAAAATAAAAACGTCTATATTCTTGCCATCGAAAGTTCCTGCGATGATACCGCTGCTGCCGTTTTGCAAAACGACAAAGTATTGTCAAACGTTGTAGCTAACCAATTGATTCATAAACAATATGGTGGCGTAGTGCCAGAACTTGCCTCGAGAGCCCATCAACAAAACATTGTTCCTGTTATTGACACAGCACTAAAAAAAGCCCAAATTAGCCCATCGCAACTCCATGCAATTGCTTTTACACAAGGGCCAGGACTCATGGGGTCGTTGCTTGTAGGTGGGTCGTTTGCCAAATCAATGGCTTTGGCACTTCAAATTCCGCTAATAGCAGTCAATCACATGCACGCCCATATTGTAGCACATTTTATAGATGAACCAGAATTTGACAAACCAACTTTTCCGTTTTTGGCCTTAACAATTTCAGGTGGACATACTCAAATTGTTTGTGTAAAAGATTTTTTTGACATGGAAATTATTGGTCAAACAACAGATGATGCCGTTGGCGAAGCCTTTGACAAAAGTGCCAAAATACTAGGCCTGCCCTATCCTGGAGGCCCATTGATAGACCAATATGCTCAAAAAGGCAATCCAAAAGCATTTGTATTTACAAAACCAAAAGTGCCACATTTAGACTTTAGTTTTTCAGGTTTGAAAACCGCTATTTTATATTTTATCCAAAAACAACAAGCCATTAATCCCAATTTTATCCATGACCATTTAAACGACATTTGTGCTTCCATTCAACACACCATAGTCGAAATTTTGATGGACAAATTAAAATTAGCAGTCAAAGCAACAGGCATCAAACAAATTGCCATTGGCGGAGGTGTATCGGCCAATTCTGGCATTAGACAAACTCTAAAAAATGCTGAAAAAAAATATGGCTGGAAAACCTATATTCCAAAATTTGAATATACCACAGATAATGCTGCAATGATAGGTATTGTGGGGTATCAAAAATATTTAACCCAAAATTTTGAAAACACATCTGTAGTTTCAAAAGCAAGAATTGAATTTTAATATGCAATTATTTTATAATCCAGATATAGATCAAGAAACAATCACATTTTGTTTTGATAAAGAAGAAAGCAAACACATTATCAAAGTGTTAAGAAAAAAACTAAACGATATTTTATATGTAACAAATGGCAAAGGCTTTTTATTTGAATGTGAAATCATATTAGAATCTGAATCAAAATGTACTGTACATATCAACGATTGTAAAGAAATTAGTCCAAAAAAATATAAAATTCATTTAGCCGTTGCCCCTACAAAAATGAATGAAAGATTTGAATGGTTTTTAGAAAAAGCAACTGAAATTGGTATTGATGAAATAACACCTATAATATGTGATCATTCTGAAAGAAAAATTATTAAAAATGATCGTTTTGAGAAAATAATTTTAGCGGCCATGAAACAATCCAATCAATATTATTTACCCAAATTGAATGCAGCAATACCTCTTAAAACTTTTTTGAAACAAACTTTTGAAGGTCAAAAATATATTGCACATTGTGAAAATGATCAAAAGAACACTTTAAAAAGTGTGATGAAAAGTAATCATAATATTTTAATGTTAATTGGTCCTGAAGGCGATTTTTCAACCTCAGAAATCCAAGCAGCACTGGCAGAAAATTTTGTGCCCGTGAGTTTGGGTAATACCCGATTGCGAACAGAAACTGCCGCAATTGTTGCTTGTCATAGTATAGTGTATCATAATGAATAATATGTATAATAATCTAATAATGAAAAAAATAGCACTCCTAATGGTGTTTTTAAGTTGTAGTATTTCGGCTCAAGACATTGCATTACTCAAATACAATGGTGGTGGTGATTGGTATGCAAATCCTACGTCGTTGCCCAATTTGATCCGCTTTTGCAATCAAAATTTGAACACTAAAATCAAATCCAAACCCGCAGTGGTTATGCCAAACAGTCCTGATTTGATGAACTATCCCTTTATTCATGCCACTGGGCATGGAAATATCGTTTTTAGTACCGCAGATATAGAAAATTTAAGAAATTACCTAACATCAGGAGGGTTTCTACATATTGATGATAATTATGGTATGGATGTATATATTAGAAAAGAAATTAAGAAATTATTTCCAAATAATGAATTAGTTGAACTACCTTCGCAGCATATCATTTTTCAAAAACCTTTTGTTTTTTCGGATGGTATTCCTAAAATTCATGAACATGATGCAAAAAAACCACAAGCTTTTGGTATTTTTTTAGAAAAAAGACTGATTTTGTTATATACATTTGAAACCGATTTAGGCGATGGATGGGAAGATTTAGAAGTGCACAACGACCCAAAAGAAGTTCATGAAAAAGCTTTGAAAATGGGAGCCAATATTATTCATTACGTTTTTAATAATTAACACCATGATTACTTCAAAAATAATTGCCCAAGGCATTTTAAAATCAGTCCTTTATTTAATTCTTATAACTGTTTTTTTGTATTTTTTATACGAATTACAAACCATTTTGCTTTACATTATCTTATCTGTTATATTGGCATTAATACTCAACCCTTTTATTGAATTTTTAAGAAAAAAACTAAATTTTTCAAATAATTTGGCTGTTATTACATCAATTATTGTAATATTTTTAATTTTTATTGGATTCATCATGATGTTCATCCCATTAATAACAACACAAAGTAAAAATTTATCGTTGTTAAATATCAATCAAATTGAACACAATATTGTCAATTTAATAGAAAAAATAAAAATTTATTTATTAAATCACAATGTAGATTTGAATAAAATAGTTAAAAAAAATGACATTACATCAAAAATCAATTTAGATTTTATTCCAAATTTTCTTAATTCTACTTTGTCTTTATTAGGTAATTTTGGAATGGGGTTTGCCTCAATTTTATTCATTACTTTTTTTATTTTAAAAGACAAAGTACTTTTTATTATTGGAATCAAGAAGTTGATACCCGATTCGCATGAAGAAAAAATCCTAAATTCGTTACATAAAACAAACGAAGTTTTAAGTAATTACTTGATTGGTTTGATTATTCAACTGACTATTGTTTTTGTACTATACCTCATTGTTTTATTAATATTTGATATCGAAAACGCCTTTATCATTGCTTTTTTGTGTGCTTTACTCAATATTATTCCTTATATTGGGCCAATGATTGGCTCTGTTATTGCGGCTTTATTAACGATGTTGAATTGTATTGGAGGCGATTTTCAAACTCAAATATTACCTACAACTTTGTATGTGATGTTTGGTTTTATTTTGGTTCAAATGATAGACAATAACGTTTCCCAACCCATGATTTTTTCAAAAAAATTGAATTCACATCCATTAGAAATATTTTTGATCACTTTAATTTTTGGAACCCTTTTTGGTATTGCAGGAATGATCATTGCCATTCCACTTTATACTATTTTGAAAGTTATTTTGAAAGAATTTATGCCAAATAATAAATTAGTCATAGCATTTACAAAAAACGTATAATGGACATTTCTACAATTTTATTGCCTGATATTCAACGTTTTATTACCAACAATATTGGAAAAGAAGTAAGTCAATTGGCATTACAAAAAAATCCATTTCCTGAAGTAGATTGGCCCTCAATTTTAAATCAAATTGCTGCAAAAACTAAAGCAAAACATAAATTACCCACCTTTTTTAATGCCCAAAATATTATTTTTCCATCAAAGATAGCCGTCGAACAAACTTCGTCAGAAATTACAGCTTTATACAAATCAAGGATAGTTTCTGGAAAAAGTATGATTGATTTAAGCGGTGGTTTTGGAGTTGATACTTATTTTTTTTCAAAAAAAGTAAATCATATTATACATTGCGAAATTAATGAAAGCTTATCTTTAATAGCAAAAAATAATTTTAAAGCTTTAAATCAGACAAATATTATAGGTTATAATGGCGATAGCACTGTCATATTAGAACAGTTAAACCAACAATTTGATTGGATTTATATAGATCCGTCTAGGCGACATGAATCTAAAGGAAAAGTTTTTTTATTAAAGGATTGTGTCCCAAATGTAGCTGAAAATTTAGATTTTTATTTTAAATATTCTAATAATATACTTATAAAAACTGCAACTTTATTAGATATTACCGCAGGATTAAAGGAACTTCACTTTGTCAAAAATATCCATGTGGTGGCTCTTGATAATGAAGTAAAAGAATTATTATGGGAAATTCAAAACAATTATACAGGTAATATTACTATTAAAACGATCAATATAACCAAAAATGAAGAAATTACATTTGATTTTTATAATGATTCAAATGAAGACTACGCATTATATAATTTACCACAAAAATATATATATGAACCCAATGCCGCTATTATGAAATCTGGTGGTTTCCAAGCCATTTGTACTGCATTTCAGGTACCAAAATTACATCAAAATAGTCATTTGTACACATCAAATGAGTTAATTACCTTTCCAGGACGTATTTTTAAAGTGGAAAATGTGTTTGTATATCAAAAAAATGAGCTGAAAAAGTATATTGAAAATCAAAAAATGAATGTTAGTTGCAGGAATTTTCCTGAATCTGTAGATGTAATAAAAAAGAAATGGAAAATAAAAGATGGAGGCAATAGCTATTGTTTTTTTACTACTAATTTGAATAATCAAAAAATAGTTTTAATTTGCACCAAAATTTAAAACAAACAACATAAAATGAAAAAATTCCTATTTTTATTGATCTATTTCATAAGTCATTCGCTTTTGGCACAAAAAGAATGTGAATACAGTTCCAATGTAAAAGACAGTTTAGGTGTTTATAAAGCTACCAAAGAATATTTGATACACGAACATATATTTGCTGGAAATTCTAGGTTTATATATTTTTCTTTAATCAATTCTGATGGTTTTCCAAGTTTGTCTATTCAATTTATTACAAAAAATAATAATTTTACAAAGGCAAAATGTTTAGATAAAAATTCCAAATTGTATTTTCAACTTCAAAATGGAAAAATCATTACGCTTTTAGCTATGGACAAAGAAGATTGTGGTACTTCGTTGATGGATCATACCAATACTACAACAAAAATTCTTACAGGATATTTTATGTTTATACAAGGCACCATGGAAGATTTAAAACAATCACCTATTTCATTTATGAGGATCAAATTTACCACGGAAACAGAAGATATCGTGTTTAAAAAAACATTACATTCTGATTTAGATGGCATATACTATGAACCTGAATCTTATTTTATAAATTATTTGAAATGTATTGAATGATTTTTTTTTACAAAAAATAAAGCATTAAGTACCAAATAATAGGAATACTTTCTACCCAAAACCTTGTAAAATATTTTGATTTGATCGTATTTGAAAATAAAATACTTAAAAATATTAAAATATATATAAAAAATTTAATGAAATCAATATCATTTGACATAATATTAATAAAAAATACAATTATTAACAATAAAAAACCTAATAATTTTGTTTTATGAATTCCAATAATTTTAGGTATGGTTACTATATCAATGTCGTTTTTTAGATCGGCAATTTCAAATGGAATCAATAATGTTATGATCAATACAAAACGTTCAAAAAACACAAGAAAGACTTGACTTTGAAGGTGGGTATGCTGTAATAAAGGTAAAAAAACCGTAACTAAACTCAAACAAAAGCTTACATAAATTAATTTTAAACTGGTTATTTTTCTTATTTTTGGATAAATAAAAATCATAGTGACCAACATAATTAATATTATTTGCAATAAAAATATTAATTGACTGTAAAAAAAACAAAAAATTACAAAAATTAATGTGTTCAAAACAAAAAACCATTTGAATTTGTGCCATGGCATTCTTTTTGAAATAAAGCCATCAGCATATTTCAGAAAATTATACCCAAAAACAGTACCCAAAAAAACAACTATGGCCAAGTTATGATCTGGTTTTAAATGCAAATAATAATACGTTATTTGTACCATACACCACACCTCAAATCCGATGTGCAAACTGTATGAAAGGTATAAATCAAAGCATTTATGTAGCAATTTCATTTTGCAAAATTAACAAAACGATTTCCTAAATTATTCAAAATAGTTGATAAATTATTAAAAAATACATTAAAAAAACAATCATTATTAGCCAATTAATATTTAATTTTGCCATTTCAAAATTATACCATCAATTTTTAAACCTGTTGATTATTAGCAACATGATTTAAAAAACATAACTATATCTACACATGAAAACAGATGCTTTTGCTTTAAGACACATTGGCCCTAGTGAAAATGATGTTCAAAAAATGCTTCAATTTATTGGTGTTTCCAGTACAGAACAACTCATTTCTGAAACTATACCTGCCGATATTCGCTTAAAAAAACCTCTAGAATTGGCTCCTGCCATGACAGAATATGAATTTGCAAACCACATACATGAATTGGGAAACAAAAATAAAATTTTCAAATCATATATTGGTCTAGGTTATAATCAGGCAGTAGTTCCAGCAGTCATTCAACGCAACATATTTGAAAACCCTGGTTGGTACACTGCTTACACTCCCTATCAAGCAGAAATTGCTCAAGGCAGATTGGAAGCTATTTTGAATTTTCAAACCATGGTTATAGAACTTACTGGAATGGAAATAGCAAATGCTTCATTGTTAGACGAAGGTACGGCAGCTGCTGAAGCAATGGCACTTTTGTTTGACGTTAGAACTAGAGATCAGAAAAAAAATAATGTCAATAAATTTTTTGTATCGGAAGCTATTTTTCCTCAAACCCTTTCTGTTTTACAAACACGAGCAATGCCTATTGGTATAGAAATTGTAATTGGAAATCATGAAAATTTTGATTTTTCATCAGGTTATTTTGGAGCAATTTTACAATACCCTGCTAAATTCGGACAAATATATGATTACACCGATTTTATAACTAAAGCCAAATCTAATGATATAAAAGTGGCGGTAGCAGCAGATATATTGAGTCTTACTATTCTTACACCTCCTGGCGAAATGGGTGCCGATGTTGTTGTTGGCACAACCCAAAGGTTTGGAATTCCTTTAGGCTATGGCGGCCCACATGCTGCCTATTTTGCAACAAAAGACGAATACAAACGCAGTATGCCAGGTCGTATCATTGGCATCACTATAGATGCTGATGGCAACAGAGCTTTAAGAATGGCTCTGCAAACCAGAGAACAACACATCAAACGAGATAAAGCTACATCAAATATTTGTACTGCACAAGTTTTACTCTCTGTAATGGCTGGGATGTATGCCGTGTATCATGGGCCAAAAGGCTTGCAATATATTGCCAATACCATTCAATCATTAGCTTATAATCTTGCTAAAGAGCTTCATAATTTAGGATATATTCAAAAAAATACTTCTTATTTTGATACAATTGTCATAGAAGCCGAACAATCGATCATACAACCTTTGGCAGAAGCACAATCCTATAATTTTTATTATATCGATGAAAAAAATATTGCTATTTCACTTAATGAAACTACAAGTATTAATGACGTTAACAAAATTCTTGAAATATTTGCATCTGCAAAAGGTCAATCAGTTGAAAAACTTAACAGTTTAGATGAAAATTCAGCAATACCATTACATTTAAACAGAAAATCCGCATTTTTACAACACGAAGTTTTCAATAAATACCATTCAGAATCGGCATTGATGCGGTATATCAAAATGCTCGAACGAAAAGATTTATCGCTCAATCATTCTATGATTTCGTTAGGATCCTGCACAATGAAATTGAATGCCGCAAGCGAAATGTTACCATTAAGCAACCCGCAATGGAACAATATGCACCCTTTTGCTCCAATAAACCAAGCATTAGGATACCAAGAAATGTTAAGCAAATTAGAACAACAATTAAGCATCATTACAGGATTTGCAGGAACAACCTTACAACCCAATTCTGGTGCACAAGGCGAGTATGCTGGTTTAATGGTCATTAGAGCTTATCATCATGCCAGAGGCGATTTCCACCGAAATATTGCTTTAATTCCATCCTCTGCCCACGGAACAAATCCAGCCTCGGCAGCCATGGCAGGCATGCAAATCATAGTTACCAAAACGCTCGAAAATGGCAATATCGATGTGGAAGATGTAAGAGAAAAAGCCATTTTATATAAAGATAATTTATCATGCCTCATGGTAACTTATCCTTCTACCCACGGAGTTTTTGAAAGTACAATTAAAGAAATTTCTCAAATTATACACGAAAACGGTGGTCAAGTATATATGGACGGTGCCAATATGAACGCACAAGTTGGCCTAACCAATCCTGCTACTATTGGTGCCGATGTTTGTCATTTGAATTTACACAAAACCTTTGCAATCCCTCACGGTGGCGGTGGACCTGGTGTTGGGCCAATATGTGTTGCCCCACAGTTGGTACCATTTTTGCCAAGCAATCCTATTATCCAAACAGGTGGCTCTCAAGCCATTACAGCCATTTCAGCAGCCCCTTGGGGGTCTGCCTTAGTCTGTTTGATTTCTTATGGCTACATTTGCATGCTTGGCGAAGAAGGGCTTTCAAAAGCAACTACAATGGCTATTTTAAACGCCAATTACATCAAAGAAAGACTCAACGGACACTACGACACCTTATATTCTGGCGAACAAGGAAGGGCCGCACACGAAATGATTTTAGAATGTCGCCCGTTTAAACAAAAAGGCATCGAAGTAACCGATATTGCCAAACGTTTGATGGACTTTGGTTTCCATGCCCCAACAGTTTCCTTCCCTGTTGCCGGTACACTGATGATAGAACCAACAGAAAGCGAAAACCTTGACGAACTAGACCGTTTTTGCGAAGCGATGATTAGCATCAGACAAGAAATTGAAAACGCTTCAATCGAGGACAAAAACAATGTTTTGAAAAATGCACCCCATACACAAGCCATGCTAACAGCAGACGAGTGGAATTTTCCATATACACGTACCCAAGCCGCTTTTCCATTAGACTATTTAAAGGAAAACAAATTTTGGCCTACCGTTCGCAGAGCAGACGATGCATTTGGCGACAGAAATTTAGTTTGTAGCTGCGTCCCTATCGAAGCATACCAATAATATTGAAATAAAAAACCTCGATTTTATTAAAATTAATCGAGGTTTTTTTTTAATTGAAATCAAATTAATAATATTATTATCAATGTCGTTTTGATAAGTATTTATTCAAATCAATCATCTTTATCAAAGTTTAAAATTTAGACAAATATGTAGTGCAATTATTATTATTTTAAGGTTATGTAAATAATATCGCTATATTTATTTCAAATATTATAAATAAAATCACCTAAAAGGTTATCTTTTATCGGTTTCATATTTTAATATTTTTCAAAATATAAATGATGTGGGCATGTCCCTCCGTAAAACTACGGGTCGGGCTTTTCGTTGCAATCTTTTTTGTTTTTAAAGAAAAAACAAAAAAGGATTTCCACTGCAATCCCTCACGCAAAACCTGCAATCAACTTTATTCTGACAAAAAAATCATGTACCATTTTCAATATAAATAAAAACAAAAAAAACCTCTATTAAGAGGTTTTTTTTTAAAATTAAATTTTTTTTAATATTTTAATACTACATTAATTCCTTAAAATTTTTAACTTTTTGATTGGTAATTGCTATTGCAATTACTTCGTGCATTTCTTTCACATAATGAAACGTTAAACCATCAATATATTCAGGTTTAATTTCAGCTACATCTGATTTATTTTCATAACATAATATAATTTCTTTGATATTGGCTCTTTTTGCAGCCAAGATTTTTTCTTTAATACCACCAACAGGCAATACTTTGCCTCTAAGTGTAATTTCACCCGTCATTGCAAGGCTTTTTTTAACTCTTTTTTGAGTAAACAACGACACCAACGAAGTAAGCATGGCAATACCCGCACTTGGTCCATCTTTTGGAGTTGCCCCCTCTGGAACATGCAAATGAATATTATATTTCGATGGCAACTCAGGGTTGATGCCAAGTATTTCAGCATTAGATTTGATATATTCCAAGGCAATTGTTGCTGATTCTTTCATGACATTACCAAGGTTTCCAGTTATAGACAAACTGCCTTTTCCAGCAGAAATTAATGATTCTATAAACAATATATCGCCACCAACAGATGTCCAAGCCAAGCCTGTAACTACACCCGCAACCTCATTGTTTTCTGCTTTGTCTCGCTCTAATCTTGGAACACCTAATATAGTAACAATATCTTCATCTGTTAGCTTTTTATTATATTCCTCTTCCATGGCAACACATTTTGCAGCATTTCTAACTACTTGTGCAATTTTATTTTCAAGGCCTCTTACACCAGACTCTCTGGTATATCCTTCAATTATTTTTTCAAACTGTTTTTTGCCAATACTCAAGTGTTTAGCATTTAATCCATGTGCTTCCAATTGTTTTGGAAACAAATGCTGTTTGGCAATTTCAATTTTTTCTTCTATTGTATATCCAGACATTTTAATGACTTCCATTCTATCGACCAATGCAGGCTGAATGGTGGACATTGTGTTTGAAGTAGCAATAAACATGATTTTTGATAAATCATAACCTAATTCTAAAAAATTGTCATAAAAAGAATTATTTTGCTCAGGATCAAGCACTTCCAATAATGCCGAAGACGGATCGCCATTATGGCTATTAGATAATTTATCTATTTCATCCAAAACAAATACTGGGTTTGATGTTCCCGCTTTTTTCAAACTTTGGATAATTCTACCCGGCAAAGCCCCAATATACGTTTTTCTATGACCACGTATTTCCGCTTCGTCTCTCAAACCTCCTAATGATATTCTTACATATTCTCTACCTAATGCTTCTGCAACCGAACGACCAATTGATGTTTTTCCCACTCCCGGAGGGCCTGTTAAACACAAGATAGGCGATTTCATATCGTTGCGAAGTTTCAATACTGCCAAATGTTCTATCATCCGTTTTTTAACTTCGTCTAATCCAAAATGATCTTTATCCAAGATTTTCTGTGCTCTTTTAAGATCAAAATTATCTTTTGAATAATGCCCCCATGGCAAATCCAAAAACAATTCTAAATAATTTCGCTGAATTCCATAATCTGGCGATTGTGGATTGGATCGAATCATTTTTGAAAGTTCTTTTTCAAAATGTTTTTGAGTTTTCTCGTCCCATTGTTTGGCTTTAGCCTTGGATTTCATTTCTTCTATCTCGTCTTCATGCGATACCCCACCCAATTCTTCCTGAATGGTTTTCATTTGTTGATGTAAGAAATATTCTCTTTGTTGTTGGTCTAAATCAAATCGTACTTTTGATTGAATATTGTTTTTTAATTGCAATTTTTGCAATTCTAAATTCATAAACTTCAACGTTTCTAATGCCCTTTCTTTTAAATTCAAAATACTCAAAAGAACTTGTTTGTCTTTAACATCCAAATTCATATTTGAAGATATGAAATTGATTAAAAAAGGCTTACTTTCAATATTTTTTATTGCAAAAGTGGCTTCAGACGGAATATTTGGATTATCATTTATTATTTGAATGGCCAATTCTTTTATTGAATCGATTATAACATTAAACTCTGAATCAGATTTTACAGGTCTTTTTTCATTAATCGATTGTATATTAGCTACAAAATAAGGATCTTCTTGTATAAAATCAACAATTTTAAATCGTTTAGTTCCTTGCAAAATAACCGTGATATTGCCGTCGGGCATTTTCAAAACTCTTAATATTCGAGCAACAGTACCCATTTTGTGTACTCCATCTTCTGTTGGGTTTTCCTCTGCTTCGTCTTTTTGTGCTACAACTCCAATAATTTTTCCAGCAGCATTGGCATCATTCAATAATTTGATGGATTTATCTCTTCCCGCCGAAATTGGAATTACAACACCTGGAAACAAAACGGTGTTTCTCAAAGGCAATATGGGTAGCGTTTCTGGCAAAATTTCATTGTTCATTTCTTCTTCGTCTTCTTTTGATAGTAGAGGAATCAATTCTGAATCTGAATCAATTTCGTTTAATGACATATTGTCAATTGTAAATATTTTATTATCTGACATATCGTTGTTTTAAAGTCATTTTGGCATTAATAAATTAAGTATAATTGAAAAAAAAGTACTTCATAAGCAATTAAAATTGAAATGATAGTAAAATATCAATTATAAATATGAGAACAATTATTATTCAATGATTGTGCCAAAAACAAAAAAACCGCCAATTAGGCGGGATCATTTTTGTAACACGTTATTTTAGTAAGCAACATCAAAAGTTCCACTAGTAGCCTGATAAGTACCATTGGTAGTTGCAAAACTAAATGTACCAACAATTCTGTCAGTTGTTTTGCTTGTAATAGTAATAGTACCCGCAGTGGCAGACAATGGTAAAATATTAGACGCCAATTTATAACTTGCTTGCACTTGATCTGTCGAAGCCCCCGTTATGGTGTATGATCCAACTGTAAGTGTTTCTTTTATGCCTAAATTCACAACATCCTGAGCCGCATTTCTTGCCGCTATTCCAATAACATCATTTACAGTTGCAACTACAATATCATTGTCCACAAATTCTGTTCCATTTATTTTAGTGTAAAAGGTATCACCCGTAGGGCTTTGTGTAGAATAAGGAATATTAGTAAATACACCTCCAGAAAAAACTATTGGTGCTATATTTGTTACTGAAAAATCTGACCAATATCCCGTAAAATTGAATGTTCCCGATATTGTTTTGTTTACAGAATCAATAGCTGTTACCGTTACAGACCCAACACTTTGATTGGGACTTAATGGGTTTTGAGCCCAATAGCCAAAATTATCTGTTGAATTTGCTGGTGTATAGGTTAATAAATTATCGGGTGCAGCATAAGTACCAACTGTTGTGCCTTCTAAAAAAAAGGCAAATCCTTCACCACTTGTGCCTCTTAATGCTTCTAATCTAATTGATCCTCCAGATATATATGCTAAAGTACTTGTTGCCGTAAAAGTTGCTCCACTAAAGTTAGCCTTAAATGAAGCAGCACCTGAATTGTTATTTGTATTGTCGTCAAATGATTGTGGATTCAAATTACTATCAATAGGTTCAACTTCGCAAGATGTCATCAATCCTATAAAAACTAAAAATAGCATTAAAAAATTTATTTTTTTCATTTCCGTAATATTTGTTTGTTAAATATATTATTTTGAATTTATTTTATTGTTTTTAAAATAAAATTAGTAGAATAATATTATATTTGTATCTTCATTTAGAAAAGACTGTTTTATAATAAACTCATAATTATTTTTCAAAATTAACAATATTTTTTTAATTTCATATTGTTTTCAAAAAAAAATTTGATTTTTAAGATTAATACTGTAACAAATAAAATTAAACTTGGTCTTTAATTACGTAACTAAATCAAATATTTGAAAAATAACAGTCCAAATATTGCACGACTTATAGCTTTATGTATCGATAAAAATACAAAGGCACAACACGAATTGTATCACTTGTATGCAAACGCTATGTATAATGTGGCTTTTCGAATTATAAAAGACGAACATTTTGCACAAGACATCATGCAAGAAGGATTTTTAAAAGCATTTTCAAATCTAGAAAAATTTAAAAACGAGGTGGCTTTTGGAGCCTGGTTGAAACGGATTATTGTAAATTGCAGCATTGATTTTTGTAAAAAAGAAAAAAGAATTTCAACAGATGAATGGCAGGAAACATTACATGAAAACATTGAAATACCTACAGAAGTAATACTGAATGACGTTAAAAACTTTCAAGTACAACAAATTCTAAATGCAATGAAATCTTTAAAAGACAGTTACAACGTCCTACTTTCCTTATATTACATAGAAGGTTATGACCAGGAAGAAATTTGCGATATTTTACAAATTTCAAATGCCAATTTTAGAACCACTTTAAGCAGAGCAAAAGAAAGTTTAAGAATAAAATTTAAAAAAAATGAAATCAATGAAAGATGAAATAGATGTAATGTTTCAAAATAATCATGACAATTGGGATATTAAGGAACTACCCACCCATCATAGTTTGGTTTTTATGC
This sequence comes from Flavobacterium branchiophilum FL-15, assembly GCF_000253275.1. NCBI lineage: Bacteria > Pseudomonadati > Bacteroidota > Flavobacteriia > Flavobacteriales > Flavobacteriaceae > Flavobacterium > Flavobacterium branchiophilum. Next base: position 1,612,476 of record NC_016001.1, on the reverse strand, counting down.
AAAAAATAACATCAAAAAAGGCAAAAAAACACTATTGGAGGTATGCTACCATTGCAGCATGTATATTGATCGGTTTTGGGTATTTTATTAATCAATTGAACAGCTATCCGCAAAAAAACTTGAAATTTGCTTCAAAGGAAACCCAACAAACTGATTCGATATTTACAGTGCTTATTGCAAAAGAGTTATATAAAATTCAAGATAAAAAATCTGATGCAAATCAAAAAATGGTTGAAGATGCTTTGAAACAAATGAAAGAATTTGACAAAGATTATCAAAATATTTTATTTGAATTAGAAAAAAATGGCGAAAATAAAATATTAATCAAAGCTTTAATTAGTAATTTCCAAACTAGAATTTCATTTTTGGAAGAAGTATTAAAAAGAATTGAAGAACATGAAAATATTGAGAATAATGAAAAAATACTGTAAACTTTTATCTATTTTATTGTTTTTTTCAACATACTGTTTGGCATATTCAAATGTTATTGGCCCAATTGTTAAGCAAAAAAGTATCAAAAAAATATATATTGTATATCCAAATGTAGATGTTGTAATCAACAATACTTACGGAAACATTTCGGTGGCAACATGGGATGAAGATAAAGTTGAATTAGAGATCCTTATAAAAGTTTTAGGACAAAACGAAAAGTGGATTGATCAAAAATTAGACGATATTACAATAAATATCGAGGCTTTAAAAGCCAAAATAACGGCCACTACTTCTATTGGAAATAGCATTAATAGTTCAAAAAATCAAAATAATTCATTTGAAATTCATTATCAATTGAAAATTCCTAAAAATGGTAATTTGACTATTTTAAATAAATATGGAAATATATATTTAGGTGAAATCAATGGTTTTACTAATATTAGTTGTCAATATGGTAAAATTTTGATTGACCGATTAAGCAATGAAAAAAACAATATTTATTTAGAGTATTGTGAAAATTCTAAAATAAATTATATAAAAAAAGCAAATATTTCATCTAAATATTCTGAATTAGATATTGAAACTGCTCTATCTTTAACGGTTGATTCCAATTATACCCAATTGCAAATAGATCAAATTGGGTCGCTTCAATTACATACCAAATATGGTAATGTATCGATAAAAAATATTAAAAATTTTGTAAGTCGGAGTACTTATACAGACATAGACATCTTACAAATTGTGGAGCAAGCAATCATAAACACAAAATATGGACATGTGAAGATACAAAATATGGAGGTTAATAATTTGATAAATATTAACGGATCTTATACTCAAATTGAAATAGGATTCAAACCAAGTTATGCTTTTGATTTCAATATCAGTTTAAAATATGCCGATTTAAAAGCTCCAAATGATTTATTTTTCAACACAAAATCTGAATCTGCAGTACATTCAAACTATCTTGGATATTATAAAACACGTGGATTGCATCAAATAACCCTTCAATCCGATTACGGAAGTATCAAATTAACAAAAAATAAACTTTAATATTAAATAAAATGAAAGTCAATACAAAATTTTTAATCGTAAGTATGTTCATACTAACAAATGTATTTGGTCAAAATTGGGGAACTAAAAAAATTGATTTTACAAAAATCATCAAAACAGAAACCCGTACAACACCCCAGTATGAAGCCATAAAAATAAGTAGTTTTTTTGAAACTGAAATTATAAAAGGCACCGAAGGTCAAATTATCATTACTGCCGACGAAGCTATTTTGCCTTATATAATTACTGAAGTAAAAAATGAAACCTTACACATTAGTCTTGAAAACGGTATTTATATTCCTTATAAATACCAAAATAAAATTAAAATATTAATTCCTGTCGAGTCTATAAACTCGTTACAATCTAGTGGATCTGGTACCATTTTTAGTAAAGCAATTTTAAAACTCAATAATTTTAAACTTGCCCTTTCAGGAAGTGGCGATATTCGCTTACAGCTTGATAGTCAGCAAGTAGAAGTCCAACTCTCGGGTTCTGGAAATATATTATTAGAAGGTAATTGTCAAGATTTTATTGGCAAAATATCTGGTTCGGGTAATATTAAAACACCTTTACTTACAACTCAAAATGCAACTGTAGCCATTTCGGGTTCTGGAAATATCAATGTAAATTGTACCAACGCTCTTGATGCCAAAATTTCGGGTTCTGGAAATATTTCCTATTCAGGAAACCCAAAACAAATAGAAAGTAAAGTAAGTGGATCGGGTAATATAAAGCAAAGATAAATGACAAAATAATTTAATTATCTTGGAAAATTTTTAAAAAAATCATTGTCAAATAGATTTTTTGACAATGATTTTTAAAAGAAATTCATTTGATAAGCATAAAAGTCCCGATACTTACCACATTGATTGATTAAAATCAATTAGTTTACAAATATTTTTTTTATGATCATTTGGTTTTCAGCTTTCAACTTTAAAAAATAAAATCCTTGGTTTAAATTTTGAATATCAAATGATTTATTGATAAATAAAGGGTTTTTAATGACTTGAATCAATTGCCCATTTAGATTTATTAATTCAATTTCATCCAAGCTAATATCAGAATTAATATAAATTGTTTTATTATTTGTAGGGTTTGGATAGACAACTATATTTTCTAAAGAATCAAAATCCGATATTTTTAATGGGCTTCCCCAAATGCTTTGTACCCATTCTGGATGATCAATAAATGGATTTCTGTTGCCTTGAAAAGTATATACTGCATTATTTTTTGCTATTTCATAATTACTTACAGGGTCTGACGCATGCCATGTAAGTAAAATATTAAGGAACGTATTTGAAAAACTATGATTGCTACTGCCGTCAAACATTACTTTTGCTGTAGAAGTCGAATTGCTATAAAAATTTGACAATTGGTCTTGGTATCGGGTTACAAAATACAACAAACATCTGGCGACATCTCCTTTAAATTCGTCGATAGGTTCAAATACTGTCGAGGTATAACCTGCAGAATAACCACTATTTAAGTTGGAACCCAACTTGGAACCATTAGTAGATGTCCAAGTAGCTACATTTACCTTTCCGTACGGAAAATCATTGCGTTGAGCATTCACTTTACCGTCTGAGGGCAGTACAAAATGTGCATCTGAATACATCGGATAACTACCACTACCCCCAAAATAACTTTGAGGCACAGTATGTTCTCTGTTGTAACAATCGCCTTCAGAATTGTAATTACCACATTGTTGGCTTGTTCCTGTATAGCTATAACTATCGGGGCCAGTAGGTTTTTCTGAATAAACATCTAACAAGGAATTGTCGTTTTCATAATACAAATCTCTAAAAGCATTTTCAGTATATAAAGTCCACAAGCCACCATAATTAGCACTACTGCTTGCCGAATTGGTATTATTGTTGATGGTGTTAAATAACTGTGTTTTCAAGGTATAACCTGTTCCCGTAGCGTTATTATAATAATTTGCTGGTATTTGTGCCATTCCAAAACTTGTAAAACAAATTAAAATCTTTATGTATAGTTTTTTCATATTTGTAAATTATTAATTAATAATTATTATTGGTTTTATATGTTAAGCTCATTTTTTTTGATTTCAATACAAAATCATAAATGACTAGATAAAACAATAACTTAAATTTGTTGATGTTGGGGAACAATCCATTACAATTTGTGGTAATCTTTGAAAAAAATAAATTACTGTTTACATGAATATCATTATAGTTTTCGTTCTAAAAGAGCCATATAAAAACCATCAAAACCAGATTCTGAAGCTAAAATTTTAGCGTCTTTAATAAAACTAAACTGTTTTCCATTTTCGGTTTGAAGAAATTTATTGACTTGTTCTTGATTTTCAGATGGCAAAACAGAGCAAGTTGCATATACCATTTTGCCGCCAGGTTTTACAATTCTTGAATAACTCTCTAATACTTCAGCTTGTACTTTTCTAATATTATCAATAAATTCTGGTTGCAATTTCCATTTAGCATCTGGATTTCTTTTCAAAACGCCCAATCCACTGCATGGTGCATCAATCAAAACCCGATCTGCTTTTTCTTGTAATTTTTTAATGACTTTTGTCGAATCAATGATGCGGTACTCAATATTAAAAGCACCATTTCTTTTGGCTCTAAGTTTGAGTTGTTTGAGTTTGCTTTCATACAAATCCATAGCAATAAGCTGCCCTTTGTTTTGCATTAACGAAGCAATATGTAATGTTTTGCCGCCAGCACCCGCACAAGTATCTACAACTCTCATTCCTGGTTTTACATCCAAAAACGCTGCAACCAACTGCGAATTGGCATCTTGAACTTCAAACAATCCATCTTTGAAAGCATCTGTCAAAAATACATTTGCACGTTCTTTGAGTACTAATGCATCCGGTTGATCGTTTAAAAAAGTAGTTTCGATATTCAAATCCATCAAAATGGCTCTCAATTTTTCTTTGCTTGTTTTAAGTGTATTTACCCTTAAAATTACTTTTGCGGGTTGATTTTGGGCTGCAATCTCTTTTGTCCAAACTGCTTCACCTAACTCTTTAACACCCAAATCGTCCATCCAATCTGGTATAGACTCTTTAAAAACCCTTTTTTTCGACAATTCATCAAAACGTCCTTTAATTTTTCTTTCTGGTGTACCTTCTAATTGTCGCCAATCTGGAATAGGATACCCCCTTAATACTGCCCAAACCGCAAATATCCTCCATAAATTATCTCTATCAAATGGTTCTTTTACTTCAGCAATTTCACAATAAAGTCGTTTCCAACGAACAATTTCATAAATAGTTTCTGCAACAAATTTACGGTCGTGACTCCCCCAACGTTTGTCTTTTTTTAATGCTCTTGCTACAACTTTGTCGGCATATTCGCCTTCATTAAATATGGCATTCAAACTATCAATGGTGGTATAAACTAAATTTCGGTGTAATCTCATTTTATTTTTTTTCTAAAACAAATATATTGCTTTTTAATTATTTATTGGTATATTCCTGTAGATAAAAAAGCACTATTTTACAATAGTGCTATTTCTTTTATTTAATCCGTGTTAAACAAATTTTTTCTGGAGGGTGAATAACCATTGGAAATTTTTCTATTTTTACAGAGCTGCTATCCAATCCAAAGGAATCCTCTTCTGTAATACTCAATTTTTTTATTAAAAAATAAGTATTCATAATGACTTTTTCGTGCCATAATAAATCACTATCATTTGAAAGGAATTTTTCAGACAATACAAATTTAAAATCACCAAGTATATTGTTTTTATTTAAGGATTCATATCTACTTGTAATATCTACTTCTCCTTTTTTAACCATATCCTTTAAAACTTCTTTAAACATCAAGTTGATTTTGGTTGGCTCTCTAAAACCTAAATTAAAATCAACTCTATACAAATCATCTTTTACAATTTCAGTTACTTTATATTCTGTTTTGTAAGGTTCATTTAAAATATTAACATGAACAAACCAATATACATCAGCTCTTTTGGGTCTTTTTTGTAAGATGGAATACATCACTTTTTCCTCAATTTCGTCAATTCTATTGGCATTGGTCATATATACCAAGTGTGTAGCATATTTTGGTATGGTCAAATCTACGCTCAATTCGGCTAAAACCTTTTTATAATCGGCAATTTTTACTATTTTAGTATAATTTTTATTAATTTGTTTTGCTAAATACCAAGTGGACATAATATCATAATCAATACAATAGCAATAATCAAAGTAACATAACCACCATCTGCAAATTTGGTAATATTGGCTGCAAAAAAGCTAAACTCAATCAACAAATACGTTCCGATTAAAGGGGTAATGATATACCATTGAACTCGCTTTAAAATCAAATAAAAATTGAGCAAAATTGTGGTCATGATCATACATAAAATAATGGCCAAACCATAAGCATGTTCCATATTACTTGACTCTTCAAAATGCCAAACAATACCAACGCATCCTAAAAATAACATCCAATTGATTGAAGGAATATACATTTGACCTTTTACTTCTGTAGGATATTTGATACGTAATTTAGGCCAAAAATTCAAACGCATGGCTTCATTTATCAAGGTAAATGAGCCACTAATTAAAGCTTGTGATGCAATAACGGCAGCCAATGTTGCAATAATAACTCCTGCTAATTGAAACCATTCGGGCATGATTAAATAAAATGGATTGGGGTTTGAAGCACTCAATTGTTTTAAGGTAATTCCTTCGTGTTGAATTAAATAAGCGGCTTGACCAAAATAATTGAGTACTAAAGTTAGTTTTACAAAAACCCAACTAATTCTGATGTTTTTTCTGCCACAATGTCCCATATCTGAATATAAAGCTTCGGCACCCGTAGTACATAAAAAAACAAATCCTAGAACAAAAAAACCTTCTGGATTGATTCCTTTTTCGGCTACCAAAATATGATAAGCATAATAAGGATTTAAAGCTTTTAAAACTTCAGGGTTTAGGGCAATTTGATAGGCACCTAAAACACCTAACATCAAAAACCAAACCAACATTATTGGTGAGAAAAAATTACCAACTAATTTGGTTCCAAATTGTTGAATGGTAAATAATATAAATAAAATACCAATTACAATTGGGATAGTATTGATTTTTGGATAAAACAACCGAATCCCTTCAACGGCCGAAGACACCGATATGGGAGGCGTAATGATGCCATCTGCTAGTAGGGCACTCCCTCCAATAATGGCTGGAATAATTAACCATTTGATTTTGGTTTTTTTCACTAATGCATACAAGGCAAAAATACCTCCTTCGCCATGGTTGTCTGCACTTAAGGTAATTAACACATACTTTAGAGTGGTTTGTAACGTTAATGTCCAAAAAACCAACGAAATGCCTCCTAATACTAAATCTTTATTGATTGCAAATTCTAGCCCCAAAATGGCTTTCATTACATATAATGGCGAAGTTCCAATATCACCATAAATAATTCCCAAACTTACCAATAAACCTCCAATTGTCCATTTATGATGTAAGTCTTTGTGTGTTGTACTCATTATAAATATTTTTAAGAACTTGCAAATTTAGTTATTAAGATATAAAGATAATATGTAAAACACCATTTTTTTTTACTTTATTTTTAATAAATATTATTTTTCACAATTTAACAAGTTTTTACTTGTTATTCTTTGTGTTGTTCTTTGTATTGTTTCAATAATTTTTTATGAAATGCCTCTTCTGCACGTTTCAACTTCAAAATTTTTACGGGAGGCAAAACTCCTTTTAAACTTAAAATGAATTTTTTTCGCAATTGAAACAGCTCTTCTTCAGAACTTTCCATATTGTTTATTAAATTTAAAGCATCTTTGTCCGTCATTTTATCCAAATCTACATCGTCTAGTTTGAATTTTAAATCTCGTCTTTTACCACCTCTTATTTCCATTTCCCGTTTTTCAAACGCATTAAAAAGTGGCCAAAATTTAGTAGCCTCATCCGTAGTCAAAGCTAATTCATTGGTGATATAGGCAATTTTTAAGGCTTTTATTTTTTCTCTTTTTTCTTTAAATTTTCCTTGCGAAAAACCAACAGTAGTTGCAAGTAAAAACAATAAAATTGTTAAAATATTATTTTTCATTTTTATATTAATTTAATAAATATTCTTCTAAATCATTATTATCTATCAACTCTTTCTCTATATCTTGATGTGTAATGTTCAAATCAATTTGTAATTTGTCTAATTCATTATCATCCAAAATTTCTGCCAAGTCATTATCGGTCATGGATTTTGAATCGGAAATGTAATTTTCTAAAACAATAGGGTCGATATTTGAATATGGGTTTGATGTTTGCCAATAATACATACTTCCAAAACCAATAGTAAACACTGCGGCTATTTTGAAAATTGTATTTTTTTGTAATTTGAACAGGGTAGTTTTAGGCTTTTTTTCTGCAGCAATTCTCATTTGGATTTTATCCGAAAATTGCACAAAATAGCCTTCTGGTATTTGAAAACCAGTAGATTTTGTGTGTTGGTTGTTTAAATTAAATGTTTCCATGGTAGTAGGACTTTGATTTAGATATAAAGTTTAATGGTGTAGCATAAAATCTTCAATTTTTTTGGCTGCATGATGATAAGAGGCTTTTAAAGCTCCAACAGATGTTCCTAAAATATCTGAAATATCATCGTATTTAAGTGATTCAAAATACCTCATTTTGAATACCAATTGTTGTTTTTCAGGTAATTGTGCTATGGCTTTTTGCAATTTTAATTGTATAGCATCTCCATCAAAGTGAGCATCTGCTTCTAAATTATGTACTAATTTATTTTGCAATACATCAGTTGAAATGCCTTGTGTTTTGGATTTTGATTTTAAAAAAGTCAAAGCTTCATTCGTTGCAATGCGGTACATCCACGAAAAAAGTTTGCTTTCTCCTTTAAATTTATTCAAATTTTGATATACTTTTACAAATGTATTTTGCAACACATCATCGGTATCATCATGATTTAAAACAATGTTACGAATGTGGTTATACAATGGTCGTTGGTATTTTTGTAAGAGTTCTTGAAACGCTACATTTTGCGTTTTTGGATTTAATAATTGCAATATAAATGCTTGCTCCTCTTCCAAAATATTGTTTTCAACTTTAGACATTCAAAATTAGAAAAGGTTTAACTAGTCATTTAATTATAAAAAAAATTAATGTAAGATTCAACAAATAGACTTCTATTGATTTTAATTTGAATTTGTATTAGTTGGAGTTACCGTTTCAGTAGTAGCGGGTGCTTGAGCTGGTGTGGCGGTCGTTTGTTCTACTTTCGGTTTGTAATATTTTTTAGGCTTGGCTTTTGTTTTTATTGGAACATAAATCTCTGTAATCCAAGTAGATGGATTGTTACTTATCGATTTGTCTTTCACATAATACTCCAAATAAGATTTTTCAAAGTCTTCCATTAATTTATTTTTATAAATAAAATTTAATGTTTTCATTTTTGCTTGATACAAATGCGAATAATCTCCCGTTAAAGTTGTTTTGATATAATGAGTGGCTGGCAAACTATCTACTACAAATTCACTTTCCTTACTAGTATAAATCATTTCTTTCAATTCAATACCCACAGTATAACTTGTAACTTGCCTATTAGGGTCTTTTTTATTGTATTTGATAAATGGAATTCCAACCGTATGAATATTGTTTTTTTGTGAAAACTGATTAATATCGTGAATCAAAATAGGAATATTCTTTTTAATATGTACATCTTTGCTGATTATTGTTTTTTGTAAATAATAAAAAAAAGATTTTTGGATATAACCGTTTATTTTAACTTTATAAGTATTTACTTCAAAATCTAAAATTCTATTGACATTTTCAAGGCTTCTTTCAAAAATGGTACCCACCACATGATCAATTCCACCTTGTATTCCGGTAAAAATTTTATTAGAAAAACCCATTTTTCCAATGTTTTTGAATGTAATTTTTGTTTTTCCTAAAGTATCCTTAAACTGCCAAAATACATCAGATATTTCGCCATTATCATTCATTTTTTGAACAATTAACATTCCCTCTTTATTCGATACTGTTTCTATGCGTCCAAAATCGTTCCCGTTTTTCCAATTATAATAACTGCCTTTGCCAGAAGAATTTACAGAGTAATCAAATTGCATGTTGGGGTTATCCTCTTTCCAAGAACCAAATTCTTCCCAATTTCTTAAATCGTTAATGTATTGATAAGCAGTTATACGGGGGGTTTTTATTATTTTTGTTCTTACAACTACATAGTTAGGATTTAACGTTGCCACAAATATAGAGGCAGCTGTTACAAGTAGCATGATGAGTAGGAAAAAATATTTTAAAATCTTCATTTTAAATATGATTAAGTGTGCAAATATAATAAAGTCTATTAAATTTTAACAAATTTTTGTATTAATGTTTAAAATAAAATTTAATTACAAATAATAAACCAATAAAAATCAAAAAAGCCAATAGTACTTTATAATTACCTTTATAAAAAAAGCTATGAAGATTTTTATCCTTTTTATAAGAATACATAGTAATTAAAACGAACGATACAAAAAAAAGTGATGCAAAAATAAGTTGCCCTGTACTAAACATAATGATACTAAAATTTGAGTACAAAATTACATTTTTTAATTAGTTTATGATGTATTTTTGTTTGTTTCTTTATAATCATTTTTTAGTAGCCGTATTGAATAAAAAATATAGACCTATATATTCATTAAAAATTAAATAAAACGTATGAAAAAACAATTAGAATCAGTGAAAAAATTTCATGAAATTTATCAATTAGGATATGCCAAAAGGCCACAAGCAAGCTTAGGTTTTGATAAAAACAAACTGCGATTTGAATTGATGAAAGAAGAAAACGAAGAATATTTAGAGGCCGTTAGCAACAACAATTTGCACGATGTTGCAGATGCTTTGGGCGATATGCTATATATATTATGTGGCACTATTATCGAACACGGTTTGCAAGACCAAATGGAACAAATATTTGACGAAATACATCAAAGCAACATGAGCAAGTTAGATGACAAAGGACAACCTATATATAGAAACGACGGAAAAGTAATGAAAGGACCCCATTATTTTAAACCAGATTTTTCTAAAATACTTTAATTTTTTACTTACAGTAATATTATTGTTAATAAATTAATTATTTTTTTGTTAAAAAAAATTGTTATGTTCAAATAGAAACTATAAATTAGCAAGATTTTTTATAACATAATAATTTTAAAATAAACTATATAAAATATGTCAGACGGAGATAAGTTAATTCCTATTAACATTGAAGATGAAATGAAATCTGCCTACATCGATTATTCGATGTCTGTAATTGTATCGAGAGCCCTTCCTGATGTTAGAGACGGTTTAAAACCCGTACATCGACGTGTGCTTTATGGCATGTATGAATTAGGTGTTTTTTCGAATAAAGCCCATAAAAAATCAGCAAGAATAGTTGGAGAAGTATTGGGAAAATACCATCCTCACGGAGATACCTCTGTATATGATGCCATGGTACGTATGGCACAAGAATGGAGTATGCGGTATTTGCTAGTGGACGGACAAGGAAATTTTGGGTCTGTCGATGGGGATAGTCCAGCAGCCATGCGTTATACCGAGGCAAGAATGCAAAAAATTTCGGAAGAAATTATGGCCGATATTGAAAAAGAAACTGTTGATTTTCAATTGAATTTTGACGATACTTTATATGAACCAAAAGTAATGCCAACACGTGTTCCTACTTTATTAATAAATGGAGCTACGGGAATAGCTGTGGGTATGGCTACCAATATGCCGCCACATAATTTAACAGAAGTTATCAACGGTACATTAGCATATTTAGACAATTCTGAAATTGAAATTGACGAATTGATGAACCATATTAAAGCTCCTGATTTTCCAACAGGGGGAACTATATATGGATATGAAGGTGTAAGAGAAGCATTTAAAACAGGTAGAGGACGCATAGTTTTGCGAGCAAAAGTCAGTTTTGAAGAAGTGGATGGACGAGAATCCATAATAGTTACAGAAATTCCATATCAAGTAAACAAAGCCGACATGATTAAAAAAACGGCAGACTTGGTAAACGACAAAAAAATTGAAGGCATTGCCAATATTCGAGACGAATCGGATAGAAATGGTATGCGAATTGTATATATTTTGAAAAGAGATGCCACTCCAAATGTGGTTTTAAATACTTTATATAAATTTACACAATTACAATCATCGTTTAGTGTCAATAATATTGCGTTAGTTGGTGGTCGTCCTCAAATGTTGAATTTGAAGGACATGATTCATTATTTTATAGAACACCGACACGATGTAGTAGTTCGACGTACTCAATTTGAGTTGAGAAAAGCCGAGGAAAGAGCCCACATTTTAGAAGGTTTGATTATAGCTTCGGACAATATAGACGAGGTAATCAAAATTATTAGAGCCTCTAAAAATGGAGAAGAAGCAAGAGATCGATTGATAGAAAGATTTCAATTATCTGAAATTCAAGCAAGAGCGATTGTTGAAATGCGTTTGCGTCAATTGACTGGACTAGAGCAAGACAAATTGAGAAGCGAATATGAAGAAATCATGAAATTGATTGCTCACTTGAAAGCCTTACTTGCCGATAAAGATTTGAGAACCAACTTGATCAAAGAGGAGTTGATTGAAATTAGAGATAAATTTGGTGATGCCCGTCGATCTGTAATTGAATATTCTGGAGGCGATGTGAGTATAGAAGATTTGATTGCAGACGAAAATGTAGTTATTACGATTTCTCATGCAGGATACATAAAACGTACCAACTTATCTGAATATAAAACCCAAAACAGAGGGGGTGTTGGCCAAAAAAGTGCTGGTACTAGAGACCAAGATTTCTTAGAACACATGTTTGTGGCTACAAACCATCAATATATGTTGTTTTTTACACAAAAAGGGAAATGTTTTTGGATGCGGGTATATGAAATTCCAGAAGGCAACAAAACAGCCAAAGGACGTGCTATTCAGAATTTAATTAACATAGAAAGCGACGATAAGGTAAAAGCCTATATATGCACACAAGACCTTAAAAATCAAGAATATATTCAAAATAATTATTTGATTATGGTTACTAAAAAAGGAATCATGAAAAAAACACTTTTGGAACAATATTCCCGACCAAGGGTAAATGGTGTAGCTGCCATAACAATTAGAGAAGACGATGAACTATTGGCAGCAGAATTAACCAATGGTGAAAGTCAAATATTAGTAGCCGTAAAATCTGGTAAATTAGTTCGATTTGAAGAAATTAAAACCCGTCCGATGGGTAGAACTGCATCTGGAGTTAGAGGAATTACGCTACAAGACGACCAAGATGAAGTTATTGGAATGGTGGCTGTAAACGATATGAATAGCGAAATACTAGTTGTTTCTGAAAATGGATACGGAAAACGCTCTAGCTTAGATGATTATCGTATTACAAATAGAGGTGGAAAAGGTGTTAAAACGTTGAATATAACAGACAAAACGGGTAATCTTGTTTCTATCAACTCTGTAACTGATGCAGATGATTTGATGATTATTAACAAATCTGGGCTTACTATTAGGCTTGCCGTAGAAGATTTAAGAGTTATGGGCAGAGCAACACAGGGTGTAAAATTGATTAATTTGAAGGGTAAAGATTCTATTGCTGCGGTAACAAAAGTGATGAAAGATGAAGATGAAGAAACATCAAAAGACGTATTGGCTAATCCAGATGAAGACTCTGAAACCGAAGAGCAAACAACTGATAATGAACCCGTAACAGAAGAATAACAGCAATAAATAATTAACTAAAACTAAAAAAATATTTTATGAAAAAAAGATATTTAATTCTAGCATCGATAGTCATGATTTCGACAGGTGCAATGGCTCAAAAAAACGAATTGAAAGCGGCTGAAAAAGCCTTAAAAAATGGCAATGCTCCTGAAGCAAAAACTTTGTTAATGGCAGCAGAACCCCTTTTGGCTACAGATGCTGACAAAGCCCAATACCAGTTTGTAAAAGGAAATATTGCTTTAGAATTGGCCAATAAAAACATGGAAGTTTCTCAAAACTTGATGGATGCCGCAAAAGCCTATACTACTTTACAAGCTATTGAAAAAGCCAGTGGCAAAGCCAAATTTACTGAAGAAGCCTTGAAAAATATTAATATTTTGAAAGGCAAATTGGTAAATGCAGCTGTAGAATTGGGTAATAAAGACAATTATGCCGAAGGTTCTAAACTATTGAAAGCCGTATATGATTTGGACACCAAAGATATGGAAAAACTGTATTATGCAGCAGGTTATGCCATCAATGGAAAAGATTATAACAGTGCTTTGACATATTATCAAGAGTTGAAAAATAATAATTATTCTGGAGAAGGCACCGTTTATTATGCAACAAATAAAGACTCTAAAGCTGAAGAGCAATTTGCAACAAAAGCAGAGCGTGATTTGTTTGTAAAAGGTGGCACACATGAAAAACCTAGAGAAGAAAAAATACCTTCCAAAAGAGGTGAAATCATGAAAAATATAGCATTAATTTTGGTTACAAATGGAAAAGATGCAGAAGCTAAAACAGCAATTCGTGAGGCTAGAGTGGCCAATCCAGAGGACACCTCATTGTTAATGACGGAAGCCGACTTGTATTTGAAATTGAACGACATGGATACTTACAAAAAACTTATTTCAGAAGCGTTGGAAAAAAATCCAAACGACGTTGATTTAGTTTATAATTTAGGTGTAATTAGTCGTAAAGCGAATCAACTTGTAGATGCAGAGAAATATTTTAAAAGAGCCATCGAAATCAACCCTACTTATGTTAATGCTTATGCTAATATGGCAGAGTTAAAATTAAGTGCCGATGAAAAAATTGTTACAGAAATGAACAAACTTGGCACCTCTGATAAAGATACTAAAAGATACAACGTATTGAAAACGGATCGTACTAAAATGTTTACTGACACTTTACCTTATTTGGAAAAAGCTTATGAGCTAAATCCAAAAAATGAAGATATTGCCAAAACTTTATTAAGCGTTTATAAAACATTGGAAATGAGCGATAAAGCTAAAGCTTTGAAAGCTAAAATGTAATATTTTTATTTTTTAATATTAAAACCTCTTGTTGCATTTCAAGAGGTTTTTTTATGCAAATAAATAGGAGTTTATAATAGAATTTTAACTTTTATAATTTTGAAAAAGTCCATTTTTATACTAAATTTGTTTCTTTTGAAAAACGGTGCCCTAGCCCAGATGGAAGCGACATCCTTTTGTTTTTTTCTTTAAAAAACAAAAGATATAGCGAACAGCTGGAATGGCTCCAAAAATATATTTGTATGACATTTAAAAATTTATTTTTAATAGGTTTGGGCATGTTATTTTTTTCATGTACACCATCAAAACCTATAGAAGAGGCAAAAATTAATGGCTATTGGGAAATACAAAATGTTGTATTGCCAGATGGTAGCGAAAAAGGCTACAAAGTAAACGAATCCATTGATTATTTTGAAATAAAAAACCACAAGGGTTTTCGTAAGAAAGTTCATCCACAACTGGATGGTTCTTATTTAGTGAGTGATGATTTTGAAGATGTAAAAGTAATTCAACAATCGGGTAAAAGCTATTTGGTATATCCCAAAACAAAAGATACAGTTAAGGAAGAAATTTTGCAAGCATCGGAACATTTTTTGGTTTTGAAAGATGCAAAAGGGTTTGAATATCAATACAATAGACAAGAACCATATAGCAAAAAATAATGAATAAAAGAACGAGTAACGAAGAGTGTTTGGCCGATGTTATAAAAGAAATTATTAAAAAAAACAAACTTCAATCGGGCATAGACGATGTAAATGTAAGAGAAGCATGGAAAAGCATCATGGGAAACGGAGTTAATGCTTACACAGAAGATGTAATTTTAAAATCGGGTAAATTGTATGTCAAACTGAGTTCCTCAACATTGAGAGCTGAATTGAGCTATGGTAAAGACAAAATAATTACCCTTCTCAATGAAGCCTTGAGAAGAGAGGTGGTACAAGAAGTAATATTAAGATAATATTACTTCTTTTTGTTTTTACCGTTATTAAATTTTACATTTTCAACCACTTGAACTTTAGGTTGTGCTGCTTTTGAAGTATTTTTTTTCTTGAAATTGGACTTTGGCGTGTTTTTTATGATTGGTTTTGTTGGTTTAAAAGTGGCTTCTTTTTTGATATTTTGCAGGACTTCATTTGGGTTTTTAGGATTATCTTTTGTTCCTCTCAAATGAATAATCAAACCATTAAGGAAATTTCTTAACACTTGATCGCCACATTCCATATAATTTTCATGCTTTTCGTCTCTAAAAAAAGCACCAAGTTCTGATTTTGTTATTCGGAAATCTACTAGCTCTAATATTGAAACAATTTGATCGTCACGTAACATCAGTGCTACTCTTAATTTTTTGAAAATATCGTTATTTGTCATTTGAAAAAGTTTTCGTTTTTAAAAAAGCCAAAGGTAAGCATTTTGAAATTGCTCTCGCCATAATTTTTCATTATGTTGGCCGTTTTTTACGATAACTTTTTTGGTCAATTTCAGGCAACTGCAACGGTTTACATTCAATAAATAGTTCATTTTATTGACTTCGTTAACCATATCTGGGCTTTCGTTATCGCCACATAATAAATAAATTTTGGCTTTAATTTTGGGTGCATGCTCAGTTAATTCATAAATTTGATTTGAAAACCAAAAAGAAGGAGAAAAAACGCCTGCTTTAGAAAAAACTTCGGGATGTTTTACAACTGCATAGTAGGCAAATAATCCGCCCAATGAGCTTCCAAAAATGGCCGTGTTTTTAGAATTTGTTTTGGTTCTGAATTTGCTATCTATTTGAGGTTTAAGATTTTGTATGATGAAATCTAAAAACAAATCGGCATTTCCACCGCCGTATTTGTCATTAGAAAATGGGGTCAATTCAGATAATCTCAAATCATTTCCGTGTTCGATTCCAACGATAATTACCTTTGCTTTCAGTTGGTCAAGGGATTCATCTACCTGCCACTCGCCAGCAAAAGCCGTTTGGTTGTCAAACAAATTTTGGCCGTCGAGCATGTATATTACAGGATATTTTTGAGATGTAGCTTCATAATTTTGAGGTAAATAAATCCAAATTTTTCGAAGTTTTTGAAATTGTGGTGCAGGTACATCAAACGTAAAAACCTTAGAATCAACATTTTGTACTTGTCCGAAAAAAGAAAAGCTCCAAAAAAATATCCATAGATAACAAATAAAAAAACGTTTCATTATAGACAATTTAATTAAAAATATTATTTTAGCCAAAAATATACAATAAATGAGTACACGGGCACAAAAAATTAGTTTACTTTCAGAATTAATCGCTTTTGCATTGGTAGATGAAGAATTGCATGACAAAGAATATGATTTTTTGTTGATGGTTTCGATAGAATTGGGCATTGAAAAAGACGCTTTTTTAGATTTATTCAGAAAAAGAGATGACATCATCCCGATAAAAGATGAATTTCAGCGCATAGTTCAGTTTTATAGATTGGCATTATTGATGCATTGTGATGGAAAAGTAGATTTTAAGGAAAATCAAGCCATACATGACATAGGATTGCGAATGGGATTGAATCCAAAAAGTATGGATTATATATTAAAAATCATGCAATCAAGTGAAAACCATCTTGTTGAGGCAGAAGAATTAGTTAGTGCCTTTCAAATTCAACACAATTAAAAATACCCAAAACGTGTTTCATAAATAAAACACGTTTTGGGTATTTTTTACAAAAGTTTTATATTATAAAAATAGATTTAATGTAAAATAAAATATTGCTGCAAGTATTGCAGAAATTGGAATTGTGAGCACCCATGCCCATAGTAAACTTACAGTTACCCCCCATCGAACGGCCGATACCCTCTTGGTAAGCCCTACTCCTATTATAGATCCTGTAATGGTATGTGTGGTACTTACTGGTATTTTTAAATGTTCGGTAAAATATAAGGTCAAAGCACCCGCCGTTTCAGCAGCAACTCCTTCAAATGAAGATACTTTTGTAATTTTTGACCCCATTGTTTTCACAATTTTCCAACCTCCACTTAAAGTTCCAGCCGCAATAACACTATAACAAGCAAGCGGAATCCAATCGGGCATTTTACCTTTTATATCGTCTTTTGGCAAAACTACATCTAACCAATCAGGCAAAGAATCTTGAGCTAATCCAGTGGTATGAATATATACAGCCACTGCTGCCGCTATAATTCCCATTACTTTTTGAGAATCGTTTCCTCCATGTCCTAAACTAAAAGCAGCCGATGAAAGTAATTGCATTTTTTTGAGATATGCAGTTGATTTACTGTAACTTAAACTACTAAACACCAAACAAAAAGCACTAATTGATAAAATAATAAATGCAACTAGAAACCATTTTATATTTTCAGGTTCCAAAACCACACTCCAAAAATGTGATTCAAAACGAGGATGGCTCTTTTCTGAAATTTTAGCATAAGTATGTAATTTACCGTTGATAAAATATACCGTTGCAATCATTAAAAAAACGGTAAAAACTTTTGGCATAATGGTTTTTTTAGAAGCATAAAGCAACCATAATGAAATAAAGTAAGAAACCAAAGCCCCCACCAAAGGAGCTAATACAATAAATGCAATAATAATGGCTACTCCAGAGGGCATACCCCCATCTTTTCCAGGCTTGTACCAGCTTACAATATCATACCAATGTTTAGTCAAAGTTTCACCTTTTTCTACAACAGTATAAGCATCAAATCCGTGAACAGCAATGGCATGTGCCAAGGCGGCACCAGCAAATCCGCCAATAAGAGTATGAGAAGAACTAGAAGGAATACCCAACCACCAAGTAAGTAAATTCCAGCAAATTGCAGCTATTACACCCGCTAAAATTACAATTAAATTGATTTCCATGGTATGAGCCGTTTTGGCAACCGTATCGGCAACACCAAAACCAAATACCCAAAAAGCTAAAAAATTAAAAAAAGCTGCCCAAAGTACCGCTTGAAAAGGCGTTAAAACTTTGGTAGCCACTACGGTTGCTATAGCATTAGCTGCATCATGAAAACCATTGATGTAGTCAAATATTAAAGCAAGTACGATGATGATTAAAAGTAAAGTAAAATCCATAAAAATATTTTTCGTAAAATAATTATTTATTAAGAATGTTTTACAGCGATAGACTCTAAAACACTTGCAACTCCTTTACATTTATCGGCAGCTGATTCTAAAACAGAAAGTACTTCCTTATATTTTATAATATTTTTGGCATCATTTTCGTTGATAAACAATTCGGCAACAGCTTTGTCATATACATTGTCTGATTTGTTTTCGAGTTTGTTAATTTTTGCGCAAGCATCGGTTATTTTTTGAATATTTTTCAAATTTCTCAATTCTTTTACTGCAGTATTGATATTTTGACATGCCTCTAAATTAATTTCAGTTAATTTACGAATAGACTTAGTTATTTTATCAATATGATATAATTTCATACGACTTGATGCACCATGTAAATTATCTGCTACATTATCTATTGCAGTAATTAGAGCATGTATATCTTCTCTATCAAAAGGAGTTATGAAATTTCGGCTTAATTCTAAATTTGTTTGATGTGTAATATTTTCACCTTTTTGTTCCAATTCGTCAATTTTATTAAACAAACTTTCTCTTTCGGCAGCGGGTAGATTTACAGCTTCATGTAAAATTGTAGCCAATTCTATCAAATTATTACTAGCACTTTCAAAAAGAGGAAAGAACATTTTGTCTTTTGGAGTTAAAAACTGAAAAATACTGTTTAATGACATAATATTAATTTTTTTTTAATTTATTGAGGCAAATGTATTGGACTAATGTTAAGTAAACATTAACAGAGTATTAACAAATTAATATTTAGCATTTCTATTAACCAAAACTTAACTTTTTGGTAATGTTACATTGAATTTATATTGTATTTCAAATATTTTCTTGCTTTATCTAAATCTTCTTCGGTATCAATACCTATGCTAACTTGATTTGTAGTAATCATTTTAATTTTTTTACCAAATTCAAGATACCGTAATTGCTCTAATTTTTCTGAAGCTTCTAATGACATCATAGGCAATTGATAAAAATCTAACAAGGCTTGTTTTCGAAAAGCATAAATACCAATGTGTTGAAAATAGGTAACACCTACATTTTTTTCTCTTGGATAAGGAATTACCGATCTAGAAAAATACAATGCAAAATTGTTTTGATCTACTACCACTTTGACATGATTAGGATTTTGTATCTCCTCTTCGTTATCGATAATTCTCATTAAAGAAGCCAAATCAATTTCATTTTTCTTATCATTTTTAAAAGCTTCAATCAAATCCACAAGTGGCTGTTTGCTTATAAAAGGTTCATCTCCCTGAACATTTATGACAATATCCACATCCAAATGGGCTACGGCTTCAGCAATTCTGTCTGAACCCGATTCATGTGTTTTATGACTCATAATGGCTTTGCCACCTTGCATTTCAATTTCTTGAAAAATTAATTCAGAATCCGTTACCACAAATACAGCATCAAATAATTGAGTATCGACAGCCGCTTGATAAGTTCGGGCTATAACGGTTTTGCCTCCTAAATCCTGCATTAATTTTGCAGGAAAACGTGTAGAAGCATATCGAGCAGGAATAACAGCTATAATTTTCATTGTAATATATAATAATAGTGAAGAATCGTTTTAAGTTTGGCAAATTTACTTAAATATAGCATGTAAATATTTTGTTTGTAAATTTATTTTAAAAGTATGCGTTTGACATGTTACTTTTGATGGTATTTTTTTATATTTGCATTCCAAAAAACAACGAATAATCTTTTTTTTTGTGTTTTTATATGCTACAATAGCAGCTAAAATTAAGTCAAATAATATTAATAATAGGCTAAAAAAACGAGATTTATTCCTAAAAATAATAAATAAAACTACAACTATAATTTATATTAACAAAAAAATGAAAATATCATACAATTGGTTAAAACAATTTATAAAAATAGATTGGAAATCAGAAGAAACAGCAGCCTTATTGACAGATTTAGGATTGGAAGTGGAAACTGTAGATAAATTTCAATCCCTAAAAGGCGGATTGGAGGGAGTTGTTGTAGGACAAATATTAACTTTTGAACAACACCCCAATGCCGACAAACTGAAAGTTACCATTGTAGATATTGGTGCCGAAAATTCTTTGCAAATTGTTTGTGGAGCCTCAAATGTGGCCATTGGACAAAAAGTTTTGGTAGCTACTATTGGCACTGTTTTATACGATAAAGAAGGTAAGGAATTTACTATAAAAAAAGGTAAAATTCGCAATATGGAAAGTCATGGAATGATTTGTGCCGAAGACGAATTGGGTCTTGGCGATAGTCATGACGGCATAATGATATTAGAAGACAAATGGCCAGTTGGGACACCTGCTGCCAAGGTATTTCAGATAGAAAATGACGAAGTGTTTGAAATTGGACTTACTCCCAATAGAGCCGATGCCATGAGCCATTTGGGAACAGCACGTGATTTGAGGGCAGGTATGCTTCAAAGTGGTGTACATGTCGAACTCATTACACCATCAATAAGTAATTTTAGAGTAGATAAAAAAATATTAAAAATTGATGCCGATGTGTTAAACACCAAGTTAGTACCTAGGTATTGTGGCGTAACACTTTCTGGATTAACCATCAAACCATCGCCAGAATGGCTTCAAAATCGATTAAAAGCAATAGGAATCAACCCTAAAAATAATGTTGTGGATGTTACCAATTATGTTTTACATGAATTAGGGCAACCCTTACACGCATTTGATGCCAATAAAATTTCTGGAAAAATATTGGTAAAAACGGTTGATTCAGGTTCAAAATTTACAACATTAGACGAAGTAGAAAGAACGTTACATGAAGAAGATTTGATGATTTGTGATGAAAAAGGGCCTTTGTGTATTGCGGGTGTTTTTGGAGGAATAAAATCAGGCGTAACAGAAAATACCACTTCTATTTTTTTAGAAAGTGCTTATTTTAATCCTGTTAGCATCAGAAAAACCGCTAAAAGACACGGCTTAAATACCGATGCGTCATTTAGATTTGAACGAGGTATAGATCCAAATATTACTGTTTATGCCTTAAAAAGAGCTGCATTATTAATAAAAGAAGTTGCTGGTGGTGAAATAACTTCTGATATTATTGATAATTATCCAAAAAAAATAGAAGATTTTACTGTTTTTTTAAACTTTGAAAGAACCAATAAATTAATAGGTCAATCATTGCCAAAAGAAAATATCAAAAAAATATTAGCTTCACTGGATATAAAAATTAATAGTGAAACTGAAATTGGTCTTGGACTTGTTATTCCATCTTATCGTGTAGATGTTCAAAGAGAAGTTGATGTTATTGAAGAAATATTAAGAGTTTACGGATATAACAATATTCAATTCTCGAAAAAACTTCATGCAACAACATTTAATGCCGCAAGAACAGAAGATTATAAAGTACAAAATATTATTGCAAGTCAATTAAATGCCAATGGTTTTCATGAAATGATGGCCAATTCATTGACAACATCCAATTATATACAACTTTCAGAAAATTTAAATGAAGCACATAATGTTTCGATATTGAATCCATTAAGTAACGATTTGGCCACAATGAGACAATCTTTACTTTTTTCGGGTTTAGAGGCCGTTTCATTTAATATCAACAGAAAAAATACAGATTTAAAATTATTTGAATTTGGTAAAAGTTACCATCAATTTGACAAAGGTTATCAAGAAAACAAACATTTGACCTTGTTTGTTTCTGGTAATAGAAACAGTCAAAACTGGACAAATCAATCTATGAAATCAGATTTTTTTATGTTCAAATCAATAATCAATAGTATTTTTAGCCGATTAGGTATTCAAAAATTACAAAACAAAACACTTACTTCTGATGTCTTTAGCGAAGGAATGTCTTATACTTTAGGAAATGAGGTTTTGGTGGAATTTGGTACAATAAAAAAACCTATTGTAAAACATTTTGATATCAAACAAGAAGTATTGTTTGCAGATTTTAATTGGAATGCTATTTTAAAAGTGATTTCTAATAAAATTAAATTTATTGAAATTCCAAAATATCCTGAAGTAAGAAGGGATTTATCTTTACTCTTAGACGAGCAAGTGGCTTTTGAACATATTTATAAAATTGCCCGTTTGTCCGAGAAAATACTTTTAAAAGAAATTGATTTATTTGATGTATATCAAGGAAAGAATTTACCAGAAGGAAAAAAATCTTATGCTGTAAGTTTTATTTTACAAGATAATTCTAAAACCCTTACCGATCAACAAATTGATAAGGTAATGGACAAGATACAATTTAATTTAATTAATGAATTAGGTGCAGTATTAAGATAATTTTATTAAAAAGCCACTTCAAAAGTGGCTTTTTTATTTAATCTAAACTTAAAATGGTTTGTCCGTCTTCATCAAGGTCTGATTCAGTTTTAGAATCGTCTTCAAAAAGTGGTAATCCTTCTGGTATTACAATTTCTTCTGGTTCATCATAAGGCAAAGGGTCCAATAAATTCACTTGTTTTAATTTATCTGCAGTGAGTTGATTTCCTAAAGCTTTAAAACCTTTTATGGCAATAAATGCTTCCATATTAATGATTTGGTTTTCTTTTTGAATGCCTTTTACTTTGGCAAAAACCAATTCAGCTACGGGTTTATACGCTGTAGCAACAACTTCCAATTTCGATTTTTCGTGTTCCGTAATAAAGGTTTCTTCTTTATTTTCAAAATCAACTAAAAATCTTTTAATAAAATATTTTTCCTTTTCTCCGTCAAAATAAATGGCAGAAATGGGTTTTTTCGGATGCCATTTTTCCAAAACTATCATGTCGTCATCAAAATGAGTGGTCAACTCTGGAGTAATTACTTTCAATTTTCCCGACTGGTTGATGATTAATATTTTGTCATTGGGCTTAAATTCGCCCAACAATTCTCCTCGTGCTTCTGTATTCAATCTACGCACCGTTTCATCAAACCAAACTTTTCTTGGCAATAAAGTAGAAATTCCTTTTTCTTTCAACTCGATTTTTTTAATTGGATATTTGGTAATGGTATTTCCACGAGAAGCCCTTCCTTTTATAGCAATTTCAGAGAAATCAACATCCCATTTCAATTTTTTCACACTACCCACTTGCCTTAAAAGAATAGTAACTACTTCAGCTTCACCATTTGGATTTGCAGAAAAATAGGACACCATCGAACCTGGTTTTTCCTGAGTTAAATCATAAAATTTATCTCTTGTAATTCCAGAAACATTAAATCGCTTGATGAATGTGGAACCGTTTTTGCCATCGCGATACATCATATTATAAATGGTTCGCTTGTCGTTTTTATCAAAAACTGCAATATGTATAATGTCTTTTCCTACGAATTTTTTCTCATCTACTTTTGAAACCATCATTTTTCCATCCCTCAAAAAGACAATTACATCATCTATATCGGAGCAATCGGCTACATATTCGTCTTTTTTCAGTCCTGTTCCAAAAAAACCTTCCTCTTTATTGACATACAATTTGGTATTTCTAAGCACCACTTTTGTTGCTTCAATCGTATCAAAACTTCGCAATTCTGTTTGACGTTCTCTACCTTTTCCGTATTTGTCTTTTAATTTTTGGAAAAAATCGATTGTATAATCAATAATATGATCCAAATGATGCTTCACTTGTTCCATATCGGCTTCCAATTTTGCAATGGCTTCATCCGCTTTATCCGAATCAAAACGGGTGATTCGAATCATTGGAATTTGGGTTAATTTTTGCAAATCATCATCATTAATTTCCCGAACAAACGATTTTTTGAAAGGTTCAAAACGATCATACATATATTTGTATAACGATTCTCTATCGGAATACAATTTAAAATCGATGTACATTTCTTCTCTGATGAAAATCTTTTCTAGAGTAGAAAAATGCCATTTGTTTTCGAGTTCATCTAGCTGAATTTCGAGTTCTCTTTTCAGCAAATTAACGGTTCTTTCTGTCGAAATTCGCAACATATCCGTAACACCGATAAACAACGGTTTATGGTTTTCAATGACACAACCCAAAGGCGCCACAGAGGTTTCGCAAGCCGTGAACGCATACAAAGCATCAATGGTTTTATCAGGAGAAACACCAGGTGGGAGGTGAATTACTATTTCAACCTCAGCAGCCGTGTTGTCTTCAATTTTTTTGATTTTTATTTTACCTTTTTCATTGGCTTTCAAAATACTGTCAATCAAAGTTCCCGTATTGGTCGAAAAAGGAATTTGTGTAATAACCAACGTTTGTTTATCCAATTGACCAATTTTTGCACGCACCCTAACTCTTCCACCACGTAAACCGTCGTTATAATTGGATACATCGGCAATTCCAGCGGTAGGGAAATCAGGATATAATGTAAACGGCTTTCCTTTCAACACTTTGATAGAACAATCAATCAATTCATTGAAATTGTGAGGTAAAATTTTGGTGGACAATCCAACTGCAATTCCTTCCGCACCTTGAGCCAGCAACAATGGGAATTTTACAGGCAAGTTAATTGGCTCCGCACGACGACCGTCATAAGACACGCCCCATTCCGTAATTTTTGGAGAAAATAGCACATCGTGTCCAAATTTAGAAATTCTGGCTTCGATATATCGAGAAGCAGCGGCACTATCGCCTGTGAGGATATTTCCCCAGTTTCCTTGCATGTCGATGATCAAATCTTTTTGTCCAATTTGCACCATGGCATCACCAATACTCGCATCTCCGTGAGGATGATACTGCATGGTGTGCCCAACGATGTTTGCTACTTTATTATAGCGTCCATCATCTAACTCCTTCATTGAGTGCATGATACGGCGTTGTACTGGTTTAAAACCATCTTCAATTGCTGGAACAGCACGCTCCAAAATTACATAGGAAGCATAGTCCAAAAACCAATCTTTGTACATTCCCGTTACTTTGGTAATGGTGTCTTCGGGGTTTTCATTATTATCGTAAAAATGGTTGCCACCTGAGGAAACTATGTCCTCAAAGCCTTCGTTGGTGTTGTCATTTTGTTCCAAAGAATCGTTGTTTTCGTCTTCGTTTGGAATGATGTTGTCTTCTTCGTCTTTCATATAATAGTATCAAATGCTATTTTCATTAATCTTTTATTTTCAATTAACCCGTAATATAAACCCTTATTGCTCCAGAAATTGCAAATTCTTTATACGTATTATCTATGCAATATTTGAAAAAATTAAATAGCCTTCCATAATCTTCCATTAAAATTTTTCCTTCCATTGATAAAAGTATTGTTTTATAATCTATATAGATCTTACGACCAAATTTAAGCCTTAATATATCTGGATCCCCATAAGTATCAATTTGATAATTTTGATGTGATTTTTCTTTTGCAATTTCCAACCAATCATCATTTTTAACCTCCAATATATTTATTACTTCCTCATAGTCTGAATAACTATCATTTTTTGTAATTTCCTTATAAAAAACATTTAAAAAAGGAATAAGTTCAGATTCAATTAATTCTTGTTTTATAGTAAATTTGTATTCATTTTCGTACTCTTCTAAATCATAAAGATTTGATTTAAAATAGAATCTTTTTTCCAATTCTGAAATTAGATTTTGTTTTGTAAAATCTTCTTCTGAGTAATTTTTTTTGGAAATTGTCTGTTCAATTACTAATCCAATAGCTAAATATCTACCCATATTTTTAATTTTTATTAATTTTTTTCTTCCCACAAAAAGAACAAAATTCAAATTGTTTTCTATATAATTTAAAATTATAAATAAATTCTAAAAAAAAAAATATTTAAAATGAACTTTGCATTTCTACAATAATATCATTAAAATAATCAACAGCACTTTCAAAATCCGAAAAAGATTCGTTTATTTCTATTATATCTTCTTTGGTTAACTCAATATCCTTGAATTGGTTCATATCATAATTATTTTTGTATTCCTTGTATTCTTTACTTTTTGGATTTTTAGCAATTTCTACTAAAATGGCATAACTCCAAATACCTCCACAATCTTCTGGCGGACATTTACCTTTTCCTTTAATACAGTAAGGTATATGCTCTATTTCTATTTCATCAAATACTTTTTGAACAAGTATTTCGTGCTCCCAACTGTCGCCAAAATCGTATACATACAGAATTTTATCTTTTGGCTTTTGCAAAAACGCACTGACTTTTGTTTTCAAAGGATAGCCGAAATTCACAAATCCACCAAATTCTTTTTTTGAATATTCAAAACTAATTTCTGTATCCCTTCCTTTTCGAAATGCAAATAAATGATAACCTTTCCACCCCATTGCCTCTTGAATCGCAGCATGCAGTTCTAAAAAGTTTGATTTATTTGAAATGTATATTGTTCTATAAATAGATGGATAGGCATTTTTGAGACTAATTTTTAGTTGTAATACGTTTTTATATTTCATATGTAGATAATTATTTGTTTTTCATTTGTCAAATGGTATCACTTTATCTTCATAGGTGTTTGCTTGCGCAAACTTCTTGTTAATGTCGATTTCATAGTATTTCGTATTTAATTATTTTGTTTTATTAATTTGCTTCTTCCCACAAAAAGGAAAAAAATTCAAATTGTTTTTCTACTTGTTTTTTACATTTTTTACACAATTGAAACGTTTCTATTTGTGGTACAATATCTTGATAATTTACTTTGAATGTATCTGGAATTTCCTTTAAAAAACGTTCTGATGGTCAGGTTCTCAATCAATTTGATTTTTTTGATATAAACAAAGCGTTGTTTGTTTTTTTCCTCTAAAGAAATCTTTTTATCAAAAATAATGCTTTCATAAATTCCCGTTTTATCTGATTCAATTATCAAACGAACAATCATTTCATTGGCCGCATTTTTGGTAAAAGTAATAGCCAAAATTTCAGAGGGCTGCACTTTTTTTATTTCGACCAAATATTTTATTTTTTGCAACAAGGTTTTGGTTTTGCCCGAGCCTGCACCTACCAAAACTAAAATGCGTTTTTGTTCTGCTTTAACCGCTTCTATTTGTTGATCATTAAGGTTATCAAATAGCATGATTTTTTTTATTTAAGAAAAAAATTTTTTGTTTAAAATTTGGCTCTGTTTTAACATGAAATCGCTCTTTTTTTAATTGTTCATACAATGACTGAACAATTTCAAGAACCTGATTTTCAATTTTAAATGATTTTTCAGACACTGTCTGAATAATTTGGGGATATACTAAATAAAATTGCTTGCAAGTATTTAAAAATGTAAAAGACATCCCTTTTATTTTTTTATTTTTTAATCTTTCGGCAATACTTTTGTATAATTTTTCGCCGTATTCGGCTCTGTTTTGCCCTTTTTGTTCCACTTCAAACAAATACATTCCTATTAACCAATTTCGTAATGTATAGGCATAATTTACCTGACTATTGGCATAATCGGCAAAATAAGAATGAATACTCTCAATTTGAATGGATATGTTTTCAAGGCTTTGCAAACTCTTTATTCTGTTTTTATTAGTTGACTATTTATCCGTATTTTTAATTTTGATTATCGTATTCTTCATCATCTTACTACAATAATGTATGAGTGCTATTTCTTTATCAAAGATTTATTACTTTTTTATACATTCCTTTTACTTCTCCACCACATCCAATTCCACCTTCAAATTATTGATGATGAACATTTGGCGGTCGGGTGTGTTTTTACCCATATAAAATTCCAATAAGGTTTCAATTGAAGTGGCTTTGTCTAGCATCACAGGATCCAAACGAATATCGGCGCCAATAAAATGCTTGAACTCGTCAGGCGAAATCTCTCCCAATCCCTTGAATCGGGTGATTTCTGGCTTCGGTTTTAGCTTTTCAATGGCATTTACTCGTTCTTCATCGCTGTAACAATAAATGGTTTCTTTCTTGTTTCGCACACGGAATAGTGGTGTTTGTAAAATATACAAATGCCCATCTTTGATCAATTCAGGAAAAAATTGCAAGAAAAACGTGATCAACAACAACCGAATGTGCATCCCATCCACATCGGCATCGGTAGCAATTACGATATTGTTGTAACGCAAATCTTCCATCGATTCTTCGATATTCAATGCGGCTTGTAGCAAGTTAAATTCTTCGTTTTCATAAACAATTTTCTTGGTCATCCCATACGAATTCAAGGGTTTACCTCGTAAACTAAAAACTGCTTGGGTGTTCACATCCCTCGATTTGGTAATCGAACCCGAAGCCGAATCTCCCTCGGTAATAAACAAAGTACTTTCCAAATATCGAGGGTTTTTTATATCGGGCAAATGCACTCTGCAATCACGCAATTTTTTGTTGTGCAAACTCGCTTTTTTAGCACGGTCTTTTGCCAATTTACGTATGCCTGATAGTTCTTTTCGCTCTCTTTCTGCTTGCAATATTTTTCGCAACAAAGCGTCGGCTACATCTGGATTTTTATGTAAAAAATTGTCTAGTTTGTTCTTGATAAAGTCATTTACAAACGAACGCACCGATGGCCCATTCGGACCAATTTCTGTAGAACCCAATTTGGTTTTGGTCTGACTCTCAAAAACGGGCTCTTCTACCTTGATGGAAACCGCAGAAACAATAGATTTTCTAATATCCGAAGCTTCAAACGGTTTGTTATAAAACTCCTTGATGGTCTTTACAATTGCCTCTCGAAAAGCGCCCAAATGGGTACCTCCTTGTGTCGTATTTTGTCCATTTACAAACGAATGGTATTCTTCAGAATATTGCGTTTTACTGTGGGTTAACGCCACTTCTATGTCCTCACCTTTGAGATGAATGGTAGAATAAATCATGTCATCTGCATGAATGGCTTCTTCCAATAAATCTTTCAATCCATTATCCGAAAAATATTTTTCTCCGTTGTAATAGATGGTCAAACCCGTGTTCAAATAACAATAATTCTTGAGCATTCTAATGATATACTCATTTCGATATTTGTAGTTTTTGAAAATGGTTTCATCTGCAATAAAGGATACTTTCGTTCCTTTTCGCTTGGTCGATTCTTGTAAATCTTCTTCTAATGTTAGATTTCCAGCCGAAAATTCAGCCGCTTTTTGTTGGTTATCCCGCACCGATTCTACTCGGAAATAATTCGAAAGGGCATTCACCGCTTTGGTACCCACACCATTCAAACCTACCGATTTCTTGAAGGCTTTAGAGTCATATTTCCCACCTGTATTCATTTTGGATACCACATCCACAACTTTTCCAAGCGGAATTCCTCGGCCATAATCACGCACCGAAACCAGTTTGTCTTTGATGTTTACCTCAATCGTTTTGCCTGCACCCATCACAAATTCGTCGATGCAGTTGTCGAGTACTTCCTTGAGTAATATATAGATACCATCATCTGGCGATGAGCCGTCACCCAGTTTCCCAATGTACATTCCGGGACGCATGCGGATGTGTTCTTTCCAGTCGAGGGAGCGAATATTGTCTTCGTCGTATTGTGTTTCTTGTGCCATTTTTTGTATTTCCGAATTTGTGCTAAAGTAGTCAATTTTGAAAAAAACAAAAAATAAAATCGCAATAAGTTATCAAGAAAATGGGAAATGGAAATTTACAAGAATAATTGTTTTATAAATGGAAATTTTTATAGTAAATGATCATAAAATTTTGTTCCAATACAAGTTGAAACTAGCTAAATGAAATCCCTAATCATACTTGTCAAAAATTACTAAATTGGTATAAAACCGTTAAAATAACTCGTACACATTAGCTATGCTAATTTTTTAAATTTAAAAAAAAATGGAAAAATCACATTAAATAAAAATATTTTATTTTTATAAATAATATCCTATTTATTTCATAAATATAAAATACTAATAGGACTTATGTGTAATTATTTTAATATAAATACATATTTATAAATAAAAATTAATGAGATTTCTAGCGTACGATTGGTATTCTTCTTCATAAAAAAATCAAATTAAAAATCAAAACTATAAATTACATTAATCTAAAATATTATGTATTTTTTGAAGTAAATCATTAATATCAAATGGTTTAGTTATATAATCATTCATTCCTATTTGATAACATTTTTCCAAAGCTTTTTCTTCAACATTAGCCGTTAGTGCTATTATAGGAGTGTGTTTTTTGAAATTATCTGTATGTCTTCTAATAATTTTTGTAGCTTCAATTCCGCCCATTAGGGGCATCATCAAATCCATAAGTATCAAATCATAATAATTTTTTTCAACTTGATCTATTGCTTCTACCCCATTATTTGCTACATGAACTTCTGCTTTTTTGATGGCTTTTTCTAACTGCCTGGTAATAACCATAACATTTATTTTATTGTCATCTACAATTAGTATTTTTAATTTTTTATGTAATAATTTATCTGAAAAATCAATTTTTGAAATATTTAATTTAGGTTCATTAGAAATTTTTAAAGGTAATTTTATAGTAAAAGTGGACCCATTAGACAATATACTTTCTACTTTTATTTTGCCTTTCATCAATTCTATTAATCCTTTTGAGATTGACAATCCTAAACCAACGCTATCCTCTGATGTTCGGTTTACATTAGTAAATGTTTCAAAAATACTACCTAAATACATATCATGTATTCCAATGCCAGTATCCATAATTTTTATTTCTAAATCAAAAATATCAGCAAAATCTTTAGAATAAGTACCACCATAATGTAATGTAACACTTCCTTTATCCGTGTATTTGATGGCATTATTTAAAATATTCAATATTACTTGATTTAATCTGTTTTTATCAGCATAAAATCTTTGGGGTAAGATACCATTTTTTTTGATTTCATAAATTAAATTTTTTTCAAATGCCAACTTTGAATTCATATTAAAAATAAAATTAATATTCTCTTCAAAATCAAAATCTGAATATATTAAAGTGAATTTACCTTCGTTTAATTTTGAAAAATCTAAAAAATTATTTACTAATGACAACAAATGATTGCTAGAATTGTTCATGATTTCAAACAAGTCTAAATCACTTCTTGCAATTTTTTCTTCTTTAATTAACAAATCTGAAATGCCTTTTATGGCATTTAAAGGTGTTCGAATTTCATGACTTATGGTGGCAAAAAAAGATTCTTTAATCTGTTCTAACTCTTTTTGTCTGTTTCTTGAAAGGATAAGTTCTTTGTTATTCAGTTCAAATTCATTAATTACCTGGCCTATTCTATTTGTAACCATAAAGGCTAATGTAAACAAGTAAAACATTACAATAAAATATACCATACTTTTCCAAATATAGTATGTTTTTTCATAATTTACTGTATCTGAAATATCAAAACCATAATAATTAAACTTTTCTTTTAAAAAATAATTTATACAAAATAATAAAGTTAAAGCTCCTGCTAATTTAAAAAACCGCAAAAATATGATTGCGGTAGAATTGGTAATAAAAAAATATACCAAAAAATCGAATTTTTTTCCATAACACAAATCAACATAACAATATAATGTATTTGATACAATCGTTATAAAAATTAATTTATGTTGTGAACTGATTTTTTCAAATAAATTTAAGATAAAAAACAATAAAAAACTGACAAAAAAGGCAATATAGGCATTTTTTAAATCTAATAAATAATAAAAACATGAAATGGAGAAATAAAAAAACAATATAATTTTTACATTAGTTTTGGTAAAATCTCCATTTTTATCAATATAGTAAAAATAAACATTACTTTCTTTGAATACATTAGAAAATATTTCTTTGATTTTTTTTACCATATCTTATCATTTTAGATTTTTAAAAACATATTTTCCATCAATAATAAAATATACCTACACATTAAAACGGAAGTGCATTACATCTCCATCTTTTACAATATATTCTTTGCCTTCAACTTTAAATTTTCCAGCTTCTTTACATTTGGCCTCTGAACCATAATGAACAAAATCTTCGTACGAAATCACTTCGGCACGAATAAATCCTTTTTCAAAATCCGAATGGATAACACCCGCAGCTTGTGGGGCTGTAGCTCCAATATTAATGGTCCAGGCCCGAACTTCTTTCACACCTGCTGTAAAATAAGTTTGTTGTTTGAGTAATTTATATGCTGCTCTTATCAAAACAGATGAACCTGGTTCTGATAGGCCCATGTCTTCCAAAAAAACTTGTCGTTCTTCATAACTTTCAAGTTCTGTAATATCGGCTTCTGCCCCAACCGATAGGATGATAACCTCGGCATCTTCATCTTTTACTAGCTCTTTTACTTCATCTACATATCGATTGCCCGATACAGCCGAATTTTCATCAACATTACAAACATACAGCACCGGTTTATTGGTAATTAATTGAAATCCTTCCATCAAAACTTCTTCATCGGCATTTTGAGGCACTACGGTTCTTGCCGATTTGGCTTGCAAAAGGGCTTCTCTTATTCTATTAAGCAATGCCTCTTCGGCTTGGGCCTCTTTATTACCTGTTTTAGCAGCACGTTTTACTTTCTCCAATCGTTTTTCGATGGTTTCCAAATCCTTCAATTGCAATTCTATATCAATAGTTTCTTTGTCTCTAATAGGATTCACGTTGCCATCCACATGAACAATATTGTCATTATCAAAACAACGCAAAACATGAATAATAGCATTACATTCTCTAATATTACCTAAAAATTGATTGCCCAAGCCTTCGCCTTTGCTAGCTCCTTTTACCAATCCTGCAATATCTACAATATCCACGGTGGCCATTTGAACACGCTCTGGTTTTACAAGAGCTTCCAATTTTTCTATTCGGGGGTCTGGCACATTTACTACTCCAATGTTGGGTTCTATCGTACAAAATGGAAAATTGGCACTTTGTGCCTTTGCGTTTGACAAACAATTAAATAAGGTTGATTTCCCTACATTTGGTAATCCTACAATTCCTGCTTTCATTTTTTCAATTTTTCTATTTAAAAAAATAGTTGTTAGTGATTTATAATTTTATTGTGCAAATATATACTAATAAATTTGGATTTTAAAACATCGTTTTATTTTAGCATTTTTTAAAAAATTCTTAATTAAACTATTATACTTTTCAATTTTAATTCACAAAAAGTATAAAAATTCGTTTAATAATCATTTAGTAGAACAAATTTACAAATTTTTAAATAAAAGTTAAGTTATTGTTAAAAAAATAATTAATATTGCATCCGAATTAAATCGATTAATTAATTAATACATTTTTTTATGAAAAAAATTATTTTATTTTTATTGCTACTTAATTTCTCTTTTGCTATGGCTCAAAAAGAAGTAAGTGGTAAAGTTACAGACAAATCTGGAGCCGCACTTCCAGGGGTAAATGTTACCGAAAAAGGAGCAACAAATGGGGTTTCTACCGACTTGGATGGAAACTACAAAATTAAGGTAAAAGATGGTGCTACACTAGTATTTAGCTATGTAGGCTATGCAAAAGTTGAAAGAAAATCAACAAACGGAGTAATCAATGTAACCCTTTCAGAAGAAGGCGGACAATCATTGGACGAAATTGTAGTAGTAGGTACAAGAACGGCACCACGAAGCAACACTACGTCGGCTTTGCCAGTAGATGTATTGTCTGCAAAAGACTTGAACTCTACAGGTCAGGCCACTTTTGATAAAGCGTTGCAATACAAAATTCCATCGTTCAACACGGTTCAAACTCCAGTAAATGATGCGACATCATTATTGGATCCTTATGAAATTCGTAACATGGGACCTAGTAGAACCTTGGTTTTGATAAATGGTAAACGTAAAAACATGAGCTCATTGGTATATGTTCAAACGTCTCCAGGACGTGGTGAAACAGGAGCTGATATTTCGGCTATTCCAACAGACGCTATCGAAAGAGTTGAAATTTTAAGAGATGGGGCATCTGCACAATACGGTTCTGATGCTATTGCTGGTGTAATGAACATCATCTTGAAAAAAAGTACTACAGGTGGATCTACCACTTTCCGTTCTGGTATTACTGGAGAAGGTGATGGAAAAATGTTAGGTTTTAGTATCAACAACGGAACAACTGTTGGCGAAAAAGGGTTTATCAACTATACTGTTGATTTCTCAAAAGTAACTTTAGCTAACAGACCTGGTACTGTAAATGCTGATGGTGAAATTGCTGATTTTGGTGCATCACCTTCAGAAGTGAATGCCTTTTTGGCTCAATATCCAGACGCTGGAAATATCAATGGATCGCCAGAAACTGCAGCGGCCAAATTTGAAATGAACGGAGGAAGTGATTTAACTGATCATTCAAAAATATATTACAATGCTGCTTATGTTTACAAAAAAGTAAACTCTTTTGCTAATTACAGAACACCTTATTGGAGAGATTTGGCTTCAATGCCTTATTTAGCTGATTTGTTTGCGGGTGGATCTGCTGGTTCCTATAAAGGGTACGTTCCAACTTTTGAAGGAGATTTGAACGATTACAATGCTACATTAGGTTACAAATCAACTGTAAACGGATGGAATACTGACGCGAGTGTTACTATTGGTGGAAACCAACAGATTTATACAGTATCCAATTCACAAAACCGTTCTTCGATTTTAGATGATAATGGTGAAAATGTTTATAGAGAAAATAGTCCAATTAATTTTAAACCAGGAGGGACTACTTTTAATCATATCGTTGGAAATATCGATGTTTCTAAAGTAATATCTGATAAATTAAGTATTGGGTTTGGTTCAGAGTTTAGATCTGAAAATTTTGAAGTTTTAGTTGGTGATAAAGCATCTTACGAAGGTCTTGGTGCGGATTCATTTGCTGGAAATAGACCTGAAAATTCTGGAAAATGGAACAGATACAATTTAGGAGCATACTTTGATGTTGCTTACGATGTTAATAAAGATTTCTTAATTAATGGTACTTTACGTTTTGAAAATTATAGTGATTTTGGAACTAATGCCGTTTGGAAATTGAGTTCAAGATACAAATTGATGGATGACAAATTGACTTTCAGAGGATCTGTTTCAACTGGTTTCAGAGCTCCATCTTTGCACCAAATTTATACTCAAAAAGCACAATATTCTTTTGTTGCAGGTCAAGGTATTCAAGTAAGTGGTATTATCAACAATGTTTCTTCTCAAGCTCGTCAGTTAGGTATCCCTCAATTAGATGCTGAAAAATCAACTAACTTTACAATTGGAGTTGGTGCTAAACCAACTAAAAACTTCAACTTTACTTTAGATTATTACAACATTAAAGTAAGTGATAGAATTGTTTTAGGTGATAGAGTAGATACTCAATTTGGTAATGTTGCTTGGTTCTCTAACTCATTTGATTCAAGAACAACCGGATTGGATTTAGTATTCAACTATAACAATATCATGCTTGGAGAAGGTAAATTATCTTTCACTTTATCTGGAAATAAAACATTTGACAACAAAATTATTTCACCAATCGTAAATAATTCTTTTGGAGCTACTTTAACAGCTTTGACTTTTACATCTAGACCAGAGTCTAAATACATTTTAGGTGCAAATTATAAAATTGGAAAATTTGATTTTTCATTAAATAACACTTATTTTGGTAAAGCAACTTTCAAACAAGATGGTATGAGTAAAGATTTAAGAACAGAATTTGTTCCTAAAACAGTTACTGACTTAGGTATTAATTTTAATGCTTCTAAAAGTGTAACGATTGCTTTAAATGTTAATAATATTTTCAATGTATTGCCTAAATGGGAATTTAAAGCAGAAAATGCTGCTGGTCAAGCAATTATGAATAATCCAGCTCAAATCAGAAACCAATTCAATCTTATCACATTCAACGGTCGTTACTCTCAAATGACTTATGATGGATACCACTTTAGTCAATTAGGAACTATGTTTAATTTATCATTAAACTATAAGTTCTAATTATATTATTTTTTAAAATAAAAGAGTCGCTAATATAGCGGCTCTTTTTTTTTGAGGATGTATTAAGTTTATTTTTTTAAACATAAAACAGTCATTCTTTCTACGCTCGGAGTTCCTACCCTTTTCGTAGCTCCGCCTACCTTTTTAGTAGGCCCGCCTACCCTTTTCGTAGGCTCGCCTACCTTTTTAGTAGGCTCGCCTACCTTTTTAGTAAGCCCGCATACCTTTTTAGTAAGCCCGCATACCCTTTTCGTAGGCCCGCCTACCTTTTTAGTAGGCTCGCCTACCTTTTTAGTAGGCCCGCCTACCCTTTTCGTAGGCCCGCCTACCCTTTTCGTAGGCTCGCCTACCTTTTTAGTAGGTCGATTATAAATTGTGTTTATATATTATTGTAGAATCAAAGGATCCTCATTTAATCCTTTGATTGGAAACCGCTAAAAAACGAATGAATAATAATATAAAAATCATTCTTACAATCGATACTTGAGCCAAAGGGTACTTTGTTTTGAGATTCCAAGAGGCTTTAGCCAAAATAAATAGCAGCTCTTTTTTGGGATAAAGCATTTTGAAATCATATACAATATCGTTGGTTTAAACCAAAGGTTATACCAAATATATTTATAAAATAGTCCAAAGATACGTAGTTATTTTTTAGAGAAAATTTTCAAAAAAAATCGTTGCATAGCTGGGCTACGGAACTATTTTTTTTGAATGATTTTAGCAAAAAAGAACCAATAGATTGGACTATTTTATATGTATATTTGGTATTATACATGATGTCCATCAAAACTCATGTTATTCATGCCTTGGTTTTGTATGGGCTGATGGTTATTTTAAATGGGCTTTTCTAAATTCTAATGGTGCTATTTGTGTTTGTTTTTTGAAATATTTTGAAAAATAGGACGCATCACTAAAGTTTAATTGATAGGCAATTTCAGAAACACTACAATTAGTATGTATCAACAATCTTTTGATTTCTATAATCATTCTGTCGTTTACCAAATCGGTAGGTGTCCGACTTGTGTGGAGTTTGACAATTTCACTCAAATGATTGGCAGTGATATGCAATTGGGCAGCATATTGTTGAATAGACCAATTGTTTTGATAATTTTGTTCAATAATTTGCTTGAACTTTTTGGTTAAAATAATCCCTTTTGGTGTTTGAAAAATAACACTTGTTTTCGGGTAAATGCGTTTGCATTGTATCAAAATCAAATCCAAAATGGCACGAACTACCTCTTCATAATCTTCTTTTTGCGACAAAGTTTCCAAAATGGCATTTTTAAACATCAAAATAAGGTTTTCTTTATCTTGTAGGTTTTGTAAATATAAGGGAGGATTTTTTTGATCGAGGTTATAAAAAAAAGGCAACTCGAATATTTTACTAGTATTGGTTTTATTAAAATGATAAAATCCTGAAGTAAACAAAAAAATATAGCCTTTTACATCGGGCGAAAGGATTAATTCATGCACTTGACCTGGAGATAAAAAAAACAAGCTAAAAGGTTTGATGTCGTAGGATTGAAAATCGATGATGTGTTGTCCTGTGCCTTCTGTTATAAATAAAATTTCATAAAAATCGTCGTGCCGATGCGGATAAGTAACTTTAAAGTTGCGATGTATATCAAAAGGTTCCACCTGAAAATGAATGGCATTTTCGGTTTTTGAAATGAAAGTATCGATACTGTAAACAGGGATGTCTTTTGGAATTTTAGTCATATTGCAAATACATAAAAGCATAATTATACCTATTAGATATTGATTTAAAATGATGTGATTCAGAGAATTAGCCAATAATCAAAAAAATACATTTTAATCATACCATAAAAAGTACCTAAATAAACAGCAAATATACATTTGAAAGTTCAAAAATTAATGCACCTTTGTAAAGTTTTTTACAAATCATTACATTAATTATTATAAATACAATACAAAATGGCAAATTATTTTAATTCTCTTCCATTAAGAGAACAATTGAACCAGTTAGGAGTATGCGAATTTCTTGACGGAAGTTATTTTACCGCAGGAGTTGAAGCATTATTAGGCAAAAAAATCGTGATTATTGGTTGTGGCGCTCAGGGGTTGAACCAAGGATTAAATATGAGAGATTCTGGACTAGACATTGCATTTGCATTGCGTCAGGAAGCAATAGACGGACAAAGACCATCATGGAAAGATGCCACAAGCCATAACTTTACCGTTGGCACTTATGAAACATTAATCCCAACGGCTGATTTGGTTATCAATTTGACACCAGATAAACAACACTCTGCCGTTATTGCAGCCGTAATGCCTTTGATGAAACAAAATGCCACATTATCTTACTCGCATGGATTTAATATTGTAGAAGAAGGGATGCAAATTCGTAAGGACATTACTGTGATTATGGTAGCACCAAAATGCCCTGGAACCGAAGTAAGAGCTGAATATGTACGAGGATTTGGGGTTCCAACACTTATTGCCGTTCATCCAGAAAACGATCCAGAGGGCAAAGGTTGGGACTATGCCAAAGCTTATTGTGCTGCTACGGGTGGCCACAGAGCTGGAGTTTTGAAATCGTCGTTTGTAGCCGAAGTAAAATCAGACTTGATGGGCGAACAAACCATTTTGTGTGGTTTGTTGCAAACAGGTTCTATTTTATGTTTTGATAAAATGATCGAAAAAGGAATAGAGGCTGGATATGCCTCTAAATTAATACAATACGGATGGGAAACCATTACCGAGGCATTGAAACAAGGAGGTATTACGGCCATGTTTGACCGTTTGTCGAATCCAGCAAAAATTAAAGCTTTTGAAATTTCGGAAGAATTAAAAGACATTATGCGTCCGTTGTTTCAAAAACACCAAGACGACATTATGAGTGGCGAATTTTCTTCAACCATGATGGCCGACTGGGCAAATAACGACAAAAATTTATTGACTTGGAGAGCCGCAACTGGCGAAACTGCCTTTGAAAAAACACCAGCTGGCGATGTTAAAATTGCTGAACAAGAGTATTTTGACAATGGCCTATTGATGGTGGCCATGGTTCGTGCAGGTGTAGAATTGGCCTTTGAAACAATGGTTGAAGCGGGTATCAAAGAAGAATCTGCTTATTACGAATCGTTACACGAAACGCCATTGATTGCGAATACAATTGCAAGAAGAAAGTTATTTGAAATGAATAGCGTCATTTCTGACACAGCTGAATATGGTTGCTATTTATTTGATCATGCTTGCAAACCATTATTGGCAGATTTTATGACAAAAGTTGAAACTAATATTATTGGAAAAAACTTTAACGAAGGTAAAGATCATGGTGTGGACAACAAAACTTTAATCAAAGTAAATGAAGCTTTACGTTTTCATGAAATTGAACTTATTGGTGCCGAATTGAGAGAGGCCATGACCGATATGAAAGCCATCAGCTCTTTGGCTTAGTATTGTTTTATTTACAAAAAAAGCGGTTTAAATAAATAATTTAAACCGCTTTTTTATGTATTACTTTTTCTTGGCAAATTTTTTCCCTTGAAAATTATGATTCTCCGACCTAATATATTTTCCGTTTTCATAAAACTTCCAAATTCCTGTTTTTTTACCGTTTGTAAATATACCTTCAGAAACTATTTGGTTGTTTACATCTCTATAAACTGCTAGCCCATCATATTCATTATTTTTAAATGTAACTATCTCTAAAACAACACCTTCTTCTGTTAATTTTTTATACAAACCGTCTTTTATACCCTCTTTATAAGTGGTGATTTCCGCTATATTGCCATTCAAATAATAAACCGTTCGTGCAGCATCTAACTTTCCTGCCCGATAAAACTCTTCGGTCATGATTTTTTTAGAGGCATAATGATAATATTTCCAAATACCTTCTTTGAGCTTGTTGATAGATTTTCCTTCGCTTACAATATTTTTTTGTTGATCATAAAAAGTGGTATAAACACTATTATTTTGTGCATCAAAAACCCGAATGCCTATCACATCTCCTGCTTTTGTATCATCAAAATATTGAAAAGTACCAACCTCTTTGCCATGCTCAAAAGTACCCTGATACCGCAATCGATTGGAGCCTTCATGATAACCTTTCCACAACCCGTGCTTGCGTCCTTGTGGGTCTAATGTATTACACTCTTGAGAAAACAGTAATCCGTTTATAAAAAAAGATACCAATATAATAAAATACTTCATGTTTGTTTTAGTCATCAAAATTAATATTCAATTGTAGGTTTGTCAAAAAATAATTGAATCCAAGCTACCCCCCTACCTAAACTTTCTGTAAAAGCTTGTTTGCTTTTTTTTGTAGTAAAAGCATTAAAAAAACGCAATACCATCAATAATATTGTAATGGCATGCCATTTTATTTTAGATTGTAAATCAGGTTGAGGGTTTTTTAACCTCCATACATACCACCCATTTCTAACCACCATTTTGCCATAATCATATTGATTTGGTCTGCCCGAAGGGGCATGATAGTGGTGTACTTTTGCTTTTGTATTGATGTATAGTTTGCCATGTTTTATAGCCCTAACACAAAAATCATAATCCTCGTATAGGCCATAACCTTCAAAATATTTTGAGAAAGCTATTTTATGGAATAAATCTTTTTTATAGGTGGCTATACCTCCCATAAAATGCTCAACTTCATAAAGTTTATCGTTTGGAGGCAATCCCGTTCGTCCGTGAGAAAATGATGGTATTAATTCGGGTTGTAAATCTGTCATTAAACCAAATATTTTTCTAACTTTATTTCTCATTCCTTCCTTTTTTATCCATCCATCCAATTCAAAATATTCAAACTTTGAGTACATTTGGTTTGGATTTTTTAGACTATAAGTATTTTCAACCAAATCAATACCACCAACTCCAATAGCTTTTGGGTTTTGTTGATAAGTTTTAATGATTTCCTCAAAATAATTGGGTTCCAATATTAAATCATCATCTAAAAATGCTACTACATCCGTGCTTTTATCAGTTTTAGAAACACCAAAATTGCGTTGCTTTGTCAAACCTCTATTATCATCATCTACTAAAAAATAGGTAACATCAAAGTCATAATTTTTTAAAACTATTTGAGTATCAAGAGTAGTAGAACCATCAACAATTATGATTTCGTTTGGTTTTATTATTTGTGCCTCTAATGAATATAATAATTTTAATAAAGAATCTGGCCGCATATAAGTGCAGATAACTAAAGAAATGTTCATGCTTATAATTTATAAATATTTTTTGTAAATATCAATATAATTTTCAATCATTTTTACGTCTGAAAAACTATTTTTTACTAATTCCCTTGAATTTTGTCCCATATTTTTGATTTGGTCGATATTGTTCATAAAATAAACAATTTTATTTTCAAATTCTAGTAAATTACTTAAATCATGAATTAAAAATCCATTAAATCCATCTATAATAAATTCTCTATTACCGCCAACATCAAGTGTTATAATTGGCAAACCTGCTTCTGCTGCTTCAAGAAATATAAACGCAAATGCTTCTTGTGAGGCACAATGAACATATACATCCGCTTTACGTAACCAATCAGATACATTATTGACATTGCCTCTCAAAAAAATTGATTCATTCAATCTAGCCCCTGCTTCACATTCTAATTCTTTTCGTTGATAGCCATCGCCAAGTATATTTAATTCAAATTTTTCGCCATATTGATTACATAAATGTTCAAAAACTTTCAATACAGTTGACATTCCTTTTTCCTTTACTAAACGTCCCACTGATATTAATTGTATTTTATTATCTATAGCCACTTTCTGTTTATAATTTTTATTCAATGGTTTAATGGCAACACCATTGTAAATAATTTTCGATTTAGTTAAAATATTGTTTCCAAAAAAGAATCGATTTTCATTTTCTAGATATTTGCTTACATGGATTATATGGTCAATATATCGGTATGAAATTAATTTATTGATCTTTGAGGTCATTTGTTTTTTGATAGACCATCCTTGAATAGGTCTAGACATGTGTTCCGTTACAATTATTACTTTATTATTTTTAGATAAATATTTATATTGTCTTGCAAATGTTGGAAAAAAATGTGTGTGTATAACCTTGCTCGGATTTTTATTTGTAAACGCAATTACACTTTTCATAAAATGATTACCTTCTAATAACAAACATGGTACATTATTTTGAATATAATGATCGTGATTTGCATGATTCCTATTTGGAAACAAAAAAATAAATTGATATCCCTCTACCCGTAATTTTTCAGATAATTGATAAAAAAAACGGTCTATTCCACCAAAAATATTAGGATTTATCAAATAATCTGCTGCTATGATGATGTCGTACATACTATCGAATTTAATGTTGTTTGATTCAAATTTTCGACTATTTGAAAATCTTGATGTTCTAAAATTTCGGTTGGGACTACCATTTTAAGTTCTTGACATTCAATTAAATAATCCGGAGAATTTATATCAATCAAACAAATCGTTTTTTTATTAAACAAAACAGCTTCAATTAATGTAGTTGAAGGTAACGACATGATGCAATCTGCATTACTAATTTGATTAAAATAATGCAAATCCGATTGAGTTGTAGGAATGTTTACAAACAATTTTTCATTCCACAGCCACTTGTTTTCTAAAATAGAAACAAAAGGAAATTCCGTCAATTCCAAAAAAACACCACTAGAATACATAGGATTGAGTCTTATTTGAAGTTTAATTTCTAACTTAGTTCGCTGAATTAATTGAGCTAATTTTTTTAAAGTTTGTAATTCATAAGGTCTTCTACGAGGATCTGAGCAAGAATATAGTAGATTAAAAATTTTATTTTCAGGATTAATACTTGGTTTTTTTAGATGGTTTTGTAATCTAAAAACACCCATTGCATGTGATTTAAAATAACTCCTTTCAATATCAATCATCAACTTTTTTTGAGATTCATACCATATAAAAAATTGGTCTGCCATTAAGGGAGCATAAGGTCGAATGGTTAAATCTTTTTGATTATTCAAATAATATAGTATTGTTAAACCAGCATTTTTGCCGTTATACATTTGATAATCAACACCTCCCAAATGTTCAAAAGCAATCATCGTTTGACATTGGGTTTCATTTATCAATTGTAACAATTGATTGTCTT
Source organism: Flavobacterium branchiophilum FL-15 (assembly GCF_000253275.1). NCBI lineage: Bacteria > Pseudomonadati > Bacteroidota > Flavobacteriia > Flavobacteriales > Flavobacteriaceae > Flavobacterium > Flavobacterium branchiophilum. The sequence continues at coordinate 1,569,099 of NC_016001.1, read as the reverse complement.
GGTATAAATATACCCCGCTTTTTTTGGTAATCCAAAATAGCGGTTTTATGAACAATGAAATAAAAATATTAATGAATTTACTATAAATCAAAACTTTGTGCTGCTTTGATTTTACGTTTTTCTTTGAATATGAAAATGATTGTATGCCGTTTTTAAGATTCGTTTTTTTTGCAAATTCATCACATAAATTTGTTAAAAACAAAGCCCATTTGATTCTAAAATTATTTTTTTTATCTGGTAATACAAAAATTTTATACCCTTTTATTTCGTTTGGTTCTATAACATCAAGGATTCTTTTTGAAATCAAAATACATATTTCGTCATATTGATTAGACTGTTTTAAAACATCTAAATACCTAAATTCTGGACCGTGGTTTAATAAACAAAGTGCTTTATTCATGTGTCGATTTTAGTTTATATAATGAATATCCCTTCAAAAATATAAAAGTTATAGGTGTATATATCAATAATTTTATCATGTTAAAATAATCTTCCGATTTTGAAGAAAATAAAAATAAATATTTTAATTGAAAAAACATCAAGGGTATGGATTTTTGCAAAGTTAAATAATAATAGTTCAAATAACTGTTTTGAAATAAAATAGATTTTAACTGGTGTATGTTTACATCTGTTTTAAGTTCCTCATAAATGATGTTCCAAGCAAATATCTTTTGTTGTAAAATATTTTTATTTGCATTTACACGTCCGGTTGTGCTATCAATATGTCTTCTATAATAAATGAGGGGTTCGTATAGTAAAGTAACTTTTTTGCATTTTTTCCTGTTAATCAGGTTAAATATCAAATCTTCATAAATTTTTGTTTGTGTAGGAAATAAGTCATTTGCTATTACATTTCTTTTCCATAACGGACAAGGTAAATAATAATCCGTAGTTCCGTTAAGATGGTTCAATAAATTCTCAAAATCATCTATTTTATTTAATCCGTATTTTTTTGAAAAATCATCATTATCAAATTCAATTAATTGACAAATAACTAAATCCGTTTCTTGATTAAGATAAGCATTAATTTTTTTTTCTAAATGTTTGGGGTGCATCAAATCATCGCTATCAAAAAATTGAATATAACTACCGTTAGATTCTCGAAAACCTAAATTCCTGCATCCTGAAGGCCCCTTTGGGTCATTTTCAGTTCTCAAAAACAATTTAAATCTTGAATCTTTTCTTGTGAAATCTTGAATTATTACATTAGAAGAATCCGTGCTTCCATCATCTACCAATATACATTCAAAATTTATAAACGACTGATTTTGAATGCTTTTCAAGGTTTTTTTTATATATTTTTCGCTATTATAAAAGGGTATTATTATGGAAATGATACAACTCATAAAATTACAATATTTGAATTAAAAATTATTGTTGTTTTAAAGTTCGATAAATTTTACCAAACCTTTTTTTATCCCATGTTATTAGTTTCATGCCTTTTAAAAATGGACTGATTTTTATTTTTTTATAAATTAAGAACTGATACAATGAAAACCTAATGAATCTAATACCAATTTCATTTTTTCTTTTTACATTTGAATCTATATTCTGTGTAAAATTACAGTAATTATAAATCTCTAAAAGTTCGTTATTTCTAATATTATCAATTATTATACCCGTAGAATTACGAGTAGTTTGAGCATGAAATGTATGAAAATTCAACACCTCTTCTAAGTATCCAAAATCAGGATAGTCTATGAGCATACTAGCCCAAAAAAATTTATCTCCAGAATACCGATGGTTTGTTATTTTTTCAAGTATTTTTTGATTGATACAGTCCGTTTTAAAAACACATGAACTTGCATTAACTATTCTAAATTCATTATTATTAAAAAACCAATCATACAAAAATAATGAATTGTTATTGGAATATAATCCTGATTTTTTATTTGAAATCAACTTTTTTGAAGTGTTTTTTATTAAATCTTCAATAATACTATTACAAAAAACCAAACTCAACTTTTTATGATTTGCAAATAAATTCATTGCTTTTTCTAAAAAATTCAAGTCTGAATAATCATCACTTTCTGCAATCCATATATAAGTTCCTTTTGCAAGATCAATGCCTTTTTTCCATTGTACAAATGGGCTTCCTGAATTTATTTTATTAAGAATAATATTACTAATTTTAGGATGTTGCTTGTATTGATTGATAATGGCTAAACTGTCATCTGTTGAAGCATCATCTAATAAAATCACCTCAAAATGCTGATAGCTTTGTTGTAAAACAGTTTCTATTCGCTTTTTTAAATAAATGCTGTGATTGTAATTTGGAATGATGACTGATACAAAATTATCCATAAATTAATCTATTTTAAACTCTAATATATACTATACAAATATACTTTTTTTTATTTTAAAAATTTTAGTAATTTGAAATTTTCAAAAAAAAATCCGCTTTAAAAGCGGATTAAAAAATTATTTTTTCTTTTGTTGTTGGGCTTTTTGTTCTTCGGCCTGTTTCATTACTTCTTGTAATTTTTGTTGAAATTTACCCATTTTTTTGGGTTCTTTCGATTTGTTTTCTTGAATTTGAGCATGAATTTTGTCGCTATCTACTATATAGTTTTTTATAACAAACATAATGGCAATGGTTATTAAGTTTGAAATAAAGTTATACAAACTCAAACCTGCACCATAGCTATTAAAGAATATTAACATCATTAATGGCGAAATATAAATCATCATTTTCATCATTTTGGCCATATCTGGCATGCCTTCTTGTTGTGGTGCCGCCATTTGTTGATCGCCAGAAGTCATTTTCATATAAAAGAAAATGGCAATGGCTGCAAGAATTGGAAACAAACTGACGTGGTCTCCGTACATTGGGATTGTAAATGGCAATTTAAAAATTTGGTCAAAAGAAGACAAATCGTCTGCCCAAAGGAAACTTTTTTGTCGGAGTTCAAATGCTGAAGGAAAAAATTGAAACGAAGCCATCAAAAAGGGCATTTGTATCAATGCTGGAATACAACCCGCCATAGGATTTACCCCCGCTTTGTTATACAACTTCATAGTTTCTTGTTGTTTTTTCATCGGGTCTTTTGCAAATTTTTCATTTAACTCCGTCAATTCTGGACGGAGTACTTTCATTTTTGCTTGAGATAAAAAAGATTTATAGGTGATAGGCGACATGGCCAATTTTATCAAAATAGTAAATATGATAATGGCTATTCCATAATTCATATAACCGCTTAAAAATCCAAATAATGGGGTAAATATCAATTTGTTGATCCAACCAATAATGCCCCACCCCATAGAAATGGTTTTTTCTAAATTTTGATTGTATGATTTTAATACTGCATAATCTGTTGGTCCAAAATACCAATTCATTTTATAATCTACTTCGCCATTTTTTACTACCAAAGGTAAATTGGCTTTAAATTGTTTGGTATAAATGGTATCTGTTTTTTCGTCCAAAACCAAATCATTTGATGTTAATTTTGACGTTTCAAAAGGTGTTTTACTTACCAATATCGACGAAAAAAAGTGTTGTTTAAAAGAAATATATGTTACTTTTTCTGGCGTTTCTTCTTTGTCGTGTCCTTGTCCTGTATAATTGTTTTTTCCTCCATCATATTCATAATTAATTTCGGTATATCTGTTGTCATAAGAAACACTTTTTTCATTGCGAAAAGTTTTCATATCCCATTGCAAATCAATAGGTTTTGAGGCATTAATTGTTTTGTTCAACCCTTTAGACTTAATGTCAAAATCAAGCATATAGTCGTTTGGTTTTAAAACATATTGGTATTCTAAATAGTCGTTGGCCCCTGTTTTCAATTTCATCGACAACACTTGATTGCTACCAATTTTGGTTAGTGTTGGTTCAAAAAACAAATCTTTTGTAGAAAGGGTTTTGTTATCTTGAGTAACAATTTGTAAGTTTAAGTTTGAATTATTATCTTTTATAAGTGAAACCATTTGTCCAGAACCTTTTTTGAACTTTTCAAATTTTTTCAAATGGGCTTCCGCAATATATCCTCCTTTATTGGCAATTTTCAGCGTCAAAACGTCATTTTCTAATGTAGTAAAAGTTTCTTTTGCAGAAGGCAATGTAGCCGAATAGGCAAAATTTCCAAGAGTGGCTTGCCATTTTTGTATTTGAGCAGCATTTGTAGCACTATCTTTTGCTACATCGGGTGCAGTAAAAGCAGCTGCTGTTGGGGTTGTAGCTTTTTTGGCTTCAATAGCTTTTTTGGCCTTTTCGGCAGCAATTTGCTCTTTTGTAGGTTGGTTTTGTATGTACATCCATGCCATAATAGCAAAAATCAATACAAATCCAATAATTGAATTATAATCTAGTTTTTTTTCTTCCATTTTGGTTTTTATATTTTAATTTTAAATTTTATGCTTTTTTGTTTTTGCTTTTCACGGTTGCTGCCACAAAATTCACAAATAAAGGATGTGGATTGGCAACAGTACTTTTATATTCTGGATGGTATTGTACCCCTATAAAAAAAGGATGATCGTCCAATTCTATGATTTCGACCAGCCCAGTATCTGGATTGATACCAGATGCTTTCATGTTGGTATTTTGCAATTTAGGTAAATAATCACTATTAAATTCATACCGATGGCGATGACGCTCTAAGATGTTTTCTTGTTGGTATATTTGATAGGCTAATGTGTCTTTTGTCAATTGACATTTCCATGCCCCAAGACGCATCGTACCTCCTTTGTCGGTTATGTTTTTTTGCTCTTCCATCAAATTAATAACTGGGTTTGATGTACCGTTATTCATTTCGGTAGAATTGGCATCTTTGATTTGCAAAACGTTTCTAAAATATTCAATTACAGCCATTTGCATTCCCAAACATATACCAAAAAACGGTAGTTGATGGGTACGAGCATATCGTACAGCCTCAATTTTTCCTTCGATACCTCGTTCACCAAATCCAGGAGCTACTAATATACCATCCAAACCTGATAATTTTTCGGCTACATTATTTTCGTCAATAAATTCGGAATGAACAGATACTACATTTACTTTGGTTTCATTGGCTGCACCCGCATGGATAAAAGCCTCTAAAATAGATTTGTACGAATCTTGTAATTCTACATATTTGCCAATAAGCCCAATGTTTACGGTATGTTTTGGGTTTTTCAAACGATGTAAAAAGATATTCCAATTTTTTAAATCGGGGGTGTTTTTTTGAGGTAAATCTAATTTTTTTAGAGCTACAACGTCTAAACCTTCTTGAAGCATGAGGTTGGGCACTTCATATATAGTAGAAGCATCAATAGATTGAATGACAGCTTCTCGTTTTACATTACAAAATAAAGCCAACTTTTGACGTAATTCGTCAGATAATTCATGTTCTGTTCTGCATACTAAAATATCTGCTTTGATACCGCTTTCCATCAAGGTTTTTACAGAATGTTGTGTGGGCTTGGTTTTCAACTCGCCTGCGGCAGCCAAATAGGGTATTAAGGTTAAATGAATCACGATACTGTTTTTTTCGCCTAATTCCCAAACCAATTGACGAACAGATTCTATATAAGGTAGCGACTCTATATCGCCAACAGTTCCTCCAATTTCAGTAATTACAATATCAAAATTTCCTGAATTGCCTAACAATTGCATTCTGTTTTTGATTTCATTTGTAATATGTGGTACAACTTGTACGGTTTTACCTAAAAATTCTCCCCTTCTTTCTTTTTCGATTACAGACAAATATACCCTTCCTGTTGTAACATTATTGGCTTGTGAGGTAGGAACATTCAAAAATCTTTCATAATGTCCTAAATCCAAATCCGTTTCTGCTCCGTCATCGGTTACATAACATTCACCGTGTTCATAAGGGTTTAATGTTCCTGGATCTACGTTCAAATATGGGTCAAATTTCTGAATTGTTGTACTATAACCTCTGGCTTGTAGCAATTTTGCTAAAGAAGCGGCAATAATACCTTTTCCTAATGAAGAGGTAACTCCTCCTGTTACAAAAATATATTTTGTTTGATTCATTTTTTAAATACGTTATGTTGTTTCGTTTTTTAAATTTTACATAAAAAACACGGCAAAAATACAACAAATTTTTTTAACTTTAAAATTTGAAATTTTTGCCGTGTAACATTTTATCCATTGGGTTTAGGATATTTTTTTTTGATATTTCTAATCAGGTCTTCCAATCCGTTTAATTTCAACTCATAAATAAGCTGTAATTGTTCGCCTAGTGTTCCTTTTGGAAAGCCTTTATTGTGGTACCAAACAATATAATACTCCGGAATATCAATCAAAAAACGACCTTCATATTTGCCAAAAGGCATTTTGGTATGTGCCAATTGTATCAATTTTTTTTGATTATCATCCATTTGAAAAATGATTTATTGCCAATTAAATGTTAGCTCTTTTTCAATATCTGGATGTAAACTCAACAAAACAGGACAATTCAGAGCCACCCGTTCTAAAATTGTACGTTCCTTTTCCGTTGGAGTTATGGGCATAGTCAATACAATAATTATTTTGCTTATTTTTCTGGGTTCGGCTTGCATTATTTTGGTAACATCGGCAGTGGCGTCTTTCAAATCTACATTCAAATCCTTCGATTTGATGGCCATAATAGATAGCATACAACTGCCCAAAGCATTGGCTAACAAATCCGTAGGCGAAAAAGCCTCTCCTTTTCCATGATTGTCTGTTGGGGCATCCGACAGTATAGTTGTTCCAGATTGCAAATGCGTTGAGGATGTTCGCAAATCGCCCAAATAAGTTACTTTTGATGTCATTTTTTATGGTGCTTCTGTAATTGTTAAATCATTGTTGTATTGTAAAATGAAAACGCCTTTGTTGATATAGCCTCCTGAAATTATTTTTTCATAATCAAATTTATTATCTATCTGAACCGTAGCATCATCATTAATAGAGGTTTCAAAATCTTTTTCTTGAGATAATCTTAAAAGGGTGTCAAACGTAATGTCAAATCCTCGTGTGGCATATTGATTAGGAAAAGTTTTATTTAATTTTTTGTATGCTCTTTCAAATTTCTTTGCATCTGCAGTTTCATTTTCCCTTGTCAAAGACGGATAAGTTAGTTGCAATTTTGTAAGTTTACTCATGGCAATTTCTTCAAAATTCAATGCTTTTGATTGTTCTAACATCACTAAACGTATTTGATATTCTGTTTGAAATTTTATCAATTGATTGACTAATGTCAATATCATACCGCTATTATCTGAAGCCATTACTACAAAATTGAGTTTGTCTTTTACCAACAGTGCTTTGATATTATCAGACACAACTGCTCCTTTATCTGACAAAGCTACTATTTTAGTTTCCTTTTGATTTTCAACAATATATTTTTTCAAACCTGCTTTTTTAGGATCAATTACTGCCAAAATATTGCCATTTTTTTGTTCCATATAATCATACATGGCATCTTTTATAAATGTAGGTGTTGGCATGGAAGCATACATGTTTTTGTAAGTACCTATCATTTCTTTTGATAAAGGCGAAATAACTGGAATATTGTCTTTTTCTAAAATGGATGCTAACTTTTCGGCATGTGCTTGATAAAAAGGGCCAATAATGGCATGTGCCGTTTTGACACTGCTTTTATTGGCTAAATTGTCAACATTAGAACTGTTTTTGTTTTCCTCTGAGTCCAAAATGGTTACATCTACATTGATTCCTAATGATTTAGCCGAGTCGATAGCCATCAAAGCACCAGAATAAAAATCCATAGTGAGGTTTAAAAATTGATCCTCTTTAAACTTTTTTTGAAGAACCGCTACAGAATCTGTTTTTATTTTGCTACTATTAAAAGGCAGTAACATCACTAATTTTTTCTTATCCAGATTTTTTAGCGTTGCTTTTAAATCCGTTTTATTTTTCTTAATTTCGTTTGCAAGGGTAGCCGTAGCAGGTATTTTCAATATCATTCCTTCTTTCAATCCATTGGCCAAATCAGGGTTCCAAAGTGTTAAATCATCTTGTTTGACACTAAATTTTTTGGACAAACTATATAAAGTTTCTTTCGATTTAACTTCATAATTTACCCATTTTATAGTTTCAGTTGGTTTTTTTTTTACATTAATTTCTTTAACCGTTTCTTGAATTTTTGGCAAAGTACCTTTAATCAAAAGTTTGTATCCCATTTGAAGTCCAGATACAATTTCTGGATTTTTGGCTTCTAGGGCTTCTACCGTTATACCATATTTTTTGGCAATAGAATATTTGGTTTCTTTTTCTAATACTTCATGATATACCGGTTTTTCATCATTGGTTTTGGGACTTTTTACCGTACTAGTCTTACTATTTTTTTTTGGAATATTAATTATAGAACCAATTTTCAATCCTTCTTTTTCTAAATTTGTATTTACTTTATACAGATCTTCTTCCGAAATTTCATATTGTTTTGCAATTCCAAAAATGGTTTCTTTAGATAAAACGGTATGCGTTTGATACGTCGTTTTAACGGGAATAACCTCATTTTTTCCAGGTTTTTCAAGTGCCGCCTTGATATTTGCAGACGAGTTTGGGATTAACAATAGGGCATCGGCCTGTAATCCTTTTTGTGCATCAGGGTTTAACTTGTAAATATCAAAAGGAGTTACATGATATTTTTGTGCTATTTGAGTAATGGTTTCACCTTGTAATACCTTATGTTTTACAATGTTTTGTGCAGAGGTTAAAAGGCTAATAAGTAAGCCAATAGTAAGGGCAAATTTTCTAAACATCTTATAATTTTTAAATCAATTAACGAATATCAAAAGTAGGTTAATTAATTTTAATTATCAAACAAATTAGTATTTCTTAACAAAATATTTCACCAACCATACCTTTCTTTAATATTTGTCAAAATTCAAATCCTATAATATTTATATTCATTTTTACTATTTATAATAAAATAATTGAATTTAATAGAGGTTAGAAGTATGAAGTATGAAGTTAGAGGTTAGAAGTTAGAGGTTAGAGGTTAGAGGTTAGAGGTTAGAAGTTAGAAGTTAGAGGTTAGAGGTTAGAGGTTAGAGATTAGAGGTTAGAGGTTAGAGGTTAGAGGTTAGAGGTTAGAAGTTAGAGGTTAGAGGTTAGAGGTTAGAGGTTAGAGGTTAGAGGTTAGAGGTTAGAGGTTAGAGGTTAGAGGTTAGAAGTTAGAGATTAGAGATTAGAGATTAGAGGTTAGAGGTTAGAGGTTAGAGGTTAGAGGTTAGAGGTTAGAGGTTAGAGGTTAGAAGTTAGAGGTTAGAGGTTAGAAGTTAGAGGTTAGAGGTTAGAGGTTAGAGGTTAGAGGTTAGAGGTTAGAGGTTAGAGGTTAGAGGTTAGAGGTTAGAGGTTAGAGGTTAGAGGTTAGAGGTTAGAAGTTAGAAGTTTGAGGTTTGAGGTTTGAGGTTAGAAGTTAGAGGTTATAAGTTTTGAAGTTAGCGTTTATTAGGCTCTCTGAAAAAAAATATTTTAAATATATTCTTTCAATCAATAGCCTTTGGCTTGAGCCAAAGGGTACTATTGTTGCATTATCAAAAGGCTTTAGCCGAAAAAAAGACGCAAATTTGGCTAAAGCCAATGACTATTCATTTATTACCTCAATTTTAATATTAACACTTCTTTTTAAAATTTTTTACTAAAATTACATACAATACATTTTATAAAAGTTTCCAAGTGGATTGTTATTACTACTACTTTTAACTTTTCATCAGCCCCTTATAATCTAAAAAAATCTTTGTCAAAGTTTTAAGTTTTACAAAGCTTAAGTGCAATTATTTCTATATTACAGTTAACTAAACAATATTGATACTAATATATTTATTTTATTATTTGGTATAAATTACAAAATAAAAATATAGAGTTATCCATTTAAATACTTATATTTGTAATAACTAAAACAATAGGCTATGGAACAATTCTTAGGTCAAGGAATAATAGAGTATTTTGATAAATTCAAAACAGATTTAGATTGTCTAGAATATCTAGCAGATCGGAAATGGTCAAACGGTTATAAGTGTGTAAAATGTGGCAATAGTAAATATAATGTTAGAAAAGCAAATTTTGCAAGAGACTGTAATAACTGTCATCACATCGAAAGTCCATCGGCTAACACTATGTTCCATAAAGTTAAATTTGGTATGAGAAAAGCTTTTACAATCGTTTTTGAAATGAGTGCAACCACAAAAGGTATTTCTTCAAATCAGATGGCAAAGCGATTAAATATAAGGCAATCTACGGCTTGGTTGTTTATGAGTAAGGTTAGAAAAGCAATGAAAAGTAGCGAGTGTTATCCCATTAAAGGTACTGCAATCGTTGATGAATTCGTTTTTGGTGGTAAAGAAACACTCAAGCAAGGAAGAAGTACAGATAGTAAGAAAAAGAAAATTGTGGCTGCAGTTGAAATAGATAAAAACGGTGGTGTAAAAAGAGCCTATTTTAAGCTAATAAATGATTATTCTTCGGTATCACTAGAAAAAATATTTGATGCACATATATCCACTGAGGCAAAAATAATAACTGATGAATGGACAGGATACAAACCATTAAAAGAGATGTATGATATAACCCAAATTAAGAGTAATAGTTCTGATTTTTTTGAGATAAATACAATTATACATCAAGTTAAGGCTTGGTTAAGAAGCACTTTCTCATGGATGCATGAAGAACATATTGAAAAATATTTGGACGAGTACAGCTACAGATTAAATAGATCAAATAGCAAACAAACTATATTTGATAACTTAATTAAAAGGATGGTAATTACTAAACCCCTTAAATATAGTGAGATTATAGTAAGTACCTAAACGGATAACTCTATAAAAATAATTAATGAGAAGTCAAATTATTTTTATTTATTATTTTACTAAGATATTTATTTATAAAATAAATTACTAACAATAAAAATATAATAAATGAGAAAAAAAATAATAAATCTATAAATATATTTTGGTCTTGATATATACTTTTATTTGAATCATTAGTTGAATAATTATTACTTTCTACCATAGGGTACAGTTTTGAATCATTAGTTGAATAATTATTACTTTCTACCTTAGGGTACAGTGTAGATATTGTTGAACTTTCCTTTGGATGAATTGTAATGTCGTTATCTTTTTTAAGTTCGTAACTACCATCTTCTAATTTATTATAATATTCATTTATAGACGCTTTTTCATAAACGCTTTTTCTTCTGTCAGCATCTCTTTCTACCAATTCAAATGGGTCTGGTATAATATCCTTTTTTTTACGGAAAGAAGGAACAGGAGGCATATTAAGAGATACTGGAGGCGGTGTTTTAGCCTGAATACCTTTATCTACATCTTCTACAATTGGTATGTTATCATAAATATCCAAATGAGCAGAATACACACTTGGCATTTCAAAATTATTTTCTTCCATTACTACTTGTTTATTATTTTTATTACTTAATAATTACTCCATTTTCAACTAAAAAAGATGTAAACAAAGAATATCTATAATATCCATTTGTTACAGCTTCAAAGTTTAATAGATATACTTTATCACCAACTTTTGGCTGTAAATCATTACTAGATTTTTCAAAAATCAAATTATCCTTTTTTTCTAAAAAAAATCGATTAACTATTTCTCCATTTTTTACTATTAGCTTATGTGTTAATGATTTGTATATAAAGACATCATCTAATATAAGAACATCATCTATAAATACTTTTGAGCCAATAGTTGAATTTAAACTTCCAACTATTTTAATTTTTTTATCATCAATTGTGTCTCTATAAATAATAATTTCACCCTCATTATTTTGAGTAAAATATTCCTTATTAACTTTTTCTTCTAATATATTTTTTTTATTTTCAAACTCTATTTGAGTTAAAAGATTATTATCAAATAATGATTTTAATTGTTTATACTCAATTGAATTTATAAGTAAATTTTTTATTTTATCTTTAACTATTTTATCATTTTTTTCACTAAATTCTAATTCAGTAATTAAACCTTTTTCTTTTAATTCAACTAAATTTTTTTGAGAAGTATCTAAACTTAAATTATATTCGTTATTTATTTTTTTTGCATTATATTCAGCAGAATTTTTATAATTATTAGAGTTTGAAATTGAAAAAATTAATATAAGAAACCATTGTATTGGAGCACAAATAGCACATATTGTTAAAAATATTTTTTGATTCTGACTAAAATCTTTTGACTCCCATACATATACAGTGGTTGCAAATATAAGTCCAACAATTAGACCTATATATATTTCATGTTCTACCATATTATTAATTTATTATTTATACTTTTCAGTTTCGCCCCGTTGATTATAGTGGTTTCTAGCCTCCACTTTTTTCCAATCCAAACTTGTTCTTTTTTATTTGCAAATTACTTGAAAAAAAACGACCTTATTATTTGGTTTTAAGTTCTAAAATATTTAATTTTGGTTCTAATTTGGAACTAAATAAGAAAAAAATGAAATCAAATGTTGGAGACAAAATTAGAAAAGTAAGAGAACTTAAAGGTTTTACTCAAGATTTTATGGCTGCCGAACTCAAAATGTCGCAACGGGCTTATAGCAAACTCGAAAACAACGACATCAAACTCGATTGGAATAGAATTGAAAATATTGCTAAAATCCTTCAAATTGAGCCTATCGACTTGGTTTCTTTCGACGATAGTTTGATTTTTAATAATTGTACCAGTTCTGGAAAAGCTCATGTTTTTAACAATAACTATTTCCCCGAAGAACTCAAAAAAAGCTATGAAGACCGCATCCATCATTTGGAAAACGAGGTCTCGTTTTTGAGAGAACTTATTCTAAAGTTGGAAGGCAAAGGTTAAAAGTTAGCGTATATTATACCCGCTGAAAAACGAACGTAAAAAAATGTTTTAAATATATTCTTGCAATCAATAGCCTTTGGCTTGAGCCAAAGGGTACTATTGTTGCCTTATCAAAAGGCTTTTGCCGAAAAAAAAGTGATCATATAAATTTAAGTATGCTCAATATTAAAACCTCTTGTTTTTAAACCTATAAACATGGTTTCATTATGCCCTTGTTCTCAATATGTACTAATGTTTTGAGTTTTGTTAAAAAAAATTAAACCAAATTCAAATTTTCTTTCTTTAATCGGGAGTAGTCTTTAGATTGTGTAAACTATACTATTAAAGGTTTAACCTTTACTAATATAGGTTTAACCTTTACCGATACAGGTTTAACCTTTACTAATACAGGTTTAACCTTTACCGATACAGGTTTAACCTTTACTTATACAGGTTTAACCTTTATTAATATAGGTTTAACTTTTATTAATATAGGTTTAACCTTTATTAATGCAGGTTTAACCTATACTAATGATGGTTTAACCCACACAAATATTGGTTGAAATAACTTCTAACTTCTATCATCAAACTTCTAATCTCTAACTTCTAATCTCTAACTTCTAATCTCTAACTTCTAATCTCTAACTTCTAACCTCTAACCTCTAACCTCTAACTTCTAACTTCTAGCCTCTAACTTCTAACTTCAACCCTTTCCATTTGGCACAAAAAAAACCGCTCTAAGGCGGTGTGTGTTAAAAGGCTACATTCCATCGGGGTAATTTGCCATGTACTTCAAAAAACTCTTGAAGTATTTGTGCTTCTAAAAAAGTTGGAATCACACGATTGTTGCTGTTAAAAGTGTCATACCAAAAAACTTCTAATGCCGTGATGTTTTCTTTTTTCATTTGGGTTGGCCAGGTATATTTTCGACCCGTTTTGGCAAATTGATGTCCGTTTACAATTTTGTCATACAAGCCTCCATTTTTGCTTTTGAGGCTTCCGTCGTTTTGAATAGTACCCGTAGAACCCACCATGATCAACTCTTTGTTGTCGTTTGACATGTCATAGACTATAAAAATACCATTATGATTTTCAGAACAATTGCATACATTTTCTAAATCATCTGTCAATTGGAATGTAAATTTATCTTGGACAATGATTTTTTCTAAAGCTTTATACATTTTTTTTTGATATTAAGGTTTTTGTTAAAAAAAAATAAACCCCGCAAATGTTATAAAAACTGCGAGGTTTACAATTTATTTACTTATGAGAACTGCAAATATATATGTTTTTTATAAATTTACAAAAAAAATATCATCGAATTATTGAAAAATGTCCTTTAGTTTGTCTGCCATCGTCTAATTGAATGGTAAACCAATAGTCGTCGGCAGGCAATGGTTGCCCGTTGAAGGTGCCGTCCCAGCCTATTGCATTGGGCAAAACTTGGTATATCAACTTGCCATATCTATCAAAAATATAAATCATGGCATGTGGATAATATTTGGAACTAATGCCTTTGATTTGCCAAGTATCGTTGATGCCATCGCCATTTGGCGAAAAGAATTTTGGTATTTCTAACACCGTAATGTCTTTTTTTACTACACCACAATCATTTTTAATGTCTTTGATATAAACAATATGAGGGCCACTGGCCACGGGACTAAAAAATGGCAACACTTGATAATTATTTTCGTTGTCTAGTGCATATAAATAACTTCCTACTCCTGTAACTACAACCTCAACTGTGTTGGTATCGGTCAAATCAGTAATGTTAATCAATTGGATATGAGCTATGTCCGAAGCGTCTATATAAATGGTTCGGGTACTGTTGCAATGCGTGGAGCTTACTTCTACTCGGTATTCGCCCGTTAGGCTTGCGTTGATACTGTAAGTTGTATTGGGCAACAAGGTGTTGTTGTAATACCATTTGTAGGTATAATTACTTTCTGGGCTGCCGTCTTGCAATCCTGCATTTATTAAGGCTACATCGTTGGGTCTGTTCAAACAAATTTTGGCATAATCGGTAGTTTTGATTTTAGGTTTTGAATAGACTTTTAATGGCAAAATGGATGTTGCCATGCAAATGGGATTCAAATTATTTGTAACAACGATTTTGATATTTTGTGTACCCGATTCAAATGGGCTATTGAGATTGGTAATCAACTGGTTATTAGCATCAAACAACTGAATGCTCATGCCTGTTTGATTTCCTAAAATGGTATTGGCTACATTTGAAAGATCAAAGGGATAAGTACCGTTTTGACTCAAAGGGTCTGTTTCGTTATCGCATTTTTCAAAATCAGACCAATTCAAAGGGTTGATTATTGGTTTTTGATCGACAATAAAAGTAATTAATGCTTCATCAAAACAGGGGCCATCTGATGCTTCACTATTGGTATTGGCCAAATGGACTTTGATGGTTTTGCTGCCATTTACCAACAGTGGATTGGTAAGGGTAATGGGGTTGTTGGCAGCATCAAAATAGGTGAACGTTTTATTAGTTTGTCCTGCCAAAATGGTGGATTCTAAATGAGTGATGTCAAAATTTTCAGCTCCATCGTTGTTGTTATCGCATTGTCTGATGGTGTTGGTTGCATTTAGCGGATGCACTACAGGAAGGGCTTCTACGTGCAAGGTTACAAATGGGCCAAAGGCAAAACAACCATTGTCAATAATACTATCAACACGAAGATAAATTTGCTGCAAATGGGCCATTGTATTTCTAAAATGACTGATGTCTGTTATAGGGTTTTGCTCTGCCGAAGCATCGGCCTCGGATGCATAATATTTAATAATGTAATGGCTAAGAGGTGTGGGCAGTTGGCCTTCGATAAAAGTTTTGTGAGCCGAAAAATCGAACATGGCAAATCCATCTATGGCAGTTGATACTCCTGCTACTTCGTCGTCGCATTTGGTAAAATCCTGATGTCCAGTAGCAATATTGATTTGAGTTACCGTTACTGTCAAATGCAGTTCGGCAATCTTATAGCATAAGTTGGCATTTTGAACCCTTACAAATACCACTCCGTTATTGCTACTTATATAAGCCGTTGGATTGTTGATTTGTACGCTTGCATCGTTGGTATTGGCTCCATCAAATGTGGTAAAGTAACTAAAAGTTTCGTTATTGGCATTAGCCGAAATAAGGGAATTGATTTCAGTCAAATTAAACGGAGCAAAACCATCGGGTGTATCATTATCACATTGTTTCAATTCTATCGGCGATGTTAAAACGGGCATGCTATACGTAGTTAGTAAAACTTCGTTGGAATACAATCCGCAGGTGTTGCCATTTTTATTAATAAAAACACGGTATTTCCAACCGCTCATCGAGGGCAATACAGGATTGAGGTGCAAGGTATTGGTGTTGGCTCCAGATATAGAAGTGCTATTTGCAACAGCCGTCCAGCTGATGCCACCATTGGTAGAAACCTCCCATTGATAGGACGTTACAGCATTGGTAACTACACTAAATGTAGCTTCTTGCATTTCGCAAGATGTAAAAGCTAGAGGTTGTGTGGTAATAGTAATAGGAGCAGCAATAGCATAGTTTGCTTGTGGTGTGGTATAGCCAGTGCCGCTGGTAACAACTCCCTGTCCAGATACAATGGGTGGGGCGGTATTGCCTAATAAACCATCGTGGTTGGGATCGGCAAAACCCGCTTCGACTACATCAAAACAACCATCGGCATCTGCATCTAAATCGATAAAATTCCATAAATTGTCTGCATCAATATTGGCAAGTGTATAATTGAGTAATCCGCTTTCGGATGCAGTTTCTACGCTGTTGGACAAACCATTTGCTCCAAAAGAGGCTGCATTTCCGTCGATAATCCCATTTAGATTGGCGTCTATTGCTGTACTTCCCGATTCGACCAAATCATAAATACCGTCGTTATCAGCATCCAAATCAAGGGCATCTATTACTGCATCTGCATCTGTATTGGCAGGAATTAATCCATTTCCAAAAACATTGTCAATGCCATCTTGGTTGGTATCCAAGTGAGTTAATGTTAAGGAAGTTTCGCCTTGGGCTTCTATAAAATCTGTAATACCATCATTGTCGCTGTCGAAGTCTAGTGCATCTGCTATGCCGTCTGCATCGGTATCTTTTGGTACACATGTGGCTTTGATTACAAATGTTGCCTTGTTGTCTTGTGTGTCTGATAGATTGATGTGTTTGAAAATCAACGAATCGGTTTGATTTGTTTTGAAACTAAAAGTACCCGTTCCAGGAGCGAGTGGCACGTTACTATTGAGTTTGAATCGAATTTCAAACGACGAAAATTGGGTAATACCACTGTCGTAAATGCCATCATAATTAGTATCAATAAGTAATTGATCGGTAGGATTTAAAACGGTAATGGTTTTATTGGTAGGCGAAATCAATCTAAATTCGGCACCATCGTTTAATAAATCATTGGTATTGGCATTATTAACATATTCTAATGATACAGACATGGGTTGTGTCATGTTTTGAATGGTATAAGTCAGGCTGTTGCCTTTGCCCATAGCCACATGACTAACAAAGGTACCCTGATTGTTACCTACTAAATTGCCAGGAGTGCCTGTATTATTAAAAGTAGCAATAGTGGTGGTATAAGTGTTTGAAAAAGTATTTTGATTGATGGTAATTGGTGTGTTCAATTGGGATAAATCCAAATTCAAATCGCCAAAGGATTCCATACAATTGGTAATTCCATCTTGATCCAAGTCTAAATCGATATTGTCGTTTGTGCCATCGGCATCGCTATCATCGGCACAATTGCTTACAGGAATATCGTCCGAAACCAAATTAGGCACGTTGCAACCGTCTATCACGGCACTCACATGATAATAGCCTGGAGTGGTGGGTTGGTAGCTAGGGTTGGTTTCGTTTGGCAAGGCAACATTGTTTTGATACCATTGAAAATTATCAAAAGGCGATAAAGAATTTACATTCAAAAGTACATTAGGAATACAATTGGATTGGGTAATACTAATTTTGTTTAAAGCCACCTCGGGCGTAAAAGTAAAACCCGAATAAAACCCACCATAAGTAGCGGCACCACTAGAGCCAAAATAAGACAAATATACTTGTTTTGTAGAAATAGCTGATACATTTCCCGTTAATCCTTCAATTTTATAGGTAACAAAATTACTGTTTCCCATTACTGGAAAAGGTCCCAATTTTGTATAAGGCAAATTGGCAAAAGTATAACTGACACCATCGATGATAAAACTCAAATCGGCATTGGTTTCAGTTACTATAAAAATAGAAGCAGTAAAATCCGTCAAATCGCTTACTTCATTTATTTTAGGAATATTATTGATGATTTTGGGGGTTTGACAAGACAATGGCGGTACAAAGTGCATGTTTTGGTTGGCTTGCTGGTTTGTTCCTCCAATACCTTGATAAGCAAAAACATTTTTAGACGTTTGCACGTACAAATTGCCATTGGAAGAAAAATTGGTACCGCTAAGGGCCAAATATTGCCCAGCATTTAGTGTTGCCACGGGCGTAGCAACCCCATGCAGCCGCACCTCGGTATTGTCTTCGTGTGCCACAATAAGGGGGCGTTCCATCACATCTAGTCCATTCCCTTTGATAAAAATATATTCCTGCCCCGTGCGTTCGGCAGATACTATTTGATCCATTCCTAAATCCATGTTAGACGAGTTACCATTACTCCCTGCAAATGAGCCACAATTCACAGCAATCGGCTTGTCGGAGGTAATAGAAGCTCCTATCAAACCATCTTTGTTGGCTTGTGTAGGCCCTTTTACAGCAATAGCAAAACTGTCGCCTCTATTCAAAACCACAGGAGCAGGGTTGCTACCCGCAGCGGCATTATTGATCAAAACAACCCCTTGCTTGATGTCGGCAAATGATACCGTGGTATTGTTTTCGGTGGCTAATATAGTGGCAAAAGTATAATGATTGTCTGACGTATTTGCAACTCCCGTATTGATAAAAGCCCCTATGCGGTAATGGGTTCCAAGTGCCGCAAGCCCTTTTGAAACAATGCTTCCCGCTTGATAATTTTGTGGAGTAGAGGTCAATCGGACGGTAACATACACCAAATCTTCGGCCTCGATGATAAACCCTTTGTTGTGTTTGATACTACCCACATCATCAGATTTGATCAGCATTTGGGTATCTATTCCCGAACCTAAATTGTAAACAAATGGGTTGTCTCTACTTGTAGTACCTGAAATGACTTGACCACCAATTTTAGTAATTGTAAATGCAATTGGCGTTGTACTAGGACAAGAAATATACATCGATTGCCCTTGGGGTACTTGAGAATCTGAATTGGAAACTGGCGGAATATAATGTGTTTTGCTAAATTGAGAAAAAACATTGAGAGTGCCAAACAATACAATCAGTACGAGGCTCGATTTTATAGTTTGCTGCCAAAAAGATTTGATTTGATACATCATGTAAAATTATATAATTGGATTCAACGAATAAAAAAAATGTTTCAAAACCATTCCAATACCTAATTAAACTAAGTGATGAAATGATAGAAACTTCAGAACAATTGCCAAATTTATAAATATTGTTTAATTAATTGAAATAAAACAAATTAAATTCTATTTTTTTTCAATAATGAATAAATAACCGTGTCCAAAAATTGTCCATTATAAAATTCGTTTTCCAATAAATGAGCCTCTTTTACAAAACCATTTTTTTGCAATACTTTTTCAGATGCCAAATTATCTGGGGCAATAATCGCTTCTATCGAATGCAATTGCATGACATCAAAACCATAATCAACAACCGCTTTTACGGCCTCGGACATCAAACCCTTTCTAGCAAAATCTTCTAAAAGCATGTAACCAATTTCTGCCCTTCGGCTTTCTGTTTTGATGGTATAATGGCCAATAATGCCTATTACATCCGAAGACTCACGTAAGGTAATACCCCAATTGATCCCTTCATTGGCCTTGATTCTGTCGTCTATCAATTGAATATGTGCCCTTGCTTCATCCAAGTTTTGAAGCAACGGCCTTGGAATGTACTGCATCAAAACAGGATTGCTTCGTAGGGCTAAAATACCCGCTGCATCATCAGAAGTAAGCCTTCGCAAATGCAATCGTTTAGTATAAATTTCGGGAAATGGCAAAAATTCTAAAATCATTATTTGAATCGTGTATTAATTTATCTAATTTGTAGCTCATTATTTTGCTCAATCTTTTTCAATCTTTTCAATCTTTCAATCTTTTCAATCTTTCAATCTTTTCAATCTTTCAATCTTTTCAATCTTTCAATCTTTCAATCTTTCAATCTATTCAATCTTTTCAATCTTTCAATCTTTTCAATCTTTCAATCTTTTCAATCTTTCAATCTTTCAATCTTTCAATCTATTCAATCTTTCAATCTTTCAATCTTTCAATCTTTCAATCTTTCAATCTTTCAATCTTTCAATCTTTCAATCTTCCAATCTTTCAATCTTTTCAACTAAAAAAATCCAACTCTATAACACCTCCACTTCAAATGAAGCCTTAAAAGCTTGGTTGGGTTTTAAAATAATTATACCTTCTTTTTCAAACAAGTTGCCGGTACAATTTGGTGTATCGGCATAGCCAAACCAAGGTTCGATACATATAAATGGAGCATCAACTTTGGTCCAAATGCCTAAATCTGGAAAATCAGTGTAATCCAATTTTAAAAATGGAGTGCCATTTTCAGTAATTTGAACACTTTTTGAAGGTATATTTTTAATTACCAAGGCATCATTTTCAAATAAATTATAATTCAAAGGCAGTTTTCCTTGATCCAGCTGCAAAGTTTTAGTAGTATTTGAAAGCAAATCGTTGTCTAATAAAAAAGTTGTTAAACTTGTATTTTGCTGAAAATCCAGACTATAATTTTCAAAATCCAAAGGCAATGCAAAAGCAGGATGCCCCCCAATACAAAAAGGCATTGGTGTTACATCATTATTTAAAACATGATAGCTTACAACCAATTTGGTAACTATTAATTGATATGAGATTTCAAACAAAAATTGAAATGGATACATTTGTTGGGTTACCTCATTGGCTTGCAGCACAAACACAATACAATCTGATGCGTGTGATTTGATATCAAAAACATAATCACGAGCAAAACCATGTCTTGGTAATTTGAATTCTTGATTATCAATTGTATAAGTATTGTTTTTTAAAGTACCCACTATTGGGAACAACACAGGTGCATGTTTTGCCCAAAATTTTGGATTACCCTCCCATATATAATTACGTTCTTTGTAATACAAACCGCACAGCTCTGCACCTTTACTTAATAAAGCAGCCGAAATATAGTCATTCTTGATTGTAATATTCATTGATTGAAAACTTTTAATTGATTTCAAAAGTAAACAATAAAATGGAAATGCAAATAAAATTAGAAGTAAAATGAATTATGCTTATGATGTTTTTAATTCATATTAACAAAAATTTGAAAAAAGTTAGTTGATCCATTTTATGACTGTCCATAACGCATACCAAAATAGATAAAATATTTATACCAAATATATTTATAAAATAGTCTAAAGATGCGTAGTTATTTTTTAGAAAAAATTTTCAAAAAAAATCGTTGCATAGCTGGGCTACGGAACTATTTTTTATTGACTCATTTTAGCAAAAAATAACAAGTATATTGGACTATTTTATATGTATATTTGGTATTACTTTACCTTTCTGAGCTTTGCATGAAATAGAACTGGTAACGACGCAGTGCCGAAAAATAAAGAAAGAATCAAGCTTGATAAAAATAATTAAAAACTAACTTATCATTGATCAAATAATAGCAGTTGCAGATACTCATAATCCATTTTTAGAAAAAATACATAGTAGTTTATCATCTTTTTTTGAGCTACGTATTGTAACATTTTCATTTTTTTGAAGACAAACAACTAAAATTATAAAATAACCTTTAAATTTGTATTTATTTCACAAAATTTAAAAAAAAGACAACCTAATTTAAACATTTTAAGATGAAAAACAAAACAATCAAAATCTTGTTGGCATCAGCCCTTGTATTTGGTTTTTCGAGTAGTAGTTTATTAGCTCAGAGTACTGAAAATAAAGTAACTACAACAAATAAATACAATTATAACGATGCATTTGCACCGTATTTTTATTCTAAAAACGGAACCGATACCCGCTCGGCAAGCGGACAACCTGGTCCAAAATATTGGCAAAACCGTGCTGATTATCAGCTTACAGCTGTATTGAATGACCAAACCAACGAAATAACAGGAACCGAAGTTTTGACTTACACCAACAACAGCCCAGACAAGATTTCGTTTTTGTGGCTCAATGTCGATCAGAATTTATTTAAATCTGATTCACGAGGCGAGGCGGTAATTCCAACAACAGGTAGTAGAAATGGCGACAAAGGACAAAATTTTGAAGGCGGCCATCGGATTAAATCCTTAAAAATTTCCTATTCTCAAAACGGGAAAACAGTAGAAAAAGAGGCTACATTTGAAATTACCGATACCCGAATGAAAGTAAATTTACCTCAAGAATTGGCTGCAAACGGAGGAACTATCAAATTGAAAATGGAATTTTCGTTTATTTCTCCAATTTACGGGTCGGACAGAATGGGGGTTTTAGACACCAAAAACGGAAAGGTTTTTACCATTGCCCAATGGTATCCTAGAATGTGTGTATATGACGATGTAAAAGGCTGGAACTCCCTACCCTATTTAGGTCAAGGAGAATTTTATTTAGAATATGGCGATTTTGATGTAATGATAACAGCACCCGCCAATCATATTGTAGTAGGATCTGGAGAATTGATAAACGCAAATGAAGTATATACATCAGAACAACAAAAAAGATGGGCAAAAGCAGCACAAAGTGATGAAACCGTGATGATTAGAACAGCCGATGAGGTTACCAATACAAACTCTCGTCCAGCTGGAAAAACCAATTTGACTTGGCATTTTAAAATTAAAAATTCAAGAGATTTTTCTTGGGCTTCGTCTGCGGCATTTATTATAGATGCAGCAAAAATCAATTTGCCAAGTGGCAAAAAATCATTGGCCATATCGGCATACCCAATAGAAAGTAATGGCAAAGATGCCTGGAGTCGCTCTACGGAATACACCAAAACTTCTATAGAAAATTATTCTAAACGTTGGTTCGAATACCCTTATCCAGCAGCAACAAATGTGGCGGGTAATGAAGGTGGTATGGAATATCCTGGCATTGTTTTTTGTGGTTGGGAATCAAAAGGAGAAAGTCTTTGGGGAGTTACCGATCATGAGTTTGGACATATATGGTTTCCTATGATTGTGGGGTCAAATGAAAGACTATTTGCATGGATGGACGAAGGATTTAATACTTTTATCAACTCTATTTCGTCTGTAGATTTTAATAAAGGCGAATACAAAGCTGCAAAAGAAGATGTACAACAAATGGCAAGTGTATATACAAACGATCAAATTGAACCCATTTTTAGTGCACCAGACAATTTGAAAGAAGCCAATTTAGGCATTTTGGCCTATATGAAACCTGCTAGAGGCCTTACGATGTTGAGAGAAGAAGTTTTGGGCGAAAACCGTTTTGATACTGCTTTCAAAACCTATATAGCAAGATGGGCTTTCAAACATCCAACACCAGACGACTTTTTTAGAACCATCGAAAATGTTTCGGGCGAAGATTTGAACTGGTTTTGGAGAGGTTGGATTATCAACAAATGGAAACTAGACCAAGGAATAAACAAAGTAAGCTACGTGAAAAACGATCCTAAAAAAGGAGCCATCATTCATATTGAGAATTTTGAAAAAATGCCAATGCCAGTTACCCTCGATATTAAAACAAAGGATGGTAAAACAAACCGTGTAAAACTACCAGTTGAAATTTGGCAACGCAATACCTCATGGGCTTTTAAGCACCCATCTAACGAGGAAATTGAGTCGATAACCATTGATCCAGACCACAACTTACCCGATGTAAATCCTAATAACAACGTGTGGACAGCTGCTACAGCAACCGTAGAAAAAGTTGTAGTTTTGGATCCCTTTTTTGGAACATTTTCTAACAAACAAATTCCAATCAAATTTACATTTGTAGAAGAAAATGACCAACTTGTAGCTAAAGTAACTGGGCAACCCGACTTGGTACTTGAAGCTACAACTCCAGATCATTTTAAAGCAGCAGAGGCACCAGGAATTGAATTTAATTTTAATGCCACCAAAACCGAAGTAACCTTTGTATATAACGGAAAATCATTTGTGTTTACAAAAGAATAAAACACACTATTACAAACTACAAAAAGGGACAATCACCACGTGTGTTTGTCCCTTTTTTATCCAAAAAAAATACTATGTTGTTTTTAATATTTAACCCATATTATAGACTTCGTAATTTGGTATAAAATAAATAATACAATTATTCTTGTGTTTTTTTCAACATATTATAAACATAAAAACCTAAAAATGAAAAATACATTTTAGGTTTTTATGTGTTTTAAAAAAAAAGAGAACTCGTTTTATGGCAAGAGTTCAAATGTACTTTTCAAACGCAAATCAGCTGCAGATGCACCTATCATGATTTCAAAAGTGCCTGGTTCTGCAACATATTGTAAATCAGCATTATAAAAAGATAATTTTTCTTTATCTATTACAAAAGAGATTGTTTTAGAAGCTCCAGCTTCCAAGGTGATTTTTTGAAAATCTTTAAGTTCCAAAACTGGCCTTACCACAGACCCAAATTGATCTTTGATATACAATTGCACGATTTCGGTTCCAGCATATTTTCCTGTATTTTTGATGGTAGCCTGAACCATGATGCGGTCATTTGTTGTAATTTTTTGGGTAGATAATTTCAAATCGCTATATTCAAACGTAGTATAACTCAAGCCATAACCAAATGGAAACTTTGGCGAATTTTGTAAATCTATGTAAGCTGATTTATATATCTTATCGTCATCCGATTTAGCAGGTCTTCCGGTACTGAAATGGTTGTAATAAATCGGCACTTGCCCTTCCGATCTAGGAAAAGTTATGGGTAATTTTGCAGAAGGATTATAATCGCCAAAAAGGACATCGGCAATGGCATTTCCAGCTTCGGAACCAAGCCACCAAGTATATAAAATGGTTGGCATATTGTCTGCAGTCCAATTAAAAATTAACGGTCTGCCTGCATTGATCAACACTACTATGGGTTTACCCGTTTTTTGCAATTCCATAATCAAATCTTCCTGTACACCAGGCAGTTGCAAACTGCTTCTGCTTTTGGCTTCGCCACTCATATTGTGTTTTTCGCCCACACTCACCACTACTACATCGGCTTGATGGGCAACGGCAATGGCCTCTTCAAACCCAGATTTGTTAGTGGATAAAACATCACAACCTTTTGCATACAAAAGTTTGGTGTTTTTACCAACTTTTCGTTGCAATCCTTCCCATTGCGACACAATATAGGTAGAATCTACATCTTTCAAATCAACAGCCCAAAAACCATGATTATCCCTTTTGGATTGTACCATTGGGCCAATAAAAGCAATGGTTTTTAAATCTTTGGACAAAGGCAAAACTTGTTTATCATTTTTCAATAAAACAATACTTTTAGCAGCCACTTCTCTAGCTATTTTTGTATGTTCTGGATTATTGAGTGCTTTATTTTGTCGTTCTGGATTACAAAATTTAAAAGGATCTTCAAACAAACCAAGTTCCATTTTTTTTCGCAATATACGTCTAACAGCATCATCAATAAGTGCTATTGGCACTTTGTTTTCTTTGACTAAAGTGGCCAAATGGCCAATGTAGGCACTACTTTCCATATCCATATCGCTACCGGCTAACAGGGCTTTTTCAGCTGCTTGTTTATAATCTTTGGCATATCCATGAGCCACCATTTCGCCAATAGACCCCCAATCTGAAACTACAAAACCTTGAAACTGCCATTTTCCTTTCAAAATATCTCTTTGAATATGCTTGTTTGCAGTAGCTGGAATTCCATTTATATCATTAAAAGCATTCATAAATGTAGCGGCTCCAGCATCTAAAGCAGCTTTAAAGGGAGGTAAATAGGTTTCCCACAACATGCGTTCGCTTATATCTACAGAATTATAATCACGTCCGCCAACGGCAGCCCCATAAGCTGCAAAATGTTTGACACAGGCCATAACCGAATGAACATCGCCCAAATTGGCTTGAAATCCTTTGACTCTTGCAAACGCAATTTTGGAACCTAAATAAGTATCTTCGCCAGCACCTTCCATAACACGCCCCCATCGAGGGTCTCGAGAAATATCTACCATAGGAGCAAACGTCCAATGAATACCACTTGATGCGGCTTCTGTGGCTGCTACCCTAGCCGACTTTTCGATGGCTTCTACATCCCAACTTGCCGCTTCGGCCAACGGAATTGGAAATGTAGTTTTATAACCATGAATGACATCTAACCCAAAAAGTAATGGAATTTTCAATCGAGATTGCATGGCCAGTTCTTGATATTGTCGGGTATATTGTGCCCCTAATATATTAAGCATCGAACCTATTTTTCCAGCCTTGATTTCCTCCTTTTTATTAGGATTTATTGTTAAAGGGCCTGTTAGCGTATTATCGCCCGTATATTGATTCAATTGACCAATTTTCTCCTCGAGAGTCATTTTGTTCATCAGATCTGCTACACGTTGATCAATACTTTTTTGTTGCGAAAAAGTTGCCATTGTAGCAAAAAATAACGAAAGAACAGCCGTTTTCTTCATTTTATTTATTGTTTTTTAGTTTATTTTATTGCAATTTCTATTATTAATACTAATTTAAAACTTTGAATTTTAATATTTTAATATTTAAACCTTATTTTTTTAAAAAACTACCGTTTGAATACTATGGGGCAAAATATCGAGAGCCACAGCACTTGCACCAATACACAAATAATACTGTACATTTTGATTGGTTTCATTCATTATAATGGTAGTCAATTTGCCGTTTGGATTCAAAAATGAGGTTGTAAGCAGTTGGCTTCTACTAGCAACACTGCTTACTCTATGAGCATTTTTATCAATAAATTTTGAAAAATGTCCCAAAAAATAATAACTTGGTGTATAAATTAAATTGCCAGACTGACTATCGGCATGGATTGGAGCAAAACAAAAATTTTGAACATGATTTGGCCCCCCATTTTCGTCTAATAAAATATTCCAATCTGTCCAGCCCACCGTTCCATTGTTAAAATCATGAATCATAGACCTGCCATACCGTTCACCATTTGCCCACAATTGGTACTTTGATGGATCAAAACGCTCCACACAACCTTCCGTAAACATTAAATTTTTGTTTGGATACAAGTCGTTTACATGCTTAATGTTTTCGAACATTGGGTTGCCCCCACTCCAATTTTCGTACCAATGAAAACCAACACCCCACGCATATTGGCTGGCTTTACTATCGCTTAAAATTACATGAGCTCTTTGTGAAATCAAATCTCGATTATGATCCCAAACAATGATTTTCTTTTGTCCTAAGCCTGCTTTTTTTAGCGTTGGCCCCAAATAATTTTTCAAAAAATCACGTTCCTCTTCAGCGGAATATATACATGATTCCCATCGTTGTTTGGCCATTGGCTCATTCTGAATAGTTAAACCCCATACATTTAAACCCTCATTTTGAAGGGCATTGATGTATTTTACATAATAATTTGCCCACGTTTGATAATATTCTGGCAATAATTTACCTCCCTCTAACATGCTTTGATTGTCTTTCATAAATGCTGGTGGCGACCACGGACTTACATAAAAAGTATAGGAATTGCCAATGGTTTGTAAGGCTCTTTTGAGCAAAGGCAGCCTGAATTTTTGGTCGGGTGCTAGGCTAAAAGTTTTTAAATCTTTGTCTCCTTCTTGAACATAAGTATAGGAATGAGAGCTAAAATCGCAACTGTGCATGTTGGTTCTTACAACTGTATAACCAATACCTTTTGTTTTAGAGAAATATGCCTCTAGCAATTCTTGTTGTTTATCTGGATTCAAACGAGCAAAAACCTCAGCACTGGCAT
Organism: Flavobacterium branchiophilum FL-15; assembly: GCF_000253275.1. Taxonomy (NCBI): domain Bacteria; kingdom Pseudomonadati; phylum Bacteroidota; class Flavobacteriia; order Flavobacteriales; family Flavobacteriaceae; genus Flavobacterium; species Flavobacterium branchiophilum. The sequence goes on along the minus strand of NC_016001.1, from coordinate 1,541,399 downwards.
CGGTTATGGCGCCACCAATTCCTAAAAATTTTTGAAACTTTTTTTCAGGATTAACAAAAATACAAATTTGAGTTTCCAAAGGTTGCTTCATTGTTTCAAAATGGTAAATTTTGTCATCTTTTGACAATCGTAATAGACTGTTGTCTGCAGATGTATATACCTCAACAGTTCTATTATTTACAGAAAAAGTAGAGGGATTGGTGTTTTTTTTATTTTGAGAAAAAACAAAAAAAGTTGTTAATAAATGTACAAAAATAGTTATTTTTTTCATTATAATTAATTTTATTAAAAAATATATGAAGCAACACTACCCCCTTGCAAAGTAGCGGTTGCCCATTTTCCGTTAAATTTAATATTAAAAACCTCCGTATTATTGCTATCATTTACAACAACTAGAACGATTTTTCCCGAGGGTGTTTTGAAAGCAACATTATACAAATTTCCAGTTATATTAGAAGCAATTCTAACACTATTTGCAGGAACAAATTTTGAAGCGTGGGCCACAATGTAATAAGCTACGTTTTTAGTATAACTTTCGGCACTATTTATGGTAATGGCACCTTTACATTCTGTACAACCACCAGGTGTATGTGGCTGATAAAGAGCATCATTGGCCAAATTCCATTCTAATGCTGTCTTACTCCAATTACGCATGGAACCAATAACAACATTTTTGAGGTGCCATTTTAAATCACCACTAAATGACCCAGACGACCCCGTCCATTGTTCTGTAAAATAAATATTTTTATTAGGAAATGAATTATGAATATTTGTTAAAACACTAATATCCCCTGCATATAAATGAAAAGCAGACCCTTCTACAAATGGGTTTGCAGCAGCATCATTTAATATAGACAAAGGGTATTCGGGTTTGTCGCAATTGTGGTCATACACAATAATTTTTGTTGTAATACCTGCAGCAACAAAGGCTGGGCCTAAATGATTTTTTATAAAATCTGCTTGCTGACTAGCCGTCATGAGCATACTTGGATTGTTACCAGGGTGCAAAGGTTCATTTTGAGGTGTAACTGCCTGAATAGCAATTCCTTGTTGTTGCATTTGTTTGATATATTTGACAAAATATTGTGCATATACAGCATAATATTGTGGTTGAAGGCTCCCTCCTACCGTTTGACCGTTGTCTTTCATCCAAACTGGTGGAGACCAAGGTGTTGCAATAATTTTAATATTGGGATTGATGGCCAATATAGATTGTAACATTTGAATCAACTCATTGTCTGGTGATAAGCTGAATTGAGAAAGGTTGTTATCGGTTTGACCTTGAGGCAAATCGTTATAAGAAAATACACTGCTATTCAAATCAGAAGCACCAATACTTATTCGGAGGTAATTGATACCAATGGAAGTATTTGAATTTCCAAACAGATTTTGTAACAATTCTTGTTTTTTGGCACTTGTCAATTGGTTAATTACAGAAACGCTGCCGCCTGTTAGTGTATATCCAAAACCGTCTATCGATTGAAAAGTTTGGGTATCATTGATTTCGATATTTGCAAAATTATTAAAAGTATTGCCAAAATTTAATACTGTATTTTGTTTTTCTAAAAGTACAGAGGCATCCGATTTGGTTATCCAAAATTCAATATCGCTTGATGTTGGTATAGGAGATGTAGTGGTCTCAGGCTGCACAACATCTGAAGAAGTGGAGCAACTGGCAAGTAACAACCCACACAATAGAGTAAGAATTTTTATTTTCATTTTTTTAAAATTAATTCAACAAAAACAGGTAAATGATCAGAAGGATATTTAAGGTTTATGGCATCGCTTAAAATGGCATATTTTTGAACAAAAAAAGGATTCTCTTTAGATAAAAATATATAATCAATCAATAAGGTTACAGGTTCGTTATGTTTAAAATTATTAAAAGTGCCACTGGGTCCGTAAGGTTTGTTTATACTTATATCTCTAGCATCGTTTAGCAAAGACTTTACATGCTGTATTCTTGGTGAACTGGGATCCAAATTGAAATCTCCCATCAAAAAAACAGGTAACTTAGCAACATTTAAAACTTGTATTTGGTTTAAAATGAGGGCTAAACCTTTTGTTCGGGCTTCTTCGCCAAGATGGTCCAAATGGGTGTTGAAAACCCAAAAGGATTTTTGAGAGACCATATCATTTAATAAAACATACGTACAAACCCTATTGCAAGCTGCATCCCAGCCTTTTGATACTGTATCAGGTGTTTCTGAAAGCCAAAAAGTATGTTGTTTGAGTAATTTAAACCTTTTTTTATGATAAAAAATATGAGAAGATTCGCCTTGCCCATTGCCATCTCTGCCTGTACCAGCAGCAGCATATTGCACGAGTGAACTTCTAATATCTTGTACTTGATTTGGTTTTGCCTCTTGAACACCAAAAATATCTGGTTCATAAAACTGTAATTGGGAACAAAAAAATGATTTCCTGTTTTCCCAACTATTTTCGCCATCTGATGCTATATCTAACCTAATATTGTAGGTCATCATTTTCAATGATTGTGCGTTGCTTTTTTGAAAAAACAAAACAGAAAATAGCAATAAAATGGTAATTTTGTCCTTCATTAAGTATTAATTGTTGATGGTTATTGGTTATTGGTTATTGGTAATATTAATCTTTTCAATCTTTTAATCTTTTCAATCTTTTCAATCTTTCAATCTTTTAATCTTTCAATCTTTTAATCTTTCAATCTTTTCAATCTTTCAATCTTTCAATCTTTTCTATCTTTTCTATCTTTTAATCTTTCAATCTTTCAATCTTTTCTATCTTTCTATCTTTCAATCTTTCAATCTTTCAATCTTTCAATCTTTTAATCTTTTCAATCTTTCAATCTTTTAATCTTTTAATCTTTTCAATCTTTCAATCTTTCAATCTTTTAATCTTTTAATCTTTCAATCTTTTAATCTTTTAATCTTTTAATCTTTTAATCTTTTAATCTTTTAATCTTTCAATCTTTTCAATCTTTTGAATCTTTCAATCTTTTAATCTTTTAATCTTTTCAATCTTTTAATCTTTCAATCTTTTCAATCTTTTCAATCTTTCAATCTTTCAATCTTTCAATCTTTCAATTAAATTTTAAATTCTACAAATGCTTCTGCTAAAAAATAACAGAAGCCATTTATAGAAATAACAAATACAAACAACTATTGATAAACTCTAATATAATCTATTTCAAAAGTAGTTCCAACAAAATTTGGATCTACAGTACCACCCCAGCCGCCCATAGCGGTATTCAAAATAAAAAAGAAATTGTTATTAAAAGGCAAAGTACTGTTATTGGCAAGGGCATAAAACTGTACATTATCTACCAAAAACTTGATTTCTGTGGCATTCCAAACTAACGAATAAATATGAAATTCTGTCGTTGCATTTGAAATAGTGGTAACGCCTGTATTAGCATTGCCACCATAATTATTGGGGCTATGCAAAGAACCATGAATTTTATTTGGCTCGCTACCTAAATGTTCCATTATATCAATTTCGCCACAAGAAGGCCAATTGACAGTTGTAATATTATCGCCAAGCATCCATAGTGCAGGCCAAGTTCCCGCCCCCGAAGGCAATTTGGCTTTGATATCTACCCTGCCATATTTGAAAGAAAATTTACCTTTTGAAAGGAGTCGTGCAGAGGTATAGGCACTGCCACCAAAGGCTTCTTTTTTTGTTATAATTTTTAGTGTTCCGTTTGAAACGACAGAATTATCTAATCTATTAGTATAATATTGTATTTCATTATTACCCCAACCACTATTTCCAATATCATAACCCCATTTGGAACCATCGGGAGCTCCATCGACGTTAAATTCATCTTGCCATAAGATTCCAGCATTTTTTAGAACAGTAAGGGTTTTGTTTCCAGAAATAAATTGAGTACCATTGTATGCCGATACATAAACTGTATATGTACTTGTTCCCATATTTGTAAACGTATAGCTAAAAATACCCGTAGTGGAGTTGATGGTTTCGTTGCCAATCAAAATTTTATAAGACGTTGCATTGGTTGCAGTAAGCGTAAAATTGACAACTCCTGTACCATCTCCATTTGGAAAAGTAGTACTACTGCCCACAATATCGGTATTGATAACCAAATTTGTAGGTGCTGGTGTTGAATTGTTGTTTTCGCCTCCTGAACTTCCAGAACTGCATCCAAAACAAAACAAAATGCTCATGATAAATAACATTATGGTATATTTGATTTTCATTTTTATTAGTTTTTTATATTAATTGACTATAATTCTTTATTGTGTTGTAATGATATAAAAAAGCTGTTCTAAAACAACTGATTAGAACAGCTTTATGTTGAAGTAAAAAATTAAATTGATTTTAATTTGATGTACCAAGCATTACCTGTTTCGGTTCCTTGTACTCTTAGATACATGGCTGTAGCCGAAATGGAAATAATTTGGTATTCTTTTTTCAAAGAACCATATCCAATATAAGTAGTATTGCCTGCTAATTGAATACTGGTTTGTAAATTCATAGTTGAAAAAGATACTCCAGAACTTGGTGGAATAAAACTAAAGTTTGTAGTGCCGCCGCTGTAGCTATAACAGCCTTCGTCGCCAGAGGCTGGAATACCTGGAATAGAAGCCAACGAACCCGTTTTTGTAAAGGCACCATCTGGATTGGTAACTTGCAAGGTATAATTTGTTGCAGAAACTTTGGTGAATTTGAAAGTTGTAGTATAAAAACAATTACAACAATTTACTTTTTCATTGATGGCTGCAGACCACCATTCTGGAGTAACAGAACTTGTATTCCAAGGTCCAACGCCAAAATGTCCAGGAATGGATTTATCTACAACCCAAGTTTTACTTGAATCGTTGGTTAAAAAAGTAACAACTGAAGTTTCTGGGTTAAAAGAACTAAAAACTGTTACTTCTTTGGTTGCCGAGGTTGATGTACCACCTGCACCATAAGCTACTACTGTAATGCGATAAGTATGTGTACCTAGTGAAGTAAAAGTTTTGGATACTTTACCATTTGGCAATGCTACAAACTCTTCTGTATCAGTAAAGTTTGTTACATCTTTATAAGCAATTTTATAAGCCAAAACATTGTTGGCCGTAGCTACTATATTTACAACTCCAGTGCCATCGCCATTTGGATTTGCAGTTGTTTTGCCTACAACATCGGCAGTAATAGACAAGTTACTTGGATTGGTCAAATCGCCAAGTGTATAATCTTCGGAGGCACAACTCGTAAAAAAAAGTGCCAATCCCGAAAATAATCCTATAATTTTGATTAAATTCTTGTTCATAATTTGTATCATTTTAATTTGTTATTCGAATGTTGTCCACATAAAAAACTTCGCCTGTACCCGCATTGCCATCATCAAAACGTAGCACCAACTGACCAAAACGAGCTGTTGCTGGAATAGCAGTAATGGTACTAAAATCAAATACCAATTCTTCCCAAGCTCCAGATGTGGTGAAAGCTGTTTTTAAAACGGCAACTCCATTAGCAGTTGCTCCAGTTCCTGATACTGCTGCTTCTAACTCTACATTTACTTTTTTTCCTATATTAGCCGCAACAGGATTATAAACTAACATTTTTACTTTTTTACCATGAGCAAAATTAATTGGAATATTTAACGGACTATAAGTGCCACTCCATGATGCTGCACCTGTAGTTTTTTCGTATTTACCAACAGTGGCACTTGTGTTTAAACCCGTGGCACTAGGATTGGCAACTTTTGAAAAGTTTACATTTCCAAATGTTCCAAAGAAATAATCCATAGTAGGACTTTCAAAATCTAAAGGAAAACCAAACAATGTTTTAGTATAAACTGTAGTGGCAGCACCACCGCTAAGCGCAACAACTTTCAATTGATAAGGGCCTCCAGCTGGATAAATATGGGCTGGCAAAGTACCCGTAGCCAACAAACTGCTATTTACGGTAGTAGTCATCAAAGTACCAGTTTCATTTGCTACATCGCCATAATAAACTTTGAAACCAGAAGTGTAATTGGCAGTAGCTGTAAGGGCCATATCGCTATTTACAGTTACATTCAAATTTTCTGGAGCTCTATAAGTAACTACCAAAGGATAGGTAGTAGTAGTGGCATTTCCCGAAATACTGTATGTTGTAATCGACACGGTATAATTGCCTTCTGGGTAGGTATGAATGGCACTTGTTCCAGCGGCTACTGTGGCTGTTGCAGCCGCACCAGTGCCGTGTCCAAAGGCAATCAAAAAACTACTCCCCCCATTGGCAAGGGGTGTAATACGAACTTTTCCTGAATTATCAGTACTTATATCAAAAATTTTTGCATAATCGCTTGATGTGGCACTATTCAAAAAAGATACATCTTTATCAACTCCTTCTGGAGTTTCGCAACTTACAAGTATAGCGGCAAAAAAAGCTATACTGTAAAATAATTTTAATTTTTTCATAAATATAAATATTTTTTGATTATTGATCCTGTTTTATAACTCAAATAAATTCTTAATTATAACCAGGATTTTGAACCAATTTAGTATTTTCTAATTCTTTATAAGGAATAGGAAAAATTTCATGTTTTCCAGCTACAAATCCTCTACTTGCCAGTTTAGTAGCGGCATCTCCCCAACGTACCAAATCAAAAAACCGGTGTCCTTCTCCAGCCAATTCCAATCGTCTTTCATTTTTGATTGCAGTCAATGAAACTGGCACAGATGCTAATCCTACTCTAGCTCTAACGGCGTCTAAAAGGGCTTGGGCTCTTGCTCCTGTTCCTCCAAGTGCTTCTGCTTCAAGCAAATAAGTATCTGCCAATCGTATTACATAAGTATCTTGTTTGTAATTTAAAACGGCATCTCCTTGTCCAGTAGTAACATCTGATTGTCTTGGTACAAATTTATTTAAAAAATAACCTGTATCCTGATAACCAGCAATATAGTCTGCTGTTCCTGCTAGTTTCATGGCTTTTAAATCTAAAACGGTAGCTCCAAAACGAGGGTCGAGTTTTATGGCATCATACAAATCTTGTGTAATCATATTAAAACTCCAACCCGAAGGCAAACTTGGTGCCGAAGGACTTATTTTAACATATCCACGAGGGCCAACCATCACATTTACAGAATTTCCTTCGTCTTTTCCAGAACCCCAAATGCCCCAGTAAGAATTTCCTGCACTGGTGTGGGCCACTTCTAAAATAGATTCAGAGTTAAATTTATTGGAAGTATTCCATAAATCGCTAAAATTAGATAATAATTTATAACCAAAAGCACTTGTACTTCCTGGTGTTCCGTTTACCTCTGCCAATTGTGCAGCCGCCAACGCATTTTTTCCATTATACAAATATACTTTTCCTAAAATGGCTTTAGCAGCCCCTTTTGAAATACGTCCAGACTCGGACGAAGGGATGCTGGTAGGCAAATCGTTGATAGCACTTAACAAGTCATTTTCTATTTGAGTATATACTGCGGCTGGAGTTGCTTGCGGAATATTGTACATGTTTTCGGTAGTAACTGGTTCTAATATCAATGGAATGTTTTTGAACATTCTTACCAAATTAAAATAATACAAAGCCCTCAAAGCTTTTGTTTCTGCTACAAATCGAACTTTTTCGTTGTTGTCCATTTGTGTATTTGGCAACTTTTGCAATAAAATATTAGCATTGGCTATACCCTGAAAATGGTCGTTCCAAAAACTAGCGGGCATAGTTGTACCCGAGGCAGTATAATTTGAAAAAGCTTGGATACCAATACCATCGGATGAACCACCCCCGCCAGCAACATGATCGTCTGATCCGGCGTTCATCATGGTGATCATGTTTTCAAAACCTCCTGAATTTTTTCTTAATCCATCATATACGGCTACCAAACCCGAAAAAGCTTGATCTCTATTTTGATAATAATTGGCAGACAAATATTGCCCAGTTGGGGTTTGTTCCAAAAAATCTTTGGTACAAGAAGTCAAAGCGGTTACAGATAATTCTGCGATGACAAAATATTTTAAATTTTTGATTTTCATAGTAGTTAATATTAATAATGTAACATTATAAATTAAATCTAAAGTGATTAAAATTGAACATTGGCACCAAACATAAAGGTTCTGGCTTGTGGATAAAATCCTCTATCAACTCCCATTACAGTACCTCCAATTTCTGGATCGAAACCTGTATATTTTGTTAAAGTTAATAGATTTTCACCAGTTACAAAAAACCTTACTTTACTTGCTCCTATTCTGTCCAAATATTTATTTGGAATGGCATAACCCAATTGCACCACTTTTAAACGGATGTAATCGCCTTTTTGCAAATAAAAATCAGACATATTGGTAAAATTGCCATTGGTATCATCATTAGTCAATCGAGGGAAATCATTAGATGTACCTTCGCCATGCCAACGAGACAAGGCTACTGTTTGATAATTGCTGTTGGCAATATCTAATCGTCTCAAACCTTGGAATATTTTATTACCCGCAACACCTTGAGTAAAAACCATCAAATCAAACCCTTTATAATCAGCATTAAATGTAAATCCAAAAGTATATTTAGGAATAGGACTTCCTAAAAAAGTTTTGTCGTCATTTGTAATTTTTCCATCACCATTAGCATCTACCCAACGGAAATCTCCTGGTTTTGCTGTAGGTTGAATAGGAGTACCATTGACTGCATAAGCATTGATTTCGGCTTGGTTCTGAAAAATACCAGCGGTTTGAAACCCATAAAAAGAATTGTAAGCTTGCCCTACTTGTGTACGGGTTACAATACCCATCGATTGAAAGCCTGGGGCATCTTGAGTTAGAAAATCTACACCTGTTCCAATATTTGTAACTGTGTTTTTTAAGGTAGAAAAATTCAAATTGGCTGACAAATTCAAACTTCTGATCGATTTTTTATAGCCCAATTCTATTTCTAAACCTTTATTTTCCATATCGGCCACATTTGCCCACGGATTTTGGATTACCCCAACATATCCAGGCACTACTTTTTGTTGTAAAATACCCGATGTTTTCTTTTTATAATATTCAACCGTCAAAGTAAAATCATTTAATATTTTGGCATCAAATCCAAAATTTGTTTGTGCGGTCTCTTCCCAATGCAACTCCGGATTATCCAATGTTACAGGGGCATAACCAGTAGTAATGCCACCCGTTTGACCAAATGTATAATTAGCACCTCCATTAATTAATGATAAATATTGAAAATCTGATAAACTACCAACATTTCCAGTAACTCCATAGCCACCACGTATTTTTAAGGAATTGACATATTTGTTGTCTTTCCAAAAATCTTCTTTAGATACAATCCAACCTAACGATGCTGAAGGAAAATTATCATATTTTTTATCCGATCCAAATCGTGAAGCTCCATCACGTCTGATAATACCCGTAAAAAGGTATTTCTCTTTATAGTCATAATTCAACCTAGCAAAAATAGAAGACAATTTCAATGGTGTAAATGTAACCGAATAACCTGTTTTGTTAGCCGCAGGCAAAACAAAGTTAAAAGAGGCTTCTTGATAATTATTCGTTGGCAAATCGGCATGAGTAACACCCGAAACGTATCCGTTACCAAAAACACTTGCTTCTTGCGAAACTAAAAACAAGAAATTATGGTCAGCTACTTTTTTAGCATACGTCAAAGCGTTGTTGATTATCCAATCAAATCCTGTATTGCTTGTTCTGGTAAGGGTGTTTTGTACCACACTATTGGCAGAGGCATTCAAATAATATTTTGGAGTGAAATATTCGTTGCCCCAAAACGATTTTTTACCACTAAAAGTTGTTTTAAACTTCAAACCTGGCAAAATATTAGCCTCCAAAAAGGCACTGGCTACTAAATCGTCTGACCAACCAAAATTACCCAATTGGGTTTTAGAATAAGCTACAGGATTTACAATTTCTTGCCCCACCAAAGATGAAATACCATAAGGATTGCCATTAGTATCTTTAATAATATACGGAGACAAAAATCCCATAGACAAAGCAACTGTAGGATCTGTAACTACCAATGGGGTAATAGGATCCAAATTGACAGCCGAACTCAAAACACCACCAAATTCACTATTCAGAGTTCCTATACCTACTTGTTTTTGATGGGTATATGCCAATGTTTGACCAATAGAAAAAGTTTTTGATATTTTATGATTTGAATTTAACCTAAAATTCTTTTTCTCATAGTTAGACCACTTCAGTTGTTACAATTCCTTCTTGGTTTTGCAATCCGATAGAAACATAAAAATTAGACACATCGTTTCCACCATTAAAACTCAACTCGTGGTTATACCTTTTGGCTCCATTGTTAAAAATTTGTTTTTGCCAATCAGTGCCAACACCTAAAGCACTTAAATTTGGAAACAATACATTGCCACCACTAGCCACTGATTTTTCGTTCATCAAGGCACCATATTGAGTAGCATTTAACATTTGCAATGTTTTGGCTGGCCCTGCTACTCCAGTAAAACCTGAATAATTTACTGTTATTTTACCTTTTTTACCTTTTTTAGTAGTAATCAAAATAACGCCACTAGCTGCACGAGTTCCATAGATAGCTGCCGAAGCGGCGTCTTTCAAAACTTCCATCGATTCGATGTCTGATTGATTCAAAAATCCCATAGCATCTCCTGTTACTACCACACCATCAATTACCCATAAAGGATTATTTCCTGCTCCAAAAGTAGTAATACCACGTACTCGAATGGTTGAAGCCGATCCAGGCGAACCCGAATTTGAGGCAATTGTTACCCCAGATACACGTCCTTGAAGCGCTTGTTCTACACGACCATTTGGCACTTTTTCTAAATCTTTGGCACTCACTTTTGAAATGGCTCCCGTATTTACACTTTTCTTTTGTGTGCCATAACCCACATTCACTACAACTTCTTCAAGTGTATTTTTTTCCTCAGACAAATTGATAGTCATTGGAGTATCAGAAATGGTTACTTCTTTTGTAACGTATCCTAAATACGAAATTACTAAGGTTTGGGCATTAGACGGAGCATTCAAAGTAAATTTTCCATCAAAATCTGTCGATGCTGTTACCTTTGTTCCTTTTACTACCACATTGGCACTTGGAAGCGGTATGCCGTTAGACAACACCACTCCTGAAACCTTTTTTTGAGCCGTTGCTGTTGCAACAAATATTAAAAAAATAGAGGCCAAAAAAAAGAATTTCCTAAAACTTTCTGAAAATAGCTTTAAATTCATAAGCTGATCATTTTTAATTTGTTAATAATATTAATGTTAAAGTTTTGTAAAAGTATTTGTAATTTCTATTCCATTAATATTAAGAACCTCAACAAAAAATATACATTATGAATTTTTTTTATATTTTTTTTATATTTTTCATAAACTATCAATAAATCAAGCCCTTTAGCATTTTTGAAAATTATATTTTTTACGATTTTTTTTATAATTAAAAAAAACGAAAAGGTTAATGTTGTGGTAATGTTGTGTTTTTTTGATTCAAACTTGTATAGTTAAATGCCCAATATATAATTAACAAGTCCCGCATCATGCTCTAAATTTAATTTTTTTCGCAATCGGTATCTTTTCACTTCTACACTCCTAATGGATATGTGCAACATTGGTGCTATTTCTTTCGACGATAAATTCAATCGCAAATAGGCACATAGTTTCAAGTCGCTTGGAGTTAAACTCGGGTGGGCCGTTTTCATTTTCTTTAAAAAATCTTTATCAGTAGTATCGTAAGCTTCTCTAAACTTGTTCCAATTGTCCTCTTCGGTGATGTTTTTATTTATCGTCGAAATCATCGATTTGATACTTCTGTTCTCGCTTTCTTTTGATGTTTTCTTCAAATCTTCTTTAATCAGTTCCAATAATTCATTTTTCTTTATCAAACTCATGGTCGAAACGGCCAATTCTTTGCTTTTTGCATCAACATCCTGCGACAATTGTTCGTTTTTAAGTTTCATCAATTGTTGCTCATTTTCCAATGCCGCTATTTCTAACAAACGATTATTCTCTGCTATCAATTTTTGTTCTTGTTTTTGATAATATATTTTATAAAATTTATTGATGTAATAGGCCATTACTCCAAATACAACAAAGTAAATTAGCAAGGCCAAAGTTGATGCGTACCAAGGTTTTTTTATAGTAAATCGATACATGGCCTCGTTTTCGCTGTTAGTGTTAGCAATTTTTGCCTTCACCTTAAAAACATAGTCTCCTGGCTCTAAATTTTTAAAATTTACTGTTGTTTTAGAACTCCATTCGCTCCATTCATTTTGCAAACCAACCAAAACATATTGGTATTCTACATCCAAAAATTTATTGTATTGTGGCACCGTAAAATTAAAAACCAAATTATTAGCATCATGCGACAAAGTACCTGTTTCTGTTATAGATAAATTATCGTTGGAACTATTGAGTTTATTTACCGTAATGTTAGTTATATAAATTCGTTGTGGTTTTACTTTAAAATCATACAAATTGATGATAAAATAGCCGTCTGTTTTTCCCACTAAATATTCGTTATTGGCAATTTGAGCTATATTTTCGTAACCAATCATTGGAAAAATGGTTGAAAATGGAATTGGAATTTTATGTTTCTTTAAATTGGAATCAAAATTACCCGAAGTAAAATAATACATATAATGTTTTGTAAAAAACCACATTTTATTGGTATTGTCTATATTCATTTTTCCAGAAATGTATTCGTTATTCATAAATATTTGACTCATCGAAACTTCTTTTTCAAACTGATTGGTTTGATTATTCAATCTGAAAATGCCTTGTTTTCCAGCATAAAAAATTTGACCATTATATTGTGCCAAACTAATGTGCTTTCCTTTGATTGGATGGTTTAAAATGCTAAAATGCTTGACTTTAGAAAAATCTTGATCAGGAATTATCTTCAATATTCCTTTGTATTCATGTCCAACATAGATGTCATTTTTATTTGATACTTCAAAATATCTTGACGAAATATCATATCCTTGCAACTTATTTCTAAAAACCCAACTGCCATTTTGCTCTTCTAAAACCGACAACCCATTATAATTGCCTTGCAAAATTAAATGTGGTGCATGGGGCAATACGTTAAATTTCCAGGTGCCCGATTGTTTGTATATTATTTGAATCGAATTTTTTTGTATTAAAAATGTTCCCATATCGTGGCCACAAAACAATTGATTTTTATATGGAAACAACGTCCAAACTTGTCCTTTTGTGCCTGCAATAAACCGAAAAGCTTCATTAGAATTCCATTTTTTATAATACAAACCTTGATTTGTACCTATATAAATGTTGTCTTCAAATTTAGCCGAGGCATACACCGTTCCTAAAAAACCAATATCGTCTTTATAATTTTTTATTGGCGATTGCAAATTGATACAATTAATACCGTTATCCAAACCCAACCACAAATTATTATCAGAATCTTCGTTCAAACACAAAACCGTATTGTTACTCAAACCCATATTTTGTGTAATGTGGTATTTGATTTTTCCTACATGGTTAAGAATGTAAATACCATTTGAAATAGTACCCAACGCAAAGCCTCCATCGGACAATTTTTGGGCACAAAAAATAGAATTCGGCTTCAATTCAGCCTCTGATTCAAAATGAAAGGGCATTATTTGATCGCCCTCCAGTTTAAAAACTCCTGCACGCTCCGTTTGAAGTAATAAACCCAAATCGGTTTTAAAAATTTCTACTATACGGTTGTTTTTTATTTGTTCATCATTGGTAATCAGTTGGCTTTTGCCATTTACTATTTCAAAAATACCTTCGCCAATCGCTTGAAAATAAATCGAATTATTTACCTTATAACATCTAAATATATACGGATGATTTTTAATTATTTGAAAGCTTTTACTTTTTGTGTTATACACATAAATCCTATTAAATGATTGAAATAAGATATATTGATCCAAACTTAAAATGTTCCAAAAATGTTCGTCTTCTATCAATTGTTTTTTTATCGCACTACTCAACGACGTATATACTAATTTGCCATTTGTTTGCCTTTTCCAATACCCAAACTCCATATAACAACCCATAAAAATTTTGTCATCCACAACTTTAACAGACCGGATAATGGTTTCGTTTGGCGAAGGGTACAAAGTCCAATTGGCTCCATTAAATTCCATAAGCCCTTCATTATTAGCAAAATACATATAATGATTACGATCCTGCGTAATCATCCAGCTCTGATTGCCCGCACCATACGTGCTGGTATTGAATTGAATAATGGGAGGCAATTCTTGTGCCACGCTAACATCAAATAGAAGACAAACCAAAATAAATACAAATAAATTTTTACATGTATCAATAATATAAACTATTTTAACAATTATTAATATATTTTTTGTAAATTTTAATTTCAAAACAATACCATCAAATACAACAAACAGCTGTTTTTTATGGGCGTGCCCCTCCGTAAAAACTTCGGGTCGGGCTATCCGTTGCAATCTTTTTTGCCCCAAAAAGAGGGGCAAAAAAGGATTTCCACTGCTATCCCTCACGCAAAAAACGGTATCAAACAGCTCCTATTCAAAAAAAGTAACAGCAATATTTAATGTTAAAATAAAAAAAAATCAAAATTTGAAGCTAAAGGTACTATTTTTTTAATAAAACACAAAAAAGCACGACTTTAAATACATAAAGTCGTGCTTTCTTAAAAAAATTTAAAAATTTATTCTTTCACAAAACGAATGGCTTGACTTGCAGAAGCCGTTTTAGCTTGTAAAAAATATACACCTTTTTCCAATCCAGCTACATCAACAGCAGCGGCCATTTGGTTCAAAGAAACCGCTTTAACTTTTTGTCCCAAAGCATTGAAAATTTCTACAGATTGTATCATTTCTTTTGCATTCAAGTACAATACATGGCTTGCAGGATTCGGATACATTTCAATTGCTGTTTTGTCAAAAACATTGGTATTCAATACAGCAGCACCAAACTTCACATCATCAAAATAATATGTTTTTTCGCCTGCAGTTGCTCCATTGGTTCCAAAATTGAAGAAAATTGAAGCTTTATTGTAGTTATAAGCTAAATTCATTGCAGCCGTTCCAGTGGCCTGATTGGCAAAATCAAATTCTAAAGTTTGCCAGCCCGAAGCGGTTGTTACGGTAGCCTCCGTTTCGCAAGAATGTGTAGCATCTGAACGATCCTCAACTTTCAAACGAACAGGAATTCCCGCATTTGGCGACCATACTCTAACATTCATTTTTTTGTTTGAAGCTGTAAATGGAATATTGGTGGCAAACCCCAATCCTGCTGCTGCAGAAACGGTTGTACCTGCCCATGGTTGTGCCGTAGCAGATTTAATTACTTTAACCACTTTGTTGGTGGACAATGTTGGATCTGTAACTATTGAAGAGCTTTCTGCCCCTTCAAAACCAATTACTCCATAATCTACCGTGGTACCTTCAAAAGTAGTAGGCAAATCCATTTGTGTTAAAGTACTAACAGGTGCAGTAGTAAGTGAAATGTCATCAAACAAAAAAGTATAATCTGCTGTGCCATTGCCCATGGTACCCAAATCAAAAATAAAAACCAATTTATTACAAACCGTCAAAGCGTTTGAAGGAATTAAACTATAATCTACAGATAATTCTGTCCAAGCATTGGCCGTGTTGATGGTAACTTCTTTTTCGTAAGAAATAGTACTGGCTGGATTTTCTACTTTCAATAGTAATTTGGCTCCAGTACGGGGTGAGTAAACCTTTAATTTGAATAATTTTGTGGTAGTAAAATCCATAGTCGATGATAATGTAATAAAGCTTCCGCCCCAAACCTGACCAGCATTTTTAACCATTTTACAAACAGTAGCACTGGTATTGATACCACTACTTTGTGGATTGGCAATTTTAGTAACCACTCCTCCATCAAAATCTGTAAAAGTATAAGTTGTTGAACTAGATTCAAAATCTAATGGCAACGTTTGTGAGAATCCTAATGCTGAAAATAGCATCATTGATAAAAAAGTAATTTTTTTCATAATAAAAAAATTTATGGGTTAGATTACAAATATACATACCTATTAAAAATTTCATCATGAATATTGATGATTAAAACCATACCATTAGCAACAGGTTGTTTATTACCATATATCACTCATTATCATTATATTAAATGAAATTTATAACATTTTTTTTGTCCAATACTTGGTTGCTAAATTGCATTTTGTATAGGTATTGTATAGGTATTTTAGTTGCAATTCATAATTCGATTTATTTTTATTTGCATCATTAATTTAATAATTTTCCTGAAAATTAAATTTAAAAACTTTAAAATCAATAAACTAGCCATTTAACATCAACTATGATGTATAAAATAGCCTCGCTATGTAATGGCAATTAATTTAATAAAAAATGTCTTGGTAATTTGATTTTGTTATTGAAGTAATATTTGTAATTTTACCCCAATTCTTTTTTAAAGAAATTAAATAGATTTTATTAATTATGCCATCTCGTTATTTAGTTAAATCTTGCCGTTTTACTATATTGATGTGAAAGATACAAATTTTGCAAATTATTGGTGCATGAATGATAATTGTATAGCATTAGTTGACTTTTCGTAACGCATTCCTAATTGTTAAAGTGCTGCATCAACTTTGAATGAAATGGAAGATACAAATGCAAAGAATGGCATGAATGTCGTATAATTCAAAAAGTTGAAAACTAATTTGTATGCTATTAAATTGAATCTGTACTGATTAGGAATCAATATAATTGAATGACATAAAAAATAAGTATTGAATAATTAAAAAAATAGTCCTATTATTAATAAAAATAATATAATTAAATAACTACGTTACAAAATTTATCAATTATGAAATTAAAATACTATTTATTGTTAATGAGTTTGATGTTGCAAATAAATTGTAAAGGACAAAATGCTGAAAATGTGCATACTATTGAAGCATTGGCTTTTTCAAATCAGTTGCACAACATGGCGAAACCACAATTAGTTGATGTAAGAACTTTGGAAGAATTTCAAAATCAACATATTGAAGGGGCAGCAAATATCAATTGGAATGGAGACCAATTTGAGTCCGAGATTTCAAAATTGGACCATACAAAACCAGTATTTGTGTATTGTATGAGCGGCGGCAGAAGCCACAAGGCAGCGTTGAAAATGGCAACAATGGGTTTTCAAAACATTATAGAACTGTCGGGAGGAATTATGAAATGGAATGCCGCTGGACTAAACCAAAAAACATCCAAAATTATTGGAATTTGTCCACAAGAATATGCCGAATTAACCGCTTCCAATACTAAAGTTCTGATTGATTTTTATGCAGAGTGGTGTGCTCCATGTCAAAAAATGAAAGGCTTTTTAACAAAGATGGAAAAAAACGATACCAAACAAGTGAAAATAATAAGACTTAATGCTGATGAACATCCAACCATGATAAAGGAATTGAACATTTCAGAATTGCCAACATTGATATTGTATGAAAACAATAAGTTAATTTGGAAACATTCAGGATATATTTCGGAAATAGACTTAAAAAAACAATTATAAAATGACAACAGTTCAACTTCAATTTTTAGAAGATTTAAAAAATAACAATCATAAAGAGTGGTTTCACGACAACAAAAAAGCCTTTGAGCATTATAAGCAAGGGTACCATCAAATGATAGCTCAAGTTTTAGAATTGATGAAACCATTGGACACTCGATTAGCGCCATTGGAAGTCAAAAATTGTACATTTAGAATTAATCGCGATATACGATTTTCAAAGGACAAATCACCATATAAAACCAATATGGGGTTTTGGTTTAGTACCAACAAAAACAGAAAAAATGCCCCTGGCTATTATGTGCATTATGAAAAAGGAGCTTCGTTTTTGGCGGGAGGTGTTTGGTGTCCAGAGGTGGATGAACTGAAAAATATACGCAAAGAAATAGCTTTTTTTCATGACGATTTGACCCAAATTACAAACCATGCCGATTTTAAATCCATTTATGGTGATTTTGACAAATCAGATGCTGTTTTACTAAAAAAAGCTCCAAAGGGATTTGATCCTAACCATGAAGCAATAGCATTTTTAAAATTAAAAAGTTTTACTGCCTCTACCCCTATTGCAGATGACTTGTTTTTAGATCCCAATTTTGCTTCGATTATTGTACCTCAATTATTGGTTTTAAAACCATTAAACGATTTTTTAACAAGAGCCTTAACTACTGATAATTAATAAATTAAACCCATAAAACAATAATGAAAGTATATTCAAATGTTTCATTGAAACCATACAACACATTTGGAATTGATGTGTTAGCAAAAAAACTAGTAATAATTGATTCCATTGATGCTTTGAAAACGGCTTTGGACACCTATAAAGACGAACCAAAATTAATTTTAGGTGGTGGAAGCAATTTATTATTGACACAAAATATTGAAGCAGTAGTTTTGCAAATCAATTTGAAAGGCATTTCAATAATAAAAGAAACGGAGGAACATGTTTGGGTGGCGGCTCAAGCTGGCGAAAACTGGCACGACTTTGTATTATGGTGTATTGAAAATGAATATGGAGGCATCGAAAACATGTCGTTGATTCCAGGAAATGTAGGTACAACGCCTGTTCAAAACATTGGAGCTTATGGTGTAGAAGTACAAGATGTGTTGGAAAGTTGTACAGCCATTTCAATTGATAATCAAGAGTTTGAAACGTTTTCAAATGCAGCATGTCAGTTTGGATATAGAGAAAGTATCTTCAAAAACGAAGCTAAAAACAAGTATATTATTACATCAGTAGTTTTTAAATTGACTAAAAAAAACCACACCCTACATGTGGCTTATGGCGACATTGCACTCGAACTCCAAAAGTTTGCCATCAACACACCTACAATCAAAGAGGTTAGCCAAGCCATTATCAATATTAGAAAATCTAAATTACCTAATCCGAAAGACCTTGGCAACAGTGGTAGTTTTTTTAAAAATCCGATTATATCCAAAGCCCGTTTTAGTCAAATTCAAGCAAAATTTCCAAATATCAAATATTTTGATATATCAGCTACTGAAGTAAAAGTGCCTGCTGGTTGGCTTATAGAACAAGCTGGATTTAAAGGTAAAAGAATTGGTGATGCTGGAGTACATCAAAATCAGGCTTTAGTATTGGTAAATTATGGTGGTGCATCAGGAAAAGACATTTTGGAACTGTCTCAAAAAATACAAGCTACCATTTTGGAAACGTTTGGTATTTTTATAGAGGCCGAAGTTAATATTTTATAAAAAATGTAAGTTTTTTTTAGTTACTTAAAGTAAGGAAAATATAAGTTAAATATGTATCAAATCGTTATTTTTACCTTATTATCCTAAAGTTTTTTTGATACCATTTAGATATATAAAATAGTCTAAATAAAGTAAAAAAATAGTCAAATTCGCATAGACTTTTGATAAAATTTTCAGTAATTAATTCTTTTGCAATTTCATTTATTTTAAGCGTTGTTGTCCGATAAAAATAAATAGATTTTATTTTTTATAAGTATTCGTTTTCTTTCAGTTCGTTAAACAGGATTTTAACTCATTAACTATATTATTTATAAGTATTCGTTGATTTTAATTCATTGCTCGGCTTGCAGCTGCAACGAAACTCTAGCTGTTAGCCGTTCGGTTTTTCTTTTTCTGGTTTTATTAATTTTCCATTTTCAAAAATACATTCATTTCTTTCTCCTTTTATATATATTGAAAATACTTTACCGTGCTTTTTGTTGTTTTTATATGGACAACTATAAATCATTATTCCATCTTTGAAATCTTCTTCAAGTTTTTTATTTCCATTTTCGTCAAAATATTCAGTCCAAATTATTTTGTGGTCAAAAGAATATTTTATTTTTCGTTCAACTTTTCTGTTACTTTTGAAGTAATACCTTTCTTCAGCAACTATTTTTTCCTTTCCATTAAAATAAACTATGCTTTTTACAAAAACACCTTCGATAAATTCAAATTCTGAAAGCAAATGATTTTTGTGCTTAAAGTATTGGATTTTCCCTGTAAAAAGTTGATTGTTCTCAACTTTATATACTAAATTATTTTCCGTGTAAACATCTTCTTTAGTTAATGTTTCTTGAGAATATAAATCAAAAGTAAAAAGTATAATTATTAACCAAAAGTATTTTTTCATTTATGTTTCTATTTGGATTTCTGTTGTAAATTTCTAACTAACGTTTTATTAATGTTTTGTAAATCAATTAATTACAATAATTATTATTTATTATTCCTCTTAATTTTTTCGCTTTCGTACCGTTAGCTTACGGGGTCAGGGCGTGAGTCTAGGGGGAATGACGTACAACGTTTTGCATATTTATGAAGTTGGGGATTTGTAAACCCAAAACTTTCGATTAAACACCGAACTCCAAAAGTACAAAACCAACTTTAAATTAAGCCCGAAAACCCCAATTTCTTAAAACCGCTGTTGTGTGAAGTGCCATTATTTCAGATAAATTTCATTTTTAACGTAAGTATTATTTAGCCAAAAACAATGTTTAGTGTATTCGTTTTGCTTGGTTAATTTGTCTTTTTTAGGCAACTCATAAGTGTCTAATGAGTTTGTTGCGTGCGGACGAACGTGAGAAATAGAACTAAATTTCTTGCTAGGAAAATTCGTGAAACGAATTTCCTTGCCTTTTTTATTAGTTTTTATTTCTTTTACAATTTCGCCTTTTGCAATAATTTGTTTTGTTTTTGCCCAAACTTTTTCAACTTCAATTAAGTCTAAATAGGGCATATTCCAAAACTTAACTTTTCTCAAGATAAGTTTTTCGTTTTCAAATTGGAAAAAGACAAAAAGAAATTTATGTTCTAAAATATCTTTAAAATCAGAGTTTTCCCAATCTTCATTTACAATTTCTTGATACTTGAAATTAGGAAACGAAATATCTTCTTTTGGCAAATCATTTTCTTTTAGACGAACTGTTTTTACAATTATTTCTGCTTTTTCAAATTCCTCAATTTCTTTATCAAGTTCAATTCCAAGAATTGCTTTTGTCAAATTTGCGTAAAAACTTTTTGCTTTAGTATTGATTTCGATTTTCAAAATTTTTACGATTTCTTGTTCAGTTTTCCCGTAAAATGGTTTGAATTTTGAAACTACTATTTCTTCAATTGTTTGTTTTTTAGCAACTTGTGAATTTGGAATTAATTTTCCGTAAATTCCTTTGCTTTCGTTTGCAATCGATGCAATGATATGATTTACATAGCCTTGCTTAAAAGAATATGCTCTTTGTTTTGCTGGAATTTCTGAAAATGGTTGTTTTCTGATTGATAAAGCGTTTGCACCTTTAGTACAAGCACCAAGATAAAAAGTGTCGCCTTCCGAAAGTTCGTGAGCTTTTCCGTTTGCAATTTTTTCATTAATTGTCTGCCAATCTTTTTTGATTATTTCTAAATCTGTTGATGGAAAACTCCACTCATCAACCAATTTTATCAAGTAATCCAAAATTTCAAAACCTGCATTATGAAGATAGAAAATTAAAAGAATGCTTGCATTCTTTTTAAAAAAATCACTATTTTCAAAATTCTGATTGACAACATTAACGTAGTTAATGATGTTTAAAACCAATCGCTCTTTAGAGCGAAATTCGTCATTTTTTAGTTGCTTTAATGGTGAGGATTTTAATTCCATTCCAATTTGTGCAAAATCTGCTTCAGAATTAGAATTAGGTTCATAACCAAAATAAAACTTCTCCAAAACTTGCCCAAAGTTTCCTTTTCCCGAATAAGAATGCTCCAAAACTTTTGGATCGCAAACTTGTCTTAATGATTTTCCTTTTAACTTTTTTGCGTAATCTATTACAGAGTTTTTATCGCTTGGATTATACGTTAATTTCATTGTTTATTTTTTGAGTTAATGCAACACCAATTTTTTCTATAACTCCAACAACCAATGCATTTCCCATAAAGAAAGCACGTTTTGTGTCAGTAATTCCGTCAAATTTTGTGTGATTATCTGGAAACATATTTAACCGTTCAAGTTCAACTGGCGATAATCTACGATAACCTTTTGCAGTTTTTATTACGTGTTTAAATCTTGATGCAGATTTTCCGCCTTCGCCTGTTATGATTGTTCTTGATGGTTTATCTAATGGATCAGGAAAAATCATTCCGCCTTCGCTGTAATTGTATTCAAAACCTTGAGAATTTTTCCTCATTTCTTTTTTTGCACCTTTTAAATAAAACCATTTATCTAAATCTTCCTCATTAATGTAGAATTCGTCGGTAACTTCTCCGTTTTGAATAATGTCTTTTAGAATTGTGAATTTATCTTCATAACTTGGTTTTGTTTTGATTGTCGTTACAATTCCATCAATCATAATTCCTGTATTTTCAAACATTCCTGTTTTTCCATTTTTGTTGAAATTTTCTGAAATTTCAACAATATCGCCATTGAGTTTGAATTCATTTGGAAATAAAATGTAATCAGATTGAACAGGAAAAGCATTTGCTAAAGTTCCATCTTTAAGCAACCAATCTGTTGAATTAGTTTCTTTTATTTCGTTATAAATTGTTGAATTTTGGGAATATGCCAAAATGAAAATTCTTCTTCTTCTTTGTGGCATTCCATATTCAGCAGCGTTTACAACTCGCCATTCAACTGCATAACCTAAATCATTTAAACTCTTTAGAATAATTGCAAAATCTCTTCCACGTTGTCCTGATGGAGAAATTAAAAGTCTGTCAACATTTTCTAAAAATAAATATTTTGGTTTATTTTCTTTTTCACTTAATATTTTATGAATTGACCACCACAAAACACCTTTTTTTCCAATTAATCCTTTTGAGTTTTTTAGCGTTGTTGCAACTGAATAATCTTGACACGGAAAACCGCCAACTAATAAATCGTGATCAGGAATTTGTGATATTTCAACAGTTGAAATATCTTGATTACAATGACTTTTTTTATCCCAACGGCTTTCGTAAACCATTGAAGCGTGTTGTACTTTTGTAGATGGTTCCCATTGATTGCTCCAAACTATTTCATATGGACTTTCAAAATCTTCTTTGTAATTTGACGATGCGGATTTATTATTCCAACCTTCTAAACCAAGTCTGAAACCTCCAACACCTGCAAACAATTCTACTACTTTTATTTTATTTTCCATCGTGAATAGTTTTTAAGTAAATTGCTTTTTCTTCTGCTACTTTTAGAACTTCTCCGATATTTTCTTCATAAAGAATTGTATTTGCAATTTGATCGCTTAACCAACTTGTAATTAATTTGTTTTTGTCTAAATCGTAAAATTCAGCAAATTTTTCAACTTGTTCTTTTGATGGTTTTCTTTCTCCACGTTCAAATTTACTAACAATAGCTTGATCAATGTCAAGTGCAGAAGCAACTTGTCGCAATATTAAACTTTTGCTTTCTCTTTCGTTTTTAATAATATCTCCAAATGTTTCCATAAGACAAAATTTGTTTTGACAAAAATAGTCAAATTAATTTTAGAAACAATTTTTTTTAAGATTATTTTATTAGATGCAGTTTTTTCAGCGTCTCGCAAGGCATTTCACACAACTAGTAGATATACGAAAGTTGTTGCGTTTTTAACATTCTATATCCACTTCACAAAAGTACAAAAAAAAAAAATACTATACAACTTTTTTATAAAAAAGCCACATGAATAAATATTATCGTAAAACAAACGTATCATTACAACATATTTTTTTCAAAAAAGTGCCTGCAGTTTGTTGCTGTATGTTCAGGGTTACTCTTGTGGAGTCTAACTGAAGGTCGCCCTTGGGCTATGGATGAAAGGTCGCTACATTTTTTGTAGGTCATCTTGTTTTTGAAAAAAAAGCTGCTTGAATAGGGTTTGTTAAAAATGGTTTGCTAACTTTAATTCATTTTAAATGTAAAATTTGCTTTTGCTTTTATCACTCGTATATCCACTACAAACATAAGGTAACCTCTAAAAACTAATTTATTAAAAAAAATCTCGTTAATAATTTGTGAAACAAATTAAAAATCAGTATATTGTGGCCATTATGAAAGCATTTAAACGACATAGAGATTACGGATTTTTTGACCAAGATATTCGACTTTCAAAGTTGAGTAAATTAGGCGATCCATTAGAGAAACTCAATCAAGGTATTGATTTTGAGGTATTTAGAACAGTTTTAGAAAATGGGTTTGAAAAAGTGGCAAAAGGCAAGGGCGGTCGTCGCCCTTTTGATTACATGATGATGTTCAAAATATTGATACTTCAACGTTATTATAATCTGTCTGATGACCAAATAGAATATCAAATTAATGACAGAATGAGCTTTATGCGATTTTTAAATTTATCTATTGCTGACGATATTCCTAATAGTAAAACCGTTTGGAATTTTAGAGAGCAAATGGTTAATTTAGAACTAGTTGATGTTGTTTTTGCTTTATTTTTAAAAGAATTAGAGCAGTTAGGATTAGTTGTAAATGAAGGCAAAATTATTGATGCAAGCTTTATAGAAGTTCCAAATCAACGTAATTCAAGAGACGAAAATAAACAAATAAAAGAGGGGGAAACTCCAAAATCATTTGAAGAGAATCCTAATAAAAAAGAGCAAAAAGATTTAGATGCAAGATGGACAAAAAAAAATAATGTGAGCCATTATGGTTACAAAAACCACATAAAAGCTGATGCGAAAAGTAAACTAATAGTAAAATATAAAGTAACAGATGCTTCTGTTCATGATTCTCAAATACTTGATAGTCTGTTAGATGACAAGGATACATATGAAGATTTTTATGGAGATTCAGTTTATAGTGGTCAAACCCAACAAGACATATTTTCGAATAAAGAAATGATTGACAAAACCTGTAAAAAGGGTTATAAAAATAGTCCTTTAACAGATCAAGTCAAGGAAATTAATAAAGAAAAATCGAGAGTTAGATCACGAGTGGAACACATTTTTGGTTTTATGGAAGGAAGTATGAATGGAATGAATTTATGTGCCATTGGTATAAAAAGAATTGAGGGTATTGTTGGTTTAATGAATTTGACTTACAATATGTTTAGAAAAATTCAATTGCAAGCAATTTAAGTAGAGAACGTGCATCTTGTTGCTAATAATTAAAAATATAAATAACTGAATATCAACATATTAAAAATTATTTTAAAAAAAATGAAATAATCAAAAATCAATATTAAAATTTTAAAAAATCAAAGAAATTGATTTAGATTAGAATGTTGAGTTTTTAGAGATGCCCTTAAACTTGTTGGTGAGAATGTGAAACTTGGTGGTGGGGTTTTGGATATTGTAAAACTACAATTTGTTTGATATTCTACTCCTCCGCTAGACTTAAAAACTACAAATAAAGTACCTCCTGAAACATTAAATTCGGAAGAATTTATCGAGAAACTTGCTGTTGTTGAATATGTGCCATTACCACTTGAAGGTTGAGTCCAAAATGATTCTTGAATCTGTACCCAACTTCTTTGTACTCTCGAATCTGAGGAAGATTTTTGAGTATAAACACGCAAATCACTTAAACCAACAACTTGAGCATTTGGCTTGCTTAAGTTTATTCCTAAATTTATTGAAGTACTGGTACTTGATGCTAAATCTATGTTTCCGCAATTTGCTGGCGAAATTGTTGATTGACCATTATTTGTGTATTGCAAATTTTGTACATTTACGGATACTTGAGAATATGAGCTAAAACTAATAAATAGTATTGCAACAAATTGTAAAAACTGTATTTTATTTTTCATCTTAATTATTTTTAAATGATTTTTATTTTTTTACTAAATGTATTTGAAAACCAATTCCAACTATAAAATTATTAGATTTTACATTTGAATTAAACTTTGATGAATCATAATTAAGCGAAAGTTCGAGTGCAACGCTACTATTAAAAAAAATAGCTAAACCTCCTTTAATAGTATATCCAGTACTTTTATTTGTTCCCCCTGAATCGCTTTTACCTTCACTAAAATTATAACTCGTTTGTAAAAAAGGATTAATCATTTTATCAGATTTTCTAAAGTAATATCTAATAAAAGGTGATACACCATAACCTTGACTATTATTGTTGTCACCAGAAGGGTTTGAAAAGCTAAAACTCACAATAGTTCCAAGTGCAACATTTTCTACAACAAAATACCCTAAATTTGGAGCAATAGTTAATGCACTACCAGTTTGAGTTGTTTCTGTATTATTGTTTTCAATTGTACTTTTGTAATTAGTAAAGTTTCCACTGCCTCCAACCATCCAATTACCTTTTGTAATTTGGGCATTTGCAGAAAGTGTAAATAAAATGGTAGCGATAAAAAATAATTTAATTGTTTTCATAATTGAATAAGGTTTAAAAATTGTTAAATGATGATAATTCTGTTTTCTTTTTGGTGGGCTATTTTCTTGCAATAGCATTTTTTTTAGTAATTTCATATGGCGAACGTTATTAAAATTTAAGCGTTTAGTTGCTCAAAGATTTCTGCCAACTAGTAGATATACGAAAGTTATTGCGTTTTTAACATTCTATATCCACTTCACAAAAGTACAAACAAAAAAACATTTTGCAACTTTTTTTATAAAAAAAATTGCAAGAATAAAAATGAGAAGTAAGAGGTTAGAAGCAAGAAGTTAGAAGCAAGAAGTTAGAAACAAGAAATTTGAAGTAGGAAAACGAAAAATAAGAAGTTTGAAAAAAACTTTGGTGAGTGGAGACTGTCTGTTGGGGGTTGCCCGCATGAGGGATAGAGCAAGGCACCATGTGCTCGTGATAGCCCGACGGCAAAAAAAGGAAGCCCCGCCTGAAGGGTTTGGCTTGGTGGGGGCTTTCTTTTTTTTGGCGGCATGCCCTAATGGTTTTGGTGTTTTATAGGAGTTTTTTTGTAAGCCAATATGTTTTTTTACGAACTCTTTGTTGGTCATTTTGATTCATACAAAGGGTTGTGTTGTAGTGTTTTTGGTGTGTTGGGTTTTGTAGGTGGGGTTTAAAACGGCACTTCTTCGTCTTCGCTGTCTGATGTATAGCGACTTGTTGGAGCTCCAAAGGCTTCGTTTGCCGAGGGGAGGTTTTTGGTTATAAAGGGGTTGTCGTTGTTCATTTTGGAGGGCAAATCGTCGTAGCCACCACTAAAATCGTCGAGATTGTCGAATTTTCCTAAATTTCCTATAAATTTTAGTCGGATGTTTTCTAACGATCCATTACGGTGTTTGGCTATAATAAATTCGGCTTGCCCAGCGGTTGGCGAGGCTTCGTCGTCGTCCCATTCTTCGATTTTGTAATATTCTGGACGGTATATAAACGACACAATATCGGCATCTTGCTCAATGGCTCCCGATTCACGAAGGTCCGACAGCAATGGTCGCTTGCTGGTGCCACGGGTTTCTACGGCACGTGAAAGCTGCGAAAGGGCTATTACGGGTACTTCGAGCTCTTTGGCAAGGGCTTTTAAGTTTCTGGAAATGGTAGAAATTTCTTGCTCTCTATTGCCTCCCGCTTTGCCATTTGAGCCTCCTGCGGTCATTAATTGTAAGTAATCGACTATGATTAATTTGATGCCGTATTGGGATGCCAACCGTCTGGATTTGGCTCTAAGGTCGAAAATAGAAAGCGATGGGGTGTCGTCTATATATAATGGGGCTTTTTCGAGGTTTTTGACTTTGATAGAAAGTTGTTCCCACTCGTGTTTTTCGAGTTTTCCTGTACGTAATTTCTCTGATGACAAACCTGTTTCGGACGATATTAAACGGGTAATTAATTGTACAGATGACATTTCTAGTGAGAATAAAGCTACAGGATGACCAAAATCTATAGAAATATTTCGTGCCATTGACAGTACAAATGCGGTTTTACCCATACCAGGTCTGGCTGCTATGATAATCAAATCGGAGGGCTGCCAGCCCGAGGTGAGCTTGTCCAATTTGTCAAATCCTGTGGCCACTCCGCTCAATCCTTCTTTTCCTGCTATTTCTTCGATACGTCTTTTGGCTTGTGTTACAAGGCTTTGTGCCGTTTCGGAACTTCGCTTGATGTTGCCTTGTGTTACTTCATAAAGCTTGGATTCGGCTTTGTCTAAAAGGTCAAAAACGTCGGTAGTTTCGTCATAAGATTCTTCTATAATTTCAGATGATATACGAATTAAACTTCTTTGAATGTATTTTTGAAGTATAATTCTGGAATGAAATTCGATGTGTGCAGACGATGAAATTTTTTGGGTAAGTTGTATCAAATACATATCGCCGCCTGCCAAATCGAGTTTGGCATTTTTTTTCAATTGGGCAGAAACGGTCAGTAAATCTATCGGTTGCGAGTCTGTAAAGAGCTGAAAAATGGCTTCAAAAATGTATTTGTTACTGTCTTTATAAAAAGCATCGGGTTGCAGGATGTCGATCACTTCATCAACTCCTTTTTTGTCTATCATCATGGCACCCAATACAGCTTCTTCTAGGTCTAATGCCTGTGGTGGTATTTTGCCTTTTTCGAGTCCAATAATGGGTGTTTTTTCGGGTTTTACGGGTGCTAAATTCTTGATATTCTCCATAGGTGCGAAGGTATGAAATAATAAAAAAATAAAAAATTTTAGTTTTACAATAGATTTGTTTATAACTGGGTGCCAATTGTTGATAAGTCAAAAAAAATCCGAAACTTAATGTTTCGGATTTTTTAACTACCATAATTATGTAGGGAATTACTCTTTAAATTCTCCCATTTTAGAGTATTTATCCATTCTTTGCATCACAAGTTCGGTGTGAGACAAATCTTTGAGTTCGCTAAATCCTTTCAAAATGTATTGTTTGACGTTTTTAAAACCAGTTGGCTTGTCAAAATGGATGCCACCAAGTGGTTCTGGAATAATGTCATCTACTAATTTTTGTTTTTTCATATCGGCCGATGTCAGTTTGAGTGCTTCGGCAGCTTGTGCTTTGTATTCCCAACTTTTCCAAAGTATAGACGAGCAAGATTCTGGCGAAATAACAGAATACCAAGTGTTTTCCATCATATAAACTCTATCTCCAACCCCAATTCCTAAGGCACCCCCCGAGGCTCCCTCGCCAATAATTACTGATATTATTGGGGTTTTAAGACGTACCATTTCAAAAATGTTTCGGGCAATGGCTTCTCCTTGTCCTCTTTCTTCGGCTTCTAGCCCTGGATAAGCTCCCGGAGTATCAATAAGTGTCAGTACAGGTATGCCAAATTTTTCGGCCATTTTCATCAGTCGTAAGGCTTTTCTATACCCTTCTGGGTTGGCCATTCCAAAGTTGCGGTACTGTCGCATTTTAGTATTTATTCCTTTTTGTTGGCCAATTATCATAAACGATTGGCCGTCTATTTTGCCCAATCCACCAATCATGGCTTTGTCGTCTTTGAAATTTCTATCGCCAAACAATTCTAAAAAAGTATCGCCACAAAGGGCCGTAATGTGTTCTAACGTATAGGGCCTGCTTGGATGCCTGGACAATTGTACCCGTTGCCAAGCAGTTAGGTTTTTGTAAATGTCTTTTTTAGTATCTTCTAATTTTTTAGAAATTTGTTTACATGTTGTAGAAACATCTACATCTGATTCTTTTCCAATGATTTGACATTTGGTTAATTGCTCTTCTAATTCTTTGATTGGAAGTTCAAAATCTAAATATTCCATGTGTATTGGTTTTTGTTTGGATTGAAAAGCAAAGATAGTTTTAAATTTTAATTTTGAAAATATTTTTAATTAAAATTGCCAATTTTCTACAAATTAGCCCCTGTTTTCATTTCTTTTTTTGGGCGTTCCCCAAGGGTCGGGCTATTCGTTTCAATCTTTTTTGTTTTTAAAAAAAAAACAAAAAAGGATTTCCACTACTATCCCTAACGCACCCACCTCTTTGATTAGTACCAGATTCACTATGACAAATTATTTGCCCTATGAACCATTTTTTTACTGAAAAAACTTTTATTTTTTTATTTTCTTTAACTTGTTTTTTATTATTCCATTGGCTACCACCGTTAGCAAGATAATTCCTGCACCAAAATAAAATTCGGTACTCATTTTTTCTTTGTCTTGAAAAATTAAATAGGCCAAAACAATGCCATAAATAGGTTCCAAATTGATGGTTAGCATCACCGTATAAGGAGACAAAACTTTCATAACTTTTATCGATGCAGCAAAAGCATAAGCAGTGCAAAAGGAGGCCAAAAGGAACAATAAAATGAAATCCCTAATAGAAATATGAAAAAATGCAGGACTAAATTTTTGAGTAACTATCATATACAATGTCATAAATCCCAAACCGCCAGCAAGTTCATAAATTGCAATATAGCTTGCGTCATATTTTTTTGCAAATCTACCATTTAACACAGAAAATAATGCAGATAAAAAAGCCGTTATAATTCCTAAAACAATGCCAGTTTTGTATCGGGTTTCTACATTAAAAATAATTGATAAACCACAAATTACAATCAACCCTAAAACCATTTCATACCAAACTATTTTGGTTTTATAAAACAATGGTTCTAAAAAAGCGGCAAAAAAAGCTCCCGTAGATAAACAGGCCAACGTTATAGAAATATTTGAAACCTTAATGGCTTCATAAAAAGTTATCCAATGGATACTGATTAAGCCACCTAAAAACAAAAGATTTTGTAATAATTTACCTTTAATTTTTAAAGGTTTTTTATACACCAACGTGTATATAACTAATAATATCAAAGCAAATAAAACCCTATACCAAACCAAATCAATGGCTTGCAATGAAATTAATTGCCCCAAAATAGCAGTAAACCCCCAAATAAACACTATAAAATGAAGGTGGAGGTAGTTTTTTAAATTATCGTTTTGCATTTTTTAATAAGTATATAGCCAGTATTCCAAATACAATGTTTGGAATCCAAACGGCAATGATGGCAGGAAAGCTTGATTTTTCGGCCAAAACACCAAATATTTTGTCAAAAAAAACAAACGAAAAAGCAAGTAAAATTCCTATTGTTAGGTTCATGCCCATGCCGCCCCTACGTTTCATAGAGGACACAGCTACCGCAATAATTGTAAGAATAAAAGCAGAAACGGGTACGCTAAATTTTTTGTATAAAACAACCAAATAGATATTAATATTGGCATTTCCTCGTGCTTTTTCTTTGTCTATAAATTCGATCAAATCCAAAAGGGGCAATGTTTCTGCAATGTAAACAACGGGAGTTAAATCTTCTAATTCAAAATCAAAATGAGCTTCTTTTTTATCAGCTTTTTCAATAATATCGTTCAACGGCCCCACTTTTCTATGAACGTAATCATACATCGTATAACTACTGTCTTTTGGGTTAAACTTGATTCTCGAAGCTGTTATTTTATAATCGAGTGTTTTGTCTTTATTGAATTTTTCTAGCGAAAAATTAAATGCCATTTGCGAAATGGTGTTGAAATTGCTTACGTATATATATTCGTCATCAGATATTTGTCTATATACATCGCTGTTTTGCCTCATTTCATTTTGTCCATTCCCAATCAAATACATGTATCGAAAATTATTGTATTCATCATTGGCTTTTGGTGCTAAAAAAAATCCCATTACCAGTGCCAAAACACACACAATCGTAGCACCAACTAAATAGGGTTTTAAAAAACGATTGAATGAAATACCAGAGCTTAGCATGGCAATAATCTCGGTGTTGTTGGCCAGTTTTGAAGTAAACCATATAATAGACAAAAATAAAAAAATGGGAAATAAAAAATTGGCAAAATGAATGGTAAAATAAAAATAATATTTTGCAATTGCCGCAAATGGCACTTTGTTGGCCAGCATTTTATTGACTTTTTCAGACACGTCTATTATAATCCCAATTGGAATAAATAACAAAAGCATTACCGAAAAATTGGTTAAATACCTTTTTAAAATATATTTATCTAAAATTGTAAGCATATTTTTATTTTACTTTTTTTAAAGATTTTTAATAGTATATAGTATATTTTTAGCAATAAATAAAACTACTTTTCAAATTAAAACAGTTAAAGTCTTTGGCTCATTTGAACCACCATTTTGTCTTTCCAGGATCTAAAATCGCCTTCTATAATGTGTTTTCGGGCCTCACGTACCAACCACATATAAAACCCTAAATTATGAATAGTGGCAATTTGTTTGCCTAAATATTCATTGGCAGCAAACAAATGTCGCAAATATGCCTTGGTATATTCTGTATCTACAAATGTAATGCCCATTGGATCTATTGGACTAAAATCGGCTTCCCATTTTTTGTTTTTAATATTTATAGTACCGTATGCCGTAAATAACATGCCATTTCGGGCATTTCTGGTGGGCATCACACAGTCAAACATGTCTATTCCTAATGCAATATTTTCAAGGATGTTAATAGGTGTTCCAACTCCCATCAAATAGCGGGGCTTGTCTTCGGGCAATATATTGCACACCACTTCGGTCATGGCATACATTTCTTCGGCTGGCTCGCCCACAGATAGGCCTCCAATGGCATTGCCTTGCTGGTTTGAATTGGCAATATATTCGGCAGATTGTTTTCGCAAATCTTTGTAAGTACTGCCCTGAACTATCGGAAAAAAAGTTTGCTCATAGCCATATTTAAAAGGTAGTTTTTCCAAATGTAGGATGCACCTGTCTAACCATCTATGGGTCATGTGCATCGATCGTTGTGCATACCGATAATCGCAAGGGTATGGGGTACATTCATCAAATGCCATTATGATATCGGCACCAATTGTACGTTGAATTTCCATTACATTTTCGGGCGTAAAAAAATGGTAGGAACCATCTATATGACTTTTGAACTTTACACCTTCTTCTTTAATTTTTCGGTTTGCCGATAACGAATATACTTGATAACCTCCTGAATCGGTTAGTATATTTCTGTCCCAATTCATAAATTTATGTAATCCTCCCGCTTTTTCTAAAATAGCAGTTTGTGGTCTTAAATACAAATGATAGGTATTTCCTAAAATAATATCGGGGTTGATTTCTTCTTTCAACTCCCGCTGGTGCACCCCTTTTACTGATGCAACGGTGCCCACTGGCATAAAAATAGGTGTTTCAATCATACCATGATCGGTAGTAATACTGCCCGCACGTGCCTTAGATTGAGGGTCTGTTTTTAATAAATCAAACTTCATATATACATTTTTCAGTTCGCAAATATACACAAAACAAATATGGTCTTATTTGTATTTGGCAATATTTTAACCATCAAATGTATTTTTTGTATTTTTTATAAATGAATAATTTTAAAATTAATAAATAAAAAGTTTATTTTTAAATTAATTATTATTTGTATAAATAAATATCTAAAAACTTTTATAAATTCTTTCTAATCCTTCTTCTAAAATGGCTCTTGATGTAGCAAAACATATTCTTACGTGGCCAGAAGCCCTTGTCCCAAACCATCTTTCAGATCCTGGAACCAATGCTACTTTTCCAACATCAAGTGCTTGATGTACAAATGATTCACTCGTGTATTCATTTTTTATTTCAGGAAAGATAACATAAGTTGCTTCGGGAATTGTGGTTTGTAATAAAGCCGATCGATTGATACTTGCAACAGCAAAGTCTCTATTGGATTCTAAATGTTTCAAAAATAAGGCTAACCAATCCAATCCTTTGTCCAATGCCACACTTGCCGCAATTTGACTCAAAGTAGCCACTCCTTCGATAGTACTATTAAATTGCGATTTTTCGATAAAATCATCCAAAACCACTTGATTTTTACACAATACCGCTCCAATTCGTAACCCCGCAAGTCCAAAACTTTTCGAAAAACCATATACCGTAAAACTTTTTTGGGCAGCATAATCTGATACACTCGAAAAGGTAGTAAATGGTGCTTTTTCATACAAAATATCACTCCAAATTTCATCACTCATAACCCATAAGTCGTGTTTTTCTGCTATTGAGGCTATTTTTTTCAATTCAGCGTAACCTAAAATTTTGCCATAAGGATTATGCGGATTACAAATACTAATGAGTTTGGTTTTTGGATTGATGCATGATTGCAAATGATCAAAATCTATTTGACCAGTTTGGTAGTCAATGGGGCAGCATTGCACTTTTGCACCACAAATTTCAACTGTTTTTTTAAACAAAAAATCAACAGGATCAAAAATAATGACTTCGTCTCCTGGTTTTAATAAATACTTAGCAATCAAATACATACCTTGTGCGGCACTGTTAATGGCTACTACATTTTCAGGCTCAAAACAACCATTTTTTCGGGCATTGAAAAAAGCAGCAACCTGCAGTTTAAAAACTTCTAAACCTGAAAACGGGCCATAACTCAAATAGCCATCTTGTAAGTATTTAATAACACCTTCGGTAATTTCTGATGCAATTGGAAAGTCTGGGTCGGCAGCGGTCAATGGAATAACGCCATCTAAAACAGTGGCCCATCTGCCATTAAAAGCTTTATGCTTTAAGGCATCGATATTAATGGATTCATTAGAAAACATCATGATTTTACAGATATGGGAATAGATTGGTTTTTTTGTTTGTGTATAGGCATTAAAAATTCTGTTCTTAATATGGAACCATTTTTTTTGTGTATAGCAATATCTAATTTTCGTATGTCTGAATACATTTGTAAGGCTTTATCGTAATTATTTTCGTTGGCCAACAAACAATCTGTTAAAATATGAGCATCATTTATTGCAGCACAAACACCTTGACTTGTAAAAGGTAATAATGAATGAGCGGCATCTCCCACAAAAACAGCATTTTTATAGTAGTAAGCGTCTAATGGATCCAATTCATTGACTTTCCAATAATGGGCATTTTGAAAATTCAAAACATTAAAAAAATCAGTCTCTTCAGTAACCCACGTACCAAAATGTTGTTGCATAAACGAAACTATTCCGCCAATAGATTCGTCTAACAGGGGGTGTTTATGGGTGTCAAATTGAGCATAACACAGGACTTCACTTTCATTTAATTTGAATATACCAAATGCCAATCCGCCGTCTTGATGTTTGAATTTTTTGAATTGATGCCCCAAACTTTTCAAAAGAAGTTCCGACTTGAATATAGTAACAATTTCTTGTACTCTACTGGCCTCTAATTTTTTTTCGGGCATTAATTTTCGTCTTATTGTGCTGTAAATACCGTCGCAACAAAGCACCAACGATGGTGGATTTATGGTTTCTCCGTCGCAAAATAAGATGGTTTCAATTCCTTTATCAGAAATTGTAATATCTTTTACTTTTTTATGATGTACAATAGATGTTATTGAAATATTTTCTTCTAATAAAGCAACTAAATCTCGCCTTGATATTACAAAATCCTCGTTCATTTGCTGCGTTTTAATGGCTATTCCTTCATGATTATAGGCTGTAAAATGGGTTAAAAAGTTGCCTTTATCTACCAGTTTGTCTGAATCTATTATGGTAGATAAAATTTTTAAACCATCATTAGGAATGATAAATCCATGTCCCTTCTCATTATTTAATGGTGCTTTTTCATACACTCTAAAATCAATACCAGATTTTTGTAACAAATTTGCCATGGTCAAACCTGCAATGCCTCCTCCCATTATTAAAATCATTGTTTTCAATATTTTAGTTAAAAATGAAAAACAAATATAAATAATCTTGTTCATTATTTATGATTTTAATATAAAATACAAGCTATAAATGGTATTTAATAATTTGTTTTAATCGATAAAATGATATATATATAAGTTAAAATGCAAAAAATATGAATTAAATCTAAAACAGAATAAAATAACTTCAATTATTTAATAATTGTTTAATAATTTCTGCAAATGATTGATAATTGTTTAATGAACGTTTATTTTAATCTATTTGTCGATTTTTTATTCAATAAATTATATTTTAAACTAAATTTGTTGAAATAATTTAATTTTTTAGTTTTTAATTTTGCTTTTTCTAGTCAATTCACAACCTAAACAGCTAGTTTGACTGTATTGTTACTAAAAACCAAACATATTTATTGTAAAATAATTAAAAAATTAACAGAATGGAATGTTAGCTTTTGAATATTCAAATCAATTCAATGGACTACTTTTATTAAATTATTTTTTAATTTGTTTTTTTTAAGAATTGTTATATGATTTTATTAAATTATCTTTATTTGAGTTGTAAAATTATAAATTCATATAAAATAGGTTCTTATTTTGTTATTTTTATGTTGCTTATTTTTGTTTTTAATGGTTTTTCTATTCCATAGTAACTTAAAAAGGCAACCAAAATCAATACCAATACCGAAAAGTGAAACCGCAAATTTGTATTGCTAATTTGTTGCATATCAAAATAATAGTCACAAAACTTGAAAATAGGTTGTTGTAATATGTAAATACTAAAACTAATTTCACCTAAAACAATAAAAATTTTATTATAAAAAATACTTGTCAAACTACCTTTATTATTGGCCATTAAAATGATTATAGGGACAAATAGGACCGTTAAAAATCCGTTATGTAGATGAAAATAAGTATTGTAGTATAAAAAAAGTACCAAAACCAAAACTAATAACATCAATTTTAAATCCCCATTTTTCGGTAATCGATGTAGGTATTTGATAAAATATAAACCTGCAACATTACCCATTAAAAATTCATTCAAATGAAAAGGAGGCCAATAAAACCCAAAATAATGACTTATAGAAGGATAGCCTTTGTAATAGGTAGAAGTTACGTATAAATGAAAAAATATTTGGCTTACTACAAAAAAGATAAAGGCAACAATTGCTATTTTATGTAAATATTTTGTTTTAGTATAAAAACGATTGAAAGCAAATGGAAATAGGAAATAAAACAATATTTCTACTGTAATTGACCAGCTTGGCGAATTAAAACACAATGCTTTAGACGGTATCCAGGCTTGAATTCCTAGAACATTATAAGCTACTTCGTCCCAAAAAATGGGATGTTTTTTTATAGCTTTATATGTTAAAAGCAATAATATTCCTATAAAAAAAATCGGAAAAATTCTAGCAAATCTATTTTTATAAAATTTGAAATAACCGATATTATTCTTGTTTTGATAGGCAATAATCAAAACAAAACCCGATAGGATAAAAAAATAGCTAACGCCTACATTAGCTTGACCTAAGACTTGCCAAACCCACGGAATATTGTATGGATATACATTTTTACCATAATGGTATATCACTATTGAAATGGCTGCTAAAAATCTAGTAAAGGTTAGTTGTTCTACTCGCATTGGTTATTGAAAAAAACGGCAAAGTAATTAAATTTTTTATTTAACATTTAATATTATTTACTTTATTATTTAAAATGTATTTTTGTGTAGAATTTAGATGTAAAATAAATAAATAAATTCTGAATTTAATTTATTATAAATAGTCTTATATTTCTAAATAATAATAAAATACAATATATAAATAAATACAAAATGAATTGGAATATTTTAGAAAATTTAACTCAGTTAGAGCAAATTAAACAAGAATCATTTGAAAAAAAAATGCTTGTTTTTAAGCATAGTACACGTTGTATCGTTAGTAAAATGGCTTTAAAACAATTTGAAAAAGATTTTAACTTAGACAACAGCATTACACCTTATTTTTTGGATTTGATAGCAAACCGTCACATTTCTAATCAAATTGCTGAAGATTACTCCGTAGAACATCAATCACCGCAAATTATATTGATTGAAAACGGAAAAGCCATTTTCAACGCATCTCATAGTGAGATAGATGCATTAGAACTTGCAAATTTATAAAAATTTGTATGTTTATGGAAATAATGTATTGATTTTTTGCCATAATACAGCATCAAAATCAGAAAGTGCTGCATTCACATTGTCTGCAGCATTTCCCATTCTTATCACTACCATTTTTTTACTTGGCACAATATATATTTTTTGGTCATTTTTGCCCAAAGCCATGTATAAATCGGTTGGTGCTGTTGGTATTAAACTTCCCGTAAACTGCCATTGGGTTTGTGGTAAATGGTAACTTGGTTTGCCATTGAGCCACCACAAATAACCATAAGACAAATTGATATTTTGAGATGGTTGGATGGCTTCAGACCAAAAAGATTCATGGACAATGGTTTCATTTTGCCATTTACCATGATTATACATCAACAAGCCAAAACGGGCCATACTTCGGGTATCACTCCAATATATTCTTAATCCATCGGCTGTATTATTCCATAAGCCAGTGGTACTCATTCCAATTTTATTCCGTAATTTTATATTAAAATAATTATTCCAACTGGTATTTGTTGCATTACTTACAACATCTTGCAGTTTTACATACACATTATGGTATGCCCACCGGCTTCCAGCATCTGCAACATATTGCAAATTGGCTGGCAAAACCACATCTCCTAAGCTGTCATCTAGCCCAGATGTCATATTCAGCAGGTGCTTGCAAGTGATTAAATTTTCTTTGGCAACAGGTGCAGCGGTCCATCCTACACCCAAATATTGAGACACCTTGTTGTTGATGTTGATATAGCCTTCTTGTTGGGCTATACCCGTTAGGGTACTCGTGAGTGTTTTGCCAGCACTAGCCCAATACCATAATGAACTTGAGGTATGGCCATCAAAATATTGTTCTAAAACGATACGTCCGTTAACTAAAATGATAAATGATTTGGTATTTTTACTTTGTAAATAATCCAACAAAGGCACTACGGCTTGGGTATTCCAACCTAATGAGGTTAAAGATTTGGTTTCCCAATTATTTTCGCCTATTGGCGGAAAATATAATGACTCTTCTGCTTGTGTAACTTCTGGATTATTTTCATTACTACACGCTAAAAGGATTAATAAACAAAAAGTTGTAAAATATTTCATATAGTAAGTTATGTATTTTAAGTAAACAAACTAAAAAAATAATGAAGTTTTATTATTAATTCATTATAAATAAAAATAATGTAATTTTAAATTATTTTTTTGATGACCCTTAATTTATGTGTATGTCTGTTTTGTTGAGCATTAAAAATACCAAGATGATCAAGACGATCAATTCTTACTTTGCCACTAGCATGAATGATATAATTGCCCTCCATGATGATGCCAACATGGATAATATTTCCTTCATCGTTATCAAAAAAAGCCAAATCACCTGCTTGACTCTCTTCTATAAAACTTAAAGCTTCGCCTTGTTTGGCTTGTTGCGAAGCGTCTCTTTTTAACTTATGTCCATTGAGTTTATATACCATTTGAGTAAATCCAGAACAATCTATGCCAAAAGGTGTTTTGCCTCCCCACAAATAAGGGGCATTCAAATACATATACGCAGTTTTGATGATATTTTTTTTAGCTTTTTTACCGAAAATTTTATTGCCTGTAAATTCATATTGATCCGTATTAATCGAAGGTTCGTCTAAAAAAGATAATGAAGCTCCTAAAGTTATCGGTGTCAAAAATCCATTATTGCTAGAAATATATTCGACCAAATCTGCGTTTAGTATTAATTTTTTTTTGGTTAATGTTTTATATTCTAATTCTGTAATGATTTGGAATTGTTTTAGGTCTATCCATCCTTCATAATCATCAAAGGCCAAATGAATTTTAACCCATTGATTTTGAATATCTAATACTTTAAAATGTTCGCCAAACAACACTTGCGAAACCATTTCGCTTCTGTCGTTGGGTTCACATCTTAATGGGACGTTTGATAAATTACAAATTCCAAACATTACATAAAATTTTTATTTAAACATTTAATATCTTTCAATAACAATTGCCGAAGCACCACCACCACCGTTACAAATGGCTGCTGCACCAATTTTTGCATTATTTTGTTCTAAAACATGCAATAAAGTTACAATAATTCGTACACCAGAACAGCCCAGCGGATGACCTAATGATACTGCCCCACCATTTACGTTGATAGTATCGGCTTGAAGGCCTAAAATTTTAGCATTTACAAGTCCAACAACAGAAAAAGCTTCGTTAAATTCAAAATATTCTACTTCGTTCATTGTAATACCTGCTTTTTCTAAGGCTTTTGGAAGTGCTTTTGCAGGAGCAGTAGTAAACCATTTTGGTTCTTGTGCTGCATCTGCATAGCCTTTGATATAGGCCAAAGGTTTTAAGCCTAATGCTAAAGCTTTTTCTTCTGTCATCAAAATAACGGCTGCTGCACCATCATTAATAGTCGAAGCATTGGCCGCTGTAACAGTACCGTCTTTTGTGAAAACAGGATTTAACTGCGGAATTTTATCAAGTTTTACGTTGGTAAACTCTTCGTCTTTTGCAAAAATGATGGGTTCCCCTTTGCGTTGTGGAATACTGACAGGAACAATTTCATTGTCAAACTTACCAGCTTCCCAGGCTGCTGCCGACCGTTTGTATGATGTAATAGCAAAATCGTCTTGATCTTGTCGGCTAATTTGGTATTCAGTTGCACAACTATCCGCATGAACCCCCATAGCCTGTTGATCATAAGCATCTGTTAATCCATCTTTTTGCATGCCATCGACCATTGATGTAGGGCCAAATTTCACTCCATTTCGCATAGCAACATAATGTGGTATAAGACTCATATTTTCCATGCCCCCCGCCACAATGATGTCGGCATCGCCAGCTAAAATGGCTTGTGCACCTTGCATGACAGCTTTCATTCCAGAAGCACACACTTTGTTGATGGTTGTAGCAACCACTGTATTTGGAAGCCCAGCTAAAAGTGCCGCTTGTCGGGCTGGAGCTTGTCCAACACCTGCTTGCACTACGTTGCCCATCAAAACTTCATCTACCAATTGTGGGTCTAATTGGATT
This sequence comes from Flavobacterium branchiophilum FL-15, assembly GCF_000253275.1. NCBI lineage: Bacteria > Pseudomonadati > Bacteroidota > Flavobacteriia > Flavobacteriales > Flavobacteriaceae > Flavobacterium > Flavobacterium branchiophilum. The sequence continues at coordinate 1,500,873 of NC_016001.1, read as the reverse complement.
TTGTCTAAAGCTCCTTTTATAGCTACTGCTCCTAATTGTGGTGCCGAAACTGTTGATAAAGCCCCCATAAAACTACCAATTGGTGTTCTTACTGCTGAAACGATTACAATTTTTTTACTCATCATGTTCTAATTTAATGTTATAGGTTATTTACAATACTGTTAATAGTATCATAATGCAATTTTTTGGTTATTTGAATTGCGAATTTAATAAAAAAAACATCAATTTAACCTAGAATGATAGGAATTTTTTATTGGTAAAATATAAAGACCACCCATAACAAAAAAACCTTCTCAAAATGAGAAGGTTTTTGTGAAGGCAGAAGGATTCGAACCTTCGACCGCCTGCTTAGAAGGCAGGTGCTCTATCCAGCTGAGCTATGCCTCCATTTAGTTTAAAAAAAGTCGGGGTGGCAGGATTCGAACCTGCGGCCTCCTGCTCCCAAAGCAGGCGCGATAACCGAGCTACGCTACACCCCGAATATTAATTTTTTGCGGAGAGTAAGGGATTCGAACCCTTGGTACAGTTTCCCATACGCATGTTTAGCAAACATGTCCTTTCGGCCTCTCAGGCAACTCTCCAAACTCAATGATCGTAATTCTTTTAAGCGGTTGCAAATATATATACTTTTTTTGTTTGAAACAACAAAAAAATCATTTTTTTTTGTAATTTTGTTCTTTATTCAAACGAACTTACTCATTTACAAGCTTATATATGTTAAAAAAAATCAAATCTTTTTTACTGATATCCCTTATTATGCTGCCTTTTTTGGTGCTTTCTCAAATCAAAAAATCAAATTCCAAAACTAAATCGGCAGAAAAGCTACTTAAAATTCCAAAAAACGATTCTACTTTTGTCAATATATGGGACTTTAGCAAAGATTTTGTGTTGGAAATGAAATATGCTACCCATGATAATTTTTTAAAACAACAAGTATATGATTGTGAAGTTTGTTTATTGAGATATAAAACAGTTGTTGCCTTGCTCCAAGCACAACGTTATTTTATGGAACGAGGCTATAAAATCAAACTTTTTGATTGTTACAGACCTTTGGATATTCAAAAAAAAATGTGGAAAATTGTACCAAATTCCAATTATGTTGCCAATCCAGCTCGAGGTTCTGTGCACAATAGAGGTGCAGCAGTTGATTTGACTTTGGTAGATTTTTGTGGAAACGAGTTAGAAATGGGTACAGCTTTCGATTTTTTTGGTCCAGAAGCGGCACATGATTATCAATTATTGACAGAAGAAGCGTTGTGTAACAGAAAAATGTTGAAAAAAGGGATGGAATTACACGGTTTCAAAATTTTTGAATCGGAATGGTGGCATTACAATTTGGAAACTGGATTTTCAGAAAAAATTTCTAATTTTAAATGGAATTGTAATTAAATATATTATTATTTTAAATATCATTCCAAAATACCAATATTATATTATTGTGTAAGATGTAATAAAAAGATTTAAAACACAAATTAAGCGTTATCAATACATACAATTTAAAATTTATTGTAAATTTTAGATTTCATTATGAGGTCTAACGCTTAATTTAAGTTAAAAAAAATGGCAGAAACAGGATGTATTTCTTGCTATTTTGGATAAGATTACTGTCCTTGTTCTTGCTTTTTGCGGTCTGCTACAAATTGAGTTAATTTTTTTCCGTAAGTAGATTGGGCAACTTTTGGTGTCATCGATTTTTGAATGGTGTCCAAATATTTCATATTGACGTCATAAATTTCAGAAAGTGCTATATAAGGTGCTACCTCATAATCACGATGATTGATGGCAAAATTTACGGTATATAAATATTTTCTAATCAGGTTTGCATTTTGAACTGCATTGATACTGTCCACTTTTTTGGTATTTTTTGTTTTGGTAGCAAAAAATTTTTCTTCTAACAAATTCAAATGTTCTTCATTGTATTTTGATGTTATTTTTTTATGTTCAACAAATAAATCATTGTTTTTAGACCCCGTTACTTGGGCATCATACAAAAATTTGTCGAGAGTAGTTTCGATAGTAATGTTGCCTGGTTCTGCAAAAAACAACAAATTATTATCTTTTGAATTGGTAACGCCTCTGTCTAAAAATAAGTAATACATTTCTGGCGAGTCAATTTTTAAATGGCTTTCAAATGTATCATTTCCATCTATTTTAATGGTATCTAAAACAACCAAGCTGGTATCTACTACTTTTTGAATGTATAAAGTTCCATTTTTCAATCCTTTTATTTTACCTGTAATATGTAAATTAGTATCAGATTTTTTTTCGTTGCAAGCCCAAAATAAAAACAAACCAAAGGTTAGTAATATAATTTTTTTCATTTTTAATGTATTTTTTAATTTTGTGCAAATGAATAAAAAAAATGCTAAACCCAACCTATTTTATGGATTAAAAATGCAAATAATACCTCTAAATCGATTGTTCTTGGATTTTTGTAACAAATTTTGAAAAAAAATGATAAAAAAAAGGGTTCATTTTTTTAATTAAATAAAAATAAAAGTAATTTTGCGACCATGCAAGAAAACGTACTTATCCTAGATTTCGGGTCGCAATATACCCAATTGATTGCCCGACGAGTTCGCGAATTAAACATATTCTGCGAAATATTTCCTTATGACAAAATACCAAGTGATTTGTCTTCCTACAAAGCAGTAATATTAGGCGGAAGCCCCTTTTCTGTTCGAGCAGCAGATGCTTTGCACCCCGATTTGTCTCAAATAAGAGGACATTTGCCTTTGTTAGCTGTGTGTTATGGAGCACAATATTTGGCTCATTTTAGTGGTGGCGAAGTGGCTGCATCCAATATTAGAGAATATGGTAGAGCCCATTTGCATTATATCAAAGAAAACGAATTGTTTTTTGAAGGAATTTCTGAAAATTCTCAAGTTTGGATGAGTCATTCAGATACTATTAAATCGTTGCCTACAAATGCTATAAAACTGGCCAGTACTCATGACGTAGAAAATGTAGCTTTTCGTATAGAAGGCGAAATGACTTATGCCATACAATTTCATCCAGAGGTATATCATTCTACAGAAGGAACTAAAATGTTAGAGAATTTTTTGGTTAAAATTGCAGAAGTACCGCAAAATTTTACACCAAATGCTTTTGTAACCGATATGGTTGCAGAATTGAAAGAAAAACTTCAAAATGACAAAGTGGTTTTAGGGCTATCGGGTGGTGTAGATTCTACGGTGGCAGCTGTTTTGTTGCACCAAGCAATTGGCAAAAATTTGTATTGTATATTTGTAAATAATGGTTTACTTCGCAAAAATGAATTTCAAAAAGTTCTAGACCAATATAAAGGCATGGGGCTCAATGTAAAAGGAGTTGATGCAGGCAGCAGATTTTTGAATGAGTTAGCGGGTGTAAGTGACCCTGAAACCAAACGCAAAATCATTGGAAGGGTTTTTGTAGAAGTTTTTGACGACGAATCAAAAATTATTGAAGATGTAAAATGGCTCGCACAAGGAACCATTTATCCAGATGTTATTGAATCTGTTTCGGTAAAAGGCCCATCGGCAACAATCAAATCGCATCACAATGTGGGTGGTTTGCCTGATTATATGAAGTTGAAAATAGTAGAACCCCTTCGTATGTTGTTTAAAGACGAAGTAAGAAGAGTAGGGGCCACTTTAGGAATAGATCCAGAGCTTTTGGGGCGTCATCCGTTTCCAGGTCCAGGACTTTCTATAAGAATTTTAGGAGATATTACTCCCGAAAAAGTTTCTATTTTACAAGAAGTTGATGCCGTATTTATTGAAGGTTTAAAATCGTGGGGATTATATGATAAAGTATGGCAAGCGGGTGCTATTTTACTACCAGTAAACAGTGTTGGAGTTATGGGCGATGAACGAACTTATGAAAAAGTAGTTGCACTAAGAGCTGTAGAATCTACTGACGGAATGACTGCCGACTGGGTACACTTGCCTTATGATTTTTTGATGAAAATATCAAATGATATTATTAATAAAGTTAAAGGTGTTAATAGAGTGGTATATGACATAAGCTCTAAACCCCCAGCAACTATAGAATGGGAATAAAATAAGAGGATCTCATATAGCCAATCTACAGTGTTTTTTTTGCTGAAAATAAAATATAAAAAAATATTTTGTCGATCAGCAACGTAAATATTTTTTGAATATTTGTGTGTAAAATAGAATTTGATTAATCGCTATATCATTTCTGTTAGCAGATGGGAACATCTATTTTTAAAACTTACCTGCTGTATTTTATTATATGGTAGGTTTTTTTATTTTTATTTTTAAAATTATTAGATATTGACTAATACCAAATATACCTATAAAATAGTCCAATCTACTTGTACTTTTATGCTAAAATTATTCTAAAAAAATAGTTCCGTAGCCCAGCTATGCAACGATTTTTTTTGAAATTTTTTTTTCTAAAAAATAACTACGCATCTTTGGACTATTTTATAAATATATTTGGTATAAAACAACGATTTTTGAATTAATTATTGTAAACCATTTGATAAACATACTTTTATGATATGCAATAAAATATTTAAATATAAAATTTATATTAGTGTATTACTGATATTATTATCTGTTTTTTATATGCCATCACCTTACCATGTGAACTATTATGCGGAACCTTCTTATTTTATATATTTTAAAATAAATTTTTTTATTTTATTTATTAATATTTATTTTACAAATAAATTAATTTTAGTTGAAAAAATTTTATATGCAGCCTTAATTCCGTGTATTGTATTGATAGTAGTTGGTTATTTACTTGAAAAATTTTTAGGCTACACTTATGGATATGATACCAATTGGGACGAACTGAAATCGCCCGAATTATTGGACAATGCACTTTTCTTTTTGATATCCAACTTTATTGGAATGGGTTTTATTGCCTTTTGGTTAAAATATAAAAAACCTATTTACTAATACTTATTTTTATGATTTGATTTCAATATAATACCATTTAGACATATAAAAATAGTCTAATACCATTTAGAATTATTTGAAATAAAAAAATATTTATACCTCAAATATATAAAACACGTCAATACCTACTATAAAAACGAGGTGTTGCCAATGTGCACAAGTTTTGCACCCCGACCTGAGTGGAGCTCTTTTTTTCTTGCCGCTGAACGGCTAGATAGGTTTGCGGCAAGAAAAAAAAGCGGGAACGGAGGGCGGAAAAGGTGCCCAAATAAAAATAATTTTCTTTTTTATTCGTATCGCAAGGATTCTATTGGATCGAGTTTTGCTGCTTTTAGGGCGGGTATTAAACCAGAAATGATGGCTACTAAAAAGCTGATACCAAAGGCCCCGAAGATGGCTTTCCAGGGGGTTACGAAGGTAAAATCGAGGGCTTTTGCAAAGGCAAAGCCAATGAGGATTCCAAGAATAGTGCCTAAAATGCCTCCGAGCTGTCCGATGATGATGGTTTCCATAAAAAATTGAGTGGCAATGGTGGAACGTTTGGCACCAAGTGCTTTTCTTACACCTATTTCGCGGGTGCGTTCGGTTACAGAAACGAACATGATGTTCATTAGGGCGATAGAGGAACCAAAAATGGTGATTAATCCGATAACGATGGCTGCTACATTGAGATAGCCCGTCATGTCGGCAATTTTGTGTAATAAATCGTCGCTGCGAGAAATGGCAAAATTATTGTCTTGGGTTGGGTTGAGACCACGTACTTTTCGCATGGTGATGGTGGCATTATCTACGGCTTGGTCTAAAATTTCGTGTTTTTGAACCATCGAACTTACGGAGTAGTTGATGTTGGGTTTTGTAAACAAGGAGCGGGCTAATTGAATGGGGATGAAAACTCTCAAATCTTGACTGCGTCCAAAAGTAGAACCTTTTTCTTTCAATATTCCAATTACTTTAAATTTTGCCCCACGTATGGCTATAATTTTATCGAGAGGATTGGGTACATCTTTGAAAATTCCTTTCAAAAAATCGGAGCCAATTACTACTGAATAGGTATTATTTTGAATGTCGAAAGGAGCAAAATTACGTCCTTTATCGACAATAAGTCCTGAATTTTGCATGTAATTTTCATCTACTCCTAGTACGGCTATTTCTGGATCTGTTTTTTGTGATTCAAATTTTACTTTGGCATTTGTAGTTGCTGTAAAATAAATGGCGGTTTGTGTAAGGGGGTAGTTGTATTTTCGTTTAAATTCTACCACATCTGAATAGCTGATGATGGGGTTGATGGTTTCGGTTTCGTTGGAGCCTCTGTTGCGTTGTGCAAAATCGTATTGTGTAAAATTGAAAGTATTAGAACCCATTGAGGCAAAATTTGTAGAAATTTTGTTTTCGAGAGCGGCTACTACAGTAAGAATTCCTACTAGAGCCATAATTCCAATGGCAATAATAAATACCGTTAGTACGGTACGTAATACTTGAGTTCGAATGGAACCCAAGGCGATTTTGATATTTTCTTTGAATAATTTTAGCATCATACTAGATTTGTCACGAAATTACACAAATTGTTACAAGATAACAATTAAAATTTGATTTTTTTATTTTAAAAATTTAGATATTTGCATTTTAAAAATAGAAAAATAAATTTTAGTAAAATGGCAACAAAACCGAGCATTCCAAAAGGCACAAGAGATTTTTCGCCGTCGGAAGTTTTGAAACGGCAATATATTATTTCAAAAATCAAAGCCCAATTTGAGCGTTTTGGTTTTCAACCTATAGAAACTCCTTCGTTTGAAAATTCGGACACGTTGATGGGGAAATATGGGGAAGAAGGCGACAGGTTGATTTTTAAGATTTTGGATAGTGGTGATTATTTGAGTAAAATAGATGCCGCAACGTTGCCAACCATGAATGCCAAACAACTGACGCCTAAAATTTCTGAAAAAGCCCTTCGATATGATTTGACAGTTCCTTTTGCAAGGTATGTGGTGCAACACCAAAATGATATTGAATTTCCGTTTAAAAGGTATCAAATTCAGCCAGTTTGGCGGGCAGATCGACCTCAAAAAGGACGGTTCAGAGAGTTTTTTCAGTGTGATGCCGATGTTGTTGGTTCCAATTCGCTTTGGCAAGAAGTAGAATTGATACAGTTATATGATCAAGTATTTGCTGACTTGGGGCTACATGGTGTTACAATTAAGATGAATAACCGAAAAATTTTGTCGGGCATTGCTGAAGTTATTGGAGCCTCGGAGAAATTGATTGATTTTACTGTTGCATTGGACAAATTAGACAAAATTGGCGAAGAAGGTGTAAAAAAAGAGATGCTTGAAAAAGGTATAGAACCCAAAAGCCTAGATAAAGTGCAACCATTGTTTGCTTTTTCGGGAAATTTTAATGAAAAAGTGGCCCAACTTTCTTTACTTTTGCAAGAATCTGAAATTGGAATGAAAGGAATTGACGAATTGACTTTTATTGGCAATCAAATAGCTGCTCTTGGATTATCGGCCGCTACATTAGAGTTGGACGTTACTTTGGCAAGAGGTTTAAACTATTATACGGGTGCCATTTTTGAAGTTGCGGCTCCAAAAACGGTTTCGATGGGCTCTATTGGAGGTGGTGGCAGATATGACGATTTGACGGGTATTTTTGGTTTAAAAAACGTTGGTGGCGTTGGAATTTCATTTGGTTTAGACCGTATTTATTTGGTTTTAGATGAGTTGCAATTGTTTCCAGAAACGGTTACCTCGTCTGTTGTGGCTTTGTTTGTAAATTATGGCGAAACAGAAGCTTTGTATGCCATGAAAGCCATTAAAGCCTTGAGGGCTAAGGGTATAAAAGTAGATTTGTATCCAGATAAAGTAAAAGTGGGCAAGCAATTTATGTATGCCGACAAACGTCAAATACCGTATGCGGTAATTGTGGGCGAAAGCGAAATGGCTCATAATCAATATGCTTTGAAAAATTTAATTACAGGCGATCAAGTTTTGGTTGATTTAGAAACCTTGGTACAATACTTGGAAAAAGCATCTTGACACAACCCAAACTACAAAACATTAGGATTAATACCAAATATACTTATAAAATATATTTGGAATAAAAAAAACTCAAAAGAATATCTTTTGAGTTTTTTTTGGCTTTATAACTTATACCAAATATACATATAAAATAGTCCAATCTATTGGTTCTTTTTTGCTAAAATGAGTCAAAAAAAATAGTTCCGTAGCCCAGCTATGCAACGATTTTTTTTGAAAATTTTTTCTAAAAAATAACTACGCATCTTTGGACTATTTTATAAATATATTTGGTATTATTTTTTTTCGTGGCTCAATAGCCAATCATACATCTCCGATCGATGAAAAATACGTTCGACGCTGCCGTGTGTGCCACCTGGAACGACTATAAATTTTAATTCGGCCTCTGGATTGCATTTTTTGATAGCATTGACTACTTTTTGCGATTCAGAAAGTGGCACCGCCCTATCATTGGTGCCGTGTTCTATCCAAAGGGGAACTTTGGACAATCTACATCCATCTGGCACATTGCCCCCACCACAAATGGCTACTCCTGCCGTGATTTTATCTGGATATTTGCCCGCAAAATGCAACGTGCCATAACCCCCTAGGCTCATGCCACAAACATATATTTTGTTTTCGTTGATGTCGTAATTTTTTTTGATGTAATTGATCAATTCCAAAACCTTGTCGGGATTCCACGAGCCAGAAGCTACTTGTGGTGCAATAACGATGGCAGGAATTTGAAGCCCTTTTTCGATAGCATTTAGCACTCCATATCTTTTTACCCGATTCAAATTTGTTCCAGAAAGGCTACGCCCATGCAAAAAAACCAACAATGGTGGCTTGTTGTTTACAACTTCTGCAGTTGGCAAATGGATCCAAAACGGATATTGTGTTTGCCCTATAACAGATTTCATTTGGGCTGATAATAAATGTGTTAGCAATAAAAAAAGGAAAAGCACTTTGAATTTCATCATGGATTTTTAAATAGTGAATAATTTTTTGGCAAGGTACATCTAAAAAATTAAAATTCAAAACTTGAGGGGGGAGAAGGTTTGAAGTATGAAGTATGAAGTATGAAGTATGAAGGTAGAGGTTAGAGGTTAGAGGGTAGAGGTTAAAGGTTAGAGGTTAGAGGTTAGAGGTTAGAGGTTAGAGGTTAGAAGTTAGAGGTTAAAGGTTTGAGGTTAGAGGTTAGAGGTTAGAGGTTAGAGGTTAGAGGTTAGAGGTTAGAGGTTAAAATTATAATTTAAATTTATTAAATCTTTAAATTTTTCAATCTTTCAATCTTTTTTTTGATAAATTTAGTTTTTTTATAACTTTTTATTTAATAAATTTCAAATTACATATTATGAAAAATTACCATATAATACTTACTTTTATTAACTACATAATCATTTTTTTATCAAAATAAAATACTGTTTATTATTCTATTAATTATTTTTTTTGGTAATAATCAAAAACTCCATTAAAAAATACCAAAACGCTAAGTTATAGTAAGCCAAATTGTTATAAAAAATGGCTCAAATGTATTGTAAAGGTAACTAAATTGTGCTTTGTACCTATCATGGGTTATTTTAATGAAATTGGTTTGTCGGGTTTTGCATAACTCCATCTTGCAATTTGTGTGGTTTTATGATAACTATCCAATCCAGAGCAAGTGATAGTGCCTAATTGTTCGATATCCAAAAATCCATCTTTTTGCAATCCTGCTTCTGGAAAATACATCTCTTTGATTTCTCCAATGATCAACTCGGTGTTGTTTATCGATAAGGTTATTTTGTCTCGCAATTCCATTGCCAGCTGCACCCTACTTTCTTGAACAAAAGGAGCAAAAAAATCGTTTTTGTATTCGGGTGTCAATCCTGTTGCATCAAATTCAGATGTATTTCTATCATATCGTGCAGCTGTTTGATGGGCTTGTTGGTGCATCTGTTCATGAATATGATTTATGGTATAACACCCCGTGTTCAAAATATTTTCAAGTGTATGCCGTTCAACGGTGTTTGGTCGAAAAACAATGCCAAACAATGGCGGATTACTGCCAATGTGTATCAACGAACTAAAAATAGCTACATTTGTTTGTTGTGCTTTGTTCTGTGTACCTATTAAACATACACTTTTAAAACCAATAACACTATTTATAAACTGTACCTTTTGTTGCTGCTCCATGTCTAAAAGCATTTTTTGAGAAAGGTATTTTTGGGGTATCAATCTATTTTGATCCATTTTTTTTCGCTATTTAATTGAAAACTCCCTACATGTTCCTTATTCCAATCCTTTGGTCCTATTAATGACAAAAAATGTTCGCCATGTTTGTTTTCATACAAATGATATATTTCGCCAATAACGGGTTCAAACGAAAACTTAGATTTATATATAACTTCATTCCACTCAAACTCCATCATGAGCTTTTCAAATTGCAATTTGAGCTCACTAAACTTTTGTTCAAATTCTTTATTTACTTGTCTTACTCCCCTTGTTTTCCATGCCGCCACATCATCTATTTGAATGACGGGTGCCCCCACTTGAGTCGGATAAGACAACCTATTGGCATGATACCCTAATGCAGTATCATATACAACTTGATCAGGTAATTTCTTATTCATAATGATTTTTTTAATATTTTATATAAATTACAATCCATTTACCGTTTGGATATTGTATTATTTGATATCGCTTTTTGACGACTGCATTTGAATCTGCAAATGGCTCCATTGCGTTTGCTTGCATGCTTGGTTTTACAATTTTCTACCCTTTGCCGCCATAGCACATAACTCTTCCATGTTAATGATTTTTTCATCAATATTTTAACATCGGATTCTTTCAAACCAAATTGAAATTCAATAGCCTCAAAGGGTGTTCTGTCCTCCCAAGCCATTTCTATAATCCTATCTTGGGCAACTTCATTCCATTGCCTTGTTGTCCTACTTACCATGTGTTTAATCTTTATCTAAAAACATTAGACAAAAATACAGCAAAAATTTGAATTGCATTTATTTTTTTTCTTATTTTAATAAAAAAATATATATATTAAATAAGCTGTTCCTTTCTAGAAGCTATTTCCAGCCATCCATTACAAGTCCTCACCCCAAAAAAGTGTTTTTCTATGGTATAAAAAGAGCTTCCGTTGGTCGCTTTTTTATACCAAGAAAAACTACTTTTTGGGCCTCCGGGCTCATATCTTTGCATCTGATAATAATTTACAAAAAAAATGTATTTTTGAAAATTAAAAATTGATAATAGATAACAAAACAAAGTTGCATAATTGTTTGCGGGCTAAATACATTTAATGATATTCATGCGAAAGGAAAATCAACTTTGTTTTTATTACAAAATAACCACAATTAGTACTTAAGCACTATACTATTTAGTTTAGATGTTGTATAAAAAATGAGCAAAGGTAAATGTAATATTTTGTTATCCTAAAAAGAAATAATTATGAGCATTAAGTATTCAGTAGGATTGGACGTTGCAAGTAAAAAAATTGATATTTGCATGTCTGTAATTGATTGTAATCAAAAAGTAACTGTAGTAGCAAGTACTTCATTTCCAAACACTTTGAAAGGATTTCAGAGCATGGACGAATGGATTGTCAAAAAGAAAAAGTTGCAAGAAATTCCCTTGGTTATGTGCATGGAGGCTACAGGTGTTTATCACGAAAATTGTGCCCTTTATTTTTCAGAAAAAAAGTATGCCGTTTCCATTATTTTGCCAAATAAGGCAAAGCATTATTTAATTTCTTTAGGATTAAAATCTAAAAACGACAGCATTGATGCCAAAGGATTGTCAAAAATGGGAGCAGAACAATGTTTGGAACTTTGGCAACCCATGGGTAAGTTGTATTATGAATTGCGACAATACACAAGACAGTATCAAAATTTACAAGATCAAAAAACAGTCATTAACAATCAACTCCATGCTTTAGAAAACAGCATGTATATGAGTGAAATGATGATAAACCAACAAAAGGCAATCATTGAATTGTTCAACGAACAGCTTAAAGAGCTTGAAAAATTAATGAAAAATTTGATTAATTCAGACCAGGTTCTAAAACAAAAAGTGGACAACATTTGCAAAATAAAAGGGATTGCATTGCTTAGTGTATCAACCATTATAGCTGAGACAAATGGCTTTGAATTGTTCAAAAATTACAAGCAATTAGTGTCGTATGCTGGATTTGATGTTGTTGAAAGAGAATCTGGGATGAGTGTTGGAAAGACAAAAATTTCTAAAAAAGGAAATAGTCGTATTCGTAGGGCTTTGTTTATGCCAGCATTTGTAGCTATAAAATATAAAGAAAAACCATTGGTGAGTTTATATGAAAGGACATTTGCAAAACATGGCATAAAGATGAAAAGCTATGTAGCAGTTCAAAAAAAACAATTGGTTTTAATATATCATATTTGGAAGAAAAATGAACCCTATAATCCTGATTATAAAAAAGATAGCCCCGAAATGAATTCCGAGGCTATACAAGATAACAGCTTAAAAAGCGGTTTCTCAGAGGTGCAAAATTATGAAAAAAAAGAAGATAATGAAACAAAAGATAAAAAAAAAGAAAAAATACATAGCCATTGTGAAGTTGCGTAACAACGCTGATGGAACAGCAAAATGTCTAAAATACAGGTTCGATGATTTAATAAAATTCACACTATTTTTAGACACAAATTGGTCAGAGTGGAAGTGGTTTAATTTATATTCAAATAAAGAAGAAAACAAAGGAATGCAGATTGGCAATTATACAAAAAATAACAAACCAACAACAAGAAATGTCTAATTCTTTTTTAAACTCTTATAAAAAAACTGCCCAATTAATAAATTAAAGGAGCAGTAAAATGAATTTCATTTTTGCATGGCAAAAGTACAAAAAAATAGAAAGTATGACCTGAAATGATTCAATTAATGACATTCATTTTTGCACCATCCATCAAAAAAACAATATTAAAAACGAATTAAATGAAAATAAAAAAAAGTCAATTTTTTATGAAAATTATGGAAAAAAAATTTGGATTTTAAGATAGTACCTTTTCATTGCTGTCTGGGCTAGTGCATTAGAATGTAAAACAAACTTTGGAATAAAAATTTAAAAAATAAGATAATATATTTTTTCAAATTTAAAATAAACTTTATTTTATAACATTGTTGTCCGATAAAAAAGAAGACAAATTAATGGCTACTTAAAAAACATCGTATTTTTGTGTTGCAAAACTAAAATATCGATGGGCAATAATAAGTATTTTTCAACAAAAACTGTTTTCGGACAGTTGATTTATTTATTAGATGATTCTATGATTCAGAAAGCCGTAAAAAGCATGATTCGGATAGGTATGTCAAACATTTCAAATGTCAAGTTCATTTGTTTAGCATGGTTTTTTGCTGTCTAGAAAAATGTAATTCATTGCGTGAAGTTTCGGTAGGAATATTAGGTTTATCAGGCAAAGAGGAAACCGTCAGAATCAATCATTTTCCAAAAAAGAGTACTTTGGCAGATACAAGCAAGGGAAGGAAAGTAGAATTTTTTGAAGAAATATATAACAACCTACTCAAGAAATATAGCTTTGTTTTGTCGAACAGTCGAATTGAGATAGCTTTAGGAAAAAGGTCAAAATAGTTGATAGCACAACGATAAGCTTTTTTAAAGACATATTAGAATGCGTCAGGCTGTGAAAAAACCCTGTTTATTATCCAAAAAACCAAAAAAACGCTGGTTTTTGAATGTAATAGAAGCCATTTGCGAAAGGGTTATTTTTAAGCAGCATTATTTTGTTGCCAAAAAACATGGGCTGTAAAACGATGATTTGAGGTGGGTTTGGGTAAAAAAAACTATTTTATTTCATAGTTTTTTATTCTTTTTGAAAAATATTTAACGGCAGTTTTTTCACAGACTGTCGTTAGCTCCAAACATACTAAACTGCAAACAATAAACAACAGAAATTGAAACGTAATGGAATAATATTATTAATGGGTTTGTTACTTCTGCTGACTGCTGGACTAATTGCTTTTAAAACAAACCAAAATGCAATTGACGACCAAATTTTAACTTATACGGTTGACACTAAAACACAAGATTTGCAACTCTTTTGGAAAAACGACAAAGGCGAAACCTTTAAAAGTATTCAAAATCTAAAAAATTATGTTGAGAGTAAAACTTTAACCTTGACTTTTGCAATGAATGGAGGAATGTTTAATAAAGATTTTTCACCCCAAGGACTTTTCATACAAAACAAAAAAATACGTATGATTTTGGACACAGCGGACGGAAACGGAAATTTTTATTTAAAACCCAACGGCATTTTTTACATTACGACAGACAACAAACCATTTGTTTGCAAGACTACAAACTTTAATTACAACGGTAAAATAAAATATGCCACGCAATCAGGACCAATGCTTATTATTGACGGACAAGTTCACTCTGCTTTTAAAGACGGCTCAACAAATTTAAACATAAGAAACGGTGTTGGCATTTTGCCTGACAACAGAGTTGTGTTTGCAATGTCCAAGACAGAAATTAACTTTTATGACTTCGCAAAATACTTCCAAAGCTTGGGTTGTAAAAACGCTTTGTATCTTGACGGTTTTGTTTCAAGGACGTATTTACCAGAAAAAAATTGGACACAAACAGACGGTAATTTTGGAGTTATATTTGGTGTGACAGTAAAGAAAAATAAATGAGTAACGAACGAACGAAAAGAATGTCAGTTGCCTTTCCTTGCACCTGAAAGCCGAGCAATGAATTAAAACCTATTAAAATAAAATCCATGAGTTAATCCGATTACATTAACCCTCTTTATGGGTTTATCGAAAAGTTTTTGTTAGCATTTTAAGTGGATTTGGTTCCTCTTTTTTTATGAAATTTTGTAAATAAATGCTATTTTATTTCAATGTTTTTTATTATTTTTGAAAAATATTTAACGGCAGTTTTTTTACAGACTGACGTTATATGCTATGAGACCGCACACTCAAAAATTTAGACAGAAATGACATTAAAACAAAAACCTTAAATCAAAATCATGAGTAGAAATTTTAACCAAAACAACGCAAACAAATCAAAATTTTCAATTGAATCACTAAAAAATAATTTTTGGATTATTGGACTAATTATATTCTTTATTTTTGGCATTATAAATTCAACTGAAACTTATTCTGAAGGTGAGAGAATTGGTTATTTAACTAAATTTTCAAAAAAAGGTAGATTTTGGAAATCTTGGGAGGGAGAACTAAATCTTACTCAAACAGGAATGAATACAAGCTCACTTTTTGAATTTTCTATTGACAACGACAAAGAATCAAACTATTTAGTAACTATGATTGATTCAGCAGTAAATAACGGGTGGAAAATAAAAGTCTCATATCACGAAACATACTTTAAAAATTGGCTACAAAACAGAGGTGAAACAAACTACTTCATAAAATCTATTGAAGTATTAGACAGAAACGGAATTGGAAGTAATATTCATAATTCAAATAATGACAAATCTGGAGGTAGAGTTGTAGACACAATATATGTAGTAATTGACAAAAATGAATTAAAAAACAGAAAATAGACTAAAATCTAGTAAAAACTCACAGCATATAACAGCTAGCCTTTCCTTGCACCTGAAAGCCGAGCAATGAATTAAAACCTATAAAAATAAAATGAGTTAAACCGAATACATTCACGCCCCTTATGGGTTTATCGAAAAGTTTTTTGTTAGCATTTTAAGAGGATTTAGTGCCTCTTTTTTTTATGAAAATTTGTAAATAAATGCTTTTTTATTTCATAGTTTTTTATTATTTTTGAAAAATATTGACTGCCCTTTTTTTACATAGTACCGTTGGGTGTATTTTAAAAAAAATCATGAATAAAATGGAAAAAGACGCATTAGAGTTTACAATAATACGTGGTATAATAGATAATGCTCAAAGAAAATTAATTTTAAAACAAGAATTCATTCAATTTGAAAGTAACGATAGGGTTTCAAATCCTTACACAACTTTCAAAAGTAATGAAATTTTAGAATTCCGATATGGAATGAAATGGATTACTTTTAAATTAACTTTTGGAAGAGAATATTTTATTTATATAAAAAACAATCAAAACAAAATAATTAAAATAAATTTCAGAACATATTTTGGTAGAAAAAAAACAGAATATCACAACCTGTATGGTAACATAATTCAAAACATCATAAAATTTTATTTTGATAATAGAGTAGTCGAATATATCAAAAGGTACGAAAACAAAGAAGCATTTACAATTGGTGAAGTTAAATTTAGTGTTGATGGCGTTACAATACAAGTTAGCGGAATTATAAACCATTCTGAAAAAATGATTGCGTGGAATAATATTAGAACTAAAGATTATATATCTTATTTCTCAATATATTCTGCAGAAGATCCTAGCAAAATAAATAGAGGTTATAGTTATTTAAACGATTGGAATACTTATGTTCTGTATTGTGTATTAAGATCAATATTGAATAGTCAAGGAATAGAAAAATGGGTTTAAAAAAAGAACAACCGTCGAATGCTAGCATGTTGTTTTGCACGGTACACCATCAATGAATTATTTATCGATACAAATGATGTTTTTCAATCGATTATTTAGAGTTGCAATAAATTATTTTTTTGTAAATTAATTATTAAAAAAATATGTAACAATATATATTAGTTTAAAATAAATTAATTTACTTTAGTATTTTTTTTAAATTATATTATATTATACATGTATTGCTATTAAAATTATAATAGAACATGAGAATATTACAATTATATTTTCTTTAAAAAACATTCCATGAATTGAGGTAAATTTAAAAAATTAGTTTGTTTTTCAAATTTATTGAAAAAAAATGGTACTTTTGAATACAAAAAACTTCAAAATGAGTGAATTAATAAAAATATACGAGGACAATCCCAACGAGGCGGCAATTCAAAAAGTAGTTAAAGTACTTCAAAATGGTGGTTTGATTATTTATCCAACCGACACCGTTTATGGATTGGGTTGCGATATTACAAATTCAAAGGCATTAGAAAAAATTGCTAAAATAAAAGGAATCAAACTGGAAAAAGCTCCTTTTTCGTTTATATGTCATGATTTGAGTAATTTGTCAGATTATATTCGTCAAATAGATACTGCTACTTTCAAAATTTTGAAAAGGGCTTTGCCTGGTGCCTATACCTTTATTTTGCCTGGCAATAATAATTTGCCCAAAGAATTTAAAAAAAAGAAAACGGTTGGAATTAGAGTTCCTGATAATAATATTGCCCGTCAAATTGTTAAAACATTAGGAAATCCAATTGTTTCAACTTCTATTCGAGATGAAGATGAACTGATAGAATATACCACAGACCCCGAATTGATATTTGAAAAATGGCAAAATAAAGTAGATTTGGTAATAGATGGAGGTTATGGCAGCAATGTGGCTTCTACTATTGTGGATTTATCGGGTTTTGAACCAGTAATTTTGAGAGAAGGCAAAGGAAACATTGATTTTATTTGATAAAAAAAATCCATAATCGTAATTATGGATTTTTTCTTAAAAAAACTGTTATTTGTTAAAAGAAACCTAGTTTGTTTTTGTTATACGAAATTAACATATTTTTAGTTTGACGGTAGTGATCCAACATCATTTTGTGATTTTCTCTACCAAAACCTGATTTTTTATAACCACCAAAAGGAGCATGAGCTGGGTAAGCATGATAATTATTTACCCAAACTCTTCCTGCCTTAATGGCTCTTGGTACCTGATAAATTTGATGTGCATCTCGTGTCCACACTCCTGCTCCAAGGCCGTAAAGGGTGTCGTTAGCAATTTCAATAGCCTCTTCTACCGTTTTGAAAGTGGTAACACATGTTACTGGTCCAAAAATTTCTTCTTGAAATATACGCATTTTATTATGCCCCTTAAAAATGGTTGGCTGGATGTAATAACCGCCTTGCAACTCACCATCGAGCTGATTTACAGCACCTCCACATAAAACTTCGGCTCCTTCTTCTCGGCCAAGTTTCAAATAAGATTGTATTTTTTCGTATTGATCATTAGAAGCTTGTGCCCCCATCATGACAGTTCCATCTAAAGGATGACCTGTTTTTATGGCATTGGTTCGCTGAATAACACGTTCCATAAATTTTTCGTAAATATCTTCTTGTACTAATATTCTAGAGGGACATGTACACACTTCTCCTTGGTTGAGTGCAAACAATACAGCTCCTTCTACAGCTTTGTCAAAAAAAGCATCATCGGCATCGGCTACCGAGCTGAAGAAAATATTTGGTGATTTTCCTCCTAATTCCATCGTTACAGGAACTAAATTTTCTGAAGCATATTGCATGATAAGTCTCCCAGTAGTGGTTTCGCCCGTAAAAGAAACTTTTGCAACTCGTTCTGATTGTGCCAATGGTTTACCCGCTTCTAATCCAAAACCCGTTACAACATTTAAAACACCAGGAGGCAACAAATCATGAATAATTTCTAATAAAATCATAATGGAGGTTGGGGTTTGTTCTGCAGGTTTTACCACACAACAGTTTCCTGCGGCAAGGGCTGGAGCTATTTTCCAAGTGGCCATCAAGAGCGGGAAATTCCAAGGTATAATTTGACCAACTACTCCCAATGGTTCGCTCAAACAGATGCTTACAGTATCTTCGTCATGCTCTGAAATTGTTCCTTCTTCGGCACGGATTACACTTGCAAAATATCTAAAATGATCTATTACCAAAGGCAAATCTGCTGCACGGGTTTCTCTTATGGCTTTACCGTTATCGATAGCCTCTACCACGGCTAGGTATTCTAAATTAGCCTCAATTCTATCGGCAATTTTATTCAAAACACTGCTTCGGTATGTGGGCGATGTTTTACCCCATGTTTTGAAAGCTTCGTGAGCGGCATCCAATGCCAGCTCTACATCTGCTTTTGTAGATCGTGCGGCTTGAGTAAATACTTTTCCATCTACAGGCGAAATATTTTCAAAATATTCACCTCCTACAGGTGCTACAAATTGTCCACCAATATAATTATCATACTTTGCCTTAAATTCAGGTCTTTGTGCTACATTACTCATATTAAATTCATTTTTAGTTTGGACAAAACTAGTTGCAAAATTCTATATACAATAGCATTTTTCATTCAAAAAATAGCACAAAATTTCCAATTTCATTTTTTTATTCTAAAATATTTCTATTATTGATAAAAAAACAAATAAAAATAAAAAATGGAATATCAATAAACATTTCTGTTTTGATAAACCATTTTTTTTTTAAACAAATATTTTTAAATTATTAAAAAATAAATTTCAGGAACTTATACCAAATATACATATAAAATAGTCCAATCTACTTGTTCTTTTTTGCTAAAATTATTCAAAAAAAAATAGTTCCGTAGCTCAGCTATGCAACGATTTTTTTTGAAAATTTTTTCTAAAAAATAACTACGCATCTTTGGACTATTTTATAAATATATTTGGTATTATTTTCATTTTTTATTTAACTTCACGTTTGTAATATGTGATGCCAAACGGATTGGTTCCTGCGGTAGTTGTGCTGCTATAAGTAGCGGCACCTGCATTTAAGTTGTAAATTGTAACGGCAGTTGCGGCAGCACCAGAATGTGAGATAAATAATTTTGTTCCCGATTCATTAATCGTAATATTGTGTGGAGTTCCTGTTGGTGTAGCAGTTGCTGCTCCTATTTGACTTGAATTAGAAGCATTTAGTCCATACAATTGCCCAGCAGCAATGTTTGTAGCAAAAATATAATTCTGATCATTAGTTGCAAAAATACCGTGTGCTCCTACAAAATTTGAATTGAAAATTACTGTCAAATCTGTACCGTTCAAAGTATATATCTGGCCTGATTGGCAGGGTACAAATAATCTGTTTGACCCTTGCAGGTGGAATAAATGAGGATCTTTACCAACATTTACTTCGGCAGTTTTGGTGTAATTAGAACTATTGTACAGATAAACTTTGTCATTTGTTGTACTAGATGTAATAATAGAAACATAAGCTTTTGTTCCGTCTTTTGTCAAAAACACATCATGTGGTTTTGCCCCTACATTTATCGTTTGTACAACGGTGTGTGTTGCCAAATCGATAACAGAAATCGTGTTATCCACATCATTATTAACCCAAAGTTGTTTGCCTAATCCATCGGCCCACATGTGAAAAACACCATTACCCACATTTACAAAACCTTCAACCGCTTTTGACTGTGGATTTACAATATGCACTTTTTTTCCCAATCTATCACCTACATATATTTTATCTTTCGTAGGCACATAAACTGCATACATGGGCTCGGAACCTGCTATAGCGATTGTACTAGAAACAGCATTTGTATTGGCATCAATTAAACTAATTGTTCCATTGCCTCTGTTTGCAACAACTACTTTTTCTTCGTACACTTTTTCGGCTACTGGGTCGCTATCCTTGTTACACCCCATCAATAATAATGTAAATACAATACTATTAAATACTAAAACTAAATTTCTACTAGTCATGATTGTTAAATTAAATAATTATGAAGCAAAAATAGGTTTCAATATTATAAAAAATTGTTAGATATCTAACAAAAGCTTGGATTTAAATAAAAAAAAAACACTCTTAAAAAAGAGTGTTTTTTGAAATATAATCAAAATGATTTAAACCGTTCTGTTGATGTCAAAAGCTTCTAAATAATCTGCAACTCTTTTTACAAAACTACCACCTAAAGCACCATCTACAACACGGTGGTCGTAGCTGTGTGATAGGAACATTTTTTGACGAATGCCTATAAAATCGCCCTCTGGAGTTTCTATTACCGCAGGCACTTTTCTAATGGCACCTAAAGCTAAAATGCCCACTTGTGGTTGATTGATAATTGGAGTGCCAAAAACGCTGCCAAAGGTACCAACATTTGTAACTGTATAGGTGCCGCCTTGGGTATCATCTGGTTTCAGTTTGCCCATTTTGGCACGATTACCCAAATCGTTAACCGCTTTAGCCATACCTACTAAATTCAATTGATCGGCATTTTTAATAACAGGAACAATCAAATTGCCATTAGGCAATGCTGCTGCCATACCCAAATTGATGTTTTTCTTTTTGATAATATATGTTCCTTCCACAGATATATTCATACCAGGAAAATCTTTCAATGCTTTGGCTACAGCTTCCATAAAAATTGGCGTAAAAGTAAGTTTTTCGCCTTCTCTTTTTTCAAAACTGGCTTTGTTTTTGTCTCGCCATTTTACAATATTAGTAACATCAACTTCTATGAATGATTGAACATGTGCAGAAGTTTGCACAGAGGCAACCATATAACCTGAAATTAACTTTCGCATGCGATCCATTTCAACAATTTCGTCTCCTCCGTTTACTGAAGGAGGAACAACAGCTGATTGAATGGCATCATTTTGTATCGATTGTTGTATCGGTTTTGAAACAAGATCATGTATAACAGCTTCATTTTCAATATTTTGATTATTAATGCCTCGTTGGGCAACATAAGTCAAGATATCTTCTTTTGTAACCCGACCATCTTTGCCAGAACCCACTATAAGATCTAATGCTGCTAAACTAACATTTTCTTGTTTGGCAATATTTTTGACCAATGGCGAATAAAATTTATCTGATACAACGGGGTTTGTAAAAGCTGATTTTTGCTCAATTACAGTTTCAATGTTTTTTTCGAGTGTGGCAACAATTTCTGGCTTTACATTATCGGAATCTGCCACTTCATCACCCGGAACTTCAATAATAGCAATGGTTTGTCCCACTTGTACCAAATCGTCCTTTTGAAATAATTGTTCTATTAATATACCCGAAACTTCGCTTGGCACTTCGCTATCCACTTTGTCTGTGGCAATTTCGAGTACGGCTTCATCGGCTTCAATGGTATCGCCAATTTGTTTTAACCAATTTGTAATGGTTGCCTCTGCAACACTTTCTCCCATTTTTGGAAGTTTCAATTCAAATTTTGCCATATTGATAACTTATAAGGTGGTATCTATTTTTATTTTACAAAATTAATAAAAATTATTACCTAAAATAATTAATTTGCTAATTTTTTTAAATTTATTTTGTTTCAAAATTGGATTACTTCTCCCCTATCCGAACTGGAATTGGAACCAATTGCAAAAGGACTTTCTGGTGGTATTATTTTATAAAACACTTTGTTGCTTTTTGGTGTGTTCATAAAATCAATAATACTTTTAAAATCAATCGAATCGGCATCAAACACAATTTCAAAAACGGCCTCTGCATCCTTTAACTGCGAAATTACATTATTAATATTTTCAAAAGAAGTAATTTGAAATTTTTTTTGATATTTCTGAGACATTTTTTCTATTAATGCCCTATTTTGGCTTACTATTATAAAATGATTTGCCTTACTTAATATTTTTTTTTGATAGAAATACGTTTTATATATTGCAAAAAAAGATATTGCAAAAGTAGTAAAAATATTAAATATATAATTTACCTTAAAATGTTTTTTGTAAAAAAAAAGCATAGCCTCTTGAAATCTTTTCATATATGTCATGTCTTTTATTGTACTTTCACCTTTGTAATGTATAATAGCGGTATCATGAAAATAGTAATTGTCTTTTTGTTCTAATAAAACCCTGTAACTCAAGTCTATATCATCTGCATACATAAAACATTGTTCATCAAATCCTGCAACTTTTTCATATAATTCTTTTTTCATAAACAAGAACGCACCAACTAAAATCGACACTTTTCCTGTTTGATTGTCCTTCAAATGACCAGCATAATATTGATTAAACCATTGTATATGAGGAAATATTTTATAAAGTCCCGCCATTTTTGTAAAAGCAACCCATGGTGTAGGAACTTCTCGTTTACTTTCGGGCAAAAAATGCCCAGTACCATCTAATAGTTTACATCCTACAATGCCCAAATTTGCTTTAGAATTAGCAAAATGATATATTTTCTCAAAAGTGTCTTCGGCAACCACAGTATCTGGGTTCAAAATACAAATATAGTCTCCTTTTGCAAGGGCTACCCCCATATTATTTCCTTTTGGAAAACCATAATTAGTAGTGTTTTCAATTAAAATCACATCAGGAAATCGAGATTTGACCATCAAACAACTATCATCTTGAGAGTGATTATCGACCACAATGATTTCAGAATCTATATTTTGCAATGCTTTTTTTACACTTAATATACATTGTTGCAAAAAAAAGCTAACATTATAGTTAAGAATGACGACAGATATTTTCATTATATTAAAATTCCATTTTATAACGCAAAAATGCAATAAATATTCTAAAAACGAGCTGTACATTTAATAATAAAAATGGAAAAACTAATATTTTAGTTTTGGAAATTCAAAATCATTAATAGGAGTTCAAAATTTATTGATTTTTAAAATAATAAGATTAAACTAATCAACATTAGGTTGAGTATTTATAAAAAATAATGTGTGCCATTTGATTTTTTTTAAATTTGATGGCATAAATACGTCAAATAGGCAAACAAAAGTCTATTTTTGCATCAAAAATAATTATATCGTGAATTATCTTTCAGTAGAAAACATTTCAAAATCATTTGGCGAACGAACTTTATTCGAAAATATTTCGTTTGGCATCAATAAAGACCAAAAAATCGCATTTATAGCCAAAAATGGTTCAGGAAAAACCTGTATTATGAAAATTATTAATGGCGAAGACGAACCCGATTCTGGGCAAGTAGTAGTTAGAAAAGATATCAAAATGGCTTTTCTCTCACAAGATTATAATCTTCAAGAAGAATTAACTATAGAAGAAAGTATATTTGCGTCTGATAATGAAACCCTCAAAGTAATAGAAGCTTATGAAAAAGCCCTAGAAACCCCCGAAGATGCCGAAGCTTATCAAAAAGCATTTGACCGAATGGACCAATTGAATGCTTGGGATTTTGAAACTCAATACAAACAGATTTTATTTAAGCTTAAACTAGAAAACTTCAAACTTAAAGTAAAAAATTTATCTGGAGGTCAGAAAAAAAGGCTCTCTTTAGCTATCATTCTAATTAACAGACCCGATTTATTGATTCTTGACGAACCAACCAATCATTTAGATTTAGAAATGATTGAATGGCTAGAAAGCTATTTTGCAAAAGAAAATATAACCTTATTTATGGTTACACACGACCGCTTTTTTTTAGAGCGTGTATGCAACGAAATCATCGAATTGGACAATGGCAAACTGTATCAATACAAAGGTAATTATTCTTATTATTTAGAGAAAAAAGAAGAACGAATTGCCTCTGAAAATGCCAGTGTAGATAAAGCTCAAAATTTATTTGTAAAAGAACTTGAATGGATGAGGCGGCAACCCAAGGCAAGAACTACAAAATCGAAATCCAGACAAGATGATTTTTATATAATTAAGGAAAAGGCCCAAAGCAGAAGAAGAGACAACCAAGTGGAACTGGAAATCAACATGGAAAGGATGGGTAGCAAAATTATTGAATTGCACAAAATATCAAAACAATTTAAAGATTTGATTATTTTAAACAATTTTAGTTATGATTTTCAACGTGGCGAACGAATAGGAATTATAGGAAAAAACGGAACAGGAAAATCTACTTTCTTAAACTTACTTACAGGAACATTACCCCTAGATGCGGGCAAAGTGGTCGTGGGCGATACCATAAAAATAGGATATTATACACAAAGTGGCATCAATCCAAAGCCTGGTCAAAAAGTGATAGACATTATCAAAGAATATGGCGAATACATACCGCTTGCCAAAGGCAGGATGATATCGGCTGGTCAATTATTAGAACGATTTTTATTTGACAGAAAAAAGCAATATGATTTTGTAGAAAAATTAAGTGGCGGAGAATTAAAACGTTTGTATTTATGTACAGTTTTAATTCAAAATCCAAATTTTTTAATACTAGATGAACCAACAAACGATTTAGATATTGTAACTCTCAACGTATTAGAAAGTTTTTTATTGGATTATCCAGGTTGTTTGTTGGTAGTATCTCACGATAGGTATTTTATGGATAAAATTGTCGATCATTTATTTGTATTTAGAGGACAAGGAGAAGTAGAAGATTTTCCAGGTAATTATTCTGATTTTAGGGCTTATGAAGACAGTGCTGATGTAGTTTTAAAAGAAGAAAACAAAACCGAAAAGAAAGAATGGAAACAAAACAATCCAAAAGGCAATTTAACTTTTAATGAACAAAAAGAGTTTCAAAAAATTGAAAGAGATTTGAAAGATTTGGAAATAGAAAAAGCCAAAATCGAACAACTTTTTTCAGACAATCAAATAAAAGAAACGGAAATTGCACAAAAAGCTAAAGAACTTCAAGTAATAATTGAAAAAATTGAAGTGAAAGAAGAAAGATGGCTAGAATTATCAAGCAAAATGGAATAAATTATGCATTATTTTTTTTTATCTTACATCCATTTTTTATGGCAATCAAAAAACGAACATGCCGTACATTCGCCTTTTGTTTTTAATTTGGTTACCCAATGTTTTTATGATAAAAAAAAGTATCCTTTTTATAAAATATTCAATAATTATAGACAACAGTTATATAATAATAATAACATTATAGAAATTACCGATTTTGGTGCAGGCTCCAAAATTTTTAAAGATAATAAAAGAAGTGTCCGACAAATGGCAGAAAATGCAGGGATTTCAAAAAAAAGAGCCCAACTATTGTGGCGGATGGTACAATATTTCAATCCACAAAATACATTAGAACTTGGAAGCTCTTTAGGGCTTTCGACCTTGGCATTGTCAGAAAATAATTGCCATAAAATCACAACTGTAGAAGGTTGCGAAGCTACATACAAGCACTTTTGCAACTATTTTTTTCAAAAAGATAAACCCCACGTTGAGGCTATTCAGCAAGAATTTGCAGCATTTTTAGAACAAAATAATACAAAAAAATATGATTTTATTTATTTTGATGGCAACCATTCCAAAGACGCTACCTTAAAATATGTCGACTTGTTATTGCCCTATAAATCCAATGATTCTGTTTGGATTTTTGACGATATTTATTGGAGCAAAGACATGACAGAAGCTTGGAAATCGATACAAAAACACCCCGAAGTACAAGTTACAATAGATACATTCCAATGGGGCATCGTTTTTTTTAGAAAAGAACAGGCCAAAGAGCATTTTATTATTAGAATATAAAAAAAGCGTAATAACTATTTGTTTTACGCTTTTTTTTAACCTATTAAGAATACATTTTTTGTCTGAGTTCTTGAATTTTAGGATCGTCCAAATAATCATCAAAAGTCATGTATCGATCAATGGCACCCTTTGGAGTTAATTCGATAATACGATTCCCAACCGTTTGCGAAAACTCGTGGTCATGTGTTGTAAAAATAACCGAGCCTTTAAAGTTTTTCAAAGAATTGTTAAACGCCGTAATCGACTCTAAATCAAGGTGGTTTGTTGGCTCATCTATCATCAATACATTGGCCCGTTGCATCATCATTCTCGATAACATGCAACGCACTTTTTCGCCTCCAGACAATACCCTACACGTTTTGAGCGCTTCTTCGCCAGAAAAAATCATTTTACCCAAAAACCCTCTAATATACACCTCATCCCGTTCTTCTTCCGTTTTTACCCATTGTCTTAACCAATCGACAAGATTGTAATCGCTTTCAAAAAAATCGTGATTATCCACTGGCAAATAAGCTTGATTTGTAGTAATTCCCCAATCAAATTGACCAGCTGCTGCTTGAATTTTGCCATTTAATATGTCGTAAAAAGCGGTTGTAGCCCTAGAATCTTTAGAAAAAAGTACAATTTTATCGCCTTTGGCCATGTTCAAATCCACGTTTGTAAACAAAACATCTCCATCTACCGAAGCACTTAAATTTTGAACATTCAAAATTTGATCACCAGCTTCACGCTCTTGATCAAAAATAATGGCTGGATACCTTCTACTTGAAGGCTTAATTTCAGAAATATTTAATTTTGAAATCATTTTTTTACGAGATGTAGCTTGTTTGGATTTAGCTACATTGGCAGAAAATCGTCGAATAAATTCTTCTAATTCTTGTTTCTTTTCTTCTGCCTTTTTATTTTGTTGGGCTCGTTGTTTTGCGGCTAACTGACTCGATTCATACCAAAATGTATAATTTCCAGAATAATGATTGATTTTTCCAAAATCAATATCAGAAATATGGGTGCAAACAGCATCCAAAAAGTGCCTGTCATGAGACACAACAATTACTGTATTTTCATAATTTGCCAAGAAATTCTCGAGCCATGCAATAGTTTCAAAATCCAAATCGTTTGTTGGCTCATCCATTATAAGCAAATCAGGATTTCCAAAAAGAGCTTGGGCAAGCAACACCCTTACTTTCAGTTTTCCTTCCAAATCAGACATTAAAGTATAATGATTATCCTCTGAAATACCCAAATTTGACAATAAAGACGCTGCATCAGAATCTGCATTCCAACCATTCATCTCTTCAAACTGCACCTGTAGCTCGCCTATTCTGTCAGCATTTTCATCTGTATAATCCAAATATAGGGCATCCATTTCTTTCTTTACAGCATACAAAATTTTGTTACCCATAATCACGGTTTCCAAAACAGTGTGTTCGTCAAACATATTATGGTTCTGATTTAAAACCGACATTCGTTTGCCCACCTCAAGATGAACATGGCCAGACGTAGGATCCATTTCGCCCGAAATGATTTTCAAAAAAGTAGATTTTCCTGCTCCGTTGGCACCAATTACACCATATACGTTGCCGTGAGTAAAAACAGTGTTTACTTCGTCAAACAAAATGCGTTTGCCAAACTGAACGGATAAATTATTAACTGTTAACATGAAATAATTTTTATTATATTTGGTGCAAAAGTAATTAAAAGAGTTTAGTGTTTTGCTAGAATTTGTTTTATTTTTTTGTTCAATCACTTTTAAATTATTTATGATACAATTCCCCGTTCAGTTTTCATTTTTAGGAACAAACTTTTATTTGCACAACGTCCTAGAATTTCTTGCTTTTTTTGTAGGAATGAGAATATATTACTACAAAAAAAGCAAAATTACCGATCAAATATCAAACCAACACCGGCTTTGGATACTCATTGGAGCCATGATAGGAGCACTAATAGGATCCAGAGTTGTGGCATTGTTAGAAAATCCCTCCACAATTGGCCAGCAAACATGGCTTACATTTTACCAAAACAAAACAGTGGCAGGAGGTTTTTTGGGAGGCATATTTGGCGTAGAATTGGTAAAAAAAATCATAAACGAAAAACAAAATTCAGGCGATTTATATGTCATTCCCATGATTGTGGCCCTCATTATTGGCAGAATAGGCTGTTTTTCCATGGGTGTCGCAGAACCCACATTTGGCAACAAAACCACTTTTTTTATGGGTTTAAATTTAGGAGATGGCATACTGCGACACCCCACTTCATTATACGAAATTATTTATTTACTCCTCTTATTACTCTTTTTTAGTACCTATCGTTTCAACCAATGGCCACACGGAAATGTATTCAAATTATGGATGAGTTTGTATTTTTTGTATCGATTTGTAATAGAATACCTCAAGCCACACGAAGTTTTAGGGCTTGGATTTAGCAGCATACAGTGGTGTAGTATTATAATTTTCACACACTATACCATATATTATTTATTATATTTTTATAAAAAATAAAAAATTAAGTACCAAATAGTAATATTCATAAACAAATAACCATTTCACAAAAGATAAGGTATCGTGATGCTGTAACAACATTTAATTATTTGAATTCCGAAGTAATTCATACAGCCAAAAGCCAAACAATAGATAAAAAGTACAAAATCCAATACAACAACAAACACCAAAACCATTAGGGCATGCCGCCAAAAAAAAGAAAGCCCCCACGCCCCAAACCCTTCAGGCGGGGCTTCCTTTTTTTGGCGTCGGGCTATCACGAGCACATGGTGCCTTGCTCTATCCCTCATGCGGGCAACCTCCAATAGGCAGTTTCCACTCACCAAAGATTTTTTTTAAACTTCTTGCTTTTCGTTCTCCCACTTCAAATTTCTTGATTCTAATTTCTTGCTTCTAACCTCTTGTTTCTAACCTCTTGCCTCTAATTTCTTGCTTCTCATTTTTATTCTTGTAATTTTTTTTAATAAAAAAAGTTGCAAAATGTTTTTTTGATTGTACTTTTGTGATGTGGATATAGAATGTTAAAAACGAAAAAACTTTCGTATATCTACTAGTTGGCTGCAAGCTGACAAAACAGTACTAAATTAAAACTTAAAAAATATGTTAGAAAAAAAATATTATTATGACGATGAAGATACAGAAGTACCCGCAAGAGAAACTTCTCACCCTAAGTTTCTAAAATATTGTGGAGAAGACGAATTTTATTTTGACCTTGAAGATGGGTATTCACCATTTGCTAATGCAGAAGGTGCAGACACATTAACACTTTTAGAAGAATGGTATTACAGTAATGAAAATTGTGATGAGCCAATAGACTTTTTAAAATATGTTATTGAGACGGAAATGGATTACGAAACAGAGCATATGGAAGTAACAGACAGAGCTGAAATTTTGAAAATTTTCAAAAACGATAAAAAAGACACTATTCTGGTTATGGACAATGTTTTAATAGCGGTCTCATTTGCACAATATAAAATTTCAGGAGAACTAAATCCAGAATTTAAACGTCTTACATTAATTGCGATTGACAGGCAAAAAATTATAACCCAATTTCAACTTGACAACATAAAGAATAAAGTTGCGGAACAAGAAGATGTTGAAGAATTTGAATATAATCTTTACGTACTCGACAGAATGAAATCCGATTTAAACTTATTCGATTAAACACAAAAAAGCCTGCAGCCAACAAGGGTTTTGCGTCAGGCGGGCTGAAGTGCAAAATTCAACGGTAGTTTTTCAATTGAACTTTAGTAATAAAACCAGCTTTTGTGCTTCGAAAACCCGCCCGAACGCAAAGCCACAAACGTTAGCAGCAAGCATAAACGAACGATAATAAAATTTAGAATTTAAAAATGAATGAATTTCTAACAAAGTATAGTAACATTTTCACAAACTTCATAAAACAAAACCCAGAATATTTTTATCTGATTATTTCTGCTATTTCGCTTTTGTTTTTTATTGGAAGTATTAGAAAATGGGATTGGATTATTAACAAAAGTGGAAAATATTATGAGCGAAGAACAGGATTTTGGGTAAATATTTTTGGAGAAAAACTAGTGAGACTGTATGTTACCGTAATATCAGCAATTGCATTGATATTGAGTTTAATTATATTTTTCTATTATAAATTAACATAAAATATTTACATAACAAATTAAATATTAACGTATAAAAACTAATAAGAATGAATTTTGACTTTGCAGAAAAAATAAATTTGAACCTTGAAAATCTTGACTTTGAAAAAGCAATTAATTTAGCGGAAAAAGAGCTTAGCGAAATTACTAAGACAGAGTTTCACGACATTATTGGTAAAACATTTGCAAATCCTATCGACGATTTAGTAAATTGGATTGACAGTTTTTACAAAGAAATTTCGAAGAAAATTGAAATCAAAACAATGTACTTTGAAATGAACGAATTTGACATAAATACTGATGTTTGGTATATAGACGGAATAGCTTATAAAGAAGACGGCGGTCTAGACCTTGAAGATATGGAATGGCTTTCAGATTGTAAAAGAGATTTAATGACAACAAAAGAATTTGTGTTGACAGGTTACGAAAAATTTCAAGGGTTATTTGAAACGATTGAAGAAAAGGAAGAAAATGACGAATGGACAGATGAAATGCAAGATGCAAGAGATTGGTGTGAACAAATTATAATTTCAAGGTTTATGGAATTAATGAAGAAAGCTCACGAAACTGCGAAACAACGAAAACTAGATTGGGGAAATATTCCAATTTATTTTACCGAACATGCCTATGATTTTATAGTTAAATCAGAAGTTTGAAAAAATGCCAGCTGCTAACAAGGTTTTTCGTCAGGCGGGCTGAAGTGCAAAATTCAACAGCAGTTTTTCAATTGAACTTTAGTAATAAAACCAGCTTTTGTGCTTCGAAATCCCGCCCGAACGCAAAGCCACAAACGTTGTATGCTATGCTGCCAAACCGAAACGAAAAAACACAAAAAAAATAAACAAATGACTAAAATAAAAAATACTTTTTTTCTTTATCTAATAATTATAATTATCCCTTTTACATCTGTTTCTTGTCAAAGCAAAAATGAAAAAGAATTTGTTCAGTTTGTTGTGCAACCCGAAGTAGAGATTGGAAAATCTATTGACTTTAGCATTCATTTTGAGGAAAAACCAGACAGTATTTGGAGTAGTAATGTCGAAATTAATGGCTTGGAGTTAACCGACAAATTAGACGAAACATTAAATAATATAAAAGAAAGTGAAATGACAGATGATAACCATAAAGTCATTAAAACATTTTATTCTTTCTACACCTATGCTACACCTACAAAACTTGGTAAAATAGAGTTCCCGATTTTGTCGGTAAAATATAAAGGAAAAGTATATAAGACTTTGCCATTTTCAATTAATGTTGTGGAGAAAATTAAAGTCAACCAAGATGCTATAAAAGTAATTTGGTCGACAGAAAAAACGACATATAAAGAAACAGATACTATAAAAATCAGTCTTTATGAATATTCAAAATTTTCACAAACAAAAAGAACACATTCATCTGCAAAAAACCTTTCGCTAACAGGAAAGGAAAACCAAATAAATGTAAGTGTTGAAGAAACCATCGACAATATTGCAGGAATAGATGATTTTGAAAAAATGATAGACCAAAAATTTGAAATTTTAAATGTTGATTGGAATATGTTTAACAACAGACAATCAATGGAAAAAGTAGAAAATGAACTTTATATTAAAACATTAATTTTAGAATTAAGTCTTCTACCAAAAACAAAGGATGCATTTGATGTAGGTCCAAGTGATTACGATTTTTCTATTAACAAAAGTAATACTGACTATTTCAATAAATTTGTTCCTAATGACAAAGGAAGTTATAAGATAACTGAAAATAGTTCAACAACATTGAAAATCAAATCAAATAAATTGACAATCAAAATAGAATAAAGCACATCATACAATCGAGTAGACTGCCCTGCCAGAAACTAGCAGGGAGAGCCTCTCAAATGTTCACATTCACGAAATCCTAAAAAAACAAATAAAACTTTGAGTACACCACCGAGCATACGGGTCACGTACTCGGCGGTTCGCAAATCATCAATCAAAAGCTCTTTACACCTTTTGAGCTATCCATAATTTACTTTAAGACTAGGCTAAGATAACTTTCCTAGTCGAATTTCTTGGAGATTTACGTTCAGTCCTTCTTTGTTTGTGAGACCTGTACATTTCTTTTGCACCTCGTTTGCCACAAGTACTATGACCTCTGCTGACTTCTTTACCTAACCAACTCGTGGTTTTCAAGACCTCCCCTGGTAAACGCTTTTTCCTTCCGTCTATCCCCGCTGCATCAACATCTAGTAGATTTTGTATTCTTCGGACTTTACGTTGCTGTGGACGCTTATCCCCTACTAAATGCCTCTTATGCAATTTACTCACAAGTTTTTATTATTTTTTTGGTGTTCGTGATATCGCTTCGCTAAATTCTGTTCGTCGGTACAGACTTTTGCCGTTTATTCACGAAGTTTTCATTTTCTTTTTTTTTGGAGTTCATGAATGCTTCGCATTTAGCTTCCTTCAGTGCATACCTCACGATAAACCACCTTGCCACGTGCTAACGATTCGGGTTTCAACCGCTCGTAAGGGACTTACACCCTCTGGAAAAATTCGGACACACCCCAAAATTTATTAGAAAAAGTTTGTATTTTAATCAAAAATTTGTATTTTTGAGTTTTTTCTAATGCTTACGGGGTGTGCCCTGCGGATGCAGGGCACACACAGCATATTTATGAAAATGGCGGGTTTAGTGCTAAAAGTAAACTTTGTGCATCAAAGTAAGTTAAGTGCTAAAAAGAAAAATCCGTTTTCAAAAGCCGCCACTACATAAATATGCGAAACGTTGGTGGTAATTCCCCCTAGACTCACGCCCTGACCCCGTAAGCTAACGGTACGAAAGCGAAAAAATTAAGAGGAATAATAAAAAAATAAATATTGTAAATGATTGATTTACAAAACATTAATAAAACGTTAGTTAGAATTTTAAAAACCAAAATATAAATAATTAATACATTTATGAAATATATTTTAACATACCTATTCCTTTCTCCATTTTTAGTATTTTCCCAACAGAAATATTTCATTTATGAATATAATAAACAATATGGGATTGTTTCTAATGATGGAACTAGTATCATTGATTCAAAATATAAGGAATTAGAAGATTATAAGACGATAGATAGCTTGGCAATTCTTAAAAATGAAAAAGGAAAGACACTATTGTTTCATTTATTTAATGGCACATTTGAAGAATATGACCAGATCTCAACAAATGAAGTGTATTTAGAAAATGAGTATTTCTCATTAATAAAAAATAATGGAAAACAATTTTTGAAAGGTGAAAAAACAAACACAATTATTAGTTTAGATAAAAATTTCACGTCTATTAAAAATTTAGGTCCCAATTATGTTATAGTAACATCTGACACTGATGTCACAAAGAAAACAACTGTTAATGTAGAAAAATTTGAGTTGAAAAAGGGTTATGTTTCTAGTAAGGATAAAAAAGGGTATCCATTACCTCCACCAGATCCTAAAAAAAACCCAATTGCGTACAATAAAGTGATAAAAAAAGAAATAAAGAATATAACATATCGCAAAAATTTCTTTATATACACAAATTCAAAAAAGCTACAATTCATAAAAGAATTAAATGCAGAAAGTAGTTTAGCGAAAGTATATAAAATTGTAACAAAAGAAAATAAAAAAACTTATGACAGCATAGCCTATAATTCACAAGAAAATTATGAAAATATAAACCCTTGGGATCATTTTTTATATGAAAATTTTGATTATTTGGTTTTATGTGATGATTGGTATTTTATCGAACCTGCTATTTCTCTATTTGACAGTCAATTCAAAAGCAAAAATTCATTCAATTATACTAAAAATAGAGAAGGATTTTCTCAGGAGTTAGAAGATGCCATAGAAAAAAAATTAAAAATAAGCAGTAAAACAATAGATGTAGAATTGGCAGAATATACAATAAGTCCAATGGCTTATTCAGAAAGACAAGAAAGAAAGGAATTTTTATTGATTGAAAATATAGAAGGGCTAAATGTTGTAAGCTACCTAGACAATAATAATTATGTTTTTATGTTTAAAACGCCTTATAAAGTAAAACAATATGACAGAAAGAACAAAGGAATTATTAGATACCAAATCGAAATAATGGATGATAATAACAATAAGATAATATCTCTATTAGATAATAAAAATCCCAAATTGAACATCCCAACAAACTACCTAAATTTGTTTAAAATAGATTACAAAAAATAAAAAACTGCCACCAATCGAGTAGACTGCCCTGCCAGAAACTAGCAGGGAGAGCCTCTCAAATGTTCACATTCACGAAATCCTAAAAAAACAAATAAAACTTTGAGTACACCACCGAGCATACGGGTCACGTACTCGGCGGTTCGCAAATCATCAATCAAAAGCTCTTTAGACCTTTTGAGCTATCCATAATTTACTTTAAGACTAGGCTAAGATAACTTTCCTAGTCGAATTTCTTGGAGATTTACGTTCAGTCCTTCCTTGCTTGTGAGACCTGTGCATTTCTTTTGCACCTCGTTTGCCACAAGTACTATGACCTCTGCTGACTTCTTGACCTAACCAACTCGTGGTTTTCAAGACCTCCCCTGGTAAACGCTTTTTCCTTCCGTCTATCGCTGGTACATCTACATCTAATAGGTTTTGTATTCTTCGGACTTTACGTTGCTGTGGACGCTTATCCCCTACTAAATGCCTCTTATGCAATTTACTCACAAGTTTTTATTATTTTTTTGGTGTTCGTGATATCGCTTCGCTAAATTCTGTTCGTCGGTACAGACTTTTGCCGTTTATTCACGAAGTTTTCATTTTCTTTTTTTTTGGGAGTTCATGAATGCTTCGCATTTGGCTTCCTTCAGTGCATACCTCACGATAAACCACCTTGCCACGTGCTAACGATTCGGGTTTCAACCGCTCGTAAGGGACTTGCACCCTCTGGAAAAATTCGGACACACCCCAAAATTTATTAGAAAAAAATTTGTGTTTTAATCAAAAATTTGTATTTTTGAGTTTTTTCTAATGCTTACGGGGTATGCCCTGCGGATGCAGGGCACACACAGCAGTTTGGCAATATGGCGGCTGAAGTGCTTCTATGAAACATTTGTGCAAGGTTCATCAGCAGTAATTCTATTGAACTTTTGTGCTAAAAATCCGCCACATCGCCAAGCCGAAACTCGTTGTGCGATATGCTAAATCGAAAGTGTATAGAATGAAAACATTATGGACAATTAATATTAATGACCAAGATTATTTTCCACCAAATCACAATTTAAAACCTGTAATTTGGAAGAATAAATTGTTTTATACATTTAAAACTATCGATAAAAGTAAAATTGACTTAAACGGACTTTATACAACAAAAATTTGTATTTTGGAAGTCAACTTAAAAAATACTGAAACCAATTATAAAGAATTTTCAATTTCACACATTATTAAAAAAGTAAAAATTTATAGTTCAGAAAATTGGAAATATATTATATCAGAAACCACTTTAAAGTTAGACATTGGAATTATGTTAAACATTTCCGATAATGAAATTATACCAGATTATGAACAAACAAAATTGGAAGAATTTAAAGTTAAATCTGAATATCAATTTGAGAATAAAGTGTTGAAATATAATCAACGCTCAAAATTAGAGTGTTATGACAAATCATCAAAAAAACTAATTTGGGAACAAAAAATTAAGGGTTATATTTATACCGAAATTGAACAATGGGAAAATTTTATTTTTTTTGGAACAGCTGGAAAGGGCGGAGCATTTTACTGCATAAGTTTAGACAAAGGAGAAAAACTAACTGAATATATTAATGGAGATGCTTCTGAATTTTCTTGGTTTAAGGAAAATATAATAATCAAAGACATTAAAGGAAATTTAGCAAAAATAAACGCTAAAAGTGGAGAAACAATTGAAGAACTGAAACTAAAAAATAAAATATCATATTATTCACCAATATTAGTTGATGGGAATAAAATTTTTGCACGAGTATTTGACAAAAAAGAAAATTTACCAAAACTAATTTGTGTTGAAATATGATAACGAATGAAGCACAATCGCACAACCGCAGTTTCAAGAAAGCTGGGCAAAAGGCTAAATTTAATGTTTATTTTGTACTTGAATGTTAAGTGATTAACCGAAAGTTAAGGCAAATTTAACCCAGCCTTCTTGAAGCTGCCAAACGTCAGTCTGTGAAAAAACCAACTCAAAAAGAGAAAGAATTCGGATACCTGCCGGAGAAAAATTCCATACAGCCAATTCTCAAGGACTCATTTTGAGTTTTTTCACAGTCTGACGTTAGGCAAAATATTAAAAAAGACACCTTCAACCATATAATACATTAAACTATGAGCAAAATTTTCACATCGATTTTTATTCTTTCAAGTCTGATTTCATTTGGACAAAATTCTGCAATTGACGATTTATGGAAATTGTACAACTCACAAGATTTAAAATCGGTAATTGAACAAGCGAAACCACTTCTTGAAAATGACCCTAATAATATTGACTTAAATTTATTAATGGGGCGTTCATACACTGACCAAACAGATTATAAAAATGCGATACCTTATCTTGAATCGACAGTAAAAAATGATAATAACAATTCTTGGTGCAAAGCTTGGGCACTTGGATATTTAGGTACTTGTTATTTTATGCTCCAAGATTATGCCAATTCAAAAAAAACTACTAAAGAATGTTTTGATTTAAATGTTACTAAAAATGTAACACAATATGCGTACAAAAGAATCTTGTTGTTTGGATTTGACGATTTTTACAAGAATTGGAAAATTGTTGAATCGGATAGTTTTAGATTTCATTTTCAGAACATGAGTGATTCTGACATAAAAAGCTATGTATCATCAAGAGAAGAGACTTTTTTGAAAATAAATCAATTCTTTAATAGCAAATTGCCAAAAAAGATTGATTTTTTCGTTTGGGAATCAAGAGAGGATGCAAAGAACCTGTTAAAAGCTAATTTAGGATTCGCTGACCCTGGATTTTGTATTGTACATTCTCATTATCAGCAAACAAAAGGACATGAAATGACCCATGTTATATCAAACTATTCGACCAAGATTATTAATAAAACTGGATTGATAAATGAAGGTACGGCAGTATGTTTTGACCAAACAAATCAGAATAAAGAGCAAATTGTTAAGGATTGGATAAAAGCAAACGACAAAAAAATTTCAATAGGAGAGATTTGGGTCAACTGGAAAAATTATCCTGAGGATTTAACATATCCGCTTTCTGGATTATTTGTAAAAGAATTGCTTGATAAATTTGGTAAGGAAAAATTCATTGAGTTTTTTGGTAATCAGACTTATGAAAATGCGAAATTAGTTTTCGGTGATAGTCTTGATAAAGTGATTAAAGATTTTGAAAATAAGATGAATACATAAAAAACTACTTTGCCTAACACATGGTATAGTGCATGCGGGTTTTAGAGGTATTCGAGCGTTTGTGGCTCGTAAAAAAGGTCGGTGTAAATTGATAGGAAATCGCTTCGTTCTCCCGCACGACACCATACCATCAACGTTATGGGCAACCCTAAAACCGACACCATACAATGAGTATATTTAAAAAACTATTTGGTGGTTCTGACAAATCAGACTGCAACTCCGAGAACAAAAAACTCGACCTTGAAAAACTGCTATCTTCTGACGACTTAAACGGTAGCATAATCGAAGTTGACAATTACATCGGTGACCTTTGCTTATACGGAGATGAAATGGACAAGCTAACGGAACAACAGAAGCAATTTTATTATAATCAATGTTTGGAAAGAGAAATAAACAATGGTGGGTTTAACCAATATTTTTTTAACTCAAGTGGCGACTTTGCTCATAAGACAGTTCAGTCCTTGCAGACAATAGGTGCAAACAAAACGGCTGCCATTTTGCAAAAAGCAATTGACCAATTTCCGAATAGTATTGTTCCAGAAGACAGAACAGAACGACAAGATATTTTAGAGCAAATACA
This sequence comes from Flavobacterium branchiophilum FL-15, assembly GCF_000253275.1. NCBI lineage: Bacteria > Pseudomonadati > Bacteroidota > Flavobacteriia > Flavobacteriales > Flavobacteriaceae > Flavobacterium > Flavobacterium branchiophilum. Next base: position 1,462,747 of record NC_016001.1, on the reverse strand, counting down.
AGAAACGGCAGACCTTGTTTGGGAAACACTTGACCAAAAGTTTTTTAGTTACGAAGACGACTTGAACACGCTGAATATTGAATTTGTAAGGAAAAATAAAGACAAATTTTAACTTGATGGAAAGAAGGGCAGCCCATAATCGAGTAGACTACCCTGCCAGAAACTAGCAGGGAGAGCCTCTCAAATGTTTACATTCACGAAATCCTTTAAAAAACAAATAAAACTTTGAGTACACCACCGAGCATACGGGTCACGTACTCGGCGGTTCGCAAATCATCAATCAAAAGCTCTTTACACTTTTTGAGCTATCCATAATTTACTTTAAGACTAGGCTAAGATAACTTTCCTAGTCGAATTTCTTGGAGATTTACGTTCAGTCCTTCCTTGCTTGTGAGACCTGTGCATTTCTTTTGCACCTCGTTTGCCACAAGTACTATGACCTCTGCTGACTTCTTGACCTAACCAGCTCGTGGTTGCCAAGACCTCCCCTGGTAAACGCTTTTTCCTTCCGTCTATCCCCGCTGCATCTACATCTAGTAGATTTTGTATTCTTCGGACTTTACGTTGCTGTGGACGATCATCCCCTACTAAATGCCTCGTATGCAATTTACTCACAAGTTTTTATTATTTTTTTGGTGTTCGTGATATCGCTTCGCTAAATTCTGTTCGTCGGTACAGACTTTTGCCGTTTATTCAGGAAGTTTTCATTTTTTTTTTTGGAGTTCATGAATGCTTCGCATTTGGCTTCCTTCAGTGCATACCTCACGATAAACCACTTTGCCACGTGCTAACGATTCGGGTTTCAACCGCTCGTAAGGGACTTGCACCCTCTGGAAAAATTCGGACACACCCCATAATTTATTAGAAAAAAATTTGTATTTTAATCAAAAATTTGTATTTTTGAGTTTTTTCTAATGCTTACGGGATGTGCCCTGCGGATGCAGGGCACACACATGGTATTGCCAAAAGCGGGGCTTCGGTATTTAAACAAAGTTTTGGTAGTTCTAAAAACTTTTGTACTTTAGCCAAGCGATAGTGCAAATTTAACCCCGCCTTCGGCAATACCCGCCCGTTGTGTGCAACCTTAAAAGACAACCATGCCGACAATAGAAATAACTTCAATGAACTCAACAGGACTTGGATTAAACCAATACGAATTTGATATTGCATTCATTGAAGAAAAAAAACTTAGAAGCCATCGTGGACTTTTTTATGCTGAATTAAAAAAACAAAGAGGTGTAATAATACATATTGGAAATCCAGACATGAAAAACGATAAAGATGGTGGTTTTTTCGCTGGTCAAATAATTGACTGGGATTTTGAACCTTGTGATATTGAAATTCCGCAAATAGACCCAAATGACCCGACTGACAATTGGGGTGCGAATCAACAATACTTATTTAAGTTTTTAGACAAGTATAAAATAGACATAGACAAAATATTGAAAATCGCACTTGACAATTCCCCAATTAAAAAAATATGTTTTCTAACTGACTATCAATTTGGTCCAGAACGTGGGAAAACAGAAATTATATATACAATAAGTGATTTTTGGACAGAACATGATAATAATGGATTATGTTTAAATACGATGTATGAAATGTATGGAAGATAAAAAATACTGCGTACAACATCTAGAGTTTCGTTGCGGCTGAAAGCCGAGCAATGAATTGTAATCAACGAATACCTATAAAAAATATAGTTAATGAGTTAAACTCATGTTGAACGAACTGAAAGAAAACGAATACCTATAAAAAATAAAAATCCATGAGTTAAACTGATTATATTCAAACCCCTTATGGGTTTTCCGAAAAGTTTTTTGTTAGGATTTCAAGAGGATTTAGTTACTCTTTTTTATATCTATTTATTTACACCTACAAGGTTTTGGAAACCTTGCAGGTGGGATAATGTAGTTCGCCACTCCCACACAAATCCCTTCGCATGCTTATCAGAAATTCCTTTAATATGTTGCATGGTTAATTGTACAAAAAATAATAATAAAAAACACTATTTTATTTCATAGTTTTTTATTATTTTTAAAAGATATTTAACGGCAGTTTTTTTACAGGCTGCCGTTGTAGGTCATCCTGTCAGAATACTCAAAACCAAAGAAACATTTGTAAAACAACAAATATTTTAGTAAATTTGTAAAGTGATAGAACAAAAAAAAATAGAACTTGATTTTGTGGTTGATGCTTTAACAAACTCAATCAGAAATACGATTTCGGGAGACAGTTTCCGAACAGAAGTTTTACGTTTGACAAAAAACGATTTGAAGCAAATTACTAAAAAGAATGGTTGGAACTTCAATTGGAAAACCGAGTTAGAGAACAATATCAAAGAAGTTTATAAGCTTACAATAGTTGGTAACCCAAATATTGTTCAAGGTTTAGTGAGTTTAACAAAAAATTCAGACCATGTTTATATGGACTTGCTTGAAAATGCACCATTTAATTTGGGACGAAACAAACTCTATGAAGGTGTTGCTGGAAATTTAGTTGCTTATGCTTGTAAAATTTCTTTTCAAAAAGGATTTGAAGGGTACGTTTCATTTACTGCAAAAACGCAACTCATTGAGCATTATCAAAAATCATTAAATGCAATAAACATTGGTGGACAATTAATGATAATTAACACCTTGTCAGCCAATACATTAATTGATAAATATTTTAAAAACGAATAGTTATGGGATATATTAAAGAACCTGAAGGAGTTGACTTCGTGATAAACGGAAAACCCTTAACAGACAAACAAAAAAAAGAAATCAGTGAATTTATCAAAGCCGACAAAAAACGCATTTCTGAAATAAAAATCCATAAAACCAAAAGCACGAACTCACAACAAGATATTGCCAAAAGCAGGGTTTAACTGCTTCTATGAAACATTTGTACAAGGTTCAACAACAGTAATTCTATTGAATTTTTGTGATAAAAATCCGCCACATCGCCAAGCCGAAAAACGTCAGGCTGTGAAAAAACCCTGTTTATTATCCAAAAAACCAAAAAAACGCTGGTTTTTGAATGTAATAGAAGCCATTTGCGAAAGGGTTATTTTTAAGCAGCATTATTTTGTTGCCAAATAATGTGGGCTGTAAAACGATGTTTTGAGGTGGGTTTGGGTAAAAAAATAATAATAAAAAACACAATTTTATTTAATTTTTTTATTATTTTTGAAAATATTTAACGGCTGTTTTTTCACTGACTGACGTTAGCAGATAGTGCAGAAAAAATCAGTAGAAAAAGAAAAACAAAACAGAAATGAAGCAAATTTTAACTCTTATAATTCTTGTTTCTTTTAGTAATTGCGGAAAAAATATAAAAATGAAAAAATTCAATTCCGAATATAATTATTCAGTAAACATTCCTGAAAATTGGAGTGAATATGAAACTGATGAAAAAAACACAAATGCTTTTTTTGACACAGCTCAATGGACAGGAAATTTAAGAATAACTCCAATGAATTATGAAATCAAAAATGCAAAGGGATTTTTAAGAGAAATATTAAGAGAAGAAAACGGCCAAAATATAGATTGGAAAAATATACAAGGAGTTTACTATGTTGAAAATGTAAAAAATGAAGAAATAAATTATTGGTGTTTAATAGAAAAGAACAAACTTTACATTTGCTCTTTTACTATTGGAAATCTTAATGGAAAAAGCGAAATTGAAATGGAATTAAAAAAGATTGTAGAAATATTGAAATCAATTGAAACTAAATAAAGCACCATCTGCTAACAGCTAGCCTTTCGTTGCGGCTGCAAGCCGAGCAATGAATTGTAATCAACGAATACCTATAAAAAATAAAAATACATGAGTTAAACCGATTACATACCGTAAACACTTTATGGAGTTATCGAAAGGGTTTTTGTTAGTATTTCAAGAGGATTTGGTCCTATTTTTTTATGAAAATTTGTAAATAAATGCTTTTTATTTCATAGTTTTTTATTATTTTTGAAGAATAATTTACTACATCCGAATAACCAACTGATATTTATAATAATTTTACCAAAAAAATTACATATTAAGAAATAAAATTACAATGACTAAATTATTAAATTTTCTTTTATTTATTCCATTAATTTCATTAGCTCAAGAAAAAAGCGAGCATAAATCTGTTTATCCAAATTATGTTGGAGATATCGAATTTAATGCAACAATTGACAATAAAGATTTTGAATTATGCAATTCAAAACATATTTTTCAATACTTTAATAATTCTGGTGGTTTAGAATACGAAGGAGAAAAATTGGCGATTGAAAAAGAGTTTACTGAAAAATACAAATCTGAAATAGTTATAAATGAAACGGGGTTAATAAGAATTAATTTTGTTGTTAATTGTAAAGGAAAAACAGACCGATTTCGATTGATATCAATGGACGAAAATTATGAAGAAAAATTTTTTGCTCCAACTATAACTGATCAATTGATGCGTATTACAAAAAACCTAAACGGTTGGAAAGGAAAAAAATACAAAGGAAAAGATATAGATTATTATCAATATTTGATTTTTAAAATTGAAAATGGACAATTAAAAGAAATATTACCATGAAAAAATTAATTTGTTTACTAATATTCTTCCCCATTTATTTGTTTTCTCAACCCAATTGTAATGCCTTTTTATACAAAGGAGATACCTTACAATACAAAGCCTGTATTGAAGCAGAAAAAATTGAAAATTTTTATCAATTTCAAAAAGAATTTCATGAAATTTTAGATAATTCCATTAAAATTTGCCCTAATTTTGCATACGCTTATAGAGAAAAATCAACAGCATATTTAAAAAGTGGCGATTTTTTAACTTGGAAAAACTTAATAGACAAAGCCGTAGCATTAGATTTTGGTTTAAATTTAGGATATCGTGCTTGGTGTCGTTATCAATTTTTTCGAGATTATAAAGGAGCAATTAAAGACATTGAAAAACTTGACAGTTTAGTTAATTATGATATAGGATATTCAATAAATGGCGATTATCATTTGAATTTTGCAAAAGGAATGTGTTATAGTGCAATTAATCAAAAGCAAAAAGCAATAAAAATATTCCATGACCAATTGAATACAAAAGGTTATTCCGCTGGTTTGTATGATTATTTTCAACTCGGAGTAACTTATTATGAAACAAACGATGTGAAAAATGCTTTAAAATATTTTGATAAACAAAGCAAAATAAACGAATTTGCTGACAACGAATATTATAAATGTAAAATCTATAAATTACTAAAAAACGTAGCAGAATATAAAAAACATAAAGAAATAGCATTAAAATTATATAACGAAAATAAAAAATTGTTTGATCAATATACTAGACATTTCAATAGTGTTTATTATGAAACTATAGCCAATGAATAATAAATTAAGTACTAAATTTTTTTTAAATTTAAAATTTTTTTTTATGAATTTTAACAATAAAAAAAATATTTTTTTACAATATTCTTTTTTATGTATTTTTTCTTATTTTATTATTTTTGAAAAATATTTACGGCAAGTTTTTTCACATACTGACGTTAGTGGCAAATGTTTAAAACGATAATCAAAACAAGTATGGTAACAAATTCAAATCTACATTATCAAATAATTAAAGAAATTATTGACAATGGTTTCGCACCTAATGTTGACGACCTTGCTAACCTTTTGCAAGCAGACAAAGAACAAGTAACAAAGGGACTTTACGAACTGCAAGACTATCATGGTGTAGTGTTACATCCAAATGAACCGAAAGTTTGGGTAATACATCCATTTTCACTTGCTCCTACAAATTTTTATGTTCAGACAAAAAAAGGACAATGGTGGGGAAATTGTGCTTGGTGTTCATTAGGAGTAGCTGCATTACTTAATGAAGACGTAAAAATAACGACCACAATCGGAGCAGAAACAAAACAAGTTGAAATCAATATTGTAAATGGACAAATTCAAGAGAAACAATATTTCATTCACTTCCCAATACCAATGAAAAATGCATGGGACAATGTAATTTACACTTGTAGCAATATGTTAGTGTTTGAAAATGAAGAACAAATAGACAGTTGGACAAAACGACACAACATTCCAAAAGGAGACATTCAACCCATCGAGAAAATTTGGACATTTTCAAAAAAGTGGTATGGTAACCATCTGAATCCAGAATGGACAAAATGGACTGTTGAAGAAGCGAAACGAATATTCGGAGAATTTGAACTTAAAGGTAAGGTTTGGGATTTGGGAAACTCGAAAGAAAGATTTTGAAAACAGTCGGAAGAACACCTGCCACCAACAGCTAGAGTTTCCAGAGGCTGAAAGCCGAGCAATGAATTAAAATCAACTAATGCTTATAATAATCCATAACCTAAACCGATTACATTCACGCCCCTTATGGGTTTATTGAAAAGTTTTTGTTAGCATTTTAAGAGGATTTGGTTTCTCTTTTTTTGAAAAATTTGTAAATAAATGCTTTTTTATTTCAATGGTTTTTATTATTTTTGAAAAATATTTAACAACAGTTTTTTAACAGACTGACGTTAGCGGTAAGTATTGACAAACAAAACGCTTAAAAATGAAAATAAGAAAAATCAAAACAAAAGACATAAAGAATTTATCGAAACTTTTTGATAATTATCGGGTTTTTTACGGAAAGAAATCTGACTTACAGGGTTCTGAAAAATTTTTATATGAAAGAGTTAAATATAATGAATCTGAAATTTTTGTTGCTGAAAATTATAATGAAAAATTAGTTGGATTTGTTCAGTTATATCCAATTTTTTCTTCAACAAAAATGCAAAAACTTTGGCTACTAAATGACTTATTTGTAGAAGAAAATCAAAGAGGAAAAGGCGTTTCGGTTTTGCTTATTGAAGAATCTAAAAAATTATGTATAGAAACCAATGCTTGCGGACTTATTTTAGAAACAGCCAAATCAAATGAAATTGGAAATAAACTTTATCCTAAAGCTGGATTTTCATTAGATAAGGAACACAACTTTTATTCGTGGGATAACAACAATTAAGAAAATGAAAATATCGAAAGACAATACAAAATTACTAATGTTCGGGCAAAGCTCTGAAAGGCTCACTTTTCGTCGACTTGAACAAAGTGATTTTGATGAATGGTTGAAATTTTGTGAAGACCCAAATTCATTAAAATACATTTGGTTAACAGACAATGACTCTGCCAATGAAAAATGTAAAGTTTGGTTTGACAGGGTTTTTAACAGATATAATAATCATTTAGGCGGAATGAATGCTCTTATTAAAAAAGACAACAATGAATTTGTCGGACAATGTGGAATTCTTATTCATACTGTTGACGCTGTTGAAGAACTTGAAATAGGTTATTCATTAATGCCTGAATATAGAGGCAAAGGTTTTGCACTTGAAGCAGCAAATAAGTGTAAAGACTATGCTTTTGCGAACGACCTATCAGACTCTTTAATCTCAATAATTCATATTGACAATAAAGAATCTGAAACAGTTGCGATAAAAAATGGAATGAGACTTGACAAAACAACGTCTTATAATAATAGCAAAGTAAACATTTTCAGAATCAATAAATCGGACTGGAATAATGAAAAACTCAATACTGCCAGCCACCAACAGCTAGGGTTTCGTTGCGGCTGAAAGCCTAGCAATGAAACTCCAGTTGTACGGAACCGATTATATGCACACCCCTTATGGTGTTATCGAAAAGTTTTTTGTTAGTATTTCAAGAGGATTTGGTGCCTCTTTTTTTATGAAAATTTGTAAATAAATGCTGTTTTTTTTTGATCGAATATTTGAAAGTTGGTATTGACTTGTTTAGCCCCGATAGCAATGGAAATCCTTTTGTTTTTTGTTTCGTGGGGTTGTTTGTTCCATAAGGGCTGTTTTTGTGCATGGGCCTCTAATAGAAATGGGCAAAAAACAAAAGATTGCAATGGATAGCGGGACAAGTGTTGATTGAAAACGGGGTGTTGTGCTACTTATATTTATACATTAGTCATATTTATTGGTTTATTTTTTGTTTTATTTTTTATTAAAATATAATATTAATACTTTTTTTCTTGTTTTTTTGTTAAATATAATGGGCTACGCTAGTTTACTATTGCTCGGGTGGCAACAGTGGACTAAAGTATCCATTTTGGTGTTAGACTAATTTAGAATCCTACGGCTGCATTATCGCCACGCTTGTCGGCACCGCCTTCGAGTGTGCCGTTGGGTTGCACCAAAATAGCATCGACCTCGCCAATGATGGGGTTTTCTTTTTCGTTGATGTTATATCCTTTTGATTTTAAGTCAATTAGCAGTTGAGGATTGAAGCTATTGGGCTCAAATGTTACCACATCGGGCAGCCATTGGTGGTGAAAACGAGGGGCATCTACGGCTTGTTGCATGGTCATTTGGTGTTCATACACGTTTAGGATTGTTTGCAAAACCGACGTAATGATGGTAGAACCGCCTGGAGTTCCTACTACCATATACAATTTGTCATTTTTTTCTACAATAGTTGGCGACATGGAGCTGAGCATCCTTTTTTGTGGTGCAATGCTGTTGGCCTCCGAGCCTGTAAGCCCATATAAATTGGGTATTCCGGGTTTTGCACTAAAATCGTCCATTTGATTATTTAAGAAAAAACCTAATTCTTCGCAATATATTTTGGAGCCATAATTGTCGTTGAGGGTTGTGGTTACGGCAACGGCATTGCCAAAGGGATCTACAATGGAATAATGTGTGGTTTGTTTGCTTTCGGTATTTTGGGTTCGACCAGCAGCAATTTCTGAAGATTTAGTGGCTTTGTCAAATGAAAAATCGTGCATCCGTTGGGCAATATAGGTGTTGTTGAGCAGTTGGTCGAGGGGGATTTGTACAAAATCGGGGTCGCCCAAAAAGTGGTTTCTATCTGCATAAGCCCTTCTTTCGGCTTCGGTAAGTAACTGAATGGTTTTCAAACTGTTGTGTCCCATTTCGGCCACAGGATAAGGCTCAATCATTTTCATGATTTGGTTCAAACAAATGCCACCGCTACTGGGTGGAGACATGGAGGTTATTTTTAAATTTTTATAAGAAAAAGTAATAGGTTTTCGCCAAACGGCTTGGTATTTGGCTAGGTCGCTAAAAGTCATATTGCCTCCTTTTTTATGTAGGAAATTGATTAATTTTATAGCCGTTTCTCCTTCATAAAATTCTTTTTTTCCGTTTTGTGCTATTCGTTTGAGTGTTTTGGCAAGTGCTGCATATTTGATGGTATCGTTTTGCTTGTATTTTTTAGAAAAAAGGCTCTGATTGCCATTAATTTCTATCAACTTGTCGTGGTATTCGTTTAAACTTTCGGCCTGAAAAGCGGTAACAACCACTCCCCTTTCGGCTAGTTGGATTACGGGTTCCATGATTTGCTTGATGGGTAATGTACCCCATTTTTCGTGTACGGCAAAAAGCCCTGCTATGGTTCCTGGAACACCCACTGCGTAGGCGGTTTCGGTACTTTTGCCTGGCACTACATTGCAATTTTCGTCTAAAAACATGTCTTTGTCTGCCAATAAAGTGGCTTTTTCTCTATAATCCAAAGCCCCAGTTTCGCCATTGGCTTTTCGATATACCATAAAACCGCCCCCGCCAATATTGCCTGCCTGCGGATAGGCCACGGCAAGTGCCAACTCGGTTGCTACCATAGCATCAAAGGCATTGCCGCCTTGTTGCATGATTTGGACTCCAATTTTGGAGGCTTCTTCTCGGGCAGCAACTACCATTGCTTTTGACGTTTGTAGCCCTTTTTGAGCATATACAGCTTTACTTACAAACAATAAAACTATTATGATTTTTGAAATTCTAGACATAGTAAATTTAATTTTTCATTAGAAAATGATTGCAAATTTATAAAAAATTCAAAAAATTCAGTTTCAAATTCGTTATAATATTTTTTTAACACTGCAATTGCAGCACTCATATTGGATTCGTTTTGCATTCGTTTGTCCATTTGAACTAAAATTTGATGCAAACCTTCGAGGGATTGGTAGCTTTCGAGCCAGTTTTGAACTTTCATATAGGGCAACAAATGTTTTGTTTTATCATTCAAAAAATCCCAATGTGTATAGAGCGATTGATAGAAATTTTGTACATAATCGCTGAGTTTTTCATCGGAAAATTGCGACCAATTTTTTGCCAAAAAATGATCGTAAAATATATCGACAATAATGCCCGAATAATGCCCAAAGTCTTGATGCAGTCGGTGTTTGCTTTGTCTAAACACGGGGTGAGCATCTGTATAAGTATCTATGGCTCTGTGCAATACAATCCCAATTTGTATGTCTTTTGGATAGGTTTCAAAATGTTTGCCACGAATACCATCGGCCATAAAATTGCCAATTTTAATCAAATCGTTGTTGTTTGATAAATAAATATGAGCCAAAAAATTCATAGTCTGCTTGTTTGTATCAAATATATCGGTTTTTTGTTTACGAAACACATTTTTATTGACTTGTTTTTTAATTTTGATACTGTCCTACAAAAAATTATAATGTATAAAAAAAGACTTTTGCAAAACAAGCAAAAGTCTTTTTAAAATATTCTTTGTTAAGGATGGCTACATAAATCAGCCCAATAGTACTATATTATTTTTGGGCGTTCCCCAAGGGTCGGGCTATCCGTTGCAATCAACGTTCATTGAACTCCAAAAGAAATATCATATTGTGAAATAAACTTTCTTGATTACCACATTCAGAAACTATATTCGTGCAAGACAACACCCCTTTTGGGGGCTGGGGGGCTTCTAAAATGATTTCCACTACTATCCCTAACGCAACAACTTTAAATAATGGTATGCTACCTTTAATATTAAAATTTGTAGCTCAATCTTACAAATACAAATCGGCCATTTTGACCAAATTGCGACACGTTTCTTGAATAAGCAAATTGATTGTTGTTAGACAAATCGATAGTTGCAGGAGCGTTTGTATAAACAATATTTCCGCCAGATAACGAAGGTTTAATGGCTTTTTGAGTTGTTAAATTCAAATCTGGATAAATGTCTAATAAGTTATTGGCTCCCAAAACAATTTTAGCATGTTTGTTTACATTGTATCCAACAGAAAAATCAGTAATAATTCTGGCACCCCAAATAGGATGTTCGGTTTCCACTACCTGACCATTGATGATGGCACCATCAATTTTGCCATCGCCATTAACGTCGGCAGTATTTGGATCTGTAACTTGTCCAAAATATACGTTTCTTAAAAAGAAATCAAATTGATGAACAGTCATGGTGTTCGTTAAATTGGCTTTAACTCTTGGAACGGCTTCTTCCAAATATACTCTACTTGATTCAGAATAATAACGGTTGATTTGTCCATTTGCTTCCAAAATTGATGAAGCATGAATATCTCCAATTCGGTTTGTTTTTGAAAAAGTGGCGGCCAAATCTGATTTCAAAGTTAAATCGCCAAAATGAGCTTTGTGGCTCAAAACTACATCAATTCCTTTAGTTTGAGTATCGATACCATTGGCAAAAAAAGTTGCAGCGGTAGCATTGGCACTGTCAAACAAAGCGTTCAAAGTAGCTGCTGGGGTTCCTGCCGCTGGTGTTCCGCCAGGTCGAGAAAATTGGTCTGTTAGCACTACTCTGTCTTTGATTTTAACATAATAAGCATCGGCAGAAAGGGTGATGTTTACCGAAGGAATTTTGGCCGTAAAACCTAAACTAGCACTTTGAGATTCTTCTTGTTTCAATTTTGGAATCCCTAAAAGTTGTGCGGCTTGCGAATCGTTTGCAAAAGTCCCTACTTCAAATGGTACACCTCCAACAAATTGAGTTGCAGTTGAATTAAAGTAAATTTGATGTAACGATGGTGCTCTGAATCCAGTAGATACAGCCCCTCTTAAATTGATTTTGTCTGTAATTTTGAATCTTGAAGCTACTTTAAAATTGGTAGTGTTTCCAAAATCCGAATAATTTTCATATCGAACTGCTGCATCTACCATCCATTTGTCGGTAACATCATATTCTAAATCGGTATAAAATGCATAGCTGTTTCTTCCTTTGTCCACTGCATTTGCTGGTTTGTAACCTGGAAATACTTGTGAACCGCCTGGACGTAATGAACCAAAAAAGTCAGAAACTTGAAGTAAACTTGGGGTTGTCCCTGTTACAATTCCACCATTGATATCGTATTTGTTATACGAATCTGGTTCTCCAGCAATGATTTTGAAATTTTCTACTCGATATTCGGCACCAAAAGCCACATTCAAAGCACCCAATTTTCGGTTTACATCAAAATTTGAGGTATTTTGAAAAAATCGCAAACCACCCGCATTGAAACTGGTTTTAGAATTTTCTCTTAAAGTTGAATTTACCGTATTTTCGATACTGTATCCAAAGTAGTTCATCCCAGAGGTATTACTCAAATCAAAGTTCCATTTGTCAAAAATTTTACCTCTCAAACCGCCTGCAATAGATCCATCGTGAATGGTCGAGTGTATTTCTGGCAAAAACCCATCCAAATACAAGCCTGTATAAGAACGGCTTTGATTTGGTTTTCTATAAAATCCCGCAGATTCTCCATCTCTAAAGCTGGCACCACCAAAGGTGTAAAGCTCTAATTTATCTGTTAAAGGATAAGCTGCGTTCAAAAAATATTGAGCACTTTGCAAAGAAGATTGCCCTACTCTCATATTAAAATCTTTTCTTTCTTTGCCTCTAAATACCAACTCATTATCTGTTACATCAAAGTTTAATGCAGTTTGTAATCCCGCAATAGTACTAGCACCCGCAATTGCGGCTTGTTGTGTAGGCGTAAAATAGGCTACTTGTGGAGCATAAGTATGAATAGCACTAATAATTTGAGCGGTATTTGGAGTATTGTTGATGTTTCCAAACAAGCTGTTGATGTTAAAACCATTTTGAGCTGCTCTAAATTCTACTGCATTATAGGCATTATAAATTGTATTATTCTCATTATTAGCTCGACTTGTAGCGTCTCTTAACTGAAAACTAGCCGTCATGTTGATAAATCCTTTTTCTTTGCCTAAACGGGATCCCCAGTTCATATCCAATTGGTAATTGTTTCCATCGTGTCCGCCACGGTGGTCATTGGCATTTTTGGAATAATTACTGCCCGCAAACATGGCAATATCAAATTTGTTGGTGTTTTTTTTCAAGTTCAAGTTAATAACTCCCGCAATAGCGTCTGAACCATATTGAGCAGAAGCACCATCTCTTAATACTTCGATTTTTTCGATGGCAAAAGCAGGAATGGCATTCAAGTCGGTACCCACAGCCCCTCTACCTGGAGTTCCATTGATATTAACTAATGAAGACGTATGACGTCGTTTTCCATTGATTAAAACTAAAACTTGATCGGGCCCTAAACCTCTTAATTGTGCAGGGTCTATGTGGTCGGTTCCATCGGCTACAGTTTGAGTGTTTGATGTAAATGATGGAGCTACCATGTTCATGATTTGGTTCAAATTGACTTGTGGCCCCTGAGAGGCAATGTCTTTCATCCCAATTACATCAATAGGCACGGCCGATTCTGTTACAGTACGGGCAGGGCTTCTAGAACCTAAAACTACAACATCTTGCAAAACTCCCGAATTTTTTAGGGTTACGTTTTGTGTGGCTCCCGTAACTTTAATTAGGACTGTTTCTAGCCCAACATAAGACATTTTTAATTCATCGCCCACTTTGGCCATTATGACATATTTCCCATCTAAATCGGTTGTAGTGCCTTTTGTAGTGCCTTTTACTGCCACAGAAACTCCAATTAAAGGAGTGTTTGACTCATCAGACACTACACCACTTACTTTAATTTCCTGAGCAAAATTGATTGCAGTAAAAAGTAAAGTAATAAGTAAAATCATTTTCTTCATTTTATTTTTGTTTAAAATTAGTTTACAAAATTACACAAATAATTCTATAATTAAAAAATATATTTACTGATACTTTTTTTTAAAACAAAATCACTTAAAAAAGAATTATCTTTACAATTTAAATATTTGGATTGCAATATGTTAAATATTTTAACACCTTTATAAACAAAACATCAATTTTGGATATTTCCAATACCTACACCCTACTCAAACTTCCAATCCTTAATTTGCTGTGGGGTTTGAAATGTCCAAGCTATGAAACGGCTGTTTTTTTGGCCTTGGGCCATGGAAATGGTGTGGTGTTGGGCAACATTCACGCGGTTTAGGGTGTTGTAGATGGTTTTTAGATGGACTTTTTTAGACACTAAAGTAGTAAACCACAAGCATTGCATAGGGTATTTGGCACTTTCATAAATCATTTGATTGATAAAAGTTAGCTCGCCACCTTCGCACCAAAGTTCGTTTTGATTGCCACTAAAATTCTGACCTTTTGCTGTATTCAAATGGGTAGTTTTACGGTTGTTGTGTTGCAAAACCTCGTCTTCTGAACTGTGAAAAGGTGGATTACAAATACTAAACGTAAACTTATCCTCGGGCAAAATAATGTTTTTGAAAATATATTTTATATTAGTTTGCAATTGAAGGCTAATATAATCTACTAAATTGGGATTTTTAGAAATAATTCGTTTGCAATTTTGTAAGGCTTCTTCGTTAATATCGGTGCCAACGAAGCTCCATTGGTACAAATGATGTCCTAAAATTGGGTATATACAATTGGCACCAATACCAATATCGAGCCCCAAAACACCATCGCCAGTGGGAATGGTGCCACCACAATGTTGGCCTAAAAAATCGGCCAAATGATGGATATAATCTGCCCGTCCAGGTATGGGTGGACACAAATTGAATGGGGGTATGTCCCAGTATTGCAAATCATAATAGGTAATTAGTAACGATTGATTCAAACACTTTACGGCCTCTGGATTGGCAAAATCGATGGTTTTGGTATTGAATTCATTGACAAACACAAATTTTTTGAGCATTGGGCATTGAGACATAAGCAACTCAAAATCATAACCGTCTCGGTGTTTATTTCGTGGATGCATGGGTACTTTGTCTGTCGTATTTTTAGATTTCATGGATTCCTTATTGTATTACAACTATTGCATTTTGATTTTTTTATGTAACAAAAAAAAACAAATGTAATGATGTTGTTTTCATTTTCAAAACTAAAGCAAAGATAATCAAATACTTGTAAAATTACTATGGCAATGTTGTTTTATTTGTACTGTTTTTTATTAATTGAAATAATTGAAAAAAAATTCTCTTTTATTTTTAATTATAATCTACATATATAATATTTTTTTTAGATATTTATATTTAAAATTAATAAAAAAACTAATTTATATCAAGAGTGTTTTATGTTAATTAAACTCCAATAATAAGCTATACTTCGTTATGAAACTTCAAAATCCAAAGGCAAAGTACTTCATAAACCCTATCTAAAAAATAAAAATAAGTACTCACAGACGTTTAAAAAATATAGCATCAATTAAAATTATAACATTTTAGAAAGGAAGTAAGTGCTTGTTTTTAAAATTTTTAGATTGTAAAAAAATTCTAATATCTGATTTGAGTTATATTAGAATAATAAATTTTTAATAAAAAAAATAGAATTAAGTTTGTATCTTTGACATCTTAAAAATAATATAATGACTCCTTCCATTTTTAATCAAGCGGACAACCAAAAAATGATTGATCGTATCCAACAATTGTCATCAAATAGTAGTGCTTTGTGGGGCAAAATGACTGTTAATCAAATGTTTAAACATTGTGCTGCGGCTATTGATGTTGCTTTGGGCAATAAGGATTTGAAAATTAATTTTGTTTTGAGATTTTTAGGTTCGATGATGAGAAAAATAGTTTTAAACGCTCCAAATTTTAAAAAAAATGTAGCAACAGCCAAAGAATTTGTGTTTACAGGCCAATATGACTTTGATGCCTCTAAGCAAGAATTGATAGAGAAATTCCAACAGTTTGCTATCAAAGGGCCTCATGCCATAAAAGATTTGCAACATCCGTTTTGGGGCAACATGACTTATGACGAATGGGATGTTTTAATGTGGAAACATTTGAACCATCATTTGACACAATTTGGTGTTTAAATATTGTATCCGAATGTTGTTAGTTAGATATTTTGCGTTAGGGATAGCAGTGGAAATCCTTTTTTGAGGCTTTTTCTGCCTCAAAAAAGATTGTAACGGATAGCCCGACCCTTGGGGAACGCCCAAAAACAAACTCTTTAATAGGTTGTTTTAAATAGCTCAAATCAGATCATAATTAATTAAGAAAATAAATTAAATATTATAATTTTTATAATAAAATGCGTATAGATATTATAACATTACTGCCCGAATTATTAAGGAGTCCTTTTGAGGCCTCTATCATGAAACGAGCCATAGACAAAGGTTTGGTAACGGTTCACATTCATAATTTGAGGGACTACACGAGTAATAAACAAAAAAGTGTAGATGATTATCCTTATGGTGGTGGGGCTGGCATGGTAATGATGATTCAGCCCATTGATGCTTGTATTTCGCATTTGAAATCGGAAAGGCAATATGATGAAATCATTTATATGTCGCCCGATGGCGAAACTTTACACCAACAAATGGCCAATTCGATGTCGATGTATGATAACATCATCATTTTGTGTGGGCATTACAAAGGAGTGGATCAGCGGGTTAGAGACCAATTTATAACCAAAGAAATTTCTATTGGCGATTATGTATTGTCTGGCGGCGAACTAGGAGCATTAGTACTTTCTGACGCTTTAATTCGGTTGATACCTGGTGTTTTGAGCGATGAAACATCGGCACTAACGGATTCCTTTCAAGACAATTTACTCTCGGCACCCATTTATACCCGCCCAGCCGATTACAAAGGGTGGAAAGTTCCAGAGGTGTTGTTGAGCGGTCATTTTGCAAAAATAGACCAATGGCGAGAAGACATGGCATACCAACATACCTTACAAAGACGACCTGATATATTAGACAAATAAACTTTTTTTTTTTAAAATATTTTACAATAATTATAAATGAAAGCAATATTAATAAGAGAAATTAAATCTTTTTTTGGTTCTCCCATTGGCTATTTGGTCATAGCCTTATTCTTGATTATCAACGGGTTGATGTTATGGGTTTTTGAAGGACAATACAATATATTGAATAGTGGTTTTGCAGACTTAGGCCCATTTTTTACATTGGCCCCTTGGATTTTGATTTTTTTGATACCAGCCGTAACCATGAAAAGTTTTTCTGACGAAATAAAAATGGGTACGCTCGAATTGTTACTTACAAAACCATTGAGTGTGTGGCAAATTGTATCTGGCAAGTTTTTAGCTTCGGTTTTGTTGATACTTATGGCACTTATTCCTACTTTGTTATATGTATATGTAGTTTATTTAATGGGACAAACAGAAGGAAATTTGGATCTAGGCAGTACTTTTGGTTCTTATTTTGGTCTCATGTTTTTAATAGCCGCTTATGCCTCCATTGGAATTTTTTCATCTACACTTACTGAAAATCAAATAGTTGCATTTATTATTTCGGTGTTTTTGTGTTTTGTATTGTACTTTGGATTTCAAGGTATAGCTTCCTACATTCCCTATATTGAATCTTTTATAGTAGCATTGGGCATGGAAGCACATTTTAAAAGTATTGGACGTGGCGTTATTGATTCTCGAGACGTATTGTATTTTGTAAGTATTACCTATCTGTTTTTATTTTTTAGTGTAAATCAACTAAAAAACAGTCATCATTAAACAAAATTTATCATCAATTATATTTATTAATTATACATTGTAATGAAAAATAAAAATTTTCAAAAAGTAGCATTTACCTTACTGATCGTATTGATTGTCAATTTGTTAGGATACCAATTTTTTCATCGTTTTGACATGACTCAAGACCAACGCTATACCCTATCCAAAACTTCGATGCAAATCATTCAGCAAGTACAAGAACCCTTGTATATAGATGTATATTTAGAAGGTGATTTTCCTGGCGAATTTAAAAAATTGCAAACAGAAACCCAGCAACTACTCGAAGAGTTCAAAGCTTATAATTCCAACATTATTTTTCAGTTTATAAATCCATTAGATGCTGAAAATCAGGGGATGGGCAAGGCCAAAGAATTATTTGGCAAAGGGCTTACTCCCATTAGCATAACCGTGGACGACAAAGGCAAACAATCGCAAGAAATGGTTTTTCCGTGGGCAATAGCACGATATAAAAACAAAGAAATAAAAATTCCTTTGTTAAAAAACACGATGACGCAATCAACTGAAGAAAAAATTGTAAGTTCTGTTCAACATCTTGAATATGCTTTTGCAAACGGCATCAACACCATTTCTAAAGACAAAGAAAAAAAAATAGCCATTATAAAAGGAAATGGCGAATTGGACGATGTATATATAGCCGATTTTATCAAAGAGGTTCGAAACAATTATTACATTGGACCGTTTACTTTGGATTCTGTTGCCAAAAAACCCCAAGAAAGTTTAGCCTATCTAAAAAAATATGATTTGGCAATTGTAGCCAAACCCGAAGAAACTTTTTCTGACGAAGAAAAACAAGTTTTAGATCAATTTATATTAAATGGAGGAAAAGCCATTTTCCTTATCGACCAAGTAAAAGCCGAAATGCAAGCCCTAACTGAAAACGGTAGCACCTTTGCTTTTCCAAACGATTTAGGACTTTCGGAACTTTTTTTCAAATATGGCATCAGAATTCAACCCGTACTCCTCAAAGACGAACAAAGTATTCCAATCAAACTAGCAACAGGAACAGCCGGAAGTGGCACACAGTTTCAAGAATATTTATGGAAACTGTCGCCTTACATTTATCCAGAAACCAACCATCCTATTGTAAAAAATATGGAAGGAATTAAATTTGAATTTGCAAATCCTATAGAAATTTTAAAAAATAATTTACAAAAAACCATCTTACTCCGCTCCTCACCCTACTCTACCGCTATTGGTACACCAACAGAAATTAACCTCAAAATGGTTGAAGAACAAACCGATATGAGAGCGTATTTAAACAAAGGATCGCTGCCGGTAGCTGTATTAATTGAAGGTACTTTTCAATCGGTTTTTGAAAACCGAGTGTTGCCCTTTGACGACAAAACGTTTATTGCCAAAAGCAACAAAACATCCAAAATCATTGTGATTGCAGATGGCGACGTTATCAAAAATCAATTGGACAAAGACGGCATGCCACTCGAACTGGGTTTTGACAAATGGACCAACAAATTGTATGGCAATAAAGAACTGATGATGAATACCGTAAACTACCTCCTAGACGACAACGGACTCATCAATATCCGTAGCAAAGAAGTTCATTTGCCATTATTAGACAAAGAAAAAGTTTACAGCAATTATACCAGCCTACAAGTCCTAATTCTAGGATTGCCATTGCTTATTTTAGCCCTATTTGGGCTGTTATTCAGCTATTTACGAAAAAGAAAATATGCAAAATAAAAGAGTTCAAAAAAAAATGTTTTTTTATTCAAACAATTAAGATATATTTGTACGCTCAAAAAGAAAATAACAAAATCAAAGTCAATGCCAAAAATGATTTTGGATTAAAATAAAAAAAAATGAAATTTATTGTATCAAGTTCGTATTTATTAAAACAATTGCAAGTATTAGGTAGTGTCATCAACAGCAGCAATACCTTGCCAATTTTAGATAACTTTTTGTTTGAAATAGAAGCCAACAAACTAACCGTTTCGTCTTCGGATTTAGAAACAAAAATGTCGGCCACATTACAAATAGATTCTGACAGCCAAGGCAGCGTAGCAGTACCCGCAAAATTATTGCTCGAAATCCTTAAAACTTTTCCAGAACAGCCGCTAACTTTTTCTGTACAAGACAACAACACCATCGAGTTGAGCTCAAACAACGGTAATTACTCCGTAGCCTATTTGCCTGGCGAAGAGTACCCAAAATCTGTTGTGCTCGAGGATCCTTCCATTACGCTTGTTCCCTCGCATGTATTGTCAACAGCAGTTAGCAAAACCATTTTTGCAGCAGGAAACGATGATTTAAGACCTGTTATGTCAGGCGTTTTCTTTCAATTTTCGCCAGAAGGCCTTACATTTGTAGCTACAGATGCTCACAAATTAGTAAAATATGCCCGCCAAGACGTAAAAGCAACCGAAGTGGCCGATTTTATCATGCCAAAAAAACCACTCAACATCCTCAAAAACAATTTAGGAGCCATAGACACCGAAGTAAAAATTGAGTATAACAAATCCAATGCCACCTTCTCGTTTGATAATTACGTGTTGACTTGTAGATTAATCGATGGAAAATATCCTAATTACGAAACCGTAATTCCAAAAGAAAATCCAAACAAATTAATGATTGATAGATCTTTATTTTTAAGCTCTGTACGTCGTGTGTCAATATTTTCAAACAAAACTACACACCAAATCAAACTCAAAATTGCAGGATCTGAATTAAATATTTCTGCCGAAGATATTGATTATTCAAACAAAGCCGAAGAAAGATTAACTTGCGACTACCAAGGAGAAGACATGCAAATTGGTTTCAACTCAAGGTTCCTACTCGAAATGCTAAATAGCTTACAATCCGACATGATTTTGTTAGAAATGTCTTTACCAAACCGTGCCGGAATTTTAACACCCGTAGATGGTTTAGAAGATGGCGAAGCCGTAACCATGCTCGTAATGCCTGTTATGATCAACAGTTAGTAGCTCATTTTTTACATATAAATAAAAAGACTATCGTTCCGCAACAGATAGTCTTTTTTTTTTGTAGCACTACACCACCCTTTCAAACAACACTTGTCCCGCTATCCATTACAATCTTTTGTTTTTTTTCGTTTTCAAAACAAACCATCTCTTCACCACAAAATTTCGTTATATTAAGCAGCTTTTTTCTCAAAAAAACAAAAGGATTTCCATTACTATCGGGGCTATTCAACAAAAAACCTGCTTTCAAATAACTTTTCAAAAAAAAAGAACAGACTTACAACCAATTTTAAACTGAATTAAAATTTAATTACTTAATTTTGCAGATAGTACCCTTAAAATAAGGAAATCAATAAGTAATTTATTTTTCAATAAAAAGAATTACTTGTTGTAATCAATTAAAATATTTTTTTCATCAAAATATAAAACCATGGAAATCAATTTGATAAGCGATACGGTAACAAAACCAACGCCCGAAATGCTACAATATATGTTTGAAGCACAAGTGGGCGACGATGTGTACAAACAAGACCCAACTGTTATCGAACTCGAAAATCGAATTGCCAAAATGTTTGGAATGGAAGCGGGTCTTTTTTTTCCATCAGGCACCATGGCCAACCAAACAGCCATCAAATTGCACACCCAACCAGGCGAACAACTCATTGCCGACAAATGGGCACATGTATATCATTATGAAGGCGGTGGAGTAGCCTTCAATAGCGGTGTATCTTGTTGTTTGCTAGACGGTAACCGAGGGATGATTACCGCCAACCAAGTAGAAAATGCCATCAACGACCCAGAGTTTTACCACAGCCCACTCACCAGTTTAGTTTGTGTAGAAAACACAACAAACAAAGGAGGAGGTGCCTGCTACGAACTAGAAAATTTAATCGAAATAAGCAAAGTTTGCAAAAAAAATCAATTGAAATTTCATTTAGACGGAGCCCGAATTTGGAATGCATTAATAGCCAAAAAACAAAACCCTAAAGAATTTGGCAAAATATTTGATACCATCTCTGTTTGTTTGTCAAAAGGGTTGGGAGCTCCCGTAGGGTCTGTGCTATTAAGCGACCAAAAAAGCATTAAAAAGGCATTACGTATAAGAAAAATTTTAGGCGGCGGTATGCGACAAGTAGGCTATTTAGCTGCTGCCGGCATATATGCCTTAGACCACCATGTAGCCCGATTAGAAAACGACCATCGCCGTGCCAAAGAAATTGCCAACGTTTTAGAAAAATTAGTTTGGATAGACAAAGTAGAGCCTGTTGAAACAAATATCCTTATTTTTTCTGTAAAACCAGCCATAAACGAACAAATCGTAATAGAAAAATTAAAACAAAAAAACATCCTCATAAGTGCCATGGGAAGCGGCAAACTAAGAATGGTTACCCATTTGGATTACAGAGAAGTAATGCATTCTTATGTACTAGAAACCTTAAAAAAATTATAATTTTTTATGTTTTTTATTCAATATTTTTAATAAACCTTGCAGGAACACCGCCCACAATGGTATTTGAAGCTACATTTTTAGTTACCACACTTCCAGCTGCTACAATAGCATTTTGGCCCACAGTAACTCCTGGCAAAAGGATGGAACCAGCTCCAATCCAAGCCTTTTTTTGAATAGTTATACTACTCAATATCAACGACTTACGTTCTTCTGGAGCGGTAGGATGGTTTTCGGTTATCAAATTTACTTTTGGCCCAATAAGCACATCATCTTCAATGGTAATACCTCCTAAATCCAAAAAACTACATCCATGATTGATAAAAACTCGTTTCCCAATTCGGGTATGTTTCCCAAAATTTGTATCAAAAGGCGTAAATATTGTGGTAGATTGGTCTATTTCATATCCAAAAATAGAACTCAATACCTGCCGAGCCTCATCGATCGTTTGGGTATTTTGCAAAATAACTGATAGTTTTTTGGTATCAGCTACCATTTCCCAAACTTTAACCCATTCCGGATCAGTACTACTAATAGTACCACCTGTCAACATCCGATTAAAAATATCATGTGAATTGGTCATTTTTTTTATAATATTTCGTTTGTGTTTAATTTTTTTTAATTTTATAATATTTATCTTTTAATATCTTCACTTCAATCTTTCAATCTTTCAATTTTTCAATCTTTCAATTTTTCAATTTTTCAATCTTTCAATCCTTTTCAATTTTTCAATCTTTCAATTTTTTTTTCATTCAAAATAAGCTTGCAATAAAATTTGAGCTGCAGCAAAAGGAGATATTGTGCCATCTTGCACGGCTTTTTTATTAATAGTAAGTAAATTTTTAATATTTTCTTTATTAAAAAAACTATTTTTCAAACTTTCGTTAATGGTTTCAAGCATCCAATATTGATTTTGATCACGACGTTTTTCTTCAAAATAGCCATTACTTTGTGTAAGGTCCAAATAATTCAAAATGCTGTCCCAAACCTCCGAAATTCCATCCTGAACCAATGCACTACAAGTGGCCGTTGTGGGTATCCACCCCGATTTTTTGGCAGGAAAAAGATGCAACGCCCTATTAAATGCTACTTTTGCCATTTGGGCTTTTTTAATATTATCACCATCGGCTTTATTAATCACTATGGCATCGGCCATTTCCATTATGCCTCGTTTAATGCCTTGTAACTCGTCGCCAGCACCAGCTATTTTTAACAATAAAAAAAAGTCCACCATACTGTGCACCGCAGTTTCGCTTTGACCAACCCCTACAGTTTCTATTATTATGGTATCATAGCCAAAAGCCTCACAAAGTGTAATAGTTTCTCTTGTTTTTCTTGCAACACCGCCAAGTGTATCTCCAGACGGGCTGGGTCTTATGTAAGCATTTGGATCCTTGACAAGTTCTTCCATTCGTGTTTTATCACCCAAAATACTTCCAAAACTCATCGAACTACTAGGATCGACAGCTAAAACAGCTACTTTTTTTCCAATACCAGTCAAATATTTTCCAAATGCCTCAATAAAAGTACTTTTTCCTACGCCAGGCACACCAGTTATACCTATTCGTACAGATTGATTGGCATACGGCAAACAAGCATGTATTACTTCATTTGCTTTTTCTAAATGGGAACTATTGGTACTTTCTACCAGGGTAATGGCCCTACTCAAAGCGGTAATATTTTGAGCTAAAATGCCTTCTATCAGTTCATTAGCCGTGGGTTGTTTTTTTCTAAATTGTTGTATAGTCGAAACCACTTTGAGGCTTAAAGTGTCGGGTTGATTGATTCCAGGCACTTCGTGTAGTGCGGTTGGTTCATGGGATTTTGATTCCAATTTTGGTTTATTTTAGGTCTCACAAATTTAAACTTTTTTTCAAAAATGATCAAAAAAATTCGTCGTTTGTTAGCAATTTTATGGTAAATTAAAATTTTAAGTACTTTTACATCTCTTTATAGTATTGATTTTTGTATTTTTGCAGCAAATTAAAATCCATGAATACCACTTCAAATTCCGATCAAAACAATTCAAATACACTTCAAAAACCCATTTTTTTGATCCTTTTTTCGATTAGTTTTGCTCATCTATTAAACGATTTGATTCAATCCATGATACCTTCCGTGTATCCTATTTTAAAAGAAAATTATCATTTGAGTTTTTCTCAAATTGGGCTTATAACATTTGCATTTCAACTTACCGCTTCTATTTTTCAACCTTTTGTAGGTTATTATACCGATAAATATCCAAAACCATTTTCGCAAATTTATGGGATGTTGTTTTCATTAACAGGAATAATCGTTTTGGCTTATGCATCTCATTTTTATAGCATAGTCATTGCTGTAATGCTTATTGGCACGGGCTCGTCAATATTTCACCCCGAGTCTGCTCGAATATCCAATATGGCATCTGGAGGAAGAAGAGGATTGGCACAATCTATTTTTCAAGTTGGAGGCAATTTTGGTACCGCTTTAGGGCCTTTGTTGGTTGCATTGATTGTTGTGCCAAACTCACAAAAACACCTTTTATATTTTGTAATTGCGGCCGTAATTGGACTTGCTATTTTGTCCAGAATCGCTTTTTGGTATAGCAAACAGTTGGCATTACGCCAGCAAAAAGCGAAAGTTTTTTCAGAAAACCACCAACTTACTTCAAAACAAGTAACAATTGCTATAGGAATTTTATTAACCGTCATATTTTCTAAATTTTTCTATACCGCTTGTCTATCAACATATTATACTTTTTATGTAATCGAAAAATTCCATCTCAAAGTTCAAGATGCACAATTTCACATGTTTATTTATTTAATTGCTTATGCCATTGGTACTATTTCAGGAGGGCCGTTGGGTGATAAATTTGGCAGAAAATACGTCATTTGGTTTTCTGTCTTTGGCGTAACCCCTTTTGCATTGCTGTTGCCTTATGCAAATTTATTTTATACCGATATTTTGATGGTAATCATTGGCTTGATTATTTCGTCGGCATTTCCAGCCATTATTGTTTATGCACAAGAATTATTACCCAAAAAATTAGGTATGATTTCAGGATTATTTTATGGTTTTGCATTCGGAATGGGTGCTTTAGGATCGGCATTGTTAGGCATATTAGCCGATAAAACTTCGGTGGGTTTTGTGTATCAAATTTGTTCATTCTTGCCATTAATTGGTGTCATTTGTTATTTCTTACCCAATTTGAAACAAAAAAAATAAAGTGTAATCATTTTGCTAACAAATTAATATTTGGAATTTAATTTACATAGTATATTTTTATTCACAAAAAAATAAACTATATTTGCATGACAAATTTTTATATAAAATGCAATTCCTCATTTATATTATTATATACCCGATTTTGATACTGGTATCTATATTACCATTTAGAATACTATATATCTTATCAGATTTATTATATATAATTGTTTATTATATCATTGGTTATAGAAAAAATGTTGTTAGAGACAATTTAGCACTTACACTACCTCATCTATCACAAGCAGAGCGAAAAATCATTGAAAAAAAATCCTATAGCCACTTGTGCGATATGTTTTTAGAAATGATAAAAACCATGACTATTTCTAAAAATGAGATTTACAAACGCTATTATTTTGCCAATTTAGATTTTTATAAATCAATTGAAGCCGAAAAAAAAAGCATCATTTTAATGTGCGGACACTATGCCAGTTATGAATGGTTGGTTTCTTTAAATCAGCAAGTAGCTTTTAAAGGATTTGGAGTTTACAAAAAAATAAACAATCCTTATTTTGACCAATTGGTAAAAAAAATAAGAGCCCGTTTTGGCGCTACATTAATTTCTACAAAAGAAACTATTCCTACAATTATAGAGAATGTAAATAACAATGTATTGTCTCTTTATGGTTTTGCAAGTGATCAATCGCCTACTTTACACAATGCAGTGCATTGGACCAAATTTTTAGGTGTAGAGGTGCCCATTCATGTTGGTGCCGAATCTTTAGCAAAAAAATATGATTTGAATATTCTTTTTTTGAAAACAATAAAAGTAAAAAGAGGCCATTATGTAGCTACTTTTGAACGCTTATCTGATACCATTCTTGGTACTCCAGATTATCAAATTTCTGATTTATTTATAAAAAAAGTAGAACATCAAATATATGAAGCTCCCGAATTTTATTTATGGACACATAAAAGATGGAAACATCGCAGAGCATAATTTTTTAAAAAGAAACTTTCATTTTTTGAAGTTTCTTTTTTTTTTGAAAAAAAATTAAAAAATACTATGCTTGCATAATATTTTTTTACTATCTTTGAATTCGAAATCAAAACAACAATGAATACACTAAAAGAAAAAACAATTGACTATATACTTCGAACTACATGGCAAGCCGTTTCGAGAATGTATAACGAGGAAGCCTCTAAGTATGATGCAACTATGTCCGTAGGTTTTTTACTTTTAAGTTTAGATAAAGAAAAAGGAACACCATCAACAGCCTTAGGGCCAAAAATTGGGGTAGAAGCTACAAGTTTGACACGTACATTAAAATCGATGGAAGAAAAGGGACTCATTTACAAAAAACGAAATCCAAAAGATGGAAGAGGGGTGTTGATTTATTTAACCGATTTTGGAAAACAAAAACGTGAATTGTCAAAACAAACAGTTTTAAAATTTAATGACATTATTAAACAACATATTTCTGAAGAAAAATTAAGACATTTTATAGAAGTAACTGAAGAAATCAACCATTTGATTAGTGAAAAAAAGATATTTTAAAATAACAATTAAAAAAATAACAAAATAACTAAAACAATGAAACGAATAATTAAAAAAGTTGCCGTTGTGGGCTCAGGCATCATGGGGTCTGGAATTGCATGCCATTTTGCCAATATTGGCTTAGAGGTTTTGCTTCTTGACATTTTGCCAAATACATTGACCGAAGCTGAAGAGAAAAAAGGATTAACTTTAGAAAGTAAAGTGGTTAGAAATAGAATTGTTAATGACCATTTGGCGAATGCCTTAAAATCGAACCCCTCTCCTATTTATAGTCAGAAATTTGCCAACCGAATTACAACCGGCAACACCACAGACGATATGTCTAAAATCGCTTCTTGCGACTGGGTTATTGAAGTGGTTGTAGAACGTTTAGATATTAAAAAATTAGTCTTTGAACAAATCGACAAGTATAGAAAACCAGGTACATTAGTGACTTCGAATACCTCTGGAATTCCTATTCAGTTTATGAGTGAAGGTCGTTCTGAGGATTTTCAAGCTCATTTTTGTGGAACACACTTTTTTAATCCGGCACGTTATCTAAAATTATTCGAAATCATTCCTGGTCCAAAAACCAATCCTGAAGTATTGGATTTCTTAACGGAATATGGTTCTAAATTTTTAGGAAAAACATCGGTTGTTGCCAAAGACACTCCTGCTTTTATTGGAAACCGTATTGGAATTTTCGGTATTCAAAGTTTATTCCACTTGGTAAAAGAAATGGGACTAACTATTGAAGAAGTAGATAAATTAACTGGACCTGTTATTGGTCGCCCAAAATCGGCTACATTCAGAACGGTGGATGTGGTTGGTTTAGATACTTTAGTTCATGTTGCCAACGGAATTTATGACAACTGCCCGAATGATGAAGCACATGATTTGTTCCAACTTCCAGATTTTATTTCCAAAATGATGGAAAATAAATGGTTGGGAAGCAAAACTGGGCAAGGTTTTTATAAAAAAGAAGGTAAAGAAATTTTATCTTTAGACCTAAATACATTAGAGTACAGAGCATCAAAAAAAGCTTCGTTTGCTACATTAGAATTAACTAAAACCATCGATAAACCTATTGATCGTTTCAAAGTATTGGTAAAAGGAAAAGACAAAGCGGGAGAATTTTACAGAAAAAATTTCGCAGCCATGTTTGCCTATTGTTCCAATAGAATTCCTGAGATTTCAGATGATTTTTATAAAATTGATGATGCTATGAAAGCTGGCTTTGGCTGGGAAAATGGGCCTTTCGAAATTTGGGATGCCATAGGTGTTGCCAAAGGAATCGAACTAATGAAAGCCGAAGGATATGAACCAGCAACATGGGTAAGCGAAATGCTTGCTTCTGGAAGTAGCAGTTTTTATTCTGTAAAAGAAGGTGCTACTTATTATTACAATATTCCATCAAAATCACAAACTAAGGTTCCTGGACAAGATGCTTTTATCATTTTAAATAACATTCGCGAAAGCAAAAAAGTATGGAGTAATAGCGGTGCTGTGATTCAGCATTTGGGTGATGGAATTTTGAATCTAGAATTCCAATCCAAAATGAATACCATTGGTGGTGATGTGCTACAAGCTATCAACAAAGCCATTGACTTAGCCGAAAAAGAATACAACGGTTTGGTTATTGGAAATCAAGGGGCAAATTTCTCTGTGGGTGCCAACATCGGAATGATTTTTATGATGGCTGTGGAGCAAGAATATGAAGAATTGAACATGGCTATTAAAATGTTTCAAGATACTATGATGCGTGTGCGTTACTCGGCAACACCTGTAATTGTTGCTCCACACGGCATGACATTAGGAGGTGGTTGCGAAATGACCATGCACGCCGACCGAGTAGTAGCAGCAGCTGAAACCTATATTGGATTAGTAGAATTTGGCGTTGGAGTTATTCCAGGCGGTGGAGGTTCTAAAGAAATGGCATTGCGTGCTTCTGATTTATTCCACAAAAATGATGTTGAATTGAATGTATTGCAAGAATATTTCTTAACCGTTGGAATGGCAAAAGTAGCAACATCTGCTTATGAAGCTTTTGATATGGGCGTTTTACAAAAAGGAAAAGATATTGTGGTAGTCAATAAAGACCGACAAATTGCAGTTGCAAAACAAGTGGCATTACAAATGGCTGAGCAAGGTTATACGCAACCAATTCAAAGAAAAGACGTAAAAGTGCTTGGAAAACAAGCCTTGGGAATGTTCTTAGTAGGTACTGACCAAATGCAGGCTGGTAAATACATTTCTGAACACGATAGAAAAATTGCAAACAAATTGGCTTATGTAATGGCTGGTGGCGATTTATCCGAACCAACCTTGGTGAGCGAACAATATTTATTAGATATTGAACGTGAAGCATTTTTATCACTTTGTACAGAAAGAAAAACATTGGAAAGAATTCAGTTTATGTTGACTAAAGGGAAGCCTTTGAGAAATTAGAAGCTCCTTAGGAGCGACCTATTTGTAGAAATGTAAAAAAAACAATATAGCTCCGTAGGAGCGACCTGATTGTAGAAATGTAAAAAAAAAACAATATAGCTCCGTAGGAGCGACCTGATTGTAGAAATGTAAAAAAAAACAATATAGCTCCGTAGGAGCGACCTGATTGTAGAAATGTAAAAAAAAACAATATAGCTCCGTAGGAGCGACCTGATTGTAGAAATGTAAAAAAAAAACAATATAGCTCCTTAGGAGCGACCTGATTGTAGATTGTTTAATTAAATTATAAACCAGATTATTGTTTGTGAAAATGGCAAATACCTATTCTCAAATATATATTCAAATTGTTTTTGCGGTAAAAGGCAGGCAGAATTTGATAATGAAAGAAAATCGTGAAGAATTACATAAATTCATCACTGGGATTGTAACAAATAGAGAACAAAAATTGTTATCAATATTTGCAATGCCCGATCATGTACATATTTTAGTAGGTTTAAAACCAAACATTTCAATTTCTGATTTAGTTAGAGATATAAAAGCAGGCTCGTCTAAATTTATCAATGATAGTAAATGGATTAACGGGAAATTTAATTGGCAAGAAGGATTTGGAGCATTTTCATATTCCAAAAGCAATTTAGATAATGTAATAAAATACATTTTAAATCAAGAGGAACATCATAAAAAAAGAACATTTAAAGAGGAATATATAGATTTTTTAAAAAAATTTGAAATTGAATATAATGAAAAATATCTATTTGATTGGATAGAATAATTTATAACAAACAGGTCGGCTCCTACGGAGCTAAAAAGAACGCAAAAACGATTGGGGCTACAAACAGTAAACCTCTACGAGGTTTTAGAAATTTAATGAAAAGTTTTAGTAATTAAAAAATAGACAGAAAAATTTAAGAAAAATGCAACCAACAAACACTCTATTATTTCAATCCGTCAAAGAAATTATTCAGGAATCTCGACAACGGGTTTACCGAATGGTTAATGCAGCTTTGCTGGAAACGTATTGGAAAATAGGTCAATTAATTGTTGAAGATGAACAACAAGGCAATTCAAAGGCTGTTTATGGAAAAGCAACGTTAAAAAACTTGGCAAACGAATTGACTCTTGAATTTGGTAAAGGGTTTGACGAGAGAAATTTAAACAATATGAGGGCTTTTTATAAAAGCTTTCCAATTTGGAACGCATTGCGTACCGAATTGAGTTGGACGCATTATCGCTTGCTTTCCCGCATTGAGTCAGAGGACAAAAAATGGTATTATTTGAATGAAAGTGTAGCATGCAACTGGAATAACAGAACTTATCAATTAAAAAATTAATGAATAACAACCAATAAAACCTATTGACCCCTAATAGGAAATTTAGGGGATTTAT
The DNA here is from genome assembly GCF_000253275.1 of Flavobacterium branchiophilum FL-15. Classification (NCBI taxonomy): domain Bacteria; kingdom Pseudomonadati; phylum Bacteroidota; class Flavobacteriia; order Flavobacteriales; family Flavobacteriaceae; genus Flavobacterium; species Flavobacterium branchiophilum. The sequence goes on along the minus strand of NC_016001.1, from coordinate 1,432,161 downwards.
ATGAAAACAGCATACATAGTAAAAGCATACAGAACTGCCGTAGGCAAAGCGCCAAAAGGGGTTTTTCGATTCAAAAGACCGGATGAGTTGGCAGCAGAAACCATTCAATTTATGATGAATGAATTGCCTGATTTTGACAAAACACGAATAGACGATGTGATGGTAGGTAATGCCATGCCCGAAGCCGAACAAGGATTAAACGTAGGTCGATTAATTTCTTTGATGGGATTAAAAGTGACGGATGTTCCTGGCGTAACCGTAAATAGATATTGTGCCTCAGGCTTGGAAACTATTGGAATGGCTACAGCCAAAATTCAAAGTGGCATGGCGGATTGTATCATTGCTGGTGGAGCTGAAAGTATGTCTTTTATTCCGATGGGAGGTTACAAACCTACTCCTGATTATGCTGTAGCGGCTGCAGGAAACGAGGATTACTATTGGGGTATGGGATTGACTGCTGAAGCTGTTGCTAAACAATATTCAATTTCTCGTGAAGACCAAGATGAATTTGCTTTCAACTCACACCAAAAGGCTTTGAAAGCTCAAACTGAAGGTAAATTTGACAAACAAATTGTTCCTATTAATGTAGAGCAAACATTTATAAACGAAAACGGTAAAAAAGAAACTAAAACTTATACCATATCGAAAGATGAAGGACCAAGAGCCGATACGAACATAGCTGCATTAGGCAAATTGAAGCCTGTGTTTTCTGCGGATGGTAGTGTTACTGCTGGTAACTCTTCACAAATGAGTGATGGAGCTGCTTTTGTCTTAATTATGAGTGAAGAAATGGTTAAAGAATTGGGCGTTACTCCAATTGCACGCCTGGTTAATTATGCTTCAGCAGGAGTTGAACCACGTATTATGGGTATTGGCCCTGTAAAAGCCATTCCGAAAGCGTTGAAACAAGCAGGATTGACTTTAAACGATATTGACTTAATTGAGTTAAACGAAGCTTTTGCATCACAATCATTAGCGGTTGTTCGAGAATTAGGCTTAAATCCTGAAATCGTAAACGTGAACGGTGGTGCTATTGCTTTAGGTCACCCACTAGGTTGTACAGGTGCTAAATTATCGGTGCAATTATTTGACGAAATGAAAAGAAGAGGTAGCAAATATGGTATCGTAAGTATGTGTGTTGGAACAGGTCAAGGAAGTGCGGGGATTTACGAGGTATTGTAAGGCAAGAAAAAAGAGGCAAGAAAAAAGATGTGAGATTCAAGTTCATTTAAAGAAGAAAATTTAAGTAATGAAACACAATTTTAAAAATCTTAAAATTTGGATTTTATCATTGGAAATAACTTCAGATATTCATAAAATATGTCTTGATTTTCCTAAAAGTGAAACCTATGGACTTGTAAGTCAAATGAATCGCGCTGCGGTCTCTATGCCTTCTAATATTGCAGAAGGTTCAAATAGAGAAAATGTTCATTTTAAACATTATTTGAATATCAGTTTAGGGTCATCGTTCGAATTGCAAACACAATTATTAATAGCTAATCAAAATAAATATTTATCAAATGAAAAGTCGAATGAAATTGAAAACAAGATTATTGAATTCCAAAAAATGACAGTGGGATTCATTAATAAACTTTAAGTTTTATCTTTTTTCTAATTTCTTTCTTCTTTTATCTAAAAAAAACTATATGGAAGACATCACAAGAGGAGGACAATTCCTTGTAAAAGAAACAAAATGTGAAAATGTATTCACACCTGAAGATTTTTCTGAAGAACAAATCATGATGCGTGATTCTGTTAAAGAATTCGTGGACAAAGAAATTTGGCCGTACAAAGATCGTTTTGAAAAGAAAGATTATGCCTTAACTGAGGAAACCATGCGTAAAGCAGGCGAAATGGGTTTCTTGAGCATTTCGGTTCCTGAAGCTTATGGCGGAATGGGAATGGGATTTGTGGATACTTGTTTGGTTTGCGACTATATTTCAGGAGCAACAGGCTCATTTTCAACTGCTTTTGGTGCACATACCGGAATTGGAACCATGCCAATTACTTTATATGGAACAGAAGAACAAAAACAAAAATACGTTCCGAAATTAGCATCAGGCGAATGGTTTGGAGCTTATTGTTTAACTGAACCAGGAGCAGGAAGTGATGCAAATTCAGGGAAAACAAAAGCGGTTTTGTCTGAAGATGGAACACATTACAAAATCACAGGACAAAAAATGTGGATTTCAAATGCAGGATTTTGTTCGCTATTTATCGTTTTTGCTAGAATTGAAGACGACAAAAATATTACCGGTTTCATCCTAGAAAACACAGCTGACAACGGAATTTCTTTTGGAGAAGAAGAACACAAATTAGGAATTCGTGCTTCATCAACTCGTCAGGTTTTCTTTAATGAAACTAAAATACCTGTTGAAAATATGCTGTCTGAAAGAGGAAACGGTTTCAAAATTGCGATGAATGCCTTGAATGTAGGTCGTATCAAATTGGCAGCTGCTTGTTTGGATGCACAACGTCGAGTAACATCTAATGCAATTCACTATGCCAATGAAAGAATTCAATTTAATACTCCAATTGCTTCTTTTGGTGCTATCAGATACAAATTGGCCGAAATGGCAACATCAACTTATGCTGGAGAAAGTGCCACGTATAGAGCTGCAAAAGACATTGAAAATAGAATCAAAATTAGAGAAGCAGAGGGCACTTCGCATCAAGAAGCCGAATTGAAAGGCGTAGAAGAATTTGCTATTGAGTGTTCCATTTTGAAAGTAGCCGTTTCAGAAGATGTTCAAAATTGCTCTGACGAAGGAATTCAAATTTATGGCGGAATGGGATTCTCAGAAGATACTCCGATGGAATCGGCTTGGAGAGATGCTCGAATTGCCCGTATTTATGAAGGGACTAACGAAATCAACCGAATGCTTTCTGTTGGAATGTTAATCAAAAAAGCCATGAAAGGCCATATAGACTTATTAGGTCCTGCTTCCAAAGTTCAAGAAGAATTAATGGGGATTCCATCTTTTGACACCCCTGATTATTCTGAATTATTCTCTGAAGAAAAAGAAATGATTGGCAAATTGAAAAAAGCCTTCTTGATGGTTGCTGGTGGTGCCGTTCAAAAATATGGAATGGATCTTGACGCTCACCAACAATTATTGATGGCTGCTGCCGATATTTTGATTGAAATTTATATGGCAGAAAGCACCATTTTGAGAACAGAAAAAATGGCTAAAAAACAAGGCGAAGCAGCTGTAAAAGAGCAAATTGCAATGGCAAAACTCTATTTGTACAAAGCAGTTGATATTGTAGCTCAAAGAGGAAAAGAAAGTATTATTTCTTTTGCCGAAGGAGACGAACAACGTATGATGTTGATGGGCTTACGCCGATTTACAAAATACACCAACATGCCAAATATTGTTGGATTAAGAGAGCAAATTACAGCCAAATTGGTTGCCGAAAATAGCTATTGCTTTTAATTTTTTTTATAATTAAAAAAGGCTGTCCAATTATTTTTGGACAGCCTTTTTTATTCAAAAAAAATTTTCGTGATGTATTTAGAAAAAATAGATATTATACCAAATATACATATAAAACAGTCCAATCTACTTGTTTTTTTTTGCTAAAATTATTCAAAAAAAATAGTTCCGTAGCCCAGCTATGCAGCGATTTTTTTTGAAAATTTTTTCTAAAAAATAACTACGAATCTTTGGACTATTTTATAAATATATTTGGTATTTAAAAAATAGCTTTTTATAAATAAATACGCTATTAATATTAGCCCCTCCTAATACAAATTAATCATTTTTATTAAACCAGTTGATGAGCGATCAAATATTCTGCAATTTGAATGGTGTTGGTAGCTGCCCCTTTACGTAAGTTGTCTGCAACTATCCATAAATTTAATGTGTTGGGTTGGCTTTCGTCTCTACGGATTCTACCTACAAAAACTTCGTTTTTCCCTTGGGCAAACAATGGCATTGGGTACGAAAAAGCATCCAAATCGTCTTGAACTATTACGCCATCGGTTTGGCTCAAGATAGATCGTACTTCTGCAACATCGAAATCGTTTGTAAATTCAACATTTACGGCTTCGCTATGTCCTCCAACGATTGGAACTCGCACGGCAGTTGCAGTAACAGCAATCGTATTGTCGCTCAAAATTTTTTGAGTTTCACGAACCAGTTTCATTTCTTCTTTAGTATAACCGTTGGGTTCAAAACTGTCGCAGTGAGGAATTGCATTACGGTGTATTTGGTATTTGTAAGCCATATCGCCTTGAATACCCGCATATTCGTTTTCTAATTGTTTTACAGCTTTTACGCCAGTTCCTGTAATGGACTGGTATGTAGAAACAATGATTCTTTTTATGTCGTATTTTTGATGCAATGGTGCTAATGCCATAACCATTTGAATTGTAGAGCAATTGGGATTGGCAATAATTTTATCTTCCTTGGTTAATTGGTTGGCATTAATTTCTGGAACGATTAATTTTTTTGTAGGATCCATTCTCCAAGCCGACGAGTTGTCTATAACAGTTGTGCCCGCTGCTGCAAATTTTGGAGCCCACTCCAAGGAGGTATCGCCTCCTGCTGAAAAAACTGCAATATCGGCTTTCATCTCTACGGCTGTTTGCATGCCAACTACTTTGTATTTTGTGCCTTTGAACTCAATTTCTTTTCCAACGGATTTTTCAGATGCTACTGGAATTAATTCTGTTACTGGAAAATTTCTTTCTGCTAAAACTTGTAGCATTACCTCGCCAACCATTCCGGTTGCCCCTACAACTGCTATTCTCATGATAATTTATGTTTTGTTTTTTATTTTACTATTTGATGGTACAAAAGTAAATAATAAAATTAGAGTAACAAGGGGATTAACAAAAAATAACAAAATGTTATATTTAAAACATTTTGTGTAATTAAAAAATGTTCAAATAAAAAAGGCTGCCCCAAAAAATGGGTTCAGCCTTTTGAAATGTGGGCTTTTAAAATTAAATTATTTTTTTAATAAATCGCGAATTTCGGTTAAAAGTTGTTCTTGAGTTGGACCAGTTGGTGCTGGTGCAGCAGCTTCTTCTTTCTTTTTGGCTTTATCAGCGGCTCTTAATAATACAAAAATAAAGAAAGCAATAATGATAAAATTAAGAAGTGCTTGAAGTAAATTGCCATAAGTTATTACGGCAGCTCCTGCTTTTTTGGCGGCTTCTAAATTTTCGTAAACATTGCCGTCGAGTGAAATAAATTTTTGAGTAAAATCAACACCACCAGTTATTAAACCAATAATTGGCATGATGTTATCTTCTACGGCAGAGGTTATCACTTTGCCAAAAGCGCCGCCAATAACAACGGCTGTTGAAAGGCTTACAATATCGCCTTTCATAAGAGAGGCTTTAAAATCTGCAAAAAATCCCATAGTTTTTTAATTTAGAGTTAATTAGGAGGCGAAGATAAGAAAAAAAATGAATTGAAAATACATTTTGTTGGATCAAAAATAGATTAATTAAGGTTGAAAGGTTGTTTTTTAGGGATAAATGGCTTTTTTTTTGATTTTATTGAAGTGTTTTTTGAAAGATTGAAGTTGTTTGTATAGCCCCGATAGTAATGGAAATCCTTTTGTTTTTTTGGGATGGACTTCAATTGGAAGTGGCGTCATCCTTATTTGTGAATTAGTTTGTTTTGAAAACGACAAAAAAACAAAAGATTGTAATGGATAGCGGGACGGGTGTAGATTGAAAACGGGGTGTTGTGCTTTGAGAAAAAAAGGGCGTTGTTGTTTTTTTGTGAATGGTGGTTGCAAATAAAAGGGTAAGATAATTGAAAAAAAATGTGATTTCAAAATTAAAATAATTATTTTTGCGTTTGCAATGTAAAGTAGATTGAAAAAATAAACCAAAAAACTATCAATTATGAAAAAAATATTAATGCTATTGTGTGGTGTTTTAGCATGGGGATGCCAGGCACAGAAAGAAGAATTTGCGGCGGGAGCTTTAGAAGCGACACTGATGAACAGTGCTGAAAAACAAGTAAAGTTTTCGGATATTTTAAAAAAACATCAAGGAAAGACTTTGGTTATAGAGGTTTGGGCTTCATGGTGCTCTGATTGTGTGAAAGCCATGCCAAAAGTAAAAACGTTGCAAGCTGCAAATCCTGAGGTTTCGTTTGTGTTTTTGTCTATGGACAAAACGGTTGAAAAATGGAAGCAAGGGATTGACAAACATGAATTGGTTGGCGATCATTATATGGCAAACGATGGTATGAAAGGTGTTTTTGGACAGATGATAGATTTGGATTGGATTCCGAGGTATATTATAGTGGACAAAACGGGAAAAGTAGTATTGTATCGCGCTGTAGAGACTGATTTTGAAAAGATGAGTACTATTCTAAAAACTATACACTAAACATGAGAACAAAAATTGTAGCAGGAAACTGGAAAATGAACAAAAATGCCGAGCAAACGGAAGATTTGTTGAATGAATTGATAGACCAATTGCCATCGGACAAAGAAGTAAAAATTATAGTGGCTCCGACATTTGTAAATTTGTCATCGGCAGTTGAGCATTTGAATTTTACAAACATTACGGTTGCGGCACAAAACATGCACCAAGCCGAGGGCGGGGCATTTACGGGAGAAATTTCGGCAGATATGCTAAAAAGTATTGGCGTGAACACCGTGATATTGGGTCATTCTGAAAGAAGAGCCTATTGTCATGAAACCGATGCGTTGTTGGCCAATAAAGTAGATACGGCACTGAAGCATGAAATGGATGTGATTTTTTGTTTTGGAGAGGAGTTGAAAGACCGTCAAGACAAGCAACACTTTAATGTGGTAGAAAATCAATTAAGAGATGGCTTGTTTCATATAGAAAAATCATCGTGGGAACATATTATTTTGGCTTATGAGCCCGTATGGGCCATTGGTACAGGAGAAACGGCCAGTCCGGAACAGGCACAAGAAATGCACGAGTTTATACGAGCAACAATTAGAAAAGGATTTGGAGCAGATATTGCAGAGGGTGTTTCGATATTGTATGGAGGCAGTGTAAAGCCAGATAATGCCAAAGAAATATTTTCTAAACCCGATGTTGATGGTGGTTTGATTGGTGGTGCTGCTTTGAAAGCTTCGGATTTTGTGGCTATTGTAAATGGCATTTAGGCCATAAAAGCCAGCTTAAAAGAAAAGCGGTAATGAAAATTGTCGCTTTTCTTTTTTTTTAATTATTAAATAATAAATCACATTTGTATGTCAAATATTTATATGGGTTATCATTTTGAGGTGAGCCCAAAAGCATTGGGATCGGAAATATTAATAGCCGAATTGGGCGAACTGCCATTTGAAAGTTTTATAGAAACAGAGGCTGGCATGACGGCTTATATTCAGAAATCGTTTTGGAATGAACAAATTTTGGATGAGGTCATGGTATTGAAAAACGAAGACTTTACCATTTCCTATACGTTAGAAGAAATTGCACAAGTAAATTGGAATGAAGAATGGGAGAAAAATTTTGAGCCAATTGAAGTGGATGGAATGTGTCATGTAAGAGCCCCCTTTCATCCTAAAACGGAGGCTAAATATGATATAGTAATAGAGCCCAAAATGAGTTTTGGGACAGGACATCATGAAACGACTCACATGATGATTCAGCATTTGTTAGCCATGGAAGTAGTTGGATTGAAAACTTTAGATATGGGATGTGGCACTGCCATTTTGGCTATTTTGGCCGAAATGAAAGGAGCAAAACCCATTGATGCCATAGATATAGACAACTGGTGCTACTTGAACTCTATTGAAAATGCAGAGCGAAATGATTGCCAACACATTAGTGTTTATGAAGGAGATGCCGCCCTATTAGCAGATAAAAAATATGATTTGATAATAGCCAACATCAATAGAAACATCCTTTTGAACGATATGGAAGCCTATTGCAACAGTTTACATTCCAAAGGCATCATTTTATTTAGTGGGTTTTATGAAGAGGATATTCCATATATAGACGCTGCCTGTATTGCAAATGGATTGCAATTTGTAAATCAATTAAAAAGAAACAATTGGGTTTCGTTGAAGTATATTAAAAATTAAATTAAAATTTGTTTATGTCCACGATTGAAAAAGTTAAAGAAAAGAAAGCTGTTTCAGAACAATTAGCGGCACATAATGAAATAGTATTGTATAATGATGATGTGAACACATTTGATCATGTAATAGATACACTAATTGCGGTTTGTAAACATACTGCCGAACAAGCTGAACAATGTGCTATTTTAGTACATTATAAAGGAAAATGTACTGTAAAAACAGGCAGTTTAAAAGAACTAAAACCACAATGTTTACAATTATTAGAAGCAGGATTAAGTGCTGAAATTATTTGAATAATTTTAGTTTATTTAAAAAACAAATGTTATTTTTGAAAATGCAATAAATTTCATTAAAAAAATATAAGAATATGGCAGAATATGGTAAAATATTAGTAATTGCAATGCCCATTTTTTTAACTTTAATTTTTATTGAAAAAATTTATGGCCTGATAATTAAAAATGATACTGTACCGTTAATTGATACCTTATCTAGTTTAAGTTCAGGATTAATAAATACATTAAAAGATATTTTAGGAATGTCTATTACTGTTTTGTCGTATGAATTTTTAGTTCATCAACTAGCAATTACACATCTGAAAACCAATATTTATACCTATATTATTACATTTATAGTAATAGATTTTTACGGATATTGTTCGCATCGCTGGGCTCATAAAATCAATATTTTGTGGAATTCTCATGCCATACATCATAGTAGTGAAGAGTTTAATTTGGCATGTGCCTTGCGACAGCCTTTTGCGGTTATTTTCAAGTTTTATTCCTTTTTGTTGTTACCAGTGGCTCTTTTAGGCATAGATCCAAAAGTAATAGCTACCACTATGCCTATTCATTTGTTTCTGCAATTTTGGTATCATACCAGACACATTCAAAAAATGGGTGTTTTGGAACACATCCTTGTTACCCCCTCACATCATAGGGTTCATCATGCCATAAATCCGGAGTATATGGACAAAAATTTTGCACAGATTTTTATTGTTTGGGATAAATTTTTTGGTACGTTTCAGGAAGAATTAGACCATGTTCCAGCTGTTTATGGCATTACTAGGCCCGCAAATACTTGGAATCCATTTTGGATAAATTTTCAACATTTGTGGTTATTGATACAAGATGCTTGGAGGGCACCCAGCTGGAAAGATACATTTTTGATTTGGTTTAAACCCACAGGTTGGAGACCAGCAAACTTTGATGAATTATATCCTATTCAAAAAATAAATGATATTTATAATTTCAAAAAATACAACACTTATTATTCTAATAAATTGGTTGTATGGAGTTTTTTGCAAATTATTTTCATCTTGTCTCTTTCGAGCTATTTATATTATTTTATTTCAGAAATTGGTCATACTAATATCTATATTTATGGTATATTTATTTTTATAAGTATTTACAGCTATACAGAATTATTAAATTGTAACAAAAGGGTACTATTTCCTGAAATATTAAAATTTGTATTAGGTATATACGTTTTAATCCTAAACAAAAGTTGGTTTGCTGCTGAAAAATATTTTGAATATGCAACTCAATTCATGTATTTGTATTTAATAATTTCATTAGGTGCAACCTTATATTTTGTTTGGAATAACTTTGAAAAACCAAATGATGAAAACTATTAACCTGATTCAAAAATTATTTTTTATAAATGCCGTTGTCTATTTGATATTGCTATCTATTGAATGTCCATTTGCACCATTTTTTAAAGCTTTGATTGTATTGATATTAATGGCAAAAGTAGTTTTTCAAGAGCCATTCCCTACAAAAAAAATAGTGTTATATGCCTTGTTTTTCTCGTGGTTGGGCGATGTTTTATTAATTTTTAATACTAAATCAGCATTGTTTTTTATTTTTGGTTTAGTAGGTTTTTTAATTTCCCATGTTTTCTATTGCCTTACATTTATTCAACAAAAAAATGCTGCTGTACTACCATTAAAATTACAATTAATGGTTGCCATTTGCTTTACAATATATTTCTTTTACATTTTGTCTATTTTATATCCCTATTTAGGCACTTTAAAAATTCCCGTAATTGTGTACGCTATGGTTATAACTTTTATGGGATTTTTTGGCTTAAAAATCAGTTTGTATGTTTACAAAAACGATCATTTTAATATTACTATTGGAGCTGTATTATTTGTATTTTCAGATTCAATTTTAGCTATCAATAAATTTGCCACACCAATTCAGAATGGCAATTTCATCATCATGTTGTCATATATTTTAGCACAATATTTATTAATATCAGGAATTATAAAACAAAACAAACATTAATGTGGCAATTTATCTTTGATAATACCATATAAAAAAGTACCTAAAAGTGCTCCTAAAAGTACAAACCCAACCGCTTTAAAACCCGCACCAAGCAAAATAAATATGGGGCCTGGGCAAGATCCTACTAAAGCCCAACCTAAACCAAAGATGCCTCCGCCTATCCAATATCGGTATAGTCCTTTTTCTTTATTTGGAATACTAATGGCTTCACCATCTATAGCGTTGACACCACTTTTTTTGATCCATTGCACTCCAATGATGCCTGTAATAACGGCAACTCCAATGATACCAAACATGTGAAATGATTGAAACTGAAACATTTCATAAATTCTGTACCAAGAAACGGCTTCAGACTTTGTTAAAACAATTCCAAAAACAAAACCTACTAGCAAAAACTTTATATATTTCATAAAAAACACTATTTATTTTAAAAAATCGCCATCAATAATTAATAAACTAACGCCATTTTTGGAAATTGAACGATGAGAACTGCTATCGTCTGAAACAATATAAGACATTCCTTTTGATAGACGAAATATTTCGCCTGTTTCTAATTCGCTTTCAAATTCACCATCCAAACAATAAACAATATGTCCTTTTTGACACCAATGATCGGCCAAATAACCAGCACTATACTTTACAATTCGTACCTTAAATCCATCAAACTGGATTGTTTTCCAATCTGAAGTACCCGTAAAACCAGGATGAAAAGTCTCTTGAATTTGAGACCAATCAATAATTTGAAAAGGTATGTTACTCATCATGATTTAGTGAAAATTAAAGGGAGGATAAAATGCGACATGATCAAACCACCAACAAAAAAACCAATTACAGCTTTTAAAGATTGAATTTGCAAATTGCTTAAACCAGCAATGGCATGACCCGAAGTACAACCGCCTGCATAACGAGATCCAAAACCAATGAGTAAACCGCCTAGTAATAATATTAAAACTTGTTTTGGGTTATTTGAAAAAGATTCAGAAAAAAGTGCCTCTGGTAGCAACTTGCCGTTTGGAGCCTCTATTCCCATAGCAGTTAATTGCGAAATGGTTTTAGGATTGAGCGTTACATTGTTGGGACTTTGCATAAAATGAGTAGCAAAAAATCCTCCAAACATAGTACCAATAAGTACAACCAAATTCCATTTTTGAGTTTTCCAATCAAATTTAAAAAAATCGGCACATCTACCAGCTCCAGCCATAGAACATAACGTCCTTAAATTGGACGACATACCAAAAACTTTTCCAAAATAATTTAAAAGTAGCATGATTATTGCTATCAAAAAACCCGATATAGCCCAATGCCATGTTTCAAAAAGTAAATTCATATTGTTTTTTGAGCCAAAAGTATTAAATTTAGTTACTAAAAACCTATTTTTATTAATAATTTTGCAACCCTTTCTAATTTTAATTTTTGACATCAGCTAGAACAACTTGTTTTTTGCAAACCAATAGCAATAAACAAAAAACGTAAATACACAATAATTATAACCATTATATATTACATAAATGAATAAAATTAAATACTTTTTATTAATAATTATAAATTTTAGCATACTTTCTTGTATAAGTACCAAATCAACATTGAAAAATGTAGATTCAAATGCCATGAAACCTAAAATTACGAAACAATACGTTTTTGAATTAACCGCTGTAAGTAATGATGATAGGTATGGTTATGACAAAGATTTTCCAATCAATGTATTTTACCAAAACACCAACAACGAAGAATTGAATCATAAAAGGTATTTGAACGCTTTATGTGGACCCAATGGCGAAAAAATAAACTATACAAAAACAGGAATTTGCTGTCCATTTCCAACAAAAAACGATAAAACAGGAGCTGGATTTATAAGTGTATATGAAATTACTTATGAAGGTATCAAAAAACCCCTCATTTTATACCTCAATCATTATGAAAAAGGGGCACTTTTGGCACCAAAAGGATTAAACATTGCTTCTAAATTTCAATAAAATAAAACTCCTACAATATTTTCTAAAAAATGACAAAAGTCATTAATAATAAAAAAGGGATGCTTACCTTTGCCAAAAAAATTCAACTAATTGCATAAAAGATGAATATAAATAATATCCCCCAAATCAAACATACAGAAAGCGGACAGTTTTTTGTATTGGCCGGTCCGTGTGCTATCGAAGGAGAGGAAATGGCAATGAAAATTGCAGAAAGATTAGTTACTATAACTAATAATTTACAAATTCCATTTGTTTTTAAAGGATCTTTCAAAAAAGCCAATCGTTCAAGAATTGATAGTTTTTCTGGCATTGGTGACGAAAAAGCACTTAAAATTCTTCGGAAAGTATCGGAAAGTTTTCAAGTTCCAACCATTACAGACATCCACACCAATGAAGATGCTGCAAAAGCAGCTGCCTATGTAGATGTGTTGCAAATACCCGCATTTTTAGTAAGACAAACCGACCTTGTGGTTGCTGCCGCTCAAACAGGTAAAACCGTCAATTTGAAAAAAGGGCAATTTATGAGCCCCGAGAGCATGAAACATGCCGTTCAAAAAGTATTAGATTGCCACAATGATAATATTATGGTTACAGACAGAGGTAGTATGTTTGGCTATCAGGATATGATTGTCGATTTTAGAGGCATCCCTACCATGCAAAAATATGCAACTACTGTTTTAGATGTAACCCATTCCTTACAACAACCCAATCAGATGGCTGGTGTTACAGGAGGGCGACCAGACATGATAGAAACTATTGCAAAAGCGGGTATAGCGGTTGGTGTAGATGGCATTTTTATAGAAACCCATTTTGATCCAGCAAATGCAAAAAGCGATGGTGCCAATATGTTGCACTTGGACTATTTTGAAGACTTAATGAAAAAATTAGTCGCCATCAGACAAACTATTAATCAATTTTAAAAAAAATAATGAAAAAAATAGCAGCTATATCTCTTTTGTTTTTAGAGATATGTAATATTTATGCACAGGATGTAAAATCAAACACATACACTGCTCACAATAAAGGTAAATTTTTTATATTTTGGGGAGGAAATAGAGAAAGTTACTCCAAATCTGACATACATTTTACAGGTAAAGATTATGATTTTACCCTGTCAAATGTGGCCGCCATAGACAAACCCAAAGGGTGGCATGTTGATTATATCAACCCAGGTAGAATGACCATTCCACAAACCAATTTTAGAATGGGCTATTTTATCAACGATCATTATAACATTTCTATTGGTGTAGATCACATGAAATATGTAATGGAACAAAACCAAAGTGTGGCCATAAACGGTACATATCCAGCAAGTTTCAACGGAAATCAAATCAATAACGGTATCGTTAATTTGGCAGATGAAAAATTCTTAACCTTTGAACATACAGACGGATTGAACTATGTAAATACTGAATTTTCGAGAGTTGATGATGTATCAAAATATTTACATCTTACAAACACAGATACATTTCAAGTCAATATAACAGAAGGCGTTGGGGCTGGTGTTTTATATCCAAAAACCAATACTATGCTTATGGGCAAAGCCAGACATGATGATTTTCATATATCTGGTTACGGATTATCAGCAAAAGCGGGTATTAATTTAACTTTTTACAAGCATTTCTTTATACAAGCAGAATTAAAAGGAGGCTATATCAACATGCCCGATGTTAAAACAACTTTTGAAAACGAAGACAAAGCCTCGCAGCATTTTTGGTTTTTGCAAAGAATCATTGCTTTTGGTGGTATTTTCAAACTCTAAAACAAAACAGTCCTGATATTAATTTTTTTTTATAAAACAAAATAGCCTTCATATTTGAAGGTTTTTTTGCATCAATACACTTGCAATTCCATTATCTTTGTTCCCAATAAATATCAAAATATGCACAATAAAAGTTTACTTAAAGGCGTTTTTTTAGTAGGAATTGGAGCGGCAAGTTATGGCATGTTGGCTACATTTGTAAAATTAGCATACCAAGAAGGCTATACAACAGCAGAAATTACTACATCTCAATTCGTTTATGGGCTTCTTGGCGTTTGGCTTGTTGTGGCATTTCAAAACATCAAAAATGGTTCAAATACAGTTGTAGTACATACAACTGATCGGCTCAAACTCCTTCTTGCAGGCACATCACTAGGTATGACAAGTGTGTTTTATTATTTGTGCGTCAAATATATTAATGTTTCCATAGCTATTATTTTGCTAATGCAAACCGTTTGGATAGGTGTTTTGGTAGAAATGATTGTAGAAAAAAAACGGCCATCTAATCAAAAAATAGCTGCTGTGGTTTTGGTCTTAATAGGTACAGTGCTGGCAACCAACGTGTTAAACCATTCTATTGCATTAGATTGGCGTGGCTTGTTTTGGGGATTGCTCTCTGCCCTATCCTTTTCTACTACAATGTTTACGGCCAATAGGATAGCCAATCACTTACCCTCTGCAAAAAGAAGTTTATATATGCTTGTTGGAGGCGGTATTGTAATCCTGTTTTTTTTAATCATAACACAAAATACTCCGTTTAATTATACAATTTTTACAAAATGGGGCATTTTATTAGCGCTATTTGGAACCATCATACCACCATTATTAATGAACGTAGGATTTCCATTGACAGGTATTGGATTGGGTAGTATAGTTGCAGCATTAGAGCTGCCTGTTTCGGTATTAATGGCTTATTTTTTGTTGCATGAAAATGTATTTTTGCTTCAATGGATAGGCATTTTATTGATAATTGTAGCCATAATTGGGATGAATATTAACTTAAAAAAATAAAAATCGGATGCTTTTTATTGACGATACCCCAATGAAATTTGAGCTTCCAGATGCAGATGTTACCTATTATCCTCATTTTTTTTCGGCAGAAGAATCCGATTTTTTGATGGCTTATTTGCTAAAAAATATAGCATGGCAACAAGATACCATAAGGGTTTTTAACAAAACCCATTGGCAGCCTAGATTGACTGCTTTTTATGGTGATTTGGATAAAACCTATCGGTATTCGACTATTGAAATGCAGCCCAACGCCTGGGATGCTGTATTGCTTTCTATCAAACAACGGATTGATAATCTATTAGATACTGCATTTACCTCTGTATTGCTCAATTGGTATCGCAATGGAAAAGACAGCAATGGATGGCATGCAGATAATGAAAAAGAGTTGGGCAAAAACCCCATTATTGCTTCGGTAAGTTTTGGAGCCACTAGGGTTTTTCAACTAAAACACCATACCATTAAGGATGCAAAATGTCAATTGAATTTAGAACATGGGAGCTTATTGGTTATGAAAGGTACTACCCAACATTTTTGGAAGCATCAAATTCCGAAAACGTCAAAACCTGTTGCCGACAGAGTCAATTTGACATTTAGGATATTGTATTCAAATGACATTTTAGACCAAAAATAGCAATAATACACATTCAAATTTAAGATAATATAATATTTTTTTATAAAATTAGTACAAAAAACTTTATTTTAAATCCATGTTAATTATTTTTTCAAGAAAACTTATACCAAATATACATATAAAATAGTCCAATCTACTTGTTCTTTTTTGCTAAAATTATTCATAAAAAATAGTTCCGTAGCCCAGCTATGCAACGATTTTTTTTGAAAATTTTTTCTAAAAAATAACTACGCATCTTTGGACTATTTTATAAATATATTTGGTATTATTTCAGCTGTTTGCTACCGTTTGGGTTTTAGTTTGAACTGAATTTTAAACTTTAAAATGGCACTTGGTTGATGAAATTTTAAGAAAAACAATATTTGAAAACGGATTGTAGCCCAGATTGAAGTGGAAAACCCGGAGGTTCCAAATGGATTTTTTGTTGCTACAAAAGAGCGACCAGCGGAAGCTCCTTTTGTAGCAAACAAAAAACCTTTTGGAACCGAGGATTTGAAACGAAAAGGTACTATCTTAAAATCCAAATTTTTTTTCCATAATTTTCATAAAAAATTGACTTTTTTTTATTTTCATTTAATTCGTTTTTAATATTGTTTTTTTGATGGATGGTGCAAAAATGAATGTCATTAATTGAATCATTTCAGGTCATACTTTCTATTTTTTTGTACTTTTGCCATGCAAAAATGAAATTCATTTTACTGCCCCTTTAATTTATTAATTGGGCAGTTTTTTTTTATAAAAGTTTAAAAAAGAATTAGACATTTCTTGTTGTCGGTTTGTTATTTTTTGTATAATTGCCAATCTGCATTCCTTTGTTTTCTTCTTTATTTGAATATAAATTAAACCACTTCCACTCTGACCAATTTGTGTCTAAAAATAGTGTGAATTTTATTAAATCATCGAACCTGTATTTTAGACATTTTGCTGTTCCATCAGCGTTGTTACGCAACTTCACAATGGCTATGTATTTTTTCTTTTTTTTTATCTTTTGTTTCATTATCTTCTTTTTTTTCATAATTTTGCAACTCAGAGAAACCGCTTTTTAAGCTGTTATCTTGTATAGCCTCGGAATTCATTTCGGGGCTATCTTTTTTATAATCAGGATTATAAAGTTCGTTTTTCTTCCAAATATGATATATTAAAACCAATAGTTTTTTTTGAACTGCTACATAGCTTTTCATCTTTATGCCATGTTTTGCAAATGTCCTTTCATATAAATCCACCAATGGTTTCTCTTTATATTTTATAGCTAGAAATGCTGGCATAAACAAAGCCCTACGAATACGACTATTTCCTTTTTTAGAAATTTTTGTCTTACCAACACTTGTTCCAGACTCCCTTTCTACAACATCAAATCCAGCATACGACACTAATTGCTTGTAATTTTTGAACAATTCAAAGCCATTTGTCTCAGCTATAATGGTTGATACACTAAGCAATGCAATCCCTTTTATTTTGCAAATGTTGTCCACTTTTTGTTTTAGAACCTGGTCTGAATTAATCAAATTTTTCATTAATTTTTCAAGCTCCTTAAGCTGTTCTTCGATCAATTCAATGATTGCCTTTTGTTGGTTTATCATCATTTCACTCATATACATGCTGTTTTCTAAAGCATGGAGTTGATTGTTAATGACTGTTTTTTGATCTTGTAAATTTTGATACTGTCTTGTGTATTGTCGCAATTCATAATACAACTTACCCATGGGTTGCCAAAGTTCCAAACATTGTTCTGCTCCCATTTTTGACAATCCTTTGGCATCAATGCTGTCGTTTTTTGATTTTAATCCCAAAGAAATTAAGTAATGCTTTGCCTTATTTGGCAAAATAATAGAAACGGCATATTTTTTTTCTGAAAAATAAAGGGCACAATTTTCGTGATAAACACCTGTAGCCTCCATGCACATAACCAAGGGAATTTCTTGCAACTTTTTCTTTTTGACAATCCATTCGTCCATGCTCTGAAATCCTTTCAAAGTATTTGGAAATGAAGTACTTGCTACTACAGTTACCTTTTGATTACAATCAATTACAGACATGCAAATATCAATTTTTTTACTTGCAACATCCAATCCTACTGAATACTTAATGCTCATAATTATTTCTTTTTAGGATAACAAAATATTACATTTACCTTTGCTCATTTTTTATACAACATCTAAACTAAATAGTATAGTGCTTAAGTACTAATTGTGGTTATTTTGTAATAAAAACAAAGTGGATTTTCCTTTCACATGAATATCATTAAATGTATTTAGCCCGCAAACAATTATGCAACTTTGTTTTGTTATCTATTATCAATTTTTAATTTTCAAAAATACAATTTTTTCGTAAATTATTATCGGATGCAAAGATATGAGCTGGATTGGCTTCTAATACCCAATTTATTTATTTGATGGTTTTGATTAGTCAATTATTTTTTCAAAAAAAGAAAACTGAAAATGAGTCCTTTGCAAAAAGTTGATTTTAGGTTTGACTTTTTTTGAGGTATGCGTACTATTAGAATGATTGATATTAAAAGGGATTATTTTTTATTGATTATATTATTTTTGAGAAAAAAAGGTGTATATAATTAAATTTTTATTATTTTTGAAATAAAAAACATGAATGAAATTATACACTATTTTTCAAGCATACCGTCGAGTCATAGAGGATTTATACTTGCATTTGGTATAGCTATTTTTTGGATTATTGAAAATATAAAGCCATTTCAAGCCTTTGATTATTTGAAATGGTCGCACGGGTTAGTTAATATATTTTTTACAATAACTACAATTGTTGTTAATTTTATATTAGCATTTATATTAATTATGGCATCGAGTTGGGTAACCCAACAGCATTTGGGGTTGTTGGCAGTACTTGGAATTGAAAATATATGGGTTTATACCGTGATGGGACTGCTGCTGATGGATTTTATTGGTGCTTATTTAGTGCATTATATAGAGCATAAAGTTCCTGTTTTATGGCGTTTGCACCTGATCCATCATTCTGATCCATGGGTAGATACGACAACGGCAAACCGACACCATCCTGGCGAAAGTGTGGTGCGATTTGTGTTTACAACAATGGCTGTGATTGTGGTTGGAAGCCCTATTTGGATGGTGTTTTTGTATCAAACGCTGTCTGTTGTAGCCACCCAATTTAATCATGCCAATGTGGCATTGCCAGACAAAATAGATCAGTTTTTGAGTTATTTTATCGTTACACCCAATATGCACAAAGTTCACCATCATTATCAAATGCCTTACACCGATTCTAATTATGGTAATATTTTTTCGGTTTGGGACAGGCTTTTTGGAACTTTTAGTGAGCTTGAGGGTGGTGCAATTGTGTTTGGAATTGATACAGATATGGATAAAAACAACAATAATAGCATAATTTATTTGTTAAAAATGCCGTTTTTTAACAAAAAATAAATTAATTTAATTTTTTTTAAACAATTTTAAAGAACCTATTATTTTTTTTCTTAATATTGAATTGAATTTATAACCCCTAAAAAAAAAGAAATATCCTGAATTAACTTTCAAAATGAAAAAGAGTAAAACCATAGAATTGACCTGGGATCAAAAAGAAAAATTGATTTCATTGGCATTAGAAGAAAGAAACCCTTTCGAGATTATCAAAAAAGAACTTGGTGTTCAAGAAAAAGATGTTTTGGAAATCATGAAGAAAAAATTGCCAGCTGATAAATTTGAAGTTTGGAAAAAAAAGGCAAACGCTGCTAAACCAAAACCAAAACCAATAAAAATTGACGATTTTGATGATGAACTAGACGGTAAATACTATATCAAAAATAAATTTGATTAAACGAAACTCCCTACTTTGGGAGTTTTTTTGTGCTTGAAAGTGATTTTTTTTAAAATAATTATACATTATATTAATTTGTATTTGAATATTGTTTAACTTTGTATAAATAATATTCAAATATGATTCCGAAACTTCCCATACAATGTCCGAGTTGCGAAAACGTGCTGTTGGTTAGACAACTGATATGCGAAAACTGCGATACAACCGTTTCTGGACGCTATATGCTGCCTGTTTTTTTGAAGTTGACGGAAGAGGAGCAACAGTTTATTTTACAATTTTTGATTTCGAGTGGCAGTTTAAAAGAAATGGCTGCAAAAATGTCGATTAGTTACCCAACAGTACGAAATAAATTAGATGATATTATTGAAAAAATATCAAAATTATAAATTTAAATACAACCAAAAAAATGTTTCTTACTTTAATCAATCCTTATACCAAATTTACAGACAATAAACTACTTTTATTTGGTTTTATTGCTACGTTTATTGGTATTATATTAGGCAATTATTTTAATATCAGATACGATGGTGCTATTGATTTGCATTTTGTTGGACAAACCAATCTAAAAACCACTGGTCTTGATTTGATAATCGATATTGGTGTAATTACTTTATTTTTATATATATTTGGCAAAATAATTAACAAAAAAACACGAATTTTAGATGTATTTATAGGTTGCCTTATTGCTCGATTTCCATTTTATTTGCTCACCATGTGTAATTTTAACAATCGTTTTTATACTATATCTCAAAAATTAATTACCAAAGGCAATACTAATACTTTGACTTCAAACGACGCTGCTGTATTGTTGGTTGTATCGTTTTTAGTCATTTTGAGTTTGATTTGGTTTTTTGTTTTATCTTATAATGGTTTTAAAATAGCTACAAATTTGAAAAATAAATTACATATTATCTATTATATAATTGCAATTTTTATATCCGAAATAATTTCAAAATATTTAATAATTACATATAAAACTTAAAAAAATGAAAAAAATTATACTAATTATACTGCTTTTTGTTGTAAAAAACACACATGCACAAGACCTTAAAACAGTTGAAATATCAATCAATCCATTGATAAATGGTACCTTATTTGAGCCGAGCCAAATAACTAGTCAAACACCGCTAGTTATAGTAATTGCAGGCTCTGGACCAACCGATAGAAACGGCAATGCTCCAGGCATGACTAATAATTCATTGAAATATGTAGCCCAAGAATTGGCAAAAAATAAAATAGCTTGTTTTAGTTTTGACAAACGGATTATTGCCCAAATGAAAAATGGAACTATAAACGAAAAAGAATTGAGCATTGATACTTTTGTTGCAGATACAAAAGACGTATGCCAATATTTTATACAGCAAAAAAAATACAGCAAAATAATCCTTGCCGGCCATAGCGAAGGGGCTTTGATTGGGATGTTAGCGGCACCTAAATTGGCACAAGCTTATATTTCTATTGCTGGTGCTGGACGCACAATAGACGATATTATAGTAGAACAAATAGACAAACAGGCCCCTAGCATGAAAAACGAAGTGAGACAATGTTTAGATATATTGAAACAAGGTAAAACATTTGAACTGAAAAATCAAATGTTGGCCTCGCTATTTAGAGAAAGTTTTCAGCCGTATATGATTTCGTGGATCAAATACAACCCACAACATGAAATAAAAAAATTAAATATTCCTACATTAATAATTAATGGAACAAAAGATATTCAAGTAAATAGCACCGATGCAAATTTGTTAAAGGCCTCAAAACCCGACGCTCAATTGGCAATTATTGACAACATGAACCACATATTTAGACACATCAAAGGCGATGATGCCGAAAATATAGCCTCTTATTCCAACTCCGATTTGCCTATTGACACAGAATTAGCAAAAACTATCATTACATTTATTAATAAATTATAAGTATTATGGATTTTCATACAACGTTAGATAATCAAACCAAATGGATAACTGCGGGGGTATATGCCTTGTTTTTGGGCCTTATTTGTTTTACACTTTTTTTTGATACATTTGAAATAGTACCCGCAATTATACTTTTATTTATCCTAACCGTAATGACTATTGCAACGCTATATTATAAACCCAAAGCAATAGCAATTCATGACAACGAAATCATTATCAAAAGACCAATTGGAAATGTAATATTAAAACGAACCAACATTACATCGATTCAAATATTAAAAAAAAATGACCTAAAATGGAGTGTTAGAACCTTTGGAATTGGTGGATTTTTTGGTTATTATGGTGCATTTTGGAATAAAAAATATGGCACAATGACCTGGTATTTGACCCGCAGAAATGCCATGATCATGATTACAACTATTTCCAATTCAAAAATTTTGATCAGTCCAGATCAAGTGGATTTATTTGTAACAACTTACCAGAAAAAGGATTAAAAAAAAGCCTCAAATGCTTAGACATTTGAGGCTTTTTTTATAGGTTAATCTCTAATTAACTTTCTGTATTTGATACGTTTAGGAGTTAAATCACCCCCAAGACGTTTCTTTTTATTTTCTTCATACTCTGAAAAACTGCCTTCAAAGAAATACACTTCAGAATTGCCTTCAAATGCTAAAATATGTGTGCAAATCCTGTCTAAAAACCATCTGTCGTGAGAAATAACAACAGCACAGCCCGCAAAATTTTCTAATCCTTCTTCTAAAGCTCGTAAGGTATTGATATCCAAATCATTTGTAGGCTCATCTAGCAACAATACATTACCTTCTTCCTTTAGCGTCATGGCCAAATGCAAACGATTTCTTTCGCCACCAGAAAGCATGGATACTTTCTTATTTTGGTCGCTTCCACCAAAGTTAAAACGACTCAAATAAGCTCTAGAATTGACTTGTTTGCCGCCCATCATGATAAGTTCCTGACCGTCTGCGAAATTTTCCCAAATAGATTTATTAGGATCAATATTGCTGTGAGATTGATCTACATAAGCTATTTTTACCGTGTCGCCAATGGCAAAACTACCGTTATCAGGTTTTTCTTCGTTCATTATCATTTTGAAAATGGTTGATTTTCCTGCACCGTTAGGCCCAATGATACCCACAATTCCTGCTTGGGGCAAAGTAAAGTTTAAATTGTCATACAATAATTTATCATCAAAAGATTTTGCAACTCCTTGAGCTTCAATAACATTTGTACCCAATCGAGGGCCATTTGGAATATAAATCTCCAGTTTTTCATCTAATTGTTTTTGATCTTCATTAAGCAATTTATCATAATTTTGCAAACGGGCTTTTTGTTTAGTTTGGCGGCCTTTTGCACCTTGTTTTACCCATTCTAACTCCCTTTCAAGCGTTTTTCTACGTTTAGAAGCTACTTTTTCTTCCATTGCCATCCGATTTGATTTTTGATCGAGCCACGAAGAATAATTTCCTTTCCAAGGAATGCCCTCTCCTCTATCCAATTCTAAAATCCAACCTGCAACATTATCAAGGAAGTACCTATCGTGTGTTACGGCAATTACTGTACCCGAATATTGAGCCAAATGTTGCTCCAACCACAAAACACTTTCTGCATCAAGGTGGTTTGTAGGTTCGTCAAGTAGCAATATATCAGGTTGTTGCAACAACAATCTACACAATGCTACCCTTCTACGCTCGCCACCAGAAAGGTTTTTTATAGGGGTGTCGGCATCAGGAGTTCGCAAAGCATCCATAGCTATTTCGAGTTTGGTATCAATTTCCCAAGCCCCAAGAGCATCAATTTTATCTTGCAAATCGGCTTGTCTGTCCATCAATTGTTGCATTTTATCTGCATTTTCATATACTTCTGGAAGTCCAAAACTATCGTTTATAGTATTAAACTCATCTAATATAGCCATTGTTTCGGCAACACCTTCCCTTACAATTTCAATTACAGTTTTGGATTCATCCAATTGTGGTTCTTGTTCTAAATAGCCCACAGAATAACCAGGCTGAAACACTATATCTCCCTGATAATTTTTATCTACACCTGCAATTATTCGTAATAAACTAGATTTTCCAGAGCCATTAAGTCCTAAAATACCAATTTTAGCTCCATAAAAAAAACTTAAATAAATGTTTTTGAGTACTTGTTTGTCGCTACTTGAGTAAGTTTTACTCAATTTTTGCATCGAAAATATTACTTTTTTATCGTCTGACATATCATTTGATTATTAATTTTTTGATGTTACAAATATAGTTGATTTTTAAAAAAAAAGTGATGCCTTTTTGGAAATTATTTTTTGAAAAAAATCAAATTTTTAATTTGTACACTTTTAGCAATGTTCCAAAAATTTACATAACCTAAAAACAAAAATGCTCCAATCATATTTATCAATACATCTTTTTGACTGTCTGCACTACATGTACTTATAGGCAAATGCTGAAATTTGTTTTGAAAAAGTTCGTTTATTATTCCTAAAATATTGAATATCAGAAAGATTAAAATACTTTTTAAAACTGTTTTATTGCTTAAAATGTTGAAAATTTGTAAAACGTAATGCAGCTGCATACATACAAAAATTGAAAATAGTAGATGTTCGCATATATTTTGCCAAAAACGAGAAAACCATTGGTCATTAATGGCATGAGATCGAACTAAAAAAATAAATACAAAATAGGACACAAAAAAAATGTTAGCATATTGGCTACTTTGATCATGTATATATATGTTTTGATGATTTAAATATTCTAAAGATACAATAAATACAAACAAATATACATTTAATATATAAATAGCTTGATAATTGATAGCAATTGCCAATGTCAAATACATCAACCGAATAAAAAATAATGGTTTAAATAAATGTTGAAACATTATACTATTCCTTTTAACAATATTTTTGTAATATTTTGAGTTAATATAAGAGTATCTATGGAATTATTTTTGTAATACCATAAATAAATACTTCTTAATGTAGATAATATACTGAATAATATCACTTCTACATCTAAGTTTTGAATTTCACCCTTTTCGATTCCGTTTTTTATAATTTGTCGTAAATTTTGTTCATACAAATTTCGCATTTTTATAAATTCTTGCAAATCATGATCATGCAAATGCATCCAATCGTTGTTAAGGCAAGCCAAATAATCAGAATTTTCCACACTTATTTCGATGTGTAAAGCTATAATTTGCTCTAACTTTTGTATTGCATTTGATTCAGATGCTATAATCGATTGCATACCAAAAGTAAATTTTTGAGCCGTTTGAATAATAATTTCTACTAAGATTTCTTGTTTAGATTTGATATGATTGTATAAACTAGAGGCTTTTATGCCCATATATTGTGCAATATCCCTTACGGTAACAGCACTATAACCTTTTTCGTGAAACAATTTTGAGGCTACTTGTATAATTTCTGATTTTCTATCCAAAATAGTTTACTATTAGTTAATCACTTTTTGTAGGGTGTTTTCGTTGATGGTGTTGCCTTGATATTGCAACTTCCAGCCCATAGCATTGGACATGATTAAAATTTTAGATAATTCGCTTATCAGTCTGTTTTGTGCATTAGATTTCAATGTAGATTGAGCTACTTTCTTACTTAAACTGGCTTTTACCGATTCGCTAATTTTATTATAATCATCGCCCGAAAATGGATTTAAAGTACTTTGATCCACATCATAAAATTGAATATTGGGGTTGATTTTAATCTCTTCTTTTGGAATAGATACAATCGTTATGGTTTTGGTTTCATTGTTAATGTCGTATTTCATCAAATGTAAATCATAGGAAACTGTAACATCTGCATTAACAACAATTAAAGCTTTTTTTTCAAATGAAACCAAATCCATAAGGTATTTTTTTTGATCCTTATAGGTTATCACTTCCGAAAAATGGCCTTCTGTAACAACTAATTTCCCTACATTTACAATTTTTTGTTGCAACAATTTTGCACTATCATCAAAAGTGCTACTATCTGTTTTTTTAAATTCGCAAAATTTAAATAATAAAATTATTATTAAAATTCCTACAACAGCATATAGAATTCTTCTTAACATTGGTATTTGATATAAAATTAAAATAATATTCAAAAATAAGCATTATATCTAAATTGGAGTTGCCTTTTGAATATTATTTTGCATATAAATCATATCAGCAATTTTTCTATCGTTAGATAATCTGGGTATTTTATTTTGTCCACCCAATTTTCCGATAGATTTCATATAATGTTGAAATCCGTTTTTGGGCACTGGTGTAACTATTAATTTTCTTAAAACTTTTCCTGTAATTAAATCATCATAATATATATTTTGCTTACGCAGAGCAGTATCAATATGTAAAGCAAATTCTACTATATCTTCGGGTATATTTTCAAATTCAATAAGCCATTCATGATACGGAAGTCCTTGATCTGGAGTAATTTGAGGGGCAACAGTAAATTCGTTGATACTAATATTTGAATGTAAAAGCGCTTCGTTTAAAGCACATTCGACTTCTTTTCCAATAACATGCTCGCCAAAAGCCGAAATAAAATGTTTGACTCTTCCCGAAACCACCACCCGATGGGGGGAAAGCGATGTAAATCGAACGGTGTCTCCCATATTATAGGCCCAAAGCCCCGCATTAGTAGAAATAATTAATACATAATCCACTCCTATTTCAACGGTTCCAATTGGGTACCTTTTGGGTTTTTTATCATAAAATTCATTTAATTTGATAAATTCATAAAAAATACCTGAATTTAACAATAGCAACATCCCATCATCTGAAGGATTATCTTGGTATGCAAAAAATCCTTCTGAAGCCGGAAACAATTCAATCGAATCGACTTTTTTGCCAATTAATTTTTCAAATTTATGCTTATAAGGTTCAAAATTAACACCACCATATATAAATAAATCAAAGTTTTTAAATACCTCTGAAATATTTTTATCAGTTTTTTCATTTATTTTTTCAAAATACATTTGAACCCACGACGGTATTCCTGAAATTACCGTCATGTCTTGGTTTACTGTTTCCTTTACAATCTGATTTACTTTAGTTTCCCAATCGTCAATGCAATTGGTTTCCCACGATGGCATTCTATTATTTTGTAAATATTTTGGTACATAATGTGCAACAATACCTGATAATCTACCAAAATTTATGCCGTTTTTTTGATGTAACTCGGGGCTTCCTTGCAAAAATATCATTTTACCATCTACAAATTTACTTTTTTTTGTATGATAAATGTAACTCAAAATCGCATTCCGAGCTGCCTGAATGTGGTAGGGCAATGATTCTTTTGTAAGCGGAATGTATTTTGCTCCTGATGTTGTACCCGATGTTTTGGCAAAATATAACGGCTTTCCTTTCCATAAAACATCTTTTTGACCCGCAATTATCTTTTCTATGTAAGGTTTTATTTCTTCGTAATCGTTTATAGGCACTTGATTTACAAAATCATCGTAGTTTTTAATGTTGCTAAAATGATGTTTTTTACCAAATGTTGTGTTTGTTGCTTCTTTAATTAAACTTTTAAAAACTTTTTGTTGTGTTTCAACAGGGTTTTGTGCCCATTTTTGTGTTTTGATATGAACAATTTGTGCCAATATCTGTGCTGCAATTGATTTAAACGACATGATTTTATGTAAGTTTGACAACGTTATTTTGGTTTTTTTTCCGATTTTTGTACCTCTTTTCTTAAATTCAATTCTGCTTCACTAGGATTTACATGTTCTAATTTAGGAACTTCTAAGGGTTTTGCCAAAATAGAATCTTTATTCACTTTTTCAAATTCCAATTCACCTTTCATAACTTTCAAAACAGATTGTAAGTAAATGTCATTTTTTTTCAAAGCATTAGACAATGAATCTGATTTTAATGCTAATTCCGTTGCATTTTTTCTAAGTTCAGAGGAGGCATAACCTGGAATAAATTCTCTCAATGGTGTAAAAGCTATAATAAAAGTAGTAAACGTAATGATAACAATGGCACTCAAAGTAGCTACAACAAATACGTTCATCAATGTCAAACGCATCGAAAATGTTTCCTCAAAGGTATCTTCATTAAGGATTATCAAACGACTTTTAGTGTACAATTTCTTTTTAAGAATTTGTCTTTTGAGCTTTTTTTCGGACATGATATAAAATTTACAGACAAATATATAAATTTAAACTAAATTTAAGTCATGTTTTGTGAATTTGTTATTATATTTGCAACATAAAATTTAAAAATCATGAAAGCATTAACAATATTTTTGGGCGAAGTGGGACCAATGCAAATTATTTTGGTATTAGCAATTATTTTATTGCTTTTTGGAGGTAAGAAAATTCCTGAATTAATGAGAGGTTTAGGTAGTGGTGTGAAAGAGTTTAAAAATGCTGCAAAAGGGGAAGATGATACCGATAATAAAGAAGATAAATCAAGCAAATAACAACATAAATTAAAATATTATACGCATGACAGCATTTGCAATATTTTTAGGTGAATTTGGCCCAACGGAAATCATTTTGGTATTGGCAGTAATCTTATTACTATTTGGAGGTAAAAAAATTCCAGAACTCATGAAAGGTCTTGGAAGCGGTGTTAAAGAATTTAAAAATGCCGCAAAGGACGATGTAGCCCAGAAAAAAGAGGATAAAATTTCAGAATAATTACCAATTCAAAAGCCACAATTTTTAAATAAAATTTGTGGCTTTTATCATTTAATCTTCTACAGCATCTTTGTAATCTGGATACAAAAAATTATTATAAGGAAATCGGGTAATATGAATTTCTCGTACAGCTTGATAAACACAAGCTCTAAAATCTTCAAAATTTTCTTTATTTGTAGCCGAAATAAACAAAGCATTTGAAACTCCTACCCTATTCATCCACGTTTGTTTCCATTCCTCTAGTGTATAATGTTTCGATGTTTTTTCTGTAATCAAATCGTCATCCTCTATAGTCAAAAACCGATAGGCATCAATTTTATTAAAAACCATAATCACGGGCTTGTCATCGCATTTAATTTCGGCTAAAATTTGATTTACAGATGCTATGTGGTCTTCAAAATCGGGATGGGCAATATCAACCACGTGTAATAACAAATCAGCCTCACGAACTTCATCTAAAGTACTTTTGAAAGAATCAATCAATTGAGTAGGTAATTTTCTAATAAAACCAACCGTATCAGACAAAAGAAACGGCAAGTTTTTAATAACTATTTTTCTTACAGTAGTGTCTAATGTTGCAAAAAGTTTGTTTTCGACAAAAACATCGCTTTTTCCTACAGTATTCATCAAAGTAGATTTGCCTACATTGGTATAACCCACAAGAGCAACCCTTACCATGGCTCCTCTATTGCTTCTTTGAACCGACATTTGTTTGTCGATAATTTTAATTTTATCTTTCAATAAAGCAATTCGATCTCTTACAATTCGTCTGTCTGTTTCAATTTCGGTTTCACCAGGACCTCTCATCCCAATACCTCCTTTTTGGCGTTCAAGATGCGTCCACATACCAGAAAGTCTCGGCAATAAATAGATACATTGTGCCAATTCAACTTGAGTTCTTGCATAAGAAGTTTCGGCTCTTTGTGCAAAAATATCCAATATCAAATGGGTGCGATCTAAAATTTTACAATCAATAATTCTTGAAATGTTTTTTTGTTGTGATGGAGATAGTTCATCATCAAAAACAATGGTTGAAACATTATTTTCTTTGACATATAAATTAATTTCATCTATTTTTCCTGTTCCTAAAAATGTTTTAGGATTTGGTTTATCCATTTTTTGAAAAAATCTTTTGACAACCTCGCCTCCCGCAGTATAAGTTAGAAATTCTAGTTCATCTAAATATTCCTTTAACTTTTCTTCATCTTGTTTTTGAGTAACAATTCCTACTAAAACTGTTTTCTCAAAAGTTATTATTTCTTTCTCTAACATAATATTAAATCTACGACAAATTTAATTAATTATCATGTAAAATAAAATATTTTTTGATATTTTATGAATTTTAACTATTTTTTAGTAATTTTGATGCAACAAAAAAACTAATTGTTATTATTTATCAACTTTTAATTTTCATTTTATGAAAAAAATTATCTTACTATTATTGTTTTTAAGTTCGATGTTGGGCTACTCACAAATGGCCCTCGAAGGATTTGAAAACACCACGGGTCCTGATGCTTTACCAGCTACAAATTGGACTTTAGGCACAGGCAGCTGGGCCGTTTTTGATAATGGAGTGGGTACCGCAGAACGTTGGAACATCAACAGCTCGGTTTCTACTCCACCTTTTGTTTATGCTGGCACCAATTCGGCTTATATGACAAGAGAAAACATTGGAGCTGGAAACACTTCCGAGGACTATTTGGCTACGCCTGCCGTAACGATTCCTTCAAATGGTCAGTTGAAGTTTTTTACTAGATCTTTTACTTCTACTAATTTAGGTACACTGTATCAAATCAAAGTCAAATTAGTAAGTGCTGGTGCCCAAAATGTTACTACGGGTTATACCCAAGTGCAACAATGGGACGAAACTACGCTAAATACAACTTTTAATATTTACGAAGAAAAAACGGTAGATTTGAGTGCTTATTCGGGCCAACAAGTATATGTGGCTTTTGTAATGAAATATACCCAACCTGCTACCGGAACCGTTCCTGGCGATCGTTGGTTGGTAGATAATGCTCGAATTATTGCCCAATGTTTGCCCCCAACTGCGCTTACAGCTACTGCTATTGCAGGAACTACGGCTACTTTAGGCTGGACAAGTCCTGGAGGTGCGAGCAGTTATGAAGTGGAAAATATGCTGGCTACTGCTACCCCAACAGGTGTGGCTACTGGAACAGCTACTACTACAAGTTTTTCCCAAACAGGTTTAGCGGGATTGACCAATTATAAGTTTTATGTTCGCACGGTTTGTGGCTCTGATTACAGCACTTGGGCTGGGCCTTTTGCCTATACTACAACCGCTATACCACCAGGTTGTGGTGGCAATTTTGTAGATGCGGGCGGAACAGCTAATTACCCAAATAGTTCTAATAGCGTAACAACGATATGCCCAACCGTTGCTGGCGAAAAAGTAACTGTTACTTTTACAGCATTTGACGTTGAGGCTTCTTGGGACGGATTGTATGTTTTTGATGGAAATAGTACAACAGCTCCACAAATTGCTAGTGCCAACCCCGCAGGAAATGTACCTGGTGGTTTGGCTGGTGCCTTCTGGGGTACTACAATTCCTGGCCCTTTTACCTCTACCAGTGCCGATGGCTGTTTGACATTCAGATTTAGAAGTGATGCCTCTGTAAACAGACCAGGGTGGGTGGCCAACGTAACTTGTGCCTTGCCACCAACTTGTCCTGCACCAACAGGATTGGTTACTTCGGCCATCACTTCGACAACTTTGACTCTTGCTTGGAACACAGTAACACCATCTACTTCTTGGCAAGTATTGGCATTGCCATGTACGGCTCCAGCACCAACGGCTACAAGTACAGGATGGGTTTCGGCTACTGCCAATTCTTTGAATATCACAGGATTAACACCTGATACTTGTTATAATTTTTATGTTAGAGGGGTATGTTCTACTACCGATATGAGTACTTGGGCAGGGCCAAAAACGGCTACTACCTTAATAGCACCACCAGTTTGCGGGGGTACATTTGTAGATGCTGGAGGAGCTACCAATAATTATCCAAATAGTTCCAATACTACCTATACCATTTGTCCAACAACACCTGGTGATTTGGTTACCGTAACTTTTACTGCCTTTGATGTAGAAGCTTCATGGGACGGATTGTATGTTTTTGATGGAAATAGTACAACAGCACCACAAATTGCAAGTACCAATCCTGCGGGTAACGTACCTGGTGGTTTGGCTGGTGCCTTCTGGGGTACTACCATTCCTGGACCATTCACCTCTAGTAGTACCGATGGCTGTTTGACTTTTAGATTTAGAAGTGATGCCTCTGTAAACAGACCAGGATGGGTGGCCAATGTAACTTGCGCTCCAGCTCCTACTTGTAAAAAACCAAATGCCTTAACAGCAACATCAATCAACTTAACAGGAGCAACTTTAGGTTGGACACAATTACCAAACCCCAATAATACTGTTGCTACAGCTTGGGAGGTTCTCATATTGCCAGCAGGTTCTCCAGCTCCAACAGCTACAACAACAGGAGCATTGAGTGCCTCTTCAAATCAATATATTGCAAGCGGATTAACATCTGCAACTTGCTATGATTATTATGTTAGAGCGGTTTGTAGTACAACAGATTCTAGTTTTTGGGCAGGACCAAAAACATTTTGTACCGCAATTGCAAACGATGAATGTGCAAATGCAACTACAATATTAACCAATTCAAACATGACATGTACCAATTTTGGAGCGGGAATATTAATTGGCGCCACAGCATCTAGCCAAACCAATGGTTGTGGTGGCACAGCAGATGATGATGTTTGGTTCCAATTTGTAGCTACTGCCACTACACATGCGGTTAGTTTAACCAATGTAACTGGGTCAACTACAGCTCTAAATTTTGGTGTTTACAGTGGTACTTGCACGGGCCTTACTCAAGTACTTTGTAATACTGCAGGAAGCGGTGTTGCAAATGGATTAATTGTAGGGCAAACATATTTTGTTAGAATATTTTCAGCTACAGCCACGCCTGGTCAAAATACAGCTTTCAATCTTTGTATAGGTACAATTCCACCAGCAATTCAAACTAACAATACACAATATACAACACAACAATTAGTTCAAGATGTGTTATTAAATTCAACTTGTGCAACAGTTTCTAATATTACATCGTCCACAGGTTCCAACTTTGGATCTGTTAATGGATTGGCTTCATTTACTCAAAACGGATCAGGATTTCCATTTGCAAATGGTATAGTACTTTCAACAGGCGATGCCTTAAAAGCAAAAGGGCCTAATACAACCACTTTGAGCGATGGTAATACTGCATGGACGGGTGATACTGATTTGGAAAGTATAATTTTAAGTGCTACAGGAAATCCAATGACATCACGTAATGCAACTAAATTAGAATTTGACTTTATTCCAATATCTAATAGTATTAGTTTTGATTTTATCTTCGCTTCAGAAGAGTACGGTACTTTTCAGTGTGAATATTCTGACGCTTTTGCATTTTTACTAACTAACACTGCAACAGGAGTTACTACTAATTTAGCTGTTGTTCCAAATACGACAGATCCAATTTCTGTTGTAACAGTTAGAAATCAATTGTATAATAATAGCTGTACCTCAGTAAATCCAAATTATTTTGCACAATTTAATAATTTACCAACAGGTATTAACCCTTTGGGTTCGGCCTTAAATTTCAATGGGCAAACTGTTGTAATGACTGCTTCTTCGCCTGTAACAAGCAATACGTTATACCACATTAAATTAGTAGTTGCAGATAGAAGTGATTCACTTTATGATTCAGCTGTGTTTTTAAAAGGGGGTAGTTTTAGTATAGGAAACTTAGAATTAGGAAACGACCTTTTACAAGCTACTGGAAATGCCATTTGTGCAGGATCGAGCCAAACAATCAATACTGGCCTTGATGCGTCATTATATACGTTTGTTTGGAAAAAAAATAATGTTGTCATTGCTGGTCAAACAGGACCATCTTTAACTGTAACCGATTCTGGAACATATACTGTTTCTGCAACTTATAATAATTCAAGTTGTGTTGGAACAGACAGTGTAACTATTGAATTTTATCCACCAATTTCGGCTGGTACACCAAACAATTTAGTAGCTTGCAATACAACAGGAGTTGCCAACTTTGATCTGACTCAAAACAACACCACTCTTTTAGGTAGTTTAACAGGTTATACTGTAAGTTATTTTACATCATCGGCTAACGCAAATAGTAATACTAATGCGATAGCATCACCTTCAAATTATACAAATACTTCCAATCCTCAAACTATTTGGGCTAGAGTGCAAAACACATCAACAGGATGTTTTGTTGTAAAAAGTTTTACCATTTCTGTTCAAAATAATATGCCAACATTTACTGTAATTCAAAATGTAGCTATTTGTGCAGGTGGTACAGGTACAATTACTGTAACACCTACAAATTACACTGATTCTGAAGTTACTTATTCTTGGACATTGAATGGAAATGCAATTGCAAATAGTAATTCAAATTCTATAAATGTTACACAAGCAGGAACATATCAAGTGTCTGTAAATAGAACAGGATGTATTGCAACTGCCTCAATAACAGTTACAGTAACTACTTTACCAGTTGCTACATTTGCATACAATGCAACAAGTTATTGCAAAACAGGAACCAATCCTGTATTGAGTTATACCAATGGTGGTGTTGCGGGTACATTTAGCGCTTCTCCAACAGGCTTAAGCATCAATGCAAGTACTGGTGCTATCAATTTATCGGCTAGTAGTGTGGGTTCCTACACGATTACCAATAGTATTGCTGCTGCGGGAGGTTGTTTGGCAGTTAGTGCCACATTTGATTTAACCATTACGGCACCTCAAGACGCTACTTTTAGCTATACAGGAACACCATATTGTCAAAATGCGGCCAATCCAAGCCCTACATTGGCAACGGGTTCAAGTGCAGGAGTATTTAGTAGTACAACAGGTTTGAGCATCAATTCTAGTACAGGACTTGTTAATTTAGCGTCAAGTACCCCAGGTACTTATACAGTTACCAATACTATTGCAGCTACAGGCGGCTGTGCGGCTTCTATCAAAACAGCAACTATTGTTATTACGGCAGCACCACAAGCTAGTATTGCCTATGGAACTCCTTTCTGTTCATCTGAAAGTAATGTACAAGCTGTAACCTTTACGGGTACTACAGGAGGTAGTTTTAGCGCTAGCCCAACGGGACTAACCCTTAATGCAACAACAGGAGGTATTACACCAAGTACCAGTACACCAGGCACTTATACTGTAAAATATACGATTGCCGCCGCAGGTGGATGTCCGTTGTTAGAAAAAACAACTCCTGTTACCATAACAGCACCATTTAACGTTGTATTATCTGGTGGATGCGAGGGCAATACCTTTAAATTAAAAGCAGAACCAGTAAATAATTCTTTCAACCCAACAACAGCTCAATACAGTTGGAGTGGTCCGGGCATTGCTACCAATCAAATGGGGGTTCAAACGCCAATTATTACTCAAGCGGGTGTTTACAACGTGTCCATTACCGATGCGAGTGGTTGTATTGTACAAAGCAACATTACAATTACCAGTACCCAATGTATCATTCAAAAAGGGATTTCGCCTAACAACGACGATCAAAACGATTTCTTTGATTTAACGGGCTTGAATGTAAAAGAATTAGGCATTTTTAACAGATATGGCATCAAAGTATATAGCCGAACCAATTACAAAAAAGAGTGGTTTGGACAATCAGATGCAGGCGAAGAATTGCCAGATGGTGCTTACTATTATGTAATAGAAAGTGATGGTAAAGAAACCAAAACAGGATGGGTATATATTAATAGAGAAAACAAATAATATATCCATTTACCTTACAAATGAAGCTGTTTGAAATACGACAGCTTCATTTTTTAAAAAACAGAATAAAACAGTAAATAGGTTGTTTTTTGGTATTTTGAATTTATTTTAAAAACAAAAAAACAATCACAAACAGCATATCTTTTAGAAAAAATTAAACCGAAATTGAAGAGGAGATCTTGCAAAATTGCAGCAATACCGCTTCAAATTTGAAATAAAACCATTGTTGTGAATCAATCAAAATTAAATTGATAATTTGCAAAAAAAGCAACCATAAAGATATGACCGCTAACCCATAAATTTCAGATAAATGAAAAAAATATACCTAGTAGCCTTGACCTTATTTTTAGGAATTGTTGATGCCACGGCACAACAAGACCCACATTATACGCAATACATGTATAACATGAACATCATCAATCCAGCGTATGCAGGCTCAAAAGAGAACTTATCCTTTGGATTGTTGTACCGTAAGCAATGGGTAGAAATAGAGGATGCTCCCACAACATTTTCGCTTTCTGGCTCTATGCCTGTTGGCAAAAACGTGGGTGTAGGACTCTCGTTGCTCAACGACAAAATTGGCCCCGTAGAAGAAACCAATGCCTATGCCGATTTTTCATATACCCTAAATTTAGGAGGCGATCACCGCTTGGCCTTTGGGGTAAAAGGAGGAATTACAATGCACAAAATAGACTTTAATGTCATCAGACCCACTTTGCCTATCCAATCCGACCCTACATTTGCACAAAGCAACCCGAGCAGCAGCCGGATGAACATTGGATCGGGATTGTTTTATTATACAAACAAATATTATGTTGCCTTTTCTGTACCAAATATGTTAAAAACCAAATATTTAGACTACAATGGCAGGGCTTATGGAACAGAGGTAATGCACTATTTTTTAACGGGAGGGTATGTATTTGATTTGTCGCCAAATGTAAAATTCAAACCTTTTACAATGATCAAATCTGCTTTGAATGCCCCAGTTTCGGTAGATTTTTCGACCAATTTCTTAATCCACGACAAATTAGAATTAGGAGCTACATACCGCCTTCAAGACAGCTTTGGAGCGATGGTAAATTTTGTAATAAGTCCTTCATTAAGAGTGGGTTATGCTTACGACCATATTGTATCTGACTTAAAAATCAGCACACCGTCGTCGCACGAGGTTATATTGTTATTCGACTTGAATTTTCCAAAAAAGATTTCTCGTTCGCCAAGATATTTCTAGCATAGTATAAATAGAAGAGATTGAAAAGATTGAAAAGATTTAAAAATTGAAAGATTGAAAGATTGAAAGATTGAAAGATTGAAAGATTGAAAGATTGAAAAATTTAAAAAATCAAAAATAAAATCCAACTCTTTTATACAATTCTATAAAAACAACATCAAATTTGACATATATGACAAGGAGCTTCATTACGACTTGGTTTAAAACACCAATTGATAAACAACGACAACATATATGCTTGTAAAAAATTAATATTACATTTATGAAAAAAATATATATTTCGATGGGGGTTGCCCTATTGGCTAGTGGTATGTTTGCTCAAAATCAGCAAACCAAAACGGCCGACAAATTGTTTAACCGATTTGAATATGTGGCAGCTGCAAAAAATTATTTAAAATTAGTCGATCAGGAAAAAGCCGATGCTTATGTTTACAAACAATTGGCCGAGAGTTACTACAACGTATTTGACGCTCCAGAGGCAGTGAATTGGTATGCCAAAGCCGTTGCCGAAAAACAACCTGCCGAGGTGTACTACCACTATGCACAAATGCTAAAAGCCACGGGCAAATATGAATTGGCCAACAAACAAATGCAAGAATTTGCCAAATTAGCACCAAATGATCAAAGAGCCAAAGCCTTTTTGGCCGATCCAAATTATTTGCCAAAATTGGCATCGCAACAAAAATCGTTTGACGTACAAAAACTCGATTTCAACTCTGAAGCTGCCGATTTTGCTGCTGTTTTAACTCAAAACGACCAAGTTTACTTTGTAAGTGCTAGCAACAAATCCAGACGCACAGATGGCTGGAACAAAGAGGCTTTTTTGGATATTTATAGAACCCAACGCAATGCCGACGGCAGTTATACAAAACCAGAACCCGTAACGGAGCTTAATACCAAATGGCACGATGGCCCTGTGAGTATTTCGGCAGATGGCACCACTATGTATTTTGCCAAAGACAGTCATGACGAAAACAGTTTTGAAAAAGATAAAAGTTTGAATGCCAAATTTGGACAAGTAAACCTATATAAAGCCAATAACGAAAATGGCAAATGGAGCAACATTAGTGCTGTTCCGTTTAACAGTACGGCCTATTCAAACAGTAGTTCGAGCCTTTCAAAAGACGGAAAAACCCTTTATTTTACCTCCAATATGCCTGGTAGCAAAGGCGATTCAGACATTTGGAAGGTGACCATAAAACCAGACGGTAGCTATGGAACCCCAGAAAACATGGGGCCAAACGTCAATACAGAAGGCAAAGAACAATTTCCGTTTGTAAGCGACGACAACATTTTGTATTTTGCTTCAAACGGTCGTCAAGGATTTGGTGGATTAGATGTTTTTCAAATCGATTTGAACAATCCAGGGCCAGCAGTCAATTTGGGCAAACCCGTAAATACTGAAAAAGACGATTTTGCATTAACCTTTCATGTTCAAAAAAACACTGGATTCCTATCGAGCAACCGCTCTGGCAACGATGATATTTATGGCATTACCCCAGTATGTGCTTTGGATGTAACCACAATTGTAAGCAATACCAAAACAGGCGATGTATTGGCCAATGCTAAAGTAGCCATTTTGGACGATCGCAAAAACATCATTGCTACCCAAACCACCAACGAAAAAGGAGAGGTAAGCTATAAGGTAGAGTGCGAAAAAGCTTATGTAATACAAGCCAGCAAAGAAGGCTTTGAAAGCAATACATTTGCAGTAGCCAAAGTTAGCAAAGCCAGCAAAGCTAGAATTGATGCCGCCTTGAACCCTATCGAGCACATCATTACTCCAACGGAAGTAGTCTTGAACCCCATCTTTTTTGAATACAACAAAAGTAATATTACACAAGAAGGAGCATTTGAGTTAGACAAACTTGTCGAAGCCATGAAAAGCAACGACAAATTGGTGGTATTTGTAAAATCGCACACCGACAACCGAGGTGGCGATGTATTTAATATGAATTTATCAGATAGACGAGCCAAAGCCACTGTGCAATATGTATTGTCTAAAGGCATAGCCGAAAGCCGTATATCGGGCAAAGGATTTGGCGAATCAGAACCAAAAGTAGATTGCAAAGACACCTGCACCGAAGAAGACCATGCACAAAACAGACGATCTGAATTTTTAATAGTAAAATAAAAAGGAGTCTAAAATTAAAAAAGCCTCAAAAATTTTAACGATTTTTGAGGCTTTTTGTTTGATGTTGTGCATCATAATTATAAGGGGGCATTAAAATACTCTGTAAAATTAGTTTTTTTTTATAAAAATAAATAAAGACAGCATTAAACAATAATTTATTTACATATTATATTTTTAATTAATAAAAAACAATCCATTTTATTAGTTTACTCCAATCGAATTTGATAATCTAAAATTAATAAAATTACATAATTTAATTACTTAATTTTCATTTAGAATTGTATTTTAATTATAGTGTATTAATTTCATTTATCAATTGTTCCCATTGGTCTTGTTGAAATGCAGCGCTATGATTACCTCCTTCAATTGTATATAATTTTTTAGTATTAGATATGTAACTGTTGTATATTTTTTTGCCCATACTATAAGGCAGTATATTATCAGATTTTCCGTGAAATATTACAAGTTTGCCTTTAAAACTTTTTAATTTATTAATATTTGATATAGTAAGTAGGTAATCATCTGCTGTAATTTTTACAAAAGGTTTCAATAAAGATTTGCCCCCTTTCATACTTTGATTTTTAAAATGGGTAAAATAATCTTTTGTTTCAGAAAATGGAGACAATAAAAATATATTATGAATATTATTATCTATTGCTGCATAAGTTGCAAATACACTTCCTAAAGAATATCCCAATACAAAATCAATTTGTTGATTAGATGCCAAAAGCGTTTTAAAAAAATAATTGTTGTCGTCAAATTGTGTTTTAAATGAAGGTGTACCCTCTGATTTGCCGTAGCCTCGATAATGCAATACATAAATTTTAGCATTTGTTTGAGCACTCAACTCAATCAAGTAATCAGTAACATTGAGAATATTGGTGGTGTTTCCTAAAAAATAAATTCCTATTTTTTGAATGTTTTTTGGTTTAAAAACAAAATATTCCATATTTATGTTATCATGGTTTATAAAATTTCGTAATAATTCGACTTCATTTTTATTAAAAATTAAAGTATCTTGAGTTTCAATTACTTTATTCAATGCTTGAATTGCGGTATTTTTTGGTTCACATGAATTTTATGGGGATTAAGCAAATAATTTTTCCATTCTGAACAGAAAGAACTTCACATCTATAACAGGTTCACATGAATTTTATGGGGATTAAGCAAATAATTTTTCCATCCTGAACAGAAAGAACTTCACATCTATAACACCTCTTTGGTTAGCTCTAAATAGTTTTATTTTGGAATTAAAAGATTCTGCATTTGCATTTGTGAGTCTTTGAGTAAAGAAATTTAATATTGTTTCTAAATGATATTTTAGACTATTTGCTGCGGTATTAAAAGTGGTTAATTTTAATAATTTTGTTTTCTCAATCCAGTTTAAAAATTTTTCTCTTGCTAACTCTTTTGATTGTTCTTCATAAATATTTCTAAATTCCATTGTATGTTTATAAGCATCGTGTAAAAGCGGATAATTTTTAAATAAAATTTCGGCTCTTTGTTTTTGATTTTCTGTCCATTCACTTTGTTTTTTAGCGATAATGTATCTGCTTCGAGCAAGTAATTGCTTGGGAGAATCATCATTT
This sequence comes from Flavobacterium branchiophilum FL-15, assembly GCF_000253275.1. Classification (NCBI taxonomy): domain Bacteria; kingdom Pseudomonadati; phylum Bacteroidota; class Flavobacteriia; order Flavobacteriales; family Flavobacteriaceae; genus Flavobacterium; species Flavobacterium branchiophilum. The sequence continues at coordinate 1,392,300 of NC_016001.1, read as the reverse complement.
TCAAAAACAAATGGAATATACTTTATACCTTGTTCTTTGGCTAATTTTATGGCTTGATTTTCTTTTTCAATTTCCTCCCAACGATATTTTATTCGAAGATGTTGCAAACATTCCATAACCATTTTTACAACGTGAAAACGATCCGTAATCAAATAACTCTCTGGAAAACACATCTTTGATGCTAGTTGCATGTTGTTTGCCATGTCTTGAGTAATTGTCTTAACTAATTTGCGTTTTTCTAACGGTATTTTTTGTAAAACATCAATAATATCCTGACTCTTAGTGCCTTTTATACTAGCAACTAATGTTCGTTTTTTACCTTTTCCTGATTTATTAGTAACAAATGTGTAAAGCTCTCCTTTTGACAAACTTACTTCATCAATACTTAAATTTTCACCTATGTTTTCTTGGTATATCAAATAATCTTCAGCATGAGAGTATTGATTCCAAATTTTAAAACCACTTGTCTTTTTATAATGTCTTCTCACTAAATCCGCCTTAACACCATAATAACTAGCAATATTACTTATCGTATCTTCTCGGGTCGAAACCTGTAGATTTTAAAAAAGCTGCCAATTCAATAGTTAGTTTTGAACCTTCAGTGATGAACGAATAATCGCTTTTAATTTCAACAGATTTATCTGTTTTACTCCGCCATCGCCTACGACGAATACCTAAATAAACGGCTTTTCCTCGAATAGGAAAATCTTGAATTATGGTTCGATTATAAAATCCTTTTGATTCATATTGTTCACTTTCATAGCCATTTGGAAGTATATTCTTCTCATCTAAATAAATATAAAAACAATCCTTTTTGGTTGCTATATCCCCTAATTCTTTAAAATCCAAAACATCAAAATGATCTAATAAACCATCAGGTAGAAAGTGTGAAAAAAATGAAAAATCCATTGCTTTTTTATTGCAAATTTACAAATTCTCCCCAATTATTTTATATGAGCCTATTTTTTTCGTTTTCAGATTTGTTGGACAGCTTGATATAACTTGAAGATGCTTCTAATTTATATTTTGATTCTTGAAAAGCTGATTTTTCACTTACTTTGATGGTTTTGCAAGAGGCAAATGCTATTGTTATAGCAATAAAAAATAATTTTTTCATAATATTTTTTAAATTTATAATGATTTAAAAATAGTATTTATCATCATAAATATTTAAAAATAATTATTTATAATAAAAAATAACTGATTCCTTTTTTTTCAAAATTAATAAATAAAAACATTCAAAATAAATTACATTCGTTATTTAATATAATTTTAACATTAAAAATCATTTATTAATATTTTTTTAAACGTTATAATCTATATTTACAATCCTATTTAAAATTATATAATAGTATTACATACTTTACACATAACATTTATTGAAAATTATTTTTTAATATTTCTAACAATTTTTCTGTTTCAAGCATCGAATGGTCTAAACTACATAAAGGTAGTCTTACCAATGGAAATTCATCAATAAATGCCAATGCTGCTATTTTTGACAATCCCAATTTTTGTATAACCGTTTCAAATTGTTTGCTGTTTGTGCCCCAAAATTTAATGTATTTTGATTCGTCTATAAACACTTCGATAAGTTCATTATCTGAATGATATAACAAGCCAAATTTTAAAAAAGTATCTTTTGTTAGTTCTTTTTTATATTTACCTAAAAATTTTAAAATATTATTTTTATATTTACTATAATACATTTCATCATCATCTATAGAGGCTACAATAAATATAACCTCATCAGGCAAAAGGGAAGCAAGTTCCACAAAAAGCATCCATAGTTTAGAATTGTCAATATTAATTTCAGAAAAAAAATCAAAACCCAAGTTTACATGTTCAGGATTTCCTTCATTCAATGTAAGGGTATAGCCTTCAATTAAATTTGCAGTTGTACTTCTTTCAATATTTTTTAATATCGTTTCGTCCATTGGTACTTCGTTTGGCAATGCAATTCTAAGAGTTATAGGTAATTCTAATCTTTCAGATGGATTTATAGTTTAATTTTTTACACATAATATCTAATTTTATAAATAAAAAATCAAATTTTGTGATTTTAAATCATATCAATTTTAAGAAACATGTACTATTGTGGTTATATTTTCAATTCAAATAAACTTACAGTTGCGTTGTCATAATGTGCAGGAAGTCCTTCCGTATTTTTAAGTTTTAACAATCCTAAAAATTCAAAACCACATTTGGTGTAATAAGTAATTAATCCCAGATTGTTACCCACTGTATCCATTCTAACAAACTGTTTATGATTTTCTTCGGCATACCTTTTTGCCCATTCTACAATTTGTAATACAAAATTCTGTCCTCTAAATTCAGGGTTTGCTGCTATTCTATGAATATAAACTGCTGGATCTTCATTTTTTTCTTCCCAAATTTGTGGATCATTAAATGTAGTTGCCCAAACACAAGCCATTTTTCCATCAATAATTATTTTCCATTGTTTGTTTTCTGAAATCTCACTTTCTATAATTTTTCTGTCAAAATCAGGCCAATGAACAGTAAACCTTGTTTTTTGAAAATTCGTTGCCATTTGATACAAACGGAAAATTTCGTCAATGTCGTTACTATTACTATTTTCTATTTGAAAATTCATTGTTTTAAATTTTTAATTTATACCAAATATATTTATAAAATAGTCCAAAGATGCGTAGTTATTTTTTAAAAAAAATTTTCAAGAAAAATCGTTGCATAGCTGGGCTACGGAACTATTTTTTTTGACTCATTTTAGCAAAAAAGAACAAGTAGATTGGACTATTTTATATGTATATTTGGTATAAGATTAAATGTCGTAAAATTAATGCTTATCTAAACGACATTGGATTGTAAATATAATATTTAATTTAATAAATATTATTAAGATTTTTTTATAATTAGGTTATTTCCCCCCTCTCAAACCACCTTAATATCATATTTGTCCAACAAACCTATCAAACCGTAGGCGGCAAATTGGGCTTTTTTCAAACTATTGATGGCGGGATCAATCTTAAAATCTTGGGCGGTTACAAAGTTGGCCGCATCCAATTGGGTGTTGTAAAATAGGGCGTTGGTCAATATACACGATTCAAACAAAGCACCTGTAAGCACGGTGTGGTCAAAGGTTGCTTCTTTGAGTGTACAAGATATAAAGCGGGTTTTGGGCATTTTTTTGTTAGTAAAATTGGAAAAATCCAAAATACAATTGGCAAACGACACCTCAAACAAAAAATCTTGACACCGATGAAAAGCAAATCCCAGCATTTTGCACGTTTCAAATCGAACGTTTTTCAAACTCGTTTGATGGATACCTACCATCGACAAATTGCAGTGGATAAAATCACAATCGACAAAGGTTGTTTGTGTCCATTGTGCTTCAGAAAAATCGCAATGTTCAAACACACAACATTCAAATTCGGTTTGTTCAAATGCTACAGTTGATGTGGTTTGTTTGTTAAATGTTTGGTCGTATATCAGCTGTGCCATATTATTTGTTTAAAATAGATTGGTATGCTTTAACAAAATCGGTTATCAAATAGCCTATTAATTTACCTATCAAGTGGTTGTTTTTGGCTTCACCCAAATCTGGTGCCCCTTCGCAAATGTGCAAATAAGCTACATTTTGATTTTGTCCAAAATAAGTTACAAATCGTCTCAACTCTTCAACAGAAAAACCACTCAGCGTCATGGCACTCGAAGCAATATTGGGCAAGGCATCTAAATCTATTTCAAGTCCAAAAGTATCGTCTTTTATAAAATTGAGGGCCAACTGCATTTCTTGCTCAAAATTTTTAACTTTTCTGATGTTGATTTCATCATACGTATTAAAACGCACTCTGTTTTCAAGTTTTTTCAAAATGTCTAAAACATTTTTGGATGTATAATTTTCATGTAGTCCAAAGATAAAATATTTTTTCAAAAATCCTTCGTCATACGCATAATGAAAACCATTGCCGCTGTGTCTGCCTTCAAGGATTCTAAAATCGGAATGGGCATCAAAATTAATGGCATTGATAGGTTTGCCCTTTGCTAGCGCCGTCCCTTTGATGTTGCCATAAGCATTGTTGTGTCCGCCACCAATGATGATGGGTATTTTATTGGCTTTGACTATTTTTGATATGATATGGGCCACTTCTTTGTCTATTTTTTCTACCAATTGGTTCAAAGTTTTTCTGTCGGCACTTTGATTATAATCCAAGCCTTCTACGGCTTTCATTTCTTCCATTACGTCCAACTGACCTAAAACCAATAGAGAACTCCCTTTACAAAATCGATTGTGTTGAATATTGGCTATGCTGCTAATGGCACTACTCCATGCCGAGGCGGCTCCTGGCCTGCCATAATTGGCCCTAACGCCAATGTCTTCTGGAATGCCAATTATCACAAATTTTGCCTCAGATTTTTTTATAAATTCATATACATCAGCTCCTTTTGGAACAACCAACATTTTTTCGCCAAATTTTACTTCGCCTATTCTAAAATGGGTAACTTTTGCCAAATCTGCTGTTGAAAAAGGGATCAACTTATCCATAGTATGCGTTGTGTTTTGATTGATTTTTCTATTGTTTTCGGGTGCCAATGCTGCCTCAATTTTTATAAAAAACAAAAACCATTTTCCGTTTCAGAAAATGGTTTATTGATACTTAAATATCTTGTTTACGATACATCTACCGTTGTTTGTTCTGCAATTTTTTTGTAAGTGCCGTTTTCTAATTTTTCCCTTATAGCTTCAAATGCAAACAAGGTTTCTGCAATATCTTCCAATGTATGTGTGGCCGTAGGAATCATTCGCAATAAGATCATCCCTTTTGGTATTACAGGATACACTACTATCGACAAAAATATACCGTAATTTTCTCTCAAATCGTTCACCATAACCATAGCTTCTGGTATAGAGCCTTCCAAATATACAGGAGTAACACACGTGTTGGTATCGCCAATATTAAATCCTTTGGCTTTCAATCCGTTTTGAAGTGCATTTACATTTACCCATAATTTATCTTTCAATTCCGACGAATTTCTCAACAATTCCAATCGTTTCAACGATCCAATTGTTTGAATCATAGGCAAGGCTTTGGCAAACATTTGCGAACGTAAATTGTATTTCAAATAATCAATTATATCTTTGTCTGCCGCTACAAAAGCACCAATATTGGCCATCGATTTTGCAAAAGTCGAAAAATAAACATCTATACCCTCTTGGCACCCTTGCTCCTCGCCTGCTCCAGCTCCTGTTTTGCCAAGTGTTCCAAATCCGTGTGCATCATCAACCAGCAATCTAAAATTGTACTTGTCTTTCATAGCCACAATTTCCTTCAACTTGCCTTGCTGTCCTCGCATCCCAAAAACACCTTCGGTAATAAACAAAATACCTCCACCAGTTTCTGTGGCTAATTTTGTAGCTCGTTGCAAGTTTTTTTCCATACTTTCCACATCATTATGTCTGTATGTAAAACGTTTGCCACTATGCAATCGAACACCATCTATAATACAAGCATGAGCATCTACATCATACACAATCACGTCGTTTCTAGTAACCAAAGCATCTATAATAGACACCATCCCTTGGTAACCAAAATTCAACAAATAAGCCGATTCTTTCATCACAAAAGCAGCCAATTCTTGCTCCAATTGTTCGTGGTATTTTGTGTGCCCGCTCATCATCCTTGCTCCCATAGGATAAGCCGCTCCATAAGCCGCTGCAGCCTCGGTATCGGCCTTACGCACTTCCGGATGATTGGCTAAGCCCAAATAATCATTCAAACTCCAATTCAATATATTTTTGCCATGAAACTGCATTCTGGGCCCCAACTCGCCTTCCAATTTAGGAAAAACATAATAACCCTCTGCCTGCGAAGCCCATTTGCCCAACGGACCTTTATTATTTTGTATTCTTTCAAATAAATCTTTTACCATAATTTATAAAAATTGTTAAAACGATGCAAAATTAATGATTAATATTCAATAAACAACCATTTAACTCATGCTAAAATTCCAAAAAAAATTCAACCTATCAATAAGTTACCTCCAATAACCCCCAAAAAAAAGAGCTTCAATTGTTCTTTTTGGGCACCTATTCCGCCTTCCACTCCCGCTTTTTTTTCTTGCCGCAACAATGATAACCCCATAGCGGCAAGAAAAAAAGAGCTCCGTTCAAGTCGGGGTGCGGGGTTCGTGCCTATTCCAAAGCTTTTTTTTTCAACCCAAAAAGGGGGTGTTGTATTGCACGAATTTAGTTTATGAAAATGGTAATCTAAAGGATTATTTCACAATATTTCATTTCTTTTGCAGTTCAATGAACGTTGTTTGAAACCGATACGACCCTTGTGGTAATGCCCAAAAAACGTAATGCTATTGGTTGTTTTATGTAAAATTTAGCCAATACAAAAACCTTTCACTTGATGAATTCAAAAAAAACAATTCTTTTTTTGATGCAAACCATTGATTTTCAACAAGATTTATTTTTTATTAAAAAAAACAGTCATCAAACATCACACTTTGGCACACCTTTTGAAAGATGCTTATCAGCAAACCAATTGGATACGAGCAAGCCGAAAATCGAAAGAGTAAGCATGATTTTTTTACAATCAAAAAAAACAAGTAATACGATAAAAATAGTCCTACTTACTTGTTTAAAATTAATAACCATTAAATCAAATAGCCATGAAAAATTTTACATTTTTAGCATTATTACTACTTGCCAATAGCCGTATTTTTGCCGCAGATGTGGCTCCAACCATATCAAAATGCAACCAAAATACACCAAGCTACAGCATACAACCCCTTACATTCAACGAAAAAGGCATCGACTTTTATGTATTTCCCGACGGCACTTTTGATTTCAACACCAATGCCAACTGCGGAAACGGTAGCTACTATTACAAATCTGCGGGACGTAGAGTTACAACCCCTCGTCCAGAGCCAGCAGGAGTATATATAGAGCAAGACAACTTTGGAAGAGTAAGAAGAGTGGGCAACACATTCATCAATTATGATGCTTATGATAGAGTCAATCGTATTGGAAGTATTTTTTTAAGATACAACCGTTTTGCACTAGAACAAATTGGTGGTTTACGCCTCATTTATGACAGATATGGCAATATTGTAAGTCAAATTGGAACCATAAAACCAAGAGCATTTTACAACGGCTATGCTCCAAACCATGGATATGCCAACAATTATAGTCAAAGCAACACCTATTATGGACCAAATGGTTACCAATCACCAAGCCAAAACAACGGAGGGTACTATTACAAACAAGCCGATAACAACAACGTTTCTGAAGGAGAATCTTTTGAAAACATCAATTTTGAAAAAGAAAACAAATTGATTAGCGAGGAAAAATCAAAAAAATTAGACAGAGGAAACAGAGAAAGATAATAATTTTAAGTTTTTTTAGTTGGTTGAACGTCTATTTAGAAAGCAATTTTTAAATAGACGTTTTTTATTTTGTTTCATAAAAAAACTGTAAATTTGCATTAAAAATAAGTATAATGACGTTTAATAAACAACAAATACTCGATTGGTGCAACCAACATGCTAAAAACACCTTAATGGAAACCCTAAACATCCAATATATTGATGCAGGCGAAGGTTTTTTGGTAGCCACCATGCCCGTCAATTCAAAAGTACACCAACCCATGGGACTCTTGCATGGCGGTGCCTCCGTAGCATTGGCAGAAAGTGTTGGGAGTGCCGCTTCGATGATTTTTGTCAATCCAGAGGTTAGCGAAGTTCGAGGGATAGAAATTGCCGCAAACCACTTGAAGTCCAAAAAAGAAGGACTTGTTACTGCAACTGCCCGCATCATACATCAAGGTAAAAGTATTCACCTTTGGGAAATCAAAATTACCGACGAACAAAATCAATTAATTTCTATTTGCAAACTAACTAATATGGTACTTTCAAAAAGAAAACAATATCTTAATGAAAAATAAAAAGGATGGATCATTTATTGCAAAATGCAGCCATTCAGTTCAAAAATAAACGCCCATTTGTATTGTACAAAAAACCATTTTCAAATCAAATGGTTGGGATGTTTCAACAAGATACTACTTGCTACACTACTTCGGAATTTACCGAGCAAGGTTTTGTTTTTTGTTCATTTGATGGTTCAAATGCCATTTTAATACCAAAAAACAAATCAAAATTATTTGTAGAAACTATTTCAACGGTAGATCAAAAAAAAACGAACAACCCGCTTGTTGAAGCCTCATATACTGACAAATCGGATTATATCCAAAAAATAGAACATGCCATAGCCCGTATTCATCAACATGAATTTACAAAAATAGTGCTTTCTAGAAAAGCAGTTTTTAAATTAAATACTTACGATATTTTCGATTTATACAGCAAAATGATTGATTTATATCCCGAGGCTTTTGCTTATTGCTGGTTTCATCCACAAGTTGGACTCTGGATGGGGGCTTTTTCAGAAAGGCTTTTAAAAATAGAAAATCAACAATTTGAAACCATGTCTGTGGCAGGTACTCAAAAAAACAACCCACCATATCCAATTGTATGGCATGAAAAAGAAAAAGACGAACAACAAATAGTAACCAATTATATCATTGAAAACTTAAAAAATGAAGTAAACACTATCGAAGTTCAGAACCCTATTACATTAAAAGCAGGAAATTTATTACATTTAAAAACTACTATTAGTGGTACTATAAAAAACGAAAGTGCTTTACATCACTGGATCAATATCCTACACCCTACTCCAGCGGTGTGTGGTTTTCCAAAAGAACAAGCCAAAAAATATGTATCGTTACATGAAAATTATAACAGAGCATTTTATTCGGGTTTTTTAGGAGAAATCAATTTCAATAGCATTAATAATCAACAAGATACAGATTTGTTTGTAAATTTACGATGTATGCAATTACAAGACAACCAAGCCATATTGTATGTTGGTGGCGGCATTACAAAAGACAGTAATCCTGAAAAAGAATGGGAAGAAACCCAAAATAAACTGGAAACAATGAAACGGATTTTTATATAAATTCTTAAAAAAATGATGAAATTAGATATTTTAGCCTTTGGAGCACATCCTGATGATGTAGAATTAAGCTGTGCAGGCACTATTGCCAAAGAAATTTCGCTGGGCAAAAAAGTAGGCATTATAGATTTGACCCAAGGAGAATTGGGCACACGTGGATCAAAAGAAATTAGAGCCCAAGAAGCCCAAAATGCAGCAGCAATATTGGGTGTTTCTGTTCGTGAAAATTTACAAATGCGTGATGGTTTTTTTGAAAACAACGAAGCAAATCAAATGAAAATTATTCAAATCATTAGAAAATACCAACCTTCGATTGTATTATGCAATGCCATTCAAGACAGGCATATCGACCACGGAAAAGGCAGTAAATTAGTTTCGGATGCTTGTTTTTTAGCGGGTTTGGCCAAAATAGAAACCATTTATGAAGGACAACAACAACAACATTTTAGACCAAAAGCGGTGTACCATTATATACAATGGAATCCCATAGAACCAGATTTTGTCGTAGATATTACGGGGTTTTTAGACATCAAAAAAGCAGCCATTTTGGCCTATAGCTCACAGTTTTACAACCCCGATTCAAATGAAATCGCTACACCTATTTCGACTCAAAATTTTTTAGAAAGTATTGATTATCGCACAAAAGACTTTGGAAGACTCATTGGCACCGATTGTGCCGAAGGATTTACTACCGAAAGGTATTTGGGAATCAATAGTTTACAAGATTTAATCTAAAAAATGTGATTTTTTTTCAATTTTCTTTTGTATAATCAAACAATTGTTTTATATTTGCACTCGTAAAACTGGTGGTTGTAGCTCAGCTGGTTAGAGTAGCGGTTTGTGGTGCCGCGGGTCGCCGGTTCGAACCCGGTCAGCCACCCAAGAATACCTTAAAGCCTTGATAAAATCAAGGCTTTTTTTGTGGCTTTTTATTTCAAATTATTCAAATTTGTTTCTGGTACAATTTCTATTGGTGTTTTATTTTTTTCAAATAATCGTGCAGTCAATGGCCCTTTCAGTACAATATTTTCGCCTTGCACGGCTAACCAACTGCCCTCTCGAAGCCCTAACACGGGTATAGCATTGTATTGATGAAATTCGGCAATACGGGTGGCACGGGTTTCGCCCATGTGTGTCCCGTTTTCGACAGGATCCAAGTAGTGAGGGTTCAAATTAAAGGGAATAATGCCCAACGTTTGAAAACTTGGTGGATATACAATAGGCATATCATTGGTGGTTTGCATGCTTAATCCTACAATATTACTCCCTGCACTTGTACCTAAATAAGGTGTTCCTTGTGCTATTGCTGTTTGCAATACATCAAAAAGTTGGTGTTTGTAAAGCTCTGAAACTAACAAAAATGTATTGCCGCCCCCAGTAAATATGCCTTCAGCAGCTAAAATAGCTTGTTGATAATCATCATATTGATGCAAGCCTATTATTTTTTTTCCTATTTTTTGGAATGCTAATGCTACATTTTCTGTGTATTCTTGATGCGAAATACCGTTGGGTCTTGCAAAAGGAATAAACAATATGGTGTTTGCATCATTAAATAAAATTTGAAGTTCTGGATACAAATATTCTAAATATGCCGACCCATAAATTGTAGAAGAACTGGCAATTAAAGCGTTTTTCATGTTGGTAATTTTTTTAGTTTTAAAAATATAAAAAAGATGTTTAATATACATATTTATTTATAATTATATAAAAAAATTTATTCTAAAATAAATAAAAAATAAATATTTTACGCATATAAATAAGATCGTAAAAATCAATAATAAAGATAATTTAAGTTGATCAAAAGTACTGTATTTTAAAGAATTAACAAAATTTTAGAATACAATTAAGAAATTGGAGTGCAAAATAATATATATTTACTTTTTTAAATTATTTAAAATTCCAATAGCATTTTATAATGAAACAAATAACTACATTTATTATATTTCTATATTCATTTACTTCTTTTTCACAGCAATTAAGAGCCATTCACGGAAGGTTACAATCTGATGATTTGCCCGCAATTGGGGTGGATATTATCAATTTGAAAACAGAAAAAAGTACAAAATCCAATAACGATGGAACTTTTATGATAAATGCAAAAGAAGATGATATTATAGTATTTGTTTCTAAACAATATGAATATAAAAGGTATATTATTGACAAAAAAGATCTAACTAAAGACTTAATTATAATCCATTTAATACCAATTGCTCAAGTTTTAGATGAAGTTGTAGTACAAAAAAATGAGCTAGATGCAGTGTCTTTAGGTATTTTGTCTAAGCCAGCGACCAACTATACGCCTGCCGAACGTAAGTTGTTTACAGCAAAATCTGGTTTAATCGATCCGTTGATCAATTTACTTTCTGGCCGAACTAAAATGCTAAAAAGGCAAGTTGCTATTGAAAAAGATGAAATGGCATTGACTAAAGTTGAAACAATTTTTGAAGATAAATATTACACAGAAACCCTTCAAATACCTGGAGATTATATTAAATCTTTTCAATATTATTTGATTGAAGATACCGAATTTAGAAAAGCTTTGAATGCTAAAAACAGAAGCATGATGAAATTTTTGATGACCAATTTAGCAACACAATATTTAGACATTTTAAAAAATGAAAATCAAGATTAATCTGTTTTTACTTCTTATTTTTCTTTCAAACACACTATTGGCACAAATTACTAAAGTGGTTAAAGGGCAAATCATGTCTGAAAATAAACCCGTAATAGGCATCCAAATTATCAATTTGACTTCCGAAAAGAGTACAACTTCCGATTCAAACGGCTTTTTTACTATTGCTGCACAAACAGATGATTTATTAGTATTGAGTTCCATTAATTATAATTATTATAGAAAAATTATAGACGAAAAAGATTTTAATCAACAAGTTATCATTACCTTAGAGAAAAAAATAGAGCAATTAGACGAAGTTATTGTAGAAAATAATAGCATTACAACTGAAAATTTAGGAATAGTAAACAAAAATATTAAAAAATACACTCCTGCAGAACGCCATTTAAAAACGGCCACGGATTGGAATTTTGTAGCGGTTTCCATGAGTTTAGACCCATTATTGAACTACCTGAGTGGTCGAACAAATACATTAAAAAGAGCATTAGAAACCGAAAAAAAAGAGTTGCATTTGGGCAAATTAAATTTTTTGATTTCCGACGAATATTATATTAAAACACTTCAAATAGAACCAAATCAAGTGATGGCTTTCAAATATTTTTTAATTGAAAATACGGCTTTTAAAACTCAAATGCAGTCCAAAAATATATAAAAATTGAAATTTACAATGGTTGAATTGGCCATACAGTTCAAACAGTTGTTACAAAGCAACCCTTCAAAATAAAAATTGTTATTATACTAAATATCAACAGATTATGAACAAAAAAAAAATACTCATTATCATAACTGCATCCTTATTATTGTGTTTCAATATGCATAAATTTTATGTTTCGATGTATCAAATTAATTTTGTGCCACAAAAAAAACAAGTTCAAATTACTTGTCGATTGTTTATAGACGATTTGAACGAAGTATTGTATAAAAAACACCATATAAAAACACTTATTGGAGACACTTCCGAAACAAAAGAAGCTAGTGTTTTGTTGAAAAATTATTTATTTGAAAATATCAAAATAACTATTAATGGAACCCCAAAAAACATGGTATTTCATTTAAAAGAAATAGAAGATGATGTGTTGATTTGTTATTTGAAAATAGTTGATATTCAAACCATTAAGAAAATAGAAATAGAAAATAAAAGTTTTTTAGAACTTCATCCCGATCAACAAAACATCATTCAAACCCAGATTAATAATCAGAAAAAAACATTATTGTTTACCAATACCTATTTTAAAGAAGTTATTAAATATTAAAAAAATCAATGCTTTTATTATCAAAAATGAATCAGTATATATAAAAAAATAATATATTTGTATTTTGTTTTAAAACAATAATACTTAAATATCCATACAACATCCATCATAAAAAAAATTATTTATGAAAAGCAAGTTATTCCTAATTATTTTATGTATCACCTATTCAGGTTTCATCGAGGCACAAGAGACTAATGAAACAGCCAAAACGAAAGTTTCGGGACACGAAGACCGTAACAAATTCAGACAAATGTATGATCTTTTGGCTACACCTAATATGTATAGAACCGCATCTGGAGCACCTGGTCCAGAATATTACCAACAACAAGCGGATTATAAAATGGATATTGAATTGGATGATAAAAATCAAAAATTATATGGTTTTGAAACCATTACCTATACCAATAATGCCAAAGAGAGTTTGGAGTATTTGTGGCTGCAGTTAGATCAAAATATTTTGGCCAAAGATTCTAAAACACCATTGGTGGAAAATTCAAAAATAGATCCCTCTATTTCTGTATCTGGATTTTCCAGAAAATATTTAGAAGAAAAATTTGATGGTGGTTTTAAAATTGAGTTTGTAAAAGATGCCTTAAACAATCCAATATCTTATACCATCAATCAAACCATGATGCGAATTAATTTATCAAAACCACTTGCTCATGGTCAAAAAATAATCCTTAAAATCAAATGGCAATACAACATCAATAATTACATGATAGAAGGCGGAAGGTCTGGATATGAACATTTTAGCGATGGCAATAATTTGTATGTTTTAGCTCAATTTTATCCACGAATGGCCGTATATAACGATGTAGAGGGCTGGCAGAATATGCAATTTTGGGGAACAGGTGAATTTGCCTTACCATTTGGAAATTTTGAAGTAAACGTAACCGTTCCAGCAGACCATGTGATGGAAGCAACAGGAAATTTACTCAACAGAGCCGAAGTATATACTCCAGAGCAACTGAAAAGATATGAATTAGCACAAAAAAGTTTTGACAAACCTGTTGTAATTGTAACTCAAGATGAGGCCATGCAAAACGAAAAAGGATTTGCAGACAAGAAAAAAACTTGGAAATTTAAGGCCGATAATGTAAGGGATTTTGGTGTTTCAACCTCTCGAAAATTTATTTTAGACATGATGGCTGTTAAATTATCAGAAAAAACAGTAATGGCAGTTTCCTTATATCCAAAGGAGGGCAATCCACTATGGGAACAATATTCTACAAGAGCCGTGGCTCATACACTCAAAAGTTATTCTAGCTACACTTTTGATTATCCATATCCAAAAGCCGTATCTGTAAATGCACAAGATCAAGGTATGGAATATCCGATGATATGTTGGAATTTTGGCCGACCAGAAGCCGATGGCACCTATTCGGATTTTGTAAAATATGGGATGCTAGGTGTGGTCATACATGAAGTTGGGCACAATTTTTTTCCGATGATTGTCAATTCTGATGAAAGACAATGGTCTTGGATGGATGAAGGTTTAAATTCTTTTATGCAATATTTGGCAGAAAAAACGTTTGATACAAAATTTCCTTCAAAAAGAGGGCCTGTTAGCAAAATTATACCGTATATGAGTGGCGATCAAAAATTTTTGGAACCCATAATGACCAACTCCGAAACCATACACCAATTTGGCAACAATGCGTATGGCAAACCAGCAACAGGACTTAATATTTTAAGAGAAACCATTATGGGACATGAATTATTTGATTATGCTTTCAAAACTTATGCTAACAGATGGAAATTCAAACATCCAACTCCCGAAGATTTTTTTAGAACAATGGAAGATGCCTCTGGAACAGATTTGGATTGGTTTTTTAGAGGATGGTTTTACACCACTGATTATACAGATATTGGCATAAAAGAGGTCAAGCAGTTTGTGGTTTCAAACGAAGCCCAAAAAGATTTTGTAGCTCCAGAAGTGAATAGAAAAAATAGATTTAAAACTTCTGGACCACAAGTTTTTTTGAACGAAGTAAGCACAGAAAACCCTCTTAAACCTCTAGTAACAAGCGAAATTACTGCATTAGATGCCTTTTTGAAAGCCAACTTTACGCCACAACAAATAGCCCAACTGAACACACCAAAGTACTTTTATCAAGTAACTTTTGACAAACCTGGAGGTTTAGTTATGCCGTTAATTGTTGCCATAACGTATGATGATGGTACTACTGAAAAGCAAACTTTTCCAGCACAAATTTGGCGCTTGAACGATGCTTATGTTACAAGAACATTTGCAACACAAAAATTAATTTCAAAAATAGTGATCGATCCAAATGCCGAAACGGCCGATATTGATACATCAAACAATGTATGGCCAAAACAAGAAGTAAAATCTAAGTTTGATTAAAATGAAAAAACGGTTTATTATTGGGCTATTGATAGGGCTTTTACCAATAGTATTATGGTCTCAATCCATAGACAAAACCATCAAATTGAAGGTTGCTGTTATGCAAAATTTTGTAAAAAATGGCGATCAAGGCGAAACATTATTTTGGCAAACCAAAGGAAAAATTACTTTTGGAATTGTACATTATACCGATGAACAAAATCCTATTTTTAGAGATTTATTTATCAAACAATACAAAGAATTACTTGCTATTTATAAAAAAATGATTGTGTCTGAAGACGAAAAAGACACCAATTTATACATCAAAACACTAATAAGACAAGAAGAAGATTACAGAAAATTATTATCAACACAACAATTACAATTATATTTTGACAAATTTGAAGATTTAGAAAAAAATAATCCTACTGCATTTGATTCTTTTTCGTCTTTATTTTTTTCAAAAAAATTGTTAGAACTATATAAAACTAGTTTTGAATGATATACTTCGTTGATGATAATCAGTTATTATCCAAGAAATATTTTTATACCAAATATATTTATAAAATAGTCCAAAGATGCGTAGTTATTTTTTAGAAAAATTTTTCAAAAAAAATCGTTGCATAGCTGGGCTACGGAACTATTTTTTTTGAATGATTTTAGCAAAAAAGAACAAGTAGATTGGACTATTTTATAGGTATATTTGGTATTAGCTACTTTTCATCAAAAAAAACAAATTGAGGCATAAAAAAACGCAACTATCTAAAAATAAGATATTTGCGTTTTTTTGTGGAGTCGCCGAGAGTCGAACTCGGGTCCAAACAAGCAACTAAAGAGCTTTCTACAGGCTTATTTTCTGATTGAATTTTCGATGTTGAGCTAGGTCAGAAACAACCACAAAACACTTAGTTTCTTAATTTTCGAAAACCGTACGAAACAAACGGTAATCTAGGTTTATCTTTACGATTCCCCTGTATCAAATGCTATAAACCAAAGCCTTTGAGGAGAATCCTGCTTTCCTACCTTGTAGGACGAGGCTAATCTTACTATGATTCAGATTATGCAGCAAGAGCGTAGTTTCCTTCGCCGTGTAAAATGTTTGAAGCCTTTTATTTACGAGAATTACTCCAGTTCTCGACCTGCTTACTGTTCAATTCGACTTGCTGTCAAAACCAGTCGACCCCATTTGAATTGCTGCAAATATACAATTTTTTTTTATTCCAAACTATCTTTTATTTTAAAAGGATAATCACCAAAATAAGTGGCTATATATTTTACTTTATATGTTTCATGATTGAATTTATTTGACAATGAAATGATGGTTACGTTTTCTTTGCCTAATGTTATAAATGAAGACGTGCTTCCATGCCACCATCCATTATGAAAATAAAAAGGGGTTTCGCCCGTTGTCCACTCTATCATCCTGATACCTAAACCATAATTTTTGGCTCCACGATTTTCATAGCTGTACCCTCTATAAATGGCTTCTTGCAAATTTTGATGTACAAAATTAGGGCTTCGGCGGGCCAAATCCAATTGTAATAAATCTCTAGGTGTAGAAAAAATATTTTTATCGCCATAAATTCCATCTAAATAATCCAAACCAACTTTTCTAAAATTTCCTTTATATGATGGTGTAGCTGTATCTTTATCTTTTTGATAATCAAATACATACGTGTTTTTCATTTGTAATGGTTTGAATAGCATTTTGTTCATGGCATCGGCATAAGTTAAACCTGTAATTTTTTCGATAACCAAAGCCAATAAGGCATAATTGGTGTTGCAATAACTAAAACGGCTGTCTGTTGGAAACTCCAATTGGATATTTTTATGGATTAATATATCTAAAATATCTTGGTTGGTTAGTATTTTATGCTTGTCCCAAATGCCTTTTTCGGCCGTAAAATAGGCATAATTTCTTAATCCAGACCTGTGATTTAAAAGCGTTTTGATGGTTATTTCTGGATAAGGAAATAAATTGAAAAGGGTATTCACTTTTTGATCAAGGGCCAATTTTTTTTGATCAATCAATTTAAGAATCAAGGTAGCTGTTAATACCTTTGACACCGATGCAATGTGCAAGGGCGTTTGTGGAGTTATACTTTTTTGTAATTCATAATCAGCAAAACCATCATATTTTTCAAAAATAATCTGACCATTTTGAGCAACTAAAAAACTGCCATTCATGTTGTTTTTCCAATTTTTATTATAAAAATCAAAAATCAGCTGCTGCTTTGATTGCAAATCAGTATTTGAAAGTTTGGGCAAGTCTGCCATTGGGTTGGGTTGCATTTCTAAAAAAGAACCCGTTTTTGTTTTGATTTTTTGAACAGTGGGTAATATCTTTTGTGTCGATTTTTGACAAGAAAATAGACCCATAGAAAGGATGGAGATATACGTGATTGACTTGATTATTTTCATTATTTTTGTGCTTTCAAAAAACAAATATAATAAACATTTTGGGTGCCAAAAGTTTTTTTTAGAATTAGAAATGGTTTTTTTTTAATGATTTGATAATTAACCTTTTAAAAATAAAATAAATTTATGGTAAATGTTTTTAAAATGTTATATTTGTAACAATAATAATATTAAATGTTAAATTAATAAAAATGAAATTTGGAATAATAAAAGAGCGTAAAAACCCGCCAGACAGAAGAGTCGTTTTTTCGCCAGAAGCCTTGGTTAGTTTTAAAGAACAATTTAAAGAATCTGAAATAAAAATTGAAAAATCTGACATTAGAGTATTTTCAGACGAGTCTTATATAGAAAAAGGCTTTGAAGTGGTAGATGATTTGTCTGATTGTGATGTATTGTTTGGTGTAAAAGAAGTGCCTATTGAAGCTTTGATTCCTAACAAAAAATACTTCTTTTTTTCGCATACTATCAAGAAACAGCCTTACAACAGAGCCTTACTAAAAGCTATTTTAGAAAAAAATATCACTTTATTAGACCATGAAACCATTGTTGATGCAGACTATAAACGATTAATAGGTTTTGGTAAATATGCAGGAATTGTTGGGGCATACAACGCTTTTAGGGCATTTGGAATCAAATTTGAGTTGTTTCAATTGCCAAAAGCTTCAAGTTTACAATCAAAAGACGAACTAATTAGTAGATTGAAAAGACCAACCCTTCCACCTATCAAAATAGTAGTAACAGGAACAGGCAAAGTGGGCATGGGAATCAAAGAAATTTTGGTTGGCATGAAAATAAAGCAAGTATCTGCAGATGATTTTCTAAAAAAAATTTATGCCACACCCGTGTTTACACAAATAGATGTTTTGGATTACAACAAACGAAAAGACGGACAGCTATTGAATTATAAGGATTTTTACCAAAATCCAAAAGAGTATGAATCCGATTTTGAAAAATTTACAAAGGTTTCAGATATTTATATTTCTGGTCATTTTTATGCCAATAATGCCCCTAAAATTTTGACGCAAAAGCAGTTGAATGCACCCGATTGTAAAATAAAAGTAGTTGCCGATGTGTCTTGTGATATTGCAGATCCCATAGCTTGTACACTACGAGCCTCTACCATAGAAGATCCAATTTATGGCTATTTGCCTTCTACCCATCAAGAAGTTGATTATTTTCATCCAGCAGCCATAGTAGTGATGGCAGTGGACAATTTGCCGTGCGAGTTGCCAAAAGATGCCAGTGAAGGATTTGGGCAAATGTTTATAGAACATGTCATTCCAGCCTTTTTTAATGGGGATCAAGATGGCATTTTAGAGCGGGCTAAAATGACCGAAAATGGCCAATTAACCCCTCGCTTTGCCTATTTACAAAATTATGTAGATGGCCTAGAATAGAATAAAAAGGTTAGCAATCGGCTACATTAACGGCAATGGCCAATCCACCTTCAGAAGTTTCTTTGTATTTAGCATTCATATCTTGTGCGGTTTGCCACAACGTATCAATTACTTTATCCAAAGGAACTTTTGCATTTTTTGCATCTGTTTCTAAGGCGAGTTCTGCCGCATTAATGGCTTTTATGGCTCCCATGGTATTGCGTTCTATACACGGAATTTGAACCAAGCCGCCAATAGGGTCGCAAGTTAAACCCAAATGATGTTCCATGGCTATTTCGGCAGCCATCAATACTTGTGCAGGTGAGCCCCCCATCAATTCGCATAAAGCCGCCGCCGCCATGGCCGAAGACACACCAATTTCTGCCTGACAACCTCCCATTGCTGCCGAAATGGTAGCTCCTTTTTTGAAAATACTTCCTATTTCGCCTGCAACTAATAAAAATTGTTTGATGGCTTCCTCGCCTGCCTGATGGTTTTCAATGACCAAATAGTACATCAATACCGCTGGAATGACGCCTGCACTTCCATTGGTTGGTGCTGTAACCACCCGACCTAATGAGGCATTGACTTCATTTACTGCTAAAGCAAAACAGCTTACCCATTTTAGAATTTGTCTGAATTTGACTTCTGTACATCTAATTTGTTCGAGCCATTCTTGTGGGTTATTGTAGTTGGATAAGCCTATTAAATTTTGATGCATGTCAAATGCCCGTCTGCGAACATGAAGTCCGCCTGGCAAAATACCTTCGGTATGGCACCCTACATACATACACTCCAACATCGTATGCCATATTCGCATCAACTCCGAATCAATTTCAGATGTTGCTCGCATAGATTTTTCGTTTTCATAAACTATTTCAGAAATTTTTTTATTCTGATCGATAGTATATTGTAATAATTCTGACGCTTTTTGTATTGGAAATGGGAAAGCACATTTGATTTGGCTTTTTAATTTTGCATTCAATCTTTCTTCTTTTACAACAAAGCCGCCTCCAATACTATAAAAAACAGCCTCATAGCGTTGGTTATCAAGCAAGGTTGCACTAAATTTTAATCCATTGGCATGAAAAGATAAGAAATTTTTATTAAAAATAATATCTTTTTCAAAACAAAAGTCCAATTGGTATTGATTATTGAGCCATAACACCTTGTCCTTTTTTACGGCATCGATAATGGAAGTAATATTTTCAATAGGCATATACTCTGGATTCTGGCCACTTAATCCTAAAATAATAGCAAAATCGGTGGCATGTCCTTTGCCAGTTAGCGACAAAGATCCATATAAATCAATGTCAATATGCTGCACCTTATCTAAAATTTGTTGCTGTTGCAATTCGTTCAAAAATCGTTCGGCTGCTCGCCAAGGGCCAAGTGTATGAGAACTAGAAGGTCCAACACCTATTTTGAGCATGTCAAATACTGAAATACATTCTTGCATAAAATATAGTTTTACAAATGATTATTTCACACAGATTTCATTTATTTGTATGAAAAAAAATAATTTCCGAATGATGTTAAATTTAAAATGCGGGATGCTTATATTAACCGTATTTTGCATAGGGATAGCAATGGAAATCCTTTTAGAAGCCCCCCAGACCCCAAAAGGGGTACGTTATTTTGCACGAATATCGTTTCTGAATGTGATGATCAAAAAAAAAAAATATTCCACAAAAATATATTTCTTTTGGAGTTCAATGAACGTTGTTTGAAACAGATAGCCCTACCCTTGGGGAACGCCCAAAAAGGACCGCTCTAATTTGCTGAACAAAATTAGAATATAGACCATTAATATAATAAATATAGCATTACTTTACTGCAATCATTGAAATTTCTACACGTACTCCTCTTGGTAGTCCAGCTACTTGAACGGTTTCTCGGGCTGGAGCTGTTTTTTCGTCAAAATAGGTGCCATATACTTCATTTATTGCTGTAAATTGTTGCATATCAGTAATAAAAATAGTTGATTTTACTACATGTTCAAAGGTCATTTCGGCAGCGGCCAAAACGGCTTTCATGTTTTCCATAACTTGTTGGGTTTCTTCTTGAATGGTACCCTCAACAACTTGCATGGTTTTAGGATCCAATGCTATTTGTCCTGAAGCATAAAGGGTGTTACCGCTTAAAATAGCTTGATTATAAGGTCCAATTGGAGCTGGAGCTTGCTCTGTGATGATTACTTTTTTCATGTGATATAATATTTAATTTTTAACGCAATACTCGGTCTGGAATTTTATTTTTCTCCCATTTGATGTCTTTCAAAATAGACGACTTGATCCCAATAAAAAAGCCCCATGAGGTATAAGTTCCAAAAGGAATCCAGTTAAAGCTCATGCGCCAACTGTCCAAATCTCGTTCCATTCTAAAATTGGTATAAGTTACCCCTTTTTGAACAAAATCATAGCCCGTTGAAACCCCCATTTTCCATTTGGGAGTCAAGGAAATATTGCCCGAAACCATCAACGAATTGCCCGAAATTTGATCTTCACGGGCAGTGTTTGAATAGGTTAAAGAGTAAGCCATGGTTAAGTCCCAAGTGATTTTAGTATTGAAAAATCCAGTATCTTTTTGATCTGATTCATCTTCTTCTTTATCAAATAAACTTTGACGTTGGTTGCTCAAATCCATATTACGTCCAAACAAATCGTCTGTTCTGCCTCCATTTTGAGCATTTACATTGTCTTTTTCTTTCTTCTTTTTATCCTCTTTGCTGCTGCTTGCTATAGAATAATTCATGGTCATATTGGCACTAGTCATTCTTAACAAACTACCTCCATTATTGATATTCCATTTGTTAATCATTTGCCCTTTATTATTTAAAGCATACGGATTGAGGGTGGTGCCAAAATTAATATTCATTTTATTATTGAGCAATTGAGTACCGCCACTAATTCGCAAAGGGGCTAATTTTAATGAGTCTGCCGTAATATCATAACTTGTTGATAAGTTCAAATTATTAATCAACATGATTTTTTTAGGTTCAATTTTAGTACTGTCTTTGTCTCTTACTTTGGCTTCAAAAGTATTACTCAAACTAAAACCTATGTTGTTTGACATGGTTTTGCCTGGAGTACCAAAAATACTGTTTTCAAATCGGGTATAATCTTTTCGAATGGTTCCACTGGCATCTGTAGCATAGGTGTCATAATATTTTGCAAAACTTGGGGTGTAGCTATATGAAATAGATGGCCGAACAACATGTCTGATGGATTTTATTTTTTTATTTTCGCCAAAATTAAATGTTCCATAAATGGTTGTACCCAAACTGGTAGAAAACGAATAAGTTCTAAAAGCATCAAATCCGTTAACATTACTTGTTATTACACTATTTAGATTGCTATCAAAATTTCTTTTAATCGTTTTGATGGCCCATACCTCGTTATAATTCAAATTGGTAGAGGCACTAAAATACTTAAATATTTTAAAATTGGTACTGATAGGAATCGTATGCTGCATCCCCACTTTTGCATCATCAAACATGGCTTTTTTCAAAAATAACGAGTCTGTTGTAGCAATATCATTTCGGCCAGCAAGGCTATATTGTAGGTTGATATTTTTTATGAATCCTTTTTTAAGGCCGTCTTTTGGAGCAAAAGGGTAAAC
Source organism: Flavobacterium branchiophilum FL-15 (assembly GCF_000253275.1). NCBI lineage: Bacteria > Pseudomonadati > Bacteroidota > Flavobacteriia > Flavobacteriales > Flavobacteriaceae > Flavobacterium > Flavobacterium branchiophilum. The sequence goes on along the minus strand of NC_016001.1, from coordinate 1,369,661 downwards.
CCGATCTACATTTAGTGTTAGGTTGGGTAAAGATAAATTAATTTGTTGATTTTGAGTATTTTGTGATTGTGTAGCTGCCACTGCCAAATTAACTTGTGGTACACTATTAAATCTTTTGGTGTATGATATAGATGAACTTAAAGTATTATTTAGCCTAGAACCAGCATAGTTCTGATTATATGTATTTTGGAAGAATTTACTGCTACCCATATTAACAGATGCTGTAAAACTCGAATTGGGACTTGATTTTGAATCCTTGCTGTGGGACCAGTTGATGTTGTAATTATTTGTTTTGGAATAATCGGGCAAGCCTCTTTCGCTGTTGATTAAATTTTCAAATCGCAAACTAAAATTTCCTCTAAAACGATATCTTTTGGCATACGAAGATTCAAATCGGAGGGCATAACCACCATTGGTATAGTAGTCGCCAAGTACTGCCAAATCATAATTATCACTCAATGCAAAATAATAACCTCCATTTTGCAACGAATAACCTCTTTGAGAATTGTCTGCAAAAATAGGCATAATGATACCCGAAGTTCGTGTTTCTTTGGATAATGGAAAATAAGCAAACGGCAAAGCCAAAGGCGTTGGAACATCAGCAATTACAAGGTTTGTCAATCCTGTTACAACGTTTTTGCCTGGGACAAATTTTACCCTATACGTTTGAAAATAATAATCAGGGTGTTCCAAATCTTTTGCAGTAGTAAATCGGGCTTTTTTCATAAAATATACCGAATCGTTAACCCTTTTGGTAATTTCGGCTTTTACTTTAAATTCATCTTGTTCAGTACGTGAGTTCCAAATAAGTGCTTTTTTGGTTTTAAAATTAAAACGAATCGAATCGGGCTCAATAACGTTGCTGCCTTGTTTAAAAACAGGTAATTGCGTGTATTTACCCGTAGAATCTTTAATTCTTCCTGCATATACTTCGCTTTTATCATTATTCAACACAATAATACCAGATTTCAATTCAATGTCTTGATAATACAATTCGGCTTTATTGTATAGGGTAACCGTTTTGGTTTTTTGATTCATTTTTACATAATCAACAGCCGTATATCTAATTTTGGATTCAATCAAAGGTTTTTTGACCTTTCCATTTTGGTTTTTAACGGTATCATTTTTTTTGGATAGCGTGCTAAGGCCCACAAATGTAGTGTCTTTTTGTGCTTTGATGGGTACAACAACCGTCTTCTTATTTACATCTTGCGAATATAAATAAGAATTATTTGCTGCAAATATAAAAGTCAGTAAAACGATATAAAATAAGTTTGTTCGCAATGTTATAAATACTATTTTTGTAAAATTTGGCATTGAAATTGATTGGACAAATTTACAGATTAATTTTCGTCAAAAATAGTCATTTATTAAATTTAATAACAAATCGTTTATATTAAAATTAACTTTTTTATGAATAATAACTATAAATTCAAGGTAAAGAATTGGTTTTTAGTAGTTTTTGCATTGGTGTGTCCCATAGTATTTGGTCAATCTAAATTTAAAGTTACCCTAGATGCAGGTCATGGAGGCAAGGATTTTGGTGCCAATTACCATGGACATGTCGAAAAAAACATTGCTTTGGCAGTAGCGCTAAAATTAGGCCAAATACTTGAAAAACAGTCCGATGTAGCAGTAAATTACACTCGAAAAACCGATGTTTTTATAGATTTATTAGAACGAGCCAATATAGCCAATAAAAGCGATGCCAATATTTTTGTGTCTATACATTGCAATGCCAATGTCAATCAAACGGCAGACGGCACAGAAACCTATGTGATGGGGATGACTAAAAACGAATCGAGCCTGGCAGTGGCAAAAGCCGAAAATGAAGTAATAACCCTCGAAAAAGATTACAAACAAAAATACAAAGGTTACAATCCCAATTCGCCCGAATCCATGATTGGCCTTACGCTCATGCAAGAAGAGTATTTAGAAACAAGCATTTCATTGGCCAGCAAAATTGAACATGAATTTTATAAAATAGGCAAAAAATTACGTGGGGACAAAGGAGTCAAACAAGCCCCTTATATGGTACTTCACAAAGCCGCTATGCCCAGAGTATTGATAGAAATGGGGTTTATATCCAATAAAGTAGAAGGCCGATATTTAGATTCGGATGAAGGACAAGCCGAAATAGCACAAGCCATAACCAACGCCATTTTAAGATATAAAAGAGAATATTTTGAATCTACCGAAGACGAAATTTCCGAAAAAAAAAGGAAACTAACGACATTAAAAAAGACACACCAAAAGTAACAACACCCAATAGCCCAATACTAAACAATCCCGCCAATAGTGGCACCATATATAAAGTACAAATTTCGGCATCGCCAATTAAATTAGACACCCTGCCACAAAATTTTAAAGGACTACAAAAAGTATCCTATTTGCTCGAAAACAAGCTCTATAAATATTATTATGGTGCCACTCCAGACAGTATAACCTGCAAAAATTTATTACAACAAGCCAAGAAGAAAGGCTTCAAATCTGCCTTTATTGTAACCTTTAAAAACGGTAAAAAAATATAAATTTTAATGCTTTTGTCAAGTTAGTGCTGTTAATTAGAAATTTTATTTTATTTTTGTTCAAAATTTAAGACATTGAAAATTACAAGAGAAATCAAAACCGCAATACTCGTTATTGCCTCTATATTATTATTTATTTGGGGGTATAGTTTCCTTAAAGGAAAAGATTTATTTACGAGCTACAATACATTTTTTGTGAAATACGATAACGTAGAAGGCCTTGTTGTGTCCTCTCCAATTACCATAAACGGAAGAGTTGTTGGCAAAGTAATTGGTATAAAACTCGACGAAAATTGGCAAAATATTGTCGAACTTCAAGTAAAAGAGGAGTTCCACATTACCCCATCTACCGTTGCCGAAATATATGCACCAAGTCCCATTGGTGGCAAACAAATTGCCCTTATTCCAAACAAATCAGAAAAAACACTGGCAGAAAACGGGGCTTTTTTAAAATCAAACAGCAAATTGGGTATGGCCGAAGCCCTTGCTGCACAAATGGCACCTTTAAAAACCAAAATAGAAACCTTGCTAGACAATGCCAATGTAATGTTGCAAAACATGAATCAGGTTTTAGACCAAAAAGCACAACAAGACATCAAAGCGAGTTTGTCCAATCTCAATAAAACACTTGCAGAATTTCATACCGCTTCTACACAAGTAAACGGAATGCTTGCCGATAACAAAAGCAAAATGAATGGCATTGTAACCAATTTTCACAAAGTTTCGGGCGATTTTACTAAAATTTCCGATTCGTTGAGCCATGCCAATATAGGCAAAACAGTTAAAAATTTAGAGCAAACCTTGGTTAGTGTCAATAAAATCATGAACAACTTGCAAGCTGGCAAAGGCAGTATGGGCAAAATGCTCAACGACGATGCTATGTATAACAATTTAGCCAAAACATCAAAAGAACTAGAACTTCTTTTACAAGACGTAAGACTTTATCCTACTCGATATGTAAATGTTTCCTTATTTGGCAAAAAAAACAAACCATATATCGCTCCAACAATTGATACCATACAAAAAAAATAAACCATGAATTACTTAGATAATATATTTTTTGCAATAATCCTTACTATGGGGATTGGTTATTTTATTGGCAATATCAAAAAAATCATCCGAAACATCAAACTAGGACAACACATCGACAGAACCGATCATGCCTCCGAACGATGGAAAAACATGGCACTCATTGCATTAGGACAATCCAAAATGACCAAACGTCCTGTTGCTGGACTATTGCACATCATAATTTATTTAGGATTTATTATTATAAATATCGAAGTACTCGAAATCATTACCGACGGACTTTTGGGCACTCACCGTGCTTTTTCGGGTTTAGGCATTTTGTATAATTTTCTAATAGCCTCTTTCGAAATATTGGCCTTTTTAGTACTGATTGGCGTTAGTATATTCTGGATTAGACGTAACGTGCTGAAAATAAATAGATTATCTAACAACGATTTAGAAGGCTGGTCCAAATCAGATGCCAACTATATTCTTTATTTTGAAATGGTGCTCATGTCGCTATTCCTTTGTATGAACGCAGCCGATTATCATTTGCAACTCCTCCATTTTGGTCATTACCATCCAGCAGGAGCATTCCCAATTTCGCAATATATAGAACCCCTTTTCAACGGAATGAACGAAAGCCTTGTCATGATGATCGAAAAAACATGTTGGTGGCTACACATTATTGGCATCCTTATTTTTCTAAACTATTTGTACAAATCTAAGCATTTACACATCTTATTGGCATTTCCAAACACCTATTTTGCCGATTTGAATCCAAAAGGCCAACTCAACAATTTAGAATCTGTAACAACAGAAGTCAAATTGATGATGGATCCCAATGCCAATCCTTATGCAACAGCTCCCGAAAACACTACTCCAACAAAATTTGGAGCTTCAGACGTACAAGACCTCCATTGGGTACAACTCCTAAATGCCTACACCTGCACAGAATGTGGCCGATGCACCTCGTCTTGTCCAGCCAATCAAACAGGCAAATTACTTTCGCCCCGAAAAATAATGATGGACACCCGAGACCGACTAGAAGAAGTAGGCAAAAATATCGATGCCAACAAAGGCATTTTCATACCAGACAACAAATCACTGCTGCACGACTACATAACCCCCGAAGAACTTTGGGCCTGTACCAGTTGCAACGCTTGTGTAGAAGAGTGCCCCGTAAACATTAGCCCACTTTCCATCATTATCGACATGCGTCGCTACCTCGTTATGGAACAAAGTGCCGCACCCATGTCATTAAACGCCATGATGACCAACATCGAAAACAATGGAGCCCCGTGGCCATACAACCAACAAGACCGATTAAATTGGAAAAATGAGTAACATTTGGGCGTGCCCACAAGGGTCGGGCTATTCGCTATATCTTTTCTTTTTTTAAAGAAAAAAAAGAAAAGGATACCGCTACTATCCCTCACGCAAACAACAAACAACAAACAACAAACAACAAACAACAAACAAAAAAACAACAACAAAAGTCAAATATCAAACAAACAACAACATGAGTACACAAGATTTAGATAAAAATTTAGTAGCAGCCACAGAAAATGGACAAACTATTAGCCCCGTATTGGCAAACGGAGTAAAAAATTATTTAATCGACATAGACGGCACCATTTGCGACGACATTCCAAACGAAGAACCAGAGCGAATGGCAACAGCCGAGCTGTATCCAGATGCCCTTATCACCCTCAACAAATGGTATGACGAAGGACACATCATCTTCTTTTTTACTTCCAGAACAGAAGCACACCGAGAAGTAACAGAAGAATGGCTCAACAAACACGGCTTTAAATACCATGGCATGGTAATGGGCAAACCACGTGGAGGCAACTACCACTGGATAGACAATCACTTAGTAAAAGCCACCCGATACAGAGGAAAATTTACCGATTTGATAGACAAAGAAGTAACCATCCAAGTATTCGACGACGGACAACACGAATAAACATGCCAATTGGGCTATAGTCTATTATTTGCAGTAATTTGCGTTAGGGATAGTAGTGGAAATCCTTTTTTGGTAATTGGTTAATAGTTGATGGTTGTTGGTGTTAAGCAATGCGTTTCAGCTGAAATGATTACCAAAAAAGATTGAAACGGATAGCCCGACCCTTGGGGAACGCCCAAAAAATGTTAATCGAATTTGCTGTTTTATTTAGAATTTAGTCGCAAATGGGTACTACATTTTTGAATTTCATTTGCATAACATAAAAATCAAAATATCATGTCTGAAAAATTAATAGTGCCAACAATGGCCGAAATGCTAGCTGAAAACAAACAACCTGAAGTATTATTTTGGGTAGGTTGTGCAGGCAGTTTTGATGATAGAGCCAAAAAAATTACCAAAGCTTTTGTAAAAATTCTCAACCAAACACAAGTAAGTTTTGCAGTACTTGGCACAGAAGAAAGTTGTACAGGCGACCCAGCCAAAAGAGCCGGTAACGAATTTGCATTTCAAATGCAAGCCTTAATGAATATTGAAGTATTAAATGCTTATGAAGCCAAAAAAATAGTAACCGCTTGCCCACATTGTTTCAATACCCTAAAAAATGAATACCCACAACTGGGTGGGCAATATGAAGTAATTCATCATACAGAATTTTTAAAATCATTGTTAGATACAGGCCGACTAACCATTCAGGGAGGTACTTTTAAAGGCAAAAAAATTACATTTCACGACCCTTGTTATTTGGGTCGGGCAAACAATATATATGAAGCACCAAGGGACTTAATACAAAAATTAGATGCCGAATTGGTAGAAATGAAACGCTCAAAAGCAAACGGATTGTGTTGTGGTGCAGGAGGTGCTCAAATGTTTAAAGATGCCGAAAAAGGCACAAAAGAAATCAATATTGAGCGAACAGAAGATGCCCTAGAAACCCAACCAGATATTATTGCAGCGGGTTGTCCTTTTTGTAATACTATGCTAACAGACGGAATAAAAAACAAAGAAAAAGAAAACGAAGTTAAAATTATGGATATAGCCGAATTAATAGCAAATGCCAATGATTTGTAACTTTATTCATCAATATAGAGCCAATATTCAAAACTGAAATATCATTTTTTGAATATTGGTTTTTTATATCAATTACACCCAATATTATGAAAATAAAATTTATAACAATACTTTTTTTATATGCTTTTATTGCACACTCGCAAATTAGTCCTACAATATTAGACAGTATTGCCAAACAGTCTTGTGCTTGCTTAAAAGACAAAAATCTGAATAACACATCAAAATCTGAAGACAACCTCAAAATGGATATTGGGATTTGTATTATTGAAAAATATCAAAATATAGAGGATAAAATTGACCCAAAAGACAGAGTTAGCTTTAATGACCAAGAAGGATTAAGAAAAATTGGTGAGCAAGTTGCCATTAAAATGTTCAATTATTGTCCTGATATTATTCTTAAATTGGGAGAAACAGCATCAGAAGAAGCAGATAACAAGCCAAAAAGTGCCACCGAAGAAACAAAATCCAATCTTACAGCGGGTACTTTGTTAGAAATTAAAACAGAGCAATTTACAACCTTTGTATTCAAAGACAATAAAAACAAAATCCATCAATTGTTGTTGTTGGATTATTTTGATACAGCTCATTTGTTTCGTGAAAACAAAATTAAAAAAAATGATAAAATCAAAGTCGATTATAGCGAGTTTGAATTTTATGACCCAAAAATCAAAGACTTTAGATATTTTAAAGTCCTAACTTATTTAGAAAAAATATAATAAAAATGTACATCCCATTTGAAAATTTACCAGAAGAATCTAAAATATGGATTTATCCATCGAATAGAAAATTGACCGACATGGAAATTTCTGAAATAGAAATTGCTTTACAAAATTTTCTTAATCAATGGTCGGCTCATGGTGCTGGATTGGCATCTTCTTATCAAATCAAATACAACAGGTTCATCATTATTGCTGTAAATCAAGAAGTTCAAAATGCAACAGGCTGTTCGATAGACGCTTCGGTTGGTTTTATACAAAGTTTAGAAACAAAATACCAAATAGATTTGCTAGACAAAATGAATGTAACATTCAAAAATGGCGAACATTTTGCCCATAAATCATTAATTGATTTCAAAAAAATGGCAAAAGACAAAGCCGTAACAGCAAATACCATTGTATTTAACAATTTAGTAAACACCATATTAGAATTCAATGAATCTTGGGAAGTACCAGCATCAGAAAGCTGGCACAGTAGATTTTTTTAAAGCATCAAAATGAAAAAAATTAATTTTAAAATATTATTTATAGGCTTGGGTCTTTTTTTAGTTTACAACTGTGCTACTAAAAAAAACGTAAGCCCTACCCCTATTACATCAAACAATCCGGCAGATTTGGTAGCACACGAAATTCCAAAATTTGTGCCATCAGAAGAGGAATATGACATGCCCAACCAAAAAAAATGGGTTGATAGTATTTACAATCAATTGAGTTTAGATGAAAAATTTGGGCAACTTTTTATGGTAGCTACATGGTCCAATAAGGATGCGGAGCATATCAGCGATATTTCAAAATTAATTACAAATTATAAAATTGGTGGATTGATTTTTTTTCAGGGAGGACCTATGAGACAAGCCAATTTAACCAATAAATACCAATCCAAATCAAAAGTGCCTTTGTTTATTGGCAATGATGCCGAATGGGGTTTGAATATGCGATTGGATTCTACCTACAGATTTCCTACCAATATGACATTGGGAGCGGTTCAAAATTTGAAATTGATAGAAAAAACGGGGGCTTTAATGGCCGATCAATGCAAAAGAATGAACATTCAATTTAATTTTGCTCCAGTATTAGACATCAATACCAATCCGAAAAATCCTATAATTGGTTTTCGATCATTTGGAGAAAACAAACACAAAGTGACCGAACATGCCATTGCATTGATGAAAGGCATGCATTCTAAAGGTGTTTTTGCTACAGGCAAGCATTTTCCTGGACATGGCGATACTGAAACCGATTCGCACAAAGGCTTGCCCATTGTCAATTTTTCTAAAGACAGACTTTTTGATGTAGAATTTTATCCTTACAAAAAAATGTTCAAAGAAGGGTTAGAATCTGTAATGGTTGCCCATTTGAATGTGCCAAGTTTAGAATCAAGACCTAATTATCCGTCTTCTATTTCATACAATATCATTACAAATGTATTAAAAGGAGAGTTGGGTTTTAAAGGACTTGTATTTACAGACGCACTCAATATGAAAGCGGCAAGTAATTTCAAGTCGCCTGGCGAAATAGATTTAGAAGCCTTTTTGGCAGGAAACGATGTGTTGCTTTATTCAGAAAATGTACCTTTGTCTATCGAGAAATTGAAAAAAGCCTACGCAGAAAGTATCATTTCCGAAGACAGGTTGTCTTATTCTGTAAAGAAAATATTAAAATACAAATACAAATCTGGGTTAAACAACTTGAAACCAATTGACAAAACCCAACTTGTAAAAGATTTAAACAAACCAGAATGTGATGCGTTGCAATATGAATTGTTTGAAAATGCGGTAACATTATTAAAAAATGAATCGGAAATATTACCCATCAAAGATATTGCAAAGCAAAAAATTGCTTTTGTAAAATTAGGCGATGATAACGCAACTGTTTTTTTAAATACCCTAAAAAAATACACCGAAATAACCGAAGTTTCAGATAAAAATATAGACAGTTTAAACATTAAATTACAATCGTTTGATGTAGTAATTGTTGGTTTTCATAAATCTAACAAAGTGTGGGCCAAACAAGAATTTACCGAAACAGAAGTACAATGGATACAAGAATTAGCCAAAAACAATAAAGTAATTTTGGACGTATTTACAAGACCTTATTCTTTATTGCAAATTCCCAATCTTGACCTTTTGAAAGGTTTGATTGTATCCTATCAAAATGCCGACATGGCACAAGAAATTTCGGCCCAACTTATTTTTGGAGCGTTAGAAGCAAAAGGCAAGTTACCTGTATCCATATTGCCCCATTTTAAAGAAGGCGATGGATTGAGTACCAAAAAAATTGATCGATTGGGTTTTTCAGTACCAGAAAATGTTGGGATGAATAGCCTCAAACTGGCCGAAATAGATAAAATGGCTCAAAAAGCTATTGAATCGAAAATTACACCGGGCATGCAAATATTGGTGGCAAGAAAAGGCAAAGTGGTGTATCAAAAATCATTTGGAAACCCGACGTATGAAAGCAAAGTAAAAGTCTCTAATTCAGACCTTTACGACATAGCATCTGTAACTAAAATTGTGGCTACTTTGCCCAATGTGATGCAATTATATGACAAAAACAAAGTGAATTTAAACACTACATTGGGTGATATGTTACCCATATTAAAGCAATCAAACAAAGCCAATATTACTTTCAAAGAATTACTTTCGCATTATGGCAAATTACAAGCGTGGATCCCTTTTTATAAAAAAACATTAGACAGTCTTTCTTTTCCATCTGAAAAATATTATTCAAAAGAATCCAAAGAAGGATTTACAAAACAAGTGGCACAAAATTTATTTATCAGAAACGATTACCACGATACCATCATCAAACAAATAAAAGACAGCCCATTATTGTCTGAAAAAAAATACAAATATAGTGATTTTACATTTATTTTATTAAAAGAATATGTAGAACGCATGACGGCAAAATCATTAGACCAATTAGTTGAAGCGCAATTTTATCAAACCATGGGAATGAATTATACGACTTTCAACCCATTGAATCATTTTGATAAATCTGTTATCATACCAACGGAAAACGACAATTATTTTAGACATCAATTGGTTCAAGGCTATGTACATGACATGGCAGCCGCCATGGAAGGTGGTGTTTCTGGACATGCAGGCCTGTTTTCAAACGCCATGGATGTTGCCAAAATGATGCAATTGTATTTGCAAAAAGGACATTATGGAGGCATAACTTATTTTTCTGAAGATACGTTTGATGCGTTCAATACCTGTTATTTTTGTTCAGAAGGCAACAGAAGGGCTTTAGGATTTGACAAACAATTGGGCAACGAGGGGCCAACGTGTGGTTGTGTTTCAGATATGAGTTTTGGACATACAGGATTTACGGGCATTATGGCATGGGCCGACCCAAAAACGGAAACAATATATATATTTGTATCCAATAGAACATATCCAGACTCAAATGCTCCAAATAAATTATCAAAAGAAAATATTCGAGAAAATATACAAAAAATCATTCAAGAATCAATTTATAATTAATATTTTAGAACGAATTTATCATGAAAATAGCAATAGTATGTTATCCAACTTTTGGCGGAAGTGGCGTTGTTGCTACGGAACTCGGTTTGGCATTAGCCAAAAAAGGTCATGAAATACATTTTATTACCTACAGGCAGCCTGTACGTTTAGCGTTATTAAACCCAAATGTACATTATCATGAAGTAAATGTTCCAGAATATCCTTTGTTTCATTATCAACCTTATGAATTGGCTTTGTCGAGCAAATTGGTAGATATGGTCAAATTGTATGACATCGAAGTTTTACACGTGCATTATGCCATTCCACATGCTTATGCAGGATATATGGCTAAACAAATGCTCAAAGACGAAGGCATTGATATACCGATGATTACAACGCTCCATGGCACAGATATTACCCTAGTTGGCAATCATCCACATTATAAACCAGCCGTAACTTTTAGTATCAATAAATCAGACATTGTAACCTCTGTTTCTGAAAGTTTAAAATCAGATACTTTACAATTTTTTGAAATTACCAACGACATACATGTTGTACCAAATTTTATTGAAATTGAAAAAAACGCTAGCGATAAGTCTATACCTTGTCAAAGAAGTTTGGTTGCAAATAAAAATGAAGTCATTATTTCGCACATCAGTAATTTTAGAAAAGTAAAAAGAATACCTGATGTGGTTATGATTTTTTATCACATTCAAAAACAAATTCCTGCAAAGTTGTTGATGGTTGGCGATGGTCCTGAAAAAGAAAAAGCCGAAGATTTATGTAGAACGCTTGGCATTACAGAAAAAGTAATTTTCTTTGGTAATAGTAACGAAATAGACCGAATTTTATGCTTGTCAGATTTATTTTTACTCCCGTCAGAAACAGAAAGTTTTGGCTTAGCAGCCCTAGAAGCCATGTCGTGTGGAGTACCTGTTATTTCGAGTAATTCGGGCGGCCTTCGTGAAGTAAATATCGAAGGTTATTCTGGATATTTAAGCCCCGTTGGTGCTGTAGAAGCCATGGCCGAAAACGCTCTAAAGATAGTATCGAACCCCGAAATTTTAAAACAATTTAAAAATAATGCTTTGGAAGTAGCCAAACAATTTGATATATTAAAAATTGTACCATTATATGAAAATTTATATCAAAAAGCCCTTTCAAAACAAATAAAAAGCCATAAATAAATTTAAGATGGTTAGTTTTTTTTACCAATTTCATCAATTATAATTATATGAAAAAAATCTGTTATATCGTGGTTTTGATATCCGTTTTGGCTTGTTCATCACATAAAAATACGGTGGCAAACAAAGTGTTATACGAAGTGTTGTATGAAGCAGATGAGGGTGGAAATCATTTTAAATTTTATGAAATGGTTACCAATGCCAAAGAATTTAAAATGCTTTTAAACGACCCAAATTTGAAGAAAAAAGTCCATTCAACTGATATTGAAAAAGCAAATTATATTCTGATCAATTTAGGCGAAAAAGAACATAAAGGGTACAAAATAAAATTTGAAAGTGTTCAGGAAACCGAACAAAATATTGTAATCAAAATCCAAGAAATACCATCAAGAAGTAAAGTTGTTGAAATTTGTAAACCCTTTTTTATTATTAAAATAAATTCTAAAAAAGAAATAGTAATTACTGATTAAAAAAAAACCGTTTTTTATTCAAAAACGGTTTTTTATTTTCTATAAACAATTCATTACAAATGAATAACTTCGCCATAAGCATCGGCAACAGCCTCCATAACGGCTTCGCTCATGGTTGGGTGAGGATGAATGGCTTTTAGAATTTCATGTCCCGTAGTTTCTAATTTTCGTGCCACCACTGCCTCTGCAATCATGTCGGTTACTCCAGCACCAATCATGTGGCAGCCCAACCATTCGCCATATTTTGCATCAAAAATTACCTTAACAAAACCATCTGCATTGCCCGATGCTTTTGCTTTTCCTGATGCAGAAAATGGAAATTTCCCAATTTTTAATTCATATCCCTTTTCTTTAGCTGCTTTTTCGGTTAAACCAACAGAAGCAATTTCGGGTGTAGCATACGTACAACCTGGTACGTTGCCATAATCTATAGGTTCTACATGCAAACCAGCAATTTTTTCTACACAATTTATACCTTCCGCAGAGGCCACGTGTGCCAACGCTAGTCCTGGCGTAACATCGCCAATGGCATAATATCCAGGCACATTTGTTTGTCCGAAATCGTTTACTAATATTTTATCTTTATCGGTAGCAATTCCTACTTCTTCTAAACCTATATTTTCTATATTGGTTTTTATACCAACTGCCGATAGCAATAGCTCTGCCTCTAATACCTCTTCGCCTTTTGCAGTTTTTACAAATGCTTTTACCCCATTTCCTGTCGTATCTATTCTATCAACGGCCGAATTGGTCATGATTTTCACACCTGCTTTTTTCATAGAGCGTTCCATTTGTTTAGAAATATCTTCGTCTTCAACAGGAACAATATTCGGCATAAATTCTACAATGGTTACATCGGTACCCATAGCATTATAAAAATGAGCAAACTCAATTCCAATAGCTCCAGAACCAACAATAATCATAGATTTTGGTTGTTTTTCTAGTGTCATCGCCTGTCTGTAACCAATAACTTTCTGACCATCTTGTGGCAAATTGGGCAACTCTCTAGATCGTGCGCCTGTTGCAATAATAATATGATCTGCTTGATATGTAGCCAAATTTTCCTCTTTTGATGTAACTTCTATTGATTTGCCTGGTTTAAGTTTGCCAAAGCCCTCAATTACGTCAATTTTATTTTTTTTCATTAAAAATTGAACACCTTTACTCATTCCTTCTGCTACCGATCGACTGCGTTTTACAACAGCACCAAAATCTTTGTCAAATGATGAAACCGTTAATCCATAATCAGCTGCGTGTTTCAAATAATCAAAAACTTGTGCCGACTTTAACAATGCTTTTGTAGGAATACAACCCCAATTTAAACAAACTCCTCCAAGATTTTCTTTTTCTACAACGGCTACCTTAAAACCCAATTGCGAGGCTCTAATGGCCGTTACATATCCTCCAGGTCCACTTCCTAATACTATTACATCGTATTTCATAAATGTTTTTTTTAATGGTTAATTTCAATTCAAAAATTGAATTTTATAACTGATATAATTAAAATCAATTTCCAATTATTCGTTATAAATCATCGTTTTTTTAGTTTAATATTCGTTTGCGAATTTAAAAATAATTTTTTAATTACTTACTTTTTAAACACTTAAAGTATTGGCTGTTTTAATTTTTTTGAATTTCACAACAAAAAAGCATTTCTTACCGAAATGCTTTCATGTTTTTTTGCCTTTTAATAAAAAATTATTATTTTTAACTATAATCAAAAAAAAACAGCTCATCTAATCTTTAGTGCTTTGGGCGTTCCACAAGGGTCGGGCTATCTGTTTCAAACAACGTTCATTGAACTCCAATAGAAATATCATATTATGAAATTATCTTTTTTGATAACCACATAAAGAAACTATATTCTTGCAATATAACACAGCCCTTTTGGTGGCTGGGGGACTTCTAAAAGGATTTCCACTACTATCCCTAAAGCAAAACAATCAACATATTAAGATTATTCGCTATTTTTCAAGCATCGATTTTTTCTTCTCCAACGGACTCACTTCATTTTTTACAATGACTTCGCCTTTAATAGTTAATTTTACAATACCTCCTTCATAATTTGAAGCATTTGTTTCAACAGTAATTGATTTTCTAATAACCCCCGGATTCATGTTGTACTTAACCGTAATTTTACCCGTTTTACCTGGCAATATTGGCCCATCTGGTTTAGATGGTACAGTACACCCACATGATGATTGAACATTAGTAATAATTAAAGGTTCATTACCTAAATTGGTAAATTCAAAACTCCGAACACCGTCATCAGTGTCTTTTGAAACTGTGCCATAATCAATGGTATTATCTGTATCTTTAAAAACAATTTTAGCTCCTGATTGTGCAAAAACCATACTTTCTAAAAATAATACCAACAGCAATATTAATTTTTTCATTTCTTAAAGTTTTAAATTTATTACTGTAAAATTAGTTTTTTAATTTCAATGCACAAAACTTTATTTTACTTTTTTTATAGCTAACTTATAGTTACTTTTGCCTCTTTATTAAAATGAGCAAATTATAATAAATAAATACAAACCAACGTTATTAGAATATTCAAATCTAAAATACAAATTTATTACAAATGACAATTCCTGCACAATTCGACGCCAAGACTATTGAACAAAAATGGTATGATTACTGGATGAAAAATAACTATTTTCATTCAGAACCTGACCATAGAACGCCTTATACAATTGTAATTCCACCACCCAATGTTACTGGGGTGTTACACATGGGACACATGTTGAACAATACCATTCAAGATGTGTTGATTCGTAGAGCCCGTTTGAAAGGATTGAATGCGTGTTGGGTACCAGGAACAGATCATGCCTCTATTGCTACCGAAGCAAAAGTGGTTGCAAAATTAAAAGCGGAAGGAATCAATAAAAATGATTTGACTCGTGAGGAATTTTTGGCACACGCTTGGGAATGGACTGACAAATACGGCGGAGTAATTTTGGATCAATTGAAAAAATTAGGTGCCTCTTGTGATTGGGAGCGTACTAAATTTACGATGGATCCAGATATGTCGGCTTCGGTAATTCGTTCGTTTGTCGATTTGTACAACAAAGGCTTGATTTATCGTGGTTACCGAATGGTGAATTGGGATCCCGAAGCTAAAACGACTTTGTCTGACGAAGAAGTAATTTATGAAGAACAACAAGGAAAATTGTATTTCCTTAAATATAAAATCAACTCCTCCCCAGCCCTCCCCGAAGGAGAGGGGGCAGAAGAATACCTTACTATTGCAACGACACGTCCGGAAACTATTTTTGGAGATACAGCCATCTGTATTAACCCGAACGATGAGCGTTTTGCTCATTTAAAAGGTAAACAGGCAATCGTTCCAATTTGTGGTAGAGTTATTCCAATTATTGAAGACGAATACGTAGATGTAGAATTTGGAACTGGTTGTTTGAAAGTGACTCCTGCTCACGATATGATGGACAAGACCTTAGGCGAGAAACATCATTTAGAAATCATCGACATTTTCAATGAAGATGCGACTTTAAATAGTTTTGGTTTGCATTACCAAGGTCAAGATCGATTTGTGGTTCGTGAGGCGATTGCCAAAGAATTAGAAACGGTTGGAGCGTTGGCTAAAACGGAAACACACTTAAATAAAGTAGGCACTTCGGAGCGTACCAAAGCAGTTATTGAACCCCGTTTGTCAGACCAATGGTTCTTGAAAATGGAAGATTTGGTAAAACCAGCCATCAAAGCCGTTTTGGAAGATGGAGAAATTAAATTGCATCCCAAACGTTTTGATAATACCTACGCCCATTGGCTAAACAACATTCGAGATTGGAATATTTCACGCCAATTGTGGTGGGGACAACAAATTCCAGCCTATTATTATGGCGACGGAAAAGAAGATTTTGTGGTAGCGGAAACAATTGAAGAAGCTTTGGTTTTAGCCAAAAAAAGAACCAACAACCCACAACTGACAACAGACAACCTAACTCAAGATGTAGATGCTTTAGATACTTGGTTTTCTTCTTGGCTTTGGCCAATGGCGGTTTTTGGAGGTATAATGAATCCTGAAAACAAAGATTTTAACTACTATTACCCAACGAATGATTTAGTTACGGGGCCAGATATTTTATTTTTCTGGGTGGCGAGAATGATTATTGCAGGTTATGAATACACAGGTAAAAAACCGTTTACGAATGTCTATTTAACCGGTTTGGTTCGTGATAAACAACGACGTAAAATGTCAAAACAATTGGGAAATTCTCCTGATCCTTTAGATTTGATAGATAAATTTGGAGCAGATGGTGTTCGTGTGGGCTTGTTGTTAAGTGCTTCGGCAGGAAACGATATTATGTTTGACGAAGAATTGTGTAACCAAGGAAAAGCGTTTACCAATAAAATTTGGAATGCGTTCAAACTGATTAAAGGTTGGGAGGTGTCAGATACTATTCCGCAACCCGAATCGTCAAAAGTTGCGATTGAATGGTATGAAGCTAAATTGCTACAAACCCTTGTAGAGATTGAAGATAATTTTGAAAAATACCGAATTTCTGATGCTTTAATGGGCATTTATAAATTAGTTTGGGACGATTTCTGTTCTTGGTTTTTGGAAATGATTAAACCAGCGTACCAACAACCAATTGACAGTGTAACTTTGGCGAAAGCCATCGAAATGTTGGAAAATAACTTGAAATTGTTACACCCCTTCATGCCGTTCTTAACCGAAGAAATTTGGCAGTTATTGGCTGAAAGAACAAAAGAAGAAGCCTTGATTGTTTCGACTTGGCCAGAAATGAAACCGTTTAATGCCAGTTTAATTACTGATTTTGAAAGTACTATCGAAGTAATTTCAGGTATTAGAACGATTCGAAAAGATAAAAACATCCCATTCAAAGATGCAATTGAATTGAAGGTGGTAAATAACGACAAGGCTACAATTTATTTTGATTCCGTAGTAAGTAAATTAGGTAACATCACTGCATTGGACTATGTTTCTGATAAGGTGGATGGTGCTTTGTCTTTCCGATTGAAATCGAATGAATATTTCATTCCAATTACAGGAAACATCAATGTAGAAGAAGAAATGGCTAAGTTGACTGAAGAATTAAATTATACCAAAGGTTTCTTGAAATTCGTACAAGCAAAATTATCGAATGAAAAATTTGTGGCAGGTGCGCCAGAAAAAGTAATCGAAATGGAACGCAAAAAAGAAGCGGATGCTTTGGCAAAAATTGCAACGATTGAGCAAAGTTTAATTAATATTAATTTGATTTCTAAAAGCTCCTTGTTAACTATTTTTTTCTTTTTTATTTCTTTAATGTTTAATGTCTTAAATGCTCAATCTTTTAATATACAAGGAAATGCTTCATTAATAACTAATTCCCCTCCTGAATATCTTATCACTCCTAATCTAAATAGTCAAGCTGGAATGATTTCAAATTTATTTCCCATAAATTTAACTACTAATTTTGAAATACAATTCGACTTAAACTTTGGTATAAATGATTCAAACGGAGCTGATGGTATTGCTTTTTTCATCTCTAAACTATGTGTTCCAAGTTTAGGCGTTGGTAGTTCTCTAGGACTACCATCGAATGAAAATATGATAGTTATTAAATTTGATACTTATGATAATGGATTCCCAAATGATATTATTTACGACCACATAGGAATTTATAAAAATAGTTCGCTGTTAAACTCTCAGTTGATAATGGACTTGCAAAATAATCCTATTTGCTTTCTGCCGTCTTGTAACAATATCGAAGATGGTAATTTCTATTCTGTAAAAATTAAATGGTATTATATAAGTTTAACTCAGCAAAAATTAGAATTATACATCAATAACAATTTAAGAGCTAGTTCCACGGGAAATCATATTACAAATATTTTTTCTGGTGAAAACAATTTATTCTGGTCGCTTAGTGCTTCAACAGGGGCGTATAATAATAATCATATTGTTCGATTTCCTAATGATATAACAAATATTACTGGATGTGTAGGCAATTCAATAATTTTGAATGCACCTAATTTAGGTAGTAATTATGTTTGGTCTAATAACACTTCTAACACAAATTTAGCAAACTATACCATAACTTCAAATGAGGTTATATCCTGTAATTACACTGATTATTGTGGCTTTCCTCGAATAATCAATTATGAGATCAGCGCTTTACCAGAAATTTCATTAATTACACCTTCCATTGAACAATCATCCATTTGTGAACCTAATTCAACATTTAATTTGAATCAGTTTGTACCAATCATCCTCAATGGATTGTCAGCGGCTGATTATGAAGTATTTTTCTATACTAGTAGTGCCAATGCTCAAGCGGGTACCAATCACATTACCAATTTGAATGCTTATCCGGGAACAGACAATCAAACAATTTATGTATCTGTAACCGATCTTATAGGTTCAAATTGTACGGAATACCGACAATTTCAATTACACATCAACCCCCTTTCCGATGCCGTTGTAAGCGGTACGGCTACTGTAAACTTAAACAGCAGCAGTCCGTCGGTTACTTTTACGGGGAGTGGTGGCGTAGCTCCTTATACGTTTACCTATAATATTAATGGAGGCACAAGCCAACAAATAACCACTACTACTGGCAATAGCGTGTCTATACCTGTGCCTACCAATACTTTAGGGGTTTTCAATTACAACATAACAAGTGTTACCAGTGCCAATAACTGCCCTAAAGCGGTGAGTCAAACGGCTACAGTTACCGTTTTATCGTTGCCAACAGCTACTATTGCTGGCACAACGGCCACTTGTTTGAACGACGCATCACCTAATATTACTTTTACAGGTGCCAATGGCGTAGCTCCTTACACTTTTACATACAATATTAATGGAGGTGCCAATCAAACCGTTAGCACCACTATGGGCAATTCTGTAACAGTGGCTGCACCTACAACTTCAGCAGGAACTTTTGCTTATAATTTGATTTCTGTTGCCGATTCTGGAAGTCCATCTCAAAGCCAAACCCAATCTGGAACAGCCACCATTACAGTAAACAACCCTGTAAACGCAGGTACCGATGGCAACACCACAGTTTGTATTACAGATACCACCAGCATCAATTTATTCAGCTTGATTACAGGCGAACAAACAGGCGGCGTTTGGACCAGAACCAGCGGCACGGGTGGTACTTTTACGGCTGCATCGGGTACTTTTGTTCCTTCCAATGCTACCAATAGCACCTTTGTTTATACATTAACTGCCGCTTCACCTTGTGTTGATGATTCAAGTCAAGCTACTGTAAACATCAGTCCAGCATCCAATGCCGGCACCGACGGCAACACTACGGTTTGCGAAAACAGTACCACTGCTATCAATTTATTTGATTTGATTACAGGCGAACAATCGGGTGGTGTTTGGACCAGAACCAGCGGCACGGGCGGTACTTTTACGGCTGCATCGGCAACTTTTGTTCCTACTAGTGCTACCAATAGCACCTTTACTTATACCATTACGGGTACTTCTCCATGTCCAGACGATTCCAGTTTGGCTACTGTAAATGTTAATGCCGTGGCCAATGCAGGTACCGATGGCAGCACTACGGTTTGCGAAAACAGTACCACTGCTATTAATTTATTTGATTTGATTACAGGCGAACAATCGGGTGGCGTTTGGACCAGAACCAGTGGCACGGGCGGTACTTTTACGGCTGCATCGGCAACTTTTGTTCCTACTAGTGCTACCAATAGCACCTTTACTTATACATTAACTGCCGCTTCACCTTGTGTTGATGATTCAAGTCAAGCTACTGTAAACATCAGTCCAGCATCCAATGCCGGCACCGATGGCAGCACTACGGTTTGCGAAAACAGTACCACTGCTATCAATTTATTTGATTTGATTACAGGCGAACAATCGGGTGGCGTTTGGAGCAGAACCAGCGGCACGGGCGGTACTTTTACGGCTGCATCGGCAACTTTTGTTCCTACTAATGCTACCAATAGCACCTTTACTTATACCATTACGGGTACTTCTCCGTGTCCAGACGATTCCAGTTTAGCTACTGTAAATGTTAATGCGGTGGCCAATGCAGGTACCGATGGCAACACCACCATTTGTGTTGATGCTACTGCTGCTGTTAATTTATTCAGTTTGATTACAGGCGAGCAAACAGGCGGGGTTTGGACCAGAACCAGCGGGGTTGGTGGTACTTTCAATGCCACAACGGGTACTTTTACCTCTAGTTTGGGGGCTACAACAAGCCAATTCAAATATACAGTGGCCGGTAGCGCTCCTTGTTTAGACGATTTTAGTATGGCCACCATCAACATCAACGAAGTGCCCAATGCCGGTACAGACGGTACACTAACCATTTGCGAAACCAGCACCACTACCATCAACTTGGCAGACATTTTGTTGGGCGAACAATCAGGCGGGGTTTGGACAAGAACCTCTGGCACAGGTGGCACTTTCAATGCTGCTGCCGGTACATTTGTGCCAGCGCCAGGGGCTTCGAGCAGTTTTACTTACACCGTTGCAGGTGTAGCTCCTTGTGTGGACGACACGGCTCTGGCCACGGTTACCATTTTATCGGCTCCAGCCTTTAACACACCCGTTGCCCTTCAGGTTTGTGATGACAATAACGACGGTGTTGCTTGTTTTACGCTAAGCAATGCTACACCACAAATTACCAACAACAACGCCTCTTTAACCGTTACTTACCACGTAACGCTAACCGATGCTCAAACAGGCGAGCAACCCTTGCCCAACACCTATTGCAACATTACCACGCCTTTTTCTCAAACCATATATGTACGAATATTCGATCCTTTAGCTCCTGCTTGTTTCTCTACAAGCTCCTTGCAACTGATTGTCAATCCGCGTCCGATTCCAAATGTGAATCTGACCGATTATGTGCTTTGCGACAACACCGCTCCTACAAACGATGGGATTGAAACCTTTGACATGCACGCCAAAGATGCTGAAATTGCCAATGGCCTTATTGGAACGGTTATCAAATATTACAGCTCCCTAGCCGATGCTCAAAACCAAACCAATGCTTTACCTAACTTTTATACCAATACCACTAGCCCCAACCAACAAACGGTTTATTTCAGAATACAATATCCTGGAACGGGTTGTTTTAGTATTGGCAATTTTAAATTAATTGTAAAACCATTACCCCTTGTACCTTCGAGCTTTACATCAATGACCCTTTGCGATGCTAACGCTCCGTTGGGATTTGAAAATTTTGACTTGGCCAGCCAAATTACCACCCTTTTGAATGGACAAACAGGCATGAATGTTACTTTTTATCCTAGTTTGGCAGATGCCAATGCCAATACCAATGCCATTTTGCCGGCCAACTGGAGCAGTTATACCAATGTATTGGCATATTCGCAAACCTTGGGTATAAAATTAACCAATGTCATTACAGGTTGTTCCAATATTAGCACCATGGATTTGATTGTCAATCCGTTGCCTATGCCTGTTGTACCTACAACACCTTTGGCCATTTGCGATACCAATCAAAATGGACAATACTTTTTTGATTTGACAACCCTTACGGCCAATATTTTGGCGGGTGCTATAAACGTTACCATTACTTACCACGAAACCTTGAGCGATGCCCAAACGGGATCTTATCCTATTGCCAATCCGCAACATTATGAAAACAGTGGGGCTTTGGTACAATTTATTTATGCCAGTGCCGTAAACCAATACGGTTGCAGAAAAGCCATTACGATAGAATTGAATGTCAATATTGCACCAATCGTTCCTGGTTCTGGAAGTATTGCCAACTTGACAAAATGCGATCAAACCGATAGCAACAACCAAGATGGTTTAACCCTTTTTGATTTGCCCCAACAAACGGCAGGTTTATTAGCCTTGCAAACCAGTGCCGCTAGCAACTATACTGTTACTTATCATTTGACACAAGCCGATGCCCTAACGGGTGCCAATCCAATTGTAAATGCAGCTGCTTATTACAACATAAGCAACCCGCAAACCATTTGGGCCAGCATCAAACGAAACAGCACCAATTGTAGAAACATTACCCGTTTTGATTTGATTGTCAATTTGCCTTTGGCTTTGACTATCCCTACGGCTTTGAGTGTGTGCGACACCGATGCCAATCCAAATGACCAGTTTTATACCTTTGATTTGACCCTTAAAAACAACGAAATTACCCAAGGTTTGACGGGCTATACCGTAACATATTATCCTAGTTACAGCAACCCGCAAACGGGAACACCTATTGCCAATCCAACGGCTTATACCAACACCACACCATTTGCTCAAACGCTGGGTGTAATGGTTACCAACAATGCCACAGGATGCAAAAGCTGGACCAAACTCGACATAAGAGTCTTGCCAATACCAACACCAAGAACAACGGGTATTCCTAGCCTTGGTACTCAATGTGCTTACAATTACACCGATCCCAACAACCCGTTGGATGTGCCATTGTCGGTTTTCAATTTGACGGTTAATACTACTTATATTATGAATGGCGATCCGAACTTGATCTTGAGGTATTTCCGTTCTTATGCAGAGGCAACAGCCGTGCCTCCTGTAAACGAAATCCTGAACCCAACAGCCGCCGCCGTGGCTGGCGATGTGTGGATTCGTGTAGAAAATACCCGAACAGATTACCAAGGGCAACATTGTTTTGTGATGGTAAAACAAACACTAACGGTAAACCCAAGACCTACCGTGGCTACATTGCCTGTTTATAAAATTTGTGACGACAACAGCGATGGTTTGGCTCAGTTTGATTTGCAACCCAAAATAGCTTTATTATTAGGCACATCGCAGTTGCCCGCTAACTTTACCCTTACCTTTCATGCCTTGCAAACCGAGGCACAAAATGGAACTAATGCTTTGCCGTTGTTGTTTACCAACACTACGCCACACAGCCAAACCATTTATGTAAGAATCGTAAATAATGCCACGGGTTGTACCAACGAAATTGGCACCCTAACCCTTATTGTAGAAGACAGAGCCAGAGCCACTGGGCCTCAAAATTTTGCAACCTGCGACAACTATGGCGATCCTTATGACGGTATTGGCAAAGTTGATTTGACACAATTTGATGGTCTAATACTCAATGGGCAGGATCCTGCTACTTTTGTATTGTCCTATTTTACAAACGCAACCGACTTGGCCAATGACACCAACGCATTGACTTTGGTTCAGGCTCAAAATTACGTTACGCCTGCCCCAAGTAGTGCGGGTGTAAACCCAGTGTTGTCCACGATATATGTAAAAGTAACCAACACCAACAATATTTATTTGCCAAAATGTACAGATTTTACAACCATCAACATCAAAATAGAGCGTTATCCTAATCCTATCATCCAAACCAATAATGACTACAACTACATTTGTGTGGATTATTTGACCAAAAAAGTAGTAAGACCCCTTACGCTAGACAGTCAGGTAACGGGCGATTATACTTACGTGTGGTATGTCAAGGAGGGAGCGGCCGTTCCACAGGTGATTCCTGGAGCTACGGGGGCTACTTATACCATCGAAAACGGGGACATCTCTGTGAATGATGCCGTAAGAACATTTAGTGTCAAAGTTATTAGCAACAGTACTTTGGGCTGTACGACTACCTCTGTTGGTTTTGATGTATATCAATCAGGGCCAGCGGCTCCAATAGCTGGGGTGTCTTATACGATAACCAATGCTTTTGAGAGCAATCAAATTATAGAGGCCACCGTAGCGGGTTATGGAACTTACTTGTACAGCCTAGACGATGGGCCACAACAGGTGAGTCCTAAATTTGAAAACGTGAGCCTTGGCTCGCACACCCTTTGGGTATGGGACATTGAGGGAGGAAATCAAAGTTGTGATCCTTACACGATATTGGATGTAGAAACCATTGATTATCCGCACTTTTTTACACCAAATGGCGATGGATTTAATGATACATGGAATATTACGGGTTTAAAATCGCAACCTAACACAAAAATTTATATCTTTGACCGCAACGGAAAACTACTCAAACAATTGAGTGCTACCTCTGTAAATCAAAACGAAGGTTGGGACGGAACCCTAAACGGAGCACAACTCCCTTCCACAGATTACTGGTTTACAGTAGATTATATTGAAAAAACTTTAGCTAAACAATTTAAAGCCCATTTCTCACTTAAAAGGTAGTACTTTTTTTAAGTATGAAGTATTAAGTATTAAGTATTAAATATTAAGAATGAAATGGCTAGCTTATTATTGTTGTTTCAATAAATTATAAGTTAGTTTCAAGGTTTTTATGATGATGGATTCGTTCTTTTTTCTGGGGGGGTCATTTCATGCCAAGGATAAGTAGATGACATACTTTGACTATAAGTAGGAAGTTTTAAATATTGCATTTGAGGTCGAAAACAACATTTTATGAAGAATGTTGTTTTCGACCTTTTTTTTTTGCATGAGGGATAGAGCAAGGCACCATGTGCTCGTGATAGCCCGACGACAAAAAAAGGAAGCCCCGAATCAACAGTTTGGCTGATTGGGGGCTTTCTTTTTTTGGCGGCATGCCCTAATTTTTTGGAAGAGCATGATGATTGATGAAGTGTATTAGATTAATTTTGTTGGTAAGAAGCCAAAAAGTTGGTGTTCTTTGATAATTTCGGCAATGCCTTTTGGAAGCATATTTTCCCAACCTCTTTCGCCTTTGCTGATCATTTTGAGGATTTGGCGGGAGAAAATTTTGAGGTTGTCTTTTTCGTAATCGACAATATCGATTACTTTTCCGTTGTAGGCAAAGAATTTATATAATTCTTTCATACGAGGGTGTACTTTTAGGTTTTCGGAAGTAATGATGTCTCCATTTTCGTCGATCATTGGATATAAGAAAACTTTTAAATCTCGATAAAATAATTTTCCAAAGGCTTCGAGTATGCCACCGCTTAGGTGTCTGTAATATTTTTCGTCGAAAACATCGACAAGATTGTTTACTCCCATGGCAAGTCCCATACGAGCTTTTGTATAATTAGAGAAATATTCTACAACTTTATAATACTCTTGAAAATTAGATATCATCACTGTTTGTCCGAGAGAGCATAACAATTCTGCTCTGTCCATAAAATCTCTTTCGTCAATTTCGCCGTCTGTGCGAAGGTTTGAAAGAGTAATTTCGAAAATAACCAAAGTATTTTCTTTACTTACTTTGCTTTCTTGAAGAAACATATTTAGGGATTTCTCATACATATCCATATTTACTTTCGTAACAGGTCTAAAGCTACCACGCAGGGCAAGGATGTTTTTTTTGTATAAAATGGCAGCGGGTAAAATGTTAATACCATCTGGATTAAAGATTACGGCATCGGTCATGCCGTTTTTTACGAGTTGTAAGCTCATTAATCTGTTGTCCACGTTGGCAAAACGGGGGCCAGAAAAATTGATTGTATCTATTTCGAGTTGGTCTTTATCGAGGTGGTCGTATAAATAACGGAGTAATTTTTTGGGGTCGTTGTATTTGTAAAAAGCACCATAAATAAGGTTTACACCAAGAATACCCAGGGTTTCTTGTTGCAAACGGGCATCGGTTTCTTTGAAACGAATGTGTAAAATGATTTCGTTATAATCTTCGTCTGGTTCTATTTGATAGCGAATGCCTACCCACCCGTGTCCTTTGAATTGTTTTGCAAAATCGATAGTTGCAACAGTATTTGCGTAGCTAAAAAATATTTTATTAGGATGTTTTTCACGGCTTAATCTTCTTTCGATAAGTTTGCCTTCAAAAGTGAGCATTTTTTTCAAACGACTTTCTGTAACATATCTGCCATCGTCTTCTACGCCATAAATGGCATCGCTGAAATCTTTGTCGTAAGCCGACATGGCTTTTGCAATAGTTCCAGAGGACCCCCCTGATCTAAAAAAATGTCGAACTGTTTCTTGGCCTGCACCGATTTCGGCAAAAGTTCCATAAATATTTTCATTCAAATTGATACGTAATGCCTTGTCTTTGATCGAAGGAATTTGCTGTATGACTTTGTCTCCCTTTAGTTTTATTGCTGTTTCCATTATTTTTTTAGATATTCGATGGCAAAGTTAATGATTTAGCTAGTTTTTTAAAATAAATTAACCTTATTTTTGCAAAATATTATCAAAAAATTATCAAATGACTATTTATTTTCTAGGAACAGGAACTTCTCAGGGTGTACCAGTTATTGGTTGTAAAGAAGGGGTTTGCTTGAGTGAAGACATAAGAGACAGGCGGCTACGGGTTTCGGTTTGGATAGCCACAGACGACGCATCGATTGTGGTGGATTGTGGCCCCGACTTTAGACAACAAATGCTGGCATCTAAGTGTGAAAAAGTAGATGCCATTTTGTTTACACACGAACATGCAGATCATACGGCTGGATTGGACGACATAAGGCCATTTAATTTTGTGTATGGCGATATGCCGATTTTTGCACACCAAAGGGTGTTACAAAATTTAGAAATGCGATTTCAATATATTTTTGAAACCGAAAATAAATATCCAGGAGCTCCTAGTGTTATTACAAATGAAGTAGTTGAAAATCAGGATTTTACAATAAACAAAACTACTGTTAGGCCTATTAAGGCTTGGCATGGTACATTGCCAATATTTGGATATAGAATTGGAGATTTTGCTTATTTGACCGATATAAAAACGATAGATGCAGACGAAATGGAGAAATTAAAAAACTTGAAATTGCTAGTAATCAATGCGTTACGAATAGAACCGCACCCTACGCATTTTAATTTGGAAGAAGCCTTGGATTTTATAAAAAAAATAAACCCAAAAAAAAGTTATCTTACTCATATTAGTCATACTTTTGGCTTTCATCAAGATATAGAAAACAACTTGCCCGAAAATGTTTTTTTGGCTTATGATAATTTAATTTTAAATGTTTAATTAAAAAATTACAATATGAAACGTTCTTTAATGTTATATTTATGTATTACAATAGTATTGTTGAATATATTTACTTATTCTTATTATAGCAAGCAGGTGGCATTTGAGCAAAAAAGGTTTGCAAAATATGAAAAAAAAATGACTGATAGTTTAAATGTAATAAACAGTAAATTATTAGACGAAGGTTATTTTTCGTTGGAACACAACCAAAATGCACAAGACTATTTTGAAAATCAACAAGGGACAAAAGTTATAGATTATCAAAGATTGATTCCTGTAATTAGGGATCAATTATTGGATTATAACAAAAATCCTGATGGCAATGTTTATACAGGACAAACTACAATTGGGGCAAACAAGTTTGTAATTAATAAAATAAAAGTTTTGAATCACCGCTGGATTATAGCCGATTATAGCGATGGGGCAATTTGGGGCGAGGTACTTTTGAAATATTTTATTAATGATGATGAGTCGCTATCCTTTGAGGTGGCAGAAACGATATTGTATCCAAAAGTGCAACCCTAGAAACCTTTTTTTTGAAATTCAGACGAAGATTTGATGGTGAAATAAGTTATACCAAATATACATATAAAATAGTCCAATCTACTTGTTCTTTTTTGCTAAAATTATCCAAAAAAAATAGTTCCGTAGCCCAGCTATGCAACGATTTTTTTTGAAAATTTTTTCTAAAAAATAACTACGCATCTTTGGACTATTTTATAAATATATTTGGTATTACTATTGATGATGTTTCTTAACTGAATAGCTACTATAAAAAAATACCTCTAAATAAATATTTAGAGGTATTTTTTTTATTTATTTTCCTTACGTTTTTTGTCACGGTTTTTTAAAATATTTCTATTTACGGAACTCGAAACTTTTTTCTTAGTTTTGGAAGGGCCTCCAAGGTTGACTTTTTTGTTTTTGGTTGCTTTTTCATGAAATGCACCATCGCCATCAAGTTTGGGTTTTTTTAATAAAAACTTTACTAATTTTTTTTCTTTTTCGGGGCCAATTAATTGGGTAGAAACTGCTACTGCATCTGGAAATGGGGTGCAAGTAATTTCTTGTTCCATCAAGAGTTCTACTTCTATTTTTTGTTCCACCTCTCGGGGTGCTACAAAACTAATTGCATCGCCAATAGCGTCTGCCCTACCCGTTCGACCAATACGGTGCATATATTGTTCAGGCAATTCGGGCATTTCAAAATTCACAACATGGGTAACATTTGAAATATCCAAACCACGAGCCATAATATCGGTAGTAATAATCCCCCTCAAATCGCCATCTTGAAAAGCGGCCATAGTGTTCAGGCGGTAATTTTGAGATTTATTAGAGTGTATAACTCCCAACTGATTAGGGAACACTTGTTCGAGTTTGTCGTGTAACAAATCGGCAATTTTTTTATTGTTGACAAAAATCAAAATGCGAGACATTTGTTCGTTTTCAGACAATAAAAAGGTAAGTAAATTGACTTTTGTATTAAAATTTGGAACATCATAATAACATTGCGTGATGTTTTCTAACGGTGTTCCAGATGGTGAAAGGGTTACCTCTTCTGGAAAATCAAAATAATCGTTTAGAATTTCATCCACCTCATCAGTCATGGTTGCAGAAAAAAGGATGTTTTGTCGTTTGCCTTTTATCATAGACAAAATAGAAGTCAATTGAGGTCTAAAACCTAAATTGAGCATTTCGTCAAATTCGTCTATAACCAATTTTTGGGTTTCATCAAATCGGATGTAATTATCAAGGGCCAAATCCATGGTTCTACCAGGAGTGCCAACTAAAATATCGATACCTTCAAAAACCGCTTTTTTTTGGGTATTGATATTGACACCGCCATATACCCCTAATGTTCTGATAGACATGTATTTAGTAAGTATTTCTACTTCTTCAACAACCTGTACAACCAATTCTCTTGTGGGTACTAAAACTACAATTTTTGGAGTATGAGTAGGCGTAAATTTATACATTTTGAGTAAGGGCAACAAGTAAGCAAAGGTTTTACCGGTACCCGTTTGTGCTATTCCCATCATGTCTCTACCAGACATGATAACCGAAAAAGATTTTTGTTGAATAGGCGTTGGTGTAACAAAACCCAGTTCAGATACAGCTTTTTGTAGTGATTTTGGGAGATTAAAGGATTCAAATGTACTCATTATATATGCTGCTATTTTTGGCAAAGATACGTTTTTTTATTACTCTAAAAGGCTTATTACCAATATACCTATCAAATTGGGATTCATCATTAATTTGTTTTTTTAAATAACTAAAGTTGAAATGGCATTTCGTGGACTTGCATTTACAAATGAAATCCTACAAAGACATTGTTAGTCGTCTAGTCCTAATTGCTTTCTAAAAGACAAATTAATAAAATACTGTTCTTCGATTGGAACTATTTTTTTAGTATTGGTTTGCAAATGTTGCCCTTCTTGAGACCATAAATAAGGATAAAAAGAAAAAACGGAATCGCCATGTAATGTGGATACTTCCTTTTGCCAATTTGGCCATCGAAGATTTTTATAAAATTGATCCAAATTGGCATTAAAACAAAAATTCAAAAAATCAGTATATGTCATATCCAAGGGTTCATATTGCAAATTATCTGGCGAAAAATAATAAACTTTTCCCAAATCTGCATCAAATTTACCGCCATTAAGGACAAAAAAACCACCAACTGCGTCGTCGGCAATTAGTAAGAAATCTGCCTTATTTCCAAATGCTGAAAAAGCCTTGCCTTTATTCCAATCTGAAAAACTTCGTGTTAATTTTTCATTACCAGAACCCAAAATCCGAATCCAACCCTGATCTACCATCAAGCCTCCTGTATTGAAAATTATTGCACCCATGGGCGATCGAGTTGTAACCTGAGTATTATATAATGCTTGACGAGCATTAATGGAATCTGTAGCTAAAATCGTAACATGATTTTTAGCTTTTGCAATCCAATCCTTTACAGATGGCCAAGCCGATTCCTGATGATTGATTAATTCATTCGTATTTTTCATGTGGTATTGTGCCAAAAGTGGACTAATTGATAATAAAAAAATGATGATAATGTGTTTTTGATGCATTTTATTGTTTTTAATTTTATTAAAATTAATAAAAATATTATAATTATCGAAATAATTTTAAACCAAATTACATGTGTAACTTTATAAAACAAACTAAAACAAATTTATACACAAGTTTAAAAAAAACAACAGTCGAAGCAAATAGGTATTTTATTCCATTTTATTTTTAAGAGTTTAACTTTCGACAAAGTTAGGTATTTAAAAAATAATGTTGTATTATATTTTAAATTTATAAAGTAGTTCGATTAATTTGCTACTTCAATTCAATTTAGTCGAAGTTGAATGATGTATTTTATTTTATAAATATATAAATATATTAACGTAAATTTTATTACAAATAATAATTTTAATTAGTAATTTATCTAAATAATACTACATACAAATATTAAATAAACCAATCTTTTGTTACTTATTTGTTAAAATGAGACAAAATAAATTCTGTTATAGCACTAAGTATTCCTTGTATTTGACATTTTTTCAAAAAAACAATTAATACCAAATATTCATATAAAATAGTCCAATCTACTTGTTCTTTTTTGCTAAAATTATTAAAAAAAATAGTTCCGTAGCCCAGCTATGCAAGGATTTTTTTTAAAAATTTTCTCTAAAAAATAACTACGCATCTTTGGACTATTTTTTAAATATATTTGGTATAATTACACGGAATGCATCTTTGACTTCTTTATATAGATGTTTGGAATAAAATAAATTCAAAATTTGAAAAAAAGCATTCAAATGTATTATGTTTTTAACTTTCCTAGATATTTTTAGGTTTGCTTCAAAATGGAGTTATGAAAAAAAATGGGTTTTACAGCATAAAAAAAAAGAATGGTAGTACAATAAAGCTTATAAATTTGAACACAACATTACCAAATTAATAAAGTAATTCCAAAAAATCTAAAAATAAGTTATTATTAAATATTATTCATCAAAATATTATATATGTTAAGAAAAAGTTCCAATACCTAATTGAACATTATAAATTAATTTAAAAATTATTTATTTTTAAATATAATATTATATAATTTTATGATAATATTATTAATAAACTAATATATATATATAAATTAGATAAAAATATACATAATAAAAAAAATAAATATGAAATAAGTATTACTTTAAAAATAATTTAATACTTTTGAACTATAAACAAATACATATTTTATTATGAAAAAAATTATTTTTACTATCGGAATTGTGTCGTTGAGCTTGCTTTCCTGTCAGGAAGAAAAAGGTTCAACAACAGAAGAAGCAGCTTCAAGCGAAGGAAGTTTGCAAAAAAGAGGTTGTGCTACGGCAGAACATTTAGAACAGCAGTTGCTTGAAACCCCAAGTTTATCTGTTAAAATGGCAGAAATCGAGGCTTTTACTGAAAAAACGATTTTACAAAATCCAAAAAATTTAAAATTGGTCAATGGTAAAATTCAAATTCCAGTTGTTGTAAATGTGTTGTATAAAACAACAGCCGAAAATATTTCTCAAGCACAAATACAATCTCAAATAGATGTTCTAAACAGAGATTTTAATGCCTTAAATACAGATTTTTCATCTGTACCTTCACTATTTGCAGGTGTAAAAGCCAATGTAGAGATTACATTTTATTTACAATCAATTATTAGAAAGAAAACTACTACTACTTCTTATTCTACGAATGATGCCATGAAGAAAAATACTACAACAGGAATTGCACCCACCACACCTACCACTGTTTTAAATCTGTGGTCTTGTAATTTAGGGGGCGGTACATTGGGTTATGCACAATTTCCTGGAGGAGCAACTTCAACAGATGGGGTTGTGATAGACAACAATGCATTTGGTACAACAGGAACAGTTTCTGCTCCTTATAACAAAGGCAGAACGGGTACTCACGAAGTAGGACATTGGTTAAATTTACGTCACATTTGGGGAGATGCCACATGTGGAAATGATATGGTTTTGGACACACCATCCCATAACGGTCCAAATTATGGAAATCCTGTTTTTCCACATTACAGTACCTGTACAGGAACACCGGTAGAAATGACAATGAATTACATGGATTATACCGATGATTTAGCCATGTACATGTTTACAAATGGTCAAAAAGCCAGAATGGCAGCATTATTTGTATCTGGAGGTGCTAGATATTCTTTTGGACAATAGTATCAAACCATGATATAAAATTTACTTATATCTGATAAGGTTTATGTAATTATTTAAGAAAACACAATTAATATTATTATTTATATAATAATTTTAATTGTGTTTTTTTATGACAAATAGTCAAATTGGTATTTGCCGATATGCTTTTGGCTTGAAATAATATTTTTTTTGTGTTTGAAATAATTGATTATGCCAAACAACAAAAGGAGAAATGCCAGAGCAAAAAGCGGCACTTCTATCAAATAGCTGTTGTTGATTTTCATTAAGTTATGAAGTGTTAATCCTGCCATTAAAAAATACATTGCAGTTCGAAGAAAGGCTAAAAAAGTGGATTGATTGGCTAAATGGGTGCGTTGTATGGCTAATTGTTCTCTTAGGATTAAATCCTTATTGATTGCAGTTGCTGTCATGTAAAGTATTTATATTGAATTGATTAAAAGATACATTAATAAATTATTTTTGAATAAATATATAAAAAAATGGAACACTAAAATAATGCTCCATTTTTGCGTAATAAACTAAAAAAATAAAAAATATTATTGACCAAGGCTAGCGGCTACGTCTTGAAAAGAGCCTCCATTGGTTGCGTTTTGAATGCCGTTTTGTTTTAAAATTTCGATAGCTTTGGCACTACGGTTGCCACTTCTACAAAATACGACGATCTTTTTTTTGTTTTTAAAACGATTGATATTGGAAGCTACTTGGTCTAAAGGGATATTTACTGCCCCTTTTACACTTCCTGCCGCAAACTCACTTGCCGAGCGTACATCTACATAAAAAGTGGTTTGTTGCACTTGTATGGCTTTTTTGATTGACCCATTTGATTTTGATATTTGGGCATTTGCAGGTTGAAAACATCCCAAAAACAGGAGCCAAAAGCTAATTTTTATAAATAAATCCATGCTTTTATATTTAAAAAATAAAATTAATTCAACATGGCTCTTACTTCTTGCCAAGTCCAACCATTGGTTACATTTTGAATACCATTTCGTTCTAAAATAACTTTGGCTTGTCCGCTTCTGTTGCCACTTCTACAAAAAACCACTATATTTTTTTGGTTTTTAAATTGTGCCATGTTGGCTTGAACTTGATCCAAAGGAATGTTTACAGAGCCTTCTACATGA
The DNA here is from genome assembly GCF_000253275.1 of Flavobacterium branchiophilum FL-15. NCBI lineage: Bacteria > Pseudomonadati > Bacteroidota > Flavobacteriia > Flavobacteriales > Flavobacteriaceae > Flavobacterium > Flavobacterium branchiophilum. The sequence continues at coordinate 1,336,074 of NC_016001.1, read as the reverse complement.
CCCGATTCATACTCGTCTTTTGATCGAACATCTACCAAAAAGGCATTGTCGTTGATTATTGATGCTAATTGATTTTGGCTGTCTTGATTGCTACCAAATATAGAACTAAAAATTCCCATAATGATTTGATTTTATGATTGTTAAATATTTTTTAATTTAAAACATTTTGATACTAAATCTAAAAAAATGAATTGTTCAATTCCACTTCAACTATTCATTTCCTATTTATTTTGATATTACTTGAACAAATAGGAGATTTGTTTTCAAATGGTTTTGTATCTGTTTTATAGAGCAAAATTAGTTATGTTTGTTCTAAATGATTGTAACAAAAGTTACATTTTAACATATTTATTTAAAAGCAATTGTTTTTAAATGTATATTTGGTATTATATTGCACGAATATTGTTTCTGAATGTGGTTATCAAAAAGATAATTTCATAATATGATATTTCTATTGGAGTTCAATGATCGTTGTTTGAAACAGATAGGTAACACTCAAAAAAAGGTTTGTGTTGAGGTGCTGTTTTTTTGGAATTAATAACTGGTATCGTCTAGTTTTACTTTTCCGTTGAAAGTGCTGTAAAGGAAATAGAAATATCCAGCTAATAATGGAGTGCCAATAACCACAATGGTTAGCATGATTCCTAATGATTTTTGGGACGAGGCTGCATTGTATATTGTAATGTCGTAGCGTGAATCGATGGTAGAAATGAGCAATGTTGGATACAATTGAAGGGCAACAAGCATCAACAAAAACATCATAGTGATGGATGAAAAAACCAAAGCCAACAGATACCTTTTCTTGGAAGCCAACCTTGGCACATTGGCAACAGCTAAAAAGGAGAGTAACGGAATGATGAAATAAGCAGGATTGTTTCTAAACGTTTCGGTTACTTTTGGAATAAATATCAAAGTATAAAGGGTTGTAATTCCAAAAGTGATGATGAAAAAAATCATTCCTTTTTTGAGCAAAAATGTCAATCGGGTGTGAAGTCGTCCTTCTGTTTTAAGCAATAAATAGATGGCTCCTTGAGTCATAAAAATGGCCAAGGTGGTTAGTCCTGTCATGATGGCATAAGAATTAAGAAAACCCAATAAAACATCGCCTTTGTATGAATAATTTTTGCCTATTGGGAATCCTTGCAAAATATTTCCCAAAACAACACCCAATAAAAAAGCAATCATGATACTGGATACGCTATAAACAATATCCCAGGTTTTTCGCCACCACAACATTTCCTCGGCACTTCTAAACTTGATGGCGGCGGCCCGCAAGATATTGAAGGTGAGAAACAACATAAATGGCACATACATGATAGACAACATGGAGGCATACATAACGGGAAACCCTGCAAATAAAGCCCCTCCGCCAATAACGAGCCAAACTTGATTAGCATCCCAAACGGGTGCAATGGCATTGATGGCAATTCGCCTACTTAAATCTTTTTGAAAAAACAAATGCCATGCTCCAGCCCCAAAATCAAAGCCCTCTAAAATGGCATAGCCCGAAAATAATAATCCTATAACCAAATACCAAAGCGTTGGATAGTCTATTCCTAAAAAATATTGCATGATATGATATATTAATAATTTAATTGTAAGCTAATTCGATGTTTTCATGATCTGGGCCGTGTTTGATTTTTTTGTTTAACATATAAATAAACAATAAAAATAAAACAAAATAAACTAAGGTGAATAATACTAGCGAAAACACAATTTGATGGGCCGAAACTACTTGCGAAAAGGCTTTTGAAGTACGAAGTAAACCATAAACTACCCAAGGTTGTCTGCCCATTTCGGCCGTAAACCACCCAACCTGATTGGCTATTTGTGGCAACAATACTGAAAACGAAAACACCCAAAGCAGTTGTTTGTGATTAAACAATTGACCTTTTATGAATAAAAAAGAGGCATATAAAGTAAGTCCTATAAGCAACATTCCAATGGCAATCATGATGTGATAAAACTGAAAAATGGCGTTTACTTGTTTGGGTCTGTCTGATTCGGCAAAATGATGCAAGCCTACTATGGGTTTTTGAAAATCTTGATGTACTAAAAACGACAAACCGCCAGGTATTTTGAGTCCAGCGACTTGTTGTTTGTCCTGATTGACCCAACCAACCAAATACAAGTCGGCAGGAGCGTTGGGCTGATAATGCCCTTCCATGGCAGCCAGTTTTGCGGGTTGGTTTATAGCTACCCCATCTGCAGAACTGTGTCCTGAAACCAATTGAAGCAAGGAAAAAAAGGTTGCAACTGGCAATGCAATAGAAAAGGCCGTTTTTGAAATGGCTACAAATTTGTTTTTACGCAAATAATAAGCATGAACACTCAATACCAAAAATGCTCCAGCCAGAAACGACCCTTGCCAAGTATGTACCAACCGATCTACACTAGACGGATTGAAAACCATGGCCCAAAAATCGGTTACTTCGGCTCTGGCATGAATGCCCTGTCCTACAATGTGATAGCCTGCTGGCGTTTGTTGCCATGAGTTGGCCACCACTATCCAAACGGCCGAAAACATAGAGCCTAAAAACACCCCAACAGTTGCCACCAAATGCACCCAAGGTTTTACTCGATGCCAACCAAATAATAAAACGCCTAAAAAAGCACTTTCTAACCCAAAAGCAAACAAACCTTCGGCAGCCAAAGCACTTCCAAAAATATCACCAACATATCTTGAATAAGTAGCCCAATTGGTACCAAATTCAAACTCCATGATAATGCCCGTTGCAACCCCTATTCCAAAAGTAATGGCAAATATTTTAATCCAAAATCGGGTTAAAACTTCATATTCTTTTTTATTGGTTTTTAAATACAAACTTTCCATGATTACTAAAATCAAACCTATTCCAATACTTAAAGGCGGATAGATGTAATGAAAAGCTACTGTAAATGCAAATTGAATTCGGGCCAATATTTCTACATTCATTGTTGTTGGGTTTTAAAAGTAATAAATTCATCGTATGGGCAAAATTACTTTATTGACATACCAAAAAATGTGATAAATGTTACACTACTACTTTTTTTAAAAGTATTTATTATTTTGATTATCAAATAATTAGAAAAATAAAACAAAAAAAATCTCTTCCTGCAATAGGAAGAGATTTACATAAAAAAAAATAAAGGATTACGAGTGTAAAGTGTAGTATATTTAAGCGTTTCCTTTCAAAATTTTGTTCCAATACAACCATGGTAGCACTTTGGTTTTCAAAATCCACATGGTCCATCTTGGTTTGGCCTGATCAAATGGGAAGGTCATTTTGGGTTTGTTTGAATAATCAAACTCTGCCAACATCAATTTGCCGTATTGTGTAGGAATAGGACAAGCACTGTAGCCGTCATAATGGGCTGTTGGTGTGTTGTTGCTCATTGTGGCCAATAAGTTATCTACTACAATAGGCGCTTGTTTTCTAATAGCTGCACCCGTTTTACTACAAGGAGCATTGGTACAATCGCCAAGGGCAAAAACATTTGCAAACCTTGTATGTTGCATGGTTTCTTTGTTTATTTCTACATATCCATAAGGATTATTAGCATCGGCAATTGGACTATTTTTAATAAACTCGGGAGCCGATTGCGGTGGCACTGCATGACACATATCAAAACTCAACGTTACTTTGCTTATATCGCCCTCTGTACTAGCTTCGTTGATACTGTAACAACCAGCTGCCGACTTTGAAAGGGCTTGTTTTAAATTACTTGGTGTATCTTTTGTTTCAAATACTATGGTTTTGTTGTCGCCATCGAGTTGAATAACGTTGGCTCCATAATGCACTTTGATATTGCCTGCTAGCAACACTTTTTCCAAAGTAGCTTTGTATTCTGGCACACCAAAAATCATAGTAGCTCCAGACACGTAATGTACATCGCATTTGTCTAAAATGCCTTTTTTTCGCCAATAATCAACGGCCAAATACATGATTTTGTGTGGAGCTCCACCACATTTTATAGGGGTAGATGGATTGGTAAATACGGCTGTTCCTCCTTTAAAATTTTTGATCATTTCCCAAGTATAGGGTGCAGATTCAAAACTATAATTGCTGCTGATATTATTTTTTCCTAAATTTTCTTTGAACCCTTTTATTTTGTTCCAATCCAATTGAATGCCAGGACATACAATCAAATAGTCATAAGTTATAGACGTGCCAGACGTACAAGTAACCTTGTTATTAGAGGGGTCAAAAGTGGCTACTGCATCTTTTATCCAAGTGGTATTTGGATTCATCACTTCTTTTTCTGACCGAACGGTTTTGTTTACATCAAAAACTCCAGCTCCAACTAACGTCCACGCAGGTTGATAGTAATGTTTTTCTGATGGTTCTACAATAGCAATTTGTAAATTACTTCTTTTTTTCAATAATTGAGCCGCTACAGACAATCCCGCATTGCCTCCACCTACAATTAATATTTGGTAATGATTTGACATAATTTTATTGATTTTATTTGTGATTTCAATATTATACATTTGTAATTAATCGTTATGTAACTTTTGTTACAAAAGCCAATTATTTTCCAAAAAATAATTCTTTTGTTATAATATATACTCCCATAACCAATACAAACCAACCAAATGCAGGTTTCAATTTTGCTCCATCCACTTTTTTAGAAAGTGCCGTACCAATAAATATACCAATGATAGCAAAAACAGAAATGGTCATCAGAAATGGCCAGTCGATAACGCCTCCCTCGCCTTCGCCAAAAAATCCAATCAACGATTTGGCTGCAATAATAACCAACGATGTACCAACGGCTTCCTTCATGGGCAATTTGCTAAGCAATACCAAGGCAGGAATAATTAAAAAACCACCGCCAGCACCCACCAAACCTGTAAGTGTGCCCACAACAATACCTTCTATCAAAATTAAGGGATAATTAAATTTTTGTTCTTCAGTAGCAGCAGTTGATTCATTGTTGTTGTTTTTGTCTTTTTTTATCATACTATACGAAGCCGCAATCATTAATACAGCAAACAACAACATCATCAAAATGCTTTTAGTAACCACAAAACTGCCCAAAGTCATTACTACTTTTGGTATGGCAGGCACTACAAAAGCCCTAGTCATAAAAACAGCAATGATAGACGGAATACCAAATACAATAGCCGTTTTGATGTTTACCAAACCTTTTTTAAAATAGCCAATAGAGCCAATTCCGCTTGTTAAACCAACAATAAATAGCGAATAAGATGTTGCCACAACAGGCTCGATGGCAAATAAATATACCAAAACAGGCACTGTAAGAATAGACCCACCACCACCAATTAATCCTAAAGCAACACCAATTAAAATGGATGCAAAATAACCTATATATTCCATGATTTTTGAAAACTTAAAATTTGATGATGCAAAGATGTACCAATAGAAAACAATAGACTGTAACATTTATCACAATGCCCCCATTTATTCAAAAAAAATCAAAATGAAACCCCTTTTGAAAACAAAAATACTAAAAAAGTGATTACGGAGCACACGGCACCTTGTGCACATTGCTCGAGCAAACAACTCTCAAAGACACCGCCATCAAAACATAAAACCGCAAACTTTTTGCTTAGATGTTTACTTTTGTGTTAAAAATGTAAAATAGTTTTCTAAAATAATAAAATGTTTTATGTTTGCATTTGATAAATGATTTAAAAAATGCAATAGCTTTCGTATAGCTAGTAGTTGTGTGCTATGGTATTACGAAACTCCTACTAAAAAAGAACAAAATTAAAAAATTAAAAAATCAATATAAATATGTCAAAACTAAATGTTGACCAAAAGACAATAATGCTACTTTTTTCTGATAAAAAATCAGACTTTCTTATTCCTGATTATCAGAGACCTTATGCTTGGGAAGAACAACAATGCCAAACACTTTGGGATGATATCTTTTCTTTTGCATTCCCTGATAATAACTATGAAAATTTCAATAAAGATGAGGAATATTTTTTAGGTTCTATAGTTACATTTGAAAATGAAAACTATAAAAAAGAAGTTATTGATGGACAACAACGTTTAACAACTTTAATGTTATTATTACGTGCATTTTACTCAAAGTTTGGAAATATGCAAGACAATAATTCCAAAAACACTAGAGAAAGAATCGCTCAATGTCTATGGAAAACAGACGAATTTGGAGAAGCCGATTTAAGTAAATTGAAAATAGATTCTGAAGTAGCAACGGATAATGACAAAGATGAATTTCTTGATATTTTGAAAACTGGTGTTGTAGAGAAAGAACAAAAAAGTAATTATGCTAAAAACTATATTTTTTTTCAACAAAAAATTGATGACTTTTTAAGTGAATTCCCATCTTATTTTGCATATTTACCAGCAAGAATTTTGCAGAATTGTATTCTACTTCCTATTGAAGCAGAGTCTCAAGATACTGCATTACGTATTTTTTCAACACTAAATGACCGAGGTCTTCCTTTGTCTGATGCTGATATTTTTAAAGCTCAATTTTATAAACATTATGGTGCTAAAAACCAAAAAGATGTATTTATAGAAAAATGGAAAGAATTAGAAGAAAAAAGTAGCAGAATTTTCAAACCTTTAAACGGTACTCCAATGGACGAACTATTTACTAGGTATATGTATTTCGTTCGTGCAAAACAGGGATTAAAGTCAAGTACCACAGAGGCACTTCGTAAATTTTATGAAAAAGATAAATATGCAATTCTTAAAAATGATGAAACATTGCCTAATTTAAAAATACTTGTTGATTTTTGGAATGATGTTTATACTCAAAATACAGAGCGATTTTCACAAAACATTTTAAGAAAATTATTCATTTTAAATTATGCACCTAATGGAATGTGGACCTACTTTTTATCAGTCTATTTTTTGCATTACAAAAATGAAAATGAATTGCTAGACGAAAATAAATTAGATGTTTTCTTAAATAAAGTAATTGCTTTTGTTTGGGGTTACGCATTTACTAATCCAGGCGTTAATGCATTACGTACCCCTGTTTATGCAGAAATGATAAATGTAGTTACAAATAAGGATGTGAGTTTTGAGGAACATAAATTTGAAGTAAATTCATTAAAAACAGCAATAAGTAATTTTGAATTTAAAAATGGACGGCCAATAACACGATCAATTTTAACTTGGTGGGCATTTATTAATGAAAATCAAATTATTCCCTCAATAAACACGAATTTTGATATAGAGCACATATTTGCAAGAAAAAGGCAAGAAAACGACAAAAATTTAACCAACACAAAAAATTTAGAAGCAATAGGCAATAAAGTATTGTTAGAGGATAAAATTAATATTAGAGCAGCTGATTACAGATTTATTGATAAAACAAAGTATTATAAAGGCTTTACCAATGATAAAGGACAGCGTAAACAAGGAACAATTATTTCTGAATTAGTAAATTTAGCTTCTAGTAATACAGATTTCACCGAGCAAGATATAAAAAATAGAACTGAAGAAATTATAAATCAATTTATTGAATTTTTAAATCAAAATTATTTAATAAAACAGAGTTAACAAGAACCACAGCACACAACTGCAAATTTATGAAATGGCGGGTTTAGTGCTAAATTGGACATTTAGTTTTCAAAAGAAGTTTAGTGCTAAATTTAAAGTAAGTGCTTCAAAATCCGCCACATCGTAAAACCGAGAGCCGTTGTACTTCAGTTTCGAGCTACAGAAAACCGCAAGAAAATAATCGAAAAAATGAAAAATTCATATTTAATTTTATTAGTGTTTATAATTATTGGTTGTAAAAATAAAAATAGACTGGATATTCAAAAACCATTTACTAAAACAGTAAAAGTTGAAAAAGCTCATAAAACTGAACTTGAAGAACATTTTATTGATAGTACAAAAATTGGAATAAGTGGAAAATATAAAATTGACTTAAAAAAATTTAAATGTATAGACAGCGTTTATGTAGTAATAAAAATGTTTGAAAAACAGAATTCAAAATGGAATATTATCCAAAGTTTAGAATTTCTAAAAGATGGTGTTTTAAGTTGTAATCCAGAAATTACAGATTACAATAATGATGGATTAAACGATTTAACTTTCCAGTCTTCAATTGCAGGAAGAGGTGCAAACACAATTAGAAAGTTACTTATTTTTGAAAAGGAAAGTGGAAAATTAAAATTCATCAAAAATTCAGAAAATTTTCCAAATATTAGATACAACAAGGAATTAAATTGCATCGACGCTTTCAGAGTTTATTTTGGTTCACAAACGGCTTTTGCAAAAATAGAAAATGATACATTGCGAGAATTTGCAAATGTTGAAATATATGAAGACACAATAAAAGTTAGACTTATTGACAAAAGCGGAAAGGAAAAACTATTAAAAATTGAAAAATATGAAAAAGGATATTTTCACCGATTTAAAAATTACAAGCCATTAATAGAAGACGAAGAATATAATAAATAAAAAACCGAACGCACACGCCCCCATCCCGTGCGAATCCCTTCGCATGGCTTGTAAGAAATTCCTTGAATATATTGCAGGCATAAAAACACTAAATATAAATTTTTAAACCAAATAATTTTACTTATTTTTGTTGAAAGATTGTGGGGTTTTTTCACAGACTGCCGTTATGCTTCAGTTTCGAGCGATAGAAGACAGAATAAAATATTGAAAGATAAAAATTTATAATGAAATTTAAGATAAAATATATTATACTGATTTTTGTTGTTTTACTCATTTTAAGTTTCAAAAACATAAAAAATCCAGTTTTCATAAATGGACATTTGAAACCAAAAAATGCAATACTAAAAAATGATATAGTTGGTCTGAAAATTTTTATTAAAGCAGATGGACAAATATTAGCAGAAAGTTATACAGACAAAAATGGTGATTTTAATTTAACATTTACTCCTGAAAATGAAAAATCATTTGACTTTTTTTGTAGCGGAATTGGAATTGGAACTATTTTGCTAAAATCAGTTGAAAAATTTGAAAGTAACAACGTAGAAATGAATTTAAATTATACTGCAAAATATAAGAAAAATATTCTGGGAAAAGTTGTTTGTCTGAAATGTAAAAAAACAGATAAAATTTATGAAATACTTTACTCAGATTCACCAATTGTAACTCGAAAAATCAATAAATTTGGAGACACGATTTACAACAAAATTTATAAAAATAAATATAGAGAAGGTTGCATAGTTGAACCCGCAAAATATTATTGCGAAAGAGATGATGTTAAATTTTAATAAATAAAAACCAGCCACTAACACCTAGCCTTTCCTTGCATCTAAAAGCCGAACAATGAAACTCGGGTTGAACGAACTGAAAGAAAACGAATACCTAGAAAAAATAAAAATCCATGAGTTAAACCGATTCCATTAACAACCATTATGGGTTTATCAAAAAGTTTTTGTTAGCATTTCAAGAGGATTTGGTTCCTCTTTTTTTATAAAAAAAATGTAAGTAAATGCTATTTTATACCAAATATACATATAAAATAGTCCAATCTACTTGTTCTTTTTTGCTAAAATTATTCAAAAAAAAATAGTTCCGTAGCCCAGCTATGCAACGATTTTTTTTGAAAATTTTTTCTAAAAAATAACTACGCATCTTTGGACTATTTTATAAATATATTTGGTATAAAAAAGCCCTACTTTTTTTCAAAATTAGGGCTTTTTTATTGGTGTTATTGTTGGTTATTAACTATTTTAATATTCGTCATAATCGTCTCCAAATGAGAATGATAATGAAAAACGAAGGGTATTTTCGAGTGGGCTTTTGATGTTGGAGGCGTTAAACAAATAGGACACATCTATTTTTAGGGTGGTGTATTTGAATCCAGCTCCCAAGGAGAAAAATTTTCGGGCTCCTTTGTCGGGGCTTTCATGGAAGTAACCTAATCGCATGGCAAACGAGTCTTGATAATTGTACTCGGCTCCAACAGCATAAGTTACTTCTTTGATTTCTTCTTTTAATCCGTTTGGTGCATCGCCAAATGATTTGAATAAGCCAGAGGTCCAGCCAATACTTTGATAATCTAAATTGGATTGTTGCAATTCGGATGCGGTAGTAACACCGTCTAAATTCAAATCAGGGTTTTGTGGGGTTGGCACCATTAGTTTGGCTATTTCTGCACTCAAGGTGAATTTGTTATAATCGTCAAAAGCAAAATCATATCCTGCACCTAATTTTAAATTGGCTGGCAAAAAATTGGCCGTTTTATCGGCAACACTTCTATCATAATTGATTTTTGGCCCAAGATTTTGTAAATTAAATCCTAATTTTAATCGGCCATTAAAGTCGTTGTAGGCTTCTTCTTCTGATTGATAAAAACCTGAAATGTCAAATGCAAAGGTTGAAGCTGGTTTGGCATCGCCGGTGGCATCTGGAATTTTCAAATTGGATCGGATAAATCTACCACTAACGCCCATGGCAAATCTTTCGCTTAACTTTAACGAATAGGAAACATCGGCTGCTAACTCATTTGGTTTTACAATATTTGGGGTTTGTTCGGCATATTCTCTTAACTCGATTTCGCCTAAACCAAAGTACCGTAGGCTTCCTGCCCAAGCGCTTCGATCGTTGATTTTGTTATAATAGGTTACTTGACCTAAAGAAATATCGTTTACTAGACTAGTTAAATATGGGGTGTAGCTTACTGAAAAACCTTGTTGTTTGGTTATAAACGCATATTTGGAAGGGTTCCATTGTTGTGAATAAGCATCGGCAGAGGTAGCAACCCCCTGATCGCCCAGTCCTGCTGCTCGAGCATCTGCTGCTACTAATAAAAATGGTACTCCTGTGGTTATCACTCGCTCTTGCGATTTTGAAAACTGACTTGCCATGATGCAAGTGATTATTATAGCTATTTTTTTCATTCGTGTTTTTAATTTGGTTACAAATATAATATTTTATTAAAGGATTACAAGTTTTTCGTATTTTTCTGTTTTGGTATTGGATACATTTGATTTTACTGTTAGTTTATAAATATACACCCCCTTGCCTAGCCTATCGCCAAAATCGTCTTTGCCGTCCCAGCTGATTTCTCTGGACAAAAAACCTTCTGTAGTAATTGTTTGGTTGTGTGTCCATACAACTTTTCCAGAAACTGTCATGACTTGAACTTGTACTTCTAATGGTTCAAATGGTTTGTTGTGTGTAAACCAAAATTGGGTGTAACTTACAAATGGATTTGGATAATTCAACACATTGGTTAGGGCTAATGTGTCGTTGCCCATGACTAAAAATTGGATTTCGGCTGTTACAATATTATTATAAACATCCCATGCTTTGAATTTGATGGTATGTAGCCCAACACTCAAATTACGAAAAGGAAATTTGACTTTGCCTAATTTGTAATTGTCTGGTTCGGTTTCATAATAATCGTTCATAATATACGGATTTGTTTCATTGCCATCTAAAATTCCGATGATGTCGTGTCCTATGCCGCTGGCAGTGTTGATTCCATTTTCATCGTCTAAATAGGCTAAAAAAATGGGTGATTCGTTGGTTATTCCACCGTTGATAAAGGTTTGATCATTCATATATAATTTTACTTTGGGTGGCGTTGTATCGGCAGCAGCATTTGGATTGATGCCTCCAATTTTGATGACTGTATTGTAACCCGTTTTGTCTAAAAGGATTTGATTTCGTTTTGCATAAAAACTAATTCTTCCATTGCCCAAAGGTATTCTAATATCACGTGGTACTACAAATCCAAATTCAAATTTGCCATTTACAATATTTGCATTTCCCCGAAAAATTGTTTCGCCCAACGCAGTAAAATTCATTACTTGACCAATACCATCGTTTACAATGGTGCTTTTTTGGCTGTTTTTATCAAAAATGGCCACTGCCAAATCACCGTTGTAAGTTGATTGAAATTGATTGGATTCATTTAATATTTCGCCAGAAAGTTTGATGTAGGACAAAGCTTTAAAATCGTCTATTGCTCCCGTAACGGGCATATCATTAACTTTGGTTAGCACAATTTTAGATTGTGGTATGGCCAGTTTCAAGGCGGGGTCGCCTAAACAAAAAATTACTTTGGCACTAGCCGAAGCTATATTTTTTGCTCTTCTCAAGGCTTCGCCAATGGAGGGATAAGTCGATTGATTAAAACCAAATAATTGCTTATTCAATTCAAAATTAAAAGCCTCGGCTCCTGCTTGGCTCACTTCTCTAACGGTTGTAATCATGGCTATTGCTCCGCCATTTGGATTCCAATAAGTATATTCGCCTGCTGTTTTTTTATACGGGTTGTCAAATCTAGAAAAATCACAAGTAAGGGTTATAAACAATGGAAATTTATTAGGATTGAACAAATTTTGACCTGTTGATTTTTCCCATAATCTTTCTTGAGCCAAACCATCTTCGCCTCCGTGTCCTAAATAATTAAAAACCAAGGCTCCTTTCTCAAAGGCATTATATATGTCTTGTTTGGCTTTTGGATACCTAAATCCTCCTGCCGATGACTCTTGCAAATAAGAATCTAAAATAATTTTATTAATATTCATAAATGGCTTGTTGAGCCAAAGTTCGTCTGCCACTTGATTTTGAACTACTTCTAATGAGGCGTCAGAAATTTTGTCTATATCATCGGCAATATATACATAATTATTTCTCCAACTTCCATAAGATTTTATGTCATGGTATGCCATTACTTTATTTACCATATCGTCGGCTTGCTGGTTGCTGCTTACAATCATCCTACCAACGGCTACATCTAATCCATTTGATCCATAGGCAAAATTATCGCCTTCATTAGCATCCATCATCCCAAAAAAATCATCGGTTGCAAACGACGATTCGCCTAAAGAGTTGCCTCTCAAGGCATGGTATATAGGCACTATATTGGTATTTAATGCTGCGGGAATTTTGTTTTTAAAATCATAAGACGCATCGCCAAACAAATTCAAATATTGAACTTTTGAGCTATTGGACGAGGCATTAAAATACACATATTTTACAAAATTACGTATCGCACCAATATCTTGTTTACCCGATGCAAACTCTTGATAAATTTGTTCCAATGGGACAACTTTTACATTGAGACTGGCATAATTTCTATGAAAATTAGCTAATTTTTCGGCTTGTGGGTATAAAAATGATGGGGTAATTATCAAATAATCTATATCTTGAAATTGTCCATTGGTATTTTTAAAAATACTTCCTTTCAAATCTTGATTGGTTACTCGGGTTTGTGCTTCTTTTAATGGCAAATAATAATCTGAAGGATCTATGGCTATAAAATGGGTGTTTTGTTGCAAATGGGCTTTAAAACTAATTAAACTCTGGTTGCTATTTGTAATTTTTGATACATTATATATATCCGAAATGTCCCATACTTGGGTAAGGTTATTGGCATTGGCTATTTCATATAACCCCACCGAGTTACTTTGATTTTGTAGCTGAAAACGAAATTGTTTGCCAAAACCTTTTAAATAACGTTGACAATTGAGTTTGATGTAATTCAAATATCCAATAGAAATAGGCACACCATTATTTTCATATTTCAAATTTATAGACACATTTTCTGTTGCACTGATGTAGTTATAGGCATTGGACTCATTATAAGTTCCACTGCTGCCAATAGGATATAAATCCACATCGTTATAGGATACTCCGTTGATTTTTATATTAAATTTAGTATAATTTTCGCCATTTGAAGCCAAATTTATTTCTGAAAAAATACTTGAATTGGGCACTATATTTGGAATATTAAAATCAAACGTTTGATCATTATTCACTTCAAATGATTCTCCATACCAAGTTCTGCCTAATTTTCCGATGTTGATTAAATCTTCTTCATGATATACCACGTCGTCAAAACTGTTCAAGGTTTGTGTAGCGTTGGCAATGGGTTGTTGGTAATTTTGAATTCTTTTGCCTGGATCGCTTGCTAAATTGATATAATAATAAGATTTATCGCTATATAAATTAACAAAAGTGTTACTTTCCTGATTCCAATTATCAACACCTTCTGCATAAAATAATATATAATCTGAATCATTAAAAACACCATCATCTTCGCCAACCACTTGGATGGCATTTTCTGTTATATCATTTGGATAATCAATATTGTTACTTAATGGCAACATTTTACCACCATTGCCATATAATTTCACATTTTTGGGATTGATAGCCCCAACATTGATGCCCAGCTGTTGTAAAAAAGCTTTATCTATTTTATAAACGCCCGATTTTTGAACATAAAAACGATACCATTCTCCCGATGACAATGCCGAATTGACTATGGCATAATTTTGAAAAGTACCCGCTTGAGTTTTGGCTTTGGAAGGATTAAATTGATAATCGAGCGACCTGACCATTTGATATTGGTTATTTTTTTTTATAATAGGATTGAAAGTCAAACGAACAAAAGATTCGTCTCTGGATTGGATGTTTTCAAACTGAGGCTCAATTTCGGAGGGAATTTTAGTCAAATCCAAGTCGCCCAAAGCATCTGCTGCAACATTTTCAAGTACAACCTTTTGAATTTGCATAGCCTCTGGCTGATAAAAAGTATTTGAAGGAAGCATTTGAACAAAGAAAATTTGTTTTTTCTGAACATCAAAATACATTTTATCCCGATCAAATTGAGGAAGATTCAATTGAAAATTACCATAAGACACGTTTTGATTCCACGACCAATTGAGGTTTATATTGCCCGATAATTGAGCAAAACCCGTAAAATAGAACCCACAAAAAATAAGCAATCCAATTTTTTTCATATAGAAAGGTAACGCAAATAGCACGTCAATATTATAAAAATTTTTTATTTTTTTAAAACAATAAAAAAACAAAAATAGCGTTTTCTTCAATATAGAAAGCGTTTGAAAATAAAAAAAAATAATTATTTAAAAAAAAGTGTTGCAATATAAGACAATATTCTTAACTTGCACCCAAATTATTAGCTACTTAATATGAAAGTGAAAAACATTATTAGTCTTAAATTATTATGTGCATCTGCCATAATAATAGGTCTTACTAGTTGTAGTAAACAATCAAATTCAAGCAATACCTCGTCATCGACAGGGTGGAAAGTGAATGATAAAAAAGGAGGTTTCCAATACAATACAAAATTCAAAAAGCAAATGACTGCTCCTGGATTAGTAGAGGTAGAAGGTGGTACTTTTACAATGGGTAAAGTACAAGATGACGTGATGCACGATTGGAACAATACCCCTGTACAACAACACGTACAATCATTTTACATGGACGAAACCGAAGTTACCAATTTCATGTATTTGGAATACTTGGATTGGTTAAAAAGGGTATTTCCGCCTACAAAAGCTAATTACAAAAACATTTACGAAGGAGCTTCGCCAGATACATTGGTTTGGAGAAACAGATTAGGCTATAATGAAACCATGACCAATTATTATTTGCGTCATCCTGCTTATGCTAATTATCCGGTAGTAGGTGTAAATTGGATTCAAGCAACAGAATTTGCCAAATGGAGAACCGATCGTGTAAACGAATCTGTGTTGGAGAAAGAAGGCTATTTGAAAAAAGATGCCAAGGTTACAGATGCTAAAGCGGATGCTACCTTTAATACTGAAACTTATTTAGCTGCACCATCTAAAACGTATGGTGGCGACGATAAAATTGTTTTGAAAGGTAAAAACGGAAAAGCAGCACCAACAACTGGTGCAAACGGAAGTTCAAACCCGCCAACAGGTGTGTATGCACAACGTTCATCTGGAATCATACTTCCAGAATACAGGCTTCCTACTGAAGCTGAATGGGAATATGCAGCAGCAGCAGATATTGGACAAAGAGAATACAATTTATACAAAGGTCAGAAAAAATATCCTTGGTCTGGAAGTTATACTCGTTCTGGAAAAAGAAAAGTAAAAGGCGATCAGTTAGCTAATTTCAAACAAGGAAAAGGTGATTATGGAGGAGTAGCTGGATGGTCAGACGACGGAGCAGATATTACTCAAGTAGTAAAAGCATATCCACCAAATGATTTTGGATTGTATGATATGGCAGGAAACGTAGCAGAGTGGGTTGCCGATGTTTACAGACCTATAGTAGATGACGAAGCTAACGACTTTAACTATTTTAGAGGTAACGTGTATATGAAAAACAAAATTGGTACAGATGGAAAAGTAGAAATCGTTTCGGCGGCCAATCAAAAATTTGATACAATGCCAAATGGAAAAGTGATTGCAAAAAATTTCCCAGGCCAAATTGCTCAAGTTCCAGTTGATGAAAATGAAACTTATTTGAGACAAAATTTTGACAAAAGTAACAACATCAATTATAGAGATGGAGACAGACAATCGAGCCGTTTTTATAAATTTGGAACTTCAGAAGAAGAACTAGACAAAGCTACTTTAGAAAAACAAAAAATGTATGATTCGCCTGAACACAATGTTAGTACAGACAGTTTGGGTAATATGATTAGAAAATACGACCGCTCTTCTAAAAGAACAACTTTAGTTGATGATCATGTAAGAGTTTATAAAGGAGGTTCTTGGAGAGATAGAGCATATTGGTTAGATCCTGCTCAAAGAAGGTATTTCCCACAAGATATGGCAACAGATTACATCGGGTTTAGATGTGCTATGTCTAAAACGGGTCCAAAATCTAACAAAAAAACAGTTAGTGGAAAACCTAAAAATTAAAACATAAAAAAAACTAAAAAAGCCCTTCTTTAAGGGCTTTTTTTTATATTTGTAGTCATGGAAATTAAAGACTTACACGAGAAATTTTTACAATGCAACGCTATTTCAATTGATACTCGAAAAATCAATTCGGGTTCTTTTTTTGTTGCAATCAAAGGAACACAATTTGATGCCAATAGTTTTGCAGCAGAGGCATTAACAAAAGGAGCTTTGTTCGTTGTTATCGATAATCCTCAATATTATATTGATGAGCGAACCATTTTGGTTGATAATAGTTTAGAAACGCTTCAACAATTAGCAAAATACCACAGGCAATATTTGAAAATACCTATCATAGCACTGACTGGAAGTAATGGAAAAACCACTACAAAAGAACTTATAAATGCTGTTGTTTCAAGTCAATTTAATACAAAAGCTACTTTAGGTAATTTAAATAATCATATAGGAGTACCTCTTACCTTACTGAGTTTTACAACCAATACACAAATTGGTATTGTAGAAATGGGGGCTAATCATGTAAACGAAATTGCTTTTTTGTGTAGTATTGCCCTACCCGATTATGGATATATAACCAATTTTGGCAAAGCCCATTTAGAAGGTTTTGGTGGTGTAGAAGGTGTTATCAAAGGCAAAAGTGAGTTGTACCAATTTTTAAAAAACAACAACAAAACAGCTGTTGTAAATTTAGACGACAGCC
The DNA here is from genome assembly GCF_000253275.1 of Flavobacterium branchiophilum FL-15. Lineage (NCBI taxonomy): Bacteria > Pseudomonadati > Bacteroidota > Flavobacteriia > Flavobacteriales > Flavobacteriaceae > Flavobacterium > Flavobacterium branchiophilum. Next base: position 1,318,807 of record NC_016001.1, on the reverse strand, counting down.
TTCAAGTTTTGAATGCTTCGGGCATCAATCCAATTACTTTTGGTTTGAAAAAAAACCTTGCCAGTACAAACATTACCGCCATACAAGCCAAGCCGTTTGTTTCCATTTCTTTTGATGGTACTACCATAAACTCCCATTTGATTGGATTGTATAATGCCAATAACATTCAAGCTGCAGTAGCCATTGGACAATACCTTGGCATATCTAATGATAAAATAAAAGCCGCTATTGAAGCCTATATACCTGAAAATAATAGATCGCAGTTGTTAAAAAAAGGAACAAACGACATTATTTTGGATGCCTATAATGCCAATCCAAGCAGTATGACTGTGGCAATAGATAATTTTTTGCAATTGGATAAAAAACCAAAATTAATGATATTAGGCGACATGTTTGAACTAGGAAATGAAAGTTATTTAGAGCATCAAGCATTGATTCAAAAATTAGACAAACATCACGACATAGCATGTATTTTTGTAGGGAAATCATTTTTTGAAGCAAAAATGGAACAAAAAAACAGACATTTTTTTGAGACATTTGATCAATTAAAAAACTATTTACAAAATGTAACATTACAAGACAATATCATTCTGATAAAAGGATCAAGAGGAATGGCTTTAGAACGTTGTTTAGATTATATTTCATAGTATGAAACCATTCAAATTATATCTTTTAAGTTTAATAGGCACCATTTGTTTGACCATTTGCAGTGGCTTTTCAATTGTTGAAAATAAAAATTTGCCCAGTTTTGAACATGCACAACAATTGTATGCTCAAGGCAAATATGACCAATGCAAGTCGATATTGGAATTGATCATAAAAGAACAACCAAAGCATTACAAGTCAATAGAACTATTAGGAGATGTATTTGGTCAGTTAAAAAATTGGGATGAAGCCTTAAAATACTATTCTCTTTTAAAGAAAAGTTTTCCAAATGAGGCCAATTATTGGTATAAATGTGGGGGTGTTTTAGGGATGAAAGCAAAAGAGGCTAATAAATTTAAGGCGCTGGGAATGATTGATGATATTAAAATGTCGTTTGAAAAAGCAATTGTTTTAAATCCAAATCACATAGAAGCCCGATGGGCCTTGATAGAATTGTATTTGCAATTGCCTGGTATTGTGGGAGGTAGTGAAAAAAAAGCCCGAATTTATGCCAATCAGTTGATGCAAATATCCAAAATAGATGGGTATTTAGCCTTTGGTCATATAGATGAATATTTTAAACGGTATTTGAAAGCGGCAGAATCCTATCAGAATGCTTTTGAAATTGGAAAATCTAAAACAGCTTTTCAGAAATTATACCAAGTTTATTACTACAAATTAAAAGACTACAACAAGGCCAAAAAATTGAAAGAACAATTTGAACGCATTTAAAAAAAAAAGACAACATGAGAACACATTTTATAGCCATTGGTGGAAGTGCCATGCACAATTTAGCATTAGCCTTACATCAAAAAGGGTATCAAGTTACGGGAAGCGATGACGCTATTTTTGAACCCTCAAAAACCCGATTGCAAGCTAAAGGCCTATTGCCCGCACAAATGGGATGGTTTCCAGAAAAAATTACTTCGGATATAGAAGCTATTATTTTAGGAATGCATGCCAAGGCAGATAATCCTGAGTTGTTAAAAGCACAAGCATTGGGTTTGAAAATATATTCTTATCCAGAATTTTTATACGAACAATCCAAAGACAAAACCCGTGTGGTTATTGGTGGTTCGCATGGAAAAACAACCATTACCTCTATGATATTGCATGTGATGCACTACCATCAAGTGGCGGTAGATTATATGGTGGGGGCACAATTAGAAGGATTTGATACGATGGTTCATTTGACAAAAGAAAATGATTTTATTGTTTTGGAAGGCGATGAATATTTGTCTTCGCCAATGGATCGACGTCCAAAATTTCATTTATACCAACCTAATATTGCGTTAATTTCGGGTATAGCCTGGGACCACATCAATGTATTTCCTACTTATGAAAACTATGTAGCCCAGTTTGACATTTTTATTGAAAAAATTACCAATGGAGGCATATTAGTTTACAATGAAGAGGATGCCGAAGTTAAAAGAATAGCCGAGAACACCACGCATCCTATCAGAAAAATACCCTACAACACACCAAATTATGTTGTTGAAAATGGCATAACACTTTTGGAAACGCCAGAAGGTAACATGCCAATTGCTGTTTTTGGGGCCCATAATTTGAATAATTTGGCAGGAGCCAAATGGGTTTGTCAAAATATGGGTATAGATGAGGCCGATTTTTATGAGGCCATTGCCAGTTTTAAAGGAGCATCGAAAAGATTAGAAAAAATTGCCGAAAGTAAACATAAAGTTGCATACAAAGATTTTGCCCATTCGCCAAGTAAAGTAGCAGCTACAACCAAGGCCGTAAAAGAACAATATCCTGATAGACAATTAATTGCCTGTTTGGAATTGCACACCTATAGCAGTTTGAATGCCGCATTTTTGAAAGAATACAAAGGTGCTTTAGATGCTGCAGATGTAGCAGTAGTTTTTTATTCGCCCGATGCTGTTAAAATCAAGCAATTAGAGGAGGTAACGTATGAGCAAATTGCGGACTCGTTTGAAAGAAATGATTTAATTATTTACACCCACCCTGATGCTTTTAAAGCGTTTTTGTTTGAACAAGATTTGAATGAAACGGCTTTATTATTGATGAGTTCGGGCAATTATGGCGGATTAAACTTTGATGAAATTAAAGAATTGATAGCGTAAAAAGACATGATAGAATGTATGAAAACAAATAGTGATAATCCTGATTTTATTGGGCTTTATCATGAATTAGATCAATATTTGTGGCAAAAATACCCAACAGAAGGGCAGCAATATTGGCAAAACAACATCATAGAATACAATCCGAATGTGTTGGTTTTGTATGAAAACCAACAACCCGTGGCATGTGGTTGTTTTAAGAAATACAATTCCAATACTATGGAAATCAAAAGGATGTATGTTAGACCTGAAGCTAGAGGCAAAGGCTTGGCTGTTGCAATATTGGACGCATTGGAAAATTGGGGTGTTAGTTTAGGCTTTGAATATGCCGTTTTAGAAACCTTACATAAACAATTGGCCGCAATACAGTTGTATCAAAAAATGGGGTTTCAAATTACAGAAAATTATGAACCTTATGTTGGAAATGCTTTGAGTGTATGTATGAAAAAGCAAATTATGTAAATTATACCAATTTGGGGAGCTAAAGTGATGAGAGCAGTAGGTCTTTTTTTTTAGCACACCCAGTTTTTTTTATATTGAGGTTGCTCCTACTCTACTAAATTAAGGATTGGTATTGAATAGCTTTATGTTTGTGTCTGATATTTTTTAGAATAGGTGTTCTTGATAGCACTAATTTTGTTTTTTTTATTAGCGTTTTTTGCATGAGGGATAGCAGTGGAAATCCTTTTTTGGCCCTTTTTTTTGGGGCCAAAAAAGATTGAAACGAATAGCCCGACCCGTAGTTTACGGAGGGGCATGCCCATATTGAAAAAAGTAACTTGTTTTGCCTGTTTTTTATTTGACCATAATAGCAATTGAAATCCTAAATAAACCATGAAATTTAAAGTAGTTTCTGATTATCAGCCCAAAGGCGATCAACCACAGGCAATACAATTGTTGTGTAATGGGGTTGAAGATCAAGAAAAATACCAAACCCTTTTGGGGGTTACGGGGTCTGGGAAGACATTTACGATTGCCAATGTAATAGAAAAAACACAACGGCCTACGTTGGTATTGGCCCACAATAAAACGTTGGCGGCACAATTGTATTCAGAATTTAAGCAGTTTTTTCCTAATAATGCTGTGGAATATTTTGTTTCGTATTACGATTATTACCAGCCCGAAGCTTTTATGCCAGTAACGGGTGTGTATATTGAGAAAGATTTGTCTATAAATGACGAATTGGAAAAAATGCGAATGAGTACTACGGCATCATTATTGTCTGGACGACGAGACATTATTGTAGTAGCCTCTGTATCATGCCTTTACGGTATTGGAAACCCAGTAGAGTTTCAACGTAATGTGATTCCATTAGAAACAGGGCAAGAGCTGTCTAGAACCAAATTATTGCATCAATTGGTTCAAAGTTTGTATTCGAGGACAGAAGAAGCTTTTTTGCCAGGCAACTTTCGGATAAAAGGCGACACGGTAGATGTATATCCTAGTTATGCCGATGAGGGTTTTAGAATCCATTTTTTTGGTGACGAAATAGAAGAAATGGAATCATTTGATTTGAAAACGGCTAAAATTATAGAAAAGTTTGACAAGCTAACCATTTATCCAGCCAATATGTTTGTAACCTCGCCCGATGTGTTGCAACAAGCGATTTGGGAAATCCAGCAAGATTTGGTAAAACAAGTGGCCTATTTCAAGGAAATAGGTAAGCATTTGGAAGCCAAACGATTAGAAGAACGAACGAATTTTGATTTGGAGATGATTCGGGAACTAGGCTATTGCTCTGGGATTGAAAATTATTCTAGGTATTTAGATGGCAGAGCGGCTGGGACACGTCCGTTTTGTTTGATAGATTATTTTCCTAAAGATTTTTTGATGGTGATAGACGAAAGTCATGTTACGATATCGCAGGTGCATGCCATGTATGGAGGCGACCGTTCTCGGAAAGAGAACTTGGTGGAATACGGGTTTAGACTGCCTGCTGCAATGGACAACAGACCGCTGAAATTTGAGGAGTTTGAAGCCATGCAAAATCAAGTGATTTATGTATCGGCAACACCAGCCGACTATGAATTACAAAAATCGGGAGGAGTGTATGTAGAACAAATAATAAGACCCACAGGACTTATAGATCCTGTAATAGAAATCAGACCAAGTTTGAATCAAATAGACGATTTGATTGAAGAAATTCAAATTAGAGCCGAAAAAGATGAAAGGGTTTTGGTAACCACATTGACCAAAAGAATGGCCGAAGAGCTAACAAAATACCTTACAAAAGTAGCAATACGCTGCCGCTACATCCATTCTGAAGTAGATACGCTGGAGCGGATAGAAATTATGCAAGATTTAAGAAAAGGAATTTTTGACGTGTTAATTGGTGTAAATTTACTTAGAGAAGGCTTGGATTTGCCAGAAGTATCGCTAGTAGCAATTTTGGATGCCGACAAAGAAGGCTTTTTGCGAAGCCACCGCTCGCTGACACAAACCATAGGTAGAGCAGCACGAAACGTGAATGGCAAAGCCATTTTGTATGCCGATAAAATAACCGACAGCATGCAAAAAACAATAGATGAAACCGAATACAGACGCACAAAACAAATCAATTTCAACACCCAAAATCATTTGGTACCAACGGCATTGAACAAAAAAATTGACCAAACTTTTTTGAAAAACCCATTGGTAGAACAAGAATTAGGACTCGCCCCAAATGTGGCTGCCGAGCCACAAAACACCTATTTGACCAAACCACAAATAGAAAAAGAAATCAAAGACAAGCGAAAAGCCATGGAAAAAGCAGCCAAGGCATTGGATTTTATTCAAGCCGCAAAACTAAGAGACGAAATAAAAAGTTTACAAAATAAATTATAAACATATATTTCAATAATAATATTTTTGTAAAATATAACTTAACAAAAACCCTATAACAACGCACAATACATAATGTATCAAAAAGGGGGACGTACATTTTTAGTACCATTTTCAATGACTATTTTTACAAAAAATAGTCATCGACCATATTTTATTTGGCACATTTTAGCAAAAAGAGCCAATGAAACGAACCACTTTATAGAAATGTTTGGAATAGAGAAGTTTTTTTTAATTTTGTCCTTATTAAATTTAAAAAACAACGATATTTGCAATACTAAAAAACTAATACTATGGGAATGAATAAAAACTCCATTTTGGGTTGGGCCACCTTGATAATGGTCATCATGGGCGTCTTATTAATTTGTTTGGGAGCTTTTAGATATGAAGATTCTGGCTGGGGATTTGCGGCCGTAGGCATTGGCTTTTTAGCAAATGCTTGGGTTTTTAGTTCCTTAAAAGGCAGAGTATAACCACAAAAACAGTTTTAAAATAACCCCATTTTGAAACTGTTTTTCTAAATCCAACATCATTTTTTTAATCATAAAAAAACTTACATTATGGCTATCGAAGTCAAAAATATTTCTAAAACTTATGGCACACAAAAAGCCCTCGACAACATATCGTTTACGATAGAAAAGGGAGAAATCGTTGGTTTTTTGGGGCCAAATGGGGCAGGAAAATCCACATTAATGAAAATACTTACAACTTACCTTAAACCTACCGAAGGTACAGCTTTTGTCAATCATTTTGATGTGCAACTAGAGCAAAAAGCAGTACAACAATCAGTTGGGTATTTGCCAGAGCACAACCCCTTGTATTTGGATTTATACGTGAGAGAATATCTTGAATTTAATGCTAATATTTATAAAATCCCACAAAATCGCATCAACGAAGTGATCGAATTAACTGGTTTAACGGTAGAAAGTCATAAAAAAATAGGGCAATTATCCAAAGGATTCAGACAAAGAGTAGGACTTGCCAATGCCTTATTGCACAATCCAGAAGTACTTATTTTAGACGAACCCACCACAGGTTTGGACCCCAATCAATTGGTAGAAATACGAAATTTAATACAAAATGTTGGCCAAAATAAAACCGTATTCCTCTCGACACACATCATGCAAGAAGTAGAAGCCATTTGCGACAGGGTCATCATCATCAACCACGGAAAAATTGTAACCGATAAAAAACTTAACAAACTCATATCCGAAGACAACGAACAAATTCTTGAAGTCGAGTTTGATTTTATGGTCGAAAAACAGTTATTGGCCACACTCCCAAACCTCAAATCATTAAAAAACATCCACGACATGACCTGGGAACTGACCTTTGTAGCCGAGCAAGATATGCGGGCAAGCATATTTGATTTCGCACAAAAAAACGGCTTAAAAACACTGCAATTATTACAAAAAAACAAAAACCTAGAAAGTATATTTAGAGAAATTACCAACACAAAATAATATTTTGGGCACCTAATCCGCCCTCCACTCCCGCTTTTTTTTCTTGCCGCAAACCATAAAACCGTATAGCGGCAAGAAAAAAAGAGCTCCGTTCAGGTCGGGGTGCAAACATCTGCAACAAACAACAAATAGCTACACTTTTCTCTAAAGAACTTTTTATTTATTAAGCTTTTTTAAATTATTCTTTTCATTACAAATATGCAACTTAGCGAGGTTCATTTCATACCAAGACTCAAACTAAACAATGTACTTTGACAATTTAGAATGTGTTTCGGACAGTCAAATAAAAATTAAATATTATAAGGTATTTACTATATTTTAAAATCTAAAACTTCTTGCTTCAATCCACTTGCTTCTAACTTCTTATTTCTACCCTCTAAATTCTTACTTCTATCCTCTTGCTTCTATCTTCTTGCTTCTACCCTCTAACTTCCATTCACAATACTATTTTCTTTTTCATAGCTTCTACAATTTCAAAAGCAGCAGGACAAATAGCAACGTTTAGCAACGTTAAATTTGTGATTTGTTGGAATTTTTTTCTATCCGTATGAGGAAATTCTCTACAAGCTTTTGGTCGTACGTCATAAATCAAACAAGTGTTATCGCTATTTAAAAAATGACAAGGTACTTGTTGCAAAACATAATCATTTTCTTCATCAATTCTTAAAAACTGTGAAATAAACTGTTGGGGTTTTATTTTCAAATATTTTGCAATCCGCTCAATATCAGCCGATGTAAAAAGAGGCCCCGTTGTTTTACAGCAATTGGCACACAACAAACAATCCGTTTTTTTAAATGTGTCGTTGTGTAATTCTTGCATCAAATAATCCAAATTTTTGGGTGTTTTCTTTTTTAATTTTTCAAAATACTTTTTGTTTTCATTTTGCTTATCTTTGGCAAGTTTTTGTAATTCAGTTGGCGAAATCATAGCGGCTTATGGTTTTGAAATTGGACTTAAAAAGCAAATGTATTAAACATTTAATCAATATAAAAATGAAAGACCTTTTTGGAACTGCTATTTTAGATTACCAAACCCATAATGCACCCGAAAATTTAATTACAGAAACGACCATTTCCGAAGCAGACGAAATGTCGGTTGCCTATTTATTTCGATCTTTTGAAGACATGCCAGCTTTAGAACAAACGGCATTAGCCCTATCTTTTGGCACAGTGCTCGATGTGGGCTGTGGAGCAGGTAGCCATTCGCTTTACTTGCAAAACAATCAAAATTTAGATGTTACCAGCATCGATATTTCGCCAAATGCTATACAAGCCTGTAGCCTTCGAGGTTGTCAAAAAGCCATTGTTCAAGATGTTATGGATATGGAAAACCAAGCTTTTGACACTATACTTTTGCTTATGAATGGTGCCGGAATGTGTGGTAGATTATCAAAAATGAAGGGTTTTTTAATAAAATTGAAAAGTTTGATGAAAACTAATGGACAAATATTATTAGACAGTTCTGATATTATTTATATGTTTGACGAGGATGACGATGGAGGTAAATGGATACCATCTGACTTTGAGTATTATGGCGAAGTTGTTTTTGATATTACTTATAAGGGTAAAAAAGAAAAACCATTCCAATGGATGTACATTGATTTTCAAACCCTTCAAAATGTAGCCCTTTCTGTGGGTTTGCATTGCGAATTGATTTTGGAAGGAACACATTATGATTATTTAGCAAAACTGACACACCTATAAATTTAAAAAAAATGGACCAAAATGTAGAACAATTACAATATCCAATAGGGAAATTTGTAGCACCTGAAACATATACTCCAGCCTATATTGCCAATCAAATTGCAATACTTGCTGCATTTCCCACTGCTTTAGAACAAGCCGTTGCATCATTAACAGTCGATCAATTAGACACTCCATACAGACCAGATGGTTGGACAATAAGGCAAGTTGTACATCATTGTGTAGATAGTCATATCAATTGTTTTATTCGCATCAAATGGGCACTAACAGAGGAGGAACCCACCATCAAATATTATTATGAAGACCGCTGGGCTATGGGCAAAGACAATGTAGAAATGCCCATTGAGAGTTCAATCGCTTTATTAAAAGCCCTGCATTATCGGTTTGAATATCTATTACAATCGCTATCAGCATCGGAGCTCAATCGTACTTTTATACATCCAGAACACCAAAAATCTTTTAGCATCAAAGAAATCATTGGGACGTATGCTTGGCACGGCAAACATCATTTGGCACATATTGAACAACTAAAAGCCCGAATGAATTGGTAAAAAAAGTAGCCCTTAAATCAAATTGTTTTTAGAGCATTTTCTATACCAAATCACACCATAAACAACATTACTTTAATACCAAATATATTTATAATACCAAACACTCATATAAAATAGCCCAAGATGCGTAGTTATTTTTTAGAAAAAATTTTCAAGAAAAATCGTTGATAGTAGAATATTGCAACATAAAAAAAAGGCTGTCCAGATTAGAATTGGACAGCCTTTTTTATAGAAATCAAAAAAAAATTATTCGATAACAATACGTTTTACTTCTTTTTTAACGCCATCTGTAACACTTAACAAGTAAACACCAGATTGAACATTGTCCAATTGAATATTTTCATTAAACACACCATTATTGTTAAAATCATTATTATAAATTACTCTTCCTCTCATATCATGAATAATCATTTTCACTGCATTTGAAGTACTGCTATTAAATTTTACATTAAAATTACCTCTGCTTGGATTTGGATAAACAACAAAATCGGTAAACTGTGTTTCGGGTACTGATAAGGTAATAGTTTGTGAACAAACTTCAATAGACCAAGAATTTATTGTTCCTGTGTCTCCATCATAATAATCGGTAGCCAATAACCTCCAAGTTCCATTAGATGTTTTATTATTAAAAACAGCTAAAGGTGAATAAGGTTTAAATGTTCCAGTCATATTAGCAACACAAGTAAATGTTGGAGAGCCATCACTTAACGTAACATTAAAATTATCATTACCAGAACAAGATCTACCCCATAAAATATCTTGTGTGTTGTCTGGATGGTTTAGGGCTATAACCAAATCATTTGGATAAGTGTGCGTTACATTTAAAGTTACGTTTACATCAGATAAATTATAAGTAACAGGAATTGCTATAGTATTGGATACTACTGCTCCATTAACATTGGCAGCTGTTCCATCAGGAATAGTTAATGGTGTAGAGTTTGAATAGGTATTACAAGTGTTGGTAATAGTATATCCAACAGCAAATTTTGGAGATATGTTAAAAAACACATTAGCACTTGCTTTTACCATAAACCTACAAAAAGGCCCTGAAGCACCTGCTGGCAATGTAACAGATTCTGATCCGTCATTTTGAGTTGCGGTGAGTAACGTTGTCCAAGTACTACCATCGTTTGCAGAAAATAAAATATCAACATTTGATGCACCTGAAATAGTTTGATGTCCTGTTGTACCTGTAGCACCTGTCCAAACAACGGTTTGAGTAGATCCTACTGGATAACTTGTATTGGCAGCAATTGTTATTTTCAAAGGTGATTTAGCAACCACATTCACTACCATATCATCAAAATTAGTTTGACCTTGTCCTAATACGTTATCTCTAGCGGTTAGTCTAAAATTAAGCGTTCTAGCTACAGAACTCAATGCTTCTGCATTAACATCTAATCCTGATGTGGTTTCAGATCCTTCAAGAATTGTACTCATAACTGGAAAATTCCTTAAACCACTTGCAGAATCTTGGTAATTTACCCAATTTGGCCCACTAGTTTTAGTTATTTTAGCGGCACTATTAGCATTGGTATTTGAACCACCATCATCAATTTGTTGCCAAGTATATGTTATTGCATTGGAGCCCCCAGCATCTGTAGCTGAGCCTGTTAGTGCAAATGGAGTACTCAATGGTATTGTCCAATCTTGTCCTGCATTTACTACTGGTGCCGCATGCGTAATTTGAGTTGTTGTAGGACATGTTTTTGAAGCCATATTACCCTGAACTTGAGCAATACTTACAGCATGAAATACATCAATAGAATGTAAATGGGTATCATAACTTGTTATACCCGCATATCCCATAATTGTAACTCCAGAACCTACTTCAACATTTACACCTTCACCTTCGTTTGAATTTGAAAAAGTGTGGTTGGCTCCAAATTGATGACCTATTTCGTGAACAACATAATCTATATCAAAATTATCTCCAACAGGCACAGTACTTGTAGTATATCCACTACCTTTTGATCCATCTTCACAAACACATCCTATACATCCTGCATTACCATTATTCCCTACATTTGCCATTAAATGTCCAACATCATAATTAGCTTCGCCAACTACTGAAGTAAGTGTTGACTGTAATTGACTATTATAGTTAGCATCTGTTGCACCATAAGGGTCTGCTGTAGTACCATCATAAATAATGGTCATGTTATCTACTAAATTCATGTGAATAGCAAAATCTGTTTCAAAAACACCATTTACCCTAGACATTGTGGTGTTTATGGCCGATAAAGCACTTTGCTTTGCTGTGGCAAGTCCTAATGCCGCATGATGATATGCCGTATATTCTGGTGTTACAGACATGGCCAACCTAAAATTTAATAATACATTTGTATTAGATCTTGAAGTTGAATTTACTGCTTTTGTAAGATCTCCAATAATTTTATTATCAGTTGGAGAAGTACAGTTGAAAGGCAACATCCCTTTTACATTTTTTGAGCTATAAACTACATGAATTTTGCCATCTAATGAATAGGGTTCAATAAATTCGGTTGCTTTATCTGCTCTTGTTATCATAGCACTTATCCCTCTTGGGTTGATGGCTATACGCAATTTAGCATACCTATCCGTTAATCCATTACCTACATAAGATCTTATTTCAGGAAATTTTGCCTGCAAACTAGGCGAAAAATTGGAAGCTTCTAAAACAGTAAATTGCTCCATTGCCCCATCTGCATTAGGAATTTCAATTGTAACATATTTACTTACTTCAGCAAACCTATCAGTTGCAGTAATTAATTTGTTTTTTAATCCATTTAGATCTAATTCCATCAACTGATAATCTGTTGGGAAAGTAGCTCTTTTGGAATAGTCGGAAGTAATTACTTTACCTCCATCATGTTTTTTCCACGTCGTTTTATCTTGTGCAGATAAATAAGCTGAAGACAATGCAAAAACTAATAATAGTAATGATTTTTTCATAAAAATATAATTTTGAGGTTACAATATTAAGAATAATATTTTATTAAAACAAACCTAATCACTTATTTTTATATCTAAATTTTTATATTATTGGTTTTATCCAATCAAAATAAACCTTATATAATTAATTCAATAAATTTATAAATAAAATCTTTATTCTATTTAAAATTTTTTACAATATACTTAATATTGATTTTTACTATACGCTGATTTTTTAAATTAATATATTGTAATTATCAAGTATTATATTGTTAAAATAAATTAGATTGAAAATAGACAAAACAGAAAAAAAAGTGATTTATGCCAAAATTTCCATTTAGGTAAAATAAAACAAAAAAAATGACACTCTTGAAACAACAACTGAAACCATTTTTTTGGTATCAAACTTCTAAAATTCAAAAAATACGAGAAGGTTTTGTAGTTTTTTTATAAAAATTAGTAAATAAATGCTATTTTATTTCATAGTTTTTTATTATTTTTGAAAAATATTTAACATCAGTTTTTTCACAGACATACGTTGGTCAGACATTCCCTCTAAACTCATGCCCTGACCCCGTAAGCTAACGGTACGAAATCGGAAAATAGGAGGATAAAATAAAAAAATAAATCTTGTAAATGTTTGATTTTCAAAACATTAATAAAAAGTTAGTTAGAAGTTTGGCAAAACGCAGAAAAACAAATACTAAGCAAATGAAAATTTCGGTTCACTTTAAAAATTATTACGTATGAAAGAAAATAACCTACTTTACGTTATTATTCTATTGACATTCACAAATATATTTTCACAAACAGATGAGAAGAAAATTAATGGTGTTACTATTAGAAATACAAACCAAATTGACACAACAAAAGTAAAAATAAATAGTACCTTTTTACTCTTAGGAACTCTGAATGATTATATGAGTTATAATTATGGTAGTTTAGAAAACAAGTTTGATAGGTATTATACAACTGAAAAACCACTAATGAAATTCGTAGATAGCATTGTAAAAAAAGATTTTAAAATTAATTTGATTGAAGATAAAAATTGTTTTATTTCGAAAGAAATGTCCAACCTAATGAACTCATTTTATATTAAGAATAACTTAAACGATAGTTTATTTAATAGCAATAAAAAAAAGCTATCTTTTCTTTTAGGTGTATATTATAGAAATGGTGAAAAAATAAATGATAGAATTTATAAAATTCAATTAGCAAACTCACCAAAACATAATAATGTTTATGAGTTTTTAAAAGATTTAAATTGCCAAAACATTTTTTTTAGTAAACTTGAAAATATTCCAAGAATTTACCAAATATATTTTCAACCAACAGAAATAATTAAAAAATATTTTGCAACAATCGAAATTGAAAAAGAAAAGTTGTTTAACTCGAAAATTGAAAGTTTAAGTTTAATAAAAATAACAAAAGAAGAATATAAAAAAGAGATGGAAAAAGAAAATTTAGAAATAATAAAGTTATTTAGTAAGAAATAAAACCGAACAGCTAACAGCCAGCCATTCCTTGCAGCTGAAAGCCGAGCCATGCAACTCAGGTTGAACTGTTTGTCCCTTTTTTCGGGAGAACTGATTCTAAACTTTCATCACTTTATGGCGTTATCGATTTTATTTTTTAAATTTTCAAAAGGATTTAGTTCTTCTTTTTCACCATGAAAATTTTGTAATAAAAATAATTTTGCTTGATTGAAAAAATGTTTTTATGTTTGTGATGGATATACGATTTGAAAAAATGTAATAACTTTCGTGTATTAACTAGTTAGCTGCCATTATTCCAAAACACCATACACTATGACACTTTACGACAGATATATTAACGGAGAGACAGAAGAAGTTTATAAAGAAATTTATGCTTTGGGACAAGAGGCATTTTTGCCAACAAACTTACCCGAGATTGAAAAAGTATTGACCGAAACGTTTCAAAGGGTTGCCTATAATCTTGACATAATTTATAAAGAGCTAAAATCTGTAAATTACCTATTCAAAGAAAACCCAGAATATAATTTTGAAAAACCTTTACACAAACCATTACCTGACACTGAACTATTACTTGAACAACTTGACAACGCAGTAAAACCTTTTGGTTTTGTACCTTTGTCCTTGAAGTTCTTCTATAAAATTGTTGGTGGTGTAAACTTCGTTTGGGACTATGAAACAAATGAAGACTTTATGTGGGAAATGGCTGACCCAATCCAAATTGCAAGTTTAGATTCTGTTGTGGAAGAAATTACTTATGAATATTGGGAAGAAGAAATACAACAATATGTAGATGATGAAGAATTTGGGTGTGCATTTTTAAATTTATCTGCTGACGATTTACACAAAGACAATGTAAGTGGTGGACAAGCGTATGCGATAAAAATAACCAGCGAACCGACTATTGACAGTAAATTTATGAACGAGCCAAATGACACTACATTTATTAACTATTTAAGAATTTGTTTTGAGTATTGTGGCTTTCCAAGTATTACAAGACCAGATATGAATAATGACTATCAAACATTTTTTGACAAAGTAAAACCAAAACTCAAACGAATATAACGTCAGCTAACAGCAGTTTGCAGAAATGGCGGGTTTGGTGCTTTTTTAGTAACTTTCGTGCTTGTTGAAAGTTTAGGAATTTTTAGTAACTTTGGTGCTGAAAATCCGCCACTTCTGCAAGCTGCGGAACGTCAGGCTGTGAAAAAACCCTGTTTATAATCCAAAAAACCAAAAAAACGCTGGTTTTTGAATGTAATAGAAGCCATTTGCGAAAGGGTTATTTTTAAGCCGCATTATTTTGTTGCCAAAAAACGTGGGCTGTAAAACGATGTTTTGAGGTGGGTTTAGAACAAAAAACAAGTTTTGCCTTGTAGGGTGAGTTCCATTTTTGAAGTTTGGCAATCAATTCTGGAATTCCTAAAATATTGATACTTCGCTTGATGTTGTAAACAAGCATAATCAGGCTGTGTTCGCCATTTACTTTTTCTAATCCCGTTAAGTTCGTATGGTTATACCCCCATTGTCGCTTGATTGTACCAAAAATATGTTCGTTAATTTCTTGCCTTTTTCGGTATAATTGTTGATTTTCTTGATAACGCTTGTTATTCTCTTCTACCGCATCGGCATACTGGCTTCGGTCTATTTCTCTGCCGCCTTTCCTGCTGGTGCAGAGGTCTTTAACTAGACATTCCTTGCATTTTGGCGTGCGGTATTTCTGAAATTGATAACCACTTTCTTCTGTTCGTCCTGCTTTTTTGTGCCAAGTTCCAGAAGTTGTCAAGGTTTCGCCTTGCGGACAGACGTAGGTGTTTTCTAATTTATTATAAATAAATTTTGATACAAAATAATCAGGCTGTGTACCGTTTTCATTACTCTTTCCCTGATTGGGTTGGGCTACAATAGTTACAATATCGGCTTGTTTACACTGGTGTATTTGATTTCCGTTGTGATATCCTTTATCAACTAAAACCGTAAAAGTGTCCACTTCTAAATTCTTTTTTGCTTCTAATGCTATGGCAGACAGTGCGTTACGGTCGTTCTTGTTGATGGTGTGTGTAGCAATGACCAAATTGTGCTTATCATCAACAGCAGCTTGAATATTGAAACTCACTTCAACTACCTGACCTTGAACCAATAAGGCTCTCGAATCCGGGTCGGTCGTGCTTATTTGTGGTTCGCCACTTTCTTTTAATTCCTTTTCCAAATGTTCATATCGAAGGCGATTTTTCTTCAAACGCTCGATTTTATCTTGAATATTTTTGATGACAATGGGGTTTTCTTTGTCATCATTTTGCTCCAAAGCATCAAGGTATTCCTGGCTTTTGGTGTCTATATATTCCAAGTGTTGGTCGATTTTTTTTTGGCTAAAATTGGCTTTTTTACTATTGTGAGCCCTGCTTTTTGTCCCATCAATAGCTATGGTTTCACCAGCAATGAGTTCCGCATCTTTAAGAAAAAGTACGAATATTTTGAATAATTTTTTCAGAGCCTTCGGATTGTCTTTTCTAAAATCGGAAATACTGTGATAATTGGGTCTAATGTCCTGCAAAAGCCACTGCATTTCAATGTTTCGGGCACATTCTTTTTCGAGTTTTCTGCACGAACGAATGCCGTTAAGATATCCATATAAATAAATTTTAAGAAACACTTTTGAGTTATAACTCGGACGACCTTCTTTTTTAATCGTTTTTACTTCAAAACCAATTTCTGATAGATTTAAAACCTCCACAAATGCATCGATAAAACGCACTTGATTTTCGGAGCCAATAGTGTCCTCCAAACTAGAAAGACGCATTTGTAAACGGGCTATTCCTGTGATATGTTGCATGGCTAAATGTACAAAAAATAATAATAAAAAACACTATTTTATTTTATTTTTTTATTGTTTTTGAAAAATATTTAACGGCAGTTTTTTCACAGACTGACGTTATCTGAAAGCGTATGAAAAAACTTCAAATATTCATATTTCTACTTTTATTCAATATTCCATTATTCTCTCAAATAAAAGAAATAAAAGGAGACACTATTTATTGGTATAAAAGTAATATCGAATTTCAAAAAAAATTAGATTTAAAAAATTTTAAAAAGTCTTCAGATGAATTTAATTTTAGATTTAGAAATCATGGTCAAGTAATTGAAATTTCAAAAAACAATAATGAATTTTATGGAACTATAACAAACTTCATTTATCATACAAAAAAAGTAAAAAATAATAAAACAGAAACTTTATCAAATAAAATTATTTTACCAGCTAAACAAGTTGAAAATATTTATAATATTGTTCAAAACTCAAAAATTTTAGAATTACCTTCGGACAATAATATTGAAAATTGGTCTCAAGGAATGGACGGAATAACATATATAATAGAACATTCCGACAAGAAAATCTATTGGTTAAAAAAATACTGGACACCGTCTTCACAAGATTCAATTCCAGAAGCATTGATTGTTTTAGATTTAGTAAAAAACCTGTCTGAAACACTAAATCTAAATGAAGAGTATGCATCATTCAAAAATACATTACCAAAATATGGCTGTTATAATTCTGGTGGAATTTCAAATATGTGTTATCTTTCTAACTCTTTAGAATTAGGTTATAGTGGAGCATCTAAATTACCATTAGGTTTTTATTCTGCATATTCTGCAATTTATTTGGGGAAGTCAAAAATAAATGGAAATACTTCTCTACAATATAACTTTAATAATGATGGATTTCATCATTTAAATTTGCAATTATCCAAATGGAATGTTTTTTACAAAAATTTAAAAATAACAGATTATATCTCATACAATTATCAGAATAGAATTCTCAATATTGATAATACAAAAAACAAATTTGAAAATCATCAAATGAAGTACGGTTTAAATCTCAAAAATAATTTAGGAATTGGGATAGGTTTAGACTATTTAAGTAAAAATTATGAAAAAATTGGAGGGCACCTTTTTGTAAATAAATGGTTTTCAAAATCCAATATAAGTACGACATTAAGTGCTTCAATATTTGAGAGTCAGTTAAATTACAAAACTGAAATTTTTAAATCGATTAATTTCAATAATAGCTTTCTAATTAATAGAATCGCAATCGGATTAACATATGAAAATTTTATGAACTATAAAGATTTGTACTTTAATATTCGAATATTAATCTAAAAAAACACCTGCCGCCAACAGCTAGCCTTTCCTTGCACCTGTTATCCGAGCAATGAATTATCATCAACGAATACCTATATAAAATAAAAACGCATGAGTTAAACCGATTCCATTCACATTACGAATGGGTTTATCAACAAGTTTTTAGCATTTTAAGGTATATTCAAATATTTATGTGTTTGCAAAGATATTCTCCATTTTGGATTATTCATTACATAATCTACTATAAATGGCGTTATCATATCCTTTTTGCTCCATTCTGCCTGCAAGAATAATGTAGCATTTGAATTTACCAATAAGGCTTGCGCTTCAGCAAACTCAAAATCGTGTTTGTTGTGTACAATTACTTTCAACTCATTGGCTTTTTCGTAAACTTCGGGCAGTGGCAATTTGTTTTTTTTGGGCGACAAACAAATCCAATCCCAAATGCCTGTCAAAGGATAGGCTCCAGATGTTTCTATATGGATGGTCATCCCAACTCTTTTAAGTTTTTGTGTAAGTCCGTCCATATTCCACATCAAAGGCTCCCCTCCTGTTACCACAATAGTATTCGAATACAATTTTGCTTCCTCTACTATAGTTGTTATAGCTGTTGGTGGATGCAAATCGGCATTCCAACTTTCTTTAACATCACACCAATGACAACCCACATCGCACCCGCCAATTCTTATAAAATAAGCTGCTGTTCCTGTATGAGCCCCTTCGCCCTGAATGGTATAAAAAGCTTCCATCAATGGTAATAACTCCCCTTTTTGTATAGCTGTTTGTGATTCTTTTGATAACATGGTTTCAATTTGATTGGCAAAGATAGTTTTTTATTTTGGTAAATAAAAAATGTAACCCCTACCCATTTTTCATGTTTTGATAAAAAACTGTTTTTAATTTAAACTACAAATATTTTTTATCAAACATAAAAGGCAACAAATTTCGCAATGAATCAGATTGATAGATAGCCCCAACAGCCCCCATAAAATACAACTGAATTGGACTTTCTTGCCCTATTTCATATTCCGCTATCGATTGTCGGCAAGCTCCACACGGCGGAATGGGCATGTCTGTAACACTAGTGTCCGAAGCAGCCGATATAGCAAAAGCCACCATTTTTTGTCCAGGATATTGTGCACCTGCATAAAATAAAGCAACACGCTCTGCACACAATCCAGACGGATAAGCCGCATTTTCTTGATTAGATCCTTGTACAATTACGCCGTTCTCCAACAATAAAGCCGCTCCTACCCTAAAGTTTGAATAAGGTGCATAAGCCCGCTGTCTGGCCTCTATAGCTTTTTCCATCAAATCTCGAATAGGTGCAGGCAACTCATCCATTACCTCAAACGCTTTAAACTTAACTTCAGTAATTATATCTTTCATACGTTTTTTATAGTTAATTATTTATATTTTAATAGTACTTTATTCCATATTATACATCAAACCACTTGGTAAGAAGTCTGTATTATGAAATCTAAAATTGTAAATTTAAACAATAAAACGCAAACACACAAACACCATTTGTAGCCAACCACAACAAAAAACCAACAACAATCAAATTAAAACGCCATTTGTCTATAATCAGAAGCAGCTACTTTTGGCCTTTTCCCCCATGTACAGTTCCCGCCATTCGCTATATCTTTTTGTTTTTAAAGAAAAAACAAAAAGGATGCCGCTACTGTCGGGGCTACTTTGCTACTTCGAGCCCAAAAACCATTGATTAAATCAGTTGATTCTTCCCTAAAAAAACACACCATGAAAACAGTACAAAATCAAACAGCACTACTATTTTTCTATCATTTGATAAAACACCCCACAAAAAACATTTGACAAACACAAAACCACAACTTCTAATGCAACACAATCAAACCATTGGATTTTACATCGTTTATTATTAAAAAAATAGTTACTTTTGCTCAAAAAAAACACCAAAAGCATTTTTATGGTCTCACAAAAAAACATTTTGAGGTTCGTAATCCTTTTTTTAGCCATTCTTTTTTTGTTTGTTTTAAACATTAGTAGGGGTTCCGTTTCTATACCACAAAAAGACGTTTTTTCTGTAATTTTAGGGCAAAACGCTTCCAAAACCACTTGGACATACATCATGATACACTATCGAATACCCAAAGCCATAACGGCCATATTAGTAGGTATTGGACTGTCTATCAGCGGGTTACTTATGCAAACCTTATTCCGAAATCCTTTAGCAGGGCCTTATGTTTTAGGCTTAAGTTCAGGATCTAGCTTGGGGGTTGCTTTTGTAGTATTAGGCTCAGGAATTTTGCCAAATTTCATAAGTTATTATTTACTATCTACTTATGGAATAGTGATGGCTTCCTGTTTGGGCAGCTTTTTGGTCCTCATAGCAGTATTAATAGTTGCCAAAAAACTCAAAGATACCCACTCTTTACTCATTGTAGGTTTAATGTTCAGTAGCTTTTCTAGTGCTATTGTAGGTATTTTATCATACATAAGCACATCAGAACAATTGCAAAAATTTACCTTTTGGTCTATGGGCAATTTAGGCAACATCCCTTGGTCGTCAATCACTATTTTAACCATCAGTGTATCCATTGGATTACTTGTGGCATTTATAAACATTAAAGCATTAGATACTTTGCTTTTAGGCGAAAACTACGCCCGAAGTTTAGGCTTAAACATCTCAATATCAAGACTGTATATCATTATTGCTACTAGTATTTTATCAGGAGTAATTACCGCTTTTGCTGGCCCTATTGCCTTTATTGGTCTTGCCGTTCCGCATATAGCAAAAATGTTGTTTCAAACAAGCCAGCACCAAATACTTTTTTGGAGTACCCTTTTTTTAGGGGCTGCATTCATGTTAATTTGCGACTTGGTTGCCTACCTCCCACTTTCCAATATGGTCATACCAATTAATGCCATTACATCACTGATAGGTGCTCCAATTGTAATTCTAATATTGCTAAAAAAAATATAAATTTGTAATAACTATTCCAAATGAATGACTTGATACTAAAAACTACAAATTTAACAATTGGTTATCTATCCAAAAAGCATGAAAACATCATTGCTACAAACTTAAATTTGACACTCAAACGTGGCGAACTGACTGCTTTGATAGGTGCAAACGGTATTGGCAAATCAACCCTATTGAAAACCCTTACAGGCATTCAAAAACCCTTATCAGGCAAAATAGAAGTGAACAAACAAAATTTAAACACATATCATTTGTTGGATTTGGCACAAAAAATGAGTGTCGTACTTACAGAAAAACTACCTCCCAGCCAATTGACAGTGTTTGAAATAGTAGCTTTGGGCAGGCAACCTTATACCAATTGGATAGGAAAACTTTCCGATCTTGATGTTTTACATATTACAAAAGCGTTACAAGACACTCAAATACAACATTTACAGTCTTTAAAACATCATGAATTAAGTGATGGCCAACTACAAAAGGTTTTGATAGCCAGAGCATTAGCACAAAATACTCCTGTAATTATTTTAGACGAACCCACAACACATTTAGATTTACAACACAAAGTTTCGGTTTTTCGATTACTTAAAAAATTAGCTTCAGAAAACCAAAAAGCCATTTTATTTTCTACACACGACATTGATTTGGCTATTCAAGTAAGCGATCAAATGATTTTGATGACCCCAAAAAATATACAACAAGACCAACCTTGTAATTTAATAGCACAAGGTGCATTTGATTTATTATTCAACGATAAAAATATTGTTTTTGATCAACAAAAAGGAAAATTTATTTTAGAAAATATATAAAAAAAATAGATTTTTTATAAAAATATTCCATCTACATAATACCATTTTCCCGCTTCATATACAAAATTTGAGGCTTCATGATGCGTTTGATTTTGTCCTTTTTCATCTAAATAAAAGGCTTTAAACCGCACCTTTTGGGTACCAACTTCCAAGATTTGTAATTGCAACCAAGTAGATTGTTCTGCCCATTGTTTCATACTCACTTTGTCATGAAAATGCCGTGTCGAAACATGAGTAGTTTCCCATAAATAATCTATTTTACCCAAAACATAAGCAGCATAACGAGACCGCATCAACAAGGCTGCCGTTGGAGCATGTTTGAAACTATTGTGAAAAACCCCACAACATGCTTCATAACTATTGGGCAACCCACAAGGACATTTTTCCATAAAAACATCATATTTTTAATATAAAAAAAATTATTGTAAATTTTGTTTTATTTTAACATGCAATTGATTTAACAATACCTGATATTTTGTTATTTCAACCAAATCTGCATCATCATCAGATAAATCAAACATTTCGTCTAATAATTCGCTGGTGCTTAGTAGCACATGGTTTGCTTCTTTATATGCTTTTTGTGCAATCAAATCTATAATATTTTGTGTCTCTTTTTGTAATAAATCAAAATTATTCATGCTGTTTTATTTAAAATTTATTCTAATACATTCAGTAATTTACACCCAAAAATAATTCCATGTTGGTTTCTACCCGCTTGAAAACTGGTATAATAATCTACCCTAAAAACCTTAAATTTCCCAAAACCCAATCGGTCTAAACCTACATTAAACTCAGAATACGGTTTTTGATTAGGAAGCATCAACACATGATACCCTGCAACAAACTCTGATTTTAAGGCATTTAACAAAGGTAACTTGTTCATTATAAACCCCTTATCGTTATACTCGGCATGGTATTCTACATAAGCATCGTTGGTACTTTTACTATAATAAGGCAACAAATGAAATACATTGAGGTATTGATTGGTTTGTGCAATATGGGTTTGATTTCCCATAAAATGTTTGTAATCCATAAAAGCAATATTTTGAGCATCAAAAAATTTGCCCGCTTTCATTTGTTGGGCAAGTATCCCTTTGTTTTGTAGTCCAAGTTCGTAAAAAACGGAGGTATTCAAGTGTGTGTACCCATATTTTTTGTTGGATGCGGCCAAGGTTTTTTCTATACCAAATGTGAGTTTAGGGTATTTTGGATTTCGAATATTAAATTTGCCATCGGGTCTTGAAAAATAAGTATTCCCAAAATGTATCGTAGCCTCCATAGCCCATTTGGTAAGATGATGAGACTCAAAACCAGCCGTTTCAAAATCGAACGGATTTAAGGGATTATTGGACGAATACCTGTCATTTTTCATAAAATAAGACACATCAGAGTGGTTAAACAATGCCTTGCGATGGGCATATTCTAACGATGTTTTAAGATGGATTCCGTTTGCAACATCCTGACTATAAGCTAAATAAGCAAATGTTTTGTCATACAATTTCATGAAATTATTCCTAAAAAACAAACTGCTCACACTGTTGATAAACGGACTTATTGGCCGTTCGTTATTAAACTGGCTCGTTGTTGAACCGCCTGAAAGTTGTAAACGGGCATAATTTTGATTGTTAAATTGATGGTCTATTTGTCCTAAAATTCGCAATCTTTCCTCGGCAAAACCATAATTGAATGCGGCGAAAACAGTGGTATTTTTTCCTGTTTCGTCATTCCATTTTTTATATGAAAGAGAAGGTGTCAAATGATACCCTTGCACAGTATTGAAAGCCATTTTTGTGTTATTCAACAAACCCGAAAAGTTAAATTGGTGTTTTTTAAACGAATTTTTATAAGTATATCCGCCAATAATATCCAAAAAACGAAACTTATTAGTTTTTTTATCTATCGAATCCAAATAAACTTGGCTACTTCTTTTGGTTTTCAGGCTGTCTTTTGTTTTGTAGTCATGTTGTTCTTCTATTGTAAGCGGTATAGGGCGGATGCTGTTCCAATAGTCATTGTCTTTTTGATTGGCATTAGGAGCAAAACTTAGCACTTCATTTGTAAACATTTTTTTATCAAATGTTTGTGGAAAATCATAATTTGTAAACACATAATTAAACACTCCCGAAAAATGAATACCCATCAAACCAGCATCAAACGAAAGGTTTTGCACATTCAAAGACCACGTTTTTTTGGGTGCATGGTAGCTATAATTTTGTTTGAGTACCATGTTTTCCATAAATTCATTTTTCATTCGATACCCTTTCATGGTCAAATCCACCGCATAAATGGCAAATGAATCATCTACAATATAAATATATCCTTCAAAAACAGGTTCTTTATCCCGTTTTGGTGTAACTTTTATCTTATAAATTTGAAAATTATTATCATCGTAAGTCGAGCCTTCAAGTTTAAATTTATAATACTGAAAAGCATTATCTGCAATTGGCGACACCATTTTTACACTATGTCCAACATAATTTTCATAAAAAAAGTAATCCGAATTTTTTGCAGTATTGTAGCTAAACCCATTATCATTACCCGAAATTTTGGATGCTAATATCTTTTCCCTCAACTGATTAGGTGCCGAGAAATCTATTTTAGAAATCGTTTCAGACAGGTAAATAATGCCACTTCCTGTAGAGTCTAAATGGTGTGCTATATCGTCTTCTAATGAAACATCCATACCCATGATTTTTTTAGGCAAATTTTTAATTTTAAATAAGCCTCTTGAATAAAAATCGGCTGAAAAATGGGCGGTTTTGGCTGCATTTTCTTTCCTATTGGCTATGGCATTTTGAATAATAGGATTGGCTAAATTATCGTTTTTTCGGATGACAACCTCTTGTAGCATAAAATCCTCTTTTTCTAAAACGGTATTCAATATATACGGAAAATGATCTACCAACACATTTTGTTTTAAAGTTTTAAAACCTAAATTTTGAAATATTAAATTGATATTTCCTACATTTTTATAATTCAATTCAAACAAACCTTTTTGATTTGTAGCAGTCCCAATATAGGTATCCTCTACATAAACTGCCACAAATGGAATGGGATTACCATTTTCGTCTGTTACAATGCCTTTAATTTGAGCATATTGATATTGTGCCACCAATAAAAGCAATAAAAGTAATCTTTGTTTCATTATTGTAATTTTGTTAAATTTTTATTATAAAATAATATGAATTGAAATATAATGTCGTTTTGTTAAACTAAAAAGTTATAATCAAGGTAGTAAATCCTTTGTCGGAGTTTAAAACATTATCAAAAAAGGCCACATAGCAAAAGCTGACTTTACTAAACGGCATTGCCATTAAAAAATAATTTTTGTTCGATGAAAAAATAAAAAAGTCTTTCTTGATTATTCAAAAAAGACTTTATTATTATTAATTTTATATAAATGATTGCAATGCTAAATCATAACTTTGTAAACCAAAACCTAAAATAACACCTTTGGCACTACCCGAAATATAGGATTGATGCCTAAATGCTTCTCTACCAAAAGTATTAGAAATATGTACTTCTATCACTGGAGTTGAAACGGCCTTTACCGCATCGCCAATTCCTATCGACGTGTGGGTATAAGCACCTGCATTTAAAATAATTCCATCAAAACTAAAACCAACTTCCTGAATTTTTCCTATAATTTCGCCTTCAATATTGCTTTGAAAGTAATATAATTCGATAGTATCAAATTTATTTTGTAATATTTTAAAATAATCCTCAAAAGTTTGAGACCCATAAATTTCGGGTTCTCTTTTGCCCAACAAATTCAAATTTGGACCATTGATAATCATGATTCTCATGGTGTATATTTTCTTAATTGAGCCGCAAAATTAACAAAACCATTTATATTATAGTCTTTTTTAATGTTTTTTTAAGATTAATTTTAAAAAAAACATCCTACCGACAATTGAAATACCGCAGATTTAATTTTAGAATTTTCAGATATTTCATACAAACCAGCACAATACCTTGCCTGTGCCACTAAATGTTCTGTAATCCGAACCGACATTCCTGCATTGGCACTAAAATCAAATGTTTGGGCATTGTTCACATCAAATTTATTTTTTTCTTTCAATAAAAAGGATGCCTGTGGCCCCAAGTCTAAACTAAAAGTATCCGACAATCCTATTTTTAGCATCACAGGAATTGTCAAATAACCCAATTCATTTCTATAATCTTCAATTGCGGTTTTGTAAGTAGTTCCTTGTGTACTGTACAAAATTTCTGGCTGAACAAACAGTTTTTTTAATAATTTTACCTCTGCCATTAGACCTCCATGATAACTCGTTATCGCTTGAGTTTGAATTTCAGAGCCAGACACATTAGCATAATTTCCTCCTACCTTGATACCCATTTTTAATAATTGGGCATTCATCAACGGCACACTACAACAAAATAGTGCTGCCAAAATAACATTTTTTTTCATTTTATAATAAATTTAGGGACTACAAAAATACAATTTTATTCAACCCAAAACCATTTTTTTGAAATCTATTTTAACACAAAAAAAATACCAACTACATATATCCAAAAGTTGTATATATTATTTTAAATTTTATATATTTGCACCAACAAACATCTTAAACACATCACTTACAATGAAAAAAATTTTTATCGCAACAGCAATTATGCTTGCATCGCTTGCAAATGCCCAATCCCAAGGCGGATTTAGAGTAGGTTTAGACCTTGGTTATGCCCTTCCTGCAAAAGGTGGCGGGGGCTTTTTAGTTTCTATCGAACCTAAATACAATATCAAAGACAATATGAATATTGGTTTGCGTTTTGGTGCAGCAGCAATGGCCAAAAACATCCAATCAACTACATCAACTACCGCAAACGTCGATGCCGAAATTGGTGTAAACAACTCTTATCTACTTACTTACGATTATTATTTTAACCAATCTGGTAGCTCGTTTGTACCCTATATTGGAGCTGGTGCAGGCTTATTTCAATTAGCAAATCTTGAAATTAATGACACTAATAGTACTACAAATACTACAACCACGCTCGATGCCACTTCCAAAACAGGCGGTTTGGTTAGAGGTGGTTTTGAATGGGGCAAATTCAGAATGGGAGTAGAATACAATTTTGTACCAAAATCAAATATTCAAGACCTAAAAGGCAACGTTGTCGGATCTACAGACAATTCTTATTTAGGAATACACTTAGGTTTTTATATAGGTGGCGGCAAATGGGGCAACTAAACCCTTGCTACATTTTATAACTCAAGGTCGTTTAGTTAAGCATTTATTCAAATCCATCATCTTTGTCAAATGTTAAAAATTATACAAGCATGAAGTGCAATTATTATTAAATTAATGTCAATTAAACGATATTGTTTTTAAATCTTTAAATCTTTTTTAAATCAAAAAACAAGGGCATGCCCCCAAAAAAAAGAAAGCCCCTAATCAGCATAACTGTTCATTGGGGGCTTCCTTTTTTTGGGGTCGGGCTATCACGAGCACATGGTGCCTTGCTCTATCCCTCATGCAAAAGGTGCAACAAAGCAACACTTTTTTTCAAAACTTTATCCCATAAAGCAATTGGAACTACAATTTGCCGTTTACAATATATTTGAATACATTTGAATTTCAAATATTATTGCACTATGAAGCTTTTTTCAAAACTAATGTTACTGCTCTTTTTTTGCTGTTCTGTTTCGCTATTTGCCCAAAAATCAGCCATTTACAACAACGAATCGCAAGATTTCAAAAAAGGATTGTCCCTTTTTCATGCCAAGCAATTTCTTGCCGCACAAATCATTTTTGAAAAACTACAATCCCATTCACAAAACACTACCACGATAGCAGACTGCACTTATTATGCCGCTACCTGTGCCATGCACTTGCAACAGCCCCATGCCGATCTATTGATGGAAAATTTCATAGAAGACTATCCTACAAATGCCAATCAAAACAAAGCTTTTTTTGAAGTAGCTTCGTATTATTTCCAACAAAACAATTTTGTAAAATCGTTAGAATGGTTTCAAAAAATGGACGAAAGTCAATTAGATCAAAAAGAACGAGACCAACTGTATTTTCAAAAAGGGTATGTTTTTTTTATAACAAAAGACAAAATACAGGCAAATAATTATTTGAATAAAGTAGTACATTCCAATCAATATGGAGCACAAGCCAAATATTATTTGGGCTATATGGCTTATCAAAACGATGATTTTAAAGAGGCCAACAAACAATTTGAAACCATTGCAAACGACCTAGATTTTAAAGAAAAACTGTCTTATTTTCAGGCAGATATGAATTTCAAATTAGGCAAATTCGATCAGGCCATTGCCCTTGGCAAAGCCGCTTTGGCAAAATCAAGTCCTACAGAACAATCTGAACTCCATAAAATTATAGGCGAAAGCTATTTCAACCTCCAACAATATGACAAAGCCTGGCCATATTTAGAAAAATACAAAGGCAAAAACGGCAAATGGAACAACACCGATTTCTATCAATTGGGCTATGCCTTCTATCAACAAAAAGATTACGAAAAAGCCATTTTACAATTCAACAAAATCATAGACGGTCAGGATGGTGTGGCTCAAAATGCCTACTACCATTTGGCCGAAAGTTATTGGAAAACCAACCAACAACACCAAGCTTTTATGGCATTCAAATCGGCTGCAGATATGAATTTCGACATCAAAATCAAAGAAGACGCAGCCTTAAATTATGCCAAACTAAGTTATGAATTAGGCAATCCGTACGAAAATGTTTCTACTTTGCTACAAAAATTCATATCACAATATCCCAAAAATCCTGAAACACCAACGGTTCAAAAACTGCTCATCAACTCTTATCTGTCTTCAAAAAACTACAAAGAAGCCTTGGAATTATTAGAAAAAACATCCTTGCCCGAAAACAAAACCATTTTTCAAAAAGTAGCTTTTTATCGTGGATTGGAGCTTGTGTCCGAAAACAATTATGCCGCTGCTTTGCCTTGGTTTGAAAAAGCCATCAATACACCCCGAGACCTCATTTTTACTACCCGAGCTACTTTTTGGAAAGCCGAATCAGCATTTCAACTCGACCGTTTTGCCCTTGCGTTGCAAGATTTTAAGGATTTTCAAAACAATGCCTCCGCAAAAAATGTGGTCGAATACATACACCTGACCTATCATTTGGGCTATTGTCATTTCAAACTGAAACAATTTGCTTTGGCAGCAACACAATTTCAGGCTTATATCAATACCCCAAATGCCGATAAACTTAAAGTAACCGACAGTCATTTGCGATTAGCAGACGCTCTTTTTATGACAGCACAATACCAGTTAGCAATAGAATCATATAATAAAGTCATTGAGTTGCAAAGTGTAGAGGCAGATTATGCCAGTTTTCAAAAAGCCATTTGTTTTGGATTTATTTCAAAAAACACCCAAAAAATAGAGTATTTAACTCATTTTCTAAAAAAATATCCCCAATCAACCTTAAGAGCCTCGGCCCTTTTTGAAATGGCAAACACTTATTTGACAATAAACAAACCAGCATTGGCCATTAAAACTTATGATCAACTACTTTTAGAATTTCCTAATAGTGTATTATATCCAAAAGCGTTGTTCAAAAAAGGTTTGGCCTTATACAACCAAGACCAAGAGGATGAAGCATTGGCTCAATTCAAAAAATTGGTGGCACAATTCCCAAATGCACCAGAATCATTAGATGCTGTGGCCACCGCACGACTTATATATTTAGATAAAAATCAAGTGGATGTGTATGCAAATTGGGTAAAAACCTTGCCTTTTATTGCTGTTAGCAATGCCGATTTGGACCATGATAGTTACCAAGTTGCAGAAAAACAATACTTACAAAACAATGTTAAAGCTGCCATTGCAGGGTTTGAAAAATATTTATCGTCATTTCCAGAGGGTTTTCATGCCTTAAATGCCCATTTTTATTTAGGTCAATTGTATTTTAATCAAGCAGCACAAGCCAAAGCCGCTGTTCATTATGAAGCGGTTTGTAGCGGATCTCAAAATGAGTTTTCAGAAGAGGCGTTGTTTAAATTAAGTCAAATTTATTTAACTAACAATCAACACCAAAAATCGATTCCCACATTAATTCGATTAGAAAAAGAAACCAATACAGTGCCATATTTGATTTTTGCACAATCCCACTTAATGCAAGAATATTATGAAAACAAAGATTTTGCAAATGCAGTTGTTTATGCCGAAAAAGTATTGGCTAATTCAAAAATTTCCACTGCAGACAAAACCAATGCCCAAGTGTTCATTGCCAGAGCTGCCTTTCAAAATCAAGAGGAATCCAAAGCCAAGCAATATTATGCCAAATTGCAACCAACTGCCAAAGGCGAATTAGGTGCCGAAGCCTTGTATTATGAGGCCTATTTCAAAAACAAAGAAGGACTATTTGAGCTTTCTAACAAAGCCATTCAAAAATTATCTAAAGATTTTTCGGGTTACAAATATTTTGCTGCCAAAGGGCTTATCGTAATGGCCAAAAATTATCATGGTCTTAAAGATGCTTTTCAGGCCACCTATATTTTAGAAGCTGTGCTACAAAACTTCAAACAATTTGACGATGTGATGTTAGAAGCCAAGCAAATCCTCGAAATTGTAAAATTAGATGCTGGCCAAATAAATTCGTCCATTCAAAAATAACAAAACACATAAATTAATATTTAAAATTTAATATAAATTTTATGAAATTACACATAAATAAATTCGTACTTATACTAATACCTTTTTCATTGGCTGCAACAGCACAAAAAAAAGAAGAAGCCTTGGGTACTGAAACCATCGAAGTTGTTAAACCCTACACGCCAACCATTATTGATGGATTTAAAATAAAAGAAAATCCCATTTTGGAAGACGAAGAAGCATTAAAAAAAGAACCTTTAACCTATACCATCCATTCGATGCCCGTTGCCTCTACTTTTACACCCATTAAGGGTGTAGCTGCCGCTGTAGAACAAAGCCCAAAAGCCTTGTTTTATGATAATTACGCAAGCCTTTTTGGTGGAAATTATGGTACGATAGATGCCGATTTATTTGCTACAAAAAAATTATCGGCTGCCGATTATGTTTCGGCAAGTTTACAACATTTGTCATCGCAAGGAGGCATCGATGGAGTATTGTTGCCCGATGCCTTTTATACATCAAAAGCAGAATTGACATATAGCAGCAAACAAAAAAACACCCAATGGAATACCCATTTGGGCTATCAAAATCAAATATACCATTGGTATGGTTTGCCCGATTACGTCAAAGAAAATGGTGGCGAAACATTGTTACATTCGTTAGATACCAAACAAAGTTACCATACTGTATGGGCAAGTGGGCAGCTTTGTATGAACAACAGTTTCCTGAAAAAAATAGACATCAATGCCCAACATTTTTGGGATCGAATGAACACAACCGAAAACCGATTGCAGGTTGAACCTTCCATGGTGTTTCATTTGTTGGATCAAACTATAAATACTACTTTTATAGTGGACTATGTAGGAGGAAGTGTAGCTCAATTAATAATTAATGAACAAAACACAACAAATAAATATGGTTTTATAAAATTAGGGTTCAATCCAAATTGGGTATTGAATCGCAACGATTGGACGTTTCAAGTAGGAACAAATTTGGGCTACATAGCTGACTTCGAAAACAAATCTGGCTATTTTTACGTCTATCCAAACATACAAGCCAGTTTTAAAATTGTAGATGATTTATTGGTTTTTTATGCAGGAGCAACAGGCAATGTTATCCAAAATACCTATCAAAATGCGGTAGAAATCAATCCCTACATTAGTCCAAGCCAATTGATGCAACCCACCAAGCAACAACTAGCATTGTATGGTGGTTTGCGTGGCAAATGGTCGTCGAGTGTTGTTTACAATGCCAAATTGTCTTGGCTAAGCGAACAAAATAAAATAGGGTTCAAAGCACAAGATTTCAATACTAATGCTTTAAATTTGAAAGATTATAATTACGGAAATGCCTTTGAGGTGTATTATGACAATCTAAAAACCATGCAACTATTTGCTGAAATAAAAGGAGATTTTTCAAACAGATTATCCTTTAATTGTCATGGTACTTTCAATATGTACCAACCCACTATACAAGAAAAAGCCTGGAACAGACCCAATTTGACCCTCAATGCCACTTTTGATTTTGAAATTACGCCAAAATGGTTTGCAGGAACCGATTTGTTTGTAGTGTCAAAACGTGAGGATATACAACAAAATTTAGGTGTTATGACATTGGTTGCAGTAGATCATCACAAAACATTACCTGGTTATTTCGATCTCAACGCCCATTTGGATTACAAATATAATAAAAGATGGACTGCAGGCATTAGAGCCCACAATATTGCCAATCAATCGTATCAAAAATGGTTGCATTATCCTGTTCAAGGGTTTCAAATCATGCTAGGAGCTTCATATCAATTTGATTTAGATTTATAACCATCCGTGTTCAACTTATAATTTGACTATAATATCCTATTAAAAATGGAAAAAAACAAAGTATTACAACATTACAAACAATTAGTACAAGACAAACTGGATATTTTTCAGGACATGATACACGAACTGGCATTAGACGCACAAAATGATGCCAAAGGATCTGCAGGCGACAAACACGAAACAGCCCTATCCATGATGCACCTTGAACAAGAAAAATTGAACCAAAAAGTGGCCGAAATCAACCAACAAAAAAACATTTTAGACCAAATAGATGCCACCCAAAAACACCAAGTGGCTGCCCTTGGGAGTCTCATCAAAACCAACGGGATGTACCTATTTGTGAGTTGTGCCATGCCTAAAATCAGTATAAACAAGCAAACCATTATTGCATTGTCC
The DNA here is from genome assembly GCF_000253275.1 of Flavobacterium branchiophilum FL-15. Taxonomy (NCBI): domain Bacteria; kingdom Pseudomonadati; phylum Bacteroidota; class Flavobacteriia; order Flavobacteriales; family Flavobacteriaceae; genus Flavobacterium; species Flavobacterium branchiophilum. The sequence goes on along the minus strand of NC_016001.1, from coordinate 1,286,390 downwards.
CCACAATCGCCTTTAGGCAAACAAATCATTGGAAAAAAAATAGGTTATGAATTTTCTATCCAAAATACGATTTACACCATAGAAGACGTAATATAATACCAAACACTCACATAAAATAGCCCAATCTGCTAGCTCTTTTTCTCCAAATATTTTACAAAAAAATAATTACGTAGCCCAGCTATGAAATGATTTTTTTATAAAATCTTTAAAAAAAATAGCATTGCATTTTTAGACTATTTTATATAAGTGTTTGGTATAAAATAACTTTAAATTAAACATTCAATTATCCAATTCAGAATTTGGGCGTGTCCCTCCGTAAAACTTCGGGTCGGGTTATCCGTTTCAAACAACGTTCTTTGATCTCCAAAAGAAATATAATACCGAATATACATATAAAATAGTCCAATCTATTGGTTCTTTTTTGCTAAAATGAGTCAAAAAAAATAGTTCCGTAGCCTTACTATCCAATGATTTTTTTTGAAAATTTTTTCTAAAAAATAACTACGCATCTTTGGACTTTATAAATATATTTGGTATATATAATGTGAAATAATCTTTTTGCCCCAAAAAAGGGGGCAAAAAAGGATTTTCAGTGCTATTCTCACGTAAAAAAACAACAAACAAACCCCTTTTTTAATAAAAAAAGTCATTATTATATTCTAATTACCTAAACTGATTTATACTAAAATATATTAAAAAATATACAAACCAAAACATAAACCCACAAGCGACGCAAAAAATAATTTATGATGAATGAAAATACAAAAATTTCGCTTAGTTTTTTATGTAAATCTTTTACTACTATTGATGAAAAAAATAATGAGTAATCAATATTTTTTTCTACAAAGGTATAATATTAATCATTATATACAAGAAATAAGATAGGTTTTAATACAAAATTTTAAATATAAAGCCACAAAAAACATAATATTATTAAAAATAAGGACTATTGTAACTGATCAAAAAACAACAATTGATGGTTGGGCAAAAGCTCGGGATGCAAAATTTTTACCAAATCAAGCAATACCAAATCGGGTCTGTTTGGTGCCATTTCATAATACAGTACACCGCCAGTTGGGCCTTTTTTGGTGCTAAACGTATAGATTTGTTTCTTTTTATAAGCGTCAAATTGGGTATAATGCAAGTTTTTTTGTGGCATATCCGCCAATGATGTGGCATCGCCTGGGCCAATCCAAAATTGGGCTTTTTGGGCTTTTTCCAACACCGCCTCAAATGATAAAGACAAGCTACCAGTACCGTGAGTATTGCCCCACAAATATGTAGCATTGGCCTCTTTTATAAACAAACTTCCCCAAGAATCGCCTTGTGGCATAAACCACTGATTTTCGATCATGGCACCACACAAAACGGTTGGTTTTGAGGCAGCGTGTGTTGCTAGTTTTTGGGTTTCTTGATAAGATTTTTCTATTTTTTGAAACCATTCATTGGCTTTTTTTTCCTGATCAAATAACAAACCATATAATTTAAGCCACTCTGCTTTCCCCAAAGGGCTTTGTTCGTTCCAGTCGCCATTTACAATTACTTTTAAGCCACTTTTTTGTAAATTTTCCAACTCTGGATTATGCTGATCTATCCCATAAGCCATAACAATATCGGGGTTCAAATCGATAATCGTTTCTATATTTAAGGCTTGATTGTTTCCCAATTCTTTTACAAAACCCGCCTCAATTCGTTGTCTTACTTTTGGCGACGAAATATACTCTAAATGCGGAAAACCAACCAAAGCATTTTCTACATCAAGCATTTCTAAAGCCGATACAAATGTGGTAGAGGTGGCCACTAATGTTTTGATAGGAACTGGTATAGCAGTAAATTCTTTTAAAGAATCGGGTACAACAGCATTGTTTTTATAAAGTATATACTTAAATTTTTCTGTGGCATGTGGCCAAGCGTCCTCTATGGTAACTACGGCAACATCTTTGTATTGGACTATAGAAAGTCCTTTGGCGTATTTAATTATAGCATTAGGATTATGAGGTTTTGATGGTTTGCTATCGGTTTTGCTTTGGCAACACAGCAATAAAAATAGACCTAAATACAACAGAACTTTTTCAATAAATAATTTCATGGACTCATTTTTATGAATTTGCAAATATAAAAGTTATTTGGCTTTAAAAATAAAAAAAAGTTATAGCTTTGCACCCGAATTGAGGTTGTTGTTATTTCTTACGAAAAAAAATAACAATATTAAAAGGGAATCAGGTGCAATGCCTGAGCTGTACCCGCAACTGTATGCTAAAAAGCTTGTTGTAATCTACAAAACCACTATCAAAAAAATGATGGGAAGGTACACAACAAGACGCAAGCCAGGAGACCTGCCCATTTCAAAACGAGTATCAAACTTTCGGGAAAAAAGGTTTGGGTATGGGTAAATTCTGTGCTTTTCTCCCATTTTTATGATTTAAAAATGTTTAAAAAAATGAACAAAAAAAAGGTTCAAATCAGTGTAATTACTGCATTGATGAGTGTTTGCGTATGGTCGCAAGAAAAAAAAATTGAAAACACCACAACGTTAGACGAAGTAGTGGTATTGGATTCAAAATTTGCCCTATCTAAAGAAAAATCGGGTAAAGTGATTACAAAAATTTCGAGTGAAGCACTTCAAAATTTTGCTGGGCAGTCTGTTGCCACGGTGCTCAATAGTGTTGCTGGTATCGAAATGAATGGCAATCAAAGTGGCAATGGCAAAAACTTGGGGTACTACATTAGAGGAGGCAAAAACAACCAAGTTTTGATCTTGATAGACGGGCAACCCGTTGTGGATGCCTCTGGAATTAGTATGGAATTTGATTTAAGATTATTAAGCACAGAGGCCGTAGAAAGTATCGAAATCATGAAAGGTGCCGCCAGTACCTTGTACGGATCGGGTGCTGCAACAGGAGTAATTCATATTACTTTGAAAAAAACAGGAAATCAAAAAATACAAGCCAATGCTTATTTAAATGGCGGTACAAACAATACCGCATGGACAAAAAAAAGCAGCCCAGAAGACATCAACGCTGGTTTTTCTGTACAAGGTAAATACCAAAAAATCAACTATTTAGCCATGATAAATAGTACGGAAACAAAAGGTATTTCGCAAATTGCCGAACCCGAAAAAGGAATAGTTTATGAAAGCGATCGGTTGTCTAAATTGAATTATTTAGGTAAAATAAACTACAAATTAAATGCCGCATTACAAGTGGATTTTTTAGGACAGTTTGACAAAGTAACTTCCTATTTTGATGGTACCTACAACCATACTAATACCAATGATACCGATAAAAACGTATCTAAATCAGAGCAAATTCGGTTTGGTATCAGTCCAAAATGGCAATATACAAAAGGTGCACTAACCTTACAAACGGGCTTTACTACAATCAAAAGGGATTATCAAACATATTATAGCTTTTTAAATGATGTATCACAAGATGCTTATGCTTCAAAAAATGTAAATGTAGATGCGTTTAATAAATATGTTTTTTCTAAAAGTTTTTTCCTGATAACAGGTACTCAATTCCAGTTCAATAATATGAACTATACCAGCTCGTATAGCAACATCATGGCCGAAAATGCTAAATTTAACATGGCCGACCCCTATTTTTCTGGGGTTTACAACAGTACTTTTGGATTAAATGTCAATGTGGGGGCCAGACTCAACCATCATAGTCAATATGGCAATCAATGGGTGTATCATATCAATCCGTCTTATACTTTCAAAAAAACACCCATCAAACTCATCAGTTCTATCTCAACCGCTTTTCTTACGCCAAGTTTGTACCAACTGTATTCTGAATATGGCAACAAAAACTTGACTCCAGAACGAAACAAAACTGTTGAAATGGGTTTTGAAACTACTTTTTTGAAAAACAAAGGGCAAGTAAATTTAGTGGGTTTTTATAGAGAACAAGAAAATTTTATAGGTTTTTATACCAACCCTGTAACTTATGAAGGAATGTATGTAAATATTGATGGCAACAACAAAGCCCGAGGCATCGAAACCGAATGGGCATATCGCTTCAACCCTCAGTGGTCTTGCCAAGCTAATTATACTTATATTCATGTAGATGAAGCCCTCAACCGATTGATTCCAAAACATAAAGTAAATGTTGCAATAGATTATCAAATTCAAAAACGTACCCATATCAATCTGAATTATCAATATGTGGACAGCAAAAACGATTTTTATTTTGATGAAAATTATCAAAAAGTGGATGCCGTTTTAGCTTCCTATCAATGGGTAAATGGTTCCATTAGATACCAATTGATAAAAGATCGTTTGGATGTATTTAGTAATATTACAAACATCTTTAATGAAAAATTTGTAGAAAATATCGGATACAATACCAGAGGCCGCAATTTTAGATTTGGTTTAATGATAAAGTTATAATGTATCATTTGTTTTTTTTAATCAATAAAAATGTTTTTTTAAAAATTTTATTATTTATATTTGCTAAAAAAATAAAAACTTTATTATAAAACTCAATTACTTGACTATGCAAACTCATTTTTTTGATACCAACCATTACTTTATCGATGAAAAAGTACAATTTTTCAAATTTGAAAACAGCTATAAAATATACAACGAACATGGCGACCAAATTGGAATAATCAAACAAAAATTAAGTTTTGGGCAAAAAATGTTACAATTAATCATCAATAAAGCCATGATGCCTTTTGAGTTAGAAATTACAGACAACCAAGGACAAATTGTAGCTTCAATTAGTAGAGGTTGGACTTTTTGGATGTCGAAAATCATGATCAAAAACCAACAAGGGAATGAAATTGGCATGATAAAACAAAAATTCAAACTTTTTAAACCAAAATTCATGATAACAGACCTTCAGGATACTTTAATTGCAGAAATTTCTGGCGATTGGAAAGCCTGGGAATTTAATATAACCGATCCAAACAATGAAAATATTGGCAGTATTTCAAAAAAATGGAACGGCATGGTGAAAGAATTATTTACATCGGCAGACAAATATAAAGTCGAAATCAACCCCAATTTGAACCATCCGGATCATAAAGTTGCTATTATTGCCAGTGCCATTACAATTGATATGGTGTTGAAAGAACGTAAATAAAAATATTTTTTTATTTTAAAAAAAAGTAATCCTAAAACTATTAAAGAAAAATCATATTTTACTACACTTAAATACCATAAAATGCGTTTTTTTTAATAATAAAAATAGCTTCTTCTTAATAAATTTAAGTTGAAGCTTTTTTTTAATCAGGAAATGAAATTTTACCCATAGAAACCGAAGGAACACCTTGCTTGTTACCAAAATTTGTTGTGCCTCCTACAAGGGTTTCATTGGCCAAAATGGCAAACAAAATCGCTTCTTTAGCATCGCCATTTATACCTAAATCATCTGTTTTTTGAAAGGCAATAGAAGGCAATAACGAGGCTAAATGCTGCATCATCAATGGATTGTGCATGCCGCCTCCAGACACATATACAGTGTATTTTTCGTTTGAATCATGCTGTTGGTTTATACAATATTCAATGGCCTCTGCAACTGTTTCGGCACTAAATCGGGTGAGGGTTGCCAACACATCTTCTGCAGCAAGCTGCTGTGTTTGGCTTTTGCTTAATGCCTCCTGAACATATTGTATATTAAATAGTTCCGGCCCTGTTGATTTTGGGAACGGACTTTCAAAAAAAGGATGGTTTTTTAAGGCCTCTAACAGCAAAATATTTACAGTTCCTTTTTGAGCCAATTGAGCATCTTGGTCAAAATCCAAGCCAGGAAAACATCGCTTAACCCAAGCATCTATAAGGGTGTTGCCTGTTCCAGTATCTGTAACAAACACTTGTTCTGGGTTTTGATTTTGGGGCAAAAAAGTAAAATTGCCAATTCCGCCAAGGTTGAGCATGATGCGGTTTTCTGTAGATGTTCCAAACAAAAAATAATCGCCATACACTGCCAGTGGTGCCCCTTCGCCTCCTGCGGCCACATGTTTTTGCCTAAAATCCGAGAGGGTAATGATACCCGTTTGAACCGCAATATGATCGCCATCGCCAATTTGCAAAGTGGCATTTGGACTATTTTCTATTTGATGTAAATGACAAGGCGAGTGCATCACGGTTTGCCCGTGCGAGGCTATTAAATCGACAGTGTTTGGGGCTCTATTCCATTTTTTTAAACAATCTAAAACCAGGTTGGCATGCCACAAGCCAATCTGCTCATTAAGTATTGCTAAATAGGGAAAATCAATTTGCTTTTTCGCAAAAACCTTCCGAATCGCTTCTTTTGTCTGCTCTGTATAAGGTAGGGTTTCAAATTCCATCAAAGTTACTTTGGTATTCTGGCCAGAACCCGTTATTTCACACAAAGCCACATCTAGTCCGTCGAGCGAAGTTCCAGACATCAGTCCAATAATCGTTCTAATCGGTTTTTGTGCTATTTCATATAACGAAAGTATATTTTTGTTCATATTGATTTACATTTATAAATACATCTATTGATAACTTAGTGTATTAAAATTAAAAAAATATTATAATTTTTGAATTATACATAATAAAATTTCCAACAATTAAAAAAGTAGCATCGCTCTATTTGGGCGTTCCCCAAAGGTCGGGCGATCCGTTTCAAACGACGTTCATTGAACTCCAAAAGAAATGAAATATTGTGAAATAATCTTTTTTGAGACAGAAAAAGCCTCAAAAAGAATTTCTACTACTATTCCAAACGCTACATGTCTTTCGGAATAACAGCGGCACTACATACAATTATTACCTTTTATCTATAAAACATCAGTATCAAAAAAAGTCCTTTGAGTTTTAATTGTATTTCCAACCATAAATGGCAATACAAATATAATGCAAAAAAATGGTATTATTAAAAAAATAATATATTTTTGTAACCACAATACATGCCAATCGATACAAAAAAAGGGGTTTTAACCCGAAAATGTGTTGTTTAAAACAATTAGGAACACCTTACAAAAAACGAATGAAAACAAAACTTATTATAATAACAACGCTGTTGTCCTATATGGCAATCGGACAAACAATACAAGTCGAACAAAACAATTCCAATCCAAATTATAATAAAATTTTAGCCGAAAAACTAGGCGCCAATCAATATGGAATGAAAGGATATTATTTTGTGATACTTAAAACGGGGCAAACTCAAATTGCAGATCAAAAATTAATTCATGATATTTTCAAAGGTCACATGACCAACATCAATAATTTAGTCAACGAAGGTAAACTCATAGTGGCTGGCCCTTTTGAAAAAAATGATAAAAATTATAGAGGTATCTTTATATTACACAATATACAATCCATTGAAGCAGCAAAAGACCTCCTACAATCCGATCCTGCAATAAAAAACGGTTTGTTAGATTATGATGTTTTGTATTGGTACGGCTCGGCTGCTTTACCAGAATACCTTCCAATTTCAGATCAAATTTGGAAAGAAAAACCTTAAAAAAATAAACATGAAAAATGTAAAAATTGAAATGAAATGGGCATTGCTCTTTAATTGTATCGTGGTGCTTTGGATGCTATTGGAAAAACTTTTGGGCTTTCATGATAAATACATAGATTATCAAATGTATGTTACAAACTTTTTTGCAATACCAGCTATTATTACAATGGTATTTGCAATAAACAACAAAAAAAAGCAATATTACAATGGAATTATGAAATACAAACAAGGTTTAAAATCCGGAGTAATATTATCAGTATTTATAGCTATTTTAACCCCAATTTCACAATGGGTAACTACTTATATAATTTCTCCATCTTATTTTCCTAATATGATCAAACGGTCTGTTGCATTGGGTTATTATCCGTCTGAAATAGATGCAAAAGCCTATTTTAATTATTATAATTATACAAGGCACCATTGGAGCTTTGGTTATGGGGATTGTTACTACTGCCATTGCAGTAATTTTTTTACATTCAAAAAAGAAAAAACAAACTAATATTTAAAATTACAAATAAAAATCTATCTCATACTGTTATTTAAAATGCGATACAAATTAAGTCAAACATTGTACTATTTTTATACATTCTATGGCTTCTTTTACATCGTGCACACGCAAAATTTTAGCCTGTTTTTGTAAGGCTATTGTATGCAAAACAGTTGTCCCATTTAAGGCTTGGGTTGGGGTAGTTTCTAGCAATTTATAGATCATTGATTTTCTGGAAATTCCAACTAAAATAGGCAAATCATGAATATTTAAAAGCGATAAATGCTGCATCAAATGGTAATTTTGTTGTAAGGTTTTGGCAAATCCAAATCCAGGGTCGATGACAATATCAGTAATACCGTGTTGTTTGGCTTTACTTATTTTTTCAGAAAAATATTCGTTTATTTCTTTAATTAAATGATTATAGTGTGTTAAATTTTGCATGTTTTGAGGTGTACCCCGTGTGTGCATCATAATATAAGGTACTTGCAAATGAGCCATCGTTTCAAACATTTTATCATCTAATGTCCCTGCGGCAATATCATTAACCATACAAGCCCCATTTTCTACTGCAAATTGTGCAACACGACTACGAAAAGTATCTATAGAAACCAATATTCCAGGAAATTCTTTAATAATATGCTTAAGGAAAGGCTTTAGTCGGTTTATTTCATCCATTTCAGAAACAAATTCGGCGTTTGGTTTGCTCGAATAAGCCCCAATATCTATAAAAGTAGCCCCTTCTTGAAGCATTTTTTCCACTTGATGCAACACTTGATTGTGGTTTGTAAAATGTCCTCCATCGTAGAAAGAATTGGGCGTGAGGTTTAAAATGCCCATAACTTTTGGGATAGTCAAATCAAGTAAGGTACCGTTACAATTCAAGGATTGTGAAGTTTGTAATGTGTTGTTTTGAAAATTCATTTTATAATATCAAAAAAATGATTAATTTTGACACAAATATACAAAATAAAAATGAAGGATACCTCAAAAGAATATGATGCTGTAATAGATATTTGTAAGTCGTTGTATATCAATAAATTGAAGGATTATGGTTGTGCATGGCGAATTTTAAGATTGCCTTCGCTAACAGATCAAATATATATTAAAGCACAAAGAATCAGGAGTTTACAAGAAAATCAATCCAGAAAAATTGACGAAGATGAAACGGGCGAATTTATAGGCATTATCAACTATGCCGTAATGGCATTGATACAATTAGAATTGGGAGTGGCCACACAACCCGATTTAGAATTGGCCACTTCGATACAACTATATGAAGCCAAAATACATTGGACAAAAAATTTGATGGAAGCCAAAAATCACGATTATGGCGAAGCTTGGCGAGACATGAGGGTGAGCTCCTTAACCGATTTGATTTTGCAAAAACTACTGAGAGTCAAACAGATAGAAGATAATTTTGGTAAAACAATCGTGTCCGAAGGCATTGATGCTAATTATCAGGACATGATAAATTATGCTGTTTTCGCTTTAATATTAATGGATTTTAACTTACAAAAATAAAAAATATGAATGCAAATAAAAATTATATTACATGGGCAATTCGTATTGTAGTTGCCTTATTGTTTTTACTTTCGGCAGTGGCCAAATTATACCCATCGCCTTATTTTGCCATTTCAACATTTGAGGTCAAACAGTTGTATAGTTTGGGATTTTCAGAACAAGTAGCCCCTTATTTTTCTAGAATCCTCATTGGAATAGAATTTGCTTTAGGTTTTTTGTTGCTTCAAAAAAATTATCTCAAAACAATTATTATACCAGCTACAATCCTTTTGCTTGTAGTTTTTGTAGGACATTTAAGCTACGTAACCTTTTTAACTGGTGGTAATTCTGGTAATTGTGGTTGTTTTGGAGAATTATTACCTATGACCCCTATCGAAGCCATCATCAAAAACATAGTAGCTATAGGATTGTTGGGATATTTGTATAAAATTTATGAAAATTTAAGTTTTTCAAAAGGCAATTTTTGGGTTTTAACTACCGTGTTACTGGGCTGTATTTTGGGACTATTCATGCTGGCTCCTATACAACCTGTTGCATCAAAATACAGCGTAAGCCCCATAGAACCTACTGAAATTGATAGTGTTAGCATAGAAGTACCAACTAAAAAAACCGTTATACTAGACAGTACAATAGCTGCAATAAAACCAACTGTAAAAGCAAAAGACAGTGTAACAAAAGTTGAAGAAAAAACACAAAACGAACCTAAAAAAGTTAAATCAGGGTTTAAATCCTATTTTTCGCACATTGATCAAGGTAAAAAAATAATGTGTTTGTTTGTACCTGGTTGCGAGCATTGTAGAGCCGCTGCAAAAGAACTTACGGCCATGAGGCTAAAAAACCCTTCGATGCCGCCTTTGTCTGTAATATTCATGAATGAAGAGGCCGATTTGATACCTGATTTTTTTAAAGAAGCGGGTGCAACCTATCCTTATAAAATTGTAGAAATCATTCCGTTTTGGAAAATTTTAGGCATGGGCAAAGACACGCCTGGCATCAAATATTTATGGAATGGCAACGATATTAAATTTTATTATGGCATTGGCGATCAAAAATTCAATGGAGAGGAGCTAACCACTATAATAAACCAATCCTACGAAGAATTAAAAAAACACAATAAAAACCTTTAATCCATTATTCTAACGTATTTATGAATAAAGAAATAGCTGTAATTATTGGAGGGCCAGGAACTGGTAAAACATCGCTAATCAACCATTTAACCCAACAAGGGCATTGTTGTTATCCTGAAATTTCCAGACAAGTAACCTTAGAAGCACAACAAAATGGCATTGCCCAACTTTTTTTAGAACAGCCTTTGCTTTTTAGCGAAATGCTATTAGAAGGTCGTAAAAAACAATACGAAAATGCCCAAAATGAGGCAGCCCATTTGGTGTTTATAGACCGTGGTTTGCCCGATGTTTTGGCTTATATGCACTACATTGGCGACAGTTATCCCAAACATTTTATAGAAGTTTGCCAAAAATATCAATATACCAAGATATTTATTTTACCCCCTTGGGAGCATATCTATGTGAGCGACAATGAAAGATACGAAAATTTTGAACAATCTCAATTAATTCACAAGCATTTGGTAGCAACATATCAAGATTATGGCTACCAATTGATAGAAGTACCCAAAGATACTGTAGCAAAAAGAACCGCATTTATTTTAAATCATTTTTAAATATTAATAAAAAAATTAAAATATTAACGTATAAAATGTAGATGACATCAATTGAAATATTACAAAAATATTGGAAGCACGATGCATTTCGTGAACCCCAAGAAGCGATTATAAATTCGGTTGTTTCAGGACAAGATACGTTAGCCATTTTACCTACAGGAGGGGGAAAATCGATTTGTTTTCAAATTCCAGCTTTATTGCAAGATGGATTGTGCCTTGTAATTTCGCCATTGATAGCTTTGATGAAAAATCAAGTGGAAAACTTACAAAAAATAGGCCTCAACGCCATCGCTTTAACAGGGGGCATTTCTGAAAATGATACCCTCATTTTGTTAGATAATTGTAGATTTGGAAATTATAAATTTTTATACATTTCGCCAGAAAAATTACAAATCGACTGGCTTTTTGACAATATTAAAACTCTCAATATCAACACAATAGCCATAGATGAAGCCCATTGTGTATCGCAATGGGGGCATGATTTTAGACCTGCTTATTTAAAAATTGCAAAACTCAAAACATTTTTTCCAAAAATTCCATTTATAGCCTTAACAGCATCGGCTACATCGAGGGTAAAATCTGATATTTTGGTTCAGTTAGGTATAGAAAAAGCTATGGTTTTTCAAAAATCTTTTGCCAGACCTACTTTGGCTTATATGACTTTTGAAATAGAGGACAAACTATTTAGAATTCAACAAATATTAAATAAAAACAAAGAATCGTCTATAATATATGTAAGAAATAGAAAATCATGCCATGATTACTTAAATAAATTAACCCAAATGGGGTTTACAGCTTGTATTTATCATGGTGGCCTGCATCCTAGTGAAAAACAAAAAAACATGTCGCTTTGGATGACAGACAAAGTGCAAGTAATGATAGCTACCAACGCCTTTGGAATGGGAATTGATAAACCAAATGTAAGAACAGTTATACATGTACAAATCCCTGATAATTTAGAAAATTATTATCAAGAAGTGGGACGAGCAGGCAGAGATGGCCAAAAATCGTATGGCATTTTGCTATTTCATCATGCTGATTTTTTACAATCAAAAGCGCAAGTAATAGACATTTTGCCCGACAAAATATTTTTGACAGAAGTTTATATAAAACTATGCAATCATTTACAAATACCTTATAGCGAAGGTTTTAATGAAAGCTATTCGTTCAATTTGAATCAGTTTTGCACCAAATATCAATTCCCAATTACAAAAACATATCAGGCAATACAATTTTTAGACAGACAAGGTATTATCACATTATCCCATGAATATTCAGAAAAAACTGCTATCCATTTTATAATTTCCTCCAAAGAAGTCATACGATACCGCAGTTTAAACCCAGAGGAAGATGCCTTGATTGTTCAAATTTTGAGGAACTATCCTGGTGTTTATGAAGGTTTAACCTATATCAACACCCATTATTTAGCACAAAAACTCCAAATCGAAGAAGCTAAATTAAAATTGATATTAACCAAATTACATCAAAAAGGAGTTATTGCATTGGCACATAAAAATAATGATGCCCAATTGATCATGAATGAAATTAGAGAAGATAAACTTACAATAAATAAAATTTCAAAACATTTAGCCACACAAAATCAACTTAAAATAGCACAATTTGAAGCTGTTTTACAATTTATAACCAACAAAACCGATTGTAAAAACAAATTGATTTTGAATTATTTTGGCGAAAACACCGAAACAAATTGTGGCATTTGTTCCAACTGTATCTCGAAACAACAAAAAGCAACACCCAATCAAAATTCAATAAATAAAATAATCAAATTACTACAAGTTCAAGAGATGGATTCGAGAGAATTAGAAATTTATAGCAAACTCAATTCGAATGATCTTATAAATGGATTGAAAGTTTTATTAGATTGTAATCAAATATCATTATTAAAAAACAACAAATACAGTATAAAATGACAGAAAAATTAAGAATCGTTTTTATGGGTACACCAAACTTTGCAGTAGGAGTTTTGGATCGTATCCTATCAGAAGGTTATGATGTGGTTGGTGTAATTACTGCTGCAGATAAACCCGCAGGGCGAGGTAAAAAAATTAAATTTTCGGAAGTTAAAGAATATGCTTTGCAAAAAAATCTTAATATTTTGCAACCAACAAATTTAAAAGACAGCATTTTTCTTGAACAATTGAAAAACCTACAAGCCAATTTACAAATAGTTGTAGCCTTTCGAATGCTGCCTGACGTTGTTTGGAAAATGCCAAAATTTGGCACTTTTAACTTGCATGCATCCTTGTTGCCGAATTATAGAGGAGCCGCACCGATAAACTGGGCCATCATCAATGGAGACACTACTACTGGAGTAACTACCTTTTTTATAGATGAAAAAATTGATACAGGAGCAATAATTAGGAGTAAAGAAATAAATATCCATTCAAACGAAAATGCTGGAAGCTTACATGATAAATTACAAACTATTGGAGCTGAAACCGTTATAGAAACTTTAAAATTAATTGAAACAGGAAATGTTCAAACTACAATTCAAACAGAACAAGAACCCTTAAAAACGGCCAACAAACTAAACAAAGAGAATTGTAAAATCAATTGGCAAGATACAGGTATCAATATTTACAATAAAATTAGAGGTTTAAGCCCTTATCCTGGAGCATGGTGTCAGTTTGAAGAAGATATCCATCAATCTGACATCAAAATTTTGGAAACCGTTTTTAACAAAACGACGCATGATTTTCGTATTGGGCAAATAATTTGTACAAAAAAAGACATAAAAGTAGCCGTCGTAGATGGATTTATACATCTGAACGTACTTCAAATGCCTGGAAAAAAACAAATGAAAGCATTTGAAATATTAAATGGGATGAAAATTAGTGATAAAGCAAAGGTTTTTTAATGAAAAAAAAGAAAAAAAGAAGTATTTGCGAATTGTTATTAACAAAATAAATAAGTTATTAACAAAATGATTAAAATTTTACAAAGATACTTGCAAAGAACTTTTAAAAAACTAAATTTGTTTTTTATATCATAAAATATTTTACCAACAATTAATAACAATTATTTATGAACAAAACAGAATTAATCGATGCAATTGCTGCAGATGCAGGAATTACTAAAGCAGCTGCTAAATTAGCATTGGAGTCGTTTCTAGGAAATGTAGGAAAAACTCTTAAAAATGGAGATAAAGTCTCTTTAGTAGGATTCGGATCTTGGTCGGTTACAAAAAGAGAAGCTAGAGAAGGTAGAAATCCACAATCAGGTGCTACGATTCAAATTGCAGCTAAAAATGTAGTGAAGTTTAAGGCTGGTGCAGAATTAGAAAATGCAGTAAACTAAATTTGTAATAAAAACATCAAAAAAACCTTTCACAAAATGAAAGGTTTTTTTTTGACAACTAGTAATATGGGTTTAAAACACTTCAAAAAAGGTTGTTTATTAATAGCCGAGCCTTCGCTTATTGGCGACAATATTTTCAATCGAGCCATTATCCTTTTGGCCGAAAACAATGCCAATGGTGCTTTGGGATTTATTTTAAATAAACCATTAGACTTAACTGTTCAAGATTTTATTCCTCAAATAGATTCATCATTTAAAATTTATAATGGTGGACCTGTCGAACAAGATAATTTGTATTTTATACATACAAAACCTGAATTAATTCCAGATAGTCAAGAAATTTCAGACGGTATTTATTGGGGCGGGCAATTTGAATTGGTCATTAACTTAATCAATCAAAAATTAATTCAAAAAGACGACATCAGATTTTTTTTAGGTTACACGGGATGGAGCAAAAATCAACTGGAGGATGAAATTAAAGAAAAATCATGGTTGATTGCAAACAATTCAAATCAAAAAAATATTTTAAGCATCAAAAGTAAAAACATGTGGAAACAAAAAATAACTGAAATTGGAGGTAATTATTTGATATGGAGCAATTTACCAGAAGATCCTTTGCTAAATTAAATAAAAAAACCGTTAATTATTGCTAACTAACGGTTTGTTTTCGTGACCTCGACTGGATTCAAACCAGTAACCTTCTGAGCCGTAATCAGATGCGCTATTCAGTTGCGCCACGAGGCCTTATTGCGGGTGCAAAGTTAATCGATTTTTTTGATTAAACAAGCATTTTAATTCCTTTTTTAAATAAAATATTCGCAACAAATATAACCAGCTGTTTTTCAATAATTTACTTATTTCAAACTATTTTTTGTAACATAAAATCGCCATCCTAAAATCAAAAGTTGCCATTTTTGAGCTTTTGCAAGATCTAATTTTTGTTTTGTAAAACTAGGTAAAAGTATTTTGTTTATTTTTGCTAAAATTTGAAACATATTTTTTTTTTCAAAAATACAATTTTAATGTATTCCGTTCAAATAAAGTTTTAAAACCGTTTCTTATATAGTAAAAACAATAATCAAATTACAAAAAATACATATTTTGACATCTAAAATCAATACAAATGAATAAAATTTTAGTTCTTTTCTTATTTAGTGTAGCCCAAATGGTTTTTGCACAAAATCAAATTGAAATAGCTCAAAAGGCACAAACAGCTTTAAATCTCATCTATAAAAACCCAACAACTAGTCCGCTTCAAAAAGCAGATTTGAAAACCTTCAATCATTTGGACTTTTATCCAATAAGCGACAAATATATTGTAGAAGCCCGTTTTGTAAGAGCCCAAAAAGACAGCATTTTTGAAATGAAAACATCAGGCAGTCGTTTACCAAAATATACAATATATGGTAGTTTGTATTTTGAAATCGAAGGAAAATCATTCAAATTAAACGTATATCAAAACAAAGATGCCAACAGAAAAGCCGAATATAGCAATTATTTGTTTTTGCCATTTTCAGACAGTACATGTGGACAAACAAGTTATATTGGCGGGCGATACATGGATTTGCAACTCCCTCTAAAAGAAACAGTTATCCTTAATTTCAATACAGCTTACAACCCATATTGTGCCTACAACCACCAATATTCTTGCCCCATAATTCCGCTCGAAAACGATTTGCCTATTGCTATATTGGCAGGTGTTAAAAAATACCACGATTAATGCAATTAATCAACATCCATACACATTATCATAACAATGAAGCAGAGGTAATAGCTGTTGTCAATCAGTATCCTATGTCGTTTGACTTAACAATTTCTAATTTTACATTAGGAATTCATCCATGGTATATTATAAAAGACCATTTAGAGCAAGAATTAACAGTATTAGAAAAAAATATTAACCATAAAAATTGTATTGCAATTGGAGAATGTGGACTAGATAAAAAAACAAACATTCCGTTTGATTTGCAGCAAATGGTGTTTGAAAAACAAATTTTATTAGCAAAAAAATATCATAAACCCTTAATTTTGCATTGTGTAAAATCGTTTGATGAAATTATAAGATATAAAAAATTATTACAAATAGAGGTTCCAATGATTGTGCATGGGTTTTCAAAAAACAAAACAGTGGCTCAAACTTTGATAAAACATGGATTTTATTTGTCGTTTGGACATCATTTGTTAGTAAAAAAAGATTTAGAAAATGTACTACAAAATATAGCTTTAGAAAAAATATTTTTTGAAACAGATGATCAAAAAATTTCAATTGAAAGTATTTATGACAAAGCAGCCACTGTGTTAGGCATCAAAAATACCGATTTAAAAGAACAAATATATACTAATTTTAATACAATAATTAATACTTAAATTTTAATAAAAATGAAAGTTTGGCAAGAAAGAGCAGCTTTATTATTTAAAGAAGAAGGTTTACAAAATTTAAAAAAAGCACATGTTTTAGTAGTAGGACTTGGTGGTGTAGGGTCGTTTGCTGCAGAGTTTTTAGCACGAGCGGGTGTTGGCAACATGACCATTGTTGATGGTGACGTGGTAGATATTACCAATATCAACAGACAATTGCCTGCATTACATTCTACCGTTGGAATACCAAAAATAGAAGTAGTGGGCAGCAGACTTTTAGACATTAATCCTGATTTAAACCTTATAAAAATACAAGAATTTCTTTCGCCAGAAAAAGCATTTGACATTATTTCTGCTGAATATGATTATGTATTAGATTGTATAGACAGTATAACTCCAAAACTCAATTTGATTATTGCCGCCAAACGAAAAAAAGTTAAAATCATATCGAGTATGGGAGCTGGTGGCAAAATGGAGGCCGCAAAAGTAAAAGTGGCCGATATTAGCAAAACCCAAAATTGCTATTTAGCAAAAGCCATCAAAAAAAGGCTAAGAGGTGTAAGGATAGACAAAGGAGTAAAAGTTGTTTTTTCTTCTGAAATTCAGGACGAATCTAGTCTTAAAATTACAGATGGTACAAATTATAAAAAATCTTTTTATGGAACAAACAGTTATATGCCAGGCCTTTTTGGCTTGTATGCTGCCGAAACCGTGATAAGGTATTTGGTTCAAAAAGAAGATTCAAATATATAGCTGCTTTACCTAAATTTATTCTATTTTTGCATTAAATTCAAAACAAAATGAAAAACCTTTCTTGGTTCAACAAAATCATGTTTTTTTTAAATATAGTGCTTACTATACTTACATTTCTTGCTTATGTTTTACCTTTTTTGGCACCAAAATTATTTCCATTATTATCTGTACTTACATTAATATTGCCTTTTTTTCTGATTATTAATGCTATTTATTTTTTATATTGGTTCATTCAATTCAAAAATCAAATGATCCTTTCGGGTTTGGTGCTTTTGTTAGGCATTACATTTATCAACAAATTTTATAAAATTTCAGGTTTAGACCTTCCAAAATCTGACAATGATTTTAAAGTTATGAGTTATAATGTACGTCTTTTTAATTTATTCAAGTGGAAAAACGACGATAACATACCTCAAAATATACGTAATTTTATTAATGATCAAAATGCCGATATTGTTTGTATTCAGGAATATTCTGCGGCGTCAAAAGTCAATTTAAGAGTGTATAAATACAATTATATTTTGATGCTTGGCAAAAACATTAAAACGGCACAAGCTATTTTTTCTAAATATCCCATTGTTGAAAGTGGTAATATTGAGTTTCCAAATTCTGATAATAATGCCGTATTTGCCGACATCAAAAAAGGAAAAGATACTATTAGGGTATATAATATTCATTTAGAATCTATCAAAATAACGCCTGATGTAAATGAATTAAACGAAGGGAAACATCAAATAAGCGAAAAAAAATCTTTACAAATTTTCAACAGAATAAGCAATGCCTTTAAGGAACAACAACGGCAAGCAGAGTTGATTATGAACCATAAAAAAAACTGCCCCTACCCTATTTTGATTTGTGGCGACATGAATAACAGTCCGTATTCGTATGTGTATAGAGGCATTAGAGGCGATATGAATGATGCGTTTGAAGAAGCAGGAACCCATTTTGGAGAAACTTATCATTTCAAATACTACCCTGTTCGAATTGATTATATTTTTGTTGATAAAAGAATTAAAATTAAAAATTTCAACCATTTTTCCGACTTTAAAAATTCCGATCATTACCCTATCATGGCACGATTGGAAATGAAATAAATAATTTACGTGAATTTAATATTTTATCTTAAAAATATTTATTTTTGCCGCTTCAAATAATCTAATGCCAATCTGCCTTCGTTAAAAAGTAAGTCTAGGATGCTTAAATTATTTAAAAAACCGTGTTTGTCTCCAAAAACTTGTGTATAAGGTTCAAATGTTGAAGTGTCTTTTTTGCCATTGGCCAAATAACGGAAATCAGCTACATGGGGTACTTCATGAAAATATTCGATGGTTGTTTCAAATTGAAAAGGTAAACCCAAACATTTTGATACTATTTGCATGGCCTCTAGGTTTAAATCCATCAAAAACACAGGTTTTTTTGTAAATATTGGCATCAAAGCATCCTCAAAATATTCAAAAAAAGGCGAGGTTCTGTAAGCCGCTTCCAAGGATTTGAAATGTTGTTTTTGCCAATCAAAAGCCCATTCAATCCTTACGTCTTTGGTTTTTTGATGGCGACTTTCTATAGCATGTTTTACAGGAATATTCAACAATTGCAATCCATTTGGACTATAAATATAAGTCCTATTTCTATTGGTTTGTTTTTGAAAATGATCCTCTGTTTCTAGGATTATGGCGTCATTTTGAGCCATAGTCACATAATGACTTATTGAAGGAAAATAAGTTGGATATAGTAAAATTTTATTCATTACTTTCATATATTTAACAAAAAAATGTTTAAAAGTGAAAGTTTTTAACCTATTCTTTTAAACATTTTTATGTGCATTACATTTTTTTAGGATTAAGAAATTATTCTTTGTCAGCTTTTCTTTTTTTCCAAAAATAGTCACCAACAAAATAAATGGCCAATAATACAAGAAAATACTTAAAATAAGATTGTGGTTGCCCCGTACCACTTACTGTTGTAAACATACGCTCCCATCGAATTTTATGCAACCCTTTTTGGTTTGGATCCAAACTCAACCAAATAAACACAGGTTTTCCAACAACATGGTCTTCGGGAACATAGCCCCAAAACCTACTGTCTTCAGAGTTGTGGCGGTTGTCTCCCATCATCCAAAAATAATCTTGTTTGAAAGTATATTTTGTAGCAATTTGTCCATTAATTCTAATTTCGTTGCCGTTTACTTTTAAATCATTACCTTCATAAACACCAATTATTCGCTTATAAAACGGTAATGTAGCGCTATTTAATGCTACTGTTGCACCTTTTTTCGGTATGTATATTGGCCCATAATTATCTACATTCCATTGGTGTATTTGAGGGAAAACTTCTGGTTTTTCTACATCTTTTGCTATAATTCTTGTTACCGATATAATTCCAGGCAAATTTTTCAATCGTGCAGCAGCAGCGGAAGTCATGGCCTTTATATAAATGGTGTCGTGATTTTCAGTCGTAAATCCTGCACCATCTGTAATATCCAATTCTTGAAAAACAGACTCAAATTCCAATGGTATATTTTTGTCCCTCGCCACCAAGTAAGAAAATTGTGGTTTGGCTCGTTCTGGCAAAATCAATTCTTTGTTGTTGATATATATAACACCGTTTTTGATTGACAAACTGTCGCCAGGCAGCCCCACACAACGTTTTACATAATTGGATTTTTTGTCTATGGGTTTCATGACTCCTTTTTTGCCCGATTGGTCAAAAAATTTGTAAACAGTATCTACTGGCCAATTAAAGACTACAATGTCGCAATGTTCAATTTTTTGAAAACCTGGCAACCTAAAATAAGGATATTGCGGAGTGTTCAAATACGATTTTACATTAACAATCGGAAGGGTATCGTGCAACATAGGAGCCGCCACAGCAGTCATTTGAGGTCTGGCACCGTAGTTTAATTTACTTACAAACAAAAAATCCCCTACAAGCAATGATTTTTCTAAAGAAGAAGTAGGAATTTGAAACGGTTGCAAAACATAAGTATGCACCACGGTAGCAACAATTAATGCAAAAACCAACGAACTCACTGTATCTGCAACCATGTTGGTTGGCTTTAAACTTCGGTCTGCAATATAGGTTAGTTGTTGCGTATAATTGATGTAATACAAATAAAAGCCGAACGTTACAATGGCTAACCAAGTATCTTTGGTGCTGTTTTTCCCAAAACTTCTAATAGTTTCAACCCAAAGAACGGGAAACATCATCAAATTTACAACCGGTACAAACAACAACAAGGTGTACCAAGTAGGTCTATTGATTATTTTCATCAACACGATGGCATTATACACTGGAATGGCAGCTTCCCAAGCTTTTCTACCTGCAGCCACATACATTTTCCAAGTTCCAAAAAAATGGATTACTTGTATTATTATAAAAAAAACGAACCATTGAAACATTGTCATATTACAGTATTTTTAAATTGATAAATGAAATTTTTTAATCATTATTTTAGTTCCAATACATCTCGCATAGAAAACACCCCTTGTTTACCAACGAGCCATTCTGCAGCCAAAACCGCTCCTAAAGCAAACCCCTCACGATTGTGTGCATGGTGCTTGATTTCGATTAAATCTACCTCAGAATTATAAAAAACAAGGTGTGTTCCTGGTACATTCTCTATCCGTTTGGCATCAATTTTAATTTCATGCTCCGCTGGATTTTCCAATGTCCAATTTTGATACCTGCTGTTTTCTATAACTCCTTTGGCTAACGATATGGCTGTTCCACTGGGTGCATCAAGCTTTTGGGTATGATGAATTTCTTCCATCGAAACTTTATATTGGTCAAATTTCGACATGATTTTAGCTAAATATTCATTTAATTCAAAAAAAATATTGACTCCCAAACTAAAATTGGAACTCGATATCAAAGCTCCTTTTTGTTGGTTGCACAAAGCTACCATGTCGTCATATTGGTCTAGCCAACCTGTTGTTCCTGAAACTACTGGTATATTAGTGTGCAAACATTCCGAAATGTTACAAACCGCTGCTGAAGGAATACTAAAATCTATTGCAACATCAGCTGTTTGCAATCCATCAAATGTATTAAACTCATCTTTTTTCAATACAATTTCATGTCCTCTTTCCAAAGCAATTCTTTCAATTACTTTTCCCATTTTGCCATATCCCAAAAGTGCTATTTTCATGTATATAATGATTTTGTGTTGTGTTGTTGCTATGTTATTTTATCAATATTGTAACTCTAAAAATGATAATTCAAAGTAAGTGCAAACTGATTTTGTTTGTTCAAATCGTTTTGTTGAATATCTGGTTTTATGGATAAATTGTCGTTTACATTAAACTGCATCAAATGAGCATCTACATTTGCATCAACTATATTCAATACATAAAAGCCAATGATGAAAAAAGCAGACAAATCACGATTTCGTTGGTAGAATTTCTGACCTGCCAAGAGCCTCGAACTGTCCAAATAACTCAAACTATCATCAGAATATCCTTCTAATCTGCGTTTATATGCGTCTCTAAAAGTATGGTACTTGGTGTTGCTCGTTATGTACGAATATACAGAAATCCCAATGGCAGTATAAACCAATGGGATTTTCCAATATTTTTTATTATAAGCCTGACCTAAACCAGGTACTAATGCCGAGTAAAATGCAGCTTTTGTTGGAGCTAACGGATTAATATCATCTGTTTTTTTTATAGAATCTTTTGCTATCAAAGGAATTTCTTTAACATCTTGAGATAAAACAATAGTTTGCTTCATACACAAAACCAACAATAGGATGTAATAATACTTGCCCACTTAAGATTGAATAAGACTTAATATTCTTTGAAAATCCGCTTCAGACCGAAAAGGTATTGTAATTTTTCCCTTACCATTAGAGGCGACTTTTACATCTACCTTGGTACCAAAAAAATTATTTATTTCTCTTTTCTTAGTGTCATCAATATCAAACCCAGATACTTTTGGTAACTCTGGCTTTGGTTTCAACCCCTCTTGATAATTTTTTACCAACGATTCTGTATCTCTAACAGACAAATTCTGGCTCACAATTTTTTGATAAATTTGTGCCTGAATATCCAAATCCTCAATATTGATGATGGCCCTACCGTGTCCCATTGATATAAATCCGTCTCTAATTCCTGTCTGAATAATCGGATCTAATTTCAATAACCGCAAGTAATTAGCAATAGTAGAACGTTTTTTTCCCACTCTTTCACTCATTTGTTCTTGTGTCAATTGAATTTCGTCCATCAATCTTTGATATGAAATCGCAATTTCTATAGGATCCAAATCGTGTCTTTGAATATTTTCTACCAAAGCCATCGTTAACGATTCGTGGTCGTTTGCAATTCTAATATATGCCGGAACGGTGGTTAAACCCGCCAATACAGAGGCCCTCAATCGACGTTCTCCTGAAATCAATTGGTATTTATTAAACTCTATTTTACGTACAGTAATGGGCTGAATTACCCCCAATTCCCGTATAGATGTTGCCAGTTCCTGAAGTGTTTCTTCGTTAAAATTACTTCTTGGCTGAAAAGGATTGATATCAATAGCCGCTATTTCTAGTTCAATGATATTGCCCACTACTTTATCTGCATTTTTATCCTCTACAGATTGTATATTATTTTCGGGATCCTTCAATAATGCAGATAACCCTCTTCCTAAAGCTTGCTTTTTTATTGCTTTCGACATAAAAACTATTTACTTGTATTTCTTTTGATTATTTCTTCGGCCAAACTCAAATAATTCGAAGCACCTTTGCTCGTGGCATCAAAATTAATGATACTTTCACCAAAACTTGGTGCCTCACTCAACTTAATATTGCGTTGAATAATCGTTTTAAAAACCATTTCGCTAAAATGCTTCTGCACCTCATCCACCACTTGATTAGACAAACGCAGTCGGGCATCATACATCGTGAGTAACAATCCTTCTATATCCAACTCAGGATTGTGTATTTTCTGAACACTTTTTATCGTATTCAATAATTTACCCAAACCCTCCAATGCAAAATACTCACACTGAATAGGAATTACAACAGAATCTGCACAAGTCAAAGCATTTAACGTAAGCAAACCCAACGAAGGAGCACAATCTATCAAAATATAATCATAATTATCTCTAACAAGGTCCAAGGCTTGTTTCATCATATACTCTCGGTTTTCCTTATCAACCAACTCAATTTCAATAGCCACAAGGTCTATATGTGCCGGAATCAAATCCACATTTGGAGCACTACAACTCACAATAGCCTCTTGTGCCGTATTGCTATGTTCCAACAATTGATAAGTACCCACTTCTACATTTTCAACATCAATCCCTAGTCCAGAGCTTGCATTTGCCTGTGGGTCTGCATCTATAAGTAATACTTTTTTCTCTAAAACACCAAGTGCTGCAGCAAGATTGATAGAGGTTGTGGTTTTTCCAACACCACCTTTTTGATTTGCAATTGCAATAATTTTGCCCATTTTTTAATATGATTTTTGAAGCGTAAAAATACAAAATAATATCGTTTATAAAAGTCAAATTTATTAACATTTCTGTTTTTTTTAAAAAACCAACCCTCAAACCCCATTTTTCAAGGGATATTTATTTTTTTCTTGGAGCCAATACCTGCTTTTCGTTGCAATCTTTTTGTTTTTAAAGAAAAAACAAAAAGGATTTCCACTACAATCAGGGCTAAAAATGCCCAATGGTTCTCGAATTGTTCCTCCCATGTTCCTAAAAAAACCCTTTCATAGTGCCGCAGCTCATTATCAAATAAAATCCTCGTTCACTTTCCAATAAACAACCATTCCCTAAAATACTATTAATCAACACATACCATTCGTTTCACCTAAAATAGTTCCTTACAACAGTCCTTTTTTCAAAAAAAATATCAAAAAAAATACCCTATTATTTGAACTCATCATATATAAATTGTATTTTTGAAATCCAATTACAATAACATAACAAAACAATCCTTATGAAACTACAAAAAAATCTATTCCTTTTAGGTACATTACTTTTAGGCCTCAAGGCTACAACCCTATTGGCACAAGGCTGTAGCGATGCCGGTTTTTGTACCCTCAATAGCTTCAAACCACACGAAACCACCAATACACCTCAAAACCAACTCAAAATAGGGGCTTTTTTTGGTGGTGCAGACCACAATATAGCCGTGTGGGGTAATTACATAGAATACAACAGGCAACTCAATGCCAGCTGGAGCCTCGATGCCAAACTGACATCCTTATCTCAAAATGGCAACGGCATAGCCACTTTTGGATTAAGCGATTTGTTTTTGAATGCCAATCGAATCATCAATCCAAAACTTACCGCTACCCTTGGGGTCAAATTGCCATTACAAAACGGAAATGCTACAAACAACAACAATCCTTTGCCAATGGATTATCAATCAAGCCTTGGAACCCTGGACTTAGTAGCAGGATTGGGCTACAAAATAAACAAATTGCAACTTGTAGCAGCAGTACAACTCCCAATTTCTCAAAACAAAAACCAATTTTTGGCCGAAGTTTATCCAACTAATGCCAATTTACGATTATTTCAATCTACCAATAATTTCAAACGTAGTGGCGATGTATTGCTTCGTATAGCATACCCATTTGAACTAACCCAAAAACTCCAATTTACAGCCAGTGCCTTACCAATTTACCATCTAAAAAACGACCAATACACAGACCTAATGGGTACATCCAAAACCATTTCAGGTTCACAAGGTATTACACTCAATGCCAACATGTATTTTGATTACAAAATCAACGAAAAAAATGCTTTACAACTCAATATAGGAAGCCCTTTAAAAGTAAGAGAAGCCCGTCCTGATGGTTTAACCCGAAGTTTTGTTGCAAACCTCGAATATAAATACCAATTTTAAAAATGGCAAATTATTGGGTATTTGAAGATGTCAATTTATTTTCATTGATTTGTCCTCACAAGTTCAAAGCATATTCATCCGAACATGAATATATTTATTATACAAAAGGCGATTACATTTATTTTCAGGGCGATGTTTCGAGTACCATTTATTTAGTAAATGAGGGCAAAGTAAAAATAGGTTTCATAGACGATGCTGGTGAAGAATATGTAACTGCATACTTAAAAAAAGGTGATATTTTTGGCGAAAATATTTTATTAAACGAAACTCACCGAAAAGAATTTGCACAAGATGTGGACAAAACAACCTCGCTATGCTCTGTTACCCTACATCAGGCCGAAGATTTGGTGCGAGGCAACAGGTCATTTAGTACAAGTATTTATAAATTTATTGGTTTGAAACTAAAAAAAATAGAACGTCGGTATCAAATCATGCTTTTTAGAGATACTCGAACAAGAATCATAGAGTTTATCAAAGAATTAAAAGAAGACCAGTCCAGTACGGTACTTGCAAATAGCGAAATTTTGATACAAAACCCGTATTCACAAAGCGAAATTGCTAAACTCGTTGGTACCTCTAGGCCAACTTTTAATATCATTATCAATGAATTGGAAAAAGAAGGTTTTTTGCATTATCAAAAAAATAAAATTCTTTTAAAAAATAAGTTATTTAATGTTGATTGATACCAAAATACAGGGATAAAATAATCCCAAGCAGCGTCCCGAGCGATAGTAAAAGGCAAAGTAAGTTATACCAAATATACATATAAAATAGTCCAATCTACTTGTTCTTTTTTGCTAAAATTATTCATAAAAAATAGTTCCGTAGCCCAGCTATGCAACGATTTTTTTTGAAAATTTTTTCTAAAAAATAACTACGCATCTTTGGACTATTTTATAAATATATTTGGTATTATTTTTTAGAAAAAAAAATCAAAAAAAGGGTTGCACAATTGGACAAGGGAATTATTTCGATCTTAATTTTTACATAAATAACTAATTAAAATAAGAATAATAACAAAATTCAAAGTTTTAAAATCAATTGAGGTGGGGTGTAAATTATATAGGTTACACAGACTGTAGCTGCCATATAGCCCCGACTGGAGTGGAAATCCTTTTTGTTTTTTCTTTAAAAACAAAAAGATTGTAGCGTAAGGCGGGAACTGTCCCTGCGTGAAAATGCCAAATGTAGCGGCTTCAAATATTGCTATACAATAATACCAAATATACATATAAAATCATTTTTGTAATACAATATTTAAGTTTAAAATACTTGGTTACATTGTAGGCTGATTTATTTTGGATGCTTTTAGTGGCATTTACTTTATTTTGAACAGAAAATCTTTTTCGTCTTGCGACAGGCTGTCGTAGCCCGATAAGCTAATTTTGTCTAAAATGGCATCTACTTGTTGTTGGTGTTGGTCTTTGATTACAATAGTAGGATTCTTTTTTTGTACAGTGCTTGTAGTGTTGTAATTGCGTTCTATTTTTCGGAAAGGGTTGGGTTTAGACTTGCCAAAAAGGATGTTCAATTGGTTTGATAAAAGGCTATACCAACGGCTCAAATCGGTGCCATTTTGAATGAATTTGACAAATAGAAATCCCAAAAATGCACCTGCTAAATGAGACAAATGTCCCCCCATATTGTCTGATTTTAGGGCTAGTAGGTCAAACAAAATAATGGTGGCTGTGATCATCCAAAGTTTTAATTTGCCGATAAAAAAAACAGGTATGGGCACTAACGGTGCATATACGGTAGCGGCCATTAATATGGTCATGATGGCGGCAGAGGCTCCAACCATTTGAAAATAAATACCTTGAAAATAGAACCACAAAATAAAAAAGGCTCCAGAACATACGATTCCTAAGAAATACAACCCTTGAAGTTGTTTTTCGTTAAAAAAAGTGGTAAACCACCTGCAAGCAAATTGTAGCAAAAGCATGTTGACAATTAAATCGAATATTTGGTGATGGAAAAATCCATAACTCACTATTGTCCAAGGTTTTGTGATTAAATTTTTAGGATTGGAACTTAGGGCAAAAATGTTTTCAAAAAAATTAGATTGTATAAAAAACAACGAAATAATAAAAATACCGATGTTCCAAAATATCAATCGTTGGGCAAAACCGCCCACATTGTATTGGTGTTTCAAATCGTTTAATATTGAACTCATGCTGTTGATTATTAGGTGAAATTCTAATTTTTGTATTGATTTTTTTTCCAAAAACTCATCATGATAAATCCTACTAAAGCCCCTCCAATATGTTCAAACCTACCATCTCCATGGATGATGGGTCCTAGTCCGAAGGAAAAAACCAAATCGAGCGCAATAATACCTGGAATAAAATATTTCGCTTTTATGGGATATGGAATAAAAAAGAACATCAAACCCGCTTCGGGAAACATGAATCCGAAGGCAATTAACAATCCAAAAATAGCTCCTGTAGATCCATATACAAACGAGATGGGATTGATTTGAAAGACTTGATTGATGACATTGCTAATAAGTCCTGCTCCTATGCCACAAGAAATATAGAAAAACATGAATTTGTGTTGTCCCCAAAAATGTTCTAGGGTTGAACCTAAGGAATACAAAGCGTACATGTTGAATAATATTTGTAATATATTGCCGTTTACAAACATATTGGTAAACAACTGAAACCACCTAAAATTGGGGTCTTGAAATCCATATAAACCAAATACTTCCAAGGCTTGTGGATAGATGGACAAGAGCATACAGAGAAAAATCAATACATTGATGATGATCAAATGTTTAACGGTTTCGGTAATTGGCATCATAGTTTTTTAAAATTTTTTATCAATATCTTCCACTCTCATGGTAATATATGTTGGTTTATTAAAAGGAGACATGTTGGGCTCTTTGCAAGCAAATAACATATTGATGATATTTTCTTGTTCTTTTTCTGTTAAATATTTTCCTGTTTTGATGCCCAAGCTTTTGGACATTGATTTTGCAATCAAATCGTTTTGACTGAAACTATTTTCGGGTATTTCGTTTTGCATATCTTGCAATAATTGTTCCAAAACGATGGAGGCTTCGGATTCGGAAACATTGACAGGTAATCCTAAAATGACCACGCTGTCTGTTACGTTTTCATCAAAAAGAAAACCTGAATGTTGCAATGCAAGTTTTACTTCGGACAAAATGGTCAATTCATTTGTAGAATAAAATAAATTTAATGGAAATAGCAACTGTTGGCTAGCTGCTTGATTTACAGTCATATTAGACAGAAATTCTTCGTATAATATTCTTTGATGGGCCCTTTGCTGATCTACAATTACCATACCTGATTTTAGAGGACTGATGATGTATTTTTTATTTAATTGATAAGTGAGTTGCAAAGATTTTTCGGCAATATCCTCGTCAAACAACGAGGCTGCTACTTCTTCTTCTTCATATTGCATTGCATGACTATCAAAAGCTTGCTCTGTTGTACCAATGTATAAACTTTCCCAATTGGCAGCCACTTGCCTTTTTAGGGGCAAAAGAGGTTGTGTTTTATTGCTGTTTTGAAAAGGGTTATAATTGCTATCTATTTCAACCGTAGGGATTTGAGCTTCCAAATCTTTGTAATGATAAGGCGTGTCCAAATTGGCATCCCTTTCAAAATCTAAAATGGGCGACACATTAAATTGTCCTAAACTGTGCTTGATTGCCGATCGCAAAATGGCATACAATGCCTTTTCGTCGTCAAATTTGATTTCGGTTTTTGTTGGATGGATATTGATATCAATAGAATGTGGGGGTACCTCCAAATATATGAAATAACTTGGTTGAGCCCCATTGGGCAAAAGTCCTTCAAAAGCCGACATGACTGCATGGTGCAAATAACCACTTTTGATATAGCGGTTGTTCACAAAGAAAAATTGTTCGTTTTTGGATTTTTTGGCATATTCTGGTTTTGCAACAAATCCTTGCAAACACACAATTTCTGTATCTTCAATAATAGGAACTAATTTTTCGTTTGTTTTTCCTGCAAAAATATTAACAATTCGTTGTCGTAAATTTGATTTTGGTAAATTGTACAATTCACTACCGTTATGAAAAAAACTAAAATGAATATTGGGATGGGCCATAGCAACCCGCTGAAACTCATCTACAATATGACGGTGTTCTATAACATCTGATTTTAAAAAATTTCTTCGAGCAGGTATGTTAAAGAATAAATTTTTAACTGCGAATGAAGTGCCAATAGGCAAAACCGCCGATTCTTGTGCTATAAATTTACTGCCTTCGATAATAATATGTGTACCCAGTTCGTTTTGGTCTGGTTTTGTTTTTAACTCTACATGAGCAATGGCTGCTATAGAGGCCAAAGCTTCGCCCCGAAACCCCTTGGTATGCAAGGAAAATAAATCTTCTGCCAATCGAATTTTAGATGTTGCATGTCTTTCAAAACACATTCTTGCATCGGTAACATTCATTCCTTGTCCGTTATCCACCACTTGAATTAATGTTTTTCCAGCCTCTTTGATGATCAGTTTGATGTCTGAGGCTTTGGCATCTACAGCATTTTCTAAAAGTTCTTTTACAACCGAAGCTGGCCGTTGCACAACCTCTCCAGCAGCAATTTGATTGGCCACATGATCTGGAAGTAATTGAATAACGCTCGACATGATTTATATTTTTTGTTTTTAGAATGGCAAATTTAGTACAATTTATCGAAAAAAAGCTTGAAGCTATTAGAGAAACTATGGAATAAATTTACACGTCTTTTGATGGTGTTTGAACATGGTTGTTTAGCATTTCTATTAGCCTGATTGCTAACGAATTTCCAAAAGTTTTTTTCCTATAATGTGTGATAGGTTGGATGCCCTGAACTACGTTTGTAATGAAAATTTCATCAGCTTTTTGCAATTCAAAAGGAGATATTGGCGATTCTTCTATGGGTACCAATTGATTTTTTTGAAGCAATGAAATGATATTTTTTCGCATCACACCATTCAAACAGCCTTCGGACAATGGAGGTGTTTTCAAAACTTGGTTTATATATACAAAAACATTGCCTTGAAGTGCCTCTGTAACCTGTTTAGATTCGTTGAGCAATAAGCAATTATCCAAATCGTTTTCTTGTGCATAAATACTGCCCGTAATATGGATGATTTTATTGGTTGTTTTTAAATTTGAAATCAATTGCTTAGATATATAAAAATCTTTATACAAATCTACTTCATATTTGGACGAATTCCATTGGTATTGACTATGCGGTATTTCGGCCACTTGAATGACAAACCCAACATCATTTGTTTCGGGCAAATAAAAACCAGGAGACGCTCTATAAACCGTGATTCTGGCTCTTGCTGCATTAGTAATGTTTTTGGTCTGAACAAGACTCAAAATTTGATTTTCAAGATATTCCATGGTAAAATTCATAGGAATTTCCATCCTAACAATGCGCATGGTGGCCATTAGTCTAAAATAATGATCTTCCCAAAATAATATACTATGATTGACTATTTTTAAGGTTTCAAAAACGGCATCTCCATACAAAAAAGCCCTGTTTTGATGCAACAATTCGCTGTTTGAAGCCACAATATTTCCATTACTATTGACCATAAAATTCCTTTCTTAATTAAAAATTAAGGCAAAGGTACTATAAAAAAAGCAACTATCAAACCGAACCTATCACATGTTTGAGGTCGGCAATTTGATTTTGCCACAATTGTTTAGAGGCTTCAATTTCGTCTTCAAAAGCAAAATCGGTTACTAAAATGGATACATCTTTGGTAATTTCGTCTTCCAAAATTTTCAATTCAAAAAACAAATCGGTGTCTTTGTTTTGTTCGTCGAGCCATTTGAATTTTACTCTTTCGCCTGTTTTTTTGGAGGCCAATCGGGCTTTTTCTTCGGAACTATCCCATATAAATGTAAAGTATTCGCCTCTAGAATGCACATTATCTGCAAACCATTCAGACAAACCCGAAGGTGTTGAAATGTATTGGTAGAGCAATTGTGGCGAAGCATTAATAGACAATTCTAATTCGTAACGTAGTTTTGGGTTCATTGTAATCAAATAATTTTGGGCGAAATATAAATATTTTTTTTCAAAAAAAAGCCTTTTTCAAAAAATATTTTTTTTGTTGCAAATTTATTTGTTTCATACAAAAAAAATAGTATCTTTGCACCCGAATTAAAACAATATAGTGTTTTAATAGTCCAGGCGAGGTAGCTCAGTTGGTTAGAGCGCAGGATTCATAACCCTGAGGTCACGGGTTCAACTCCCGTCCTCGCTACAAATGTAAAAAGTCAATGTTTATGCGGTTTAAACCTAGTTTTAAACCGTTTTTTTATGGCTTCTTTATCCCTTAAAATTAAAAATGAATATAGAAAAGAATATGTTTTTGAAAATGTGAGAAAAACAAATCTCTTGAACATTACGAAATAAAATCAAAAAGGCTGTCCCAAAACAATTGGAACAGCCTTTTATTTTGAATAGTCAATATTCTATTTAATCAATTCAAAACTACGTTTTACAAAAGCTGTCAAAGCTTCGCCTTTTAATAAGTTTTGAGACAGTTTGGCCAAGTCAAGAGCTTGATTGACAAGGATTTGCTGTTTTTCTTGATCTGTAGTATGTAATATCACATTGGCCAAATCGGCATTGGTATTGACAACTAAATTATACATTTCAGGAAAGTTGCCCATTCCAAACATACCGCCACCACCAGTTTGACTCATTTCTTTCATGCGTCGCATAAACTCGGGTTGTGTAATGATAAAAGGAGCCGCTTGACTATCTAATGCCTCCAATTGAACGGTATAAGTTTGTTTGGGTACAATGGCTTCGAGGGCAGTTTTAAGAGTTTCTTTTTCGGTGTCGCTCAATTTTGAAATACTTGTTTCGTCTTTTTTGATTAAATTGTCGATATGATCGGCATCAACTCGAACAAAAGAAAGGTCTTTATTATCGTTTTCTAATTTTTGAATTAAGTGAGAAATAATAGGCGAATCGAGCAATAGCACCTCGTAACCTTTGTCTTTTGCAGTTGCTATATAAGAATGTTGAGCTTCTTTGTTGGCCGCATACAACACAATGAGTTTACCGTCTTTGTCGGTTTGTTTTTCCTTTAGTTTTTCTTTCAGTTCGTCCAAGGTAAAATAAGTGTCATCTACGGTAGGATACAATACAAAGGCACCCGATTTTTCATAAAACTTATCTTCAGAAAGCATACCATATTCCAAAACAATTTTTATATCGTTCCATTTTTGTTCAAAATCGGCTCTATTTTCATTGAATAACGATTTGAGTTTGTCGGCCACTTTGCGGGTAATATAGTTTGCTATTTTTTTAACAGCACCGTCGGCTTGAAGTCCCGAACGAGACACATTTAAAGGAATATCTGGCGAATCTACAACCCCTCTTAGCATCATTAAAAATTCAGGAACTATACCTTCCACGTTATCCGTTACATAAACTTGGTTTTGATATAGCTGTATTTTATCTTTTTGAATTTGTAAATCGGCACCCAACTTTGGGAAAAACAGTATTCCTGTAAGATTAAACGGATAATCAACATTCAAATGAATATTGAACAAAGGGTCTTCAAATTGCATAGGATACAATTCTCGGTAGAAATTTTTATAATCTTCGTCTTTCAAATCAGCAGGCGACTTGGTCCAAGCCGGATTTGGATTGTTGATAAAGTTATCTACCTCAACAAATTCGGTTTTGTAATCTTCAGGAGCGTCATCTGGTTTTGGGAGTGCTTCTTTTTTAGTTCCAAATTTAATTGGAATAGGCATAAATTTATTGTATTTGTTCAATAAACCTGCAATTTTGGCATCATCTAAAAATTCCAAAGCATCTTCGGCTACGTGCAAAACAATTTCTGTACCTCTTGTGTTTTTATCGTGTGGAACAAGGGTAAATTCTGGGCTTCCATCGCAAGTCCAGTGAGCGGCAGGTTCGTCTTTGTATGATTTAGTAAAAATTTCAACTTTTTCGGCAACCATAAAAGCAGAGTAAAATCCTAAACCAAAATGGCCAATAATACCAGAGTCTTTTGCAGCATCTTTGTATTTGTCCAAAAACTCTTCGGCACCCGAAAAAGCCACTTGGTTGATGTATTTTTCTACTTCGCTGGCGGTCATACCAATACCTTGGTCGATAATATGGATTTTTTTGGCCTCTTTATCTACTTTTATTTCGATAATAGGGTTGCCATATTCCACTTTTGCTTCGCCAATACTGGTTAAATGCTTTAATTTTAAGGTAGCATCTGTTCCGTTTGAAATCAGCTCTCTCAAAAATATTTCGTGGTCGCTGTATAGAAATTTTTTGATCAATGGGAAGATGTTTTCTACCGAAACATTAATTTTTCCTGTTGTCATAGTACTATTTTTTTTAAGTTAAATTGTTTATTTGAAACTGGTATTTCAAATTAAGTACCAAAATAATATTTATGACAAAATGACAGAAAAGTATTTGTTCCAAGATACTCCCCTACTCTATGATGATGGATTTGATGTTCATAAATTCTTTGATGCCAATGCTTGCTAGTTCTTTGCCATATCCTGATTTTTTGATGCCTCCAAAAGGTATTCTTGAATCTGAACGAACCATTGAATTGACAAAAACATTTCCTGCTTCCATTTTTCGGGCTAAATAATAAGCTTTTTCAGTATCTTTTGTCCATATTGAGGCAGCCAATCCGTAGCGGTGGTTGTTGGCTAAATCGATAGCATTTTGTTCGTTTGTGGCTCTAATAATTGTGGCTAAAGGGCCAAAAGTTTCTTGCTGAAAAGCTATGTTTGAGTCGGTTACGTTGTCTAACAATGTGGGTTGAAAATGACAAGAATCGCTGTTGCCTCCCGTAATTAATTGAGCACCTTGTTGCAGCGATTGTTGGAGTTGAAAACGCAGATTGTTGGCAATATCCAATCGGGCTAATGGACCTATTGAGGTGTTTTCGAGTAAGGGGTTTCCTTGCGTGAGTTGTTGGATTTTCATTTCAAATAGATGAGCAAAATCATCTGCAATTTCTGGCACTACAATACATCTTTTGGCACAAATACAGGCCTGCCCGGCATTGATCATTCGGGATTGGGTGGCAACTGTGGCTGCTTTTTCCAAATCGGCATCTTTTAGTACAATAAACGCATCAGAGCCCCCCATTTCTAGTACAGTTTTTTTGAGGTGTTTTGCTGCCAAAGTTGCTACTGCAACACCCGCCCTTTCGCTGCCTGTAAAAGTAACACCTTGTACAATATTTGAAGCCATGACATTTTCTATTTGTGGGACATCTATGGTTAGTTGCTGGAAAACTCCTTTTGGAAAACCCGCTTCCAAAAAAATATTTTCAATAGCTTTTGCACACCCAATGACATTTGGTGCATGTTTGAGAAGCGTTACGTTTCCTGACATTATTGCAGGAGCTGCATATCGAAAAACTTGCCAAAAAGGATAATTCCATGGCATAATGGCAAAAACTGCACCTGTTGGGTCATACACCGATCGGCTGTAGAAAGGGGTGTTATAGGGTTTGTCTTTTAGCATTTGTTCTGCATTTTCAGCATAAAAATCGCAATTGGCGGCAGATTTTTCTATTTCGGCTTTGGATTCTGACAAAATTTTGCCCATTTCGTTGGTTATCAATAAGGACCATTCGTTTATATTGGCTCTAAGTATTTCGGCAACTTTTTTCATTTTGTAAGCCCTTTCATCAAAAGTAGTGTTTTTCCAAGCATCAAAAGCCTTTGTGGCCCATAGAAGGTGCTGTTGCAACTGGTTTTGGGTTAGTATTTCATGTTCGGAAATGGTGGCGTTTGTATAAGGATTGGTAGATTTAAAAGTCATTGCAATAGGTTTTGTTTGGTTTTTGAACAGGGTACAATATTATAAAAAAAAAGGATAGTATCAAGAGATTTGATTAAAATATTGGTTGCTAATTGCAGTTGTTTTGCGTGAGGGATAGCAGTGGAAATCCTTTTTTTGGGTTTTTGCGGGTTTTTTTTTACCCCGCAAAAACCCAAAAAAAGATTGGAACGAATAGCCCGACCCGTAGCTTGCGGAGGGGCACGCCCTTATATAGAAAATTGTAGTTGTAAAAAAATAAACATTCTTTGTTAGTTGAAAAATATTTGTTTCAAATGAAATTTATTTAAAACTGATTTGAAGTTAAATTATTTTAGGAGTTACTCTAATTGAATCTGTATAAATTGGTTATTCCTATTTAAACCAAATTGAGCATTAGAAATTTATTGCAATCTAAAACTATTTAAAAAACAAGCACTTTATTCACTCATTAAATATTGCTTTTTGGTGTTTATCAATCTACGATGTCTTCTTTTTAAAATATTCTAAAATTTTAAAAAGTACGTGAGTACTTATTTTTATTACTTCATTTTATTTTTTAGTGGTGTTCCGTGATATGCTTCGTAG
The DNA here is from genome assembly GCF_000253275.1 of Flavobacterium branchiophilum FL-15. Classification (NCBI taxonomy): domain Bacteria; kingdom Pseudomonadati; phylum Bacteroidota; class Flavobacteriia; order Flavobacteriales; family Flavobacteriaceae; genus Flavobacterium; species Flavobacterium branchiophilum. The sequence goes on along the minus strand of NC_016001.1, from coordinate 1,250,578 downwards.
TTGTATTTATATACCAAATATACATATAAAATAGTCCAATATACTTGTTCTTTTTTGCTAAAATTATTCAAAAAAAATAGTTCCGTAGCCCAGCTATGCAACGATTTTTCTTGAAAATTTTTTCTAAAAAATAACTACGCATCTTTGGGCTATTCTATAAATATATTTGGTATTAGATTTCATGCTGAAGTCTAATGCGTAATATGGGATAAAAAAAAAACAGCAAAATAAAAGTATTTTGCTGTTTTTCAGATTGTTATATTTGATATGGATTAGAAACCGTAAACTAGTGCCATAGTAAGTTGAGAGGCTGTTTTAGTTGGGTTTCCGGCTGAGGTAACAAAATTTGGGTTGTTTGCGTTGTCTAATCTGATTTCGGGAATAAAAGTTAGGTTGCCTGATTTGTAATTTCCAGAAAGAGTGAAAGCTGTTACACTTCCGTTGCCAACAGCGGCATAATTGCTATTGGTTTTTGCTTTAAATGATTCCGCACGAAGTCCTAAACCAAATGCCTTAGTAATGTTGTAGGTTGGGTATATTGCAAAACCTGAATACCCCGTTTGGTCGTCTGGGCCATTGAAATTGGTAGCATTGAAACCTAATTTGATTTTTGAATTGATTTGGTATGCTGCCGTTAGGTCTAAAATTGTGCCACTAACAGAGCCTGATAATACATTGAAGTAAGCAAATAATCCTTCTTTTGGATTCCAAGAAATTTGAGCTCCCAAGGCATTTAGTCCAAATTTTGGGGTTGCTTGGTATGTATTCCATTGGTCGTTGAACAACCCTCCCATTAGGGTAATTTTGGAAGACACCGTATAGGTAGCTTTGATTCCTGCATTTTGAAAAGGGCCGTTTGTAAACAAATAAGAGGTAGAATAATTGAAATTTGTTAGCGGCGAAATGACTTCGTATCCAATATAAGTGGCCATATATCCTGCGGTTAGCGTCCATTTTTCGGAGGCTGCATACGTAGCATACAAATTTTGAATATGAAAAGACTGGCCCGCTACATCTGGTATGGATTGGCCAGTGCCACGAGGACCAAAAGACACTTCGCCAACGAAAGACGTTTTGCCTGTTTTCTTTTTCAATACAACGTCTAACATGCCTAGGGAAACTGAATTTTGATCGGTTGCAAAGCTTGTAGGTATGTTGGCCGTCTTAGAAAAATCATATTTATAATAAATATCGGCCGAACCAGAAATTTCTAAGGGTGTATCTTGGGCATTGGTAAAAATAGTAGTGGCCAAAAATAAGAATGAGAACAGTGTTTTTTTCATGGTGCATTTTTTTTAGTTAGACTTTGTTGTGTTTTAATTGTAAGAATTTAATAAATATATTTAATTTTTCTTTGGACAAAATTATTTAGTTTTTGTGAAATAAATGGCTTGAATAGAACTTTTTTTTGATTTTGAAATCACTTTTATGAAATCGAAAATTGGCAGTCGATATATTGATTAATGTATTTTTTTTAATCTTGTTTTTTGCGGCATTCTTAACTAAAAATCAATCATACCATTATTTTTTAATGGGTAGTTTGTTAAAATTACACCAAATTTAGCAAGACCCCCCTATTTTTATTGTTTATTTTACTAAAAACTTATTTTTTTTATTTTTTAAATAATTGATGTATATTCATTATTGGGGGTAAAACATGCTAAAAACAGCATGAAATAAACCCTTTTGATAACACGAAAAGTAAATTGTGAAAACATATTATTGGATTACAAAAATTTAACCTAAACGAAAGCCCCCTTAAAGCTACATTTTTGAAACGTTATAAAAATTGAATGACCTTAATATAAAAGGCCTATTTCATGTAAAGACACATAGAGGCAAAGTGAGATAAGTATTTTGACTATTTTAGAACGACATAACGAAAGGTGCTTAAAAATTAAAAAATATGTTAATAAAATGTTAATTTCAAAAAAAATGCTTTAAAACACTACCAAAATTGTATTTTAGCGATATGAAAAAAATGGCCAAAATATTACTTATATTTTTCTTGTTTTTTTTAATTACACCTACAATAATTAGTGTAATTAAGAAATCGGTGGATTGTACCTATATGGATGATCTATCGGAAGAAGAGCAAGTAAAGAAGGAAGCCTTTATAGCTTTATTTTCGGAGCCATTTTTGCCCCTATTATTTCATACTTTTACCAAGAAAAAAACACAAATAAAAGTATCGCAAACAAAGCATGAGCAAATCTATATTGCTATAAACATACCGCCACCAGAGTTGTTTTAAATTAAATATAATCAAACAAGCAAATTACTGCTTTAATTTTTCATGGAAATTACTTTCCATGGGCTATTATTTATTTAAAAAAAATTTAAAACAACACATGTCTAAAACAAATAACAACTTTTTTTCTACACTAAATGCTGATTTTGCATCGGGTTTGGTGGTTTTTTTGGTAGCATTACCATTATGCTTAGGAATAGCAATGGCCTCTGGTGCACCTTTATTTTCAGGAATATTATCGGGTATCATTGGCGGTATCGTAGTCGGTTTTTTAAGTCAATCCCATATTAGTGTATCCGGTCCAGCGGCAGGATTGACTGCCATTGTATTGAAGGGCATAACCGATTTGGGAGCATTTGATTTATTTTTGACTGCGGTATTGATAGCGGGTCTGCTACAATTGGCATTAGGTTTTATCAAAGCAGGAAGTATTTCAAATTATTTTCCCACAAATGTTATTGAAGGAATGTTAGCTGGGATTGGTGTCATTATTATTTTGAAACAACTGCCGCACGCTTTTGGTTATGATAATGATTTTGAAGGCGATCAATCATTTTTGCAAAAAGATGGAGGCAACACTTTAGATTCATTGTTTCATGTATTAAATTATGTTCAATTGGGAGCCATAATTATTACACTCGTGTCATTGGCTATTTTAATAGCATGGGACAAAATTCCATTCCTTAAAAAATTGAAGCTTATTCCAGGAGCCTTAGTGGCTGTTATTTGCGGTATATTGATCAACGAAATATTTATCCAAACCGCTAGTTCCTTGGCCATAAAATCGGAACATTTAGTAGCATTGCCAATACCAAATTCGATTAATGATTTTAAAAATATATTTGTACAACCCAATTTAACAGGATTTATGAATCCCGCCGTTTGGCTTTTGGGACTTACTATTGCTATTGTAGCCTCTATTGAAACCTTATTGTGCATTGAGGCCGCCGACAGAATGGATGTTCAAAAAAGATATACTGATACCAATATAGAACTCAAAGCACAAGGAATTGGCAATATATTGAGTGGCTTCATTGGTGGTTTGCCCATGACGTCGGTAGTAGTGCGTTCGTCTGCCAATAGTACTGCGGGAGCCAAATCAAAATTATCTGCTATCATACATGGTGTGTTATTGTTGATTAGTGTTTTAGCAATTCCTAGCATATTAAATAAAATACCTTTGGCTACATTGGCAGCTGTACTACTTTTGGTAGGGTACAAATTGGCAAAACCAAGTACATTTATCCATTTTTGGGAAAAAGGTAAATACCAATTTGCCCCTTTCATAGCAACCTTTGTAGCAGTAGTTTTTACTGACTTGTTAAAAGGAGTGGCACTTGGAATGATCATTAGTATTATTTTTGTATTGAAAGGCAATTTGAAAAGAGCCTACAATTTTAGAAAAGAGGAATATGCCGATGGCGATGTTATCCATATTGATTTGGCACAAGAAGTTTCATTTTTGAATAAAGCCGCAATCAAGGAAACACTAAAATCGATACCCGAAAATTCAAAAGTAATCATTGATGCAAAAGACACCATTTATATTGCACATGATATTTTAGATTTGATTAAAGAGTTTAAGTCTATACGATCTAAAGAATTACATATCAAAGTAAAACTTCGAAATTTCAAAAAAGCATATCAATTAGAAAACAATCATGACAATCATGTTACAATAGAACATCATTATGACGAATTAAATAAAGTAATGGTTCAAAAAGAGGTAAAAAGATTTGATATAGATCAACAACAAACAAAACAATAAATGGTTACGAGTAAAATTTAATTATTTTTTATTTAAAATAAAATAATACGAATTATTTCAAAAAAATATTGTAAATTTACCATAAACTATTTAATTATATTTAAAAACAAAATAAAAAAAACAAAATGACAGAATACTATAAAAAAATATTAGATAAAAATAAAGAATGGGTTGAAAATTCGTTGAAAGCTGATCCCAATTATTTTGAAGATTTAGCAAAAGGCCAAAATCCGCAGCTTTTGTGGATTGGTTGTTCGGATAGCCGAGTACCCGCAAACGAAATTATTGGAGCAAAACCAGGCGATGTTTTTGTACATAGAAACATTGCCAATATGGTAATTCATTCTGATATGAATATGCTAAGTGTATTGGATTATGCCGTAAATGTACTGAAAGTCAAACATGTTTTGGTGTGTGGCCATTACGGTTGTGGTGGTATTAAGGCAGCTTTGGGCAACGGTTCTATTGGAATTATTGACAATTGGATACGGCATATCAAAGATGTATATAGGCTACATCGTCAATATTTAGACTCTATAGTCAATGAAGAAGAAAGATTTAATAAATTTGTAGAAATCAATATCAAAGAACAAGTTTTTGATTTGGCCAAAACTTCTATTGTGCAAGCAGCCTGGAGAAAAGGACAAGACCTAACATTACACGGATGGGTATATGGGCTAAACTCAGGTTTTGTTACAGACTTGCAAGTTAATTTATCTTCAGAAAAAGATTTAGATAAAGTGTATCAACTGCAATTTTAACAGATTATTTCTTGTTTTTTTCCTAAATAATTTTAATGTTTGAATCTATATAATACCAAATATACATATAAAATAGTCCAATCTACTTGTTCTTTTTTGCTAAAATTATTAAAAAAAAATAGTTCCGTAGCCCAGCTATGCAACAATTTTTTTTGAAAATTTTTTCTAAAAAATAACTACGCATCTTTGGACTATTTTATAAATATATTTGGTATAAAATACATAGTAATTTGCATAATATTTTGAATTTTAATTGAATACTAACCCCTATAAATATACGAAAAATGAAAAATATTTTTTACTTTTATTGTGCATTATTTATTGGTAATGTATATGCACAAACACACCAAATTCAAAAACATAATGGTGAAACATTTTTAATAAATTACATCAAAACCGATGAAAATTTGATTCATTACACATGGCCAAACCAAAATGAACATCAAGTGATATCGAATTTTGCTGTTGCTACATTGACCCATATTTCTACATCAAAATCACACGATGTTTCCACAAAAATGGAATGGAATGCTCCTAAAAAACAAAACGTTTCTAAAGTTATCAAATGTTCCGAAACCCATGGTTTAACACCTTACCAAACAATTAGTGTGTTTTTAGGCAGACCAAAAGGCATTTCTGATACAGATTTTACAAAATTGAAACACGCAAAACTTCATGAAAAAGCAAAACTTCATGATGCTCCTTTTGTATGCATTATAGAAGAATCATTTGACGAAGTGAAAGCCCTGTTATTTAGATATTAAACCCCAAAAAAAACGCCCATAAAGGGTGTTTTTTTTTGCTATAAAATTCTATTTTTGTACCAATAACAATAGTTCGTTTTTCAATTTTCATCACTTAATTTAGATTAATAAAATATGTTACAAAAAGCATCGCTAAGCAATTTTGAATTTTTTTATAATTTGTACATGCATCCCGAGGTAAATCCTTTTTTGTTGTATGAAATCATGCCTCCTGAGGATTTTAAACCCATTTTTGAAAAACTCATTCATGAAGGTGTTTTGTATGTTTTTATAGACAATCAAATTGCCGTAGGAATGTGCAAATTGATCCCTCTCACCTATCGTTGTTCCCATATTACATATTTGGGCGGAGTTGGCATCGTTCCTAAATATTTTGGGAAAGGTCTGGGAAAAAAAATGCTGCTAGAGATTATTGCGTTTTGCAAATCCAATGGCATGAGCCGAATTGAGTTGAGTGTGGCAACACACAACCACAAAGCATTTCAGCTGTATGAAAATGTAGGTTTTCAAAAAGAAGGAATGCTGAAAAATTATGGTTTTCTGAAAAGCGACAATCGATTTATTGACGAATATTTGATGGCAATATTATTATAATACCAAATATACATATAAAATAGTCCAATCTATTGGTTCTTTTTTGCTAAAATTATTAAAAAAAATAGTTCCGTAGACCAGCTATGCAACGATTTTATTTTGACAATTTTTTCTAAAAAATAACTACGCATCTTTGGACTATTTTATAAATATATTTGGTATAATTTAAAAAAAATAAAATGTGTTGCGTTTTAAATTAAAAAAATAGTAATTTTGTGGTTTATAAATATTCAATATTTTTTATTAATTGATGTGAAAAATTTATTTAAACTTCAGTTTTAATAATTATATTTGATGTTTTTAACCAATTTATTGAATTTATTTTTTTTAACTACACAACACCATTTTACAAAAAAATGTTAGACAAACAACAAATTATTGACGACAGTAAACAATATAGTTTATTTACTTGGGTAGCCCAAAAACCCGTAAACCCCATTGCTATTGAAAGAGCCGAAGGAGTGTATTTATATGAAGTAGGTGGCAAAAAAATCATCGACTTTTCGAGTGGATTGATGTCGGTAAACATTGGTCATGGCGACCAACGAATTACCGATGCGGTGGTAGAACAAATGCAAAAAGTGAGTTATGTAACGCCTTCCTGCACAACCGAAATCAGAGCCAAACTAGCCAAAAAACTAGCTGAAATTTGCCCTGGCGATTTGAACAAAGCTTTTTTTACACTTTGCGGGGCTTCTTCTATTGAAAATGCCATCAAATTAGCCCGACTTTATACAGGGCGACACAAAATATTTGGACGCTACAGAGGGTTTCATGGCAATTCTTCGGCGAGTATGACTTTGGGGGGCGACCCTCGAAAAATATTTGCAGATGCCCAACAAGCCACCAATATTTTTCACCTTGACGACCCTTATGATTTCTATGGTTTGAGCGATCAAGACGAGGCTACCAAACTCAAATGGAGCTTGGATGCCGTGGAAAGAATCATTCGTTATGAAGGGCCACATACCATTGCAGCCTTCGTTTTTGAAGGCGAAAGCGGTTCATCTGGCTGTTTGCATTATCCAAAAGGTTATCTGAAAGGCATCAAAGAAATGTGTGAAAAACACGGAATTCTGTTCATTGCCGATGAAGTAATGAGCGGATTTGGACGCACCGGAAAATGGTTTGGTTTTCAGCACCACGACATCATTCCCGACATGATTTGTATGGCAAAAGGGCTGACTTCCTCTTATTTACCTTTGGGTTGTTTGATGGTTTCAGATAAAATTGCAGCCCAATACGAAACCAATCCGCTTTGGTTGGGATTGACTTACAACTCGCATCCGGTGGCTTTGGCAGCTGCTTTGGCAAACGTAAACATTTATGAAACCGATCATTTAATTGAAAATGCCGTTAAAATGGGTGCCTATATGGAACGCCGCATTGACGAAATGAGAGCACAACACCCTTCTATTGGAAAATTCAGAAACAAAGGACTTTTGGGTTGTTTGGAAGTGGTAAAAAGTCACGCACCTTATGAATTAATGGCGCCATTTAATGCCAATGCAACCGAAATGGAAGTGATGAACAAAGTGGGTGCCAAATTAAGAGAACTTGGTCTTTACACCTTTGTGCGTTGGGGATACATTTTTATTGCGCCACCATTAATTATCACCGAGGCCGAAATTGATGAAGGTTTAGCAATCATCTCCGAAGCCTTGAAAATTGCAGATGAAAATATGATTTAAGGGTTTTTAACCAAAAACAACTGTAAAAGTACCGTTTATTTAAAAATAAATTTAAAACATTTTTTAAAATAATAAATGTAACTACTTGATTTATAAATATTATTAAGATCTATATAGTATAATAATAAATAGAATGTAATTATTTATCATATAAAAAATGTAAAGTATTATATTTTTTATAAATTTGTTCCCAATAATTTAAACAATTACAAACAAATGAAAAAAATAGTTTTATCGTTAGTAGGATTAGCAGTAATGAATATTGCCAATGCACAAAGTAAAAAATCAAGTTCAAACGAAAGTCTGGCATATGGTGTAAAAGCAGGTTTAAATATGGCATCTATAACAGGTGATTACGATGGTAAAGCCATAGCAGGTGCAAATTTTGGTGGTTTTTTAACCTTAAATGTTGCAGATAAATTTTATGTACAACCAGAATTATTGTTTTCTATGCAAGGGGTTTCCTATACTTATAGTTATTCAATACCTGGTTTTTCGACTGTATCCTACAATTCAAAATTAAAAACAGATTATCTTACTATTCCAGTTATGGCAAGATATTTTGTAGCAGACAAATTTAGCCTAGAGGCAGGACCACAATTAGGTATTTTACTTACATCAAAACAAACTGTAAATAACACAACTACAAATGTTAAAAGTTCTACAAAAGGAGTTGATTTTACATTAAATATTGGTGCTGGCTATGATGTAACAGAAAATATTGCTATTGGAGTACGTTATGGCTTGGGATTATCAGAAATTGAAAAAAACAAACAAACTGGTTCAGATTCTAACAAACACAGAGTATTTTCAATAAATGCTGCATACAAATTTTAATTTTTATCACATTTCAAATATAAAGCCTCAAAAATATTTGAGGCTTTTTTTTTACTATTCATTTTATTCCAAATATATTTAGACAACAACTTATAGATCCTTTTTTATTTTTTGTGGCAAACTATCAAAAACCAATTGATAGGAATGATCGATTAGTGTAATCAAAAGTTGGTTTGAAACCTCTTGATTTACCATTACAGTATTCCAATGTTTTTTATTCATGTGGTACCCTGGTTTGATACCTTGATGATTGGCTCGAAGCTCAATGGCTTTTTCTGGATCGCATTTTAGATTGATAGATGGCGTAGCTTTTTCCCATGAATCTAATGACGTTAAACAAAATATTTTGCCTCCAACTTTAAAAACAAGTGTGTCTTGATCAAATGGAAAATGCTGTGTTACTCCTTTTTTAGCCTCGCAAAAGTCATATAAATCTTGAATATTCATCTTATAAAAAATTTTCTATTTTATATAATATTGGTTTTGATGGAGTTGCATCGTTTTCAAAAGGTGCAATTTGTAAATTCAAATAATAAAAGCCATCTTCAATATCATTATTTGCAAAAATCATTTCCGTTATAGTGGCCTCAAAACGAGCATCTTGATTGATTGGATTTACAGTTTTGATGTTCCAAAAAGCTTTGTGTGCTTCTAGTTGTCCATCGTCTTTTTCCTTGTCAAGGCTTGGTAAATCAACTAACAAATGCTTAACACCTTGTTTTTTTATAAATAATGCAGCTTCTTTTGTAATATATGGTGGATTCGTATTGGAATATTTCCTGCTTTTTTTAGCGGGTTCGTTCGGCAATGTTCTTATAATTAACGCTTTACAAACAGCATTATCATGTAATAACGGTTCTATTTGACTAAGTCCTATTTGATAATCATCATTTATTTTTTCGGGCATTACTGTAATTAATTTTGCCAAGAAAAAAAAACAATCAAGCGTTTTATTGACACTATAAAATTCATTTGTAAGATGACCAATACATTCAGTATGTGTACCGTGTGCATGAGGATTAAAAGAAATATTGTTAAAGTTAGTACTGCTACCAGCAGCTACACTACCCGTCCAATTGTCCATTTGAACGGGTTGTATAGATGGTTTTGAAAGGTACCACGCAATAGGATTATCATCAGTATTTGATAAAGGTATCGAAATATCAATAGGTTTATTTAGATCTATTTGATGAATATTGTTGATAATAGCTTTCATATTTTATAAAATTACAATTGAATTTGACGGTTAATTTGTTGGTCTAGCGAAATGAAAGTTTCTGTTCGGGATACTCCATCAATTGCTTGAATTTTTGTGTTTAATAACCGCATTAAATGTTCATTATCATTACAAATAATTTTTACTAAAACAGACCAATTTCCTGTTGTATAATGACATTCTAACACTTCTGGAATATTTTTCAACTCTTTTATAGTATCAGCATTACGAGATGCTTTATCCAAATATACACCAATAAAAGCCATTGTATTGTATCCTAAAACTTTGGGATTTATTAAAAGTTTTGAACCTGCAATAACATTAGATTGTTCTAATTTTCGTAATCTTTGATGAATAGCAGCTCCAGAAATACCAATTTTATTTGCAATTTGCAATATTGGTTTTCGAGCATCTTCCATCAGTTCACGCAAAATTTCTTTGTCTATACCGTCAATTTCAATTTGCAAGGCATTTGTTTTCATTAGATTTCAATTTGAAAGCAAAATTAGCTAATTTGTTTTTAAAATTTAATAATACAATTGTAAATTTTGTCTATTTATATTAAATTAAAAGCATTAAACCCATTTGAAAACACCTATAACATTTCATACACCAAATATATTTATAAAATAGTTCAAAGATGTGTAGTTATTTTTTAGAAAAAATTTTCAAAAAAAATCATTGCATAGTTGGGCCAAGGAACTATTTTTTTTTTACTCATTTTAGCAAAAAAGAATCAATATATTAGACTATTTTATATATATATTTCGTATTACATAGGATCTACTGTAAGTTTTGTACCATAACTTAAATCTGGTGCACAACCCGCCCACGAATCTGAACTACCACTATTGCAACCCGCAAATTTACTTATACCAGAAACCTGAATTTTATAAGTTCCAGCTGGTAGTGTTTGATAATTTGAATTTCCACTTATTGTTGCATTAGCAGAATGGTTACCTGTATTCCAATTCTGACAAGATTGAAAGATCACAGTAGTTGTTGCATCACCAGTTAATAAGTATTCAACTCCAGTGGCAATATTAACCAATTTAAATATCGCTATCCCTCCTAATTCTTTTGTAGGATTTCCAGAAATTACAGTACCTTTAGCTGTAATATTAGCATTAGTATAAAAAATTCTAACATTTGAAGCACTTAAATTAAATGTAGGTCCAATGTCTTGAAAATCCGTTTGAAAAACATCTGTAAAACCTTGGCTTCCTGCATTGCATCCACTCCATGACTTTGCTGGAAGAGTAAAAGTTACTTTCCAACTTACAGAGCAACCTTCAATTGTAAAAGATGTTGGACTAGAATTATCAGTCAAATTTCCTGAAACTTGATATACAATAACTCCTGCATTTACAGCATAAGTGCCTGCAACCCTTGTAAAGGTAATACCATTTTTTGTTTGAGAAGTAGTTCCGTATGCAGTAGTTCCATCACCACCGACATAAGGAATTGTATATGTACCAGTAAAAGTTGTCCCATTAGACAAAACATTTAATGAGCTACCAATTGCTGGTGATACCGTAGAAACAACTCCTCCACAATTGAAAACGGGTGAAGTACCCGCAATCGAAACTTGAAGTGTACAACTTTTTCCGCCAAAGTTTATATTAAAAGAGGCAACACCATAATTCGAAGGTATTCCACTTAGATTATATATTAAATTTCCATTGCCTTCATTTAATGCAGTGGCAGTTAATGTTGCAGTAATTCCAGTTACTCCAGTTGAGGAAACCGTTTGGGCAACCACACCTCCGTCTCCACCTGTATAGGGAATAGTTATTGTATTACCCGTAGTGTTTATTGATTTTTTTAATATATTACTTACAACAGTACCCATACAATCAATGCTATTTACTGTGGCCGAAGACACAGTAACAGTCATGATACATGTTTTTCCTCCTAAATTAATATTAAAATTGGCAGATCCAACTGCTGCTGGGGTGCCTGTTATAGTGTAAACTAAATTTCCAGAACCAACATTAAAATTACCTGCTTGTATTGTAGCGGTTAAACCTGTAACAGAAGTTGAATTAATAGTTTGTGTAGGATAACCGCCACCGTTTCCTCCTGTATAAGAAATTGTAGATGTTACCGTTGAATTTACCGTTTTCCCTACAATAATTCGACCATCAAGAGTTGGACTACCACATGATAAACTACCTATAGAACCCGCATTTACTGTTCTAGATAATGTACAAGATAGCCCTCCCATTTTTATTTCAAAATTAGCTGTTCCTGTTCCAGATGGAGTGCCAGTAATCGTATATGTAATACTACCATTCCCATTTGATAAAACACCCGCATCTGTTGTTGCTGTTAGACCAGTAATTCCAGTAGAACTAATGGTTTGCGAACTATAACCTCTTCCATTTGCACCTGAATACGTAATAGTAGATGTATTTGTTGTAGAAACCGTTAGACCATCTACAAGTGAGCCGGTATTGACTGGACTTGAACAGTTGATGCTTGCGACTTTAGCACTTGTTTTTAAAATTATAATTGGTGTACCTACCACTTGTGTGTAACATATTGAAATATTAAATAATAAAAATATTCCAAATACAAATTTCAAAATATATTTCATTCTCTATTAAATTTTATAATTCTAGTCTATTTTATTTAAACATTAAATAATGTACATGTGTCAATTGTAAATTATATTTACAACATATAAATATATTTGTATTTACAAGATATGCAAATATATAACATAATTACTTTACATGCAATTATTATATAAATATTATCTTAAAAATATATTAATTTTTAATTCGTTAAAAATAAAATTTCTCATTTTTCATAAAAAACGAAACATAAAAAACATCATTCATCGTTATTATTAAACTTTTTATCGATATATTTATTTATTATAAAAATAAACTTTTATTTTATTTTTATTATTTGTAAAAAAATAAACAATTAATATATAAAAAATTTTAATATTTATTTTATTATAATTATCAAATATAAACCTACTTTATAAATAATATTAAAAATATAAATAAGTATATACTTTATTAAATTAAAAAAATTATAATTTTATCACAATAATGTATTACATGAAAATCAAAACTTTATTTTCTTGTTTTATTTTGTTTTAATTTATCTTTCAATCTTTTTTTTGTGTCTTCAATAGTCGATTGATAATCATTATTAGTTGTGAGCCTTTTTATTTCTAAAATGATTTTTAGTGCTTTTTTAATCTTGAATTGTAGTTCTAATAATTGTATTTTTTTTAGCAAAATGTCTATTTTAGAAACTCCTTTTACTGTCAAAGTAAATGCAATTAATTTTTTTGCCTCGTCCAAATCATCATTCCAAAGTAATGTTTGGATAAAATGTGGATAGACTTCTAAAGCATGAACATTTATAGACAATGCTTTTTGAAAATAACATTTTGCTTGTTCATAGTTCAATAATTGTTCTGCTTGAATCCTTCCTGCTAAACATAAGGCCATAGTGCTATTTTCGTCATAAGACAAGGCATAATCTAACGATTCTATGGTGCCTTCAAGCCAATATGGGTAGTTGTCCATGGCTTGAAATAAATATTTATCTATATTTTTCATTTTTATATTTTTTATAATGATAGATTATGTAATTGTAAACTAACAGTTACATGTCATATCAATATTTTTTTAATTCTAGCTTAGCTTTTTGCCTTTCGGGCTTGAAACTTTTAATCTTTTTGTTGTGTTTAAAATCACTTCCTTCAAATGTACGAATAGGGTTGCCTCTTTCAATTTGTGTTTGATTGAGCCAAGTATGTTGCATTTGTTGTTTGATTTTTTGATCGGCTCTTTCGGCTAATTTTTCAAGCAATCTACTCGTAGCCCACTTTTTATTTTGATGTTGCGATCGAGAATCCATAGCCAAAACAGATAAACCTGTTGGAATATGCGTAGCTCTAATAGCCGAACTAACTTTATTTACGTGCTGCCCTCCCGCACCCGAACTGCGAATGGCTTGGTATCGAATATCCGATTCCTGAAAATGGTCTTGTGGATTGCCTTGAACTTCAAAAATTCCGATATACCAATTATTTCTTTTATGAAATTTTCTATATGCACTTTTTCCTATCCATAAAATTGTACCGAGCCAAGAAGCAACAAAACGAGTTGTTTCTGGTCCTTCTAATTTGATCAATGCCGTGGCCACAGTACCATTTTCTGCTCCAGGTTCTCTGTATAGCATATTGTGTTTTATACCATAAATTGCTGCTTCTTCTAGCATTTTTTTGAGCACTTGTGCAACCACCCACTCACATTCGGCTGGCCCTCTTCCCGAGGTAATTTGTATTATTTTTTCCATTATCTTTTTTTTAAAACTATTTATCCATTCTTACAATTTTTGGCGTAAACGTTCCTATAATTTCAACTAATTCCTCTTGATTTTTCATCACTTGCTGTATGTTTTTGTATGCCATTGGAGCTTCGTCTATATTTCCTCCAATGAGCTGTACATCAAATTTTTGCAACTCTTTTTTAATTGCACTTTGAGTAAAAATAGACTTGCATTTGGACCTCGAATATAGCCTTCCGGCACCATGTGAAGCCGATTGTAAACTTTCCAAATTGCCTTTACCTCTTACAATAAACCCTGGTGCTGTCATGGAACCAGGAATAATGCCAAGCTCGCCTAAACTTGCCGGTGTTGCCCCTTTTCTGTGCACAATACACTCTTGATTATTAACGGTTTCCTTCCAAGCAAAATTGTGGTGGTTTTCTATGGTCAATGCAATTCTTCTGCCCAATGCTTTAGCTATGCGTCTATGAATATCGTCATGGCAGGCTTTTGCATAATCGCCAGCCAAATTCATTGCCAACCAGTATTCTTGTCCATCGTGTGTGTTCAAATCTAACCATGCTAAATGTTGAACATGCTTGGGTAACGGACATTGTTTTGTAGCTAAATAGGTATAATGTTTGGCAATATTGGCTCCAAGACCTCTCGAACCACTGTGCGATAAAACCGCCAAATAACTGCCAGGGGCTAAATGCCATTCTGAAAGCGGATTTTGTAAATCTACAATGCCAAATTCCACAAAATGATTGCCTCCACCAGAAGTACCAAGTTGTTTGTATGCCTTAGTCAATAAACTTTTCAGCAACGGCACATCTTGAAATCCGTGATGGCTAAAAATGGCATGATCAGCTTTATTTTGATGAACCTCGGTCATGCCAAATTTGGTATGATTCTTCAAAATGGCTTGCAGTTGATGGTCTTTGCCTTTCAGAAAAGAAGCTGGCAAATCATAAACAGACAAACTCATCCGACATCCAATATCAACCCCAACGCCATAAGGAATTACGGCATTATTAGTAGCCAAAACACCACCTATTGGCAATCCATAACCCGAATGTGCATCGGGCATAAGCGCTCCTGCAACCGATATGGGCAATTTTAATGCATCATACAATTGAAACTTTGCTTGAGCATCGATGTCATTTTCTCCAAAAATGGTAAAAGGTGCTCGTGTATTATGCAACTGGTGCATTCTTATTGATACAGGATTAACCAATCCTTCGGCAACTTTGCCCCAAGTACCATGATTTTTAAACTTTTCTGGCGACAACAAAACCTCTTTTGCCTCATTCAAAATAGGTTCTTTTTTTTCTCTTTTTCTATATCTATTAATTTGCCCCAAGGCAATATTTATTGCATTATTTTTTGGAAAACCTAATTTTATTAAGTCTTTTCCAGATATTTTATTTCCCATGATTATATATACTATCTTGATTGTCAAGATATTAATTCGATTTTATGTATAATAAAATTGAAATATAACTTTTGATTTTTTTTCATAAAAAGCTGAATAACACTTTCATTATTTAAAAAAAGATATGATTTTAAATAAAAAAAGATATAAGGTAATAATTGTAATTTTTAAACAATTATAAGCTACAATCCAAAAAAATGGAGCTAGTGCAAGGTTTCGGGATAATATTTTGAAGTGTCTAGAATAAACAAAAAAGCCCGAAATTAAACTTTACTTCGGGCTTTTTCTATATATAATTAAAACGCTATCTAAAAGAAAAACCACGAAGATGACACAAACCAACAACTGTTGATAAGGTACTGAATGTAGGAGTAGTATAATTAAACATCTCTTCGCTTTATTAAAGGTTAGTATTATTTTTTTTTAACGGTGCAAATTTATGTAATTAAAATTTACATTTCCAAATAAAAAAACATATTTTTTATAAAAAAATTAAAATAAATTTAAAATGTATAATTTTTAGTATATTTTATAAATATAAATAAATATTATATTATAATTTTTTGTTAAAAAATAAAGAAGTAAGGATTGGTGTTTTGATTATTATATTGTTTTTTTCAAAATTTAAACGAATATAATTTCAATTATTAGAAAAAAAAATGTACTTTAGCCATTAGAAAATATCAAATTAGCAATTATGAATGAACATTTTAATATAAATGAAGACCATAACAAACTTTTAGTTTCAGAACTTAGAAAACGATTTGCAAAAGTTCAGTTAGGTGGTGGCGAAAAACGGATAGCAAAATTACATGCCGAAGGTAAAATGACGGCACGAGAACGACTCGATTATTTGTTAGATGAAAAAGCCAACAATATCGAAATAGGTGCTTTTGCAGGCGACGGTATGTATGCCGAACATGGTGGTTGTCCTTCGGGTGGTGTAGTAGTAAAAATTGGCTATGTTTCTGGTGTTCAATGTGTTGTAGTGGCCAATGATGCAACAGTAAAAGCTGGTGCATGGTTTCCTATTACCGGAAAAAAAAATTTAAGGGCCCAAGAAATAGCCATTGAAAACAAATTGCCCATCATTTATTTAGTAGATTCTGCAGGGGTATATTTGCCTTTGCAAGATGAAATTTTTCCAGACAAGGAGCATTTTGGAAGAATTTTTAGAAACAATGCCATAATGAGCAGCATGGGTATTACTCAAATTGCAGCCGTAATGGGCAGTTGTGTGGCTGGCGGTGCCTACTTGCCAATAATGTCTGACGAAGCCATGATAGTAGATCAAACGGGGAGTATTTTTTTAGCAGGAAGCTATTTAGTAAAAGCCGCAATTGGCGAAAATATTGACAATGAAACACTTGGTGGAGCAACAACCCACTGCGAAATATCGGGCGTAACAGATTATAAGGCACTTAATGATAAAGACGCTTTGGATAGAATCAAACGCATGATGGGAAAAATGGGACAATTTGAAGTGGCAGGTTTTAACAGAATCAAAGCACAAAAACCAAAATTATTGGAAGAAGCTCTATTTGGAGTATTGCCCAAGTCCAGAAATGAGCCTTATGATATGATGGAAATCATAAATAGACTAATTGATGATTCGGAGTTTGACGAATATAAAGCAGGATATGGACAAACCATAGTAACGGGATATGCTAGAATAGAGGGTTGGGCTGTTGGGATTGTTGCCAATCAACGAAAAGTTGTAAAATCGAAAAAAGGAGAAATGCAGCTTGGAGGAGTTATTTATTCTGATAGTGCCGACAAAGCAACACGATTTATAGCAAATTGTAATCAAAAGAAAATACCATTAGTATTTTTGCAAGATGTAACAGGATTTATGGTTGGATCAAAATCAGAACATGGAGGAATAATAAAAGATGGCGCCAAAATGGTAAATGCAGTTGCTAATTCGGTTGTTCCAAAATTTACGGTTATCATTGGTAATTCCTATGGGGCTGGAAATTATGCTATGTGCGGCAAAGCATACGACCCAAGGCTAATTGTTGCTTGGCCAAGTGCCGAACTCGCTGTAATGGGAGGTACCCAAGCCGCCAAAGTATTGATGCAAATTGAAGCTTCGGCCTTGAAAGCAAAGGGGGAAATGGTTGATGAAATCAAAGAAAAAGAACTATTTGAAGCCATAAAAGCCAAATATGATGCTCAAATATCGCCTTATTATGCAGCCGCTCGATTGTGGACAGATGCCATTATCAATCCTACAGACACCCGAACATGGATATCGATGGGAATAGAAGCTGCCAATCATGCACCGATTGAGAAAAAATTTAATTTAGGAATAATCCAAGTATGATTAAAAAAAAGGCTGTCCAAAACTTATGAAGGACAGCCTTTTTTTTATTTTCTTTTAATTATTTTGAAAATTTTTGAAAACCAAGAGGTATCATTTTCTTCTAAGCCATAGCCATAACCGTAGCCATAACCATATTTGTTTGAAGTAAAATCTACATCATTCAAAATTAAATTAATTTTCTTAAATCGTTTGTCCGTTTTAATTTTTTCTACTACAAACAACATCCGTTTATCTAAATAATTAGCCCTTACTACAAAAAGACATAAATCAGCCAAATTATTCAAATGCAAAGTATCTGATACCAAACCAACAGGTGCTGTATCAAAAATGACATAATCATAGGTTTTTTTGAGTTCTTCAACAAGATCGGTCAGTCGAGTAGTTTGAATAATTTCATTAAAATTAGGAATAATAAAACCAGAGTCAATTAAATCCAAATTAGGAACTTCACGAATAGGGTTGATAATATCTTTAACTGTTAAATTTTTATCTGTAATAAAATGCGTTATACCTTTAGCTTTATCTATATTGAAATACTCATAAAGTTTTGGAGCACGTAAATCTAAACCTAACAAAACTACTTTATAACCAGAGTGAGCCAAATAAGTAGCTAAATTTGCTGCCACAAACGATTTACCTTCACCACTCATAGTAGAAGTTACTAATATAGTTGAATTTTTAGCATTATTGGTTACAAAATTCAAATTGGCAATCAAATGACGTAAAGATTCACCTACATTGGTTCGGTCGTTTTTCTCAACAATACTACGGGTTTTATTTGTTCCTTTTGCAACATTTCCAATGATTGGAACAGAAGTCAATTTTTCTAGCTGTCCAATATTATGTATTTTGGTATCCAACAATTGTCCTATAAAAATTATCAGAAAAGGGATTAAAATTCCAATGAATAAAAACACTCCCAGAATTAAGGATTTTTTGGGAAAAATAGGTTCAAATAAACCGTTGGCTTTATTAATAATTTTGGCCGAAGGTAAAGTTGATACAGATGTTATAGTAGCTTCTTCTCTTTTTTGCAATAAAAACAAGAATAATGCTTCTTTTGTTTGTTGAGGTCTATAAATTTCTCTAAATTTTCTTTCTTGAACAGGAATATCACTAATTTTTGAATTGATTTTTGTATTCTGCGACTGCAAATTACTGCTTGTTATTTCAAAAGATTTTCTTTGATTTTCTAGAGCATCTATAATATTTTTACGTAAACTTACAACAGAATTTGCTAAATTAATCCATTCTGGATTTTGAGCTGTAACACTTTTAGCAAACATCCTTTTTTTGAGTAATAACTCATTATACATTTCAATATTTTTTGCTAACGTCAAGTCCGAAAGTCCGATATTTGTAGGAATTAAATCTTCTTTTGTTTTACTCAAATAATCTTGCATGTATTTGATTAACCCCAATTGAATATTATTATTTTGAATTTTAGTTTCTATTTCGGCATGGCCTTCTACAAAAAGCTTGGCTTCAGACACTATATCTGTAAGGTTATTTTGTTTTTTAAAATTTTCAACATTTTTTTCTAATACATTCAATTCATCATCTAAAACCACAATTCTTTTATTGATAAATTCGGCTGTTTTTAGAGCAACCTGATTTTTATCTACAATTCCATTGGCAATATATTCTTGGACTAAAACATTCAAAATATCACGCCCTTGAGCTTGAATTTCCGATTTTAAACTTAACTCAACTGCATTAGATGTTTTGCTGATTTGGTTTACTTGAATGTCATTTCGATAATTATCCACAGCAATATCAAACGGAATTACCATGATGTTATACTCCATTGCTTCCACTACATCCTTTGTAACCAATTTGTTATAATCTGCTTTGGGTACAAAAATCAGTTCATCGGCTCCAATATTAATGGTTTGCCCTAAACGGTATTTTTGATTACTTACACTATCAGAACTTACAGTAAATTGATTTTTATCTGTAAATTTGATTTTAATTTCAGAATTTATTACCCTACTACTATCCAGTTTTTTATGAACAATATAAAATGGTAAACTTTTGCTATATACCTCAATAACTTTGTGTGTAATACTCGTTTTTTTATAACACTTAATATTTAAGTTTAATTTACCAACAACATTACTTATTATAGGAATAGATTTAATAATTTGAATTTCGTCTTCAACAAAATTATTTCCTGCCCCCACTCCTAAATCTTGCAACATCGAAATTTCATTCAAAGGACCACCCGACTTGTCTTTTTTTAGTAAAATGGTAGCTGTAGATTGATAAACGGGTTTGGCATATTTGATAAAAACAATTCCCAAAATTAAACACAAAAAAATACTTAATAAAAACCATTTATAATGTGCTAAATATTTTTCTAAGTTTTCTTTAAAATCGATATTGTCATTATTATTATGATGCTGATCATTATCAATAAATAAATCTTTGTAATCTGACATTTTGAGGAATTATTTTGTTAAAATTATAATTAACGAAAGTACTACAGAGGCCAATGATATTAAAACGGGTGTATTGGCGTTATAAGATGCTGATTTAATTTTTGCATTATTGGGAGCAACAATCACAACATCATTTTTTTTCAAATAATAAACATCTGACTCAAAAATATTTTTGGATGTCAAATCAACATTAAAATATTTTTGTTCTTTGTTGATTTCTCTTATCACCAACACATTTTTTCTAATAGCCGTAATATTCAAATCACCAGCCAAACCTAAAGCTTCAAAAATGGTTATTCTTTCTTGGTTTACAGGATACACACCTGGTTTGTTTACCTCACCTAGTACCGTTACTTTAAAATTTTGCAATTCAATATTTACAATAGGATTATTTAGATAAGTTTTCAATTTACTTTTTAACATTTCTGTTAATTCAAGCATGGTTAATCCAGAAACCTGAATTTTACCCAAAACAGGAAACTCTATAGAACCATCTTGTTTTACTAAATAAGTAATTTGCTTTGGAATCCCCGAAACGGTACCCGAAGCAACATTAATAGCACTTACAGGCATATTGAAAGATTGTACACCAACATTATCTGACGAAGACACGAAAATAGCTAAATTATCATCAGGTTGAATCGTGTTTATATAGCTTTTTTGAATAGTATTGCTAGTATTTTGATGCACATCTTGCAATAAGATAATGTCTTTAGAAGAAGTACATGAAGATGCCATCATTCCTAATAACAAAAAACACAAGAATTTCAAACCAATTTTATTGGTAAAGTGATGTTTTGTAATAATCATTTTATATATTTAATTTTTTTTTGCAAAAGTAAGTGATTTTTATAGATAATAAAAATGTAAGCTATTTTTTTTGTTAGGAACTTCGCTTACCTTTAATGAAAATAGTATGTAGAATTTTAAAAAAATATTTAACATCTGTTTTAAAAGGGCTTTTCAGGTATTGAAGCAAGTATTTTTTTTCAGAATCCATAATTTCATCTAAAGTTTTAGGCGAATCGGCATAAAATGGGGGCAACAGTCCAGGTTTTGTTTGAGTTCTTAATGCTACTAATTCTGGATTATACAAACTCAAATAATGTGCACTTAATGGCCTAACACCAATGATTTTCATTTCGCCCTTCAATAAGTTAATGAGCATAGGCAACTCATCTATCCAGTATTTTCTTAATTTTTCTCCATAAGTTGGAATTCTAAAATCGTTTTTAAGCTTTCCTCCTTCGGCCAAATTGTTTTGTTCAAAAACATATTTCTGAATATACTCAGAATAAGCATGCATAGTTCTTAATTTATATACTTTTATAATTTTACTATCTTTTCCTATTCGTGGCAATTTAATAAAAAAGCCGTACTTAGGTTTATGTGCATCATATTGAGGTTCATTTACTTTTTTTACTGCAAAATACAACAAATTATTAATTTGCTTAACTTCTGCTATTCCAAAACCACAATACACTAACCTACCCAAAACCTCAGTTTTTGAAAGCACTCTACCTTTGCCGCCTGATAAATAAAAATAGACTCTACTTGTAAACCATATTTTTGGAAGCACTCTTGTTATTAAGAAATCGAAAAAATAATAAATATGGTTTAAAGGTTTAGGGAATTTTTTCATCAACCTATTTTTTCTTACCATATAGGTTTCTGCACAACCCACATAAACGCCGTCATTATTAAGTTTTTTATTTACCTTTTTTAAAAAACTATTTAGTTTTTTTATATCATTAATACGTTCTATATTAATAATTGCAACTTGTTTGCTTTCAATGCTTTCAATATTAAAAATATTTTGAGTAGCCAAAACAATTGCCTTTTCTAGAGAACAAAATTGATTGACAAAATCTAACCCTTCCTTACCTATATTTTTATTAAGTAGATATTCTTTTGGCATTGACAAGATATTTTAACTTATGACTTAATTTTAATGGTTAAATAATAATAAAAACTAATATTATAGCATTTAATATACTTAAATTTAATAAAATATTTTAAAATTTAAAAAATTTTCTATAAACTGTATCTGGAACTATACCTAATTTGGTTGCCCAAAAAATAGGTTTTTTCAATTTTTTTATAATATTAAAATATGAATTATAATCCTTATAAGATTTTACTGGAGATTTCATGATGCTATCGAACTCCTCAGCAGAGTAACCTAGTTTTTTCTGACAATAATTTATTGTTTCAATTCCTTCAGTAAAAGGGTCTTTTTTAACAATTAATAAAGCTTCATTTCGAGTTATTTGTCCATTTCTTAAAAGAGCAGAATAATGGAGTTTTCTTTTATCTATATTGAATTTTCTTGTTAAAATATAAGATTGAAAAAAACCAGTATATTTCGATTCATGATGTTTGCCACCATAATTGTGCCAATCTACTTCACTTGTCAAAGATTTTAAAACTTCTTGTTCATCATAAGGTAAATAATACAGCAAACGTACTTGTTTTATTTTTCTTATAAATGAATAATACAAATAATCTGACATGTTCATAATTGGAAAACTTTTAATTTTTAGTTTTCCAAATTTTTTATGGATATCATTTACATATCTTCCATCCATATAGGTCCATGAAATTGGTGTAGTTCCTTCGGTTCTAAAGGAGTGTCCATGAATAATATACTTCAAATTTTCTTTAGCGGCTTCTTTAAATAAAACAGAAAATATTACCCAATCTGTAGGAACTTCTGCGTCGGGTACTGATGCTTCAAGAAAAGCTCTTTGCAAATCTTTAAACTCTTCCCAAACAGCCACATGAGTGTATAAATCAACATTTAATTTTTTGCAAACATTCTTTATATTATTTACGGCATGCTCTGTATTCCAACCATTGTCAAAATGTACTGCCAAAGGACGTAATCCTAATTTTACAGTTTCATATAAAGTATAAGTACTATCTCTACCTCCGCTTACTCCAACTATACAATCATAAGGCTTCCCTTTGCCATCTTGTTTGATTTTAGCCACTATTTTTTCTAACTCTTTTTTTGAATGATCGTTTAATGCAAACTGCATTTCTAATTCATCATGAATTTCACAAAATGTGCATTCACCTTTTTCGTTAAATGTTATTCCTTCTACAGTGTCATCCATTATACACCTTGAACAAATTTTATCGGCTTGGTATTTAAAATTTTGCATTTTCTTATTCTTTTAACTTTAAAAAATCATCTATTAGATTTGTATAAAAACTTGAAACATTTATTTTATCTAAAAATAATTTTTCTTTTTTTTCTTTATATTTTTTCTTTTTGTCACTTTCTTTAATTAATTCTTTGATTTGATCAATTAATTCATTTGGTTTGTTTGTTTTGATACCAAATCCTAGTTTGTATTCATTTTCAATTTCATTCAAATAGGCTATTTTGCCAACAAAATCATTGAATCTCAAAAAAGGTGTTCCTAATAATCCTGCCTCTGCACACATCGTTTGACTATCGCCTATAAATAAATCTGCAAAAGCAATAAGATGATGCATTTTATTTGGTGGTAAATTTAAATTATATTTTTTGTATTTATCATTTATTTTATCTTCACCGCTAATAATTATATTTCCATAAGGCTCTAAAAGTTTGATAATTTCATCTATTAAATGTTCATTAAGCCCAGTATGCAAACCTTCAATGTCATGTCCAGCCGTTAAACTAACTAAACGAATTAAAAAATAAGGCTTATCTGCATCTACATACTCTTTAATTACGTCATAATCAGGCGTAAAATTATTTGGATGCAAATAGGCCATTTTTTGAATACCATTATACCCTATTTTTTTATAATCAAATTTTCCAACAGAACAAATATTAGGTGCGATTATACGTGTAGCAAATGGATATGCTGCCTTGCAAAACATTTTATTAATTTCAAAATCATCTTCATTAAAAACAAATGAGGGTATGGAGAATAGTTTGCCAATATAGGTAATCGATATATCAGTCCCTATCATTAAATTGGGTTTCCATTGATATACTACTTTACCTAAGTTAATATTTTGTTTACCTAATTCAAATATTCCATTGTAAATAATAGAAAAAGCATTTTTCTTTCTATTTTTCTTTTCATTAATTTTTATATACTCAACGCCCTCGCTTTTAAGTAAATGCTCTAATATATCTTTCTCTTTAATAACATATTTAACATCATACCCTAATGCGATTAATTCTTTCACCGTAAACTTAAACACATAATAATGTGCCGGGTGATTTAAAGCAACTAAAATTTTCATAAAAATAATTTTTTCAACTCTTCCTTATCAGGATAGTTTATCAATATTCCATCTCTATTTCCATGATATACAAACATACTTCCAGCTGCAAAACCATTTACAACTGTTTTTTTATGTAACTCTTGCATACTATCAATATTTTTAGCCCCCCCAAGTGCAACTATAGGAATAGATACTAATTTTGATATTTTGTCTATCAGTTCCAAATTATATCCTCGTTTTGTACCGTCATTATCTATAGATTGAATGATTAACTCTCCAGCTCCTTTTTCTTGCATTAGTTTTGCAAAATCTTCGATAGCTAAATTTGCTTTTTTTGAACCATTTCTATAATAGACGTATTCTCTTCCAAAAAAGTCTTTTTTCACGTCTATGCAAACTCCAATTGTTGATGATCCGAATCTATCAGACGCTTCTTTTATAAAATTAGGGTTTTCGATAGCAAAAGTCCCAATTATACATTTTTCAACACCAATCTTTAATATACTTTCTATGTTATCTAAAGTTTTGATTCCGCCACCAACAGAAAATGGCATATTGGCCTCTTCTCCTACTTTTTTTACAAAATCTAAATCAATTATTTTATTATCTTTTGTAGCATTAATATCTAAAAAGACTAACTCGTCTGCTTTTAAATCATTAAATATTTTCACAGCATTTATAGGGTCTCCTATATAGCGATGTTTTTTAAAATTAATAGATTTTACCAGTCCGTAATCTTTTAATAATAAAACTGGAATAACTCTTGGTTTGTACATGTACTATAATTGTATAAAATTTTTAAACAATTGATCTCCTTGTGAATGACTTTTTTCTGGATGAAATTGACATCCAAAAATATTATCCTTTTCAATGGCAGAGACAAACTCATAATCATAATTTGTAGTCGTTAATATATCTTGTTTGTCATTGCATTCTATATGATAACTATGTACAAAATAAAAATCATTATTTGAAATATTATCAAATAATTTTGATTTTTTTTGAATAAATGTATCATTCCAACCTATGTGAGGAATTTTAAACTGAAAAGTATCAGAAACTTTAAATTTTATGACGTTAGCATCAAACCATCCAAAGCCTTCTTCGTTCCCTTCTTCACTAGTTTTGGCCATTATTTGCATCCCTAAACAAATACCTAAAATTGGTTTTTTTTTAATTAAAACAGATTCGTTTATAAAATCCCAAAGATTTAGCTTTTTGATTTGTTCAATTGCATTACCAAAATGTCCTACACCAGGCATTACCAATTTATCTGCTTTACTCAACTCGGCAATATTATTTGAAACAAAACTATTTGATTGTAATCTATCAAATTTTCTTTTTACCGAACCTGAATTGCCCATATTATAGTCTATAATTCCTATCATAACTCATCTATATATTTTCTAAACCATAATTCTAAATGTACCCATTTCCAAATTTCATTTGAAATATTTATTTCTCTACTAATGTGCTTTTTATATTTTTTAACCACATTTTTTTGATCAAAAATTCCTCTGTTACCAAAAGATTCACTTGTTATTATATTATTTATTTTGTTTTGCCATTTTATTTCTCTAAACCACTCATCTTGAGGGGTTTCAAAACCAATTTTATCTACTCTGTTTCTTATAACTTCGGGTAAAATACCTTTCATCGATTTACGTAAAATGCTTTTAGTCATTCCATTTTTTATTATTTCATTCGATTTTGTAGCCAACGATTTTTCAACCAGCTTATAATCCAAAAATGGAACTCTTGATTCTATTGAAAAATGCATTGAATTTCTATCACCCCATTTTAATAAATGTTCGAGTTTGTATTCAAAATGATTTAATAATGAATCTTTTAAACTTTTGGAACCATACAAATTATCAGAAATACTTGATTTTTTTAAATAATCATTAACAAATTTAACATTAAAATAACCTAAATCATTCACTTTTGTTTTGGTTCGAATATTTTTAGGAAGTAAAAAAAACAAAAACGTTTTAAGCCCAAAAGTGGATTTATGTATTTTCAAGTAATAGTACATTTCTTTCAACAAAGTGTACCATTTTAAATTGATTAATAAATCTTTAAAATAAAACCCAAAAATGTAATGGTAACCCGCCAAATGTTCGTCTGCACCCTGACCATCAATAGTAACAACTACATTATTTTGTGCCTTTTGCATCACTTTGTATTGTGCATAAGGTGATGTTGACGGGATTGGCTCTGTATGGCAAGTTATAAAATCATCAAGATCGTCATACAAAGTTTCGGCAGTAGGGGTTATATAATGTCTTTGTCCTGGTTTATCTGCATATTCTAATATAAATTTTGATTCATCGCCAGAAAAATTATTATCAAAAACCGCCGAAAAAGTATTTAAGTTTGCTACGTTTAAATGATCAATTATAACCGACACAATTGAAGAAGAGTCCAAGCCACCACTTAAACATACTCCAACCGGCACATCACTTCGTAATCTTAGTTTTACAGCCTCTACAAATACATCTTTAAATTCATTAGGTGAAGAAAAACCTGTGCTTTTTTTAACATTTTCCCTTAAATCATACCATTTTTCAGGTGCAATCGTATTTTTTTGTTTTTTCAAATCAACAAACAAACAATGACCGTGCGATATTTTTTCTATACCCTCAAAAAAGGTTTGACTGTTATGTTCTGTTTTATTAAAAACTAAATAATCAAATATTGCCTGTTCGTTTGCTTTTGGTTTTGCTTTTAATACTGCTAATATAGATGGAATTTCTGAGGCAAAATAAAAATTATTCTCATCTGAATAATAATAAAAAGGCTTTACTCCAAATCTATCCCTTGCAAAAAACACTGTTTTTTCTTGATTATCATATATAGCAAAAGCCCACATACCATTAAACTTATGCAAGCAATCTTTTCCCCATTTGATATATGATTTTAACAAAACTTCTGTATCGGTTTTGGTATTAAAAACCGTTCCATTTCGTATAAGTTCTTCTCTTAATTCTACATAATTATATATTTCCCCATTAAATACCATGGTGTATCTTTGGTCTTCACTTTGAAATGGCTGATGTCCTGCACTAGACAAATCGATGATACTTAATCTTACAAATCCAAAACCAACCGTATTATCAATAAATATACCTTGATCGTCTGGCCCTCTGTGTTTCATGGCTTGAACCATAGACAGCAGTTCCAACTCTTGAACCTTTTGGTTATTGAAATTGATTATTCCCGAAATTCCACACATTATTTATTTAGTATTTGAGTGTAAATGTCTTTTATTTTTTTGGCAATTACACTATTATATAATTCTTTTTCAATGATAACTTCTCTACCTTTTATTCGGTTATTGTTTTGAAAAACCAAACTTATTTTTTCGGCTATTATATTTTCATCATACGGTACTATAAAACATCCAGCTACCTGCTCTATCAAACTTTTTACATCGCCAACATCTACTGAAATTATGGGACAACCACACATCAAAGCTTCCTTTACAACTTGTGGGCCTGTTTCTCGAATAGAGGTTATTAATAAACAATCTACTGCATGCATCAACTGTATTACTTCTTCTCTTTTATATCCTTTTAATTCTAATAATTTTATGTTTTCCAATTTTTCTACAGCTTTTTTGGCTAAGTCGTAATTTTTTACTGGCTCATCAAAACTTGAACTGAATAAGACTAATTTTTCTTTGTCAGAAAAACGCAAGTTTTTCCTAGCCTCTTCTTTAGAAATATATTGATATTCATCTAAATCAATTCCGCATGAAATAATAGTGTGTTTTTTTTTAAATATAACAAAATTTAGCATTTTACTATTTACAAAGATACTACTATTTGCTAAATAAAAAACAAAATTTGATATTATATTATTAACCCCTCTTTTTTGAATATCACATCCATGAAATGTAACTACAACTGGAATTCTTCGTTGAAAAATGGATAATAATCCACTAAATCCATAATGAGCGTGTATGATATTGGGTTGAAACGATGCTATTTTTTGCAATAATGCCTTATAATTTTTAATATAACCTAATATCCCTTTGCCTTTTATCAAAAAATATTCTATTTCAACGTCTAATTTTTTTAATGCGTTGACTTGCTCAACTATAAATGGTGCAATAACTTGTGCATTGCCACTACAAACAATTAATACCCTCATCTACTATTACATTTTTATAAAATTAATCAGTTTTTTACTGTTTTTAATATAATCTAAATTTTCATACCCCCATTGGTATCCCGCATTAGCAATTTTGTTAGACTCTAAAGGGTTTTCTATAAAAAACACCAATCCATCTTTGATAGAAGTTGGGTTATTGGAACTTGCAAATACAACTTGTTTTTTGTTTTCAAAATATATTTTAAAATCATCGGTTACAGTGGTAACTATTGGTTTTTTCATAGCAAAATATTCGCCTAATTTAGTTGGAAATCCTGCCTCAGCAAATTCACCTGCTATTCTTGGATTGACTAAAATATCGCATTTTTGCAAATTTTGTTGTACATCTGATTTTTCCAAGAAACCTGTAACTGTTATTTTGTTTTTAATGCAATCTGGTAATTGATTTAACTTGTTTTTTAATTCAGAAGAAAAGTTGCCAATAATTAATAGTTGGGTGTTTGGATGAAATTCTTGTAACAACACGAAAGCGTCAATCAAATCAAAAGTTCCATTTTGTATATTTGTAGTTCCACAAAACCCAATGACAAAAGTATTTTCAACTTTTTTAAAACTAGAACTATAAAAACTAGAAAAATCTATAAAATGATTGATTAACAGAACATTTTTTACATTATTTTTTTGAATTATTTTTTTCAAATAATGACTTAATACAATAACACCATTAAAATATTGATCTATAAATTTGAATTGCCCATAATAAAAAACTAATTTTATTTTTTTCCACCAAACGGGAGTCAGCGATTGCGGTTCGTAATAATCTGTAACAATTCTATATAAACGGATATTAAATAATTTACAAAATAACAAATAGGGTATTGTAAAATATAAATATTCAACTCCATATAAAATGATTGTATTTTTTTTATATTTTAATTTTTGAATTAATATTGAAAATGGAGTATAAATAATTTGTGAAATTAAATTTACGAATTTTAAAAATTCATTTTCTGGAAATTTTTTATTTATAAAATTACTTACTTTTACCTTATGCTCTGTATCTCCAAATAATTGACCTCTTAATCGAACAACCGAAACAGCTATTTGGTTTTCGTATATACCATCAACCATTTGCCGAACAAAATTTTCTGGTGCACCGCCGTTTGGAAAATCAGATGTTGTATATATTACAATATTTGGTATATTTATTTTATTATCATTCATAAATCTCTTAATTTGTATTAACCAAAATTAATATTTAAAACTTTCCAAGGTCTATTATCTATTGTACAATCGGAAGCCTTATTGTTGTATGCCGTTTTGAATTCAATTTCATAAATGTTACTACATATTTCGTTTAAAACAACTTTTCCAAAATTGCCATAGTTTGTGTATATAATAAACATTATTCTTTTTTTAATATTAATTTTTCATTAAATAATATGCCTATATAAATAAACGTTAGCAAAAAAGTATTATTAGCTAAATTATATGTTAAAACAGACATTAAAATAGAAAAAGTCATCAAATATTTAACAATAACTCTTTGATTATAAAACAAAATAAACATTGTTTTTTTTAATATATATATAAACATGATCAATCCTGCCCAACCCCATTTTAATAATAATTCAGCATAAGTATTTGGTCCACTTACAGGCTTTCCGTATTTTAAAATGCCAGGAACATTTTCTAAAATGCCCCAACCAAAAGGCCATTTCAAACTCTCTTCAAAGGCAAATAAAATAATTCCTAATCTTGATAATCTAAATTGCTGGTTATCAACACCTTCATACCAAGTTTCGCTACCCACTTCTACATAAACATTTATTTTTCCAGCTAAAAAATCAGAATTAAGATAAAAATAAACAGAAAATATAATAAATATTGGTAAAATTACAATAATCAACATATTGATTCTTGCACTTTTAAATTTCAACAAAAAAGCTAATGTCATCAAAAAAAGTACAAAAAAGCCCATAGTTGATAAAGTAGTAATGATAGCGATAACGTAAACTATTATTTTTTTATCAATAGTGAAATTGTTTTTGAAAAAACGAATAAACATTGCCAAAATAATCATAAAAGCAAAGGCTCCTGGTTCCCACATAAAACCGCAATTTCTATCGGCAGCCCAACCACTAAACATAAAAAAACCTACATACCAACCACCTGCCAACTGCTGCTCTTCTAATGAAAATGCAGAAAGCAAAGGTGATAATGCGAAAAACAAATTAGGATTAATTAATTGTATTGTAAATAATGGTAACGATATTAATGTTAAAACATATATTATTCGTTCAAATTTATTTAAAAAACTATTAATACCCATAATTCTAATTATAAAATATGGTAGTAATATACGAGCGGTTACAGATAAAAAAGTTATTGCTTTAAATGATTCTACATGATTATAAACTAAAAAAGATAATATGTTTATCACAATCCAAGATGTCAAAAAAATATAAATCTTTAAATTTATAGTTTTTTTTAGGAAAAAAAACAAACTTAAAATATAAATTACAACGCTTATAAGAAATAGTTTTTCATTTAAAAAAATGGCACTTGAAGAGGCTAATATTATAAGTAATATTATTAAAAAATCTTCTTTGAAAAAAGTAATAATTTTATTCATTAACAATTTTATTATAAATTAATTTCAAATCATTTGAAATTTTTTCTTTATTATGCCTTATTAAAGCGGTTTTTCGAGCCTGTTTACCATATACTTTTGCTTGCTCAAAATTTTGCACAAATTCCAAAATAGTCCCTGCCAACATCCACGGATCTCCATCTTGTATTAAAACACCTTCTTTTTTATTTTTTAATATAGAGCCTGTACCTCCAACGTGTGCACTAATGCAAGGCACTCCTAAAATCATTGCTTCGCATAAACTATTTGGGCTATTTTCTATATGTGACGGCATTACATAAATATGAGACGATTTTAGATTTTGTATGAGTTCATTCTCATTTAAATTGCCTAATAACTTAATATAATTTCCTACGTTACTTTTTACTACTTTGGTAATTAATGATTTTTCATTTAATCCAGCTAATCTCCATTCAAAATCTATGTTTAATTTTAATAGTAAGTTTGCTGCTTGCAAAATCGTTTCAAAACCTTTGTATGGGCTATCGCCTGTGGTGGTATGTATGATAATTTTTTGGTTTTTATCCCAATCTAAATCCCAAACATTTTTATAAAATCCATCTCGCAACACTTCATCATTATGAAAATATGTATTTTTTGGGCTCAAAACTTTAGTTATATTTTTGTCCCAATCAGTTCTTCCGATAATATATTTTGAATTTTTCAAAATTTCACTTTCAATTTTCGATTCGTTCTTCATATTACGGAATGTAAACATGAAATTATCAATAAAAGGAAAGCTTTTTCTAATAAAATATTTATTTATTTTATTTTTACTCAATCCCGAAAAAAATTTATGCGTATATACCGTCAAATTACCTTGTATTGAAACCACTATTGGCTTATCTGTATATTTGTAAATCAGTCCAAAATCAGATTCTGTTCCATGAATGTGTATTACATCAGGATTTATTTCCATTATCAGTTTTTGATATTGATCCAAATAATTATATTTCTGCAAATTAAAAAAGTTTAATATCTTTTTTGACAGTGATTTTTTAATAGTAATTGGATAATAAGTCGTTTTCTTGTATTCAAATGGGTTTATAGATAAATGGGTTTTAAATGCAATATGCAAATCTATATGGTCTTGCATCAATAAATCTAAAGATTTTAACCAGCCTCCTGTTTGTTTGATTTCGTTGTTAAAATACTCATCAGCATTTGCAGGAGTATTTGAAAACCATAATACTTTTGTCATGACTTTTATTTATTAAATAATCCTTTTGCTTTGTCATTTATCAAATAATAATATTGTATTGGATAAATAAATATAGTTAGTGTACTTAACAATATATTGGAGTATAAAATACCTTCTATTCCATATATTTTCGCAAAAAATACCGACAAAGGAATATTTGTTATAGCTGCAAAGATGCCTATCAACATTTGAACTCTAACTTTGCCAATGCCATTAAAAAAACTAACATACGTAGCATTCCAAGCCATAATGATGAGCCAAATACATATCAAAATTGATATTTTTTTGGATATGAAAACTTTTTCACCAAACCAAATTTTAAATACAAATCTATCAAAATAGAGCATTAATAAGGCAAGGATTACCAATAATATCCATACAATGTTTAGTTTAATTATTGATTTTTTAATCCACAACTTATCGTTTTTTACCCATGCTTCAGTAAATGCACTCCAATAAGGTGTCAAAACAATTGCAGAAATCATAGATATAATACTAAAGTATTTGAACCCTAAATTATAAACCGTAACTTGCTCTTGTCCAAACAATTGACCAATAACAATAATATTGGTTTCAAAAATTAAAATTGCTGAAATTTGTAGGAAAAAAAATTTGAGTCCTAAAGACATTAAATCTTTGTATAATGTAAAATCTATTTTTTTAAATGTTGGTTTTAAATGTTGGTAGTTTTTGTTAAAAAAATAAAAATTGGCCATAACTAATATTACGGCTGGTACAACACTAAACAAAAAAGAAAATAAAAACAACGAAGAAAACGAAGTTTTTGTAAGGATATAAATAATAATTAATACAAATAACTTTCCAATTAAATCAATACTAGCCGCCTTTGCTGTTTTATGATGTGCTGTTAAAACTACGGTTATTAAACGTAACATGAAAGATAAACAAAAAGTAGAATACGTAATTAAAATAATATATTTTAAATCTATATTGGCAATTTTTGTTTTATCTATATTCAATAAAATATTCCAATCTACAAAAAATGTAAATAACAAAAAAAATAGGATTAATATAGCAATAATAATTCCTATAATTCCATAAGTTGTACTTACATATTTTTGAGCTAATTGTATATCCTCTTTAGCTAAAGCTTCGGTTAATTTGTTTCTCAAACCATGTCCCAAACCAATATCAAAAAATCCGAACCAACCAACTAACGAGCTTAACGTGATCCAGACCCCATAGTTATAATTATCTAAATAATTCAGTGTAAGCGGAACCAATAATAATCCAATAAAAATATTTAAACCTTTTATTCCAAAGGAATAAAAAATATTTTTATAAAGATTAAAATCAAACTTGTTTATATTGTTTTTGGAATTCAATAGCATATTAATTTTTATTGTTTTTCATACACTAACAATATGGTATGTCCGATAATGTTTAGTCTATTACTTTTTATTTTTTCTGCTTTTTTTGAATAAACTCCAACTAACACATGAAATTTTCTTACTATGCTTTGAATTAATTTATTCTTATATTTTAAATTGTATTCTGAACCCAAATAGGTATGTATATGATATTCTTGTAATTCTTCTAAATGTACTTTTATTAATTTTAAAGGAAAAATATTACATAAATTTTTTAACGAATTTTCGGTCCAAAGCCCCATGTGGTGTGGTGGCATATTCAAATTAAAATCATCGTTTTTAAGATACGAATCATTGTTTGGAACGCTAATGATCATTTTACCTTTTGGTTTCAAACAAGCTATTTTTGAGGCAATAAAACTATTTACATCTGCAATATGTTCCAATACTTGATACGAGCATACCACATCAAAAGAATCTTTATTATTTACAGAATAATCTTCTATTCTTTCGTTTAATACTTGAAATTTTCCATAATCGTTTTTACTTGATTCGTTTAACTCTAATCCTATTGATTTATCCAATGAATACAGTTCATTAATTTTTTTTAAAAATGCACCTTGTCCACAGCCTACTTCCAATAATTTATCTCCATCATTAATATAATTTTTACTTATCTCGTGTTCCCATTTCCATGGCATATAATACCAATCAAATTTTTGAAAATGTTCATAAAATTTACTATCACCAGAAAGATTGTATGGATAGTAAAAACGATACCCTGTATTTATACATTTATAAATGCTTATATAATCTAAATTTGTAAAGTAATCCGAAACATCTATGTTAAAACTTTTATTATAATCTGAAATTAACTGTTTTGTTTTAATTCTTCTTTCAAAAACAGCTTCAGAATTTTTTGTAAGAGGAGATATTATGTTTTCCATTTTTAATTATTTTTTATTATTTTTTATTTGATATTATATTACGTAATTACCTCTTTCCATACGTTTTTCTTTATGTAGTCCGTGTAACTCAAAATAATTCGTACCATTTTTTCACTCACATTAGGTTTAGAATAATCTGCAACAGGTTCAAAATTTCTATTTGAACCCATTTTTTGTAGTTGTACATGTTCCAATGCTTGCATAATTCTAGTTGGATTTAGTCCAACCATCATTACGCTTGCTTCTTCCATGGCTTCGGGTCTTTCGTGTGCCTCTCGTATATTTAAAGCTCGGAAATTGAGAATTGACGATTCTTCGCTTATAGTTCCACTGTCTGACAAAACTGCAAACGCATTGATTTGTAATGCGTTATAGTCTGAAAACCCCATGGGTTTTTGCCATTGAATCAATTGATGAAGCACTACATTTTCTTTCAATTCTTCCAATCTTTTTTTGGTTCTAGGATGAGTCGAAACAATAATTGGATAATTATATTTAGCAGCAATTGTATTAAGGGTATGAATTAAACCAAAAAAATTAACATCACTACTAATATTTTCTTCTCGATGCGCAGAAACTACAAAATATTTTTGGGGTTCTAGCGCTAACTTTTCTAAAATATTACTTTCTTTAATTTTAGGTAAATAATAGTTTAAAACCTCAAACATAGGCGATCCCGTTTTGATGATTTTATCCGCAGGCAACCCTTCTCTTAATAGATATTCTCTAGCTATATCAGAATAGGTTAAATTAATATCCGAAATATGATCTACAATCTTTCTATTGGTTTCTTCAGGAACACGTTGATCAAAACATCTATTGCCCGCTTCCATGTGAAAAATAGGGATATGCCTTTTTTTGGCTGGTATAGCACATAAGCAAGAATTTGTATCACCTAAAACTAAAAAGGCATCTGGTTTTATTTCTTCTAATAATGGATCTATGTTTACAAGTATTTGACCGATTGTTGCGGTAGCCGATATACCAGCGGCATTCAAAAAATAATTAGGTTTTCTGATTCCAAGGTCTTCATAAAAAACTTCATTAAGTTCATAATCATAATTTTGACCTGTATGTACTGTAATATGTTCAATAGCAGGACTTTCATCCAAGGCAGCCATTACTCGAGAAAGTCTAATAATCTCTGGTCTGGTACCTACAACAGTCATTACTTTTAATTTTTTCATCTATTCATTTTATTCAATTAAACAACTTCAAACCAAGTGTCAGGATCATTTGCATCAAAAGGTTCATTAATCCAAAAATTGGTATATAGTATTTCGTCTCCTATATTTTTGATATTATGAGTAAACCAAATTGGCATATCTACATAGGCAGGCTCGTTTCCATTCAGCTCAAAATTATAAACTTTATTTGTTCCTATTTTTCTTAATTGTATTAACGCTTTACCTTTTATTACTGCAAAACGTTCTATTTTTCTGGTATGAAAATGGTTGCCTCTTGTAATACCTGGCACTGTCGTAGAAAACGAGGTTTGCCCTGCAATACCATGTCGAGCAATTTCTACAAATGCTCCCCTTTCGTCTGCATGTTGGAGGAATTTTTTTGGGAAATAATTTTCAATATCCATATAACAACGATATGTATTAAATAATTTAAGTTCAAAATCGTTGTGCAATTTTGGAAATTCACCTTTGTCTTGGTAGGTTTTTTTAAAATTGATAAGTATTGACAATATTTCAGAAACTTTTGCCTGTGCTGTTGGAGCTACATCATATTCATGACTATTGTCATTATTATTTATTGCATTGATTATTACATCAACAACCTCGCCAACATATACCAACTTCAAATCACCATCTACATCTATTTTGGGCTCTTCGTTTCTTGCTATTTGATGGCAAAAAGTGGCGATAACCGAATTATAATAAGGGGTTCCAAAAGGTCCATATACATTAGGAATTATCATTCCTGTAAATCTACCGCCAGATTTGTTTGCCCATTCAGCAAGCATCAAACGCCCTTCCTTTTTGGATTTTCCATATAAATTATCTCTTTCTTCTTGTGTCGAAGACGAAATAATAAGATGTGCTTTACTATTTTGGTTTTCTAATGCGTTTATTAACTTTTTTACTAAATCCGTATTGGTATCAAAGATTGTATTGGCATCATGATGCCTGTTTAATGCAGCCAAATGAATGATAACATCGCATTGACTAACAAAATGTTCTAATGCTTTAGAGTCATCAAAAAAGCTTCTATTAAAATCAATTATTTGAAATTTTTGTTTATTCAAATTTAATGTTTGTAATAAATGGTAACCAATAAACCCATTCTGACCTGTTATACCTATTTTTTTCATTTGATATTATTTTTTACCATGGATATGCTTCTATCGACTGTCTGTAATCATCTAGTAATGATTCCCTTACACTAAAATTGGAATATACTATCAATATAGAATCTTCTGTTAAGGCTTGAAATCCATTGTAATTACCTCCAGAAATTTCTAATATTTGAGCTTCATTTTCTGAAAGATGAAAATCATGTACTTCATTGGTAAGCATGTTTCTAACTTTTACTAATATGGCACCTTTTGCAACAAAAAACCATTTATACTCCATTTTATGTCCTTGCCAAGCTCTGATTACATTTTTATTTGGATAAATACTGTACATTCTAACTACTTTAGTCATGTCAAAATCATTTACAAACTTTACAATTCCTCTAAAATCTTCAAATGTAGCTCCTTTAATAACTTGCATCTTATTACTCTACTAAATAATCCGAAATTGTTTCATCTAAAAGTACTTTCTTTATATATGGCAATTTCTTTAATAAAACTTCAATTTCGCTGATGGTTAACAATGTTGTGTTGTGTGAATTGTAATCATTAATTTCACTAATTTTAGAATCTCCTTCGGAAAAAAACAAAGCATAATTTAAATCTCTATTATCTGCTGGAATTCTATAAAAATCACCCATATCTTCAGATTTTAACATTTCTTCTCTTGTGCACAGGGTTTCATAAACTTTTTCTCCATGTCTAGTGCCAATAATTTTTATATTACACTGTTTATTAGCAATATTTTGTAGTGCAATTGCCAGGTCATTAACCGTAGATGATGGGGCTTTGTTTACAAATAAATCGCCCGAATTACCATGATCAAAAGCAAATAAAACTAAATCCACTGCATCATCAAGGCTCATTAAAAAACGTGTCATGGAAGGATCGGTAATGGTAATATCAGATCCATTTTTAATTTGTTCTATAAATAATGGAATAACCGAACCCCTAGAGGCCATTACGTTGCCATATCGTGTTAAACAAACTACGGTATTTGGAAGATTTCTAGATTCTGCTATTGTTACTTTTTCCATCATGGCCTTCGAAATACCCATTGCATTTATTGGATATGCTGCCTTGTCTGTACTTAAACAAATTACTTTTTTTACGTTATGAAACGCTGCAGCTTGGATCACATTTTGAGTGCCAACTACATTTGTTTTAAAGGCTTCCATAGGAAAAAACTCACAAGAAGGAACTTGTTTCAATGCTGCTGCATGAAATACATAATCAACACCTCTAAAAGCATTAATGATACTATTGTAATCTCGAACATCTCCTAAATAGAATTTAATTTTTGGATTGTTCAATCGTCTTCTCATGTCGTCTTGCTTTTTCTCATCTCTTGATAAGATTCTAATTTCAGAAAATCTATTTCCTAGCAAAAATCTTTGTAAGACGGCGTTTCCAAAAGAACCAGTACCTCCTGTTATTAATAATGTTTCATTCATTTTTTAATTTTTAATTCCAAACATTCGCAGCTTTACTTTTTTCAATAAACTACTTTTTCTTATATTGCTGATTATAAAGATTTTGTGTTTCTATAAATCGGTTTATATTATTTCAAAACAACAAATTTTAAAATAAGTGCAAAAATACATTAATTTATTATTTATCAAATACTCAATTAAGAACTCAATTCCTATCTAATATTTTTTTAAAATTTTACAAAAAACAACATTATATATTTTAATTAGATACAAAAAAATATTTTAATCCGTTTTCAGCATATTTATTACTTCCTTGTTGCATAAATAATGATGTGTTTATGATCAATTACAAAATTATTTTTAATATTATCCATCATTTTTTATAATGAAAATAATTATTTTTCAAAAGGATGTTTACTTTGTTCTAATTTACAAAACGGGTGGTAGTCGTTTGTCAAAGGTTGCAATGCAGCATTTCTTATCGTTTGAATAATTTCAATTGATGTACGTGCTTCTGTCAATCCAAATCCTCCTCCACTCAAAATATCTTCATAACTTGCAGTATGCAAATCTTTAAATCCATCGCTAAACTCTATTTCTTCGCCATCCATTTTGATCGATCGATAGGTAGTTTGATTTCTTGCAACCACTTCTTTTGGTAACGTATTGCTGTTAATAGACAAAAACCATCTAACTCGGGCTTGTTTAAATTCTAAATATCCAGCAGCTCTATCAAACGAATGCAAATGTACATCATTTTTTACTACATCACCAAAAATCCAACTGAGCATATCATAAAAATGAACTCCAATATTGGAGGCAACCCCACCTGATTTGCTAACATCGGCTTTCCAAGTAGTGTAATACCAGTTGCCTCTTGAGGTTAAATAGGTTAAATCAATGTCGTATATTTTATCCTTTGGGCCGTTTGCCACTTTATTTTTCAGTGCAATAATGCTGGGATGCAATCGAAGTTGTAAAATAGTATATACTTTTTTGCCTGTTTCGATTTCGTTTTTTGCTAAAGCATCAATATTCCAAGGATTTAGTACCAAAGGTTTTTCGCAAATGGCATCGGCTCCTTGACGTAGTGCAAAACGAATGTTTGAATCATGCAAATAATTTGGAGTACAAATTGAAACATAATCCAATGGAATATTTTTTTCGTTGATATTGTTGGTTATATGTCTGTCAAAACGCTCGAATTCCGTAAAAAAACTCGTATCAGGAAAATAACTATCCATAATACCAACACTGTCAAATTTATCTAATGCTGCTACTAAATTGTTTTTAGTTTCTTTAATGGCTTTTAAATGTCTTGGAGCTATAAATCCCGCAACTCCAATAAGGGCAAAATTTTTCATGTTTTTTATATTAATATCCTTAATTAATAAACATTACAAAATTTCTGTAACTTTATTATTTCTCAACTCATATTGTTGTCCTGATTCTGGACAAATTGCAATATTATTGTCATCAAAATGCAATCGATGTCCATATTCACTAACCCAACCTATTTGTTTGGCCGGATTTCCAACCCAAAGCGAATAATCAGGTAATGATTTTGTAATTACGGCGCCCGCACCAACTAAAGCATATTTCCCAATAGTATTACCACAAACTACGGTAGCATTTGCTCCAATTGAAGCCCCTTTTTGAACAATTGTTTTACTATATTGCTCTTTTCTATTAATGGCACTTCTAGGGTTTAATACATTAGTAAAAACCATTGAAGGACCTAAAAAAACGTCGTCTTCACATTCAACTCCTGTATAAACAGATACATTATTTTGTATTTTAACGTTATTCCCTAAAATAACTTGTGGAGAAATAACCACATTCTGACCAATATTACAAGAAGTACCAATAACACAATGAGACATTATATGTGAAAAATGCCAAATTTTAGTTCCGATACCTATTTGACTATTATCATCAATTACGGCTGTTTCATGTGCAAAAAATTCATTCATAATTTTAATTTTTATCGGTAAAATTTATACAAAAATAAAATATTAATTTTTGAGTTGCAAATATAAGATAAATATACAAGAAAGAACTAAAATTATATGAAAAAAATTCTGAATTCGGTAAAAAACAAATTTTATCGTTGTAAATTAAAACATTAATAATTTCAAATGATTTGCCTTATTTAATTAATTTATATTTACAATTTTTGATTATTTTTGTTCAAAAATATTTTAAAAATGATTTTCTATCCAAAAATTCCTTTAGCTCAAAGCATTATACAAATATGTTTGCTAAAAGAGGTCAAACATATCGTCATTTCGCCAGGTTCGAGAAATGCTCCACTTACAATTGGTTTTGTAAACCACCCATTTTTTTCATGTTACAGTATTGTTGATGAACGTTCGGCAGCTTTTTTTGCCTTAGGCATGGCCCAGCAATTACAAGAACCTGTTGTTTTAGTTTGTACTTCGGGCTCTGCATTACTCAACTATTATCCTGCGATTGCAGAGGCCTATTATAGTCAAATCCCTTTAATTGTTATTTCTGCAGACCGACCAGTTGACAAAATAGACATTGGCGACGGGCAAACCATCCGTCAGCACCATGTTTTTAGCAATCATATTTTAGAAAGTCATACTTTGTCTGAAATTGATTCTGAGCAAAACCATAAAACAATAGCACTTTCCATTCAAAAAGCCCTTCAATATAAAGGGCCCGTCCATTTGAATGCTCCCTTTGAAGAACCGCTGTACGAAACAGTTCCGTCAAGTACTGTAAAGATTAACTTATTAGAAAATGAACCCCAAACATTTGAAGATAACAATATTAATTGGGAAAATTTTAGGAAAATTTGGAATGATTCTAGCAAAAAATTACTATTAGTTGGATCAGAAAATCCGCACGTTGTTGATCAACATTGGACATCTATTGTGGCGGCAGACCCGTCGATAGTCGTGCTTACAGAATGTAACTCCAATTGGCATCATCCTGATTTTATTTCAAATATAGACACTCACATAACACCATTTGACGATACTGCAATGGCTGATTTTCAGCCACAATTATTGCTTACTTTTGGTGGAATGGTAGTTTCAAAACGCATCAAAACCCTACTCCGAAAATACAAACCCCTACACCATTGGCATGTAGATTCGCTTCGGGCTTATGATACTTATGCTGCTTTAACAGCTCATATAACTTGTAATATTAATTTATTTTTTGAAAATATATATGTTCTTAATAACAAAATAGAGAGCAATTACTTTAAAAAAAACAAAATTATACAAGAATACAGGAAGTTAAAACACAACCAATACTTGCAAAACCTTCCTTTTTCTGATTTCAAAGTTTTTGAATATATTTTAAAAAGGTTACCTCATCAATCGATGTTACAAATTGGCAACAGTTCTTCTATTAGGTATGCTCAATTATTTGATATTCACCCATCTATAAAAGTTTTTTGTAATAGAGGAACCAGTGGAATCGATGGCTGTACCTCTACGGCTGTTGGAGCGGCCGTAGCTGCTAGAGTACCAACGATATTGATTTCGGGAGATATTAGCTTTTTTTATGACAATAATGCCCTTTGGAACTCTTATATTCCTGAGCATTTTAAAATAATTTTACTCAATAATAAAGGTGGTGGAATATTTAGAATATTGCCAGGACACGATGAAAATCCTGTTTTCAATCAGTTTTTTGAAACCCAACATGATTTATCGGCACAACACCTTGCAAAGATGCATCAATTGGAATATTTTGAAGCCTCGAACGAAATGGAGCTCGACAAGGTTTGGAATTCTTATATTATTGAAAAAAGAGCCAGTATTTTGGAAATATTCACCCCCACAAATGTAAATGACGCTGTATTATTATCTTATTTTAAAAATTTAAAATAACAGCATTATTTTTTGAAAAACCAACTTTGCATCTTTCTCTATTTTATAAATATATTGAGTACAATGTCGTTTAGTTTAGCATTCATTCGAATCAATCCTTTTTATCAAAGTTGAAGTGCCATTATGACTATATTTTGATGAACTAAACGACATTGCTATTTGATATAAAAACCTTTTAAACAACTTACCCAACCACTTGAAAATGGTTGGAGAATAAAATAAAAAAACCTTCCAAAGAAGGTTTTTTTATGATATTAAATTGAATTTTTTGAATAAAAATTTGGTTTTTTTCAAAAAAATTACCGCACTATAAGCTCCTACACTGTTTGCAAAAACATCAATAATATCGGCACTTCTGGAATTGGTAAAACACAATTGGGCAATTTCTATCAAGGTACCAAAAACGACAGAAACCAAGAATGTTTTTTTCATTTTGAATCTGATTTCTAAAGCGTTTTTTTGTGAAGCCATAAAAAGATACCACAAAATTACAAACCCAAAATGAAAACAAAAATGAACTGCTTTATCTAAATTTTTGATTCCAACACTTACTTGAGGTAAATCTTTTGTACTTGCTAAACACAAATATAAAATGATATAGGTCCAAAAAAGTGCTGCAAAAAGATAAATTTTATTAAGCACCGATAAGCTCTTGATACTGCTCACTAGTTAAAAGCTGATCCATTTCAGCGGGATTGTTTATTTTTACTTTGATCATCCAACCCGCTCCATAAGGGTCTGAATTGACAGTTTCAGGTTTGCTTTCTAATGAGTCATTAAATTCGATTATTTCGCCAGAAAGTGGTAAAAATAAATCCGAAACGGTTTTTACGGCTTCTACAGTACCAAATACTTCGTCTTTGTCTAGTGTTTGGTCCAGTGTTTCTACTTCTACATATACGATGTCGCCAAGTTCTTTTTGTGCAAAATCGGTGATACCTACTGTTGCTATTTCACCTTCTAGGCTAACCCATTCGTGGTCTTTGGTATATTTTAAATTTGATGGAATTGTCATTATATTTATCAATTTATTAATGGTTACTATCTATTGCTTTGAACTGCAAAATTATTAAATTTTGTGATATTTACGTTATTTTTTTATAATTCTTTTTCATTAAAATATTTACTGTTTTACTTCCAAATTACGGAAGTCATGCTGAGGGAACCTGCAATTAATTGATCGTTAAAAAAATGAACCTCATCTGTTGGTTTTTGGAGTGCAACACTATATATAAGAGGCAAATAATGATCGGGGGTTGGGATGGCAAGGGTACTAGCATGGCCAAGACTCGAGTAATTCAATAACGCTTTGAAGTCGTTTGTCAGTATTTTTTCTTTCAAAATATGATTCATTTCGTGGGCCCAATCATAGCCGTAATTTGGAACTTGCATTTTGTCCCATGCCAATAGCTTTAAATTATGTATCATGTTGCCGCTTCCTATAATTAATACTCCTTTTTGACGCAGGTTTTTTAATTTTTGGGCCAATTCAAAATGATAAGCTGCTGGTTTATCATAATCGATACTCAATTGCAAAACAGGAATTGTGGCTTGTGGATACATTTGAGCTAAAATACACCAAGTACCATGGTCTAAGCCCCAAGTTTCGTTGAGAAAAATGTGGTTTGGTTGGCTAATTTGTTGGATTTCTTGTGCTAAAGTTGTATTTCCTTTTGCGGGATATTGCACATCGAATAGGGCTTGAGGAAAACCTCCAAA
Source organism: Flavobacterium branchiophilum FL-15 (assembly GCF_000253275.1). NCBI lineage: Bacteria > Pseudomonadati > Bacteroidota > Flavobacteriia > Flavobacteriales > Flavobacteriaceae > Flavobacterium > Flavobacterium branchiophilum. Next base: position 1,206,391 of record NC_016001.1, on the reverse strand, counting down.
ATCGTGAATCGTTTTGGGGTTTTCCATGGCTGTTATATGTGTTTTTTTGGTGAGCCAATGGGCAGAAATAACCAAAATGGCTTGTGGTGTTGGGATTTTTTGTCCTAATAGTTGCCAAGATTGTGTAAACTCATTGGTTTCGATGGCATTCATGGGCGAACCGTGTCCGATGAATAAAGCGGGCATTGGGGTATCGATTTGGTGTAATGTGTTGGTCCAATTTTCAAATTGATGTAAATTCATGGGATATTGGTTTTAGAAACGTAAAAATATCAAAAACACCTAGATTTAACCATTTTTAGGAATAAATCGTTTTTAATACCAAATATACATATAAAATATTTGGTATAACCCAATTTTTATATAAACGAACTTTGGATCATGCCATACGTGGCGATATGGCAGATGGCACTTTGAGGTATGCCCGCACCCCGGCCTGAACGGAGCTCTTTTTTTCTTGCCGCTCGACGGTTTTATGGGTTTTGCGGCAAGAAAAAAAAGCGGGAGTGGAGGACGGATAAGGTGCCCAAAAAAAATTATTGGGTTATAAGGTATATCCCATCGGGTTTGATGTCGATTTCTCGGTTTTTGTATAAAGTTCCGATGGCTTTTTTGAATGTTTTTTTACTCATTTTGAGTACTGTTTTGATGTCTTCGGGGTGTGAATGGTCTGTAAGACGAAGGAACCCCCTATTGGCTTGGAGTTCAAAAAGGATTTTTTCGGCGTTGGGTTCTATGTTTTCAAAGCCTTGTTTTTGGAGCGATACATCTATTTTGTTATCGGGTCTGATGTTTTTGATGTAGCCAACGAGTCGGTCGCCTGTTCTGATATTTTCGTCAAAAACTTCGTCTTTGTATAGCAATCCTTTGTGTTGTTTGTTGATGATGACGTTGATGCCCAAATCGGTGATGTGGGATACGATTAAATCTACTTCGTCTCCTTTTTGTATAGAAAGGGTGTCGTTTTTTAGAAATTGGTTGGTTTTGCTAGACGCTACAAGTCTATTTGTTTTGGAGTCGAGGTATAGATATACGAGGTAACGCTTGCCTTTTTCCATTGGTCTGGCTTGTTCTTTGAAGGGTACGAGGATGTCTTTTTCGAGCCCCCAATCCATAAAAGCCCCTATTTTATTTACATAATTTACTCTTAATAAAGCAAATTCGTTAAGTAATATATAGGGTTCGAGTGTGGTGGCAACAGGACGTTCTTCGTGATCGAGATAAACAAAAACGGTTAATTCGTCGCCAATTTGAAAATGTTTGGGAACATATTTATTGGGCAACAAAATATCTTCGGCCTCGTTTCCGTTGCCAAGAAATAAGCCTACTTTTGTGTCTCGAAGTATGGTTAGCGTATTGTATTTTCCTATTTCAATCATTTTTTTTTCCATTTTCTGGTTTTGTTTTCTAATTTTTCAACCTTTTGCTTTGTTAATTTATAATTCCCCATTAAAACTATTTCGCTTGAGTTGCAATTACAAATTTCAAATTGTTTTTGACGCCAATTTGTAAAACATCTACTAAATCTTGAACCTGAAGATTGTAAGGAATTCTAACAACCACGGTTTGATTTGCACCCACTTTAGAAATCAATTCCGACTCTAATCGTTCAAAAGGCACAGGTACTTTATCAATATAATAATTTTTATTGGCAGTAATAGACAAACTGATGAATTGTTTGTTGGTTTTTTCGTTGTTTTTGGCATTTGGCAACGTCATTTTAATCACATTTGGGTTGGCCAAAGTAGAAATAATGAGAAAAAAAAGCAACAAAAAAAACATAATGTCGCTCAACGACGACGTGGCTACTTCTGCATGAAAACGTTTATTTCTTTTGATCATTTTTTGAAGGTCTTTGAATGATGTTTACAAATTCTAGCACTTGTTTTTGCACCTGAAGGGCAAAGGCATCTATCCCATTGTTGAGCAAGTGATAGCCGCTATAAGCTATAATACCCACAATTAAACCAGAACCCGAGCTGATCATTTTTTCGTATAGTCCGCCCGAAATAGAGCCAATACTGATATTTTCGGTTAATGAAATGGTATAAAAAATTTTGATGACACCAGAAATGGTGCCAATAAATCCGAGTGTTGGGGCAATGCCTGCAATAAGGCCAAGCTTGCCTACATTTTTTTCCATTTCGCCAATTTCTATATTGGCAGCACGTTCCATATTGGATTCAATTTCTGCAATAGGTCTGCCGATAGTTAAAATGCCTTCACGCAAAATTGCTCCAGATGCAGAGGGGGTGCGTTCTGCCAAAGTTCGGGCCATATCTAAATTGCCTGATTGTAAATAATTGCGAATATCGGGCATTAAATTAGGGTCGTTTTGCGTTTTTTTATGTATATACAAACACCTTTCGATGATGATATAAAAAGTATAAAACAATAAAATTCCTATTGGAATCAAGAAAAAACCCCCTTTGAGCAAAAAACCAAGAGCCGTTATGTTGTTTGATTGTACTGTGTCCGTAATTACGGCATTGGCAGTTTGGTTAGACAACGTGTCGGCTTGTAAACTAATCCATTGAAACATATTATTTATGGTGTTTTATAAGTGTTATTTATAAAAAATATGGCAAATTTGTACCCTATAATTTAAGCATACAATATTAAACTAAAAAAATTAAAAAATATTTTATTTGTCTAAAAAAAAAATACTTCAAATGAATTATCAAGAAACCCTCGATTGGATGTTTAACCAACTGCCCATGTACCAGCACGTTGGGCAATCTGCTTACAAAAAAGACCTTACCAATACCGTCCTTTTATCAGAACATCTAAACAATCCGCACCATGATTTGGTGTGTATTCATGTTGCAGGAACAAATGGCAAAGGCTCTACATCCCATTTATTGGCTTCGGTTTTGCAAGAAGCTGGCTATAAAGTGGGGTTATACACCTCGCCTCATTTGAAAGATTTTCGGGAGAGAATCAAAATAAACGGTTTAGAAATTCCCGAAGAGGAAGTAGTGGATTTTATAGCAACCCACCGCAATTTTTTTGAAACTAATGATTTGAGTTTTTTTGAAATGACGGTTGGACTGGCTTTTCAATATTTCAAAAAACAACAGGTAGATGTGGCCGTTATAGAAGTTGGCATGGGTGGCCGCCTCGATTCTACCAACATCATCCACCCTATCCTATCCATTATAACAAACATTGATTTAGATCATACCGCATTTTTAGGCAACACGCTTACGGCTATTGCAACAGAAAAAGCGGGGATTATCAAACATCAAGTGCCCGTAGTTATAGGCACCTATACCCCCGAAACCAAAGCGGTTTTTGAACAAAAGGCCACCGAAAATCATGCAACATTGTATTGGGCCTCAGATGCTTTGTATCCAGAATTGCCTTGTGCCTTAAAAGGCGATTATCAAACAGAGAACAAAAAAACCGTTTTGCAAGCCATAGCTGTTTTGAAAAACACTTTGAACATTCAGGAACAACACATACATAACGGATTTTTGAATGTTATACAACAAACAGGACTGCAAGGAAGATGGCAGCAACTGGGCAGCCACCCCACCATTATTTGCGATACGGCACACAACAAACATGGACTAAAAAGTACGATGAAACAGTTACAAAACCTTGTTTTTGAACAACTACACATTGTTTTGGGTGTCGTAAACGATAAAAATTTAGATGCTATTTTGCCATTGTTTCCCAAAAATGCCATTTATTATTTTTGTAAACCCAATTTACCAAGAGGATTAGACGCTTTGACACTACAACAAACTGCCAAACAACACCACTTGGAAGGCAGTATATACTACTCTGTATCAGAAGCTTACAATCAAGCACAGCAAAATGCACAGCAAAACGATTGTATATATGTGGGGGGTAGTACGTTTGTGGTTGCAGAAATTTTATAAAAAAACGCAAAAAACATTTGCACAAATAAAAAAGAGTTGTATATTTGCACTCGCAATAACAAAGCAACCTAAAAATATTTAGGGCGATTAGCTCAGTTGGTTCAGAGCATCTGGTTTACACCCAGAGGGTCGGGGGTTCGAATCCCTCATCGCCCACCAAATTTGTTATTAAAACCTAAAAATATTTAGGGCGATTAGCTCAGTTGGTTCAGAGCATCTGGTTTACACCCAGAGGGTCGGGGGTTCGAATCCCTCATCGCCCACTTCAAAAAAACTTCAACTTAATTGTTGGAGTTTTTTTTTTGTTTGTAGGTTTTTCATTTTTTTCTTGAGATAGTAAACACTTTATTATAAAGAAATAATTGAAGTAAAGTATATTAGTTAAGGCTTACAGAGAATTATTGATTTATATTTAAAAGCGTTTGTCTTGGCTATTTACATTATACGCCTTGTTTTTTATCCTTTTTGTATATATTTGCACTATTAATCTTCTTACATAAAATGTATAAAAAAAATTAAATTATTTTCAATTGATATACAACACCGACATAAACATCATTGGAAGCATTCCGGATTACCATTTGATATACAAGGCACTACCTATGCTTTTGAATGATCAAACGGAATTAGAAGATATTCTTGTGAACAATAATGAATTTGATTTTAGAACAGAAAAGTCTCGAAAAAGATTTTTATCTGCTCTAAATTCTGCTTTTGTAAACGAAAACAATGATATAAATGAATTTGTTGGAAATTTGATAAATTACTTTAAAAATGATGAAAACTCACAATCTGTTTTGTTGTTTTGGTTATTCAGTATAAATAACAAATTGTTTTATGAATTAAATAGAGATGTATTTCTCAAATATTATTTTCAAGGTAGAGCAGAATTACCAAAAGAATCAATAATAGCTTACATAAAAGATTTGATTAGCCGTAATGAAGAATTAAAGGGGAAATGGTCTGAGATAACTATTGAAACGATTGCTTCAAAATACCTGACAATTTTAAAAAAATTAAATCTTGTTGAAGGTAATCAAAAGAAAAAATTTAAGCTCAACAGAATAACAGACGAACAACTAACAATTTTTATTAACCTAATTAATAATCTTAAAGACATTAAAATCAACTTGCTAGAAGAGGAACTAATGAGTTTTACTTTTATATCTAACGAAAATTTATTAGACAGATTAAAAAGAATAGGAAAAAAAGATTGGATTAAATTAAATTATAACGGTGCGATATTACAAGTCGAACCAGTGTTTACTAATAACAACATTATAGATGGCATATATAGATGAAAATAAAGCAAAGTTTGACAATTTAAAGTCTATCCTTGATGTAAAAAACAGATCGCAATTAAGTTTAGTAGCTAATGGTGGTTATTCAATATTATTCACCTATCCACCGAAAGAGGAAAATTTGTACATAGAAAAAGCTAAAAAGGAACTAAGTTCAACTAATTTTAAGTTTATTGACGCAAGCAAAATATTTGTTGATTTTATTGATGATTATAATTTAGACAATCTTATTGAAGTTTATAAAGATTTAAAGCCTAACTCTTATAAAATTTTCATAGACAATACAGGAACCGACAAAGATTTTTTTGATGCCATTGTTAATGAAATCATTGAAACTTCAAAACAAGGATTAATACCCGTTTTAATCAGAACAGGAGTTTTCTACGGAACAGGTATAGAAAATATAAACATTACACAACACAGCACCATTGATGAACTCAATATGCCTCTTGTGATATTTTATCCAGGAGAAATTAACGGAGACCATCATCATTATTTAAATGCAAAACAATCATCTAATTACAGATGCACAATTATTTAAGACAAAACCTATGATTACAATTAAAGATATTCTTAAATTAAATTTACAAGAAGATATTAAAAACGTGATTGACCTTGAAGATCAATCGGAAAACGAAATTCAATCGGAATTAGAATCTTATATAATTACGGATGGTTTAGGAGAGCATCTATCTACTTTCGTAAAACAATATACAAGTAATATTAAAGAAACCGGAGTATGGCTTTCAGGATTTTATGGTTCTGGAAAATCATATTTTGGTAAAATTCTAGGTTATTTAATTGAAAACCCTACCATAAACGGAACACCTGCTAGAGATAGATTTATGCCAAGATTGGCTGGTGTAAAGAATGAAAGTTTTATAAAAAATGATATCCTTAGTTTAAATTCTAAAAAAAGTAACGTTGTATTTTTAGATATTGCTCAACAAAATACTGATAATGGATTGTCTTTCACTTTATTTAGTGCCTTTTTAAAAAAACTTGGTTTACGAAATGATGTTTATGGCTACATGGAGTATGACTTGTTTATTGAAGATAAACTAGATTTTGTAAATCAACTTTCATTAAAGTTATTCGATAAAAATTGGGTGGATATAAAATTTAGTAATCGTGAAATTGCAAAAGCGTTTAGAGCAATATACAAAGAGTTAGGTTATAGCGATAAAGAGTTTGATGAAACGAAAGAAGTTTACATAAAAGCAATTGAAAATTTTGAATCAGACATTTTTAAAATAGAATTAGAAAAATATATTAAGAAATACAATGACGAAAATATCGTATTTATTTTTGATGAAACAAGTGAAGCCATTAGCCAAGGGAAATTCAAAATTTTGGATTTACAGGCTATAAGCCAAAGCTTATCAAGTATTAGTCAAAAAGTGTGGACTATTGCTATTGCACAAGAAAAATTGGACAATGTAATCATCAATGCAAATATTAATAAAAGTCAATTAACTAAGGTAACAGACCGTTTCAAAACAAAAATGAACTTAGAATCTACAGAAGTAGATGTCATAATGAAAAATCGTTTGCTACTTAAAAAAGAGGAAGCCTATCAAAAATTGGTCGATTATTACAAGAAAAACGAAGGACTAATTAGCGATAGTACCAATCTGAAATCATCTTTTCCAACGAAAACAACCTCTTCTGATGAATTCGCAACGTACTATCCATTTCACAAATACCAGTTTGATTTATTGCAAAAGTTCTTGTTCAGTTCTAATGCTTTAGTAACCACTCAAGTGGGAGCTCGTGGGATGATTATTACCACCTTCGACGTGTTGAAAAAAACATTGGCAAACCTTGAATTGTATAAATTTACAACAGCTCACGATTTGTGCACGCAAGCACAAACTGCACCACCTGCTGATTTAGACAATAAATATAAAAATGCTACGAGAATTCTAGACAATAGCAACATTGATATAAATGGCGAAAAGCTTTTAAAAACCATTCATTTTATTAATGAAGCAGAATCTATTGCTTCGCCTTCAATTGAAAATATTACGAAATTATACAATCCTGATATTGAAAAATATTATGAAGTAAAACCTCTTGTAGAAGAAGCTTTAAACCTATTAGTAGAAGCTAAAATAGTGTTGGTTTCTAATAACAAATATAAGATTACATCCAACTTAGAAGGAAAATTGTTGGAAGAAATGAAAGACTTCGATGTAGAATTATTCATTAAAAAGAGAGAGTTAGTAAATTACCTCAAAAAGAGTAATATTTTCCGTCCTATCGCAACAATTAACGAAAGTAAAGTAGCCTATAACTTTAATGTACTAACCGATTTAGATGATGAAATAATTGGTTCAAACAATAAAAAATTAAAACTAAAGGCTTACAGTTTGTTTAACATTAATGGGGACAGACAAGATTTTATTGAAGCTATTAGATTAGAAACCCAATATACAAAAGATGCCATTACCTTAATTCCAGACAATGCAGCTTTCAATACCATAGACAAATTATTAGAAGAGGTGAAACGCTATGGCTTCATGGAAGAAAAATACAGCGGCACTGATGACGAAAAAATTAAACCAATCATTCGTGACTTCTCTATAATTAAAAATGAAAAAGAAAAAGATGTAATAAACTTAATTACGGAAGCCTACGAAAAAGGTTCTTTAATATACCTATTTGATGAAAACTTATTGAATAAAGACAATTTCAAAAACACCATCAATGAGGTGCAAAAGAAATTAATTAAAAATATTTACACCCAAAGACTTTCAAAACAATTAGAGGAGTCAAAAGGAGTAAAAATCCTCACAGAATCAAACCCTTTAAAATTAAATTTATACAACGCTGGTGACGAATTCAAATTTTTCGATACCAATGGTAACTTCGTAGGAGATCATCTTAAAATTGTAGAGCAACTACGTACAAAAATTAACGAACGATACATTGATGGTAGAAGTCTAGAAGAAACCTTTGGTCTAGATCCATGGGGCTATTCTTATGGTACAATTTCTACTACCTTAGCGGTCTTGTTTAGAGCAGGAAAACTAGTAGTTAAAACAAACGATACCGATTACTTCTCCTATTCAGACAGAGCGGTTCAAGAAGTATTTGCTTCGGGTAGCAAATTCAAAACAGCCAGTTTCAAATCCATTTCTAAAACACTTTCTACACAGCAAAAAAGTGAAATAATCAATCAATTAATTGCTTTAGAATTTGAAAAACATAAAGAAAGAAAAATAAGCGATACGTCAAGTGATTTCGACGTGGCGGATGCCGTTTCTGTATTAGCAGAACACTTTGTTACGATAGTAAAAGCATTAGAAAATACAGTGCCTGATTTCAATAAAACTTTCAAACACTGCTTAGAACAAAGAAACTTCTTGCAAGGTTTTGTTTCTAAAACTACCGAAGCAAATTACATAGACAAGGCAGAAGATTTCTTAAAGGATTCCAATAGTTACGCTACGGCTATAAAAACGGTTATTAAAACGGAGAATTTCGTTAAAAAGAACTTAGACAAAATCAAAGGCTTTTCAAATTTTACCAAAGCGGTTGAAAACGAATTACAAAAAGCCAATAGCCAAAACCAAATCATCGAAAATCAAACCAAAGTTTTTGACGAGGCAGTAGCCAAAGATGTGATCGAAAAATTTGGCGACATACAAAATGCCGTACAAGCCATTAAAGATGAATATTACAACCTCATGAAGGATAGCGCAACTAAAATGGCAACAGCTTACAACCGTTTAAAAACGGAAATAGAAAAAGCACAAGCCGATTTAGATACTAATTATCCTGCGGAATTAAACATTGAGAACAAAAATAAATTAAAAATACTTTTAGACAATTGCAACAACAAAACGTCCGATGATATTGAAATCATTTATAAAGTACACTGCCAAATAACAGGCTTTTCACTTTCAGATATTTTAAACTACATCGATTTGGTGCCTACGCGCGAAACCGATTTACAAATTATTAAAGGGAATTTCCTAAAAGAAGCACCACCAACACCAACACCAGGTACACCTAAAAAAGTACAGCTTAACATTAAAAATAATGTAATGACTGCCAAAGAATACCGAGGAATATTAGCCTCTCAATTGCAATCCTTAGCAGGTTTGGATAATGACGAAATGATTGAAATTACAATAAATAATTAAAAACAAAACAGCAACACTTTCCGTCTCCCCCTCCTTCGGAGGGGGCTGGGGGGAGGTCTAACCACAATATTATGAAACTCTCTGATCACGTAGATAGCATTCGCGAACGCATATACAAAGCATTCAATAATCAGTTTGCTCGCTTAGGAATTGGTGCCAATAAACTAATGGAAATCGACAAAATTCCAACCGATTTGCATTCCAAAAGAAAGAAAATTGAAATCTTAATAGCCAGCCATGAAGGCGAAACAGGAAACTACGAAGAAGCACGTGAAAAAGCGTTAGACGAGCTAACTTTTACACTGTTCAATCGTTTGGCAGCTATCAAAGTGATGGAAGCCCATCAGCTTTTTAATCCTATTGTTACCAAGCAAGCGGCTCATGGGGGTCGTTCCTTTGGACATAAAATTTGGTTAGAAAACAACCCCGAAAAAAGAAACGAGGAATTAGAAGGAATGCGTGATTATTTTAAATACGAATTCAACAAATTGGGCGATGACCTACCGTTGTTTCACAAAAACTATCCGTATGCCTTATTACCTTATGTTATTGAGCTAAACGATATTGTAGAAGCCTTCAATGCAGTTGAAACAGATATAGATATTATTAAATCCCAACAACCAACAACTAACAACCAACAACCAAACATCTGGCAGTCCGATGATATTTTAGGTTGGTTGTATGAAAGCTACAACAATGCTAAAAAGCAAGCCCATAAAGACTCTGGTGATAAAACGGAGTACGACAAAGTAAGTTTGCAATCGCAAGTCTATACACCACGTTGGGTGGTGGAATTTTTAGTTCATAATTCATTGGGAAAAATGTACTTAGAAATGTACCCCGATTCTGAAATTAAAGACGAGTACAAAATTGCAAACGCTCCTAAAACCAGAGTACGTGAGCCTAAACCCTTACACGAAATAAAACTTATTGACCCAGCTTCAGGCTCGGGTAACTTTTTGTTGTATGCGTTTGCTTTTTTCTATGCCCTGTACCAAGACCAAATAGACAATTATGGTGCCAATTATGACGAAGAAGACATTCCGAAACTAATAATTGAAAACAACTTATATGGGGTGGACTTAGATGACCGTGCAGCACAATTAGCACAATTAGGTTTATGGATCAAAGCCAAACAGAAAAACCGAAATACCACAACATTAAACTTCCATGTGGTTTCGTCTGATTTCTTCTTGCCTGATTTTAAGGAAGTGCTACCCATTTTTGAAAGTGGCATTGCCGACCAAAACCAACGCAAAATTGTAGAAGAAATTTGGACCGATTTACAACAAGCCCATAAATTTGGCTCTTTAGTTAAAATTGAAGAAAAACTAAGCATCAAATTACACGGTGCTTTAGAAAAACAAAACGAAAACCAAATTCGTATGTTTGATGCTGACACCATACAAGAATACGAACGTTTTACAGCCGACTTTTTTAGAAACCTCGAAACCGCAGTAGCACAATATGCCACCCAAGCGGGAAACTCGTTTTTGACTGACAAAACCAAAGACGCCATTACCTTCCTGAAACTCATCACCCAAAAATATGATGTAGCAACGGCTAATCCGCCTTATACCGATAGTGCCGATTTTGGCCCCGAACTCAAAAAATATATAGAGAGCAATTACAAAAAGCCGTTTGCTTTTCATACCAATTTATACGCCACTTTTATAAAACGTTGTTTTGAGTTGACCAATGAAATTGGGAAAATTGCAATGATACATCCTAGAACATTTATGTTTATAAAAACTTTTGAAGATGTTAGAAAATTCATTTTAGAAAAGACGCATTTAAATGTTTTTGTTGATTACAGCTTAAGTAATTTGTTTGGCTCAATAATGGTTGACCCAGCATTTTATGTAATGGAAAAAAATATTAAAACTTCAGATAATGCTTGGTTTATATCTCTAGACCAATATACAAGAACACCTAATGAAAAATTTAAAAAAGAATTTACTCTTGAAGCACTTAATGATTATATTGAAGGAAAAGATAATATCCACAACCATAAACTTCCCCAATCCAAACTCAAAATCATCAAATCCTATCCTTTTATTTATTGGATATCTGATGAGTTTAGAGAGAAGTTTGGGGAAGGTGATATTAAGAGTGTTCTTTCTCCAGCTCAAGGTGCAGCAACTACAAATAATTTGAAGTTTTTAAGATTTTGGTGGGAATTGGATAAAGATGAACTTTCAAAGGATTATCCAGTTGACAAAAAAAAATGGGTGAATTATGCAAAAGGCGGTCCTTATGAAAAATGGTTTGGAAATATGTGGCTTTACTTGAATTATGCAAACGATGCAGATTCTTTAAAAAAAGCAGGGGCAGTTCTTAGAAATTCAGATTTATATTTTAATAAAGGGGTAACATATTCAGCATCTGGATCCAAAGGTGCATCTTTTAGAATTTTACCAGAAAACTCTGTTTTTGACACTGGAGGTTCTTGTATTTTTGCTAATAGAGATTTCAAAAACACAAGTTTCGTTTTAGGATTTATGAATTCCAAGTTAGTTTCTTACATAGTTGATTGTTTGAACCCAACTGTGAACGCTCAAGTTGGTGATATGCAAAGAGTGCCATTTGTTTTACCTAAAAGCAAGCTTGAAGAAGAAGTGAAAATACTTGTCGACCAATGTGTTGCAATAAAAGATTTTACTGCATCTTTTAAAATTTATGAAAGTAATTTTAACAAAACCAATTTAATAGAAAGCAAAAGCATATCAGATTTTTATAATTTAGAAAATTATCTAATTACCCAAGTCCTAATTAATGAAGCAATCATTAACACAAAGATCTTTGAAGTCTATGAGTTAACTGATGCAGATAAAGCAATGGTTTTGGCAAAAGAAGGCGAAAGCATTGGTGGTTTGCCGGTAACCGCTGCTGCCAAAAAAGACTATTTAGAAAATGAAGTGGCAGAGTTTCCTTTAGAAAACATCAAAGATTTTATCCAAAATTTACCAGAAACAGCCTTTTCTACAGAAGAAAAAGACAAAATAGTAGCAGAGTTTCCTAATTTGTACCAAAGCAATAATGATTTAGAAGAGTTTTGCATTCGCCATCAGGTCAATCCCATCAACGTATGGTATTGGTTCAAAGAAAGCAACATCATTCCAAAACAACGTATGAACACTTTGGCAATGGAGTTTTTAGCGGATATGATTCGTGAAATCTTATTAGAAGATGAAGACGGCATCATTCCATTAGTACCCAATGCAGGAGAAAAAATCCTATTAGACCGCATTGAGGAAAAATTCTTAGAAAAAGGTTTTTCTATGGCACAGTATTCCGCTTTTGATGGAGTATTAGGTCGTAATATCAAAGAATACCTCAATGGGCATTTCTTCAAAGCTTTATCAGATCATTTGAATTTGTTTATGTACTTGCCTAAAACACCATTTATTTGGCACCTTACTTCAGGTCCAGAACAAGGTTTTGATTGCTATAGCATCATTTACAAATGGGACAGAGATAAATTAATGCGAGTGCGTTCCGTGTACATCGAACACCGCGAACGAGCTTTAGTCAACCGCCAAACAGATTTAAGAAACAAAGAAGTTTTATCAGCTTCAGAACAAAACGAAGCCGATAAAATATACAAGCAACTCAAAGAAATAGAAAGCTTCAAAGCCAAAATAGACGAGCTACTACAAGAGGGCTACAATCCTATCCTAGATGATGGTGTAGGCAAAAACATAGCCCCATTACAAAAGAAAGGAATGTTAGCCTACGAGGTGCTCAATGCAGGACAGTTAAAGAAATATTTAAACACGGATTGGTAATTTTATTTAATAAAAAATTATGTATAGAGGATTTGAATTGGATATTAAAGATTGGAAAATTGATGGGTCCTATGAAGCTATAGGTTCGCCTCAATATGAAAAATACAAAAGAGATACGTCTGCTTTTTTAGAACAATATTTAACAAAAAATGGTGCATTGGACGGAGCAAAAATGCAAGAGGAATGGTTTCCTCAAGTAGACGCAGATATTTTCATTTCTCACTCGCACGCTGATGAAAAATTAGCATTGCGCTTGGCGGGTTGGCTATATTCAAATTTTAAAATAAAGTGTTTTATTGATTCATCTATTTGGAAATATTCTAATAAACTATTAAAAATTATTGATGAAAAACATTGTAAAAATACAGATGGAAAAACATATAATTATGATTTAAGAAATAATTCTACAAGTCATGTTCATATAATGCTCTCAACGGCATTAACTAAAATGATTGACAAAACGGAATGTTTCTTTTTTATAAATACCGATAACTCTATTACAATAGAAAATACTATCAAACATCCTACAACTTATTCCCCATGGATTTATTCAGAATTGGAAATGTCTAGATTAGTTAGAAAAAAAGAATTGTCAGAGTACCGAAAATTAGTATCTAGAACTGTTCTGTTTTCTGCTAATGAAAGTAAAATGATAAGCGAAAGCGTTAAAATAACTCATAAAGTAGATTTAGAACACCTTACAAAGTTAACTAAAGACGATTTTACGGTTTGGCATCAACTAAATAGAGAAGAAAAATTACAATATCCATTAGGTCATTTATATGTTTTAAAACCATTTAAAGAATTAAAATTGACAAAATTATGAGCAACGACAAACAATTAAAACATTTAGAATTTATTCAAAATGTAATCACCAGAATAAATTCTAATTCCTTTATGATAAAAGGCTGGGCGGTAACATTAGTTGCGGCGCTATTTGCATTATCTGCTAAAGAAGCAAATACTAAGTATTATATTATCGCATTTATTCCAATTGTAGCCTTTTGGATATTAGACGGCTTTTTTATTGCAACAGAAAGAAGATTTAGAGATTTATATAAAGTTGCTACAGGAAAAACAGAAAGCACAGTTGATTTCGATATGAATCCGTATTCAGATATAAAACTTTTGGTTATTGATCTAAATGATAATTGGTTTGTTGAACAATCTAAAAAGTTATTTAATAAGATAAAAGTAAACTGCTTCATAATTATTGGTTGGGTTCTTGGTGTTTTTTCAATGACTCTAATTCCTTTTTATGGAGTATTATTATTGATAATGTACTTTATAAAGACCTATCTAAATGGCTAGAAAGATTTTTGTTTCATATAAGTATTCCGATAGTAAAGTGGCGGGATTAGGAAATAATTTCAATACAACTGCTAGAGATTTTGTAACCAAATTGGAAGAAAAGCTATCGCAAGACCACATTTATAAAGGTGAAAAAGATGGACAATCATTAGCAGATTTTGAAGATACAACTATTGAATCCAAACTCAGAGATAAAATTTACGACAGCAGTTTAACGATTGTATTAATCTCTAAAGGCATGAAAGAGTTGCTAACAGATGAAAAAGACCAGTGGATCCCTTGGGAAATATCATATTCTTTAAAAGAGCATTCAAGAAATGGAATAACAAGTAAATCAAATGCTGTTTTGGCTGTTGTTTTACCTGATGAAACAGTTTCTTATGATTATTATATTACCGAAAACAGTTGTACCAAATGTAATTGCAGAACATTGAATACACCTTTTCTATTTAAAATATTAAAAGATAATATGTTCAATATTAAAAAGCCAGTCTACAATGATTGTTCAAATCATACGGTCAATCCAGTATATGTTGGTTGGTCATCTTATATATATTCTGTAAAATGGAATGACTTTATTGGGAATATTGAAAAATATTTAAAAATAGCTTACGATATTCATGCAAATATTGAAAACTATAAAATTACAAAAATGCATAAATAAAATACTGTCACAAATTTCGATAAGATTTGTGACAAGCAAGAAAGTTTTCTGTAACAAATAATTGCTTTTTTTGTTATAACAATAAAACTAAAATTGTCGCAAAAATATACTAAAATTGCGACAAAGTAAGTCATAAAAAAGCATGCAAAGCATTGAGGATAAAGTAATTGCTAAAATAAAAAAAGCCAAAGGGGGCGCGCTAATTTTTAGGGTATTCCAATAAGGGAACTCATCTAAAAACTGTCACAAATTTTTACTATATTTGTGACGAATTTAAAATTAGAATAATGACACAAAGCATTGAAAAACAAATAGAAAAGTCAATAAAAAGCAAACCAAAAGGCAGTTTGGTTTTGCCAGACGATTATATTGGTTTTGGGTCGTCGGCTGCCATCCGAAAAGCGTTGGATCGTTTAGAAAACAAACAAGTGATTGTTCGAGTAGCACAAGGTATTTATGTTCGTCCAAAAATAAGTAAATTAATAGGGCAATTGGTTCCTTCCGCCGAAGAAGTCGCAGAAGCTATTGCCAAACGAGATCGAATAAGAACGTTGCCAACAGGTAGCTATGCTTTAAATGCATTAGGATTGAGTACACAAGTACCAATGAATATTGTATTACTAACGGATGGCTCACCAAGAGTAATTAAAGTAGGTAAACGAACGATAAAGTTCAAAAAAACCACACCTAAAAATCTTTTAGCAAAAGGCAAAATTAGCCGATTGGTCATTCAGGCATTAAAAGAAATCGGTAACGGCAAAGTAACCGCAGAAGAAGAAAACAAGATAATTGACCTACTAAAAAAGGAAGAGGAAAAAGACCTAAAACACGACATAGCACTGGCACCAGTATGGGTTCAAAAAATAATGATGAAAGCAGTAAAAGATGGCAAATAGTATTTTTTATAAAACAGATAAGGCGGAGAAAGTAGCTGTTTTCAATGCCATTGCAACCCAAAAAGGAATGAAGCCTTTTGCTGTAGAAAAAGACTGGTGGGTGAGCCGTACATTAGAAATTATTTTCCAAATGGAAATCGCCAAACATTTGGTGTTCAAAGGCGGAACCTCATTAAGTAAAGCTTGGAATTTGATTAATCGATTTTCTGAAGATATCGATTTGGCCATAGATAAAGATTTTTTTGGATTTACTGGAGAATTAGGAAAGAATCAAAGAGATAAACTAAGAAAGACAGCAGGCCTTTATACCACAGGAACATTCTTTAAAGAATTGCAAGCAGCGTTTATAAAAAGAGGATTTGTAGATCTTGATTTTAAAATTATTGAAGCAAAAGATAGCGATCAAGACCCAAGAGTATTAGAAATCTATTATCCAAATGTAATTAATTCTTCATCAGAATATGTTTTGCCTCGTGTACAAATTGAAGTCAGTTGCCGCTCATTGAGAGAACCCTTTTCGGTTAAAAAATTCGGGGCTTTAGTAGATGAAGTATATGCTGATAAAGATTTTGTTGAACCCTTATTTGAAGTGCCAACAGTAAATCCGGAACGAACTTTTTTAGAGAAGGTTTTCCTGCTACACGAAGAATTCCATCGTCCGGAAGAAAAAATGCGAGTAGATAGACTAAGCCGCCATCTCTATGATATATTCCATCTAACAAATGCGGGGATTGCAGAAAAGGCAATAAACGATAAAGAATTATATGAAACTATTGTAGCGCACCGATACAAGTTTTCAAGAGTGGGCGAAGTAGATTATAATCTTCACAATCCAAAAACAGTTAATCCAATTCCAATCAATGAAAAATTAGAAGAATGGAAATCGGATTATGCCAAAATGAAGGAAGATATGATTTACGAAGAAAACAAACCTTCTTTTGAAGACCTATTACGCAACTTGGAAAAACTGAGAGGGCAATTACAAGAAGTCAATTGGCAATTTGAACTTGAATTTCCTATTAACAAAACGAATCACTAATTACTAGTCACCAATCACTAACTTATGATAGATACTTGGTTTAAAAAAGAAATAGAAAAAATATTCAATACCCATCCTATAGCTGTATTTATAGATGAGTCAAAAGAAGCTACTTTTTTACAAGAAGGGGTAAAAAATGAGTATGTTACATTTTTTACGAATAACGAAATTGATGAACTTAAAGTGAAGTATGAAATTGAGAAAAGCTTGGATAAAAACAAGAAATATTTGATTTATACCAATACGCCAAAAGAACAGCTAAAATTCATTAGAGAATACGTTGAAACCAATGGGGCGGTAGAAATAAAACATTTCGACAGATACATTAAAGAAAAGTTAATCAACCATTTAAATATAAACCTGCATTTAGAAAAAGAAGAATTAATTGCAGCTGCAAAAGTAAGTATTGGCAAAGACCAAACCTATTGGATGAACTTAAGCCACAATGGAGCTAAAGAAATCTTCAATTTGGAAAAAGAAATCGTACCTTTTTTAGATAACCCTAAAACCTATTTAAACAAGTACGATAAAAACGTTCAAGAATTATTCTTCACAAAAGTAAATGAATTAATTGGGCAGCCTTACATTGAGAAACCAGCAGCCGTTTTAGCTCAAGAAGTGGTTTTTTATTTATTGGATGGATTAGCAAACAACAATCCAAACAAAATGCTCTTGGAAGCGTATAATAATTGGTTAGACAGTAAAACATACCAAGAATCATTTGATAAATACCTAAAAAAATATAAACTAGAACCCAAAACAGAAATTTTCAATTGTCATCCTGCACATCCTTTCAAAGAGTTAGATGAGCTTTGGTTAGTAGAACTGGGTAAAAACATAAACAACAAAGAGTATTGTGTTAATTTCTTACCTAAAATTAACCAACGTATTGTAAATAAAGCCACCATTCATTTAGGGATTACATTTTGGAAAAACATAAAAACCTTATTGGAATTTGACGAAAAGAACATCAACCAAATTGCTTCTCATCAAGAATGTGTGTCATTTTATACCAACCATTTTTACAAATTAGATAAAGCAATTAGGGAGTTATATACGGAGTTTTTAGACCGTAAAAATATAATAGAACCTATTCAATCATACTATAAAAATTATGCAGTAATATATCTTGATAAGTGGTTCAAATATTTCGAAGACTATCAATCCAATCAAACAGGGAAAATTCAAGAAATAATAAACAATAATGCATTAAGAACAGCAATTGTAGTCGGAGACGGCGTTTCTTTTGAGTTTGCTAAAGACATCATCGAAAGAGTATCAAAAGAATATACGTTATGCAACCAGCAACAATTTATGTTTGCAGGTCTTCCATCAGAAACAGAACATAACATGAGTCAATTGTATGTAGATACAGGTGTAGTTGTAGCAAAAAAACAAGAACGAGAAGCATACATTTTAAACCAAAATACAGATAAATCAATAGGCTTTATAGATTTAGAAATGGTAAACGAAACCACCGATAAACAAAACTATTTAATTTGTAGTTACAAAGACCCTGATAAACTAGGTGAAACCTATCAACAAAAAGCATTAAAATATTTTGACCAAGTAGCGGCGCTATTTGCAACAAAAATTGAACAACTGCTTAGAAATGGGTATAAAAACGTATTCTTAGTCACAGATCATGGTTTCGTTTTAACAGGTGTATTAGAAAATTCAGATAAAATAGAAGTTGATTTCAAAGGTAACGTAAACAAAAGTGAGCGCTTTATTAGAACAGAAGAAAAACAAAACATAGATACTAACCTACTTGTTGAAAAAGAAATCCAATATGCAAACTTTAAGTATTGCTATTTCGCTAAAAGACTAGGGCCGTTCAAAACACCTGGAGTTTACGGATATAGCCATGGTGGTATAGCACCACAAGAAACCATTATACCTTTTTTAAAATGGTCTAATGAAAATAATACAAGTGAACAATTACAAGTGGTAGTTAGCAACAAAAATGATCTAAATGATGTGACAGGTGATTTGTTCTCAATAGCATTAAAAGCAACTACTACGGAAGCAAGTTTATTTTCAACAGAAAGAAAAGTAATATTATTATTTTTTGTAAAAAACAACAAAGTAAATGAAAGTGATATCATTACAATTAGTAAAGAAATGGAAGTGAAAAAAGAGTTTCGCTTCGGTTCAAATGCTGAATTAGAAGTCAAAATTGTAGATGCAATTACCAAAGAACAATTAGATAAAGTGGTAGTTAAACAAAACAAAGCAAGAGATTTAGGAGGTTTACTTTAAAATAAAAAAATTATGATAGTCCTTGACGATTTAGATAAAAAAGCATTAGACCACTTTCGTGGGTATGTGGTAAAAAAAGATTTAGTAGGTATCATCAAAGGTGGGGCTAATGTACCAGCTTTTGTATTGGAATATTTATTAGCAAATACCTGTAGCACAGAAGATGAGGAAAAACTAAAAGAAGGAATGGAAAATGTAAAAACAATTTTACGTGACCATTACATCAATCCAGAAGAAAGTACTTTAATTCAATCAAAATTAAAAGAAAAAGGGAGTTATAAAATTATTGACAAAATATCCGTTCAATTAGATCCTCAAAAAGATAAATATTGGGCAAATATCAGCAATAGTAATATTAGAAAAGCGAACATCAGTGATGAGTTAGTTACAAGTCATGAGAAGCTACTTTTAGGAGGTATTTGGGCAATTATTGACATGGAATATGACCCTATGATAACAGTAGGTTCAACTGTTTTTCCATTTGTGGTAAAAGAAATTAGACCTATACAACTATCATCGTTTGACAACAGTAAAATTTCCGATAAAAGAAAAGAATTCACAACAGAGGAATGGAAAAAATTATTACTACGTAGTGCTGGATATGAACCCTATAGCGAAGGATTAGATGAAAGAAAGCTAAACCTATTACTTTGCCGTTTAATTCCATTAGTAGAAGCCAATTTCAATATGGTAGAATTGGGTCCTCGTTCTTCGGGTAAATCATATATCTACAAAGAAATTACACCTTACGCTATTCTAATTTCAGGAGGTCAAGGTTCTGTTGCTCAATTATTTGTAAACAATACTTCTGGTCGTGTAGGTGCAGTTGGTCTTTGGGACGCCATTTGTTTTGATGAAAGTACCGACAAACTTTTCAAAGATAGAGATGCAATTCCATTAATG
Organism: Flavobacterium branchiophilum FL-15; assembly: GCF_000253275.1. Taxonomy (NCBI): domain Bacteria; kingdom Pseudomonadati; phylum Bacteroidota; class Flavobacteriia; order Flavobacteriales; family Flavobacteriaceae; genus Flavobacterium; species Flavobacterium branchiophilum. Next base: position 1,186,189 of record NC_016001.1, on the reverse strand, counting down.
AAAGATTATATGGAAAGTGGTTCTTTTTCAAGAGCAAAGGGAGGTGAAATTTCAGGTTCAGCTTCTATAATATTAAACGGGAATATAAACCAACCAGTAGAAACCGTATTACAAACATCACACTTATTCAGTCCATTATCAGATGAAGTAAACCACGATACCGCATTTTTAGACCGTATCAATTTATTTTTACCAGGTTGGGAAATAACAAAATTCAGTCCTCAAAACTTTACTCATCATTTTGGTTTTAGTACCGATTTCTTTTCCGAAGTATTGAAATCACAAAGAAAAACAACGTATTACGATGCGTTGAATAAATATTTTTCTTTAGGATCTCATTTAAAACAAAGAGATAGCAAATCAATAAGACGTATAATTTCGGGCTTTTTAAAATTACTGCATCCAAACGGTGAGTATTCAAAAGAAGACATTAGAGAGTACTTAATTATTGCAATGGAAATGCGTCGCAGAGTAAAAGAACAGCTCAAACGTATTGGCGGTATGGAATTTTGGGACACTAATTTCTCCTACATCGACAAAGAAACACAAGAAGAAATATTCGTTGGATTACCGGAAGAAAAAGGCTCGTCATTGATAGAAGCAAATCCATTGGCTCCGGGAGTATGTTACACCGCAACAAGTGATGGAGATAATAATTCTTTAATAAAAATTGAAGTAGTAGCATTAAAAGGCTCAGGGAAATTAAATATTACTGGAACCAATTCAACCGAAGTAAAAGAAAACATAAAGAACACCTTTAACTATATCAGAGCCAACGAAAAAACAATTCTAAACGAACAACATTCATTAGCAAACTATGACCTAAATATTCAAGTAAGCAATATTATGGGAGCTAATATTCACGATGGTATAGGTAGTGCTGTATATGTGGCAATAATTTCAGCGATTTACAAAAAGAACCTAAAAGCTGGTTTAGCAGTTTTAGGTAATGTATCAATTGGTGGCGCTATAGAGAGAGCTTTAAATTTCGCCGACAAAGTAACATTACTTTCCGAAAACGGAGCAAAAACAGTTATAGTACCAATGGATAACTTATCAGAAATAGGAACATTACCAACCACAATTTTAGGAAAAACGGACGTGCCTTTCTATGGTAACAGTCAAATGTTATTACAAAAATCTGTATTGGGGGAATAAGAAATTTAAACCCTAAAACTTCATTAGGCATTTTAATCCATTTTTTTGAATATTCAATGCGATTTTTAAATCATCTTGAAATTTTTGATTTGGATTCATGCTATTAGTGTTAAAATTAATATTGCAAAAGTAAATATATTTTCAGTTAAAGTTTGTCTAATAATAAAATAAATTTCCAATACCAAGAATTACAAAAAACATGAATTTAGTATAATCATTTTTCCAATATTACAAACCTCTAACCTCATAATTCTAACCTCTAATTTCAACCTCTAACCTTATAATTCCTACTTACAACTTCAAACCTCGAACTTCATACTTCAAAACTCATAATTCCTACTTACAACTTCAAACCACTAAATTTCTAACCTCTAACTTATTTGAAGCTGCCACTTTTGGCATTTTCACGCAGGGGCTGTTCCCGCCTTACGCTACAATCTTTTTGTTTTTAAAGAAAAAACAAAAAGGATTTCCACTCCAGTCGGGGCTAGATTGCCACTTTTGGTGGTGTTCTCAAGGGCAATCCTTCTAGTTTTACATCTGACATTCACTTTCTTGTATCTGCTATTCTTTTTTCAGAACATTAACTTACAAAATTCTAAAACCAATAGTAGTCAAAAGTATTAAACAACAAAAAACCCGTTTCGATTGAAACGGGTTTTCTAAAAGAAAGGCGGCGACATACTCTCCCACAAAATGCAGTACCATCTGCGCAGGCGGGCTTAACTTCTCTGTTCGGGATGGGAAGAGGTGAGCCCCGCCGCAATAACCACCTTAAGGTCTTTGTTAGCGGTTGTTGGTTTTTGGTTGTTGCTGTTGCCATCAACTACCAACCTTCAACTATCAACTGCAGTTTTACTGCTAATATCTTAACATATTGAGATAAAAATTTAAAAGAAAGTTTTACCAGCCCCACATATTGCTCTTTTGGAACTTAGGGGGCTGTTTTATACATAAGCTTACGGGTTATTAGTACTACTCGACTATGACATTACTGCCTTTACATCTATAGCCTATCAACGTGGTCATCTTCCACGACCCTTAAAAGAAATCTCATCTTGTGGTGGGTTTCGCGCTTATATGCTTTCAGCGCTTATCCCTTCCAAACGTAGCTACTCTGCGGTGCCCCTGGCGGGACAACAGATACACTAGAGGTTTGTCCAATTCGGTCCTCTCGTACTAGAATCAGATCCACTCAAATTTCTAACGCCCACAGTAGATAGAGACCGAACTGTCTCACGACGTTCTGAACCCAGCTCGCGTGCCACTTTAATGGGCGAACAGCCCAACCCTTGGGACCTTCTCCAGCCCCAGGATGTGACGAGCCGACATCGAGGTGCCAAACCCCCCCGTCGATATGAGCTCTTGGGGGAGATCAGCCTGTTATCCCCGGCGTACCTTTTATCCTTTGAGCGATGGCCCTTCCATGCGGAACCACCGGATCACTATGCTCTACTTTCGTACCTGATCGACCTGTATGTCTCTCAGTCAAGCTCCCTTATGCCATTGCACTCTTCGCACGGTTACCAAGCGTACTGAGGGAACCTTTAGAAGCCTCCGTTACTCTTTTGGAGGCGACCACCCCAGTCAAACTACCCACCAAGCAATGTCCTCCCTAATTGGGAGTTAGGCCTCAGATAAACAAAGGGTTGTATTTCAACAATGACTCCACAACGCCTAGCGACGCCACTTCACAGTCTCCAACCTATCCTACACATCATTTATCCAAGGTCAATACTAAGCTATAGTAAAGGTGCACAGGGTCTTTTCGTCCCACTGCGGGTAAACGGCATCTTCACCGTTACTACAATTTCACCGAGCTCATGGCTGAGACAGTGTCCAGATCGTTACACCATTCGTGCAGGTCGGAACTTACCCGACAAGGAATTTCGCTACCTTAGGACCGTTATAGTTACGGCCGCCGTTTACTGGGGCTTCAATTCAATGCTTCGCCTAAACTAACATCTCCTCTTAACCTTCCAGCACCGGGCAGGTGTCAGGCCCTATACTTCATCTTACGATTTTGCAGAGCCCTGTGTTTTTGATAAACAGTCGCCTGGACCTCTTCACTGCGGCCAGCTTGCGCTGGCGACCTTTCTCCCGAAGTTACAGGTCTATTTTGCCTAATTCCTTAGCCATGAATCTCTCGAGCACCTTAGGATTCTCTCCTCGACTACCTGTGTCGGTTTACGGTACGGGTACTGTTAATCTAAGTTTAGAGGGTTTTCTTGGAAGCCCTTAGGTGTACTATCTCGTCAACCGAAGTCTCTGAGTACTATCAGCCTTTGCCAAAATCTACGGATTTGCCTATAAATTCTTTAGCTACAGCCTTCAACGAACTATTCCGTCAGTTCGCGACACTTTCATCACTCCGTCGCCCCATCACAATTAACACTAGTACGGGAATATTAACCCGTTGTCCATCGACTGTCCCTTTCGGGTTCGCCTTAGGTCCCGACTAACCCACAGCTGATTAGCATAGCTGTGGAAACCTTAGTCTTTCGGTGGCGGTGTTTCTCGCACCGCTTATCGTTACTTATGCCTACATTTTCTTTTCTAACCAGTCCAGCTCCCCTTACGAAAAACCTTCAACCCTGTTAGAATGCTCCCCTACCACTTGTATCTAAATACAAATCCATAGCTTCGGTAATATGTTTATGCCCGATTATTATCCATGCTCGTTCGCTCGACTAGTGAGCTGTTACGCACTCTTTAAATGAATGGCTGCTTCCAAGCCAACATCCTAGCTGTCTATGCAAACAAACCGCGTTCTTTCAACTTAACATATATTTGGGGACCTTAGCTGATGGTCTGGGTTCTTTCCCTCTCGGACTTGGACCTTAGCACCCAAGCCCTCACTGCTGGTAAACATTATATAGCATTCGGAGTTTGTCAGGAATTGGTAGGCGGTGAAGCCCCCGCATCCAATCAGTAGCTCTACCTCTATATAACTTATAACCAGCGCTGCACCTAAATGCATTTCGGGGAGTACGAGCTATTTCCGAGTTTGATTGGCCTTTCACCCCTACCCACAGGTCATCCGAAGTCTTTTCAACGACAACCGGTTCGGACCTCCACACTGTGTTACCAGCGCTTCATCCTGCCCATGGGTAGATCACACGGTTTCGCGTCTAACACTACTGACTAAAGCGCCCTATTCAGACTCGCTTTCGCTACGGTTCCGTGACTGAATCACTTAACCTTGCCAGCAACGTTAACTCGTAGGCTCATTATGCAAAAGGCACGCCGTCACCCAACGAATGGGCTCCGACCGCTTGTAGGCGTATGGTTTCAGGATCTATTTCACTCCGTTATTCACGGTTCTTTTCACCTTTCCCTCACGGTACTGGTTCACTATCGGTCTCTCAGGAGTATTTAGCCTTAGCGGATGGTCCCGCCAAATTCAGACAGGGTTTCACGTGCCCCGCCCTACTCAGGATACCACTATCCTTTACACTCATTACCTATACGGGACTATCACCCTCTTTGGTTCTACTTTCCAGTAGATTCTAATTCTTTGTGCAAGAAATATCGTGGTCCTACAACCCCAATATTGCCGTAACAACATTGGTTTGGGCTTATCCGCGTTCGCTCGCCACTACTTACGGAATCACTTTTGTTTTCTTCTCCTCCGCCTACTTAGATGTTTCAGTTCAGCGGGTTTGCCCATCTATCGATGTACTATGTCTTCAACATAGTGGGTTGCCCCATTCGGATATCTACGGTTTTGCGGTTGTGTGCACCTACCCGTAGCTTTTCGCAGCTTATCACGTCCTTCTTCGCCTCTGAGAGCCTAGGCATCCCCCATACGCCCTTATTTTGCTTATGTACATCCTATTCATATCAATACAAATAGGAATTGTTTTTAAATATGCAATAAATTGCTTATTTACGTTATACGCGATAAATCGCATATTTACGTTATACGCGATAAATCGCGTATCTACTTTCTACTTTTTAAATGTTTTTATCTCAATATGTCAATGAACTTTCCAGCCCCCTAGCTCCCAATGAGAAACTAGTTGTCAACTCCCCCTTCGGGGGTTGGGAGGCTTTTGTGGAGAATATCGGAGTCGAACCGATGACCTCCTGCGTGCAAGGCAGGCGCTCTAGCCAGCTGAGCTAATCCCCCAATTTAATTATGAATTGTGAATTATGAATTAGGAATTTTTTGTAATTCGTAATTTTTCAACCCTAGAATTTCCTTCTTTTGTATATGAACGTTTGTAGTCCCGCCCAGACTCGAACTGGGGACCCCTACATTATCAGTGTAGTACTCTAACCAGCTGAGCTACGAGACTCTGTTTTTTTTTATTATGTTGAACTAACAGCGAGAGTAATGTTTTGTAATCTTATTTACATCTTTCTCTTATTGTTGCTTGCGCTATCACAATAAGCTCTAGAAAGGAGGTGTTCCAGCCGCACCTTCCGGTACGGCTACCTTGTTACGACTTAGCCCTAGTTACCAGTTTTACCCTAGGCAGCTCCTTGCGGTCACCGACTTCAGGCACCCCCAGCTTCCATGGCTTGACGGGCGGTGTGTACAAGGCCCGGGAACGTATTCACCGGATCATGGCTGATATCCGATTACTAGCGATTCCAGCTTCACGGAGTCGAGTTGCAGACTCCGATCCGAACTGAGAACGGTTTTGTAGATTCGCTCCTACTCACGTAGTGGCTGCTCTCTGTACCGTCCATTGTAGCACGTGTGTAGCCCAAGGCGTAAGGGCCGTGATGATTTGACGTCATCCCCACCTTCCTCACAGTTTACACTGGCAGTCTTGTTAGAGTTCCCGACTTCACTCGATGGCAACTAACAACAGGGGTTGCGCTCGTTATAGGACTTAACCTGACACCTCACGGCACGAGCTGACGACAACCATGCAGCACCTTGTAATTTGTCTTGCGAAAGATCTGTTTCCAAATCGGTCAAACTACATTTAAGCCTTGGTAAGGTTCCTCGCGTATCATCGAATTAAACCACATGCTCCACCGCTTGTGCGGGCCCCCGTCAATTCCTTTGAGTTTCATTCTTGCGAACGTACTCCCCAGGTGGGATACTTATCACTTTCGCTTAGCCACTGAAGTTGCCCCCAACAGCTAGTATCCATCGTTTACAGCGTGGACTACCAGGGTATCTAATCCTGTTCGCTACCCACGCTTTCGTCCATCAGCGTCAATCCATTAGTAGTAACCTGCCTTCGCAATTGGTATTCCATGTAATCTCTAAGCATTTCACCGCTACACTACATATTCTAGTTACTTCCTAATAATTCAAGTCTAACAGTATCAATGGCCGTTCCATCGTTGAGCGATGGGCTTTCACCACTGACTTATCAAACCGCCTACGGACCCTTTAAACCCAATGATTCCGGATAACGCTTGGATCCTCCGTATTACCGCGGCTGCTGGCACGGAGTTAGCCGATCCTTATTCTTACAGTACCGTCAAGCTTCTACTCGTAGAAGTGTTTCTTCCTGTACAAAAGCAGTTTACAATCCATAGGACCGTCATCCTGCACGCGGCATGGCTGGATCAGGCTTGCGCCCATTGTCCAATATTCCTCACTGCTGCCTCCCGTAGGAGTCTGGTCCGTGTCTCAGTACCAGTGTGGGGGATCTCCCTCTCAGGACCCCTACCCATCGTAGCCATGGTAAGCCGTTACCTTACCATCTAGCTAATGGGACGCATGCTCATCTTTTACCGTTGGTACTTTAATGTGAAAACCATGCGATCATCACATACTATCAGGTATTAATCCAAATTTCTCTGGGCTATCCCTATGTAAAAGGTAGATTGCATACGCGTTACGCACCCGTGCGCCGGTCTCTAGTATTGCTACTATACCCCTCGACTTGCATGTGTTAAGCCTGCCGCTAGCGTTCATCCTGAGCCAGGATCAAACTCTTCATCGTATATTTTTTATATTATTTGCGATGTACGTCTTTTTACTAAACGCTTACTCTCTTTTTTTTGTGTTTTAACATTGCTGTTAAAACGGCTGTCAATTCAATATGTCTATGAACATTTCTTCTTATTTTTCGCCCCTCTCGAAGCGGGTGCAAAAGTAATAATCTTTTTTGTCTCTGGCAAACTTTTTTTGATTTATTTTTAAATCTTTTTTGCCGTGATTTCAAATTTTTTATCGCTCTTTTGCGGGGTGCAAAGGTAAATAACTTTTTTGTTTCTGGCAAACTTTTTTTGATTTATTTTTAAATCTTTTTTTGCCGTGATTTCAAATTTATTATCGCTCTTTTGCGGGGTGCAAAGGTAAATAACTTTTTTGTTTCTGGCAAACTTTTTTTGATTTATTTTTAAATCTTTTTTTGCCGTGATTTCAAATTTATTATCCCTCTTTTGCGGGGTGCAAAGGTAAACCTTTTTTTTATTCTGGCAAACTTTTTTGGACTTTTTTTAAATCTTTTTTTTTACCCTTATTTCAAAAATGCTTATCGCTTATTGCGGGTGCAAAGGTAGCACTTCTTTTGGCTTATACAAGCTTTTTTTAACCTTTTTTTTGCTTTTTTTTTATTATACCTCGTTTTCAATATGTTACAGCTTATTTCTCGCTTCTTGTAACCCCTGGTTTTGGTTTGAAAAAAAGGTACTCCCTAAAATAGCCCCGATTGTAGTGGAAATCCTTTTGTTTTTTTCCTTTAAAAAACAAAAGATTGTAACGGAAAGCGGGAATATGGCTCTTTGTAAACCGCAGGGCTCTGCTACTATTGTTTAGGTTTTGTTTATTTGTGTGTGTTACTTTATTATTAATTTGGACATTGATTTGGTTTTATTTGTTGATATGATTTCTATTATATATACTCCTGTTTTGTATTCGTTGAGGGGTATGGTGAAAAATTCGTTGTCTAAGTTGGTGTATGTTTTTAGTTCTTTGCCTGTTATATCTATTATTTTTATAGTTTGAATGTTTTGGTTGTTGGTTAATTTTATTTGAACTTGGTTTGATGCTGGATTTGGAAATAAGATGGCGTTGTTCCATTGGATATTTTCGTTTCCGAGTGTGGCTACCAATTCGGTATTGAATGTATTGGTGATGATTACTGGATTAAAATCGAAATATATTTGTGCATTGTTTGGAATGATGTCTCCGATATTGAATCCTGGTTTTAATTTGGCTTGAAAAGTCACATAACCTTTGCCAATATCGGAATTGGCTACAGCAACTGGTAGTTGAATGTTATTCATTTTCCATGACAATTGATTTTCGGTTCGGTCTAAGGTGTAGTTATGGCTTGCTCCTACCATTCTAATTGATGTTTCGTCAATTTTAGGGTTTAAGCTATCTTTTATTTCTATATTGATGGAACATGCATTACCTGTGTTTTGAAGCGGATGGAATAGGTAATACCAAATATACATATAAAGTAGCTAATCTGCTAGCTCTTTTTCTCCAAATATTTCACAAAAAAATAATTACGTAGCCCAGCTATGAAAAGATTTTTATAAAATCTTGAAAAAAAATAGCATTGCGTTTTTAGACTATTTATATAAGTGTTTGGTATTAGTTTGAAAATGGACCAAAGTTGCGAAACTGTTTTATTAAATTTCAAATCTCAAAAAATCTTTAATCGACCTACCCCAACGAAAATTGAAACACAAAAAAAGCCCTAAAAATTAGGGCTTTTAAAAGTATCGGATCGAAAAAATGTTACAATTTGACAAATTTCATTGTACTAGTGGCATTTTCAGATTGTATTACCGCAATATACGTTCCAGATTGCAAGTGTTCCAATGCTACTTGTGAGGTTGCTTGGTGTTGTTCTACAAGTAATTGACCAACCAAATTGAAAATTTGAATCGATTTGATGTTGGTATTATTTTTTGAACTGATGTTTAAAACAGTCGAAACGGGGTTTGGATATATACTATACTCATTAGTCAATGACACTGCATTAGTAGCTAATGTAGCCAAAGTTGTGGTTGCAGTATTGGTAATAATTGGAAAATTATAATCAAAATAAATACTAGCTTTGTTTTGAAAAGCATCTCCCAATTGCAAATTGTTTTTTGTTTTGATTTTAAATGTAATAAACCCATCATTTTGAGCATCGTTAAAATCCAAGTTGATGTTTTCAAAAATAAACTCTACTTTATTTGTATTAGAGATTTTTGTTTCAAAAGCATGACTAGCAGCTACTGGTCTTAAAGAAGTGATGTCAAATTTTGTGGTATCAATTAGGTCTTTGACAACAATGTTTTGTGCAGGAAAAGTACCAGTGTTTTCAAAACGAATCATATAATGTACATATTCACCAGCTTTTGAAGGGTCTAATTGGCTGCCTTCCAAACAAGTTTTATCGTTGGGATCTAATGAATTGACAACAGTTTGCGAAAGTGTAAAAACATTGTCAAGTGGGGTTTCGTCTCCAGCAATTGTTGCAGTTGCTTTTGGAGTCAATACAGCTCCAGCATTTACAGCAGGTGTTTCTGTAGGGCTGTTCAAATTAAGTGTTACAAAAATTGTTCTGGTTTCAAAAGGCACCAAATTGGTATAATCCCAATTCAAGTTGTTGGTTGATTGACTGGTAACCGCAGGATTTGCACTTACAAAATCCAAAATACCGTCATTGTAATTAAAATTAATACTGCCATTTAAGGTTTGATTTCCTTTGTTTTTATACGTAATTTTATAAACCACGTCAAATCCTGGTCGAGCAGGTCCAATAGGCATGATGATTATTTCTAAATCTTTGTGAACTCCATTTGCTGTTAAACAAAAATCCTGAACAAATGGACTTGTAGTTGTAGGGAAAGTAACATTAGCACTCGTTGGCGAAACCGTAAAATAAGTTGGATTTTCTAGTACAGGTGTAATGGTGTGTGTTCCTGCCGTAACGTTTACGGTGTAAAACCCATTTTGATTTGCAAAAACATTACCCGTATTGGTTCCGCTTGTTAAATTAAATTTGGTAAATGGCATGGCCAAATCAGTTGCATCACAGCCGTTTCCTGTGGCATCTAATTTAATGGTACCTTGAATTTTGAAATTTATCCCTACTGGTGCAAAAGAACAATATGAATTTACATGACAATTGGTATATCCGTTTAATACAATTTGTGATTCGATGGCTGCAATTTGACTATCATCGGCACAAATATAAGTTAGATACGGATTGCCGCTAAATGTGAAGGTTTCATTTTTAGCGTTTTTCATAAAAATAGAGGTCAATTGATTGGCATCGCAATAGAAAAAGTTAAGATTCGTAAGGGTACTTACATCAATAGTTGTAAGGTTATTTTCGTTGCAATAAAGGTATTCTAAAGCTGTTAATCCAGATACGTTTAAAGTTGTCAAACTATTTTCGTAACAATATAAGTATTTTAAATTGGCTAATGCACTAACATTCAAATTATTAATTTGATTTTGATAACATGACAAAGTTACCAAGTTTGTTAAGGCAGTTGCATCCAATGACGTTAGCTGATTTTTATCGACATACAATTGTGTCAAACCCGTAAAACTACTTATTCCTGTTAAATCGGTAATGGATGCGTTGGGTACAGAAAGATAGCTAACTTGGGTGGCTTCTGATACTTGTATTTCATTATCGTTATTGCTATCTATCTTAAAATAGGAACCAGTCAAATTTTTGGCAATAGTATTGGTACTGTTGGCCGATAACAATTTTGCTTTAAAATTGGCATTAGGTATCGTTACAATTTGGGCTTCTAGACTTAAAAAGGAAGTCAATGCAGTAAGAAGAAAAAATAGCTTTTTCATATTAATAATTTTTGGGTTGGTACTTATATGATAGTGAACATTTTTTTGTAGAAAAATAAATCAATCCATGACTATATTTGGAAAAAATATTTTTTAATCAAAATAAACAAAGTTCCTTATTATATAATTCAATTTTTTGTTTAATTAGCAACAATGTATTGCAATTTGTTTATAATATTCATGCAAATATAAAAAAAAATGTTCGTTATAAAAAAAAATCATTGAAATTTAAAGATTTATTTCGTGGTGTTAAAAAATTGATTATATTGCGTCATTATTACACATTGAAATTTAAAATATAAATTAGTAAAATTTAACAACTCAAAATTATGAAAAAATCTAAAAAATGGGTGGTACCAGTCCTTTGTGTTACTATTGGCACTGCTTTTTTGGCATTTAATCAACCGCCAAAATACCGAGATTTGAATAAAAATGGCAAAATGGACGATTATGAAAATACTCAATTATCCATAGAAAAACGTATAGATAATCTTATTTCATTGATGACTATTGAAGAAAAAGCAGGCATGATGTTCATCAACGGTACATTAATAAACGACGACGGCAGTATCGAAAAAAAGGAAGGAGCAGAAGGATTTGCCGCCCGATTGCCAACCGCTATCGAATTGATAGAAAAATCAAAAATGAACCATTTCAACTATTGGCAAGCACCTAGTATAGCCGCTTTAGCAAAAGGATATAATGCCATTCAGAAAGTAGCAGAAAATTCTCGTCTTGGCATTCCTGTTACCATTGCTTCAGATCCACGTCATTATTTTAGCAACAATGTATTTGCTATGGATGCCAAAGGTTTTTCGCAATGGCCAGAACAACTTGGGTTTGCAGCTATTGGCGATGAAAAATTAATGCAACAATTTGGCGATATTGCCCGTCAAGAATATATTGCAGTAGGAATAAAGGAAGCCTTGCATCCAATGGCCGATTTGGCAACTGAGCCACGCTGGCCAAGAGTTAGTGGCACATTTGGCGAAGATGCCAAACTATCTGCTCGAATGGTAAAAGCATATATACTTGGTTTTCAAGGTACCAATGGTTTGAATGCTCAAAGTGTGGCTTGTATGACCAAGCATTTTTCTGGTGGTGGCCCACAAAAAGAAGGTATAGACCCCCATTTTCAATACCAAAAAGGGCAAGTGTATCCTGGAAATAATTTTAATTATCATTTAATTCCATTTGAGGCTGCTTTTGAAGCCAAAACTGCCTGTATGATGCCTTATTATGGAGTACCAACAGATCAAACATCAGAAAACGTTGGGTTTTCCTACAACAAAGACATTATTACAACCATGTTACGAGAAAAATACAAATATGACGGCGTAGTGTGCACAGACTGGGGTTTGGTAACAGACACAAAAATGGGTGCCGTAACTTGGCCCGCACGGGCATGGGGTGTGGAGCATTTGACTGAAAAAGAACGGGTTAAAAAAATAATTGATTCGGGTTGCGACCAATTTGGTGGCGAAAATTGTCCGCAACACGTCGTATCTTTAGTCAAAGAAGGTGCAGTATCCGAAAAACGAATCGATCAATCAATCAGACGCTTGTTAAGGGTAAAATTTCAATTAGGGTTGTTTGAAAATCCTTATATAGACGAGCAAAAAGCATTGCAAATTATTGGTCAAAAATCATTTAAAGAACTTGGCGAAAAAACACAAAGACGTGCTTATACTTTATTGAAAAACGATATGAACTTGCCGTTGCATACCGCATCAAAACTTAAAATATATGCTAAAAATATAAGTCCTGAATTGGTTTCAAAATATGGGATTGCTGTGCAATCGCCAGAGCAAGCCGATGTGGCTATCCTCCGATTGAACACACCGTGGGTACCCATAGAATCAGACAACTTTTTTGCAAGAGGTTTTCATCATGGCGACTTGGATTTTAAAGGGAAAGATTTGACAGATGTTTTGGAATTGTGCCAAAAAGTACCAACCATTGTAGATATTTATTTGGACAGACCCGCTGTTTTTCCTGAAATAAATAAAGCTGCAAAAGCTGTTTTGGCCAATTATGGGGCCAGCGATGCTGCTTTATTAGATGTTGTTTTTGGTAATGCAAAACCCGAAGGTAAACTCCCGTTTGAATTGCCTTCGACAATGGACGCCGTTAAAAAACAAAAGGAAGATGTTCCGCATGACTCTGAAAATCCTTTGTATCCATTTGGTTTTGGATTAAAATATAAGAGATAAAGGTTAGAAGTTAGAGGTTAGAGGTTAGAGGTTAGAGGTTAGAGGTTAGAGGTTAGAGGTTAGAGGTTAGAAGTTAGAGGTTAGAAGTTAGAAGTTAGAGGTATGCCGTTTGACGCCTTTTATTTTTCTTTCTATTAAAAGCAAAGGATAGTTTTAGATATATCTTAAACTATCCTTTGTTATTTCTAAAAAAATATTTTGAATATGTAGAAGAAGCTATTCAAAATTATTGTTCTCTTTCTTCTTTCCTCTTTCTTCTTTCCTCTTTCTTCTTTCCTCTTTCTTCTTTCTTCTTTCTTCTTTCTTCTTTCTTCTTAATTTCGTTTGTCTTCGCCCCAGAGCAATTTTTTTCGTAATGTTTTGAGAAAAGTAACGTCGTTAATATCAACCAAATGGATTTGAAATGGTGTTTTTTTGATGTTCAAAACCGTTTCATTGTCTAATGTTGTAATTCGAGAATCGAGTGAAACCAAAAATTGTTTTTCTCTGCCCGAAATTTTAAGTTGGATTTCAGTTTCATCAGGAATTACAAGCGGGCGAGCGTTTAAGTTATGTGGAGCTATTGGCGTGATTACCAACCCTTTAACTTCTGGAGTCAATACAGGACCACCGCAACTTAACGAATAACCCGTAGAACCCGTTGGGGTTGCAATAATCAGTCCATCTGCCCAATACGAATTGAGGTATTCGCCATTTAAGGCCGTTTCGATGGTTATCATCGAAGTGGTATCTTTTCGGCTCACGGTAATTTCGTTCAATGCAAAATTGATTTGTGCTAAATCTGAATTTTCGATTGAAGTACTGACACTAAGTAATGTACGTTTTGAAATTGTGAATTTTTTTTGTAATACCAAATTCAAAAACTCCGTTATATTCTCTTGTGGTACACTTGCCAAAAAACCTAATCGGCCTGCATTGATGCCTAATATTGGTATTTGCAAATGCCGAACATAAGTTGCTGCTCTCAAAATGGTACCATCGCCACCAATACTCAATAACAAATCAAAGCTAGTATCAAGCTGGCTATGGTGGTTGAATGTTTTGTACTGTTTTTTTAGAATATCATGAGAATATAAAGTATTCAAAAACTGCTCTTCAATGACCAACTCAACCCCATGGGTATTGAAAAACACGAAAATATCCTTTATAATAGGATGTGTATCATTTTGATAATATTGTCCAAAAATGGCTATTTTCATATATAATTTTATTAAAAAAAAATCTAGGATGCGTTTGAAGGATGAATTATGAAGTTTAATCTTTTCAATCTTCTCTATCTTTTAATCTTTTAAATCTTTCAATCTTCTCTATCTTTCAATCTTTTTAATATTTTAATCTTTCAATCTTTGAATCTTTCAATCTTTAAAAACTCAAATACTTATCCAAATAAGCCGCATTATTTTTTAATTCATCAACATATTGATCGTCTTGATGACTTGAAATAAGTTGGTAATCAAAACGTCTGAAAGTTTGAATAATTTCGTTTAAGTTGGCATCTCCCATTTTTATAGTAACATGGGTATTTTGAGCATCCGCATCAGAAATAAAAGCCCCGAAAACCGCTGTACCACTACTTTCTACAATTTGTACAATTTGCGACATGTTGATTTCAGATTGCGGTTTTGCCACTACAATTACATTGCCTTTTGCTTTCAAAAACGGAGTTTCATTCATCATCTCTACCACATCAAGGGCATTAAAATAACCTAAATACTCATTAGATTCATTCAAAACAGGCACCAAATTGGTGTTGTTTTTAGCAAAAACTTCAAGCAAATCCAACCAAACCATATTGCTACGGGCAAAAAAACCTTCGAGAGCATATTTGTAATCCGACAACGATTTGTTGTAATCAAAATTATCGACATCATCGGCTGCAATACTACCAATAAAAACCCGTTCGTCCAAAACTGGGAAATGCGAAAACGAAACCTCTTGAAAAAAATCCTGAACCGTAGCCAAAGTATCCTGAACCTTTAGTGGTTTCAAATCGTTTTGTATTAATGCTTGTAAAGTTGTCATTGATAGCCCTTTTTTTGTTGGCCACAAATTTAAACAAAAATTATTGTATTGTTCATTATTTTTTAAAAAAGCATTTTATAAGATATGGCTCCCAAGAATGGTTTTGTTGCTATTTTGATGCAAAAAATTGGGAAAAATTGGGGTACATTGAATTTTAATGTTTCTTATTAAAACTACATCTAAACATCTTTGATTTAAAAATTAATATTTCAATAGTCGTTTCCACAATATAAAAAAAAAATAAAAAGCGTTACTGTTGGTGTTGGTGGTTTGAAAAGCTATAAATATTTGATCTTTATATGGCAAAATCATATAATTTTTTCAATATTGAAACAAAAACATTTATTATCAAAATATACCTTTAATAGGTCAAAATCATATAATGATGTTGCTTTCTTAAATATTAATTTGTTCATTTGTAACTAATCATAGCGTTAAACTCTATCTAAATTTAACAAAAACCGAATAACATTTCAATTTTGGATAGGTATAAGCCACAATGGCATTGATTTGTAAAAGGTGAAACATTTGAAAAAGAATTGAAAATTATCTTTACTTTTGTACCGAGGTTTGCGTTTGGGATTGCATTGAAAATCCTTTTGAGCCGCCCAGCCCCAAAAGAGGCATTGTATTGCACCAAAACAGCTTTTGAATGTGTAGTCAAAAGGATTATTTTACAATATTATATTTCTTTTGGAGTTTAATGAATGTTGTTTGAAACGAAAAGTCCGTCCCTTGTGGGAACGCCCAAAATATTGGCTTGGAAAATATTAAAAATAAATTAGAATAGATTTTTTTGTATTAAATTATATATATAAATGACTAAATTAAGTGTAAATATTAACAAAATTGCTACCCTGAGAAATGCTCGTGGAGGCAATGTTCCTGATTTGTTGCAAGTAGCAACAGACATTCAACGCTTTGGAGCACAAGGCATTACGATACATCCTCGACCTGATGAAAGACATATTAGGTATCAGGACGCTCGGGATTTGAAAGCGATTGTATATACTGAATACAATATTGAAGGAAATCCAGAGAAAAGTTTTATAGATTTAGTACTAGAAATTGGCCCCACACAAGTTACCTTGGTACCCGATGCACCCGATGCTCTCACGTCGAATGCAGGTTGGGACACTATAAAACATAAAGATTTTTTGACAGATATAGTTACCGAATTGCGTCGTCATCACATTCGTACCTCGTTGTTTGTGGATCCTGATCTGAAGATGGTTGAGGGAGCAAAATTCATTGGTGCAGATAGGATTGAACTCTACACCGAGCAATTTGCCCATTTGTATGGCAAGGGCAACAAGCTTGGAATTGAGCCATATAGACAAGCAGCCCTTTTGGCCCATGAATTGGGATTGGGGCTAAATGCTGGACATGATTTGAGTTTGGATAACATTCAATTTTTTAATGACAACATGCCTCATTTGCTAGAAGTTTCTATTGGTCATGCTTTGATAGCCGAGGCATTGTATTTGGGCTTGGATAACGTTGTAAATATGTATTTACAAAAATTAAAAACATCTAGCCTATAATTTCATGAATCCAGTGTTAAATAGTATTGTGTTGCAAGTCAACAAAGAAGCTCCAAAACTGTTGGTGCTTCATGGTTTTATGGGTATGGCCGACAATTGGAAAACCCTTGGGGGACAGTTTGCCGAGTTGGGTTTTGAGGTACATTTGTTGGATTTGCGAAACCATGGCAAAAGTTTTCATTCAGATACGTTTACGTATTCGGCTTTTGTATCAGATATAATTGAGTATTGTGGGCAGCATCAAATAGCAACATTTTCGGTAATTGGCCATTCTATGGGTGGAAAAACAGCTATGTTGTTGGCTTGTTTGTATCCAAATAGGGTGCAACAATTAGTAGTTGCAGACATTAGTCCGAGGTATTATGCCCCGCATCATCAAGTGATTTTGAGTGCTTTAAATGCGGTTGATTTTGCAACAAAGCCAAGCCGAGCAGCTGTTGAACAAGTTTTGGCTGGATATATTACAGATTTTGGCACCCGACAATTTTTGCTCAAAAGTTTGTATTGGCAATCTCCAGGGCAGCTGGCATTTCGATTTAATTTGAAGGTTTTCAACGAAAGTATTGAATCTGTTGGGGAGGCATTGCCAAAAAATTATCATTTTGACAAGCCAACCTTGTTTATAAAAGGAGGTCTGTCTGATTATATAACCGACCAAGACATGATGGCCATTCAGGAGCATTTTCCAAGTGCTGTTTTCAAAACGATTCCAAATGTTGGGCATTGGTTGCATGCTGAAAATCCAAAAATGTTTTTTGAGATTTGTCAAGAATTTTTATAATTTTACAAAAAAAATATCCATCAAAATTTTATATCATGAAACTTTTAGCCCGATTATTTATAACCACTATATTAGTAGTTATTATTGCCCGATATGTTGAGGGTGTTGTGCTGTTAGACGGCATTGCAACCTCTGCAAAAGTAGCTATAGCATTGGCTATTTTGAATATTACAGTAAAACCGTTAATTAAATTATTTACATTACCAATAACATTTTTTACATTAGGCTTATTTTTATTAGTAATTAACGCATTAATGATTTTAATTTGTACTAAAATAGTTGATGGTTTTAGGGTTGATGGTTTTTCGACAGCTTTTGTTTTTAGTTTAATCTTGTCGTTATCGCAAACCATATTGTTTAGCTTGTTGAGCGACAAAAAATAAATACAATACATAAAGCCGTTATTTTTATGAAAATTATTTTCAAAAAATATCGGCTTTTACTTTTTTAATATCTAACCATGCTGGTTATTCGTTTAACATTTGCCATAATTTATCTTTTAATTCTGTCAAACCTTGCTGGGCTACGGCAGAAATAAGCATATAAGGAATGTTTTGAAACTCTTTGTCAAGCTCGGCTTTGAGTTCGGCTTTGAGTTCATCGTCGAGCATGTCGCATTTTGAAATGACCAACATGCGTTCTTTGTCGAGCATTTCGGGGTTGTATTGGGCCAATTCGTTCACTAAAATATCATATTCGGCTTTGATATTTGGCGTATCCACAGGCACCAAGAAAAGCAATGTAGCATTGCGTTCGATATGTCTTAAAAAATAATGTCCTAGTCCTTTTCCTTCAGCAGCACCTTCTATAATACCTGGTATATCGGCAATTACAAAAGATTGAAAATCACGATAATCTACAATACCTAAATTGGGTTTTAGTGTTGTGAAAGGATAGTCGGCAATTTTAGGTTTGGCCGAAGTAAGCACAGAAAGTAGCGTAGATTTACCAGCATTTGGAAAACCAACTAAACCAACGTCTGCCAAAACTTTTAATTCTAAAATCACGTCCATTTCTACACCTGGCAAACCAGGTTGAGAATAACGAGGCGTTTGATTTGTCGAACTTCGAAAATGCCAATTGCCAAGCCCCCCTTTGCCACCTTGCGAAAGGATTCTTTTTTCGCCATGTTCGGTAATTTCAAACAATATTTCATCTGTTTCTTTGTCTTTTACAACTGTTCCAAGGGGCACTTCAATGATTTTGTCCTCACCGTCATGTCCTGTACTTCTATCAGAACCGCCATCGCCTCCGTGTCCCGCCTTGATATGACGAGCAAATTTAAGATGAAATAATGTCCAAAGTCCTTTGTTGCCAACAATATACACATGGCCTCCTCGACCACCATCTCCACCATCTGGCCCACCTTTTTCGATAAATTTTTCTCTGTGCAAATGTGTAGAACCCTTCCCTCCTTTTCCTGAAGAGACATATATTTTTACATAATCAACAAAATTTCCTTCCGTCATAATTCATTTATTTATAAGATATTACGCTATCTATTGCTTGTTTTTTACTAATATTTTATCAATTTTAACTCCATCCATATCCATTACTTCCAACTCAAATTTTTGCCAATAAAGGAGGTCGCCTGTTTTTGGGATTCTGGCCATTTCAGTCATAATCAAACCACTTACTGTTGTTACTTCATAATCGTTGATGAGTTCGTCAAGTTCAAAATGAGTAAGAAAATCATGTAGCGGATAATGCCCGTCCACAAGCCAAGTGCCATCTTCTCGTTCGTGCAATTTGAAATCGTCTTTATAAAATTCGGACGCATCGCCAACTAAAGCTTCCAAAATATCGTTTAGAGTAATGATTCCTTGAAAAACTCCATACTCGTCTGACAAAAAAGCATAATGTACCCCGCTTTGTTTGAAATTTTCCAATGCTTTATAAGCAGTAGTTTGTTCCATCAAAAAAGGAGCTTCTGTAATAATTTGTTCTAAATTAAAATGAGGTTTGTCAATATGTGCAAAAATATTTTTCAAATTGACAACACCAACTATATTATCATAATTTTCGTCATATACGGGATATATAGAATGTAACTCTTTGAGCATTAATGATTTTACTTGGTCTTTATCGGCCTTTAAAGGCAAAAAAACCACTGCATTTCTATGGGTCATTAGCGAATTTACTTTTCTGTCGCCAATATGAAATACCCGCTCTACAATATCTTGTTCAATTTCTTGAACTTCGCCGCCCTCGGTTCCTTCTTTGATAATGGCTTTGATTTCCTCCTCGGTAATTTTGCCATCAGACGAAGGCTTGATCATCATTATTTTTAATAAAAATTCGGTCGAAACCGTTAGCAACCAAATAAATGGTGCTGTGGCAATAGAAATCATTTTCATAGGAATGGCCACTGCTTTTGCAATGCTTTCTGGATGATTTAACCCAATTCTTTTAGGCAATAATTCACCTAAAACCAACGAGAAAAAGGTTAAAGTAACCACTACTAATCCTACCGCAATTGTTTGTGAATAAGGTTGTAAAACAGGAAAACCTGCAACAAAACTCTGAACATCTGTTGTAATTTTATCGCCACTAAAAATACCCGTAAGGATTCCAATTAATGTAATTCCAATTTGAACAGTGGACAGAAACTTATTGGGCGAATTAGCCAAATCCAAAGCTGCTTGTGCACTTGCATTACCTTTTTTGGCAGCATTTTCCAATCGATTTTTTCGAGATGAAATCAATGCTATTTCCGACATCGAAAACACACCATTCAGAATAATTAACAATAGGATAATGATAATTTCCATGATTTTTTTGTTGATAAAAGCAAAAGTTTCAAATTCAAAGCTTGTTGGTAACTTTAAACTTGAAACTTTTTAATTTTGTTAATTTTATAAAGAATCTATTACAGCATTTACTCTAGTGGCTACTTCTTCAATTGTTCCAATGCCTTCTACTCCATAAAATTTGTTTTGTTGGTTGTAATAATCCATCAAAGGAGCGGTTTTTTCGTTATATTCTTGGTAACGATTTCTAATTTTCTCTTCGTCTTGATCATCAGATCTGCCACTGGTTTTTCCTCTTTCCAACAAACGGGCTACTAATATTTCGTCGTTTGCTTCTAAAGCAATTGTAGCATTCACTTGCCAATTTTTGCTAGCCAAAAAAGCATCTAAAGCCTCTGCTTGAGCAATAGTTCGAGGAAAACCGTCAAATAAAAACCCTTTAGAATCTGCATTTTTATTTACAGCATCTTCAAGCATTTTGATGGTAACTTCATCTGGCACCAAGTCGCCATTGTCCATATAACTTTTGGCTAATTTACCTAAATCGGTGTCGTTTTTAATATTGAATCGAAAAATATCTCCCGTTGATAAGTGGGTTAATTGGTATTTTTCTTTTAAAAATTCGGCTTGTGTCCCTTTTCCAGCTCCTGGTTTTCCAAATAATACGATGTTAATCATTTTAAATTTTGTATTTTGTAGTTATATAATAAGTTGTGTTTTATTTTTGTTGCGAAAAATAAACCGCAAAGATAATCATTTGATTTTTGATATTTAACAATTGATTATTACTACTTTTGAAAAAAAATGAAATTTTATTAAAAAATGGTTCAAAATACACTTTTAATCATCGGTTCGGTTTGGATAGAACCACAATCTACGGCTGCAGGCAGTAGAATGTTGCAATTGATTGCTGCATTTCAGAGTCAAAGTTGGCAAATTATTTTTGCCTCTACGGCGGCAGATAGTGCTTTTGCCATTGATTTAGATACTATTGGTATCCAAAAAAAAGCAATATTGCTCAACGATGCTTCGTTTGATCATTTCATCAAAGCAATGCAACCTCAAATTGTACTTTTTGATCGATTCATGACAGAAGAACAATTTGGATGGCGGGTGGCAGCAAATTGTCCTGAGGCACTTAGAGTTTTAGACAGTGAAGATTTGCATTTTTTACGCAAAATTCGAGAAGAAAAATATAAAAACCAACAAGAAGTTGTCGTTGCCGATTATATGAAATCGACTATAGCCTTTCGAGAAATCGCTGCGATTTATAGATGTGATGTAACCCTAATTATATCCGAATTTGAAATGCAATTATTGAAAAATGTTTTTAAAATTCCAGATGAAATTTTGTTTTACTTGCCATTTTTAATTGATGAAATTAGTGTAAACCAACAAAATAAATGGTTGAAATTTGAAGAAAGAGCCCATTTTATAAGCATTGGAAATTTTAGACACGAACCCAATTGGCACACCGTTTTGAGATTGAAACAACACATTTGGCCCGAAATAAGAAAAAAAATTCCTACTGCTCAGTTACACATTTATGGGGCCTACCCTACTCCAAAAGCCCAACAATTGCATCAAGAAAAAGATGGGTTTTTAATCAAAGGAAGGGCAGAATGTGCACATGAAGTGATACAAAAATCGAGGGTTTTACTAGCTCCAATCCCATTTGGAGCAGGCCTCAAAGGCAAATTGATAGAGGCTATGCAAAATGGAACACCAAGCGTTACTACACCCATTGGAGCAGAAGCCATGCACGCTCATTTGCCTTGGAATGGTGCCATTTGCGAGCAAGATTCAGACTTTGTTTTACAAGCCATCGATTTGTATCAAAATTCAAAAAAATGGTATGCTGCACAACAAAACGGCCTCATAATTATTAACAAACTGTATCAAAAAAAACAATTTGAAGCCCTTTTTATGAACCAAATGCAAGTCTTATTAGCCAATATAAAAAACCATCGAACGATTAATTTTATTGGCAATATGTTGCAACATCATAGTTTGCAGAGTACAAAATATTTGAGCAAATGGATTGAAGAAAAACAAAAAAATCAACCATGAACGGTTTCTGATTTGCCATAGTTAGCAATAACAGAGGCTTCAAATTCAAGCCATTCGTTCCAACGTTTTTCGACATCAATTCCATGACCGTATTTTCTGGCATATTTTATAAAAGTAGTATAATGTCCTGCTTCGCTTTCCATCAAATCTCGATAAAAAACAGCCAATTCGGGATCTTTGATGTTTTCAGAAAGTACTTTAAAACGTTCGCAACTTCTGGCTTCAATCATGGCTCCAAACAACATCCTTTCAACAAGTCCAGAAATTCTACTTCCCGTATTGCTCCTTTTCATATATTGGGCCAATTCATTAACGTAAGGATCTTTACGCTCTCGTCCCAATTTTAATCCTCTGGCTACAATAATATTATTGACCATTTGAAAATGTTCAATTTCTTCTTTGGCCAAAGCCAACATATCTGCCACTAAATCAGGATAATCAGAGTTTTGAGTAATAATGGTAATGGCATTTGTGGCTGCCTTTTGTTCGCACCAAGCATGATCAGTAAGAATTTCTTCTATATTTGTTTCAACAATGTTTACCCATCGTGGGTCTGTTGGAAGTTGTAATCTAAACATTATTTGCAATTTAAAATTGAAAAGGCAAAAATAGTGTTTTTTAAACATTATTTTGAGATAAAATTTTTTATAATCATTTTGGTAATATAAAAAGACAATGTGGGTAATTAAAAATCGTTTTTCCGTATAAAATATCGTTTTTGGTTTATTTGAATTAAAAAACAACCATAGAAGTTGAAAAAAAGTTAATAAAAAGAAACCTGTAAATAATTAATATTTAAAAATAAAAAGGGTTGCCTGAATCTAATACCAAATATACATATAAAATAGTCCAATCTACTTGTTCTTTTTTGCTAAAATTATTCAAAAAAAAATAGTCCCGTAGCCCAGCTATGCAACGATTTTTTTTGAAAATTTTTTCTAAAAAATAACTATGCATCTTTGGACTATTTTATAAATATATTTGGTATAAAACTATTTTTGATTTCAAAACATTAGATTCCTTTTGCAACAAGCTTAACTCAAAAAGCCACCCCTATAATTTAAAGATGAATGTAAATTGCTATTGTAAAAATAAATTCTAAAATATTCTTACTATAAATTTAACTAAAATGTTGTATGTTCCAAAAAATTAATTAAATTTGCACCGTCTTACAAAAGCTGTAATGACATACATAAGAATTATTAAATAAATATTGGAATGTATTTAACCAAAGAAATTAAAGAAGAAATCTTCGCTAAACACGGAGGAAATGCTGCAAACACAGGATCTGCAGAGGGACAAATTGCGTTATTCACTTACAGAATTACACATTTAACAGAACACTTGAAAAAAAATCGTCATGATTATAATACAGAGCGTTCACTAGTATTGTTAGTAGGAAAAAGAAGAGCGTTATTGGACTACTTAAAGAAAACTGAAATTAACAGATACCGTGAGATAATCAAAGTATTAAATATCAGAAAATAATCCTAAAGAGGTGCTTTTGCACCTCTTTTTTTAATTTAGGGCTTTTATAAATTCCTTATAAAAAGAGCGATTAAAAATAAAATTTTAAAAAAAAGAGCTTTATTTTTATCAAAAAAAGAAAAAAGTTTGGTTTTTCATTGGGTTTTAGAAAACAACTACACACAACAACACAACTAAAACCCATTGTTTAATCAAAAATAAAAATTATGATTCCAAAAGTATCAAAAACAATTATCGATTTAGGAGATGGACGAAGCATCTCAATCGAAACAGGAAAATTAGCCAAACAAGCCGATGGATCTGTAGTAGTACAAATGGGCAACTCAATGTTGCTAGCTACCGTAGTATCTGCCCGTCAGGCCAGCCCAGGAATTGATTTTTTGCCATTGACGGTAGATTATCGAGAAAAATTTGCGGCAGCAGGACGATTTCCAGGTGGTTTTTTTAAGAGAGAAGCCCGTCCTAGTGACAGCGAAGTTTTGACCATGAGATTGGTAGATAGGGTTTTGCGACCATTATTTCCAGATGATTATCATGCAGAAACTCAAGTAATGGTTCAGTTGATGAGTCACGACGAAGAGGTAATGCCAGATGCACTTGCTGGATTGGCCGCTTCGGCAGCATTGGCAATATCGGATATTCCATTTTCAACTTTAATTTCTGAAGTACGTGTGGCCAGAATTGATGGCAAATTGCTTATCAATCCTAGTCGTGCCCAATTGGCTTTGTCTGATATAGACATGATGATTGGAGCATCTAAAGATTCTATTGCCATGGTTGAAGGAGAAATGAAGGAAATTTCAGAATCTGAAATGGTAGAAGCCATCAAATTTGCACATGAAGCCATCAAAATTCAAATTGAAGCACAGGAAAAATTACAAGAGCTAGTAGGTAAAAAAGACATCAGAACGTATGAAAACGAGAAATCTGATGAAGCCATTTTTGAAAAAGTAAAAGCCGCAGCATACCAAAAATGTTTTGACATTGCCAAAGAAGGAACTGCCAAACACGAGCGTTCTGAAAAATTTGCTTTAGTTAAAGAAGAAGTAAAAGCCTTATTTACAGAAGAAGAATTGTCTGAGAATGGCGATTTAGTTTCAAAATATTTTTACAAAGTAAATAAAGAAGCCGTTAGAAATGTCATTTTAGATTTAGGTTTGAGATTGGACGGCAGAAAGACTACAGAAATACGACCAATATGGGCCGAGGTAGATTATTTGCCATCTGTACACGGTTCGGCCATTTTTACACGAGGCGAAACACAAGCTTTGGCAACTGCCACTTTAGGAACCTCGAGAGAGGCCAATCAAATTGATTCTCCAAGCGAGCAAGGAGAAGAAAAATTTTACTTACATTATAACTTCCCACCGTTTTCAACAGGAGAAGCAAAACCATTAAGAGGGACATCGAGAAGAGAAGTGGGACATGGAAATTTGGCTCAAAGAGCTTTAAAAAACATGATTCCTTCAGACTGCCCTTATACTATTAGAGTAGTTTCTGAAGTGTTAGAGTCCAATGGATCGTCGTCTATGGCAACGGTTTGCGCAGGTACATTATCTTTGTTAGATGCTGGTATTCAAATGATTAAACCCGTTTCTGGGATTGCAATGGGATTGATAACAGACGGAGAAAGATTTGCAGTATTGTCTGATATTCTTGGCGACGAGGACCATTTAGGCGATATGGATTTTAAAGTAACTGGTACAGCTGATGGTATTACGGCATGTCAAATGGACATCAAAATTGAAGGTTTAGCATACAATATCATGGAGCAAGCATTAGCACAAGCTCGAGATGGTCGTTTGCATATTTTAGGAAAAATTACAGAAGTACTAGCAACACCAAGACCCGATGTTAAAAAACATGCACCAAAAATCATCACAAGAACTATTCCTGGCAACTTTATTGGAGCATTAATTGGCCCTGGAGGCAAAGTAATTCAGGAATTACAAAAAGCAACAGGAACAACTATCGTAATCAACGAAGTGGATGAGCAAGGAGTTGTAGAAATTTTGGGTACCGATCCAGATGGCATTGCAGCAGTGTTAGCAAAAATTGATTCTATTGTATTTAAACCACAACTTGGCGAAGCTTATGAAGTAAAAGTCATTAAAATGTTAGACTTTGGTGCAGTAGTAGAATATACGGCTGCCCCTGGAAACGAAGTCCTTTTGCACGTATCTGAATTGGCATGGGAACGTACCGAAAATGTTTCGGATGTTGTAAAAATGGGCGATGTATTTCAAGTAAAATACCTTGGAATTGACCCTAAAACACGTAAAGAAAAAGTATCTAAAAAAGCACTTTTACCACGTCCTCCAAGAGAAGACAAAAAAGAAGCTCCAAAATCTTAATATTCAAAAAAAAAAAAAAAGCTGTTTCAATAATTAGAAACAGCTTTTTTTTGGCAAAATAGTACCATATTACTTACCATTGTCAAAGTTATTATCAATGACAATCATTTAAAGTGAAATACCATTTTTCTTATACCAAATATATTTATAAAATAGTCTAAAGATGCGTAGTTATTTTTTAGAAAAAATTTTCAAAAAAAAACGTGGCATAGCTGGGCTACGGAACTATTTTTTTTTGACTCATTTTAGCAAAAAAGAACCAATAGATTGGACTTTTTAATATGTATATTTGGTATTATTCTAATTATAACAAAAAAAGCTGTTCAACCAAAATGAACAGCTTTTTTTATACATATCAAAAAAAAGTTTTAAGAATTTTATAAATCCTATAAACCTAATTGTTTTTGTTTAGTTCGTCCAACGGTGTAATACTTTCAAATGATGGAGGAATCACTTCTTTTCCAGATTTATCAATAAATCCATACAAGCTATTTTGTTTTACTAAAGCCCAATTTTTCTTTCTCAAACTAAATTTTTCAATTTCACGGTATTTTACCTGAACAACTTCTTTGCCATTTGTTTCGTCGATAAAGCCCAAAAAGTCTCCAATTTGAACTAAAGACCATCCACTTCTATACTCGCCAAAAGGTTTGATATTGTCATAAACGGTGTTCACAACAAGAGTTCCTGTTTTATCAATAAATCCTGATTTGCCAGCATGGATAATTTTAGCCCAATCTTTTCTATTTTCATCAAATGGATAAATTTTATCGTAAATTGGTTCTAAAATTTCTCTACCATTAACGTCAATAAAGCCAAATTTATTTTCGATGGAAACCAATGCCCAACCTTTATTGAGATTGTCAAAACTATCTATGGTTGTATATTTTGCAGGTACCACCTCATATCCTGCAATGTCAATATAACCAATTTTTCCTTCCAAATATACTTTAGCCCAATTTTCTTTTTGAATGCCAAATTTTTCTATTTTATCGTACTTTGGTTTCACAATTTGTGTTCCTTTGCTGTCAATAACACCAAACAAACCATTTTTTTCTGTAATAAAATAGTTTGATTGAGCCAACGCTAAATTTGCTATCAATAGCATGGTTAGTTGCGTAATTTTTTTCATAATTATAAAACGGGTTTTAATTTTTAGTCTTTACAAAAATAGCATTTTTATTTAATTTATGAAAAATAAAAAAAAAGAAATTAAATTTAAAAAAATATGTTAAAACTATTTTATTTTATTAAGTTTGTGTTTCTAAAAAAATACTTTTTTAATAAAAAAAGTGATGTGTTTTAGTTAAAAATATTTATAATCAATAAAAAATGGGAACTTATGAAAAATTATGACACTTTATATGCTAAAGCATTGGTTTTTATAACATTAATTGGTTTGATTTCGTGCAAGGATAAAGAAAATGCAAGTGTCCAACCCGAAGATACGCTAGCTAAAAACAATCTTTCTGAACAATATATAGACGTAGCAAGTGAAACAACATTGACAACAGACACGATGGTAACTGAAAAAGTTTTGCTTAATTTAAAACAAGACCAATCGGAATTGACAATTGACAGTAATGATATGCAAAAAAATAAAATTTACAAGAAAAAAAATAAGATTGCGAATTTAAAACCTATTAAAGATGAGGTTGTAAAGTCTAGTGTTGAAAAAAAGAGTACCTTTGCAGAGGCTGAAAAAATGGTTGATAAACAACCGCTAAAAAATACAACTGCCGAAAAAAGTATTGAAAAAGACGTAAACATTAACGAAACAGAAAAAAAAGTACCAGAAGAAAAAGAAACTAAAAAAACAAAAAGTAGAAACGGAAAATACAATAACATAATTCCTAATTACTAAATCAAAATTAATTTGAAATTAGCCCCAAATTTCAAATTAACGAAACCTACAAACCCAACAAAAACTTTAAACATAAATGAATTTTAAAATGAAAAAAAAACACCTATTCGTTGTATTGTTTTTCCTTGGTAGTATGCTCACGTGGGGGCAAGAAGTGTATGGAGGCATAGAAATTGGAGGAAAAGGTATCAAAATATCTGTAATAAAAATTGAGGATTTGCAAGTTGGACAGTTTGAAATAATCAAGACCTGGACAAGAAATACCAACATAATAAAAAATATAGATGCTGAAGGTAATTTTACGCAGAAAGATATAGATGAAACCAGTTATATTGTTTTTGATTTGATAGAAGCTTTGAAAAAAGATTTTAGCATAGCAGCAAAAAACATTTTTGTAATTGCCTCATCTAGTGTTGGAGTTGCAAAGAACAAACAAGATTTAATCAATAAAATCAATACCCTAACAACTCGAAATATTGATTTTATAGCATCGGATTTAGAGTCGAAAATGATAATAAAAGGAGCTATTCCACAAAAAGAATATACCAATTCCTTAATATTAGACATTGGCAGTGGCAGTGTAAAAGGGGGAATTGTTAATGTAGAAAAGAACAATACATTTTCGTTTATGCCATTGGGAATGAAATTTGGTACCACTACACTAACCGAACGCATCAGAAAAATAAGTGGCAGTAGTACATTTGGATTTGTAGATGAGACAAACAAGTTTAAAGACACGCTCAATCAAGCCATTAAAACGATGTATAATAAAAACCCTACTTCAAAATCTAAATCTAATGTATATTTACTTGGTGGATCTGTATGGGCCTTTATTACTTTATCCAAACCCTATTCAAACGAAGATTATGAAATGTTTACATTTTCTGATTTGACACAATATCATAAAGAAATTATGAATAATTATGACGGATATATCAAAAGAAGTTTTGTAAGTACCGAATACGAAAGGGTTTTAAAAACATTTCCAAGAGAAACCATTATAGCCGGGAGCACAATCATCAATCAACTAGTATCCAATTTAGAAAATCCAGAATCTAAAAATTATTATTTTGTTAGACAAGGTCAAATAGCTTGGCTGCTGTCCTATATAGTAGATTCGGCACGGAAGAGCAAATAAGCAAAGATGTTCATTAAATTTCAATTGATGGTTTTTTTCTATTTATTATCTATCCAAAAAGGCTTTTTTATATGAGTTTCACAAAAAAAACAACATTTTTATTTATATTTTTTTTCAACATCGTTTGTATCAATGCTGTTATTTCCCAAAATTTATATGGTGGTATCGAAATTGGAGGCAAAGGCATTAAAATTACAGTAATGGACATACACAATGCTAAAAAAAACCTGTTTGATATCAAAGAATTTTGGACAGAAAATACAGCTTTAGCAAGAGGTATAGCCCTAGATGGTAATTTGCATCTTGATGATTTAGAAAAAACGTATCAAGTTATCCAACAAAATTTCAATAAATTACAAGACACACACCATGTAAGCAAAGAAAAGATTTACATCATCATTTCATCAGGAGTTGGTATGGCTAAAAATGTTAGTGTTTTGGTTGATAAAATCAAAGAATTAACTCAAAAAAATGCTGAAGTGATCAATTCAGAACTCGAAGCCCGATTGTTGGTTAAGGGAGGCATACCCGCAAACAGGTATTTAAATTCATTGATATTAGATATTGGTGGAGGTAATACAAAAGGAGGTTATATTGGATTATATAATGAAGAAAATTTTGTTTTAATGCCATTGAGTATGAATTATGCTACAGTTACATTTACAGAAAAAATTAAAAAACACAGTCCGTCAGATTCTTTTGAAGATTTTTTAAAAACCAGCTATCAATTTCAGGATACATTAAAAAAAGAAATCAACAAAATGTATGACATGAGAGAAGGTACACGAACCAAAAAAAATGTTTACCTTTCTGGTGGTGCCGTTTGGGCTTTTGCTACTTTGACAGCTACTGCCCCCATAGAAAATTTTCATAAAATTACTTTAGAAGAAGTATCAAAACACCAGTCGGATTTGATTGGAAATTTTACAAAATTTGAAACATTATCCAAAACCAATCCAGAAATTGAAAAAGTATTAAAAACCTACTCTCAAAGGCATTTGATAACTGCAAATAACATATTATTATCGGCCATTCAAAATTTAGATGAGCCAAAGGACAAAAAAATATATTTTGTAAAACAAGGTCAAATTGCTTGGCTTATGGCTTATATTTTAGAATCTGCCAAAGATTCTAAAACCATATATTAGCCCAAATAAAAACAATAACTCATGCAAGAAACCAAGAAAATAGCCATTGTAGGTTCGGGATTAGTTGGATCTTTATTAGGAATTTACCTTCGAAAAGCAGGTCATACAGTGCACATTTTTGATAGAAGTCCAGATATAAGATCAATTAATTTCTCTGGAAGGTCTATCAATTTGGCAATGTCAAACAGAGGCTGGAAAGCATTGGACGAAGCAGGAATTGGAGCAGATATTAGAAAAATTGCTATTCCACTTGCCAAGCGGGCTATACATATTGGAACTCAAACAAGCAATCAATTTTATGGCAAAGATGGCGAGTGCATTTATTCTATTTCGAGAGGGGTTTTAAATAAAAAAATGATTGATTTAGCTGAAAATGCTGGAGTTACTTTTTTCTTTGAACATAAAGTTTGGGATATAACTTTGTCTGAGGCTACCTTGCATGTAGGCGAATCAGAACATGAAGCTTGGACAGATTTAAAATATGATATGGTATTTGGAGCAGATGGCGCTTTTTCCAGAATCAGGCATCGCATGCAACGACAAAATAGGTTCAATTACTCGCAAGAATTTTTAGATATTGGTTACAAAGAATTAAATATTCCTGCCAATAGCGATGGTAGCTATAAATTAGACCAACATGCACTTCATATTTGGCCCAGAGGACAATACATGCTTATTGCATTGCCTAATTTAGATGGAAGTTTTACATGTACGCTTTTTATGCCTTTTGAAGGCCAAAACTCTTTGGAATCCTTGCAAAGCAAGCAAGAAGTAGAAGATTTTTTTAAAGAAAATTTACCAGATACCGTTGATATTATTCCAAATTTAGTAGAAGATTTTTTTAAAAATCCTACCAGTACACTCGTAACGATGAAATGTTATCCATGGACATTTGAAAACAAAGTGGCACTTATTGGCGATGCAGCACATGCCATTGTACCTTTTTATGGTCAGGGAATGAATGCAGGTTTTGAAGATATTACGGTTTTATATGACATGATTCAACAACACCCAAACGATTGGTCGGCTATATTTATGGAATATCAAAAATCACGTAAACCAAATGCAGATGCCATTGCGGAATTGTCTTTTAGAAATTTTGTAGAAATGAGCACCAAAACTGCCGATACCACTTTTATATTGCAAAAAAAAATAGAAAAACATTTTTCTGAAAAACATCCAGATAAATGGGTACCACTTTATAGCAGAGTTACTTTTAGCCACAGACCCTATAGTGAAGCATTGGCACAAGGCGAGGCTCAAGACAGAATCATGCAAAAAATATTAGCAATAGATGGCATAAACGAACTTTGGAACAGTACTTTTGTTGAAAACGAAATCCTCAAATTACTAGAATGCAATGGCTAAACCCTAAATAAAACAGCAAATTAACATCAACATTTCTTGGGCGTTACCACAAAGGTCGGGCTGTCCGTTGCAAACAACGTTCATTGAATTGCAAAAGAAATATAATTCTGTGAAATAATTTTTATTGATTACCACATTCAGAAACTATATTTGTGCAATACAACATCCCTATTGGGGGCTGGGGGGGCTAAAGGATTTCCACTACTATCCCTAACGCAAAATACGGTAAATAATAGCATTTAGTTAATACAAGTAACTATAAATTTTACACTTAAATATATTTGACTTATAAAAAACTACTTTTTTTTATTTTTATAAAAAAAATAATATTTATTTTTACCCAAAACAATTCTTATACCAAATATATTTATAAAATAGTCCAAAGATGCGAAGTTATTTTTAAAAAAAAAATTTCAAAAAAAATCGTTGCATAGCTGGGCTACGGAACTATTTTTTTTGACTCATTTTAGCAAAAAAGAACAAGTAGATTGGGCTATTTTATATGTAAATTTGGTATTATATAGAAATTTGTCTTTATCAATAAACAAAAGGCAACTACATCGTTTGACATCATGTAATTTGTCAAAACTTTCAACTTTGTTTTAAAAAAAATACTATATTTGACAAATAGTTTATTAAACATTATTAAAAATGAAAATAATAAAAAAAATATTGGCTGGCTTGGGTATTTTTACCATCATTATATTATTGAGCTTGGCAGCTCTGGCCTTATATAGTAGCCCTGATTACAAAGGCAATGTGGAATTGGCACATTTGACTCAAAAAACAGATGTTTATTTTGACGAATTTGGTGTGCCACATATTTATGCCCAAAACCAGAAAGATGCCTTTTTAGCATTAGGATACGTACATGCACAAGACAGATTGTGGCAAATGGAACTTTTAAGACGAATTGCACCTGGCAGACTCTCAGAAATATTTGGATCTAAAGCCCTTAAAACCGATCGTTTTTTTGCTGGTATAGGCATAGACGAGGCCTCTGCAAAAGCCATTGCAAAATTAAATCCAAATTCAGAAAGTGTTATTTTGGCAAAATCTTATTTAGATGGCATCAATCAATACCTCGAAAATGGTAAAACTCCCATAGAATTTAAACTACTGGGAATCAAAAAACAACAATTTGAATTGAAAGATATCTATAATATTTTTGGATTCATGTCATTTAGCTTTGCCATGGCTCAAAAAACAGATCCATTATTAACCGATATTCGGAACCAATTAGGTGTCAATTACTTAAAAGATTTAGGCCTAGACGGCGCCTTTCATGAGGTGCAATTGAAAAATTTTGAAGGCCAAACTAAAGCATATTCTGAAATTTCAAAATCATTAAGTATATTATTAGACGCTTCTCCTGTTCCAGCCTTTATTGGTAGTAATAGCTGGGTTATTGCCCCAGAAAAAACACAAAATAACCAGGTTATATTTGCAAACGATCCACACATTAGTTTCTCACAACCCGCAACGTGGTATGAGGCCCATTTGGTAACACCAAACTACGAAATGTATGGCTACCATTTGGCAGGAACACCGTTTCCGCTTTTGGGGCACAACAGGCAATATGCTTATGGACTGACCATGTTTGAAAATGACGATATTGATTTGTATCAAGAAACAGAAAATCCAAAAAACGCAGCAACATATCAAACTCCTTCTGGGTTTGAAAATTGGACGATTACCAAAAAAATTATTAAAGTAAAAGACAGTTCAGATGTGGTTCTAACGGTTAAATCGTCTAGGCATGGACCAATAATGAACGGCCTTTTAGACGGGTTATCATCATCAAAACCCATTGCCATGTCTTGGATATATACCCAACAACCCATTCATATTTTAGAAGCAACGTACCAACTAGGACATGCAAAAAATGTACTCGATTTTAGAAAACATGTTGCCTTAATTGCGGCACCTGGTTTGAATGTAATGTATGGCGATGCTGCGGGAAACATTTCATGGACAACTTCGGGCAAGTTGTACCAGCATCAAAAAGGAGTTGATACTCATTTTATTTTAGATGGAGCCTCGGGCAAAGACGACATTTCAACCTACCTCGATTTTTCTAAAAACCCAAAAGCATTGAACCCAAGTTGGCATTATGTATATTCTGCAAACAACCAACCCGAGTCCATAGACGGGCAGCTGTATCCTGGCTATTATTTGCCAAAAGACCGTGCCAGCCGCATTACTAGCTTGTTAAACAATCAAACAAAATGGAACAAAAAACAGGTAAGCCAAATGATTTTGGACAATACATCGGCCACAGCATCGGGCAATATCAAATTGTTATTATCTAAAATCCCAACACAATCACAATCAGAAATGGTACAAAAAGCAATGGACATATTGCAAAAGTGGGATGGCAACCACGACAAAGAAAGCATTGCCCCTACCCTATATAACAAGTGGGTGTACCAATACATGAAAAACACTTTTGAAGATGAATTAGGACCTGAAAAATTCAATCTTTTTATGGGAACTCACATCATGAAACAAGTGATTGCTACAATTCCAAAAAATCCGAAATCGCCTTGGTGGGACAATACAAAAACCAAAAACAAAACCGAAACGGCTTCGGAGATTATAAACAAATCGTTTATTGAAAGCATCCAATTGTTAGAAAAACAATTAGGAACCAATATGGAAAATTGGAAGTGGAAAAACGTACATACACTAGAGCATCAACATGCTATGGGGAAAGTGGCCGTTTTGAAAAACATTTTTAATGTTGGTAAATTTGCCATGAGCGGTGGCAATGAAGTTATTAATAATCAAATATTTTCTTATACAGAAAATGGCGAATACAATATTACGGCCGGACCATCAACAAGAAGAGTGATCGACTTTTCGGACATTGAAAATTCTTGGAGCATTTTACCAACAGGCCAATCTGGAAATCCAATGAGCGAACATTATAACGACCAAGCAAAAATGTATGCCGAGGGGCATTTTAGAAAAATGAAACTCAACAAAACAGAAATTATCAATAGTTCGAGTTTATTGGTTTGTAAACCAAAACAAAAATAACTTCCCTATAAATTGTGTGCTTAAAAAAACAGTCTGAAAAATAATATTTTTTTAGACTGTTTTTTTTTGTAATAATTATATTAAAATATATAAAAAAGTTTATTAAATTACATAGGCACTTCAATTAATAAAAATGCTGAAGATTCGAGGGCTTTGACATTAAAAGAAGCTACATCCCATATTCCTAAAGCATCACGCTGGTGCAGTACATGGGAATTAACTTGAATTTGACCAGAAATTACCATAACATACACCCCATTTTCTGGTAATTTTAAATGATATTCTGAAGAAAAACCTGCTTCAAATTCCGACAAATGAAACCAAGCATCTTGATGTATCCACACCCCTTCATCTGAAGGATTGGGCGACAAAATTTGATAAAAATTATTGTGTTTTTTTGAAACATCAAGCGTAATTTGTTGGTAACGAGGAGTTACATTTTGAAATTTTGGAAAAATCCAAATTTGAAAAAGTTTTGTATGTCGATCAGCATTTGGGTTGAACTCACTATGTTGTATGCCGGTTCCTGCACTCATTACTTGCACATCGCCTTGGCAAATGGTGGATGCATTGCCCATGCTGTCTTTGTGTGCCAAATCACCTTCAAGCGGAATAGTGATGATTTCCATATTGTCGTGTGGATGTGTACCAAAACCCATGCCTGCTGCCACGGTATCGTCATTCAAAACCCGTAACATTCCAAAATGAATACGCTCTGGATTATACCAATTGGCAAAACTAAAACTATGATAAGCATTGAGCCAGCCATGATCAGCATGCCCCCTTGAATCGGATTTGTGCAAAACTATTTTTTCCATTTTTAATTTTATTTTTTGAAACAAAAATATTGTTTTTATTTTTCATTGGAAAACTTTTTTAAATATTAAAATTATTTATTTTGAATTGATTATCAATATTTTGACTAAATTATATTATAAACAACATTTTGCGATAGCGATAGCTGTGAAAATCCTTTTGAAGCCCCCCAGCCCCCAAAAGGGGTGTTGTATTGCACGAATATAGGTTCTGAATGTAGTAATCAGAAATGATTATTTCACAATATTATATTTCTTTTGGTGTTCAATGAAAGTTGTTTGTAACAGATAGCCCGACCCTTGGAGAACGCCCAAAAAAGGCTCTTTCTAATTGTTATTTTTATTTAAAATGCATTTATTTTTTTAAGAATTTTAATTCAATATAAAAAAAATTGATTTTAAATTAAAAAAAATTTGCATATTAAAATCAACTTCACTATTTTTGCCATATTAATAAAGAAAGAAAAATGAGATTATCAATGCAAAATATCTGTATCAAGTTGTGGTTAAATACCGCAGGGTGCTATGTATTGTAATTTCAAAATGAAATAAATAATAAAAAGACCTCTGCCACAATACAGAGGTCTTTTTTTTTACCAAATAAACAGTCGAGATGAAATATATTAAACAACTTATGAAACAAACTGTGATGTGCAATTGTACACTACAAAGGCTATATGATCAAAAGTAAAAGATTTTAAACTTAGTTAAATTAAATCTGTAAGTCCTTTTGGTAGCCATCCAAAAGGACTTTTTTTATAAAAAATAAATAATTCAAAACCTCAAATAACATGAAAACAACCCGAAAAATCAGCAATGCTTGGCATCATATAAAAGCCAAATCATTTTTAAAAAAGACAAAAAAAAGAAATACGTCTAGAAACAATCAAATTTTAGCTACCATGAATAACGAAGAGAGCGAATTTTTGTTTGTATAAACAATTATAAATCAAAACCTTTAAAACAACAAAACACATGAGTTCACAACAATTTTCTACAAATGCTTTACACGCAGGACACGATGTAACCAAACATGCAGGCACCAGAGCAGTACCCATTTATCAAACAACGTCTTATGTATTTCATGACGCACAACATGCTTCAAATTTATTTAATTTGTCCGAATCGGGCTACATTTATACCCGACTGAACAATCCGACAAACGATGTGTTGGAGCAACGCTTGGCAGCACTTGAGGGAGGAATTGGGGCAGTAGTTACGGCATCTGGAACGGCAGCCATTGCTACAGCATTGTTGGTTTTGCTCAAAGCAGGCGACCATATTGTAGCGTCCAATAGTTTGTATGGAGGCACATACAATTTGTTGCAGGTTACCTTGCCTCGTTTGGGTATAACAACCACATTTGTAGATCCGACAGATCCTGAAAATTTTTCAAAAGCAGCACAGCAAAACACCAAAGTTATTTTTGCAGAATCGCTTGGCAATCCAAAATTAGACGTCATCGATTTGAAAGCAGTTGCAGCACAAGCACAAAAACTCAAAGTACCTTTTATGGTAGATAACACGGTACCTTCGCCCTATTTGGTGAATCCCATAGCACACGGAGCTAATATTGTAATTCATTCTCTTACAAAGTATATTTCGGGTAACGGAACTTCGCTTGGTGGTGTTATCATAGATGCAGGAACATTTGATTGGAGTAATGGCCTTTTTCCAGAGTTTACTACACCCTCTGCTGGATACCACGGACTTGTATATCATGAAGCCCTTGGCAATGCAGCTTTTATTGCCAAAGTTAGAATAGAAGGATTGAGGGATTTTGGAAGTGCCTTGAGTCCATTTAATGCATTCCAAATAT
Organism: Flavobacterium branchiophilum FL-15; assembly: GCF_000253275.1. Taxonomy (NCBI): domain Bacteria; kingdom Pseudomonadati; phylum Bacteroidota; class Flavobacteriia; order Flavobacteriales; family Flavobacteriaceae; genus Flavobacterium; species Flavobacterium branchiophilum. The sequence goes on along the minus strand of NC_016001.1, from coordinate 1,148,876 downwards.
TGCAAGGCCTCGAAACCTTGCCCCTTCGCATCAAAAAACATTCAGAAAATGCTTTGGAATTGGCCACGTGGCTTGCCACACAAGAGGCTGTTGCATGGGTAAATTATCCTGGATTGGCAACGAGCCCTTATTATGAATTGGCACAAAATTATTTACCAAAAGGACAAAGTGGTATTGTTACATTTGGACTAAAAGGTGGTTTTGAAGCAGCCAAAAAGGTGGCCGATAACACAAAAATTTTCTCGCTTTTGGCAAATATTGGCGACACCAAATCATTAATCATCCATCCTGCAAGCACAACACACCAACAATTGACAGCGGACCAACAAATTTCTACAGGAGTAACACAAGATTTGATTAGACTTTCTGTTGGGTTAGAGGATATTGAAGATTTAAAAGCCGATTTGAAAGCTACATTTTAAAAAATAGAGTTGAAAAAAGTCTTGAAAATATCAATTTTTAAGACTTTTTTTTGAATTTTCAATAAAAAAAAAGGATTCCATTGCGAAATACGATTTTTATTGATTTTTAAAAAATAAATATTGTGAATATTAAAAAAAGCCGTAAATTTGTGCCGTTAAGCATTCGTGCTTATCGATGAAATGTTATAAAGAAAGGCAGAGGGATTAGACCCAATGAAGCCTTAGCAACCCTACGAATTATCGAAGAAGGTGCTGCATTCTACCACACAGTTTGTGGAAAGATAACACAAGAATTTTCTAGTCATCTAGCTTTCTTTTTAATATTTCCAGATACAAATCATAATCCATCTTTTTAAAGATTTGACATTGGAAAAACAAATTCAAAATAGTATCATTCAAAATTTCAAAACCGAAAGCGGTGCTTTATATGCCTCTATTCCAATAAGTTACCAGCTTTTTGGACAACCGTTGCATACTGCTCCTATTGTTTTGGTTAATCATGCCCTAACGGGAAATGCTCAAGTAATTGGTCCAAATGGTTGGTGGAACGACCTCATTGGCCCTGAAAAAACCATAAACACTGAAAAATATACCATTTTGGCGTTTAATATTCCTGGCAATGGATATGACGGTTTTTTGATTGAAAACTATACCGATTTCAAAGCCCGAGACATAGCCAAACTATTTTTAGAGGCACTTAAAACATTACATATCCATACATTACACACCATTATTGGTGGCTCTGTTGGAGGTGGGATAGCATGGGAAATGGCAGCTTTGTCGCCAAAATTGACCAAAAATTTAATTCCAATTGCAACAGACTGGAAATCAACAGATTGGCTTATAGCAAATTGTTATTTACAAGAGCAAATCTTACAAAATTCATCAAACCCAATTGTCGATGCCCGCATTCATGCCATGATGTGCTACCGAACCCCCGAATCCTTTGACGCTAAATTCCATAGAACATCAAATGAACATTCGGGATTGTTTAATGTGGAAAGTTGGCTCGAACACCATGGCGAAAAATTGAAAAATCGGTTTCAATTATCGGCCTATAAATTGATGAATCAGTTGCTCAAAACGATTGACATTACTAGAAATAATACCGATTTTTTGACCCTTATTCCAAAAATTAAGGCAAACATTCATATTATTGGTATCAACTCTGATTTGTTTTTTATTATTGATGAAAACAAAGCTACTTATAACGCTATAAAGCCTTTAAAATCAAATATTTATCTAAAAGAAATTCAATCAATCCACGGACATGATGCTTTTTTGATAGAATTTGAACAACTCAACACATTATTAAAAGATGTTTTTTAACATCAAATTACGAATTACAAAAAACAATTTTTGAAAAAAACATGAAAGTATTAAAATTTGGTGGGAAATCGTTAGCCAACGGAGAAGGACTTCAAAAAGTAGTAGCTATAATTGCAGATAAAATCTCACAAAATGAAGCTATTACGGTAGTAGTTTCAGCAAGAGGCAATGCTACAAACGAACTGGAACATCTATTGCAAATAGCGGCTCAAAATGGCAATTACAAAACCCTATTTGAGGATTTTAAAAATTACCAAATAGCTGGTTATCAAAACATTATAAGTGAAAACAATCCATATAAAATAGCCATACAAGAAGAATTTGATATTTTAGAAAAATTATTTGAAGGGGTTAGCCTAATTGGCGATTTTAGCCCCAAAATTAAAGATCAAATTCTTTCAAAAGGAGAATTGCTTGCAGCAAAATTGCTCACTGCCATTTTATTACATCAAGGTATAAATGCCCAATTGGCAGATGCGAGAGACTTGATTAAAACAGATTCCAATTTTGGCGATGCCCAGCCATTAGAAAACTTGTCCAAAAAAAATGTCATTCAATTTTTCAAAGACAATGCCGAAAAAATCAATATCGTAACCGGATTTATTGGATCAAATTCTAATAATGATGCTACCACATTAGGTCGAAACGGCAGTAATTATACAGCCTCGTTGATAGCTAATTTTCTGGATGCAAGTGAGTTACAAAACTACACTCACGTAGATGGCATTTATACCGCCAATCCAGAATTGGTTTTAGATGCAAAAAAAATAGACCATTTATCTTTTAACGAAGCCAATGAATTGGCCAATTTTGGAGCTACAATTTTGCATGCCAAAACCATCATTCCATTATTAGAAAAAAACATACCCTTGCGGATTTTGAACACATTCAATTACGAAAATAAGGGGACATTAATTACATCGAAAACGGAAAAAGAAGGTATCAAAACACTTTCGGTTATAGAAAACGTTTCATTGGTAAATTTAGAAGGAAGAGGATTGCTTGGCAAAGCAGGTGTAGATGCACGAATATTTAGAGTAATGGCCGAAAATCAAATTAGCGTAAGTATTATCTCTCAAGGATCATCCGAGCGAGGTATAGGATTGGTTGTAGCATCAGACAAAGCATCGACGGCCATGATTGCACTTGAAAAAGAGTTTGAAAATGATTTTTATTCAAAAGATGTTAATAAGATTTCCGTTACAGATAATGTATCCATTATATCAATAATCGGACAAGATTTAAGTTCATTTCATAAACCTTATACCGCTTTAATTAAAAACAAAATTATCCCTATTTTGTTTAACAACACCGTAACAGGAAAAAACGTAAGTTTAGTTGTAGATAAAAACCAATTGAATAAAGCATTGAATGTGATTCATGGTGAAATTTTTGGTGTTTCAAAAAAGATTAACATTGCTATTTTTGGGCATGGATTGGTTGGTGGTACATTGATAAACCAAATTTTAGAATCGTCAGAAAACATCGAAAAAAGGAAAGGTATCAAATTGAATGTTTTTGCGATTGCCAATTCTAAAAAAGTATTGCTAAATGCCGATGGTGTAGATCAAAACTGGAAATCCAATGTAGAAACCCATGGTCGATCCTATCAAATTCAGGATGTAATTGATTATGCCAAAGCACACCATTTAGAAAATTTAATTGCAATAGACAATACCGCAAGTGCCTCATTTGTAGAAAATTACATAACATTGGCAGAAAATAGTTTTGATTTGATTTCTTCCAATAAAGTAGCCAATACTTTGAGTTATGATTTTTATGTAAAATTGAGACAAGTTTTAGACGAAAATCAAAAAAATTATTTGTATGAAACCAATGTTGGTGCAGGATTACCCTTGATAGACACCATCAAATTACTACACCTTTCGGGCGAAAACATTACAAAAATAAAAGGTGTTTTTTCGGGAACATTGAGTTATTTGTTCAATCATTTTTCTGAAAAAGAAGTGCCATTTAGTACCATTTTGCAAGAAGCCATTGACAATGGATATACAGAGCCCGACCCAAGAGAAGATTTGTGTGGCAATGATGTTGGTCGAAAATTATTAATTTTGGCACGTGAGTTGGATTTGCAAAATGAATTTGAGGAAATAGCCATTCAGAATTTAATACCAGACCATTTACGAGCAGGAAGTGCCGCTGATTTTTTAACTAAATTAAATGAATTTGATGCTATTTATGCCCAAATAAAAGAAGCCCAGCAGCCCCATCATGTATTAAGATACATTGGCGAATTGTCTGGCGATTTGCAAAACGACAAAGGTAATTTAGAAGTAAAATTAGTTTCTGTACCAAAAGATACTGCATTAGGAGGATTAAAAGGTTCGGATTCGTTTTTTGAAATATATACCGAATCTTATGGCGACAGACCCATTGTAATTCAGGGAGCAGGAGCAGGATCGGCAGTAACGGCAAGAGGGGTTTTTGGTGATATTTTGAGATTGTCGGATAAAGGATAAGACCCCTAACCCCCGAAGGGGAAATGAGCAACAAGTAGAAAGGCTTACCTTTAAAAAAAACAATCCTTTTTCGCTCCCTCCTCATTGGAGGGTGCTGGGGAGGGGTTTCTAAAACACATGAAAACAACTATTGACAGCACCATAAAACAATACATCAACCAAAGTGTTTTGTGTTGGTTAGCCACTTTGGACGAGGACCATTTTCCGAATGTGTCGCCCAAAGAAATGTTTACTTGTATAGATGATAAAACATTGTTGATAGCCAATATTGCTTCGCCAAACTCGGTTCGAAACATCAGAGTCCACAACAAAGTATGTGTAAGTTTTATAGATGTTTTTGTTCAAAAAGGGTATAAAGTAAAAGGAATTGCCAGAATAATTGAAAAAAATGATATTGATTTTGAAACAAAAGCAGGAATCATAAAATCACTTTTTACTGACAAATTTCCCATTCATGAATTAATAGAAATTGAGGTGCAAAAAATAGCCTTGATTCAAGCACCAAGTTATGTGTTGTTTCCTGAAATAACAGCGGAAGAACAAATAGAAAGTGCAAAGCAAACGTATCATAAACAACTATAAAAGAGACTAACCCTCCAGTCTCACATCCTCCCCTTTTGGGAGGGTTAGGGAGGGGCTGATATGAAAGTAACATTAGAAAGAGTAAACGAAAATTTTCATTTTCAATTGAAAAATGACAGAGGTCATGTAGTAGATGTAGATGCACGACCTAGTTTTGGTGGTAATGATATGGGAGCAAGTCCCATGGAACTGGTATTGATGGCTGTGGCTGGATGTAGCGGAATAGATATGATTTCGATATTAAAAAAGCAGCGACAAGACATCACTTCTTTTAAAGCCGATGTAGAAGGAACAAGAGAGGCAGTTGAAGAGGCCAACCCCTTTAAAACCATCAAAGTTCAATTTTTTTTGGAAGGAAGAGTAGATCCAGACAAAGCTTGGCGGGCTGCACAATTGTCGTTTGACAAATATTGTTCTGTTTCAAAAACAGTAGAACCAACTGCAACGGTGGTATATGAAGTGTTTGTAAATGGTACTCCAATTGGAGTTTAAAAATTGTAATATGATTTTTTTAAATTTTATAAAAATATCTGTCTTATTTTTATTTTTTTCAACATTTAGTATGAATGCTCAGACAGTGTTGTTGTATAATAAAAGTGGTATCGAAAAAGTGAAAGCAAATGATTTTGAAGGAGCAATTGCAGATTTTGATCAAGCCTTGAAAATAGAGCCTAAAAACGATGCCATTTATGTAAATAGAGGTATGGCAAAAAGCAAATTGAAAGATTATAAAGGAGCTGAAGCAGATTATACCAAAGCATTAAAGCTAAAAGAAGATGCTAATACCTATTATGCTCGGGCTGCCATTAGAAGTGAGTTGTCTGACCATATGGGAGTTTTGGAAGATTTAGAAAAATCAGGAGAGGATAAGGCAAAACAGCCTGGTTTTTATATGATGCGAGCCATTAGCAAGGCCATGTTGCAGGATGAGAAAGGAGCGATTGAGGACTTGTCAAAGGCCATAGATTTAAAGCCCGAATCTTCAAAAGCATATTATATGCGAGCGATGGTATTTGTATCGTTGAAATTTAATAAAGAAGGTTGCAAAGATTTGGAAAAAGCCAGATTGTTAGGACATCCAAAAGCAGTCGATATGATAGCACAATATTGTCAATAAAGGTTAAATGCTATTTTTAACGGTGTTGATGCGTTAGGGATAGCAGTGGAAATCCTTTTTTTGAGGCTTTTTCTGCCTCAAAAAAAGATTGAAACGGATAGCCCGACCCTTGGGGAACGCCCAAAAAAGGCTAATTCTATTGGTGAATTGTATTTAGAATTTAGCCTCAATAAACTACAAAAAACAACTAAACCCCTGATACCTCTTTCAGGAATTTCCTTTTTTTGAGGAAAAGAGGCGATATTATGAATTATGAAAATTTAGGTTTTGAAACCCAAGCCATCCGCAACCAATCCGAGCGAACACAAAATTTAGAGCATTCGGTGCCTATGTATGTTACATCGAGTTTTATATTTGAAGATGCCGAAGACATGAGGGCTTCGTTTACGGAAGAAAAACAACGCAATATTTATAGTAGATTTAGCAATCCCAATACCACCGAATTTGTAGAAAAAATATGTGCTATGGAAGGTGCCGAAGCGGGCTATGCTTTTGCTACGGGTATGGCAGCAATTTATTCTACATTTGCGGCCTTGCTCAATGCTGGCGACCACATTGTTTCGGCAGGAAGTGTATTTGGATCGACCCACGCATTGTTTACAACTTATTTTCCAAAATGGACTATCCAAACCAGTTATTTTGATATCAACAAACCCGAAACCATAGAAAGTTTGATTCAGCCCAATACTAAAATTTTATATGCAGAATCACCTACAAATCCAGCCATAGACATTATCGATTTAGAATTATTAGGAAATATTGCCAAAAAACACGACCTTATTTTGATTATAGACAACTGTTTTGCCACACCCTACATTCAAAATCCTATACAATTTGGGGCTCATTTAGTCATACATTCTGCAACCAAATTGATTGATGGACAAGGACGTGTGATGGGAGGCATCACGGTTGGTAAAGCCGATTTGATAAGACAAATTTATTTGTTTTCACGCAATACGGGGCCTTCGCTTTCGCCGTTTAACGCTTGGGTTTTGTCAAAAAGTTTGGAAACATTGGCTGTTCGTGTAGAAAAACATTGCGAAAATGCAATGAAAGTAGCCAGCTTTTTAGAACAACATCCGCAAGTAAATCGTGTAAAATATCCGTTTTTGCCATCACATCCACAATATGAAATTGCACAAAAACAAATGCGATTAGGAGGCAATATTGTGGCTTTTGAAATCAAAGGCGGACTAGAAGCAGGGCGGGCTTTTTTGGATAAAATAAAATTATGTTCATTGTCTGCCAATTTGGGCGATACCCGAACCATTGTTACCCATCCAGCCTCCACAACCCATAGCAAATTAACTGTAGAGGAGCGACTGGCCGTTAGCATTACCGATGGTTTGGTAAGAGTATCGGTAGGATTAGAAACCGTAGCCGATGTAATTGCCGATTTGGAGCAGGCTTTGGATGAACGTGTCTAATACATGTAATACCAATAGACTTGTAATCCTATCTGATATAAATGGCGACGAAAACAACAATTGGCTACAAGCCTATATTGACAAATTAGAACCTTTTTTTGAAATAATTTATTATAATTGTCAATTTTTAGGAAGTAAAAATACTGTTTTAATAAATGAACACAAAGATTTTATTGATTATGGTATAGACCATGCAGTGAATACATTATTGACGTTAGAAACAGAAAAAATTATGATATTAGGCTTTAGTATTGGCGGTACGATTGGCTGGAAATCGGTATTAAAAGGATTGAAAGTTGAAAATTTAATTGCAATTTCTGCCACACGTTTGCGATATGAAAAAACCAAACCAAACTGTAAAATAGATTTGTATTTTGGAGAAAATGACGCTTATAAACCAATTTCAGCATGGTATATCAAAATGAATCTTACAACGAATATCATTAAACCCAAATTAAGCATTAGAAATCTATTACAATCTAAAAATACTTCAAAATTAAGCACTTACTCCTTTTTAAAATGTTAAAATATTAATATATTCTAAAAATTTAAAAAGTCCGTGAGCACTTAATTTTCTTGTATTTTTAGATTTCATAACGAAGTCTAATGCGTAATTTGGGTTAAAAACAGTTCGCATGAATGTTATAAATCTGAAGAGGTCATGCAGATGATAACCGAAGAATTAATAAAAAAAGTTGTGTATTAAAGTAAAAATTTGTATTTTTAATATCAATAGCAAACGATTTAAAAAAAATACCTAATATGCTTTCAAAAAAAACAAAATACGGAATAAAAGCTTTAACTTTCTTGGCTCGACAGGAAAATCAAATGCCAGTACAAATTGCTGAAATTGCAAAAAGCGAAAATATTTCGATTAAATTTCTTGAAAGCATATTATTATTATTAAGACATTCAGGTTTTTTGGGTGCCAAAAAAGGCAAAGGTGGTGGCTATTATTTGATAAAAGACCCCAAAGACATCAATATGGCATCGGTATATCGAATTTTAGAAGGCCCAATTGCTTTACTTCCTTGCTCTAGTCATAATTTTTATGAACCATGTATAGATTGTACAAATGAAACAACCTGTGCTGTAAGAAAATTGATGATTGAAATAAGAGACAATACTTTGATGATACTCGAAAATAATAGTTTAGCAGATATTGCCTTTTGATAATTTGTCAAAAAAAAAGAGGGTACTTGTTTGTAATTTATACCAAATATATTTATAAAATAGTCCAAAGCTGCGTAGTTATTTTTTAGAAAAAATTTTCAAAAAAAATCGTTGCATAGCTAGGTTACGGAACTATTTTTTTTTGACTCATTTTAGCAAAAAAGAACAAGTAGATTGGACTATTTTATAGCTATATTTGGTATTACTTCAAGCTTTTGGATATTTTGGTCATTACTTCTTTAGCTACTGCTTTATAGGCATTGGATTCCGTAGCAAAATTTTGTTCGATTATGGCTTGTAATTCTGGGTATATCCAAGGGTGTTGTTTTCCAAATTCAAATAATGCTAGAATGGAATATGCTTTTGTTGCTACTTTAACATCAGAAATCAACCAATCAAAACACGATTCAATAATAATATTTTGATGTTTTTTATTTATTTTTAAATTATAAGCCAACGTCATACAAATCTTAGCAGCTGGTCTTAAAGCTTTATCAACTGAAATGTTTTTTAAATTATTACAAAAAATATCCAAATATGGTATTATCAGCTCGATGTTTTGCATCAAAACCAACTCTAAAACCCAATAGCCTTTAAAATGATTTTTATTTGAAAAATCAGTAGCAAATTCAAAAGTAGCCTTCAAAAGTTTCAAATCGAGCAAAACTAATGCTGCAATTTCGTCTCTGCTGGCTCGGTGTGCCGTAATTTGATGCAACTTTTGGGTAAAATCTACATTATTTTTTAAAACCATATACAAATATCCAAGTTAAAGTAAATGTAGGAATAACATCAATACCAGGTACGATTTCTTCAATGAATTCAATAAAACCAGCTACTTTTCCTGTAGTACCATAATACATTTTTGTCAAGATAATTCCAGATAATGGGGCCCAAATTACATCTGTAAATTCGCCCAAACCAGGTAATATATAGGATAACATTCCGACAATATCAAAAATAATTCCCAAAATTAATTTCATATATTTATGATCATCTTGACTTTCAGTTACTGGTAATTGCAATTGATTTTTCATTGTGATAAAATTAAAAAGGTTAAAATAAACTATTATGGGCAAGCAATTTACAAAATTGATGCCAAAAACAATAAGCACAAGAAAATAATTTTAAATATGGTATTTTTTTTTGTTTCTTTGTGAAAAATAACATCATGATTCAGGCAAAAAACATCGTAAAAAATTACGACCAACTGCAAGTACTAAAAGGAGTTGATATACATATACAAAAGGGCGAAATTGTTTCAATTGTTGGGGCATCTGGGGCTGGTAAAACCACATTGCTACAAATTTTAGGCAGCTTAGACAAGCCAAATATAAATGAAAACACCCAATTAATAATCAATAATGAAAATATATTGACATTAAATGACAAAAAACTGTCTCAATTTAGGAATAACAATTTAGGTTTTATTTTTCAATTTCATCAATTATTACCAGAATTTACGGCATTAGAAAACGTTTGTATTCCAGGTTTTATAGCACAAAAAAACAAAAAAGAAACAGAAGAAGCTGCCAAAAAATTATTGGATTATTTAGGCCTTTCACATCGAATACACCACAAACCAAGTGAACTTTCAGGAGGCGAACAACAACGAGTTGCAGTGGCAAGGGCGCTCATCAACAAGCCCGCAATTATTTTTGCAGACGAGCCTTCAGGGAATTTAGATACCGTTTCGGCCGAGAATTTGCACCAACTTTTTTTTAAATTAAGAGAAGAGTTCGGACAAACATTTGTAATTGTTACTCACAATGAAGAATTGGCAAATAAGGCCGATAGGAAGCTCACTATGGTGGACGGCAATATCATATAAATAATGGCACATCAAAAACTACATTTAGTCGAATTAAAAGAATTTTTGGACGAAAAAGTACATTTATACAATCGGCCTCAATTTATTGAATCCGATCCTATTGCTATTCCGCATCAATTTTCTGTAAAAGAAGATATAGAAATAGCCGCTTTTTTGAGTGCTACTATAGCATGGGGAAATAGAAAAATGATCATCAAAAATGCCCAAAAAATGATGGATTTGTTAGACCAATCGCCTTTTGATTTTGTAAAAAATCACCATGAAACAGATTTAAAAAAATTAGAACAATTTGTACACAGAACTTTTAATGGACATGATTTTATAGTATTTATCAAAGGGTTGCAACATCTTTACAATCAGCACAATGGACTTGAATCTGTATTTTATGACACCCAAAAAACATACAATATACAAGAAAAAATAACCTTACTAAAAAAATTATTCTTTGAAATTCCACATACTTCCAGAACCCAAAAACATATCTCAGACCCTTCAAAACAATCTGCTGCAAAACGCCTCAATATGTTTTTAAGATGGATGGTTCGTCAAGACAATTGCGGCGTTGATTTTGGAATTTGGAAAAGCATATCCCCTTCCCTACTTTCTTGTCCGCTCGATGTACATTCTGGAAACGTGGCCCGCAAACTCGGTTTATTAACCAGACCCCAAAATGATGCCAAAGCATTAGCAGAACTCGACAAAAACCTTAAAATTTTAGACCCAAACGACCCCGTTAAATACGATTTTGCTTTGTTTGGCTTGGGTGTATTTGAAAATTTTTAATTTTATTAAATTTATTTTTATAGTTTTTTGTACATAAAATAATATTTATTAAGTTTACCAAAACTTTCAAATAGCTATGTGTAAAAAAATATTAGGACTTATTGTGCTTATACAACTTTGCGGATGTTCATCTATCAAGCAGCACAATGCCCAATTAATCAAGCCTTTATCAATTGAAAAAATAAAAGAAGATATTGACTTTACCTATACAAAAATGCAAAGAATGCACCCAAAATTGTATTGGTATATTTCAAAAAAAGATTTAGATTATAAATTTGACAGTCTGAAAACGTCCATCAAAAAACCCCTAACTCCTTACGAACTATATACCCAATTGAGCCCGTTAGTAGCTGCTATTAAACAAGGACATTCTGGATTAAGCATTCCCAGAAAACAATATACTAAAAAAGAAATAGCTGCTTTAAACAAAAAAGGAAAAGGGCCTTTCTCTCAACTGGAAATGGAATATCTTGATCAAAAGCTATATATTGTAAAAAACAATTCCCTATCAAAAAATATACCCGAAAAATCAGAAATTTTAAGTATTAACAAACATAAAATAGACAGTTTAGCTGCTGTTTTTGAAAAACGGTTTGCCTCAGATGGCTTTAATAAAACCTTTAAATATCGAAAATTAGGCAAATCAATTGGCGATTTATACACCTCTGAATTTGGATTACAAGACAGCTTACTTTTAGAATTAAAGTCCCAAGACAGTATCAAATGGTGTGTTGTCAAACGATTAAAACCAGACACAAGCAATACAACAAAAAAGAAAACCGAAAAACAACCAAAAACAACTACAGTAGCAAAAAAAGCAAAAAAATTGTGGGGCTATGACTCAAACACCAAAAATTTTTCTAGAAATTTGCATTTTTTAGAAAAAGACAGTAGCATTGCCGTACTCAAAATCAACCGATTCAGGTATGGAAATTACAAAAAATGTTATCAATATTGTTTTGATCAAATACAACAATTAAAATCCAAAACTTTAATATTAGATTTAAGGGACAATCCAGGCGGTAGTTTAGCCGAAATTGTAGAATTGTACTCCTATTTGGCAGACTCAAGCTTTGTTTTTCTACAAAAATCAGACATCACTTCTCGATTCAGTCTGTATAAATACGGTGTTTTTTCGGGCAAAAAATGGTACCAAAAAACACTTAAAATCATTTCAACCCCATTCACATTCGGCTATTTTTGGGCATCAACCCACAAAAATGCAAACGGACAATATTATTACAACATGTTTCAAAACCAGTACAAACCAAAAAGCAAAGCATTTAAAGGTTACCTTTACGTGCTTGTCAATGGAGGAAGTTTTTCTGCTTCATGCTTGATTTCCAACGAATTAAAAGAATCCAAAAGAGCCACAATTGTGGGCAACGAAACAGGAGGAGCAGCCAATGGCACTGTGGCTGGCATCATGCCCGAAATCATGTTACCACATTCAAAATTAAAAATGCACCTTGGTTTAATTGCCTGTATAGCAGCACATCAAACCCCAATAGAGGGCAGAGGAGTCATGCCACACCAAGTTATAATTCCAACCATCGAAGACCGTTACTCCAAAAAAGACCCCGAAATGGAATGGGTTTTAAATAATTTAAAAAAACCAAACTAAATAATTAACAAACCAAACTTTAAAAAAATGCTTAAAAAAATTTTATTAACCATCTGTTTATCTGCAAGTATAATAGCACTTGCACAGGAAACATTTACCAGAAAAGACACCTTATTTGGAGGTTTAAGGCCCGAAAGAACCAGCTTCGATGTCATGCGATACGACCTTACGGTGAAAGTACTGCCAAAAGAAAAAAAAATGTATGGATTAAATGAAATTACTTTCAAAGTAGTAGAAAATACCAATATTATTCAGATAGATTTATTTGAAAACATGAAAATAGACAGCATCAAATTCAAAGGGTTCAAACTCGAATACAAACGTGAATTTAATGCTGTATTTATCGATTTTGCCGAAACATTAAGCATGGGCAATACCGAAAAAATAGCTTTTTATTACTCAGGAAACCCAATAATTGCCAAAAGAGCCCCATGGGACGGTGGGTTTGTATTTACAAAAGACAAAAATGGTAAAGATTTTATTGGAGTAGCCGTACAAGGAACAGGAGCAAGCTTATGGTATCCTTGCAAAGACTCGCAAACAGACGAACCCAATTTAGGAGCTACCATCAAACTCATCATCCCAGACGGGCTAGTAGGCGTGTCGAACGGCCGTTTTAAAGGAAGCGAAAAACTCAAAAACGGTTTTACACGATGGAACTGGGAAGTAAAAAACCCCATAAACAACTACGATATTACATTATATATAGGCGATTACATCCATTTTAGCGACAAACATGGCGGCCTCGATTTAGATTATTATGTACTCCGAGAAAACGAAGCCAAAGCCCGAATACAATTTCAAGAAGTAAAACCCATGATGGACTGCTTTCAAGCCAAATTTGGCCCCTACCCTTTCAAAGAAGATGGCTATAAGTTAGTAGAAACCAACTATTTAGGCATGGAACATCAAAGTGCCGTGGCCTACGGAAACCAATACAAAAAAGGCTATCTTGGCACCGATTTATCCAGCACCAATTTTGGTTTACTTTTCGATTTTATCATCATACACGAAAGCGGACACGAATGGTTTGGCAACAGCATCACCAGCAAAGACGTCGCCGATATGTGGATACACGAAGGCTTTACGTGCTATACCGAAGCCGTATATTTAGAATGTAAATATGGAGCTACAAAAGCAAAATATTACATCAATGGTTTAGCACAAAACATACAAGCAGACAAACCCATTATTGGCCAATATGGAGTAGCCAACGAAGGCTCGAGCGATATGTATTACAAAGGTGCACTCATGCTCCACACCATCCGAAATGTCATCAACAACGACGAACGCTGGTGGAAAATGCTCTACGACTATGCCCAACATTTCAAACACCAAATAATTGATACCGAAGCTGTTATCGCTTTTTTCAATCAAGAAAGCAAACTCGACCTAACCCCCATTTTCAATCAATACCTCCATTACACCAACTTGCCCAAACTAGAATTCAAAAAAGTACAATCCCATTTAGAATACCGTTGGGTTACCGATGTCGATTTTTTTGACATGCCCATCGATATCATGATTCGAGGCAACAAAATAAGGCTTTGCCCTACAAAAGAATGGCAACTTTTTGAACACAAAATCAATGCCTTACAAGAAATCGAAGTCCTCAAACAAGATTTTTTCATAGACATCAATTAAATCAAAACACATAAAAATCAAGGACGTTTCATCAATATCTTTGTCAAAATTATACCAAATATATTTATAAAATACTCCAAAAATGCGTAGTTATTTTTTAGAAAAAAATTTTCAAAAAAAATCGTTGCATAGCCAGACAACGTAACTGATTTTTTGAATAATTACAACAAAAAAGAACCATCCACACAAGGGCATGCCGCCAAAAAAAAGAAAGCCCCCACGCCCCAAACCCTTCAGGCGGGGCTTCCTTTTTTTGCCGTCGGGCTATCACGAGCACATGGTGCCTTGCTCTATCCCTCATGCGGGCAACCTCCAATAGTCAGTCTCCACTCACCAAAGATTTTTCAAAATTCTTATTTTTCGTTTTCCTACTTCTAACTTCTTGCTTCTAATTTCTAACCTCTTGCTTCTAATTTCTAACTTCTAACCTCAAACCTCGTACCTCAAACCTCGTATCTCTAACTTCCCTCATGGTATTGGAACAAAAAAATGTAAAAATAGTTTTCAGAAATAAAAAAAATGTTTTATGTTTGCAATGGATATATGTGATGGTTAAAAACGCAAGAACTTTCGTATATTTACTAGTTATGCCTCACCCTAAAAGACCGACACGACAGAAAATGAACGAACTGAGAATGACAGACGAAAAGCAACGCTTCGGCAAAATCAAAAGAGCTGCAACAAAAGCACAAAGCCAACGCAATGCAGCACATTTCCTTTTGCCCCAATCGCAGGACAGGTAGAGAGTATTTTAAGCCTGGAATTTTAGTGGGTAAATAACGGTTCGCAATAAATAATTAATAAGTAATGATTTCAAGTGAAGAAGCCATAAATAAATTAAAACAGTTTTGGGGAGTAGATAAATTTGTTTTTCAAGCTGATTTTCATGTTCCTATAAACGTATCTCTTCGCGAAGGAAGTAAACCATTTGGATACTTTAGAAATATTCGTTTTAATGGTGAAATTATTGAATATCCTTTAGATACTTTAGCAACCAATGAAAGGCGAATAAGTATTTATCAGATACTTAAAAAAGGGCTTGAAGATGGGAAACAATATGAAGTTGAATTAGAACTATCGAAAGACGAATACAGAAAGAAGAATCCTTATTCTCTGATAGTTCAAAAATTTAAAAGTATTGAAGTAAAAGCTGACAATATTGATACAGCTTTAGAAAAAACGATCAACGAAATATTTCTAGAAAATATTAATATTAATTCACCCTTTCAAGTAGTAAATCTGGCAAATTCAGTAGAATCATTAGCTACCGATATTTATTCGGAAGATAAAAGATTTATATATGAACTTATTCAAAATGCGGATGATGCAGCTTTAGATGAAGATTCAGAACTATCAATAGATATACTTGACAAGTATGTTGTTATATCTCATAATGGTGCGCCTTTTAATTCCAGAGATATTAGAGGATTATGTAGTATAGGATTAGGAACTAAAACAAACGATGCTACAAAAACAGGTTATAAGGGTATTGGGTTTAAATCTGTTTTCGGTCAGCCAGAGGGGATTGTTTACGTAAAAACAGAAAATACCTTATTTAGATTTGATAAAGAATATGCAAGATTAAAAGGATGGAATTCAAAATGGGGAAATAAACGGGATTGGGAAGAAAAAAATGGTGTAACATTTCAATGCCCATGGCAGATGATGCCAATTTTATCAGAAACAGCAAATGATAATGAAACGGATCTTATTTTAAACAATAAAATATTTTCCGTAAAAACTGCTATAAAAATAGATGATAGTAAAAAGTTGTATGAAAATATAAATAGCTTTTTTGGAGATGCAAAATTTTTATTATTTTTAAGAAGGATAAGTA
The DNA here is from genome assembly GCF_000253275.1 of Flavobacterium branchiophilum FL-15. Classification (NCBI taxonomy): domain Bacteria; kingdom Pseudomonadati; phylum Bacteroidota; class Flavobacteriia; order Flavobacteriales; family Flavobacteriaceae; genus Flavobacterium; species Flavobacterium branchiophilum. Next base: position 1,132,627 of record NC_016001.1, on the reverse strand, counting down.
GAGTAGAATTAAAATTTAATAGTCACAAACTAGAATTAAGAAAAAAAAAGAATTCTGAAATTGGAAATATTGTTACACTGCATAGTAACAAGGAAAATATATCAAATTGGTACGTTAAAAATTGGATACATAATATACCATTAGAAATACAAAAAGAATTAAAATCAGATCCCAAAACGCCCAAGAAAATTCAGAGCATGGAAAAGACTGTAATTTCTTTTGCTATAAACATAAACGAAAAATTTGATGAGATTAAATTATTAGAGGAAGGCAATAGCCCACTATACTCCTATTTACCAACAACTGAAAAAGAATATAATATTCCATTTATTGTTAATTGCAATTTCCTTTTAGATGCCAGTAGAGAAAAAATACATAAAAACAGAAAATGGAACGAATGGCTATTTCAAGTTATAGGATATAAGACAGTAGAATGTTGTTCAGAATTTGTAATAAATAAAGCTTTTGAAGGAACTTACCTTTCATTATTTAGAAATGGAATTATTAGTGAGAGAGATAATCTCTGTAAAAAAATAAATGAAGGTTTAAAAATTGGATTAGATACATTTTCAATAATTAGAGATAAAACCAATTATCTATGTAAATTAAAAGAAATAGTACTTGACCCTTTTGATTTATTTAAAACTGATTCTCAACTTTTAGAGATAGTAGCTACTTTTTTAAATGAAACCCAGAAAGAAATTCATTTAAAGGGTGCTAATCTAATTTCACTAACAGAACAGAATAAAATATTAAGAAAATTAGACACCAATGAATTAAAGGAAATTCAGTTACAAGAATTCTTTTCATCTAAGCACATCAGCAATTTTATTACTACTTCTAACAATAGTACTATTCTTAATTTTTTAAGGTCACTTGATTTAAATGACCCATCAGGTGAATGGTATACAACCATTACCAATAATACATTAATCATCAATCAAGATGGTGAACTTGATTATATTAAAAGAGTTTGTTTTCCTATTGATATTGAAACGGAAGAATTTAAAAATACCTTGATTCACAAAGAAGTCTTTGAAAGTATAAAACAAAATGAAAAGCTGTTTGAATGGTTAGAAAACTTAGGTGTAACTGATCCTGGTAGTATTGCTTATCTTGAAAAGGAGATAATAGGGCGTATTGATAAGTGTATAAATAATGGAAATCATTTAGATGTTACAAAGTTCATCTTTAAACTTCATAAAGAGAAAAAACTTACCGAAACTCATTATTTAAATTTACAAGAACTGCCTTTAAAAACCAGCAAAGGATTTAAAAAGGCAAATCAATCTGTTCTTTCTTTGGCCTATAATCCAACTACTGATTTTAGTAAAGTGCTTCCTAACGAGCCATATTTATCAGAGGAATATCTGCCAATATCTAATTCGCAAGAATGCAGACTATTTTTTAAATTATTAAATGTTACTGATGATATTGAATTTATAAAATCAGCTAAAAAACTTTCAACTGAATTACCTGATGAGTATGTTAAAAGTTGTAATGTTTTCGCAAAAGATGGTCATAAATATCCTCATTTAATTGGTGTTTTTTATCCTAATTTACCAACATTAACAGTTTCTTTTTTTGTACAATCATTTTCTTTTATAGAGCAAACTAAAAACATCAAGTTTGCACAACTTTATTGGGAAAGGCTATTTAACAAATATCATTTTACAAAGGATCACTCTAGCATTTCTCCCCACAATTATAGTCCTGGTAAAAATTACACAATTTATAATCTAGGTGGGGGATTGACAATATCAACCTTAGATGAAATGAATTGGGGTAAACAATTAAATAATTTAACTAAAATACCAAGTTTTGCCTTCTGGCAATTTGATAGTGTTAACTGCATACCAACAACAGTTGGTTTAAAATTAGCTAAAGAAACGTTTACTAATTCAGAATATAACATCGAGTTAGCAGGAAACTACCTTCCTGTTATAAATGTAAATACAACTGTTCCTGATGACTGGTGTCTAATTTTAAAACTAAAAACCAAATTTTCAATAAATGATTTATTAAGTATTCTTGAAAAAATATCATTGTCATTAAAGACTAATGGTTTTATTGATAAAGATAATGAAAAGCGGCTTGGTATGGTTTACAACGAGCTAATTCTAAGATTAAATATTGATTCTGAGAATACAACAGAAACAATTAAAAAATGGGTGGTCAATCATACAATAATTAGTGCCTCGAAAAAAAATATTTCCTCAAGTAATTTACTTTATATAAATATTTTAGGATTTGAAAATTCGACAAATGGAATAGAGACTATATTAATTCCTAAAAATGTTGATACAAAGACACTTGCATTCGAAGAACTTCTTGATGCATTTGGCATTAAATTTATAAACAATTTTAGTTATCAGGCTATAGACCAAAAGGAATTTTTTGATTTAAAAATAAAACTTCTTAAGTTAATCGGTCCAATTTGTTTAATGCTTAAAAACAAAATGATAATAAATGATTTAGATAAGTCATTATATGATAGATTTTTAAAAGTATCCCAGACAAAATTTATAAAGTGCAACAACATTCGACCTGTATTTGTATACGATTTGGAAGAGATAGAAGGCAAAATAGTAATTTACTATTATGATGAAGTCAATAGTGATTTTCTGATTTCCGAAAGTTGGAAAAATCCAAGTGTGATTTTGAATATTTCTTATCATTTAAGCAAGATATTAACTGCTGTAAGGTTAGAAAAAGAAATAATGATTATGCTTAACATGAATGATCAACAGATAGTTGATTATTTGTCGAGTTTAGAAATAAATTATGAAGAGTATAAATCTAGCAAAATAGCTAAAGATATATCGTCACTTACCAAAGAATTAGAAAATACAAATAGTATAAAGTTTAATGAAATCGAAACACCTCTATTGAGCCAAAACCTTACCAATGATAATCAAATGGAAGATACTAACCAAGACAATAAAACTTCAATTCAAGAAAAAATAGATTCATTTTGGACAAGTCTTAACAAAGACGATGAAAACTTCATTAGAGGTATAATAAAAGGTGATTATGAACTTAATGAGCAATTAGATGCTAATATTACAGCAAAAATAAAAACATTAATGAAAATCAGAGACAATTATAAGTCTTCTGAAATTTCAGATGAAAATCGCTATTTGAAGGCAGGTACAGATGAAATTTTAGTTCGTTCAGCCCAAAATGGCTTATTGTATCTAGACTTATATCATTGGGAAAGATTGAATGAAAACAATGTTCATCTAGCGATATATACTAATAATCAAATTGATATTTACAAAACTCAAGATAGTCTAATTCAGTTTACAAAATCACAAAACAAGTTTGGAATTTTACGATTGCCTGTTGAATATAGTTTAGAAGATTATAATTCCTTAGAAAACATAAATGACAAGGGAAAATGGCATTTTGTGTTTATTGTTAATAAAAACACTAAGGCAGCACAGAATTACAAAGAATTTATTAACCTTGATGACTATAATTTTTGATAATGAAAAAACTTTCCAAAGAAGACCAAATAAAGTTTTACGAAGAAGAAATCAAGAAGATACTTTCTGATTATAAGGCATATCTTGACTCTAAGTGCATTGATTTAATCAATAAAGATGAGTTATGTGTAGGTTGTTTTGAATACATTGATGAACTTAGAAATCAAGTTGTCTTTTCATTTCCTAAAGATAAAATACCTAAAACTAAAATACTATTAACAGCTACTAAGCCCAATTCGCAAGAAATACTTGTTTCTAACTTTAAAGATTTTACATACAGCTTTTACAGAAAAAATTGTGTAGCCTCTTTCACAGAATGTTATGGAGTTTATTATCAAGAGCTGAATGGCAAATACAATATAGGATTTAATAGTGTTGACTTAGAGTTTTTAAATATTTTAAATAAGGGAGATAAAATTGTATTTGGCATTTCTGATCCTCCGTTGAAATACTATTTTAACTTGATTCATATAACTAAAAATGATTTACAAATCCAAAAGGCTAACGAAATAATATTAGGTAATTTTCATTTGGATAATTTTAAACCGATTCACATTGAAGATTCACTTGAGTTAATTAAACAATATAAAGAGAATTTACACAATGAAGCATCAATAATAATTCAAGGTCCTCCAGGGACAGGGAAAACATTCTTTATTTCTAGACTTCTTACATTACTAACGAAGGAAAAAAAATCAGTTTTAGTTGCAACATTAGCGAACAGATCGCTAATCGAACTCGCAAAAAAGTATTGTGAAATTAGTGATGCAAAAAAAGGAGTTTTATTTAAGTCCAATTTGACCTTAGAAGAATCTAGAGAAGTTAAAGAATTAAAGCCTATACCAAAGAATTTTAAGTCAGCTGAAGGCAACATATTATTAACCACATTTTACAAAATGACGGGAATATCAGTAGAAAATGTAACCAAGCCGATTTATGATTATGTAATTTTAGAAGAAGCTAGCCAATGTTTTTTAGGAACTATTGCTGCAGCAAAGATTCTTGGAAAAAAGGTAATATTAGTCGGTGACCCATTACAACTCACTCCAATTGTAAATCAAGACAATCCAAGTAATATTTCTAAAGATATAGACTTGATGCTAGAATCTTTTACATACTACGCATCAACCATAACTTGTCCAAAATTCAGGTTAACTACCACCTATAGATTTTCGGAAAATGCTTGTTTTCAAACAAACACATTCTATGAAAACAGTCTAAAATCAAAGTCAGAGATTCAAAAAGGTGATGCTTCACTAAGAAAACTTCCTTCAATATATAATAAAGATGGTGGCTCCTCTTTATATTTCTATGATGCAAATAAATTAGACTTATTATATGGTTTTCTTTATGCTCAAATAAATAGCCTTTTGCAATTAAACCCCAAATTTGAAATTGCAATTTTATCATCAACAAAAAAGGGAGTTAAACTTTTACGTGACAATTTGCTTTTTAAATTTAATGGAGCCCAGAATCAAATAATTATCAACACTGTGGACAGTGTTCAAGGCTTAACCGTTGATTTCTGCTTTTATTTTGCCTATTCAGATGGTAACCCAGTTTTCTCGTTTAAAGTTAATCGTTTTAATGTTGCATCAAGCAGAGCAAGATATTGCACAATTATTTTAATAGATGAAGTTTTTAAAATCATTCCACCCTATAAAGGTCTTGTAGCAGAATATATATCAAAATGTCAAATTGACAATGATCTAATATATGACACATTAAGTCTTTCAAAAAATTTACTTTCTCATTCAAATGTTCTAATTGAAAACAACAAGTTGAATTTTCAAGGACTTGATAACTCGACAGTATCGGGATTAAAGGTTATTGGTAAAATAGACATCTCGCAGTTTGAGAAGTCAAAAAAGGAAATCAAAAAAGATAAAGAAAATATTTACATCATTGACACGAATGTTTTCGTTGACCTACCTGATATTATTTCTAAAATTGACCTAAAATACAGTATTGTGCTTTCTGCAAAAGTTATTGACGAGTTGGACTACTTGAAAATTTCATTAACAGAAGAACAAAAGAAAAATGTTCAAAAAGCATTGAGACAAATTAACGAGAGTATAGACAAACGTGGAATTAAAATGGATACGGCAGATTTGTCTTTGCTTCCAAACGATTTTAACAAAAAATCACCAGACAATTTTATTCTATCTGTTGCATTAAAATACAAAATAGAAAATCCAATTATGCTGACTTCTGACAATGGTTTACAAATAAAAGCCAAAGGACTAAACATAACGACAATAACACTAAAAGAATTTTTGAAACAATTAAAATACTAATGTCAACGCATTTGGTGGCACATTTGCAATTTCGCACAAGCCCACGCTAAAGCTTAAAATTTCAAAAGAGCCACCAAACCCACGCTCCAAAACAGATACGAAATAACTAGACCAAACACGACAGAAAAAGAAGGGCGAAGGCATAATAGCACCTACAAGAAATTGGCGGTTCAGTTATTTAATGAAGCATTGTGCATCGTGTCATGTTCAGTGCTGGCAGACAGTTTTGTGCTCCGAAATCGCCAACTTCTGCAAGCCATAAAACGTCAGGCTGTGAAAAAACCCTGTTTATAATCCAAAAAACCAAAAAAACGCTGGTTTTTGAATGTAATAGAAGCCATTTGCGAAAGGGTTATTTTTAAGCAGCATTATTTTGTTGCCAAAAAATATGGGCTGTAAAACGATGTTTTGAGGTGGGTTTGGGTAAAAAAAACTATTGTATTTCAATGTTTTTACTATTTTTGAAATTATTTAACAAAATTTTTTTCACAGACTGACGTTGTGTGCAATACGACCCAACCTCATACCTAATTCAAATATAGGAATTTGAAAAATTAATTTGTATTTTTGCTGACAAATATTTAAGATTAAAATAATGATTATAGCTAATCCAATTTACGATGTAGTATTTAAAAAAATGATGGAAAACGATAGAGTTGCCAAATTTTTTATTGGAACACTTTTGAACCAAACTATAGAAACAATTGAGGTAAAACCACAAGAGTTTACTTATACCGATGAACTTGCTGGTTTAGCCGTTTTTAGACTTGATTTTATCGCGACAATTAAGACAGAAACAGGAGAACAAAAGAAAATATTAATCGAAATTCAAAAAGCAAAAAATCAAATAGATTTAATGCGATTCAGAAATTATTTAGCAGAACAACACAAGAAAGAAGACCGTTTAGATAATAAAAAGACCATTTTGCCCATAACAACAATTTATATTTTAGGATTTAAACTTCCTGAGATAGAAAGTGCTTGTTTAAAGGTGGAAAGAAACTATAAAGACTTGATAAACAATACTATTATTAATAAAAAAAGTGATTTTATCGAAAAATTAACCCACGATAGTTTTATAGTTCAAGTAGATAGAATTACCAATAATTACGCTACAAAATTAGATAAACTATTGAGTGTTTTTGAACAACGACATTTTATTGACGATAAAAAAATCACAAAAGAATTTAAACACGATTTAAACATCGAAGAAATAAAAGTTACGACAGATCTTTTACATTTTGCAGGAACCAATCCCGAAGAACGCAAAAAAATTGAAACAGAACAGGAAGCGTGGAGAACAGTGAACGCAATGTTTGAAGACAAAGAAAAAGAATTAATGGCAGTAATTGAAGAAAAAGACAGATTAATTGAAGAATTAAAACGAAAACTTGATGAGAAAAAATAGAACTGTACACAACAGTTAGCATTTCCTTGCACCTGTAAGCAGAACAATAAATTTTCATCAACGAATACCCATAAAAAATAAAAAGGCATGAGTTAAACCAATTCCTTTCACGTTCCTTATGAGTTTATCGAAAAGGTTTTTGTTAGCATTTCGAGAGGATTTAGTGCCTCTTTTTTTTTTGAAAAATTTGTAAATAAATGCTATTTTATTTCATAGTTTTATATTATTTTTGAAAAATATTCGGCGATGGTTTTTTACAGACTAAAGTTATCAGCAAGCCTCTCACAACACAATCATAAAAATGAATTGGGAAGATTTAAAATATTATAACCCCATAGAAAAAGAAGAGTAAGTAATGCTAAAAAGTCTATTGAGACTATTGTAGCTGAAAAACTTTTACCATACGGATTCAAAATAAATAGAATAAAATTAATTCGAAAATCCAATGATCTAATACATGTTATTCATTTAGATTCTCGTGGCTCTTGGCTAGGTTCTTCAAATTCACGGTTAATCCTTAACTAAATATATATGAAAAAAAGCACAAAAATAATTTTAGTTATAACATTGTTATCAACTATTATTGGAGTTCTTGCTAAATTAGATGGAAATAGATTTATTGGAAATTTATTCCTTGCAATAAGTGTAATCACTTGGTTATATTTTATTTATACATTGATATTTCAATTTATAAATAAAAAACAAATGTTATAATGTAGTGTTGATTAGAGGTTAGTGAAAGGCAGCTATAATAATTTATAACTGCCTTTCTATCAATAAAAAACAAAGGCATAACAAGCGTTTTGCGAGATTACGGGTTCAGTGTTTAGCATTTTCAATGAAGAATATTTTGATATTTTACAAAAATTTGACATTGCATTTGAACCCAAATAGTTATACCAAATATACATATAAAATAGTCCAATCTATTGGTTCTTTTTTGCTAAAATTATCCAAAAAAATAGTTCAGTAGCCCAGCTATGCAACGATTTTTTTTGAAAATTTTTTCTAAAAAATAACTACGCATCTTTGGACTATTTTAAAATATATTTGGTATTATTTGTATGTAATGCCTAGATACAACAATCCAGCCATTTTGAACATCAAATCAACTATTTGGTATTAGAATATTGAACTCATCAAAAAACGAGACCAGCACAACAAAACATAAGGTAAAATTTACATTTATAATATAAACACACCTTCAAAAAAACAGATTATATAAAAAAAAACTACCTCGAGATTGAAGTAGTTTTTTAGGTATTGTTAATTATTTTTTGGGTTCAAATAATTTCAAGAATGTCGTTTTATTGTCAATGGCCAATTGAAATTTTGGATCTAATGCAATTGCTTTATCAAAATAGGCCACAATTTTATCTTTTTTTTCCTTCATTTTATTAGCATCCGCACTGGATTCTGCTAACAAAATTAATCCTTCCAAATTTTCCCATGCTGCAGTTAATTTTACATTATAAAAAGACACTCTATCCGTTGTATTTACCATGTCGTCTGTTTTTGTTTTGGCTTTATATTCTGCAATTATTTTTTTAGCATCTGCCAACAGATTGCCTTCAAAATCATTTACCGCCACTTGAAAAGCATTTTGGTTTATTTTGTCTTTATCAGTAGCCATTAATTCTTTAAAATATTTGGTAGATTTAGGAATATTTCCACCTAATTTATAGGTCCAAGCTTTTACATTTTTAACAGAAGATGTGGTAGAATCTTTAACAGAATTAACACAAATCAATGCTGATACATAGTTTTTTTTATTGATGTATAATTCACTCAAACCTAAAAGAGATTCGTCTTTTTGAGAAGCAGCATATACGTTGATTAAAGCTCCTATTTGCTGGTCGATATCGCCCAATGAGCTTGCAATTTTATAAACATTTGCATAATGCTCTTCGATATTAAACGCTGGAGCAGGTTCATTTTTGATGGCATCAGGTTTTACTAATCCTGATTGTGCAAAACCAATAGTTGAAAACAACAATGTACAAATAATTTTTTTCATAATTCTGATTTTATTTAGGGACATTTCGTGTGCTTTTCAGCACTAATTAAATTAAAATAATTCACTTTTAAGGCTGCAAAAATATTTAAAAAAAATCATTTCTTATGACTTTGCCCGTTAAAGTTTCATTAAATTTTTCTTTAAAAATGATGTCTTTCGGCTTTTCATATTTATCCAAAACGTCAAAAATTGTGGGATCTATTTCAAAAAACAAACCTTCAATTACTAAAACGAGTTTTTCGCCTAAATTTTCGTCTGCTAGTCCAGCAACAAAAAATCTTTTATTGAAATAAGGGTCTAACTTTTTTTCTATTTGTTCAGGAATTAATTTAATTCCACCACTATTTACAACATTATCTAAACGCCCAATAAAATGAAATTGATTGTCGTTTTGAATTTCTACAATATCATTTGTAATGATTTTTTCATCAGAAATTTTGCTGGCATCAATCGTTAAACACTGCCTGTCGTCTATTCCAATTTTTACATTGGGCAATGTAGTAAACCATTTTTCGCCAACTTTTTTGGCAGCTATATGTGTAATTGTCTCTGTCATTCCAAAGGTAATATACACTTGATAAGGCAATTTTGATAATTCATGTTCCAGTTTGTCGCTTACTTTTGCGCCGCCTACAATCAATTTTTTGATGTTTTTTAACGCATCCAATGAGTTTTGTGCTTGCATTGGTACCATAGCGGCAAAATCATATTTTGTAGTATTATTTTCTAATGGATGAGCACTTGGTGCTACAAAATCGATGTCGAGACCTAAAATAAAAGCTCTCACAAACATCATTTTTCCGGCTATATATTTCACTGGCAAACAATGCAATGCACGGTCGCCTGGTTTTAATCCAAAAAAATCGCCTGTCGCAAGTGCAGAATTTACCATAGCTTGCTTTTCAATCCGTACTGTTTTTGATGGCCCAGTTGAACCTGAAGTTGGGATTTCTAAATAGGATTTTTCGTCAAACCAATCTAAGAAAAAATTTCCGACTGGTTTTTCGTAATCAGCTCCTTCTTTTATTAAACAATATGCCACACGAAGCATACTGTCTCTATCAAAATGAAACCCATTCATTTTGAATTGATTATGTACTTTTTGATAACTAATTGTACTCATAATTATATCGTTTTTTGTTTTTTATGGTTTAATTGCTCCAAACAATCGTTCCTTCCAATTGTTCCAATGGTATTTTCGACTAAAAATATAAATTAAAATTGGATAAACAACTATCAAAGGAAAAAATATTTGAAAACTCATTTCGGGTTCTGAAATGTCTTTAAATATGGAATTGGTCTGAAAAACAGTCCAGTCTGAAGTTACAAGTAGGGCTGTAATAAGATTATTAGCAGCATGAAATCCTATTGAAAGTTCTATGCCGTCGTCCATCAAAGCAATGATTCCTAATAAAAAACCAGTTCCTATATAGTATAAAATCAGAACATAACCCATTTTTTGAATTTCCGGATTGTATAAATGTAAACTTCCAAATAGTAAGGATGTCATTATTAGTGGAAACCATTTATATGGATGTAAATTGGCAAAGCCTTGCATCAAATAGCCTCTAAAAACCAGCTCTTCACATGTTGTTTGAATGGGGATAAAAACAAGGGCTATAAAAAATAATATTAAAAATGGCATCCATTTAAATTGTAAAACATAATGACTTGGGTTCAAATAATAATCTGATATTGTAACTATTATTGTGAAAACGGCCCAAATTGTAAATGAAAATACAATCCGATTCCAATCTAATTTTGGTCGGGCAGTCATGATGGTTTTGAAAGCTTGTTGGTGCATTTTACTTACTACAATATACAAGCCAACTATGGCTATCAAAAAAGAAAGTAACATTAAAAATAAGGTTACATTAGAATCTAAAAATGTCATTACAGACGCTTCATCTGTTGGGAAATTCAAATTTTGACGCATACAAGACCAAGTAATTGCCAAATAAAAAGGTACTTGTCCAATTAAGGAAAAAAGAATAACTACAACAGATCCTAAAATATACTTCCAAAAGGGATTTTGAGCATGAACACCCTGTTCTATAAACATAATTATGTGATTTTTTTGATGGTTAAATTTAGAAATGACTTACATTTGCATTTTTAAATATTATTTTATGATACAAATATACCATAATTCTCGATGTAGCAAGTCGAGAGAATGTCTTCTTTTTTTAGAAAAATCAAATAAATCAATAAAAGTAATTAATTACTTAGAAGAAATACCCAATTTTAAAGAATTAAAAACAATTATCAGCAAACTTTCGATAACACCCATGGAATTGATAAGAACAAAAGAAAAAATTTGGATAGAAAAATATAAAAACAACACCTATACTCATGACGAATTGATCGTCTTGATGGTAGAAAATCCAGTATTGATTGAAAGGCCTATAGTTGTTAATGGCGATAAAGCTGTTATTGCACGGCCTTTGGAATTGATAAACAACATTTTATAACTTCATTGCGTCATTTTGACAATTTAATTTGAATTCCGATTAAACTTTATTGCCAATTTAAAGTCCAAAGTTACACGATATAAATAATCTAAATAAAAAAAACAAAAAACATGAAGAAGATTCAGTTCTTATGTCTGTCCATTGTATCCTTACTACAAATTGTCGGTTATGCTCAAGGCAGACCAGCTGGTAATAAAATAAGCATTACAGGAAAAATTGTAGAAAAAACAAGTAATCAACCATTAGAATATGCAACCGTTACTTTGATCAATACCAAAAACAATAAAATGATTTTTGGAGGAATTGCCAATGCAACAGGCGATTTTGGTGTTGAAATTTTTCCTGGTATATATGATATTAAAATAGAATTTATTTCATTTAAGCCAATAGAAATCAAGTCCAAAGAATTGTTATCGGCAACAAATTTAGGAGTAATCAAAATAGCCGAAAACCCATCGCAGTTGAATGAAGTTGTGGTAAGAGCCGAAAAATCAACTGTAGAAATTAAATTAGATAAAAAAGTATATAACGTTGGGCAGGACATGATGGTAAAGGGCGGAAATGCAAGCGATGTTTTGGGTAATGTACCATCTGTTACAGTAGATTCTGACGGAAATGTAAGCTTAAGAGGTAACGAAAACGTAAGGGTTTTGATAGACGGAAGACCATCTAACGCAGTAAATATTACTGATGCCTTAAAAAACATTGCCGCAGACGCTATTGATAAAGTAGAAGTAGTTACCAATCCATCTGCTCGATATGATGCAGAAGGGGGCGCAGGTATATTAAACATTATCTTGAAAAAAGGCAAAAATAATGGTTTAAATGGTGTAATCACAGCAACTATTGGCAATCCAAAAAATAATGGCTTGATGGGCAATGTCAATTATAAAAGTAAAGAATTTAATTTTTTTACAACAATAGGTTATAACGATAATTATACATACGGAAAAGGGCTTACCGATTCTGAATATTTAAATTCGGATGGTACTTTTCAAAAAACTTTAAACGAAAGAAGCAAAAGAGAACGAGAAAGAAGTGGTTATAATTATAATTTTGGTATGGATTGGTACTTGTCTAAAACATTGACGTGGACAAACGCAGTAACAGCAAGACAAAACAATGGATTAAGTCCAGAAATGGTTCATTATTATAATTATGAAACAAGCGGAAACTATGAAAGAATCCGATTTAATGAACAAATATCAAACAATAGCGACGTAGAATACAACAGTAATTTTACTAAAAAATTCAAAAAAGACGGGCACAAACTTACCGTAGATGGCACGTTTTCAAAAAGTAAGAATAATGATGACTCTGTTATACAAGATGCTATTGTAGGTTTAGAAAATGAAGCTACAAAAGATGAAACTACTAATTATCAAACCCAAAACAGAAGTTTAATACAGTCGGATTACGTGTTGCCGATACAAAAAAACAGTCAATTAGAAGCGGGTTACAAAGGAGATTTCAATCAAATGACAAACCAATACAAAGTGGGAAGTTATGATGTTTTTGGACAATATACACCCAATTTATTATTTACTAATACCTTTACCTATAGTGAAAAAATTAATGCTTTCTATTTGCAATTTGGATCAAAAATAAACAAATTTTCATATTTATTTGGTATAAGATATGAAAATTCTAATATTGAATTTCGTCTTGAAAATGAAACGAAACAAAAACTATACGAAAACTGGTTTCCAAGTGCCTTTTTAAATTATCAAATAACTGAAACTACCCATTTATCGTTGAATTACAGCAAGCGACTTGCACGACCACGAGGTAGATTTATTGCTCCTTTTTCTGGTTATACTAGCAACATCAATTTGTTTCAAGGAAATCCAGACATCAACCCGTCATTTACAGATGCTTTTGATTTAGGATTATTAACCAAATGGAAAAAAATAACTATTACCAGTTCAATTTACTTTAACAACACTCAAAATGCAATGCAATTTATCCGAAGACCCAATGGAATAATTATTGATGGCACTGCTGTTTTAGTATCTACACCCGTCAATTTAGATCAAGAAATAAGATATGGTTTAGAATGTAACATCAATTATAACCCGTTCAAATGGTGGAAGTTAAACGGAAATTTCAACTTATTTAAAAGTCAAATAAAAGGAAGTTTTTCTTATAATTTATTATCTACAAATGAACTAATCACCAGCACCGTAGATAGAAATGCGGAAAGCTGGTTTGCTAGAATTTCATCCAGAATTACTTTACCGTATAAAATTGATTTTCAAGCAAATGGCAATTACATGGCACCACAAAACACTGCCCAAGGAAAAAGTTTGGCTATGTATATGGTGAATCTTGCTTTTAGCAAAGATATTTTAAAAGACAAAGCAACCCTTTCATTAAATGTGAGTGACTTATTTAATACTGCAAAAATGTACAGACAGTTTAATTTACCAACATTGAATTCCTACAGTGAAATGCAACGCCGGGTTAGACAAATTAACCTTACTTTTTCTTATCGTTTTAACAAGAAAAAAACCGAAAGAGAAAAACCTGCAAGATCTGAAGAAATGGGTGGTGGTGATTTTTAAAAAATTACTTCATAAAAAAAGGAACTCCAATGATGGGGTTCCTTTTTTATTGCTATTAAAACAACACTTTTTAAGCTTGTTCTAATTCTTTTTTAGCTTTTCTTTCTTTTAATAGTTCACGAATAGCTCCAAAAAGCCAATATTGTACGAAACCTACTAAAAAGAACATCAACCAAAATCCCATAGTTAGGACGGTTAAGAAAAGTAAAAAACCAAGATACTGTGAGAAATCAAACATTTTTTCCGGAATTTTATGATTCAAGCACAAAAGTAGTTTTAATTATTAGAATAGACAATTTTTAGAACATCTATTTTTAATTATTTAACTAAACAAGGCCTTTTTAGTAAAATAAGGTACGAAAACTGTTTTTTGTTAAGAAATCATCATTTTCAAAACCATTTTTTCCATTTAAAATAAATGACCATCAAAAATGCTATAATAAACATGACGGCAACTATCGTATAATATCCAAATTTATAATCCAATTCAGGCATATACTTAAAATTCATACCATATATGCCCACAATAAAAGTTAATGGCATAAAAATAACCGAAACAACTGTTAGCGTTTTCATTACTTCGTTCATTTTGTGGCTTTGTGCCGAAAAATAAAAATTTGATGCCGCCTCTAGGGTTGTCATATCATAATCGATTTGTTCTAATAATTCCAAACATTTTTGATGCAGCCTATCAAAAAAACTATAGTTTTCGTGTGCAATATTATTAAAAAATTTGTCGTCTTTCATACTTTTGATAGAGTATAACGAATCCCGTAAGGGAATGATTGATCGTTTCAAAAAATTAAAATTATCTCGGTGTTTTTCTATTTGTTCCAAAATAGATGGTGCTACACTTTTCTTGGTTAAATTGATCAAATTTTCTACTTTAAGTTCTTCATTTTCAATAGTAATATAGAAATTTTCCATAATAGCATCTAGCAATAAATACAGCAAATAATCTTCTTTTTTGGAGCGTACAATACCAGAATGAGTACGGATTCGCTCTCGAATATGTGTAAAAAAATCGCTCTTTTTTTCTTGAAATGATACTAAAATACCATTTTTTAATAAAAAACTAATTTGTTCAACATTGATGTTTTCAGAATTTTCTATTGGTGTAATCGATTTGATACTAAAAAAAAGGGTGTCGTGGTATTCATCTAATTTGGTTCGTTTAACAGTATTTAAAATATCCCCAACCATAAAACTGTCTATATTAAAATACTGACCTATTGCTTGTATTTTACCAACATCATTTAATCCATGGATATTCAACCAATTGACCTGTGAAAGATTCAAATGGCTATCAAAATCCAAAATTTGTATAGCATCTATTTCATATAAATTCAAATCATTATATACAAAAAGTTGCATTTTCGTATCTATATCTTTATGCAAACCTGTATATTCATAAATAGAAGGTTGCACTTTTTGTCCTTTTTTATATCGAATTTTTCTCAAGTATGTATTTTTTAGAATAACAAAATTAATGCAATTACTTGCATAAACAAAAAAAAACTATTAAGAATTGCATCTCAATAGTTTCTTTATAAAAAACACCCAAACTTTAAATTTTTATATCGAAAAAAGGATATACTTTTTGATTATTATTTTGTTATTTTGACACTGCAAACATAGAATGAATCTATCAAAACATTGTTTTTTTCAAACTATAAAATATAAAAAAAACGATATAAAACATTTTATTATCGACAAAATACAATTTTAACAATCCTTAACTTACTTAAAAAATAATATTTTTTAAATATAAAATCGATTCCTAAACTCCAAAACAATATTATATTTACAACAAATATTGCTATATGAAAACATTATTATACAACATCAAAGATTTATTACAAATAAGAGAACCCAATGTGGTTAAAGTAGCAGGAAAAGACATGCAGGAATTGCCCAAATTGTCTAACGCCTATCTAATTATTGAAAATGATTTGATTGTTGATTATGGCATAATGGCCCAACTGCCCAAAAGTCATTTTGACCATAAAATAGATGTAACAAATAAAATTGTGTTGCCCACTTGGTGCGACAGCCACAGCCATATTGTATATGCCGGCAACAGAGAACAAGAATTTGTAGATAGAATCAACGGATTGACTTATGAAGCCATAGCCGAAAAAGGCGGTGGTATATTGAATTCTGCAAAAAAAATATCCGAAATTACAGAAGAGCAATTGTATGACGAAAGTAAAACTCGATTAGAGGAGGTAATCCAAATGGGAACAGGAGCCATCGAAATCAAATCGGGATATGGTTTAAGTACAATTTCTGAAATAAAAATGCTAAATGTAATACAAAAATTAAAAAAAAATTACCCTATTGCTATAAAAGCAACTTTTTTAGGAGCACATGCGTTTCCTGCAATTTATAAAAACAATCATAAAGAATATATTGATTTGATTGTAAATGAGATGATACCCAAAATTGGGGCTTTAAAAATAGCTGATTTTATTGATGTTTTTTGCGAAAAAAATTATTTTTCTGTCGAAGAATCGGATCGAATCATAAAAGCAGGAAAAGAAAATGGATTGCTTCCAAAAATTCACGTCAATCAATTCAACATTATAGGTGGGGTTGCCATGGCTGTAGAAAACCAAGCCCTATCTGTTGATCATTTAGAAATTATTTCGGACGAAGACATACAATTTCTTCAAAATTCTAACACCATGCCTGTTGCATTACCAGCTTGTTCGTATTTTTTAAGCATTCCATATACTCCAGCTCGAAAAATTATTGCATCAGGTTTGCCATTGGCACTTGCCACAGATTATAATCCAGGCTCATGCCCCTCGGGCAATATGAATTTTGTTGTAGCAACGGCCTGTATAAAAATGCAAATGACCCCCGAAGAGGCTATCAATGCTGCAACAATAAATGGGGCTTATGCCATGGGAATTTCTACTACACACGGAAGTATAACCATTGGAAAAAAAGCCAATTTGATAATTACAAAACCGCTACATTCGTTTTATGAAATACCCTATTCATTTGGAAGTCAAATAGTTGAGAGTGTTTTTATCAATGGTATCCAGCAATAAAAAAGGGAAACCCACATTGGATTTCCCTTAATCATGTTCCTTTTATAAATTTATTCTAAAGTAAAACTCGAATTAGAAACCAATTCATTTTTATCAAAAATATTAACAAAATAAGTCCCTTTTTCAAAATTTTCTCCAGCTAAATCTTGTGAAACTTGTACGGTTTTATTTTCGTATTTTACATTACTTAAAAAACTATAAGTCAATGTTTTATCATCAAATGTTACCGTTTTCTTTTCGCCAATAACATTGTTTTTACTATCAATTACTTGAACATAATAGGTTTTATCACCAGATTTTGCAATGGCATTTTCGGCAATGGTAAAACTTATTTTCAAAATATCAGCTTTTCTGGCTTTTGCAGTTTCAATTTGTTTACCAGAGCTTCTTAATTTGTAAGCCGCCGTTTTTAAATTCAAAACACTCAATTTGGCACCTTTCTCAATGGTTTTAGACAAATCTTCGTTTTGACCAATCAACACTTCGTTGTATTTTTTTGTTTCGCCCAAAACAGTAATGGTACTGTCTCGTTGGGATACTAAAGAGGCATTTTCAGATTTTAATTGATCAACTTGCATTAACAATCCTTTCATTTTTGATTGCAATTCGGTAAATTTTTGTTTAAAACCAGACAAAGCAGCTACATCGCCTTTAGATTTTTTTACTTCCTCTATAAGTCTTACTACTTTATCCCTTTCTGCAATCAATTCGTCAGAAAGCGAGGTGTTTTTGGCAATGGCTTCGTCATAAGTTGTTTTCAAAGCGGCCAATTCGTCTAAAACTTTGCCTTTTTCGTCTGTAATGGTTGTAATTGTATTCTGTGTAACTTTAGCTTCGGACGTCAATTTATAAATATAAGCTAAACTAGCCAAAAGGCAAAGAGCTAAAACCAATACAATGGCTTTTAATTTGGAGTTGTTTTGTTGGGAATTCATAGTTTTTAATTTTTCGTAAAATTATATAAATTATTTGAAACATAAAAATGAAACGCTATTTATTAATAAAAATTGTATGGAATATGTTTACCCAAAAAACCCTATTTAAAACCACAAAAAAATAAATTTATCGATATTTTAATCATTTTTTGTTTTTTAAAGATTAAATTGCACCCAAATTTTATTTTAAATGGAAAACATCAAAATTTTATGGGTTGATGATGAAATTGACTTACTCAAACCTCATATTTTATTTTTAGAAAAGAAAAATTACGCTGTTACAACGTGTAATAACGGCAGAGATGCCATTGATGTATTTGAAGATGGCAATTTTGATATAGTATTTTTGGACGAAAATATGCCTGGCATGAGTGGATTGGAAACTTTACAAGAAATTAAAGAAAAAAATTCCACAATTCCGATTATAATGATTACAAAAAGTGAGGAAGAGATGATAATGGAAGAGGCTATTGGTTCTAAAATTGCAGATTACCTTATAAAACCAGTCAATCCGAACCAAATATTGTTGAGTTTGAAAAAAAATTTAGACCACACCCGATTAATTTCGGAAAAAACATCATTGGATTATCAAAAAGAATTTCGTAAAATTGCTATGGATATGTCCATGGTAAACACGTATCAGGATTGGATTGAATTATATAAAAAACTGTTGTTCTGGGAGTTAGAACTAGAAAACATCAATGATAACAGTATGTTTGAAATTTTGGAATCGCAAAAAGTAGAGGCTAATTTTCAATTTGGTAAATTTATCGAAAAAAATTATGAACAATGGTTTTTGCCCAAAACAGATAAACCAATACAATCGCACGACCTTTTTAAACAATTAGTGATACCTGAAATTGTCAAAAAAGACAAGCCTATTTTGTTTGTTGTTATTGATAATTTAAGGTATGATCAATGGAAAAGTTTTGAAAATATTGTACAACAATATTACAAAATCGAAAAGGAAATTCCGTATTATGCCATATTGCCAACCGCAACCCAATATGCAAGAAACGCTATTTTTTCGGGCTTAACCCCTCTTGAAATGGAAAAGCAGCATCCACAATATTGGAAAAATGATGTGGACGATGGAGGTAAAAATTTGTTTGAGGAAGCATTTTTGTCTGCTCATTTGAAAAGATTAGGTTTGCATATCAAACATGATTATTATAAAATAACCAATTTAGCAAGTGGAAAAAAATTAGTAGAAAATTTTAAAACGCTCAAAAACAATGATTTAGTAACTATTGTTTACAATTTTGTAGATATGCTATCGCATGCTAAAACAGAAATGGAAGTAGTAAAAGAATTAGCTTCCGATGATAAAGCCTATCGATCGCTTACTAAAAGTTGGTTTCAAAATTCGCCATTATTAGAGGTTATCCAACAAGCACAACGTCTTGGTTTTAAACTCATTATCACGACAGACCATGGTACTATTAATGTAAAAAATCCTTCAAAAGTAATTGGCGACAAAAACACGAGTTTGAATTTGAGATACAAAACAGGGCGTAGTTTGACTTATGAAGACAAAGACGTTTATGCTGTAAAAGATCCAAAAAAAATAGGATTACCCGCCATAAATATGAGCAGTTCTTATATTTTTGCCAAAAATGATTTATTTTTAGCTTATGTAAATAACTACAATCATTATGCTAGTTATTACAGAAATACTTACCAACATGGAGGAATTTCTTTAGAAGAAATGATTGTTCCTTTTTTAATTTTTAATCCAAAATAACTATGGAAATTACTTTTCAATTGGAAGAAATTGAAAGCGTTGCTCAAAAAATTTTAACTTTCAATTTACAAAAAATAGTGCTATTTGAAGGCCCAATGGGAGTCGGAAAAACTACCTTAATAGCACAAATATGTAAAGCTTTAGGAGTAAATGATAGCACAAGTAGCCCTACATTTTCAATTGTAAATGAATATATAAGTAATAGAGGGGAAACCATTTTTCATTTTGATTTTTATAGACTTAAATCTGAAACAGAAGCATTAGATATGGGAATTGAAGATTATTTATATAGTAACAATTGGTGTTTTATAGAATGGTCAGAAAAAATAGCATCCCTTATCCCTGAAAATCATACTGTTATAACCATAAAAACATTAGATCAAACCAAAAGAATATTAAACATACAATGAAAACGAATACCAATATCAAAATAATTCCATATACAGAAGCGTTAAAAACACATATCAAAACGCTAAACTATGAGTGGTTAAATAAATATTTTCGTATAGAACCAAAAGACGAAATAGTATTATCTAATCCAACGGAAACTATTATCAATACAGGTGGATATATTTTTTATGCTGCAAAAGACGAAGAAATTGTAGGTACTTTTTCATTATTATATATTTGCCAACATGAGTATGAATTAAGCAAAATGGCTGTAAAAGAAGGCACTCAAGGTTTAGGTATTGGACAATTAATGATGACGTTTGCCGTAGATTTTGCAAAGCAACAAAATTTCAAATCATTAATATTGTATTCAAACAGAAGTTTAAAACCAGCCATTCACTTATACGAAAAATTTGGATTTGAAGAAATTCCACTAGAAAGTGGCGTATATGAAAGAGCTGATATAAAAATGATGAAAATAATATAAATTTATGACTACAATAAATTCTCCTTTTACAAAGGCACAATTAATCCCTCAAGAAGAGAAATTAGAAATTTTTAAATCCAAATCCAATTTATTTATTGGTATTCCAAAAGAATCTAGCAAACAAGAAAAAAGGATTTGCCTTACTCCAGATGCAGTAAACTCATTGGTTAACAATGGGCATCAAATTTTGATAGAATCAGGAGCAGGGGAACATTCAAATTATTCTGACAAAGAATACAGCGAAGCTGGTGCAGAAATTACCCATCAAACACAAAAAATATTTAGTTGTCCAATTGTATTAAAAATTGCACCCGCAACCATTGAAGAAATCAATATGATGAATGAAAAATCATTTATTTTATCTACAATTCAATTAAAAACACAAGATAAAAGTTATTTTCAAGCATTATCAAATAAAAAAATTACAGCTTTAGCTTATGAATTTATTAAAGACGAAACAGGCTCATATCCTGTAATAAAATCTTTAAGCGAAATTGCTGGTACGGCTTCTATTTTGATAGCTTCAGAACTAATGATAGACAAACAGATAGGTAAAAGTTTACTTTTTGGTAACATTACTGGCGTGCCACCAACAGATGTAGTCATTTTAGGTGCGGGTACAGTAGGAGAATTTGCTGCCAAAACAGCCATCGGGCTGGGTGCAACAGTAAAGGTTTTTGATAATTCCATTACAAAACTTAGGCGTTTGCAAAATAATATTAACCAAAATATATTTACATCTACTATTCAACAAAAAAGTTTACTAAAAGCTTTAAGACGATGTGATGTGGCAATTGGTGCCATGCGAGGCAAGGATAGGTGCCCCGTTGTGGTGAGCACGACTATGGTAGAACACATGAAAAAAGGCTCTGTAATTGTGGATGTAAGTATTGATACAGGCGGATGTTTTGAAACATCAAAAGTTACATCGCATGAAAATCCTATATTTTCGCATCAAAATGTCATACATTATTGTGTTCCCAATATACCATCACGATATGCTAAAACGGCCACATTATCATTAAGCAACATTATAACACCTTATTTATTACAAATTGCCGAAGATGGCGGTATTGAATCTTCTATTAGACGTAATAAAGATTTGAAAAACGGTGTGTATTCTTACTATGGAATTCTTACTAATAAAACCATTGGTGATTGGTTTGGTTTATCAAATAGCGACATCAATTTGATTGTTTTTTAAATATAAAAACGTAATTTTGCAAAAAAATTAATCAAAACAACATGAAATTTACACATCGTTTGGCCTACTATTTATTAGGATTATTAGTTGGTGGCTTTTTTTTAAAATTTGTAATTGACTATTCAGGTGCCAAAAATATGGAATTTGCCTATTTGCCAAACGCAAGGGTTTTAAAAAATATTCGTACAAAATCTTTTCATTATTCAGATATAGCTACTCAAAAAATAGCTCAAAAATGGATAGACACTACTGATATTAAAAAAATATTAACCGATGGAGATATTGATTTTGAAATTAGCAAAAAACCTGAAGACGGAGGCAAAGTGTACTTTATTAACGGAGAAACAAATGATCATAAAAAAATTACATTAAAAGTAATTAATTACGAACAAAAGGCTTTATTAAAAGATATTGTAATCAAATAAATTAAATTACAATTTCTAGCAAGCTCAAAACCACTGCGTCGTAATGTTTTGGTAGGCTAGAATTTGCGTTTATTTCTTTGTAACCTATCAATTTGTAGCCGCACTTTTGATAATATGCATTTAATTTGTCATTATCTCCCCAAGTATCTAATCGAACGCAAGAAATATTATTTTCTTTTGCCCGATTTATAGCCCAATTTGTAATCAATTTTACTAAATGTTTGCCATGATGTTCGGGATGTGTTACAATTCTGTGTAAGTATATTGAGGGTATATCATCTTTTTCGTCCCAAATTTCTGCATCATTATAAGTGATTGAAAATATACAAATAGTGGAATCATTTTCAATAATTTTAAAAATTCTCGATTCGTTGATTTCATTTTGAATCATATCAACGTCAAAACCTTGCCAATGTTTGTTAAAAATTTGTTTCTGATAAGCTACAGCAAAATCATAAAATTGAAAAATAAGTTGTAGGTCGTTTGCATTGGCATTTAGTATTTTCATGTGTCGTTTTTAAAGGTTTTTTCTATACGTTTTTCTTCTGCAAACAATTTTAGGATCAAAATTTTTCCAAAGCAAATGTATTGCTGTATTATCTGCTAATTCTGGTGTTCTTATACAATTTTGAATATTTTTTTCGGTAAAAGTAGTATGGTATTCTTTAAAAATAATAGCATGAACACCTTTATTCTGATATTCAGGATGAACCCCAATCAAATAAAAAGTAACATCTTTACTATTATTTCTTGCATTTAATAAATGTAAAAAACCAAAAGGCAACAATTTGCCTTTGGCTTTCTGTAATGCTTTAGAAAAACTAGGCATTACAATGGCAAAAGCTACTAATTGACCATGTGAATCTGCAACAAATTTTATATATTCAGGATTGATAAAACTTATATATTTTTTCTTAAAATATTCTTTCTGAATATCTGAAATAGCTACAAAAGATGATAAACTTGCGTATGATTTATTAAACAAATCAAACATTTGATCAACATAAGGTAAAACATCTTTTGTTTTTTTAAAGTTCAACGCTTTTAATCCGTATCTTTTTTTAATTAATTCTTGTGCTTTATCAAAATATTCTAATTTAACATTTACAAATGGAAATTTATTTTCTAAATATTCTTTCTCCATTACAAATCCTAATTGTTCAAAATGAGTAGCATAATAAGGATAGTTATACCAAGTAATCATGGTGCCTATTTCATCAAACCCTTCTGTTAAAACCCCTACTTTGTCTAAATTTGAAAAACCCATAGGCCCTTCAACATATTCTAATTGATGTTTTTTTCCTAGCTCATATACTTTATTTAATAGCACTTTAGTTACTTCAATATCGTCTATAACATCAAACCAGCCAAATCGGACTTTCCGTTTTTGTTGGTTATGGACTTCTTCCCAATTGATG
This sequence comes from Flavobacterium branchiophilum FL-15, assembly GCF_000253275.1. NCBI lineage: Bacteria > Pseudomonadati > Bacteroidota > Flavobacteriia > Flavobacteriales > Flavobacteriaceae > Flavobacterium > Flavobacterium branchiophilum. Next base: position 1,108,720 of record NC_016001.1, on the reverse strand, counting down.
ATGGCGGCAATTCTCCCAACTATTTGATTGTTTTGATAAGCTAGATAAAAATATGCTTCTGCATTTTCAAAAACAGGGTTTTTAGTTTTATCAAACGTTTCCAATTCATCAGCAATTATTGGTGGTACCCAATAGGGATTATTTTGATACAGTTTGAAAGGAAATTTGACGTAATCTGTCATTTCTTTTTTAGACAAGGCTTCTACTATTGTAATCATTTTTTCTCTTTTTTTATACCACTTTTACCTTTACTGTTCTTTTTAGCTTCTTTTTCCAAACGTTTTTTCTCTTTTGCTACTTTGGCTTTTTGTTTTGCAATACGTTCATCTTCAGGCACTCTGTCTAAAGTATCCTTGTAATTGGCATCAAATCTCCAAGAAAAACCAACACCGCCATACAAAATATCTGGAGTGTTTTTAAAATTTTTACTTATAGAAATATCTACCTGTGTATTAAAATTCAATAAAAAAGCACCGCCCACCGTCAATATCGAATCTGAATAGTACTTACTTTGAACGCCTTTGTTTTCAAGAAAAACAGACCAATCGCTTCCAATTCCTTTGGTATAAGTAACCACATATCCAGTAAGTGGGTTTTCTGTAGCAATTTTATCTACAAAAATATTGCAAACAAAAACATGACTGCCAGGAAAATTATTTTGAGATATTAACATTACTTTTGGGCTTATTTTAGGCTCTATACTATAATTAAATGGACTGTTACCACTAAAATTAGCTCCAGCATATACAGAAACAGCTGGGATTAAATAATGCCAATTAAACTTATGATTGGCTTTCCAACTATAAATATTGACTTTAGGTTTATAATTTCTATTAGGATCATACATCAAATACTTGGCACCAAATGTAAATTTTTTGAAACCCTCAATGTTTTTTTCTTCTAATAAATTACTATAAAGCCCTTTTTGATATTGTAAATTACCTATTAATTCTAATTGATCATACAAAAAACCATATCGTAAAGCAACATCTGTTCCAAAACCATTTAATTCTGAAAGCAACAAATCATGTTTTTCTTGTATTAAATAAGCTCCCAGTTCTGTTTGAATGACATCTTTTCCAACTGCAAAAGCCGACATCGATTCTCCTGGCCGGTTTGAATTGATGACGTCTGTATATTGAGAAAAACCATAACTAGCTGATAAAAAAGCTGTTATCAATAATAATAAACGAAATCTAGTCATATTTTTTAATTTATATTGAAAATGAAGCCCAAAAGTACTTATTTTTATTATTATTTTAACCCAAAAAAATATAATTTTATACAACAATTTATTAAATTTGTCGAATAATTTATTAATAAATATGCAAACAGCCTCTTTTAATGGATTCATAAAAATGGTCATAGAAATTATAGTATTTTATTATGCTATTAAATTTATTGCAAGATTATTTTTTCCAATAGTTGTAAAAAAAGTTGTTGAAAAAGCACAGCAAAATTTTCAACAGCAGTATCAAAAAACTTACGAACAAGAACAAGACGTAACAAAAAAAAGTAAACCTAACCAAGAAAAAACCAATAAACAAGTAGGTGAATACATCGATTTTGAAGAAATCGATTAAACTACACAGTTAATTTATTACACTAATGAAGAAAATTCAACATTTATTTCCATTTGTACTAGCAATTTTAAGCTTTGCATTAATTTCAGTCATCTATTTTTATCCCGTGTTGCAAGGCAAAAAAATATACCAATCTGATATAGCACAATATATTGGTATGGCCAAAGAGCAAAATGATTTTAGAGCAGCAGAAAACCAAGAACCCTACTGGACCAATAGTGCATTTGGCGGAATGCCAACCTATCAATTAGGAGCCAAATACCCTTATGATTTCATTGGAAAAATTGATGATGTCATCCGTTTTTTGCCTAGACCTGCTGATTATTTGTTTTTATATTTTATAAGTTTTTATACGCTTTTACTTGTTATGAAAACCGATCCATTAAAAGCATTTTTTGGATCATTAGCTTTTGGATTTTCAACCTATTTGATTATTATTCTTGGCGTTGGTCATAATGCAAAGGCCCATGCCATTGGATATTTACCACTTGTAATTTCGGGTATTGTATTGGTTTTTCAAAAAAGATGGATTTGGGGTGGCATACTTACCATGTTGGCATCAGGTTTAGAGCTTAATGCAAACCACCTTCAAATGACTTATTATGCTTTATTTTTAATAATACCAATCTGTATTTATTACACAATAGACTATTTAAAAGAAAAAGATTATGGTAATTTAACAAAAACATACAGTGTTTTAGCAGCGGCAGCTATCGTGGGTATTGGTGTTAATGCTACCAGCTTGATGGCGACATCAGAATATGCCAAAATGAGTACGAGGGGCAAAAGTGATTTGACTTTAGATGAAAACGGCAAGAAAAAAACTTCAAATAACTCCATGAGCTATGATTATATTACAGAATATAGTTATGGAATTGCAGAAAGTCTTAATTTGATAGCACCTCGATTATTTGGCGGGTCAAATAATGAAACATTAGACGATAATTCCAGCTTATACAATTTTGTTATAGCACAAGGCGGAACAGATGCTGAAGCTAAAGAGTTTTCACAAAATTCACCTACTTATTGGGGAGACCAACCTATTGTTGCAGCACCTGCTTATATTGGCGCTGTAGTTTTTTTCTTAGCATTATTAGGGCTTGCTATTGATAAGCGCAAAATAAAATGGGCTTTTTTAGTTGGTGCCCTATTTTCATTAGTTTTATCTTGGGGTAAAAATTTTCCTATTTTAACAGATTTTTTTATAGATATTGTACCTCTGTATAACAAATTCAGAGCCGTTTCGTCTATACAAGTCATTTTAGAACTTTGTTTTCCAATATTAGCCATTATGGGTTTACAATCTTTTTACATGGCTTCAAAAGACAGTCAAAAAAGAGGTTTACTATTAGCATCAGGTTCAAGTCTAGGATTGATAATATTAGTATTATTGTCAAAAAGTTTATTCAGTTTTGCAGGAAATAACGATGGTTATTATATACAACAATACGGACAATTAGGACAACCCTTTATAGAGGCATTACGGGCAGACAGACAATCCATGTTTGCAGCTGATTTATTAAGGTCTGGTTTTTTAATTGCTAGTTGTACTGCTATTTTATGGTTGAGTTTCAAAGAAAAAATGACTCATCATACAGCCGTTATTTTGATTGGCCTTTTTATGGTTGGTGATTTATTTTTTATTGACAAAAAATATGTAGATAGTAAAAGTTTTATAAGTGCCCGAGAAGTTGATGCTCCTTATCAACCTACACAAGCCGATTTACAAATTCTACAAGACACCAGCAATTACAGGGTTTTTGAAGTAGATGGCAATATGTCTAGTGCTAGAAGTTCTTATTTCCATAAATCCATTGGTGGATACAGTGCCGTAAAGCCCATCAGGATGCAACAACTATTTGATTATCAAATAGCTAAAAACAATTTAGAAGTTCTAAATATGTTAAATGTAAAATACATCATTCAAACAGATGAAAAAGGGGTGCCAAATGCGATGCTAAATCCAAAAGCAAATGGTAACGCATGGTTTGTTCAAACGGTAAAAACAGTACCAAATGCAGATGCTGCTATGGCCATGTTAAAAACCATAAACACCAAAACATCCGCCATTATTGAAAAAGATTTAGAAGGTGATAATCTAAAAAAAGTTGCCATAAAAAACAATTATGTTACAGATAGTACTGCAACTATTTCATTAAAATCGTACAAACCTAATTATTTAATTTATCAATCTGTAAATAAAAATGATGGCTTTGCTGTTTTTTCAGAAACTTATTATAAAAATGGCTGGAATGCCTACATCGATGGACAAAAAGCACCATCAATTAGAGTAGATTTTGTATTGAGAGCCTTGCAAATACCAGCGGGACAACATAAAATAGAATTTAAATTTGAGCCTCAAGTCATCAAAACAGGAAGTTACATTACTTTAATAAGTGCTTTTATCATGATGCTTGTAATACTATTTGGATTTTATATTGAAAAAAACAAATTGAAATTATCAAAATAAAGTGATGAAAACAAAAAAAGTCCTTATCATCACTTACTATTGGCCCCCAGCTGGTGGGCCTGGGGTGCAGCGTTGGCTAAAATTTGTCAAATACTTGCCTGAATTTGGAATAGAACCTATTGTATATGTTCCAGAAAATCCCACTTATCCAATTGTAGATGATCATTTATTAGAGGAGGTTAACAAAAATACCATTATACTTAAAAATAAAATAGTAGAACCGTATCAATTAGCAGGTTTTTTTTCTAAAAATAAAGCAAAAAAAATCAGTTCAGGAATTATTCCTAAATCTAAAAACCAAACTTTTTTTGAAAAAATAATGCTTTGGATTCGAGGAAATATTTTTATTCCAGATGCACGGTTTTTGTGGGTTAAACCTTCTGTTTCTTATTTAGAAAAATACATCACTGATAATCTAATAGATACAATTATTACAACTGGTCCTCCTCACAGTGTACACCTCATTGGATTGCATTTAAAAAGCAAAACTAATATCAGATGGTTTGCTGATTTTAGAGATCCATGGACAACCATTGGCTATCATAAAGCCTTAAAATTATCTAATTATGCTCAAAAAAAACATCGCTATTTAGAAAAAAAAGTGTTAAATTCTGCAGATTCCATTATTGTTACCAGTAAAACAACCAAGAAAGAATTTGAACAGCTAACCCACAAACCCATTGAAGTGATAACAAATGGCTTTGATGTAGAAAACATTGAAAAACAAACATTAGACACTACTTTTTCATTGGCACATATTGGATCCTTTCTTTCTGAACGAAATCCAAAAATACTCTGGGAATCTTTACGTGAACTTTGTAATGAAATGCCTCATTTTAAATCTTATTTAGAAATAAAATTAATAGGTGCTGTAAGCCAAGATATATTAGATGAAATAAAGCAACATGAATTATTACATTATACTATTAATATGGGCTATGTTGCCCATCAAGATGCCCTAAAACATCAAAGAAAATCTCAAATATTACTTTTAATTGAAATAGATTCTGAAGATACTAAAAGTATTTTACCAGGAAAACTTTTTGAATACATGGTTTCCGAAAGGCCAATAATTGCTCTTGGACCAAAGGATTCAGATTTTGAGGCCCTATTAATTCAAACCAATACAGGCGTATTTTTTCAATACAATGAAAAAATGGCTTTAAAAAACACAATTGCCCAATACTTTGATGCGTTTTTGAAACAAAATTTGAAGTCGAACGCCATAGGATTGCATCAATTTTCAAGAAAACAACTTACAGAAAAATTATCAAAATTAATTCATAACCAAACTTAAACATAAAACTAGGATTTAGCTCCTATAAAATGTGTATTTTTACAATTTGAAATTTAAAAAAATAAACCAGATGATAGAGATAGATTGGAAAACAGCTAAAGTTTTTGAAGACATTACATACAAAAAATGCAATGGTGTGGCTCGAATTGCCTTTAACAGACCCGACGTTCGCAACGCTTTCAGACCCAAAACCACCTCAGAATTATTACAAGCTTTTCACGATGCACAAGAAGACACTTCTATAGGAGTTGTGTTACTTTCTGCAGAAGGCCCTTCGACTAAAGACGGTGTGTGGTCATTTTGCAGTGGTGGCGATCAAAAAGCCCGTGGACATCAGGGGTATGTTGGCGAAGATGGTTACCATAGATTGAATATTTTAGATGTCCAACGCCTTATCCGATTTATGCCAAAAGCCGTCATTGCGGTAGTTCCAGGTTGGGCAGTTGGTGGCGGCCATAGCTTGCACGTGGTGTGCGATTTGACTTTGGCCAGCAAAGAACATGCTATTTTCAAACAAACAGATGCCGATGTTACAAGTTTCGACGGAGGCTACGGATCTGCTTATTTAGCAAAAATGGTTGGTCAGAAAAAAGCTAGGGAAATATTTTTTCTTGGCAGAAATTACACCGCACAAGAAGCCTTTGAAATGGGCATGGTCAATGCCGTTATTCCGCATCAAGAGTTAGAAACAACCGCTTATGAATGGGCTCAAGAAATTTTAGCCAAGTCGCCCACCTCAATAAAAATGTTGAAATTTGCCATGAATTTAACAGATGATGGCATGGTGGGACAACAAGTTTTTGCAGGCGAAGCTACCCGATTGGCCTACATGACAGACGAAGCTGTGGAGGGTAGAAATGCCTTTTTAGAGAAAAGAAAACCTGATTTTGAAAAAAAATGGTTGCCATAATTTATAATTAATAAAATTAAATTTACATTAATAAAAGACAAAAATCATATATTATGAAACATTGGATACAAGCAGCCCGATTACGTACGTTACCCCTTTCCGTTTCCGGTATCATTGTAGGTAGTATGTTTGCCCTCTCCTACCCTACTGAAAATGTTTTAACTCCTACCGAAGTTTTTAATTGGAATATATTTATTTTTGCCATTCTTACAACCTTGGGTTTACAAATTCTATCCAATTTTGCCAATGATTATGGCGATGGTGTCAAAGGAACTGATAATCAAGACCGCATTGGCCCTATGAGGGCCATACAAAGCGGCAATATTAGTCCAAAACAAATGAAAACAGCCATAATTATTACATCAATTCTAACATTTTTTAGTTCTATTATATTAATTTATTTGTCTTTTAAAAACACAAATCTACTATATTCTTTATTTTTTTTAATACTCGGAATTACCGCAATTGCCTCTGCCATTCGCTATACTATTGGCAAATCAGCTTATGGGTACAAAGGTTTTGGCGACATTTTTGTATTTATTTTCTTTGGTTTAGTTAGTACTATTGGTGTTAATTTCTTATATTCTAAAGAGCTCAATTTGGTGTTGTTTTTACCCGCAATAGCCATTGGCTTTTTGAGTGTAGGGGTTTTAAATTTAAACAACATGCGTGATGAAGAATCTGATAGAAAATCAAATAAAAATACATTGGTTGTAAAATATGGAGGATCATGGGCAAAAAAATATCATTTTTTTCTTGTTATATCTGCCATGGTATTGTGTCTCCTTTTTGGCTTTATTCAAAGTTTTCATTTTGACCAATACATTTTTATTGTAGCCTTTTTCCCTATAATTAGTCATTTAAAAACCGTTTATCACAATCAAATTCCAAAAAATTTAGACCCCGAATTAAAAAAATTAGCCATCTCAACTTTTTTACTTTCTGTATTATTAGCCTTAGGAATGATATTTTTTATATCAGATTTAATTGTCAATAATGCTTAGTGCTGTAATTTTTTCTAGGAGCTAATCCCGCTATCCGCTATATCTTTTGTTTTTTAAAGAAAAAAACAAAAGGATGTCGCTACTATCGGGGCTAGAAACTTTGGTTTCAAAGATACATTTTTGCAAAAAATTATGAAAAAAAATTTATTAATATTACTTTTTCTTTACATGAACTCCCTTTTTTCTCAAAACGATGGATTTTGGGATAAAGAAAGAGCAACCAATAAAACAATAACTGCCTCTGCTTTTAAAAAAATAGTGGTGGCATCAGAGGATTTTCCTGAAGGAACTACTCAATTTTTATTCAGAATTACCTTACTAAACGATAATCAAGAGCTGGCATCGAGCCTTACCTCTTTGTTAAAATCCATACCCGATCCTACTGGCATTAGCCAAGGTTCGGCGGGTGCAGTGTTTCTTTTATCAAAAATTTCAGGAAATGATACTTGCAAATTTGCCCTTTTTGCTTCGGAAATAGCAGCCAACAACTTTGTAAAAAATGCCAATTCCAATAAGGCTTGTTATGCTCAAAACACTCCAACCAACAAAGAAGCAAAACTGATTTCATTGCAAAATGACACTTGCCTTTCTGATGAAGTTACAAAAATATTTTTTGTGTTTGAAAATAAAAACTGGATTTTGAATCAAAAAATTGTATTAGAAATAGTGCCGTGGGTTGATTATAAATTAAGCAGGGGGTACAACATGACGCACAAAAAATCACTTTTAGCTACCATCAATCAGCTAGAAACGGCACAAAAATTAGCTCATTCTGGACTATTTACCGCTTGTATTTTGGAAAATATCCAAAAAAATTATAAATATAGCGAATTTCAAAACCTATTAGAGATAGAAAAAAATAAAGTATTGTATGACTTTGAAAAAAAATGTATTTCAGAAATAGGATTACAAGATGAGTTAGATACTACCAATAGACAACATATAGCACAGCTAGCCGATGAGCAAAATTTTGAAGCAGCTATTGAAGCTATTCACCAAACATTTATAAAGTTTCAAAAAGCAAATGCACAAGATTATAGCAATTTAGGTTATTATTATTTGATGACCAAGCAATTTTCAAAAGGCAAACAAGCCCTTGAAAATGCAGAAAAATTAGCCCCCTCGGATATCGCAATCAAACTGCGTTTGGCACATGCATTAGTATTGAACAACGAGTTTAGAATGGCCAAAAATATCCATAAAACCTATCGAAATCAAAATATTTCATCCAAAGTGAGTTGGATAGAACAAGCACGAAAAGACTTGGAATTATTCAAAAAATATAAAATTGAACATGAAGATTTTGATAACATTTTAGAATTGTTTGAATAAAACATGCCCCTTTTGAAAACGAATTAGCCCAGATAGAAGTGAAAATCCTTTTGTGCCAGGGTTTGGCACAAAAGATTGTAACGAATAGCTGGAAATAGCTCCAAAAAAAATATAAATGACAGCACATTATTATAAATATTTATTACATTTTAAAACCCCTTCGGGTACATCGAGGGGTGTTTTGACACAAAAAGAAACGTGGTTTTTGGTAATTGAAGACCAAGGCCAAATAGGAATTGGCGAGTGTGGGTTGTTGCGAGGGTTGAGTATAGACGACCGTGAAGATTATGAAGAAAAACTTACATGGATTTGTAAGCATATTGACCTAGGGGTTGCCTATTTATGGGAAGCTTTACTGGAATTCCCATCGATTCAATTTGGGATAGAAATGGCATTCCAGTCGTTGTACAGTAAGCATCCATTTGAATTGTTTCCGTCGGATTTTGTTTTGGGTACACATTCGATGCCAATCAATGGGTTGGTTTGGATGGGCAGTCCAGAGTATATGCGAACTCAAATAGAAGCAAAAATAGCAGCTGGATTTGATTGTATTAAATTGAAAATTGGAGCAATTGATTTTGAAAAAGAGTTGGCTTTATTAGCTTATATTCGACAGCATTTTGACGCATCAAAAATTACGATAAGAGTGGACGCCAATGGTGCTTTTTTGGTAGAAGAAGCGATTTATAAATTAAAACAATTATCTGAATTTCAAATACATAGCATCGAGCAACCTATAAAACAAGGACAAATAGAAGCTATGAAAAAACTGTGTGCAGAAAGCCCCGTACCTATTGCTTTGGACGAAGAGTTGATTGGTGTTTATGGCACACAAAAAGAGGCCCTTTTGAGAGCCATCAACCCACAATATGTGATATTAAAACCCAGTTTGGTTGGTGGGTTTAGAGGCAGTATGGAGTGGATATTGGCGGCAAAAAACTGTCAAATCAATTGGTGGATTACCTCGGCATTGGAAAGTAATGTGGGACTCAATGCCATAGCACAATGGACTTTTTTGCAAAAAAATGAAATGCCTCAAGGACTCGGAACAGGAGGATTATATACGAATAATTTTGAAAGTCCACTTGAAATTATAAACGGAAAAATAAAATACAATACGGACAAAAAATGGGATTTTGAAAGTATTAAAAAAAGTATAATTACAAATTAATCCTGTAAAGGTTATCGAAAAATTGTAGAAACTTATTAACTTTGCAAAACCTAATTAAAAAAATCAACCAATTATGTTAGATGTTAGTGGAGGTGAAATCCTATTTATATTAATCGTTGTTTTGATGCTGTTTGGCTCGGACAAAGTACCAGAAATTGCTAGAAAAGTAGGTAAATTTATGGCACATTTGAAAAACGCAACAAATGAAATAAAACACGAAATTCAAAAAGGCGTTGATGACATTACAGAAGAAACGTCATTGAAAGAAATTTCTAAAGAAATAAACAATGCTAAGGAAAATTTAGTTGCAGATTCTACCAATACTATAAATAAAGTAAGCGAAGATTTAAAAGAAATTACAGGCCCAATAAAACGTCAATTTTAATGGTAGAGCAACTCAAAATTTTGGATCGGGAGTTATTGATTTATTTAAATGGATTAGGCTCCAAACCTTATGATGGTTTTTGGCTTTTTATCACCAATCAATTGCATTGGACACCCTTCTTTTTGTTTCTTATATATTTGGTTTACAAAAAGTTAGGAGCTAAACAAACGGGTTATATTGTGTTGCTGGTTGCTGTTTTAATCCTCATGACCGATCAAACGTGTAATTTGTTTAAAAATCATTTTCAACGATTAAGACCTTGCAACACCCCTGATTTGCAGGGTATTATCAGAATTGTAAAAACAAGTAGTTCATATAGTTTTTTTTCGGGTCATGCTGCCAATACTACTGCGGTTGCCGTATTTTTGATTGCATTGCTAAAAAAACATATCAAATATAGCTATGTTTTATTGATTTGGCCTCTCGTTTTTTCGTATAGCAGGATTTATTTAGGTCTTCATTATCCAATAGATTTACTTACAGGGTATTTTTTCGGTAGTGTATTTAGCATAGCAACCTATCAATTTTATAATTTTTTAATTAAAAAACACCCCTTAGTTTAAGGAAAAATTATATACTATTTTACCTACTTGTTTGTTTGGAGCCGATGCAGATGCTTGCCATTTGGTTTGCATAGCAGCAAGTTTTGCTTGGTCTAATAAACATTTGGCGGCATTGGTGGTGCCTTTTACACCAGCAGTTGCTTGTATGGTATTGCCATTTTGATCTACTGTTACCTCCACAACCACTTTGCCTTCTTCGTTGCACTGGTATTTTGGTGTTGGTTTGGAAAGTGCTTTTCTGTTTCCTAAAGAATAGCCTTCGCCTCCACCCGTTCCTTGTCCTGAACCATGGCCAATTCCTGTGCCATTTCCAGAACCCGTTCCTGTTCCTGTGCCAGTACCAGAGCCGTTTCCGTCATTGCCATTTTGTCCTATACTGCCACTGGATTTGCCTTTATTACCCGCTAATTTATCTGTGCCGTTGCCGTTATTTGTCCCTCCTTTTAATATATTAGATAACACATCTTGAGTAACAGTTGCTACCTTTGGCTTGGGTTCATGAACAGGTGTTTCGTGTTTTGGGGTTTGCGATTTTGTAGTTTTTTTTGAAGGATTAGGTAGTGCAACCACATCATCAGAGGGATTTGTATTAGAAATCACTTCGTCTATTGGATCTGTTATTAATGTATTAGGGGCTTTTTGGGCACTAACATCACTACTTATATTATAATTATTTCCAGAACCCCAATCGCTATTGCCCAAACTAACCGATACACTTCCGCCACCCCCCTGCCCCATTATAGAGGTCAAATTTGAGGGTGGCCAAAATTGGATACTGAGTAATAAAAACAACACACCAAAAAATAAGAAAACAGTCAAAACAAATGACTTTTTTTTATCAGAAATATCGCTGTTTAAAATAAAATTTATAAGTTTTGACACCATCAATGATGCCCATCGGGTTTCAGTTCCCATACTGAATATGATTAGACATTAAACAACGTGTAAAAATAAAAAAAATTGTGATTGCAAACAGGATTAACACCAAAATTTTAGGTGAGTTGTTTTAATGCTATTTCAAAAGCTGTGGCGCTTAATTGGGTTTTAGCAGGATTCAAATCGTGAATGTTACACAAAGCTTTACGAATAGTTTCTGAAGTATCATGAAAAATAGCTTCATCAGTCATTTGAACTTTTTGCTCCATAAAATAAGCAAAAACACGTGCCATTCCACAGTTAGAAATAAAATCGGGAATCAAACTAATTTGATTGTCCACTTGTTCCATAATAGGACCAAAAAAAATGGCTTTATCAGCAAAAGGAACATTAGCACCGCAAGAAATTACTTCCAAACCCGACTGAATCAAATGGTCTATTTGGTGTTGAGTTACCAATCGAGAGGCAGCACAAGGAGCAAATATTTCGGCACCTAAAGTCCAAATTTTTTCGTTCATTTCCTGAAAAGGCACCAATGAGTTGGCTACAAGTTGGTTGCCATTTTTATGCAGAAAAAAAGATGTAATAGTTTCAAAATCAAAGCCTTCTGGATTCATAACCCCTCCGTCTTTATCAATAATCCCAACAATTTTCACTCCCATTTTTGACAAATAAAAAGCGGCAGCAGCTCCTACGTTACCAAAACCTTGAATGATGGCTTTTTTGTTTTGTACATTGCCACCATAAATATTGTAATAATGCTTAACTGTTTCGGCCACACCATAACCAGTAATCATATCGGCAACGGTATATTTTCGGGCAACATCGGGGGTAAAATGTGCATTTTCGATTACTTTAATTACTCCTTGTCTAAGTTGTCCAATTCTATTAATTTTATCGGCCTCGGTAGGTTTGAAATGTCCGTTAAAAACCCCTTCTTGAGGATGCCACACCCCACACTCTTCAGTAAATGGGATTACTTCATGAATTTCATCTACGTTCAAATCGCCACCTGTTCCATAATAACTTTTCAATAAAGGCGAAACGGCTTTATACCAGCGTTGCAAAACCCCTTGTTTTCGAGGGTCGTTAGGGTCGAAATTGATCCCTGATTTGGCACCACCAATGGCGGGTCCCGAGACAGAAAACTTGACTTCCATAGTTTTTGCCAACGATAAAACTTCGTTCATATCCAAGCCTTTTCTCATACGTGTCCCTCCACCAGCAGCACCACCTCGTAACGAGTTGATGACAGTCCATCCTTCTGCTTCTGTTTCTGAATCTTTCCAATTGAAAATTATTTCAGGGGCTTTATTTTCAAATTTCAGTAATAATTCCTTCATTTTTTTAAGTTATTAATAATTAAAAGCAAATATAAAACAAATTACATAACATATTAACAATCATTCTGTTTTTTTTAAATAACAAATGTTGATACCTTAATAAAAAAAAGAAATTTTAAAAAGTTGATACTTACATGAATAAATTGTAATTTTGTATCGAAATTATTTTCGTAACTTAAATCAAGAAAAAATGGCTTTAGCAATAACAGATGCAACTTTTGAAGAGGTTGTTTTACAATCAGATAAACCTGTATTAGTAGATTTTTGGGCAGAATGGTGTGGCCCATGTAGAATGGTAGGCCCAGTAATAGAAGAGTTGTCCAAAGATTATGAAGGAAAAGCAGTAGTTGGCAAAATAGATGTAGATGCCAATCAGGATTTTGCTTCAAAATTTGGTGTTAGAAACATTCCAACTGTATTAGTATTCCACAAAGGAGAGCTAGTTGGCAGACAAGTTGGCGTAGCTCCAAAACAAACTTATTCTGATTTGATTGACAAACTGTTATAGTCATCACATCCGAAAAAATATTTGTGAACCAATTATCAAATTCAAATTCTAAATAAAAAAGTAGCTTAAAAGAAGTGAGTTTTGGGCGTTACCACAAGGGTCGGGCTATCCGTTACAATCTTTTTTGAGGCAGAAAAAGCCTCAAAAAAGGATTTCCACTGCTATCCCTAACGCAAAATGCTGCAATCAACTAGAATTTAGTCCATTAAAAAAAAAGATGAAAGCCACACAGAACTTTCATCTTTTTTTTTATAATAATTTATCTACCGTTTTTATTATTTCTTCTTTTGGCAAAACTCCCGTTTGACGCCAAAGCGATTTGCCATTTTGAAATAACATCATCGTTGGCACACTTCTAACTTGAAAATGCTGGGCTATGTCTTGGCTTTTATCAACGTCGATTTTAATTACCTTTAATCGATCGCCAAAATGTCGTTTGACTTCAACAATAATAGGACCCAACATTTGACAAGGGCCACACCAAGTGGCATAAAAATCAACCAAAACAGGAATATCAGACAGGATGTACTCGTTGAATTTATTCATATTATTTTATTTAAGAAATTTTATATAAAAATTAACTGATTGCTTTTTTAATTGTATATTTTGATTCATAAGCAACACATTGTTGCAAATCTGAATCAAGTATGGGAGCCGAACTACTGATGAGTATTTTTGTAAAATTAACGTTCATAGATGCCGACAAAACCAAAGGCAAATTTTTTATTTTTTCAATTACCGTATTTTGACAACCCACACAGGTAATTCCTTCAAAATCATATAATTGAACTACATGTTGCTCGTTTTTTTGACATTCAAAAAACAATTCGTTGCCTGCTCTTGCAGCCACAGAATGGGTACAATTTTCTAAAACGTTAAATGCAAAAGCATGCCCAAAAATCGATTCATATTCGGCTAAAGAACCACCAAATGGAGGGCCAGATTCAAAATGTTTGTTGAATAATAAACCCACTAGTTTACCATTTTGGTTTAGCAATTGATGATTTTTGACTATATATTGCAAACGCATCATTGGAGGCAACGCACAAAAAAAAGTTTGTTCAATAATGAAATCATATTGCCCTTGATGTTCAAAAAAATCCCCCAAAATAATGGTAATATTTGGATTGTTTTGAAATTTATCTTTCAAATTTTGAACTAACGTTGGTGCAATATCAATAACGGTAATATTTGTAAAACCTTGTTCCAACAAATAGGCTGCCTCATAAGCATTGCCACAACCAGGAATTAATATTTTGGCATTTTTGTTTGTTATTTGATTGATATACAATTGAATAGGTGGTGAAACACTACCTATATCCCAACCCGTAGCTTGTGACTGGTATTGTAAGTCCCAATAATTTTGATCGAGGGATTTATCGCACGAGGTTACACAACATTGCATGTTTTCCATAATTTTGATGACATTAATTTAATTTACCAATAGCACAACTTACAAATGATTTTGTTTTTGAAATCAAGGAGTTATTGCCTTTTTCGGGGTAGCCCATTTCGGTTAGTTTTTGTATAATTTGATTGGCATCAGCATGCCCTTCTACCGTAATTGTATCGGTGCTTTTGTCGATAGTAACCTGGGTAACATGAGCTATTTTTTGCAAAGCATTTGAAATACTGTTCATACACCCACCACATTTGATATTTTCTACTTCAAATTTTTGTATCATATTTCATTTTATTAAAAAAAACAAACTATCTCAAACAAAAAAGCGTGTATTTGAGATAGTTTATTGAAAGTTGTATTACTTATTTTTATTATAATAAAGTTGAAGGACAAACATAATCTGTTTTGGCTAAAGTAGTTTCTTTAAGTGCGGCAAAACCACCTATGACATCAGAAAAATTGTCCCATCCTCTTTGTTTCAAAATAGAGGCTGCAATCATACTTCTATAGCCACCAGCACAATGTAAAACAAAAGGTTTGTCTTTTGGGAAAGAAGCCAAATGTTGGTTGATTTCGTTAAGTGGCACATTGATGGCCCCTTCTAAATGTTCTGATAAATATTCGCTTTTCTTTCTAACATCAAAAACAGGAAGTTCCGCAGCATTATAAGATTTTTCAAGGTCAGCAGCTGTCAATCTTTCAAGGCTATCAACCTCATAACCAGCTGTTTTCCAAGTATCAAAACCACCTTGCAAATACCCGATGGTGTGGTCGTATCCAATTCTGGATAGACGAATCATACTTTCTTCTTCTCTACCCAAATCTGTTACCAATAATATTTCTTGTTTGATGTCGGCAACCATTTCGCCAACCCACATAGCAAAATTACCGTCGATACCAATATTGATACTGTTTGGAATAAATCCTTGAGCAAAAGTGGCAGCATCTCTTGTGTCTAATATCAAAGCTCTTGTTTCGTTGGCCATTGCTTCAAATTCGTTGGCTTGAAGTGGCTGATTGGCTTTTTCCAATACGTTGTCTAAGCTTTCATATCCTTTGATGTTCATCATCACGTTTGAAGGAAAATAGGCAGGAGGATTTGTTAAACCTGTTAAAACAGCTGTAACAAACTGGTCTTCAGTCATTTCTGGATTCAAGGCGTAGTTTGTACGTTTTTGGTTTCCAAGTGTATCGGTGGTTTCTTTGCTCATCATTTTTCCGCAAGCCGAACCCGCACCGTGGTTTGGATATACAATTAAATCGTCTGACAAAGTCATGATTTTAGTTCGTAATGAGTTGTATAAATGACGGGCCAATTTGTCTTGTGTTAAATCTTCTACAACGTGTTGAGCCAAATCAGGACGACCAACATCGCCAATAAAAAGAGTGTCACCTGTAATAATTCCGTGCTCGTTTCCATGCTCGTCAATTACTAAAAAAGTAGTACTCTCCATAGTATGTCCTGGAGTATGAATCACTTTTACCTGACAATTTCCAATGCTGAAAATTTGATTGTCTGTAGCCGAAATAATTTCATAAGCTGGTTTTGCCAAAGGACCATATACAATTTGGGCACCAGTTTTTTTGGCTAAATCTAAATGTCCTGAAACAAAATCGGCATGAAAATGTGTTAAAAAAACATATTTAATTGCAGCATTGTCTTTTTGAGCTCTGTCTATGTAAGGTTGTACCTCTCTTAATGGATCAAAAATAGCGGCTTCGCCATTGTTTTCTAAATAATATGCTGCATGAGCAATACATCCTGTATAAATTTGTTCTATTTTCATAATTTTAAAACCTTAAATTGATATTTTTTTATTTTGATTTTGATGGTACAAATTTATACCAACAACAAATGAAAATACGTGATAAATGTTACTTAAGTTAAAAATAAATTAAAAAAAGCAAAATATTTAATAATATTTACATATTATGATATTATTTGATTTGTTTTTCCTATTTTTTTGGTTATAATATCTTTTTCAATATCCCAGCCTCTGGCAGGCGAATACTCACGTCCGTACCAAATGATTTGGAGGTGTAAATCGTTCCAAAGTTTTTTTGGAAAAATGGCTTTGGCATCTTTTTCTGTTTGCACCACGTTTTTGCCCGAAGTCAAATTCCATCGTGTCATGAGCCTATGGATGTGGGTATCTACAGGAAAAGCTGGTACTCCAAATGCCTGACTCATTACCACACTGGCCGTTTTATGGCCAACGGCAGGCAAGGCTTCTAGGGCTTCAAAACTTTGCGGGACTTTGCCGTTGTGCTGGTCTATCAAAATTTGTGAAAGTCCATGAATACCTTTAGATTTCATGGGCGACAAGCCACAAGGCCTGATTATTGTTTTGATGTCTTCTATCGATAATTTGACCATATCATAGGGGTTGTCTGCTTTTGCAAACAATATGGGTGTAATTTGATTGACCCGAACATCTGTACATTGTGCCGATAACAACACGGCTATCAACAAGGTATAAGGGTCTTTATGGTCTAGCGGAATGGGAATTGTGGGATACAACTCGTTCAATGTTTGAATTACAAATTTGACCCGTTCTCTTTTTGTCATAATTTAAAAAATTGGAACCGTAAAAATAAATTTATTTTCAATTCAAATCATTTAAAATGTTATAATTTTGTTTTCAAAAAAAAACAAATATGACCACATTAAAAATTGGAGATCCAGCACCTCCATTTTCTGCATACGACCAAGACGGAAACTTGCATGAATTATCGGCATATAAGGGCAAAAAATTAGTGCTTTTTTTCTATCCAAAGGCCAACACCCCAGGATGTACAACAGAAGCTTGCAATTTGAGCGACCATTACGACCGTTTTGTGAGTGAAAATTATGCCCTTTTGGGTGTAAGTGCCGATGCGGCCAAAGCCCAACAAAAGTTTAAAGAAAAATACCATTTGCCGTTTCCATTATTAGCAGACGAAGCAAAAAGTGTACTTATGGCCTATCGAGTTTGGGGGCCAAAAAAATTTATGGGCAAAGAATATGATGGCATACATAGAACCACATTTGTAATTAACGAAAATGGTATTATTGAAAACATCATAACAGAGGTAAAAACCAAGGTACATGCCAGTCAAATATTAGGGTAATACATACAATTTTTATAAATATTTTAAATAATAATTTAACTATTATGCTGTATTCCAAAACTTACAACTACATACCTTTGTCAAAGTACGATAGTTTGACAAAGGTATTACTGAAAACATGATTTGGTTTATCAATAAAATTGATTACATTAATTGAAACTACGGATTAGTATAAATCAATATAAAAGAAATCTTTTTTTTTAAAAAAATAATAAATTTGAAATCTTTTTTGTTAATTTTTATGCAAAAAAAAAGGACTCAAAAAAGGTTTATTAGAATAAACAAACAGTTCATACAACCAACACCTTCATTTTTAATAGTCAAAACATTAATTATTTCTTAAATCAATTTGGACTTTGATGAAAATGCGTATTTTTGTCGAAAAAAAACCATTTTGAAAAAAATATATCTTTTGTGTTATGTGGTAGTTATTGGCTTTGGAGCTACTTGGACCCATGCGCAAGCTACCAAAAAAATTGTTATCGAATATTCCGACTTTGGCGACAGAAACGAATCCTTGGTGCCAGGTGCTGCTTTGCTTACAGGTAATGTACGCATCAACCACGAAGGGGTAAAAATGACGTGCAACAAAGCCTATTATTTTGAAAAAGAAAACTACATAAAAGCCTTTGGCGAAGTACAAATGGTGCAGGGTGACACCCTTTCGCTCAACAGCAAATATGCAGAGTACAATGGCAACACCAAGCTGGCTTTTGCTACGGGCGATGTCATCATGCAATCGCCAGAAAGTACCCTTGTTACCGATACCATTTATTTTGACAGAGCCAAACAGGAGGCATATTATAAAAACAAAGGCACTATTACCAATTTAGAAAACACCCTCGAAAGCATTTCTGGCCGTTATTATGTGGCTCAAAAAAAGTTTGTTTTTTTAACAGCCGTAACCATTACCAATCCAAAATACTTAATCAAAACCAATCATTTGGATTATTTTACCAACTCGGGACATTCCTATCTTTTTGGTCCTTCTACAATTACCAGCAAAAAAGATTTTATTTATACCGAAAAAGGTTTTTATAATACCAAAAAAAATACAGGCCATTTTATAGACAAATCCTATATCAAATATAACGACAGACGTATTATTGGCGATAGTTTATACTTTGATAGAAAACGTGATTTTGCATCGGCCACCCGCAACGTTCGGATTATTGACACCATCAACAAAGGGATTGTAAAAGGGCATTATGCCGAAATTTATAAACAAAAAGACTCCCTTTTTATTACCAAACATGCCGTGGCCATCAATGTTGTGGACAAAGACTCTGTATATATTCATGCCAAAAAACTCATGGTAACAGGCAAAGAAGGGAACCGAATAATTAGAGGGTTTAACAATGCCCGCTTTTTTAAAACCGATATGTCGGGCAAGTGCGACTCGATACATTCCAATCAAAAAAAGGCCCTCACACAACTTATTGGCAAACCCATTTTGTGGAACTACGAAAACCAAATGACTGGCGATGTGATGCACCTTATTGGCAACAATACAACCCAAAAACTCGATTCGTTGAAGGTGCTTTCCAATGCTTTTATAGTTTCAAAAGACAGTGTTGGCATGGGCTATAACCAAGTAAAAGGCGTTAATTTGTATGGCAAATTTAAAGACAACAAACTATATGAAGCCGATGTTGTAAAAAACACCGAAGTGATTTATTATATGCGAAACGACCAAAAGGAACTTATTGGAATCAATAAAAATGTGAGCAGCCGCATCAACATGACCCTCGATAAAAACAACATCGAAACCATGACGTTTTATACCAATCCAGATGGTACGATTTATCCAGACAAGGATTTGCCCGAAAATGCCCGAAAACTTCGTGGATTTGTATGGCGGATAGACGAACGCATCAAAACCAAAGACGACCTTTTTCCTGAGGATGAAAAGGCATTGGACGACAAATACCGTAAAGCAGCCAATAAAGATAAAGCCAAGACACCTACCCCCATGAAAATAAGGAAAGAAACCCTAGACTACGATAAGGACGCTAAAAAAAACCAATAGCCCCTTTGGAACCCCATTTGCGTTAGGGATTGCAGTGGAAATCCTTTTTTGTTTTTTTCTTTAAAAAACAAAAAAGATTGAAACGAAAAGCCCGACCCTTGTGGGAACGCCCCAAATAGTGGTTATAAACGGTAGTGCCTATTGATTGGTGTATTATTTATGATAAGATGTAAGTATTTATTTCATGATTACAAACGTATGGGCGTGTCCCTCCGCAAGCTCCGGGTCGGGCTATTCGTTACAATCTTTTTTGCCCCAAAAAGAGGGGCAAAAAAGGATTTTCACTGCTATCCCTCACGCAACAACAAAAAAGCAACACCTTTGCAAAACCAAAACAAGGGATGGTTTGACTTTTAGTTGCCATTACATTACTATATTTATAATAAAAAACTACAATGAAAGAAGATTTTATAAAATTTCAAGCACAAACATCGCCATATCCGCTGGGTATGGAAGTGTTGTATGCCAAGGGAAGTTACATATATGACGTTCATCATCAAAAGTACCTCGACTTTGTGGCAGGAGTTTCGGCATGTTCGTTGGGTCATTGCCCCACGGTGGTGCACGATGCCATCAAAAAACAACTCGATTTGTATGCTCATGTGATGGTTTATGGCGAGTATGCACAAGGGCCCGCAGTAGCCTATTGCAAACTCTTGGCCTCTTTGATGCCCCAACCATTGCAAAAAGTATATTTGGTCAATTCTGGAACAGAAGCTACCGAAGGAGCCTTGAAACTGGCCCGACGGGTTACAGGACGAAGCCAGCTGCTGTCGTGCCACAATGCCTATCATGGCAACACGATGGGGAGCATGAGTGTGATGGGATTTGAAGAACGAAAACAAGCTTTTCGGCCATTGATTCCAGATGTGGATTTTATTACGTTTAACAACGAAGCCGATTTGGAAAAGATTACCACCAAAACGGCGGGTATTATTTTGGAAAGCATTCAGGGTGGAGCGGGTTTTATTGAACCCGAAAATGATTTTTTGCTCAAAGTGCGTAATCGATGTACAGCGGTGGGTGCCCTTATGATTATAGATGAAATTCAGCCAGGCTTTGGTAGAACAGGGCGTTTATTTGGTTTTGAAAATTATGGAGTAGTTCCCGATATTGTAATTTTGGGAAAAGGCATGGGAGGTGGCATGCCCGTAGGAGCATTTGTAGCCTCGGAAGCCCATTTGGATTTGTTGAGCCATTCGCCCAAGCTAGGACACATCACCACTTTTGGTGGTCATCCTGTAATTGCAGCGGCCTGTTTGGCTACCTTACAGGAAATTGTTCAAAGCCAATTGATGGAGGCAGCACTAGAAAAGGAACAATTGTTTAGAAAATTATTGGTACATCCACTAATACAAGAGGTTCGTGGTAGGGGGCTCATGCTTGCAGCCATGACAGCCGATGCTGCAATTACCAATGAAATTATACTTAAATGCCAAGACAAAGGACTGATATTGTTTTGGTTGCTTTTTGAAGGCAAAGCCATTAGAATTACGCCTCCGCTTACAATTTCTGAAGACGAAATTAGGGAAGGCTGCCAAATCATGTTGGAGGTAATGGATTGTATTTTGGAAGCTAGAGGCTAACGGTTTGAAGGAAATAGGTAGTGTACTGAGGTAGAAAAACGCTATGATGCAAAGCCAAATTATAACAGAATTAAAATTTGGGATTGTAAGCTAGCGTTTATTTCAAATAGCAATCGTTTTTGCTATAAATGAGGTTTTAAAATATGTAACTCCTTAAATTATGCCAAATAAATTTATAAAATAGTCCAAAGATGCGTAGTTGTTTTTTAGAAAAAATTTTCAATAAAAATCGTTGCATAGCTGGGCTTCGGAACTATTTTTTTTGGATAATTTTAGCAAAAAAACAAGTAGATTGGACTATTTTATATATATTTGGTATTATTATGATGTATTGAACAAATTAACAATAAAATACCCTAAATAAAAAATTCCATTAGATATTTATGATGAATAAGTACTTTTAATTTTATCATATTGCCAAATGATTTCGCAAGCATGATGAAGTGTTTTAGAATTTATATCTATTGTATTGGTATTTTTAAACTGATAAATATATAATTTGTAATTAAAATTTCCTCTACTTTTATGTTTACTAAAGATAAATACTTGCGAAAATAAAAATAAGATATAAAGATAAAAATTGACGTACAAAACTAGCGTTAAATGCAAAGAAATAAAAAGAAAAATATTTTTAACAGAAATTGCAGACTCTGCTTTCTTAACTTTTAGTCTAGAAATAGAATTGATGTCAAATACAGTACCAGTATGATGTATAAGTAATGAAGCATTTGAAATTTTAGCAAAATCATTGTTTAGTTCTAATGTTTGTTTCATGAAATAAAATTTAAAAAAATATTAATTATTACAAATTTTACTTAATTAAAGGTTTTTTATTATATTATTATAAATTTCTTTATATTTTTGTTTAATATTATTAATAAAAGTATTTTGATATTTGAGACTTTCAGGTATTTTATTGATGGTATTATTATTGTCATTTAATTTAGAAATAATTGACATTATCATACTTTCATTTAAATCATTAGGTAAATACTTTATAATCAAATCTTTTTTTGGTGTATATAATTGCATTATCACCTTCAATAATTATAGGATCAATATTATTTTTAACAATCCCATTATGAAGCATTTTTTCTATTCTGGTACCAAACTCTTAGGTTTGATTTCTAAATTTTGTTCATTATTTAAACGTAAAGCACTACCTATTGCATAAAAAATTATATATTTTCGTAAATTGATTTTTAAAACCAAATCCGTATCTAAAATCTTTCAGTAATTGTTTGTCAAAATCATTAGAACAGATTAAATTAATTACATTATTGTTAATTACTTGACACCCTTAAATAAAATGAGATGAAGAAAAAATACCTTTTATAAAAAAAAGACTTTCTTATTATTTTTAATAAAAACATTAGGTAATGATAACAATTTGAATTCTATACCTGTTTGAAGTTCTAAATAATTGACTTTCCCTTCTAAATAAGTATTTAATTCCTTAATACTTTCAATACTACAATAAGTTGCATAACGTAAACCCGCATAGGAATATTTTTGATGATATGTTTTTGTCATTCCACCAGAACCACCAATAGACTGTTTTAACAGCATATTTTGGGCATTTAAATAGAAATTAAAAAACAATAATAATATTAGTAGTATATAATGTTTCATTTTGTAATGATAATGCTCTTAAAAAATTAAAAATCGTTTAGATAATTAAAGTTAAACTTCAGTTATTCCTAAACGATTTTGATAATTAAATAGTTATTCAATTAATAATTTAAAATTTGTTTTATTGTTTATACGAATAAAGTAAATGCCGCTTTTCAAAATAGGAAGCTCAACATTAACTTCATTTTTTAAACTATTAAAATTAATTACTTTTAATATTTTTCCAGTAATATCATAAAGTTCTACAATATTAATTATTTCTAAACCATTATTAATTTTTAACTCGGAACCATTTGTTAATGGATTAGGAAAAATAAATGGTTTTATATAATCTTCTTTAATTTCAATTGCTTTTAACACTTCTTCATCTGAGTTTTTAAAATTTGATACTGAAGTAGTTTTGAATCTAAACATACGTGCTGCATTCAATTTACCATCTTTAAAAGTAAACCCTAATAAGGCATTTTCTTTGATGGGCTGCGGGTTAATAACACCTATTTTATCAGCATCTGCAAAGCCATGTTCAAATCTGTTAGATGGATTAGTATTAATTGCTAAATAAGTACCATCACTTTGAACTTTAAAACCGTAAACAAAACCATTCGTATCAAATAATAGTGGGAATGAACCTTTAGATGAGGAAAAATTTGTTATCCTTTTAAACGTATTTTGAGAAAAATTGATCAAACTTCCATCTTCTTTTGCCACCGTTTGTAAATTGAATTTTGCATTCCACTGCCAATTGGCGTAATAAATACCTACTAATCGTCCTGAACCTGTTATACCCATCAAACCTGTAGTTGGTCCATTCATCTTATGAACTTCAGTATTTACATTACTTACAAAATCATTTATTGAAAAATTACCAATATTGCCACTATAACTATTATGCCACAAGCAAATAGATGAACCATCAGAATTAATTCTAAACATCATGGCTAATTTAGTAGTTGGGCTTAAAATCATATACTCATTAAAATGTCCATCTCCATCAAAATCACCAGAATAAAATTTATCTGAGATTCGATTATTATACCAAGATATATTTTTACTTACTTGTCTCCACACTCCTAGTTCATTGGCTTCAAGAACATAATGGATATTTGAATTGGGTACAAAAACAACAACTTCTTGTATTCCATCACTATTTCTATCTATAACTTTATATATATTATTATTATTATAAGTTACAACATTTGCTAATTTATTTTGAACATTACGTTTTAATCTAACAGCTTTATAGGTATCTAATTGATTAATAGAGGTTGTATTAAACTCAATTAATTCATTTTGTTTGGTATCGTTATTAATAGCTAACAAGAGCTGTGGTTTATTTGGAACAAAATTACCCGTAAGAAATACATCATCTATTTTACCTTTCCAATCTGAAATCCTATCAGCATGTTCATCAAAATGATAAGCTGGATTTACAGAAAAATTATCATAAACAACTTTCCATTTACCAAATTCTAAGACATTATTTGCATTATTTAGGCTACTTGTAGAAATAGCATTTGACAAAGATCTAGGAGAAATTCCATTTGACACAAAATTACTGTTATTAAATGAAATAAACGAAGTGTTTACCATGTCCCATTTTGCTTGACAACGTGTTAATGAAGTAAAATTATCTTTGGTTTTACTCATTCCCATATAAGGTGCCCATAATGAACCTTCTTCACCTTTTTTATTTCCTGCTGGTACAGCAAAATAAGAGTTCATATTTTTATATCCATTAGATAAAAACACTCTATATTCTGTATCATATAAAGTAACCAAATCGTCTTTTCCGTCTTGATTAACATCTTGCCAACGACTGAATAAATTCCAATCAAAATGATTATTTCCAGTTGCAAATGCAAATCTGTCAGTAAAATTTGGACCATAATATACGGTAAAATATTCTCCATATCCACCAGTTAAAGTTACAAAATCTCCTATTCCGTCGCCATTTTGATCGATGTAATAATTTGATTGTTTTTTATGATTTGTTCCGTCTAATGTGCTAGCGTAGCCAATATCATATAAATTTGACGTGTCGTGATGTACATAATCTACATTTATACGGCCATCAGCATCAAGTTTTGTATCAAAAATTTTAATACTTTTATCATCATAAACCGTATAAAAAGATGGATACTTATCTGTAGCGTATCTTTTACCAAAACCCATTCTGGTATCAGGACCAAAACTATCTAACCAAAGTGACGCTTCTTTCAATGTAAGACTATTACCATAACCCTCTGCATAACTGGCAAATTTATTACCTTCTGCACGGTATATCAACTCATCTTTTCCTGTCTTTTCATTTCTTACAATCCATCCTTGCCCTGCTTGATATAATTTATACGAAAATATAGTATTCCAATTTACTACATTTGCTTCACCAAATCCATTTCCATTAGCATAAAAATATACTACTTTTCCATTAGATTTAGCATACAACAAATCGTCCATACCATCACCATTAAAATCACCAGCAAAAATTTTGTCTTTTACATCTGCATCAAAACCATTACTATTATTGGATTGATTAATTTGCTTATATTCGCTACCATTATAATAAAC
Source organism: Flavobacterium branchiophilum FL-15 (assembly GCF_000253275.1). Taxonomy (NCBI): domain Bacteria; kingdom Pseudomonadati; phylum Bacteroidota; class Flavobacteriia; order Flavobacteriales; family Flavobacteriaceae; genus Flavobacterium; species Flavobacterium branchiophilum. The sequence continues at coordinate 1,082,950 of NC_016001.1, read as the reverse complement.
AAAAGTAGTTCCAACATTTGTTAAACCCGCATAATCCATAATACCGTCTCCATTAAAATCACCAGTTATACCATTTTGTTCAAGATAGGGTAACTTGTTTTCAATTGCAATAGGTTTAATATAGCTATTAACCCATTTATTGGGAACTACTAAGTTTACATTACTCAATTTTAAGGGTGCAATAGGATCGACATAACAAATATCAAAAATACTACGAGTAGAAATAGTTGGACATATAAAGTAAGGTTTTGCCAAATCGTATTGTGAATTTAAACTAGTTAGAATACCACGTTCATTTTCATTTAAGTCACGTTGTTTAAAGTTAAATTTATGCTCTAAATTATAATCCCCAATTACTTCTCCAGAACCTCTAGTTTTTTTTGTCCAATCAATTGTTTTGTTTGTATTAACAATTTCAAAATTCGCTGTATTTATTGTAACTTCTCTAGCCTGAAGTATCATTTCACCAGGAATATTATCTGTAAATTTAAAACTATTAAATATCACACCATAAGTTGAATGTAAATGACTTATTAATAAAGCTTCTCTATAGAGTTTTATAACTTCTGGCGAAGTTAGATAATCCGTAGGTAAAATTTGTAAAAAAGGTATATTTAAACTAATTTTGCTTTTCCAATCTTTAGCCGTTAATGCCGTCAATGCAAAAATTGCATTATTAAAATCAACTTTTAAAATACTTTTTAATGTACTACATTTAAAATTTGGTTTCAGTTGATAAATCGTAATATTTGCTTTTGCACCAAAGCTACCATTATTGATCATATTTTTAACTAATAGATCTAGATGTTCTCCATCTACTATGGGAATAAAACCAGATGATTCCGTAAAAACATTATTACTTTTCTCTAATAATGCTTCCCAATCAGTATTAAATCCTTTTGGATGAATATCATAATTTTCATTTCCAGCAGTAGTTACCTGAACCGCATAAAGTGCATTTGACTTCATTTGGGTTTCATAAAAATTTTGTCCACTCCTAGTAATTGCTTCAAGGCATAAATCTGAACTAGACCCTTGAGAGAAAACCATAAGAGGTAAATAACTAATCATAAATATTAGTAACACTTTTAAATTTTTCATATTCTTTTATTTATAATAAGATTAATTAGAATTTACTCTACACAAAACTGCTTCATTAGTAGAAGCCCATGGTTCTTGATTCCAAGCTACGTGTCCTGGAGGAAAACCCGCTAATAAAAAGGCAGGAGCACCAATACCATTTCTTTGTGGCATTTCAAAAGAATCAAATGGTAAATAAGTCCATTCATTAAGATTATCAGTACTCACTCTGTATGCACTTAATACTCTTGGCCATTCAACATTCATCATTTCAACTACTTCTAAAAAACCGCTTGTTGGAGTATAACTTTGTACCGTAGGGTTTACTGGTACGGATGAATAAGTAGTAGGTGCCACAACATAAATATAGATTGTTCTTCGTGATGGATTCATTGCTACTAAAGAACGAGCAACAGTACCAGCAGCTCTCATAGTTTGACTAAAAGAGACGTAAGGGCTATCTAATCTGCCAGCTTGTGCATTATTTACATGATCATATATAGACCAATTGATTTGAGCTGCTGGTAAATGGTTTTCTAACGCCCAAGACCGAAAACCACCAGCTTTTTTAATTTCTTTTGGGCTTCGCCAATCTACTCTATAAATATAAGTACCATCAGTAGGCACTTCTTTTCCACTAGGTTGTGCTACTACAAATAGCGGCAACAAAAAAAATAACAATACAGTATAATATTGCAATTTTAAATTAAAAACATTTTTCATATATTAACATTTTTAGTAAGTTTTAAATTAAATCTTATGAAGTAATTTTCATTATTTCAAATATTTTTTTACTTTTTAATTAATTGTTTTTTAATGGCTAATTCATATTTTTTGCTAACTTCGTTCCAATCTACTAAATTCCAAAAGGCAGCAATATATTCTGATTTTTTGTTTTGATATTTTAAATAATAAGCATGTTCCCACAAATCTATGGTCAATATTGGAATGCCTTTTGTTGTTACATTATCCATCATTGGGTTGTCATTGTTAGAAGTTGAACAAATAGCTAATTTTCCGTTGGGTTTCAATACCAACCAAACCCATCCAGAACCTAATTTTGCGACAGATTCCTTTTGAAATTTAATTTTAAACGTATCAAAATTTATAAAATTTTTCTTTATATCATTTTCTAATTGTTCCGAAGGTGTACTGCCTTTTTTGGGTGTTAGAATCGACCAAAAAAACTCATGGTTATATACACCTCCAATATTATTTTTTACATTTTGTTTAACTTTAGAATAAGTACGTAAAATGTCTTCTTCTTTCAACACTTCAACGCCTGTATTTTGAGTAGCAGTATTTAAACTTTTTACATAACTTGTATAATGTTTTGAATAATGTAAATCCATAGTTTGATTGTCAAAAAAAGGCTCCAAAGCATTGGTTCCATAAGGCAATGGTTTGATTTCGAACCCCTTGAGTTGAGAAAATGCAACTTGAAAACAAGATAGTAGTAGGCTGTATGTAAATATATTTTTCATTTTTGCTTATTTTTATAAAAATTAAAAAATCAAAATTTAAACTCTTCAGGTAAGTATTTTACCATTGCTTTTTGATACTTCTCACTCACTTCATACCAATCTATCACATTCCAAATAGCCTGTAAATAATCAGCTCTTTTGTTTTGATATTTCAAATAATAGGCATGTTCCCAAAGGTCGATAGCCAAAATGGGATGCCCTTTTTGAGGGGTGTTGTCCATCAATGGATTGTCTTGATTGGGTGTGGTAGAAATATCCAATTTACCCTCTTGATTGACAATCAACCAAGCCCATCCAGAACCAAAACGGGTTGTAGCCATTTTATTAAACTTGGATTTGAGCGAATCTATAGACTTGTATTTATCGGTAATGGCATTTAGCAGCTCATTACTTGGTTTTGTATCCTTTTTTGGAGTAAGTATGGACCAAAAAAATTCATGATTGTAATGTCCGCCTGCATTGTTTCGAACCATATTGGTTTGCAAAGAAATTTGGCTTAACAAAGTTGCTAAGTCTAATTTTTCTGCAGCAGTACCTTTTATGGCTGCATTCAAATTTTTGATGTACGCTACATGATGCTTGCTATAATGAATTTCCATAGTAGTAGCATCTATAAAAGGTTCTAAATCATGGTATCCAAAAGGTAATGGTTTTTGAGAAAACTGTGCTGCTACATTCATCACTAGAAAGAGCACACAAAAAAGCAAAGTAGATTTTTTCATTTTTTTTATAAATTTTAAGAAAAAATTAAAACAAATCAATCACAAAACGGTTTTAAAGATTTGTGATTGATTGTGAAATATATTAATATTCAAGTTATTAATTAGCTGGATAACCCGCTTGATACCATGTAATTATAGCATTAACTTGGGCTTGTGTCAGGTTGCCATAATTGGCAGTAGCCATACCAGCTCCAAAAACACTTGTTTGAGCATATATTTTGCCAATATTGGCTTTGATGCTCGTTTCGTAATTGGCAGGATTATAATACCATTTGTTTACTGCTACACCACCAGCACCATGACACGCTACACACTTGTCCAATATAGGTTTTATAGTTGTATTCGTAAATGCTGTAACGGCCACAGGAGCAACAGGTACAGGCACAGGTGTTTCATCTTTTGAGCACGAAAAGGTCATGGCTACAAGACATAAGATAAGGAATTTGGATTTCATATATATAAAATATTAATTGTTTACAATTAAAACGCAATCATGAATTAGTTGAACCAAGCACAGTACTGATTTAGAAGTAATCTTTGACAAAGTTGTAAACCTTGCCAAAGATTTCAAAAGCAAAATAAAATACCAACCTACTCTATTATCTATAAATTTAATTTCTTAAATCAGGCCACCAATTCCCCCCATCACAAATAAAAGTGATAAAGTTAAAACGGTTTGCTTCGCCACTCACAAACATTGTAGTTCCATTAAATGACATCCCAGTAGGAAATGGAGTACCAGTCGACAATGCACTACTTAAACCATTTGTAAAAGTGATACTTGCACCACCCCCATATATGTAAAATTTTAATTCTTTACCAGCCCAAACACTGCTGGCATTTGGCAAAGTAATAGTAGCATTTTGATCTACAAAATAAATATCTTTTACGGTATTTAAACTTAAAGTACGCATATCTAAACTTGTGTTAATAGTTAGACCAGCAATAGATAAAACCAAAGTTTTAGAAACAACACCAAGGGTTCCGTCTTGTTTTGCCACTACACTATAAGGGAAATTAACAGCATTGCTTCCATCTACTAAATTGCCCACTTGCATAGACCTATCGTCATTAAATTTCATGAAATAAGCAGAAGTATTTAAAAACCCAGCATTAGATACCCGACTTATAAATTCTAATACAGCACCATTGGCAGACTTAGACGCTTGAATTGTTGCATCTAGTTGAAAACCCGTTCCTGTATGGGAATTAAAAGTTAAGGCACCAAGTGGGTCTCCATTTACAGTTGCAGTAGGAGCAGCTAGAGTTCCTCTACTTCTTTGAAAATTAAAAGCATTAAATTGACTAGAAGTATTACTCGCATAAGTTAAATAAATATCTGAAAAATTTGTATCTTGACCTTGAAAGTGTATATCGCCCAACCTGGTTCTTAAAATCTCGTTTGCTGGCATGCTGCTAGCAGAAAAATCGCCTAATGCCATTTTTCCATTCAAATAAGCATTTGAAGTATTAGCAGTAGCAGTGTTGGTTGAATTTTGAATATTAAAAGGATTGGATCTACTCCATGTAGGCACTGTACCCGCTCCTGCCGATGTCAATACTTGTCCCGATGTACCCGCCGTATTATTAGGCATTAATGCACCAGAAAACCGAATATTGCCGGTAACGTCCAGTTTTTCTGTTGGAGCAGTATTATTAATACCCACATTTCCACCATCCAAAATCCTCATGTATTCATTACCCCTTATTTTCATCATAATATGCTCTGTACCAACGGTTGCCCCCCCGTCTGCGTTGGCATTGATAACAAAATCGGCCCAGTTGGCTAATTGTGGTCCTTTTAAAAGCAAACTTGCGGTTACATCTCCAGCAATAGACAATCCATTTCCAGTACCCAAAGTAATGGTTCTAAAATTACCCGTTATTCCTGAAACAGTTGACAAACCACCAGATATCGTACCATCTGCAGTGTAAATATTGTTTGAAGCCGTTGGTGTAGTCCATGTTGGTACTGCTCCTGCACCAGCCGATGTCAGTACTTGACCTGATGTACCTGCAGTATTATTTGGCATTAAAGCGCCAGAAAAACGAACATTGCCTGTAACATCCAATGCTTCCGTTGGAGCTGCTTTTAAAATCCCCATTCTGTTATTTACAGCATCAATATTTAAAGTAGTACCATCTACTGTAAAATGACTTGTTCCTGTTGTAGCTGTAGAATTAAAAGCTAAAGTATTGGTACCTTGTGTTACTATTCTGTTACCAGCCAATGTGCCATCGGCTGTATAAATATTAGAACTTACAGGTGTTGTCCATGTTGGTACAGCTCCCGCTCCAGCCGATGTCAGTACTTGACCTGTGGTTCCTGCAGTATTATTTGGCATTAAAGCGCCAGAAAAACGAATATTACCTGTAACGTCCAGTTTTTCTGTTGGTGCTGAATTGGCAACACCCAAATTTCCAGATGTAGGATTCATTACAATATTTCCCGAGGTATTTTCTATAGCAGTTAAATTTCCACCAGAAATTACAGGCCTTACAATTAAGTTACTTCCACCATGTTCCAATTTTAACGATCGAGTAGTACCCGAAACGGTTGCCAAAACAGAACCTATTACGTCTAATTCAACACTAGGAGTAGCTGTTCCTATACCCACTCTGTTATTTACAGCATCAATATTTAAAGTAGTACCATCTACTGTAAAATGACTTGTTCCTGTTGTAGCTGTAGAATTAAAAGCTAAAGTATTGGTGCCTTGTGTTACTATTCTGTTACCAGCCAATGTGCCATCGGCTGTATAAATATTAGAACTTACAGGTGTTGTCCATGTTGGTACTACTCCCGCTCCAGCCGATGTCAGTACTTGACCTGTGGTTCCTGCAGTATTATTTGGCATTAAAGCGCCAGAAAAACGAATATTACCTGTAACGTCCAGTTTTTCTGATGGAGCTGTATTGGCAATACCAACATTACCAGAACTTTTGATTACCATTCTTGATGCAAAGTTAGTAGCATTTCTTGTAAAGAATGATAAACCCGCATAATGATTAGTACCGTCTCTATCTATTCCAATAATAGAAGCACCTGTAGGATCTGTTGAAATGGTACTTGATACAAAATCGAGTGAACCACTTTCAGAACTTGTCCCATTAGCATTACCTATTACAATGTTTCTTGCCGTACTCTGACCACAAACTCCACCACAATTATTTATGATAAAAGAACCTAAATTGGTTGTTACTCCCGCAGATTGTGTTACAAATAATTTTGCCAAAGGTGTACTACTCCCAATACCAACTCTTGAATTAAGAGCATCTACAGAAAAAGTTGCCCCACCAACACTAAAACCATTAACCACACTTGATGTAAAAGCCAAAGTATTGGCACCTTGGGTTACTATTCTGTTACCAGCCAATGTGCCATCGTTTGTATAAATATTGGTATCTTTCAATTCTACCCAAATAGCACCGTTCCAAAACCAAATTGTATTGGTGTTGGTATCAAATACTTGCATGCCTTTTTCTAAAACGTCTGGTGTAACTAGCAATGTTGTACCTAATGTATTGCGTTCTGTTGTGGTTAATCTGGGCATCAAAATTCCTTTTGTTGTCGAACGAATGTCCAACATGGCATTATCGTTTGGAGCGGTTGTCCCTATTCCAACTTGTGAAAACATCGTAGCACTACCAGTTAGTAAGGCTAGACAAATTAATCTTTTTTTCATTTTTTTTGTAATTAATTATTAAGAAAATATTTTTTAATCAAACTTTAAAAATTCATAACTGTAGGCGGAGGTCTTGCAAAAAATGAATTTATTAAACTATTTAACTTACAAAATATTAAATAATATATAATAGAGTTTATCTTTTTTCTAGAAAGAATGAATGCCATTACCACGATAGTGGTAAGTAGGGTAAATGTGGGCTTTATTTTTATGAAGCTTGATTTATAAACATTATTAGGTATTGTGCCAATTCTAAAAGACCATTGAACCATTACATGTCGTGCTGGAATACTTGCAAATAGCAGGAATTTATTGATCAGGTTTTTCTTTATAGCCTTTGAAGTGTTATCTAAGCTTAATTTCGTTTTGGCTTTTAAAACGTGATGCTTTATGCTAATGACTTTGCTTTTTGGAATAACAATGGCAACTGCTTTTAAATTCGTAGTTATTGTAGTGTTTTTAACAACATATACAACCCCACAAACCTCTTTATTAGCACTATACAACAATTCTTGCCCTATACAGGCATTGATACCCATTAGAGTAACAACAAAATAAAGAAATACTATTTTAAGAAAAGTTTTCAAAGTAAGTACAAGTTTTATATAAATGGCAATAAACTGAAATTATACTATCCATTTTTGTTCAATATTGATTTAATATGGGGTTGTACCAGCACGGTCAAAATTATAGACTGCTTGTCCTTTTAAAATTTATTCAAACACACTATAAGTACATAGTGCATTATAAAACTTCAACAATAAATATAAAGTACTATATAACAACAAGTTATAAAAATTAAAAACCAACACAATTCAAACTTGTAAAATAAAAAAATGTAGGTAGTGTGTACTCCATGTGAAATATGTTTTAAAATAAATATGTTTTTTACTTTGTTTTTGACTTAAAAAATGCGACTTTTTGATGTTTTTAGCTTTCAAACTAATAAAATTACTTCCGTTGATTATATATTTATATTTATATTTGTTTTTGCATCATGAATTGATATGATTCTTGTTCATTCTACCTTTATCACTAGTATTATTTTTTTTTATACAAAAACATATTCAATCTTTTTAAAAATAAATTAAAAACAATACTTTAAATGATGCACAATATATACTAGGCAAATCAACATCAAACTATTTTATTTTATCTACTGATTATCAACAACTTAATATTTCAAATTGTAAAAAATTGGCTTTCAAAGTAGTGAAATTAAAATGAGGTTGTATATAATATGTATGCCTATTTAACATATTGTGTATTTTATATGTAAATGATTTTGATATTTAAACACCTATATTCTAATAATTATGAAGTACATTTGCCACACCTCAACAAACAAACTTTACAATGACATTTCACTTTTCTAAATTATTCGAGCAAAACATTTTAGCTTCAGATAAAGAAATTCAAAAAGCACATTTAATATTGATCAATAAATTTCTTATCTGCCTAAGTCTTTCATTATTTACTATTTTTGCAGTAAGTTTTAATCTCAATCCATATAATTACCCAATGTATATTGGCGATTTAACCCTATCATTTTTCTTTTTTGTTCAAATATTTTTAAGATGGGTACTGATAAAATGGGCTAAAGTTGCTTCATTTATATTGGTAACTATTTTTGTGTCCTATAATGTTATCCGATTTGGCTACATTTATAACACTTCCTTATTTTTTATTCCCATTTTTACAAGCCTTCCCATTTTTTTTTCTGTTCAAAATGATAAAAAAATCTATATTTTCATAATATTTTTTATCTTTTTAAATCTTTTAACATCTATTTATTTATCTAAATATTATGCAATTACTATAGATGTCGACTTTGGTTTTATGCTTTTTAGCTTATTGGCAATAATTACCGTTTTGTTTAGTTTGGGTTTTTTATATGAAAAAATCAACATCAATTTAAAATATATTTATAAAAATATCGAAAAGAAAATAACTAAATCTAAAATAATGGAAGAAAAGGATTATAAAAAATTAATTCATGCGGCACAAAACGATGAAGCTTTTTTTCAAATCCAATTTGAAAATTATTACCCCATATTGACGGAAAACCTCAATAATTTTTCCCCAAAATTATCTCCCAACGAAAAAAAGTTTTGTTTTTTGTTATTCATGAAATTTTCAACTAAAGAACTAGCAACAATATTAAATCTGTCTGTTCGCAGCACACAAACTAAGAAATACAATTTAAGAAAAAAACTCAACCTTGATGCAGAAGTAGAATTGTATGACTATATTCAAAACATGAATCAATAACAATATAATTATCGTTATTCATACCAAAATATACATATAAATTAGCCCAATCTATTGGTGCTTTATTATAAAAAGAGTCAACTAATATCAAATATACCTATAAAATAGTCCAATCTACTGGTTCTTTTTTGCTAAAATGAGCCAAAAAAAATAGTTCCGTAGCCCAGCTATGCTACGATTTTTTTTGAAAATTTTTTCTAAAAAATAACTACGCATCTTGGGGCTATTTTATAAATATGTTGGGTATTAAATATGATTTAATAAAAAAGGCTGCCTCATCATTTTTAGGCAGCCTTTTTTTATTTATCACTATTGTATTAATTTCCAAAACTATACCGCAATGTAAAACCAGATCTAATATTTGTCATAGGAAATGCAGTAGAAATTACCGCTTTTGTAAAAGTATGATCATAAAAGAAAATAGCCGTCAGGTAACGACTAAAAGCATAATCGGCAGTTAATTTGATAGACATTAATTTTTGTCCACCAGCAAGCAAATTATTATTATAATCCAATTGCCTTACAATTGTTTTGGTATCACGTAACGAAAAATCGGCTTTGATATTGATGTCGCTTTTGATAATTCCTTGTGCATTATCGGCAAATTTAGAGCTTAAAGCTACATCTTTGATGCGATAGCCTACGCCAAATACATAATCAAACCCTCGTACTTCTGTTAGCAAGCTGTTGTCAAAACTCAAGGACAAGGCACGGTCTTTTTTCATTTCGGCTAAAATTTTAAATCCGTTTTTGGTTTCAAAATCTACTCGCATAAGTGGGTTAAATTGTTCTACCAAATTTACGTTTGAAATACTCGTCTTACTAAAAAAATTATCACTTTTGTCAGTGCCATTAGGATTTTGACTGTATTCTAAATTTGACCTGAAATTGTTTATCGTATAGGATGATTTGTAAGCATGTTGAATAGAAAATCGTTTGAAATGCTCTTTAAAATATTTGAATCGCATCAAGCCATTATATTTAACATTCCAGTTGGGCAAAGGAATATTCTTGAAAGGGTTAAACGATATTTTAGCCGCTTCTGTTCCAATTCCTGCACTTGTAAAACCCGTATAGGCAGCCAAAAATGCAGGCAATAACACATCTTGACTGTTTTTTCCAAATCCTACAGGGTAACCATCTGCTTGGGTTGGAAACAATGGAGATCCATAATGAGACGTGGCCAGTCTGTTTGCTATAATCAATCGATTGTGCTTGAAATCATTAAAAGCCGACGAAAAAATTTCGTCACTTGCCTTAAACGATGTTTTGAGCATGACTGTCGAAATGGCAAAATTTCCTGTCATATAGGGCGATCGGGCATTGTATTGACCATTTACAATATCATATTGCTCCGAATGGTTTTCGGCATAAATCCTATCGGCATTGATGTCTATTTTAAAATCAGGAAACAAATCAATGTTGGCAGTAACTTTCAAATTTTTGGTAGTTACTTGTGTAAAGTTTTGGTTAAAATTCGGATAATTAGTCAGCCAACCATTTTGTGCCGCAGCAAATCTAACTTCGTCTTGAAGTCCAAAAACAAATCCCATACTTGGCCTTGAAGAGCCCAAAAATCCGATGCTCGGCAAATAGCCAGGCAATACAGCGCCACTGTTTTGGGTATAATCGACCTTCAAATTTTTGACACTTGTCAAGACACCAATTAATCCGTCTAAAAATACATTCGTATCTTTTGCTGGAACTACATTGGTATTTACAATTTTTTCACCGGGTTTGGGCGGTGCTTTTGGCGTAGGGTTAGGTTTTGGTGCTTTCTTTTGTTTTGTCAAGCCAATATATTTATAAAAAGTATCCATATTAAAATCGACATTCAACTTATGTGCGGCCGAATTTTGTATGGTATTTCCTAAATTATACACCTGTCCATCTGCTGCTTCAAATGAAGCCATCGCATCTGAAGCCCGTTGCCAAGAGTAAGTACCCGTATAAGTATAACTCGATTTGATAAAGGCTAAAAACGGAATTTTGTTTAAAGGTAATTCATAATTTACCGTCAATTGTTGGTTGTGTTGATTAGGGTCGCCAATGTTCCAATAATCTGTCCAAATGGTATTATTAGGGTCGGCAATTTTATTTTCATCTGAGAAATTTCTTACGATATTATTTGAAGACGCTGTAAAATTTAGTTTCAATGCTTTAGTAAGGTTATAATTAAAACCATATTGGTAGTTAAAAGTATAATTTCGTCTATACAACGGATCCAAACCTATACCGTTTACATCTACTTGTCGAAACTGTTGTTTGTTGTATTGTCTTAAAATATTGGAACTAAAATTGATATTTGAAGGCAAATAATTGAAATTAAAATCTTGTAATAGTTTCAAATATGAGCTTTTAAGCATTTTTACTTTCTTAAATGGTTCTATGGCTTTGGGTTGAAAGGTGTAACTGTAATCCACAGTTGTTTTAACCTGTTGATTGACAAGACTTTCTATTTCATAATCATGGTGTTCGGTTTGGTTATAAGAATACGAAAGGGTCAGGTTTTCAAAATCATATACATGTGGTTTTGATTTTTCGCCCTTTTCTTTTTTTACACCTATAAAATTGATGCTTTTTCGTTTGGTATAATCTATAGCACGGTTCAACAAATTATTTTTTTCGTTTGCATCTGCAGTTATGTCTATCAATTGTTTAAGTTCGATATCTTGATTAAATGGGTCAAACTTTGGTGTTATGAATTGTTCTCCAACGGCATAATTGAACGGCAAATTGACTTTCCATTTTTTTGGCAACAATTTTCCGATATTGATATTGGTAACTATATCATAAAGTTTCAAATCTTCTCTACTTCTTTCGTTTGTAGATTGTTCCAAAGCACCAAATCCAATAGTACTCATTTTTCCCGTTGCCGATAATGTTGCCAAGTCTGCAAAATTGGTATCCAAAGAGGCTATTGCGGCCATACCGCCTTTGTTGTCTATGCCTGCCAATCGCAATTCGTTAAACCACACTTCGCCTTTGATGCTTTTGGCATTCAAAATAGGGTTGTTTTTAGTATTATTTTTAATTCCGACCATCAAATTTCGCACTTCACCAAAGTTTGGATTTCCTTTGATTCCTATTTTCAACAAATTTGGTTTTCCAGCATTGGCGGGGTCTAATTCGGCTTCGCTCAAATATTTTATCCCATCTACATCGGCTATAAGGTTGTTGCCCATGGCCAAAACTTTTATTTTTGTCAATAATGCCAAATTCAAATCAATTTGATTGTCTTCGGGCCAAATTTCTTCTGCACTTCGGGCTGTTGGTGCAGTAACTTTTAAAGGGATTTCTATTTGATAATAATTTTGTGTAAAATCATTTCCAAATCTAATAAAACCTATCATTTCATCATTTTTCAATTCAGGTTCTCCTTTGATACTTTCGGCATGTAAAAACATTTTGAGATTTTTATACTGACGCATATCAACACTTACATTTTTAAAAACCCCTCTCAAATCCCCAGCTTCTAAACCATCTGTTCCCGCTACCTTTAATGACAATGCTTTTTCATTTTGTCTAATGATAGAATTGTTGTTATATACTTGTTCTCTTACAACACCTGGTGGCGACACATAAGGAATAGGTGTTCTGTTTGAGTTTTCAATAATATCTACACCCAAAACATCCAATGCCGTGTTGTCATCTGCCAAATTGTTGTCTGTGGCATCCATCGAATTGGTATAGCGTCGCCACTCGCCCCTACTCAAATCGAGTGTTCCAAAACGCATGGTTACTGGCTGAGAAAATCCAGTCATAAACATTCTCATAAATCGAATGGATCTAAAATCTGAAATTCCACCAATAATTCGTTCTGGATTTACTATCGGTATTTTATATTGTACCCAATGGGTTTTGGTTATATTACCATTATTTAAAGTAATGTCTATTTCTTTTTCATCCACTACATACTTGTTGCCCACATGCATTTTAGTTGGATCAATGTCTATACTGTATTCATAGTAAGCATTGATTGTATTCATGGTATTGTCTCGATTAAGGTCTTCTACATCGGGCAATGTTGCACTTCCTCTATCGGTGTTACTTACCGTAACAGGCGAGTTACCTTGTGGATTATTGTATTTTTTGTATCGATCCAAAACCGTTCCAGTGGCACTTAAAAAAAACTGATAATTATCGCCTGCAGGGTCTGGGCCAGTATTATTATATATTGCAGCCTCTTCGGTATCTGTCAATCCATCTAACCCTACATCCTGACTTTCGCGGTTGACATCTATGGCGTCAAATGCATAAATCAATGATTGCGACGCAGGAACTTTTCCCCAAATTGATGTGCTTGTTGGCGAAGTATTGGCATTGGGCGTTGGTAACCCATTTTCATATTGTTTTTTCCCATCTTGCAATATATCTTCCGATATTTCTCCTAAATTAAAAAACAATTTACCTTTGTTAGTTACCGGATTTTCCTCCGTTGGATTGGCTGTATCTACAAATGGATCCATTACCCAAAATTGAATGTATTCTACATTAGCTTGTTCAAAATTGGTGGTATTGATTGCACGTGTTAAACCTCCAAAATTATTTTGAAATGGCGATGTAGCAAAATTGGGGTTAGCATTATAAGGCCCTTTTTCGTTTGGATAATAACTCAAATCAAATGTACTAATTACCGTAGTTTGTCCAGCAACCAAATCTCTATCAGGAAACAATTCGCTGTTGTAAATTCGTCTGGTTTTGTTCAAATTCAAATTGGTTCCTGCTTGCGTTTCTATATAAAAAGTAGGGTCGATGGTGTACCAATTGATTAAAGCTCTTTTAAAACCATAATCAATATTGGTTGAACTCGCTCCAAAATCAGGAAATCCTTGCGTACCATCAAAAATGGGGGTACTAGACATGCTCCAAGACAACGACGCTTTCATGTCTATAGTACTTTGATTGCCTTCAAAATCATCTACATAAATGGTAGATTCTCCATTTACTTTATCTGTATTGGGGGTGTCTGGTTTTAAAAAGGCAACTTCTCCTTTAAAGCTCAAATTAGATTTTACATCAGTATCCATATTGGGCAATTGGTTTACAAGCCTTGTAAACAAAGGCACTTCTGTGGTATAGCTTGTATTGAATCCAAAAATAGTATTGTTTACAGATTCTTGACCATAAGCTGATTTTTGTGTAAATGGCCGTTCGCTCATTCTCAAAAATGTTCCCCCAACAACAAAATTATCCGAAAATTTATGCTCTACATTTAACCCATAAAACTGTCGTGTTTGTTGTCCGAAAATGGAATTATTTTCTACCGATACTTGAATTGGAATTCCCGAGGCTTGCAATGAAGGATCTAATATTTGAACCCTACCTTGCTGATAATTAACCGTATAATCTATCCCCTCTTGCAAAACACGTCCTCCTGCAGTAACTACTACTGAACCTTTGGGTACATTGATAGCTCCCAGCGGTATGCCGTCGCCACTACTCGATTTGAATTTTCCTTTCAATTGGTATTTGTTTTTTTCAGCATCTTGTAGGGCTTGCGTTTGCGTTCCTGTATATAAACTTCTAAAAACATATTTGGCCTGGTTTGGGTTATATGAAGTTGTATTGTAATAATCTTCTGTAGATCCTAATTTATCAAAAATAGTTTTTCCAAATGGCTCAACTGTTGTAAAAATAACCCGTGCATTTTGTGCATCTACTGTTATTCCAGGTAAAAAATCAAAAAAACCATCGCCTCCTGGTTGCGGATCGTTGGTAAAATTGAGTTTATCCATATTAAATACTTTCAATAAAGGTGTTTCGGCTACCCTATTTTCGATAGATGGATTGGCTGGAAAAGGGGTAGTACCAACGGGTTTGATATAATTTAATGGTGAAGGATCGCTATATACAATGTTAAATTTAAAATCTTGAGGAGTTAATTGATATGCTCCTTGAATTTGATAAATATTTTTCATCATCAAATTCCAAACGGGTTGTGTTACATTGGTCAAACTGCTTTTCAACATTTTCAAAACCAAACTTTGGGTACTTGGGATACCAATATTATCTACATTAGTTGCATTGACACCGTCATTGGCAAATTCTCCTACTTGATACAACTCATCTCCAATTGTATATTGATAAGCAACGGCCAAAACCTCATCGTTTGTAAGTCTTTGTTGTAGGGATATGTATCCAAGTTGTGGATGAAAAGTAAATTCACTTGCCGTCAATTTGCGGGCATTTTCTAGTTTTACCCAGTCTCTGCCCTCGCTAGGATTTATTGCAAATCCATTAAAACCATCATTGATTGTAGCAATTGTTCGAATATCGGCATCCAAAATACCACCTCCCAAAGCTATCAAGGCAGGATCATATTTGTTATTTTTATTGTCTGCAGGCGAATTGGGTTGTACCATAAAAAAAGGGGTGATGGTATTGGTCAGTGAAAAACTTGACACCTCATTGGGTACATTGGTCAATTCTGACTCTCCTAAATCCTGAAGGGCTACTATATTTCTGGAATTATTTTCGGTAGTATTGATTCTATTTTGTCTATTGGTTACCCATACCTCTACTCGGGTTATGTGTACACGGGTGTCTAATATAGGATAACTTTTTAATACCTTATCATATTGATTTCTAAAATATTGCGACAAGAAAAAATGTCTGTCGGCATCATAATCCAAAGCAAATAAATTAAACTCTTGTACCGTAGCACCATTTTGAGATGTAACCGACTTGGTTTCTGATTTTTGTTCAGAATACAAACCCGTAATGGTAGTTCTTCCAAATTTGAATTGGGCTTTTACTCCAAACAAACTTTGTGCACCTCTAATTAATGAGCCACTCAATGGCATGCTAATATTTCCAATTTCCAATTTTTGCAAAATATCGTCTGTTTTCCCTTCAAACGATTTTGGAATCGCGTTGGCCAATTGTTGTCCAGAGGTTGGTATTTTTGAAAGATCAGGTATTTTTGTATCTGCCAATATATCTGACGGATTAAACTCTAATTTAATTAAATTCTGAAACGAAAAAGTCGATTGGGTATCATAATTCATATTTACATTCAATCGTGTACCCACTTTACCTTTTAAACCTACACTAATTCTTTGGTTAAAATCAAAAGTAGTGGTAGCCCTATTTTGAGGAGTCAATGCAGGGTTGTCTTGTTTTGTATATCGAAGTCCCAAATCCAATTCTACAGATCCCGTGGGTTTAATATCGATGGTATTGCTTCCAAAAATGGTAGAAAACAAACCTGAATTGATATAATATCGAGGCAATAAATTTTTCTTAGCCGCTTCACTTCCTTCTTTTTTACCATCCATCGCATCGGCCTTTTTCTTAAAATAATCGTGCATAGACTCTTTTAATACCAATTTTCGATACTCGGCTGGGCTCAATATAGTTGGGTATTTAATGGAAAATTCAGCAACTTTACTAGTCAAAATATACTGATTTCCAATAGGGTCATAACTATAAGCCTCCACAATAGTGGGTGGATTGCTCAATGCTATTTTGCCTTTATGGTATCCTAAAGTGTCTTTGACAGCAGCTGTTTTTGTAGAATCTACTTGTGCCATTACACTCAATCCCATCAAAAAAAACATGATTATAAAACCTATTTTTGGGGAACAACTATTGGTAAAAAAAGTTAATGTTTTCAATATTATAAATTTTTTAAGGCTAATTTAATGATCGCTTCAACACTTGCGTCTGGGGTTTGTGTTAAAATTTTTTCTATGACTTTTTCTGATGTTTTTCTAACAAATCCTAAAACCTCCAAAGCAGATAACGCTTCTTCTTTATTTGTATTGTAATGAGCCATCGAAACTTCGTCTAAATCGTATATTTTTAAAACTTTTTCTTTCAAATCCAAAATTACACGCTGTGCTGTCTTACTTCCAATTCCTTTGATGGATTGTATCGTACTGACATCGCCAGAGGCTATGGCTTGAATAATTTGTTTTGGGTCTAATGACGACAACATAGTTCGAGCAATCCCAGCTCCAATCCCTGAAACAGACAACAACAATTTAAAAATTTCTCTTTCCGATTTTTCTACAAATCCAAATAAACTATGTGCATCTTCTTTTATTTGTAGATAAGTAAATAACTTTACAAAATCTGTTTGTGGCAAAAGTGAAAAAGTATGCAGCGAAATATGTATTTGATACCCTACACCCCCACAGTCTATTACAACTTCTGTTGGACTTTTTTCTACTAATTTTCCTTGAATGTGTGCAATCATATCTTTTGATTTTTTGAGGTCAAATACAACTGTTTTTTTACTTTTTCCTGTGCATCCACTACGGCCACTGCCGACATATTGACCATCTCTTCTACACTGGCTCCAAGTTGAAAAATATGAACAGGCTTGTCCATTCCTAACATAATAGGGCCAATGGAATCAACTTTATACAATTCTTTGAGCAGTTTGTAGGTGATATTGGCAGCCTCTAAATTTGGAAAAATTAATGTATTCACTTTTTTACCCGCCAATTTTGAAAATGGAAATTTTTTCAACAACAAATCTGGGTTCAGTGCAAAGTCGGTTTGAACTTCGCCGTCAATAATAATTTCGGGGTGGTTTTGATGCAAATAAGCCACTGCTTGCCTTACTTTTCGGGCACTTTCGTCTGTAGAGGAACCAAAATTTGAAAATGAAATCATGGCTATAACGGGTTCTATCCCAACCGTTTTAACCGTTTTTGCAGTCATGATCGCAATTTTAGCTAAATCGTCGGCACTTGGATTGATGTTTATAGCTGTATCCGACAAAAACATAGGCCCTCTATTGGTCATCATAATATTTGTTGTAGCTACCAACGAGGCATTTTTGGCTTTGCCAATCACTTGCAACATGGGTTTTACAACATTTGGATAACTCCTCGAATAACCTGTAACTAATGCGTCTGCCTCGCCATGTTTGATCATCATTGCTGCAAAATAATTGCGTTCTCTCATCCATTTTTGTGCATCCAAAAGCGATATGCCACTGCGCTGTCTTTGTTCAAAAAACATTTTGGCATACTCCAATCGAAGGTGGTCGTGTTCTTTGTCTTTTGGGTCTATGATGGCAATATCGGCATCAAAACCTATTTCGTCTTTCAACTCTAATATTACTTCTTTATTACCCAATAATATAGGTTTTGCTATGCCTTCTTCATATACAATTTGTGCTGCTTTCAACACATCTAAATGATCTGCCTCGGCAAAAACCAGTCTTTTCGGATCTAATTTTGCTCTGTTAGACAACGATCGGGCGGTTTTATTATCAGATCCTAAACGGTCTAAAAGTTCAATTTCATAGCGTTCCCAGTCGGTTATGGGTTGTAAGGCTACCCCCGAATCCATGGCGGCTTTTGCCACTGCTGGCGATACAACGGTTATCAATCGAGGATCAAAAGGTTTGGGAATGATGTATTCTTTTCCAAAATTAAGTTTGGTTTCGCCATAAGCAATATTAACTTGCTCCGGAACGTGTTGCTTGGCCAAATTTGCTAATGCTCTTACTGCGGCCATTTTCATGGCTTCGTTTATTTTAGTAGCCCGAACATCCAAAGCTCCCCTAAAAATATAAGGAAATCCCAATACATTATTTACTTGGTTTGGATAATCGGATCGACCCGTTGCCATAATAATATCGTCTCGGGTATTGATGGCCAGGTTATAATCTATTTCTGGAACAGGGTTGGCCATTGCAAACACAATAGGATTGGCTGCCATACCCAAAAGCATTTCGGGCGTTAAAATATTGCCAGCCGAAAGCCCCAAAAACACATCGGCATCTTGAAGGGCTTCTTTCAAAGTGGTGCCCAATTGTCCGGAAGTATATTTTTTTTGTAAATCAGACAAATCTGTTCTTTCTTTACACAATACCCCATCTTTGTCAAACATGATGATGTTTTTGGGATTTACTCCTAATAATACATACAAATTTGAACAAGCCAATGCTGCAGAACCAGCTCCAGAAACCACTAACTTGATGTTTTCAATAGACTTACCCGCTAATTCTAAAGCATTGAGCAAGGCTGCCGATGAAATGATGGCCGTACCGTGTTGGTCGTCGTGCATGACAGGAATTTGTAACTCTTCAACCAAACGTCTTTCTATTTCAAATGATTCTGGTGCTTTAATATCTTCTAAATTGATCCCACCAAAAGTTGGCGAAATGGCTTTTACTGTTTCGATAAATTTATCGATATCCGTAGCATCCACTTCAATATCAAATACATCGATATCGGCAAATATTTTAAACAACAGCGCTTTTCCCTCCATAACGGGTTTTGAGGCTTCGGGGCCAATGTTTCCAAGACCCAAAACGGCCGTTCCGTTGGATATTACGGCTACTAAATTGCCTTTTGCAGTGTATTTATATACATTATTAACGTCTTTTGCAATTTCCAAACAAGGCTCTGCCACCCCTGGAGAATAAGCCAACGACAAATCCCGTTGGGTTGCATATTTTTTTGTGGGAACAACTTCAATTTTTCCTGGTCTTGGTTTGGCATGGTATAAAAGTGCCTCTCTTCTTTTACTGTATTGTTTCATTTTGTTTAAGTAGTTTTATAAAAAAAAATTATTAGATTGATATAATAATTTTTATCGACCTACAAAGATATAAGACTTCGTTAAAAAAGGAAATTTTTAAGGCTAAACTTTTTAAAAAAAATGCAAATCAAAGATATTTAACAATAAATTTCTTGTTTTTTTTAAAAACAGACGCAAACGATTTCGGATTTGATATAAAATCAAAAAAGCTTATCGCCGAGGCGAAAAGCTTTTCATTGGTCTAACTACTAAACCTGTCATGCTTTTACACATGACGAAAACAACACAACTATTTTTAATATCTTTATGACTAATGTATAACGCTCCTTTTTTGAGTTTCTACATCATTAGCGGTCTGGACGGGGACTCGAACCCGCGACCCCATGCGTGACAGGCATGTATTCTAACCAACTGAACTACCAAACCTAATATTATTGGCTATAAAGATATAAAAAATATTTCAATAAATACAACTGTTTGTTTAAAAAAGCTTATCGCCGAAGCGAAAAGCTTTTCATTGGTCTAACTACTAAACCTTTATCATGCTTTTAAAACATGACGAAAACAACACAACTATTTTAAAAACCTTATTTTGGACAAAAAAGCACTTTGTTTCCAAAGTGCTTCTCCAATTTTGCGGTCTGGACGGGACTCGAACCCGCGACCCCATGCGTGACAGGCATGTATTCTAACCAACTGAACTACCAAACCATTGTGCTTTATTGCGGTGCAAATATACAACTGTTTTTATTATTTCCAAGCTTTTTTCTAAAAAAAATAGTTTAATTTTATATTCTTTTATCTAAAACTTTGTTTTTCAGCTAAATATGTGGTCATAATTTTTTCAAAATTACCCGATACATCAACAGGTACATACTTTATTTTGTTTTGAGAGCAAGTCAATTCCAAATTTTTTACAAAAGAAGTCATCATTTTGTTGTATTCTTGCTGTATCCCTTCGGCAAATACATTCACACTTTCGCCCGTTTCTAAATCTACAAATTTTCGAGGGCTGTTGTCGTACTGAAAATGCCATTCTGATGCGGCTTCCATAACATGAAACAATACTATTTTGTGTTTATTATGTTGCAAATGTTGCAAAGCGTCAAACAATAACTTGTGGTCTTCTGTTTGAAACATATCCGAAAATATAATAATCATCGATCGGCGGTGTATTTTTTCGGCTACTTGATGCAAAAATGTAATAATATTGCTAGTCTTTTTTTCTTGAGGGTTTTCTATCAAGTGTTCTAATTGATGAAGTAACATACTATGGTGCCGCTCACTTCCTTTTTCGGGGGCATAAAAATCATAGTCGTTAGAAAAAACGCTCATCCCAACGGCATCTCGCTGTTTTTTTAACAAATTCATCAATACGGCCGTTGCCAAAACAGAAAATCCTATTTTGTTTTCAAAAAAATTTTGAGGCCTTTTCAATGCAGGAAAGTGCATCGAACTCGAATTGTCTAATATAAAATGACACCTCAAATTGGTCTCCTCTTCATACCTTTTGGTAAACAATTTATCCGTTTTGGCAAACAATTTCCAATCGATATGCTTGGTACTTTCGCCACTATTATACACTTTATGCTCTGCAAATTCAGCCGAAAACCCATGAAAAGGGCTTTTGTGCATACCCGAAATAAATCCTTCAACTACTTGATGGGCAAGAAGTTCTAAATTTTGAAATCGGGAGATGGTTGCTTGTTGATGCTCTAAATTCATAATTCAAAGATACATTTTTTTTGATAAACAATACTTTTTTCATCAAAAATATGACCATTCAAACAAGCCAATTCCCTTATTTTTATTTCGCCAAAAAAAATTGTAATTGTTTAAAAAAATATATATTTTTGCCAGCCAAAATTATCACGTAACAAAACATAAAAATGGATATTAAAAGAGTAGCAATAGACGCTGTAAATGAAGTAATTGTAATGACCGTTGTGCACATGGATTACAAAGGTCAGGTGGCCAAAAGAATAAACGAAAAAATGCCTCTAGCTACTGTTAAAGGTTTTAGAAAAGGACAAGTACCCAAAGATTTAGTAGCCAAACAATATGGAAAAGCTATTAAAATTGAAGAAGTAAAAAAAGTAGTGGATTTAGCACTTACGAGATATGTACAATCTGAAAGATTAAACCTTTTAGGATCGCCAATTGCTAAAGAAAACGACTCGTTTTCTTGGGACAATGAAGAGCTTGTTTTTGAATATGAAATTGGTTTAGTACCCCAATTTGAATTGGATTTAGAAGCCAAAAACGATATTGTAAAATATGTTATCGTTGCAGATGACAAACTAATAGACGGACAGGTTACCAGAATCCAAAAACAATTTGGCACCCCAATTCCGCAAGACGAAGTAGCTCAAAACAGCGAAATAGAAGGTACTTTTTCAAACGAAGCTGAAGGCATCAACAATTCAAGCATTGTATCATTAGACATTTTTAAAGACAAAGCTACTGCCGATTTATTCCTAGGCAAAAAAGCAGGCGATGTGGTAACATTGGCCACAAAAGGCCTATTTGAAGACGACCACCAATTGATGGACTACCTCAAAATTGGTCATGACAAAGTACACGGATTAGACATCAATATAGACTTTACGATTCAAAGCATTCATGCTATAGAACCAGCCGAATTAAACCAAGAATTGTTTGACAAATTATTTGGAGAAGGCAACGTAGCAAGCCTCGAAGAGTTGAAAGCCAAAATAAAAGAAGATGCCGAAAATCAATTTGCTCAACAAGCCGATCAAAAATTATTGACAGATGTTCAAGATTTTTTAATCGAAAACACAAAATTTGATTTGCCAACAGCCTTTCTAAAAAAATGGTTGCAAACTGCAGGCGACAAAAACCTTACGCCAGAAGAAGCCGAAGTAGAATACAACCGCTCTGAAAAAGGGTTGCGTTTTCAATTAATCGAAGGAAAAGCATTGTCTCAAAACAATATTCAAATTACTTTTGAAGACTTAAAAGGCTTTACACAAGGATTAATCCGCCAACAAATGGCTCAATACGGACAACTGAACCCAACAGACGAAGAGGTTCAAGGTATAGTGGCAAAAGTTTTGTCAAACCAAGACGAAGTTCGCCGTTTATCAGACCAAGTAGTAGCTGTCAAACTACTTGAATTGTTTAAAGAAAAAGCCAATGCTACCGAAAAACACGTTACTTACGACGAATTCGTAAAAGAAATGTATGGTGAATAATATTTAAAAAAAATAACTATATTTGGGCGTCAGAAAAACATTTTTTTGACGCTCTTTTATTTGAAGCCAATCCAGCTATTCGTTTCAAGTTTTTTCATGTACTCCTTTTTTTGATTTCAAAAAAAAGAGCTTCCGCCGGTCGCTTTTTTTTAGAATCAAAAAATAGTCGTCCATTTCAAAAACTTTTCACTACTATCTGGGCTAATACAAAACATAACCATAAAATAACAAAACATGAACTACGGAAAAGAATTTAAAAAATTTGCTACCAAACACCAAGGCGTAAATGCCATGTATTATGACAAAATGATCGCACACCTGCAACCACAAAACATGACCCCATACATCATCGAAGAAAGACACCTCAACGTATCGCAACTCGATGTGTTCTCTCGATTGATGATGGACAGAATCATTTTTTTAGGCACAGGAATAGACGACCAAATTGCCAACATTGTTCAGGCACAACTCTTGTTTTTAGAAAGTGCCGATGCCGCAAAAGACATTCAAATATACATCAACTCACCAGGTGGCAGCGTATATGCAGGGCTTGGAATATACGACACCATGCAATACATCAAGCCCGATGTAGCCACCATTTGTACCGGTATGGCAGCCTCTATGGGCGCTGTATTGTTGTGTGCTGGGGCTGCTGGCAAACGCTCTGCTCTACCCCACTCTCGTGTGATGATTCATCAACCATCGGGCGGTGCTCAAGGAGTGGCCACAGACATGGAAATCAACCTGCGTGAAATGTTGAAACTCAAAGACGAATTGTATCACATAATTTCGACACATTCGGGTCAAAGTTTTGAAAAAGTACACCAAGACAGTGAAAGAGATTATTGGATGATTGCCGATGAAGCCAAAGATTATGGCATGATTGACGAAGTTTTGAGACGAAACAAATAATAAAACTACACTATCCAAGAGCACTATTTTTAATACGATTATTAAAACCAAAAAAATGGCAAAAAACAAATCAGCATGTGGGTTTTGTGGCAGAACAAAAGCAGAAACACAATTGTTAATTGCAGGAATCGATACCTTTATTTGCGATTCGTGTATTGAACAAGCCCACATGATTATCCAAGAAGAAATCAAATCCAACGCCCAATTACGCAACAACAACTCCGATTTGATTTTACGAAAACCAAAAGAAATCAGGGCTTTTTTGGACCAATATGTAATAGGACAAGATCAAACCAAAAAAGTCATGTCGGTAGCTGTTTACAACCATTACAAACGGTTGATGCAACAAACATCTCAAGACGAAGTGGAAATTGAAAAAAGCAACATTATTATGGTTGGACAAACGGGTACTGGCAAAACATTAGTAGCCAAAACCATTGCTAAAATGTTAGATGTGCCCCTTGCCATAGTAGATGCTACCGTACTTACAGAGGCAGGATATGTGGGCGAAGATGTAGAAAGTTTGCTTACTCGACTGCTTCAGGCTGCCGATTATGATGTAGAGAAAGCCGAAAGAGGCATTGTGTTTATTGATGAAATAGACAAAATTGCCCGCAAAAGCGACAACCCTTCCATTACTAGAGACGTATCGGGCGAGGGTGTGCAACAGGCATTATTGAAACTTTTGGAAGGAACAGTTGTAAATGTGCCACCAAAAGGAGGCAGAAAACATCCTGATCAAAAATTTGTTGAAGTAAACACCCAAAATATTTTGTTTATTGCAGGAGGTGCCTTTGATGGCATTGAAAAAATTATTTCAAAACGCTTGAACAGACAAGCCGTTGGCTACAGCACCTCGCAAAACAAGGATCAAGTAGATAACAGCAATTTATTGCAATATATTATTCCAAAAGACATCAGAGATTTTGGGTTGATTCCAGAAATTATAGGCCGTTTGCCAGTGCTTACCCACATGGATCCATTGGATAAAGACACCTTGAGAAGCATTTTGACAGAACCCAAAAATGCGTTAATCAAACAATACAGCAAATTATTTGCAATGGACGAGGTAGCATTTACAATACAAGACGAAGCATTGGATTTTATTGTGGACAAAGCACTAGAATACAAGCTAGGAGCCAGAGGTTTACGCTCGCTTTGCGAAGCCATCCTAACCGATGCCATGTATGAATTGCCAAGTTCTGAAAATAAAAAACTCGACATCGATTTAAATTATGCCGCACAAGCCTTGAGTCAAAATTTATTAAAACGATTGGAAATAGCCTCGTAAAACAGGTGGTTTATAAACCAAAAATCCCTCAAACACAATATGTTTGAGGGATTTTTTTTTGGAAGTTAATGTTCTAAAAAAGTGTATTATACCAAATAGAGCAGTGTGCTAAAAAGTGTATAAAGTTTTTTTAGCCCAGATTGAAGTGAAAAACCCGCAGCCACAAAAGGGATTTTTTTGTAGCCACAAAAGAGCGACCAGCGGAAGCTCCTTTTGTGGTGTACAAAAAACCCTTTTGTGGCGAGGATTTGTAACGAAAAGCTGGAATTGCTACTTAAAGCACAATACTTATTATATATTGGTTTTACACTTTGACAAAGATGGAGAATAACGCTTGGCAAAATAGGTAAGACTATAGGATAAAATAGTCTTGATTTTAAAATTGGCTATTCTTTTTCCCATTTTCCAACGACAGAAGTGGCCAAGGCATTGCCTAAAACATTTGTAGCACTTCTAAACATATCGCAAAAATGATCGATTGGCAAAATAAGAGCAATGCCTTCAATTGGTATCTTAAACATACCACAAGTAGCCGCTACAACTACTAGACTGGCTCGTGGAACGCCTGCAATCCCTTTGCTGGTGAGCATGAGTACAAACAACATGGTGATTTGTGTGGGATAATCTAACTGTATGTTATATACTTGGGCAATGAAAATACTGGCAAATGTCATATACATCATGCTACCATCTAAATTGAAGGAATAACCAAGGGGCAACATAAATGAAACTACTTTGTCTTTGACTCCAAATCGTTCTAGTTCTTCGGTTAATTTTGGGAAAACCGCTTCGGAACTTGTGGTACCAAACGCAATCATGAGCGGACTTATAATATGGTTTAGTAATACAACCATTCTTTTTCTTAAAAATAAAAAACCAACAGCAATAAGAAAAACCCATAATGTACCGATGCCAACCAAAAATGAACCAAAAAACTTGGCATAAGTAACCAAAAGTTCGTTTAAATCGCGGATGGCAAACACGCCTGCAATGGCACCAAACACGCCAATGGGTGCAAATTTCATGACATAATTCACCATTTTTAATACGATGTGCGATATTTTATCCAAAGCATTTACCACGGGTTTTACGTGTTGTCCGAGCGAGGCTGCTGCAAGGCCAAAGAAAATGGAAAAAATAACGATTTGCAAAATTTCGTTGGTTGCCATGGCTTCGACTATACTTTTTGGGATGATGTGTTCTACAAAATTTTGTGCCGAAAAATGACTTGTTTTTTCGGTAACTTCGCTAGCACTATTCAAATCTACATTTCCAAGGGTTAGGCCTTTGCCAGGTTGTAATACATTGATCCAGAACATACCGATTAATAACGATACGAACGAGGCCGAAAAAAACCAAGCCATAGCCCTGCCACCTATTCGTCCAACAGCTTTTAAGTCGCCCAACTTGGCAATACCAACCACTAAAGTTGTAAAAACCAAGGGCGAAATAATCATTTGTACCAATCGAATAAAAACGGTAGCGAGCATTTTTATTTTATCTGAAAATGATTTGGCCGCTACGGCATCATAATGATTGTGAATAATAATACCCAAAATGGCTCCAAGCAGCATGGCTATTAATATTTGAAAAGTCAAGTTACTGGTAATTGATTTTTTAGGAGTATTTGAAGTCATTATTATATTTATTTGAAATGATAAAAAATTTATTTTTGATATGCCTGATGCATGAGTTGCATGTCTGCAACTACTAATGCGGCCATGGCTTCTACTATGGGTACGGCTCTTGGCACCACACAGGGGTCGTGTCTTCCTTTGCCTTGTTGTGAGATGATGGTATTTTGGTTTGTCAGTACGTCTTGCTTTTGAATTAAGGTTGCAACGGGTTTAAAGGCAATTCTACAATAAATATCCATGCCGTTGCTAATCCCCCCTTGAATACCGCCAGACAAGTTGGTTTTTGTTGTTCCATCAGGGTGGTACAAGTCGTTATGCTGGCTGCCCGTCATTTTTGAGCCACAAAAACCGCTGCCGTATTCAAACCCTTTGACAGCATTGATAGACAACATGGCTTTGCCCAACTCGGCATGTAGTTTGTCAAAAACGGGTTCGCCAAGGCCAATGGGCACGTTTTGAATAACACAAGTAATAGTTCCGCCCACGGTGTCGCCTTGTTTTTTAATATCTTTGATATACGCTTCCATTTTGGCAGCAGTTTCGGGGTCTGGACACCTTACGGGATTGCTTTCTATGGCATTAAAATCAATATCTTGATAAGGCTTTTCCATAAATATTGACCCCACAGAGGATACAAAAGCATGAATTTTGATGTTTTTTAAAAATTGTTTGGCAATGGCTCCGGCCACCACTCGACTGGCTGTTTCGCGGGCAGAGCTTCTGCCGCCGCCTCTATAATCTCTAAAGCCATATTTTTGATCATATACATAATCGGCATGGCTGGGTCTGTAGGTATTTTTGATTTCGGAGTAGTCGCCAGATTTTTGATTGGTATTTGGAATTATAAATCCAATAGAAGTTCCTGTGGTTTTTCCTTCAAAAATTCCTGACAAAAACTGCACCTCATCATTTTCTTTTCGTTGGGTTACAATGGCAGATTGTCCTGGTTTGCGGCGTTCCATTTCGTGTTGTATGGCCTCAAAATCTAAAGTAATTCCGGCGGGGCAACCATCAATAATGCCGCCAAGTGCCTCGCCATGTGATTCGCCAAAGGTTGTAATTCTAAAAAGTGTTCCAAAAGTATTTCCTGCCATTTTATTAATTTTTTTTCAAAAGTAAGCATTTAGTGTGTATCCTTAAAACGTTTTTTTAAAAAGATGCTGATCTGCCACAAAAACACACTCAAGGTACTATATATCTAACAATTCGATGTGATTTCGGTGCAATTTTAACATGCCACGTTGCTCCATTTTTTTCAACAATCGGGATACTACTTCTCGAGAGGTGTGCAATTCGTTGCCAATTTGTTGGTGCGAAATTTTCAAATCAAAACAACCACAAGCGTCGCTGTGTCTTTTGAGGTAAAACTCCAATCGTTCGTCCATGGCTCTAAAAGCTATATTATCTACAACTTCCAACACCTCTTCAAACCTACTTCTGTAAGTTTCGATTACAAATTCGTACCACGTTTTGTGATTCATCATCCATTTATCCATCAATTGAAGAGGAATACTAATAATTTCTGTCTCCTCAACTACTTTGGCCATAATTTGGCTTTGTTTGTTTCTGGTAGCACATATCATAGAAATAGCACAAGCCTGACCAGGTTGTAAATAATACATAAAAAATTCTCCACCTTCGTCGTCTTCTCTGTATATTTTTATACGTCCTTTCAATACTAAAACCGTATTTTTGATGTACTGACCTGTTCGCATCAAAATGGTTTCGGGTTCAAAAACATTTAAAGTTGCATGATTTTCAATTTCTGAAATTAAGTCATTTGAAAAATTAGGAAATATTTTTTTGAGTGCTATTTTCATTTTTTAAGTGGCCAATAAAATTTGGTTTCAAATATACAAATTCTATTTTATGTTTGTTACAATTTTAAAAAAAAGCAATTTTATAATTGGAAGCAACATTTACATACATAATAGGTACTATTTTTTATAAAAATGTGGATTTTCCTTGATGCCTTTTTTAAAAAACTGCCGCACAAGCATCCGTAAGCAGTTATCGGCTTGCAAAATGACATCGGTTAGTTTGTTTTCGGGTCTTCCTCGAAAAGATGTTACATGAAATTGGTCTAAATCAGTAAGTGGCTGGTTTGAAAAATAATAATTAGAGATACATTTTCGGGCATCATTTACGACAACGGGCGATACAGAATGTAAAGATTTTTGGTGTGTTGCCATAACAACCAAACGGTTGAATTGACTTGCAATGGTAACAGGTTTATGTTGGAGGCCGTGTGGCCAAAGCTCTAAATGTCCACCATTTTCGAGTGTCCAGTTTGGAGAAACGTAATATAAAAGGTTGAGTACCCGCCATTTTTCACGATTTTTGTCGTGAGAATTATCCAAATGCGGATTCAAAAATTGGTTTTTTTCCATCAACGAAATGCCGCCTGCATACAACGAATCGTCTGGGATTACATCATTAATTGTGCAAATTTCGCTAATTATCCTCACGATTTTTTCGTCTTGAAAAGCAAATAAAACTTCTTCTAAAATGGGGTGGTACAAATTCATTTGAACCGCAATATATTTGTCCTCTCTAAGGCTTTTTTTGAGTACCATGGCGTTTGATTTTGGAAAAACATCGTGCAACAGAAGTGCCAAATCGTTGGGTAACAATTGATCTATATAAAAAAAGCCAATTTCGTGTTTTGATTTTAAGAATTGTTCTTGCAAAGCCAATTTTTGAGCATTGAGTTGCTCATAAATTAAAAGTGCTACATTTGTTCGATTATACATTTTGTTTTGATCAATAAAAATACTTTCTTTGCAAATATAGAATATTTAGTAAAATGATTTCAATATTAATTCCGACTTTTCAATACAAAACCTTAGCATTAGTAAAAAATTTGTATAGGCAAGCAACTACAGAACGTATTGTATTTGAAATCATTGTTCAAGATGATGGGTCTAAAAATCTGGAAATATTAAATCACAATAAAAAAATAAACAAGATTTCAAATTGTAAATTTTTAATAAATACTATTAACATTGGTAGAAGTGAAAACCGAAATTCTTTAATTAGAAAAGCAAAATATGATTGGATACTATTCATTGATTGTGATATGAAAATTTATAATGAATTTTATTTAAAAAATTTCATTGATCACATGATTGGAAATAAAATTATATTTGGTGGAATTATTTATAATACTGAGTTGCCAGAAAAAAATTATTTATTAAGATGGTATTATGGTAAACATCGAGAAACTCAATCTGTATTAAAAAGAAATAAAAACCCATATAAAAGTTGCCTAATTTCCAATACGTTAATACCAAAATCTATTTTATTAAAAACACCATTTCGTAAAGAAATAACGGAATATGGGTATGAAGATATAATGTTTATACTAGATATTAAAAAAAGTGGTGTGTTTATCAAACACATTGATAACCCAACAATACATGACTATAATGAACAATCATTTGAATATTTGTTGAAATGGAAATGTTCATTAAATAATTTAAAAATGTTATTAGATAAAAATATCTTGCATCATCAAGATAATGCAATAACTTACTTGTATTATTGGTTAAATAAAGTTTATTTAAAAAATATTTTTTTGTTTTTTTTTATTAAATTTCAAAAAAAGCTTGAATACAACTTGCTTTCATCAAATCCTAGTTTGTTTCTATTTGATATTTATAGATTAGGTTATTTTTGTAAAATTAGCACCAAAAAGGAGGAAAAAAATTCTAGTACGCTATTAATATGACACCCTATTTTTCTATTATTATACCACTATATAACAAAGAAAAGTTTATTAAAAAAACTTTAGAAAGTGTATTTAATCAAATTTTTACAGATTATGAAATATTAATAATAGATGACGGTTCAACAGATAAAAGTTGTGAAATAATTAGTAACTTTAATGACTTTAGATTAAAAATATACCATCAAACTAATAAAGGTGTATCTTTTGCTCGAAATCTTGGTATTAAGAAAGCTAATGCCAAGTATATTGCTTTTTTAGATGCCGATGATTATTGGCATCCACATTTTTTAAAAACATTTTTTAATATTATACAAATACATAATTCGTATCATGTATTTTCAGCTGCAATTGAGGTAGAAAACGGGAATAGAACTTCAAAAGCTAGTTATTCTATTCAACAAAACAATTTTGTAGAAATTTTAGATTTTTTTACTTCAAGCTTAAAAGAATCTATCATTTGGACTTCATGCGTAGTTTTGGATCAAGAGGTTTTTAAATCAATTGGCGGTTTTGATACCACAATAAAAGGTGGTGAAGACACTGATTTATGGATAAGAATTGGACTACAGTATAAAGTCGTTTTTTGTTGGGATATTTTAGCAAAATATGTTTTTGATAGAAATAGTTTATCACGAAAAGATAGCTATTTTTTGAACGTGTTTGATTTTTCTAAATATGAAAAATTCACTAAACAAAATTTAGATTTAAAAAAATTCTTAGATTATAATAGGTTTTCTGTTGCATTAAAGGTGAAAATGAAAGGTGAAACTATCCAATTCCAGAAAATTAAAAATCAAATTGATAAAAAGAATTTACCATTAAAAAAACGTATTTTACTTAATTGCCCCGTTTTTTTATTAAAAACATTGGTTAATTTAAGGTTATTTTTGTTTAAAACCGGATTAAGTAATAGTATTTTTAAATGATAAAAAATCTTCATATTGTCGGATATAATCTGTTTCTTCAAAAACTTCGGATGCTATAACTAAACAAACACTACCTGAAGAGAAATTTTCAAGTTCTCGCCATATTCCTGGAGGTATCAAAATTCCTTCATTAGGCTTATTCAAATTTATTTTACATTCATTGGCTCCATCCTTTAAAACAATGTCAAAGCTACCGCTTAAAACCATAATAAACTGTTGCAATTGTATATGAGCATGCCCACCTCTTGTTGCGCCACTAGGCACGTCATACAAATAATAAACTCGTTTAATTTCAAACGGAATTAATCTCCCTTCAATAACGGATAAATTACCGCGTGTATCTTGTACTTTTGGTATTTCAATTTTAACTACATCAGCTATTGTAGTTGGTTTTATTAAGATTCTATTATTTTTTTCCATTGTTTAGCTATAGGTTGTTTGGATAAATGAAACACACTTTTCAAAGCATTTTCTTTACATACTAAATACAATTCCTCATTTAAAACCATTTCTTGAATAGCTTTGGACAATAATTTTGGTTGATAGTTGGGTACTAAAATGCCATTTTTTCTATTGACAACAATTTCTGAAGGGCCTGATATACAATCAACAGAGACAACAGGAGTAGCTAGCGATAAGGATTCGATTATAGACAATGGAAAACCCTCATAATGACTTGTCAATAATGTAAAAAGTGCTTTTGATACATATTCAAAAGGATTGTTATTAAATGGTATTCTTACAACATATTCGTCAAGTTTAAATTTAAAAATCAAGTTTCTTAACAATTCATCGTCATTGCCATCGCCCATGATGTAAAGTTTAATACCTTGTTTAAAAACTTCGGATAACTTATAGCTTTCTAACATTAAATCAAAATTTTTTACTTTATTGTCAATCCTGCCAAAATATAAAATATAATTTGACTTATTTAAAATTTTTTGTCTTTCTAAATGTTCAGTATTGATAAAATTATATATTAAAAAACTTTTAAAAAAAGGATATTTTTCTTTAATTGAGTTTGTAATATATTTTGAAACTCCTATAAATTTTGTATTTTTAGTAAATAAAAATTTTGCTAAAAAGATATTTTCAGGTATATAATTCTGAATAAAAGAGCTATGCACAATACAAATTTTTTTTCTATTTGAAAATATTCTATATAAAATCCAATCACTAAAAAATTGATTGTGGGTTCTGTTGTCAATAATTACATCTATTTTTTCTTGTTTTAAATATTTATAAAGAATATATGCTTTTTTAATTTTTTTAACAACCGGAAAACCATTTATTTTGCCTAAATTGAGTAATGTTCCTTTATATGCAAAATCTACTTCGTTACAAATCAAAATATTGTATATATCAAAACCAGCTTCATCGAGTAAAAAACTCAACGAAGCAGCAAACCGCTCGGCTCCTCCCTTACTATAAGAATGAGATACGAGTGCAATTTTTGTATTTGGTACATTCATTAATATTCAAAAAATTAAAATATATTTGCCAAATATACAAAATTAGATGAATATATTACTCATTGGCGAATTTAGTAATTTGCATAATACTTTAAAAGAAGGATTGATAAAAAACGGTCATCATGTTGTATTGGCAGGTTTTGATGATGGTTTTAAAAAATATCAAGTAGATTTTAAATTTACAAAAAAATGGGATTCTGGTATCAAAAAAAAATTAAAAGTAGCTTGTTATAAACTTACATATTTTGATATTTCATCCTATTTAACATATAAATTTTTCAAAAAAAACAAACATTATTTTACTAATTATGATATAGTCCAATTAATTAATGAAAATAGTTTTTTTTGCAATGCTTTTTTTGAAAAAAAAATTTTAAAATACATTTTCAAACACAATAAAAAAGTATTTCTTTTATCCTGTGGAGATGACTATATAAATGTAAAATACAATTTTGAAAACCACACTCAAAATAATATTGCTACTCCTTTTATGATGGGTAAAATAGCTCGTAAATCGTTTTTAGGAGTGTTAAAATTTCAAAGTAAAGAGATGAAGAAACTACATGAATATATTGTCCAAAATATAGTTGGTATTATTGCTTCTGATATAGATTATCATATTCCACTTATAGATCATCCAAAATATTTAGGGATGATTCCAAATCCTATTCAAATAGATAAACTAGACTATAAACCGCTAGAATTTGCAAAACCAATTACCATTTTTTTAGGTATCAATGAGCAAAGTTATTTCAAAAAAGGAATCGATTATTTTGAATTAGCATTAGATTTTATTGAAAAAAAATACGGCTCACAAGTTCAAATTATTAAGGTGAAAAATCTACCATATTCAGAATACATCAATTTTTATGACGAAGCCCATTTATTTATGGATCAAATTTTTGCAAAAGATCAAGGATACAACGCATTAGAAGCTATGGCAAAAGGCAAGGTAGTATTTACGGGTGCAAATCACGATTTTTTAAAATACTATCAACTTCAAAAAAACGAAGTAGCTATAGAGGCTCTTCCAGACGTAAAAGATTTAATCAAAAATATAAGCTATTTACTTGAAAATAAATGTAAAATTAAAAAAATAAGTCAAAATGCTAGAATTTTTATAGAAAAAAAACATAACTATATAAAAATATCAGAGAAATATATGGATGTTTGGAGTGGAAATTTAGTAAAATAACTTACAAATAAAAAACTCCCTTATATTACTAATAGCCAAAAAAATGCTGTTATATAATATTAAGGGAGTATTAGTAAATCTACAAAAAAATTATTCTTTTACAAATCTAATAGTTTCTCGATTATCTTCTGAAATTAAAGTTGCCATATACACACCTACGGGCAAAGCTACGGTGTCTATTATTTTCGGAGTATCTTTTATTACTTGTTCCATAACTAAAGCCCCTTTGCTGTCATATACATAAAGTAAAGCTCCATGGGTGTAACTGTTAGATAGTTTTATAGTTAAATTGCCTTTAGTCGGATTTGGATACAAAGAGGTACTGTTTTTTTTGTCAGTACTTTGTAGCATTTCTGCTGGTGTTTTATTGTTAAAATCAGATGTAAAAATGGTAACATCTCCATTGAAACTTGGTGCTATTAAACTTCCAGGGAATATGTTTACGTTGTGTTTGGCACTAATTATTATTTGTGCATCCCCTATAAAAGCAGAATTATTAATACTGATAGATTTATTAGCTTTTTGTATTATAATAATTCCTCGACTAATATTCTTGTTATTTAAAACCGCATTTCCGTTTTCGCTATTTAGTGCATCAACAAATATGTTTGCCTCACATTGTTCTTTAAATAATGTATATATGGAGTTATTTTCTTCTTCATTAAGTTCTCTGTAGATTTTTTTAGAATTTTGAGCTATCAAACCAAGTGTTGAAAATAGAAATAATATTGCTTTCTTATACATAATATTATGTTTTAACGTTTATCTATTAGATTTTTTAACTGCTTGATTTCATTTTCGAGTTGTTCCATTTTTTTATTTTGAGATATAAGATATAATGTCAACTCCTCAATTTTTAGCATCTGAATTTGTGCCATACCTACTATATCTATACCATGTTCCTTCATTTCTTTTTGAGAAGGAACATTTGGCAAATGACCGTTTTCTGCAATATGTTTTTCAACTTGGTTTAAGGTTTGTAATTTGTAATTTGTATTAAAAACATAATCAGGCCACTGACCAACCGAGGCTTTAAAACCACGAGCTCTAATGTTTCCATCAACTACCAAACGATAATCCCCCACAAAAGCAGGACTTGTGGCTGTTGCAGCTGTATCGTCAGAAAAAACTCTGAAATTTACAGAACCAATTCCGACTTTATTATCAAATCTCGCATTTCCAGATTTAACCCAAAAGCTATAGTTATGATAATCAGGATTAAATGGAAAAGTCATGTTGTCACCTCCTCCAATTATAAAATGTGAATCTGTTTTTGGCATTACTTGCAATACATAATCATTTCCTTCAAAAATTTCAAAATTTACATTTTGTCCTTTGTCACTCAAAATAAACTCACTCTCTCCATTGGCTTTAGCAAAAAATCTAAGTCTATTCATATCACTCCTATCTTCTAGTCCAAACCAAAACCAAGATTTAGAATCCAGATTTGAAGAAGGAAAATCAAAAAATTTTAACATTCTTGATTTAGGGTCTGTACCTACCAAGTTACCAACATTTAAAACTAATGATTTTTCATCCCTTTCTGCTATAGAGTTAAAAAAAGATCCGTTAATTAGCCCTTTAGTAAGAATCAATTTTTGAGCTTTAACATCTCCATCCACTTGCAATTGTTCAGCATTAGCTACTGGTGCACTTGTTCCAATTCTAACATTTCCCGCATTATCTAGCCTGATTCCAGGTGCATTTGCTGGATCTGGTACCGCTGGGTTATTTACAATAGCAAAATTATTCATCTTAACATTTTGCGAGGCTATATGATTCCAAGTTGAATTGCTTAAAAGGTCTGAAACTTTTGTCCATTGAACTCCACAAAAATTATCTGAGTTTGCTAATACATATTTATTTGGACCTTCAACCGTACCAAAAGCTTCATAAGGTTGCCATTTTAATTTACCATATAATTCAATTGACGATCTATTATCAAATTCATTTGCATTCAAATTCATTTGCCCTATAACAATATTTTTATTTCTTACCCAAAATCTATTAGGATATCCCATAATTGCTCCAAATCTAGCACCAGCATAATTTCTGATATCATCAAAATCAATGGTATTAAAATTAATGGCTTGAAAATCATTTTCGGTTTTATTGTAATAATTTTGTCCAAAAACAGCAAAGTCTTTAACGCCTCTCAAAATATTATTAGTATAACCATTTACATCGTTATTATTTATGAGTTTAGTATCATATCCATCGTCTTTTATATAAAATGGGTTATTTTTAAGGTTTGCAGTTGCTCTCAAATTTGAATTTTCAATGGTTAATTGTTTTGCAGAGGATGAAATATCGTATATAAAAATGGAAGGAGAGGCTGCTGTCCAATCAAATGTATTGATGTTTGTGAGTGTGTTACGATTTCCATGAATTCTTCTAAATACAAATTGA
This sequence comes from Flavobacterium branchiophilum FL-15, assembly GCF_000253275.1. Lineage (NCBI taxonomy): Bacteria > Pseudomonadati > Bacteroidota > Flavobacteriia > Flavobacteriales > Flavobacteriaceae > Flavobacterium > Flavobacterium branchiophilum. The sequence continues at coordinate 1,046,414 of NC_016001.1, read as the reverse complement.
TTTTTTATCTTGTCTGGTTGTATCCCAAAATTGCTAAAAAGATTATTACTACAATTTGCAGCTACTGGACCAAAGTCCACAGCTGTTTTAAACCTCTCTATTATTATATCATTAAATACATTGCCATTAAAAGTACTTTGAATAAGTAATGAAATATTTTTAAAGTTATAACTAATTCCGATATCACAATCTCTTATTTTAATATTATTAAACTTATTAAAATCAGATTCATAAGCAAGTCCATTAGGATTACTAGTAGTACTAATAAAAAAACCGTCTAAAATAGTAGTAGTAGGATCGTTATCTAAAGGTAAATCAATTAATATAGCACCATTGCCTTTTGCAACATTTGCAGTAATTTGAGTTTCTTTTTCTACAGGTTTATTGTCTATCCATTGAATATCTGACACGTATTTTGTAAAATATTGCTCTGTTTCTGCTACTTGAGCGTTTTGAATCCATAAATTTTCAATTAAAGCATACTGTCCTCTAGCTCCAATCCTTACACCCGTTCTTATTTTTGTGTCTAAATCAATAAAAATATTGCTAATTATATTATTTTCACAATACGAATCGTTAATTTTGGGTGTATTTAAAAAAGCTCCTATATTAAAAATACTCGTTAAAGTTGTTACATTAGGCTTTATAATGGTACCCATACCTGCCCCTTCTATTTTAATTCCCGAAAGTAGTTTGTTAGTAGTAATACTATGAAAATTTATTGTCTTATTAACCAAATAAGTTCCTTCTTCTATATAAATATTTTTATAACCCGCATTTAATGCAAATTGAATAGCATCATTCAAATAATTTGTTCCTGAATTTGTTACAAAATAATGTGCCGCATTTTTAATATTTGATGGACTTACTGGAGTCGATGATGCACTTATTGTAAATACCTCTGTTCCGATTACAGTTGGATTTGTTTGCCCTAAAATTACATTATAAGTAACCAAAAGGGTAAGACTTACTAATTTCCATAAATTTTTAAAAAATTTATGATAAACATTTTGTTTCATTTTTTTCATTGTAGTTTAAATTAAGATATTTATAAGTCTCAAAATTAGTTGTTATTTATATTATAAAAAAATAAAAACAAATTTTTTTATAATATTTTATTTAAAATAATATATTAATAAATCATAAAAACAATTATTTAAAACATAATATTAAATTATTTTTTTAATTTAAGTTAAAATAATAATTTAATAATTTAATAATTTAATAATTTAATAATTTAATAATTTATTCATAATACTTTTTTTTAATTAATTACTGCAAATAAAATGAAAAAAATTTAACCACAACGATAACTTTAGATAGTATCCCAATACAAAATCAGCAACTGGACTTTGATATTTCGTTATATTGTATTGAGAATTAAAATAGAAATGAAAGTTTTTATTTATTTAAATAAATAAATAAAACTATAAAAACCAATCGTCCTTAAAGCCAATCAAGTAGAGTTTGTCCTTGGCTCTGGTTATGGCTGTATATAACCATCTAATATAGGCCGAATTGATGCCCTCGGGCAAATAGGGTTGTTCTATAAATACAGTGTTCCACTGTCCGCCCTGCGATTTGTGGCACGTAATTGCATACGAAAACTTTACTTGCAAACCATTAAAATATTCGTTTTCCCTTACTTTTTTATATTTATTATACCCCGTTTTTTCATCTTCATAATCCTTCATAACTTCTGTATATAGCAAATTGGATTGTTCATAAGTTAGTGCAGGTGATTCGCTGGAAATCGTGTCGAGAATCAAAACGGTTTCAAATGGTTTTTGGTTTGGATAATCTACCATTCGGATTTTGACCCGTGCAAATTTGAATTGATACAATTCCTTAAAACCGTGTATTTCTAAAACTTCGATAATGTCGCCATTGGCAATAAATCCTGCCTCGTCTTGGTCTTTGAGCCAATAATAATTGTTTTTTACCACCATCAAAAAATCGCCTGTGGCCAATTCACTTTCTTTAAATAGTATTTTGGATCGTATTTGTTCGTTGTATTGATTGGCCCTTTTGTTTGACCTTACAATAAAGGTGGTATCTTCTATAGAATAATTGCTATAAGCTGTATTGATAGCATCCTGAATGTCGTAGCCGTCTGTGAGCCGAATAATATCTTTGAATCCTTTGATTTTGAATCGGAATTCGGTGATAAAACTGTCTTTTAAAAGCGATCGCAACTCGGTAGCATTATACAAAATACCCGAATGTAAGGCCTGACGCATTACCTCATCGAGCTCTATCCAATCGATTTTTTTGTCATAATGTAGGGCCAAAGTATCGGGGTCTAGTGCAGGTGAAACCTCCATATTGACGGGTGGCAACTGGGCTGTATCGCCCAAAAGTATCATTTTACAATTGGTGCCGCTGTAAATATAATCGATCAAATCGTTCAAAAGCGACCCGTTTTCGTACATTTTGCTATCCTGTCCAATATCCGAAATCATCGAAGCTTCATCTACAATAAATAGGGTATTTTTGTGTTTGTTTTGCTGTTTGGTAAAGGCTATGCCGCCGCCCGTAGATTTTTTTGGATAATATATTTTTTTATGAATTGTAAATGCTGGTTTTTGGCTGTAGTTGGCTATCACTTTGGCGGCTCTTCCTGTGGGAGCCAACAACACATATTTTTTGTTGATGGCAGCCAATTGGTTTACAATAGTAGCAATTAGGGTTGTTTTTCCTGTACCTGCAAAGCCTTTCAAAACAAATATTTCGTTGTTGGAAGTATTGGTAATATACACCGCCATTTTTTGCAAAAAAGCAGCTTGCTTGAGTGTGGGTTCAAAAGGGAAATGTTGATTGAGTAAACTATAAAACTTTGCCGATTCCATGTGATAAATACTTTGGGACAAAGTTATACCAAATATGGCTATAAAAAAGCCCCAACAGTTTGTTCTTTTTGCTAAATGAAGCCGAAAAAAATGTAGTTCATTTAAGTGTTTATTATTGTAATTTAATTTAATTTTTTTTTCTATATAAAATATAAATATAAGTAAATACATAATATTATCTTTGCAATAAACACCAGATTTTGCGTTAGGGATAGCAGTGGAAATCCTTTTAGAAGCCCCCCAGCCCCCAAGTGGGGTGTTGTATTGCACGAATATCGTTTCTGAATGTGGTAATCAAAAAAGATTATTTCACAAAATTATATTATACCCAAAATATTTATAAAATAGTCCAAAGATGCGTAGTTATTTTTTTGAAAAAATTTTCAAGAAAAATCGTTGCATAGCTGGGCTACGGAACTATTTTTTTGACTCATTTTAGCAAAAAAGAACCATTAGATATGTATATTTGGTACTACATTTGGACTTCAATGAACGTTGTTTGCAACGGATACCCCGACCCTTGGGGAACACCCAATAAATTGGTTTTTTGTTAGATTTTAGCTGTTTTTATTGGGTTTTAATATTTTTTTCAAATATTGCCCAGTGATCGATTGGGGGTTTTGGGCAACCGTTTCGGGAGTGCCAACGGCTAATAGGTGTCCGCCGTTTTCGCCTCCTTCTGGACCAAGGTCTATTAGCCAATCGGCACATTTGATCAAATCCAAATTGTGTTCGATTACTATGATGGAATGTCCGTTTTCTATTAAGGCATTAAAGGAGTTTAACAATTTTTTGATGTCATGAAAATGCAATCCTGTTGTGGGCTCATCAAATACAAAAAGGGCTTTTTCTTTGGTATGACCTTTTACTAAAAAGGAGGCCAATTTGATGCGTTGTGCCTCGCCGCCAGAGAGGGTCGAAGAAGATTGTCCAAGTTGTACATAGCCCAAACCTACATCCTGAAGGGGTTTGATTTTTTGAACGATTTTGTTTTGTTGGTGATTTTCAAAAAATACCATGGCATCATCAACCGTCATGGTTAGGATGTCGTAAATATTTTTATCTTGAAAGGTGATTTCTAAAATTTCTTTTTGAAAGCGTTTGCCCATACAGGTTTCGCAAGGCAAAGTAACGTCGGCCATAAACACCATTTCTACATTGATGCTGCCCTCGCCGCTACAGCTCTCGCATCGGCCAGCATCTACATTAAATGAAAAATGTTTGGCTTCGTAGCCCCTCAATTTGGCTAATTTTTCTTTGGCAAACAAGGCTCTAATATCGTCATAAACTTTGATATAAGTAATAGGATTGGAACGAGAACTTCTGCCAATGGGGTTTTGATCTATATATTCGATGTGTTTGAGATGGGCAAAACTGCCTTTTATTTCGGAAAACTGCCCTGGCTTGTCTCCCATGCCAACTAGGGCTTTTTGAAGGGCTGGAAATACAATTTTTTTGACCAATGTACTTTTTCCTGAACCCGAAACTCCTGTTATAACCGTTAAGGCATCGAGAGGCAACACCACATCGATGTTTTTTAAATTGTGTTCTCTGGCACCCCGTATTTCCACAAAATGTTTCCATTTGCGTCGGTGTTTTGGAATGTCAATTTGCTTTTGTCCATTCAAATATTGTGCTGTTAGCGACTGCGATTGTAGCATTTCTGCAAAGCTGCCTTGGGCCACTAGATGCCCGCCAAGGGTGCCAGCCTCTGGACCAATATCTATAATCATATCGGCGGCTTTCATGATGTCTTCATCATGCTCTACAACTATAACGGTATTGCCTAGTTTTTTTAATGCTTTTAAAACTTCGATTAATTTTTCGGTGTCTTTTGGGTGTAGCCCTATGCTGGGTTCGTCTAGTATATACATAGACCCCACCAGCGAACTGCCCAAGGAGGTTGCCAAATTGATGCGCTGCGATTCGCCACCCGAAAGCGTCACCGAGTTGCGGTTGAGGGTTAAATAATCCAAGCCTACTTGACTCAAAAACGACAATCTGTTGTTGATTTCTATCAAAAGTCGTTTGGCCACTTGCTGCTCAAAATCTGATAATTTCAAATTTTTAAAAAATGGAATCAAATTTTTGATGGGCAAATCAACCAATTCCGAAACCGTTTTGTTGTTGATTTTAATGTATGACGCCTCCACCCGAAGCCTTCTGCCTTTGCAAGTAGGGCATTTGGTTTTGCCTCTGTATCGAGACAACAACACCCGATTTTGTATTTTGTAATTTTTTTCTTCTAATTCTTTAAAAAAACTGTTCAACCCTTGAAAATATTGATTGCCTTCCCAAACCAATTGTCGTTGGGTGTCTGAGAGTTCAAAGTAAGGTTTATGAATAGGAAAATCAAATTTATAAGCATGTTTTACGAGTTCGTCCTTATACCAGCTCATGCTTTCGCCACGCCACGGGAAAATGGCATTTTCAAATATAGACAAAGCGGTATTTGGCACTACCAACTCTTCGTCTATTCCAATAATGTTGCCATATCCTTCGCACGTTGGACAGGCTCCATACGGATTGTTGAAACTAAACAAATGGATGTTGGGTTCTAAAAAAGTCATGCCATCTTGTTCAAAATTATTGCTAAACCATTGGCTGTTTTTACCATCAGGTTCTTGTAAAATACAACTGCCCTTACCTTCAAAAAAAGCGGTTTGAACAGCATCCGAAAGCCTATTGAAAAAAGCCTCATCATCCTGAATTACAAGTCTATCTACTACTAAATATATGGGTGAATTACTAAATTGAATGGCGTCTAAAGCGTCTAACCGATGAATTTCTTGATTGATCAACACCCTTGCAAAGCCTTGTTGCAACAATACTTTAAGCTTGTCTTCCATTTTTCGGCCTTCTTCTAAAATGATGGGGGCCAAAAGCAGCCATTTGCTGTTAAGAGGCAAGGTTTTTACGGCACAAACTACATCCGAAACGGTATGTTTTTGTACTTCGAGACCCGAAATTGGCGAAAAAGTACGGCCTATTCTTGCAAATAATAATTTGATATAATCGTAAATTTCTGTCGATGTTCCTACGGTAGAACGGGCATTGGTAGTATTGACTTTTTGCTCGATTGCAATTGCAGGTGCTATCCCTTTGATATAGGTAACTTTTGGTTTGTCTAATCTGCCTAAAAATTGTCGGGCATAAGACGATAAACTTTCAACATAACGGCGTTGTCCTTCAGCATATAGGGTGTCAAAAGCCAAAGACGATTTGCCCGAACCCGAAAGCCCCGTGATGACTACCAACTGATTTCGAGGAATGGCTACATCGATACTTTTTAAATTATGGATTTCGGCACCTTTAATAAGGATATTTTTTTTAGGGTCAAGCCCTTCAAAATCAATTGGTTTCATGCGCTGTTGGTGGTTTTTGTTGCAAGTTCATCTGTGGTTTGTTTTGGTATGTTTTGAAATAAATTCAAAAAAACAGCCACTCAATAATTCTTGTTGATACTTTTGGCAAATATAAATAATTAAAATTAATTTTAGCCTCATCCTGATATTTGTCCTTTTGAAATAAATGATAAACCCGCTTATACCATTTTCAATTTGAAACAATAACTTTACGATATTTCAAATTTTAATTTTGAGAACTAAAATTGTTAATTTTGATTATATTTTATTACTAATTAGCGATTTTTTGTTTCAATTTAAAATCAATTTACCTTTTTTAGTTTTAAAAAACAATTTAAAAAACCAATTTTGCAACATCAAAACGAAACAAGATTTTAAAACATTTAATAATATAATTAATAAAAAGTTATGTGCGGAATTTTAGCCATTATTGGAAAAGGAAAAGATGAAGAGTTAGTTAAATCATTATCTAAAAGAATGACCCATCGTGGTCCAGACGAAAGTGATTTGCATGTAACCGAAAATGGTCATATTTTGAGCCACGAGCGTTTGTCTATTATCGATTTACATTCAGGTCGCCAACCGATAAAAGGTTCCAAAACGGCCTATATGGTACACAATGGCGAAATATACAACCACCAAGCCTTACGAGACGGCGTATTGAAAGGGCATACCTTTAGAACCAAATCCGATTCTGAAGTCATTGTGCATTTATACGAAGCGTTTGGTTATGATTTTTGCAATATGCTCGATGGCGACTGGGCATTTGTAGTAGTTGATGGCGATGATTATATAGCAGGACGAGACCCAATGGGGGTAAAACCCTTGTATTATGGTGTAGATGACAGAGGAAGAATGTATTTTTCGTCGGAAATGAAACCAATAGCCGATCAGTGTAAAACTTTTTCAACGTTTCCTCCAGGACATTATTATACAGCAAAAACAGGTTTTGTAAAATACTACAAACCTGAATATGAAGATTATACAAAAGCAACTAAAGAATTGGATTTAGACTTGATTCGCGAAACACTCACAGAGGCTACCCGCAAACGCTTGATGAGCGATGTGCCTATTGGAGTATTGCTTTCGGGCGGGTTAGATTCGTCTTTAACTTCGTCTATTGCCTCAAGATTATTAAAAGAACAAGGAAAAACCTTACATTCATTTTCTATAGGGCTAGATGGCAACGCACCCGATGCTTTAGCAGCCAAAAAAGTAGCGGCCTTTTTAGGTACTGAGCACCACGAAATTCACTTTACCATTGAACAAGGTATCGAAATATTAGACCAATTGGTTTGGCACCTCGAAACGTACGACGTTACGTCTATCAGAGCCAGTACTCCAATGTATTTCTTGTCTAAAGCCATTACCGATATGGGTATCAAGGTGGTGTTGTCTGGCGAAGGTGCCGACGAAATTTTTGGTGGCTATTTGTACTTTAGAAATGCTCCTTCTGCCGAAGATTTTCAGAAAGAAACCATCGAAAGAGTTCAAAAACTATTTACAGCTGACTTGTTGCGGGCCGACAAATCAACTATGGCACACGGACTAGAAGCACGAGTACCCTTTTTGGACAAAGCCTTTTTGGATATGGCAATGCTCATCAAACCTGAAGAAAAACAACCTAAAACTTATGACGGACGTGAAAAATATATTCTTAGAAAAGCGTTTGACACCCCAAACAATCCGTACCTTCCTGATGAAGTTTTATGGAGACAAAAAGAACAATTCTCGGACGGGGTGGGCTACAATTGGATCGACCAATTAATTGCTTATTGCTCATCAAAAGTAACCGATGAAGCCTTAGCTGCTGCAGAAGAATTGTATCCTTACAATACTCCAACAACAAAAGAGGCCTATTTTTATAGAACTATTTTTCATAAATATTACCCTCAAGAAAGTGCTGCCCAAACCGTTAGAAAATGGATTCCAAAATGGCAAGAAAACCAAGATCCTAGCGGTCGTGCCAATGCAGCACACGTACAAGCAGATGTACAAATTGCCCAAGTAACAAATTAATCTTTTTTATTCATAGCCAAAAAGCGGTGCTCCATCTTGGAAATCCGCTTTTTTTGGCACTTTACACCAAATATATTTATAAAATAGTCCAAAGTTGCGTAGTTATTTTTTAGAAAAAATTTTCAAAAAAAATCGTTGCATAGCTTGGTTACGGAACTATTTTTTTGGATTCATTTTAGTAAAAAAGAACCAATAGATTGGGCTATTTTAAATGTATATTTGGCATATTACCATCCACTTTTATGGTATTGATTGAAAATTGGACAAACAAAAAACCATTTATTCAAATATTTTTATACATTTGAATTTCAAACAAAACCTTGAACTAAAATGATAACAGTACAAACACAAGTCAATGCTCCCTTAGAAACCGTTTGGGAATATTGGACAAATCCAAAGCATGTCCTGCATTGGAACCATGCTTCTGCCGATTGGCATACTACAAAAGCCACCAACCAACTCGAACTTCATGGGACTTTTTGCTATACCATGGCGGCCAAAGATGGCTCATTTAGCTTTGATTTTGGTGGACAATATACACTTATAAACCCTCAAAAAAACCTCCATTTTACGTTGGCAGACCACAGAACCGTGCAAATAGCATTTGAAAACACCCCAAATGGCGTAATCATTACCGAAACTTTTGAACCCGAAAACCAAAACTCACACGAATTACAACAAGCGGGATGGCAGGCCATATTAGATAATTTTAAAAAATATACAGAACAAACCCAAAATTAACATAACCTAATAACTAATTTACAATCAACACATTATGGCAACAGTCAATGCGTATCTTACTTTTAATGGCAACTGCGAAGAAGCCTTTTTGTTTTATAAATCAGTTTTTGGAGGCGATTTTGCTTATGTAGGTCGTTTTTCAGACATGCCTCCATCCGAAGACAACGAACCTCTTTTGCCCGAAGTAGCACAAAAAATCATGCACATCAACTTGCCTATCAGTAATGAAACCATACTTTTGGGTAGCGATAATATTGAAGGCAAGTACGGAAAAGTGGTTTTTGGCAACAATATTGCGCTGTCCATCAACACGGCCTCCGTTTCAGAAGCAGACCACATTTTTAATGCACTTGCAGTTGGTGGAACCATTTCAATGCCCCTCGAAAAAACGTTTTGGAATGCTTACTTCGGCATGCTTACCGACCAATTTGGTATTCAATGGTTGGTGAATTACGATTTCCCATTAGACAAATAACAAAATTTTGGCCTATAAAAAATACAACACTACAAATTATTTTTTATAGGTCAAAATCTTATAAAAATATAAATTATTAGGAGCTATTTCCAGCTTTTCATTTCAATCTTTTTGTTTTTTTATCGTTTTTTTATAAACACACCAAACAACATAAAAATCCTGCTTTCAAACCAACTTTATTCCAAAAAAAACAAAAAGGATTTCCATTGCAATCTGGGCTAGGGCTTCCCGTTTTCAAACATGTATCACATTAAAAATAAAAAGCAAATTATTTTTTTACAATTTCTCAATCTCTCTTTCAGAAAGGCCTGTCAATTTCATAATATCCATAATAGCAAGCCCCATTTGTTTGGCAGATTTTGCTACTTCCATTTTTCCTTCCATTTTTCCTTCGTCAAAAGCGGTGTCTATAACTCCTTTTAGATCTCGGTATGTTTTTAAACTACTTTCATAATGCTCTAGTTCGGCCTGTCCAAAAGTTGCTAATTCGGCTTTCTCAAATGCTTGGGTAAATACTTCGTCCTTAAAAATTGTAGGTATAGATTGAAAATCTTCCAAATGCTTGATAAAGTACAACCATTTGTCCAAACGAGATATTAAGGCTGACTCTGTGAGCTTAAAATTGGGCATTTCAAGGTAAATGTAAGTCAATTTTTCATAAAAAGTCTTCCCATTTTGGTTTTTTAATTTAATTGTGTGTACTACTTCCTTTTTTTCTGGTTCGTTTTCGTAGTCGTCAAACGTAAAATCTAATATCCCAACACAATAAACTGCCTTCAAATGATAATTCCATTCGCCCTTTTCGGCTTGCTCCCTAATGGGAAATGTCGAATAATAAATGGTTCTTTCTTTAAAATAATTTTGCTTTGCTTTTTGGAGTTCTACTATAAACTTTTCGCCTTTTTCATTTTCACAATAAATGTCGTATATGGCTTTTCTATCAGCATCCGATTGTCCTAATTGTTCTGTGTTTTTAAAATTTAGATCTACAATTTTATTGGCTTGAGGCAACAGTGCATTCAGAAAATCTATCAACAAAGGTTTGTTGACCTCTTCTCCAAAAATTTTTTTAAATCCAAAATCCGTAAATGGGTTGATGTATTTTGCTCTCATCGTTTTGCTCTAAAATATCGAGACAAATTTAAACATTTTTTGAAGTCCTTTGCTAAATTTGTTGTGTTTTGTTTGGCTTTTGGTTGTATTTAGGCTCTTTGATTATTATTCCAAAATAGAAAAAAATGAAATACATCAAAATATAATATTATTTTTCACCCCCCCCCTTAAAAATACTATCTAAATATGTTTCGATAACTTCATAAGGGTAATGAATGGAATTGGTTTAACTCATTAACTATATTTTTTATAGGTATTTGTTGATTACAATTCATTGCTCGGCTTGCAGTCGCAACGAAGCTCTAGCTGTTGTGCGAGGTTTTATTTTCCGTCAAAAGGTTTCATCTCGTTTTCTAATATTTTTTCAATACTAAAATACATTCCATCTATTTTGTATTTCCCTTTTTCAAACGCCATATAATCACAATTTCCAACTAGACTTTGTGAATTGTTTTGAAGTTCAAATAGATTTAGTAAAACATATTCGTGACTTACCGAAATTACGTGAAATCCTGTTTCACACTTTTCTCCATTTCCGGATGAAATAATTGCTTCTATAATTTTATGAAATCTGTTTGATATATTTTTTGCTGAAATTTCATCTCCTTTTAAGTGATAAATGTATGCAAGGAAATTCATTTGTCTTAAATCAAATGGGAATAAACTAATTGAGTGTTCGGCTAATTTTATAATTTCATTATAATCTTTTTCATTTATCTTATCACTTTGATAATACTTTTTAAGTTTTTCTTCGTCTGGCGATCTAAAATAAGAACTATATTTTTGGTTAAAAACATAGCCAAAATAAAGATGTCTATAATCTTCGTTATTCAATAGAGAATCATTGGATGTCATTCTTTCCAATAATTTTGGATAATAATAATTAGAGGATTTATCTTCAATATTTTTTTTAATTAACTTGTAATCTGGAATTTCATATTTTTTTACTTGGGAAAAAGTATTATTTGATAATAGTATTAAAATCGTAAGTATTAAAATTATTTTTTTCATTTTTTTAGTTTTTCAAAATCTCGCACAACGTCAGTCTGTGTAAAAACTTACCGTTAATTATTTATCAAAAATATTAAAAACTATGAAATAAAATAACATTTATTTATAATTTTTTTATAAAAAGAGGAACTAAATCCTCTTACAATGCTATCTAAAATCTTTTCGATAAACCCATAAGGGGTGTGAATGTAATCGGTTTAACTCATGGATTTTATTTTTTATTGGTATTCGTTGATTACAATTCATTGCTCGGCTTTCAGCCGCAACGAAACTCTAGCTGTTGGCGGCTGTTTTTATTTAGTGTTAGTTTTTGCATTGTTGTAATTTCATTCTGCATAAAAGTATGTATCGTCAACTCTATGATTGGGTATATTTATTCCTTTGTAAAATACTTCTTCTTGCTTCAAATCCGATTTTATCCTCATTAAATTTCCTTTTTCGGTTAGGTAATAATACCAATTATTGCAATAAAATAAATTTCCAATTGGTATTTCGATCCAATTTTTAGTGGTTACTATTTTTCCATTTTCATCTATCTTAATAAATTTTCCAGATGTCATTACCATAACGCCATCTTCATTTTTTTCAATTGAAAGTAATCCGTTATGTGAATTTTTGTTTTCATAAATTTTTGTTTTCCATTTTACTTTTCCAGTATTTTTATCTACAGAATACAATATACTTCCTCCGAAATAAATACAATTTTCAGTTATTATCAGGTTTCTTGTGCTACTTTCAATAGTATTTTCAACTTTCAATGTCCATTGATTTTCTAGTTTTAGATTAAAACACATTAACATACCATCATCTCCTAAAGTATAGATTTTATCATTTTTAATGATGAGTTCATTTGAAGATACTTGTTCTAATGCTGTTTTAAACATTTTTTTTCCTGTTTTCACATCCAATGCTACTATTTCGTAATTGGTATTTACATAAACAATATTATTTGCAATTTTGGGGCTTGAATAAATAATTTGATTTTGAATATAAACCCATTTTTTATTTTGCTTTTTAAGATTTATTGATTTTATTTCTCCGTGACTATTAGAAAATATGGCATTGCCTTGAAAAATCAGCGGATATTGAAAAAAATGTAAAAATGCAACATTTATAAAATCATAGCCATAGTAAGAATGAGATTCATCTTCTTTATCTTGATATTTGCTTATTACTTTTCCATTTGTCTTATCAAATTGGATAATCGTTCCGTCTTGTTACGATTTTATCATTATATTGTCATCTATTGTAAAATAGGATGGCGAATTAAATTCTTCTTTAGTTAATGCAGGGAAATGCCATTTTATTTTTTTATTTTGAATATCAAAAGCATAAACATCATTTGCATTAGTCGTAAGGTACATTGTATTAAGTTTTTTTTCAGGCTTGTCTGATTTGCAAGAAAAAAAAGTTATAACAAGAACTAATATATTAAAAAATCTTACCACATTTCTTTATTTAATTTTTTATCATAGGGAATGTTTTGGCTAAAATCGGTTATATACCAAGTTTCGGGGTCTGACTGAAATTTCACAAAATCATAAATAACATTTAATGGAAGTTGTATATTGCCTAAATTGCCTCGAGTTTTATTGAATGCTGAAACCATAGCTGTTACTCTTGTAATTTCCAGATCGCCATCATTAGATTGTTGTAACGGTGCTTTATAACAAGTACCAATTTTAATATGAGCATTTTCTTTTTGCAGTAAACTTACTACTTCATCTTTATAGTAATGAACTATTGCCTCTTCAGCTTCCTTATCGGTTGGAGCCTCTTCAGAAACAACTAATTTTGAAAAATCTCTTTTCTTATATCTTTCAATTTCTTCTTGTACTTCTTTTGGAATATCTACTTCACTCCAACTTTCCCACCTGCGTAAATCCGTAGGTGATTCAATTGCTTCTTGAGCTACTACAGTTGTATCTGCAATTTGAGTTTGTTCGGCTTCAAAACTTGTATTTTGATTATCAAATAATACACTTTGTAAATCTCGCCAATGTCTTTCTACGTGTTGAAATCCAATGTAATATTTAAGAAATAAAAAGACACCAAAAATAACAATTCCTAAAAATAGTAAGCTCTTTTTTAAAAAACTAAGTTTTGGTTTTTGAGGGTTTATAGAATCATTTCCATTATTATATGTCTGAAAGCTATCTGAATTATTGAAAATTTCTTTAAAAACATCCTTATTATCGTAGTTGTCTATTTTTAGTTCTTGGAATATTTCTACAATTTCTTTTGCAGAAGCTAATCCAATTCCTGCTTTTTCCATTATATACTTTACTGCTTCTACTTTTCGACTACTTATTAGAAAATCTTTAATAACTGCTTTTTCAATGGAAATATTGTTTACTATAAAATGGTTAGTCATAAATTAGTTTATTTTTATATTTTGTTTAGAATTAATTTTTTTCGGTCGGTTTAACAAAATTTCCGCTAATCGAGTCACGCAAGGGAATTTCACCCCTGCGTTCTCACGGAACCGTGCTTGAAAGTCTCCCTTCACACAGCCTGTCCCGATTAATTTCGGGAGCTCTTCATAGTATTAAATCACACAAATATAATTATATTTATGGAAATACCAATAACCAATACAAAAATAAATCGGAATTTTTTATGTTTTGTTTTAGGTTATTTTTGATGCCGTGTATTCAGTAATCAGGTTTCCAATACACTCTATCATAGGTACAAACGTAACTACCTATTTTTGACATCGTCTTTTGCGCTTACGAGCCTTCATCATTGGTTCAGAACTACGCTCGCCTCCTTCTAAATAATGTGCATTTACACATTATTTCTCGGACATGTTCAACTCACATAAACACACCTACAGCAATCTTGTTGCCGTTTTTCTTTGTCGCTCACCACACCATAGTTTCCTAATAATGCAGCACAAAGTGGTTTACGGATTATTTTTTAATGTTTTTTTGGTATCCGTGCATCCGCTTCGCTCAAGTAGTAACTACTCCTGAAAGTCGTCACTGAGAAACCTACTCTCATCTGTTTTAAAGCATCAACAACTACGTTGTTGTTCAAGTCACATACGGTTTGCAGCTTGGAGAAGTGGCGGAAATCGAAGAACAAATGTACAAAATTTGCACAATGTTCAATAGAATTCCGAATGTTCAATTTAGCACTGAACCCGCCATTTTGCCAAACTGCTGTTGGCAGTAGTGCTTTTTTAGTCAATTAGTTAAAGAATACTCCAATTACTACTTTGTAAAGAATTATTCCTATTGCTATACCTACTCCCACTTTGAAAGTGTCTGTTTGATAAAATTTTTTGTTCATTTTTTTTAGTTTTAAATTTTAGTTTTTGTTTCTATTTGTTGTTGTCAGATTAGTCTTCTTACTTTTTTTTTGTACATTAAATAATTTTGTCCGTGTTGGCTTGTTAAAAATTCTTCCTCAAGTCTTATTAGTATTTGCATTAGGATATAACCTAAAATTAAAAAAAGCCCGGTCAATGCGTTAGGTGTTGTCAAGAATAGTCCGATTAAACTTACCATCATTCCAAAGAAAATCGGATTTCTAGAATGTTCAAAAAGTCCGTGTGTAATAAGTTCTGTTTTGGTTTCTGTGTCAATTCCAATTCTCCAAGAGTTTTTCATATGTCCTTGTGCAATAATTGTCCAAATTAGTGCAAATGCTAAAAGTCCAAGTCCAACATATTTTATTGTCAAGGTTTCAAGTTGTATAATTGGTAAAAAATATTCGTAAAGTGTCTGAAAAAAAGCAAAAAGTAAAACATAAACGAACATAAAAATCATAGTCAATTTAAAGTATACTCCAATTAGTGCATATGCACTGTCGTCTTTTGGTAAAACAAGTGGATTTTTGCCAATTCGTTTTGCCACAATTACACTTTTTACTACAAAAGCAATTCCGAAGTAAATGATAAAATATGTCGGTAAAAATATTCTTAAAATTTCATTCATTTTATCTGTCTGTCAATGTTTGTCGTATCGCTCGTAGCATTACTGCTAATCGAGTCACGCAGGGGAATTTCACCCCAACGTTCTCACAGAACCGTGCTTGAAATGAAATTCGACGTAGTCAAAGTCTCCCTTCACACGGCTCTTCATAGTATTAAATCACACAAATATAATTATATTTATGGATATACCAATATCCAATGTAAGAATAAATTAGTTATTGGCTGTGATTTTGTTTCGTAATAATCAATCATCCCATTTCTGGTTGTTAATTGTTAGTAAAACTTACTATGCCTAGCCCTTTGATCCATACTCATTACAAGTACTTCATCACTACTACGACTAGGTCTGCCCCCTATATCTCAACCACATCCTTTGTTGTCTGTTTCCTCTTGCGATTTGGCAGAACGATATAGAGTTCACTTGTTCCTTAAAACAGCCTATTGAAACGTCTTGCCAACTTAACCCCGGATGCCGTGTATTCAGTAATCAGGTTTCCAATACACTTGGTCATAGGTACAAACGTAACTACCTATTTTTGACATCGTCTTTTGCGCTTATGAGGCTTCGTCATTGGTTCACTCACGTTCAACTCACATAAACTTACCTACAGCTATCTTGTTGCCGTTTTTCTTTGTCGCTCACCACACCATAGTTTCCTAATGATGCAGCACAAAGTGGTTTACGGATTATTTTTTATTGTTTTTAAGTATCCGTGCATCCGCTTCGCTCAAGTAGTAACTACTCCTGAAAGTCGTCACTGAGAGACCTACTCTCATCTGTTTTAAAGCATCAACAACTGCGTTGTTGTTCAAGTCACACACATGTCGCAGCTTGGCGAGGTTGCGGATTAAGTAAACCTAAACTTTCGGTTAAACACTTACTTTACAAGTACTAAACTAATTTTAAATTAAGCCTAAAACCCGCCATTTCTGCAAACTGCTGTTGGCAGAGGTATTAATTATTCGTAACAAATTCTAAATCAATAATTTCAATAATATTGTTATTTTGATCTTTAACAGTTAAATTAATAATTCCCTTAACATGAATGCCTCCGCTTGGTTTTGTACCATTGTAGATATTAGTAACTACTAAATTTCCAGAGGTCCGAAAACTTTGCCATTGTTGATGACTGTGCAAACTACCTAAATTATTATCATTAATAATAAAAGGAGATAAAGCTTTCCTGTAAATAACTTTATTATTAGTAGAATTTTCATCAAAACTTAAATTCGTGAAGTTAGTTAATGGTTGGTTTAGCTGGATTGAAATATTTCTTCCATCTCCAGAAACATAATCAATATTTTGATTTCCAGAACCATTACCACCCACTTGGAAGTAAGATGATAAATAATTTGATGTACCGCCATTACTTTTCATATAGCAATAATCTCTTCCCCATGGAGACATAGCACCACATGAATGGAAAATTTTTCCTTCAATTACCCTCCTTTCTTGTGAATTTGTTGTTGAGTTAAGAATTCCACTAAATTCAATTGTAATTTTTTTAGATGTTTCATTAATTTCAAATTTATTTATTTGAAAAGAATTTAATGGTTTGTAAGTAGGTGTCTTAAATATTTTTAATATGTTATTACCAGCATTATATTTAGTCTCCTCTAATTCAAAGGAAAGTAATTGACCACCCTCGGTAAATATATATTTTAAATCATAAAAATACTCAGCAATATTTCCATTTTTTACTGATATAGACGCAGAACCTTGATAATTAGTCCCTAAAAGCGTTAAACCCGTGCCATTATTAATTGATTTGTATGTTTTTCCGTCAATTTTAAATTCAATTAACTCATTAACTTTCTCATTTACAGCTTCCTCTTGAATAATCTCATCATCTTTAGAGCAAGAAATTAAAGAAATTAGGATTAAAAAAACAGCTATTATTTTTGCATTAGTATGTTTCATAATTATTGTATTTTAAGTTTTTTTTTGTCAATATCTCTGCCAATCGAGTCACGCAGGGGAATTTCACCCCTGCGTTCTCACGGAACCGTGCTTGAAATGAAATTCGACGTAGTCAAAGTCTCCCTTCACACGGCTCTTCATAGTATTAAATCACACAAATATAATTATATTTATGGATATACCTATAACCAATGTAAGAATAAATTAGTTATTGGCTGTGATTTTGTTTCGTAATAATCAATCATCCCATTTCTGGTTGTTAATTGTTAGTAAAACTTACTATGCCTAGTCCTTTGCTCCATTTCCATTACAGAAACTTCATCACTACTACGACTAGGTCTGCCCCCTATATCTCAACCACATCCTTTGTTGTCTGTTTCCTCTTGCGATTTGGCAGAACGATATAGAGTTCACTTGTTCCTTAAAACAGCCTATTGATGCGTCTTGCCAACTTAACCCCGGATGCCGTGTATTCAGTAATCAGGTTTCCAATACACTCTATCATAGGTACAAACGTAACTACCTATTTTTGACATCGTCTTTTGCGCTTACGAGGCTTCATCATTGGTTCAGAGCTACGCTCGCCTCCTTCTAAATAATGTGTTTTACACATTATTTCTCGGACATGTTCAACTCACATAAACTTACCTACAGCATTCATAGATGCCGTTTTTCTTTGTCGCTCACCACACCATAGTTTCCTAATAATGCAGCACAAAGTGGTTTACGGATTATTTTTTAATGTTTTTTTGGTATCCGTGCATCCGCTTCGCTCAAGTAGTAACTACTCCTGAAAGTCGTCACTGAGAGACCTACTCTCATCTGTTTTTAAAGCATCAACAATTGAGTTGTTGTTCAAGTCACACACGATTGGGGCTTTGCGTTCGGGCGGGAAATCGAAGCACAAAAGCAGGTATTATTACTAAAGTTTAATTGAAAAACTGCCGTTGAATTTTGCACTTCAGCCCGCCTGACGCAAAACCCTTGTTGGCAGTAGTTTTTATTTTAGGTTTTCAATTACCCTTCCTAATTTTTCAGCAATACTATTTTGTGTCATACTTGCTATTTTCCATTTTTCGCCATCAAATTTTGAAATTACAATAAAATTGTCTTCGTCAAATTTAAAGGTGTAGTAAATAAATCCTTCTATTTTGTCAACATTTCCAACAACTTCAATTTTATATTCTGTATTGTCAAAATTACAATTAATTACTTTTTCCATATCTTGTATTTATATCCACATTACTCCTGTTGGTTCTTCCAATTTGTTTAATAAATTCACAATTTTGTTGGGGCAATCTCCACAGATTGTTATGTATCTGAAATCTTTATCTTTTATTAATGTGTCAATTGTTTTTAATTCTGCGTTACAAACTGTGCAATTGTTTTCATCTGTTTTATTTTTTATTGATTTTAGTTTTTGAATTTCTAACTTGACTTCATTAGTCAATTTTTCTATTTCGTTTGATTGATTTTTGAAATTTTTCTTTGAGAATAATATGAGTTCGTCACATTCAGAAGTCATTTTTCCAAATATTTCTTGTCTTTCTTCAAAAGACTGTAAAATATACTCACAGGTATAGTTTTTAAGACGGTCTAAAAAGCCACAAGCTTTAAAAATGTATTCGGAATTTGGATTATTAATGTCTATCATTTTATTATCAGTCTTGTGTCTGTGCGACGTTCTGTAAAATTACTGCCAATCGAGTCACGCAGGGGAATTTCACCCCAACGTTCTCACAGAACCGTGCTTGAAATGAAATTCGACGTAGTCAAAGTCTCCCTTCACACGGCTCTTCATAGTATTAAATCACACAAATATAAATATATTTATGGATGTACCAATAACCAATGTAAGAATAAATTAGTTATTGGCTGTGATTTTGTTTCGTAATAATCAATCATCCCATTTCAGGTTGTTAATTGTTAGTAAAACTTACTATGCCTAGCCCTTTGCTCCATTTCCATTACAGAAACTTCATCACTACTACGACTAGGTCTGCCCCCTATATCTCAACCACATCCTTTGTTGTCTGTTTCCTCTTGCGATTTAGCAGAACGATATAGAGTTCACTTGTTCCTTAAAACAGCCTATTGATGCGTCTTGCCAACTTAACCCCGGATGCCGTGTATTCAGTAATCAGGTTTCCAATACACTTGGTCATAGGTACAAACGTAACTACCTATTTTTGACATCGTCTTTTGCGCTTACGAGGCTTCGTCATTGGTTCAGAGCTACGCTCGCCTCCTACTAAATAATGTGTTTTTACACATTATTTCTCGGACATGTTCAACTCACATAAACACACCTACAGCAATCTTGTTGCCGTTTTTCTTTGTCGCTCACCACACCATAGTTTCCTAATAATGCAGCACAAAGTGGTTTACGGATTATTTTTTATTGTTTTTAAGTATCCGTGCATCCGCTTCGCTCAAGTAGTAACTACTCCTGAAAGTCGTCACTGAGAAACCTACTCTCATCTGTTTTAAAGCATCAACAACTACGTTGTTGTTCAAGTCACATACGGTTTGCAGCTTGGAGAAGTGGCGGAAATCGAAGAACAAATGTACAAAATTTGCACAATGTTCAATAGAATTCCGAATGTTCAATTTAGCACTGAACCCGCCATTTTGCCAAACTGCTGTTGGCAGTAGTGCTTTTTTAGTCAATTAGTTAAAGAATACTCCAATTACTACTTTGTAAAGAATTATTCCTATTGCTATACCTACTCCCACTTTGAAAGTGTCTGTTTGATAAAATTTTTTGTTCATTTTTTTTAGTTTTAAATTTTAGTTTTTGTTTCTATTTGTTGTTGTCAGATTAGTCTTCTTACTTTTTTTTTGTACATTAAATAATTTTGTCCGTGTTGGCTTGTTAAAAATTCTTCCTCAAGTCTTATTAGTATTTGCATTAGGATATAACCTAAAATTAAAAAAAGCCCGGTCAATGCGTTAGGTGTTGTCAAGAATAGTCCGATTAAACTTACCATCATTCCAAAGAAAATCGGATTTCTAGAATGTTCAAAAAGTCCGTGTGTAATAAGTTCTGTTTTGGTTTCTGTGTCAATTCCAATTCTCCAAGAGTTTTTCATATGTCCTTGTGCAATAATTGTCCAAATTAGTGCAAATGCTAAAAGTCCAAGTCCAACATATTTTATTGTCAAGGTTTCAAGTTGTATAATTGGTAAAAAATATTCGTAAAGTGTCTGAAAAAAAGCAAAAAGTAAAACATAAACGAACATAAAAATCATAGTCAATTTAAAGTATACTCCAATTAGTGCATATGCACTGTCGTCTTTTGGTAAAACAAGTGGATTTTTGCCAATTCGTTTTGCCACAATTACACTTTTTACTACAAAAGCAATTCCGAAGTAAATGATAAAATATGTCGGTAAAAATATTCTTAAAATTTCATTCATTTTATCTGTCTGTCAATGTTTGTCGTATCGCTCGTAGCATTACTGCTAATCGAGTCACGCAGGGGAATTTCACCCCAACGTTCTCACAGAACCGTGCTTGAAATGAAATTCGACGTAGTCAAAGTCTCCCTTCACACGGCTCTTCATAGTATTAAATCACACAAATATAATTATATTTATGGATATACCAATATCCAATGTAAGAATAAATTAGTTATTGGCTGTGATTTTGTTTCGTAATAATCAATCATCCCATTTCTGGTTGTTAATTGTTAGTAAAACTTACTATGCCTAGCCCTTTGATCCATACTCATTACAAGTACTTCATCACTACTACGACTAGGTCTGCCCCCTATATCTCAACCACATCCTTTGTTGTCTGTTTCCTCTTGCGATTTGGCAGAACGATATAGAGTTCACTTGTTCCTTAAAACAGCCTATTGAAACGTCTTGCCAACTTAACCCCGGATGCCGTGTATTCAGTAATCAGGTTTCCAATACACTTGGTCATAGGTACAAACGTAACTACCTATTTTTGACATCGTCTTTTGCGCTTATGAGGCTTCGTCATTGGTTCACTCACGTTCAACTCACATAAACTTACCTACAGCTATCTTGTTGCCGTTTTTCTTTGTCGCTCACCACACCATAGTTTCCTAATGATGCAGCACAAAGTGGTTTACGGATTATTTTTTATTGTTTTTAAGTATCCGTGCATCCGCTTCGCTCAAGTAGTAACTACTCCTGAAAGTCGTCACTGAGAGACCTACTCTCATCTGTTTTAAAGCATCAACAACTGCGTTGTTGTTCAAGTCACACACATGTCGCAGCTTGGCGAGGTTGCGGATTAAGTAAACCTAAACTTTCGGTTAAACACTTACTTTACAAGTACTAAACTAATTTTAAATTAAGCCTAAAACCCGCCATTTCTGCAAACTGCTGTTGGCAGAGGTATTAATTATTCGTAACAAATTCTAAATCAATAATTTCAATAATATTGTTATTTTGATCTTTAACAGTTAAATTAATAATTCCCTTAACATGAATGCCTCCGCTTGGTTTTGTACCATTGTAGATATTAGTAACTACTAAATTTCCAGAGGTCCGAAAACTTTGCCATTGTTGATGACTGTGCAAACTACCTAAATTATTATCATTAATAATAAAAGGAGATAAAGCTTTCCTGTAAATAACTTTATTATTAGTAGAATTTTCATCAAAACTTAAATTCGTGAAGTTAGTTAATGGTTGGTTTAGCTGGATTGAAATATTTCTTCCATCTCCAGAAACATAATCAATATTTTGATTTCCAGAACCATTACCACCCACTTGGAAGTAAGATGATAAATAATTTGATGTACCGCCATTACTTTTCATATAGCAATAATCTCTTCCCCATGGAGACATAGCACCACATGAATGGAAAATTTTTCCTTCAATTACCCTCCTTTCTTGTGAATTTGTTGTTGAGTTAAGAATTCCACTAAATTCAATTGTAATTTTTTTAGATGTTTCATTAATTTCAAATTTATTTATTTGAAAAGAATTTAATGGTTTGTAAGTAGGTGTCTTAAATATTTTTAATATGTTATTACCAGCATTATATTTAGTCTCCTCTAATTCAAAGGAAAGTAATTGACCACCCTCGGTAAATATATATTTTAAATCATAAAAATACTCAGCAATATTTCCATTTTTTACTGATATAGACGCAGAACCTTGATAATTAGTCCCTAAAAGCGTTAAACCCGTGCCATTATTAATTGATTTGTATGTTTTTCCGTCAATTTTAAATTCAATTAACTCATTAACTTTCTCATTTACAGCTTCCTCTTGAATAATCTCATCATCTTTAGAGCAAGAAATTAAAGAAATTAGGATTAAAAAAACAGCTATTATTTTTGCATTAGTATGTTTCATAATTATTGTATTTTAAGTTTTTTTTTGTCAATATCTCTGCCAATCGAGTCACGCAGGGGAATTTCACCCCTGCGTTCTCACGGAACCGTGCTTGAAATGAAATTCGACGTAGTCAAAGTCTCCCTTCACACGGCTCTTCATAGTATTAAATCACACAAATATAATTATATTTATGGATATACCTATAACCAATGTAAGAATAAATTAGTTATTGGCTGTGATTTTGTTTCGTAATAATCAATCATCCCATTTCTGGTTGTTAATTGTTAGTAAAACTTACTATGCCTAGTCCTTTGCTCCATTTCCATTACAGAAACTTCATCACTACTACGACTAGGTCTGCCCCCTATATCTCAACCACATCCTTTGTTGTCTGTTTCCTCTTGCGATTTGGCAGAACGATATAGAGTTCACTTGTTCCTTAAAACAGCCTATTGATGCGTCTTGCCAACTTAACCCCGGATGCCGTGTATTCAGTAATCAGGTTTCCAATACACTCTATCATAGGTACAAACGTAACTACCTATTTTTGACATCGTCTTTTGCGCTTACGAGGCTTCATCATTGGTTCAGAGCTACGCTCGCCTCCTTCTAAATAATGTGTTTTACACATTATTTCTCGGACATGTTCAACTCACATAAACTTACCTACAGCATTCATAGATGCCGTTTTTCTTTGTCGCTCACCACACCATAGTTTCCTAATAATGCAGCACAAAGTGGTTTACGGATTATTTTTTAATGTTTTTTTGGTATCCGTGCATCCGCTTCGCTCAAGTAGTAACTACTCCTGAAAGTCGTCACTGAGAGACCTACTCTCATCTGTTTTTAAAGCATCAACAATTGAGTTGTTGTTCAAGTCACACACGATTGGGGCTTTGCGTTCGGGCGGGAAATCGAAGCACAAAAGCAGGTATTATTACTAAAGTTTAATTGAAAAACTGCCGTTGAATTTTGCACTTCAGCCCGCCTGACGCAAAACCCTTGTTGGCAGTAGTTTTTATTTTAGGTTTTCAATTACCCTTCCTAATTTTTCAGCAATACTATTTTGTGTCATACTTGCTATTTTCCATTTTTCGCCATCAAATTTTGAAATTACAATAAAATTGTCTTCGTCAAATTTAAAGGTGTAGTAAATAAATCCTTCTATTTTGTCAACATTTCCAACAACTTCAATTTTATATTCTGTATTGTCAAAATTACAATTAATTACTTTTTCCATATCTTGTATTTATATCCACATTACTCCTGTTGGTTCTTCCAATTTGTTTAATAAATTCACAATTTTGTTGGGGCAATCTCCACAGATTGTTATGTATCTGAAATCTTTATCTTTTATTAATGTGTCAATTGTTTTTAATTCTGCGTTACAAACTGTGCAATTGTTTTCATCTGTTTTATTTTTTATTGATTTTAGTTTTTGAATTTCTAACTTGACTTCATTAGTCAATTTTTCTATTTCGTTTGATTGATTTTTGAAATTTTTCTTTGAGAATAATATGAGTTCGTCACATTCAGAAGTCATTTTTCCAAATATTTCTTGTCTTTCTTCAAAAGACTGTAAAATATACTCACAGGTATAGTTTTTAAGACGGTCTAAAAAGCCACAAGCTTTAAAAATGTATTCGGAATTTGGATTATTAATGTCTATCATTTTATTATCAGTCTTGTGTCTGTGCGACGTTCTGTAAAATTACTGCCAATCGAGTCACGCAGGGGAATTTCACCCCAACGTTCTCACAGAACCGTGCTTGAAATGAAATTCGACGTAGTCAAAGTCTCCCTTCACACGGCTCTTCATAGTATTAAATCACACAAATATAAATATATTTATGGATGTACCAATAACCAATGTAAGAATAAATTAGTTATTGGCTGTGATTTTGTTTCGTAATAATCAATCATCCCATTTCAGGTTGTTAATTGTTAGTAAAACTTACTATGCCTAGCCCTTTGCTCCATTTCCATTACAGAAACTTCATCACTACTACGACTAGGTCTGCCCCCTATATCTCAACCACATCCTTTGTTGTCTGTTTCCTCTTGCGATTTAGCAGAACGATATAGAGTTCACTTGTTCCTTAAAACAGCCTATTGATGCGTCTTGCCAACTTAACCCCGGATGCCGTGTATTCAGTAATCAGGTTTCCAATACACTTGGTCATAGGTACAAACGTAACTACCTATTTTTGACATCGTCTTTTGCGCTTACGAGGCTTCGTCATTGGTTCAGAGCTACGCTCGCCTCCTACTAAATAATGTGTTTTTACACATTATTTCTCGGACATGTTCAACTCACATAAACACACCTACAGCAATCTTGTTGCCGTTTTTCTTTGTCGCTCACCACACCATAGTTTCCTAATAATGCAGCACAAAGTGGTTTACGGATTATTTTTTATTGTTTTTAAGTATCCGTGCATCCGCTTCGCTCAAGTAGTAACTACTCCTGAAAGTCGTCACTGATAGACCTACTATCATCTGTTTTTAAAGCATCAACAACTGCGTTGTTGTTCAAGTCACACACGTCCCGCAGCTTGGCGATGTGGCGGATTAAGGAAGCCTAAACTTTCGGTTAAACACTGACTTTGCAAGTACAAAACCAACTTCAAATTAAGCCTAAACCCGCCATATTGCCAAACTGCTGTTATATGACGCCCTTTTTTTTTTCATTCCATTTGGCGATTGCTATTATTCTATTTGCGGAAGCTATATTTCTAATTGCGGTTGTCATATTTCTTTCTGCGGATTGAATAATTCTAAATGCGGTTGAAATAAATCTAAACGCAAATAAGATAAAACTTATTGCGGTAGCAATAAGTTTGTTTGCGAAACAAATAATTCTTTTTGCGTTTAGTATATTTCTTTCTGCGGTTTGCATATTCTTAAATGTGGGGTGTACTTTTCTGTTTTGGGTTATGTTATTTTTTCGCTTTCTTAAATTCTATTCCTTTTACTTGTGCAAATTCTGGGCTTGATGCTCCAAAAAGTGATTTGATGTATTTCTTCACTTCGGTTGCTATTTCAACTAATCCTGTGTTGTCTGCATACAATGTGTTGTTTCTTGCAATTCTTGAATTGCTGATATTTGTATATGCAGTTGAGACTTCATTGTTTTTAGCGGTTAGGTCGGCTTGTTTGGCTGTAAGTGTTGCAATTGCTAAATCGGTTTCGTTTGGTGCATAGCTTGGCTCTGATTGCAAAACCGAAATTAAACCTGCCAAATGTTGTATTTGTTGGTCATACGATTGCTGACTTGTTGAAATGGTTGCTGGTGCTGGTGTGTTTGGGTCGATTGGTGTTGTAGCAGTTGTGGCTCTTTTGCCTTGTAACTTTCTGTTAAACCCTTTCGCATCTTTTATAACTTGTGCAGTAGCATCAGTAGTTTCTAATGCGTTTACTAATCGAGTTGATAACGCTTTTAAACCGCTGAAAGCGGTTACTCTTTCGTTTACCTTATTGTTGTAAGCGGTGTTTTTAGTAACAACATCGGCTAAACTTGTTTGTGATGTTGTGGCTAATGCGTTAAGTTGGGGCAACATTAAAGCATTTTTGGTAGGGTTGTACGTTGCTCCGTAACCTATTACGAATGAAATTAAATCTTGAAGATTTGCCACGTTTTTTGCGTGTCCTGTTTCTGATGTTGATGCCATATTTGTAGTTTTTTAATTGATTACTATTTATCAAAAATAGAGAAAAAATCTTTTTGTAAGAAGTTTGAGTTAATAATTTAGACTTGCTCCAAAGCCTATTCCCATATCGCTGTCGTAATGTGTGGTTATACCAAAATTTCGTTTTACTATATATCGTAATCCTGCCATATATTCTTTATCAGTATTCCACATTAAGTTCATTCGTAATCGCTTGGTTACTGGAATGTCCATTCGTTCGAATTGTAAACGTACATTTCCATCAGTAAACACTTCGGCTTGTGCCTTTATTAGCATTGGCAAGGTGTATTCTAATCCAAGACTAAAAACAGAACGTTTGTCTTTGGTATTTGTTTGATTGAAAAGGTTTTTTTCCATCTCGTTATCTTCCATTTTTCTGTATCTCCAATCAAATCCAATAAAAGGCATTAGCCATTGCATCTTACCAATATATCTACCTATGTGTGTTTCGATTTCGTAACCGTGCATATCATTGTAACCTAATCTCCATTCCGTACCAATACTCCAACGTGTATTTTGATACATTGCGCTACCATCATTACCATTAGTAGCAAAATCATTTTCTGCCATAAAATGAAATGCTCTGTCGTCGGCAAAAAGTTTGCGCTGTGCGAGTTTTGGATTTGAAATTAATGGATTAGGTGCTTGGTTTTCGTAAGTAAAAACTCTGCCCATTCCTGCCATCATATGGTAGAGAATATGACAATGAAAAAACCAATCGCCCTCTACATTGGCGTTGAATTCTAAAATATCAGTTTCCATTGGCATAATATCAATGATGTTTTTGAGTGGAGCGTAGTCGCCTTGACCGTTTATAATTCTAAAATCGTGTCCGTGTAAGTGCATTGGGTGTCGCATCATTGAGCCGTTATATATTGTGATGCGTACATTTTCGCCCTTTTTGATTAAAATTTTATCAGTTTCAGAAACTACTTTGTTGTCTAAACTCCAAACGTAGCGGTTCATATTTCCTGTAAGTTCAAATTTTAATTCTCTGATTGGTGCGTCTTTTGGGAGTGTTGTTTTGGAAGGTGATTTTAACATTGCGTAATTTAGTGTTACAATGTCTGAAAGTTTATTGCTATTATAATCGTCTTCGGTCATTTTCATATCGCCCATTTTGTCGCTTTTGGGTTTTGCTTCGCCTGTAATTTCGGGATACATTACTACGTTCATATCCATTTGATTGTATGACATACTCATTCCCATATCGTCTAAATCTCCATTCATTTTCATCATATCATTCATCATTTTCATACCCTCAAAATATTTTAATTTTGGTAGGGTAGAAGTAAGTTGTTTGATGCCATCGCCCAAATATAAGGATGCGGATTTTGTGCGGTCTTCGGAAGTTACCAAAAATTCGTAAGCGGTTTTGTCGGCTGGAATGGTTACAATAATATCGTAGGTTTCAGAAACTGCAACGATTAGTCTATCGACTTCGACAGGTTCTACATCGTTACCATCGTTGGCAACAACGGTAATTTTTCCGCCTGCATAGTTGAGCCAAAAGTAGGTTGATGCTCCACCGTTTGAAATGCGTAATCGCACTTTGTCGCCACCTTTGAATTGCGAAAGTTGGCTTTCGTTTTTTCCGTTTATTAAGAATTTATTGTAATAAACATCGCTCACGTCCATTGCGTTCATTCGTTTCCATTCGTTGGTTACTTTGGTTTTGAAATGACCTTGTTGGATTGCTTCTGCATAACTTTGTGTTGTGCCTTTTTGAATAGCGAACCAATCGGTTGCGTTGTGCAACATTCTGTGTACATTATCAGGATTTGCATCTGTCCATTCGCTTAAAACTATTGGAATGCTTGGCAAATCGTCAATTCCTTTTCTGAAAGTTGGGTCGGTTGGTTTTTTGAGCATTACAAAATTTCCGTACATTCCGATTTGTTCTTGCAGTCCCGAATGACTGTGATACCAATGTGTGCCGTGTTGAATAATTGGAAAAGAATATTTGTGTGTCGTTTTGGGTTTTATTGGCATTTGTGTCAAATTAGGAACGCCATCTTCTTTGTTTGGTAAAAATAATCCGTGCCAATGCAAAGATGTTTCTTCGTTTAATTCATTATGTACATAAATTTCCGCAATGTCGCCATCGGTAAATGTTAGTGTTGGCATTGGGATTTGTCCGTTTACCGCAATGGCGTGTTTTGGTTTGTCGCCAAAAGTTACTATTGTATCACGTACATATAAATCATATCTCACTACTTTTTGTGCGAAAATGGATTGAGAAATAAACAATATCAATATTGCCGTAGGCAATATTGATATGTTTTTTATTTTTTCATTTTTCATTTTTTATCTTCTTAAATCATTATTAATAACATTATTCCACTCATTGCAATCATTAACGCATCTTCGATAATGGTTACTTTACTCATTGGCAAATTGAAGACTGCACCAAGACAAGCACATTGAATTTTCTTTTTGTTTAATACCGATTGTAAAACACCGATAATACTAATACTCATTACTATTACTGTTATTGAGTTGGTCAAGATTGGATTGAAATTTATTAAATATCCAATTCCCAAACCTAACTCGATAAATACATAAAGGTAAGCCCAAACTGGAATTTGTTTTGCCAAAACATCATACATCACATAACTTTCGGCAAAGCCTTTGATATTAAGTAATTTGAAAAAAGAAAACACCAAAAAGAAACCAGCCATAAAATGTTGCATCCATTGCATTATATCAAAATGATGGTTGGTAAATTGCACCAATCCCGTTACTAAAGTGATATAAAAGAATATAAGTAATATTGGTTTGTATGTTTCAAACCACGATTTTGTTTGTTCTGCAATTTCGTTGTGATTGATAGCTGATATTTGGTATTTGTTGTCTAAAACTTTTTGCAAGTCGGATAATGCAATGTGTTTATTCATTGTGATAGTTGCAGTTTCTAAATCTTTTGAAACGGCAACATTAGTAACATTTTCGATAGTTAGCAAAGCTGATTTTACTTTGGCTTCACAACTTGAACAAGTCATTCCTATTAATTTATAAGTATGTGTCATTGGTAATTTTTTAAATCGAAAAAAGTGTAATACAAATTGAAGTAGAACCCATTGGGAGCTGAACGTAACATTGAACTTGTTAACTCGTGACGGTAGGCAAAATCTAAACGTGCTTGGCTGTTGAAAATGAATTGTACCGCTGGCACAATGTCTAAAAATGATTTTCCGTTTTGGTTGATTGTTTGCCCAACAAATTCAACCATTAAGTTAATGTTAGTTTGCTTGAAACTGGTGTATTTTTTTGGGTACATTAATTTTCCAAACGACAATGTATAGTTAGTTGCGTTATTTCCAATAGTTTTTGGAAATGGATAATTTGGTTTGTTGTCTGATGCTTTTTCAAAACTAATTGAAGAACTAATTGCTAATTTTTTAACCAACTTAGTTGCAATTATACCTGTTTCAAAACCAGTATTATGTCCTAAAATTTCAATTTGTTCTTGATGAATGTCGGTATTGTTGAAGCTATATCTACCATAGGCAGCTAATCTAAAATGGCTATTTAAATCATCTGTAGAAAAAAAGCGATATTTTGCCATAAAACTTCCACCTTCGGTAACCAGTTGATTACTTCGGTTGCTAATAAAAGCAGAACCACGAACCATTAAATTTTTGTTAATACCGTAAGTAACTTCTGGCATCAGATGATAGTTATAGCCAGTTTTGATTTGCTCTTTAAATAGCAATTGCATCACGTTTACTGCCAATGAATTTGCAGGAACATTACTGGCAGGATCTGTTACTACAAACAATTCTTGACTTAAAATAGTTTGGTAACTAATGGCTACAAAAAATAAAATTATCTTTTTCATTAGTTTAAAATTTTAATGTGAAAATCTTCTTCATTATTTGAAGCATACGTATCAATATTTTTGTAAGACTTGGAAAGTTTTTTAAACTCTTTTTCTGTAACATATCCTTTGTCAAGAACCTGAAACTGTATTTCAGAAGCATTATTTTTTTTATCACTTACCATAATATATGAACTTTGACTTATGGTATTTGATTTGGCAGTAACAACTAATGAACCGATAAAGAAACCTGCTTTTTCTACTTTTTCTTTAAATATTTTTGGATTTAATTCGTTCCCTTCCTTTAGCGTAACAGTAAATGTATTAGTGTTTAAATCTGTGTTTACGTCAACTACTTCGGGCATAGTTTTTAGCTGTTTGTTTATTGCGTTGGAACACATAGAACAGGTTAACCCTGTTGCTCTAATTTCGGCTTTTGTAATTTGAGCATTTACATAGGAGCAATTTATGATTACAAGTAATGTCAATATCGCTTTAAATTTATTTATATTTTTCATTTTATTATTGTTTTAAATAATTGATTATTTCTTCATCTGTTGGATTTATTGCTATTAAAATTCCTTTTTGGTTAAATAGAAATTTTGAAGGTAGCGCTTCTACGCCAAATTGTATTGCCGTATTTGCATCAAACCCTTTGGGATCTATTAATTGTGTAAATTTAATTTTATCTTTTTCAATGGCTTTAATCCATTTTGATTTATCAGTATCTAATGATATTCCGATAATTTCAATTTTGTCATTACCAAAATCATTGTAAAGTTTCACCAACTTTTTGTTACCTAAACGGCAAGGTGCACACCACGACGCCCAAAAATCTATAAGAATAAATTTTTGTTTAAAAGTATTGCTTTGAACTTTTTTATTATTGGAATCAAGTAAAGTAAAAGTTGGTAATGTATCACCAACTTTTACTTGTGCTTGAACTGAAAATGAAAAAAAAATAAGTAGAATGATTATCTTTTTCATTTTTAAATTATTTGATAGTTTCTGTTACTTTTCCACAACTTAACATCATAGAACCATAATAAGGATTTTTAACTACATTTTCCTTGCTCAACCAATTGGCACCTTTACCATTGTTTGCCATTGGGCAAAATTGGTAATAAGTTGGCGTTTCTTGTTTTGATACTTTGATTAAATCATACATATTTTTTGAAAGTGTATCAAAATGGTCTCTTTGGTGTTTTGCATCTTTGGTGTCTGCAATATGTTCGGCATCTTCTTTTATGTTTTTCAAAACTTTCATCCAAACATTGTGTTCGTCTGTTTTTAAAGTTTCCATTTTAACAGCGTTTATTGCTGAAAGTAATGCTGTTGCTTTTGCTGACGCAGTGTTACCATCTGTTTTTACTAACGCATCTTTTACAGCAAAATAATTATCGAAAACGGCTTTTAGTTGGTTTACTTCTTGAATTTCAACTTTTGGCGTTTCGGTATGGTTAGTGTGATTTGTCATTTCTGAATGTTTGGATATATCTGCTCCCGAAATAGCATCAATTTTTACAGGAACTTTTGCAACTCTATCGTATTGGCAACAACCTGGCAGTTTTGAATATGCGTTATCAGGTGCAAGAAATTTGTCGCTATCGTAACCACTTAATGCAATACGTTTTAAAATTGCATCTTGATTGGTTTTTTTACTATCGTAAGTTAAAGTTGCCATTTTCGTATCTACGTTCCAATCTACTTTGGCTATTTTTTTAAGATTACCTGCTTTTTCAATTGTTTTTTTGCACATATCACAGTTTCCATAAATTTTAACTGTTTCTGTTTTTGCGTTTTTAATTTGTGCATTGCACGATGTGAATGATAACAATATTGTAATTGCTACCAATATTTTTGATATTGATTTCATTGTAATAAAATTTTAATTTTTGTTAAATAAATAATTTTGACAGCAAAGTATTTGCTATCAACAAGACAGACTTATGGCTGTCAAAGATTGAAATTATTTTATTTTAGGAGGAAGCCAAACGGAAGTAAAACCCGAAGAAATAAAGGTTTTTGAATGATGAAATTTTGGTTTTTCGGCAGAAAAATCAAAAGAATTATTTTTAAATTCGATTTCGTAAGAAGAAATTAAACTAAAATTTATTGTTGTTGACGATGTGCAATTTGAGTGTCCGCATTTTCCGCCACAACTTTTGTCTTCGTCTTTCGAGTGTTGTTTATTGTTGCAACAGTCTTTTTTTTCTGTTTTAGAAGTTGTTTCTTTTTTGCAACACGATTTTTCGGTTTTAGTTCCACACGCAAAAGAATTACTTGGCATCAATAAGAAACCAAATAATGCAACTACTAAAATGTGAATTTTATTCATATTTATATCGATATGCCGCAAAAGTAATTAAATTACATCGATTTTATACTAATCAATTGTTAAAATATAGATTTATAATATTAAAAAAGGTGTTTGAAATTGTATAACAAACACCTTTAATTTGAATAATAATTATCCTTAAAACTTCATTCGTTGTATTCTTACAGCATTTAAAATAGCTAAAAGTGCTACACCAACATCGGCAAAAACGGCTTCCCACATTGTGGCTAAACCGCCTGCTCCAAGCACTAAAACAATTGCTTTTACTACAAATGCCAAAGTGATATTTTGCCAAACAATTTTTTTGGTTTGCTTACCAATGTTTATTGCCATTGGAATTTTTGAAGGCATATCGTCTTGAATAACCACATCGGCAGTTTCGATGGTGGCATCGCTTCCTAAACCGCCCATTGCAATACCTACGTTGCTTAATGCCACAACTGGTGCATCGTTTACGCCATCGCCTACAAAACAAACTGTTTCATTTTGGGCGATGATTTCTTTGACTTTGTTTACTTTGTCTTCGGGCAATAAATCCCCAAAGGCATTTGTAATTCCGAGTTTTTGAGCCACAAATTGCACTACTGTATCTTTGTCGCCACTTAACATTGTGGTTTTTATGCCTAATGCTTTTAGTTTGTCGATGGTGATTTGTGCATCTTCTTTTATGCTGTCTGCAATGGTTAAATAGCCCACAAATTTTTTATCATACGCTACTGCAATTAATGTGTAAACAATACTTTTTGGATCAATATCATAAGCAATAGAAAATTTATCCATTAGTTTGAAATTTCCAACTAACAATTCTTTTGCGTTTACATTGGCTTTTAATCCGTGTCCTGATATTTCTTCTACATCTTTTAAAACTATTGAACTATCAATTTTACCAACAAATTGATGAATGGCGGTTGCTACTGGATGTGTGCTTTGGCTTTCTAAAGCGTTGACCATTTGCAAGATTTCGTCTTTATTAAAATCGGTATTAAAAACAACTTCCTGCACTTTAAAAACGCCTTCGGTCATTGTGCCTGTTTTGTCCATTACTACGTTTTGAATGGTTGCCATCACATCAAGAAAATTACTTCCTTTGAATAGTATTCCGTTTTTTGAAGCCGAACCAATTCCGCCAAAATAACCTAATGGAATACTGATAACTAATGCACACGGACACGAAATAACCAAAAATACTAATGCTCTGTATAACCAATCTCTAAAAACATAATTATCTACAAAAAGCATTGGAACAACACAAATTAAGATGGCTAAAAGCACAACTATTGGTGTGTAAATTTTGGCAAACTTTCGGATGAATAATTCGGTTGGTGCTTTTTTGGCGGTAGCATCTTGCACCATTTCGAGAATTTTGGATAGTTTACTATCGGTGTAGGCAACGGTAACTTTTACTTGACAAACGGAATTTAGATTTATCATTCCTGCCAAAACGGTTTCGCCTTTGGCTTTTGTGTCGGGTTTGCTTTCGCCTGTGAGTGCCGAAGTATTAAACGAAGCCGTATCTGAAAGTAATTCGCCATCTAATCCTAGTTTTTCTCCTGCTTTGAGTTGGATAATATCGCCAATTTTAGCCGTTGATGCTTTGATAGTTTTGGCAACATTATTTTCGAGAATTGTTACTTCGTCTGGTCGCTGGTCGAGCAAAGTTTTGATATTGGCTTTGGCTCTTTTTACTGCTAAAGTTTGAAACACTTCGCCAACTGCATAAAATAACATTACTGCTACGCCTTCGGGATATTCGCCTATTGCAAATGCTCCGATAGTTGCAATACTCATTAGCAAAAATTCAGAGAATATTTCTCCTTTTCCAATGCTTGTAAATGCTTCTTTGACTACTGGAAAGCCAACTGGAATGTAAGCAACTACATACCAAATAATTCTTACCCAACCTGTAAACCACGATTGCGGAAAATAATTATCTAAACCAATAGCAATCATCAATAATACAAAACTTATGATTGCTGGTAAGAACATTTGAAACGTGGTTTGGTCTGAACCCGAGTGGTCGTGTCCATCATCATCTCCGTGTTCTTCGTGGTTGTGTCCATCATCTTTTGTGTGCCCATCTTTTAATAAAACTGATGCACCTGCTTTGCTGTAAATTTTTTCTTGTTGGGTGCAGCAAATTTGTTTGCCTTTTGCATCGTATATATGTTTATGTTCCATAATTATTGATTGATTAAATTGGTTAATAATTTTTCTGAAAAATATGTTTTAGATATGGTGCTTGCTTCTTGTAAAAGTGATTTTGAACTTGGTTGCGTTTTACCTAAAAGTTGCATTGTTTTGGTTTCGGCTTCTTCATTTTTAAGAAATTCTGTTGCTTGTAAAGCATCTTCCAAAACTTTTATGCGTAAGCCACTATCTTTTATTTTGCCCAATTCGGCTATCATCCAACTTAATGCTAAAAAGTTATTTTTATTTATGGATAGAAAATGAGTAAGTTCTTTTGATGTTATTAATTGATTGAATGGAGAAGTTGTAATTTCTTCGGTAAGATATTTTTTTATAACTTCATCGGTTGTTTTGTTTGCAAACAATTCTACAACACCATTTAATGCTTGTGGATAAATGCTTAACCAACGTAATTTTCTGCGTAGTTCGTGTACATCTTCTTCTACATTATCAAACGTAAAAGTTGTTTTTTTAGTAAAATAAATTATATCTGTTATTTCATCTTGGTAATACTTTTGCATTGCCTTAATTTCTTTTTCTTCTTTAAGCCAATCTGCTTTTTTAAGACGCTTTTGTATTTTATCAATTCGTTTGCCATTGAGCCAATTTTCATTAATTAAAAGTTTGTTTAATATATTTAACTTCTCTTTTGATTTTTTTGCAATATAATCTTTTACTAATGATGGAATAGTGGTATTAGAAGCAAATTCTTTTTGAAAAGCAATGTAATAATCTACCGCACCCAAAGCATCTTCTATTTGCTTCGATTGTTCTTTTATTTTTTTAAAATCTTTTTTGTTATGCAATTCTGCATACATTTTTGATAGTCCTTCTATCATAAAAAAAGGCGTTCTCAAATCGTTAAGGTATAACCACAATGCAGGGTTTTCTTGACTATTAGCGTTATGTAAAAGTGTTTTTATTTTTTTGATTTGTATGTTAAATCTTTGTTTTGAACTGTTCATTTTTTTAAAATTTAATTGTTAATTTATTCTTTGTTTTTAATTGATTGTTTCCATTTTTCATACCACTTGTAATGTGGCAATGCTAGTAAAAAGAAGATTAAAACCGTTGCTACAATGGCTATTATAAACATATTTAAACCTACTGCAATGCCAATTGAAGCCGTACACCAAATGGTAGAAGCTGTTGTAAGTCCTTTTGGTTTGTTTTCTTCATCTTTAAAAATAATACCTGCACCTATAAACCCAATACCTGTAACTATACCTGTCATTATTCTTGCAATAGCAGATTTATCTTCGGTAAGGTGCGATGCGATGAGCATAAAAACACAAGCACCAACACAGATGGAAGCGTAGGTTCTAAGCCCTGCATCTTTGCCGTCTCTTTCTCTTTCATAACCTACTATTGCACCTAAAATAAGTGCAAGAATAAGTTTGGAAGAAATAATTAATTCGTTTATAATATCCATTTACTAATTTTTTTTTTTAAAACAGGCATAATTTTACTTATGCCTGCCATTAATTTATTCAGATGGTTCTGGATCTACTCCTGCATCAATTCTGAAAGAGATTTGACAAATAACGCCATAGGTTGTTACTTTTCCGTCTTTTACGTGTGCTTTGGTGTCTTTTACATACACCGAATCTACGTTACGAATGGTTTTAGAAACCTCGGTTACTGCATTTTGAATTGCATCTTCAATTCCGATTGCCGAAGTTGCTATCACTTCGATTACTTTTACTACTGCCATAATTTTCGTTTTTAAATGTTAATTATTGATTATTTATAATTGGAGATTTTTTTCTTCTTTTAATTCCTTTCTCGAAAAGTAAATATAATATTGGTAAAACAATTAAGGTTAGTAATGTTGCCGAAACTAATCCGCCAATAACTACGGTTGCTAATGGTTTTTGCACCTCGGCACCGCCACTAGTGGATAATGCCATTGGCAGAAATCCTAATGATGCTACTGTGGCTGTCATTAAAACTGGTCGTAAACGGGTTTTTGTTCCGATTAAAACGCGTTGTAATGGGTCGGTTATTCCTTCGGATTTGAGTTGGTTGAAATAGGATATAAGTACAATTCCGTTTAAAACTGCAATTCCAAATAAGGCAATAAACCCGATACCTGCCGAAATACTAAATGGCATTCCTCGCAACCAAAGTGCGAAAACACCTCCAATTGCTGAAAGTGGAATGGCTGTAAAGATGAGCAAGGATTGTTTCATACTGTTGAATGTAAAAAACAAAAGTACTAATATTAAGCCTAACGCCACTGGCAAGGCAATTGATAATCTTTTTGTTGCTTCTACCAAATTTTCAAACTGTCCGCCATAGGTAATATAATATCCTGTAGGAAGTTTGAAATTGGTTTCTAGTTTGGCTTGTATTTCTTCGACTACACTTTTTATATCTCGACCACGAACATTGAGACCAACAGTAATTCTTCGTTTTCCGTTTTCACGAGAAACTTGAACTGGACCTTGTTCAAATGCAACTGTTGCCACTTGTGAAAGAGGTAATTGTTGCCCGTTTGGTAATGGAATGAAAAGATTAGAAACATCAGTAATGTCAGTACGATAGTCTTTGTTCATTCGAACCACTACATCAAAACGTTTGCTTTCTTCATAAATTTTACCTGCGCTTTCGCCAGCAAAAGAGGAACGAATAATTTGATTAATATCTACAATATTTAATCCGTACAATGCAATTTTATTGTAATCGTATTTTATGGTTATTTGTGGTAAACCAGTTACTTTGTCTGCCTTTAAATCGCCAACTCCTTCAATTTTATTAATTTTTCCAATTAGTTCTTTTGCCTTGTTGTCTAAAACTTCTAAATCATCGCCAAAGATTTTGATGGCAATATCGCTTCGGCTACCTGTCATTAATTCGTTGAAACGCATTTGAATGGGTTGCGAAACTTCGATATTTGCACCAGGAATTTTTTCCATTTCCTCTTTCATCGCATTTGCCAAATCTTCCCAATTATCATAGTCGCCAGTCCATTCTGATTTGTCCTTTAGAACAATTATCATATCGCCACTTTCTATTGGCATTGGGTCGGTTGGGATTTCGCCACTTCCAATTTTTGCAACAATAGTCTTAATTTCTGGAAATTTTGCTTTTAGCATTTTTTCGTATTGGGTTGTAGTTTTTACCATTTGCGAAAGTGAACTTCCTGTCATAATAGTTGCATTGATTGCCAAATCGCCTTCTTCGATAGTTGGAATAAATTCGCCACCCATATTTTGAAAAACAATAACCGCAAAAACAAATAGTGCTAACGAAATGGCTAAAACTGCTTTTTTGAAACGTAATGCTCGGTCTAAAAATGGTGTGTAAATTTTTTCGAACCACGCCATCATTTTATCGCTAAAGTTGGGTTTGTGTTCGGTGTTTTTTGATAAGAACATTGCACTCATCATTGGTACATAAGTTAACGAAAGTATGAACGCACCAATAACTGCAAAGCCAACTGTCATTGCCATTGGTTTGAACATTTTGCCTTCTGTGCCCACTAATGCGAGGATTGGTAGGTACACAATTAAGATAATAATTTCTCCAAAAGCGGCACTGTTACGGATTTTTGAAGCCGATTTATATACTTCGCTATCCATTTCAAGTTGGGTTAAATTTTTTTGTCTTTTGAGTTTTTGTAAATGGTGCATTGTGGCTTCGACAATAATAACAGCGCCATCGACAATAATACCAAAATCGATTGCACCTAAACTCATTAGGTTTCCGCTTACGCCAAAGGCATTCATCAATATAACTGCAAAAAGCATTGACAGCGGAATTACAGAGGCTACGATTAATCCTGCTCGAAGATTTCCGAGAAATAAAATCAATACAAAAATTACTATTAATGCACCTTCTAAAAGGTTTTTAGTAACTGTTCCTATGGCGTTATCTACGAGTTTTCCTCTATCAATAAATGCTTCGGCAACAACTCCTTCGGGTAAGGTTTTATTGATTTGGATCATTTTTTCTTTTACCCTGTTTACTACTGCGCTAGAATTTTCGCCTTTTAGCATAAGTGCCATTCCGCAAACAATTTCGCCTTTTCCGTCTTTGGTTGATGCTCCGTAGCGTAGGGCAATACTTTCTTGAACTTCGGCTACATTTCGGATTAAAATTGGTGCACCATTTTTATTAGCAACCACAATATTTTCTAAATCTTTTATGCCTGTTGCCATACCTACACCACGAATGAAATATGAATATTGGTCTTTTTCGATATAAGCACCACCTGTATTTTGATTGTTTTTTTCGAGTGCATCAAAAATATCTGTGATGGTTATTCCAAAACTATTTAGTTTATTTGGGTTGACTGCGATTTCATATTGTTTTAGTTTTCCGCCCCAAGTACTGACCTCGGCAACGCCTTCAACACCTTGTAATTGTGGAGTTATAATCCAGTCTTGAATGGTTCGTAGTTGTACCGCATCGTATTTATTTTCATACCCTTTTTTGGCGTAAACATCGTATTGGTAAATTTCTCCCAGTCCTGTAGAAATTGGACCCAATTCAGGCGAGCCTGCATAGGCAGGAATGTTCTCTTTGGCTTGCGCAAGACGTTGAAAAATTTGTTCTCTTGCCCAATAAATATCAACATCGTCTTTAAAAACTACGGTTACTACTGATAATCCGAAACGTGAAATACTGCGTAACTCGATTACTTTTGGGATTGTTTTTACTGCTTGTTCAAGTGGATAAGTTATTAATTGTTCAACTTCTTGACTGGCTAGAGTAGGTGCTGTGGTAATAATTTGTACTTGATTATTAGTAACATCGGGTAAGGCATCGAGTGGTAAATTCTTGATAGAATAACTACCAAAAGCGATAAGAACCAACGTAAATAAGAGTATTATAAACTTGTTCTTGATACTGAATTGTATGATTTTGTCTAACATTTTCTTTGATTGAATTGATTAATGAACGTGTTCTCCGCCACCTTTCATAGCAGATAATAAATAGAAAGCTCCTTTGACTACAATTTTTGCATTTGCTGGAATTTCTTTTACAAATTTCACTTCTGTATAACCCAAATCGGTTGTACCAATAATTACTTCGACAGCTTCAAAATGTACTTCGTTATGTTCCTCTTCTTCTCCTTCTTCGTGTTCAGAATGTGCTTCGCCTTCTTTATGTTCGTGTGCTTCTTCGGTTTTTGCTTTCTTCGGTTCTTCGTGGTGTTCTTCTTGAATAAAAACAAAATATTTTTCGCCATCTTTAACAACGGCATCTTTTGGCAAAGCAGGAACGGTGGAATTGTTGATGTTGATATTGGCAGAAACATACATTCCCGAAATTAAACCTTTTGCATCATTAGCATTGATTTTGGCGTGAACTGCAACGGTTTTACTTTCGTTAGAAAACGATTTATTGATGCCGAAAATGGTTGCTTTTATTGTTTTATTTCCTTGATTTGTCAATATAAAATCGATGGTTTGCCCAACGGAAATAGTACCTAAATCTTTTTCGTAAACATTCAAATCGAGGTGCATTTGGCTGTTGTCAACTACTTCAAAAAGTGTTGTTCCTGTTTCTGCAAAAGCTCCTTTGGTAACACTAATTTTCCCCACATAACCCGAAATAGGCGAAACAATAGGAATTAATGAACTGCTAGAATTTAAACTTACATTTAATGCTTGCAGTTTGGTTTTGGATGCTTGCGCTCTTGCTCGTTCGACCGCTAATTTTGATTTTACTTCTTGAAAAACTTTACGAGGATTTACGTTTTCGTCGCTCAATGTTTTTTGGCGGTTGTATTCTAATTGCAAATATTCGATGTTCGCTGTTGCCGATTTGTAATCTTCTAACATTTCGACAACTTCAAGATTTTGGATAGTTGCCAAGGTTTTTCCTTTGGTTACAAAAGTGCCTTCGAGTACATAAATATCTTTGACAACTCCTGAAATGAGTGTCGAAATATTCGCCATATTTTGTGGCGGAACGGTTGTATAACCGTTTGCTTTAATAATGGTATTTAGATTTCTGTTTTCTAAACTTCCTGTTACTATGCCAACGGTTTTAAATTGTGCTTCGGTTAAAGCTACTTCGGTTTTGTTTTCTTCTTCTGTGTGTTCTTCTGTTTCTACTTTTTTGTCATTGCAGGAAGAAAGAATAAAG
The DNA here is from genome assembly GCF_000253275.1 of Flavobacterium branchiophilum FL-15. NCBI lineage: Bacteria > Pseudomonadati > Bacteroidota > Flavobacteriia > Flavobacteriales > Flavobacteriaceae > Flavobacterium > Flavobacterium branchiophilum. The sequence goes on along the minus strand of NC_016001.1, from coordinate 1,005,526 downwards.
AGAAAAGAAAAAACTGATATTATTAATTTTATATTTTTCATAATCTTAATTGTTATAAATTGATGGAAATTGTAATTGAATAGCACTTTGATTATAAGCGTTCAAGGTTTCAGCATATTGTTTTTTAATATCGATGGCTTGATTTAGAAAACTGATATAAGTAAAATAACTCATATCGCCATTTTCATAACTTTTTTGTGCTGTATTTATGATTTGCTCGGCAAATTGTAAACCTTCGTTTTGATAGTAATCTAATCCTTTCTTTTGCTTGTCGAGTTCGTCTTGCAATTGCTGATTTTGAAGTTTTAAAGTCAATTTGCTTTTTTGCAATTCGAGTTCTGATTGCGAAATACTTATTGCTGATGCTTTTGCCTTTGCAGAATTTACGTTTCCGAAAAGCGGAATTTGAAGTCCTGCTGTAAAACCTTGAAACAAAGTTTTTGTGTCAATGCTTTGTGCAAAATAACCCAAACCGAGTTTAGGCATTTTTTGTGCTTTGAAAGTATTGGCTTCTTTTTGATATACTGAAATTTGTTGTTGGTAATATTCGGTTACGATATTTTCAACTTTGGAAGTGTTTTTAGTTGTGTTTTCATATTTGAAAACAACTTTGTCATTCGGAACAATATTATCTTCTGTGTTTAGAAAATATTGAAATTGCTTTTGATAAATGGCTAAATCGTAATCGATTTGGGCTTTTTGAGTTTCAATTTCTTTAACTTTTGCTTTGGCACTTATTACTTCTATATTTCCGCTTTCGCCTGTTTTGAAACGTAGTTCTGCGTTTTTTAGAAACTTGGTATAAATGTCATTCAGTTCAACATTGAGTTTTTGAATTGATATTCCGAATAAATATTGATAATAAGATATAGTAACTGCTTTCTCAATTTCGTATTCAGAAATTGCTTTTCGTTTCTCGGCAAGTTTTGCTAATTCTTCTTGTAGTTGACGATTGGCTTTTGTGATTTTTCCAATAGGAAAATATTGTTGTACCGAAACGTTATGGTCATAACTTACGCTGTTAAATTGTCCGCCTTGATATTGCACTTGTAAAGGGTCAATTTGAAAAGCTGTTTTTTTGAGAATAGTTTGCTTTTCAATTTCTTTATCGGCAATTTTTAAACCTATATTATTGGCTTTAGCCAATGATATAGCTTCTTCTAAAGTTACGGTTTGGTTTTTTTGGCTGAATGTTTTTGTAAAAAAACAAATAGCAATAAAAACATAAATATATTTTTTCATTGATTTTAAAATTAGTTTAATAAAATAAATATTCGTTTTTGGTGCGAAGCACCAAAACGGTTATTTTGTGCGAAGCACATTTTTATTAACTAATTTTGGGTGGTTGCCAAATTTTATCGGCAATTTTTTGGATGTAGATTGTTTCGTAGGAACTTATTTTTTCCTTTTGAAATGTGAAGATATTATTTTCTTTAAAGGAAACTAATTGCGTTTCAAAGTTTGCTAATTGTACTCCGCAACACGCACAAGTACAAAATGGTGGACATAATTCTGAACTGTGATTGTGTTTTTCGTGGTTGTCCTTTTCAGTAATTTCTGTTTTGGTTTTGTCGTTACATTCTACTGTATCGCCACACGGTAAAACCGATAGCGTTAAAATTAGAATAGAAAAAAGTAACCAAAAATTTTTCATAGTTGCAAATATAACTATTTTGAAATGTGAACGTTCTTTTTTGCAGGATTTTTTGGGCGGTTTGTGTAGCTCAAGGGTATCATATAACGTTTGAGTGTTTGCGAAGAGGCGGTTAAAAAAGCCTTTACTTTCCCTTAAACACTGGCTTTGCAAAAAAGCACAATCTTTAAATTAATCCGAAAGCCGCCTTTTTGCAAACACGCCGTTAGCTGTAGCCTTTTTTCTGTCGGTTAGTTCAGAAATGTAATAATTGCTTCTCCATTTTTTGTTGCGTCTGCAAAAACATTTTGTAATGTCGAAAAACCGTCAGCAACATAATCAAATGCATCGTCACCTTCGTCCCAAATTGTAGGATAAACTTCTAATTCGGTCATTTTTTCAGGATTAAACTTTTGCTTTAAGTCTGCAATAGTAATTGTCGATATTTCACTATTTAATTCAGCAACTTGTTCAGGTGTCAAGTAGTGAGCTGGACCATAACCTAAATCTTGTTCTTCGTCAATTAGTTGTCCGCTAAATAAAACTCTAACAAGATCATGTTCAGCAGTTGCTAAACTCTGTCCTGTTAGTAAAAATATTATTCCATCCCACGATTTGTCAATATCAACTAAATTTTCGTTTTCCGTTTCGTCATCATAGATTTTATCTTCCAATAATGAACTATCTTTCAAATATTCTTCAAGTTCAGATTTTGTCACTCGAAGTAAATTTCCAATCATACTCATAATTCAATTTATTTTATTGTTTAAAATTATCAATTCTGTTTGTGCGTTTTGTGTCAAGGTTACAGCTAATCGAGTCACGCAGGGGAATTTCACCCCTGCGTTCTCACGGAACCGTGCTTGAAAGTCTCCCTTCACACGGCTCTTCATAGTACTAAATCACACAAATATAATTATATTTATGGATATACCAATAACCAATGTAAAAATAAATTAGTTATTGGCTGTGATTTTGTTTCGTAATAATCAATCATCCCATTTCTGGTTGTTAATTGTTAGTAAAACTTACTATGCCTAGTCCTTTGCTCCATTTCCATTACAGAAACTTCATCACTACTACGACTAGGTCTGCCCCCTATATCTCAACCACATCCTTTGTTGTCTGTTTCCTCTTGCGATTTGGCAGAACGATATAGAGTTCACTTGTTCCTTAAAACAGCCTATTGATGCGTCTTGCCAACTTAACCCCGGATGCCGTGTATTCAGTAATCAGGTTTCCAATACACTCTATCATAGGTACAAACGTAACTACCTATTTTTGACATCGTCTTTTGCGCTTACGAGGCTTCATCATTGGTTCAGAGCTACGCTCGCCTCCTTCTAAATAATGTGTTTTTACACATTATTTCTCGGACATGTTCAACTCACATAAACACACCTACAGCAATCTTGTTGCCGTTTTTCTTTGTCGCTCACCACACCATAGTTTCCTAATAATGTAGCGCAAAGTGGTTTACGGATTATTTTTTAATGTTTTTTTGGTATCCGTGCATCCGCTTCGCTCAAGTAGTAACTACTCCTGAAAGTCGTCACTGAGAAACCTACTCTCATCTGTTTTTAAAGCATCAACAACTGCGTTGTTGTTCAAGTCACACACGTTTTGGGGCTTTGCGAAGAAGCGGAATTAGAAGCACAAATGTTCAGTTTAGCACAAATGTTTATTAGAATTCCGAATGTTCGATTTAGCACCGAACCCGCCATTTTGCCAAACTGCTGTTATATGCCGTTTTTCTTTTATTTCAAGTCGTCTTTTAAATTAAATTGGTCTAATTCCTCTTTATATTTCACAAACTGTTTGTATTTTTTATTGACGGAATCTACTATTTTTTGTTGTTCTTCAATTGGAATAAATGGGATTGAAATGGTACATAAATCATCAAATCGTAATGATTGTCTAACCGAACCAAATGACCTATCTTTTATGCTTTGTATTCCTTCTTGGCTTTTAATACATAAATATACAAATTCTGGTAAAAATCTTTCATCAACAACTTTAAATGTAACATACATTTTGCTTACGGCAAGTTTGGTTTTAGTTAGGTTTATACTTAATGAACCTGTATTTGCTCTTGATGGATTGTATGCTATTGATTTATGATTTACAATTTTATAATCTTCATTAGTTTCAGAAGTAACAGACATAAAAGAGTCTCCCCAATATTCCTCTCCACTCAAAATACCATAGAAATTATGTTTTGTTACAGTTGCAGTTTCATATAATTCAGTATTTTTTATTCGCTCTTCTTTTAAGATTTCTTTTAGTAAAATATAATTTTCAGGAACTTCATTAAAATATTTGAACCAAATAAATGAATGGTTAGAATTTTTAAGAATTTGTTTTACTTCTATTTCTTTAGTTGCAAAAGAGTTGTCAAATAAATATTCTTCAATATCATTAATTTTATTTGTGATTTTTCTTCTTCTTTGCGTTAAAGTAAAACCATCATTTTTTATAATTGTATATTGAATTTTTTCAATTTTTGGTTGATTAAAACCCTGTAAAACTAAAACAGATGCTTTTGCTTCGGTGTAAGGCAAAAATACTCCCGAAGGAAGAGAAATGATTTGCTTTAATAGATGATTATCAATTAAATATTTGCGTAAATTCTTTAATTCATTATTGTTCAAAATAGATTCAGGAACAATTATATAAGCTCTTGCTGTTGGTTTTTTATTCAAAGAATCTATAATATGCTGTATGGATTGAGAGTTTCCGTTATCGCTTAAAAGTGAATATAATTTATTTGCAGTTCCTTCTAAATTAAAAGGAATATTGGTAATTACAACATCAAATTTTTCTTTTACTTTATTTAATAAAGTGTCTTGTTGATTAATATTACTATGACCATCACCTGTTAAAATCATATTCATTTTTGCAATTCTTGCATTAGAAGAAATTTCTCCACCAAATACGGTATTTTCTTTTATATCTTTTAAAACTGTATCAGTCAAATAGTTGCTATTTAAAAGTGAATCTTTAATGTGATTAAAAGAAGAAATTAATATTCCACCTGTTCCACAAAAAGGATCATATACTTTTTCACCGTATTTTGGATTGGCAAGTTTTACTAAAAATTGTACAATGTGTCGTGGTGTAAAATATTCGCCCAAGTCATTATTTGATGAATTATACTGTTGAATAAAGTATTCAAAAGCATCACCTTTGATGTCAGTTTTTATTCCACTTAAATTTAATTTATCTAATTTGTCAATTATATGTTTTAGTGCAACGGTATCTTTTATTATTAGTTTTGTAAATAATGTTTTTTCGCCTTTATTGTTAAAAATAGTTTCTAATTTTGGAATAACAGTGTCGTTTATATAACTCAATAATTCTTCACCTGTTTTGTTTCTATAAGTTTCCCACTTTATATATTGAGGAATTGCTTCTGAAACAATGTCATTATTTTCAGATATTAATTTTAGAAAAAGTAAATTTGAAAACTCAAAAAAGCGTTCCATTCCTTTTGTAATACCCGCTTTTCTTAATTTTTGATTTGTAAAAGCAAAAACTGCAATTAAATCTTCTTTAGAATTAATTGAAATTTTATTGTTTAGGTAACTATGAGAGTTTTGTGTGATAAATTTTCTATAAAAATCAACACTCTTTATAGAGTTTATTTCTATTCCATCTTCTAAAAGTTCTTCTTGATTTTCAACCCAATAATTTTTTGTTTGAATCCCGTCAAATAGAATGATAATTTTTGAGCTTAAAAGTTTAGCATAATTTATTGCTTGTTCTTTAGTTTTCGCCAAATTCATATTTGGCTTTTTTGTTTCTAAAATTATTTCAGGCGAAATAGAGTTGTTATCAAAATATAGACAAAAATCAGGTCTTAATGCTTTTAATTTTTTATTGTCTTCTTTTGTTTTTGCTTTTTGATGAAAAACATTTTTGTTGGGTGCATCAACATTGATTACCCAACCATTTTTTAGTAATGATTGCTCAACTATGTTTTCTATATCTCTTTCTAAAGCCATTTTTTTTAAGTTAATAAATTAAGTTGCAAATTTACATTTTTTTCAGTTGTTATTTGTCTGTAAATGTTCAAATTTTAGTACAAATGTTTATCTTTGTACTGTTGCCTTAAAATGGCATATAACTAGTAGATATACGAAAGTTATTGCGTTTTTAACATTCTATATCCACATCACAAAAGTACAAACAAAAAAACATTTTACAACTTTTTTAATTAAATAAAAATGAGAAGCAAGAAGTTAGAATCAAGAAATTAGAAATTAGAAAAAAGAGGTTAGAAACAAGAAATTAGAAGTGGGAGAACGAAAAGAAAGAAGTTTGAAAATATCTTTGGTGAGTGGAGACTGCCTGATGGGGGTTGCCCGCATGAGGGATAGAGCAAGGCACCATGTGCTCGTGATAGCCCGACGGCAAAAAAAGGAAGCCCCGCCTGAAGGGTTTGGGGCGTGGGGGCTTGCTTTTTTTTGGCGGCATGCCCTAATGGTTTTGGTGTTTGATTATTTAATTTTTTGTTTGGCTTTTGGTGGTAACGCATGATGAAGTATTCATGTGTGCAAAATTTGTGTTCTATTGACACCCCATATACATTTTAAACATTTTGTTCTGTTTTGTTTGCTAAACTGAGTCTAAAAAAATAACTTTGTGTCTTTGATTTTTTTATCCTTAATATTTGGTATAACTTATAAAAATCAATACCCAATGGCTTCATTTTAATTGTTTTGCTAAAGACAAACTAGTTGCCACACAATCGTTGGTATAGTATAATAAATCAGTTGTTTTGATTACTTTTGCAGTCTAAACCAATGTTTTTTGATTATGCCAAAAGAATTTCAATTTCAAGTAGCTCCAGAAATAGCCTCACAAACTGATGTATTACAAGACTATATTTGCAAAAAATATCATATACAACAGAATGATATTCAGCATGTTGCGATTTTAAAAAGGTCGTTAGATGCCCGTCAAAAGGCTATTAAAATGAATTTGAAAGTAGCTGTATATTTGCAAAATGAACCCATAACAGACACCAAACCACAGTTGCCATACTATCCTGATGTAGCTCATGCTCAAGAAGTTATTGTTGTTGGTGCTGGCCCGGCCGGATTGTTTGCCGCACTACAACTCATAGAGTTGGGGCTAAAGCCTATTGTAATTGAACGGGGTAAGGAGGTACGAGGCCGTCGTAGGGATTTGAAAGCCATCAACCAAGACCATTTAGTAAACGAAGACTCAAACTACTGTTTTGGCGAAGGCGGAGCAGGCACCTACTCTGATGGGAAATTATATACCCGATCCAAAAAAAGGGGCGATGTAGATCGGATTTTGAAATTATTAGTTGCATTTGGAGCTACTCCAAATATTTTGATAGATGCCCATCCGCATATTGGCACCAATAAATTGCCTCAAATTATTCAAGATATGCGTATGCAAATTATTGCTTCGGGCGGTATGGTTTTATTTGAAACAAGGGTTACTGATATACTCGTGCACAACAACGAAATACAAGGTGTAACAACGCATAAGGGGGATACCATTAAGGCTCAAAAACTTATATTAGCCACAGGTCATTCTGCCAGAGATATTTTTGAATTGTTAGATGCCAAAAAAATAGTAATCGAAGCCAAGCCTTTTGCCATTGGTGTTCGAGCAGAACACACACAGGATTTGATAGACAGCATACAGTATTCCTGTGATTTTAGAGGGCAATACCTTCCGCCAGCACCATATTCTATTGTAAAACAAGTAAATGGCAGGGGGATGTACTCTTTTTGTATGTGTCCTGGTGGCATAGTGGCCCCATGTGCCACAGGAGCTGGCGAAATTGTTACAAATGGTTGGTCGCCATCGAAACGAGATCAAAATACTGCAAATTCTGGTATTGTAGTAGCCCTTACACTCGACGATTTTAAACCTTTTGCAAAATTTGGTGCTTTGGCAGGTATGGCTTTTCAAAAAAGTATCGAGCAACAAGCCTGGCAACAAGCAGGCAACACCCTCGAAATAGGCAATAGTCAAAAAGCACCCGCACAACGATTGGTTGATTTTACGCAAAGCAAACGGTCTGCATCTATCCCCAAAACATCTTATGTGCCTGGCACAACCTCTGTCGAATTGGGGCAAGTATTTCCTGGTTTTCTTACGCAAATCATACGACAAGGTTTTGTAGAATTTGGAAAATCAATGAAAGGATATTACACCAACGAAGCCATTTTGCACGCTCCAGAAAGTAGGACCTCATCGCCAGTTCGTATTCCACGCAACGAGCAAAGCCTTGAACACTTGCAAATCAAAGGATTGTACCCATGTGGCGAAGGGGCTGGATATGCTGGTGGTATTGTTTCTGCGGCTATCGATGGCGAAAAATGTGCCCAGAAAATAGCGTTGTCCCTTTTAGGAAAAACAATAGAAATGTAATTTTTTTATATAAATACCAAATATATTTATAAAATAGTACAAAGATGCGTAGTTATTTTTTAGAAAAAATTTTCAAGAAAATTCGTTGCATAGCTGGGCTACGGAACTATTTTTTTTTGACTTATTTTAGCAAAAAAGAACCAATAGATTGGATTATTTTATATGTATATTTGGCATAAAAAGTCAAGTGTAAGAGACCATTTTATAGGTTTAATGGTTTATATTCAGAAGCTTATCCAGCTTTTCGTTTCAATTCCTCGGCTCAAAAGGTTTTTTTGTTTGCCACAAAAGGAGCTTCCGCTGGTCGCTCTTTTGTGGCAACAAAAAATTCCTTTTGAGCCTCCGGGATTTCCACTTCAATCTGGGCTAAACACCCCGTTTCATATCAAATATACGTATATTTTGGTATTACTTACTTAAATACATTTTTCTACGGCTATACAATTCATAAAACTGATCGTCTTTTAAATCATCTATAAACAAAATACTTTCGCCTGTTGATTTCATTTCTGGCCCTAATGCTTTGTTTACATTTGGGAATTTACTAAACGAAAATACAGGTTGCTTGATGGCATAGCCATGAAGCTGCGGATTGAATTCAAAATCGGTAACTTTCTTTTCGCCCAACATGACTTTTGTAGCATAGTTTACATACGGCTCCCCATAAGCTTTGGCTATAAAAGGGACAGTACGAGAAGCACGTGGATTGGCTTCAATAATATACACAATATCGTCTTTAATGGCAAATTGAATATTGATTAATCCTACAGTTTGAAGTGCCAAGGCAATTTTGTGGGTGTGGTCTTTTATTTGTTGCATCACAAATTCGCCCAAATTGAATGGTGGCAAAGTAGCGTTTGAATCGCCCGAGTGTACACCACAAGGCTCAATATGCTCCATAATTCCGATGATGTAAACGTTTTCGCCATCGCAAATGGCATCGGCCTCGGCTTCGATAGCCCCATCTAAATAGTGGTCTAACAACAACTTGTTGCCTGGTATCGATTTTAATAAATCTATTACATGCTCTTCTAACTCCTGTTTGTTGATGACAATTTTCATACCTTGTCCTCCCAATACATACGACGGACGAACGAGCAATGGAAAATCCAATACATCTGCCAGTTCCGATGCTTCGTCTGCCGTTTCGGCAATGCCAAATTTTGGGAAAGGGATGTTCAATTCGGTTAATAAATCTGAAAAACGACCTCTGTCTTCGGCCAAATCTAAGGCGTCGAAAGAAGTACCAATGATTTTTATGCCATATTTAGATAATTTTTCGGCTAATTTTAATGCCGTTTGTCCGCCTAGTTGCACAATAACGCCTTCGGGTTTTTCGTGTTGAATAATATCATAAATATGTTCCCAAAAAACAGGCTCAAAATACAATTTGTCTGCCGTATCAAAATCGGTCGAAACCGTTTCTGGATTACAATTGATCATGATGGTTTCATAGCCACACTCTTTGGCAGCCAAAACCCCATGCACACACGAATAATCAAACTCGATACCTTGCCCAATGCGGTTTGGACCAGAACCTAAAACTACTATTTTCTTTTTGTCGCTTACAATACTTTCATTATCAACATATTTCAGTCCATTGGCTGTTTGTATTTCGGCTTCAAATGTCGAATAATAATATGGTGTTTTGGCCTTAAATTCTGCAGCACAAGTATCTACCAATTTAAAAACACGGTTGATGTTGTTTGCTGTTCTTAGGGAGTGAACTTGACTTTCTAAACACCCCATCATGTGTGCAATTTGTCTGTCGGCAAATCCTTTTTGTTTGGCTTCCAGCAACAAATGTTTGGGTAAAGAGTCTATTTTATATTTGGCAATTTCTTTTTCTAAAGTAAATAATTCCTCATATTGTTTCAAAAACCACATATCTATTTTTGTAATTTCGTGTATTCTTGATAACGGAATTCCAATGGCCAGAGCATCATAAATCACAAAAACACGATCCCAACTTGCATGCGTCAATTTTTCGATGATTTGTTCGTAATTGGTATAACCTTTGCCGTCTGCACCAAGCCCATTTCGTTTGATTTCTAAGGATTGAGTAGCTTTGTGCAAAGCCTCTTGAAACGAGCGACCAATGCCCATAACCTCGCCAACAGATTTCATTTGAAGGCCTAAAGTTCTATCAGAACCTTCAAATTTATCAAAGTTCCAACGGGGTATTTTTACAATTACATAATCCAATGTAGGTTCAAATAAGGCCGAAGTCGATTTTGTAATTTGGTTTTGCAATTCGTCTAAATGGTAACCTAATGCTAATTTTGAAGCAATTTTTGCAATAGGATATCCAGTGGCTTTTGAGGCCAAGGCTGATGAACGAGACACACGTGGGTTGATTTCGATGGCTACTATATCTTCTTTTTCGTCGGGCGAAACGGCAAATTGCACATTACAGCCACCAGCAAAATTTCCGATGCTTCTCATCATCAAAATGGCCATATCTCGCATTTTTTGAAAAGTAGTGTCAGACAAGGTCATGGCGGGTGCTACTGTAATAGAGTCGCCCGTATGAATGCCCATAGGATCCATATTTTCGATGGAACAAATGATTACTACATTATCATTTTTGTCTCTCAAAAGTTCCAATTCATATTCTTTCCAACCCAGTAAAGCTTTGTCTATCAGTACTTCATGTATTGGAGAGGCTTCGAGACCTCTGGTAAGCAAGTCGTCAAAATCTTCTTTTTTATGTACAAAAGCAGCACCCGTACCACCCAATGTAAACGAAGGACGAATAACCAATGGAAAACCAAATTCTTGCGCGATTTCCTTACCTTTTAAGAAAGAGGTGGCCGTTTTGGCAGGAGCTGTTGGCACCTGTATTTTTTCCAATAATTGTTTGAATTGTTCACGGTCTTCGGTAATATTGATGGCATTGATATCAACACCAATTAATTTTACATTAAAATCCTTCCAAATGCCTTTTTCTTCTGCTTCCAAGCACAAGTTCAAGGCTGTTTGTCCGCCCATTGTTGGCAAAACAGCATCAATTTGTGGGTGTTCTTTCAGGATTTGAATGATAGACTTGGTGGTCAATGGCAGTAAATACACATGATCGGCCATGGATGGATCTGTCATGATGGTTGCCGGATTGGAGTTGATCAGAATCACTTCGATTCCCTCTTCTCGAATGGAGCGTGCGGATTGTGACCCTGCATAGTCAAATTCGCAAGCTTGCCCAATGACTATTGGACCCGAACCTATAATTAAAACCGATTTGATTGAATTGTCTTTTGGCATGGTGTTGTGTTGTTTATTTTGAGTTTTATTGAATTTTAAAATTATCTATTTTGACTTCTTTTTTTGTAAAAATTAAGTATTTATTTATTATTTTAATAATTTAATTAATTTCGCTATCGTGTTGAGATATACCATGAAATTTTCCCTGTCCATGAAATTTTACTGAAATCCAGAACTTGCCTTTCTATAAAATTCAATTTTTTATAAATTTGAAAAACAGACCTAGATTCAATTGTAGCACTTTCTTTCAAAACGAACTTAGCATTGAAATCAGTCTCGTTAGTTGTACAAATTAAATTAGCATAACATGCTCTAATATAATTAGTTACGAAAATAAATGGTGTTGAAAAAACTATATGTTTATTTGAAATAAATTTTTGTTTCGAATTTAGTAATAAAAAAGTAGAGAAAAAAAATATAAAAAAAATCACTCTTTCAAAAATATAACCTTGAAAGAAAAAATTGTAAATAAATATTAAAAATCGATTAAATAAACACAGAAAAAATGAAATAATAAATGTGAAAATACAAATTTTATGTGTTACACTTTTTTTCATTTTTTTGAATTTAATATAATAGTTATCTTAATTTATCTTCATTATTTGTATTTATAAAATCTTTACAAATTTTATTAAAGTTTAGATTCTCCTTTTTTAATATAAAAGAAATTGGAAATTCATTGTTTTCTTTATCTAAAATTATATCATCAAATTTCACAAATGAATTATCGTTAAATTCATCAAACCAATGATCCAACTTTTCTTTTTAAAACCTTTTGTTTACCATCAAATGAATAACAAATAAAAACGGTTATAGAATTATTATTAAGATGATAAAAATCACGAAACACTGTACATATTATTGAGACAAAGTATTTTTCAAGTGTTATCGCAATATTTTCAGGCATGTAAATCACTTCTTAACAACTTATTTTTTGCTTTTAATCGCTTAATAACTTCCTGAAATTTTTTAGTTTTATAATCTTCATGACATTCTTTAATTAGCTCTTTTTGACTAGATATAAGCTGTTTTATCAAATCATCATTTTTCCTAAGAGTTTTAATTGTAATATTCATAAACAAACTAATTTATACAAATTTACATTTTTTTACTCAAAAAAAACCGCTACTAAAATAAAATAGTAACGGTTTGATATTGATTAATGTACAATCATTATTTTTTGTGTCTAGGTTCGCTAGAAACAGTCAATTTATGTCTTCCTTTTGCTCTTCTACGAGCAAGGACTTTTCTTCCATTTGCAGAAGCCATTCTGTCCATAAATCCGTGTTTATTTCTTCTTTTTCTTTTCGATGGTTGAAACGTTCTTTTGCTCATTGTTTTTTATCTTTAAATCTTTATGTATATTTCTTTTAATTTTTTTTTAGAACTCGTTATTCTAAAACCGAGTGCAAATATACAAAGGTTTTTTTTTCTGGCAAATAGTTTTATAAAAATATTTTAAAATCATTTTACTATATTTGCAACTTAATTAAAAATCAACTTATGTTTCACAAAAATATTAAACTTATAATCGCTGGACTTATTGTAATTACTAGCATTTGGCAATTTTCGGAAGGAAATATTGGCAATGGTATTTTCTTGTTATTTTTAACGGCCGTTCCTGTTTTTTTATATTTTAAGAACGAATTCATCCTTTTGGCCTTCTTAAAATTGCGAAAACAAGACTTTCCAGGTGCTCAAAATTGGCTAGCCAAAATAAAAAACCCCGAAACTGCATTGGTTCAAAAGCAGCAAGGCTACTACAATTATTTGCAAGGCATCATGGTTTCGCAAACGAATTTGGTACAGGCCGAGAAATTTTTTAAAAAAGCCATTGAGTTGGGCTTGTCTATGGATATGGATTTAGCTGTTGCCAAACTCAACTTGGCAGGTGTGGCTTTGTCTAGAAGACGAAAACTAGAAGCAACCAACTTGATTGCCGAAGCCAAAAAATTAGACAAACAAGGCATGTTGAAAGATCAAATTAAATTGATGAAAGATCAAATGAAGAAAATATAATTTGTTTTTTTGAATGACATATACACCATCACTTTTTTTGAAGCTGATGGTTTTTTTTTAGTTTTTTGCATAATGAGGCTGCAGCATTTTTCACATTATAATAGCAGCGTAGGCTCCAATATATTGTTGTGTTTTGTTTGTATATATTAGAATGATGTTAGCATGTATCCGCATTTTAAAAATGTTTACGGGTGTAGCCATTAAAAGATTGCATGGTACAAATTGATTTTTGCAGAACCATTTTACGACTATCTGAAACTTGTATCAAAAGATAGATGAAATTAGTTTTCAACTATTTTTGTTCGATTCTTGGTTTTGCTCTTTTTTTTTCGAGTTACATTTTACAAAAAAAATAAAAAAACATTAAAAACACCTATCTTTTTTTTATTGTTAAAATAAATTAATACGATTTTTTTCAACGACTAGTTTGCAAATTGTTGCATGACAGTCCAATATTTGTCTTTGAAAATATCAAAAGTAATGTCTAATTGATGTTGGTATTTTTGAGCCATGTAGGGTATTATTTTTGCGGGTTTTCTAAAATCTTTACAGGCAAAAAATATTTCTCTTTTGCCTTCGTATGTTTGCCTGCCTAGGTTCAAGTAGCCATCAAAATCTTTGAGTTGGGCTAAAAGGTCGTCTTCAAATTGATTTAAAATAATATATTTTTCGTCATATATTTCATTACTTGTAGGTTTTTTATCAAATATAATTTCGATCCAAAGTATCCACGAGTGGGACGCTTTTGCATTCCATTTGAGTAAATCGGTGTTGATTACGGCAATCAAAGGATTGCCAGACTGGAGTTTGGCTTCTAAAATGGCATATTGATCATTTTCGGTGCCATGTCTTACGGCATCATATTTTTCTATAAATTCTTTTTCTCGCCAAATGAGGTAGTCATTTAATTTGTGAATTGGAATGATGTCGTCTGTAATGTTTTTGGGGTTTTCAAATCGAACTTCGTCTATCATTGTAGCTGATTTTAATTCGCCCAAATAGTGCTCTAAAAAAACAAAAAGGCCGTTGCTGATGGTTTGTTTGTTGTTTTCAGAATAATCGTCGTGCAAGAGTGTAATGGCAATTTCGTCTGGAAAGTTATGGTTTATAGTACTAATAAAACTGACTTTGCTTGGACTAAATTCAAATCCACCCATTTGAATATTAATGTCATTGAGGTTGTTTTGGGGTTTTAAGGCAGTAAAACGCCATTTTTTTAAAGGGGGTGCCGTAGCCACTAATTCTTCTACAAAAATAATGTTTTTGATGTTGCCCTCTGCAGAAATGATTAATTCTGCTGTGTTTTTGTCGAACATGCCACAGGCAAAAAAATAGCCCGCATGCAATTGATCCAATTTGTCGCTTAAAATATCAAAAAATAATTTTTGGATATTGTTGCGGTCTTTTACAATGGTAAAGAATTTTTTTTCGTTTTCAGAAAACCAATTCCAAAATTCTTGATAGTTTTGGATGGGTATTTCTGGAGTGTTGAAAAATCTTTTTAAAAATTTCATTAATAGGTAAATATGGTAAATTTGGGGAAAAATTTAATCTTATTTAATTTTGTGCAAATGTAGAAAAAGAAACCCTTTCAAAAAAATTTCTGAAAGGGTTTTTTGTTTTTTTTTTATAAAAAAATTAATTTAACGGATTGACATCGTTCAGTTCATCGTCTTTTATGGTATTGTTGTGTAGTTTTACTGGGTTTTTAGATTTTTTCATCTTTAAATTTAAAAATTCTACAAACAGCGAAAAGAAGATTGAAAAATACAAATATCCTTTTGGAATACTTCCTACTTCTACGCCAGTACCAAACTTGAAATGAGCCAAATGTGAGCCTTCTGCAACCAGCATCACCCCAATTAGTATTAAAAAAGATAAGCCTAATATTTGAATGGTTGGATGTTGATTTACAAATTTACTTACAGGCCCAGCAAATATCATCATGATGGTTATAGAAATAATGATTGACAAAATCATGATTCCTAAAGCTCCTTCGTAGCCAAAACCGCCTTCTTCTATGGGTTTCATACTGATTAAACCAACTGCCGTTAGAATACTATCGAATGAAAACACCAAATTTAGCAACGCTATTTGTATAATAGCTCCCGTTAAGGTGTTGCCTGCTTTTGCATTGGCTCCTTCTTCTTCACCTTCCATTTTGTGGTGTATTTCTGATACTGACTTGTATAATAAAAACAATCCTCCTGCAAATATAATAATACTTTGACCCGTTATATGTGCAGAAAAGAAAGGCCAATCGATACTAAAAATGGTTTCTTGCAAGCTTAACACCCATGTGATTCCAAATAACAATACAATTCTAAAAGCCATGGCCAATAATAAACCTATTCGACGGGCCTTGGGTTGATCATTTTCTGGTAATTTACCCGATACTATCGATAAAAAAACGATGTTATCGATACCTAAAATAATTTCTAAAAAAGTTAAAGTTAATAATGCAATCCAAGCATTTGCGGAGGTTAATAGTTCCATTTTGATTTTTTAATTGTTAATATTTCTATCTTTTACGTAAGTTATTTTAATTTTGTTACAAATCCTCTCTCTTTTTTGTTGGCGCCTACTATGCCATATTCAAAAGTGTAAGTATTTTTGTCTGTGGACAATATTTTTATATCAATGGCTTTTTCTTCTGATAAATTTTTTGGATGTTTTTTTTGTAGGATATATTCACAATCGCTTACCCATCTTACGGTGGCGGTATCGGTTTTTCCGTTATAGGTTTCTATTTCAATACTATCATTTCTAACAAAATCGGTAACTGCTTTTTTGCCGTTGATGGTGGTTTCAAATCGGAATGTTCCTGTTTTAAAATCTTTACAATTTTGTTCTTTTTGGTAGCACGACAACAGCATACATGGGGCTATGTAAACAACTATTTTTTTATACATGGCATATATTTTTTAATTCATTGACAAAGGTACTCATTTCAGACGGCTTGTTTTCATAGCCCAACGAAATTCTCAAATGGGGCTGTTGCAATTCTAATTCGGTTAGCATTTCTTTCAAAACGTGCGACGGCTTGGAACTACCTGATTGACAAGCACTTCCTCTTGAAACTGCTATTTTTTTCATATCTAATTGAAACATCAACATATCGTATTTTTTTTCAAAAAGTGGCAAACTGATGTTTAAAATAGAATTGACGGTATTTTCGCCATTAATTTTAAGGTTGGGAAAATGGTTTTTGAGCTCAAAAATGACTTGATTTTTTAATAAACCAATATAGGCCTGCTCTTGTTCCAAATGTTGCATTGCCCATGTTAATGCTTTTGCCATGCCCACAATTTGAGGTACCGATTCTGTGCCGGCCCTCCAACCCTTTTCTTGTTCGCCTCCAAAAAAAAGCGGCTGCAAAACAAGGCCTTTTCTAACAAAAACAAAACCTATTCCTTTTGGCCCATGAAATTTGTGGGCTGTGCCAACAATAAAATCGGCCTGAATATCTTGCAAGTTCAGTGCCATTTTGCCAACAGATTGCACGGTGTCTGAATGGAAAAAGGCTTGATGCTCTTTGCAAATTTGTGCCACATGCTGAATGTTGGTTATCACCCCTGTTTCGTTATTCACGTGCATCAACGACACTAATGTTTTTTGATTTTCAGACAACAATGTTACCAAATGGGTCATATCCACAGCTCCGTTTGGAAGGATATTTACATAATCTACCACAACACCATACTTTTCTTGAACGGCCAATACACTGTGCAACACCGCATGATGTTCTATTCTGGAGGTTATGATGCGGGTTACTTTCAAATCACAAATGGCCGATTGGATGATCCAATTGTTGCCCTCTGTGCCACCCGAAGTAAAAATTATTTCCTGCCCCGATACGTGCAAGGCTTGGGCAATGGATTTTCGAGCTAATTCAATGGCACTTTTTGCTTGTCGTCCAAAAGCGTGTGTAGAGGATGGATTCCCATAATGTTCTGTCATGGCTTGGGTCATAGCCACAATCACCTCGGGTCTGATGGCGGTTGTAGCGGCATGGTCCAAATAAATCGCTTGGTTCATTTTATAGATTTTTTTTAATAAAAATAATTTTATAATTAAATACAACAATCGAAACAACGATAAGCAAATAGGCTATCACATGTAGCGTACTAACCGTTTCTTTAAAATATAAAAAAGCAAGGCTAAAGTTGATGATCGGATTGATATACATCATGATTCCTACCGTAGAGGAACTCAAGGCCTTTAAAGCATATTGATTTAAAAAAAGTGGTATTATGGTAAAAAATACCGTAATAAAAAACAAACAAGTATAAAACGTCTCTTGCCTTGGCACATCTGAAACAACCATCGGATAAAACGGCAACAATATTACAGACAAAGTAATAATTTGAATAGAAAGTAAGATAAATTTATCTAAAAAACTATTTTTTCGCTGACTAATGAGGTAAAATGAATAAGTGGCAGCTACCACAATACTGTATAAAATATCGCCAAAATGGTGCATAGACAAAATATAACACCCTATCGTACTGATGCTTATAGCAACCCATTGCCACTTATTTAATGTTTCTTTGATAAGTACAAATGCCAACAACGACGTTAAAATAGGGCAAATTAAATAAGCCAACGAAGCCGTTTTAACTCCAATATGATTCACAACATAAATAAAAACAAACCAATTGGCAGCCAATAATAAACTACCCGAAAACGTATAAAATAAGGTTTGCCGCTGCTGTTTGCTATCTAACGATCGAAAAAGCTTCCATTGTTGTTGTAACACAGCCTTTCTAAAAATTAGATTAACCAACAACATCAAAACAGCACTTATAAAAACCCTAAAAAACAAAATATCTAACGAAGGATAATCCTGTAATGGCTTGAGTGCCAAGCTAAAAAAACCCCAGATCAGAAAGGCTGAAAAGGCAGCTACATAATATTTTGTGAGTTTCATAGTCAAATTTTTCGGCTCAAAGGTAAGTAAATCAAAGCTACAAATCAACAGCCATTTTTTTTTTGAAGCCAACAAATAGTTAAATTTACAAGATAATTATTTTCAAACAAATTAAAAATCTTATTTTTGCCCCCGTTTTAAGTACACAAACCTTCCAATAAAGCTAATTAAAGCTATTTAGGTGTTTTTTCTTATCAAAATATAAGTGCCAAAAGCAAGTATTTTGATTCCAATAAAAAAACAAAACCCTACTTAATAATTGGATAATCAAGGACTAAAACAAAATTAAATATGAAAATATCAACAAAAAATCGCCCTAAACAATTTGCCTGAGGCAAACAAACTATAATAAACAAAAAGCTACAAAAAACATACTATATAACAAATAAATTTCAGCTATATGAAAAAATTTTTAGGAATAATGGCAGTCCTTTTTGGATTCCTAAGTTGCAACGACGGCGATGTAACCGTAAAAAGCATCAGTTTTACCGAAATAGAAAACGCTGCCTCTTGTGGCGATTTGGTATATAAAATCAACGGAACAGACGCCATGATCATCAAAATAACAAATGCCACCACCACTGCCTTTATCAACACCGTTGGCGTAAGAGAAATAGCCATAACAGGCACCACAAAAGTCATCTACCGCACCTATTCTGCCACACCCAGTACAGATAATTTTTGTGGAGTACCACCAGCCGCCACCCCAAGTTTAGCCGAAGAGTGGACAGCCATAGGAGGCACCATACAAATTACAACCACCGCCAAAAAATCAACCCCAAATGCTACAACAGGAGCCACATCCATCATAGGATACAA
Organism: Flavobacterium branchiophilum FL-15; assembly: GCF_000253275.1. Classification (NCBI taxonomy): domain Bacteria; kingdom Pseudomonadati; phylum Bacteroidota; class Flavobacteriia; order Flavobacteriales; family Flavobacteriaceae; genus Flavobacterium; species Flavobacterium branchiophilum. The sequence goes on along the minus strand of NC_016001.1, from coordinate 986,450 downwards.
TCACAACATCATACTCAAAAACATAACCTTCCAAAAACCCGTAGGAACACAAAGTTACGACACATTTGTCTTTGGCAATTTTACAACCAGCACCACCCTAGCCTATCCATTTAGCTCCTCTGCTTTAAGCAAATGTTCCACAACCAAACTATATTCACAAATAGACAAAGAAGCCCTGTTGCTAGACAACCTAGACCCAACCCTCTTCGCCAATGCCGTAACCACAACACCACGAGTGGCCAATTTGAGCAACACCACAAACAAATTGCGGTATTTGGTTTACAATGGCACTTTGCCAACCGCCTATTTTTGCAATACCACAACCCCAACAACCCCCACACTTACAGAAAGTTGGGAAGTCGATAACACTACAACACAAGCCACCATCGAAGTAACCACAACAAGCGTAGGCTCTGGAACCAACGTAGTTTATACACACAAAATTTATTTGAAAAAAGTAAACCTAAAAAAAGACAACATATCATTTTATTTGGGCGATAGCTACTATTTGGGCGACATAACCACCCCATAAACAATATTTTATACCCCAAAAAACCCCAACAAATAGCAAGACAATACACCAATTGTTAGCCAAAAAATCAGGAGCAGCCACTTCAGGCATTTTCACGCAGGGCCAGTTCCCGCCATTCGCTCTATCTTTTTGTTTTTAAAGAAAAAACAAAAAAGGATGCCGCTACTGTCGGGGCTATATCGCAGCCACAGTCTGTGTAACCCATGTTTTTTGAAGAGGAAAAGAAAAAAAGAAGAAAGAAGGAAGAGGAAAGAGGAAAGAAGGAAGAGGAAAATGAAATACCTTGAACTTTAGCCCAAGGGATTAAAAAAAAACAATAAATAGCCTTGAACTTTAGCCCAAGGGATGTATGATTACAAAAGGCTTTAGCCATAAATAATGTCTGCTGATTTAATACTTATTAGTTACTAAATAAAACTTTAACTTATTAAAACTATGTAAAGTACAAAACAAAATGCTAAAATAAATTATTAAAATGGTAAAATTACCATTAAAATAGAAAACAAACAGCTCGTCCTACGGAGTTTTTTTTTATAACTTTATTTCATAACAAAAAACAGTAAAATCCTACAGAGTTAAAGCCCCTTGACAATTCAAAACAACACCCTTTGACTAAAGCCAAAGGCTATTGATTGAAAAAAAAATTTAAACCAATAGTTTTCATTCGATTGCATCGAGGCCTAAATAAAATCGCAACTGAACCACCAAACCATTTCTTTCCCTCCCGCTCTTGCAAAGCCCAACAAACCGCTAAAGTGTTCAAAACCTTGTTGGTTTCATCAACCAACTCCCCAAGAAAATGGCATTAATACCAAAAAAAATATAATTAATACAAAAGAAAATGGCATTGATACCAAAGAAAATAGCATTAATACCAAAGAAAATATAATTAATACCAAAGAAAATATAATTAATACCAAAGAAAATAGCATTGATACCAAAAAAAATATAATTAATACCAAAAGAAATGGCATTAATACCAAAGAAAATGGCATTAATACCAAAGAAAATATATTTAATACCAAAGAAAATGGCATTAATACCAAAGAAAATATAATTAATACCAAAGAAAATAGCATTAATACCAAAGAAAATATAATTAATACCAAAGAAAATATAATTAATACCAAAGAAAATATAATTAATACCAAAGAAAATATAATTAATACCAAAGAAAATGGCATTAATACCAAAGAAAATATAATTAATACCAAAGAAAATGGCATTAATACCAAAGAAAATATAATTAATACCAAAGAAAATGGCATTAATACCAAAGAAAATATAATTAATACCAAAGAAAATGGCATTAATACCAAAGAAAATATAATTAATACCAAAGAAAATGGCATTAATACCAAAGAAAATATAATTAATACCAAAAAAGATGGCATTGATACCAAAAGAAATGGCACTTGTAATAAAAAATGATTTAGGTTTACAAAGGAAGCCTCTAGGCGACCTTCCGTTAGCCTACATGAGAGTTCCCCTAATTATACAGCAACAACCAGCTCCCCCCCTATTTTTGAAAAAATAAGTTGAATGGATACGTTTGTATTACGATAATTTCTAATTTTGTGGCTTTTTTATATAAAAGTTGCACACTAATTTTATATTTTGTACCATTGCAAAGGATATAAGAAATTGAAAAAAAATGCAATAAGTTTCGTGTAGCTACTAGTTAGCGGTAAGTTTAGACGAACCATAATTGAAGACAAAATAAATTGATAAAATAAAATTGGTATGACGAAATACGAGGACACTTATTTGGGTATAGACAAAAGCAAAGCACATCCGAATGCTCTTAAACTATTGGAAGAAGATTTTTTTTGGTCTAACGGTGATGAATTAGCTCCTTTTGGTTCAGACGAAGGACACGAAGCCTTGTGTGAATTTAGACGATGGAGAAAGGAAAACCCTAAAATTGAAGTTGGCTATTGCCTTGCGTGGGTCATAAATTCAGTTGGAGAAATCGACAACTATGACGACTATAATGAAGAAAATATCGTTGATGAAGAACTTATTAAGCGACAAAAAGCTGACCCAAACTTCGACGACCAACACTATATTTATACGCTTGACACTTCAATAATAGCAACTGCATTAGGACAGTTAGTGGACGAAGGAATTATAGAAATAGATTATAAATATTACGTTCAAGTTGCTATAAATAGACAAAAAATTTGGGCAAAACTTAGTGACGGTTGGGCACATAAAGACGAATATATTAGACGTTTATCTATTATTGAAACAGTACTTGATAAAGCATAATCAGTCTTAACAATAAATATTAACTTAAAAAACAAAAATTTATGGGAGCTTGGGGACACGGAATATTTGACGATGACACAGCATACGATTATGTCGATGAAATTGACAACTCTGACAATCCGAAAGAAATTTTCAAAAACGCTTTTGAGACTGCAATAAATGCTGAATATTTAGAGTTTGACGACTGTCACGCAGTTACAGTTTCTGCATCATATATTGACAGTATTCTTAACGGAACAAAACCGAGAGTTGACGCAGAAGATGAAAATTTCTTCCAATTTGTAGAAAAAAACAAACATTTAGACTTAACAGACTTAAAACCAAATGCAGTGAAAGCATTGGAAAAAGTTATTTGTGACGGTTCTGAACTGAATGATCTTTGGGTTGAGAACGAAGAACTTTATCCAAAATGGAAAAAGGATATTGAAGAATTAATAGAACGATTGAAATAAAACCTACCGCCAACATCATATTTGCAAAAGCGGGGGTTTCGTGCTTCTATGACACTGAAGTGCTACATTCAAGCTTTGTGCATCTAATGATGTTTAGTGCTAAAAATCCCCGCCTTCGCAAATATGCGAAACGTTATGCCTCATTGTAGGACGACCGTGCAAAAATAAACGTTCGAGCTGACATTGGACAAATTTTTCAAAGCTTCGTAAAATTAAGAGAGTTAAATTTAGTAACTTGCGGACTTAAAATTAAGACAGATAATAATGCTTTTTGAAGAATATAAATATTTTAATTACCAATTTCCTGAACCTCAATATTTGGGTGCAAAGCATACTTTATTGCCTTGGCTTAATCAGTTTATTCCTAAAAATATAAACTCCGCAATTGATGCCTTTGCTGGCTCGCAATCTGTCGGTTTTTTATTGAAACAACAAGGATGCAAAGTAATTACTAACGATTTTTTAAATTTTAATAATCAAATTGGAAAAGCTTTAATTGAGAACAAGTCCACCAAATTAGACAAAACAGATTTAGATATTCTTTTTCAGCCTGCAAAAAATAAAAACGAATTTGACTTAATTGAAAATACATTTACAAATGTATTCTTTGAAAAAGAAGAGGCACAGTTTTTAGATAATTTCAGAGCAAATATTCCATTATTAGAAAACGAGTTTAAGCAAGCTCTTGCTTTCACTGTTATCAATAGAAGTATGACCCGAAAAATAACAATGGGGCATTTTGGTCATACGCAAGCTTTGGTCTATGCAAGCGACCCAGAAAGGATAAAACGCAACAGAAGTTTAATAAGACCAGTCAAAGAAATTTTTGAAGAGTTACTTCCAAAATACAATGACGCTGTTTTTGACAACAAACAAGACAACAAGAGCTTCAATCAGAATATTTTAGACTTACTACCCAAAATCGAAAATGTTGATTTAGCTTATTTCGACCCACCATATTGTGACAGTCACGCAGACTATCAAGGATTTTACCATTTGTTAGAAACCTACACCGAGTATTGGAAAGACAAAGAATTTATAAATGGCATTAAACGTTATGAGCCACAAAGATTTAGCGGTTTTGACAAAAAAAGAGATGTTATATCTTCTTTTGAAAAGCTATTTGAATTATCAGAAGAAATCCCGAATTGGTTAATTAGCTACAACAATAGAAGTTATCCAGGAATTGAAGAATTTGAAAAATTAATTTCAAAATACCGAAACGTAACATTAGAAGCAAAAACATATCAAAACGGAAGAGGTGGAAAAGGAAGCGTTGCAGGTAGTAAAGAAATACTATTTGTTTGTAGCCCTAAAAAGAAGCATTTCGTTTCAAGTAACCATAAAGAGCAATTAGTAAATGAAGGACTTTAATTATTGGGATAAATTACATAAAAACGAAGAACTCGAAGAGTTCAGTAATGATAACATTGGTCTTTTATGGCTAAAAACAAAATCAATTAGCAGAAAAGAACTTATTGCTGAATTTTTAAAAATCAACAATATTACTCTGAAAGAAACTGCACTTGCTAAACAATTCGTTGAATTATTTGGCATTTTGAGCACTGATGTAATAAATTCAAATCAAATTCTTGACAACTTCATTAAATCGGAAAATACGAAACAAGTTGGAGCGCTTAATACGGAACACCTCGTATCAGAATTATACAAACTAAAAAATTTTGATTGGGGCGGAGATTATCAAAATTCATTAGACAAATATTTGGTAAGCAGATATGTAAAAGTTCAAAACCCTTCTTATGAAAACTTACTTTCAAAATTTGAAACAGAAATTAGCGTAGCTGTTCAAGGTTATGTTTTAAATAGTTGGTACAACCATTGGAGCAGTATTTTAATAGAACACATTTTCAAATCTCATACAGAGGTTTTGCCAACAGTTGGGCAAATCAAGAGTGTTGACTTTTTCATTAATGACGTACCATTTGATTTGAAAGTTACGTACTTACCAGCAGAATATATAAGAACTAGACGTAAAGAAAAAGGATTGCCTGTTGAACTAACTTTTCTAAAAAAGAAAGCAACAGAAGCTAAAATTAATTTTGACAAAAAGGCAAAACCAGCAGACATTTTCTATGAAATAGTTGAGAAGATGAAAGACAGAAATGATGATTTCTGTTTAGAAGTTCTTAAAACTTTAAAAGACGAAAAATTAGAAATTTTAAAAGAGGTACAAGGCGACCCAAAAATGTTAGCAACTTGGCTTTATGAAAATCAAGGAGAAATGCGGTTTGGTTCAGAAAATCGTTTATTCCTCGTTTTGGTTGATACAGACGACTTTACAAATTCGTGGAAATTGAAAAGAAATATCGACCTTTTACAGCCGACAATCCTAACCTATTTGGACAACTTTAAAACGAAAAAAACGGACGACCTAAAAATAGAATTTGAATTCAAAGGAAAAACGAAAACTTTTACAGCTTTGACAGATATAATATTTGTAGTGAAATAGATTACTCAATGACTGAAAAAAAAACGAAGGCACACACAGCAGTTTGTCAAAATGGCGGGTTTTGGGCTTAATTTGAAGTTGGTTTTGTACTTTTGTGGCTAGTGATTAACCGAAAGTTTCGGCTTCCTTAATCCGCCAAATCGCCAAGCTACGAAACGTCAGACTGTGAAAAACTCAAAATGAGTCTTTGAGAATTGGCTGTATGGAATTTTTCTCCGACGGGTATCCGAATTCTTTCTCTTTTTGAGTTGGTTTTTTCACAGACTGACGTTGGTGGCAAGTGTCTCAGAACCGCCCTAAAATAAACTTACAGAAAAAAATGAACAATTTATATAACCAAACTGACTTTAACGGAATATTAAAAAGATTAGACAATCTTCAACCAAATGCAGTTAGACAATGGGGAAAAATGGACGTGGCTCAAATGTTAGTTCATCTAAACGCTTTTCTCGAAACTGCACTAAATCTAAATCCCCAAAAAAGAATGATAATTGGACGTATTTTGGGTAGATTTTTTGTGAGGCGTTATGTGAGTGAGAAACAGTTTTCAAAAAATAGTCCAACAGGTAAAAATTATATTTTCACCGACCAACAGAACTTTGAAAAAGAGAAAACTAAAGCCATTGAACTTGTTAGACAATTTTATGAAAATGGACCTGAAAAATGCACGAGACAGCCTCATCCATTTTTTGGTTGCTTGACACCAAATGAATGGGCGATTGCACAGTGGAAACATTTTGACCATCATTTAAGACAATTTGATGCTTAAAAAATAACAAAAAAGAAAAGATAGAAATTGAAAATTAATAAGCAAACAACACCAGCCACTAACACCTAGAGTTTCGTTGCAACTGTAAGCCCCGAAATGAATTAAAATCAACGAGTACTTATATAAAATAAAAAAACATGAGTTAAACCGATTACATGCACACCCCCTTATGGGTTTATCGAAAAGTTTTGTTAGCATTTTAAGTGGATTTGGTTCTTTTTTTTATGAAAAATTATAAATAAATACTATTATACTTCAATATTTTTGATTATTTTTGAAAAATATTTTAACGGCAGTTTTTTTATAGACTATTGTTGCAAGCAACCGTATGATGACAGAACACGAACATAATTGTATTGATAAAAAAAAGCTTTCTGACGACATCGAAAAATTAGGCTGGGCTGTTATGTTATTAGAAGAAACTGACTATTTGCCTTCTTTTGCATATACAGTTGGACTTTGGAAAAATTTTAACCATCCTGAAATTATTTCTTTTGGTTTACCGACAAATACCCTGCAAATTATACTTAATGACGCAGGAGAAATTGCAAAAGCTGGACATAAAATAGAGGAAGGCAAGAATTATGGCGACTTTTTTGAAAATAGCGACACTCAATTTTTGAAAGTTGATACCCGAAATATTTCGGACTACTTTGGACAAGCAATAAATTATTATCAAACTTCCGACTTTCCTGCAATTCAATTGGTTTGGACAGACCAAAACAATCATTTCCCTTGGGACAAAGTCTTCGAAAAGGATTTTGAATTTAGCCAACCATTGCTAGACAGAAATGCCAATTTCAAGTTTAGAGAAGCAAAAAATCTTGGCATTTTTACCACAAGACAATGGTTGGAACTTGACAAACCTATTCTTCATGTAATTCACGACAATGATGGAGATTGGCAATTTCTAACATGCGACCAATTGCCTAACGATGCAAAACTTGTAGCATTGGAGCAAATGACAATTAAAGACAAAACGCTTAACGAAGTTTATAATCTTGATTATGGAGAGCAAGCAAAAAGAGCATGTATTGGTGGACAATGGACACGAACAAAGATGGTTGATGGTAAAGAAGCGAAAGACTATTAGTGGACTGATGTTTTTTAACTTTTTATTTTCTACATTAACATATTTTATATAAAAAATTAACTTAAAAAATACCTACATCAATATTACAACTTCAAAATAAGTCAATTTTGTAATAAATGTCGTATTTTAATTAATAATAAAAATCAATTATTATACCAATAGATTCACTAACATTGAAAGCACTTTATCACACAAAAAACGACACTTTATAACAATGATTATTTGCCCTAAATAATAAATATTCCATTTCATCAAATTGCTTGTAATGGTGATTGGTATAATGTAGGAAGACTGATACAAATCGAACTGCTTTTTTATTTTAGATGTGTCCCTTTAATTTTATTTCTTAATATCAAATAAATAATAAAAAAATTATATCTAAACGCCGTAAAAAATTAGATATTATTATACTGAAAATCAATTGCTTATCGTTTTTTAAATTGCTTTAAATGTTGTAATGAAGGCAAAAAAGTTTTACTAAATAATATTTTAGTAATTATCTTTGCTTTATGTTAAAAATAGATTAAAAAAAGCAAAAAATCAAGTAAAAAATTAACAAAAAACTAAAAAACAACTATTCAAATTTAATATTTCGCAATATTAAAAATGAAGATAAAAAGAAAATAAAATGGAATTGAATCGATACAGTAAAACCGTAACACAAGACCCCACCCAACCCGCAGCACAAGCCATGTTGTATGGAATAGGTTTGGACGATGTCAAATTGGCACAACCATTTGTAGGCATAGCTTCTATGGGGTATGATGGCAATACTTGCAATATGCACCTCAATCATTTAGCCTCTTATGTAAAAGTAGAGGTTAACAATAATGATATGGTAGGCCTGATTTTCAATACCATTGGCATTAGCGATGGCATTACCAATGGCACCGATGGTATGCGGTATTCATTAGTAAGCCGAGAAATTATTGCAGACAGTATTGAAAGTGTTGTGGCGGGTCATTATTACGACGGGGTTATTGCCATTCCGGGTTGCGACAAAAACATGCCAGGGTCTATTATTGCCATGGGTCGTTTGAATCGACCATCGATTATGGTATATGGAGGTACAATTGCACCAGGCAAATACCAAGGAAAAGATTTGAATATAGTATCGGCTTTTGAAGCATTGGGCGAAAAAATTGCTGGCAAAATTACAGAAGAAGAATTTAAAGGCATCATCAAAAATTCGTGCCCTGGTGCTGGTGCTTGTGGTGGTATGTACACGGCCAATACCATGGCTATTGCCATTGAAGCATTAGGAATGAGTTTGCCTTTTTCGAGTTCCAATCCTGCCGTGAGTCACGAAAAAATTGAAGAGTGCAAACAGGCTGCAGGGTACATGAAATTGCTTTTAGAAAAAAATATTTGTCCAAAAGACATCATGACATTTAAAGCATTTGAAAATGCCATAACAACATTAATTGCACTTGGCGGTAGTACCAATGCTGTTTTGCATATTATTGCAATGGCCAAAAGTGTTGGGGTAAAAATTACCCAAGACGATTTTCAACGCATTAGCAACAAAACCCCTTTGATTGCCGATTTTAAACCAGGCGGCAATTATTTGATGCAAAACCTACATGAAAAAGGTGGGGTTCCTATGGTTTTAAAATATCTTTTAGCCCAAGGCATGTTGCATGGAAATTGCCTTACCGTAACAGGAAAAACATTGGCAGAAAATTTAGAAAACATCCAAGATATTGATTTTGAAGATCAAAACATTATAAAACAATTAGACAATCCAATTAAAGCCACAGGCCACCTTCAAATTTTGTATGGCAATTTAGCCCAAAAAGGTTCAGTTGCTAAAATTACAGGCAAAGAAGGTGAAAAATTTGTAGGCCCTGCAAAAGTTTTTGATGGCGAAAAAGAATTAATCCAAGGCATTGAAGACAAAAAAATACAAGCTGGCGATGTTGTGGTTATTCGATATGTTGGTCCTAAAGGTGGTCCAGGAATGCCCGAAATGCTGAAACCTACATCTGCCATTATTGGTGCTGGTTTAGGCAAAAGTGTTGCCCTAATTACCGATGGCCGATTTAGTGGTGGAACGCACGGATTTGTGGTAGGACACATTACTCCAGAGGCCTACGACGGTGGAACCATTGCATTAGTACATGATGGCGACATTATAGAAATTGATGCCGTAGATAATCGCATCCATTTAGCCATTACGGACGAGGAGCTAGAAAACAGAAGAAAAAAATTCGTTACACCCGAATTGAAAGTAAAAAATGGTGTATTATACAAATATTCAAGATTAGTTAAAGACGCTTCTGAAGGATGTGTTACAGACGAATTATAAAAAACAATAAATGGAAACATTAGAAAGCTTACAAACCGCAAAAACAGAAAAAGCAACCATTAATACCTCAGGAAGTTTAGCCGTTATAGATGCTTTACTTTCTGAAAAAGTAGATACCATTTTTGGCTATCCTGGTGGTGCCATTATGCCTATCTATGATGCTTTATTTGATTTTGAAAGTCAATTAAATCATATATTAGTAAGACATGAGCAAGGTGCTATTCATGCTGCACAAGGTTATGCCCGAGTAAGTGGCAAAGTGGGTGTAGTATTTGCAACTAGCGGACCAGGTGCAACAAATTTAGTTACAGGACTTGCAGATGCACAAATAGATTCGACACCATTAGTGTGTATTACAGGACAAGTATTTGCTCACTTGCTTGGCACAGATGCTTTTCAGGAGACGGATATTGTAAATATTACAACGCCTATCACAAAATGGAATTATCAGGTTACTGATGCCAATGAAATACCAGAAGTATTGGCAAAAGCATTTTATATAGCCAAATCTGGACGACCTGGCCCTGTATTGATTGATATTACAAAAAATGCTCAATTACAAATGTTTAACTACAAAGGTTACAGACCATGCATTCACGTTCGGAGTTACAGAGCAGAGCCAATAGTTAGAAACGAGTATATTACACAAGCTGCTGCGCTGATCAATAACGCCAAAAAACCTTTTATCGTTTTTGGACAAGGGGTTATTTTGGGCAATGCCGAACAAGAATTATTGGCATTTGTAGAAAAATCTGGAATACCAACCGCTTGGACTATCATGGGAATGAGTGGCCTGCCAACAGACCATCCGCAAGCCGTAGGAATGGTGGGCATGCACGGTAATTATGCACCAAACTTACTTACAAACGAATGTGATGTGCTGATTGCAATTGGTATGCGTTTTGATGATAGAGTTACAGGTCGTTTGGATAAATATGCCAAACAAGCACAAATCATCCATTTGGACATAGACCCTGCCGAAATAAATAAAAACGTTATGGTTACGGTGCCTGTATGGGGTAATTGCAAACAAACATTACCTTTACTGACACAGCAAATTAATGAAAAAAAATATCCAGAATGGTTTGAAGTATTCCATTCAAAAAAACAAGTTGAACAAGATACATTGATAACCAATGAGTTAAACCCAACTTCAGACGGACTAACCATGGGCGAAGTTATGAAAGTGCTGAATGATTTGACACTAGGCGATGCCGTAATTGTTACCGATGTAGGACAACATCAAATGTTTGCTTGTAGATATACCAAACAAAACAGCACCCGAAGCAACATTACCAGTGGAGGTTTAGGTACAATGGGGTTTGCACTACCCGCAGCCATTGGAGCCAAGTTTGGTGCACCAAACCGTCAAATTGTAGCGATAATGGGCGATGGTGGGGCTCAAATGAATTTGCAAGAATTAGGTACAATTATGCAATTTCAACCCAATGTCAAAATTATCATTCTAAACAATAGTTTTTTAGGAATGGTACGTCAATGGCAAGAATTATTTCATGAACGCAGGTATTCTTTTACAGATATTCAAAGCCCAAATTTTGTAAAAGTTGCCGAAGCCTACCAAATTCAAGGCAAACAAATTTCGGACAGAAACGAATTGGAATCAAGTATTAAAGCAATGTTAGAAGCTCCACACGCCTACTTGTTGGAAATTGCAGTAATACATGAAGATAACGTTTTCCCAATGGTGCCGCAAGGAAAAGGAATTGCAGAAATTGTTTTGAGAAAAGAAGATATAAATTAATGATGTTTAGTTTAGTTAATTTAAAATAATAAGCATTGCATCAAATCCTTTATCAATGTTTTGAACTTTGACAAAGTTGCAAGATACCCTATTAAGACATAACTAAATGACATTGATATAATTAAAAATAGATTTTTTAATCTAACAATTTTAAATAATTATAAAAAAATGAAACAAGAATATACACTAACCGTTTATACTGAAAATCAAGTAGGTTTGCTCAATAAAATTGCCATAATTTTTTCGAGAAGAAAAATCAACTTAGAAAGTTTGAATACATCGCCAAGTGAAATAGAAGGCATTTACAGATTTACCATTGTTGTTACCGAAACAGAAACGGTTATTAGAAATATTGCCCGACAATTGAAAAAAATTATTGATGTTTTTGATGTGCTTTACAACACAAACGACGAAATCATTTGGGAACAAATGGCACTCTACAAAGTACCAACAGAGGTTATTATGAAGGATGTAAAAGTAGAGCGTTTGTTGCGAGAATATGGTGCAAAAGCAGTAGTCATCAGACACGATTACACGGTATTTGAGGCCACAGGCCAAACGGAAGAAATCAATAAATTGTTAAAAGAACTTGATAAATACGGTTTAATTGAATTTGTTAGAAGTTCTAGAATTGCAATCATCAAATCGAGCGAGGGGGTTCATAACAAAGTTTTGGAAATGGAACGCAATGACCCCACTAAAAAAATGGTTAATAACGAATTTTTAAATCATAAAAGTATGATTTTTGAAATGTAAGTGCTACTTTTGTATTTTGTTAGTTCAAATCAAATGGTATTTGGTTTTATTACAAACAACAAAAAAAAAACCTACATTGTAACCACCTTGATAGTGAAAAGATTTTGAAAAGCGTTGGAAATCCACCTTCAAGTAACAATAATAAAAATGAATTTATTCAAAGAAATATTACAAGCAAAAAACCAATTAAAAGGAGTAGTTCAGGCTACTCCTTTGGCAGTTAATACCAATATATCTACGGAGTTTGATGCCAATATCTTACTAAAAAGGGAAGATTTACAAACGGTTCGTTCTTACAAAATTAGAGGGGCATACAACAAAATGAGTTCCTTATCCGAATCAGAAAAAGCTCAAGGTATTGTGTGTGCAAGTGCGGGTAATCATGCACAAGGAGTTGCTTTTTCGTGTAATTTTCTAAAAATTCAAGGCAAAATTTACATGCCTAAAACGACACCTAAACAAAAAGTAAAGCAAGTACAACTTTTTGGCAAATCGTATGTAGAAATTGTACTTACTGGCGATGCTTTTGACGATGCTTATGCAAGTGCCGTAACTGATTGTACAGAAAATAATAAAGTTTTCATTCATCCTTTTGACGATTTTAAAGTAATTGCAGGACAAGGAACAATTGGTTTAGAAATCATAGATGCCGCAACCACTTCTATTGACTTTGTATTTGTACCCATTGGCGGAGGGGGGTTGGCAGCGGGTTTATCTACCGTTTTTAAAGAATTGAGTCCCAATACCAAAATTATTGGAGTAGAACCTTTAGGGGCACCATCCATGAAAACCTCTATTGCCAACAACGAAAACACCATACTAAATACCATTGACAAATTTGTTGATGGGGCAGCCGTAAAACAAGTGGGCCAAAAAACATTTGAAATTTGCAAGGAAACACTCCACGATATTGTGTTGGTTCCTGAAGGAAAAGTTTGTACTACTATTCTTAGATTGTACAATGAAGAAGCCATGGTGGTAGAGCCAGCAGGCGCTTTAACCATTGCTGCATTAGATTTTTATAAAGACCAAATCAAAGGCAAAAATGTGGTTTGTATTGTTAGTGGTAGCAACAACGATATCGAACGTACGGCCGAAATCAAAGAACGGTCGTTGTTATACGAAGGTTTGATGCATTATTTTATGATTCAGTTTCCGCAAAGGCCTGGATCTTTAAAAGAATTTGTAAATCATATTTTGGGCGACGATGATGATATTACTTATTTTCAATTTGCCAAAAAAACCAACAGAGAAATGGGATCTGTTGTAGTAGGGCTCGAACTCAAAAACCGAAACGACATAGAATCCATCAAACAAAAAATGACAGAAAGGGGTTTTCCATACCAATATTTGAACGACAAACAAGAGTTGTACACCCAAATTGTGGGGTAGTTTTTTTTAAGATAAAAGGATGCTTTTTTTGATATGAATTAAGCTTTGTCAAAATTTAGCATTTTGTCCAATTATTAAGTGGGTTTTTTGAGACACGGATTTAGCGTTGGGGATAGCAGTGAAAATCCTTTTAGAAGCCCCCAGCCCCCAAAAGGGATGTGTTATTTTGCACAAATATAGTTTCTGAATATAGTTATCAAAAAAGATTATTTCACAATATGATATTTCGTTTGGAGTTCAATGAATGTTGTTTGAAACGGATGAGCCCGACCCTTGGGGAACAGCCAAAAATGTATTCTATTAGTTGTTTTTGTTTTGAACATTGGATGTATCTTACAAGTGTAGCAAAAAAAACCTTTGTATCGCTAGGCCATACAAAGGTTCAACAAAATTAAATTACTATACTCAATATTTTTATTCCATTTGGATGGTAATTGGCAAATTATATATGGTTCTCACTTTTTCGCCCCCAACAAAACCTGGACTCCATTTGGTTTTCAACGATTTTAAAACCCTAACGGCCTCCTGTCCTAGGCCATAACCTGGATCTCTCAAAACTTTAATTTGTGTCATTGATCCATCAGCTTCTATTACAAAAGACACATACACTTTGATGGTTTTGTCTATTTCTAAATCTGATTTATTAAAATTGGTACCCACATAGGTATAAAATTTCTCCATTCCTCCAGGAAATTCGGGTAATTTATCCAACATGTTGGTGCCAATAGGTGTGTCATCATTGGGTTTTGATGTAACATTTCCGCCAGTTGTTGCTACAGGTACACTTGGCACATCAGAAGGAATTCCTCCCAAATTGCTGGTATTGGGGTTGGAGGTTGTCGTTTGTGCCTCGAGGTTTGTTTTGATTGTATTAGTAGCCATTTCCTGACTGCTTATTTCAGGATTTATTAGCGTTTGTTTGTCCAAAAACTTTTTTTCTGTAAAAGTTTTTATGGCAGGTTGCTCTAATTGGCACTCGGTATGCACTGTTACTACCTTAATAACTTCGGGCAATGCTTCTTCGGGTAATTTTGTTGTTGGCACTGTCGAAAATGAACTCAGCAAGATGCCTAATCCAGAAAAAATGGTTAAAGATCCAATGCCTATTGAAAATGCTATTCCAGAGGTTTTGGCATTTTCTTGTCGGAGTTGGTAGGCCCCATACAGCTTGTTTTTACCCTCAAAAACAAGTTCGATCCATTTTTTTTCAAATATACTTAAGTTTGACATAATTAAATGATTTAAAGGTTAAGTATTATTTTTTCATATAGTATAGCATTAAAATGAGTGTTTTTTTTATTTATATCTGCCTTATATTTTACAAACGCAAAAAACAAATCCATATTGTATAAAAGAATCATTTATTTTTACTTTTTTTATCAACCAACATTCGATTAGCAATTTATTTGTCTAATTCCATGTCGATTAGTTAAACATACATTCAAATCAATCATCATTGTCAAAGTTTAAAACTTAAATGCCATTATGACTACATTGCAGAATCCTAAATGACATTGTTTTCTAATTGTTAAGTTTTTGAATCATTAAGCAATATTTTTGCTATTTTTGTTGAAAAAAACGGGGAGCTATTCCAGACCTTACTGCAACATACCCCCGTGTATTTACATGAACTATTGATTAAAAGAAGTGCAAATCATTCCAAAACCATTAAATAAATTATTACAATGAATTTTATTGAAAATGCCCTCAAACAGTTTGACTATTATAAAAGTCTTGGCGAAAAAACTTTTATACAACTTGCAGATGAGTCCCTTTTTTATCAACCCAACGACGCAAGTAATAGTATTGCAACCATTGTAAAACATTTAAGTGGCAATATGCTTTCACGATGGACTGATTTTTTGACAACAGATGGCGAAAAAGAGTGGCGACACAGGGATACTGAATTTGAGAACGATAGTACAACAAGAACTTCACTCCTTGCATGTTGGGGCAAAGGATGGGCATGTTTATTTGAGGCTTTGCACGGACTAACAGAGGACGACTTGTGCAAAGAAATTTATATTAGAAACCAAAAACATACCGTAATGGAAGCCATAAGCAGACAATTAGCTCATTATCCATACCACATTGGACAAATTGTTTTTTTAGGAAAATTATATTGCAACCAAAATTGGTCATCGCTGTCTATTCCAAAAGGGAATTCAATGGCTTATAATGCCCAATTATTTTCTACACCTCAAGACCATTAACAATTTGTAATTGATAATCTGGTGTATTGGGTAAATTGAATTTGTTATTGTTTGTTTGCAATGTATATGTTGTAAATGGCGATTTTGTTACATATTTATATAAATTTTGTCAATGTAAAAAATAAATATTTCGACAAATAAAACTTTGAGCATTACGACAATCGGGTGTTTGAAAAAAAAATATACTTTTGTAGAAAAAAATATTTTGACACCAATTCTATTAATAACACCGCCTTTTACGCAGCTCAACACCCCTTATCCCGCTACGGCTTATTTGAAAGGATTTTTAAATACTAAAAACATCAAATCCTATCAAACAGATTTGGGAATTGAAGTCATTTTAGAATTGTTTTCGAGTCAGCGTTTTCAACATTTATTTGAATTTGCACAACAAAGTACCCCCCATTTTTCGGACAATGCCAAACGAATATTGGCCCTAAAATCCCATTATATCCAAACTATCGATAGTGTAATAGCTTTTTTGCAAGGCAAAAATGCTTCATTGGCCAGACTCATTTGTAGTGGTTATTTTTTGCCCGAAGCCTCCCGTTTTCATTCCTTGACAGACCTTGATTTGGCATTTGGCACAATGGGTTTACAAGATAAAGCTAAGCATTTGGCAACTTTATATTTAGAGGACATATCGGATTTTATTGTCGAATGTGTCGATCCTCATTTTGGTTTTAGTCGATATGCTGAAAAATTGGGAAGAAGTGCAGCCACATTTGACGAATTGTATCAGTATTTACAACAAAAGCCCACCTATATTGATGCCATCTCTTTACGAATAGTAAATCAAAAAATACAAGAACACCAACCCCAACTCATTTGTTTTTCGGTGCCATTTCCTGGTAATTTATATAGTGCTTTCAGAGCAGCACAATGGATCAAACAACATTTTCCAAATATCAAAACGGCAATGGGGGGTGGTTTTCCAAACACCGAATTGCGGTCGTTAAAGGATCCTCGTGTATTTGATTTTTTTGATTACATTACCCTAGACGATGGTGAATTGCCCATCGAAATTTTATATTCAAAAGTAAATAACGACACGTCTTTATTTGCTAAAGATAGTTACAAACGCACTTTTTTATTAGAAAACAATCAAGTAGTTTATTACAATAATTGCCTTCAAAAAGACTACAAACAAAACCAAGTAGGCACACCTGATTACGATAATTTACCTTTAGATCAATACATTTCGGTTATAGAAATGACCAATCCTATGCACAGCCTTTGGAGCGATGGACGCTGGAACAAACTAACAATGGCACATGGTTGCTATTGGGGCAAATGCACTTTTTGCGACATATCATTGGACTATATCAAAATTTACGAACCCATTGCCGCATCATTAATTGTTGACAGAATGGAACAATTGATAGCACAAACTGGCGAAAAAGGATTCCATTTTGTAGATGAAGCAGCTCCACCAGCTCTCATGAAGGCCGTGGCACTCGAAATTATCAAAAGACAATTAATAGTAACCTGGTGGACCAACATCCGTTTTGAAAAAAGTTTTACACCCGATGTATGTTTGCTACTCAAAACCTCGGGTTGTATAGCGGTTTCGGGTGGGCTAGAAGTAGCATCGGACAGGCTTTTGCAACTTATAGACAAAGGAGTTACAGTGGCTCAGGTGGCTCAAGTTACCCGAAATTTTACCGAAAATGGCATCATGATACACGCCTATTTGATGTATGGATACCCTACACAAACGGTTCAAGAAACCATCGACAGCCTCGAAATGGTAAGGCAATTGTTTGAAATTGGCATACTACAATCGGGTTTTTGGCACCAGTTTGCCCTTACTGCTCACAGTCCCATTGGTCAAAATCCGCAACAATTTGGATTAAAAACCATAACAAACAACATTCAATTTGCCCATAACGACATCGCTTTTACAGACACAACAGGCATCAAGCACGAGCAATTTTCGTATGGTTTAAAAAAATCGTTATACAATTTTATGCACGGCTATTGCTTGGACTACAACCTCCAAGAATGGTTTGATTTTAAAATTCCAAAAACCAAAATCAAACCTGATTTTATAGAAAAATGCTTAGCACAATCGCCCCTTTTGGTATTACCAAAAGCCAATAGCAAAATGATTTGGCTAGGGCCAATGCCACAAAAAACAGACTACATCAAATCCAAAAAAGGACAAAAGTTTCAAATGTCGGTACTCGAATTTCATCAAAAAAACCACTCATTCGAAATCCGATTAGCAACCCCTTTGGCCCATTGGTTGGTTGCCATTTTAAATCAAGCCCATATAAACAAGCCCACGTTGCCCACTTTCAAAATGATTCAATCCGATTTTGAAAACCATTTTGATGATTTTGAACCCTTTTGGTTTAGTAAAAACATTGAAATTTTAAAAACAAAAGGATTGATTTTATTATAAAAATGTATCAATTTCGTTATAATGATACATTATTTTTAATTTATGTATATTAATTTAGCAAATATAGGTCGGTTTCATTAACAATAATACAGCATATATAATTACTTTTACACCCAATAAAAAAAAAAATTACATGGGTAATAATTATAACATAAAAGTAAACGACACTTTTCATTATGAACTTGATAATGAAAGTGTTGCAAAATTAGATGCTGTTAGTGTACAAGCAAACCAATTTCATGTTTTGCACCACAACACACCTTTTAAAGCCGAAATTGTTTCAACAGATTTTAACCGCAAATCCTATACTGTAAAAGTGAATAACAACACCTATACAGTGGCCATTGCCAATGAATTGGATGTATTGATAAAAAAAATGGGCTTCGAAGTTGGTACTTCAAAACAAGTAAACGCCATCAAAGCTCCAATGCCTGGTTTGATATTGGAAATAAGTGTAGTAGTGGGACAAGAAGTAAAAGAAAATGACAACTTATTGATTTTAGGTGCCATGAAAATGGAAAACAGTTTTCTTTCGCCAAGAGATGGTATTATCAAATCGATTGCCGTCAATACGGGCGATGCCGTGGACAAAGGACAATTGTTAATCGAATTTGAATAACCTTATATTTTGAATTCTAAATTATTAAGGGATTAATTCTATAAAATGTTTATTTGGGTGTTCCCACAAGGGTTGGGTTATCCGTTTCAAACAACGTTCAATGAACTCCAAAAGAAATGAAATATGGTGAAATAATCTTTTTTGATAACCACATTCAGAAACTATATTCGTGCAATATAACACACCCTTTTGGGTACTGGAAGTGGCTTCTAAAAGGATTTCTACCGCTATCCTAATGCAAAATACGGTAAATAGTAACCCACCGTTTTTTTAAGTTACACAATAGCATATTTAGAATCCAAAATCTTTTAATTTCCAATTCAAAAAAAAATAAAAATAGTATAACAAAATGAAAAAAATATTAGTTGCCAATCGAGGCGAAATTGCAATCCGAGTGATGCAAACGGCTCAAAAAATGGGCATCAAAACCGTTGCAGTTTATTCTACTGCCGATAGAAATGCACCACACGTAAAATTTGCAGACGAGGCCGTTTGCATTGGCGAAGCACCTTCGAGTCAATCCTATTTATTAGGGAACAAAATTATAGCCGTAGCCAAATCATTAGGGGTAGATGCCATCCATCCTGGATATGGTTTTTTGAGCGAAAATTCAGAATTTGCAGAAGAAGCAGAAAAAAACAACATCACATTTATTGGGCCAAAATCAAAAGCTATTTTAATAATGGGAAGCAAATTAGCGGCCAAAGAAGCCGTAAAAGCTTACGATATTCCAATGGTGCCAGGCGTAGATGAAGCCATAACCGATATTGCAAAAGCCAAAGAAGCCGCACAATTTATTGGTTTTCCAATATTAATAAAAGCCTCGGCAGGTGGTGGCGGAAAAGGGATGCGGGTAGTAGAAACCGAAGCCGAATTTGAATCGCAAATGAATCGTGCCATTAGCGAAGCCGTAGCTGCTTTTGGAGACGGATCTGTTTTTATAGAAAAATATGTGGCCTCACCTCGTCATATCGAAATTCAAATTATGGCCGATAGCCACGGCAATATATTGTATTTGTTTGAAAGAGAATGTAGTGTGCAACGCCGCCATCAAAAAGTAGTAGAAGAGGCTCCGTCGGCAGTATTGACACCCGAACTACGTAAAAAAATGGGCGAAGCTGCCGTTTTAGTTGCCAAATCGTGCGACTATTTAGGGGCGGGTACTGTAGAATTTTTGTTGGACGAAAACCATAATTTTTATTTCCTCGAAATGAATACCCGTTTGCAAGTTGAACATCCTGTAACAGAGATTATTTCTGGGGTAGATTTAGTAGAAATGCAAATCAGAGTAGCCCGTGGCGAAGCTTTAACACTAAAACAAGAAGACCTTCAAATAAAAGGTCATGCCCTAGAATTGAGGGTATATGCAGAAGATCCTTTGAATGATTTCTTGCCAAGTGTTGGACATTTAGACCAATATATATTGCCAACAGGCAAAGGCGTTCGTGTGGACAACGGGTTTGAACAAGGCATGGACATTCCAATTTATTATGACCCAATGCTCTCTAAACTCAT
The DNA here is from genome assembly GCF_000253275.1 of Flavobacterium branchiophilum FL-15. NCBI lineage: Bacteria > Pseudomonadati > Bacteroidota > Flavobacteriia > Flavobacteriales > Flavobacteriaceae > Flavobacterium > Flavobacterium branchiophilum. Next base: position 965,891 of record NC_016001.1, on the reverse strand, counting down.
CACTTATGGCGAAACCCGTGAAGAAGCAATGCAAATCATGTTAAAAGCCATTGAAGACTATAAAATTCAGGGGGTTTCGACAACGTTGCCTTTTGGAAAATTTGTTTTTGAACACGAAGCCTTCCGTTCAGGGAATTTTGATACTCATTTTGTAAAAAAATACTATGATGCAGAAGTTTTGAAAAAACAAATGGCCCAAGAAGCCGAAATTGCTGCTCTTGTGGCATTAAAACAATATTTTGAAGATCAAAAAATCGTACGATTACCAAATCAATAATTTATGGAAGCAAAAATAAAAGTATTAAACGATAAAATGGCTTTGGCTCACTTGGGTGGTGGCGAAAAACGTATTGAAAAACAACATCAAAACAAGAAATTAACCGCCCGTGAACGCATCAATTATTTGATGGACGAAGGAACTTTTGAAGAAATTGGCCTGTTGGTTACCCACCGAACAACCGATTTTGGAATGGAAAAAGAAGTGTATTTGGGCGATGGGGTTATTACAGGATATGGCAACATCAATGGCCGATTGGTATATGTTTTTGCTCAAGATTTTACTGTTTTTGGCGGTTCGCTGTCTGAAACCCATGCCGAAAAAATTTGCAAAGTAATGGACATGGCCCTAAAAATGGGAGCTCCCATGATTGGTCTCAACGATTCTGGTGGGGCTAGAATTCAAGAAGGGGTTCGTTCTTTAGGCGGATATGCCGATATTTTTTACCGAAACGTGCAAGCCTCGGGCGTTATTCCTCAAATTTCGGCTATCATGGGCCCTTGTGCTGGTGGAGCAGTATATTCGCCTGCTATGACCGATTTTACAATGATGGTTGAAAACACCAGCTATATGTTTGTAACAGGGCCAAACGTAGTAAAAACCGTGACCAACGAAACGGTTACATCCGAAGAATTGGGTGGGGCAAGCACGCACTCTACCAAATCGGGGGTGGCCCATTGCACATCGGCAAACGATGTAGCATGCCTAGAAGACATCAAACGATTGTTGGGTTATTTGCCTCAAAGCAATACCGAAAAACCAAAAAACATCCCATTTGCTTTAGGTAACGAGGTTCGAGAAAAATTGGCTTCTATTGTTCCAGATAGTCCTAACAAACCTTACGACATGCACGAAGTAATTTCGGGTATTATTGATGAAGATTCATTTTATGAAATTCATAAAAATTTTGCAGACAATATTATTGTTGGATTTTCCAGAATTGGCGGCCGCAGTGTCGGAATTATTGCCAATCAGCCCATGATTTTAGCTGGAGTATTGGATGTTAATTCATCAATCAAAGCCGCTAGATTTACCCGTTTTTGCGATTGCTTCAACATTCCGTTGCTTGTACTGGTAGATGTACCCGGATTTTTACCAGGAACAGACCAAGAGTGGAACGGAATTATTGTTCATGGAGCCAAATTGTTGTATGCCCTTAGCGAGGCTACCGTGCCAAGAGTTACCGTAATTACTAGAAAAGCCTACGGTGGAGCTTATGATGTCATGAACTCCAAACACATTGGAGCCGATTTGAATTTTGCATGGCCATCTGCAGAAATTGCCGTAATGGGTGCTAAAGGGGCGTCGGAAATTATTTTCAAAAAAGAAATCAACGAAGCTGCCGATCCTGCTGCAAAATTGCTCGAAAAAGAAGCCGAATATGCTGACTTGTTTGCCAATCCATACACAGCTGCTCAGCGTGGTTTTGTGGACGAAGTGATTTTGCCACAAGACACCCGTAGGAAATTAATTAAAGCATTTAGCATGCTCGAAAATAAAGTTGCCGTTGCACCAAAACGCAAACATGGCAACATACCGTTATAGTTTTTTTTAATTTGTTATTTTTTTTTAAAAGCGTTTTGAGTTTTTCAAGACGCTTTTTTTATACTCCTAAATAAAGTAACACAACCCCCTCCCCTACTGTTTATACCAAATATAGATACTGTCCAAAAATGCGATGCTGTTTTTTAGAAAAAAATGTCAAAAAAACAACATGGCATCACTGGCTAGGAACTATTTTTTTTGAATATTATAGCACAAATAATCCTATAAATGGGAATATTTGATATTTGGTAATACTTACTGCCGCAGCCCTTTCAAAATCTGAATTTCGGTTTCAAGGGTTTTTATGTGGGCATTTTGTTGCTCTATCGTAGCTCGAAGTTCCTGTTCGACTTTTGTTTGATACGGTATTTTCAAATACTCGCCCAAGTGTGCCACAAAGTTATACTCCAGCACCTTGCTCAATTGCCATAATATTCCAAACTGCAACGACTGTTGTTTCATATAGCCCGAAACGGTTGTATGGGTTACCCCTAATTTTCGTGACACTTCGGCTTTGCTTATCTTATTTTGATGCAAATAATAATGAACAAAATTGCCATTTGCCGGAAATTCTGTGCTGTTGGTTAGGCGGTGCTTCAAATTTTTCATACTATTTTTTTTTAATGGTTGTTGGTTCTTGGTTGATGGTTTTTGGTTGTTGGTTGTTGGTTGTTGGTTGATGGTTTTTGGTTGATGGTTTTTGGTTGATTAAACTTTGAGGCAAATATACAAAAAATAATGGTTTATCCTTTATTGTTATAGGTTTATCCTTTATCAGTATAGGTTTATACTTTATTAATACAGGTTTATCCTTTATTGTTATAGGTTTATCCTTTATCAGTATAGGTTTAAACTTTATTAACATAGGTTTAAACTTTATTGATACAGGTTTATCCTTTACTGATACAAGTTTATCCTTTATTAGTATAGGTTTAACCTCTATTGATACAGATTTAACCTTTATTTTTGAAGTTAGTGGTTTGTGTTTTGATGTAAAAAGCGCTGATCGTGATCATTGTTTTGGTATTGTATCTCTTGTGGGCATTTTAACGATTCAAAAAACAAAGTATTTGAAAGGGTTTGAATCTGCTTTTTTGTATTTTTAACAAAAATTGGTACTGATTTTGATCTAAAATCAACTGTGTTTCAATTTAAACTCCCTACAAATCAATCGAAAAGCATTTCAATAAATTGAATAAAAGAAATAAATTCCTAACTATTTCTGGAGGCAATGGATTGAAATGAGATTGATTCCTTTTAGATGAACATGATTTTGAAAAGCAGTTGAATGTATGCCAATTTAATAAAAAAAATGGTTCAAGCATGGTAATACCAAATATACATATAAAATAATCCAATCTACTTGTTCTTTTTTGCTAAAATGAGTCAAAAAAAATAATTATGTAGCCCAGCTATGAAATGATTTTTTTATAAAATCTTGAAAAAAAAATAACGTCGCATCTTTACTATTTTATAAGAAAAATAATTTTAAAATTTTTACTTACAATAAAATAATTTAATGTAGTAATAATTGTTGTTAAAATATTATATTTTTGGCTATGTAATTTAAAGCTTATTTTTCTATACTTAACAACTGCCATATAGATACACTTTGCACAGATTTAAAATGTTTTTATGTTTTTCTTTTGTGTTGTTATAAATACATTAAAAGTTAATACCTTTACAGCAAATGCAGATTAATATGGCAAATAAAGCAATAAATAGACTTAAAGTAGTTTTAGCAGAGCAAAATCAAACTAACAAATGGCTTGCAGAAAAATTAGAAAATAATGAAACTACTGTTTCCCGATGGTGTACAAACGAAGTGCAACCGTCAATGGATAAATTAGTAACAATAGCAAAACTTCTTGAAATAGATGTTAGAGATTTAATAAACCCTACTAAAATTTCAAAATAATGATGCAAGTTGAAATTAAAGACAATAAAATATTTGCTCCATTATTAGGTAAATATTTAGTTTTAAAACCCGAAGAAAAAGTAAGACAAGAATATATTTGTCGTTTGATAAATGATTACGGTTTCACTTTGGATCAAATGGGGCAAGAAATAAAAGTAAGCAACTCGCAACGTGGACAAGGTCGAGCAATGGCTGATATTGTCATTTGGAGAAATCTCAAAGACAAACACGACAGCAAAAGTCCAATTATAGTTGTTGAATGTAAAGCTGAACATATAACAGTTCGAGAAGATGATTACTTTCAAGGTTATAATTATGCTTCGTGGGCAGGTGCTGATTTTTTTGTTACTTCTAACATTAAAGAAACACGAATTTTTAAAGTAATTAAAGGTAATATTCCCAAAAAATTAGAGGAAATTATTGATATTCCGAAAGCGGACATTGTTAATGATGAAAAGAAAATTACCGATTTATTAAAACAAACCAAAGCATTTACAAGAGATGAATTTTCTAAACTGCTCTTCAAATGCCATAATATTATTCGTAATAATGACAAACTTTCTCCAGAAGCCGCATTTGATGAAATAAGCAAAATTTTATTCATTAAAATTAGATACGAACGAAGTAATACAGGTTCTCAAATATTTTCAAAAGAAAATTTCAAAAAAGCTAAAGATAGTTACGAGCAATTTAAACCTAAAGACGGTAAAGAATTTTATCAGTTTTTATTTGAGCAAACCAAAGAAGATTTCAAAGATGATGATTTGTTTGAAGCATCAGAAATTATCCGAATACGTGAAAATAGCTTTGAAGCTATTGTTGAAGAATTGCAAATTTATAATCTTTCTACTACCAGTGATGATGTTAAAGGGATTGCATTTGAGCAATTTTTAGGCAGAACATTTAGAGGAGAATTAGGGCAATTTTTTACTCCAAGAACTGTAGTTGATTTTATGGTAAAAGTCCTTGACCCCGAAGAAGGTGAAATTATTTGTGACCCTTGTTGTGGTAGTGGTGGTTTTTTAATTAAAGCGTTTGAATATGTAAGAACAAAAATTGAGCAAGAAATACACGAAGAAAAAGAACGTATCAAAAAACTTTATTTTGATGATGCTTTTGAAAAAATGCCTGAAAAGGAAAAAGAAAAAGTGGACGAAGTTGTAAACGATTTGTTTTCTAAACTAAATGCTGAACTTGATATAAACAACGAAAAAAGCAGGTTACGAATATTAAGTTACGATTGCATTTTTGGTACAGATGCCAACCCAAGAATGAGCCGTACAGCTAAAATGAATATGATTATGCACGGCGACGGACACGGAGGCGTACACCATAACGATGGCTTACTGAATGTAAACGGAATATTTGAAAATCGTTTTGATGTTATTTTAACAAATCCACCATTTGGGGCAAGGGTTGAAAAATCTTTAAAAATAAGCGAAGCCGATAAATATACAGACGAAGCAAGAATTATAAAATACAGAGAGCGTTACGGCAAAGCTTATGATGAAGCGTTGAAACAAGTAAACAACAACATAGGTAAACCGTTATTGAGTTTGTATAAAACAGGCACAATGAGTACACTTACCGAAGTGTTATTTATAGAGCGTTGCCTTAATTTATTGAAACCTGGCGGAAGATTGGGTATTGTTTTACCCGAAGGAGTTTTAAATAATACCAACTTGCAAAAAATTAGAGATTATGTAGAGGGTATTGCAAAAATTATACTCATTACCTCTATTCCACAAGATGTATTTATTGCCAGTGGTGCAACTGTAAAACCAAGTTTATTGTTTTTTAAGAAATTTACAGATGACGAATTAAAACAATACAAGCATATTGTTAAAACAGAAAAAGCAACAGAAGCAGCATTATACAAAGTAGAAAGTGAACAGATAATTAAAACATTTCCTGAAAAACCAAATGCCGAACAAAAGAAAGAATTAAAAGAAAAATTAAAGCTATTAGAAGCTCAATTAGAAAATAAAACCAAACAAAAAATTAAAGAGTGTTTTGATTACCAAATACCAATTGCCGAAGTAGAAAAAGCAGGAATTAGTACAACAGGTTCAGTAATAGAAAATGAATTAGAACCGCTTGAAATAGAATTTACAGCATACAGAAAAGCCAACAAACTCTGGGAAAATGTGCTTGAAGAAGTAAAATATGAAATAATAGACGAAAACATTTTTAGAATGGAACTTGGAGAACCAAAACCTTTTTATGGAAACTAAATGAAACTTTTGTATGCCTTTTGTAAAAATTTATATTCACTTTGTGTGGAGCACTAAAAACAGACAACCTTTTCTTTCTACAAAAGAGTTGAGAATAAAAATGTGGAATCATATTAGAGAAAATGCTAAAGAAAAAGGTATTTTCATAGATTTTATAGGAGGTTATACGGATCACTGTCATTGTTTAGTATCGCTTGGAGTAGATCAAACGATTCAAAAAACAATGCAATTGATTAAAGGTGAATCTTCATTTTGGTTTAATAATCAAAAATTGATACTTGAAAAATTTCAATGGCAGGATGAATATTTTGCTGTTTCGGTTTCAGAATCTATGATTGACAGAGTTCGGAATTATATTAAAAATCAAGAAGTACATCATAGTAAAAAAACATTTCAAGAAGAATATGATGAATTTTTTGAGAAATATGGTTTTCAAAAAATTGATGATTAATTTCATATTATTTTGGCTAAAGCCCATTGTATTTCAAATCAAAATCCCTCCAGATGAATCTGGAGGCAATTGAATTTCAAATCAAAATCCTTCCAGATGAAACTGGAGGCAATTGAATTTCAAATCAAAATCCTTCCAGATGAAACTGGAGGCAATTGAATTACAAATCAAAACCCCTCCAGATGAATCTGGAGGCAATTGAATTTCAAATCAAAATCCCTCCAGATGAATCTGGAGGCAATTGAATTACAAATCAAACTCCCTCCAGATGAAACTGGAGGCAATTGAATTTCAAATCAAAATCCTTCCAGATGAAACTGGAGGCAATTGAATTACAAATCAAAACCCCTCCAGATGAATCTGGAGGCAATTGAATTTCAAATCAAAATCCCTCCAGATGAATCTGGAGGCAATTGAATTACAAATCAAACTCCCTCCAGATGAAACTGGAGGCAATTGAATTTCAAATCAAAATCCTTCCAGATGAAACTGGAGGCAATTGAATTTCAAATCAAAACCCTTCAGATGAATCTGGAGGCAATTGAATTACAAATCAAAACCCCTCCAGATGAATCTGGAGGCAATTGAATTTGAAATCAAAACCCCTTCAGATGAATCTGGAGGCAATTGAATCAAAAAATCCTCATATAAAACTGAGGCAATGAATTTGAAAAGGAATGGGTTGCAACCCATTTGATAATAATGAATAGAAAATGGGATTAAGCCATTTGAAAAAATGAATGGAATATAAATGTAATTTATTGCATTCAATAATAATGAATTTGAATAGAAATGGGATTTATCCCATTTAATAATAATGAATTGAATAGAAATGTAATTTATTGCATTCAATAATAATGAATTTGAATAGAAATGGGATTTATCCCATTTAATAATAATGAATTGAATAGAATTGGGATTTATCCCAATAAAAAAAAATAAACAATAAAATAGGCTTTAGCCAAAAAATAATAATGAACAAAAAAACATATAATAACAGCATCAAATTAGATCTTCTAAAATATTTTTTATGGTAAATAGTATGCAACAATTAAGTTACTTAAAATTAGTACCACTTTCCCGATTTAATTTGTGGGATGTAAAACGCTATACCAAAGGTTTAAATATTTCATTTGAAAATGTAGTTAGGTTACGAGATATTTTAATTCCTTATAAAAAGAACGTTTCAAAAGAAGAAATGATTAAAAATAAATGGCAAATTATAGCCAAAATTAATTTTGGTGGACAGTTATTTTTAAGAGATTTTGAAGAAATACACACCTATAAAGGAGGGCTAAATTTAGTTCCCGAAAATGCTATAATTTATTCTAAAATAAATGTTCGACACGGATGTATTTATTTCAATGAAATTGGAAATACTCCTTTTGGTGTAAGTAATGAATATCCAACTTTTACTTTTGATGAAACGTTAATATCAGGCGACTTTTTACGTAAAGTTTTAAGAAGTAATGCTTTTAAAAAATTATTAAACAGCAAAACATCAGGGATTTCAAAAGCAAGAGTTAAGCAAGATGAGTTTTTAGACATTGAAATACCATTACCAACATTAGAAGAACAAAACAGAATAGTTGCCAGTTATAATGCAAAACTGCAACTTGCCCAGCAACAAGAAGAACAAGCCAAAACACTTGAAATGGATATTGAAAGGTATTTGTTTGAGGAGTTGGGGGTTGAACATAAAAAAAATAGTTACGAGAAAAAAATAGGGTCATTTATGAAAATTTACAAATATTCAGAATTTGACAAATGGGGAGCAAATCAAAACAATTCAAATAAAATAATTTCTAATAATTCATTTAAATTAAAAAAGATTAAAGATATATGTACTGTTAGTAGCGGAGGTACACCAAGTAGAGAAAGAAAAGAATATTACAAAGGAAACATTCCTTGGATAAAAACTGGCGAAGTTGTTAATGATATAATATATGATACAGAAGAAAAAATAACAATAGAAGCCATTAAAAATAGTAGTGCAAAAATTTATCCAAAAGATAGTTTAATTATTGCAATGTACGGTCAAGGAGCAACAAGAGGACGTACTGCAAAATTAGGTATCGACGCATCGACCAATCAGGCTTGTGCTGTATTGTTTAACATTAATAATTCAGTTATTTTAACAGATTATCTTTGGTTATATTTAATGGGCGAATATGACAGAATGAGAGAAATGGCAAGCGGTAATAATCAACCAAATCTAAATGCTCAAATGCTTAAAGATTATAATGTTATTATTCCACCTTTTGAAATACAAACCAAAATAATAAATACTATCAATTCCTTTAAATCACAAATAAAAGAATTGAATGTTTTGAGTGCAAAAAATAAGGAAGAAGCTATAGTTGAATTTGAGAAAGAAATATTTAATTAGAAAATTTTGAAAATATGAATGAAATTATAAACTGGGACGATATGAATTTTAGCACCAAGTACAAAATATGTTCTTCACTAGGTGCGAGAGAAAACGCAAGATACTCTCAAGAAATTAAAGGAGAAGTTTTTTTGGAAGACTCCACAGGAAACAATAAAAAATTAATTGGAAGACTTACAGGCAATAAATTATTACTTGGCGAAGGTGCAAATGATGGCTGGGATGCTTATTCTATTTTTGACAACGAACAACATACTTTAGATTTAGGTAATGCAATTTATGATTTTCAAAATCAAGATTGGAACCAACAATTGAATGAAAAATACAATGATAATCTTATAGATCCAAATGTTTTGTTTATTGCTTCAATAGAAATTTTACCAGAATATCAAGGGCATAAAATAGGAACCAAATTTATTAAAGATTTTGTTACAAATTTCGTTCAAGGTTGCGCTATCGTTGCAATTTGTAAAGAGCCATTTTATATTCAGACAAATTTTGATAAAGAACTTATTAGTGATGAGTTTACAGAAAAAATGAAATACGATGCAATGGACGATGATTATGAAAAAATCACCTATAAACTGTTGAGTTATTTTATAAAAATAGGGTTTAATTATTTCCCTGAAATAAATGAGCAATTTGTTTTTATGTGTCCTGCAATAGTAAATAAAAAATTCTCAAAAATAGAGTTTGATTTGTAAATGATCAATAAAATTTAAACCACAAATGATACAAACTACAAGCCGTTAATCCATAATGACTGAAACAAAAAAAATATTTTATAATCTATTTTGGCAAAATAAATCTTGTCAAAATTTATTTATGCTTTCTAAAGAAGAACTTTTAGAAACAACAACTATTGGTGATGGAGAAAATGCGTTTAGCTACTCCTTACCAAGAATTACTATTTCCAATGCACAAGAAAGTGGCTATAATGTTCACAATACTATAAAATTTAGAAACGAAACCCATAACATTTTTTTAGATGGTTCGTTAAACGCCAAAATAGAATATTTCACACCAATACTGGAAGACTTTTTTGATAAGCATTTTCGTAAATCATTTGAAAAATTAATTAATGACTTTGATAAAAAAGGTTTGAATTTGTTTTTCAGAGCAATAAAAATTCTCACCGATGCAGAAAACAGAGAAAAGCATAGCATAAAATTCTTAAAAGAATATGGTTTCATTGGCCAAAACATTGAAACGTTTAAACAAATTGAAACCAATTTTGAAAGAAGATTAATACCCAAAAAGGGCAACGAATTAATAAACGAGAATACAATAAACACTTTTTTTGAATGTATAAAATTCATTAAAGAATTGTATATAAACCATTCTTATAAAAAACTTTACAACACCAATCAAATTTTAGTAAATACGTTAAACAGTGAAGATAACTTTACTTCTCGTTTGAAATTATTTCATCTGTTATATGACAATAGAATCATTGCTCCAAGTAGTGAAGATGCTTTTATAGAATGTTCGCATTGTGATCCTGGCACTTACAAAGGAGTATTCCAACTACGAATAAATCCCAGTAAACTCAAAGACTTAAAATGTCCTGTTTGCTCAAAAGAAGTTACCTATTTTGTTCCTTATCAATTGCATAAAGAGATTTATGAAATAGTAAAAAGCAAAGACGGATTACTTTTAGATGCTTACTGTAATATATTGGAAAGTAAAAAATATCGTTACAAAACAAACCAACACTTTTTAGACGATATCGAAATTGACTGTATTTTTAAAGATTCAAATTATACGTACATAGTTGAAGCTAAGATGTTTAAACTAAACACAACCACTAATAAGCTAAAAAATAAAATCAGAAAACATTTTGGTAAATTAATCAATGATGTGGCAAGACTTCAAAAATTGCAAGAATTTAACGGATTATTTTTAAAACCAATACTTTTAGTAAATGTAATTGATACTAACCTAATTCAAGAAATTGAAGTAGAACTAAAAGAAAAAAACACAGAATTAATTGCTCAAAATACAAGAATTCTAAATTTGAATTTAATAATGAAATAAAACACTAAGTTAAAGATACTTTAATAAAAACTGGGCATTTAAACCCAGTCTTCATCATGTGTATTATCACTTTCAATTCTAGCTATTAAATCCTCAAAGACTTTTTTAGTATTTTCCATAAATTTTACGGTTTGTTTTCATTGTAATAAATGCAAGTTTTTCCCAAGATATAATCGTTCCAGCTTTTTTTTATATGTTTGAGCTAGTTCAAAATCATACATATCCCTATCGCTTAAATGTGCAATCATGGTTCCTTCATAATATTTTCTATTTCTTAGAAATGAGCTAGATTCAACTAACAAATGCAACTTTTGGTTTTACATATTTCATCTTTGCTGTTTAGTTAAGCATTTATTTGTATCAATAATATATGTCGAAATTTTAAATTTCGACATATATATAAGTATAATTATTATGCTATTTCGTTTAACTATAAGACATTGACTTTAATTTTTGTGAAAAGTATAAAAATAAAGGTATTGTAACTAAAAAAAAAATGTTTTTGATGCAGTTGTTTTTTTGCGTGAGGGATTGTAGTGAAAATCCTTTTTTGTTTTTTCTTTAAAAACAAAAAAGATTGTAACGGAAAGCCCGACCCGTAGCTTGCGGAGGGACACGCCCAAATAATATTAATGCAATTTTAATTGTATTAAAAATGAGGTTGTTTATGTCTTGTTTAGTATATGTAATGAAACTTATGGAACATGATTTAATATAATATTTGAAGAGGCAAAGGATTGGTTTATAATTTAGAAAGGGTAATTATAAAAAAATTTGGAAATAAAAATAAAAATTTTACCTTTGAATACTTTAAACCTAAATTGGAACACATGACATTAATTAAATCAATATCAGGAATTCGGGGAACAATAGGCGGAAATGTAGGCGATAACTTAACACCCGTAGATGCTGTAAAGTTTGCCGCCGCTTATGGTACTTTCTTGAAAAATAATTTATCGAAGACAAAAGTAAAAGTGGTTATGGGCAGAGACGCTCGTATTTCGGGGCCAATGATCCACCATTTAGTATTGAACACATTAGTAGGATTGGGTATAGATGTGATAGATTTGGGGCTTTCTACTACTCCCACCGTAGAAGTAGCCGTGCCGATGGAAGGAGCCGATGGCGGTATTATTCTTACAGCATCGCACAATCCAAAACAATGGAATGCCCTTAAATTGTTGAATGAAAAAGGAGAATTTTTGAGTGGTGCCGAAGGGGCATTGATATTGGATATTGCTGAAAGTGATGCTTTTACGTTTGCAGATGTGGACCATTTGGGTACGGTTACTACAAACGAGGCTTATATGGATATTCATATCAACGAAGTGCTTAAGTTGAAGCTTGTAGATGTTGAAGCTGTACGAGATGCAAAATTTAAAGTTGTGGTAGATGGCGTAAACTCATCGGGAGGTATCATAATACCTCAACTATTAGAACAAATGGGGGTAGAAGTTGTCAAATTATACTGCGAACCCAATGGTCATTTTCCGCATAATCCAGAACCGTTGAAAGAGCATTTGGGCGATATTTGTGCTTTGGTTGTCAAAGAAAAAGCCCATTTAGGTATTGTGGTTGATCCTGATGTGGACAGACTGGCTTTTATATCTGAAGACGGCAACATGTTTGGTGAAGAATATACGCTAGTGGCTTGTGCAGATTATGTATTGAGCAAAACACCAGGCCATACGGTGTCTAACATGTCGTCGTCGAGGGCCTTGCGAGATGTAACCCACTTGCATGGCGGGCAATATGAAGCCAGTGCTGTTGGCGAGGTAAACGTAGTAGCTTTGATGAAAAAAAACCAAGCCGTTATTGGTGGCGAAGGTAATGGTGGCATCATCTATCCGGAGTTGCATTATGGAAGAGACAGTTTGGTTGGTGTGGCTTTATTTTTAACCCATTTGGCTTATAAAAATTGTAAAGTTTCTGAGTTAAGAGCTTCGTATCCAGAGTATTATATGAGTAAAAACAAAATAGAACTTACGCCAGAAATTGATGTAGATGCTATTTTAGAAGCCATGACGGAGCAATATAAACACGAAAACATCTCTACCATTGATGGTGTTAAAATAGATTTTGCAGAAAACTGGGTTCATCTTCGCAAATCGAATACCGAACCCATTATTAGAATTTATACAGAAGCATTTTCTCAAGAAATTGCAGATGCATTGGCTTTAAAAATCATAGCTGAAATCAAAGTCATAGCTGGAATTTAAGGCTAAAAAAGGTGTCGAAAAAAAATTTCGGCACCTTTTTTATTGCTGTTTTAAGTTAACTATTTTGTTTAAAATATACTTCTGTAGCTCCTAAGCCATATTTTTGATAATTGGCATCTTGAAACATGATTTGGTCATAGCGACCTAACAAAAAATCGAGTTCCGCTTTGAGTATTCCTTCGCCCACACCGTGTATAAACACTATTTTTGGGATTCTGTTTTTAATTGCAAATTCTATATGCCGTTTGGCGGTTTCGGTTTGCAAGGTCAAAATATCATAATTACTCATGCCTTTTTTATTAGGAACCAATTGCTCTATATGCAAATCAAATTCTGGAACCCCTCTTTCGTTTTTAACTTTCTTGTCTTTGACAGTATAGGGTTTTAGGGGAGTTTCTTTTTCTTTTAGGACTTGGTTGTAATTAAAATTTTGATTGTTTACATAATTTTCGGTATGATTCATTACAATAAGTTCATGATTTTCATACGTCATTGTAAACCCATCGGCTGTTTCTATTTCTACTTGATTGTTTTTAATATTTTTTACAATACCACTAAAATCATCGTCCAAAACAGCCACCTTGTCGCCTATATTAATCTTTTTCATCGTCTTTTTGTATATTTTTACTTGGTGTTTTCCCACTTAATTGCATCATTCCATACATAAAAACAACCACACAAATACAAAGGATATATATATTTTGTTGTGCTTTGTTTTGTTGCCAAATAACCCCAAAAGCTGCTAAAGCCATAATAGGAAATCGTAATTTTTTCATGGAATAAGGATAAACATTGTTGAAGGTTCAAATTTAGTATAAATTTGAAAAAGGCATCCCAAAAACACAAAAGATTTTGATAAAAATTAATAACGATAAACAAAAGCATTGATATTCATACCTGCACCCACAGAGGCAAAAATCAAAATATCGCCTTTTTCGATGTGGTGGTTTTCAATTTGATTATGAATTAACAAGTCGAAAAGTGTTGGTACCGTTGCCACACTGCTATTGCCTAACAAATTGATACTCATTGGCATAATCCCTTGAGGTACGAGTTTGTCATACAATTTATAAAACCTGTTGATGATGGCTTCGTCCATTTTTTCGTTGGCCTGATGGATCAATATTTTTGTTACCTGTTCTATTGCTATGCCACTTTTGTCTAAACAATCTTTCATGGCATGAGGCACATGGCTCAAGGCAAATTCGTAAATTTTTCGGCCATACATTTTGATGTATTTGATGTTTGGGTCCAAATTTTGATTATAGGAGCTTCCATAAAACAAATAGTTTGCTTCGTCTATGGCAAAAGTGGCATTTTCATAAGACAAAAGACCCGAATTATCGGTTGCAGCTTCAAAAATAGTAGCCCCTGCCCCATCGGCATAAATCATGCTGTCTCGGTCGTGGTCGTCCACAACTCTGGAAAGGGTTTCAGAACCAATAACCATACAGCGTTTAGCCATTCCAGATTTGATAAAAGCGTTGGCTTGCAAAACACCTTCAATCCAACCTGGACATCCAAAAAGAATATCAAAAGCCACACATTTTGGGTTTTTGATTTGTAATTTATTTTTGATTCTGGTAGCTAAACTTGGCAAAATATCAGATTGTACAGAACCTGGTTTGACATCGCCAAAATTGTGAGCTACAATAATATAGTCTATAGTTTGGGGATCAATTTGAGCATGTTCTATGGCTTTTTGTGCAGCCAAAAACCCCAAATCAGACGAACATTGTTCGTTTGTAGCATACCGTCGTTGTTCGATACCTGTGATACCTTTAAATTTTCTAACTACTACGTCGTTTGGATAACCAAAAGGAGTACCGTCTTCATTTAAAAATTCGTGATTGCTAAAATCCTTATTACTTACACATATACTTGGAATGTAACTTCCTGACCCAATTATTTTTATATTCATCTGTTGCCGATTTTGAATGCAAAATTACATTTTTATTTGATGCAAAAACAAAAAAATACTATGCTTGCATATTATTATGAATTTATTACATTTTAACTATTAATTTGAATTATTTTTAGTTTTTTGATTGATTTATTATTTTAATCTTCATAATCGTAGCTAAATTTAAAGCTTGAGTTTTAATTTTTTCGGCATTTGTACCTTCAAAATGTTCCTCAACACTTACAAAAAAGTGATGCAACCAAATATCAAATAGTGCGGGAGATAAATATTCTTTTTGGCTGATGTCTAAGTGAATTTGAGTTAAATTTCGGGTATAGCCTCCTGTGCCTAAAATGGCTTGAGACCAAAAAGTTACTAAAATGGGCAAATGTTCTTCGAGTTTTATTTTGACTACATCTGTAAAAATATAGCTTATTTGAGGGTCTGAAAGTAATTTTTTGTAAAAATTATCAACTAAAAAGTATAAATCTTCTTGGTTTTCGATATCTTTATTTTTATTCATTTTTTCTTGGTTTTTAAATTAAAATTAATATTTTTGTAAAAATTAATATCAATCAAATATAAACAAAAAAAATGAAAAAAATTATTTTATTATGGGTGTTTTTGCTTTCGTCCGTTTGCACATTTGCACAAGTAGATGTGATTACTAAACACAGTGGCGAGGTAGTAAAAGGTAAAGTTATTAAGGTAGAAGAATATACCGTGGTATTCAAATATGACGGAGAAGATGCAGAAAACAGCATTGGAAAATATGCCATTGAAAAAATTGTTTATGGAAAAAGCGGTAGAGTTGAAGAAGTTACTGAAAAAATTGTAGTAAATGGCGAAGATGATTGGGAAAAAGTAGTGATACTAGAAGAAAAATCATATATTGCTGGATTGAAAAAAGGAGGCGAAGTGAGAGGGAAAACAGGTATGATTAATTTTCAAACTGGAAATACTGGAGACAAAAAAGCCGAGAAAAAATTGAAAATGGCTGCTGCGGCCATTGGTTGTCCATTTGTATTGATGACTTCAGACAAAGCCACAGTGGGTTATAACTCTAATCAATTGGGAGGTTCTCAAAATATTAAAACGGGTATTGGATACAGATACCAATAAATTTACTATTTGAAAAAAAGTGTTGCTATTGTCCTGAAAGTGCGTTAGGGATAGCAGCGGTATCCTTTTTTAAAACAAAAAAACAAGGCTTTTTCTGCCTTGTTTTTTTGTTTTAAAAAAGATATAGCGAATAGCCCGGCCCCTTGTGGGAACGCCCAAAACATTTATATTTTCATTTTTTTGGATAACCATTGGGGAATGGGAATAATTTTGAATAGTTGATTGCCCATTATAAAAATGGTTATTGGGATGAGTGGTTTGTAGAAAAGATTGATTATTTTGTAAGATGAATTGGGTAATATAAATCCAATAGCAACAGATAATATTACAAAACCAATAACATAACCATAGCGAAAGCTGAAAGGATGCACGCCAAATTTTTTGTAATTGAAGGCAATTTTGATTAAGTTGTATAAATTCATGGAAATACAAGTTGCCCAAGCTACTCCAATAATTCCTAATTTTAGATAAAAAAGAAAAAATAAATTTGACAAAATAGTTAAAAAAGCCAATGCAACAGTTAATGTATTGTTGAATTTATAATATTTTGAGTTAGTAATAATGTAGCCATTAAACCCTGTTGCTAAATCAAACAATAAAGCAAATCCTATAATGTAAACCACATTTTTACCTTTGCTTAGTGCTTCGCCATTTTTCATAAGTAAGAATAAATCGTCTATTCCAATGGCAATACAACTAAAAAGTAAAGCACCTAAAGTAAATAAATATAAAGAAGTTTTGTGATGCAAAGCCTTCAATTCTAACCAATTAGCCTCTTCGATATATTGTGCAATTATGGGTGCCGAAATGGTATAGATGCCTAGTGCTGGCACGGTAATCATACGAATTAAATTGAACGTGGTGTTATAAACAGATACTTCTGCGTAGCCTAAAAACTCGCCAATCATGTAAGTGTCTATATTTAAAGCAATTACAGAGCCTATACTGCCCAAAAAGGTGTATAAAGAAAATTGTAACAACTCGGATTTGAAATGGTTTTGATGTAGAAAAAAAGAGGAGAAACGGCTTTGAAAAGGATCTATTTTTTGTACATAAATATACATTCCTATAAGTGATAACACATAAAAAAACAGAAAAATCAGTATAGAAACAAGTTCAGAAAAGTGACCGATATGGTAAGCCGTAAAGGCAGCAATCATACCTAATTTCGGAAAAATATTTTCAAAAATATTGGGGACAACTATTCGTTTTTTTATAGAAATATACCTAGATAATAATTGAATAATAGATAAAAGACACAATAAAGGAAAGATATAAAAAGCCATTTCCCACATGTCTGTAAGTTGAATACTTGGAAAAATCAGGGCTGCAATTACATATAAAATACTTACAAAAATACCATTTGCAACCAAAAAAAACATCGAAAACCGCAACAAATGCTGGTGGTCGTTGGTTTTGGATAATCGGGGGTAAAATCGGATATTGGCATGGGCAATCCCAAGTGAAACAACGGGCAAAATGAGTAATGCAGTAGCCAATACAAATTGCAATTTGCCTGCAAATTCTAAATTATAAGGATAGATAAATAGCGTTGTAAAAACGCCAATTAACACGCTAAAATATCCTACAAAACTATATTTGATACTTTGTCTAGCTACAATTCCCATTTTAGTTTTGATTTGGAATAAAAATAAAATTGTTGATATATAAATTAAAATTATTTAAAAAGGCATCTTCTTGAAAAAGCTGCATTTTAGTGTAATCAAATGGAGTAAGTTGTTTGCTTTTTCTGTCAAAATAATACACATTGTAATTGAAATTTTTTATAAAATTAAAAATGGCTTCAATAGGATAATGGGCATGTCTGAGTTCTATTTCTATAATAAAAATTGGTTTGAAATGTTGTAAAATATGCTGACAACCTAAAATGGCATCGTATTCATGGCCTTCCACATCGATTTTGACCACATCGATAGTAGTTAAATGATTGTTTTGCACCCATGAATCGAGAGTAATAGTCTGAATTTCAACTTTTTCTACATTATCTCCCAACGCTTCTAATGAGCCACGGGTATCTTGTAAACCTGTGGCTATTTTGGGTATAAATAAAGTAGCAGTACCCGTTTTTGACGAAATAGCCAAAGGAACAATTTGTGCTTTTGGAAACAAATGACTGGCCAATTTTACCATATCGGAATTGGGTTCAAAGCCAATAATCCTGCCCGTTGTAATTATTTGTTCTGCTTGATACAAATAGATTCCTTTGTTGGTTCCAATGTCGATAAAAGTAGCATTGGGATGTAATATTTTATTGAGGTATCCCAATTCGGGTTCGCACTTATAAGTATCTGTATTTAAAGACTTTAATGATTTAAAAAATCGTTTTTTGTAGAGTTCTGGCCAAAAATGGAAGGCCAATTGTATGAAAAATTTAAACATTTTGTGGTAAAGATGCTAATGTTAATAATTGGTTTTCGAGTTGGTTTTTAACACCATTAAATTGGTAACTTGTGTTGTAATTTTGTAATATTTTATATTCTTTTTGTAAATAATCGCTGCTTAAATGATTCAATATTTCGATTAAATCAGATTTGTTTTCATAAAATAAATTGTGCCATTCCATTTTTGGATAATACGAGGGAAACAAACCAAGCTTGCCGTGTACAATACAATCATTTTCGTTGCCACTCATTTTAGTATGTCCATATTTTTCTTTTACCCAATAAAACGACGTTTGTTGTTTGATTGGACAAAGCAACAAATGAGCTTTTGAAATGGCCGTTTGATAATCGTCCCATTGAATGTATTTTTGATGATACGAAATACGAACATTTGGATGCAAATTGGTTTCCAAATCAATCAATTTTTTTTCTATTTGGGTATTTTCTGGTTTACCCAAAAATTCAAACTCCAAATGATTTTCAGGATTTAACTCTTCTAAAACACTAATAATCAAGTCTATATCTTTTCTTTTGTTGGAAATATTACCCGAAATCACTATTTTTATTGGCTTTTGTGGCGGACATTGAATAGTTTCGCAAAAATTCAAATTGAGGCAAACCGTTTTGGATGCAGCAATTGCATTTTTGCTGATTAGTTCTTGATGCAAAGCCTTTGATAGCACGGCCAACTGTGTAAAATGAAGTATATTTTTCCGTTTTGAATCTATTTTTTCTTTGATATACAATTTAAGATAATAGGTAAGTCTATTTTTTTCTTTGAAAATGGTCTGAATACATAACGGATTAAAAAAAACACTGAAATTCATATTATGAACCAAGCACATACTGGGTTTTTGACGAAAAATAAAGTGGTACTGATCGAAATGTCGGTGAAAAGTATTGACAACCACTGCATCAAAATGCTGAATCTGAGATTTAAAATCTGCTATTTGATCCAAAACCGTAATATGTTTTTGGGGTATGTTTTGAAGGTGATTGGCTACTTTTTTTGATACAAAAAAATGATAATCAAGCAATTGCATCTCTTTTAATAGCAAATACCATTGCTCTAATAAAGGAGCATGAGTTTCAAATTCGAGAAAGGCAATATGTTTTTTCATCAATAAAGACTAGGTTTTTTATAGTCGTATAAAAAATAAACTATCCAAACAGCAAAGGTAAACTTTTATATGAATGAGAATGGTTAAAAAATTGATTTTTTTTAATGATAGTGTCGGTCAAAAGCCTTCAAAGTGCTAAAAAAATGGAATGATTAATTTGATTTGAACCTTAACTAATTGATTAGATTTTGTGGATAATAAAAATTGTAGGTCGATTATGCAAATCAACAGAGTCTTTTTTCCATTCAAATACCCTTTTGGTTTTGATAAATTCCGATTCAAGGGTCAAGTCGGTGGCTACACACAAAAAAGTGTTAGGTTGCAGGGTTTGCAATAAGTCATCCAACATTTTGTTATTTCGATAAGGTGTTTCAATAAACAGTTGAGATTGGTTTTTGTCAAACGACAATTTTTCTAACGTTTTGAGCGAGGCTTTTTTTTCAGATTTGTCTATGGGCAAATAGCCATTAAAAGCAAAACTTTGTCCGTTCATTCCAGATGCCATTATGGCCAACAAAATAGAGGAAGGCCCCACTAAAGGCACAACCTGAATATGGTTTTCATGAGCCAACTTTACAATAACAGCCCCAGGATCGGCAACGCCAGGACAACCTGCTTCGCTCATGAGTCCCACATTTTTGCCTTCTAAGCATGGTTGTATCATCCGTTGGTGCGCTGTTACATCAGTATGCTTGTTGAGTGTTTGAAGTCTCAAACTGGATTGCACTTTTGATGGCAAAACATTTTTAATAAATTTTCGAGCTGTTTTGTCGTTTTCAACAATGTAATCATCTAATAATGCTATTGTACTTTGAATGGTTTGAGGCAATACCAAAAACGGATTTCCCTCGCCTAAAGTTGTTGGGATGAGGTATAATTTTCCTTTTTGAGACGTTTTCATGGATAAAATGGGCTTATTTTAAAACTTTTAATTTTTTACAAAGGTATTAAATTAATTGAGTAACCCAATCAAAATTATGAATTTGACAATTATTTACTTAAAAAATCGATTTTTAAAAAAAATTAATTTTTTTTCACGAAATCGATTTCGTGAATAATATATTTTATTTACATTTGCCACAAATTAAAGCAAACCCCAAGTTTAAATTATTTATTTTTATTCATGACAACAATTGCACAATACGAAAAAGAATTGTCTTTTCAGGCAGACAGAAGACGGGCTGGAGTAGAACTCATCAAAATAGTGAGTGATCTTTGGTACGAAAAATCTATTGAAATGGTGCTTTTTAGAAACCAATTAATAGACAAAAACGTTTCAGAAATTATCAATTTGCACGAATATGCGGGTGAATTTGTTGGAAAACCCATATCTGTTTTTGATTCGGTAGAAATTGCCAAAGCCATTTTAACCAGCGATTTGCCACCATCTAAACTAGACATTGGTAAATTGACTTTTGAATTTCATGATGAAAATAATATATACAATAATGCAAAATCTTTTGTAGTTCACAAACTGCAAGCCGCAAAAGACTTTCACGAAATACAACCTAAAGATGTTGTATTGTATGGGTTTGGACGTATTGGCCGATTGCTTGCCCGTGAATTAATGTCAAAAATGGGTCAAGGGAATCAAATGCGATTGAGAGCCATTGTAACACGTGATAAAAATGATGCCGTTTCGCTCGAAAAAAGAGCTTCGTTGTTGCGATACGATTCGGTTCATGGTGATTTTCAAGGCTCTGTAGTAGCCGATGCTGCCAATAATGCTTTAATTATCAATGGTACAACGGTACACATTATCACAGCAAACAGCCCAGAAGAAATTGATTATACCACACATGGCATATCAGATGCTTTAGTAATAGACAATACAGGAGCTTTTACAACAGAAGAAGCCCTTTCCAGACATTTAACATCAAAAGGGGTGTCAAAAGTATTGCTCACTGCACCAGGAAAAGGGGTGCCAAATATTGTGCACGGTGTCAATCATACCGAATTTGACCCAGATGAAGTCTCAATATTTTCGGCAGCTTCGTGCACCACAAACGCCATTACCCCTATTTTGAAAGCAGTCGAAGATACTTTAGGTGTGGTTAAAGGTCATTTAGAAACCATTCATGCCTATACCAACGACCAAAATTTAGTGGACAATATGCACAAAAAATACCGTAGAGGTAGAGCTGCAGGATTGAACATGGTAATAACAGAAACAGGTGCCGGAAGTGCGGTTGCCAAAGCATTACCAAGCCTTACTGGCAAACTGACATCCAATGCCATTAGAGTACCCGTGCCAAATGGTTCGTTGGTTGTTTTGAATTTAGAAGTTTCGGAAAAAACATCTAAAGAAGGGGTAAATGCTATTATGAAAAAATATGCCTTGGAAGGCGAATTGGTAGAGCAAATAAAATATTCGATGAACAATGAGTTGGTATCTTCAGATATTGTTGGTACATCTCAACCCGCTATTTATGATAGTAATGCTACAATAGTATCTGCCGATGGCAAAAATGTAGTACTCTACATTTGGTATGACAACGAATATGGATACAGCCACCAAGTGATTAGATTAGCCAAATACATATCAAAAGTAAGACGTTTTACTTATTACTAGGATATTCAAAATAGTTTTTTAGTTTAGTTGCAATTCGAAAAGTCCGTTTTCATTTTTATATGAGAACGGATTTTTTATGGAAAATAATATCTTAGCAAATTAATAATCATTTTTTGCAAAAAAAAGAACTTCGTGTAGAAGTCCTTTTTTTTGAGTTTTATCCGTTTCTTATTTTTAATCAAATTCCGATGTAAAAAATAATTTTACGCTTGGAAATTTACTTTGAGTCATTTGAATTGTAAAATCAGAATCGGCCAAAAACACCAATTGGTTGTATTTGTCGTGTGCTAAAAATTTTTGTTTGATTCTACGAAATTCTTTAAATTCGTCACTTTTCAAATCGTCGGGTTTTACCCAACATGCTTTGTGAACAGGAAAGTTTTCGTAAGAACATTTGGCTCCATATTCATGTTCCAATCGGTATTGAATTACCTCATATTGCAAAGCACCAACGGTTCCAATAATTTTACGGTTGTTGAGTTCCAACGTAAAAAGCTGTGCAACCCCTTCGTCCATCAGCTGGTCTATACCTTTTTCTAACTGTTTAGATTTGAGCGGGTCTGCATTATTAATGTATCTAAAATGCTCTGGCGAAAAACTAGGAATGCCTTTAAAATTGGTAAATTCCCCTTCCGTAAGAGTGTCTCCAATTTTGAAATTGCCTGTGTCATGTAGTCCAACAATATCTCCAGGATATGAAATATCAACAATTTCTTTTTTTTCCGCAAAAAAAGCATTTGGACTCGAAAATTTTAAATTTTTCTTTTGTCGGACATGAAAATAAGGTTTATTTCGTTCAAAAGTTCCCGATACAATTTTAATAAAAGCCAGTCTGTCTCGGTGCTTTGGATCCATATTGGCATGAATTTTAAACACAAAACCCGTCATTTTTTCTTCCTTCGGATCAATCAGTCGGGTTTCAGATTCTTTTGGTCTTGGCGATGGGGCAATTGCTGTAAAACAATCCAAAAGTTCTCTAACCCCAAAATTATTTAAGGCCGACCCAAAAAACACAGGTTGCAACCGCCCATCTAAGTACGCTTGACGGTCGAATTTTGGGTAAACCTCGTCTATCAATTCCAATTCTTCTCGCAGTCTTTCGGCTGGTTTTGGGCCAATTATTTTTTCTAACTCTGGATTTTGAACATCAGAAAAAGCAATGGTTTCCTCGATATTTTTGCGACTATCGCCACTAAATAAATTGATATTTTGTTCCCAAAGATTGTAAATACCCTGGAAATCATAGCCCATGCCAATTGGAAAACTCAAAGGTGTAACGGTTAGCCCTAGTTTTTGTTCTACTTCGTCCATCAAATCAAAGGCATCGTTACCCTCTCTATCCAATTTGTTGATAAACACAATAATTGGAATTTTTCGCATTCTACAAACGGCTACCAACTTTTCGGTTTGCTCTTCAACACCTTTTGCAACATCGATTACAACAATAACACTATCTACGGCGGTGAGCGTTCTAAAAGTGTCTTCGGCAAAATCTTTGTGCCCTGGAGTATCTAAAATATTGATTTTCTTGTCTTTATAATTAAATGCTAAAACCGAAGTCGAAACTGAAATTCCTCTTTGACGTTCGATTTCCATAAAATCGGAGGTGGCTCCTTTTTTAATTTTGTTGTTTTTTACAGCCCCTGCCTCTTGGATGGCGCCTCCAAAAAGCAACAATTTTTCTGTAAGTGTTGTTTTACCAGCATCAGGATGGGAAATGATTCCAAATGTGCGACGTCTTTGTATTTCTTCTAAAAAACTCATGTTTTGATATAAAATTGAGGTGCAAAAATACTATTATTTTCGATATTTGATTATGTAAAATCAGGATATTTCAATACAATTTACATATCAAAAAGGCTAAAACTTTATAATTTTTTGTTAATACTAATTTTTATTGTTGTATAATGCTTTGAAATTGTTATTTTTGTTGATTGTAACAAAACTTATTTATTACATCAAAAAAAGTGCTAATCAATCGGTAGTTTAATCTAAAAAAAATGAAAATGAATTTAAAAAAATGGTTCTCTTTTATTATAATTATCTTACTAACAAAGAGTTATGCTCAAAGTCAATCAAAAGATATATTGTTTACAATAGACGATAAACCTTTTTATACAGATGAATTTGCAAGAGTGTATTTGAAAAATTTAGATTTGGTAAAAGATGATTCACAAAAAGATTTAGACAAATATTTGGATTTATATATTGGTTATAAATTGAAAGTTCAAAAAGCATTAAAAATTGGCTTACAAAATAATGATCGTTATAAAAATGAATTGATTGGTTATAGAGCTCAATTGTCTAGGACTTATTTTACGGATACCAAAATAACCCAAAAGTTGTTGGATGAAGCATATCAAAGGGCTTTAAAAGAAATTAAAGCCTCACATATATTGATAACCTGTGATGAAAATGCTCCAGCAGCCGATACTTTAAAAGCTTATCAGCAGCTATTGGATATTAAGAAACGGGCTGAAAATGGCGAAAACTTTGGTACTTTGGCCGCATTGTATTCGCAAGATCCGTCGGCAAAATCCAATAGTGGACAACTAGGTTATTTTTCGGTTTTTAGAATGGTTTATCCATTTGAAACAGCGGCATATCAAACCCCAAAAGGAGCATTGTCGTCAATTATTAGAACCCGTTTTGGTTATCATTTGATCAAAGTAGAAGACATTAGAGACAATAGAGGCGAGGTGATTGCAGCCCATATCATGATTGGTAAAACACTAGGAAGTGGCGAAGCAGAAGATATGAAAACCAAAGCAATGATAGACGACATTTACAAGAAATTACAACAAGGAGAGTCGTTTGAAAGTTTAGCTAAAACCTATTCACAAGACAAAGCATCGGCACCAAAAGGGGGTGTTTTAAGTCGATTTGGAGCTGGACAACTCAATTCTGAAGAGTTTGAAGACACGGCCTTAGGACTGACATTGGAAAAACCAATTTCGGCTCCTTTTTTATCCAATTATGGATGGCATATTGTAAAATTAATAGAAAAATTTCCTGTAAAATCATTTACAGACATGAAACCATTTTTAGAAGATCGATTGGCAAAAGACGACCGTTCAAAATTGATCATACAATCACTTACTTCAAAATTGAAAGCTAAATACAAGATTCAAAAAAATCAGAAGTCGTTTGAGGCTGCCAAAAAAACAGTAACCAACGATATTTATAACGAAAAATGGATAGTACCCCTGGCAACACCCGCTTTAAATAATGACATTTTAACAATTAATGAAGAAAAAATCAGCACCCTATCATTTTTAAACTATGTTAAAGAACAAGAAAAAAACAAATTGACTTTGAAACCAATTGATCAATTGGTGGATCATTTGTATGACGAGTTTGAAAGTGAAAAATTAAGAACTTATTACGATCAACATTTAGAAATGGAATATCCAGAATTTAAATATGTTGTTGAAGAATATAAAGAAGGTTTACTACTTTTTGATTTGATGGAAAAAGAAATTTGGGAAAAATCGAAAAGTGATACCACCGGTTTAAAAAACTATTTTGATTGGAATAAAAATCAATATAAACAAGGAGAAAGTGTGGCTATAATTATTGCATCGTCTATTAATAAAGATGTTGTGAAAAAGGCTCAAAAATTAATGAATAAAAATGCTTCAGCTGCTGAAATAAAAGAAGCATTGAATACAAAAGAGGTCATAAATATTATTGTAAATCAAGGTATTTATGAAAATAATGAAACGATTATTCCGAAAAACACCAAAATCGAGCAAGGAGTATCAGACATTACAAAAGAAGGTGATTACTATTTTGTAACTAAAATCAATCAAGTAATACCCGAAAGACTTAAAACATTTGAAGAAGCCAAAGGACGTCTCATCAATGATTATCAAAATTATTTGGAAACCAATTGGATTCAAAATTTGAAAAAAGAATTTAAAGTACAAATCAATTCGACTATTTTTGAAAAAATAAAAAAAGAAATACAAACTAAATAACAACATGAAATACTTAAAAAAAATTAAATTTACAACCTTTTGCCTGTTTTTATTGGCATTTACAATTGGACATGCTCAAGAAATTATCAAAGAAACTTCTGCAGTAATAAAAACAGATACAACCAAAAACAAAAAAAGAAAAGTAGATGGCATTGTTGCCAATGTGGGCGATTATATCATTTTAGATTCAGATATAGATAAAGCATTTATAGAAATTTCAAGTCAGGGCAACTCGATAAAAGACATTAGCCGTTGCCAAATGTTGGGCAAGTTGTTAGAAGACAAGCTATATGCCCATCAGGCCATTCAGGATAGTATTGTAGTATCTGATGCCGATGTGAAATTGATGATGGAAGAACGCATCAACTATATGGTAGAAAATGTTGGATCGATGGAAAAAGTATTAAAATACTATAAAAAAGACAGCGAAGAGGATTTTAAGTCCTATTTTTTTGATATTTTGAAAGAAAACAAATTGACTTCGGATATGCAAAAAAAGATTATTGATGGCGTAGAAATCACACCTGAAGAAGTGCGTACATTTTTTAAAAAAATCCCTCAAAACGAATTACCAATAATTGGAACTGAAGTAGAAGTTGCCCAAATAGTAGTTGCCCCAAAAGTGGCTCAAGAAGAAAAACAAGCTGTAATAGACAAACTCAAAGGGTTTAAAAAAGAAGTAATGGAAGGGGCTAGTTTTGCTACAAAAGCAGTACTTTATACACAAGACCCAGGATCGAGAGCCAATGGTGGTTTTTATAAAATGAATAGAAAAACACCATTTGTAAAAGAATTTAAAGATGTAGCATTTTCATTGGCCGAAGGCGAAATATCTGAACCATTTGAAACCGATTTTGGGTATCACATCATCATGGTCGAAAAAATAAAAGGTCAGGATGTAGAATTGCGTCACATTTTATTAACACCAAAAACGACACAAGCCTCATTAGACGAAGCAAAAGAGAAAATTAGTTTGATAAAAAAACGTATTGAGGACAAAGAAATTAGTTTTGCAGAAGCTGCAAGACAAATGTCTGACGAGAAAGAAACCCGTACCAACGGCGGACAATTGATAAACCCAAAAACACAAGACACTCGTTTTGACTTAACAAAAATGAATCCTACATTGTATGCAGATATTTCTAATTTGAAAACCAAAGAAATAACAATTCCATTAGTAGAAGAAGATCAAAAAGGTGGAAAAAAATACAAAATAATCACTATAACCAATAGAATTACTGAACACACGGCAGATTATGGTAAAGATTATATTAAAATAAAAGAATTGGCTTTGAAAGAAAAACAAATTAAAGCCATAGCCAAATGGATGGATAACAAAATAAAAGAAACGTATGTAAAAATCAATGCCGATTATCAGGATTGTGCCTTTACAAACAATTGGTTAAAAAAATAAAACATTAAAACAATATGTCAGACGTAAATGCCATTGAAAATTTAGTCCAAAAGAAAAATAATCTCAAAAAAGAAATTGCCAAAATCATCATTGGACAAGACATTGTTGTAGATCAGATTTTGTTGAGTATTTTTTCAGGAGGTCATGCCTTATTAGTAGGAGTGCCTGGATTGGCCAAAACATTAATGGTCAATACCATTTCAGAAGCTTTGGGTTTGCAATTTAAGCGCATTCAGTTTACACCTGATTTAATGCCTTCTGATATATTGGGAAGTGAAATTTTGGATGAAAATAGACAATTCAAATTTATTAAAGGCCCTATTTTTTCTAACATCATTTTAGCAGACGAAATCAATAGAACTCCTCCAAAAACTCAGGCTGCATTATTAGAAGCCATGCAAGAAAGGGCAGTAACTATTGCGGGGCAGCATTATAAATTAGATTTGCCATACTTTGTATTAGCAACTCAAAACCCAATAGAACAAGAAGGTACCTATCCTTTGCCAGAAGCTCAGTTGGATCGTTTTATGTTTTCGATTAAACTTGAATATCCAAGTTTTGAGGAAGAAGTTATGGTAGTAAAAAGCACAACTTCTGATGTTAGAATGACTGTAAACCCGTTGTTTACAGCACAAGAAATTATTGATTTTCAACAACTTATTCGTAGAGTTCCTGTGGCAGACAATGTTATTGAATATGCTGTAAAATTAGTTAGCAAAACCCGACCAGATTCCAATTTTGCTTCAGATTATATAAAAAATTATTTAGACTGGGGAGCTGGACCTAGAGCCTCGCAAAATTTGATTTTGGCTGCTAAAACGCATGCTGTTTTTAACGGCAAATTTTCGCCTGATAACGAAGATGTTAGAGCAGTTGCCAAAGGCATTTTACGACATCGAATTATTAAAAATTATAAAGCCGATGCCGAAGGAATTTCAGAAGAAATGATTATCGAAAAGTTATTTTAAAAGAAAAACGTTTTATTGAATAAATAAAACGTTTTTCTATTTATAACAAACTTAAATCGTTTTGAAATTGTAAAATATTATTATAGTAATTCAATAAATACATTAAAAAAATAATTAATTAATCTTTATTTTAATGTATTTACAAAAAAAATAAATTTATAGATATAAAATAAATTGTAAAATAATTATGTTTTATAAATATTTTTCAATCTTAAAAAAAATTAGATTTTTTTTAAAGCAATTTTACATAAAAAGTTTAATATCACGATCTTATATAAAAAAATTTAGAAAACATAATTAAAAGCATTACTACAGAATTAATTAAAGAATCATTTTATACATTTATTTGATATAATACCAAATATACATATAAAATAAAAAAAGGCTGCCCTATACATTTAGGACAGCCCTTTTTTTTACAATTATTACAAACCTCACCACTACCCTCTTATAATAAAAAGGGTAGTTTAGAAGTTTAATTCATTTCAATACGGCATATTAGGTTATTTTTTAATCACTTTAACCGTTTTAGATACGGTGTCGGCGGTTACTTCGACAAAATAAGTTCCTGCTGCATAACTCGATAAATCCAGTTGCGCTGTTGTAGCATTTGGATAAATCGAAATGACTTCTTGACCAATCATGTTTGTTACTTTTACTTTTGTAATGGCATTTGAATAATTCAAATGCAATACGTCAAATGTTGGGTTTGGATAATAAGTAAATGCTTTACTATCAAACGAATCATTTTTCAAAGTAACAGTAATTGTAACAGCAAGAGCCGTACTTGTACATGAGCCTACTGTTTGTGTTACATAATACGTAGTGTTATTTGCCAAAACTGTAGTTGTAGGTATGGCATTTGTTCCTGCTGCTGCATCGGCTGCAGAGGCATACCAATTTACTGTTGCACCAGAAAGCGTTGTAACCATGATGTCTGCAACAGTGTGTCCTTCTACAAATGTTTGTGTGGTGCTACCTGTTGGTGTAGCTACGTTGCAGCTAATGGTTAATACACCATTTACAAAAGTGCTGCCATCCCAAAATCCACCACCTGTTGTACTATATCCTCCGTAAACATAAGGAGCAGTTACTGATTGGAATCTGCTGGCAATATAATAAGTACCCGCTGGTAAAGATGCACCAATAGTAGCTTTATATTCGTCGTTACTAAAACCAGTATAAGCACTATTGTATGTAGCTGCTACCCAGTTTGTCCAAGTAGAAGGATCGGTATTAGTTGTTGAATATCCAATCCAAGCGGTGATGTTTGCACCTTGTCCTGTGCCTGGAGTAACTCCCGTTTTATACACTTGACCTGTTACAGTAACAGATTGTCCAACATTGATACTTGCTGTTCCTGGTGCTTGTAAATTTGCCCATTCTACCTGACAATTATTAATCACAATAGATCCCGTGGCTGTGGCCGTTCCACAGGCTCCTGAAGGAGTAATTGTGTAGTTGAATGTGCCTGTAGCTGTTGGTGTTCCAGAAATAGTTATCATGTTGTTAGCAAAAGTTGCACTCACACCCGCTGGTAATCCTGTAACTGTTGCCCCACTAGCACTTACGACATTATATTTAATATCGACAATTGCATTTGTCAAACAAATATTTTGTGCATTGGTACCTGTTGCAGAAGTCAATGTCAATGTAGTATTTGGTTTAACGACTATTGAGCCTAATGCAGCAACAGTTCCACATCCATTTGATGGTGTTAATGTGTAATCAAACGTTCCTGATTCCGTTGGTGTACCCGAAATAGTAAATACTCCATTTGCAAAAGCACCTGAAACTCCATTTGGCAATCCTGTAATACTAGCTCCAGTTGCATTACCAACCGTGTATTGAATATCAGTAATTGCTGAATTAATACAAAGTGTTTGCGCCTCTGTACCCGTGGCTGATGTCAATGTTAGCGTTGAAATTGGTTTTACAACAATTGAACCTGTGGCCGTAGCTGTACCACAACCTCCTGTAGGTGTAATAGTATAGTTGAATGTGCCTGAAGCCGTTGGGAAACCAGATATTGTAAACACACCATTAGCATACGATCCTGTTACACCGTCGGGCAATCCCGAAACAGTGGCTCCTGTTGCCGTAGTAATATCGTAAGTAATGTCTATAAGTGTTAAATTCAAACAGAAATTTTGTGCATTGGTACCTGTTGCAGAAGTCAATGTCAATGTAGTATTTGGTTTAACGACTATTGAGCCTAATGCAGCAACAGTTCCACATCCATTTGATGGTGTTAATATGTAATCAAACGTTCCTGATTCCGTTGGTGTACCCGAAATAGTAAATACTCCATTTGAATAAGTTCCTGTAACTCCATTTGGCAATCCTGTTATGCTAGCTCCAGTTGCATTACCAACCGTGTATTGAATATCAGTAATTGCTGAATTAATACAAAGTGTTTGCGCGTCTGTACCCGTGGCTGATGTCAATGTTAGCGTTGAAATTGGTTTTACAACAATTGAACCTGTGGCCGTAGCTGTACCACAACCTCCTGTAGGGGTAATAGTATAGTTGAATGTGCCTGAAGCCGTTGGGAAACCAGATATTGTAAACACACCATTAGCATACGATCCTGTTACACCGTCGGGCAATCCCGAAACAGTGGCTCCTGTTGCCGTAGTAATATCGTAAGTAATGTCTATAAGTGTTAAATTCAAACAGAAATTTTGTGCATTGGTACCTGTTGCAGAAGTCAATGTCAATGTAGTATTTGGTTTAACGACTATTGAGCCTAATGCAGCAACAGTTCCACATCCATTTGATGGTGTTAATATGTAATCAAACGTTCCTGATTCCGTTGGTGTTCCCGAAATAGTGAATACTCCACTAGCATAAGAACCTGTTACACCTGCAGGCAATCCTGTTACTGTAGCTCCAGTTGCTGTTGTGATATTGTATGTAATATCTGTCAAAGCTGTATCAATACAAACAGTTTGTGCCTCTGTTCCTGTAGCAGATGACAAAGTCAAAGTAGCGTTTGGTTTTACAACAATAGATCCTGTAGCAGTAGCCGTTCCACAACCTCCTGATGGAGTAATGGTATAATTGAATGTTCCAGATGCTGTTGGTGTTCCCGATATAGTAAATACTCCATTTGCATAAGAACCTGTTACACCATCTGGCAATCCTGTTACAGATGCTCCAGTAGCTGTTGTAATATTATAAGTAATATCCGAAAAAGCCGTATTTATACAAACGGTTTGAGCATCTGTTCCTGTTGCAGAAGTCAATGTCAATGTCGTATTTGGTTTAACGACTACCTCAACTGTTTTGGTTTTAGTACATGAATTGTTAGCTGTTGCAGTTGCAGTATATGTAGTTGTAACCGCCGATGTAGATTTTACATACACAGAAGAGGCGACAGTTCCAGTTGTATAAGGCGTTGTTGCAGTAGCATCTGTATATAAATTTGTAGCAGGCGACCATGTAATAGTTGATGGTAGCGCATTTGTAGCAACAAAAGTAGTATTTAATCTATTAACACTTGTACTTGGAGAAGGATTAGACTCCGCATAAGCATCACTAGACGCAACTGGCGTTGAAGTAACAGCATATAATACTGTATTACCCGTTGTAGCGGTATAATAAGTAGTAGCATTGTTTGTTGAATCTATACCAGTTTGTCTAATATCGACTACTATATTTGAAGTACCATCCCAAGTATAAGGGGTTTGAAATGTAATTGTATTTTCGCCAACTACATGATTATAAGTAGCCGTACTGAAAACAGTTGTCAAACCTGTTGTTACAAATGTACTCAAAGTGGTATTGGCAGTTGTACCTATTCTTAATTTAAAATCCGTAACATTAGTGGCACTTCCTTGCGTAGTTATATTAAACTTTAGAGCTGTTATGTTACCCGCATTAATACCTAAAGCGTTCAACTCTGCCGCAGTAAATACCATTTGCCCCCAATAATGATCAAATCTATTACAAAAAGCAGTAGGAAGAGAAGTGTTTCCTGATATTGTAGTTGCAGTTCCAACTGTTCTCGTTACAGTAGTATCTATTGGAGCAGCTTCTAATTTTTGAATAGTATCTACACATATTGAAGCAGAAGCTGGAGTAATTGCAATATCAGCAGGTACCGCATTTACAGTAACTGGAAAAGTAACTATATTATTACATGGTGTTGTACCTGTTGATTGTGAAGCATTTAAAGTATAAACTGTTGAAATTGTTGGGTTAAATGTCCAGCCTGTAGTACTATTGCCAGTTACACCAGTTGCAGGAGTCCAATTGTAAGTATCATAATCTGATGCTCCTGTACTAATAGTTATAGCCGATGAAGTACTACCAGAACAAATAGTTGTGCTATTTGTATTTAAAGTTAAAGTTGGTGGTGTAGTTACAGTTGCAACAACTGGAGTTCTACTAGAAGAACATGCAACTTGACCGTTAAACATTACATTAAATCTATTTGAAGACAATGTGTTGTTTGCTCCATTATATGAATATAAAACCGTATTACCCGTTGTTGCTGTATATCGTGTACTTGCACTAGAATAAAGATTAGCACCGTCTTGACTTACTTCAATAATAATATTTGAAGTACCATCCCAAGTAAATGGAGTAGTAAAATTAATAGTCTGCCACCCACTAGCTGTATGTGTATAAGTTGAAGGGCCATAACATGTTGTAAGGGTAGGTGTTGTAAAAGTAGTATTTGCAAATGAAGCTAATGTAGTTGTCCCTATTTTTACAGTATAATTTGGATTTGTAGCAGCATCCCCCAACGAGGTTACATAATATGCAATAGAGCTAATATCACCCGCATATAGACCTATTGCAGCTAATTCGGTAGCGGTATAAATCATTTGATATTTTGCACTTGTTCTATAATTATTAAATGCTGACAAATCTGTTCCTAATGTGTTTGTTCCCGTGCCTAATGTTACATTTCCAGCTGTACCTGTTTCTGCACCAGCATAATAAGTAGTAGTTGCAGCAATGTTTGGTGTAGTAAAAGTAGCTCCTGACCCTAGTGCAACACCACCAGTTTCAGCAGCATACCATTTCACAGTAGCACCTGAATTTGCTGTTGCTGCTAAACTTACTGTTCCTATACCACATCGTGTAGCTGGTGTAGTAGCAGTAATGCTATTTGCAAATGTAATTTGTACTGCTGTAGAAGAGCCTGTTGCTGGCCCTGTTGAGCATGTTACTTCACATTTATAATACAAAGGTAATGTTGGAGTTACTGTTAATGTAGCATTGGTTGCTCCCGTAATTGCAGTATATGTTGTTCCATCTGTTGATGATTTCCATTGGTAAGTAACACCAGACCCAGAAACGACATTTTCTAAACTTAAATTCACAGAAGTACCCAAGCATATAGAATTAACAGATGGAATTGTATTACCTGGCGTTGGTGTTCCGCTACAAGCATTAGAATCTGCAAAACTTAAAAATCCAGTATAATTAGCACTCAATACTGCCATATTAGATTTGGTATTTACTCCAGCTGTAGCAGTAGCTACAGAACCAAATACGTTATTATATTCTCCAGCAGCAGCAGATGCTTGAACAGGAATACTTGTTGCTAATATATTAGCATCCGTTAATCTTACATTTACATTTGTTACTGTTCCTGAAACAACGGGTGCTTCCCATCTTCTTCCTGTTGTCATGTTGATAATAGAAGCGTTTGACGTTCCAGTATTGCTATCAAATGCTTCAGCTTTCATTACGGTTACCGCTGTTGTTGCAGGTGCCAACTCTATTGGAGTATAAGCACTTTTCCCAACTGGGAACATGATAAAATTAGTGTTTGCATTTCCTGAAGCAATAGTTCTAGCAAAAGGACCTTTTACCATATTTGTAGCACTAGGAATACCTGAAAGTGTACCCGCAACAGATGCAGTTCCTAATTTTAATAAATTAGTATTTGTAGTATTTATTAAACCAGAAGTCATTGTTAAAGTACCGCTAATTGATAATGGAATATTCAATGTAACCCCCGTTGCATTTGAATTATTTACTGTTAAAGAACTTAAATTAGCAGTTTCTGCAGTAATTAAATTTCTAAAAACTCCAGAACCCGAAATAGTTTGAGTGTTATTTGATGCAACCGTAGCTGATCCATTATATAATCCTAAAGTTAAAGTAGTTCCATTTGTATATATACCATTATTAGTGATATTTCCAGGACATGTAATACTAGAGCCCACTTGTCTTAACTCACCAGATACAATATTTAAATTACCATTTAAATATGTAGTACCGTTATAAACCCAACGGTTTGTACCAGTAGTTCCAGCATTGATTTCTAAATTACCTAGACCATAAAGGTAAGATCCAGGATATAAATAATAGTAAAATCCATAAGTAGTATTTCCTCCATTATCATTAGAAATTCCATCACCAAATCGTAGTGTATGGTTTGCAGATGCCGAATTATATGCCCCTCCTTGAGATATTCTAAATACATAATCTGAACTAGATGTACTCGTATGTGGATCTACTATGGTTATTCTACCACCAGTTAAATTCAAATTAGCAACAGCAGATGCAATATGATTAAACAAATGAGTACCCGATGCAACAGAATTTGCAGTAACTCCAGCAGCATTTCCATCAACATTGATGTCGCCACCACTTTGATTTAAAGTTGCACCCACATTACCCAAATAATTACCATTAATGTTAAGCGTTCCTCCTGAAACTGTTAACGTTCCATTATTTGTAAAATTATTGTTATTATTAGTACAACCTACTTTTAGATCGCCTGATGCAATAGTTAATGTTCCTCCAGTAGTAATAGTAACTCCTTTAGATTCATTTGTTTCCGAATTAACCGTTACATTATGTCCTGAAGCAATAGTTACATTATCTGTGCAAGTTGGCAAAGTTCCTTTGTTCCAAGTTGTAGTTGCGTTCCAATTTCCACTTGCAGTAGAAACGAATGGAATATCAGAAGCAGCAATTCCAATGAATAAAGGCCCCGCTAATAAATCAGTTTGTGAAACACCTGTTCTTTGAGCACCTGGTGTATTTGTTCCGTTTTGATGTGTACCACTTATAGCAGCACTAGCAGCCATTACTCTTGCATTTCCATTTGATGGATATAGTGTATTTGGTGCTAATAATGCAACTAAATAAGATGATGATGAAACAGCAGTTCCTTCATTAGAAACTGTCCAATTTCCATTAAATCTTTCGGTAACGGTATAAGCACCATCAGCTACAGAAAGCCCCGTATTATTAGTAGTATCATCAGTGTAAACAACCGCTAACTCACCTGCCACTGCTCCAGTTGCATTGGTACGAGTGATATACATAGCTCTATTTAAACCCATTGGATTAATAAATGGATATCTAGATGTGCCATTTGACGGATCTGTTCCAGCTGTAAAAGAAGTTCCTGTTGCTCCTGTTGTCCACCATCTAGAAAATTTACCACCTGGCATTATTCCATTTGGTGCAGTAGCAGTCAGAGTATTTCCAGCGGCATAATTTCCAAAAATCATTTTATTGTTACCTAAATTCACTTTTGCATTTGTAAAAGTTAAATTATAAGCAACTTTTATGTTGTTAAACGACCAAATAATATTAGGTATTGCTGTACTAGTATTATTTAAAATTAAATTTCTAATTACATCAGCTGTATTAGTTGTTCCTGTTGAAATAACAGTACCTCCAAAAGTACCTGTTCCAGAAACGGTTTGGACAGCAGTCCCATTTAAAGTTAATGCACCAGCAGTTGTTGAACCAACAGAAACATCAATTCTACCATTATTGGTAATATTGCCTGCAACTATTAATGACTTTCCAGTTGTTCCATTAAACACATTTATTAAACCACCTGAATTTACTGTTAAATTCGCACCAACAGTAACAGAAGAAGCTGCAGAAGCATAAGCTAATGTACCCTCAACCGTTAAATTTTTGATTAAATTATTTACATTATCTGCTGTAACCACGTGTCCTGTGCTTACTTTTGCATTATCTAAACTTGTTGGTGCAAATCCAGCATCCCAAGTAGCACCCGCACTCCAGTTTCCTGTAGCAACAGATATAAAATCTCCAGGTGCTCTAGAAATTAATGAAATTTCATCAAGTGCTGCAGGTGGATTTACAATATCAGTACCGTCACTTTTCCAAGAAAAAATCAATCGGTACGTTGTTCCTGGTGTTCCTGATAAAATAATTGTTTCAGAATTCCATGCAGCATCATTTAATTTATACATACCGTTTGTAGCTCCTGGCCCACTTAAATTAGTTGCCCCACTAACAGCTGCAGTAGTAACTGGTGTTACTGTAGTAGTAGCAATAAAGACTTTCATATTATCATAATCTGAGGAGGTTGTTCCTTCTCCTTTAGCTTTCCATTTGAATTTTAAAGTTAAAATACTTTCACCCGCAGGTATCGTCACGTCTTTATAAATATGCGTATAAGTTGATAATTGTGAATATGTCCATGCAGTACCGCCATTAGCAGATACATAGCCACATTTTGTTCCAGCAGCAACTACTGGAGCTGTTCCAATTGCCCAACCATCCGTAGAAGCGTTTACAGCTGTCCAGCCGTTATCTGCAAAAGTACTTCCAAGTTCAAAGCCACCATCACCAGAGGGCGAAATTAAAGTAGTCTGTGCCTGTGAAGTCAAAAAAGTAAACAACGCAACAAACAACATTACAAACGAAAGCCAGGTTCGTTGCACTGATGGTGGCGCTGTGTTTTTTTGATTTGAAACATGTGTTGGCCCCGTGTCTATACGGAAAACAACCGAATCGTAATTGTTCTTCATAAATGAATGTATTTATTAGTAAAAAAATAGTTCATAAAATTAACACTTTTTTTGATACTAACAAAAAAAATACACTCTTTTTTTAAAATTTTAGCAAATAATCATTTTTTTTAGGTAATTGTTTAGTAATTTAGCATCTGCATTTATTGAAAAAATAACCTGTTTTGGGAGCTGTTTTTTTAATTTGAATTGAAAAAAAAATGTTTCTTACATTAGGTTAAATTCTATTTATTTTGCGTTAGTGATAGTAGTGGAAATCATTAAGAAGCTCCCCTACCCCCAAATGGAGGTGTTGTATTGCACGAATATAGTTTCTGAAAGTGGTAATCCAAAAAGATTATTTCACAATATTATATTTTTTTTGGAGCTCAATGAACGTTGTTTGAAACGGATTGCCCAACCCTTGGGGAACGACCAATATCGGTCAATGCTATTTGCTGTTTTATTTTGAATTTGGCTCTTAAAATTTAAAAAAAAGAAGTTAAGTTTTTTTAGTAAAAAAAATAAATTTATCTTTGCGAAATTATGACACAAATATCCGCAGATAACAGCAACAATCAAGAAATTGTAAAAAATGTATTTACAAAATATCTTGAAACCAAAGGACATCGAAAAACTCCTGAAAGATATGCTATACTTCAGGAAATTTACGACAATAATGAACATTTTGATGTAGAAAATTTATATATCAAAATGAAAAATAAGAATTATAGAGTTAGCAGGGCAACCTTATACAATACTATTGAGTTATTACTCGATTGTGGATTGGTTCGAAAACACCAGTTTGGACACAACCAAGCACATTATGAAAAATCCTATTTCGACAAACAACACGACCATGTTATCATGACAGATACGGGAGAAGTCTTTGAATTTTGCGACCCTCGAATTCAAAACATCAAGCAAACTATTGAAGAGATTTTTGGCATTGAAATTCAAACCCATTCTTTGTATTTTTACGGAACAAAAAGAAAATAATTACAAAACAAACAACACATTACAACAACATGACGATAGATTTATTATTAGGACTACAATGGGGCGATGAAGGCAAAGGTAAAATTGTCGATGTACTCACGTCAAAATACGATATTATTGCCCGATTTCAAGGTGGCCCAAATGCTGGGCACACGCTAGAATTTGATGGCATCAAACATGTTTTAAGAACTATCCCATCTGGAATTTTTCATGAAAACGCCATTAACATTATTGGCAATGGTGTGGTAATAGATCCCGTTGTTTTTCAAAAAGAAATAGAAGGTCTTGAAAAATTCCAGTTGAACATCCAAAAGAAATTGATTATTTCAAGAAAAGCCCACCTCATTTTGCCCACACACCGCTTGCTGGACGCCGCTTCGGAGGCATCAAAAGGAAAGGCAAAAATTGGCTCTACACTCAAAGGCATTGGCCCTACATATATGGACAAAACAGGAAGAAATGGTATTCGAGTAGGCGATATTGAATTAGCCGACTTTGAATCCCGCTACCGTAATTTGGCCGACAAGCACGAAGAAATGATCCAATTTTATGATGTGGATATTCAGTACAATTTGCCCGAAATGGAAAAAGAATTTTTTGAAGCCATCGAACAACTCAAAAAATTGACATTTATTGATAGTGAAGAATATTTGGCCAAAGCTCAAAAAGAAGGCAAATCCATCCTTTGCGAAGGTGCTCAAGGTTCGTTATTAGATGTTGATTTTGGAACTTATCCCTATGTTACCTCTTCAAATACAACGGCTGCTGGTGCTTGTACAGGATTGGGTATAGCTCCCAATAAAATCAAAGAAGTTTTTGGTATTTTTAAAGCCTATACTACTCGAGTGGGGAGTGGGCCTTTTCCAACCGAAGATTTTGAAGAAGCAGGAGATATTATGGCAAAAATTGGAAATGAATTTGGCTCTGTTACGGGTCGCAAACGCCGATGTGGATGGCTTGACTTGGTGGCTCTAAAATATGCCATTCAAGTTAATGGTGTAACACAACTGATGATGATGAAAGGCGATGTGCTTTCGGGTTTTGAAACCTTAAAAGTAGCCACGTCTTATAGTTATAAAGGCCAGGAAATCAGTCATTTGCCATATAATATTGAGCCTGAAAATGTTACACCTATTTACACCCATTTGAGTGGTTGGAAAGCCGATTTGACAAGTATGACAACTTACAACGAATTGCCATCAGAATTAAAATCCTATATAGCATTTATCGAAAACTATTTAGAAGTTCCAATAAAAGTAGTTTCTGTTGGACCTGATAGAAAACAAACAATAATCAAGTAAATTTCGTTTATAAAAACATAAAATCCTTTTAGCATTTGTTAAAAGGATTTTTTTTGCTATATATCATGATTTGCATTTTTTCCAAAATCTATGTCGCATTTTTCTGAATAAGTTATACCAAATATATTGATTTGAGTTTATTAAATAAAAAAACCCTCAATTTTGAGGGTTTTTTTGAAAATTTAAGCCTGACCTTTAGTTCCAAAATTCATTGGTACAGCTACATCGGCATCTTTAATTTCGCCATGTAGGGCTTCATATCGGTGTACGTTTTCTGCTAATGCTTTGATGAGGCGTTTAGCATGTTGAGGTGTTAATACTACTCTTGATTTTACCTTTGCTTTAGGTGCACCAGGCATAATACAAACAAAATCTACAACAAATTCTGACGATGAATGATTGATAATTGCTAAATTTGAATAAACTCCTTCGGCAATTTTTTCGTCGAGTTCTATGTTAATTTGACCTTCTTGATTTTCGTTCATTGATTTATCTTATAAAACTAAATTCATCTTTTTTTATCATCATATCATTGTAATCATCTCTAGAACCTACAATAATATTATCATATTCTCTCATACCAGTACCAGCAGGGATTCTGTGTCCAACAATCACGTTTTCTTTCAAACCTTCAAGTAAATCTACTTTTCCAGCCACAGCAGCTTCATTCAAAACTTTAGTCGTTTCTTGGAAAGATGCAGCAGAAATAAATGACTTGGTTTGAAGAGAGGCTCTTGTAATACCTTGCAAAACAGGTGTTGCAGTAGCCGTAATCACATCACGAGCCACCACAAGGTTTTGATCATTCCTTTTTAACAAAGAGTTTTCATCTCTCAATTGTCGAGAAGTAATAATCTGTCCTGGTTTTAAATGAGAGGAATGTCCTGCATCTTCTACCACTTTCATACCATACAATTTGTCATTTTCGTAAATAAAATCTTTAGTATGAATCAATTGATCTTCAAGGAACAAAGTATCGCCTGGATCTTGTACTCTTACTTTTCGCATCATTTGACGTATCACAACTTCAAAGTGTTTGTCGTTGATTTTTACCCCTTGCAAACGGTACACTTCTTGAATTTCGTTTACCAAATATTGTTGAACTGCAGCTGGCCCTTGAATTCTTAAAATATCTTCTGGAGTAATAGCGCCGTCCGACAAAGGAACCCCTGCACGAACGAAGTCATTCTCTTGAACTAATATTTGACTAGACAATTTAACCAAATATTTACGGACATCTCCGAATTTAGATTCTATAATAATTTCACGATTGCCACGTTTGATTTTACCAAATGTAACCACTCCATCAATTTCAGAAACTACGGCAGGGTTTGAAGGATTACGAGCTTCTAACAACTCGGTAATTCTTGGTAAACCTCCTGTAATATCGCCTGATTTTGAAGAACGACGAGGGATTTTTACTAAAATCTTGCCCGATTTGATTTTTTCTCCATCTTCTACCATCAAGTGGGCTCCAACAGGCAAGTTGTACGAACGTATTAATTCGCCATCTTTTCCATAAACCAATAAAGTTGGGATTAATTTTTTATTTCTAGCCTCAGAAATTACTTTTTCTTGGAAACCAGTTTGCTCATCTATTTCAACTTGGAAAGTTTGTCCTTGTTCTAAATCTTCGTAAGCAATTTTTCCTGTAAATTCAGAAATAATTACCCCATTATATGGATCCCATTTACAAATCAACTCTCCTTTTGACACAATCTGACCATCAATAACATTGATACTCGATCCGTAAGGAATGTTATGAGTACTCAATAAAATACCCGTTCTTTCGTCTATTAATTTCAATTCTGTTGAACGAGATACCACAATATCTACTTCATTACCTTCTAAATCTTCGCCTTTTACAGTTTTCAAATCTTCAATTTCCAATCGACCAGGGAATTTAGCCAAAATACTTGACTCTTCAGAAATACCTCCAGCAACCCCACCTACGTGGAAAGTACGGAGTGTTAACTGTGTACCTGGTTCACCAATAGATTGTGCGGCAATTACACCAACAGCTTCTCCTCTTTGTGTCATTTTGCCCGTAGCCAAGTTTCGACCATAACATTTAGCACAAATACCTTTTGTGGCTTCACAAGTTAATGGCGAACGTACTTCTACTTTTTCAATTGGCGAAGCATCAATAGCTTTTACAATAGATTCGGTAATTTGTTCACCAGCATGTACTAAAATTTCAGACGTTAATGGATTGATAACATCTTGCAATGCCACACGTCCAAGGATTCTTTCTCCTAAAGATTCAACAATTTCTTCGTTTTTCTTCAAAGCTGAAACTTCTATACCTCTCAAAGTACCACAATCTACCAAATTAACAATGACGTCTTGAGATACATCATGTAATCTTCTTGTCAAGTAACCTGCATCGGCAGTTTTAAGTGCCGTATCGGCAAGACCTTTACGAGCACCGTGTGTAGAAATGAAATATTCCAAGATAGAAAGCCCTTCTTTAAAGTTAGAAAGAATCGGGTTTTCGATAATTTCTCCACCTCCAGCTGTTGATTTTTTTGGTTTTGCCATCAAACCACGCATACCTGTCAATTGTCGAATTTGTTCTTTTGAACCCCTCGCTCCAGAATCAAGCATCATGTACACCGAGTTAAATCCTTGTTGATCCTCTCTAATGTTTTTCATGGCCAATTCTGTCAATTGAGCATTGGCAGATGTCCAAATGTCAATAACTTGATTGTAACGTTCGTTGTTGGTAATTAAACCCATATTATAATTTGCAGAAATACCTTCCACTTGCTCTCTAGCATCTGCAATTAATTTTGTTTTTTGCTCAGGAATTCTAATATCCCCAAGAGAGAAAGACAAACCTCCTTTGAAAGCAAATTTGTATCCCATATCTTTCATGTTATCTAAGAAAGCAGCCGTTGTAGGAACATCCGTAACACTTAAAATGTGTCCGATAATATCTCTTAAATTCTTTTTGGTTAATACATCATTTATATATCCTGCTGCTTGTGGTACTACTTCATTAAATAATACACGACCTGCAGTAGTTTGAATGATTTTGTAAACCAACTCTCCGTTTTCATTAAAATCTTTGGCTCTAATTTTGATTCGAGCATTCAATTCCAATTTGCCTTCGTTTAAAGCAATATTGACTTCTTCGGCAGAATAAAAAGTTAAATCTTGTCCTAAAATGATATGATCTGGAGTAGATAAACGTTCTTTGGTCATATAATACAGACCCAATACCATGTCCTGAGAAGGTACAGTAATTGGAGCTCCATTAGCTGGATTCAATATATTGTGTGAAGCTAATAATAACAATTGAGCCTCCAATATTGCCTCTGGTCCTAATGGTAAATGAACCGCCATTTGGTCACCATCAAAATCTGCGTTGAAAGCCGTACACACTAAAGGGTGTAGCTGGATGGCTTTTCCTTCGATTAATTTGGGTTGAAACGCTTGAATACCTAAACGGTGCAAAGTAGGAGCACGATTCAGTAATACGGGGTGTCCTTTGATTACATTTTCAAGAATGTCCCAAACTACAGGCTCTTTTTTGTCAATTATTTTTTTGGCCGATTTTACGGTTTTTACAATACCTCTTTCAATCAATTTACGGATTACAAAAGGTTTGTATAATTCAGATGCCATATCTTTTGGGATACCACATTCAAATAATTTTAACTCAGGTCCCACAACAATTACCGAACGAGCAGAATAATCCACACGTTTTCCAAGTAAGTTTTGACGGAAACGCCCTTGTTTTCCTTTTAAGGAATCCGATAACGATTTTAATGGTCTGTTGGACTCCGTTTTTACTGCAGAAGCTTTACGAGTATTATCGAAAAGAGAATCTACAGATTCTTGTAACATACGTTTTTCGTTTCTCAAGATTACTTCTGGAGCTTTAATCTCCATCAGTCTTTTCAAACGGTTGTTACGTATAATCACACGACGGTATAAATCATTCAAATCTGAAGTAGCAAAACGACCACCATCTAAAGGTACAAGCGGACGTAATTCTGGCGGAATAACTGGAACAACTCTCATAATCATCCATTCAGGACGATTTTCACGGTTCAAGTTAGATTCACGGAAAGATTCCACTACTTGTAATCTTTTCAAAGCCTCTGTTTTACGTTGTTTAGACGTTTCGTTATTGGCACTATGTCTTAAACTATACGATAATTCGTCAAGGTCTATACGAGCCAATAAATCCATAATACATTCTGCACCCATTTTGGCGATGAATTTATTAGGATCAAAATCGTCTAAATACTGATTATCAGCAGGTAAGGTATCTAAAATATTCAAATACTCTTCTTCTGTTAAAAAATCCAAACGTTGAACAGATTCCCCTTCTGGATTTTTAGCAATACCAGCTTGGATTACTACATATCTTTCGTAGTAAATAATCATATCTAATTTCTTAGATGGCAATCCAAGGATATAACCTATTTTATTTGGCAAAGATCGGAAATACCAAATATGAGCAATAGGCACCACTAAATTGATGTGCCCTACCCTATCTCTTCGCACTTTTTTCTCGGTAACTTCTACTCCACATCGGTCGCAAATGATCCCTTTATATCTTATTCTTTTATATTTTCCGCAAGCACATTCAAAATCTTTTACAGGTCCAAATATTCTTTCGCAAAAAAGTCCATCACGCTCTGGTTTATGAGTTCTGTAATTGATGGTTTCAGGCTTTAAAACCTCGCCTCTTGATTCGGCCAAAATAGACTCTGGAGAAGCTAAACCTATCGAAATCTTATTAAACCTTTTTACTTGATTTTTGTCTTTATTATTTCTATTATTCATCATAGTTTTTACTATTGATTTATTTGCAATTAAAAAATTGATTTTTATTCATGTTAAAAGTTAGTTGGCTTATATTCAAAAAACCCAATTGTATTGATGGCCACCACCCCCCACAACTGATAACATTAATATACCTCGAGTTACTTCTCTAAACTTCAAAAGATTTTTTTTGAAGTGCTAGTTATAAAAACAATTCGTTTTTATAAAAAATCGGAACGGTTTACGGGTAAAAATCCTTAAAAAACTTATTCATAATTTGTTTTAAGTTTCAAGTTTCAGGCTACGATTTGAAACCTGAAACTTGAAAACAAAAAACTATTCTTCTAATCTAATATCTAAACCGAGACCTTTTAATTCGTGCATCAATACGTTGAAGGATTCAGGCAAACCAGGTTCTGGCATGGTTTCTCCTTTCACTATCGCTTCATAAGTTTTGGCTCTACCAATAACGTCATCAGATTTTACAGTTAAGATTTCTCTTAAAGTACTCGAAGCACCATAAGCCTCAAGTGCCCAAACCTCCATCTCTCCAAAACGCTGACCACCAAACTGTGCTTTACCACCCAATGGTTGC
Organism: Flavobacterium branchiophilum FL-15; assembly: GCF_000253275.1. Classification (NCBI taxonomy): domain Bacteria; kingdom Pseudomonadati; phylum Bacteroidota; class Flavobacteriia; order Flavobacteriales; family Flavobacteriaceae; genus Flavobacterium; species Flavobacterium branchiophilum. Next base: position 920,918 of record NC_016001.1, on the reverse strand, counting down.
TGTGTGATTAATGAATATGGTCCAATAGATCTGGCGTGCATTTTATCATCTACCATGTGTCCGAGTTTCAACATATAAATCACACCAACTGTAGCACGTTGATTAAATCGTTCACCAGTACCACCGTCATACAAATAAGTATGCCCAAAACGTGGTATTCCAGCTTCGTCTGTCAAAGCATTAATTTGATCCAATGAAGCTCCATCAAAAATTGGTGTAGCAAATTTTCTTCCCAAATTCATACCTGCCCAACCCAAAACGGTTTCATAAATTTGACCAATGTTCATACGAGAAGGTACCCCAAGTGGATTCAAAACAATATCAACAGGAGTTCCGTCTTCTAAGAAAGGCATATCTTCATGTCGAACAATTCTGGCTACAATACCTTTGTTTCCGTGACGTCCAGCCATTTTATCCCCCACTTTCAACTTACGTTTTTTAGCAATATAAACTTTGGCCAATTTCAAAATTCCAGCTGGTAATTCATCTCCAACAGTAATTGTAAATTTTTCTCTTCTTAAAGCACCTTGTAAGTCGTTTAATTTAATTTTATAGTTATGAATCAAATCATTAACCATTTTGTTTGTAGCCTCATCTGCAACCCATTGTCCTTTACTTAAATGAGCAAAATCTTCCACTGCATACAGCATTTTTTGAGTATATTTTTTGCCTTTTGGCAATACTTCTTCACCCAAATCATTCATTACCCCTTGCGAAGTTCTTCCATTGACAATGTTGAAAAGTTTTTCAATTAATTTGTCTTTCAATTCCACAAATTTAGTTTCAAACTCCATTTCTAAAGCACCCAAAGCATCTTTGTCTTGAGACCGTTTGCGTTTGTCTTTTACAGCTTTTGCAAATAATTTTTTATCCAAAACTACACCGTGCAACGATGGTGAGGCTTTTAACGAAGCATCTTTTACGTCTCCTGCTTTATCACCAAAAATGGCACGAAGCAATTTCTCTTCTGGCGTAGGATCTGACTCTCCTTTTGGAGTAATTTTTCCGATTAGAATGTCACCAGGTTTAACCTCTGCACCAATTCTAATCATCCCATTTTCGTCCAAATCTTTAGTAGCTTCTTCAGAAACGTTTGGAATATCATTAGTTAATTCTTCATTACCTAATTTAGTATCTCTAACCTCTAATGAATAATCATCCACATGTATAGAAGTAAAAATATCATCACGAACTACCTTTTCAGAAATTACAATCGCATCCTCAAAGTTGTACCCTTTCCATGGCATAAAGGCTACTTTAAGGTTTCTACCTAAAGCTAACTCGCCATTTTGAGTAGCATATCCTTCAGATAGTACTTGCCCAGGAATAACCCTATCGCCTTTTCTAACAATAGGTTTCAAGTTGATACTTGTACCTTGATTTGTTTTTCTAAATTTAATTAAGTTATACGTTTTCTCGTCTGCATCAAAGCTAACCATTCGCTCTTCGTCCGTACGATCGTATTTTATAGTAATAATATTGGCATCAACATACTCTACTGTTCCATGACCTTCTGCATTAATTAAAACTCTAGAATCTGAAGCCACTTGACGCTCTAATCCAGTACCCACAATAGGCGCTTCTGGTCGCAACAATGGAACAGCTTGACGCATCATGTTAGATCCCATCAAGGCACGGTTCGCATCATCATGTTCCAAGAAAGGAATTAAAGATGCAGAAATCGACGCAATTTGATTTGGAGCTACATCCGTATAATGTACCGCAGATGGCTCAATAACAGGAAAATCTCCCTCTTGACGTGCAATAACATTATCGGCCGTAATGGTTCCGTTATCGTCCATAGCAATATTCGCTTGAGCAATAAGCATTCCTTCCTCCTCTTCAGCACTCAAATACACAGGAGTGGCCTCTAAATCTACTACACCATGTGTTACTTTTCTATAAGGTGTTTCAATGAAACCCATACCGTTTACTTTTGCATAAACACCCAAAGAAGAAATCAAACCAATATTTGGCCCTTCAGGAGTTTCGATAGGACATAAACGACCATAATGGGTATAATGAACGTCACGAACCTCAAAAACAGCTCTTTCTCTAGAAAGTCCACCAGGTCCAAGAGCAGACAACCTTCTTTTGTGCGTAATTTCAGCTAATGGATTCGTTTGATCCATAAATTGCGACAACTGATTGGTACCAAAGAAAGAATTGATAACAGAAGATAATGTTTTAGCATTAATCAAGTCGATAGGTGTAAATACCTCGTTATCTCTAACGTTCATTCTTTCTCTAATCGTTCTAGCCATTCTAGCTAAACCTACCCCAAACTGTTGAGACAATTGTTCACCAACCGTTCTCACTCGTCGGTTTGATAAGTGATCTATATCATCAATCTCTGCTTTAGAATTGATCAATTCAATCAAATATTTAACAATAGTAATGATATCCTCCTTTGTAAGCACTTGCTTTTCCATAGGAGTATCAAGACCTAATTTTTTGTTTATTCTATAACGACCAACTTCACCTAAATTGTACCGTTGTTCCGAAAAGAATAATTTATCTATAATGCCACGAGCCGTTTCTTCATCAGGTGGTTCTGCATTACGCAACTGACGGTAAATGTGCTCTACAGCCTCTTTTTCTGAATTTGTAGGGTCTTTTTGTAACGTATTATGAATGATAGAATAATCTACTAAATTATTATCTTCTTTATGTAACAAAATAGATTTAACATTAGAATCGATGATTTCCTCTACATTATCTTTATCGATAATGGTATCTCTATCCAAAATAATTTCATTACGCTCGATAGAAACAACTTCACCAGTATCTTCATCAACAAAATCTTCGTGCCAAGTGTTCAAAACACGAGCCGCTAATTTCCTTCCAATGTATTTTTTTAAACTTGTTTTAGAAACTTTGATTTCTTCAGCAAGATCAAAAATTTCGAGAATATCTTTATCTCTTTCAAAACCAATCGCTCTAAAAAGCGTGGTAACAGGTAATTTTTTCTTTCTATCAATATAAGCATACATTACACTATTGATATCGGTAGAAAATTCTATCCAAGAACCTTTAAAAGGAATCACTCTGGCAGAATATAGTTTAGTTCCATTAGCATGGAAAGATTGACCAAAGAACACCCCTGGCGATCTATGTAATTGAGAAACCACCACACGTTCAGCACCATTAATAACAAAAGTACCACTAGGTGTCATATAAGGAATAGTTCCCAAATATACATCTTGAACAATAGTTTCAAAATCCTCATGTTCAGGATCCGTACAATATAATTTCAATCTAGCTTTCAAAGGCACACTATAAGTAAGCCCTCTTTCAATACATTCTTGAATGGTATAACGAGGTGGATCTACAAAATAATCAAGGAATTCCAATACAAAGTTATTTCTAGTATCTGTTATTGGAAAATTTTCCATGAAGGTATTATAAAGGCCTTCGTTGCCTCTTTCGTCTGATTTAGTTTCTAATTGAAAAAAATCTTTAAACGACTTAACCTGAACATCAAGAAAATCTGGATAGTCAGGAATATTTTTGGTAGAGGCAAAATTCAATCTTTCAGTCTGATTTGTTATCATCAATGGACAAAATTTTGATTAAAAAAAAGTATAAATAAAACGTATAAATTTATTATACGAAAAATGGTTTAGGCCATTGAGTGTCTATACCCAAGGCCTAAACCTAGTTCTTCAATTAAAGAAAAGCTTATTTAAGCTCTACAGAAGCTCCAGCTTCTTCTAAAGCTTTCTTAAGCCCTTCAGCTTCTTCTTTAGAAACACCTTCTTTTACGTTGCTTGGTGCGCTATCTACAACATCTTTAGCTTCTTTCAATCCTAAACCAGTAAGTTCTTTTACCAATTTAACAACAGCTAATTTAGAAGCACCAGCTTCTTTTAATACTACTGTAAATTCTGTTTGAGCTTCTTCAGCAACTGCATCTCCACCAGCAGCTACCACTACTGCTGCAGCAGCAGGCTCAATTCCGTAATCGTCTTTTAATATTGTTGCTAATTCGTTAACTTCTTTTACAGTAAGATTAACTAATTGTTCTGCGAATTGTTTCAAATCTGCCATTTTTTCTATCGTTTTAAAATGATTTGTAAAATATAATTTATTATTGTGCGCAAAATTTATTGCACTTAATTCCAACTAAATACAGTTGAATTAAGCAACCTCTTCGTCTTTGAATTGGTTTTGAAGAGCCGAAATAACTCTTTGTGCTGGCGATTGAAGCAATCCGATGATTTCTCCAATAACCTCTTCTTTAGATTTAAGCGAAGCTAATGTGTCTAACAAATTGTCTCCAATATAAACCTCAGAATTGATATAAGCCCCTTTTAAAATAGGCTTTTCAGATTTTTTACGAAAATCTTTAATAATTTTTGCAGGTGCATTAGCTACCTCTGCAAGAAAAATTGAAGTATTACCAGATAATGTTTCAGGTAATTGTCCGTAATCATTTTCAGAAGCCTCCATTGCTTTTGCAAGCAAAGTGTTTTTAACAACTTCAAGTTTAATACCCGCTTTATAACAAGCTCTTCTTAAATTAGAAGTAGTTTCTGCATTTAGTCCAGAAATATCTGCTAGATACACAATATTTGAACCGGCTAACTGTGCAGTTAAATTTTCAATCGCGATTGATTTTTCTTCTCTAGTCATACTAAAAGTTTTTAACTACAAATTATACTGCTTTTGGATCCAAAGCAATTGCTGGACTCATGGTGCTAGTTAAATGGATACTTTTGATATAAGTTCCTTTAGCGGCAGTTGGTTTAAGTTTGATTAATGTTTGAATAATTTCGTGAGCGTTATCTACAATTTTGTCTGCATCAAAAGAAATTCTTCCAATACCAGCATGTACGATACCCGTTTTATCAACTTTAAAGTCGATTTTACCCGCTTTCACTTCTTGAACAGCTTTACCAATTTCCATAGTTACTGTACCTGTTTTTGGGTTTGGCATTAAACCTCTTGGTCCTAAAATACGACCCAAAGGACCTAATTTACCCATTACAGCTGGCATAGTGATAATAACATCAACATCTGTCCAACCATCTTTTATTTTTTGTAAATAGTCATCTAAACCTACAAAATCCGCCCCAGCAGCTTTTGCTTCAGCTTCTTTATCTGGAGTTACAAGAGCTAAAACTCTTACATCTTTTCCAGTACCATGTGGTAATGCTACTACACCTCTAACCATTTGATTCGCTTTTCTTGGATCTACACCCAAACGTACTGCGATATCAACAGACTCATCAAATTTTGCCGAAGCAACCACTTTTATTAATGCTGCTGCATCTTTCAAAGTGTATAATTTGTTCTTTTCAATTTTTGAAGCAGCCTCTTTTTGCTTTTTTGTCAATTTTGCCATGTCTTTCTTTTAATTAAAAAGGAGCATCTCCTGATACAGTTATACCCATAGATCTAGCCGTTCCAGCAACCATACTCATTGCTTTTTCTATTGTAAAAGCGTTTAAGTCTGGCATTTTATCTTCAGCGATTGCTCTAATTTGTTCCCAAGTAACACTAGCTACTTTTCTTCTATTTGGTTCTCCAGAACCAGATTTAAGCTTTGCAGCTTCCATTAATTGAACGGCTGCAGGAGGAGTTTTTACAACAAAATCAAATGATTTGTCTTTATACACAGTAATTTGTACTGGGCATACTTTGCCAGGTTTATCTTGAGTTCTAGCATTAAATTGCTTACAAAACTCCATGATGTTTACCCCAGCAGCTCCTAAAGCAGGTCCAACCGGTGGCGACGGATTCGCAGCACCTCCCTTAACTTGTAGTTTAACTACTTTACTAATTTCTTTAGCCATTTTTTTAAAATTTAAAAACAATAATCAATGGAAGCGATTATTGAAGACATTATGTGTAACAAATATTATACTTTTTCTACTTGCGTAAAACTCAATTCCAATGGTGTTTTTCTTCCGAATATTTTTACCATTACTTCTAATTTACGCTTTTCATCATTGATGTGTTCTACGGTTCCATTAAAACCATTAAATGGTCCATCAATTACTTTTACTGTTTCACCAAATGTAAATGGAATGTGTTGAGACTCTGTACTAACAGACAGTTCGTCCACTTTGCCTAACATTCTATTTACTTCAGACAACCTTAAAGGTACAGGATCGCCGTTTTTAGTTTCACCTAAAAACCCAATAACACTTGTAATAGATTTGATGATATGAGGAATTTCGCCTGTTAAATTGGCTTCGATCATAATGTATCCAGGGAAATAAACTTTTTCTTTTGTGGTTTTTTTACCATCTTTTACAGATACTACTTTTTCAGAGGGTACCAATACTTGCGATACGTAATCTTGAATACCAAGACGAGTTACTTCGGTATCTATATAAGCTTTAACTTTATTTTCTTGTCCGCTAACAGCTCTTACTACATACCATTTTCTTACATTATTATCTGTCATCACAAAATTAAGCTTTTAACCAATTAAAGAACATACCTATTGTTTTTGCAAATACTTCATCAACTCCCCATGTAGCTAATGAGAAAGTAACTGAAAAAACAGCAACTATAATTGTTAGTCGTTGTACTTCTGACCAAGATGGCCAGGTAACGTTTGTTTTAAGTTCTTCAAACGCTTCAGATATATAATTTACAACTTTTGCCATAATACTTTTGATTTGCACGGGCGGAGGGATTCGAACCCCCATCAACGGTTTTGGAGACCGCTATTCTACCCTTGAACTACGCCCGTAGAATAAACCAGTAGTTTTTAAAGCTACTGGTTGTTTATTTATTTTAATTATAGGATTTCTGTTACTTGACCAGCACCTACAGTTCTACCACCTTCACGGATTGCAAAACGTAAACCAACATTTAATGCAATTTCGCTTAATAATTTAACTTCGATAGTTAAGTTATCTCCTGGCATTACCATCTCTACACCTGCAGGCAAAGTAATAATACCTGTTACGTCTGTTGTACGTACATAGAATTGTGGACGGTAGTTGTTATGGAATGGTGTATGACGACCACCTTCTTCTTTTTTCAAGATATAAACCTCAGCTTTGAAGTGATCGTGTGGTTTTACAGAACCTGGTTTACAGATTACCATACCTCTTTTGATGTCTTCTTTTTGAATACCTCTTAAAAGAATACCCACGTTATCTCCTGCTTCACCTCTATCAAGGATTTTACGGAACATTTCAACTCCTGTAATTGTAGAAGTCAATTTTTCTGCTCCCATACCAATAATTTCTACTGGATCTCCAGTATTAGCTACACCAGTTTCGATACGACCTGTTGCTACAGTTCCACGACCAGTAATAGAGAATACGTCTTCAACAGGCATCAAGAAAGGTTTTGCAACATCTCTTTCTGGCTCTTCAATCCAAGCATCAACAGCTTCCATCAATTCAATAATTTTTGGTACCCAAGCTGGATCATTATTCAATCCTCCTAATGCAGATCCTTGAACAACTGGTCCATTATCTCCATCATATTCGTAGAAAGACAATAAGTCTCTGATTTCCATTTCAACAAGTTCTAACAACTCTGCATCATCAACCATATCCACTTTGTTCATGAAAACAACGATTCTTGGAATACCTACCTGACGACCCAACAAGATGTGCTCACGTGTTTGTGGCATTGGTCCGTCTGTTGCAGCTACCACCAAAATAGCACCATCCATTTGAGCAGCACCAGTTACCATGTTTTTTACGTAATCCGCGTGACCTGGACAGTCCACGTGTGCGTAGTGACGGTTTGCTGTTTCGTACTCAACGTGTGAAGTGTTGATCGTAATACCTCTTTCTTTTTCTTCTGGAGCGTTATCAATTTGATCGAACGATTTTGCTTGACAATAACCTGCATCAGACAATACTTTTGTAATTGCTGCTGTTAATGTAGTTTTTCCGTGATCTACGTGCCCAATTGTTCCTATGTTTAAGTGGGGCTTGCTACGGTTAAAATTTTCCTTTGCCATTTTACTTAATTTTTAATCTTAGTTATTTATTAGTGTTCAAATTTTCTTTCTTGAGCCAATGACGGGAATTGAACCCGTGACCTCTTCCTTACCAAGGAAGCACTCTACCCCTGAGCTACACCGGCGGTACAGTTTTTTTGTTTCTTATTTTAATTTCTTGTTTATAAACAACTTAAAAATTGAAACTTTTAACCTTTTTTGTGGGGAGAGCAGGATTCGAACCTGCGAAGTTTTCACAGCAGATTTACAGTCTGCCCTCGTTGGCCGCTTGAGTATCTCCCCTAACCTTTCAATAAATTTATGAGCCGATGGAGGGACTCGAACCCACGACCTGCTGATTACAAATCAGCTGCTCTAGCCAACTGAGCTACACCGGCATTTACATACAAAAAAGTCCGCTATTTCTAACGGACTGCAAATGTATAGCTTTTTGTCTTTTAAACAAAACTTTTTTTGACTTTTTTTTGATTAAAAAAACTATTTAACTTTTTCTTTCCTTTTGATTAATAATCGTTCCAATGATTCTGTCGCTAAATCTACGGCTTCTTCAAAGGTTTTACATTGTTTTTTTACCAAAAATTCATCACCTGGTACCAAAACCTTAATGTCAACTACTTTATTCTCTTTTTCGCTCGTTTTTTCTACTTTCAAAAAAACATCAGATGTAGTAACTTTATCATAATACTTCTCTAATTTATTCATTTTTTCCTGAATAAAACTTACTAGTTTACTATCAACCGTAAAATTAACCGCATGAACATTTACTTTCATAATTAAATTATTTATTGTTAAACTTTTTTTATTGAATTATTTCAAACTTCGTGGATGGGCTTTTGCATATACTTTTTTTAGAGTTGCTACACTATTATGTGTATAAACTTGTGTTGAAGCCAAACTTGAATGTCCTAATAATTCTTTGACCGAATTGAGTGTTGCCCCATTGTTGAGTAAATGTGTTGCAAATGTATGCCGTATCATGTGCGGACTCTTTTTTACCTTCGCAGAGACAAGACCAAAGTAATCATTTATTAATCGATATACAAATGTTTCATTCAATTTATTTCCATTTTTTAATAAAAAAAAATAGTCTTTATCCTTAATTACCTCTAAATTAGACCTTTCCGCTAAATATTTTTCTATTTCTTTTTTAATTATTGGTAATATTGGTATGAGCCGTTCTTTATTTCTTTTTCCTTTTATTTTTAATATTTCTTGATGCAAATTAACATTTTGTAACTCTAAACTTATTAATTCTGACCTTCGCATTCCGGTTGTGTACAACAAATCTATAATTAATTGATTTCTAACTCCTTCAAAATCAATAGTATAAATATTTTCACTTAATACTTTTGTCATTTCCTGTTCTGAAAAAGGTATTTGTATTTTTTTTGGTGTTTTTAAAGCCCTGTGTTTTATAAATGGGTCTTCTAAAATCTGCCCAATTTTCATTAAAAATCTATAAAAAGCTTTCAAAGAACTCATTTTTCGGTTTACAGACCTACTTGAAAGCCCTTTATCGACCAAAGTTACAATCCAAGTTCGGATTTGATTGTAATTGATTTGCTCTAATGTTGCCTCTTCAAATGTCGTCAATACAAAGTTTTGAAATGTTTTGATATCATCTATATAGGCTTTTACCGTATGTAGTGAATATTTTTTTTCCAATAACAAGTATTTTTCAAAGGCTTCTAGGTTTTGACGCATCATGGGATAATTTAATATATTAGGATGAATGTGTTTTACAATACAATTTTGTTGCAATATCGTACTTTATTTTATATTAGTAAACCATTTTAAGAAATAATTAATACGTGCCTGTGCTACTCTTATACTCAAAACGTTCAATTGAATTAGTATGAAATAAGGCAGCTATTATAAAAACAGGTTTTAACAAAAATTATTAACACTCTATTTTTCAACAAAACATTTCATTTATAAATAAGATACAAATAACACTTTGTCTGTAATTACTATTTTATAATGTCATTTTATTGTCGTTTAGTTCACCGTGATATAATAATTATTGCACTTCGCTTTGTCAAAGTTTAAAACTTTCACAAAGATGATTGATACGAATTAATGCTAAACTCAACGACATTGATTGTTATTAATAATTTATACCTACTTAATATATTATAGGTATAAAGTTTAAAAAAAAATATCATCCTGTTTATTCAAAAATGTTTATATTTGTTCGTAAACTCAAAAAAAAGAGAAGTATGAATTTAAAACAATTTTTTTGTATCATTTTTTTGACGCCAATTATGTTATTGGCTCAAAAAAAAACAATAAGTTTGGACGAAGCTGTAATGCAGCAAAACAGAGCCTTTAGAGCCGAAAAATTAGCTGGATTTCAATGGGTGCCAGGCAGCAACAAGTATGTGTATTTTACAGACAATTACAGTAAAATGCACTGGGCAATAGCTGGGAACAAAACGGCTACAGAATGGACAAATGTTACTACAATCAATGCGGCATTGGGTACAAGTTTGAAAATGCTCAACAACCTGCAATGGGTTGATGCCCAAACGGTTTTAATAGCCGATAACAATCAATATTACGAATATTCGCTACAAAATCAAACGGGTAAAAAGCGATTAGAATTGAGCGAAAAAGCCGAAAATGCTACATGGAATATTGGTAAAAGTATGTTGGCTTTTACGGAAAACAACAATGTATATGTCATGAATCAGGCAAATGAAAAAATTAGCATTACAGCCGAAAATAATCCTGCAATTGTATCAGGACAAAGCATTGCCCGTAATGAATTTGGGATTTCGGGGGGCATATTTTGGTCTCCAAAATCGCAGTATTTGGCATTTTATCAAAAAGATGAATCTCAAGTAGCCGATTATCCTTTGTTGGATATTAATGAAACGCCAGGTCAATTAAAGTCTATCAAATATCCAATGGCAGGACAAGCCTCTGAAAAACCTAAAGTAGGTATATATCATTTTGCTACCCAAAAAACCGTATTTATAGCACCTCGAGGCAAAGCCGACGATTATTTGACCAATGTGTCTTGGAGTCCAGACGATAAATGGATTTTGATAGCCGAACTGAATCGAGAACAAAACAATATGAACTTGAATTTGTATGAAGCTGCAACAGGCCGTTTTATAAGAACTATTGTTCAAGAAACCCGAAACACATGGGTAGAACCTGAACATGAAGCTTATTTTATCAATCAAGATGCAGAACATTTTGTATGGATGAGCGAGCAAGATGGTTATCAGAATTTGTATTATTACAGTATCAATGGGCAATTGATCAAGCAACTAACACAGAATGCTTTTGTTGCCAAGTCGATCGTTGGAAACAATGCAAAAGGCGATATGATTTATTTTTATGCTACGGGGCCAAACCCTACCAATATGCTTTTGTATAGTGTTGATTTGAAAGGCCATCAAAAGTTAATTACGAAAGATGAAGGCCAGCATCAAGTAGCAATAGCAGATGATGGGCATTGGATATTTGATGAATATTCGAACCACAATACCCCTTCAAAATCTGTGCTATATGACAGTAAGAACCAAGCAACTACGCTGTTAGTAAGTCCCAATAAATATGTCGATTATGTTATGGGTTCGGCCGAAATAAAAACCATCAAGGCTGCCGATGGCACCACCGATTTGTACACCCGATTGATCAAGCCAAGTTTTTTTGATCCAGAAAAAAAATATCCTGTTTTGGTATATGTTTATGGAGGGCCACATGCTCAAATGATTACCAACTCTTATTTAGATGGTGCCAGTTTGTGGATGTATTGGATGGCAGAGCAAGGATATTTGGTTTTTACTATTGACAATAGAGGGTCTGACAACAGAGGATTGGCATTTGAAAGTGTGATCCATCGCCAGTTGGGCAACAACGAAATAGCCGATCAAATGCAAGGAGTTACATATTTAAAATCATTGCCTTATGTAGATGCTCGTCGATTGGCGGTTCATGGTTGGAGTTTTGGGGGGTTTATGACTACCTCGCTCATGCTTAAAAAATCGGGGGTGTTTAATGTGGGAGTTGCGGGTGGCCCAGTTACCGACTGGAAATGGTACGAAGCCATGTATGGCGAGCGGTATATGGACACACCAACTGAAAACCCAACGGGATATGACCAATCGAACACTTTGAATGCCGTAAACAATTTGAAAGGCAAACTGTTGCTGATTCATGGTACGAGTGATGATGTTGTAGTGATGCAACATAATTTTGGATTGCTAAAAAAATGTATTGAAGCCCAAAAACAAGTTGATTTTTTTGCTTACCCCATGCACAAACACAATGTTATGGGCAAAGATAGGGTGCATTTGATGACTAAAGTGTTGCAATATGTAATAGATCATAATAAATAAACCTCCATTCGTTTGACCAATTGAAAACGAGGTGTAATAGCCCAGATTGAAGTGGAAAGCAAAACGGCAGCAAAGGGATTTTTTTGTTGCCACAAAAGAGCGACCAGCGGAAGCTCCTTTTGTGGTTTACAAAAAACCCTTTGCTGCTGTTTTGCTTGAAACGTAAAGCTGGAAGTGGCTCCAAAAGAAAAAAATGAATAGCCTTTAAATTCTTTTTATTACAATTGTCTTGAAAAGTTTGTCATAGATATTTTGATTATTTTTGTCGAATAAAATCCACAAATTTGGAAAAATGAGCACAATACAAATATCTTTAATAAACTCTCTAAAAGCACCTTCATAGAACTTGTTAAAATTAGATTTTCCATCAAAGTTTACTACTTTTATTCCCATAATACGATGCCCTAAATTTCCAGAAAAAATGGGGTAAACAACAGCACCATATACTAATGCAATGACACAACCCGTTAAAACGTCAAAAATATCGAAATCTTTATCTAAATAATCCCAAAAAGTTGTATTTTCAATAAAATAAACGTAGGAAAAATAAAGTGATTGAATGAATAAATAGTCTATGGCAAATGCTAAAAACCTTCTTGATATTGAAGCCATTAGCTCCTCGTTTATGATAATTGTATTTTCCATAATTGTGATATATAATTTATGCAATTTGAGAAATATTATACGCTAGATTCAATTAGTTAAAGCAACTTTTAGGTTTTTATAAAATAAAAAATTTTATACAATATAAAAACTAATCCATAAATTGAAATACAATTAGTATGTTAAAATAATAAATTGTTACATACAAATAATATGAAAAAATTTTAAACAAAATGCAGAAGTACCTATTTAATACACAAACAATTAAACAAACTTGAACTACCCAATTAATCGCCGCCGCCGCCGCAACCACCACAACTGCTACCACAGGACGAACCGCAACTACTGCCGCACGATGAGCCACAACTGCTGCCACATGATGAGCTATTTTGGTTTTGAGCGTTCTGATTGTACTTGACAATTGAGCCAAATGCTACGGGCATTGCTACTAATCCTGAAATAAAATACATATAACCCCAGTTGTTTTTTAAATTTTGACTGGATAAAATATCTTGTCTATAATATTCTGGTAGTACTTTTTTTGTAAAGAATAAAGTTAATCTTTTTAAATATAAATAAATTACGACTATAAGTACAATATTATAAATTAATATCCATAAAATGGGTTTATCTAAATTAATACCCATACACAATCGTATGAAACCAAACAGGAATAATAGCATTAAAACTATAAAATTGACTTTGAAAGTTTGATGAAATTTTTTGGATTTTAGTATATATTTATTCAGTGCGTCGATTGTTGTAGCCGTGTTTATAAATATGTTTAAGGAGGTAAGTTTTTTAAGAAAAAGCGGGTAATAGGCTGATTTTAAAGCTTTTAATTCTTGTCGAACTTGTCGCTGTGTTTTATTTTTTACTTTAATACTATCGTTATTTTCAAAAACTACTTTGTCTTTGATTACAATCATTTGCTCATGAATCATTTCGCCAACCGTGGATTGAATGACCTCTTGGATGTTTTGGTATTTTAAATAAATCAATTCGGCTGGGCTTAAATTAAATATAAAGCTAGATGTATCAATATTTTGTAACAGTGCTTTACCTTTTTTTTCGTTGTAGATTTCCAAAACCCATAAACAAAAAAAACTCAATAGTACTAAAACAAGAAGGAAATAAGGGTTGTTGCACTGGGTATAAAGTGGTTTTAGAAGTACATAAGCAGGGTAAATTAAGACTGTAAACACCACAAAACCAATGATTATAAGTGATCGAATATGGGTAGCTGCTTTGTTGAGTGCTAAACTGTCGAACATGCTTGCGTAATGCCAAATGGCTTTGGGTTGTATGCCAAAATTTTGTTCGTAGGCAATTTGTGTGTGTTCTTTAGCTACTTTGAATTTTTCAAATTCTAATTCGTTATGGGTTGAAGGTATATGCTGTATGTTTTTTCCTAAAATAGAACACAAAGCTGTGTATGAATTGGTAAAAATTAAATGTTGGTGCCATACCACATCTACAATGGGCGATGGTGAAACCATTTCGTTTGACGTAGCGGCCAAATACATGAATTTTTTATATTCTAAAATAGCTTGTTCGGTAAAATGAGTAGTCCAATGGTTTTCTGCAGCTAATCGAATAGAAAAATCATATTTTCCAGGTGGGTTATCCATCTTGAAACGTAAAATATTGGTCCAAAGTGTATGATCTGAAACGGCCATGAGCATATCAATATTGAATTAATTTTTTATTTTTTACTCTATTTTTGTTTCATTTTTTTGAGCCACTTGATACAAAAATTGAAATGTATTGTTGGCACAATTTTGCCAAGTATAATCTAATGTTTTGGCAAATGATTTTTGACTCAATTGTATTCTAAGATTTTGATTTTCAAATATTTGTACCATCGCTTCTTTGATTTCTGATACTTGTCTTGGATTAAAATACAAGCCAGCATCGCCCAATACTTCTGGCATTGGCCCAGCATTAGACGAAATAATGGGCAAACCAGCACTCATGGCTTCTATCAAAATAATGGGCATGTTTTCGCAACTGGAACCAAATACAAAAGCATTGGCCTGATGGTAATGTTGAATAAGTTGCTGATGGGGCAATCCTGGAATGTAAGTTACACATTCTGAAGCATTTGAAAAATTATTCAATACGTTTTGTACTTTTTCAAAACTATCCAGTGTGCTACCAATTAGTGTTACTTTGATGGGGTATCCCTCTTGGTGCAACTCGCAAACAGCTTGTGCTATATTCCAATGATGTTTGTAGATCGTTACATAAGAAACGTATAAAAATTCAAACAAATGATGCGAATTGAAATCGGAAGCAGGACATTGAATACGTGGAGCCAATTGAAATTGAGCACTCACACCATGAGGTATTTTTATGGTTTTATTTGATTGAATTTTAATTTTTTGAGAGATAAAATTTTGAGCATATTGAGTTAAGAAAATCATACCACTTGCCCGTTTGAAGCTAAAAGATTGGGTAAAAAACAAAATAAACAAACGCACTCGCATGGCAAAATTATAATGTTTAGATTCCTGATATTCAAACGGTAACATGTTTTGAGACATGGTTACGAAAGGTGAAAAAGTACTAACAAAAGTGCCTCCTGGAGCAAAAATAACGGTACATTTATTTTGAGCAGCAATGGTTTTTAAATAAAATATTTGAAAGAAAAAAAACCAAATTGATGATTTATTCAAGTGTGGATGCGATTGTTTTTCCAACCAATCAACAGTTGGAAGCTGTTGTAAGGTTTGATTATTGGACCAAACAATTACCTTCGTAAACCCTTGATTGATAGGATTTCCGTTTTCAAGAATGGCTTTCAAATGTGTTAAACCACCACCAGCCCTAATGTTTGAAGCGTCTATTCCTAAAATCATGATGTTATTGAATTAAAATAGATAAAGAGTTTTTGGCAATAGTTTCTGGGTCGATGCGTTGTCCTAATTTATGTGAAATTTTTGACATTTCTAATAAAGTTTCATCAGAAGCCTCTATTATTTTTTGCATTTTATGTTGCAAATCCAAAGCATTTCCAGCCTCAAACACATATCCATTGTAACCCGATACTACAAAAGTAGGAGCAGCACCACAAGCGTCTGAACAAATTATAGGCAATCCTGCAGCAGTAAACTCATGAAGCACTAATGCCCAAGGTTCCATTTTGGAGGGCAATACAAAGCAACCCGAATTGGCAACCAAATCTTGAAACTCGTGGGTTTGAACAAAATCTAATACCTTGACATTTGGAATCATATTCAACTGGTTTTGTAAGGGGCCATTACCAACTAAGCACAAAGTCCAATCCTTTTTATGGGTTATATTTTGCCATGCTTGTAGCAAGGTATCCAAGCCTTTTTCCGAAGCAAATCGGCCAGCATAAAAAAACTGGTGTGGGTATTTTTTGGTTTTGTCGTTTATGGTATTTTTAAAAATAGGATTAAAAATAGACAAATCGCCAGACAGAAAATTGAATATAATTTGATTGTTTTGATAACCTAATTTTTTTGCATATTCATATTGATAAGCACCCGCTACCCATAAATGAGAGAAAGCTTTTTTATAAAAAAATTTAAAATAAATGCGTCCCAAATTTTGTCTCAAAGAGTTATAGTATTGAGTATCAGACACTGCTACCACAGGAATGTTTAATTTTCTGATTTTTATGCAAGTTCTAACATACATTTTATCCATCCAACCTGAAGTAACAACAAGATGGGGCTTTAAATTTTGTGCCAAGTCAAATAAAGATTTTTCAGTAAAATTTGATTTATTATAATAAGTAACACCTTGCATTTCAGGTGCTTTATAAGGTGTTTTTTTTTGTAAATCCCATTGAACAACATGAACCTCGGCATTGTTGTTTTGAACATATTCTCTAAAAACCGAAACATTATAACTCATAACTTCGGCGTAAAGGTATAAAATTTTGATTTTAGCGTGTTCCATTTTCAATTAAATTAGAATAATTTTGAGCCATAATGTCTTCTGTATAATGGTTTTGAACATGCGTTAAAGCATTTTGAATCATTGTTTTTCTTAATGAACCCTTTTGAATTAACCACGTAACTTTATCAAACAAATCAAAAGTGGAACTGTCAAAAAGCAAACCATTAACTTGATGTGTAATAATGGTTGAAGGGCCACCAGCTAATGCGTTTGCAACTACAGGTACACCATAACTCATTGATTCTATGATGGTTCTGCCAAAACCTTCTTCGGTAGCAGCCGATATGACAATATCTGAATTACTATAAATAACATCAAAATTGGTTTCATGCCCCTTAAAAAACACATATTCTTGCAATTGATTTTGAGCTATAAAATGTTGTAACGTTTGTAAATAGGCTTCGTCTATAGGAGTAAAAGTAGTGCCAAAAATATGCAACTTGACTTTAAATTGTGCTTTTATGAGCAAAATCATCAACTCTAAACATTGCATTTGATTTTTGCGGTTACAAATTCCACCAATCGTTGTCAGATTGATTTCGGCTTTGTCGAAGGTATTAAATTGGTGATTAGGAATTTGGATGCCATTTTGAATCAAAAAAACCCTTTCTTTTTGTTGGTTGTATTGTTTCATGAGATTGGCTTGCTTGTCTGATATACCTACAAATTTTGAAACTTTTGAAAACAAGAAAAATCGTAAAAAACGAGCAGACCAATTGGTATAAAACCAACCTCTTGAAATATACATAATATAGTCTGTATTTTGTAAAAATAACGCCAACATCAAAGCTGGTCTATCAGAACAAAGATACAAAGTGTTATAAGGTAAGGTTTTAAATGTTTTTTTGGTAAACCTACACAATCGAAGGTACTTTAAGGGTTTTGTCAATGAAATATGAGGGTCTTCGTTAAAATAAAGCACCTGAATTGAAGGATCAAATTTTGATAAATACTCACAATTTTGAGGTACTAATACCGAAACAACATGATTTTGATGTGCCAATCCATTCATCAAAGCAATAGTAGATTTGATACCGCCACCAATATCTTTTTGGGTTATCATGGGGCAGAAAACGGGAGTTTTAATACTTTTTTCCACAATCGATTATTTATTATTTAAAGCATACATCCGTTTAATTACTTGATGTGGGGCTAAATATTCATCAAAATAAGCTTTGGCATTGGCCTGAATTTTTTTTCGTAAATGCTCATCGTTGATGATTTTCAAAATGGTGTTTTTCATGTCATTTTCGTCATGTACATATAAAATATGTACATGATCAATCAAAGGAGCAGGCAACACATTGACATGAGGCGTTGAGAGGATGACTTCGCCTAGAGCTAAAAACTCACCCAATTTCCAACCATGACATTTTAGTACGGCCGGCGTATTAAATGTAAGAGTAGTTTGTTTAATTTTTTGCATATACACCTCCAGTGGCACCCTTTTTTTTATTTCCAAATGTTTAAATCCCGTGTCAAAATTATCGTTTCGAGGTGCTAAACCGCCTTCAAATTCAATTTCGGGTAAAGATTTGCAAACTTCTACAAACTTTGCTCTATTGGCATTGGTTTCATAATCAAATTTCCAGGTAGAACCAGTAAAATAAATATATTTTGGTTTTACTTCAAAATCATTAATGTAATCTTCTAGTTTGAATCGGGTTGTTTGAGCTTTATAATTAGCTAAAAACTTTCTCCTTTTAGTTATTTTTGAGTAAAATTTAACAAAATTCATTACAGCATAAAATATAGTTTGGGGTATATTCCATATTTTTATACCAAAACTTGGGCCAATAGGAAGAATTTTGTGTGTGTTTACTTTAGGTAATGCTTCAACATTGTAATTCACTTTTCCATATACATCACACCATTGGAGTTCTTGATCCAAAATATCATTTTGATCTCTTGAATCAATAATAAACTTTGTCTCTTTTCCATGATCTAAAATGATGGCAGCAAAAACTTCTTGTTTAAAATCAGGAAATTTATCTACATTGAAAATAATTTTATTTTTACCAAAATAATCGGTCAATCCTTTGATGTAATAAGCATCGTAGAACACATCGCATAATCCATATACATAAATCGTAGGTTTCATTATGATATTAATTTAAATTTAAAAAATTGGAGCTTTTTAGTTTAAGGCTAATTCTTTTAATCTCTTATTTTTCAATGATAAAAATAAAGCAAAAGTATAAAAGAATGTTTGATTTCGAGCAATATCAACACTAAATTGTGCTAGACCAAGAAAATAAAGTGTGGCCAAAATGGCAAATAGTTCTAGTTTTCCTGGACTTTGCGGGGATATAATAAGCTTAAATACTTCTATAAAAATAAAACCAACTATACAAATCAAAACTAAAACCGCCACATACCCTTCTTCAAGCATGATTTCCAAAAATATGTTATGTGGATAATCCGCCCCGCCAACTACACTTACATAGTTTCCAAAACCAATATTGGTAGGATTTTCTGCAATATAGGCTTTTGCTGCGGCATAAATTTCTTCACGTCCCGTACCTTCTTCGCTATCTCCATCGGCGTTTTCAACCAATCTGGATTCTACATTATTGGCATTCAAATAATTCAAATAATAAGTAACGGAAGCCAATACCAACACTATACCTATAAAGGTATTGAAATTGGATTTTTGCTGTTTGAAAAAATTAAAATACAACAAAATCAATATCGGAATGATGATTGCAGCCAAAGATTGTCTGGTTTGACAAATAATCATTACGATAACAAAAAAGGACATTAAGAAAAATAAATATATTTTTTTTACAGAAAAATCTAACAAATGACATAAAAAAGCTAACATCCCAATTCCTGCAATTCGTGTTGCTGTAATAATGTCATATTCATGCCCTCGAATACCATCATCTAATACAGAATAGGTTCGCCAAGTTTGTATTGGTGATAAACTGACGCCACCATCATCTGCAGCCAAAGTAAATTGTGGTACAAAAAGATAAAAAGAAATAATTAAAAATTCTTCGAAATTAAAATGGTTGATGTGGTCGTCATAACAATGTAAGGAAGCAAATAAAATAGCGGCCCAAGTTATCCATAATTGTATTTTAAATACCTGATAATCCCCTAATTCGGTTTTGGTCATGGCAAATAATATCAGTCCAAAAAAGGCATACAACATCAAATTATAAGGAAAAATAGCTAATTTTAATTTCTTGGCTGGTTCCCACCCCGTCATCAATCTGATTAAAAAAACAGCTAACAACATGGCAAAAATTAATCCGATATTTGGTAATCCTGTAACTTTATTCAACAATATAAAAAAAGAATATCCAAAAAAGGTCAGGGCCAATACGATTTCATTATATTGTTTGTTGTAAAACTTATAATACATATATACCATAACCAATCCTAAATATGGGATGGCAATTTTGTTAATATCCGTAAATAAAAGGACTATTGAGAGTAAGATTAAAAATATTTTTTTCTTCATTCTGATTTTTTCAATTGTAAATAATTCTTATAAATAACAAAATATTGCCTAATAGATGGTGTTGTATAATGATTTCCAGCACCTTGTGGGGTTTTGTTATTGAAATAATAGTCAAAATTTTTCAGTACTTTCAACAATCCTAAGGCCGATTTATTTTCGATTTCGCACAATGTATTGGTTACTGTATCTTTTAGACTTGACTTGAATATTATAGGTACTTTTTCTTGATAAATAATGGCCCCTGTATCTATTTTGGAATCGATTTGATGAATCGTAAAACCAGAATTTTTGGAACGATTATAAATTTGCCAAATCACACTTTGAGCATTTTGATAGTCGGGCAGTATTTCATGATGAATATTGATCATGCCAAATCGAGGTATCGAAAAAACCCTTTTGCTAATAAATCCATTACCTAAGCTAATGCCTAAATCTGCTCCAGAATTGCGAAACAATTGCATGGTTTGTTCAGAATTGGTTACATCAACTTCAAAAAACGGGATGTTTTTAGCTTTACAAAACACATCTAACGGTATGATTTTATGGTATTTTTGAGTATTTGAGCTATACCATTTTCGCATACGTAATCCATTCATGCTACCCAAAATACCTATTTTGAAAATCTTTTTTAATTTATTTTTAAAAAAAGATTGTTTTTTTTGTAAAATCCCTTTACTAACAACAACCATAGCCACATCAATTTCTTGATGTTCTAGCAAATACGGAAGATGATGTGCTGCCACACCTGTAGTACTACTTGTTAATATAATGATTTTCATTTTTTTATACTTTTCAAATTAAAAATATATTTAGCTCTTGCCCATATCTGTTACATTAACTTTGAACAGAATATGGAAAATAAGGATCCAATAAACCCGCTTTTTTACTATTGTTTATTAAAAAATAATAAATATGCTCCCATTTCCAATGTGCAATCAATTGATCTCGTCTGATAGCCAAATTATTTTTTTCTATTGGTGTTTGCCCATTGATGTGACACCCTCTTTCGGCAGTAGCACAAGATTGAAACCCTGCCTCAAAAACAGCTTGTCGGCCTATTTCCGAAAAATGGAAGAACCGCCCATAAGGATAAGCAAAATGTTTGACATTACCACATTTATTTTTTAAAATTTCAAATGTTTTGTGCATGTCTTCTTGTATTTGAGCTGCAGCTGTTTGAGCAATATTTATATGATTAAGGGTATGCGATCCTATTTCGTGTCCTTGATTTTGTAATATTGCTACTTCTTTCCAAGTTAGCATTTCGGCTGGTGGAAAATCTATTCGAGTATTGCAATAGTGTTTGAGGGTTTCAAAATTAGACTCTTCAATCAAATCGGTATTAATAAAAAAACAACAGGACGCATCGTATTCATTCAAAATTTCGGCAGCTTTCAAATTGTTTTTCAACCCATCATCTGAACTAAAAGCTATATAAGGTTTGTCTATAGTGTTTGTTAAAATTCTATTTACGGCTTCGGAATAAGAAATAAAAGTATGGTTTTTGGATAATTTTTTCAAAAGACCATCAAATTTTTTTTCTTCATCATTAAAAATATGATGAAAATACAACATTTGTACCCTTGGCTTATTCAAATTATGTTCATATCCTTTGAGGTTTTCTAAAAGATATAAAGAATCCAACGCAATATCTCGTGCAATATCTCTAAAATTTTTAGGTTTTCTTGTCAGAACATCTGTGTAATTTTGGGCAAATTTCATCATTGTTGTAGCTTTTGAAGTTGTTAAAATCCTTTTGTAACCCTCTGAATTATGATTTGAAAATATTGATAAACAATCGTCCTATGGCCAAAATCAAATGTTTGATTTTTATTTTTTTAAGATATTGGGGTTTCCATAAATAGGCGGAGTTGTATATTATGATATTTCGAACCTGACTTGAAATTTCATCTTGAATAATCGAATGGAATTTAAAATTGGAGTAAACATCAAAATTTTCTAACAATTGAATATTAGATTCTTTAAATCCAATCAGCTTTTCGGTACTTAAATTTCGAGAAATTCCCCCATCGTGTATTCTGTAAACCGACATGTTTTCGTTGATGAATTTGAATTTACCTTTAAGCATCAATAAAAGCGCTAATGCCCTATCTCCTGATTGGGTTTCGTAAAAAAACTTGGGAAATTTTTCAAAATAATTGCGGTAAACTATAGCATCTGTTGGACAAAGATTACCACCTGTTTTGATAATTTCTATAGGTGTAACCTTGTCGTTTAAAACATTTTTGTTAGATATAAAATCTTCGGTTTTTTTGGAGTTTTGATAATAAGAAGTCCCTTGATGAAAACACAAAGCATAATCTGGATTTTGATCTAAAAAATCGACTTGTTTTTGTAATTTTAATGGATCAGTCCAGTAATCATCGCCTTCGCAAATGGCTACATATTGTCCTTTTGCGGCTTCTATAGAAAAAATAAAATTGGGTATGGCACCTATATTATTTTGATGGTGGTGGTATTGTATTTTATGTCCATGAGGGTGTGTTGCAATAATTTCATTAATTATTGCATCGGTATTATCTGGAGAACAATCATTAGAAATAATGAGTTCAAAGTCAAAATTACATTTTTGCATCAAAACACTATTTATAGCTTGGGCTATAAAAGCTTCTTGACCGTAGGTTATCATGCTGACGCTTAATTTCATTTGGGCTATTTATTTATCAGAATAAAATAAAATATTAATTCTAAAATTAGTTATTTCTGTATCTGGTATTTGTATTTTATACGAAATATTCAAATCATTTGCTATTGTTATTAACTCTTGTTCTGTCCACCATCTTCCCATTCCATTATTTGAAATATCGCCTTGTCTTTGTTTTTCTTCATAAAATTGTACCCTTTCTGGCGTGTTATAAAAATGATATTTACGTTCGTCCGAAGGGATGTTGGTAACATAAAACACAAAATCACTATTTTGTTTTTGAATGCAATCGATCATGGCATGTAATTCGAATGGCTCAAAATAAGCCAACGAATCATTTAATAAAAATTTGTTAGGTTTGTTTTTGAAATCAAACAAATTGAAAAAATTTTCTTTAGCATTACCCGTTTTATAAACAATATTGTCTGCCGATTTAAATTCTTGGGCAGTTGCAATTAAATGTTCTGTAAAATCAAATGCATATATATATTTACATTTTTCTGATAATTTTTTGGTTATTAAGCCATTGCCACAACAAATTTCCATCAATACATCCTCTTTTTCAAGTTGCAAAGATACGATAATATCGTTAATTATTTTATCAAATGCATGAGCCGAAATGGGCATTTTTTGAAATGTTTTACCTACTTGATAAAACAAATCATCCTCATTTTTTATGTCTTTTTTTCTATAATCTTTCCAAAAATCCTCCCAGTATGACATTGTAAATTTATTTATAAATTATAACTTTTTTTTTGATTTTATTTCATCCACTAATGGTTCTAACTTTCGGATAATTTTTGCAGGAACCCCCACTACCATCGAATTATCTGGCACATCTTTTGTTACTACAGCTCCCGCACCAACAATAACATTTCTGCCTATTTTTACTTTTGGCAATATAGTGGCATTAGACCCTATTTGGCTATAAGAACCCACTTTGCAACGCCCTAAAAGGGTTACTCCAGGCGACATTTCTACAAAATCGCCCACTACACAATCATGGGTTATAGTAGTACGATAATATACTAAGCACCCAATACCAAGCCGAACACTATTTGAAAAAATCGCATGGGACAATACATTGGTTCCTTTGCCAATTTCTACATCAAAACTACCAATTTCAGAAGCATTACTTATAGTCGAAACATATTCGCCACCTATTTCAACAAACATATCATGAATGGATTTCCTTAACAATGGATTTCCTATTCCAATTGTAAATTTTTTATCAACCGTTTTAAAATAATGTTCCACTTCTTTCACATCTCTTAATATAGAAAACCTACCAAACAATTTCCTAGGTAAATCATTACTGATATTATCAAAAAAAGTGATGTTGCATTCAGGATTTTGCTTATAAACAATTTCCAGCACCTCTTTTGCCAATCCTTTTGCACCCGCTATCAAAATATGCTGGTTTTTGGCTTGCAAATCCACATCAATGTTTTCTAACAAATCTACTTTTTCGTGTAGTTCAAATTCTTTCAAAAGCTTTTTAGTATCCTCGACAGAATTAAACATCAAAACATCAATAATAGACAAACCTGATACAAATTCATTTCCAAATTGTTTGTAAGTAATTGGATTTGAAGTAATTATTCTCAAATCTATTCCATGTTCGTTAAACTTGGTTTTGGAATACAAATCTTTACCTCCAATTGGATTAGAATACCTAGTGGCATTTTCTCTTTTGCAAATATCAATCACCCTATCCTGTGCTTTTAGATGGTTGTTTTGATACATCGTTGATGAGGGTCGAATTTCAGTATCCATTTCTAAATATTTCGCAATCAATGTTATAGAAACAGTAGATAATTCTGCTATTTTTGTTTTGCCAGAAAAAAGGGTGTCTTTTATTATAGCAAAAACAGGTTCAAAATACGGGGCTTTTTTATATGATTGTTCTATCGATTGCAAGAATTTTGAGCGCCATTTGTCAAAAAATTTTGGATTGACATCGATTTCATTTATTTTTGAAAAAGAACTTGGATTGTCCAGCGGCAAAGTAAACAAATGCTTTTGTCTATTGATTAACAAA
Organism: Flavobacterium branchiophilum FL-15; assembly: GCF_000253275.1. Taxonomy (NCBI): domain Bacteria; kingdom Pseudomonadati; phylum Bacteroidota; class Flavobacteriia; order Flavobacteriales; family Flavobacteriaceae; genus Flavobacterium; species Flavobacterium branchiophilum. The sequence continues at coordinate 895,919 of NC_016001.1, read as the reverse complement.
TTATTGCGGTTTACCCAACCTTGTTTTATATAATTGACATCGTCATATATTACAAAAATATCAACTGAATTGATCAATTGAAAATATCCAATATACGGAAAAAAATAGGGCTGCATGATGCCTAATTTCATATCAAAGTTTTTTTTATAATTGAAATTGATTTATTTTTATTTATTTGAAAGACAATTTTTAATAAATGTTGTATTGAAAACAGATCACTTTTTTAAACAATAAACTACAAATTATCATTTATAATTTTACAAATCACATAAGAATCCTCCTCAGAAAGTTCTTTATATAATGGCAAGCACAATATCCGAGCAGCAACAGACTCTGAAACAGGCATTTGACCGCCTTTTACATAGTCTATTGTATTTAAAGATGGATAAAAATAACGTCTAGGAAAAATATTTTGGTCGTTTAAAGCCTTTTGTACGTGTAACAATTGACTTTCTGTTTGGAAAATTACAGGGAAATAACTGTAATTCCAGTTGGTGTTGGCTCTGATTTTGATGGTTTGTAAGACTTCAAAATTCAGGTTTTCCAAATAAATGGTTACTACTTTTTTTCTACCCTGCAATATTTCGTCCATATAGGGCAAAACTGACAATCCCATAGCCGCTTGCAATTCAGAAATTTTGCCATTGATACCCAATCCATGAAAATCTAAAGGCCCATTATGACCAAAGTTATGACTGTAAAACATTTGATGTTGTAACATTTCATTGGCACAAAAAACAGCTCCGCCTTCGCCAGTATGAAACAATTTTGTGGCATGAAAACTACATGTACTTACATCGCCATACTCAAAAATAGATTGTCCTTGATAGGTTACTTCAAAACAATGTGCAGCATCATAAATTACTTTGAGGTTGTGTTTTTGAGCAATGGCTTGTATCGCTTCGATATGACAAGGATTTCCAAAAACGTGTGTGGCCAAAATAGCTGTGGTTTTTGGGGTAATGGCTGCTTCGATTTTAGTTTCGTCTATGGTTAAATACTCTGGATGAATATCTACAAATACAGGCTTACATTGTTCCCAAACTATAGCCGATGTTGTAGCAACATAACTAAAAGGGGTTGTAATTATTTCGCCTTGATTACCTAATATTTTAAGTGCTATTTGAATGGGTATGGTGCCATTATTCATTATAATAATGTTTGAAACACCTAATCTTTGCTTGATTTTGGATTCCAGTTCCAGCAATAACGCACCTCTATTGGTTAGCCACTGGTTTTGCCAAACACGAGCTAAATGTTCCTTATATTCTTCTAGGGGCGGAAAGAATGTCTTGGTTACGTTAATCATTTATTTTTATATTATTTTTTATATTATTTTTTTGCAAATATACAGAATTTTGTTTGTTGTAGTGATGAAATGTACCTATAAAGCAAATCGTTTTTAACATCAAAGGTGTCCCATAATTTATTTGATCATGTCTAAATAATAGTGCAACAATTTGGCTTTATATGCCACGTTGCCAAAACCATCAATCAATTTTTCGGCAATTCGTTTTCGGTCGTAAACGATGTCTTTTTTTATAATTTTTTCGATAAACGCTGCCATCGATTGGAAATCTCTAATTTGAAAAACCTTACCATTTTCTTCGTCTATGAGTTCATCTACGCCACCACATTGCGTTGTACAAACAGGCAATCCGCTGCCAAGTGCTTCCATTAAAGATACACACATGCCCTCCATGAGCGAGGATAAAATAAACATATCTGCCTCCTGAAATTTTTGTGCAATGGAAGCTCTGGAATGATTTTCTGGATATAAAAACACCTCAACATTTTGATAATCAAACTCTTGTACCAATTTTTTTACTGTTTCGGTATGATTGACTCCCCACCCATTGATGCCAAAATAATGAAACTCTATTTTTTTGTCAAATGCAATGCCGTCTAAAACTTTGAGTGTTTTGAAGATTGTTTTTTGGTCCTTAAAATAGGTAAATGCTCCAATGGTAATAATTTTAAACACGTCTGACTCTGGTTTATCAATTGGAAAAAAAAGTCTTTCATCTACATAATTTCCTAATATTTCAAACTCAAATTGGTATCCGTGTGTGAGCAATTGTCTGGCCTGATCGTGGCTAGAAACCAACATTTTGTGTGCATTTCTTATCACTTCGTGAATCAAATTCATGCTGCGTTTGGTTCTATACGAAAGGATAAATTTTTGTTGTTCGTGAATAATGTATGGAACACCCGTTTTTTTGTGAAACTGATTGGCCCAAAAACCCGCTTCATATATCGTATTGACGTGTATTATGGCGTTTTTATCCACATTAAGTCTTGCATTTAATTTTTTAAAATAATAATTTTCTATCATTTCCTGAATGAAATAGGGCAAAAACCAAAAACTCAAATAACTTACCGAAGTTACAGACATCCCTTCTTCCGAAATGCGGTGCTGAAATTGTATTAGGTTTTTATATTTAAAAAATTCTCTGATACTTTTTGGCATAAAAACCAACATTTCTACTTCAAATTCTTGTGTTACTAATCGAGCTTGCTCCCTAAAAAAAGAGCTATCCCAAGAACTGAATACAAATAATTTTTTCATTGGTGTTGTTTATTTTATTAATTTATTTCTTATTTTAAATATAGTATCAAAAATATTCATGGGCAAATACCGCAATAATCGGGTATAAACATTAAATTTTTCATTTGATGAATAATTATCTTTAATCCAATTTTTTAATGTTATCCTGTTTGTTTTATCAGGATCCAAATGAGGTAATCCTGTTAAGGCCAAATAACAATTCATAGATTTTTGAACAATTTCTTTTTTTATTTTTTCTATTAATACGGTATTCAATCCTTTGTTGATTGCAAATTGTTTGGTTTCTAAAAATATTTCAACATGGTTGAGTTTTTTTAATGTAAAACTACTTCTAATTGTACTTATATTTTCATTAAAATAATGATACAAATTTTTATCGTACAAACCAATTGCATCTACAGCGCTTACAATTTGAAATGTATATAAAATATCTTCAAATATTTTACCATCTATAAATTGAAGTGGTTTTACCAAACTTTGGTGATAAATTCTTATGGGTACTCCATAGGTTTCTTCGTTCATAATCCGTTCTAACGCTTGGTTTGCCGTTTGAATTTGAAAAGTATTTGAAAAAAACCGCTCTTCTGTTGAAAATTTCAATCTAAATTCTACAATTTTCAAATCATTCTTTAGCATCAGCGCCATACTTTCGGCTATTAATTCCAATTCTATCCAATCATCACTGTCTATAAATGAAATATAAGTTCCATTTGCCTTACTAACCCCTAGATTTCTGGCCGCACTTTGTCCTTTGTTTTCTTGATGAAAAACTTGTATGCGACTATCTTTTTTGGCATAAGCATCGCAAATGGTACCACTGCTATCTGGCGATCCATCATTTATCAAAATAATTTCTATATGAGAATACGTTTGATGGATAATGCTGTCTAAACATCGGGCTAAGTATTTTTCTACGTTATATACTGGAACAATAATGGATACTAAAGGTGGATTCATTTATAATAAATTTATATTTTTTGTATCCAAATATTGCCTCCTGTATTTTGATAACACAACGGCATATTTATAAAACAATTTGGATGTAATTTATGTAAATAATCAGGAAATATTTTTATTTCAAATTCAGAATTGTACATCAAAAAAGCCTTCAAAATATAATCCTCATTCCAATTGAAGCCATCAAAAACCCATTTTTTTGGATATTCAAACGGATAAAATACATCATGAAAATGAATCAGCACCCCTTTTTGCAATACGGGTAGTATTTCAAATAAAATATAATTGACATCGCTTCCTGTTTTGGATATATGGGTACTATCTATAAACAAAATATCGCCAGCCTCTAAAACTTCAAAAGTTTCCAATGGAATTTGCTGGGCATCTTGCTCTATTACTTTGATGTTTTGTTTGTCTTTTGCCGTCATCAACGAAAACAATCTATCGGCATAAGGGTCTATAAATGTGATGTTTAACGAGCCGTCAAAATGCAAGTCGTTGGTATCGAGCATAACGGCAGACGAAAAACCTGAACCTATTTCGATGATGCGTTTGGGCTGAAAATGCCTGATCATGCTATATAGCATAATGGCATCTGTATAACCATAATAGATATTTTGATAATAATATCGAAGTCCTTCTTGTTTTTCGGCTGCAAATGGTAAATCAGCATAGTAATTTTCAAATGCACCAAGTAAGGCTTTTTGAGATTCGGTGTTCAGGCTGATGCCTTTTATTCCTTCCGTTTTTTCGTGTTTCCAAATTTCGTGTTCTCGTTTTTTTATGGCTTCAATATCTATTACGGGCGAATAAAAATGTCCGTTTGGAAAGTAGGTATTTCCGCTTCGGGCTTTGAGATTTTTGACGTGTGGAAAACAATCGATGATACGTTTAATCAGTTTTTTCATTGATAGTGTATTAAATTTATTGTGTTTGGAGCAAATATAATTATACCTTATTATTTAATATTTAATTAAAAATCGTATTAAAAATCGCAATAATTGTTCGAAATAACCTTTTGACAGGTATAATTTGGAAATTTTAACAAATGTATTAATTTTTTTTTGATGTACAGCCATTGTTTTAAACTCAAATTGCTGTAATAACATTTTTTTTTCGTTTTCATTAAATTTAGACCAATATTTTTCAATTAAATCTTGATAAAATTCAAAACTTGCCAGTTCTTTTTGACGCAAATTGCTGCGTTGTCCGCTTATATTGTCGTGCGACATGCGTACCCGAACTATGGCTTCGTTGATGCCATATAAATCGGCAAAATTGCTAAATTCGAGCCAAGCCATATCATCTGAATGCCAAGCCAATGGGTAGTTTTTGAAACCAAATTGTTGATAGGCTTTGTTGCTAAAAATATGTTCGCTCAACGACGACCGTGATTGGTGCTTGATTTTTTTAAAATACAATGCTCGTGTATTGTCTTGTTTTTGATGCGTGTAGGTTTTGCTTTCTGATTGGTCTTTTTCATTAAATAAAACACTTGCAAATCTAATCACATGTAAATTTTGCGATACAATTTCGTTTACATGTGCATAAAAAGCCGCAACTACATTGTGTCCCAACACATCATCGTCGCCCAAAATCATGAGCCAAGGCTCGTTTTGACACAAGGCTATACACCTATCCCATTGTTGTGTTAAGGAAGTACCCCCAAGATTGGTTTCAAATTTTTGATACACCATGTCAAATTGCCCTTCATATTGTTGTAATACATCCAAAGGGTCGTTTGGACTGTTGTCATTTCCAATATACACCACAAAACGTTTATCTATTTGATTAGCAAGCGATTGCAACGTTTCGCCAAAATATTTTTTGTTGTAATAAGGGATGATGATGGCCAGCTGTTTCATATAAAATTATTTTGAGGCAATAAAAAACCAGTTACAAAATCTTTCATTGTCAATCAAAAGCATTTTTGTTACCGTTTTTAAAAAGTTGTGCAAAATTATAAAAAGTTTTCGACAAACTTAAATTTTTTTGACTTGCAAAAAGCTATGAAACTTCATTTAATCCTATTTGCAATCTCAAACGGTTGTTCATGTTACCTAATTTTTAAATAATTATGTCGTTCATTGTTGTGGTATATTTGATTTTGCAACGCATTTTTTTTTTAGCCTATCGTATTTCATGCTTTTATGCCTATTTTAAATTAAATGCTGTTGAGTAGGTTTCGTGAATTTGTAATCAGAAAATTTATATTTTATATAAAAAACAAAATCAATTACAACGTTTTCGTTAAAAAAAATTGCCTATATTTTTTATTTCACAATTTCAAAAAATCAAATATATGCTAACATAAAATGTCTTATTTTTGTAAACAAAATTAAATTCATACAAATTATGTTAATTATTGGAATTGCAGGTGGTACTGGATCGGGAAAAACAACCGTAGTGCATCAAATTATGAAAAAGTTGCCTCAAACCGAGGTAGATATTATTTCGCAGGATTCCTATTATAAAGACAACAGCCATTTGTCGTTTGACGAGCGGGCTTTGATCAATTTTGATCATCCACGGGCCATCGATTTTGATTTATTAGTACAACACTTAAAAGACTTAAAATCAGGTAAGATTATACATCAACCTGTATATTCTTTTGTTACCCATAACAGAACCGAAGACACCATAACTACCCACCCTCGAAAAGTGTTGATTGTAGAAGGTATTTTGATTTTGGCCAATCCAGAATTAAGAGAATTATTTGATATTAAAGTTTTTGTTCATGCCGATTCAGACGAGCGATTGATTCGTCGTCTGAAACGAGATATAGCCGAAAGAGGTAGAGACATGGAAGAGGTGTTGAACCGTTATCAAACAACGCTAAAACCGATGCACCAACAATTTATTGAACCCACAAAAGCTTTTGCAGACATCATTATTCCAAACGACAAACACAACAATGTAGCTATTGATGTAGTTAGAGCCGTAATCAATCAGAAAATTCAATAATTTTAATGCTAATTTTTTTATTAACAAACAATTGAATTTAAAATTAACATTTATAAAAAAATATGAAAAAAAAAGACGCAAATAAAGAAAAATTACCTTTTTGGAAAAATAAATATATTGTCATTTCAATAGGTTTTTTTATTTGGATGATGTTTTTAGATAATTATTCGTTTTTTGATCATCGGTTTTTAGACAATCAAATTGATGAATTAAACGAAAACAAATGGTATTACCAGCAAGAAATTGCCAAAGACAAACGCAGCATCAAATTATTGAAAAATGAAGGACAAATTGAAAAATATGCTCGTGAGAAATATTTTATGAAAAAAGACAGTGAAGATGTCTATATCGTCGAATTTAAAGATGATACGCTAGTTTCGAAAATAAATTAAACAAAAATAAAAATCAAGTACAATGCCACAACAATTATTCTCTGATTTTGAGGCTGTTTCCAGCAAGCAGTGGAAAAATCAATTGCAGTATGAACTAAAGGGTGCCGATTATAACGACACTTTAGTTTGGAATTCGCCCGAAGATATAAAGGTAAAACCATTTTACCATCAAGACGAGTTTGAAAAACCTTATCCTATTGGAACCACCGTTACCGAATTTAAAATAGGTCAAGCTATTTTTGTTCAAGACGTTTTGAAGAGCATTCAAAAAGCAACAGACAGCCTTAATAGAGGCGCAGAAAGTTTGCATTTTGTAATTGAAAACGACCAAACAGACATCGAAAAACTGCTTTTAAGTCTTTCGTTAGCACACGTTCCCGTTTTCTTTGATTTATCTTTTCTCTCAATCGATTTCGTATTGCAAATAGACCGCATAGCGGTACAAAACAACCTAACGATTTATTGTAATATCGATCCAATTGGGCAATTGGCCAAACAAGGTAATTGGTTTGAAACCGCTGAGCAAGACAATTTTGAAACGCTCAACAAGCTTGTGAGCCAAACGCAAAAAGTAATACTTTTGGGGGTTCATGCAGGATTGTATCAAAATGCGGGTGCCAATATGGTGCAACAAATTGCCTATACGCTGGCTCATGCCAACGAGTATTTGAATGTTGTAGAAACCTACAAAAACACAATAGTATTGCATGTAGCAGTTGGTACCAATTACTTTTTTGAAATAGCCAAATTGAGAGCTTTACGACTGTTATTCAACTTATTAGCAAAAGAATACCACTCGAATATCACATGCCATATTGTGGCCACACCAAGCCATCGCAACAAAACCATTTATGACTATAACGTCAATATGTTGCGAACTACAACTGAATGTATGAGTGCCATTTTGGGTGGGGCCAATACCGTTATCAACTTGCCCTACGATGCATTGTACCACAAAAACAACGAATTTGGCGATAGAATTTCCAGAAATCAGTTGTTGATTATGAAAAACGAAAGTTATTTTGACAAAGTAAACAATCCTGCAGATGGCAGCTATTATATAGAAAATATCACCCAACAATTGGCTGAAAAATCCTTGGCATTATTTAAAGACATTGAAGCAAATGGTGGTTTTTTGAAACAATTGAACGATGGAACTATCAAAAGAAAAATCCAAGAAAGTGCCGATAAGGAGCAAGCTTTATTTGACTCTGGAAAAGAAATTTTATTGGGTACCAACAAATATCCAAATCCAAAAGACCAAATGAAACACGATTTGGAGTTGTATCCATTTGTAAAAAATAATCCTCGCAAAACGTTGATTGCCCCAATTATTGAAAAAAGATTGTCTGAAAAATTAGAACAAGACCGATTGGCATTAGAATAAACGGAATACATTTGATTTTACCTTTTAAAAAAATGAGAAAAAATATACAAAATATAAGTTTAGATCAGGCTGTTACACCTGAAATAAATACCCAGCCAACAACGGCTTTTAGAACAGCCGAAGACATTTTGATTCAACCACAATATGATGCCTCGTCCATAGAAGGCTTGGAGCATTTGGATTTTGCTGCGGGATTTGCACCCCATTTGCGAGGCCCTTATGCCTCTATGTATGTCCGTCGTCCATGGACTATTCGTCAATATGCAGGTTTTTCTACGGCTACTGAAAGTAATGCTTTTTACAGACGCAACTTGGCCGCCGGACAAAAAGGACTTTCTGTAGCATTTGATTTGGCCACACACAGAGGGTACGATTCTGACCACGAAAGAGTGGTGGGCGATGTAGGAAAAGCAGGTGTAGCCATTGATTCTGTGGAAGATATGAAAGTGCTTTTTGATCAAATTCCGCTCCACGAAATGTCCGTTTCTATGACTATGAATGGTGCCGTTTTGCCCATTATGGCCTTTTATATTGTAGCGGCAGAGGAACAAGGTGTTAAGCCAGAACAACTTTCGGGTACGATTCAAAATGACATTTTGAAAGAATTTATGGTAAGAAATACTTACATATACCCACCAACGCCTTCTATGAAAATCATTGCTGATATTTTTGAATATACCAGCAAATACATGCCCAAATTCAATTCTATTTCTATATCTGGCTACCACATGCAAGAGGCAGGAGCTACCGCCGATATTGAACTGGCCTATACCCTAGCCGATGGATTGGAATACATCCGAACAGGGCTGGCAACTGGCATGAAAATTGACGAATTTGCTCCTCGATTATCTTTCTTTTGGGCCATTGGAATGAACCATTTTATGGAAATTGCCAAAATGAGAGCCGGTAGAATGATATGGGCCAAACTGGTTAAACAATTTGAACCCAAAGATGAAAAATCATTGGCCTTGAGAACCCATTGTCAAACATCGGGGTGGAGTTTGACCGAGCAAGACCCCTTTAATAACGTGGCCCGAACTTGTATTGAAGCCGCTGCAGCAGCCTTTGGTGGCACACAATCGTTGCATACCAATGCTCTTGACGAGGCCATTGCTTTGCCTACCGATTTTTCTGCCAGAATTGCTAGAAACACACAGATTTATTTGCAAGAAGAAACCAAAATTTGCAAAACCGTCGATCCGTGGGCAGGTAGTTATTACATAGAAAATTTAACCAACGACATTGCTCAAAGTGCTTGGCAATTGATTGAAGAGGTTGAAGCCCTTGGCGGGATGACCAAAGCCGTAGAATCTGGCATTCCAAAACTTCGTATTGAAGAGGCTGCGGCTCGCAAACAAGCCCGTATTGACAGTAACCAAGATGTGATTGTTGGGGTAAACCAATACCGATTGGAACAAGAAGATCCGTTGCAAATTTTGGATGTTGATAATCAATTGGTTAGAAAACAACAAATGGAACAATTAGAGCACATCAAAGCCACAAGAAACCCAGAAAAGGTAGCAGCCGCCCTAGCAAAACTAACCCAAACGGCACAAACTGGATCGGGAAATTTATTGGCATTGGCCGTAGATGCTGCCCGAGAAAGAGCTACACTTGGCGAAATCAGCGATGCTTTGGAAGTGGTTTTTGGAAGACATAAAGCACAAATTAAATCATTTAGTGGTGTGTATAGTAAAGAAATAAAAGACGATAAAAGTTTTGAAAAAGCCAAAGAATTGGCCAATCAATTTGCCGAAAAAGAAGGCCGCAGACCAAGGATTATGATTGCCAAAATGGGACAAGACGGACACGACAGAGGGGCAAAAGTGGTAGCAACGGGTTATGCCGATGTTGGATTTGATGTAGATATGGGGCCTTTGTTTCAAACGCCTGCCGAAGCTGCCAAACAAGCCGTAGAAAACGATGTGCACATACTTGGTGTTTCGTCGTTGGCCGCTGGACACAAAACCCTTGTACCTCAAGTAATTGCAGAACTTCAAAAATATGGCCGAGAAGATATTATGGTCATCGTGGGTGGGGTTATTCCTGCTCAAGATTATCAGTTTTTGTTCGACTCTGGTGCTGCTGCCGTTTTTGGTCCTGGTACCAAAATTAGTGCTGCTGCCATCAGTATTTTGGAGGTTTTACTTCAGGATTAATGCAATAAAGCAACTTTTAGCCAATAGACACGTCTCTATGTCGTTTAGTTAAGCATTGATTTGTCTCTATAATCTTTGTCAAAGTTTATACCTTTGACAAAGATTAAATAGAGGTTAGAAGTTAGAGGTTAGAAGCAAGAAGTTAGAAGCAAGAAGTTAGAGGTTAGAGGTTAGAGGTTAGAGGTTAGAAGTTAGAAGCAAGAAGTTAGAGGTTAGAATTTAGAAGCAAGAAGTTAGAAGTTAGAGGTTAGAAGTTTCAAGTTTCAAGTTTCAGGTTTCAGGTTTCAAGTTTCAAGTTTTAGGTTTCAAAGAAACTATAAAATCTTTGTAATCCTATAACTTTTCATGTTGCTTATAAATTAAACATATAAAATAAATTTACTGATACATTTTTGAATTTTGCCTTATATAATTTACAATTTCATTATACATTGCTTCCTCTACGTTTGTATATAAATACCTATTACCCGCTGTTATACCAATAAGTTGCACAGAATACACGTCTTCTACTATAAAAATATTACCAACTCCCGGCTTATATAATCTGTATCTAACCACATCGTTGGAGTCAGATTCAAAATATAAAATCATAAATTGCTTGTATTCTTTATCAATAATTTCGTATGTTTCTTCTAAATTTTTTGCGGTTTTTAATTTTTCCTGTAAATGTTCTTGATTGATGTCTTTTGCAAATTTTTTGAAAGGAACTAACAAATCAAAATAGTTTATTTTTTCTAATGCTTTACGCAATGAACTCCCACCGCCATACACCAACATTCCTTTATTTGCGTCTAAATCGAAAGGTATATTTTTTACGACCCTAGAAACATGTGGAGTGTGAAATAACTGTTTTTTTTCTTGTGAATAGCCCAATAGGGTTATCCAACTTAATAAAAATAATAATTTTGCTTTCATTTGAAATTATTTTTTATCATTTATAAATTTATACTAAATATACATATAAAATAGGTAACATCATAGGCCAGCTACTTTGTATGCCTTAAAAATTGAAACCTCAAACTTGAAATTTTATCTCAAAAAATTTAGTTTTAAAATTTTTTTGAGTTGATTTCCAAATTTAGTATAGTTAAAAAATAATCCCTTTTGAACTTCAAAATGCAACTGCCAAAATACATTTTGAATTAACGAGCCATAAAAATAATAATCCTCCAGTTCATGACGGTTTTTGGCATTAATGGCACTGGCTTGTTGCTCGTGGATTCTGAAATAAATCAAAGGTTGGTCGATATAAACTACATCAAAATGTTTCATGAGCCGAAGCCAATACTCAACATCTAAAATTTGTTTCAAATGTGGCGAAAATAGCCCCACTTTATCAAAAACCCGTCTGTGAAGCAGTACGGCTGTGGGTTCGCCTATTTTATTAGTTGGAAATTTAAGCAATTTCTTATCTTTTAACATTTGTGTGCCACGAACAATCTCTTGGTCTTTTACAATAAAACCATCCCATCTTTGATGTAAAACCCCATATCTTGCTATCCAATTTGAATTTTCTTCTGTTTTTTCATACAAAAAATCACGCTTGCAATACACCATCCCTATTTTTGGGCTTCGAAGGGCTTGTGCTACCATTAGCGAGATACACTCGGGATAAAACACATCGTCTTGAAACAAAAACTTGATGTATTCGCCTTGGGCATGTTGCACACAATGGTTCCAATTGGCACCAATACCCGCAGGTTCATGCGAAAAAACACGAATAGGAAAACCGACTTTGGCTTGAAAAGCGGCTACTATTTGTAGCGAATGATCTGTCGATTGGTCGTCGCTTACTATCAATTCTAGGTTTGGATAGGTTTGAGCGGCCAAACTTGCTAGGGCTTCTTCCAAAAAAGCGGCCCCGTTATAAATGGGCAAACATACCGAAACGAGAGGCGTATTGTGATTCATTTTAATTTTTTAGTTAAACCATTGTTTTAATTACTTTGGCTGGCACACCTGCCACCACACTATTGGGCGGTACATCCTTGGTAACTACGGCATTGGTTGCAATAATACTATTTTTTCCAATGCGTACATTGGGCATAATGGCAACCCCCTCGCCTACCCAAACATTGTTTTCGATAATTACAGGTCCTTTTGAAACCAAAAGTCTATCTTTTGGTGGTATATGCAAAATGGCAGCCTCTGGCTCGCCATGATGATGATCTATAATAAATATCCTGCTAGCAAACAAACAGTTATCGCCAATTTCTACTCTATTGATACAACCAATATGAACATCTGTATTGAATATCACATTATTACCAATGATGACTTTTGGTGTAAACTTACCTTCTCCGTATTGGTCTAGTGCTTCCAATCGAAAACGATCAGTTGCGATAAAATCATCCCCTATTTCAATATATTTTGTTCCAAATACAATAAAATCTTTTCCAATAAAAAAATTCTTACCAATTTTTTTGAAACCTTGTTTCAATTCAATTCGGTCCTGTTTGTTATTTATTCTATTTGCATAAGTTAAAATTTTTATAACTATTTTTTTGAATATCCACTTCATATTAATTTCTTTATTATAGATTTATACAATTGTTTAAAAACCAATTTCTTCCAAAAACAAGGATAATGGTAATAATTTTTAAACAGTTCCAAATAACCATTTTCTTTACTAAATGATTGTCTTTGATTTAAAAATATAGGAAAAAAACTATTGATCAATTGGTTGTTTATCCATCTTATGTGCTTTGGAGTGGTGTGTTGTTTTAAGATTAAATTAAAATTTGTCGAAAATGTTTTAAACAATTTATACCCACCCGTATTGGCATTTTTAGCATAGAAATATTTTTCTTTCAATATGATGTTGTTTTCTGTATGATTCAATGCTGTTAAATACCAACCTACTTGAATTAAATTTGTCCCGATATAAGGTTTTGAATCAAAATTGCTTGGCAAAATACTTTTATTAAAAATATTGCCCGTGCAAAATGTCAAATAAAAATGCACTTTTTGTATGTATTCATCACTTGAAATTAACTTAACCGTTTCCGTAGGTTGCATATTATAAGCATTCAAATCATAAGTATCAGCGTAACTTACTCCTTCTAAATACAAACATCCAATATCATTATTTTTTAACACATCCATTATTTTTGCAAGCGAATGATTAAATAACAATTCGTCATCACCAAAAATCCAAACATATTTGCCTGTAGCATTTTCATAACAATTATAAAAATTGCCATCAAAACCTAAATTTATCTCATTTCGAAAATATTTTATAGGTAACGAATATTTACGAAATTTATTTACAATAAATGAAGTATTATCCGTAGAAGCATTGTCTGAAATTATTATTTCAACTTGTTCTGGATATTCTAGCTCCTTTAAATTTATAAATAATTGTTCTAAATTAATTTCTAAGTAAGAAGCTCTATTATAAGTAGGTATAGCTATTGTTAATAAAGGTTTATCATTCATAAATACTTTTTTAAATTATCTAATAAACTTGATTTTGATAAATTCATTTCCTTTATTAAATTTGATTGCTTCAATTTTAAATTCATCATAGAAAGATCTCTGAAATTATTTTCAATAGATATTTCAATATCAGAATCAAATAAACTAAAAATGTATTTTACAATTTGATTAATATTAACTACTTCACCAGAAATATTATAAACTCCACAATTTAATAAAACAATATTCTCCCATATTATTTTTAAAACATCTTCAACATATACATATTGTCTTATTTGTTCGCCAGAACTTATAGTTATTTTTTCATTTTTTTTTAATGAATTAATAATATAAGGTATTAGTCTCTTTGAATTCTCTTTTTCACCATAAATTGTAGGAAGTATAAAATGATAAGATTTTTTAGCAATATATGAGTAATATGTTAATATTTTCTTTGATTCAATATATTCTGATGATATAATGTTGTCCGTATAAATTATTTCTTTTTCTGTCCATTCTTTATCTAAAGAATTATCTCCAATTTCAAAATACGAACCAAATGAAATAAATTTTATTGATGTATTAATATTATTAAGATAATTTGATAATTCAATAGGAAACAATGAATTAATTCTCAATTCATTGTTTCCTATATTATTTCGTTGTACACCCCCAGCAGCACAATAAAACACATGAGTAAAACTTTCAAAAACTGATAAATCTTTATAATTTAAAACGTCAAATTCTTTCCAATTTTTATTTTGTACAGTTCTAGAAAATGCCGTTACAGGAATATTTTTATTATTAAAATAATCAACGAATGATTTTCCTAAGAATCCGCTAGCTCCTATAATTGCAATGTTTATTTCCATCTTATTTTCTCAAAAATTCATTAATTTTTGCAACTATATAATCATAATGTTGTTCTTGCAAACCAGGCCAAACACCCAACCAAAACGAACGGTTCATGATGGTATCTGTATTGGTCAAATCGCCTACAACTCTGTAATTCATGTCTTTGTAAGCGGGTTGTTTTACAATGTTTCCTGCAAAAAACAATCGGGTTCCAATTTTATTTTTTTCTAAAAACTGTACCAATTCTTCTCTGTTTACGGGGCTAGAATCTCGTAGGGTAATCATAAACCCAAACCAACTTGGCACACTGTTTGGGGTGGCTTCTGGTAGTATAAAATGGTCTTCAAAAGGTTTGAGTTTGTTATACAAAAGGGCATGGTTTTCTTGACGGCGTTGCACAAAAGTTTCGGCTTTTTTCAATTGACTCAATCCAATAGCAGCCTGCATATCGGTAACTTTTAGGTTAAACCCGATGTGTGAGTAGGTGTATTTGTGGTCGTAGCCATGAGGCAAATCGCCTAAACTCCAATCGAATCTTTTGCCACATGTATCATCGCATCCTGGTTCGCAATAACAGTCTCTGCCCCAGTCTCTAAAACTTTTGGCAATAGCTCCAATTCGTGGATTATTTACCAATACTGCACCGCCTTCGCCCATGGTAATATGGTGTGCTGGATAAAAAGATACCGTAGCTAAATCGCCAAAAGTACCTGTTTTTTTACCTTCGTAAGTAGCCCCTAGCGAGTCGCAATCGTCTTCAATAACCCAAAGATTGTGCTTTTTGGCTATTTCCATAACCACTTTCAGGTTGAATGGATTGCCTAAAGCATGAGCTATCATAATGGCTTTGGTTTTTGGAGTGATGGCCTCTTCAATACGTTCTACTTTGATATTGTATGTTGGAATATCTACATCAATGAAAACAGGAACACAACCATATTGAACCATTGGATTTATAGTTGTTGGAAATCCAGCGGCTACTGTAATTATTTCGTCTCCAGGCAAAATTTGTTTGGCTTTCAATTTTGGCGATGTTAGGGTATAAAAAGCCACCAAGTTGGCCGAAGATCCTGAATTGACCAACAACGAGGTTCGAGAACCAAACCATTTGGCAAAATCTTTTTCAAAAGCTTCGCCATATCTGCCCGTTGTAAGCCATCCATCTAAAACAGATTCTACGCCATACAACAAATCCTGAGCGTCTAATACTTTGCCCGTAACGGGAATGTAATTTTCGCCCGGCACAATGATTTGGGTTGTATTTTTAGTTGCAATAGCTGTTAAACTTTGTAACAAGTCTTCGTTTAAATGTTTAAATTCCATAATATTTTATTTAGTCCAATGTAAGTTTTTATTTTTGGCTTGTTGGATATAATCCAACAAATCGTTTGGGGTTATTATTGTATTTGTGGTATAATATTGTTGGTACCAATTGATGGTTTTTTGTATCGATTCGTTGATGTTCCAAACAGGAAACCACTGCAATTGCTGGTTGGCTTTAGTACAATCCAAACGCAACAAGTTGGCTTCGTGAGGCTGGTTTTCGAGTTTTGGAAAATCAAATTGCAATTGATTCCAAACTTTAGATGCGATTTCGAGTACTTCTTTTACAGCAAGTGTTTCGTTGTTTTCTGGTCCAAAATTCCATCCATCAGACACGGTTATGTCTTGTTCTAAAATCTTTTGTCCCAATACTAGATAGCCCGAAAGAGGTTCCAAAACATGTTGCCAAGGTCTTGTTGCATAAGGAGACCGAATGATGGTAACGGTGTTTGTAACCGCATTTTTTACCAAATCGGGAATCAATCTATCTTCAGACCAATCGCCCCCGCCAATAACATTTCCTGCCCGAGCAGAAGCAAGTATAAAATGGTGTTTTGTACCAAAATCTTTGACATTAAAAAAGGAATTTCTAAACGACGCTACAACCAGTTCCGCTGCACCTTTTGAGGCACTATACGGATCATATCCTCCCATTCTATCGGCTTCGTTATAAGGTCTGTCGTCTTCAAAATTTTCGTAACATTTGTCGCTTGTAATGTTTACAATCCCTTTGATATTGGACAAAGACAAACAGGTGTTGAGTATATGAACCGTTCCCATGACATTTGTTGCAAAAGTTTCTACGGGTTCTTTGTAAGAATACCTAACAAGAGGCTGTGCTGCCAAATGAAAAATAATATCTGGATTAATCTCTTTTATTTGAGCATCGAGCAATTCATTGTCTCTAATATCAATAAAATAACTTTGCATGTCAAGTTGTAATAACTCAAAATGGGAAGGCTGCGTAGTAATTTTATCCGAAATACCAAATACATCTGCCCCTAATTGTATCAACCAATAGGATAGCCAAGCCCCTTTGAAGCCTGTATGTCCAGTTATTAAAACTTTTTTGTTTCTATAAATGTCTGAAAATAAATTCATTTGTATTGTATTTACCAAATTTTCCAAGGTGCATTACCTTTGTCCCACATTTTTTCTAATTCTTCTTTGTCTCTCATGGCATCCATACACTTCCAAAAACCGTGGTGTTTGAAAGTCATCAATTGTTTATCTGCCGTTAATTGAATCAAAGGTTGTTCTTCCCACATGATGTCCGTCATGTCTTGATTCAAATATTTAAAGACTTCTTTGTTCAAAACAAAAAAACCGCCATTAATCCAATGGTTGTCATTTTTGGGTTTTTCTTTGAAATTATTTACAATTCCGTCTTCTGCAATATCCATCGTACCAAATCTTCCTTCAGGAATAATAGCCGTCATGGTAGCTAACTTACCGTGCGAATGATGGTAATCTACTAATTCTGAAATATTTACATCTGCTACACCATCTCCATAAGTTAGCATAAAAGTGTCTTCTTGAATATATTTTTCTACTCGCTGCAACCTTCCTGCAGTCATGGTATCTAATCCCGTATCGACCAATGTAACTTTAAAATTTTCTGCTTTTGTATGATGAACTTCAATCGTATTGTTTTGAAGTTCAATTGTAATATCAGCATTGTACGAGAAATAATTTACAAAATATTCCTTAATTGCATTCCCTTTGTAGCCCAAACATAAAATAAATTCTGTAAAACCATGTTTTTCATAAATTTTCATAATGTGCCATAAAATAGGTTTTCCTCCTATTTCTATCATGGGTTTTGGCTTTAAATGCGATTCTTCGGAAATTCTTGTTCCTTTTCCGCCTGCAAAAATAACTACTTTCATATTAATTTATTCAATTTGATGCTATAATATTCCTTTTGTTAGTATGGTTCAAAAGTAATAAACTTTAACTAATAAATGTGGTGTTCCAATTTAATTTTGGTCTAATCAAACCAATCCATGTCCCAACATAGTCTTTGGTCATTTCGCCTGTTTCGTTTACATTAAAAGACAATACTTCTTGAGCTACAACAATTTGTGTAGTATCCTGTGGTACTAAAAAAGCAGAAATTTGGTATGAAGATTCATTCAAGAAATTAGCTGGTATGGTGCAAACTGTTTTATAAACGCCTTTTTTTAGCGGTTTTCCAAAAAAAGGATCGGCTACAAATGATGCAGCTGGACTATTAAATGTTGCCAAAATGCAAGTTCCCATAGCGTCAAGTAAATGAATGCTTGGCCATATAATAGCATCATCAGTCAAAACCCTGTATTCAAGTTCAATTTGAACTTCTCTATCGATTCTAACCGAGTTCTTATTTTCGCCTTCAGAAAATATACTGATACATTCAAAATGTGCATGGGGACAAGTATTTTGATATTTTATATCTTTATGCAATACAAAAGGAGCACTCTCTTGTCCATTTGTAATATATTGATTAATAATTCCTTCTATCCCCCCTACTGATTCCACAAGCCCGTTTTTGAGATAAATCCCCTTATTACAAAGCGTAGAAACCGCCGCCATATTATGGCTCACAAAAAGCACCGTTCTGCCTTCGCCTTTGGACACGTCGCCCATTTTTCCGAGGCATTTTTTTTGAAATTCGGCATCGCCCACAGCCAATACTTCATCTACTATAAGAATTTCAGATTCTAAATGTGCGGCTACCGCAAATGCCAACCGCACATACATACCAGAGGAATAGCGTTTTACGGGTGTGTCAATGTAGCGTTCTACACCCGAAAAAGCAATAATTTCGTCGAGTTTTCTATCGATTTCAAATTTTCGCATGCCTAATATGGCACCATTCAAATAAATGTTTTCTCGTCCAGTCATTTCGGGATTAAAACCCGTGCCCACTTCGAGCAACGAGGCAATTCGTCCATTTATTTTGAAACTCCCCGTTGTAGGTTTGGTAACTTTACTTAATAGTTTGAGCAATGTGCTTTTTCCAGCACCATTTCGTCCTATAATTCCAACCGCATCGCCTTGTTCTATTTCAAAATTAATATCTCTCAACGACCAAACATAATCACTAGAACCCTTGCTCGTACGATCGTTGCTGTCGCCAATTTTCAAATAAGGGTCTTCTTTACCTCTGATTTTACTCCAAAATCGGTTCAAATCATGCGATAATGTTCCAGTACCCACTTCTCCTAGTCGGTATTGTTTGGAAATATTTTCTGCTTTAATGGCTAACTTCATTGTTTAATATATTTCAGATTAAATCCTGATTTTTACTTGTCTTTTTTATTCATTAATAGGGCAATTTGCTGTTTCAAAGCTTCGTTTTCCTTGTCTTTGTCTATCAATGCCTGCTCTTTTTCGGAAATGATTTGCAATAATTGATCTGTTTTGTGTCGAATATTTCCCGTTAGGGCATCTATTGTTCGCCAAGCTTCTTGTTCGTCTTCTAGTTCTTTGCGGTCCTTTGGGTCGGTGCCTGCGTGGTGCAATATCGATGTGGTGAGTTTCAAATCTTCGCTATCTATTTGATGTTCAAATACTTTTACTATTTCTTTTTCGTCCGTAAAATGATTTTGTTCAAAAACACTCAACATTTTGTCCAATCGGGTTTGAAACCTATTGGTTATTCGGTTTACTTGTACTACATAACTGTCGTGGGTCAATTTTTCTACAAAATCACTCTTTTCATTGATGACTTTTTGTTCGATCAAATCTTTATATTGTCGCTCTACCTTGATACATGGCGAGGTTATTTCGCTTAAATTGAATCCTAATACATAAATTGTAGTAATAGGCAACGGTGCAGCGGTTTCTAATATTTTGTCCTCTCGCTTGTATTGCTCTGCCAAATAATTCCGAAACCGCATCAAATCGATTTGGTGTTTGGCTTTTTGTATTTCTATCAATATTTTTTTATATTCGCCCGTGTCTGTTTTTATTGTTGCTACAAAATCCAATCGCATGACATTAATCAGTAGCCGTTCGTTGATTTTTTTGGCCACAAATTCCTGAACCTTTGGATCGTCTAAATCCAAATGTTTCATAAAGGTAAATTCTTGTTGTTTTACCTCGATACTTTCTATCGTTTGATCCAATAACGTTCCTATGAAGAATTTTGCTACCCGCTCATTCTCCATCATCCGTTTAAATACTACATCGTATATTGGATTGGCTATAATCATTTTTACTTGTCTTTTTTATTCATTAATAGGGCAATTTGCTGTTTCAAAGCTTCATTTTCCTTGTCTTTGTCTTTCAAGGCCTGCTCTTTCTCGGAAATTATTTTTTCATTTTCTAATAAAGCTTGCTCTTTCTCGGAAATGATTTGCAATAATTGATCTGTTTTGTGTCGAATATTTCCCGTTAGGGCATCTATTGTTCGCCAAGCTTCTTGTTCGTCTTCTAGTTCTTTGCGGTCCTTTGGGTCGGTGCCTGCGTGGTGCAATATCGATGTGGTGAGTTTCAAATCTTCGCTATCTATTTGATGTTCAAATACTTTTACTATTTCTTTTTCGTCCGTAAAATGATTTTGCTCAAAAACACTCAACATTTTGTCCAATCGGGTTTGAAACCTATTGGTTATTCGGTTTACTTGTACTACATAACTGTCGTGGGTCAATTTTTCTACAAAATCACTCTTTTCATTGATGACTTTTTGTTCGATCAAATCTTTATATTGTCGTTCTACCTTGATACATGGCGAGGTTATTTCGCTCAAATTGAATCCTAATACATAAATTGTAGTAATAGGCAACGGTGCAGCGGTTTCTAATATTTTGTCCTCTCGCTTGTATTGCTCTGCCAAATAATTCCGAAACCGCATCAAATCGATTTGGTGTTTGGCTTTTTGTATTTCTATCAATATTTTTTTATATTCGCCCGTGTCTGTTTTTATTGTTGCTACAAAATCCAATCGCATGACATTAATCAGTAGCCGTTCGTTGATTTTTTTGGCCACAAATTCCTGAACCTTTGGATCATCTAAATCCAAATGTTTCATAAAGGTAAATTCTTGTTGTTTTACCTCGATACTTTCTATCGTTTGATCCAATAACGTTCCTATGAAGAATTTTGCTACCCGCTCATTCTCCATCATCCGTTTAAATACTACATCGTATATTGGATTGGCTATAATCATTTTTTACTTGTCTTTTTTATTCATTAATAGGGCAATTTGCTGTTTCAAAGCTTCGTTTTCCTTGTCTTTGTCTTTCAAGGCCTGCTCTTTCTCGGAAATTATTTTTTCATTTTCCAATAAGGCTTGCTCTTTCTCGGAAATGATTTGCAATAATTGATCTGTTTTGTGTCGAATATTTCCCGTTAGGGCATCTATTGTTCGCCAGGCTTCTTGTTCGTCTTCTAGTTCTTTGCGGTCCTTAGGGTCGGTGCCTGCGTGGTGCAATATCGATGTGGTGAGTTTCAAATCTTCGCTATCTATTTGATGTTCAAATACTTTTACTATTTCTTTTTCGTCCGTAAAATGATTTTGTTCAAAAACACTCAACATTTTGTCCAATCGGGTTTGAAACCTATTGGTTATTCGGTTTACTTGTACTACATAACTGTCGTGGGTCAATTTTTCTACAAAATCGCTCTTTTCATTGATGACTTTTTGTTCGATCAAATCTTTATATTGTCGCTCTACCTTGATACATGGCGAGGTTATTTCGCTTAAATTGAATCCTAATACATAAATTGTAGTAATAGGCAACGGTGCAGCGGTTTCTAATATTTTGTCCTCTCGCTTGTATTGCTCTGCCAAATAATTCCGAAACCGCATCAAATCGATTTGGTGTTTGGCTTTTTGTATTTCTATCAATATTTTTTTATATTCGCCCGTGTCTGTTTTTATTGTTGCTACAAAATCCAATCGCATGACATTAATCAGTAGCCGCTCGTTGATTTTTTTGGCCACAAATTCCTGAACCTTTGGATCGTCTAAATCCAAATGTTTCATAAAGGTAAATTCTTGTTGTTTTACCTCGATACTTTCTATCGTTTGATCCAATAACGTTCCTATGAAGAATTTTGCTACCCGCTCATTCTCCATCATCCGTTTAAATACTACATCGTATATTGGATTGGCTATAATCATTTTTTACTTGTCTTTTTTATTCATTAATAGGGCAATTTGCTGTTTCAAAGCTTCGTTTTCCTTGTCTTTGTCTTTCAAGGCCTGATCTTTCTCGGAAATTATTTTTTCATTTTCTAATAAAGCTTGTGCTTTCTCGGAAATGATTTTTTCATTTTCCAATAAGGCTTGCTCTTTCTCGGAAATGATTTTTTCATTTTCCAATAAGGCCTGCTCTTTCTCGGAAATGATTTGCAATAATTGATCTGTTTTGTGTCGAATATTTCCCGTTAGGGCATCTATTGTTCGCCAAGCTTCTTGTTCGTCTTCTAGTTCTTTGCGGTCCTTTGGGTCGGTGCCTGCGTGGTGCAATATCGATGTGGTGAGTTTCAAATCTTCGCTATCTATTTGATGTTCAAATACTTTTACTATTTCTTTTTCGTCCGTAAAATGATTTTGCTCAAAAACACTCAACATTTTGTCCAATCGGGTTTGAAACCTATTGGTTATTCGGTTTACTTGTACTACATAACTGTCGTGGGTCAATTTTTCTACAAAATCGCTCTTTTCATTGATGACTTTTTGTTCGATCAAATCTTTATATTGTCGTTCTACCTTGATACATGGCGAGGTTATTTCGCTTAAATTGAATCCTAATACATAAATTGTAGTAATAGGCAACGGTGCAGCGGTTTCTAATATTTTGTCCTCTCGCTTGTATTGCTCTGCCAAATAATTCCGAAACCGCATCAAATCGATTTGGTGTTTGGCTTTTTGTATTTCTATCAATATTTTTTTATATTCGCCCGTGTCTGTTTTTATTGTTGCTACAAAATCCAATCGCATGACATTGATCAACAGTCGTTCGTTGATTTTTTTGGCCACAAATTCCTGAACCTTTGGATCGTCTAAATCCAAATGTTTCATAAAGGTAAATTCTTGTTGTTTTACCTCGATACTTTCTATCGTTTGATCCAATAACGTTCCTATGAAGAATTTTGCTACCCGCTCATTCTCCATCATCCGTTTAAATACTACATCGTATATTGGATTGGCTATAATCATTTTTTACTTGTCTTTTTTATTCATTAATAGGGCAATTTGCTGTTTCAAAGCTTCGTTTTCCTTGTCTTTGTCTTTCAAGGCCTGCTCTTTCTCGGAAATTATTTTTTCATTTTCCAATAAGGCTTGCTCTTTCTCGGAAATGATTTGCAATAATTGATCTGTTTTGTGTCGAATATTTCCCGTTAGGGCATCTATTGTTCGCCATGCTTCTTGTTCGTCTTCTAGTTCTTTGCGGTCCTTTGGGTCGGTGCCTGCGTGGTGCAATATCGATGTGGTGAGTTTCAAATCTTCGCTATCTATTTGATGTTCAAATACTTTTACTATTTCTTTTTCGTCCGTAAAATGATTTTGCTCAAAAACACTCAACATTTTGTCCAATCGGGTTTGAAACCTATTGGTTATTCGGTTTACTTGTACTACATAACTGTCGTGGGTCAATTTTTCTACAAAATCGCTCTTTTCATTGATGACTTTTTGTTCGATCAAATCTTTATATTGTCGCTCTACCTTGATACATGGCGAGGTTATTTCGCTTAAATTGAATCCTAATACATAAATTGTAGTAATAGGCAACGGTGCAGCGGTTTCTAATATTTTGTCCTCTCGCTTGTATTGCTCTGCCAAATAATTCCGAAACCGCATCAAATCGATTTGGTGTTTGGCTTTTTGTATTTCTATCAATATTTTTTTATATTCGCCCGTGTCTGTTTTTATTGTTGCTACAAAATCCAATCGCATGACATTAATCAGTAGCCGCTCGTTGATTTTTTTGGCCACAAATTCCTGAACCTTTGGATCGTCTAAATCCAAATGTTTCATAAAGGTAAATTCTTGTTGTTTTACCTCGATACTTTCTATCGTTTGATCCAATAACGTTCCTATGAAGAATTTTGCTACCCGCTCATTCTCCATCATCCGTTTAAATACTACATCGTATATTGGATTGGCTATAATCATTTTTTACTTGTCTTTTTTATTCATTAATAGGGCAATTTGCTGTTTCAAAGCTTCGTTTTCCTTGTCTTTGTCTTTCAAGGCCTGCTCTTTCTCGGAAATTATTTTTTCATTTTCCAATAAGGCTTGCTCTTTCTCGGAAATGATTTGCAATAATTGATCTGTTTTGTGTCGAATATTTCCCGTTAGGGCATCTATTGTTCGCCATGCTTCTTGTTCGTCTTCTAGTTCTTTGCGGTCCTTTGGGTCGGTGCCTGCGTGGTGCAATATCGATGTGGTGAGTTTCAAATCTTCGCTATCTATTTGATGTTCAAATACTTTTACTATTTCTTTTTCGTCCGTAAAATGATTTTGCTCAAAAACACTCAACATTTTGTCCAATCGGGTTTGAAACCTATTGGTTATTCGGTTTACTTGTACTACATAACTGTCGTGGGTCAATTTTTCTACAAAATCGCTCTTTTCATTGATGACTTTTTGTTCGATCAAATCTTTATATTGTCGCTCTACCTTGATACATGGCGAGGTTATTTCGCTTAAATTGAATCCTAATACATAAATTGTAGTAATAGGCAACGGTGCAGCGGTTTCTAATATTTTGTCCTCTCGCTTGTATTGCTCTGCCAAATAATTCCGAAACCGCATCAAATCGATTTGGTGTTTGGCTTTTTGTATTTCTATCAATATTTTTTTATATTCGCCCGTGTCTGTTTTTATTGTTGCTACAAAATCCAATCGCATGACATTGATCAACAGTCGTTCGTTGATTTTTTTGGCCACAAATTCCTGAACCTTTGGATCGTCTAAATCCAAATGTTTCATAAAGGTAAATTCTTGTTGTTTTACCTCGATACTTTCTATCGTTTGATCCAATAACGTTCCTATGAAGAATTTTGCTACCCGCTCATTCTCCATCATCCGTTTAAATACTACATCGTATATTGGATTGGCTATAATCATTTTTTGAAAAAAAATTAAACAGTGTCCATAAAACTTTTTTCTACTTTATTAAAAATTACTACACCTACAACCATCAAAAGTATAGTAGAAATAATACTTACCCACAAACTCATTGGATCAAAACTTCCTGAACCCAAAAAAGCATATCTAAAACATTCAAACACCCCCGTTAATGGATTTAAATTGACAACCCATCTATAATGTTCGGGTATGGCTGTAACAGGATAAACAACTGGTGTAGCATACATAAACAATTGAATACCAAAGGTAAGTAAAAAAACCAAATCTTTGTATTTTGTTGTCAAAGATGAAAAAATCATTCCTAACCCTAACGAAAATAATGCCATGATTAATAACAAAAAAGGTGTTGCCAAAACCCATATATTGGGTTGTATGGATTGTTGAATAAAAGTGTAATATAAAACAACCACCACAAAAAGTCCAAATTGAATACCAAATTTCATCAACCCTGATACAACGATGGACAAAGGCATTATCAATCTAGGGAAATAAACTTTGCCCATTACTGCAGCATTATCTCTAAATACTGTTGATGTTTTAGTTAAGGATTCTGAAAAATAATTCCAAATTGTGATACCTGACAAATAAAATGCCAATTGTGGTGTGCCGTCTGTAGAAATTTTTGCTATCTGACCAAAAAGCAGTACATACATCAAAGTTGTAAGTATGGGTTGTACAAAAAACCAAATTGGGCCTAAAATAGTTTGCTTGTAAAACGTAACATAATCACGTTTTACAAGCATCATCAACAAATCTCTATAATGCCAAACTTCTTTTAAATTGACAGAAAACAAAGAATCTTGTGCCTTTATTTCTTCTGTCCAGGCTTGATTTGAATTACTCATTTTTTATTTTAATATTTAATTTATTTCAGCAATTATTTAGAGCAAATAAACAAATCTTCATTTGGAATTAATCCGTATTGTTTGTATTTGTTTGAAATATTGATTCTATTAACTTTAAAACCAACAGACTGCAGTCTTGCTACATAATCCTGACCATATATACGTACATGATCATATTGTCCGTAATGCTTTTCTCTATCTTCATTGGTAGTAACCGCAGGGTTTTCATAAGTGTCTTGCAAAGTTGCCGAAATAGGCACTTGAAGAACAGCAGTTCCATTAGGTTTTAACACTCTAAATAATTCTTTCATAGCCGCAATATCATCTGGAATATGCTCTAAAATATGGTTACAAATAATCAAATCAAATCGATTATCTTTATAAGGAATATTCATAATATCCATATCTATTACATGACTTGGATAAGAATATCCTTCCATAAATTTATCTGTACAGATGTATTCTTTGTATTGGTATTTCAAAAATAAATCTGTCAATCGCCACTCTGGAGCTAAATGAAGAATACTATAATCGCTTTTATTTTTGAAAATGTCTAACTCATTATTAAAAAAAGCATATAATGCACGCTCTCTATCCATTGAGTCGCATTTGTAACAACCTCCATTTCTTAAACCCGCACCAATAATTTGATGATCAATATTGGCCTGATGTGGCAAACCTATTTGATAAAATCCACTGGCATGGTATCCACAATAAGGGCAAGTGTAGGTATTTCCTTTATGTGTAAAAATGCGGTATTGTGTACGTATATTTCGAGCAAAACTTCTTAACGACATGGCTTATTGTATTAAAAATGAATTAATTAGAATACTGTTTTTCATAATATTTGGCATATTCGCCAGAGGTTACACTTTCAAGCCATGCTTGATTTTCTAAGAACCAATTGACTGTTTTTTCTAATCCTTGTTCAAATGTTACCGATGGTTTCCAGCCTAATTCTTTATTGATTTTGGTTGCATCAATAGCATATCGCAAATCGTGTCCAGGTCTGTCTGTTACATAAGAAATTAATTGTTCTGAAGTACCTTCTACTCTGTTCAATTTTTTGTCCATAATTTGGCACAATAATTTTACCAAATTAATATTTTGCCATTCATTAAATCCTCCTATATTATAAGTTTCGTGGTTTTTTCCTTCATGAAAAACCAAATCAATTGCCACGGCATGGTCTTCAACAAAAAGCCAATCACGTGTATATTTTCCGTCTCCATATACGGGTAATGGTTTGTTTTGTATGATGTTATTGATAAATAACGGTATCAATTTTTCTGGAAAATGGTTTGGGCCATAGTTGTTTGAACAATTAGTAAGCACATAAGGCAACCCATAAGTTTCGCCATAAGCTCTTACAAAATGATCTGAACTGGCTTTTGAAGCAGAATAAGGTGAATTTGGGTCATAAGCTGTTTGCTCTGTAAACAAACCTTCGGCACCTAATGTACCATAAACCTCATCTGTACTAATATGGTAAAAACGTTTACCATCGAAGTTGTTTTTCCAAATGTTTTTGGCAGCATTTAACAAATTCATCGTACCAATAACGTTGGTTTTTACAAACGAAAGCGGGTCTGTTATAGAACGATCAACGTGAGATTCTGCGGCAAGATGCAAAACCCCATCAAATTGATGCTTTTCAAACAATTCATTTATAAAATCTGCATCAACAATATCCCCTTTTACAAAAGTATAATTGGGTTCATTTTCAATATCTTTAATATTTTCTAAGTTGCCAGCATAAGTCAATGCGTCCAAATTAAATATTTGATAATTTGGATATTTTTTTACAAAACGTCTCACGACATGAGAGCCTATAAAACCGGCACCTCCTGTAATAACAATTTTTTTCATAAGTAGATATTTATGTTTATTTTAAACAAAATTACGACAATTTTAATGCAAAATTAATCGAAAATTTAGGTTTAAAAAAATAGATTTTGGTTGGCTAATATAATCATTTTTCAGGAATAATTACAACCTTCCGTCAATAATATTTAAAGGCAAAATTCCTTTAACATCAAATAAAATAGCATTATCTTTTTTTAATGAATTGTAATCTATATCAGCAAATTCTTTATGTGAAACCCCTAAAATGATCGCATCAAATTTTTCATTTGGTAAGTCTTTGGTCATTTCCAAATCATATTCATGTTTAACCTCATCAGGATTTGCCCATGGGTCGTGTATCGTTATGTCTATTTCAAAATCTTCTAATGCTCTAACAACATCTATGATTTTGGTATTTCTTACATCTGGACAATTTTCTTTGAAAGTAAAACCTAACATTAAAAGTTTGGCATTTTTTACAAATATTCCTTTTTTAATCATGAGTTTTACAACAACTGTTGCAATAAATTCTCCCATTCCGTCATTGAGTCTTCTACCAGCTAAAATAATCTCTGGATGGTAGCCCGATTCTTGAGATTTTTGAGCCAAATAATATGGATCTACCCCTATGCAATGCCCTCCAACCAAACCTGGTTTGAAAGGTAAGAAATTCCATTTTGTACCTGCTGCTTCTAATACAGAGTGGGTGTCTATTTCCATCATATTGAATATTTTGGCCAACTCGTTTACAAATGCAATATTGATATCACGTTGTGAATTTTCTATTACTTTAGCTGCTTCGGCTACTTTTATTGATGGGGCTAAATGTGTCCCCGCAACAATAACAGAGCGGTACAGTGCATCTACTTTTAAACCAATTTCTGGTGTAGATCCTGAAGTAACTTTAAGTATTTTTTCAACAGTATGCTCTTTATCGCCAGGATTTATTCTTTCTGGAGAATATCCCGCATGAAAATCTTGATTGAATTTCAAACCACTTATTTTTTCCAAAACAGGCACACACTCTTCCTCTGTTACGCCAGGATATACTGTGGATTCATAAATTACAATATCGCCTTTTTTCAAAACTTTTCCAACTGTTTCACTCGATTTGTAAAGTGGTGTTAAATCGGGACGGTTATTTTTATCTACTGGAGTTGGAACAGTAATTATATAATAATTACAATCTTTTATATCATCTAAATCACTAGAACATAACAAACCCGTTGGGCTTGAAAAAGTAGTTACTAATACCGATTGTAATAATTCATTACTTATTTCTAAAGTACTGTCATGTCCTGAATTTAACTCATTGATTCTTTTTTTATTGATGTCGAATCCTACAACCGGATATTGCTTTGCAAAAAGCCTTGCCAAAGGTAATCCCACATAACCCAATCCGATAACTGCTATTTTGATGCTCATTTGATATTAAAATTATTTATTATATAAATTATCTTGCAAAATTAATATTAATTTTTGATAAAACCCCGTTTCTTGTTTTTTTTTAAAACTTAAAAACTATTTTTTTTATTTTTCAACTTTTGAATCACGCTATCTATAGAAACAGACAATTTCTTTGCTCCAAATTGATTCAAATGATCAATATCGATATAGTCTGTTTTTTGAAACCTTTTGTCTGTCAAATAATTAAGATGAATCAATTGGTATTTTTTTATTAATTTTGAAATAAATGCAGCATCTTTTTGAACAATTCGTTGCTCCAAATGTTTAGTAAACGTTTCATCACAAGGAGTTGTTACTAAAATTGGAGTGATTTTTTTTCGCTTACAAAACATTATCATTTCTTCTAATTTTTTACAAACCATAAAATGCTCTCTTGATTTTATACTTTCTGTAAAATAATTTTCTCTAAAAAATTGTACTCTTTCCAAACCCGCTGCATCTGTAAGTACTTGTGGCTGTTGAGTAGTAGCCGTTTCCCATCCTTTAAATGCAATAACGTTTTCCTTGTTTGTTTTTTCGGTAATCAATTTAAAGGCATTTTTTGGCGAATAAACATACAACAAATGTGACATATCTTCTTTCCAAAAATTTTTATTTCTCAAATTGATACCATAATTATGATAGTAAAAAAAAGCCCTGTCGTCTCTATAACCCCAATAAAGCGACGGATAATCTAAGCCGATTATTACAAATTTGAGGTTGTTTAATTTGGCTTGATATTGTTCGAGAAGTGCTTTATCATATAACAGTGATTGGTCGCCACAGGCCAAATTGTAGGCACTGGTTTTCATGTATTGGGGGCTAATGCCTTCATATTCATGGGAAGTACCTAAAATTAAAGTTTCAATTTCAAAACGGTATTGTTCTATTTCATGGCTTTTTTCGCCCAAAATAGACCGTACATTCCTAACTTTAATTTCTGCAAATACACCCAAAAGAAGGATTGGAAGCAGGAAAAAAATGGTTTTCCGTAAAAATATATTCATTCTTTTTTGGGTTTAAAATTGAAAATATATAAATTGTTGTTCTGCACCTGAAAAATAAAATATTGCAGCTACCAAAGCATAATAAAAGGCGATTCTGAAAATTTTGGGCCACCGTAATCCCAGTTTTTCTATGGCATAACGCTGTTCTCTCCCAATCCATTCCAAAACAAAAAACACCAAACACAAGGCCACAACAGTTTTTCCAAACAAATCAGGAAATGTAAACAAAGATTTTGAAAAAATAACTTTGATAAACGACAAAGCTTTTGTAACGGTTTCTGCTCTAAAAAATATCCAAGCAAAAGTGGTTAAAACAAAGGTAACCATCATCGAAATCATTTCACGAAAAGAAGGAACCCATTTGCCTTGTGCTACTATATCTAAATGATTTCTATTGGATTGAAATAATATAGACGGCATGATGTACAGTGCATTTAACAAACCCCAAATAATAAATGTCCAATTGGCTCCATGCCAAAAACCACTTACTAAAAATATAATAAATGTATTACGAACTTTCATCCAAGTCCCGCCTTTACTACCTCCTAATGGAATATACAAATAATCTCTAAACCATGTAGAAAGTGATATATGCCAACGTCTCCAAAATTCTGCTATATCTCTGGAAAAATAAGGGAATGCAAAATTTCTTAACAACTCTACCCCAAATAAACGGGCAGTTCCTAAAGCTATATCAGAATAACCCGAAAAATCGCCATATATTTGAATAGCAAATAATACTGCTGCAAATACATGCGAACTTCCTGAATAAGCATCGGCTTGGTTAAAAATAGTGTTGGCTATCAATGCACATTGATCTGCTATTACAATTTTTTTGAACAACCCCCATAGTATTTGGCGCAAACCATCAACAGCCTTTTGATAATCGAAAACCCTTTCTTTTTGTATTTGAGGCAACAAATGAGTAGCCCGCTCTATTGGCCCTGCTACTAAAAGCGGAAAAAAACTAACAAAAACAGAGTAATCTATAAAATCTTTCTCTGGTTTAATTCTATTTTTATAAATATCAATTACATAAGATAATCCATGAAAAGTGTAAAACGAAATTCCAACAGGTAAAATGACTTTTAATGTCCAAGGTTGAACATGATACCTTATTTGTGCTAGGGCTTGAGCAAAACTTTCGACAAAAAAATTATAATATTTGAAAACGCCTAAAAAACCCAAATTGACACTAATACTAAGCCAAAACCAAAACTTTTTTGTTGAAATAGTTTGTGATTCGGCCATTTTTAGCCCTGTATAATAATCTAATAAGGTTGAAAAAATCAATAAAAATAAAAAATGGTAATCCCAACAAGCATAAAAATAATAACTTGAAACCAATAATAATATGTTTTGAAATCTTGAATTACCTTTTGCTACAAACCAATACAGTAAGAAAACAATAGGTAAAAATATAGCAAAATGGATTGAATTGAAAAACATAAGCTGAAACTGATGGATTTGATGTTGATTTCAAAAAAAATTATACAAAAAAATTGATTCCAATCAAAATTTTATTTGAAAAGAATAGATTACAAAAAATTACGATCCAATGGCCTGATATACAAATCCGATTTTTTCTAAAACCTTTTTGTCTAGCAAATTACGACCATCAAAAACAAAAGCGGGCTTTTGCATATTGTCATAAATTAGTTGCCAATCATAGTTTTTAAATTCTTCCCACTCTGTTAAAATTGCAATAGCGTGAGCATCTTTGCAAGCATCATAAGGATTTTCAAATGCTTTTAATCGTTTTTGATTTTCTAACTCCGAGCGACTTTCTAAATAATTTAAGTCAAATCTCATTTGCTTTTGAGAAACTTTTGGATCAAAAACGGCAATATTGGCTTGCTCATAAATTAAATCATTGGCAACGTATATTGCAGCAGATTCGCGAGTGTCGTTGGTATCTTTTTTGAAAGCCCAACCTAAAAAGGCTATTTTTTTATCTGAAACCGTATTATATAAAGTTTTTACTATATTTTTTGCAAAACGTCTTTTTTGATGATCGTTCATTATAATGACTTGTTCCCAATAATCGGCAACTTCCTGAAGTCCAAACGATTTTGAAATATAAACCAAGTTTAAAATGTCTTTTTGAAAACAAGACCCTCCAAAACCAACAGACGATTTCAAAAATTTAGACCCAATGCGACTATCTGTTCCAATGGCTCTTGCTACTTCATTAACGTCTGCCCCAGTTTTTTCGCACAATTCAGATAGCGCATTAATAGAGGAAACCCTTTGTGCTAAAAAAGCATTGGCTGTAAGTTTAGACAACTCTGAAGACCAAACATTTGTAGTAAGAATTCTATCTTGTGGCACCCAATGTGCATATACATCTACAAGTGATTGAATGGCTTGTTGCCCTTCGGCAGTTGTATCGCCACCAATAAGTACTCTGTCTGGAGCCAATAAGTCTTCTACAGCAGTACCTTCGGCCAAAAATTCTGGATTAGATAATACTTGAAACTGAACGCCATTTCCGGTATTGTCTAATATACTTTTTAGTGCTTCGGCTGTACGAACAGGCAAGGTTGATTTTTCTACAATAATTTTATCATCTTTTGCAACACGTGCTATTTGTCTGGCACACAGCTCTATATATTTTAAATCGGCCGCCATACCTCTTCCGGTTCCGTATGTTTTTGTAGGAGTATTTACTGATATAAATATCAATTGGGCTTCATCAATAGCAGCATCTACAGCTGTTGAAAAAAACAAGTTTCTACCTCGAGCTTCGCCAACAATATTGCTCAGTCCTGGTTCATAAATAGGTATATTCTCAATATTTGGATCATTCCAAGCGGCAATACGCTCTTCATTCAAATCTACTACTGTTACTTTTATATGTGGACATTTTTGTGCAATTACGGTCATCGTTGGGCCACCCACATATCCTGCTCCTATACAGCAAATATTTGTTATTTTCATTTTCAATTATTTTTTTGAGGCTTATTATTTATTTTTTTGAGAGTGCAAATTTACAAGTTTTTTTCAATTAAAAAAAACTATTAAATTCCGCCCTTTTTATATTTAAAATACGAAAGAATCTTTTGAAAAATGGATTGATGAGCATTTTCATCGTCATGGTATCCGCTCGAATTACCATAGCCATAGCCATAATCAAAACCATAACCATAAGCATAACCATATTTGGCTTTGTTTTCAAAACCATTCAAAATGACACTCAAATTATTCAACTCTCCTCGTTGGTTCCTGTTGTTCAAAACGGTTATCATGTCTTTTTTGGTATAATTTTGTCTTACAACATACAAAGCAGCATCACAAAATTGATCCAATTCTAAAGCATCTGTAACCAAACCCACTGGTGGTGTATCCAATATGATATAATCATATTGTGTTTTGAGTGTTTGTATCATGTTTCTCATTGGATTTCCCAAGATTAATTCTGAAGGGTTTGGAGGGATTGGGCCTGAGGTAATGATGTCCAAAAATGGAATGTGTGATTTCTGGACAATCTCTTCAATATTTTTCTGTCCTATTAAATAATTTACTACACCAATTTTATTTTCAATTTCAAAATCTTCAAATATTTTTGGTTTTCTTAAATCCATTCCTAAAATTATAGTCTTTTTTTCGCTTAAAGCAAAAATAGTTGCAATATTCATGGAACAAAATGTTTTGCCTTCGCCACCAATAGACGATGTAATCATCAAAACTTTTGCACCGTCATCAAGTCCTTTTTTCTTATAAATAAATTGCAACGAAGACCTAATGCTTCTAAATCCTTCTGCCAATGCCGAACGTGGGCGTTCAAAAACAGCCAAATTGGAATTCATTTGTTTTTTGCCAATGACACCAATAATTGGAATTTTTGTTAAGCGTTCAATATCTTCTACGGATTGTATTTTATTATTGACAATATAAACTATCATCAAAATCAAAAACGGCAATAATATACCTAAAAAAATAGCTATTACATAGTTTACCTCTGTTTTGGGTCCTAATAATCCACCGCCTATATCTTTTGCAGCATCAACAAATTTGATGTCGGACAAGTTGGCTGCTTTAACAATTTCGGCTTCACTTTTTTTGGCTAAAAAGGTGTTGTAAATATTTTCGTTTAAAGCAAATTTGCGTTTGATTTTGGCCAATCCTTGTTCTTGTAAAGGTATTTCTTTTAAGGAGGCCTCTGCTTCTTGAGCCTTTTTTTGAACTACTGCCAAGTCATAATTTAAAGTATTTCTATAAGAATTAATATTCTCCAATAACACTCCTTTTACAGATTCCATTTCATTTTCAAAATCCTTGTACAGCTTATCGCTCTTTACAGTATAAGCCATTTGCGAACGAGAAATAGACAAAGTAATCAGTTTTGACACATTTACTACAATATTGGGTTCGGCAATTCCTGCAACAGATGGGGCGGGAAGTCTTGAAAAATCAACATTGGTTTGCAAATAATTTTTTAGAGAATTAACATAGGCAACTTTTCTTGTTATTTCATCTTTTTCAATCTCAATTTTTTGCAATTTATCAGAAAAAAGCTTGCCTCCGTCTTCAATTTCATAAATATTTTTACCATTCTGAAAGCCTTCTAATTCTGAATTTGTTTTCTTTAGCTCCTTGTCCGTAGCTGCTAAGGTGCTATCGATAAATCTGATTGTGTTGGTAGCAAATTGATTTTTTCTATCCAACTCACTTTTTATCAACACATTAACTGTTTCATTTAGATAATCTACTAAACGGGCTTTATTTGTACCTTCTATAGATAAATTCAATATAGAACCTGCTTTTTCATCATTTGTTACCTTGATATCTTGATAATGGGCTACAACTTGATCAAATCTATTAAACTTTACAATAAATTCCTGTCCAATGTCTTCTGTTTTAAAATGATCTTTCAATTGCAAATGCCAATTCAAATAAGGTAAATGAATCATTTCCCCGATTTTGAACGTGTGTGTTATTGATTTTGGAACTCGCTGTACATCTGATTTGTTTTTATAATAATTAAAAACATTTACCATTTCATCTGGCAAGTCTATTTTTATGGTATATTTATTTTTATCTATAAATTTTACAACTATATCTTGTTCAAGCAATTGATTTTTAGTTCTATCGATGGTTACATAAAAAGGCACTTCGCCATAAGCATCTCGTTTAAAATAAGGCTCTTTTTTGATATAATCGATAAAATAATCCAACTTATCCACTACAATTTCGTTGTGTGTTCTGGATTTTAAAATGGTCATTATCGTTTGTATTTGATCTGAACTTCCGCCCCAATTGAATACTAAACTGGTATTTGAATTGAAAAAAGGATTTGATTCTTCTTTTAGCGAAACAGTGGTGCCAATGCCATATATTTTTTGTTGTCTGATATTGACTTGATAGGCAATGATAAACGACAAAAACAAGCTCAACAAAAACCAATGCCAGTTACTCATTATTTTAATCAAAAACCCTTTAAAATCAAAATTAGACTGGTTATCTGAATTAGTAAAATCTTTAATATCTAACATTTTTTTTAGGATTTTATTTTTTCAACAATAAATAAGTAGTTGTAGCTAAAGACAGTAAGGTAATTACGGTGCTTAAAGATTCTATACCTGTTTTACCCGTTCCCCATGTTTTTTGTTTGAGTGGTTTTATATATATGTAATCGTTGGGTTGCAAATTATATACAGGAGAGTTCATGGCATTTACATCTGTTAAATCAATGGATTGCATGGTTGCTCCCTGTGGGTTTTGCCTGATAACCAATACATTTTTTCTATCGCCTGTTACACTAATATCGCCCGCATTGGCAATGGCTTCCATGATATTGACTTTTTCTTGGTACAAAATTTTAGAACCCGTTGCGGCTACCTCGCCATTTATGGTATAACGAAATCCTGACAATTTTACATTTACAAATAAATTGGATTCTTTATTCAAATAGTCTTTCAACAATTTTTCTTCAATCAGTATTCGTATTTCGGAGGTTGTCATTCCTATTACTTTGATTTCTCCCAATATGGGCATTCTGATTGTACCCACATCCGACACGGTGTAGCCATCATAATAAACCAATTGTTCTGATTTTATAATATTTTCTGTACTTGTAGCCGAAAAAAGTGCCGACAATTTGGGATCGACCGTTTTTACATTGATACTCAAAATATCATTGGCCTGAATGCGGTAGGGTTTGGAATTGACAGGAGCAACAATCGAACTGTTTTCTGTTGGGTTGTTTGGCTGCAAATAGATGAGTTTTTTGGTAGAAACACACGAAAAAAGCAAAAAACTGATGCATAAGATGCAAAAATAATGGATACGGTTCATAATAAAAGTGGTTTTACATCGGCAAATATAGTAGTTTTGTCTTGAAAATAAAAATATACCTAGTTTTTTATCTATAAATCAAACATTTTTCAAAGCGTTTTCAAAAGGAATCCTATGCAAGATGCTTCTTCCTAACGTAACTTCGTCTGCAAACTCCAATTCGTCGCCAACGGCAATGCCTCTAGCTATTGTTGATAGCACAATTTGTTGGTTTTGAACTTGTTTGTATATATAAAAATTGGTGGTATCGCCTTCCATAGTCGCACTCAAAGCAAAAATCAATTCTGTTACCAATCCTAACTTCACTTTTTCTATTAACGGCTTGATATTCAATTGATTTGGGCCTATTCCATCAATAGGCGAAATTTTGCCACCCAACACGTGATAAACCCCTTTAAATTGTCCTGTATTTTCAATAGCCATTACGTCTCTTACATCTTCTACTACACAAATGAGTTTGGGATTTCGTTTGGGATTGGAACAAATTTCGCACACATCGACATCGGATATGTTAAAACAATTCGTACAAAGTTTAATATCTTGACGCATTTTCAACAACGCATCGCTCAACATTTGAGTTTGCTCTTTGGGTTGTTTGAGTAAGTGCAAAACCAATCTTAACGCCGAACGTTTGCCAATTCCTGGCAATTGAGACACCTCGACAACTGCTTTTTCTAATAATTTTGATGAAAATTCCATTTCAAAAAAAATTAATATTGATTTGTTGCCAACAATACCAAAGTACAAGCATTTTCTACTTTGATTTGATTTAATGTTAGCAATTGTTCAAATTCTGGATTTTCGGTTCCTGGATTGAAAATCACTCTTTTGGGCTGGTTTTCAATAATATAATTATAATAATCCCTTTGTCGAACTGGGTTAAGATACAAAGTTACGGTATGTATATTTGACAATGGAATCATTTTTGTACGGATTGTAATACCAGAAACTTCTCCTGTATTTTGTCCTATTGCCAAAACACTATGTCCTTTTTCAACCAGTTTTTCGATGGCTTTATAGGCATATCGGTCTGGTTTTGACGATGCTCCAAGTACTAAAGTTTTTTTATTTTTCATTATATTGTCAAATTTGATTTAAAAAAGACAAAGATACAACATTTTTATTGGTAAGCAAAATGCAAAAAAAAACACAATCTGTTATACGTATATCAGATTGTGTTTGAGGGTAGTATATCAAACTTTATTTTTTTGGCAAAAATATTTCGGCCATCATACATCGGGCACTGCCGCCGCCACAAGCTTCAATAGTATCGAGGCTCGAACTGAGTATTTCTGCATGTTTTTCTAATTGCATGATTTGATTTGGTGTCAAGCATTGATGGGCTGCGGCACTCATTACAAGGTATCTTTTATCGTTTTGACCTCTTACTTCGAGCATGTTTCCTGCAAAATTATTTACTTGCTCCTCTGTTATCAAAATAATTTCTTTTCCATCAGATTTTAAGGAATCCAACACCATTTTTCGTTCCTTTTTGTCGTCTATGGCATCGGCACATATTACGGCAAATGTTTCGCCCAAACACATCATCACGTTGGTGTGGTATATCAATTTGCGTTGTCCGTTGACGGTTTGAAATGCTTCAAAAATAATGGGCGAAAATTCATAATCTTCACAAAACTCTATAAAAAGCTCTTCGTCTGCACGGGGCGACAAGGCACAATAAGCCTTGCCGTTTGCCCTGTCTAAAAGCAAGCTGCCTGTGCCTTCCAAGAAAATATTATCGGTTTCTGCTTCGGTATAATCCATATATTCAGACACTTC
Source organism: Flavobacterium branchiophilum FL-15 (assembly GCF_000253275.1). Taxonomy (NCBI): domain Bacteria; kingdom Pseudomonadati; phylum Bacteroidota; class Flavobacteriia; order Flavobacteriales; family Flavobacteriaceae; genus Flavobacterium; species Flavobacterium branchiophilum. The sequence goes on along the minus strand of NC_016001.1, from coordinate 857,586 downwards.
AAAACCTTTAGCTTCCAATATTTCGATGATGTCTTCTCGGCGTTCCAATCGTCTGTTTTCGGCAAACATGGGATACAAAACCACATCGCCATTTTCGTGAAACGAGACCCAATTGTTTGGAAAAATACTATCTGGAGTATCTGGTTCTATGGTGTCTGGAACTACAATTACCTCTACACCCACAGCTGTTAATTTGCCAACAAATTCATCAAACTCTTGTTGTGCTTTGGCGTTTACGGTAGCTGGCAATAGCCCATCGATTACTTTTTGATAATAATTATTTACAGCTGTTTGCTCATTCATACGAAAAGCGACTGGCCTAATCATTAATATGGCATTAGTGGTTTGTTTCATTATTTTTTTATTTTTATTAAAAATTATATTTTTCTGTATTTTGAGATTTATTTTTTAATATTTTTAATCATAAATATTAAAATTAGTACGTTTCTCTAATCAATGGTAAGGTAGAACACCTCAATAAGCCTTCTTGTTTGGCAATTTCAGCATAAGGAATTTCTTCTACGGTAAAACCCTGACTTCTAAGCCAATTATTTAATCGGGTAAAGTTTTTTTCAGACACAACTACATCTGGAGCAATGGAAAAAACGTTAGAGTTCATGTGGTACATTTCGTCTCTTGTAATATGAAATAAATTATCTTTGCCAAACAAATCGACCAAAAACAAATAATCTGCTTCTTCTCTGAAGCCTCTTTTGTAAATAATACCTTTATTTGTACCCACAGGTTGAAAACAACAATCCAAATGAAGGGCATTATCTCGGGCTTCAATTTTAGATTTAACCAAATCGAAAGCCTTTACTTTTTTGTGAGGAAACAGTTCTGTTATATACGCTACACCTTCAAGATTGGTACGTGCCGTAATATAATCCTTATAATCAGATCCTTTATAAGTGCCAATAAAAATATAATCATTCCAAGGCATGACATCGCCTCCTTCTATATGTACAGCCTCAGGTGGCCTTACGACTTGCGAAGGATTGATTTGATCTAAAATATATTGTATAGCCTCTAATTCTCTTTCTCTATCGGGTAAAATATTGGATTTTATAAAGGTATTTTCAATGACAAATCCTATATCTCTAGCAAAAATTTGATTGTAATTTTCTATTAAAGTAGGCCTAAAAACCTGAACACCATATTTTAAGAAAACAGCTTCAAAGGCATCCATCTCACGAATCATATCGGCCTCGAGAGGATAGGTTCCCGCTAAAATATGTTCCAACGATTTGGGGTCATAAGCCTCTTCGGCTGTTGGGGTTTTGCCATTGCTTTGAGCAGTGCCCAAAAGGACAGCTTTGAGTTTTGAAGTTTCGTTTTGTATATGTATTGGTAACATAAAAAGGGTTTTGACAGTTGGTGCAAATATAAAAAAACGAATTGATTTTTATTAATTAATTATTTTTTTAGATTAAAAATACGAATTTTAAAAAATTTTTATCATTTGAAAGCAATTTATAAATACAAATGGTTTTACCTTTTTTGATTCGAAAGGTATTAAATAAATGTTAAAGAGTTGTGTATTGATAGTAATACTATTATATTTGCATCATAAACTTTTAAAAGCAATAGTTATGAAGTCAAAAAAATTAATTTTAGCGATTTTTAGCGTATCTGTAATTACATTATCATGCAAAGATGCAAATGAAAGTGTAAATAAAGTTACAGAAACAGTAGAGAAAACAGTTTCAGTTCAAAAAGTAGTAGAAGAATTAGGACTTCAATATGTAGAAGAAGGTGCTCAGACAATTATTACATATAACGAAGTAAATGCCGCGCAACAAGCTTGGTGTAATGCTTTAGTAAAAATTGGTAAATTAAAAGAAGCGGGGGGTGATTATAAATCTTTTGCCAACCAAGTGCTTTCAGACGCATACAATTATGACCATGGAAAAGTGTTTTTTAAGCCTACTTTAGCTTTTGGAGATCAAACCTTTAGAAACACAAAAGAAGGTGCATTAGCATATTTTGTAGGAGGCAATCCCAATTATCCAAACGATAAAGGTTTTGCTTTGAAACCTTGGGTTGAAGCACGATACGACAACGCAGGTAAAAATAATGAAGGCATACAAATTTATGGTTCAATAGCAATTACCATGGGAAATGTTTGGGTAAAAGACAAAGAAGGCCATGAGGTTATGGTGGATAAAACTTGGGTTTTTAAAAAAGGGAAAGACGGAAAGCTAAGAATCATTGTACACAAATCTTCATTGCCATATAAACCATAATGAAAAATATTTTTTTACAAAAAACTTATAAATTTTGAGTTATTTTTAAACACAAATATAAAAGGAGTCATAAAATCTAAAAATCATACATAATGAAATTACAAATAAAACTATTTATTTTTATGCTTTGTTCCCTAATTACACAAGCACAAGAACCCGTTTATCAAAAAGATAAAGTTACCTTTTACAACTTGAAAGATGCACTAAAAAACCCATTTCAAGTAAAAACATTGCATTTAACTGGAAGCAATGAGTCTTTGCAAAATATAGATTTTTCAGTTTTCAAAAATTTGGAGTTCTTATCTCTAAAAGAAGGCCATTTAGATGAAATTCCTCAAGGTATTACACAGTTAAAATCATTAAAAGTATTGGACTTGAGCGGAAACAATTTTAAAAAATTACCTACTCATTTTAAAAACTTGAAACGATTACATGAATTGTATTTAAACGAAGACAAAAACCTACAATTAAATGAAGCATTTAGTATTTTGGCCGAAATGCCAAATTTAAAATACTTACATTTAGAGAATGACAATTTGGATACACTACCAAACTCTATAAATAAACTAAAATTTATAGAAAAACTGTATCTAAACAATAATCATTTTAAAGAAATACCAAATTTACAAAGTTTGGATCATTTGATTTATCTGGATTTGAAAGACAATCAAATTCAGCCCGAAGTAATAGATATGAGAAACCTTAATTTTGGATTTAAAATCAATTTTTAATACTACAAGCCATGTTAGAAGCACTTATTCCACTACTTTCATTAATTGCACTCGAAATAATTTTAGGCATAGATAATATTATATTCATTTCTATTTTGGCCGACAAACTACCTGACACTCAAAAAAATAAACTTCGGTATTGGGGGCTTGGTCTTGCCATGCTGATGCGGTTGGTACTATTGGCATTTATTTCTTGGATTCTTAAATTAGATACAACTTTATTTTCATTATTAAATACGGATTTTACAGGAAAAGGGATTATCTTGATTTTAGGAGGTCTGTTTTTGATATACAAAAGTACAAAAGAAATATATCACAAAACAGAAAAAGAAATAAAAGCAGATGAAATTCCAGAAAAAAGTATTTCATTTGCAAGGTTATTAAGTGAAGTGATCGTTTTGGATTTGGTATTTTCAGTCGATTCGATTATAACAGCGGTTGGGATGGTAAGCGAACTTTGGGTCATGTACGCCGCAGTTATTATAACCGTTTTAATTATGTTAATGGCATCACAACCGATTAGCAATTTCATTTCAAAGCATCCTTCATTTAAAATTTTGGCTTTGTGTTTTCTGATGATGATTGGCGTATCATTAATAGCAGAAGGATTGCATTTTGAAATTCCGAAAGGATATATTTATTTTTCTATGGCATTTGCCTTTATAGTAGATGTGGTTCAAATGCAAACAATTACAAAAAATAACGATTAAATTTCAATACAAGATGCAGCATTTATTATCCAGTTTGAAAATTACTATAAACGAAAAACTGTATGTTAAGGACCCCGAAACATCTGAATTGGGTCGTAATATATTGAAAAACAGTATAGAATTGATTCATGACATTGGTTTTGAATCCTTTACCTTTAAAAAATTAGGAGAGCGAATTCAGTCTAACGAGAGTTCTATTTACCGCTATTTTGAAAACAAACACAAATTATTGATGTACTTGTCTTCATGGTATTGGTCTTGGATGGAATATCGAATGGTATTTGCAACAACCAACTTGTCAAATCCAATAGAAAAGTTAGAAAAAGCCATACAATTGGTAACAGAAAATGTTTTGGATGACGAAACAACACCACACATCAATGAGCAGCTATTGAACCAAATTATTATTGAAGAATTTACCAAAACCATTAGAACAAAAAATATAGAAGACGAGAATAAGGCTGGCTTTTTTTTAGTTTACAAGCGGGTAATTAATCGATTGATAGCCATAATATCTGAAATTAATCCTGCTTATAAATATCCCAAAAGTTTGGCTTCGACGGTTGTTGAAAGTGCTTTGCACCAACAATTTTTGAAACAACATTTAAAAACCATAACAGACATTTCAGAACAAGATTGTCCATCATTATTTTTTATCGAATTAGTAAAAAAAACCTTATCATGACACCATTAAAACGTTTTAAGAACCTGGTTCTAATTGACAAACAAGATATTTATCAAATTTTTCTGTACTCCATAATTGCAGGGCTTATTAGTTTGTCTTTGCCATTGGGTATTCAATCAATTATCAATTTTATACAAGCGGGCAAAGTAAGCACTTCTTGGATTGTATTGGTTTTTATAGTTGTTTTGGGGGTTGCCTTTGTTGGTTTATTAAAAATCATGCAATTTAGAATTACAGAAAATTTACAACAAAAAATATTTGTTCGATCGTCGTTTGAATTTGCCTATCGTTTTCCAAAAATAAAATTCAGTCAAATCCACGATCAATTTCCGCCTGAATTAGCCAATAGATTTTTTGATACCCTAACAGTTCAAAAAGGAGTTTCAAAACTATTATTAGACAGTTCGGGGGCGGCATTACAAATAATTTTTGGGATATTACTTTTATCATTTTATCATTCTTTTTTTATCTTTTTTGGCATCATTTTGTTGTTGCTTTTGTATTTAATTTTTAGAATGAATTTTAATTCTGGGCTGCAAACAAGCTTAAAAGAATCCAAATACAAATACAAAATAGCCCATTGGCTTCAGGAAATAGCCAGAAATCATTTGAGTTTTAAGAGTAATGCCGTTTTTAATTTTTCATTACAAAAAAATGATCTTCTAGTTACAGAATATTTAAAACAACGCGAGAATCATTTCAAAGTTTTATTAAAGCAATTCATACAACTAACAGGCTTTAAAGTGATGATAACTGCTGGTTTGTTGATTATTGGAGGTTTATTGGTCATCAATCAACAAATGAATATTGGTCAGTTTGTAGCAGCAGAAATTATTATTTTGAGCATTATTGCGGCAGTAGAAAAATTGTTTTCGGGTTTAGAATTGTTTTATGATGTATTAACTTCATTAGAAAAATTGGGCTCGGTAGTAGATTTGGAGATTGAAAATGATGTGTTTGATGCCAATTATAACATCAACAAAAAAATTACTACGATAGAAACACAGAATGTTTCATTTCACTACCCCGATGATGAGGAGTCTATTTTGAAATCGATAAACATAGCCATAGCTCACAAGCAACACACCTTGATAGAAGGCGAAAACGGATCGGGAAAAACAACCTTGATGCGATTATTGGCCAGATTAGTAGAGCCAACTTCGGGTCAAATATTTATAAATAATAATAATTATAAAAAATATACTGCAGACGACTATCGGTCTAATATTGGGTATGTAACGGCACAAGACATGCCATTTGAGGGTACTATTTTAGAAAACATTACTTGCAACAATACAGACATCAGCATAGAGTCGGTTTTTGAACTATTGGAACACCTCAAATTAACAGAAACTATAAAAGCATTGCCAAAGGGTTTGGAAACTCACATTTCATCCGAAGGCAAACAAATTAGTTCATCGGCCATTCAAAAAATTGTTTTGGCTCGAAGTATCATTCAAAAGCCAAGTATTTTGTTTTTAAAAAATCCATTAGACAAATCAGACGAGAAAAGTACTAAAAGTATTATCGATTTTTTAAGTTTAAAACACCACCCATGGACATTGGTTGTTGTAAGCAAAAACAACTATTGGAAACAAATTTGCAATCAAACTATTGTTTTAGAAAAAGGAGTTATTAAATAAATTCAAGCTATGTTAAACATATCAAATAATAGAATAGATCAATTTATAAAATTAGACCAATTCAAATCGACCGCTATTTTCAAACAAGAAAAACATTATCTAATGATCCGAAAAATCGTATGGGGTTTTGTGTTGGCCTTAATCGTATTGTTATTTTTGCCTTGGACACAAAACATTAGTGGCGCTGGCAATGTAACTACGTTAAAACCCAATCAACGCCCTCAAACAATTCACACCGCAATTGCAGGAAGGATAGAAAAATGGTATGTACAGGAAGGCGATTTTGTAAAAAAAGGCGATACGATATTATATATTTCAGAAATAAAAGAAGATTATTTGGACCCCAATTTGGTTCGTAATACTGGCCAACAAGTACAATCCAAAGAAAGTGCCGTAATTTCCTATTCAGACAAAGTGAAAGCCCTTGATAATCAAATAGATGCCATTGCAAACGAGCGGTCGCTTAAATACAAACAAGCCCAAAACAAACTCAAACAAGCCTACTTGAAAGTGCAAAGTGATAGTATCGATTTTGAAGCAACAAAAACACAATTGAAAATTGCTAAAACACAATTCAATCGGTCGCAAAATTTGAATAAAGAAGGATTAAAACCCATGACCGATGTTGAAGAAAAAAGAATGAAATTGCAAGATGTTGAGGCCAAAATTATAACTCAGGAAAACAAATATATTGCCAGCAAAAATGACATATTGAATGCCAGCATGGAACTGAATCGAATTAGTGCAGAATATGCCGAAAAAAATGCTAAAGCCAGCAGCGACAAACAAAGTGCTTTGAGTGCCCAATTTGATACAGAAGCCCAAGTAAACAAACTCAAAAATCAATACAAGAATTATCAAATCAGAAATGGATTGTATTACATTACAGCACCACAAGACGGCTATATAAACAGAGCCTTACAATCAGGAATTGGCGAAACCTTAAAGGAGGGTAGCCCCATTGTAAGCATTATGCCTGCAACTTATGATATTGCCGTTGAAACTTTTATAGAACCTATGGATTTCCCATTGGTAAATAAAGGCGAAAAAGTAAGGGTGTGGTTTGACGGATGGCCAACAATTGTATTTAGCGGGTGGCCAGATGTATCCTATGGCACATTTGGTGGAATTATTGTGGCCAAAGAAAATTTTATTAGTGATAATGGGAAATACCGAGTGCTGATAGCTCCAGATCCTAGCGACAAAAAATGGCCAAACCAATTGAGTATTGGTGCTGGAACACAAAGTTTGGCTTTGCTTCAAAATGTTCCAATTTGGTACGAAATATGGAGAACATTAAATGGATTTCCTCCAAATTTTTATAAAAAAACCAAAACTGAAAAACCCAAAAAATAATGACTAAAAAAATTGTTTATACCGTACTTTTGATTATCGTATTTTTTCAGGTACAAAGCCAAAATATGCAAACGACTTTTGGTTTTAATGAATTTTTAGGCTATGTAAAAAAATACCATCCCCTTGTCAAACAAGCCGATTTGAAACTCAACGAGGCCCAAGCCAACCTTATGCTGGCAAGAGGAGCATTTGACCCAAAAATTGAAGTCGATTTCAATGATAAAATGTTTAAAGACAAAACTTATTATAGTATTTTGAACAGCAGTTTTAAAATACCCACTTGGTATGGAATAGAGTTAAAAGCTGGTTTTAACCAAGCGGAAGGCTTGTACCTTAACCCCGAAAACACAGCGCCAATTAGCGGATTAACTACTTTAGGTATTAGCATTCCTGTAGGACAAGGCTTATTGGTTAATCAGCGTATGACCGATATTCGAAAAGCTAAAATTGCCCAAAAATTGAATATTGCCGAACGTAACTTGAAAGCCGTAGATGTTATTTATGAAGCAGCCGTAAGTTATATAAATTGGAAAAAATGTTTTGACGAAGTACAGCGTTATCAGAATTATTTGAATAATACTCAAATTAGATACAAAGGTGTTTTGCAATTGATAGAGCAGGGAGATAAACCCGCAATTGATAGTATTGAGGCTGGAATTGCAGTAAAAACAAGACAATTAAACATGGAAGAAGCCCAACTGAAATTGACAAAAGCCAAACTTGAGCTTTCTAATTATTTGTGGCTTGAAGGAAATATTCCATTGGAACTGAAAGACGAATTGCAGCCAGAATCGCAATTAAAAAATACGATCAAAACGACCCTTCAATTAAATGATCTTGGCGGATTTGATTTGGATAATCATCCTAAAATCAAAGCATTAGATGCAAAAATTGCAATGCTTGTAGAAGATAAAAAACTAAAAGCCAATGCGTTATTACCCAAGATCGATTTGCAATACAATTATCTTTCTGAACCAAAATATTGGGACAATTTTCGATTACATGATTATAAAATTGGAGTACAGTTTAGTATGCCAATATTTTTAAGAAAAGAAAGGGCCAGCCTAAAACTAGCTCAGTTAAAAATTCAGGATTCGGAATTAGGTTTGCAATTTGAAAGAAAAAACATCGATAATAAAATAAAATACCAACAACAAGAAATCCAATCGTTAGACAAACAATATGACTACATTACAAAACTTGCTCGTGATTATGCTACCTTATTAACAGCAGAAGATCGTTTATTTGCCATGGGCGAAAGTTCATTATTTATTATCAACTCGCGAGAAAATGCATTGGTAACGGCACAAATCAATGAAATATCTATAGAAAATAAATATTTGAATAGTGTAATCAGTTTGTATAAAACACTGGCAAATCCTGAATAATGTCAATCATAAAACCCATCAAATAATAAAGGATATTTTTTGATGGGTTTTATTGCATTTCAACATGTTCAACTATATTTAACCCAAATGAAGCATTAGCGTTCTGTAACAATCTAAAAATACTTCAAAATTAACACCAAATATATTTATAAAATAGTCCAAAGATGCGGCGTTATTTTTTAGCGGAGTTCCGTGATGTCTTCGCAGTTGTGTTTTTAGATTTCATAACGAAGTCTCATGCGAAACTTGGGTTTATCCAAACAATTCTTTGACTTCGTCTATGTTAAACGATTTTTTTTCGTCGTCGATACTGATGATGCTGGAGGCTACAGCTTTTTTCTTGGTTTGCAAGCTTACTATTTTTTCTTCGATAGTATCTCTGCAAATCATGCGATAGGCCATAACTTGTTTGGTTTGTCCAATTCTATAACAACGGTCTATAGCTTGGTTTTCTAACGCAGGATTCCACCATGGATCGATGATAAAAACATAATCCGCTTCGGTCAAATTAAGTCCTGTGCCGCCAGCTTTCAAGCTAATCAAAAACACCCTAACGGAGGAATTGGTTTGAAAGTTATTTACATTTTGTTGTCGGTTTTGGGTCTGACCATCCAAATATTCGTATGTAATTTGTTCGTCGTCTAACCTTTTACGAACTATTTGAAGCATTTTTACAAATTGCGAAAAAACCAATATTTTATGATTTCCTGTTTTCTCTTTAATAGTTTCTATTAATATTTCGAGTTTTGCAGAATAGTTTCCATAATCAACATCGTCGTTGATGAGTTCTGTCGAATTGCATATTTGACGTAACTTTGTTAAACCCTCTAGGATGTACATTTGCGATTTGGCTACACCGTTTTCGTCTATTTTATTTAACAAATAATCTTTGTATTTATCCTTAAATGCCTCATATACTTTGCGTTGCTCTTTGCTCATATCACAGTAAATAACGCTTTCTGTTTTGTCTGGCAGTTCTTTGGCCACTTGCTCTTTGGTCCTTCTCAATACAAAAGGGGCAATAATTTTGCTCAACAATACAGAGCTTTCAACGTCCTTTTCTTTGTCGATAGTGTCTGAAAATTGACTCTTAAAATGGCTCATGCTTCCCAATAATCCTGGATTTAAAAAATTCAATTGAGCATACAAATCAAATGTATTGTTTTCTATTGGTGTACCCGTTAGGGTAAGTTTGTTAAACGATTGTAGCAATCGAACGGCTTTATATCTTTTGGAATTAGGGTTTTTAATGGCCTGACTTTCATCTAAAATAACATAATTAAATACATAATCTTTCAGAAATTCTATATCATTAAGCAAAGAACCATAAGTAGATATAACAATGTTATACTTTTTAAATTCTGCTGTAGATGTAGCCCTACCCGACCCTACAAATGGCAAAACTTTGAGTGTTGGGCAAAATTTTTCTATTTCATTAATCCAATTAAAAATCAACGAAGTGGGAGCAATTATCAACGAGGGAGTTTTGGCTTTTTGGGTAGTTTTGAGGTATTGCAAAAAAGCAATAGTTTGCAATGTTTTGCCAAGCCCCATATCGTCTGCCAAACAACCACCCAACTGGTTTTGATGCAAAAAAACGAGCCAATTGAGTCCATGTTGCTGATAATCACGAAGTTTTACTTGCAATCCTTTAGGCGAGGCCACATTGGCAATTTCTGAAAGGTGTTGCAAACGCTGTTTTTTTTCAAATAATTCTTTTAAAAACGAGGGTTTACTTTCCACTTCATGATACAATTCGTCGATAATGCCAAATTGATAATTGGATATTTGAATACTATTTTTTTTGATTTCGCCCGCTTTGAAATAATTTCCAAATTTTTGAAGCCAATCTTCGGGTAATATTCCTACAGTGCCATCGCTCAAGGCAACAAAATTAGACTTTTTGATATACGATTTTTGCAATTCTTTCAAATCTACTTTTTGGTTTCCAAAACTAATTTGCAATTCCAAATCAAACCAATCAATATCCGATTTTAATCCAATACTGATGACAGGTTTGTTCATATTATATTTGAAAGATTTCAAATCATTGGCTCCAAAAACTTTGAATCCCATCAATTTCATTTTTTCAGTAGCTTGAAGCATCCAATAATTGTCAAACAATTGTTCGGGTGTCAAATAAAACAGCTGATTTTGATTTTCAAAATCGGGGTGAAGACTTTTAATTTCATCCATAAATTGGTCTTCAAAAGACTCATCACGTTCCAAATAAGTGATGTTTTCTTGATTCTTGTGCAACAACATTTCGTTTGAAAACAAAGGGACCAATTGCTTATCGTACTGAACAAATGCATCAAAAAGAATATACGCACCGTCTAAATCCTTGATATAAACATGTTTTTCGAGTGGTTTGTTGGGTGTAGTCTGTTTGTTTTTTTTGAAAATTTTTTGTTGTATTTCAAACTTTTTAGACAATGGAATCAAAATATTCTCATTAAAACGTTCAAAATCTCTTTTGAAATAATTCGTTTCGGGTGTGTCTGCATAAGTCAAAATATGATAAGACAAATCAGCATTAGTTATTGGATAAACATTTTGGCCTTCAAAAATAAAAAGGGGCGAAAGCACCAATTTCTGAGCATTTATATTAAAATTATTGTCATCAATCCGAATTTTGGCTTTTAAATTATAAAACATGTCTGTTTCTGTAAGCACAAAAAAGAGTTTGATTTCAGGTTGATTAAACACCAATGGGGATAAATTTTTTCGAGCATACGAATCATTTGGTCTGTTGCTATACAAAAACCGTTGGGGCAATTCTGGTATAATTTTTGTAAATACTGTCATCAATTTAACGATATATTCAAAAGTAATCTCTTTGTTTTTTTGAATTAAATTTGATAATTTTAGCACGTTCAATACAAAAAATTGGTCTTCAGTAGTTATTAAATCGTCAATATTATATTCTAAATTAAAATATTGTAATTCTTCAATGCCTGATGAAAAATCGGTTTTAGCTTTGTTGTATTTGCCCAAAATAGGAAATAAACTAAAAAAATTTGAATTGTTTTTTTCAAAACACAAACCAATACCTTTTTGCAACGAAGCGGCGGCTGTGTTGGTAGGCAGTTGAGCTAAAATTGCCTGTTCGGGGTTTGTATTGCTAACTACTTGTTCGCTTGGCAAAACATTTTGGAATTTAGATACCACTCGAAGTCCTTTTGGTGTAAAAACCACATCAAAAAAATCTTCATACGGCTCGTGAATCGAAAATCCAAATACTTTCAAATGCTCCTCAATGCTATTGTTGATATATTCAGCACTAAAAAAAGCCACATCATACACAGACACAAATTTTTCTAAAGCATATAAGCGGTGTTCACACCATTTTTGGGCAGATGTGCAGCTACAAGAAGAGCTTAATATTTGATTTTCAGGATTAAAAGTAAATGTTTGACCAATGCTGTTCCAATTATTCGATCGGGTTTTTATGGATGTTCTAGTAACTTGCTCTATCAGATACTCTTTGTTGGCATAATAACTTTTACTAATTCTTCTATCCAATTCTTTTATTGGTATCAAGTCGTTGATCAATAATATTTCATGCCCCTTCAACTTGGGTTTGCTCATACTGTCGGTATTTTCATATTCCATGTCTGGTTGATAAAAAGTTACTACGCCACTAATTAACATTTTTTTCAACGACATCAATGATGCTACAATGTGCTTACAAATTCCGTCATAATCATACGGACAATTGCAAGTAGTATCACTAACCAATTGTGGGGTTATGTCAATATGAATTTCATATAAATTGCCTGCACTTCCTTTACATTTAAAAACAAATCCATGCTTAGATTGTTCAATCAAAAAAGTATTGATTTTTTTGGCTCGATTTTCGATGATAAACTCACAATTTTCATCAATGTAATCGTCAATGTAATTAAAATCCATAGTCAGTTTTATAAAAATAAGCTACAAATTTAATGTTTATTTATCTTTAAAAAAAACTTGAGACTGCAAGTTTAAAAAATATGGATGCTATTAAAAATAGTCAGTAAAAAAACATGAAATAGTAAAAATAATAATTATATTTGTATCTAAATTTATATCCTTATAATTAAGCAATATATTTTTTTCTTTAATTTATAATTTTTTGTAATCAATAATGTGGAAGTCGAAAACCAAATAGAATAGTCAAAAAACTAATTTTTATTAAATATGAGAATTTTTAATTATTTTGTTAAAAAATTATTACTATTCTGTTTTGGAATAATAATTTTGACTTCATGTGAAAAGAATGAGATTGTCACAAATTCGAGTGATGAAAAAAAAATAAATTTTATTAGTAAAACCGATGCTGTAAAATTTGCAAACAACCTTCTATATAACGATTTACAAGGAAATAACATTAAATTACTTGGCCATGAAACTATTATACAGATGGTCATGCGTAGGTATGCGACGGATATGTTCATTGGAGTGATTGCTCAGTTTCAATGCTAGCATTATATATGAATTGGGGATGGAGCGGAATTTATAATGGTTTATATGCTTTCAATAATTTCAACCCAAGTACTTATACGATTAATTATAAATCAGGAGCAGTAGTAGGAATAAGAAAACCTTAAAATTATAAATTATGAAAACATTATTTTTTTTAGTAGTAACGTTGTGTTTGTTGTCTTGTAATCCAAATGACGAACCTACGAATGAAGCAATGAGTATAAGTTCAAACATTGATTTAATTATCAAAAATAATTTAGGTCAGGACTTATTATCTACCTTAACACCAAACACTTTAAATTCCAACGACATCAAATTGTATTATTTGATTAATGGACAAGTACAAGAAGTATATTACGCAAACTTAAACAACCCAAGAAATTATTTAATTTATAATTATATTAACACAAAAGCAATTAGAGTTTTCCTAAACGACCAAAGTACTGAGGAGTATCCAATAGCATATTTGAAATGGAACAATACAGACACCGATACTATAAAATGTCATTTTAATAGAGGAGTTGGCAATGATGGTGCTATTATTTTTTGCGATAAAGTTTGGTACAATAATAAATTGGTATATCCCACAGCAGAAAATCAAAATACAGGCAGGTTTATTTCATTAATAAAATAAGATTTTATAAAACTTTATTTAATTTAAAAATACTATTAAAGTAGCCGTAATGCTATTAAAAATAATTTAGACTGTCCGTAACTCATAACAAACGGTCAAAGTATTTTAATTACTTTGCGTTTCAGGAGCTTTGCGTAAAATGGATATTGCAAAAATGCAGTCGCAAAGAAAAGAATCAAGTTTTATAAAAATAGTTGATAATTAACTTATCATTTATAAAATAATACGAGTTACGGATGGTTTTATAAAATACTGGATCAAAATAACACAACATTTTTTTTAAGGAACAACTTGGTTTTTAGATATTTCGGACTACATTTGTATCCTCAAAAGCCATTTTATATGGATTATCTAAATTAAATCAAATGAAACAAACTTTAATAGCACCTTCGGTTTTGGCGGCCGATTTTGCAAACTTGCAACGAGACATTGAAATGATCAATCAGAGTGAAGCCGATTGGTTTCATATTGATATTATGGACGGCGTTTTTGTACCCAATATTTCATTTGGCATGCCTGTTTTGGAAGCCATCGTTTGCCATGCCAAAAAAACAATCGATGTCCATTTGATGATTATCGATCCTGACCGATACATTAAGACTTTTGCTGGTTTGGGAGCAAACATTTTGACGGTTCATTATGAAGCTTGTCCCCATTTGCACCGCACCTTGCAAGCCATCAAGCAAGAGGGCATGAAGGCTGGAGTGGCTCTAAACCCACACACCAACACCGATTTGTTAGAAGATGTTATTGCTGACATAGATATGGTGTGTATAATGAGTGTCAATCCAGGTTTTGGAGGACAAAGTTTTATAGAAAACACTTATGAAAAAGTATCCAAACTTAAAGCGCTAATTGAAAGAAAAAACGCTAAAACCATCATCGAAATCGACGGAGGAGTAACGAGTTCAAACGCTCATTTGCTTGTTGCCGCAGGTGCAGATGTATTGGTTGCTGGCAGTTTTGTGTTTAAATCCCACGATCCATCAACTACTATTGCCGATTTGAAAAAACAGACCCAATTGTAATCTGTTATTTACCGTAATTGCGTTATATTATATTTCATTTGGAGTTCAATGAACGTTGTTTGATACGTGCCCAACCCTTGGGAAACGCCCAAAAAATATTAATTATTGGTTGTATTGTTTAGAAATTAGCATCCAAAAAATAAAAAAACTGCATTATCTTTTTGATAATGCAGTTTTTTTGTGACCACGAAGGGATTCGAACCCCCAACCCTCAGAGCCGAAATCTGATATTCTATCCAGTTGAACTACGTAGCCATTTGATTTGAATAAAAATTCAAATTATATGTTTATGCCAACAATTGTTTTACAATGGTTGAAATTGTTTTGCCATCTGCCTGACCAGCAAGTGCTTTTGATGCTAAACCCATCAACTGCCCCATGGCTGGCATTCCAGACAAATTGTTTTCAGTCATAAGTTGTTTTACCACCGCTTCAATTTCAGTTTCAGAAAGCTGTGCAGGTAAGAATTTTTCAATAACTACTGCTTGGGCCAATTCTGGATCTGCCAAATCAGCTCTTCCTTGTTGGGTATAAATAGCAGCACTGTCTTTGCGTTGTTTGACTAATCGTTGTAATAATTTAATTTCTTCTTCTTCTGTAATTTCTTGTTTGGCTCCACTTTCGGTTTGAGCTAATAAAAGTGCCGATTTTACGGCTCTCAAAGCTTCAAGCGAAACGGTATCTTTGGCTCTCATGGCGGTTTTTATTTCGTCCATGATTAAATTTGATAAACTCATTATTGTATTTTTTATTTTAATCTACAATATCATGTAGATATGAATTATTTTTTCTGATTTGAATATCGTTGTTGCTGTCTGTTCCAAAAGAAGTTCTTGATATTTGATTGTTTGTGTTTTTATTTGTCAAATCTACATCATACCTTTTGTAAGCAGGTTCTTTTTCCAAATCTTCAATTTTTGTTACATTATTATTGAATTTATAATTAAATTCTTTTAATTTTTTGCGATGTTCATCAGAATATTTCAACTTCATCGCATCGGCTATAGACAAATCTGTTGGCGAAACGCTATCTTTTGACAGGTCGAGCTTTTCAAATTCTTCATCCAAAACTACCTTTTTCAAGGTAAAATTCAATCCTTCTTCAACGGGCGTTTTAACTTCTTTTTCAACTGGTTTAGAATTGTTCAACTCATTTTCCAATTCCATATATTCTTCCAAAGAATACCTTACAATACCGTCTTTTGGAGTTGCGCTACCAATTGTGTCGAGAGTAGGCAATTTGTCCGTTGTTTTTGTTGTGTTTTCAGACAAATCATACTTTTTAATGGCAATGGGCTCGTTCAAATGTTCCATTGAATTAGGAGCAACATTGTCAAACAAAAAAGTAATTTGTTCCTCTTCATTTACAATTATTCGATTCGATTCTTGTTTTTCAATAGAGGAAACCGAATTTGAATCATGATTTATATTTGCAAAATTAATATTATTATCTGAAATATCAACTATTTTTGAAAGATTATTATCGTTTTCAATAAATTTTTTGTTCAATTCTTGATTAATAAATTCCTCTTTTT
Source organism: Flavobacterium branchiophilum FL-15 (assembly GCF_000253275.1). Classification (NCBI taxonomy): domain Bacteria; kingdom Pseudomonadati; phylum Bacteroidota; class Flavobacteriia; order Flavobacteriales; family Flavobacteriaceae; genus Flavobacterium; species Flavobacterium branchiophilum. Next base: position 841,163 of record NC_016001.1, on the reverse strand, counting down.
TGGAAACAATAGGGTTTTCAAGAGGATTATTGGTGTCAAACATGACCACCGTTTTTTTTTGAGATAAATCTTGAATCAATACCTGATCGCCTTCCAAGGCATGAATGATTTTTTTAGGTTCGGTGTTTACAATTTCGTGCTGCTGTTCGATGTCAAAACCAGTAGCAATAATAGTTACCGCAATGGCATCGCCCAAGTTTTCGTCTTCGCCAACTCCCATAATGATGTTGGCATTATGGCCTGCTTCTTCCTGTATGTGGTCGTTTATTTCGCCAATTTCGTCAATAGTTATTTCGGTTGTTCCAGAAACGATAAGCAACAATACGTTTTTAGCCCCTGTAATTTTATTGTCATTAAGCAATGGAGAATCTAAAGCAGTCGTTATGGCTTCTTTAGCTCTGTTGTCGCCAGTTGCAGTAGCCGATCCCATGATGGCCGTGCCACTATTAGACAACACGGTTTTAGCATCTTTCAAATCGATATTTTGGGTATAATGGTGCGTAATTACTTCCGCAATACCTTTTGAGGCAGTAGCCAAAACTTCGTCTGCTTTTGAAAAACCAGCTTTAAAACCAAGATTTCCATATACTTCTCTTAATTTGTTATTATTAATAACAATTAAAGAATCTACTTCTCTTCTTAATTTTTCGACTCCAATATTAGCTTGCTCAATTCTTACTTTTCCTTCAAAAAGAAACGGAATTGTTACGATTCCAACCGTAAGAATGTCTCTTTCTTTGGCCAATTGAGCAATAATTGGTGCTGCACCAGTACCCGTACCACCGCCCATTCCAGCGGTAATAAAAATCATTTTGGTATTGGTATCGAGCATTTTTTCGATGTCGCTAATACTTTCGATAGCCGATTGCTGTCCAACATCTGGATTTGAACCAGCACCAAGACCTTCAGTAAGGCTCACACCTAATTGAATTTTGTTTGGCACAGGGCTGTTTTGTAATGCTTGTGAATCTGTATTACAAACAATAAAATCAACGCCATTGATACCTTGTTTAAACATGTGGTTGATGGCATTACTGCCACCGCCCCCTACCCCAATCACCTTAATGACATTGGATTGATTTTTTGGCAAATCAAATGCTATATTTCCAAATTCTGAGTTGCTTGTCATAATATTTGGTTTTTATTTTTTTAATACAAATTTTAAATTATTCAGCATTTTCTAGAAATTCTTTTATTTTTTCTACGTAATCTCTAAAAGATTTTTTTATTTTTCTTTCGGTTGTTTCAACCTCTACCACTGGTTTTTCTAATATTTTTTCAGGCACTTCTTCTACTATTGGTGTTGGTTTTTCTGGGACTATTTTTACAAATTCTGCAGCTTTTTTAGCAGCTGCCAAATCTTCTAATTTAACCGCACTAACTGTATTGTTTTCCACACTGTTTAATACAAGTCCTACAGATGTTGCAAACAAAGGCGAAGAAATTTGTTCTGGCGAATTTCCAGACAAATGTTCGTTTGGATAACCTATTCGGGTGTGCATACCCGTAATATATTCTACCAATTGTTTGATGTGTTCTAATTGAGCACCGCCACCCGTTAATACAATGCCTTCTATTAATTTTTTTCTAGGCTCTTCATAACCATAAGCTTTTATTTCATTAAAAACCAAATTAATTATTTCGTCAACTCTTGAATTGATAATTTTAGAAAGATGTTTTTTTGAAATTTCTTTAGGTTCTTTTCCTCTTAAACCAGGAATCGAAACGATTTCATTTTCTCTATTTTCGCCTGGCCAAGCCGATCCAAATTTTACTTTCAACAATTCTGCTTGTTTTTCTACGATAGAGCAACCCGCTTTAATATCTTCCGTAATAATATTGCCTCCAAAAGGGATTACGGCAGTATGTCTGATAATTCCATCTTTAAAAATAGCCAAATCGGTAGTACCACCTCCAATATCTATTAAGGCAACTCCGGCTTCTTTTTCGTCCTGGCTCAAAACGGCATCGGACGAAGCAAGAGGTTCCAATGTAAGTCCAGACAATTGAATGCCAGCACTTTGTACACATCTGCCTACATTTCTGATAGATGCAGCTTGTCCTACCACCACATGAAAGGTAGCTTCCAACCTGCCTCCAGACATGCCAATAGGTTCTTTGATACCACTTTGACCATCTACAATATATTCTTGTGGCAATACATGAATGATTTCTTCGCCTGGTAGCAAGGCCAATTTATTTACTTGATTGATAAGTAATTGAATGTCTTTATTACTAATAACTTCTTCAAAATCGGGTCTGATTATATAGTCGCTATGTTGAATACTGCGTATGTGCTGTCCTGCAATTCCTACAACTACATCTAAAATTTTGTAACCAGATTTTGTTTCTGCCTCACTTATAGCTTCTTGTATTGACTTGATGGTTTGTGTAATATTATTTACAACTCCTCTGGCTACTCCCAAACTTTTAGCCTTGCCAATACCTAGTATTTCTAGTTTACCATATTCATTTTTTTTGCCAATCATGGCTACTATTTTTGTTGTACCAATATCTAGACCAACTGCAATGTTTTCTGTTTTCATATTCAACATTTTATTTAGTACACACAACTTGTTGCGTAAATTTTAAATTTATTTTATTATATTTTTTTATAGTGCTATCCGAAATTGCTTTTTGAAAAAAAGCTTTATAATTTTTAAATTTACGTTCAATATTGATCGCATTCCCAAATTCAATTTCAAAATTATAATTTCGATTTGTCATTATCAATCCATTTTTAGGCATCAATTTGATGCTGGTAATGTTTTTTTTCAAAAAATCATCATCATAAATGTATTTTAAAACACTTACAATTTCCGGATTTTTTTTCCAATCTAAATTACCTAAAAATATAGGAACCCTAGCGGTATAAGTACTTGTCAAAGGCATTTTAGTTCCTTGATAATCAATGTAAAATGAGCCGTTATCATCAAAAACCCTTACAACAGGAATTTTTTGTTTTACTTTGGCTTTCAACTTTCCATCGATACTTACAAAAACATCTGCTTTCTCTATAATAGCATTCTTATTCAATTCAGATTCCAAATCGCCCAAAATTAATCTAATTTTTTGAATCTCGCTAGTATTTTCGCATTTTTCTTTCAACAAATTTTTTATAGTTTTTTTCTTAATAAAAACATTGTTTTCTCCCACAAATTCTATTTCCGTTTCTTCAATTTTTCTTTTATTATTTTTAATCACTGTAAATGAATATAAAGAAATCAAAGCTAAAACTGCCAATACCAATCTGATATTTTCATTATTTCTGATCTTCATTTGTTAGTTTGTTTATACTTAATTGTGATTTAATTTCAGGCACCAACTCTCCAATGTCGCCTGCTCCTATGGTAACAATAATTCTATTTTTTGTAGCTAAAATTTCCGAAATTAAATGTTTTTTATCTATTAATCGGGCATTTTTAGAGGTCATTTTGCCTAACAACCATGCAGATGTTACCCCCTCCATAGGCAATTCTCGGGCAGGATATATATCTAACAACAATACTTCGTCAAAAGCATCTAAACTTTTTGCAAATTCATCTACAAAGTCATGTGTTCTACTAAACAAATGGGGCTGAAAAATAGCCAAAACTTGATCATTTGGATACAACTCTCTAACAGCTTGATGCACCGCATTTATTTCTGTTGGATGGTGGGCATAATCGTCTATATATACTCGTTTTTCATGTTTGATTTGATATGAAAACCTTCTTCTAATTCCTTTAAAACTAGCTAAGGCTTGGATAATTTTATCGTTAGATATCCCATACGTTTTAGCCATTGCAAGTGCTGTTAGGGCGTTCATCAAATTATGCTGACCAGGCAAAGCAAATTTCAAATTTGTAATATATTCGGTTGGTGTTTGAACATCAAATACATAATGTTCGTTTTCAATTCTAATATTACAAGCCGTATAACCACTATGCGAAACTTGATTTGAATATTCTAAATGTAACGACACACCAGCTAGTGGAACGCCACTTGGGATAAATAAATTATTTTTATCAGTAATTTTATCGGCAAATTCTCTAAAAGTAGCTTCAATTGCGTTTTTATCTCCATAAATATCCAAATGATCGGCATCCATAGACGTTACACAAGCCACGTTGGGATGCAAATGCAAGAAAGACCTGTCAAATTCATCCGCTTCTACTACGGTAACGGTTGCCCCATTGCCAATCAAATTAGAATTATAATTTTCTACAATGCCGCCTAAAAAAGCGGTAACATCTACACCACTTTCAAATAAAATATGTCCCAAAATACTAGAAGTGGTTGTTTTGCCATGAGTACCTGCTACTGCAAAACAATAAGTGTCTTTAGTAATAATTCCTAAAACTTCGGCTCTTTTTTTTACATTAAAATTACGTTCTATAAAATAATTCCATTCAGCATGAGAAATAGGAACAGCAGGCGTAACGATTACTAAAGTGTTTTCAGGATAAAAATCGGTAGGAATTGCATCAATATCATCTTCAAAATGAATGTTTATTCCATTGTCTATCAACTCATTAGTAAGCATGGTTGGGGTTTTATCATATCCACAAACTTTTTTTCCAATGTTTTGAAAATAACGAGCTAAGGCACTCATACCGATGCCTCCTATACCAATAAAATAAACGTTTTTAATTTGATTCAAATCCATGAATTATAATATTTAGTAATTATTTTTTTATTAATTTTATTATTTCAGAAACAATATCTTTAGTAGCATGAGGTTTGGCTAATTTTTTTATATTGTCGCTTAATGTTTTTTGTAGTTGATAGTTGCTAACCAAGTCTTTAAAAACTGCTTCAAATTGGTCGTTCAATTCCTGTTCTTTCAACAAAATAGCTCCATGCTGCTGCACAATAGCTTGAGCATTTTTGGTTTGATGGTCTTCGGCAACGTGTGGCGAAGGAATAAAAATAACAGGTTTTCCAACCAAGCATAACTCTGATACAGACGAGGCACCAGCCCTTGAAATCACAAAATCAGCAGCAGCATATATCAAATCCATTTGATCTATAAAAGCTACTACTTGAACGTTTTTTCCATTGTTGTATTTTGTATAAGTATCAAAATTTACTTTACCACATTGCCAAAATATTTGTATGTTTTGGTCTGTAATAAAATCCAACTCTTTGACTATCAAATCATTAATACGCTTAGCCCCCAAACTACCACCCAATACCAATAACGTTTTTTTATTGGGATCTAAATTGAAATGTGTCAAGGCTTCTTGTTTTTTGTTATCTACCTGCAACAAATCCTGACGTACGGGGTTGCCTGTTAAAACCATTTTTTCTTTTGGAAAAAAACGTTCTAATTGATTGTAAGCCACACAAATAACATGGGCTTTTTTGCTTAATAATTTATTGGTAATACCCGGAAATGAATTTTGCTCTTGAATTAAAGTTGGTATTCCTGCTTGGTTGGCCATTTGTAACAATGGACCACTTGCAAAACCTCCAGTTCCAATGACAACATCAGGCTTGAATTTTTTGATAATTTGTTTAGCCTTCCAAAGGCTTTTTAGCAATTTGAAAGGAAACAGCAAGTTTTGAAATGTGAGCCGTCTTTGCAAACCAGCAATCCACAAGCCCTCTATGTCATAACCCGCTTGGGGTACTTTTTGCATTTCCATTTTGTCATTTGCACCAACAAATAAAAAAGTGGCTTTTGGAAAAACACGTTTCAATTCGTTTGCAATTGCAATTGCAGGATAAATGTGACCACCTGTTCCGCCACCGCTCAAAATAAAACGGGGCGACGCTATTTCATGTGTTTGCATTGGTGTAGTTGGTGTAGTCATGGTTTATATTTTTTTTGGATTCAAAATGGGGTTCATTGGGTTTTCCGAAGTATCTACAATGTCATAATCCGTCAATTGATCTTCATTTTCTTTTACAATTTGTTCGTCTATCAATCGTTTAAGGCTGGCTTCTCGCCTTTCTTTTTCTTTTAATTCTTCTATAATTTCTTCTTCTTTTTTGGTAACACTCAAAATAATTCCTAATGCAATACATGTCATCCAAATAGAGCTTCCACCACTGCTAACAAGCGGCAACGGCTGACCTGTTACTGGAAATAATTCTACGGCCACGCCCATATTGATAATGGCCTGAAAAATCATGGGAAAACCAAGTCCAATCACTAACAATTTTCCAAAAAAAGAATTGGCTTTTTGAGCAGCAACAATAAACCTAAAAAACAAAAGCATGTAAATAAACAATATTCCAAGTCCGCCAATCATGCCATACTCTTCTACAATAATGGCATAAATAAAATCTGAGGATGATTGTGGTAAAAAATGTTTTTGCACACTTTTTCCTGGTCCTAAACCATAAATTGTTCCAGAGGCTATAGCTATTTTAGCTTTTTCTATTTGATAATCATCTTCGCCAGGCTTGTCGGTAGTAAAATTTTCTATCCTAGAGATCCAAGTATCTACCCTATTGGGAAATGCATTTGGAAAAGTTTTTGCCAAAACCATAAATGAAACTAGAAACAAAAAACCGCTTCCTAAAATGATTCCTAAATATTTTAAAGGATAATGTCCTACGTAAGTCAGCATCAAAACCATTGCAAAAATAAGTGCCGCTGTAGATAAATTGGCTGGCAAAATAAGCATTAAGGTAATACCAACAGGAATCCACAAATCTATAAATGAATCTCTAAAAGTATAAGCTACATCCTTGTTTTTGGCTAAATAACGGGCAACAAATACCATCAAAACTATCGAAGCCAAAGTGGATGTTTGAAATGTAATACCTACAAATGGAATTTTGATCCATCGGCTGGCATTGGCACCAGCAATAACTGTACCATTGAGCAAGGTATATACCAACAAAAACCATACGATGATCAATGCAAATTTTGACAAGCCCCTATAATAATGATAAGGCACTTTTTGAACCCAAAAAATAATGATAAACCCTAAAAATATATGGACTAAATGCGATATTAAATATCCAATAGTACTTCCTGTTCCGTGATTCATATAGGCCAAATTGCTACTTGCACTAAAAACAGGCATAAATGAAAAAATGCCCAATAGTGCTACAAACGACCAAATGCCTTTATCGCCTTTTAACTTGGATATTAATTTTTTCATTTTACTTTCATTTTAATTAGGTAATAATATTTTCTACAATTAATCAGACTATAATATATAATTTTTAATAATTTGTTAGTTTTTATTTATAAATTAAAAAAATTATAATTGATGTACGGCTTCTTTAAATTGTTTTCCTCTGTCTTCATAATTTATAAACAAATCAAAACTAGCACAAGCTGGAGCCAATAAAACCACATCGCCTTTTTCTGAAAATTGTTGTGCTTGTTTTACTGCATCAGACATTTTATTGGTTTCAACAATATCATCTACTACATCGCCAAAAAAATCGATAATTTTCCGATTGTCTTTTCCAATACAAACAATGGCTTTCACTTTTTCTCTTACAAGTGGCATCAATTCGGCATAATCATTGCCTTTATCTTCGCCGCCCACAAGCCAAATGATAGGATTTTTGATGCTTTGAAGCGCAAAAAATACCGAATTGACATTGGTGGCCTTGCTGTCGTTGATGTATTGAACTTGATCCACTTTTTTTACGGGTTCCAATCGATGTTCTACCCCTTCAAAGTCAAACATGCTTTCTCTAATAGTTTTCTTTCTGATATTCAACATATTAGCCACAGCAGATGCTCCCATAGCATTTTTTAAATTGTGGTTTCCTTGCAAAGAAATTTCTTCAATACTCAACGAAAAATGATCGTTATCTAAATTTATGTTCATCATATTGTCTTTTATAAATGCACCGTTTTCAAATGTTTTGGTTAGCGAAAAAGGTATTAATTGTGCTTTGGTTGTATGTTTTGAAAGCCAGTTTTGAATGGCCAAATCATCGGCATCAAATATCAAGCAATCGGTTTTCGTTTGATTTTTGGTTATTCTAAATTTTGAAGCAATATAATTATCATAATTATAATCATATCGGTCCAAATGATCAGGACTTATATTCGTAATAATGGCAATATCTGGCCGATAGTTTACAATGCCATCTAACTGAAAGCTACTTAACTCCAATACATAATAATCGAACTGATTTTCTGCAACTTGCCAAGCAAAACTTTTTCCAATATTGCCTGCCAATCCCACATTTAAACCTGCTTTTTTCAAAATATGGTAGGTTAGTAATGTGGTGGTGGTTTTACCGTTAGAGCCTGTAATTCCAATTGTTTTCGCATTTGTATAACCAATTGCAAATTCTATTTCAGAAACAATCAAAACATTTTTTTCTTTTAAAGCCTTAATAATTGGGGCTTTATCTGGTATTCCAGGACTCTTCATCACCACGTCGGCCTGTAGTACCTTGCTTTCAGTATGTCCGCCATCTTCAAAAGGAATTTTATTTATTATAAGTATTTCTTTGTAATTTTCTTTGATTTTACCAAAATCAGACAAAAAAACATCAAACCCTTTTTGCTTTCCTAATATAGCTGTACCAACACCGCTTTCACCTCCTCCTAAAATTACTAATTTTTTCATGATTTATATTTTTTTATATAAATTTACCTTAATTTTAAAGTAACAATCGACAAAGTAGCTAAAATGATGGCTACAACCCAAAATCGAGTTACAATTTTACTTTCATGATAGCCTTTTTTCTGATAATGGTGATGCAATGGCGACATTAAAAAAATTCTACGCCCTTCGCCAAAACGTTTTTTGGTATATTTAAAATAACCAACCTGTAAGACTACTGAAAAATTTTCGGCTAAAAATATACCGCACAACAACGGAATTAACATCTCTTTTCTTACTGCGATTGCTAAAACTGCAATAATACCACCAATAGTCAAACTACCCGTGTCGCCCATAAACACCGAAGCTGGATAGGAATTGTACCATAAAAAACCAATTAATGCCCCCGCAAAAGCGGCTATAAAAACGGTCATTTCCCCAGATTCAGGTATATACATGATATTCAAATAATTAGAAAAAATAATATTTCCAGATACAAATGTAAACAAGCCTAAAGCAGAAACCGAAATGGCCGAGGTGCCTGCTGCCAACCCATCAATTCCATCTGTAAGATTGGCTCCATTTGAAACGGCTGTTATGATAAATATCACCACAGGAATAAATATGAGCCATGCCCATTTTTGATATCCGTCTCCTAAAAAAGAAAGAATTTCCGCATAATCAAATTCGTTGTTTTTGAAAAAAGGAATAGTAGTTGCGGTTGATTTTTCATAAACAGCCGCAGTTCTAACGTCGCTTTGTGTTGTGGAATAACTAATTTTGGGACTTTTAAAATCATTTCTAATGGTTACATTAGGATGAAAATACAATACTGACCCCACAATAAGACCTAGTCCTACTTGTCCTAAAACCTTGAATTTACCTTTCAACCCTTCTTTATCTTTTTTAAATATTTTGATATAATCATCTACAAAACCAATAGTTCCCATCCACAATGTTGTAACAATTAATAAAACTATATATATATTATTAAGTTTTGTGAATAATAACACGGGGATTAATGTAGCTAAAATGATAATCAGTCCGCCCATAGTAGGTGTTCCTGCTTTTTGTGTTTGACCTTCCAAGCCTAATTCTCTAACCGTTTCGCCTACTTGTTGGTTTCTCAAAAAGGTAATAATTCTCTTGCCATAAACTGTAGAAAATACCAATGACATGATAAAGGCCAAAGCCGATCGAAAAGTAATATACTGAAATACTCCCGTTCCTGGTACGTTGAGTGTTTTATCTAAATATTCAAATAAATAATAAAGCATAGTTTTGTGGTTTAATTGGTTTTTAGTTTAAATTCTTCATTTATTTTAAAAATTCTGAGACTATTTTCATATCGTCAAAATCGTATTTAACACCCATAATTTCTTGATATGTTTCGTGTCCTTTGCCCGCAATAAGTATAATATCGCCAGGTTTTGCAAAATTACAAGCAGTTTTGATGGCTTGTTTTCTGTCTAAAATAGACATGAATTTATTAAAATGCTGTGGAGCCACCCCTTTTTCCATGGCTTCGATGATGCTTTGAGGGTCTTCTGTTCTTGGATTATCAGAAGTTATAAAAACGGTATCGCTCATTGCAGTAGCTATTTGGGCCATCAACGGGCGTTTGGTAGTATCCCTGTCGCCTCCACAACCTACAATTGTAAATAATTTTTCGTTTTTTGTACGAATATCGTTAATGGTTTTCAATACATTTTCCAAGGCATCGGGCGTGTGAGCATAATCTACAATGGCCGTTATTTGATTTGCCGAAATCATATATTGAAATCGTCCCGAAACACTTTCTAATTCAGACAAGATTCTTAATGTTTCCATTTTGTCTAAGCCCAAAGCGCTTGCAGTACCAAAAATGGCTAACACATTATAAGCATTAAAAGTACCTATCAAGCGTACCCATACTTCATTATCATTAATAGTAAGTAACAATCCAGCTAATTGATTTTCAAGTATTTGAGCTTTATAATCAGCCAAAGTTTTAAGAGAATAACTGCGTTTTTGGGCTTTGGTGTTTTGCAACATTACAGCACCATTTTTGTCATCGATATTGGTTAATGCAAATGCTTTTTGTGGCAAATGATCGAAAAAGGCTTTCTTAACATCTCTATATTCTGCAAATGATTGATGGTAATCCAAATGATCATGGGTCAAATTGGTAAAAACACCCCCTTCAAAGCACAGGCCCTCTGTACGTTTTTGATGGATACCGTGCGAACTTACCTCCATAAAACAGTGGGTAACACCCCGAGAAACCATTTCATGTAAATACTTATTGATCGTAATAGAATCTGGCGTGGTGTGTGTGGCTTTGTACTCCTGCTGATCGACCATAATTTTTACTGTTGAAAGCAAACCTACCTTATAACCAGCTTTTTGAAACAATTGGTATAATAAAGTTGCGATAGTGGTTTTGCCATTTGTGCCCGTAATACCAACTAATTTTAATTTTTCTGAAGGTTTTTCATAATAATTAGCCGCCATTATGGCCATGGCCTCATTAGTATCAGGCACTTTGATATAAGTAATATTTGAAACTAATTGATCAGGAAAAACATCGCATACAATAGCAATAGCCCCCATTTGAATGGCTTTGTCAATAAACGAATGCCCGTTTGACAAACTCCCTCTTATGGCTACAAACAAATCGTTTGCGGCTATTTTTCTTGAATCAAATACTATTTGTTCAATTGACACCTCATCAACACCAATTAAACTGTCGATTTTTACATTTTCTAATATTTTATTTAACAATTTCATGACAATTCAAGTGTTATTGTGGTATTTTTTACAATTGCTGCTCCTGGTGCTATCGATTGATGTTTGACTTTTCCTACTCCTACTATTCGAACTTTAAGCCCCAAATTGCCCAACAATGCAACGGCATCCATACCAGGCATTCCTGCTAAATTTGGGATTTTTTTAGGTTTATTTTCTAATTTTTTAAAATATTTTTCGTAGCTATTGTTTTGTTTTTCAATAGGTTTGTCAATTGTTTTTACAGTATTGGTTATTGGTGCATCTGTAAATATTTTTTGAGCAATTCTTTTAAAAACAGGCCCCGCTACATCAGCTCCATAATAATTATTGCCTTTTGTATTGGGTTTATGAATAACCACTATACAAGAATACTTTGGGTTTTCGGCAGGAAAATAGCCCACAAACGACGAAGCATAATATTTATTTTGACCACCGTTTTTAGAATAATTTACTTGAGCCGTTCCTGTTTTGCCAGCCATCGAAAAATCCTTGGAATATAAGGCAGCAGCAGTCCCTTTTTTTACAACGTTTTGCAATAATACTTTTAAAATTTTTAATGTTTCGTCTGAACATATTTTAGGATTGATAATTTCCGTATCAAATTTTTTAATTGAATTATCCCATTCTTTAATTTCCGACACAAACATTGGCTTGATCATTACACCATTGTTTGCCACTGCATTATAATAAGTTAAGGTTTGCAAAGGTGTAATAGACACGCCATATCCAAAAGCCATCCAAGGCAAAGACAAATGTGACCAACTTTTTTCGTTGGGTTGTGGCAAATAGGGTTTGCCTTCACCCTGAAAAGGTAAGTTCAATTTTTTGTTCAATCCGTAGGCCAACAAATGGTCTATATATTGCCAAGGATTGTTCTTATAATTACTATAAACCGCTTGTACCATTACCGTATTGGACGACAATTCAAAACCCTCCGCCAGACTAATTTTACCATACCCGCCCTCATGAGAATCTCTTACTTTTTTACCTCTAAAACTGATTTCACCTCCATGTGTATCAAAAATTTTACTCGTATCTACTTTTTTATCTTCCAAAAGCGTCATCATATCAGCTAATTTATATGTAGAACCTGGCTCGTGCGATTCGGCAATGGCATAATTGATGCTTTCAAAATAACTGCCGTCCGAGGCTCTACCTAAATTTGAAATGGCTTTTACATGTCCCGTTTGGGTTTCCATAACCACTACACACCCGTGGTCTGCTTCATATAATTCCAATTGCTTGAGCAAGGCATGGTGGGCTATATCCTGAATATAAACATCTATAGTCGAAATGACATCATAGCCATCTACAGGGTCTATTTCATTGACATCTCTAATAGGTTTCCATTGGCCTTTTGCTATTTTTTGTTTTAAAATTTTACCGTCTTTCCCGTTCAAATAATTCCCAAAAGCCCCTTCAATACCCACTTTCAACAGTTCCCCATCATGGTCAAATCGTTGGTATCCAATGGTTCGTTCTGCAATTTCGCCAATGGGGTGTTCTCTTACTGTTTTTTGTTCTACAATGATACCTCCTTTATAAGCTCCCAATTCAAATAATGGAAATTTTTTAACCTTCATATAATCAGAAAAACTCAAATTTGAAGCCACCAACAAATACCTGTTTTTATCTGTTCGAGCATTGCGAAGCATGGTTTCTACATCGTTGCCATTTTTGTTGAGCAATCGAGCCAAAGCATCTGCAAGCCCTTTGACATTGGCCTCAAAAACAGTTGCTTTTGGAGCCAATGCATCAAAACGAATGGTATAATTAGGGATAGACGTGGCTAACAAACTGCCATCTGCCGAATAAATATTGCCTTTATTGGCAGGAATTACAAACAATTTTACGGTTCTTTCCTTGGCCAACTCTCTATAATAGCTGCCCTTGATCCATTGGATATAGAAAATTTTGTACACAATGCCTATTGATATCATCACGACCAATAAGGCAACTATGTACATTCTATTTCTAATATTTTTATCTTCTATTTCCATAATTTAGAAAAAAAACCTTTATCCTCTTGTTCTTCAACTTGAATTTTTACGGGCGGAACAGTTGCTGGAAAAATTTGTTTCTGCTCCATTTTTTTAGAAATGGTCGATTCCATTTTAAGTTTCATCAACTCCGAACGTCTATCGACAAATTCCGAACGCAACTCTTTTACCTCGTTTGACAAATCAATAATTTTAAAAACCTTTTGTTCAAATCGTTGTGTATTGGCAATCATGATTAGAGCCAAAACAATCAAAAATGCAATAAAACGCCAATTTTTTGTAGCATTGGCATCTTCATTGATTAAAAATCTTGCTTTTAATATGCTATAAATTCCTTCGTTCATGGTGCTTTACTTTTTTTCTGCTATCCGCAATTTGGCACTTCTGGCCCTATTATTTTGTTTGATTTCCAAAAAATCTGGAATTATCAATTTACCAATATTTTTGAATGGCAAATGACTATTTCCAAAAAAATCTTTCTCGGGTTCGCCCTCAAAAATGCCGTTTTTCATAAATCGTTTTACCAATCTGTCTTCCAACGAATGATACGAAATGATACTCAATCTGCCCGATTGGGGTTTTAAGATTTCAAGTGATTGTTCTAAAAATTCTTTCAAAACTTCAATTTCTTGATTGACTTCAATCCGAATGGCTTGATATATTTGTGCTAAAATTTTATGGCTTTTATGACTTGGCAAAAATTTGCCCAACACCATTTTCAATTGTTCCGTGTTTTTTATGGGTTCAATTGCTCGAGCTTCTACAATCGTTTTGGCTAATATACCCGCATTCGTTAGCTCTCCATAAGTAGCAAAAAGCTGTTTCAAAGCATTTTCGGTATATTCATTTACAATTGTGTATGCAGTTAAGTCGCTTTTTTGATTCATTCTCATGTCCAAAATGGCATCAAAACGAGTAGAAAACCCTCTTTCTGGCACATCAAATTGATGAGACGAAACCCCTAAATCGCCTAAAATCCCATCTACTTCCTTGACACCATAAAAGCGTAAAAATCTTTTTATGAATTTAAAATTTTCGGGTATCAATGTCAAACGTTCATCATCAATGGCATTGGCCAACGCATCTTGATCTTGATCAAAAGCAAACAATTTCCCGTTTGGGCCTAGCCTATTTAAAATTTCTTTGGAATGACCGCCACCGCCAAAAGTGATGTCCACATAAATGCCGTTGGGCTTTATGTTGAGTCCGTCTATTGATGGATGAAGTAAAACAGGGTTATGATATTCCATTGATTATTCGTTTAAATTGCTCATTACTTCTTGTGCTAGTTTTGCAAAATCAGACACCGAATCGTCTATTGCTTTTTCGTACAAATCTTTATCCCATATTTCTATAATATTTACAGCAGAAGACAGTACAATCTCTTTTGAAAATTGACCAAAAACCAATAAATCCTTTGGAATAAGCAACCTGCCCAATCCATCGATGTCAATCATTTTGACACCTGCCGAAAAACGGCGAATAAAGTTATTGTTATCGGCACTAAACTTGTTTAATTTGTTGATTTTTTGCATCATTTTGTTAAATTCTGCCATAGGATACAACTCTAAACACGTTTGAAATACCGACCGTTTGAGTACAAATCCATCTGCAAGAGTGCTTGCCAATTGCTTTTTTAGGGCATTGGGCAAAATAATACGACCTTTGTTGTCGATTTTACACTCATACGTTCCGATGATGGACTCCACTTTTTTTTGCAAATTAAAGATATTCAGCAAAATTAATAAAATAAAATCCACAAACCACCACATAAATACACTTTGTTAATAAGTTTTGACCCGTAACGCCACTTTTGCAACAAAATATGGTATTTTAACATTGCATTATGTGGTTTTGAATTGAAGCTGGCACTTTTTAAACACCATTAAAAAACATAAATCAAAACTTTACATATTAAAATATTATAAAATTATACTTAAAACAATGGTTTGCATTTTGAAATTGTGAATAAAAAATAGAAAAAAAATAATTTGAAAATTTTTATTTCTTAATAAAGTCTTATATTTGTGAAAATTGAAAATAAAGCACTTTTGAATGGAAGAACACTTTAAAAAAGAAGGAAGGTACCGTTTTTATGAAGCGGGTGAAGGAGCACCAATTGTTATTTTGCATGGTTTGATGGGCGGATTGAGTAATTTTGATCAAGTAGCCCAGCATTTTTCAGCCAAAGGCTATCGTGTCATTATTCCAGAATTGCCTTTATATACTCAAAATTTGTTGAAAACAAATGTAAAAGCGTTTGCAAAATATGTGAAAGACTTTATCACTTTCAAAAAATTAGATCGGGTAATTTTATTAGGAAATTCTTTAGGAGGGCATATTGCTTTGTATCATACAAAAATGTATCCCGAAAAAGTGGCTGGGCTTGTCATTACAGGAAGTTCAGGACTTTATGAAAGTGCTATGGGCGATAGCTATCCAAAACGTGGCGACTATGAGTATATTCAAAAAAAGGCCGAAGCTGTTTTTTATGACCCAAAAATAGCCACCAAAGAAATTGTAGATGAAGTATTTGCCGTTGTAAACGATCGTATCAAAGTGATCAAAACCCTTACGATTGCCAAAAGTGCCATCAGACACAATATGGCAAAAGACTTGCCAAAAATGCACGTAAAAACTTGCTTGATTTGGGGCAAAAATGATGCCGTTACACCACCAAGTGTAGCCGAAGAGTTTCATAAACTAATGCCAAACGCCTCTTTGTATTGGATAGACAAATGTGGACATGCAGCCATGATGGAACACCCACAAGAGTTTAACGAAATTGTAGAAAAATGGTTGATTGAAAATCATTTGTAAAAAATATCAACATATCAATATAAAAAATCCCTTTCAATATCAGAAAGGGATTTTTTATTAATTTAGTTTGAAATTGACTTGTAGTTTTTCTAACTCACTCAATAAGTTGCTCGAAATATTGATTTTTATTTTGCGACTATTCATGTCTAATTTTGTTATTACTTTAACCTCTTCTACTTCTTTGGTTGTAGTAGTTTTTGTAGGAATCAATATAACATCATCGTCATCTGCTGCTTCGTCTTCTACAACTACCTCGTCATCATCTGTGGTATCTAAATTATCTGAAGTTATTTCTACTATAGTTTTGACGGTTTCCATTTCTAATACTTCAAAAGCAATCGTATTGTCGCCTTGATTATTTTGAATGATTTGCCACAAACTTTGAATAATTTTTTCGTTTAATTCTTTGATATTCAAATATATAATAATTTTTTTTGCAAAACTCGACAATACATCTTGAAGGTATTGAACGGCCAAAAACTGGATTCGAGGTTCGGCTTTTGCACCTGTTTCTTTGTTGGTCCAACCTTCTTTTACTGAAATTTTGATAAATGTAAAATTGTTTGGGATAAAAAAATGTCTGAATTTTAGATACTCTTCGCCAAATATTTTAAATTCATAACTTTCGTCATACCCTTCCAACGAAAAAATGCCCCATCCTTTACCGTTTTTGGTTGTTTTGTGTTGCACATTGGAGATAATACCTCCAAAAGTAAGTTGTTTATTGAGATGCTGGTCTAAATTTCGTAGGGTTTCAAACTTTGAATTACAAAAATATTGCATTTCAAATTTAAAATCGTCCAGCGGATGTCCCGAAATATAAATACCCACTACATCTTTTTCTTTAGCTAATTTTTCCATTGTACTCCAATCTTCACACGTTGGTATAGCGGGTTCTGCAATAGCCATATCGCTAGAATCGCCAAAAAGACTTACTTGAGAAGCATTTTCGTTGTCTTGTGCTTTGGCACCAAATCGCATGGCTTTTTCATAAAATGCTACACCATCGCCTTCGTCTTGAAAATACTGTGCTCGAGTAACCCCTTCAAAAGAATCGAATCCGCCAGAAAGTGCTAGGTTTTCAAAAGCTTTTTTGTTTGCAGCCCTCAAATCAATTCTTTTGGCTAAATCAAAAATAGATTTGTAACGGCCTTTTTTTCTGTTTTCGACTATGGTTTGAACGGCATTCATGCCTACCCCTTTTATGGCTCCCATTCCAAAACGGATGGCATAATTTTCGTTTACTGTAAATTTATAAAAACTTTCATTTACATCGGGTCCTAAAACTTGAAGCCCCATTCGCTTACACTCTTCCATAAAAAACGAAACCTGTTTGATGTCGTTCATGTTATTAGACAGTACTGCGGCCATATATTCTGCAGGATAATTGGCTTTCAAGTATGCCGTTTGATAAGCCACCCAAGCATAACAAGTAGAGTGCGATTTGTTGAAAGCATATTCGGCAAAGGCTTTCCAGTCGTTCCAAATTTTTTCTAGTTTGTCTTTCGCATGCCCTTTTGCCATGGCTTGGCTGATGAATTTAGGTTCCATTTTGGCCAAAACATCAATCATTTTTTTTCCCATTGCCTTTCTCAATACATCGGCATCCCCCTTTGAAAAGTCGGCCAATTTTTGAGACAAAAGCATTACTTGCTCCTGATATACCGTGATTCCATAAGTATCTTTGAGCAATTCTTCGCAGTCATCCAAATCATATACAATAGGTTCTTCGCCATTTTTACGCTTGATAAAACTGGGTATGTAAGCAATTGGACCTGGTCTATACAAGGCGTTCATGGCAATCAAATCGGGAAAAACGGTTGGTTTTAATTCCTTCATGTATTTTTGCATACCAGGACTTTCATATTGAAAAATACCAACGGTTTCGCCTCTTTGAAATAATTCATACGTTTTCAAATCATCTATAGGAAAATCATCAGGATTGATGTCTTTTCCTGTTCGATATTTGATTAATTTTACGGTATCTTTTATTAAAGTAAGGGTTTTCAAACCCAAGAAATCCATTTTGAGCAAGCCAGCACTTTCTACAACCGAGTTATCAAATTGAGTTACATACAAATCAGAATCTTTGGCTGTAGAAACGGGTACAAAATTTGTAATATCGTCTGGTGTAATAATAACCCCACAAGCATGTATTCCTGTGTTTCGAAGGTTACCTTCCAAAATTTTAGCCTGTTGAATGGTTTCGCCACCCAAATCGTTGTTATTGGAGAGTCCGATAAGCTCTTTGATTTTGTCAAACTCTTCTGGTCGAAGTGCTTTTTTGATGGCCGCTTCGTCTTCCTTTAAAAAGCGAGCCAAATTCCATTTTGAGGGCATCATGCCTGGAATTAGTTTGGCAATTTTATCGGCTTCAAACAAGGGCAAATCCAATACTCGTGCCGTGTCTCGAATGGCCGATTTGGTTGCCATTTTTCCGTAAGTAATAATTTGAGCTACTTGTTTTGAACCGTATTTTTTGATTACATAGTCCATCACGCTGCTGCGGCCTTCGTCGTCAAAATCGATATCAATATCGGGCAACGACACACGATCGGGGTTTAGGAAACGTTCAAAAAGTAAGTTGTATTTGAGTGGGTCGATATTGGTAATTTTTAAGCAATAAGCCACAACCGACCCAGCTGCCGACCCCCTTCCTGGACCAACAGAAACCCCCATTTCTCGAGCTGCTGCGATAAAATCCTGAACAATCAAAAAATAACCTGGATAACCCGAATTTTCTATTGTCATAAGTTCAAAATCGAGTCTATCTCGAACCTCATCGGTAATTTCGGCATACCTTAATTTGGCTCCTTCATAAGTAAGGTGCCTCAAATATTGGTTTTCGCCCCTTTTGCCTCCATCCATTTGATCTTCTGGCACCAAAAACGCTGTTGGAATTTCAAACTTTGGCAACAATACTTCTCTGGCCAGATTGTATATTTCTATCTTATCAACTATTTCCTGAATATTTGCAATAGCTTCGGGCAAATCTGCAAACAATTTTTTCATTTCGTCCGAAGACTTAAAATAATATTCTTGGTTGGGCAATCCAAATCGATAGCCCCTACCCCTTCCAATTGGCGAAGATTGTTTTTCGCCATCACGCACACACAATAAAATATCGTGTGCATTGGCATTTTCTTTTTCTATATAAAAGGTGTTGTTTGTAGCAACCAGTTTGATGTCGTGTTTACGAGCCAGTTTGATTAGGGTTTCGTTGACTCTATTTTCGTCTTCTTGATTGTGCCGCATCAATTCGACATACAAATCGTTTTGAAACTCGTTTTTCCACCATATTAGGGCCTCTTCTGCTTGGTTTTCGCCCACATTCAAAATTTTGCTTGGCACTTCGCCATATAAATTTCCTGTCAATACAATTAGGTCTTCTTTGTATTTTTGAATCAATTTTTTATCAATTCGAGGCACGTAATAAAAACCCTCTGTAAATGCAATAGACGATAATTTGGCTAAATTGTGATAGCCTTTTTTATTTTTGGCCAATAACACTATTTGAAAACCATTGTCTTTGACACTTTTGTTTAGATGGTCATCGCACACATAAAATTCGCAACCTACAATTGGTTTCATGATAACCTCTGTTGGCATTTCGCCATTTTCGAGAGCCGCTTTATTCTTGCTTTCGGCTGATTTATTATGTGCCAAAATATCTCTTACAAAATGAAAAGCCCCCATCAAATTATTATGGTCTGTCATGGCTACTGCGGGCATTTTTTGGGCTGCAGCCGCTTTGACAAGTGCAGGTATGCTAATAGTAGATTGCAAAACCGAAAATTGGGTATGATTGTGTAAATGAACAAACGGGATATCGGCTAAAATTTTTGTATTTTCAGACAGGGTTTGTTTAGAAACTACTTGAGCTTTTGTGCCTCCTTGTGCCTGTCTAATAGCTTCCGATGCTTCTTTTAAATTAAGGTGTTTGAGTCCAAGCGCTGCAATTTCGGTCGTATTATAATTTTGAAAATCTCGAAAATAGCCTACTTCAACTTCGAGCTCTTCTTTGGTAAAAATTTCCCTACGGATTAATTCAAAAAAACAACGGGCAGTAGCCTCCACATCGGCAGTTGCATTGTGTGCTTCGCCAAAAGGTGTTTGAAATAAATATTGGTGCAACTCTGTTAAAGTGGGCAACTTGAACTTGCCGCCACGGCCTCCTGGTAGTTTGAGTAACGCTGCGGTGGTTTCGGTACAAGTGTCTAAAATTGGCATACTACTCATTGGCGAGGTGATACCCGCACGATAAAATTCGCAACCCATAATATTGACATCAAAACCTAGATTTTGACCAACAATAAACTGGGCTTTGCTTAAAGCAACATTAAAATGTTCTAGCACAACAGCAAGAGGCACCCCTTGTTGTTGGGCTAAAGCTGTTGAAATTCCATGCACTTTTTCGGCATCATACGGAATGTCAAAACCGTCTGGAGCTATCAAAAAATCTTGGTGTTCGAGTATTTTACCCATCTCGTCATGCAATTGCCACGCTATTTGAACGCATCTTGGCCAATTGTCTGTATCAGAAATTGGTGCTCCCCAACGCTTTGGTAAACCAGTTGTTTCAGTATCGAAAATTAAATACATAGCTAAATTGTTGATTTTGAATGATAAAAAAGTTTTTCTTTTTTGGAAAATAGGTTTTCAAAAATAGTGTTTTTTTGTTGGTTTGAAACTAAATTATGCCAAATTGTTTCATTAAAAATGATTTGCTCATCAATAGACAATCAATCTATAGATTCAAACTAGCCCCAGGTGTAATTTCCATTATGTTTATAATTTACAATACACTAATTATTTGTCTCAACTCAATAAATTCTATCCAAAGTAAAAAGTTTTTTTTATAAATTTACATTTTATTTATATGCAAAAAAAGAAAGTAATACTACTAATTTCATTTCTCTTACTAAAATTTCATATTTTATTAGGACAGAATAGTTATAAAGTAGAATCCATAAAACCTACAGACGAATTACTATCAAATACTATTTTTTCGACTATTACTTTTAGGAATTACCTTTACGTTTCCAATCAACGAGGGATTTCAATATACGATGGATTTAAATTTACGAATAATATTTATACAAAAAATATTTCTTCAAATTTACTTTTATCAAACAAACAAATTTATTTTTTTGAAGATGGTATTGGTATTCAAAAAATGAATTCGATATATAGCAAACCTACAAAATTAGTGCCTATTAATTTTCAAGACACAGATCCAAACAATAATCGATATGATTATTTATACTTGGATCATGACAAAAAAATTTGGTATTCAGAAATTAATTATATTCATTTTTTTAATCAAAAAACCCATAAAAAACATACTTTTTTAATTGATAAATTTAGAACAGATAATGTCATACAAGCATCTTATTTTGAGCCTAATAAAAACGAAGTGTGGATTAGTTGTCATAAAGGTGTTTTTATATGGGATAACACCACTGGAAGATTAAAAAAACATCCTCATTTAATCTTTAATAAAAGCATACTTTCTTCTATTTTAATAAACAAAACAGCTTATTTCCTTACCTCTGATGGTAATTTAATAGACTATAATATTGATACAAATAAAACGAGTAGTATAAAAATTAGTAAAAGATCAAATTTTTATTACTCTATTGCTAAAGATATTTCTAATAATCAGGAAATCATTTTGTACTCATCAAACGAAATTTTGACTTATAATATTCAAACCAAAAAAACAAACACCATTTATACTTCCAATTATTTTATCAATCATGTTTATTTTGATAAAGAAACCAAGCAAATATGGGTTTCAACAATCAATGGCTTGATCAAATTGAATAACAATTACAATGCAATTGAAAATCTTATTATTCCAAATGACAACCTAAAAACAATAAATACAATAGAAGAAGACCCAAACGGAAATATTTGGTTTAGCAACCAATCGAACATCATTTATTTATACAAAAATAAAGTTTATAATACATTTTTATTACCCAAAAATACCATTTGCAATACTATTTTATACAAAAAAACCAACTTGATTATTGCAACCAATACAGGTATTTTTTTATTAAAAAATAATTTATTTAAAAAAATAATTACTACTAAATACAATGTAAAAAAGATTGAACTTGACGATAAAAACCAGCTATGGCTTATGCCTGAAAAAGGCAAAATAGAAGTTTTTGATTTTATATCGTTGCATAAAAAAAATGATTTTGTTAAAAACGATACTCATTTTGGTATTGATAATACTTTTAATGACATTACAGTAGATAATAAAGGAAAAATTTGGTTAGCAAGCTGGACGCCAAAAGGTTTTGGCATCTGGTTTTTTAATGAAGAAAGCCATTCATTTGTGCAAATCAACGATTTAAAACAATTTAAAAACAATGCTAAATTTATAACAGAATATTACATCAATATTTCAGTTCAAAAAGACAATACCTTGCTTTTTTCTGGTTATGGCGGTTGGAACCAAGTAACGCAAGAAGGAAAAATAATAGAAACCTTTGATATACTTAAACATCATGTAGTAAACCATCATATCGTTGGAATTGAAAAAGATAAAAAAGGACATGTTTGGTTTGGTAGTGCCGAAGGTTTGTATCATTATAATACTAAAACTAATAAAGTTGTAAGATTAACACAAGTGGATGGATTAGCAAGTAACGACATAACCAATGGTTTTAAACTCCTCAAAAACAATAAATTAGCAATTGGCACCGATTTTAGAGTTCAAATCATTGATTTAGATAATATATTAGAAACCCAATTGATCAATAAACTCGAATTAACCTCTGTGAATATAGATGGGAAAATAATTTCAAACCCAAACCTAAATATTAAACTTAATTATGATTATACGTCATTGGATTTATTTTTTTCTACCCTTTCGTTCTCAGAAAAAGAAAAAATAATTTACAGATATAAATTTGATTATGAAAAAAAATGGCATTATTTAGGGTCAATTCCTAAGCTGTCCTTGATTAAATTGTCATCGGGAAAATATGGTTTAACCATTCAAGCTGGGGATAATTTAGGCCATTTCCAAAGAAAAGAGTTGCACTTAAATTTAGAAATTACACCTCCTTTTTATTACACCAATTGGTTTATTACACTAATGATCCTATTTATTTTACTTACTGCATTTTTAATCAATAGATATTTGGTAAATCAAGAAAAAGAGAAAGGAAAATTGAAAAGAAAAATTTCTGATAGCGAAATGCAAACCCTTCGTTCTCAAATGAATCCGCATTTTTTGTTTAATTCCTTAAATTCAATTAATAGCTTTATTATACAACAAAAAAGCCGAGAAGCAAGCG
This sequence comes from Flavobacterium branchiophilum FL-15, assembly GCF_000253275.1. NCBI lineage: Bacteria > Pseudomonadati > Bacteroidota > Flavobacteriia > Flavobacteriales > Flavobacteriaceae > Flavobacterium > Flavobacterium branchiophilum. The sequence continues at coordinate 817,745 of NC_016001.1, read as the reverse complement.
GTTATTTAACAACTTTTTCTAAATTAATGCGAAATATTTTAGAAAATTCTAGGTATGAAAGCATCACTTTAGAAAAAGAACTCAATACGCTAAAAATGTATTTAGAAATTGAAGCGGTACGATTAGATCATCAATTTGATTATGAAATTTTGATTGATAAAAATATTGAACTAGAAAATATGAAAATTCCACCATTAATTATTCAGCCTTTTGCAGAAAACGCAATTTGGCATGGGTTAAATAATAAACCCAACAAAGGATTATTAAAAATTGAAATTCAAGAAACAAATGAAAATGCTATAACAATAGCAATAATAGATGATGGAATTGGCAGAAAAGCAGCAGCTTTATTAAAAAAAGAGCAATTAAAACATAAATCGTATGGTATTGATATTACCATCAATCGATTGCAATTAGTCAATTCAAAAAACAGTTATAAAATTACTGATTTGACAGAAAATAATGAAATAAAAGGAACTAAAGTAGAACTTCAAATATATTATGATGACTAAAGTATTAATCATAGACGACGAAAAACATTGTATCATCACATTAGAACACATATTAGCCGATATGGAAAATGTTTCTATTGTTGCAACCACACAAGACAGCACCAAAGCGAAAGAATTAATAGAGAAGCACCTTCCGGATATTATTTTTTTAGACATAGAAATGCCTGTTTTAAATGGTTTTGATTTGTTAGCACAATTTACACATCTCCCGTTCAAAGTGGTGTTTACTACTGCTTATGATCAATATGCCATTAAAGCATTGAAAATAAATGCTTTGGACTATTTATTAAAACCCATTGACCAAAAAGATATTGAGCAGGTTTTAGAAAAATTTAATGCCCAAGAATTAAACCTTACCAAAGACCAGCTGAAACATTTACATCAGTTTATCAATGGTAAAATGCAAGATACCATGGCACTTTCTACACAAGATGGATTGCATTTTGTAAAAATTGACGAAATTATGTATCTAGAAGCCAGTAGTTGTTATACCTACATTATTATGAATGACAAAACCAAGCATTTGGCAAGCAAAACGATGATTAATTTTGAAGAAGTTTTACAAGACAATTCTTTGTTTTTTAGAGCACATAAATCGCATATTATCAATTTGAAATTTATTAAACAATACATTCGGGGCGAAGGAGGTGAAATCATTATGCAAGATGGAAAAAACATTGCATTAAGCCGAAATAAAAAACAAGAATTTTTAAGTTTATTTAAAAAAGTATAATTTATTCTCATTCAACTGACTCGAACTCCTTTTCCAAATGGCGAAGGAGTTTTTTTTATTTTTTCGTATTTCAATTATTGAAAGTTGCAGTTTAATAATTCTCATCTTATTCTTATAAAAAAGAATAGCACTTTTGTTCTGTAATTTAGTAAGTAAAAATCATGAGATGATGTGCAAAACTCAGGGACTTTTGATACAGTTAAGAGTAACATCAATAGAGCTTATCAGAATGTAACTAATAATTCCAGCAATACTTGGACAATTATTAAAATATATTATTAAAGTAAAAAAATATGAAAACAAAAATACTCTTTTTTCTATTTTCTTTCCTCTTTTTTCTGGAAGGAAATGCACAGCAATCTGTAAATGCTGGAGGCGGAGAAGCAACAAGCAGCCAAGGCAAAGTAAGCTTTACCATTGGTCAGATAGACTATGTAACGGCTACTGGTTCTGGAGGTTCGGTTTTGCAAGGTGTGCAACAGCCTTATGAAATTTTTACGCTTGGAACAGACGACATTCCTGCAATCAGTTTAGAGTTTAGCACCTATCCAAACCCAACAACAAACGTGTTGTTTATCAAAAACAATCTTACAAATAAAAAGTTTCAATACCAACTATTTGATATTTCCCGAAAGCTGCTTTTTACTTCTCCCGAATGGGTGCAAGAAGATCAAATTGACATGAGTTTGTATCAAACAGGTAATTATATTTTGCTCATTCAAGCAGAAAACAATTTAACTAAATCTTTTAAAATCATTAAAAAATAATATCTTATGACAATAAAATTATACACATCCGCAAGAAAAATCTTTATTCTTTTTTCTTTCCTCTTTTTTCTAAAAGGAAACGCCCAAGCTCCAGAAAAAATGAGTTATCAGGCGGTCATTAGAAATAGTAGTAATGCTTTGGTTTCAAATGCCAATGTAGGAATTAGAATATCCATTTTACAAGGAACTGCAACAGGAACGTCTGTTTATACCCAAACCCAAACGGCCGCTACCAATGCCAATGGCTTGGTAAGTTTAACAATTGGCGATGGTGGTTTTGTTTCTGGCGATTTTGTAGCCATCAACTGGGGGAATGGTCCTTATTTTATTAAAACAGAAACCGACCCCACTGGCGGATCCAATTATACCATCACATCAACAACCCAATTGTTGAGTGTACCCTTTGCAATGTATGCCAAAAACGGAGTCCCTACTCAAACTAATCAAGCTGGTAAAGCATTAACCACCGATGGGACAAGTGCTAGTTGGACAAAAATGCTATCAGATATTGGCGTGAAATTTTATATAGTTGCTCAAGGAGATTTTCCCAATTATTCAACTGGTGCTAGTGCAAATACTTTGGGTGCCATTGTTATGCATGCTAATAATGGTGGTGGTTTAATTAATGATGTTGGCGTTACTATACCCTGCGATGGTAGAAGTTTATTGATTTCTCAACATCAAGCTTTATTTTCAGTGATATATACTACTTATGGTGGAGATGGCATCACTACTTTTAAAATCCCAAACTTAAACAATGGTTTAGCACCAAAAGGAAGAAATTAATTAAACTCAAATAAACTCAAACATTATGAAATCAATTTTTAAAATAATGCTGCTTTTAGTAGCCATATCATCGGTACAAATTTCAAATGCACAAGACGCTCCAGCACCAAAAAATGCAATGAAATATAAAAAGGACTTATCAAAAGTTTATATTGAAAAAATAGCAAGACCAAGTGCCATTCATAATTTGAGTTGTATCTTACTAGATATGCCAAATAAAGACATTACTCAAAATGAAACAGAACACTATGTTTGTGGTATAGCTTATGGCAGATCAGGTGGATTTGCTGTTTCCTACATTCATAAAATAGATAATGGAAAACAAATAGGAAAAGTAAAAATATGGGAAAAATTTGGCGATTTTTATAACGGTAATCAACCCAATAAAACCCATTTTGTATATAATCCAGAGGCAATAGCCTTTGATGCAGATCAAAATTTGTATGTATCGAGCACGGTTGATAACAAGATTGTTTATTTTATGAAATCAGATAATTGGAACACCCAAAATGCCTTTATGGTTATGGCCAATAAAGTAAACCCAACATCATTAAGTAATCCATGGAACGCAAGAGGCATTAATTTTGACGAAAACAATGATTTGTATATTATGTGCGAAAATCTGCACTGTAATGAATGTACCAGTAATCAAGTGTTTCCAGCATCGGTAGTAAAAGTAACCCAACCAACATCGGCCAGCCGTACAATGACCGAAATACAAGGCTCAAGTCAAGAAAAAGAGCAGGCTCTTGGGGTGGCAGTTGGAGATGGTAAAATGTTTACAACCGATTTGCATTCAAAAAAAATAAACATGTACAACCTCAACGGAACAACTGCAACATTAAGTAAAACATTAAATATAAATTTTACACCATTAGATATTATTTATGTAAAAAGTGAGCAAGCGGTGTATTTTACTTGTGTAGAAAACTCGGTTTCAAAAGTAAAAAAATGGAATTTTAATACCTCAAATACTGCCGAAGAGGTAAAAACAATATCAAGCAATGCCGTTTATCCATCGTCTTGGGGGCTGGCTTATGTATGCGATAAATTAATTGTTGCAGATGGCGTAAACAGTAAAGTTGTATTCTTTAAAAGATAATTCAAATAAATAATAATAATCTTATACAAAATTTAATAATAACAAGCTATGAAATGTATATTTAACATCCTTTTGATTTTTTGTAGTTTTTTTGGTTTTTCACAAGCCAAAATGACCAAAGAAGAAGCTAAGAAAAAAGCCATGGAAATGATGAATTCCAAAGGAACAATTGTATATGAAACCAATGGATCCAAAACAAATCCAATTAGTGCGAATATGATGTTTGCCAATGGGAAATATATAATTGGTACCATTATGAACAAAATGAGAACCGATGCCGCTCCTGGAAATTTTGAACAACCCTTTGTGATGTTGGTTGTGGATGCTATTTCGGAAGGTGTTCACGAATTTTCCAAAACCTACAAACAAGCATCTGGAATATCTAGCAACGGAAAAATGTATGAAATAAGAGGTTCGTTAAAAATAAAACAACTCAATGGTAAATATTACGGTTCCTTTTCTGGCGAACTCATCGATATTGTAAAACGAGATGGTGCCAAAAAGAAAGAAGATCGTGTGGATGAAAAAGCCAAAGCAGGAAAAATTACGGGCACTTTTAGTGAACTCACTTTATTAAATTTCAATAAAAAATAATCAGCTAATAAAGTAATTTAATTGAGGTCTAACTTGTCATTTCGACAATTGGAGAAATCCAATAATTCGAACAACTATTGCGATTCCTCCTTGCGTCGGTAAATTGCCGTTGGAAATTACCTTTCAAAAGAAAATTTTGCTTACGGAATATTAGATGCTGTTCATAAAACCAAACTAACACAAGGAAGAATAGTGCCAACAAATTATAAAAAAAAGGCGGAAATTTTGAAATAACAAATGTGGATAAAACTACCATTGACGGCTCCTTTACTGTTGAGGTGTATGACATGAATAACCCCAAAATTGTAAAAACCATTTCGGGTACTTTTGAAAAATTACCAATAAAATCGATTGGCGAAAATTAAATTCAAGCAAATAGTAGTCCTATATTTATTATAATATTATTTTATAAATTAAAATACTTTAAAAAAATATTTTTTTACTGATTTTATTTCATAAAATAAAAACAAAACAAGTAAAACAACTAGAATGATTATAATTAAAATAAATAGTAACACTTAAATACGACAAAAAATGAAAAAAACAATTATGAAATCAGTTTGGCTTTTGATGGCAATGCTTAGCATGCAAGTGGTACATGCCCAAAAAATTTTACCACAAAGAAATGATCTTCCACAACAATGGAGTGGTGTTATTGGTGATTATTTTAAACAGTATGATGGCCGTGTCATTTCTGTAAAAATCACCATCATGTCCACTGGAGCATTTGACACAAATATAGATGGTGGTGGCCCTAATTGGTGGGTTGCTTATGGTAATACCCTTTTAAATTTAGCTAATAAATCTGGACAATCTATGATTGAATATACTTTTAGCGATAGACAAATCAGTTGCTCTAACAATACTTATATTTTCAATACTAACGCAAAGGAAAACGCAACTTTGACATGGGGTACATCAAGAGATAAAAGGTTTGTTTCAGGATTTGGCCCAACAGAACTTAACCTTTTTAAAGAATGGAATTTGAAAATTACCAAAGCTTATTCTAACGGAAATGTGCTTTATGGAGAAATAAACAACGGAAAATTAAGCTTTAGTATAAGCGCTGGGGATATCATACACGAAAGATAAAATGAAAAAAATAACCGCAATTTTAGCCCTTTTACTTTTTGCTATTACCACACAAGCTCAAGTAAAAATAGATTTCAATGGTTTTCATTGCCACCAAGAGACTAGTGATGGTAGTGGCAGTGATGAAATCTATTTCATTTTTAATATATTTAAAGATGGAATGTACATTAAAACTATAAAATACCCAGAAAATAGTTATATAGGTGGTGTAGATGCAGGTGGCACTTATGGAAAAGGTAATTTTACAATTTATGAAGGTCCAAGTGCAAATATAATGATGGAAGTACACATGTATGAATGGGATAATGATAATCCTAATGATAATATAGGCTATTTTAATGATTTTTATTCCAAAAATAATACTTGTGATGAAGTAAAAAATAAATCCTACTATAATAATCCATTAACAAATTTTAAATTTAATTGGAAAACATTTGAGAAAATGCCTTACTGTGATTATGTAATAAAAGATGCATCAATTAGGGGTAAATTATCACAAGACGATCATATTGGTCTAAATATTTTAGCTTTTGGAAAATTTTTTTTAGATAAAACAATAGTAAATGAGTTACCATTTTCAATAATTACTTCAAATAGTGAAATTGATAATTATCCTTATAATATTAAAGTTCCTGAAATAAGTAATTATTATGGAAACAACGCTGATGGAAGATTTAGTGCCTTTTTTTCAGTAGTCAATAATGTGCCCGAATTAAATAATAAAGAATTAAGAAAATATTGGAATGACAATCCTTGGATAGGCAAATTTGAAAAATTATTAAATAAAAATTCTGCAACTTTTGAAAATGCAACGCTGTATTTGAATAAAAAAGATATTGTTGTTTCTATTCAAGGTGCAATAAGAGAAAAATACAGACAAAAAGGAGTTTTTGAAAAAGTTGGAAATCTAGAATCTAATGAAATGGATGTTGCCGACCAAAAATGGAAAGATGCAGGTTATCTAAAATTCAATAAATTTAGTAAAGGATATATCGTTTGGAAACCATCAAGTTGTTTAGCTCTTACAGAAGTAGAATTTGATGCTGGTCCAAAATCATTCGCAGAAATAGTAACTGAAGCTAAAACCAAAGAACCCGCAAAAAAGATAGATTTATCTCATCTTAAAAATGCCAAATCAGGCGAAGACAACAGAGAAACGGCTATTGCGATGATTACCAACTATATGGCTACCAACCAATATGCCAAAGACAATTTGGGCGATTTAAAAAACGACCAAGGTCATCCCAAACAAACCACCAACAAAGACGGAAAAACAGGCTGGTTTTGGGCAACAACCAAAAATAATGGTTTCATTTTTTATACCCCTTTCAACAATCAAGTTCATTTTGTTGATTTAGGTTTCAGAAATATTCATGCCAAAAACAACACCGAACATGGTGTTTATGGTTTTCCTATCAGCGACCCTTTCGGAATAAAAGATAATGGTGTGGTCCAACAATTTGAATTTGGCAATATGTATTATCGACCACAATCGGAATGGAAAAATGAGCTATTGTTTGGTACTTATGGTAAAATCAATGAAAAATACGGCAGTCAGGGTTGGGAAAATGGCAACTTGGGTTATCCAGTAAACAACGAATATTCTTGCCCAATAAAAGGAGCAAAGAAAGGACAATATTATACCGAAGTAGGGCATGCCCAATTTTTTGAAGGCGGTGCTATTTGGTATAAATTAAAAGTCAAAAAAGCAGTCATTGTGCATCATGGTCCAATTATGGAGAGATTTAATAAAACGGGCTGGGAAGTTGGCGAACTTGAATATCCAGAATTTGATGCTGTAGAAACCAATGATAAAAAAGGACTTCAACAACAATTTGAAAAAGGATATATTTATTGGAAAAAAGGGGAAGCAGAAGCATATAGTGTAAAGTACAAAAATGGAATTTTCAATATTTTTTTGCAAAACTATGACAAATTAGGGTTTCCTATTTCAGAAGAAAAAAACACAGAAGGCACCATGTCTCAAACTTTTGAAAACGGAACTATTGTGGGCGATAAAGTAATAATGAGATAGTATTAAATTTAAAAAAAAAATGAAAAAAATAATAAATATAAAAATTAATTATTGCCTTTTGTTTGTTTTTTCAATTTCAAGCATTTGCTTTGCACAATTAGGTGTAGATAAATTAAAAAGCAGCGAAAACAGCTATTTGAATGCACAAAAAGAGATAAAAGAAATGGAGCAAAAAATGCTTGCGAAAGCGAATCAATTCCATTTTGGCAATCCAAAAACACCCAATTCTTTTGGAGTAAAAAAAGGATATTGTTGGATTTTTGACAACGGAAATGTGTATTATAATACCAAAGCAAATACCGCTTATGCTATTTTTGGCCCCATTTTACAAAAATGGGGCGAAATTGGTTGGGAAAATGGTTGGTTGGGTTTGCCGATTTCTAATATTGTTCGTATTTCTGGTACTAATGCCGATTTTGCTACATTTACAAACGGAACCATAACTACTAGTACCAAAACAGGCACTCAAATAATTGGAGGTGCTTTTCGAGAATATTGGTACAATGATGGCGGACAAAATAGCAAAAAACTGGGTTTGCCAAAAACAGACGAAGTAACCATCAATGAAAAAGGATATACTAGATACCAACAATTTGAATTTGGTACTCTTTTTTGGGGACCAAACCGAGAAGTGCTTTATTTTCCAGATGCAAATAAAACAAAACCATATACCAATTTTAAAATAAAGCTAAGGCCAATTCAATTAAATTGTTTAGGCAGTAGCGATGAAGTTATGGGAAATTCAAAAGAATTACAATTATATGGCTTTATGGATGTTGCTGTATTTGACGAATTTGGACAAGAAATAAAAAACATTCAAAACACTTCCAATAGTTTAATGGATACTAATAAAAATCATATTGCAACAGTTTCAGAAACGGGAAGTGGTAATGGAAGCGTAATACCAGTAGATGATAGAATTTGGCAATATGACATAACTTCATTAGATATTGAAAACGGATATATTAGAATTACCTATAATTTTAGTGATAAAGATTTTTATAGTTCCGACGACTATTTGCAATTGCAAGGAGAAAGTGGCAGCTGGAATTATAGAAACGGAAGTTTTAAATATAGAGATATAAAATTGAAAGAATTATACAAGCAAGGAACCACCAATAAAACAGACCTCTTTAAAGAAACTTCGCAATTTTTAAATGTTATTTACAGCATAAAATTGTATGATTTATCAAATTAATAATATAAAATGTAAAAAAAATGAAATATTTAATCTGTATTTTCCTATTAACTTTCAAATTATCCTTTTCTCAATCCCTCTATCCTGAAGCCGAAATTGACAAAGTGGTAACCCATTTCATGACTACCCACAAAGTGGTCGGTTTGCAAATTGCCATTACCAAAAACGAAAAAATAGTATTCCAAAAATCCTATGGCTATGCGGATAAAGAAAACAAAATTGCAGTTAACAATAACCATTTATTTAGAATTGCTAGTTTGTCTAAAGCCATTACTGCTGTCGGAATTTACAAATTGATAGAACAAGGCAAATTAAAATTAGAAGATCAAGTTTTTGGGCAAAATGGTGTGTTACAAAACGACTTTGGAACACCAAAAAAAGTTTTAGAATCCATTACCATTCAACAACTTTTGCAACATACCACGGGTCTTTGGACCAATGACAACAACGATCCTATGTTTAGAAATAATGCCATAAACATAAACGATTTGATTAGGGATGAAATTACTAAAAATGCTTCTTCAATAAAAAAAGTGCCCAATGTGTATGCGTATTCCAATTTTGGTTATGCCATTTTAGGAAGAGTTATAGAAAAAATTTCGGGTAAATCGTATGAAAAATACATACAAGATGCTATTTTAAAACCCATCAGATTACATAGCATCAAATTAGCTCAAAAAAACGAGTTGGGCACTTGGCAGGATGAGGTAAAATATTATTCAGACGCCTTTAATCCATACAATATGAATGTAAACCGAATGGATGCTCATGGGGGTTGGATCGCTTCTGCCACTGATTATGTAAAATTGATGGCTTATATGGATGGTTTCGGTCATACAGAAGATGTTTTATTGCCTGAAACCATTCAAAAAATGACTACTCCAAGTGCTCAAAACCAAAATTATGCTTCGGGCTGGGCAGTAAACTCAAACAACAATTGGTGGCATACGGGTTCTTTACCTGGCACTGTTTCCGAAATGATTCGTGGGAGCAATGGGTTCAATTGGGTGGTACTATGCAATTCGTCATCGGAATCTCCTAATATTTTCAGCGATTTAGATAATTTACTTTGGCCAATTATTAACAATTCTGATATTAATTGGAAAACAAAAATATTTATGGAAAATATAAGACGAAGACGATGAAAAAAATAGTACTAATTGCTATTTTAGTGTTGTTTATAGGTGAAATATCCGCACAACACAACGCTTGGATGGATACTTACATTTATAATGTTCGATTACCCAAAGCATTAAATAATCATCCTGGAATTTATATCAAAATTGTATATAATGGCGAATCCTTGCTTTCAACCCATCAATGGATTGGGAGCCACGACAGAAAAATAGAAACAGCATTTACGTATCACGAAATGGCAACAAATGTATTGAATAATGTAAAACTCCCTATTGTATTACCAGCAAAAACCTATTCGTGGATCATCAATAAAAAAATAGTAGATGAAATGGAATTGCATCCAGAAAAATTTAAAATGGAAGTAATAACCACAGGAAAACCCATTGAAAAATATGAACTTCCGCAGCAATTTGACTTAAAAAGCGATTATGCTGTGGAGGTTATTACATTACAAAAAATGACAAAAGAAGCAAGAAACTTAGTCTTTTCTAGTTCTAATGTTTTTTTAAATGTCGAACAAAAAAAAGCTACAATCAATACAATTAACAAAGCTTCAAAAGTGAAAAATGATACCATTATCTCATTTTCTGTTCGAGATGAGGGTATTCCAAAATGGCTTTCAATAGTAGATGCGGCATATAAACCTAATAATAGTCATAGTAGGGTTACTGAAATTTTAGAATACAAAGGCTATTGGTACAATGAAAAACTTTACATTAGGCAAAAACCACAAAAACCAAAGATAGCTTTGTCTTGCAATGTACCATATACTATTACAGATGTAGATGGCAATACCTGTAGCGGAAGGAGCGGTGCAGGAGCGTTTTCTACTGGAAATTGCAAAGAAATTATCAAAAATAAAAGTATAAAAGTAGCGGTATGGGTAAATCCGTAAACTTTAATTAGCAATAAATAAAAATTTGCACAGATAAATTTATAATTTTAACACCAAAAAAAATGAAATTGAAAACATTTTTTATACTCTTAATTAGCAGTATTTCTTTTGCCCAAAATCCATTTATCGAAGTAGATCAATTTGGATATTTCACTACAGGAACAAAAGTTGCGGTGCTCCGAAATCCACAAACAGGTTTCAATGCCGCCGAAAGTTATACCGCTCCGGCCACTTTACAAGTAAAAAACAGTTCCAATAGCGTTGTTTATACGGGTACTGTTTCCATTTGGAATGCTGGAGTTACCGATTCTTTTTCTGGAGATAAAGGGTGGTGGTTCGATTTTTCTTCGGTAACGGTTCCTGGAACTTATTATATTTATGATGCTACCAATGCTAAGAGTTCGGCTACTTTTCAAATTGCGACAAATCCATATACGGAAGTATTAAAAGCGGCTACAAAAATGTTTTATTACAATAGATGTAACTTTACAAAAGCAGTTCCTTATGCCAATGCAAAATGGACGGATGGCTTAAATTTTAACAACAATCTTCAAGATTATAATGCCCGTTCGGTTTTTGCACAAAACAATGCTGCTACAGAAAAAGAGCTGTCTGGAGGTTGGTTTGATGCTGGCGATTATAATAAATATGTTACCTTTACCTATTCTGTAATTCATGATTTATTGATGGCTTATGAAAGCAATCCCGCTATTTTTGGAGACGATTGGAATATTCCTGAAAGCGGAAACAATGTACCTGACATTCTGGACGAATTAAAATATGAATTAGATTGGCTCTACAAAATGTCAAATTCTGATGGTTCTGTCTATATCAAAATGGGGAGCAAAAATTACTCTCAAAACAGTAGTTATCCACCTAGTGCCAACACAGATCCTCGCTATTATGGCAATTTATGTACTGCTGCTTCAGCAACAATAGCTAGTACTTTTTCACATGCCGCTATTATTTTTAATGCTATTGGAAATACAGCTTATGCTTCGCAATTACAAAATCGTGCCATAGCTTGTTACAATTATACTTTACCTTTTTACACTTCCAATACCTTACAAACCAATTGTGATAATGGCGAAATTGTTTCTGGTGATGCGGATGTAAGTAGTACCGAGCAAAAAACAATGATGGTTAGTGCTGCAATTTATCTTTACAAACTTACTAATTTAGCTACATACAACACTTTCATAACAACGAATGCACCCATAATCACTCCGTTGTCAGATTCCAATTGGGGAGCCGATTATACACCCATTCAAGATGCTTTACTGTATTATACGACGCTACCTAATGCCACAACAACCCTTGTGAATTCCATAACAAATGCTGCTCAAAATGATGTAACAAACAATTGGAATAATTTTTATGGAATTAGTAATTTGGGGCTTTATAGGGATTATATGCCACAATGGGCGTATTATTGGGGAAGCAATCGAATAAAAGCCAAATATGGAAACCTAAATTTGTTATATGCAAAATATGGAATTGGTAATGCTAGCAACCTAAAAAATAGGGCTAAAGAATTGATGCACAGTTTTCATGGAGTAAATCCGCTTGGTATTGTTCAATTATCAAATATGTATGAATTTGGAGCCGACTATTCTATAAACGAGTTGTATCATCAATGGTTTGCCAACGGTTCGGTATATGACAATGCCATAACTTCTAGCAAAGGTCCAGCTCCAGGCTATTTAGTTGGTGGGCCCAATAAAGATTTCTCGGTTACAAGTCTTTCGCCTCCTTATGGTCAGCCTGCAACAAAATCCTATTTGGATTTTAATGATGGGTATCCAAACAATAGCTGGGAAGTTTCGGAACCGGCTATAAATAATCAAGCGGCCTATATCAGATTACTTGCAGGTGTTATTTCAAATTTTGATACGAACTTATTAACTATTTCTTTTGAAAACAATACGGATTTTCAAGTAGCAATTTATCCCAATCCTTCAAATGGTGAATGGGAAATCCACTCAAATGCTACCTTGAAAAATGTAAAAGCTTTTGATATTTTAGGAAAAGAAGTAAAAGTAAATACGATATCGAATAATCAATTTTTCATAAATAAATCTGGAATTTATATTTTAAAAATCGAATTAAATAATGGAAAAATAGTACATAAAAGGATTATTATTAAATAACGAATCAAGCTTATTTTTCATTTATTTACCTCTTATTGCAATTTGAGCGTTTGGGTTGATGAGTTTTATTGAAAAGCACCGCTATTGGATCAAAATTAGCTCCTTTTGGGGATAATTGTTTTTTTACTTAAAATTTTCAATACTATTGATGTGCTTTTAGTATTAAAAACTGTTTACAATTCAAAAAATGAAACTCATATAAAAAAACTAGAAAATACAACTCTTTAGTTTACATTTTTTTTAAAATAAATAATATTTACTTTAAAAAAAAATAATAGTTTCAAATTGACATTTTCAAAATCCTTAAGGTTCACATGAATTTTATGGGGATTAAGCAAATAATTTTTCCATTCTGAACAGAAAGAACTTCACATCTATAACACCTCTTTGGTTAGCTCTAAATAGTTTTATTTTGGAATTAAAAGATTCTGCATTTGCATTTGTGAGCCTTTGAGTAAAGAAATTTAATATTGTTTCTAAATGATATTTTAGACTATTTGCTGCGGTATTAAAAGTGTTCATTTTTAACAATTTTGTTTTTTCAATCCAATTCAAAATTTTTTCTCTAGCCAACTCTTTTGATTGTTCTTCATAAATATTTCTAAATTCCATTGTATGTTTATAAGCATCGTGTAAAAGCGGATAATTTTTAAATAAAATTTCGGCTCTTTGTTTTTGATTTTCTGTCCATTCATTTTGTTTTTTAGCGATAATGTATCTGCTTCGAGCAAGTAATTGTTTTGGAGAATCATCATTTTCAAAAATAATCGGAATATATTTTATGCCTTGATCTTTGGCTAATTTTATGGCTTGATTTTCTTTTTCAATTTCCTCCCAACGATATTTTATTCGAAGATGTTGCAAACATTCCATAACCATTTTTACAACGTGAAAACGATCCGTAATCAAATAACTCTCTGGAAAACACATCTTTGATGCTAGTTGCATGTTGTTTGCCATGTCTTGAGTAATTGTCTTAACTAATTTGCGTTTTTCTAACGGTATTTTTTGTAAAACATCAATAATATCCTGACTTTTAGTGCCTTTTATACTAGCAACTAATGTTCGTTTTTTACCTTTTCCTGATTTATTAGTAACAAATGTGTAAAGCTCTCCTTTTGACAAACTTACTTCATCAATACTTAAATTTTCACCTATGTTTTCTTGGTATATCAAATAATCTTCAGCATGAGAGTATTGATTCCAAATTTTAAAACCACTTGTCTTTTTATAATGTCTTCTCACTAAATCCGCCTTAACACCATAATAACTAGCAATATTACTTATCGTATCTTCTCGGGTCGAAACCTGTAGATTTTAAAAAAGCTGCCAATTCAATAGTTAGTTTTGAACCTTCAGTGATGAACGAATAATCGCTTTTAATTTCAACAGATTTATCTGTTTTACTCCGCCATCGCCTACGACGAATACCTAAATAAACGGCTTTTCCTCGAATAGGAAAATCTTGAATTATGGTTCGATTATAAAATCCTTTTGATTCATATTGTTCACTTTCATAGCCATTTGGAAGTATATTCTTCTCATCTAAATAAATATAAAAACAATCCTTTTTGGTTGCTATATCCCCTAATTCTTTAAAATCCAAAACATCAAAATGATCTAATAAACCATCAGGTAGAAAGTGTGAAAAAAATGAAAAATCCATTGCTTTTTTATTGCAAATTTACAAATTCTCCCCAATTATTTTATATGAGCCATCCTTAATTCAAATTGGAATATTATCAATTTAATTGTAACAAAAAAGATAAAAAAGTGTCTATTATATACTAGAAAAAAGGAATTAACGTTTTTCTCAAATTCAACATATAATATTACAACTCAAATCAAATGAAGTTTATTTTTTATACATTATTATTTTGTAGTACATTTTCAGTTTTGGCACAAAAGAAAGAACTAAAAACCCAATTCATATCCGAAAAAATAGTGATTGACGGAAAGCTTTCTGAGAAATCTTGGGAAAGTGCCACAGCTGGAACAGATTTTATTATGTTTGAGCCCGACAATGGCAAGCATATTTTGCCAGAAAAACGCACTGATGTGAAAGTTTTATATGACAACGACGCTATATATATTGCAGCTTTATTGCTTGATGACGAGCCACAAAAAATTTTAAAAGAACTTACTCCTCGGGATGATTTTGGAACTGCCGACATTTTTGGCGTTTTTATTAATGGTTTTAATGATGGGCAACAAGATTTTAGATTTTTTGTTTCTGCAGCCGACACCCAATCAGATTGTGTGGCTTCAGATAGTCAAGGAGAAGATTATTCTTGGGATGCCGTTTGGGATAGCAAAGCTGTGATTACAGACAAAGGTTGGGTTGTAGAAATGAAAATTCCTTATGCTGCATTGCGGTTTTCGAGCGAAAAAACACAAACATGGGGTTTCAACTTTTTTAGAATGATTAAACGAGCCAATCAAAAATATGTTTGGAACCCAGTAGATAACAAAATAGGTACTTTTACACAACAAAGTGGTATTTTGACAGGTATTGCAGACATAAAAACCCCTACTCGATTATTTTTACTGCCTTATTCGTCATTTTATTTGAATGCCAGCAAAGATTTAAAAACCAAAGGCACTCCAAAAGGAGGTTTGGATATTAAATATGGTATCAACGATGCCTTTACATTAGATGCCATTTTAATACCTGATTTTGGACAAACAAAATATGATAATAAAATATTAAACTTAACTCCTTTTGAACAACAATTTGATGAAAATAGGGCTTTTTTTACAGAAGGTACCGACTTGTTTTCAAAAGGTGGGCTGTTTTATTCACGACGTATTGGAGGCAGTCCAAGTTATACACTGGCTGATAATGAATCGTATATTGAAAACCCTTCGAGTGTTGCCCTTATCAATGCTACAAAAATATCAGGACGAACAAAAGACGGTTTAGGAATTGGTTTTTTAAATGCGGTTACAGAACAAACTTTTGCCACAATTTATAATGCCGATACCAATCAAACTACATCCAAAACGGTGGAACCATTAACCAATTACAACATATTTGTTTTGGACCAAAGGTTTAGAAAAAATTCATCTTTTTCTATTATCAATACAAATGTTATGCGAAATGGTAATTTTAGAGATGCCAATGTTTCGGGCTTAATTTGGGATTTGAACTCAAAATCAAATACATTCAAAATTTCGGGAGATCTAAAATACAGCTTTGTAAATGATGACAACCGCAAAGACGGAGTGTCGACCAATATAGGTTTTGCAGATAATGGTGGCAAATACAGATACAATGCCAGAATTGGTGTGGTTACTAAAGAGTATGACATTAACGATTTAGGAATCAATTATGAAACCAATTATTATACCTTAAATGGCGGTTTTAATTATCGAACTTTGAAACCAACAAAACACCTTAACTCATTCAGAACCAGCCTTTTTGCAAATGCCCGTTGGCACAAAGAAACCAACAAAATACAAGAAAATGTGATTGACATTGTTAATGATTTTAACTCCAAAAACAATAATTTTTATGAGTATGGAATGGAAATAAAACCTTTTGAAAAATACAATTACTACGAACCCCGTGTGGCCAACAGATATGTTATCCAGCCAAGAAGTATTGAAAACTGGTTTTATCTTTCTACAAATTACAACTACAAATTTGCCATAGATTTCAATCCCTATTTGGTGTTTTTTGATACAGACAAGCAAACAACATTTGGGATACACGTTACTCCTAGGTATCGATTTTCTGATAAATTTTCATTTCAAATACAACTTGATTACATCAAAGATACCAATATCAAAGGCTATCAATTTTTTGGAGATGCAGACAGCAATGCTACTACTGCTGATGTGATTGTGTTTGGGAATAGAAATGTAACTTCTTTGAATACCGCTGCTTGGATTAAATACTCGTTGAACAGCAAAATGACTTTAAATGCTTCTTTTAGACATTATTGGTCGTTTGTAGAAAATAAAAATTACCTGACTTTGAATGACTTTGGACGATTAGAACCATTGGATTATTTTAACAATCCACAAAATCAAGATTTCAGTTCTTGGAACATGGATTTGTCTTACAATTGGTGGTTTGCTCCAGGTAGCCAAGTATCCGTTTTGTATCGCAATAATGCGGCTGTATTTCAAAATGAAATCAACAAAAACTACAGTCAAAACATCAACCAATTACTCAACAACAATGCCCTTAGTCATGTGTTTTCAATTAGTGTAAAGTATTTTATTGATTATAATGTGGCAAAAAATTGGCTTTAAAATTTATAAATGTGCCCTCAAAATAAAACAACAATTAATTTTTCATGACCATAATGGTAGCTCTAAATCCTGTGGCTAAATTCCAATAATTTGACGAAACCACACTTCCTTTGTCGTCATATACCTTGAGTTCTGCGGTGTTTGGCCCATAAAGCCCTTGATTGAGTGCTTCAAATTCTATTTTATTGAAACCCGTTTTCAAATTGATTTGAAATCCTTTGTAATAGGAATCTAACAAAATCTGACTTTCAATCATTTCACCATTGACATATACTCGAATCTGATCGCCATCGACCTCTCCAAAATCTCGGTATTTGACATTTACATGACCTGAATTGGTATTGAAAGTGCCCAAATCTTGATTGCCACGAATGAGTTTGAAATTTTTGGAAACTTCATTTGCATTTTTGCCATTCAATTTGTCTATTAACCCTTCGTTTGGATTGGCAAAATGCTGTCCTGCCGACATATCTAACTGAGAAGGCTGTCCAATTTGCATCACATTTGATTTTTTTTCGTTAGAAAATGAAGTACTGGGTGTAAACAAAGGCGACGAAAGATCTACTTTGGACGAAGGTTCAAAAGGTGATGCTTTAGCTGGTACCTGTGGTTTTGGAGCTTCTGGTGCTTTAAATTTGGCTCCTGCTATTGGAAACGATTTTGATTTTGTTGCTATTTCTTTTTGGGCGTTTGCAAACCAAACAAAAGCAACATTACAAACGAGTACCATTAAATATTTCATGTGTTGTATCGATTTAATTTTTATTATCAAGTGTAGGACATATTGTGCTGTCCCAAAATTTGATGTTGTAAAATTAAAAAAACACTAATTCAAATATCTTAAAATAATGATAAAATATTGAATTAGTGTTTTGAGTTTATATGCTCATAGATTGCAGCTTTTGCGTTAGGGATACAGTGGAAATCCTTTTAGAAGCCCCCATCCCCCAAAAGGGGATGTTATATTGCACGAATATAGTTTCTGAATGTGGTTGTCAAAAAAGACTATTTCACAATATTATACCAAATATATTTCTTTTGGAGTTCAATAAACGTTGTTTGAAACGGATAGCCCTACCCAAGTGGGAACGCCCAATTACATAACTTTTATTTATTGTTTATTTAGAATTGAGCTGTGTTTGGTATTACTTATTTTTCGAAAGATAATAAATAGGAATTCCCGAAAGCATGATTAAAACACCCCATCCACAAGTGTCAAACTTTGTTAGCAATAATACCAAGCACACTGCCGAAGCAATTATAATGTAAATAGCTGGCAAGTAGGGATATAGGAATGCTTTATATGGTCTGTCGGCATTTGGCATTTTATGGCGAAGTATAAAAATTCCTAAAATAGTAAGTATATAAAATATTAGCACTATTATGACAACAAAATCCAGTAAATCTCCATATTTTCCTGTCAGGCATAAAGCCGAAGCCCAAATACATTGTGCCCACAATGCCCATTCTGGCACACCTGCTGGGTTTAAATGTGCGGCTTTTTTCAAAAACAAACCGTCTTGTGCCATGGTATAATATACTCGAGCTCCTGCCATAATCAATCCATTATTACAAGCAAAAGTTGAAATCATGATCATCACTGCTATAATAATGGTACCAATATCGCCAAAAATATTTTGCGAAGCCACCACAGCCACCCGATCTGATTGGGCGGTTGCAATATCTTGTAGCGGTACAACCGCCAAATACATTAAATTTGCAACAACATAAATCAACCCTACAATAAATGTTCCTAAAAACAAACTTAAACCTACATTTTTTTTGGGATTTTTAATTTCCGCAGCTATAAAAGTAACACCTTCCCAAGCCACACTCGAAAAAAGTGAACCAACCATGGCTGCAGCAACTGCACCTACTAAGTCAAAACCAGATATAGGTAACCATGTAGCCGACTCTTTGCTATACGATTGTGTTATCCATGCATTGTCCCAATTTTGTTGCCAAATGGTAGATTTAGCAGCTATAAAACCAAAAACAATCAATCCAAATATAGATACTATTTTTACAATTGTTAAAACAGTTTGAAGTATTTTACCATCTTTTACTCCCCTACTATTCAAATATGTCAAGAAAATAATGGTAATGATAGAAACGATTTGAGCCGCATTAAGTTGAAAATTACCTAAAGTAAAAAGGATATTTTCATCGCTAAATGGCTCGTATAAATAGGCCGCAAATTTTGAAAAAGCCACACCAACAGCTGCAATTGTCCCAGTTTGAATCACTGCAAAAAAGCTCCATCCATATAAAAACCCAACTAATTGATTATAAGACTCTTTCAAATATACATATTGTCCGCCTGCATTGGGAAACATGGCACTCAACTCGCCATAACTCACAGCTGCAACCATAGTGATAACACTGGATATTAACCATATCATAATGAGCCAACCCGCTGAGCCAACCTGACGGGCAATATCGGCACTAACTATAAAAATCCCTGAGCCGATCATGGATCCTACAACGAGCATGGTACCATCTAAAAGTCCCAATTCTCGTTTGAAATTATCTTGATTCTCTACTTGCATATTTTTTTAAATTTTGGCTGAAAGGTACTCAACTTTTTTGAATTGCCAAAAAAAGATAGTTTTAATTTGATTTTTAAAAAAATACTAGGGTTTTATTTGAACAAAAAAATTAGTTTAATGCAAAAGGAGCACTTAATCGAAATCCAGGAATGGTAACTCTAAATTTTTTGGTGGTTGTAAAATTGATCATATTAAAAAAACCAGTCATAGCCCCAAAAGTAGAGGTTAGTAAACAACCCGAATGGTACATAAAAGTTTCGCCTGGTTTTATAATCGGTTTTTCGCCCACTACGCCTTCGCCATCTACCATTTCCAAATCGTTTAACGAATCGTATATTTTCCAATGCCTAGAAATGAGTTGCACAGAATCTTTACTGAAATTTTCGATGGTTACTTGGTAGGTAAACGCAAAATGCAAACGACAGTTTTTAAAGTAAGTTCCTTCAAAACTGGTTAATACAGATATTTTGATGCCTTGAGTAATTTGGGTTACCATGATGATCGAATTGGAGTTGCTTTTATTTTTTCAAAATTATAAAAAAAATCAATTCAAAAACAAGTTTTCTATTTTTTTTAATCGTAAAATCGTTTGAAATCATGTCAAATAATAAAAAATCATCTGATTTCAGTATCATAAATTTTTAGTGGAACTAAATTATAAAAAAAACAAATAATATTTATACGCTTTTTTTATAACTAATTTATTATTTGTGTTGAATTGGCATCGCCTTTAGCTATTACTCTATCATACCTCCCGCCATTTTCTCTATAATATACCAAAACAGCATAATTATTTTCTGTTTGATAAAAATTGCCATCAACAGCGTGATCTTCATCAATAGTGCCATCAGTGTTTTTTAATACATATTGATAATTAACAAAACCTTGCTTAATCATTATGGCTTTTTCGTAATATCCTGTATCAGCATTGTAGTCCATTTTATTCTCGGGCGAAAACGCATAGTTGTTAAACATTCCGTTGATATAAATATCTTTTACACCCGAATAATTTGGTGCTTTTAATGTAAAAAACACCCAAGAATAGTCTGCCTCAATCGAGCTATTTTCTGCATTTAATCTTCTTATGACAAAGTTACCGTTTATATCAGGGTAAAATGTATAAGGAAACCTCGAACGATACGTATTAGCATACAAATGAGTATTATAAACGCCACTATTTGAATCAACAAACGAAATTACATTTGTAGGTATTCTTATGTCTTTTGAATCAAAATACAAAAATTCATTTCCAGCCCAAAACTGGGTTTCTTTGTCGTATCTATAAATCAAATCGTTGCCAATTGTATATTGTGGTTTGATATTTGAAATAGCGTTTTGCCACTGTCCATTTTGCATCAATACAACCTTGACATTAGATAATGGGTTTTGAAAATTAAGAACATTAGAATTAATTGTAAAATCTAAATTGTGCTTGTAATTCAATTCCAATGTTTGCCTCGTTCTACGAACTTGCAACGCCACTTGAGCTATATTTTCATACAAAACCATTTTTTTTGCAAAAATAACTTCTTTATCTTCGTTTAATATTTTCAACATATAGTTGCCACTCAATTTTATTTGTGTGTTTTTGTTTGGAAAACTTATTTTATAATGCGAATATATTTGCAAGGTATTGAATGAGTTTGTATAATCCTGTATTCTCATGTCGTCAAAACCTAGAATATATTCATTTTTTGACATTTCTGCTACTTTCCAATCATAATCACACATGGTTATCGAGTAATAATAATTGGCCTCATTGCCAAATAAGTCGTCAAATTCTAAGCTAAAATTGTCGCCCAATTGAAAAAAAGGCGTAACATTTTGACCGTTTTGAACAAAAGTAACAGTTTTAATATTATAGGGCGGTGGTATTTCTTTTTCAATTTGGGCATTCAAATTGAAAATTATTAACAAAAAAAATAAAGATACAATTTTTATCATAACGTTAGCATTAAGCAAAAACAAAATATCATTTTATAATAATTTCTATTTTAAAATGAACGATTATACAAATAACGTTAATTTTTTTAAATTAATTGTATATTATTTTAAAAAAATTAAGTTAAAATATAATCTAAATTTTGTTCGATTTCGGCACTAACAAAATCATCATCTAAAAGCGAGTTTGAAAGTATTTTTTTGGATTCTTGTAAACTAATGATTTTTTCTTCAACTGTATTTTTTGAAATAAACCGAACGACATTTACTTTATTTTCTTGTCCAATTCGGTGTGCTCTGCCAATGCCTTGTGCTTCGGCAAACGGATTCCACCATGGGTCTAAAAAAAGCACATACGATGCTTTTGTAATATTGAGCCCTACGCCACCGGCTTTGAGCGATATAAAAAACAATTTAATTTCTTCTTGTTCTTGAAATCGTTTTAATGCGGCTTCACGCTCTTTAGGTTTGGTTTGCCCAGTCAATTTGCAATATAAGACATCATGGTCTAAACACCATTGTTCATAAAAAGCCAAATTGGACACAAAGGAACTGAACACAATGGTTTTTTGATTGGCTTTGAGTAACGATGCAATGTACTGTGTAACCGCTAAAAACTTGCCAGAATCCAATTCAGAATTGGCATCAATCATTTTTGGATGGTTACTGAGCTGTCTTAATCGCATTAAAGTATTGATAATTTGCAACTTACCCGCTTTTTCATCAGTCAAATTCAACAAATAATTTCGAGCTTTAGACTTCTCTTCTTCATACATTTTGGCCTGATCGGGTTCCATATCACAATAATAAATTTGCTCCATTTTATCTGGCAAATCATCCAATACTTGTTCTTTTGTACGTCTTAATACAAATGGTTTTATTAAACTCTTCAATTCAAGTAAAGCTTGCTCATCTTGGTTTTTCTCGATTGGCACTTTATAATTTTTAACAAAAAAATCAAATGTTCCAAGCAAATTTGGATTGATAAACTGCATTTGCGACCACAAATCGTTCAAAGAATTTTCAATAGGTGTACCGCTCAAAGAAATTTTGTTTACGGCTTGAATTTCATTAATTCTTTTAAATGTTTCGGAATTTTTGTTTTTAATATATTGGCTTTCGTCTAAAATTAAATAATTAAAATGATACTTTGCAAAAATGGCGCTATCCCGTTGTGCAATAGCATAACTTGTAAAAATCAAATCATATTTATCTAATTTTTTGACTAACTTTTTTCTATCTGCACCCGAATATTGAATCACACTAAAATGTGGGGTAAATTTTTTAGCTTCGTTGTACCAATTAAATATTAACGATGATGGCAAAATAATCAATGCTTTCAAAAAGGTTTGAGAATTTGACACTACATTACCAAACAAATCATACATGGGCACCGTGGCCTCTTTGGTTTGAATTTGCTCTTTTACTGCGGTCAAGGTTGTCAAGGTTTGCAAGGTTTTTCCCAATCCCATGTCGTCTGCCAAACAAGCTCCCAATCCGTTACAAAAATGTTCAAAAAGCCATTTAGCTCCTTCTATTTGATAGGGTCTCAAATGGGCTTTTACAGCAGTCGATGGCGAAAAGGCTACTTCGCTAGAAGTCATCAATTGATGATCTAATTCTGGCAATCCGTCTATAATAGTAAAATTACTTTTAGGCAATCGCATCATTCCATCTTGTACTTTTGCCATTCTAGCCAACGAGCTATAAGTAGTAAACCAAGCCGAAGGTATCAAAAAATAGCTGTCGTTTGGCAACAAAAACAACCGTTGGCCTTCTTTCAAATGAGGTAAAATTTCATAAAAATGAAACGATAGGCTACCACAAATAATGGTCATTTCAATATCAAACCAATCGTTTTTTAAGGTATTTGAACTTTTAATTTGTGGAATTGCTACATGTAATTTTTTATTTTCGATACCAATATAATCCAATACAAACCCCTTATTTTCAATATTTTGCTTATTTTCTATCAACCACTCAACGTTTTGATACCTATCTTTTTCATGTGCTTTCAATCCAAAAAAAGCATTATTGATTATATTCAAACCCAGTTCTTGCAAGGCAGCAATGTATTGTTGTTCTGCCTCTGGATTTCGAACGAAACGGGTAATTTTGATGTTGGTCAAATCCTCTAAATCCAATTCAGAATGGATATTTTTATTTTTTTCAAAATCAAAAACATAACCCGCATAATCCAAATGCAAACTAATTAAATATTGATTGGTAAAAAAATCATTTTGAAGGTTCAAACCTACTTTTATGGGCTGGTTTTTAACAATCGATTCAAAACCAGCAGCTTCAAAATCAACTTTTTTGACAATGCTTTTTATAAAATTTTCAAAATACTGTGGGGCTAATTTTAAAGAAATTTCTATCGCATTTTTCTTTAAAAATGGTTCTATATTTTTGGTGTTGATGCCTTCCAATCCAACCAATTTTTTATTCAAAACCATCCATTTAGATTTATTCAAAAGCAAAGTTATTGATTGTTTTTCTGGAATTAATAGTTGGTCTTGCGATTTCAAAAACAATGAATATTTGATATCATTCTCCGTTTTGTCAAACTTCAAAAAGGCCTTCATCGATTCATTTGAAGTGGCAATACGGTGTTTTGCAAAATTTTTGTCCAAATCCATATTGATGGCTAGCGGATAATTGTTTTTTTGGACAATGGAATAAAAGTTATCCAATTGAAAATGAAGGAATCTCAAAACACCATCTTCCATGCTTGGATCCAACATCAACTCAGTATAAGTTTTGAATTTTTTTTTTGCCGAATATTTTTTCAATATACTAGGCACTTCTAATGATTTGCAAATCTTGAGTAGGGTTTTTTGGTCTTGTTCTATATTTTTTTCGGAAATTCCCAAATCGGCTAATACCTCTGGCGACGGTTTTTTATCTACATAATCTATCTCTTGCTGATTATTAACCACATAAGGTATTGGCACGTAAAATCCCAACGTGGTTTCAAAATGCAAATTAAAACAAAACGTATAATTCATCAAAATGTAAAGAATTTATTTAAAACAAATAGGCAAAATTTCTCCCTGTGCCAAACAGTATTTACGAACCATTTCTGCATTCATTTGTGCGGTATAATCAACCTCAACCACCTGAAAACCAATACTTCGCAGCTTGTCAAAATAATCCCTTCCATAAACCCGAACATGGTCATATTGTCCGAAAATTTTTGCTCTTTCTTTTTCGTCAGTAATGGAGTCGTCTGCAAAAGTGGTGGCTCGGTTCAAATCTTGTGGAATTTGAAGAATAGCCATGCCGCCAGGTTTCAACACCCGATACAATTCTTGCATGGCTTTGGTATCATCTGGAATATGCTCCAAAACATGGTTGCAAAAAATAACGTCATAATGATTGTCTTCAAAAGGCAAATTGCAAATATCGGCTTTTACATCAGCTAAAGGCGAAAGCAAATCCGTGGTGGTATAATCGATATTTTGTTGTTTTTTGAAGCGTTTATAAAACTCTTGCTCTGGTGCAAAATGCAGTACTTTCTTTTTGGTTGTTGCGGTGAAAAATTCGGTTTCGTTTTGAAGATACAACCATAGCAAGCGGTGTCTTTCTAAAGATAATGTACTGGGCGACAACACATTATTGCGTTGATTGCCATAGCCATACGGCAAAAACATTCGGAAGGATTTCCCGTCTATCGGGTCGGTAAATGTATTTCCTTTTAACAAAAATGCCAAAACGGGACGCACCACAATGCTCAATCTTATCAAGATAGGACGTGGAATGGTGTTGAGGATGAATTTGAATAGTTTTTTCATTAGATTATATTCTGAATAGTTTTGTAAATTGTTCATTATCAAGCATTTTAAATTTAGAAAATAAATGCTTATACTCCAATTTTAATTCTCTTTCAATCTGTGAAAAAGTATTTAAAGTAGCTGAACTGGCTCTTTTATTGTAAACAAAATAAATTTCAAAAATAGCATTTGGAATTGTTAATGGTTCTTGAAAATTATTTTTAAAAATGTAATTATAAAAAGAAATGATACTTTCAGTTGATTTTAATCTGAAATCGAGATTACCTATTTTTCCAGATTTGAATTCAACAAAAATGATTTTATTATTTTTAAAAAATAGGGTATCAGCAGTTTTAATGATTTTATCGTTCTTTTTAACAACGCTATCAAAATCAAAACTTAATTTTTCCGATTTTACAAGTGTAATTTCATTTTTTTCATCTAATGAAAGTATAGTTAAACTTTTTTTTGGAAAATTTTCTTCAAAATGCGTTTCTATTTCTCTAATCCTCATCATTAATATCTTGAATTGTATAAAAAGCTTCAGAAATAGAACTTAAAATAGGTGAAATATTTTTGGTAACATCGGTAATTTTTGCTGAGAGTCCATCTTCATTTTTCTCTGCAAAATAAAAATTGGTCGAACTTTCATAATTGTATTTTTTTGAATAAGCTTCCAGAGCCTCAATAAAATAAGGGCTGTGGGAAGTTAAAACTATTGGAATTGCAAGTTCTTTTGATAAAAGTACTAAAATTTCAGCATATTTTACTTGCCATGTTGGATGCAAATGCACTTCAGGTTCGTCGAGAAAAAGTAATGTGTTTGAATTCAAGCTATCATTTTCAATTAGCATTTGTAATATTCCAAAACTTTTTATCCCCGTTGCCACATTGCTTAAATCAAAATCTATTTCTTGTTTTTTGAATTTTAATTCACCATTTGAATTAATGTTAAAACCTCCATTTATAATTTCAAAAATTAATTGATTGAGCTTTTTGGTTTTATCACTTGTATCAGAAAAAATATCTTGTTCTTTCTTGGGTTGGTATATTTTGTGATTCAAATAGTTGCTTTTATTTCTAAGTATTTTATCAAACAACACAAAACTATTTTCGTGTAATTTCAATGGCGACTCTATATAAATTACATCATCATAATGAAAAGTTGAAAAGGTGTTAAAACCTTCAAAATGAATGGTATCTTCAAACGCTATCTTTTTATCATCTCCTATTTGTACAAATGAATCTCCCGATTTGAATTTACTTTGGATTTGATTCCCAAATTCTTTTTCAAAAAACTCTTCCAATTCATAATGCAAAACATCTTTTGAATCAATTGTAATTTCAATTCTGTTTTTAATATCTTCAATTAAAATTTCGAGTTGATTTTTTGTTGATTCATTCGAGAAATCTTGAAATAATTCTTTAATTTTATTTAGTTCATCAATTATAATTTTTACAAACTCTATTTCATCTGCTCTAATTATTGAATTACGACTAGTAAAAACGGATTGATCACTATCTAAAAAAAGTGATACAAATTTTTCTTTTATAATGTCGTCGTTTTCATTAGAAGATTTGGTTCTTAAAAGCAAATTTCTAACATCTCTTATTCTTTTTCTAATAAAATCATTTTTTGAAGAATAAAATCGCTCTTCATCAATATTTACTCCTCTAATCAATGCATACAAAACCTTCCCAACCGTACTTTTACCAGAATCATTTTGTCCTGCAATCAAAGTGATGCCGTCAATAGTAACATCGGCTTCTTCAATTATTCCTATGTTTTGAAGTTTTAGTTTCATTTATTGTTATAAAAAAATTTATTTTTATGTTTTATAAAAAACAAATATACGTCAAAATTGTAAGTTAAACAACCAATAAGTCGCTTGTTTTTATGATAAAAAACGCCTTTAAAAAAAGGCGTTTTGATATTTTATTTGTTGGCTTTGGCGAGATATTTTTCGAGAGCCATTGTCATGGAAGGGCTTTCTGGCGACGGGGCCATAATATCTACTCGAAGGCCGTGCTCGATGGCTTCTTTTTGTGTGGAACTACCAAAAACAGCAATTTTGGTTTCTTTTTGTTCAAAATTAGGGAAATTCTTAAACAACGATTTGATACCTGTTGGGCTAAAAAATGCCAATACATCATAGTAAACATCGGCCAAATCGCTTAAATCGCTCATTACTGTTTTATAAAAAACGGCGTGAGACCATGCTACTTTTAGATTGTTTAAAGTTACTGGGACATCAGCATTGAGCTGGTCTGATGCGGGTAATAAAAATTTTTCTTCTTTATGCTTTTTTATTAAAGCAGACATATCAGAAAAGTCTTTTGAACCGACATAAATTTTTCTTTTTCGATAAACCACATATTTTTGCAGATAAAAAGCGATGGCTTCTGACTGACAAAAATATTTTAAATCTTCAGGTATTTTATAACGCATCTCTTCTGCAACTCTAAAAAAATGGTCCACAGCATTTTTACTGGTTAGAATGATAGCTGAGAAATGGTTCAAATCTATTTTTTGTGCCCTTACGTCTTTTGCGGTTGCACCCTCAACATGAATAAAAGGTCTGAAGTCAATTTTTACTTTGTGTTTCTGTTGAATGTCAAAGTACGGTGAATTTTCGATTTTTTGTTCAGGTTGCGATACCAAAATTGTTTTCACTTTCATATTTAGGGAATGCTAATAATTTTTTTGCTTTTTCATAAAATACTTCATAAAATTTTTATCAACAAAAAAGATATCACTTTATTTATGTATTTTATTTTTTTATCTTGATTTAAACCAATAATATATAAAATAATATGGTGCTATTTCGAGGGTGCAAAGATACAAAATAAAATAAAATAATTTGCCAAATATTAATTTTTGAAAAATCTTTATACTTTTTAAATAAATAACAACATTAATTGCTATCAAAATACCTGATAATACGTACATTAGCACAGGAATAGGTGCAGCATTATAAAATAAAACCGTCGTAATTGGCATCAAAAACATGACCGTATAGGCTCTATAATGAAGCTTAATCATGTTGAATTGTTCCATAAATGATTCTATTTTGAAGGCTGTGGCTATAATTTTTTCTATTAAATATTTAGATAAAATAAAAAAGCTTAAAAAGGTGATGATTTGAATGTAAACAATATAATCTGTTTTTTCTGTTATTTTAAAGTAGTTTAACAAATATTGAAAAAAAAGTCCCAATGTAAGAATTTGAAATAAAAATATGAGCATCGTGAACCAGTTTGTAAAATTACTGTTCTCTTTGTATATACGAATGTATTTGTCTGTAATCAATAATTTAACAAAATCATTGAATCTATTCTCGAAAACAGTTTTGGTAAACACAATCAAAATAAGGCAAAATACCAGCAAAATGGTTATCCAATCCTTGTTTTCAATAGCTCTGTTATGTAATTCGTAATCTATCATGGTGCAAAATTAATAAATTTTTATATCATTTGTATTTATTATGTTTTTATTATGATTTGATGTTATTTAAAATGTTTATTTTTGCCCAAAAATTTACCAAATAAATGTCAAATTGCATTGTTATAATTCCAACTTATAACGAAATTGAAAACATTGAGTCTATTATTAGGGCTGTTTTTTCGTTACACAAATCCTTTCATATATTAATTGTTGATGACAATTCGCCCGATAAAACGGCAGACAAAGTAATAGGGCTTCAAAGTGAATTTTATGATACTTTATTTTTAGAAGTTCGTCAAAAAAAATCGGGATTAGGAACGGCTTATGTACATGGTTTTGAATGGGCTTTGGCAAGGCATTACGACTATATTTTTGAAATGGACGCTGATTTTTCGCACAACCCTAATGATTTAGAAAAACTCTATGAAGCTTGTCATTTTGGTGGTGCAGATTTGGCTATTGGTTCCAGATATGTAACAGGAGTCAATGTGGTAAACTGGCCTTTGATCAGGGTTTTAATGTCTTACTTTGCATCTGTTTATGTACAATGGATTATGAGAATGAACATCCATGATGCTACCGCTGGTTTTATTTGTTATACTCGAAAAACTTTACAAACTATAAATATTAAGGCAATAAAATTTGTTGGATATGCGTTTCAAATTGAAATGAAGTATCGGGTTTTTACCAAAAACTTAAACATTACCGAAGTTCCTATTATTTTTACAGACCGAACAAAAGGCCAATCAAAAATGAGTAGTGCTATTTTTAAAGAGGCAATATTAGGAGTTATTTCATTACGAATCAGACATTTAATTAATAAATTATAATTTCAAGCCATGAACAGAATACTGATAAAAAACGCCAAAATTGTAAATGAAGGATCTATTTTTGAAGGAGATGTATTAATAGAAAATGACTTCATTGTAGAAATTGACACCACTATAAGTGCCAAACACCCCGATTGTAAAATTGTTGATGCACAAGGCAACTATTTATTGCCCGGAATTATAGACGATCAAGTCCATTTTAGAGAACCAGGACTTACACACAAAGGCACCATTGCATCAGAGTCTAAAGCTGCTGTGGCTGGTGGTATTACATCGTTTATAGAACAACCCAACACGGTGCCAAATGCCGTTACACAAGAACTTTTAGAACAAAAATACGAATTGGCCAAAAACAATTCTTATGCTAATTATTCTTTTATGATGGGCGGTACAAACGACAATTTAGACGAAATATTAAAAACCAACCCTCGAAATGTAGCTGGAATCAAACTATTTTTAGGTTCATCTACAGGAAATATGCTTGTGGATGACGAAAAGGTTTTAGAAAAAATATTTTCGTCCACTCCAATGCTTATTGCCGTTCATTGCGAAGACGAAGCTACCATTAAACAAAATTTAGCTACCTATAAAGCACAGTATGGAGAGGAGGTTCCTATAACGGTTCATCATTTAATTCGTAGCGAAGAGGCTTGCTACCTTTCGTCGTCAAAAGCAATTGCATTGGCACAAAAAACGGGAGCCCGACTCCATGTTTTTCATTTGTCAACAGCAAAAGAAATGGCCCTTTTTAGCAACAAAATTCCATTGGAACAAAAAAAAATTACTGCAGAAGTATGTGTTCACCACCTTTGGTTTACAAACGATGATTATGCTACAAAAGGCCATTTGATAAAATGGAATCCTGCCGTAAAAACGGCTGCCGACCAAGAGGCCCTTTGGACAGCATTGCTCAACGACACAATAGATGTAATTGCTACAGATCATGCACCGCACACCTTAGAAGAGAAAAATCAATCGTACCTAAACGCCCCTTCAGGTGGCCCATTAGTACAACATTCATTAGTTGCTATTTTAGAATTTTACCACAAAGGCATTATTTCATTAGAAAAAATAGTCGAAAAAATGTGCCATAACCCCGCAAAAATCTTTAAAATTGAAAAAAGGGGGTTTGTCAAAGTGGGCTATCATGCCGATTTGGTAATTGTAAATACCGGAATGCCTTGGAGCGTTAATAAAGATAATATTTTGTACCAATGTGGTTGGTCGCCTTTTGAAAAATTCACATTCAAATCAAGGGTTACACACACTTTTGTAAACGGACAATTAGTTTATCAAAATTTCAAAATAAAAGATACCAGAGCTGGGCAAAGATTGCTATTTGAAGCTCATTAATAAAATTTTACAATACATTTTAATTTTTATATTTTTAATTTTTCAAAAAAATGAAAAAAGCATTAATTGTACTAATAGTTTTTGGTTTTTTATTGAGTTGTAAAGAAACGGTTGTTGAAAAACCAAAAAACCTTATAGATGACGACGTTATGGTCGAAATACTATATGATTTGGCTTTGTTAGATGCCGTAAGAAACAACACGGTATATGCTAGTAAACTAAAAACAACCACCAATAAATTGATCTATGAAAAATATAAAATAGACAGTGTACAATTTGCCAAAAGTCACCAATATTATGCGAGTAATATTGCAAAATACAGAAGAATGTACAATAAAGTGAATGCCAAACTAGCTGAAAAAGACTCGCTATTAACATACAAAATTCTTAAAAAATAATTATTTAGTTAATTTATAAAAAAAGGCTAATCTATTATTTGGGCGTTCCCCAAGGGTCGGGCTATCAGATTCAAACAAGGTTCATTGAACTCCAAAAGATATATAATATCGTGAAATAATCTTTTTTGCCCCAAAAAAAGGGGCAAAAAAGGATTTCCATTACAATCCCTAACGCAAAACACAGCGTAAATAAGGTGTTTTTCTGAAGATTGATATGAATTAAAATCAATTAACCCAAGTTGCAGCTTATTCTTGTTAAGTAGTTGATATACAATAATTTATATCTTATACAGTTCCGATTTGTGCACTACAAACAAATAACCTCATTATAAATCAAATAAATCAAATAAATTAAAAACACTGTAGCCCTCTATACAAAACGACAACTAAAAATTAGGAAAAAATCAAAATTTAACTTTTAATTGACATTTTATACATATTAGGCTACAAGTTGGGTTAACTACGTTGAAACTTTGATATCAGCATTTCATAACTGACTAATCGTTAGCAAAAAGATTGCTTAGATGAACTACTGTTTCTCATTACGACGGAATGAAAAGTGCTATTAGAATCTGATTAATTTGAAAACTAACTTTTTTCCACAATCCCTATCTCCTCTTCACTCAACCCATATAACTCATAAACCATCAAATCAATCTCACGCTCCAATGCCGAAGTATCTGCAACAGGATTGTCTTTTTTCAATGAAAGGATTTGATCAACCTTGTTGATGAAGGGCTGTTGGTTTAGTTCGTTTATTTTAGGAATCGGAATATTATTAATAGATTGAATGGTTATCTCTCCTTCTATACCGCCACTTTGATAAAAATTTAGAAATGAAAAATGTATGAATCGGGAATTTAAAACAGCTGTTAAATATCTTAAATTATCACCTGAAATAAAGTAACTTGTGTTTTGAAGATAATTGCCTGAATAATCCAAAGCAAATGATTTTACTTTTGATGCTTTTGTAAAAATAATTTTTTCTTTTTCAAAATCATCTAAATAGGCACAAGCTCGTAATTCCCACCAAAAATCACCTTTATCCATTCTTTTTATCAAACTACTTTTGTAATTGACTAAATGTAGATATAATGAATTATATTCTTTTTCAAACCAAAATAAAGCACTCAAATCTGGCATATCTCCATAACGTGGTGGTGGCTCAGAAACAATATCCGAATAATTTATTTGACTCTTGATAGTAAATCCCTTTGGTATATAAATAATCCATTGTGTATTTTCTTCACAGTAATACTTATTTATATCTCTACCTCTTACTAATGGTTTTATTAGATTTATGTTTTTTGAATCCTTTGCTATTAATTGGTTTTTTAAATCTGTTTGAATAATAAAAGCATCATTGTATCCTGTTGTTATTCCTCTATTTATTTTTAAATTCCATTTTTCTAATTTTAATCCTTTTGATTCTATTTTATTTTTAATAGATTCATAATTAAATCCTGTTAATTTCCAAGCGTCATTATTAACTATGAATTTTTCTTTCTTTTCAATATTATTTAAGAAATCATCAATGCTCGTTTCTTTATTTTTAACATCAAACTTTATTATTTTAACAGAAATACATTTATTATTGTAAAATGAAAGTAAACAGGTATCAACAGCAGCATCATCAAAAATTTGAAAACTATTAAAATCAATTATATTTATTTGAGATGCTGAATCAAGTAAAAAATTTCTAGTTTTTAAACCATAATTTGATGTAAGCCATTTGTTAGAAATTATAAAATGATTAGTTGCTTTTTTTCTTCCAATTTTATTTGACAATTCAATAAACATACAATAAATATCTGTTGTTCTTGTAAATGTTGAAAAAACAGATTTTTCAAAAAAATCCAGTTCTTTATTTAATAATTGCCCCATTGAAAAATAAGGCGGATTCCCAATCACCACATCAAAACCCACAAAGTCTCCGTCATTATTCAAAACTTCAGGAAACTCAAAGCGCCATTCAAAAGCAATGTCATATATTTTGTTGTTTTTGATGTCTTCTATCTCATTTTCAAGTGTTTTGATGATGGCTGTCAATTGGTTAACCATTTTGTTCCACTCGGCTTGCTCTTTCTTGTTGCGTTCAAAAAGTCCTACTTGCTGGGTGTAGTTATACAACTCGCCTTTTTGCTTTTCCAATTTCAGTTTCTTGGGGTCGTTTAAGGTTATCTCACTCCTAAAATTGCTTTTTATATCGGCAATCAAACGTTCCATTTCTCTTTTTTGCTCTTTGCTCTCGGCATTGCGGTAGGTGTTTACTGCGTTTTTATAGGTGTCAATTGTCCATTTGCTTTGTTGCAATGCCTTTTTCAAATCGGCATCTAATCCAAATCGGGAAATCAAGGAATTGCCACATTTGATGTTGATGTCAATATTGGGTAGGGTTTCAAGCCCTCTTGCTCCCGAAGGGAAAACAGCTTCACTATTCGCAAAATTGGCAATTCCCACTTTGGATGGGTTCGGGGAGGATTTATAATAAGCATTTTTCAGCAATTCAATCCACAATCGCAAACGGCAAATTTTAACCGAATTGGGGTTGATGTCCACGCCAAACAAACAATTTTCAATGATAGTTTGCTTTTCATGAAACAAGGTTTCTTGAATACGTTGACTTTCTGGGTTTTTGGGGTTATACACAAATGGCATTCCGTCTTCATCGGTAACAATCAACTCGTCGTTTACAATGTCGATTTGGTATTCTTTCAATCGTTTTCCATTTCTATCGTAAAGTATTCGTAAATCGTGCTTGATGGCAATGATTTCGTTGAGTGCTGAAACCAAAAAGTGCCCCGATCCCACCGCAGGATCGCAAATTTTCAAGCTGTTGATAATGGTGTTGGCCTCTTTGGTATCGTCAATTTTGTTGTATAATTCCTCAAATTCGGTACAGTTCCAGCCTTTGGTTTCATTGAATTTTTGCACCACAGCTCTTCGAATCGTTTCTTTGCACATATACATCGTGATGAAACTGGGTGTATAAAACGAACCGTCTTTGTAACCGTTTATCTTCTCAAAAATCAAGCCCAAAACCGAGGCGTTTATTAGGGTTTTGTTGTCTTCCTGAATGGCTTCGCTGCCTTCACTTGCAAAGTCATAAGCATCAAGAAAATCAAAGAAATAACTAATCCCGTCGGTTTCGCCAGTGCGTTTTTTGCCCTGGGTATCTTTGATAACAGTACTTGATAAATAGGGCAATAAAATGTCATTTTCTAAACCTGCGATAAACAAGGTTTGGTGTTCCAATTCGGTGGGTTCAAAGAGTGAACTGTTTAAATAAGGCACTTTTTCAAATAGTTTTTTCACACGGTCGTTGCGTTCTTCGGGTTGCTTTGCCAAAACCATAAAAAACAAAGCATTCAAATTGTCATAATCGTTGAGCAATTCTTTGTTTAGAAAGGCATAACTTTTGTCATTATTGTGATAGCTAATTAATTGGGCTTCCAAAAGTTTTAGAAACAAAATGCGGTTGACCCAAGTGATGCACAATTCTAGTCCAACGTGGAACAAGCGTTCTTGGTGGGTTTCGCCATATTGTTTGGCATTGGGCAACCGAGAAATTTTATCTAAACTTTCGAGTTGATTGATAGCATTTTCTAGCAACGAACCTGCAAATCGATGCCCCGCTTTAGGACGTTCTATGAGTTTTTTGCCGCCAGCTTTGGTTTCGGTCAAGCCGATAAGGTGCAGTAATTCATTGTAGAAGTTTTTGTCTAAAGTATTGCTATCATTGGCAAACGACAATTTTAATAAATGCTCAGGCGAAAGCAGTTTGTATAAAACAATCAATTTGGCATCATCCTCTTTATCGCTATTGCGC
This sequence comes from Flavobacterium branchiophilum FL-15, assembly GCF_000253275.1. NCBI lineage: Bacteria > Pseudomonadati > Bacteroidota > Flavobacteriia > Flavobacteriales > Flavobacteriaceae > Flavobacterium > Flavobacterium branchiophilum. Next base: position 782,366 of record NC_016001.1, on the reverse strand, counting down.
AAAATGGTGTCGTAGGTTTTTAAATCAAAATAGGTACATTCTATTTTGTCTAAAACTGTGTCGATATAAGGTTTGGCAATTTCTTTGTAGAAAAAATCGGTGTTAGTACCCGAAAGTTTGCCTTCTTCAAAATCTTGAAATTGTTTGACAAAATTTTTGTTTTGGGCAAAAAGCTTGTCAAAAATTTGAGCGTCAAATAGGTACCATTCATAAACGTTGGTAACCACAAGATTTTTGATTTCAAGATTTTTGTGGGTAATGCGTTCCCGCAAAAAATACAAAACCAGCTCCTGAAAAGCCTTGTTGTTGAGTTTGTTTTCTGCCAACATTTCGGCTTTATTACTCGGACTTTTGGCTTCAAGAATTACCCCAACATTGGTTTTGGCATCCTTGCCAGTATGAATTACTAAGTCGTTTCGGCCTTTGGTATTGATAAAATGATTGGGCGAATAATAGGTGTTTTTCAAAAAATCCGAAATCAAATTTTTGTGAAACTCTTCCGATTCTTTTTCTTTGATACTGTCCAAAAGTTGAATCAAATTGATTTTAAACTTCTCAATATCAGAACGATTGGGTTTTATTTTAAGAAAGGCTTTGTTGAGGGTTTTGCGTAGTTTTGGTATCATTTTTTAGAAGAAATTTTAGCTTCAAAAGTACTAAAATATTCAAAGCAAATGAACTATTAAAAAATAATGATTTAGCAGCATTATGATTTTATTTTTATGATGAAAAAAGTGTTTTCTTGAAATTGAAGGGTTCAAGAAAGTTTATAGAAAGAATGTTTTCCTATTTTAATGCTATATTTCTTTTGAAGTTGGGGTTGCGTTAGGGATTGTAGTGGAAATCCTTTTTTGGTAAAGCCCCCCTTTCAGAGGGGAGCTTTACCAAAAAAGATTGCAACGGAAATCCCGACCCGTAGGGGAACGCCCAAAATTAAAAAACGTTTCCATTGTTGTATAGAAACGTTTTTTGTTTTTGTTTTCAAAATTTACAAATCAAAGCCCATGTTTACATTGAGTTTATCTGCAATAATTCTTGCGATTTTGGCTTTTAATTCTGGAATTTTAACGCTATTGGTTACTTCGCTGGTAAAGGCATACATCAATAAGGCTTTGGCTTCTTTTTTAGGAATGCCGCGTTGTTGCATATAAAACAGGGCACTTTCGTCGAGTTGACCAATGGTGCATCCGTGGGAGCATTTTACGTCATCGGCAAATATTTCCAATTGAGGCTTGGCATTAATGGTGGCTTTGTCGCCAATTAATATGTTATTATTTTGCTGAAAAGCATCGGTTTTTTGAGCTTCTTTTTCTACAAAAATTTTACCATTGAAAACACCTGTTGCACTATCATTAAGAATGGTTTTGTAGTTTTGATGGCTTTCGCAATTGGGTGTGGCATGCTGTACCAAGGTGTAATGATCCACATGTTGCTTGTCGCCAATAATGGTAATTCCTTTTAGCGTAGAATCAATTCGTTCGCCTTGATGGTAAAAATTCAAATTGTTTCGAGTGATGTTGCCTCCAAATGAAAACGTATGTACCGCAACATGGCTTTCTTGCTTTTGGGCAATATAGGTATTGTCAATCAAACTAGCGGTTTGCAAATCGTTTTGGACTTTATAATAATCAACTATAGCTCTTTTTTGTGCAAATATTTCGGTAACAGCATTGGTTAAAACGGGATTGCTATTCAAACTTTGATGTCTTTCAACGATTTGTACATAAGCATTTTCGCCCACAATAACCAAATTTCGGGGTTGCACCATTAAAGCCGCTTCGTTTCCGGTTGAGAAATAAATGATCTCAATTGGTTTTTCAACTACTTTACTTTTTGGGATATTAATGTAAGCTCCTTCCAATGAAAATGCAGTGTTTAGCGAGGTTAAACTTTCTTCTTTACTAGCAATTTGGTTGAAATAAGTGTCGATAATCATTTTGTATTTTGGTTTGGTCAATGCCGAAGACATCAAGCAAACGTCGAGTCCATCATGTGTGGTTGCCGACAAATGCGAGCTGAAAATACCATCAATAAAAACAATTTTATAGGTGTCAATTTCGTGTAAAAAGTACTTTTTGACATCTTTAAATTCGATTGCATTTTCTTTTTTTGGAAAAACTGAAAAATCGTTTTTCAATAATGCATTAAGCGAGGTATATTTCCAGGCTTCTTCTTTTTTTGTTGGAAAGCCTTTGTTTTCAAAATTTTTGATAGCCGAAGTACGCAAATCGTGAAGTTCTGTTTGCACATCTACCCGCTCTTCAAATGCCATAAACGATGCAAGTAATTTTTCTTTTAGTTCCATTTATTCGTTTTTTTGTTTCAAGTTTCAGGTTTCAAGTTACTGGAACTTATTACCTTTGAAATCTTTTTTATTTAAATAAGTAATGAAATTCTTTATTTTTCCACTTAAGTTTTCATACCTATATATTAAGTTTTCAAACTTTTCCTTTGTTATATATTCATAATCGAATAATCTATAAATTTGTGATCGTGTTTCTCCTGCTGAACCTTTTGCTATTGATAAAAATTGACGAAATTCAATTGTTCCATCTCTTTCAAAACCTTCAGCTATATTATCCATAACAGATCCAGATGAAGCTTTGATTTGTTGTTTAAATTTAAAATCCGTCTTTAAATCGGTTTCTTTTGAAATGATTAAAATTTCACTTGCTAAGGCTCTTGCTTCTTTCCAAATTTCTAAATCTTCAAACTTTGTTATTGTTGCCATTTTTTTCAAGTTTCAAGTTTCAGGCTTCAAGTTTCGATTCACAGAACTTGAAACTTGAAACTTGAAACAATTTTTTAAACCATCTCTTCTTTTATCCAATCATATCCTTTTTCTTCTAATTCTAAAGCAAGGTTGGCGCCGCCTGATTTCACAATTTTTCCATCCATTAAAACATGAACAAAATCGGGAACGATATAGTCTAGCAAGCGTTGGTAGTGCGTGATAACTAAAACCGCATTGTTTTCGGTTTTTAATTTGTTTACGCCATTGGCAACTATTCGGAGTGCATCGATGTCTAGTCCTGAATCGGTTTCGTCGAGAATAGCGATTTTGGGTTCGAGCATTGCCATTTGGAAGATTTCATTTCGCTTTTTTTCGCCTCCAGAAAAACCTTCATTTAACGAACGTGACAAGAATTTGTGATCCATTTCCAATAATTCCGATTTTTCACGGATTAGTTTTAGCATTTCATTGGCAGGCATGTCTTCCAAACCGTGAGCTTTTCGCTTTTCATTAATCGCAGTTTTGATGAAATTCGTTACCGAAACACCTGGAATTTCTACTGGATATTGAAAGGATAAAAACACCCCTTTATGAGCTCTTTCTTCGGGAGCCAATTCGGAGATTTCTTCGCTATCTAGAAAGATTTCTCCCTCTGTAACCTCATAATTTTCGTTTCCAGCAATAATGGAAGACAAGGTAGATTTTCCAGCACCGTTTGGTCCCATTATGGCATGAACTTCTCCAGCCTTAATTTCGAGGTTGATTCCTTTTAAGATTTCTTTGTCGCCAATGGAGGCGTGCAGGTTTTTTATTTGTAGCATATTTATCTTTTTTTTATTCGTAATGTCCTTTTAGGGACAATATATCTAATATTTCAATCGTGTTTTCTTCTGTAACTTTATATATAATTCGGTGTTCTTGATTAATTCGTCTTGACCATTTTCCTGAAAGTTGGTGTTTTAAAGGCTCTGGTTTTCCAATGCCTTCATAAGGGTGTAATTGAATGTCATCTATTAAGGCTGAAATTTTCTTCATTACAGCTTTGTTTCCAGATTTTTTCCAAAAATCACGGTCTTTTTGTGCTTTTTCTGAATAGATTACTTCCACAAATCCTCAGTTTTAATTCGAACTCCTCGCCCTTCTTTTATGCTTCTTTCTGCCTCCAAAATTTCTTTTACAAATTCAGGATTGTACGGTTTCTCTTTTTTTTCAATTTCAAAACCCAATGATTTTGCCAATGATTTAAAAATAGCTAAATCTTTTTTCTTTACATTTTTTAATACTAATTCCATAGTTCTAAAAGTTTAAATTGGTAAACCTCATAAATTATTACATCTACTTCTTCTATTTTCTTTAATTTTTTTCAAATGAACTTCACCTGCCTTAATTTCAAGGTTGATTCCTTTTAAAATTTCTTTGTCGCCAATGAAGGCGTGCAGGTTTTTGATTTGTAGCATATTTATCTTTTTTTTATTCGTAATGCAATGCCCTTTTAATGAAATAATATTTAAAATTTCTATCGTGTTTTCATCAATAATTTCATAAACCAAACGATGTTCTTGATTTATTCTTCTGGACCAGACACCTGATAAATGATGTTTTAAAGGTTATGGTTTTCCAATACCTTGATATGGATTTTCTTCAATAGCTCTTAACAATTCTGATTTTTTTTTTAAAATAAATTTATTGCCAGATTTTGTCCAAAATTCTAAATCTTTTTTGGCTTTAAAAGAGAAAATTATTTCCATAATTGATCAATTTCTTCAATTGTCATTTTGATACCTTTTCCTTGTCTTAATTCCTCACTTGCCTCCAAAATTTCTTTTACAAATTCGGGATTGTACGGCTTCTCTTTTTTTTCAATTTCAAAACCCAAAGATTTTGCCAAGGATTTAAAAACCGCTAAATCTTTTTTCTTTACATTTTTTAATACTAATTCCATGATATTCTAAATTAAAAAAATTAAAATTCTACCATTCATTTCTTAATTGCTTTTGAATTTTAATTGGATTTAATTTATCAAATAATTTTCATTCTTTTTTAATTCCCCCTTCGGGGGTTAGGGGGCTTACCCCACACTTCCTTCTAAACTGATTTCCAACAACTTTTGGGCTTCAACTGCAAATTCCATTGGCAATTTGTTCAACACTTCTTTACTAAATCCATTCACAATTAAGGCAATGGCTTTTTCTGTTGGAATGCCCCGTTGGTTGCAATAAAACACTTGATCCTCTCCAATTTTTGAAGTGGTGGCTTCGTGTTCCACTTTTGCGGAAGCATTTTTACTTTCGATATACGGAAAGGTGTGTGCGCCACAATTATTTCCCATCAAAAGGGAATCGCATTGCGAAAAATTACGTGCATTTTCTGCTCTTGCTCCAATTTGAACCAATCCTCTATAACTATTTTGTGATTTTCCTGCTGAAATTCCTTTGGAAATAATGGTTGATTTGGTGTTTTTTCCCAAATGAATCATCTTGGTACCTGTATCGGCTTGCTGAAAATTATTGGTTACTGCAATCGAATAAAATTCTCCAATGGCGTTATCGCCTTTCAACACTACTGATGGATATTTCCATGTTATTGCCGAACCCGTTTCTACTTGCGTCCAAGAGATTTTAGCATTTTTCTCGCACAAACCTCTTTTGGTTACAAAATTATAAACGCCACCTTTTCCTTCTTTGTTCCCTGGATACCAATTTTGAACGGTTGAATATTTAATTTCTGCATCTTCCATTGCAATCAGTTCCACTACCGCTGCGTGTAATTGGTTTTCATCACGACTTGGAGCGGTACATCCTTCTAAATAAGATACATAACTTCCTTCATCGGCAATCAACAAAGTGCGTTCAAACTGCCCCGTTCCGCCTTGATTGATTCGGAAATAAGTTGATAATTCCATCGGACATTTAACCCCTTTTGGAATATAACAAAAACTACCATCTGAAAAAACAGCAGAATTCAAAGCCGCATAAAAATTATCTTTCATGGGTACAACAGTTCCTAAATGTTTACGAACCAATTCAGGATGTTCTTTTATAGCTTCAGAAATAGAGCAAAAAATAATGCCTTTTTCATTTAGTGTTTTCTTAAAAGTCGTTGCCACAGAAACGGAATCCACGACAATATCAATGGCCACATTGTTCATTTTCTTTTGTTCGTCCACCGAAATTCCGAGTTTTTTATACATGGCCAACAATTCGGGATCCACATCTTCCAGTTTCTTGTTCGGATCCGCTTTTTTGGGAGCAGAATAATACGAAATTGCCTGAAAATCAGGTTTTTCATAGCGCACATTTGCCCATTCTGGTTCGATCATTTCTAGCCAAGCACGGAATGCCACCAAACGCCATTCGGTCATCCATTCGGGCTCTTCTTTTTTCTTTGAAATAGCACGAACAATGTCTTCATTCAACCCAATAGGAAACGTCTCCGAGTCCAATTCGGTATAAAATCCGTATTCGTATTCTTTATTTTCTAATTCGACCTTTAAGTCGTCTTCTGTGTATTTTGACATATATTTTTATCTTAAAAATTGAAAAAATCTAAAAAAATCTAAAATATTTAAAAAATCTAAAAGAATCTAAAATATCTAAAAGAATCTAAATTAGATTAAAATATCTTTTTTAATTTTTTTGCTTTTTTACTTTTTTTGTTTTTCTATTATTTTATTCTGTTTTTCTAAATTTTTTAAATACTTTATATAATTACCTAGTTGTTTTGATATTTCTAAAACATCATTTCTATGGTTATAGAAGTTTTCTTCATTAATATATTCAAGCAATTGCAAAAAATTGAACATATTTCTACATTCTCCAGCAGATCCTTTTGAAATATATAAAAACCGTATTAATTCTTTTTTTGTTTCTCTTTCAAAACCCTCTGCAATATTATTTGATATTGACAAAGCTGCTCTTTGCAGTTGATCTTTTAACCCATAATCTTTGGCTATTTGTTCATTAGTTAATGTTAGTTTATAAACTTTAACTCCAAAGGCTAAAGCTTTTTGATAAACTTGCATTTCTTCAAATGAATTGTATTTTGCCATTTTTTGAATTTTTTAGATTCTTTGGATTTTTTAGATTCTTTGGATTTTTTAGATTTTTTAGATTATTTATAAAGAAAAACTCTCCCCACATCCGCAGGTTCTCTGGGCATTCGGATTGTTGAACACAAATCCTTTACCGTTTAAGCCACCTGAAAATTCTAAAATCGTTCCTGCCAAATAGAGGAAAGATTTCTTTTCAACGGCAATTTTCACGTTATTATCTTCAAAAACTTTGTCGTTTTCAGTTAATTCTTTGTCAAATTTCAATTCATAAGACAAGCCAGAGCAACCTCCGCTTTTTACGCCTACTCGAACATAATCCTTAGTAACATCAAAACCGTCTTCAGTCATCATATCAATGATTTTTTTGCTAGCAGTATCAGAAACTTTTATCATTTTAATTGATTTTAGATTTTTCCTTATTTTTAATTTGTCTAAATTAGTTGCAAATATATAACATTTTTAGCTTTTTAAAATGTTTTTAAAGATATAAATAACAAATACTGATATAAAAATTATCAATAAAAATTGATGATAACTTGTTAATAATTATTTTACATACCCAAATAGCATTTCGCAAATTACTTAATATATTTACAAAAAATTTAAACATTTATATTTATGAAAAAAATTTACACTTTAGCACTAATTTTATTTGCTTCCTTATCATTTGGACAAACTCTTTTGTATGAAAGTTTTGACTATAGTGTTCCAGGCAATATTGGGGGAAATACTACAACATCTTCTGATGCAGTTGGGGCAAACAATTGGCTTACACACAGTAATACAAGTGGAAATTCGGGCACTATTGATTTGGCTTCTGGGAGTTTATCTTATACAGGGCTCATGGCACCCGTTGGGAACAAAGTTACCATTGTTGGAAATAATACAACGGTCCCTAGAGACGTTAATAGAGCATTTACAACGACTACTACAGCCACAACTATTTACTATTCTCTTTTATTAAAAGTAGTTGATAACACACAATTAGCTGCAAGTGATGCTTACTTTTTTGGTATTGGTGGAGCTGCAGGAACAAGTGTTACTTCTTTGGGAGCTCGTTTAGGTATAAAATCATCTAATTCGGGTGCCAATTTTAGATTGAGCATTCAAAATAACTCTGGTGGTACTCCTACTTTTACAGAAAACGCTACAGATTTAACCTTTGGCACTACTTATTTAGTGGTTGTGAAATTTGACAAGGGAGTAACACCAAATGCGGCTTCGTTATGGGTAAATCCTACTGGATTGGGTGGAACCGAGCCTACTGCAAACGCTACTAACAACAGCGGTAATGCTTCTCTTTCGGCGTTTGCTTCTGTGTATATTAGAAATGCTTCAGGGACACCAAAAGCAGAATTGGACGAAATCAGAGTTGGCGAAACATGGGCGGCTGTAACGGCTGTACCATTGGCTATAGACCAAAATAATATTGTAGGATTGGATATTTTCTCTAAAAATGGTGTTTTAACTGTTACTACACCAACTCTTTCAGAAAAAGAAGTAGCCATATATGATTTGCTTGGAAAGCAAGTAAAAAACACCACAACACAAAACAACACCGTAAATGTTGCCGATTTGACAAGTGGAATTTATATTATAAAAGTATCAGAAAATGGTCAGTCTGCTACTAGAAAATTATTATTAAATTAACTTTTTTCAAACAATTACTTGCACTTATTTTGTTAAAAAAAGAATTTTATATTAAAAATCCCTATTTACTTCAACACAAATAGGGATTTTTTATGGTTTATATCAAACTCCTTGAAATTACAATACGCTGTATTTCGGAAGTGCCTTCGTAAATTTGAGTGATTTTGGCATCACGCATCATGCGTTCAACATGGTATTCGGCCACATAACCATTGCCCCCATGAATTTGAACGGCTTCGATAGTGGTATCCATGGCGGTTTGAGATGCAAATAGTTTTGCCATGGCACCAGATTGCGAAATGTCTTTACCCGCATCTTTTTCGGTAGCTGCTTTCAAACATAACAAACGGGCAGCCGCAATTTGTGTAGCCATGTCGGCTAATTTGAATGCAATGGCTTGATGTTTGAAAATTTCTTTGCCAAAAGCTTTGCGTTCTTGAGCATATTTTAATGCCAATTCATAAGCTCCTGTTGCAATGCCCAAAGCTTGAGATGCAATGCCAATGCGGCCTCCATTAAGCACGTTCATGGCAAAAGAAAAACCAAAACCATCAGCTCCAATACGGTTTTCTTTAGGTATTTTTACGTCTGTAAACAACAACGAGTGGGTATCGCTGCCTCGAATTCCCATTTTCTTTTCTTTAGGACCAATATCAAAACCTTCCCAACCTTTTTCTACAATAAATGCATTAATGCCTTTGTGTCCTTTGTCTATATCTGTTTGTGCAATCACGATATAAACCGATGCCGAAGAACCATTTGTAATCCAATTTTTTGTTCCGTTTAACAAATAATAATCTCCTTTATCTATTGCAGTTGTTTTTTGAGATGTTGCATCGCTTCCCGCTTCTGGTTCCGACAAACAAAAAGCTCCAATTACATCACCTTTGGCCAATGGCGTTAGGTATTTTTGTTTTTGTGCTTCGCTGCCATATTTTTCGAGCCCTGCACAAACCAATGAATTGTTTACAGACATAATAACGGCTGCAGAGGCATCTACTTTTGCTATTTCAGTCATGGCCAATACATAGGATACGCTGTCTAATCCTGCTCCCGCCATATTGTGGCGCTACCATCATGCCCATAAATCCTAATTCGGCCATCATTTTGACTTGTTCTGTCGGAAATTTTGACTGTTCATCTCTTTCAATAACGCCTGGTAACAATTCATTTTGAGCAAAATCTTTTGCTGCTTGTTGAATCATTAAATGCTCTTCGGTTAAATTAAAGTCCATAATTTGATATGATATTTACGATTTGTTTAAAAAATAATGTCAAAGATACAAATTTTTTGAAAATAATATATTTTTGAAATATTTATTTTGTGAATTAAGGTAACCTCTAAAAAACTCAATATTTTGATTTTTTAAAAAACATAAAATATTGAATATTAACAAAATAAGGTTTTTAATTTTTCTGTAAATCGAGTTTTTAGAGGTGTCCTTAAAATCCCTCCAAAAAAAGAGCAACCAAATTATTATAAAATGCTAACTAAAAACGTTTTATAAACTCATGAATAGCATTGGTTTAACTCATTATCTATATTTTTTAGAGGTATTCGTTGATTACAATTCATTGCTCGGCTTTCAGGCGCAACGAAATCCTAGCTGTTGTGTGCAGTTTTTTTTACGGAGTTAATGTAGTATAACCAAAGTTTACATTGAAGTCCGAACACCAAACTACTACATATTTATATACCGTAAAGTCGGTATTTGCGGGTAAGTCGTATATGTAGTTTCCATTTAAGCCTTTTATATCTCCTAAATTTATAAATCCTCCATTCACATTTGATAGATTTGAAACCAAATAAATATCCAAATTTGGACCTGAATCTGATTTGAAGTTGGTAAAGTTTAGTTTAGTTTTTTCTTTGTTAATTGTTACATTTCCACTTGTTGGATGTGCTGACGATACAAAAGTTCCCTTAAAGGAAGCCATATTGTCAATTGGTGTATTAGTAACAGTTTCGTCATCTTTAGAGCACGAAACGAAAAATGTAGAAATAAGTACTAAGCATATTATCTTTGTCAAAGCATTTTTAAATGTTTTCATATTTTTTGAATAAAAAAGTCGCTCGAAATTTAAAATTTCACGCGACTTTTAAGTTTAATATTTATTTTTTATTTTACAATAGGACAATTTACAGTTGCTCCTGCTGGTGTGCTTGTAAAACCTGTTGCAGTTGCTAAATTTGTAACAGCATTGAAATTTACATTATCAATCACTCTTACACTCCAAAGTGGGCTATAACTTGCATCACTTGGAATAGTAGCTAAAACATTGTGAGTTTGGTTTGGATTTGCAGTTTCTGTTTTAAAACCAGATGCAGGACCTGCTACATTATCGTTGAACATAACATAAATTGGCGAAACAGGAACTAAACCTGCTGTTGTAGTTGCTATTGCTTTTTCGCCAAAATTGAAATACGCTACCGCTTGTCCTTTGTACCAACCTAAAGTTAATGCACTTGCTGTTCCTGCTGTAAAACTTTTTGATGCTGTAGAACCAAATGGAACAACAGGACAGTTTGCAATTGATGTAGTCTTTGTAATAGCATAACCCGACGCCAATACTTCTGATTCACTCGTTAAACTATTGGCAACATATCCACTAGGTACAGTTACTTTATTTACTAACCAAAAATCATTATATCCTGCATCGCCTGGAATGGTAGGTATAATATTATTTTGGCCTGAAACTTGTGTTCCATCTGCTTTGAAGAAAACATAAATATCATCTGGAGTAGTAGGTTGCACATCAAAATTATAATATTTTACTACTGCCCCTGTTCTATCAAGTCCTGTTGTAATAAAGGGTTCACTGTCAAAATTAATTGCAGCATTGGCTGCAGGTAAACCATTGGTAGCAGTTCGTACCATTAAATGACCTGCCGCAGAGCTAAATCTATCTACACTTGCTTTTGTAGCTGTGTTAATATCTTTTCCTGTTACTGGTTTTGTATCGTCGTCATCTTTTGAACACGACACAAAAATTGCACTTGCCAATAAAGCACATAATCCTAAATTTGAAATATTTTTTAGCATGATTTTATATATTTTTATATTAAGATGCAAAATTCGAACATATAAAATCTAAAAGGTGTTAGATTACTAACAAAAAACTTATTTTTTAAATATAATTTTCCCTTTTTGCAAAGAAAAATAATTGTCATTTTCTAATTCTTTCATCATAATATTGAATGTAGGTCTTGATGTTCCGATTAGTTTTGCTATTTCAGATTGAGAATAAGGATTATTTACAAGGATTTCTCCATTTAATAGACTATAGGTAACCTCTAAAAACTCAATATTTTGATTTTAAAAAAAAACATAAAATATTAAATTTAAACAAAATAAGATTTTTAATTTTTCTGCAAATAGAGTTTTTAGAGGTGTCCTTAAAAAATAAAGTCTAAATCGATATAGTTTGAAACTCAAAAATTGTTTTCCTTAAAATTCATTTTCAAAAATAAAAAAAATTTTAATTATTTAAAAAATAATCATTACAAAAAATTGAATTAATATCAGCTATTTCTAAAAAAAACATAGCTTACCATGCGTAAAAAAAATTATTTTATTCAAATCTAATAGCCTTTACTGGTGATATTTTGGTAATAATATAAGAAGGGATTAGCAATACTAACAAACAAATAAATATTGTTCCCACGTTTAGAGCAATCAAATAATTCCAATGTAAATAAACAGGTGCAGTATTGACATAATAATTTTCGGGATTGAGTTTGATAATTCCAAATTGTTGTTGCAACAATAGTAAACCGATAGCTACACCATTGCCCCAACATAAACCTCTAACAATCAAATGAAAAGCATTGTAAAGAAATATTTTTCGAATGGTCCAATTGTTGGCTCCTAATGCCTTCAAAATACCAATCATTTGAGTTTTTTCTAAAATTAAAACTAATAAAGCTACTACCATATTGATGGAAGCTACTAAAATCATAATGATTAAAATAGTGATGATATTAAAATCAAATAACTTGAGCCATTCGATAATATTGGCATACTTTTCATTAATTGTTTTGGATTCTAATGTAGGTGGAATTTCTTTATACACCTGATTACCAATGATTTCCATATCTTCAAAGTGGTTGATAAAAATTTCAAAAGCGCCCACTTGGTCATTTTCCCAATGATTGATACGCTGAATGTGTTTGATATTTCCGATGATGTAAGTAGCGTCAAATTCTTGAAAACCAGAATTATAAATCCCAACAATTTTAAAATTTCTCATATTAGGTAATCCGTCTTGATTTTCTTTCATGAAAAAAGTTTGAAACGACTGGTTCAATTTTAAATTCATTTTATCGGCCAACAGTTGCGAAATCAACACATCGTTATTTAAATGGGTTGTTACATCTGGAATATGCCCTGCTACCAAATATTCTTTCATAAATGTCCAATCATAATCAGGGCCAACTCCCTTTAAAATAACCCCTTCAAATGCAATATCTGTTCTAATAATACCCGCTTTTGTAGCTACTCCTTGAATATTTTGGATGCCTTGAATATTTTTAAAATGTGGATAAAAATGTTGATGCGTCGAAATGGGTTTTTTGCTTACTTGCGATTGGTTGTCATCAAAATTTGAAATTTGGATGTGCCCCGAAAAAGCAACTAGTTTTTCTTGTATTTTTTTTTGCAAACCAAAACCCGTTGCAATAGACACAATCATCATTACCATACCAATGGCAATTGCAGCAACTGCAATTTTTATTATTGGACTAGAAATACTATTTTTGTGAACTTTAGACGAAACAAGTCGTTGGGCAATAAAATATTCTAAATTCAAAATACTGTTTTTTGATTGTTAGGGCAAATATAAAAATTTATGTTTGGTTTGATTCAAAAAGTAGATTAAAAAATAAATCATGATCAAAATAAACAAACAAAACCGTGCATTAGGCTATTTTAGTTTCAAAATCATGTTACTGGTTTCTGTATTGGTTTCTTGTAGCAATACCCAAAAAATCAATTCACAACAACCATTTTCCATAGAAAGCACATCAAAAAAAACAACCACTATTCGTACTGGTGCAGATCGACATGACGTATATTTACCTCTATTGGCAAACAAAAAAATAGGAGTTGTAACCAATCAAACAGGTTTGCTTACATCTGGAAGTCATTTGGTAGATTTTTTAATTACTAAAAATATAAATATTCAAAAAATATTTGCTCCAGAACATGGATTTAGAGGCACTGCCGATGCTGGCGAGCACATATTAGATGGTAAAGATGTCAAAACGGGTTTGCCCATTGTATCGTTGTATGGCAACAATAAAAAACCCAAACCTGAACATTTTAAAAATATCGACCTTGTTGTATTTGATATTCAGGATGTTGGTGCCCGATTTTATACCTACATTTCCACATTGCACTACTTGATGGAAGCCTGTGCCGAACAACAAATTCCGTTGCTAGTTTTGGACAGACCCAATCCTAATGGCAGCATAGTAGATGGCCCAATATTAGATCCCGCATATCAAAGTTTTGTTGGCATGCACCCAATTCCTGTTTTGCATGGCATGACAATTGGAGAATATGCCCAAATGATTAATGGCGAAAAATGGTTAAAAAACGGTATTCAATGCCTTTTGACAGTCATTGCCTGCGACCAATACAATCGAAATTTGCCCTATTCGCTTGTAGCAAAACCATCACCAAATTTGCCCAACGACCAGGCAATTAACTTATATGCCAGTTTGTGTTTTTTTGAAGGAACCAATGTAAGTGTGGGTAGAGGAACTGATAAACAATTTCAAATATATGGCTCGCCATTTTTGCCAAAAGGTGCTTATAGTTTTGTGCCAAAGCCAAATTTGGGAGCTCAAGATCCTTTGCACAAAAACATTGTTTGCTATGGCGAAGATTTATCTAACCTCAAAAAAATCAAACAAATAGAACTACGATGGCTTACAAAAGCTTACAAAGAAACCGCAAATAAATCTGTTTTTTTTAATTCATTTTTCAGTAAAATAGCAGGGACAAATCAGTTACAAAAACAAATAGAAGCAGGGTTATCCGAAAAAGACATTAGAAATAGTTGGAAAAAAGGGATTGCACAATTTCGAAAAATGAGACAACCTTATTTATTGTATCCATAAAACATTACATTAAAAAAAACACATTATTACATATCAAAAAATAATTTATATTTGAATTTTATTAAAACCCAAAAAACACACTTTCTATGTTGTATGACTATCTCAAATCGTTGCATTTAATATTTGTAATCACTTGGTTTGCAGGGCTTTTTTATATTGTTCGGTTGTTTGTATATCAAATAGAAGCTCACGAAATGCCACAACCCAAACGGGATATTTTACTCGATCAATACAAAATCATGACCTTTAGGTTGTGGTATATCATCACATGGCCAAGTGCCATTTTGGCCAGTTTGTTTGCCTTTTGGATGTTGTTTATAAACTCCAATTTGTTACTTGCCGATTTTTTTAGAGTAAAATTGTTTTTTGTTTTTTTATTGTATATATATCACGGCAAGTGCCATCAAATATACAAACAATTGCAAAAGTCTGAGTTCAAATACACGTCAAATTTTATGCGGCTGTGGAACGAAGGAGCAACCATTATTTTGTTTGCCGTAGTATTTTTGATTATCGTTAAAAGTGCTATCAATTGGATTTTTGGCGTTGTAGGCATCATCCTTTTTTCGGTTATCATCATGCTTGGCTTTCGATTTTATAAAAAAATAAGAGAAAAAAATGTTTAGTCATTTCAAAATATCAATGCTATCCTTACAAATTAGGATATTTTTATCAATGATTGTTTTGATTATCGTGGCCTCGGTATTATTAGCTTCTATATCTATTGTGCAATTTCAAAATGAGGCCAAGGTCTATCATCAAGAACGGTTGGACAGAAAAGAAGATGCCATCAAAGAAAACATCAATTATGTGCTGTCCAACACTACTTATCCACTGAATGCTTCCAATTTGAAGTCGATTTTTAAGGATAAAATTCATGAATTGTCTGACATTCATAATTTAGAAATAAACATTTATAGCTTGAATGGCAAATTGTTAAAATCTTCTAAATCAACATTTTCTGTAGATGCAGTTGCTCCACCCATACCAAAATACATACTAAAACTTGTACAATCCTCTATCGAAAAAAGGTATGTGGACATTAAAACCATTAATGGACTCAAAAACCGTTCATCATATAGTTTGATAAAAGACGACAAATTTAAACCCATTGGCATATTGAATTTGCCGTATGTAGAAGATGACAGTTATTACGACAAAGAATTAAGTAATTTTTTAATAAGACTTGCACAAGTATATACATTTATGTTATTTGTAGCATTTATAGTAGCCTATTTTTTATCTTCCTATATTACAAAATCATTAAAAACCATTTCTGACAAATTAAGCGAAACTTCCTTATCTCAAAAAAATGAAAAAATCATGTTGGAAGCCAATAGCAAAGAAATCAATTTGCTCATAAAGGCTTATAATGGCATGGTGGAAGAGCTGGAAATAAGTGCCCAAAAACTAGCGCAAAGCGAACGAGAAGAAGCGTGGCGAGAAATGGCCAAACAAGTTGCACACGAAATTAAGAATCCGCTAACGCCCATGCGATTGACAGTGCAAAGCTTTCAGCGAAAGTTTGACAACAACGACCCCTATTTGAAACAAAAACTCCATGATTTTTCAGAAACATTAATCCAACAAATAGATGCCATGAGCTCTGTGGCATCGGCATTTTCAAACTTTGCATCTATGCCAGCCCAACAAAATGAAACCCTAAATGTGGTGGAAGTAGTCAGTTTGTCTTTAGAGATTTTCAATGAAGACTATATATATTTTGAAAGCGAATTTGAAAGTATTGTTTCAAAAATGGACAGGACCCAATTGGTTCGTATCATCAACAACTTAGTAAAAAATGCGATACAAGCCATACCCGAAAATCAAGAAGAAAAATCAATTTTTGTAAGTGTAAAAAAAGAAAAATCATCAGTTTTGATTGCCGTAAAAGACAACGGAACAGGCATAGAAATCAAGGATGTTGATCATATTTTTGAGCCAAAATTTACAACAAAAAGCAGTGGTATGGGACTTGGATTGGGGATTATCAAAAAAATTATAGAAAATTACAAAGGCAGCATTACGTTTGACACCCATATTGGCATCGGAACTACATTTACCGTAACGTTACCATTATATCATTCCTAAAACAAAGAAGTTTGTTGAGGGTTTTCATGGTTGAGCAACCATTTTTTGCGGTGCAATCCGCCAGCATACCCCACCAGTTTTCCATTGGTGCCAATTACCCGATGACACGGTACAACAATCCAAAGTGGGTTTTTTCCATTGGCTGCTGCCACAGCTCTAATGGCTTTTGGGTCGCCAAATTGATGGGATAGCTGCAAGTAAGACAGGGTTTTTCCAAAAGGTATTTCTGACAATAAGTCCCATATTTTTTTTTGAAAATCGGTCCCTTTTGGGTTCAAAACCAAATCAAATTGTTGCAATGTGCCTTCAAAATATTGGTTGAGTTGTTGCACAACCGCTTGCAAACAAAATGGTATTTCGTTGCTAACGATTCCTTGATCCAAAACAACAATAGACGAAACGCCCATGTCGTCGCCAACAATTTGAGCAATTCCTAAAGGTGTTTGGATAAAACATGTAGCCATAAGATCAATTTGGTGTTAAAAAAGCTACCTATAAGTATTTTCAGGTAGCTTTTTTTGAATTTGAATTTTTAATTTGACCATTTTTGTTAGGAACAAAACTGGTCGAAAGCATCTTTTAAGTTTTCGGCAATCATTTCGGCAGGGCGGCCTTCTATATGATAACGTTCCAACATGTGAACCAATTCGCCATCTTTAAACAAGGCAATACTTGGCGACGAAGGAGGAAAAGGCAACATATAGCCACGAGCAGCATCTACGGCATCTTTGTCCACGCCTGCAAAAACCGTAACTAAATTTGTAGGTTTTTTTGCGTTTTCTAAACTCATTGTTACCCCTGGGCGTGCGTTTCGAGCAGCACAACCACACACAGAATTAACTACCACAAGGGTAGTTCCTTCGGTTTTCATTGCGGCATCTACAGCCTCTTTTGAAAATAAATTTTGAAAGCCCGCTTGCGTTAATTCTGCTCGCATTGGGGTTACCATTTCTTCTGGATACATCATATTTTTATTTAGATTAATTATTTATTAGACTGCAAATTTACATCGTTTTTTTGTTTTCTTGCTATATAAAACACCAATATTTGCAATTTTTTTTGAAGCTCTTAATCAATTAATTTCCCGTAAAATGAGCCTTTCTCTTCTCTAAAAATGCTGTGGTGCCTTCTTTAAAATCGGCTGTACCAAAACAGTTTCCAAAAGAAACAATTTCTGTTTGATAGCCATTAACACCTACTTTGAAAGGAGCATTGATGGCTAAAATGGCTTGAGTAATGGCTGTGGGGGCGTTTTTCAATATTTTATAAATTATTGATTTTGAATAATTTATCAATTCAGTTTGCTCCACAACATGATTGACCAATCCATAACTAAGTGCCGTTGCTGCGTCTATCATACTGGCGGTCATGATCATTTCCATAGCCCTACCCTTGCCTATGAGTTGTGGCAAACGTTGCGTTCCGCCATAGCCTGGTATTACCCCAAGAGAAACCTCTGGCAAACCCATTTTGGCATTTGAAGAGGCTATACGAAAATGACATGCCATGGCCAATTCTAAACCTCCGCCAAGTGCAAATCCGTTGATAGCGGCAATAACGGGTTTGCTAAGATTTTCGATTAAATCAAATAATTTTTTTTGTCCTTCTGCGGCTAAAAGCGTTCCTTGTTCTACAGAAAAGTGTGCAAATTCTGCAATATCGGCACCTGCAACAAAAGCTTTTTCGCCAGCACCCGTTAGTAAAATGGCTCCAATGCTTGGGTCAGATACCATTGTTTGAAAGGCCAAATGCAACTCCTCGATGGTTGCTACATTCAAGGCATTGAGTTTTGATGGTCTGTTGATGGTAATTTGACCTATTCCATCGGCCATTTCAGTTGTAATATTTTGATAATTCATGGTTGTAAAAAATTAAAAAAGTTAAAAAAATATTGAATTCTTAATATCTTCATTTTGTATTATTAAACTTAGTACCTATTGCGTTGGGGATAGCAATGGAAATCCATTTTTGAGGCTTTTTTCGGCCTCAAAAAAGATTATTTCACAATATTATATTTCATTTGGAGTTCAAAGAACGTTGTTTGAAACAGATAGCCCGACCCTTGGGAAACGCCCAAAAAGTTATTCTTTGTATTTGTATTTATAATAAAAATTAGTCATTTGTTTATATTTATAAATTTTTATTAAGAATACCTGCTTTTAAAATTTGTCCAAAATGGTACATATCTTCAAACGAACAATAAAAAGGAACTGGAGCAAGCCTAATCACATTGGGTTCTCGCCAATCGACAATAACGCCATTTGCCATTAAAAAGTCGAACAATTCTCGGCCCTCGCCATGCAAAAAAACAGACAATTGACAAGCCCTTTCGTTAGGATTTGTTGGGGTAATGATTTCGAAATGACCCGCAACTTCTTGGTTGATAGTTTGCAAAATAAAATCGAGGTAAGCCGTTATTTGATTTCTTTTTTGAATTAATGTTGGCATACCTATTTTGTCAAACATTTCGATGGCAGCCCAATATGGAGCTAACGAAAGAACGGGCAAATTGCTAATTTGCCAGCCATCTGCCCCCTCTGAAGGGCAAAAGGTGTCGTCCATTTTGAATCTCGTTTTTTTATCGTGTCCCCACCAACCCGCAAATCGAGGAAGTTGCAATTGATGGTGTTTTTCGTGAATAAAACAACCCGACACATTACCAGGCCCAGCATTCATGTATTTGTAACTGCACCATGCTGCAAAATCAACACCCCATTGGTGCAAATCCAAGTGAATATTGCCAGCTGCATGTGCCAAATCCCAACCCACATGAGCACCGTGGGCTTGCCCTTTTTTGGTAATTTGTTCAATATCAAATACTTGTCCTGTATAATAATTGACACCCCCCATCAAAACCAGGGCTATTTCATGCCCATGTTGGTCCAATAAGTCTAAAACGTCTGAGGTTCTAATATGGTGTTCGCCAGGACGTCGTTTGACGGTAATGATGGCATCGGAAGGGTCGTATCCATGAAATTGAACCTGACTTTGTAACATGTATTGATCAGAAGGAAATGCTTTTTCTTCGCACAATATTTTATATTTTGATGGTTTTGGATTGTAAAATGACACCATTAGCAAGTGCAAATTTACAGTTAGCGTATTCATTACGGTAACTTCGGATGGTTTTGCCCCTACTAATTTACTTAAAGGCACTTTGAAACGTTCTTGATAATCCCACCAAGGTTTTTGAGCAAAAAAGTGGCCTTCGACAGCTAAATTTGCCCAATCGTTCATGATTTCATCTATATATTTTTGAGTTTGTTTGGGCTGAAGTCCTAAAGAGTTTCCT
Organism: Flavobacterium branchiophilum FL-15; assembly: GCF_000253275.1. Taxonomy (NCBI): domain Bacteria; kingdom Pseudomonadati; phylum Bacteroidota; class Flavobacteriia; order Flavobacteriales; family Flavobacteriaceae; genus Flavobacterium; species Flavobacterium branchiophilum. The sequence goes on along the minus strand of NC_016001.1, from coordinate 762,424 downwards.
GTAAAATAAATCACATTTTTACCGTTGTGTTTGGGAAAATGGAATTGATTTTTATAATCTCGAAGTGCATCTTGAGCATCCCATTGTTGTGCAAATTGTAAAGTATTTTTAAAAATCATGTTGTTTTTTTGCGGTAAATATAAAAAATACATTTAATATGTGTTTCTATTTAGTGCCATAAAAATTTGCCAATACACAAAATAATTTTTATTTTACAAAAAATCAAGGATTTAACGCTAACAATATTATTTTTGCCTAAAAGTTTTATGACTCAAAATTATGGCAAAAGCAAACTACAAGTGGATTTTACTTGGACTCCTTTCAATGATTTGGGGTAGTTCTTTTATTTTAATAAAAAAAGGATTGATTGGGCTTACAGCGTTTCAGCTTGGATCGTTCCGAATTGTATTTGCAAGTTTATTTTTGCTGGTTGTTGGATTTAAAAAAATAATGACAATACCCAAAAAACAATGGTTTTATATAGTAGTAACGGCATTTGTAGGAACCTTTTTTCCTGCTTACCTTTTTGCAATGGCCGAAACAGAAATTGACAGTTCGATTACTGCTATTTTGAATGCCTTAACACCAATTAATACCTTAATAATTAGCACATTGGCATTCCATCAACCTTTCAAAAAACAACAATTTATTGGGGTACTAATTGGTTTTATAGGCAGTATGTTTTTGGTTTTGAACGGCACTTTTTTGCATCCAAACAAGGCCTATCATTATGCTTTATTGGTGATTGTTGCTACACTTTGCTATGCTTTGAATGTCAATCTGATAAAAAAACACCTTTCAAACCTACATCCATTAAGTATAACGACAGGAAATTTTTTGGTATTGATTGGGCCCGCACTAATAATATTGACAAATACAGGTTTTTGGTATCAGAACCATCCAGAAGTTGTTGGCACCTCGTTGCTTTATATTGTAGTTTTAGGGGTTTTAGGTACAGGAATAGCCAATGTGATGTTTTTTAAATTAATTCAAATATCACAACCCGTTTTTGCATCTTCTGTTACCTATATCATTCCGGGTGTGGCATTGATTTGGGGTGTTATTGATGGCGAAAAACTAACTTTATTTCAATTATTTGGTGGATTGATTGTATTAATTGGTGTTTTTTTATCTAGTAAGAAATAAACATTTACATACAAAACATAATTTTTTCACAAAAATTCCAATAATTATTTGTTTGTTTAAAAATAATGATTAATTTTATATCAAATTTAAAACTAAATTAGATTATGTACACTCAAAACATTTTAGTTGCTCATGCTAGTAGTACAGAGCAAGCAACTTTTTACAAAAAAACATATTTACATGTAGCTTTAGCAGTACTATCGTTTATTATTGTAGAATCTTTTTTATTAAAAGTAGTTCCAGAAAGCATTGTTATTTCTATGATTTCATCACGATTTTTGTGGTTGTTTTTAATTGGCATTTTCTGGTTGGGCTCTGTTCTAACTACCAATATGACTATGGCAGCCTCTAGAGACAAACAATATTTAGGACTGGGATTGTATGTGTTTTTAGAAGGCTTTTTATTTTTGCCCCTTATTACAATTGCCATTCAAATGACGGGAGGCGATGTCATTATGCAAGCAGCCTTGATTACTTTGTTTATGTTTTTAGGATTAACCGCCGTGGTTTTTTTAACAAAAGCTGATTTTTCTTTTTTAAGAACGGCCTTGGTTATTGGAGGTTTTTTATCAATTGGTATAGTAATAGTTGGTGCTTTATTTGGATTTAATTTAGGCCTTTGGTTTTCTGTTTTTATGGTAGTATTAGCATCGGGCAGTATTTTATATCAAACAAATCAAATAAAAAACCAATATGGTACAGCACAATATGTGGGTGCTGCACTTCAATTGTTTGCTTCTGTCATGATGTTATTTTGGTACATTTTGAGAATTTTAATGAGCCGTAGAAACTAAATTTCAACATTGATAGTTAGCGCTACTTTACTTGTTTAATTTTTATTTGTTTCTTCGTTATTTATATAAAGGTTGTTTAAATTTTTTTTTAAACAACCTTTTTTTAGGTATTATTATGACATTATTTAAAACAATATTATATAAAAAAATACAAAACCCTCATGTGGTTGTATTATTAATTTTACTGAATACAGCATTGATCATGAATTTTAATTTTGTTGTATGGCAAAACCTATTTTCAATATTGTCATTATCAATAAGCATAATAATGCTCATTTACAAACGTTTTTTTATAGGTTATTTATTGCATTTTTTATTGTTTTCTTATTATTTGCTACCACATTTTCCAAGGATGGCAAACCATTGCAATATCGAACTTGCTGTGCTAGGTTGTTTTTATATCATGGCACTATTTTATATATTAAAAAACAAACCATTACTATCCAATCAATCCATTACACTATTATGTAGAACTACTTTGGTTTGGGTTTATTTTTATGCAGGATTTCACAAGCTCAATTCTGGTTTTTTTAGCACTTGTTATTCTTGTGCAAACTTTGTTCATGTGCAATTCCTTAAAAACATTACAGGCCATGATTATATTTTAGATCCAAATGTATTATTACTATTGCAAGTGGCTACTATAATAATTGAAATGATTGTCCCATTTGGGTTGTTTCATCAAAGTACACGAAAAATCACTGCATGTATATTGCTTTTTTTTCACGGGTATTTATCCTTAATATATTATGCGGATTTTAGTGCTCTTGCTGTTTTTTTGCTATTTGGATCTGTTGCAAACTTTGAAGACAAAAAAACTGAATACCAAAAAACGTCCCTTTATGTCATTATATCCATATTGGCAATCCTTATTAGATCAATGCTACTTCATGCCAACACTACATTGGCAAATCAATGTTTTATTTTTGGCATCATTTATAATATTGGATTGACAACATGGGTGTTCTACAATTTTGTTCATTTTAAAAAACTAAAAAATACATTTACAAAAAAACATTATACAATTGCCTTTATACCCTTTGTAATAATTAGTTTATGGACATTAAAAACATATATAGGCCTTGGTAATTGTGCTAATTTAACAATGTTTAGCAATTTAATTACCTTAAAAAATGAAAGTAATCATTTTTTAATTGATACAAAAAACACCAAACTATTTCAATATGAAGAAGATTATATATTAATATTATCCATAAAAGGTTTGAAATATAAAACAGGATTAGAGCATCAAAGGCTGCCAATAATAGAATTCAAGTACCTGAGTAGCAAATGGATCAAACAAAATCATGAAAAAATAAGTGTTTTATACCAATATCAAAACAAAACTTATTTAATATCCGATTTAAAAAAACATGAGTATTCAAAATCAGATTGGTGGTATCAATTTGTTTTTTTTAGAAAAATTCAGCCAATCAATAAAAATAAATGTATTTGGTAAAATAAAGTCCCCAAAATAGCAAACAATTAAAATCAATTTAATACCTTTGCAGCATTAAAAAACAAGAGGAAAAATTTGAACTGATTGCAACCTCATAAAAAAAATGCTAAAGCAGCTTACTTCTTTAGACTTTTTAAGTAAATCATTACAAATATTTGCTCGCTTAATATTTAAAATACTATTTTTATGGCTTATTTATTTACGTCAGAATCTGTTAGCGAAGGACACCCAGACAAAGTAGCAGATCAAATTTCAGATGCGTTAATTGACAATTTTTTAGCTTTCGACCCAGAGTCAAAAGTAGCTTGTGAAACATTGGTAACCACAGGTCAAGTAATTTTGGCTGGTGAGGTAAAATCGAACACCTATTTAGATGTACAAAGCATTGCAAGAGAGGTAATTAGAAAAATTGGTTACACAAAAAGTGAGTACATGTTTGAGGCCAATTCGTGTGGTATATTATCTGCTATACACGAACAATCCGCAGATATTAATCAAGGAGTTGATAGAGCAAGCAAAGAAGAGCAAGGTGCTGGCGATCAGGGAATGATGTTTGGCTATGCAACCAACGAAACGGAAGATTACATGCCGTTAGCACTTAATTTATCGCACAAATTATTGCAAGAATTAGCTGCATTGCGTCGTGAAAACAACGAAATAAAATACTTACGTCCAGATGCAAAATCGCAAGTAACGTTAGAGTATGATGACAACAACAAGCCTACTCGAATAGATGCTATTGTAATATCTACACAACACGACGATTTTGACGAAGAGGCAACCATGTTAGCCAAAATCAAGTCTGATGTTATTTCGATATTGATACCAAGAATTATAAAAAACAACCCACAATATGCTCATTTATTTAATGATGCTATTCAATACCATATCAACCCTACCGGCAAATTTGTAATTGGTGGCCCACATGGCGATACTGGCTTGACGGGAAGAAAAATTATTGTAGATACCTATGGCGGTAAAGGTGCACATGGTGGCGGTGCTTTCTCTGGAAAAGATCCAAGTAAAGTAGATAGAAGTGCCGCTTATGCAACCCGACACATTGCTAAAAATTTAGTAGCTGCTGGTGTTGCAGATGAAATTTTGGTACAAGTGTCTTATGCTATTGGTGTTGCAAAACCAATGGGTATTTTTATTGAAACTTATGGCACCTCAAAGGTAGATTTGACAGATGGTGAAATAGCCAAAAAAGTTGAAGCTATATTTGACATGAGACCTTATTTTATTGAGCAACGATTGAAATTAAGAAACCCTATTTATAGCGAAACGGCTGCTTATGGACACATGGGCCGCAAATCGGAAACAGTTTCAAAAACTTTCAAATCGCCAAGTGGAGAAACCAAAACCCTTGAGGTTGAGTTGTTTACATGGGAAAAATTAGACTATGTAGCACAAGTAAAATCAGCCTTTGGCTTGTAATTACTTTATCATATATTTTAAAAAGCTGCCTTTTAGGCGGCTTTTTTTTTATATATAAACAAAAGATTATTTGTAAATTTGCCAAAACACAAAAAAAACATTATACCAAATATATTTATAAAATAGTCCAAAGATGCGTAGTTATTTTTTAGAAAAAATTTCAAAAAAAATCGTTGGATAGCTGGGCTAGGGAACTATTTTTTTTGACTCATTTTAGCAAAAAAGAACCAATAGATTGGACTATTTTATATGTATATTTGGTATAACCTCATTGTTGTGAAAAAACAACGATTTGACATCAAATATAAAACATTATTATGATATTAATAACAGGAGCCACAGGATTGGTTGGTGGGCATTTGCTCATGGAATTATTACAACATACCCCTCAAAAAATCAGAGGTTTGTATCGAGATAGTGCAAAAATTGAGCGTGTAAAACTTTTATTTACAACCCATCAAATCATTGATTTGTTTTCCTATATCGAGTGGTTTGAAGCCGATGTAACAGATGTACCCGCTTTAGAAAAAGCTTTTGAAGGTATTACTTATGTCTATCATTGTGCTGGCATGATTTCGTTTAACTCAATAGACGAACCTTTATTAAGAAAAATCAACATACAAGGAACTGCAAATATTGTAAATTTGAGCTTGGATTTTCAAATCAAAAAACTCCTATATGTAAGTTCTGTAGCCGCATTAGGAGCACTAACGGAAGGAGAATCGATATTTACAGAAGACAACGAATGGAATCCTGAAAAATTGCAAAGTGATTATGCCATAACTAAATATGGTGGCGAACTCGAAGTGTGGCGGGGCTATCAAGAAGGATTGCCGGTAGTTATTGTAAATCCAACCATTATTTTAGGTAATGGTTTTTGGGGACAAGGCAGCGGCGATATTTTTTCGCAGGTAGTGAATGGGTTGCGTTTTTATTCAGAAGGTTGTTCAGGATTTGTTACAATAAAAGATGTTGTTTGCCTCACTCGTTTATTAATGGAACACCCCGTTGTTGGCGAAAGATTTATAATATGTGGCGAAAATTTGACTTACAAAACGGTATTAGATGCCATTGCCGATGCTTTGCAAGTTACAAGACCAAAAATTAAAAGTCCATATATCACCACGTTATGGTATGCAAAGTTAGACGGCATGATTAGTTTTTTATTTTCAAAGAAACGTAAATTAGATACATTTGGGGTGCTGAGTTTGTATGCTAAAGAATATTATGACAATACCAAAGTTTGTCAATTACTACATTACGAGTTTGAACCCATTATGGCAGGTATAGAAAAAATTGTAGCTTTAGAACAAAAATCAAAAAAGTTGAACTAAAATTTATTAAATTTGTAGTAGATTTATAAATTACTAATCACATCAAGAATCATGAAAAAAACAATCTTACTATTTAGCTTGTCTGTTTGCACTTTATTATTTGTTAATTGCAAAAAAGAGGAAGAAAAAAAAGAAGTTACAATTGAAAAAAAAGTAGAAACCTTCCAAAATCCTATTGCGGCAGACGCTGCAACATCCCATGCCGATTTGACAATTGATGGTATGAGTTGTGCAATTGGATGTGCTAAAACAATTGAAGACAAACTGAACCATACGGAAGGAGTATCAAAAGCGAAAGTTGATTTTGATAAGAAAACAGCTTCAATTGATTTTGACGGAAATGTACAAACACCCGAAAAACTAATTGCAGTTATAGAAGCTGAAGCCGATGGAAAAACGTATAAAGTATCGAAGGTAGAAGTAAAAATGATTGTTAAGAAAAAAATATAAATGGCACTTATTTTAATGATTGCCCGTTCATTTTGACAAGATTTCCAATTTATCGGGGTGTTCCTAGCCCAGATTGACGTGGAAAGGTACTATCTTAAAATCCAAATTTTTTTTCCATAATTTTCATAAAAAATTGACTTTTTTTATTTTCATTTAATTCGTTTTTAATATTGTTTTTTTGATGGATGGTGCAAAAATGAATGTCATTAATTGAATCATTTCAGGTCATACTTTCTATTTTTTTGTACTTTTGCCATGCAAAAATGAAATTCATTTTACTGCCCCTTTAATTTATTAATTGGGCAGTTTTTTTTTATAAAAGTTTAAAAAAGAATTAGACATTTCTTGTTGTCGGTTTGTTATTTTTTGTATAATTGCCAATCTGCATTCCTTTGTTTTCTTCTTTATTTGAATATAAATTAAACCACTTCCACTCTGACCAATTTGTGTCTAAAAATAGTGTGAATTTTATTAAATCATCGAACCTGTATTTTAGACATTTTGCTGTTCCATCAGCGTTGTTACGCAACTTCACAATGGCTATGTATTTTTTCTTTTTTTTTATCTTTTGTTTCATTATCTTCTTTTTTTTCATAATTTTGCAACTCAGAGAAACCGCTTTTTAAGCTGTTATCTTGTATAGCCTCGGAATTCATTTCGGGGCTATCTTTTTTATAATCAGGATTATAAAGTTCGTTTTTCTTCCAAATATGATATATTAAAACCAATAGTTTTTTTTGAACTGCTACATAGCTTTTCATCTTTATGCCATGTTTTGCAAATGTCCTTTCATATAAATCCACCAATGGTTTCTCTTTATATTTTATAGCTAGAAATGCTGGCATAAACAAAGCCCTACGAATACGACTATTTCCTTTTTTAGAAATTTTTGTCTTACCAACACTTGTTCCAGACTCCCTTTCTACAACATCAAATCCAGCATACGACACTAATTGCTTGTAGTTTTTGAACAATTCAAAGCCATTTGTCTCAGCTATAATGGTTGATACACTAAGCAATGCAATCCCTTTTATTTTGCAAATGTTGTCCACTTTTTGTTTTAGAACCTGGTCTGAATTAATCAAATTTTTCATTAATTTTTCAAGCTCCTTAAGCTGTTCTTCGATCAATTCAATGATTGCCTTTTGTTGGTTTATCATCATTTCACTCATATACATGCTGTTTTCTAAAGCATGGAGTTGATTGTTAATGACTGTTTTTTGATCTTGTAAATTTTGATACTGTCTTGTGTATTGTCGCAATTCATAATACAACTTACCCATGGGTTGCCAAAGTTCCAAACATTGTTCTGCTCCCATTTTTGACAATCCTTTGGCATCAATGCTGTCGTTTTTTGATTTTAATCCCAAAGAAATTAAGTAATGCTTTGCCTTGTTTGGCAAAATAATGGAAACGGCATATTTTTTTTCTGAAAAATAAAGGGCACAATTTTCGTGATAAACACCTGTAGCCTCCATGCACATAACCAAGGGAATTTCTTGCAACTTTTTCTTTTTGACAATCCATTCGTCCATGCTCTGAAATCCTTTCAAAGTATTTGGAAATGAAGTACTTGCTACTACAGTTACCTTTTGATTACAATCAATTACAGACATGCAAATATCAATTTTTTTACTTGCAACATCCAATCCTACTGAATACTTAATGCTCATAATTATTTCTTTTTAGGATAACAAAATATTACATTTACCTTTGCTCATTTTTTATACAACATCTAAACTAAATAGTATAGTGCTTAAGTACTAATTGTGGTTATTTTGTAATAAAAACAAAGTGGATTTTCCTTTCACATGAATATCATTAAATGTATTTAGCCCGCAAACAATTATGCAACTTTGTTTTGTTATCTATTATCAATTTTTAATTTTCAAAAATACAATTTTTTCGTAAATTATTATCGGATGCAAAGATATGAGCCCGGAACAAAAAAAGGGAGTGGTTCTTGGCAAAAAAAAGCGACCAAAGAAGCTCTTTTTTTGCCTTAGAACCACCCCTTTTTTTGTGAGGACTTGAAACAGAAAGCTGGATGGGCTTCTGAAAAAAATTACTGTTATTGAATAGGATTGTAAGTGTGCTTATTTTTGAAATTTTAAGGGCAAATGCACCACTTTTTTAGTTTCAAAAAATTCATTTTCAAAAAAATCAGCAATGGGATATTCTTTAGCTTTTGGAAATGGGGCTAACTCTTGAGTCAAATCGCCTCCTTTTAAATACAATATGCCATTTTTTAAAACATGTTTGTTTTGTTTTTTGATTTTATCTTTGATCCATAAATAAAAATCGGGCATATTGGTAACGGCCCTGCTGACAATAAAATCGAAATCACCTTTTACAAGTTCGGCTCTAACTTGTTCTGCCTTAACGTTTTGTAGTTCCAATGCTTGGGCAACTGCATTTACAACATTGATTTTTTTGAGAATGACATCAATGAGATAAAAACGGGTTTCGGGAAAGAGTATGGCTAGCGGAATCCCAGGAAAACCGCCACCTGTACCCACATCTAATATCAATGTGCCAGGCTCGAAGGGCTGAATTTTGGCAATGGCAAGCGAATGTAGCACGTGTTTGGTGTACAATTCATTGATGTCTTTTCTTGAAATTACATTTATTTTGGCATTCCAATCTTGGTACAAAGCCTCTAATTTTTGAAATTGTTCGATTTGCTTGGAACTCAAATTTGGAAAATGTTTGATGATTTCATCCATAATTTTAATTTTTAACAAAAATACAACAAGCTGTTGATATTTTTATGACTTTTTATTTTATTGCAAAATTAATAAATTATATCTTTACGAATTATTTTTAATTCCAATATATGACTCCAACAGGACCAACATTTGCCAAGCAAGATCAGTTGAAATTTTTTAGAACTTTAAACAGCAGGGTAAATCATTATTTTAAAGAAAACAACTTACAAAAAACTGGCAATTGGCAGTTGCATTTAAAGGCAATTATTATGTTTTCGTTGTTGTTTGTGCCTTATTTTTTATTTTATTTTATCGAAATGCCTTTTTGGGTACGGCTACTTTTGAGTGTTGTAATGGGAGTTGGGATGGCAGGCGTTGGGATGAATGTGATGCACGATGGTAATCACGGTTCTTTTTCTGACAAAAAATGGATCAATAATATAATGGGAGGCAGTATTTATATTTTGGCTGGAAATGTTTACAATTGGCAAGTGCAACACAACGTTTTGCATCATACATATACTAACATTGTAGGGCACGACGAAGATTTAGATGCAGGAAGAATAATTCGATTTTCGAAACTAGCACCATGGAGTAATTATCACAAATACCAACAATATTACTCTGTTTTTTTGTATGGTTTACTAACAATCAACTGGTGTTTGACAACAGATTTTAAACAAATGGGAGGCTATTTGAAAAGAAATTTGTCTTATGGCGAAGCTCCAAACCCAAGAAATTTGTGGCTTGGTTTGGTAATTTCAAAAATTGTTTATTTTTCATTTTGGATTGTAATACCCATGATGTATATGGTGTGGTGGAAAGTTTTACTTGGTTTTTTTGTAATGCACTATACTGCTGGTATGATATTGAGTTTGATTTTTCAATTGGCACACGTTGTTGAAGAAACAGAAAATCCTGTTCCAAATGCAAACAACGAGATGGAAAACACGTGGGCTATTCATCAACTTTATACAACTACTAATTTTGCTCCAAAAAATTGGATACTCAATTATTATACGGGAGGTTTAAATCATCAAATAGAACACCATTTGTATCCAAACATTTGTCATGTTCATTATACAAAAATTGCAGAATTTGTAAAACAAACAGCAGAAGAATGCAACTTACCCTATTTTGAATATCACAGCATGAGAAGTGCTGTTGTAGCACACCTTAAGCACTTAAAAATTTTAGGACAACAACCAGAAATATCAATTTAAATAATCATAACTACATTAAAAAATGAACAACATTCTTTCGGACAGAATCAACAATTTGGCCACATCGCAAACATTGGCAATGGCTGCATTAGCAAGAGAGTTAAAGCAACAAGGCAAAGACATCATTAGTTTGAGTCTTGGAGAACCTGATTTTAATACACCTGATTTTATAAAAGAAGCTGCCAAAAAAGCTATTGATGAAAATTACAGCACTTATTCGCCAGTAGAAGGGTATTTAGAATTGAAAGAAGCCATTTGCAGAAAATTCAAAAGAGACAATGATTTAGATTACAAACCTTCGCAAATTGTAGTTTCTACGGGAGCCAAACAATCTTTATACAACATTGCACAAGTGATGTTAAACGATGGAGACGAGGTAATTTTGCCAGCTCCATATTGGGTAAGTTATTTTGAAATAGTTAAATTATCGGGTGGTGTACCTGTAGAAGTGCCTACATCTGTAGATACTGATTTTAAAATTACTCCAGAACAATTAGCGGCAGCCATAACACCAAAAACAAAAATGATTTGGTTTAGTTCACCGTGTAATCCAAGTGGCTCTGTATATAACAGAGCAGAATTGACAGCGCTAGCAAAAGTATTAGAAAACTACCCAAACATATATGTTGTAGCAGACGAAATATATGAGCACATCAATTTTTCGGGTACATTTTGTAGCATTGCCTCTATTCCTGGAATGTTTGATAAAACCATCACGGTAAATGGGGTTGCAAAAGCCTTTGCCATGACGGGTTGGAGAATTGGATACATTGGAGCTCCAGAATTTATTGCAAAAGCTTGTACAAAAATTCAAGGACAAGTTACCAGTGGCTCCAACAGTATAGCACAACGTGCCACTATTACGGCGGTAGATGCAGACCCAGCAGTATTGAACGACATGGTTCGTGCATTTCATAGCCGAAGAGATTTGGTTGTTGGCTTGCTAAAGGAAATTCCTGGAGTAAAAATCAATGTTCCAGAAGGGGCATTTTATGTATTTCCTGATGTGTCTTCGTTTTTTGGTAAAACATTGAAAGGTACATTAATCAACGATGCAAATGATTTGTCTATGTATTTGTTAGCCGAGGCAAATGTAGCAACTGTAACAGGCGATGCTTTTGGTAATCCGAATTGCATCCGTTTTTCTTACGCAACAAGCGAAGCCTTATTGACAGAAGCCTTGCGAAGAATAAAAGAAGCCTTGGCTTTGTAACCTTTTTGATATTGCAATAAATAATCCTCAAAATAGTTTGATTTTATTGTTTTTAAAATCAAAATATAGCAAAATATAAAACCGTTTCAAATGACATTGAAACGGTTTTTTTTGAGCACTAAAAAAAGCCAACATCAAATGATGCTGGCTTTTTTTATGAAAAACATACGCTTGTATTATGCTTCAAATGGAAGTATAGATACAAACGATTTGTTGTCGCTTTTTTTCTGAAACTTAACAATTCCAGCAACTTTAGCGTGCAAAGTATGATCTTTACCCATATAAACGTTTTCGCCTGGATTGTGTTTTGAGCCTCTTTGTCTAACGATGATGTTTCCAGCAATTGCAGCTTGTCCACCAAAAATCTTTACGCCTAAACGTTTCGATTCTGATTCTCTACCATTCTTGGAACTACCGACACCTTTCTTGTGAGCCATGATGTTATGATTTTAGATTGTTAATACTTAAATTAAACTGCTTTTCCGCCGTTTAATTCATCTTGTAATTTTTTTAATTCATCCATTTTTCCATCAGCAGCCAATTGAGATTGTTGTGCCCAAGTGGTTGGATCTAAATGTGATAATTTTGAAGTTGAAGCATCCAAAATAGCTTTTACATCTTCAGCAGAAGTGGTAGCTAATTTAGCAAAAGTATCAATACCCGCTAAAACCAATGCCTCAGCAGCTTTTGGTCCAATACCTTCAATTAATTTTAAATCATCACCTTTTTTAGTAGCTTTTGCTGCTTTTGGAGCCGCTGCCTTTGCACCACTAGCTGTAATGTTTTCAATTACAATTTGAGTAAGATACTGTCTATGACCATTTCTTTTTTTGTAACCTTTTCTTCTTTTCTTTTTGAAAACGATTACTTTATCTCCTTTTAAGTGTTGTAACACTTTAGCTTCTACTGAAGCACCTTCTATAGCTGGGGCGCCTAAAGTGATTTCGCCATTGTTGTCTAATAAAAGAACTTTGTCAAAAGTAACTTTTGAACCTTCTTCGTTAGCCAAACGATGCACATAAACCTTTAAGTCTTTGCTTACTTTAAATTGTTGCCCTGCTATCTCTACGATTGCGTACATAACAATGATGTTTAGTTTAATAAAATTTTAAGTTTGCAAAGATACTTATTTTTTTGAAAGTAACAATTTTTTAATTGTTATTTTTTACTTAAATAATTTTCAATCTAATTTAGCTTATTGTAATTTTGCAGTCCAAAAAAAATCATAATCATGTCATCATTTCTTAATCAAGAAACGCTTTATGCCGTTAGCATCCCATTTTTTGTTGGTGTTATTTTATTTGAAATGTTCATCAGCCACAAGTCAAATGCCCGTTTATATACTTTCAAAGATACGGCTACAAATGTCTATTTTGGTATATTAAATATCATTTTGGATTTGATTTTTAAATCTTTTTCTTTCATGGTTTTAGGGTTTTTCTTTTCACATCAATTATTTCATTTGGAACAAAATGGAATGTATTGGGTGGCTTGTTTTATTTTACAAGATTTTATGTATTACATTCAACATTATGTGGATCATAAATCAAGATTTTTTTGGGCCATACATGCTACGCACCACAATTCAGAGTACTTTAATGTGTCCACTGGGTTTCGTTCGTCGGTTTTTCAACCCATGTATCGATACCTCTTTTTTATCCCCATGGCTTTATTAGGTTTTAGTCCTTTGCATATTATGTTTGCCTATTCGGCAAATCAAATTTGGGGTACTTTGATTCATACTCAAAAAATAAAAAAAATGGGGTTTTTAGAGTATTTTATGGTTACCCCATCGCACCATCGGGTGCATCATGCCTCAAACGAAAAATACATCGACAAAAACATGGGTATGACCCTAATCATTTGGGATAAAATTTTTGGAACTTTTCAGGCCGAAGACGAAAATTATGAACCAATTCGTTTTGGATTAACCTATAAAATAGATGACAAAGGCCCCATCAATATTGTTTTTCATGAATGGATAGCCATTTACAAAGACATCATTCAGCCCAATATTTCGTGGAAAACAAGGCTCAAATACCTATTTTACAACCCTGGATGGAAGCCATAACTAGAGGTGAAAAAAATTATAAAAATTTTAACAAAAAAAATAGGTTTAAATTGTAACATATTGAGTAATTTTATGACAAATTAAAATATATCTACAAACATTATTAATTTATATGAAAAACACCCTAATGGCTCTTAGCGCAACCCTAATGTTAGGCAGTGTAGCAACAGCCCAAAAAGTAGCTTTTGAAGAGTACAATTTGGACAATGGCCTACACGTTATCCTACACAACGACCCCTCTGCTCCTACCGTAATTACCTCGGTTATGTATCATGTTGGGGCAAAAGACGAACAACCAGATCGAACAGGTTTTGCACATTTTTTTGAACACTTATTATTTGAAGGTACAGAAAATATCAAGCGTGGCGAATGGTTTAAAATTGTAACTGCAAATGGTGGTGTAAACAACGCCAATACTACAGAAGACCGTACTTATTATTACGAAGTTTTTCCTTCAAACAATTTAGAATTGGGACTTTGGATGGAATCCGAAAGAATGCTGCACCCAGTAATTAATAAAATTGGTGTAGATACTCAAAACGAAGTGGTTAAAGAAGAGAAAAGATTGCGGTATGATAACAGTCCTTATGGACAATTGATACCACAGGTAAAGAAAAATGTTTTCAAAAACCACCCCTATCGTTGGACAACCATTGGTGCAATGGAGCATTTAGACGCTGCAACATTAGAAGAATTTCAAGCATTTAATAAGAAATTTTATATTCCAAATAATGCCGTATTGATAGTAGCTGGCGATTTTAAATCAGAACAAGCTAAAGAATGGATTCAAAAATATTTTAGTAAAATTCCTAAAGGAACGCCAATCGAGCGCAAAACTTATATTGAAGAACCAATTACACAAACCATCAAAGCCAGTTTTGAGGATGCTAATATTCAAATACCAATGATAGTAGCGGCCTACAGAACCCCTTCGATGAAAACACGTGATGCTAGGGTTTTAGACATGATTTCGACCATTTTGAGTGATGGAAAAAGTTCACGCTTGTATAAAAAAATTGTGGACAATAATAAAACAGCCCTTCAAATTGGTGCCTTCAATTACAGTCAAGAAGATTATGGTACCTATATTTTGTATGGCTTGCCACAAGCTCCAAAAACCTCTGAAGATATTTTGAAAGAAGTAGATGAAGAGATTGTAAAATTACAAACAGAATTAATTTCTGAAAAAGATTTGCAAAAACTTCAAAACAAATATGAAAATGATTATGTAAACGCCAATGCTTCTATAGAAGGAATTGCAGATAATTTGGCTACCTATTACATGCTTTTCAAGGATGTAAATTTGATTAATACAGAGTTAAGTATATACAAATCGATTACTAGAGAAGAAATTCGTGAGGTTGCCAAAAAATATTTAAACAACAACCAACGTTTGATATTAGATTATTTACCAACAAAAGACAAAGCTAAAAACTAACATTAGAAATCATGAAAAAAATACTAATCGTTTTATCTAGCTTGTTTTTAACATACAATTTACAAGCTCAAATGATACCACAACCAAAGCCAGGTACTCCGCCATCAATAAAAATTGGCAAACCCGTAACTTTTGAATTACAAAATGGTTTAAAAGTACTTGTTGTAGAAAATCATAAATTACCAAGAGTTTCTTTTAATTTAACATTAGACAACGCTCCTTATGCCGAAGGCGACAAAAAAGGGGTGTCTGATTTAACTGGAATTTTATTAGGCAACGGCTCTGTTAAAACCAGCAAAGACGCTTTCAATGAAGAAATTGATTTTATGGGTGCCAATATCAATTTTAGATCCAATGGGGCATCGGCAAGTTCTTTATCTAAATACAGTGGGAGGGTTTTAGAATTGCTAACAGAAGCCGTTTTGAACCCAAATTTTTCCCAAGAAGAATTTGACAAACAAAAATCAAAATTTATTGAAGGTCTAAAATCTCAAGAAAAAAGTGTGTCGGCAGTAGCACAACGTGTGGGCGATGCTTTACCT
This sequence comes from Flavobacterium branchiophilum FL-15, assembly GCF_000253275.1. NCBI lineage: Bacteria > Pseudomonadati > Bacteroidota > Flavobacteriia > Flavobacteriales > Flavobacteriaceae > Flavobacterium > Flavobacterium branchiophilum. The sequence goes on along the minus strand of NC_016001.1, from coordinate 746,609 downwards.
TTTGGCAAAAACCATCCTGGAGGTGAATATATTACTGAAAAATCATTAACTAATATTACTTTAAACGATGTTAAACTTAATTATCAAAGTTATTTTGTTCCTGCAAATGCTTATCTCGTTATTGTTGGGGATGTAAAAACTAAAGAAACACAAAAAGTAGTAGAAAAATTATTTGCTACTTGGACCAAAGCTACTGCGCCTGCATTAAGCTACTCCGACCCAAAGAACGTGCAATATACTCAAATTAATTTTGTAGATATGCCTAATGCTGTTCAATCTGAAGTGAGTGCCGTAAATTTAGTAAACCTAAAAATGAGCGACCCAGATTATTTTGCAACCATTGTTGCCAATCAAATATTGGGTGGTGATTTTAATAGCTACTTAAACATGAATCTTCGTGAAGCACATGCTTGGACTTATGGAGCAAGATCGAGTATTAGAGGAGATAAAAACATTACTAAATTTGAAGCATCAACACAAGTTCGTAATGCTGTAACAGACAGTACCGTTGTAGAAATTTTAAAAGAATTCAAAAAAATTCGTACTGAAAAAGTTTCAGAAGAGGTGCTTGCCAATGTAAAAGCTGGCTATATTGGAAAATTTGTAATGCAAGTTGAAAAACCACAAACAGTAGCTTCTTACGCACTTCGTATAAAAACACAAGGACTGTCTGAAGATTTTTATCAAAATTACATTAAAAGTATCAATGCCGTTACAGCCGATGATGTATTACGTGTAGCCAATACTTATTTTATGGCAGACAACTTACGAATAATTATCGTAGGAAAAGGAACAGAAGTTGTGCCAGCACTTGAAAAATTGAAAATGCCAATGTTCTTTTTTGATAAATATGGCAATCCAACAGAGAAACCTGTAATGAAAAAAGCCACACCAGCTGGCGTTACAACAAGCAGTGTATTAGATAGTTACATCAATGCCATTGGTGGGGCAAAAGCAGTTTCGGCAATAAAAACCATCTACACAACCTCTACGGCTACTATACCACAAGCTCCTGCTCCTATCACTTTAGTTAGCAAAAAAGACGTTAAAGGAAATTCATTTTCAGAAATGTCCATACAAGGAATGGGGAGTATGAGTAAAAGTGTTGTTACCAACAAAATGGGGTATTCTGTACAACAAGGACAAAGAAAAGACTTGACTGGTGCCGAACTTGCCGACAAACAAGCTAGTGCAACTACTTTTGAAGAATTATTACTTTTGAAAAAAACAGATTTAATACTTGATGGTATCGAAACAATCAATGGTAATGATGCTTATGCCATCAAAAACGGCAAAACCACTTTGTATTATGATGTAAAATCTGGTTTGAAAATTTTAGAAGCAACAGATGTTCAACAAGGGGACAAAAAATTAACAATAACAAAAGAATATAAAGATTATAAAACTATTGGAAACGTTAAATTTCCACATGAAGTTATTTTGAATCAAGGGTTTGAAATTGATTTCAAAGTATCTGAAATCAAAATAAACGAGGGTGTTTCAGACAAAGATTTTGAATAATCTAAAATAATATCACTAGAATAAAGGCTGTTCATAATATTGAACAGCTTTTTTTTGTAAAAAATCGGTACAGAACTTTCTGTAATACCAAATATATTTATAAAATAGTCCAAAGATGCGTAGTTATTTTTAATAAAAATTAAAAAAATCGTTGCATAGCTGGGCTACAGAACTATTTTTTTTGACTCATTTTAGTAAAAAAGAACCAATAGTTTGGACTATATTATATGTATATTTGGTATAACATTACGTATAAAGTGAGATTAATATTTTTTACGCCAATAGGTGAAGTGTATTTTTTATTGATAGGGGTTGGTTTTTTTCAAATAAAATGACTAGTTCATGTTTATTGGGATGGAATTATACTTTATAACAACTTGTTTAACCCCGACAATATTGCTATGAATGATAAAAAAAATAATGCTTTTTTTGTGTTTTTTATCTCATTGTATTTTATACTTAAATTGATTTTAAATGAATATAGTAACTACATTTTCAATAAGTAATTTTGAAAATAGAAAAAATTATATTTAATATAAAACAATATATTGCAAAAATATTATAAAGACAGAATTTTATATAACTTTATAAGACTAAAATAAGGCTTTGTATGCTGCTGTTTAGCTCATATTATTTGGAATGTAAATGTAGTATGTTATTAAAAAAATGCTTTAAAAACACAAAAAAAATGTATTTTATTTTTACAATTAAATGTTACCCGACCGTTGTCAAACACTTCATGGAATGGAGCCATTATAAACAATAAATCATAAATGTATTGAAAATCAAATATTTTCTAAAATAAATGGGCTATATTGTATTTTGTATTGCATTAAAGATTACATTTGCAACATTATAAATTATTATTACAATTACAATGCGTACAGGTACAGTAAAATTTTTCAATGAATCAAAAGGTTACGGATTCATTACAGATGCAGAAACAGGAAAAGACATTTTTGTTCACGCATCAGGTATTAACTCTGAAGAGCTTCGTGAAGGCGACAAAGTGAGTTATGTTGAAGAAGAAGGAAGAAAAGGTAAAGTTGCTGCTCAAGTAGCAGTGCTTGAAGACTAAATATAAAAAATTATAGTTTTTTTGTTACCAGAATGAAATGAAAACGTTTCGATTAATTTCGGAACGTTTTTTTTGTTTAAAAAATGCAATATTTATTTAGAATGAATAAAAATTACTGTTTTTTAAGAATAATAGCCAAATCAAATTAACATAATTAATTGTTTTTTAATAATTCAAACTTATATTTGCACTAATTTTCAAATCAATTTATACTATCATGACATCAAATCAATTAGACTATTTACCAATTTTAATGCAATTTGTTTTAGCAGTAGGTTTTGTTGTTGGAACAATCATCATTTCGGGCAAATTAGGACCTAAACGATCTTCACAAACTAAAGATAAAAACTTTGAGTGTGGAATAGAATCTGTGGGTAATGCCCGTATTCCTTTTTCGGTCAAATATTTTTTGGTTGCCATTTTGTTTGTTTTATTTGATGTAGAGGTAATATTTTTATATCCTTGGGCCATCAATTTTAAAGAATTAGGATTAGAAGGAATGCTAAAAATGATTATTTTTATGGCCTTGTTGCTAGTAGGATTTTTTTATATCATCAAAAAGAAAGCCTTGATTTGGGAATAAATCCCTTGGCTGAAAATGATTTAGTTTTTTTTTAAAATTTAAAGTCTTAAAAACAAATGAGCGATTCAAAAATAAATATGGTAGCACCTCCAGAAGGTGTTGTAGGCGAAGGATTTTTTGCTACCAAGTTAAATGACGTAGTTGGCTTGGCTCGTGCCAACTCTTTATGGCCTTTGCCTTTTGCAACCTCTTGTTGCGGTATCGAGTTTATGGCCACAATGGCCTCGCATTATGATTTGGCCCGTTTTGGATCTGAAAGGGTGAGTTTTTCGCCACGTCAGGCAGATATGCTGATGGTTATGGGTACCATTTCTAAAAAAATGGCTCCCATATTACGCCAAGTTTACGAACAAATGTCCGAACCTCGCTGGGTTATTGCCGTTGGGGCTTGTGCCTCTTCTGGCGGTATTTTTGATACATACTCGGTGCTACAAGGCATAGATAAAGTCATTCCAGTAGATGTATATGTTCCAGGTTGTCCGCCAAGACCAGAGCAAATTGTAGAAGGTGTCATGAAATTGCAAGAAATTGTAAAAAATGAATCCGTTAGACGCAGAAGTTCGCCAGAGTACCAAGAATTATTGGCTTCTTATAATATCAAATAACAAAGATGGCATTAGATACTGTAACTATTCAAGAAAAATTAACTGCTGCTTTTGATACAAAAGTGTATGATTTTAAACAAGAAAAAGATATTTTTTCTTTCGAGATGTCAAACGATGTCAATACAGCTGTAATATTATTTCTAAAAAATGACGAGACCTTGCGTTTTCATTTTTTAACTGATTTGTGTGGCATACATTACCCAGACAACGAAACCAACCGTCAATTTGCGGTTGTGTATCATTTACATAACTGGTACGAAAATACTCGTATAAAAATAAAAGTATATTTGAATGGCGAAAATCCGCAAATCAAAACGATTTCAAAAATTTTCTTGTCATCCAACTGGATGGAAAGAGAAACGTATGATTTTTTTGGCATACAATTTATAGGACATCCACAATTGAAAAGAATTTTAAATATGGATGAAATGATATCGTTTCCAATGCGAAAAGAATTCCCAATGGAAGACAGCGGACGAACCGATAAAGACGATAGATTTTTTGGACGAACAACAATAAATGGTTAATTGATTATGCAATCAATTATCCTTTTTTTTAATTTTTATAAAAATTAAAATGTCAGAACTATTATTACCACCAGAGCATCGATATGCTAAAATTATAAAAGAACGATTGAACGAAGATGGAAGCGAACTTTCTATTCTCAATCTGGGGCCAACACATCCCGCCACACATGGTATATTTCAAAATATTTTGTTGATGGACGGTGAACGTATTTTGGAGGCCGAACCAACAATTGGTTACATCCATAGAGCTTTTGAAAAAATAGCCGAAAACCGTCCGTTTTATCAAATTACCCCTCTTACAGATAGGATGAATTATTGTTCCTCTCCAATCAACAATTTGGGGTGGTGGATGACACTCGAAAAATTATTAGATATCGAAGTACCCAAACGAGCCCAATATTTGAGGGTTATTGTTATGGAATTGGCACGAATTGCCGATCATTTGATTTGCAATTCTATTCTTGGGGTCGATACTGGTGCCTATACAGGTTTTTTGTATGTTTTTCAATTTAGAGAAAAAATATATGAAATTTATGAAGAGATTTGTGGCGCCCGATTAACAACCAACATGGGGAGAATTGGCGGATTTGAAAGAGATTGGTCTGAGGCTGCTTTTCAAAAATTGGAAGTATTCCTAAAAGATTTTCCAATTGCTTGGAAAGAATTTGAAAACTTGTTTGAAAGAAATAGAATTTTTATAGATAGAACGGTAAATGTTGGTGCTATTTCTGCCGAAAAAGCCATGGCTTACGGTTTTACTGGACCCAATTTACGTGCTGCAGGTGTAGATTACGATGTTCGTGTAGCCCAACCTTATTCGTCTTATGAAGATTTTGAATTTAGCGTGCCTGTTGGAAAATCTGGCGATACTTACGATCGTTTTTGTGTTCGTAATGCCGAAGTTTGGGAAAGCATTAGCATTATCAAACAAGCCTTGGCAAAATTGCCAGAAGGCCCTTATCATGCCAATGTGCCCGACTATTATTTGCCTCCAAAGGAAGACGTTTATAATACGATGGAGGGTTTGATTTACCATTTCAAAATAGTGATGGGAGAAGTGCCAGTACCAGTTGCCGAAATTTACCATCCTGTAGAAGGTGGCAATGGCGAAATTGGTTTTTATTTAGTAACAGACGGTAGTAGAACACCTTATAGATTGCATTTTAGACGGCCTTGTTTTATATATTACCAAGCATATCCCGAAATGATTAAAGGGGCAATGCTGTCTGATGCCATTGTGATACTATCTAGTTTGAACGTCATTGCGGGCGAATTAGACGCATAACACATCGGTTTGAGACACTACAAATTTTTAATTTTGCATTAAAAAAAATGGAAAGAACACATTACAAACAAGAAATAAATATAACCGATGCGCTGATGAATCGCATCAACGAATTGTTGAGCCACTATCCCGATGACAAATCAAAATCGGCTTTGATACCCGTTTTGCACGAAGTTCAAGATGCACACGACAATTGGTTGAGCTTTGAATTGCAAGACAAAGTGGCCGAGATACTTAAAATACAACCTGTAGAAGTATATGAAGTAGTTACTTTTTATACCATGTTCAACACCAAACCTGTTGGGAAATATATGTTTGAATTTTGTCAAACTTCGCCATGTTGTCAGCGCGGAGTGGAAGATTTGATGGACTATACTTGCGAAAAATTAGGAGTCAAATTAGGCGAAACTACCGCAGATGGCTATTTTAGCGTTGTGGGCGTAGAGTGTTTGGGAGCTTGTGGCTATGCACCCATGATGCAATTGGGCGATTATTATAAAGAACATTTAACAAAAGAAAAAATAGATCAATTAATTACCGATTGTAAAGAAGGAAAAATCACTTTACACGATAAATAAAAAAATGGAAAACAATCATTTGACATACTTCAAAGTTGAAAACTTCAAGAAATTTGATGCTCTTGAGGTAAACGATATTGGACAATTCAATTTGATTGTTGGCGATAATAATGTAGGAAAAACATGTTTGTTGGAGGCATTGTTGGTGGATGAAGACCCACAACAATTGTTAGATAATTTTTGGTTATCTTTAAAGAAAAGAGGTTTAGTATTTCAAATTGAGGAAATTACAAAAAAAGTGGGTAATGTTTCTACAACTGAAACTATTTATCCGAAAGAAAATTATTTTAAAAAAAATATAATAAAAGAAAAACAAAAAGAATCATTTTTTTATATTAAAGATAGAAATAAAGAAAACGAAATTCACATATCAATTTCTAACCCAATATCTTTAGCAATTTATAATTTAACTAAAGATAAAAAAGATTCTGTTATAAGCAAATATGGTTTTGAAATTAACATTAAAGAAAATATAAATCAATTTATTGATATCTATAACAAAAAAATAAAAAAAGCTAATAATCCGTTATGGATTTACGATTACAATGAAGGCTTTATAAATTTTCCATTAATCTCTTTCAACGACACACCATTAGAAATAGAATCGAGAAGTATTTATGAAAATTTAAAAACCAAAAGAGAAAAACAAATCTTAATTGATATTTTAAAAGTTGTAAATACAAAAATTGTAGATGTTGAATTGAGAGAAAAATTTGAAGATTTAAAATCAGTTTTTCTAATCAGTTTTGAAGATAAAGACGAATTTGTCCCATTGAATTTTCTTGGAGATGGATTTAAAAGAATATTTTATATAGCATTAAAAGCTTTGTCTTTAAAAGGAAAAAGAATTTTAATAGACGAAATTGAAATAGGTATCCATTATTCTAAAATGAAAGATTTTTGGGTAAATATTTTTAATGTTTGCAAAGAGCTTGATATTCAGTTATTTGCAACAACACATTCGCAAGAGTGTATTGAAGCGTATATTGAAGCGTCAAATGATGTGGGAGAAAAGAACATTCGATTAATTCGTTTACAAGAAAATAAAGACAAAAGTATTAAAGCAATTTGCTATAAAGAAGAATACATTGAATATATGGTTGAATCAAACACGGAGGAAAGATAAAAATGAGTGATATTGCTATTCGTATCTTTTGTGAAGGTGTTTCAGACCAACGGTTTTTGAGGGATTTTTTAAAAGCTCATTATCAAATTGATATTTCTGATAAAGATCTTAAAAACAACAAATTTATTGAAAATTTAGGATCATGGAATAAATTAAAAATTCAGAAAGAAAAAATCACAGAGTCTTTTTCAGAATTTACTTCATTGATTTTTTTAGATGCTGATAATGAAAAAGTTACAGAGAAAGCAGGTTTTGAAGAAACTATTAACTTTGTAAATGATTTAATGTCAGAATGGAATTGGGAGAAATATGATGTTTTTGTTTTGCCAAACCATCAAGATAATGGAACTGTAGAAGATTTGTTAGAAAATATTATTAATTTTAAAAATAAAAAAATATTTGATTGTTGGGAAGGATTTGAAGATTGTTTGTCAAAAGATTATTCACTTACAATACCAGCAAAAAAATCAAAAATTTATAGTTACTTAGAATGTTTACATGAGGTAACTAACCAAGAAAAAGATAAATGTAAAGATGCAAACAGGGATTTTCTGAATGAAAATTTATGGGATATTAAAAATTTAGAAAACCCTTATATTTCAAAAATAAAAGAATTTTTAGACAAACATTTAAAATAAATATGTCAAGAAAAATATTATTAGACAAAATTAATGTTCCAGGTATCAAAACCTACGAAGTATATCGCCAAAATGGGGGGTATGCTTCTGTGGAAAAAGCCTTAAAAACATTAACTCCAGACGAAGTAGTTGAAGAAGTAAAAACTTCGGGGCTACGTGGTCGTGGTGGTGCAGGTTTTCCTGCTGGTATGAAATGGAGTTTTATTGATAAAAAATCAGGAAAACCAAGACATTTAGTATGTAATGCTGACGAGTCTGAACCAGGAACTTTCAAAGACCGTTTTTTGATGGAACATATTCCTCACTTATTAATAGAAGGAATGATCACCTCAAGTTATGCCTTGGGAGCCAATCGTTCTTATATTTATATTCGGGGTGAGTATATGTGGGTTTTCAAAATATTAGAAAGAGCCATTGCCGAAGCAAAAGCTGCAGGATGGTTAGGTAAAAATATTTTAGGAACAGGCTTTGATTTAGAACTTCATGTGCATTGTGGGGCAGGAGCTTATATTTGTGGAGAAGAAACAGCTTTAATCGAATCGTTAGAAGGCAAACGAGGCAATCCTCGTATTAAACCACCTTTTCCAGCAATTTCTGGGCTTTGGTCTAACCCAACCGTGGTAAACAATGTAGAAACTATTGCAACAGTGCCTTGGATTATAAACAATTCGGGGGCAGATTATGCTACAATTGGAATTGGTCGTTCTACTGGAACCAAGTTGATTTCGGCTTCTGGACACATTAAAAATCCTGGCGTATATGAAATAGAATTGGGGCTTTCGGTAGATGAATTTATGAATTCCGACGAGTATCTTGGTGGAATGTATTCTGACAGACCATTAAAAGCTTTTGTGCCAGGAGGCAGCTCGGTACCTATTTTGCCAGCTCATTTAATTTTCAAAACAGCAGCAGGCGAAGACCGATTGATGACCTACGAGAGTTTGTCCGATGGTGGGTTTGCAACAGGATCCATGTTGGGTTCTGGCGGGTTTATTGTATATGACGACACCGCTTGCGTGGTTAGAAACACTTGGAATTTCTCACGATTTTACCATCACGAATCTTGCGGACAATGTTCGCCTTGCCGAGAAGGTACAGGCTGGCTAGAAAAAGTATTGCACCGAATAGAAAACGGACACGGCCGAGAAGAAGATATTGATTTGCTTTTGAGTATTCAAAGTAAAATAGAAGGAAACACTATTTGTCCACTAGGCGATGCGGCTTCGTGGCCAGTAGCGGCAGCCATCAGACATTTTAGAGACGAATTTGAATACCATATTCGTTTTCCTGAAAAGGTAAAAAATAGAGATCATTTTGTTAATGAGCCATTTGAAAAAGTGAAACATTTAGTAGCAAAACAAACAGTATAAGCCCCTAACCCCAAACGGGGAATTGGTGTGCTTTTAAAATTATTAATAATTAAATTTTCCCATAAATTCCCCTTTGGGGGTTAGGAGGCTGAATTATGAAAGTAACAATAGACGGACAGTCGATAGACGTAGAACCAGGGACAACCATCTTGCAAGCTGCAAGAATGATTGGTGGCGATGTAGTGCCACCTGCAATGTGCTATTATTCAAAACTCAAAGGCAGTGGTGGCAAGTGCCGTTGCTGTCTGGTAGAGGTTTCTAAAGGTAGTGAAGCCGATCCAAGACCAATGCCAAAGTTAGTTGCCTCTTGCGTTACAGGTGTAATGGATGGCATGGAAGTAAACAGTAAATCGTCGGCTAGAGTGCAGGAAGCCCGAAAATCGGTGTCGGAATTTTTGCTCATCAACCATCCTTTGGATTGTCCTGTTTGCGACCAAGCGGGAGAGTGCGATTTGCAAAACTTGAGTTTCAATCACGGAAAATCAGAAACCCGTTTTATTGAAGAAAAAAGAACTTTTGAGCCAGAAGATATTGGACCATTTATTCAATTGCACAAAAACAGATGTATCTTGTGCTACCGTTGTGTGATGGTGGCAGATCAACTTACAGATGGTAGGGTACATGGTGTAATGGATAGAGGCGATCATGCCCAAATTTCGACTTGTATTTCTAGTGCCATAGACAACGAGTTTTCTGGAAATATGATTGATGTATGTCCTGTTGGTGCTTTGACAGATAAAACCTTTAGGTTCAAATCAAGAGTTTGGTTTAACAAACCGTTCAATGCCCACCGTGATTGCGACAAATGCTGTGGCAAAACTACTGTTTGGATGTTTGGCAACGAAATTCAAAGAGTAACAGGTCGAAAAGATGTTTATCATGAAGTAGAAGAATTTATCTGTAATACTTGTAGATTTGAGAAAAAAGAAGTAAGTGATTGGACAATTGAAGGACCAAGACGATTTGAAAAAAATTCTGTTATCAATCAAAACAATTATACACGCCCGTTAGAAAAAGTTACGATTGATACAGAAAAAAATATACTTTTAGGAAGAGATGTCGATCGTAAAAAAATCAGTATGTCGGCCATTCCATCAAATGACAATAAAAGCAATTTATAAACCATGGATAGTACAATTATTATAGAAAAAAGCATTATTATAGTAGCTGTTTTTGCCATTACTATGCTTGCCGCCATGTATTCTACTTGGGCCGAGCGTAAGGTGGCAGCGTGGCTTCAGGACAGAGTGGGCCCTAATAGAGCTGGTAAGTGGGGATTATTACAACCTTTGGCAGACGGACTAAAATTGTTTTCAAAAGAAGAGTTTTTTCCAGATACTCCAAACAGGTTTTTGTTTATCGTTGGACCAGCCATTGCCATGAGTACAGCCCTAATGACAAGTGCTGTAATTCCGTGGGGCGACAAATTACATTTGTTTGGCAGAGACATAATATTGCAAGCAACAGATATTGATGTAGCCTTGCTTTATATTTTTGGTGTAGTGTCTGTGGGTGTATATGGCATCATGATTGGTGGTTGGGCATCTAATAATAAATTTTCGTTGATGGGTGCTGTTCGTGCCGCATCTCAAATGGTATCGTATGAAGTTGCCATGGGATTGTCAATGATTGCCTTACTGATGATGACGGGGACGTTAAGTTTGAGAGAAATATCTGCTCAACAATCAGGGTGGCATTGGAATGTAATTTACCAGCCTGTCTCTTTTTTAATCTTTTTGATTTGTGCTTTTGCCGAAACCAATCGTACACCATTTGATTTGGCAGAATGTGAAAGCGAGTTAATTGGTGGGTACCATACGGAATATTCCTCGATGAAAATGGGATTTTATCTTTTTGCAGAATATGCTAATATGTTTATTTCATCAACTATTATTGCAGTATTATTTTTTGGTGGATATAACTATCCTGGAATGGCATTGGCCGTTGAAAAATTAGGTATAAATCTTGCAAATGCTTTAGGTATCCTTGTGTTATTTATCAAAATTGCAGCTTTTATCTTTTTCTATATGTGGGTTCGATGGACTATTCCAAGATTTAGATATGATCAATTGATGAATTTGGGTTGGAAAATACTTATTCCACTTTCAATTGTTAATATTGTTATCACAGGGATTTTTATTTTGAGAAATGACATTATGGCCTATTTAGGATTTTAAATAAATTAAATAACAAACAATTACTTTTAAATAGTAAATCAATATATAAGAAAATGAGTATAGAAACTATATCATTATCGGGCAGAAAAAAGCAAGTTTCCAAAAAGGAAATGACTTTTGTAGAGCGACTGTATTTGGTAGCAATTGTCAAAGGATTGATGATTACCTTAAAACACTTGTTCAAACGCAAAGTTACCATTCATTATCCAGAGCAAGTTCGAGAAATGAGTCCTGTATATAGAGGCAGACACATGCTCAAGCGAGATGAACAAGGTAGAGAAAATTGCACGGCTTGTGGTTTGTGTGCATTATCTTGTCCTGCAGAAGCTATTACCATGAAAGCAGCCGAACGTAAACCAGATGAAAAGCATTTGTACAGAGAAGAGAAATATGCTGAAATATATGAAATTAATATGTTGAGATGCATTTTTTGTGGATTGTGCGAAGAGGCTTGCCCAAAAGATGCCATCTATTTGACATTATCAAAAGAATTAGTGCCAGCTAATTACCATCGTGAAGATTTTATTTTTGGAAAAGATCAATTGGTAATGCCGCTCGAAATGGCAATTCAAAATACTAATCTTAAAAACGCTAACTAATGTCTATTGTTCTTATCATATTCTGTATATTAGCTGCTATTACATTATCGACAGCATTTTTGTCAATTTTTAGCAAAAACCCTATACATAGTGCCATATATTTGGTAATTTGTTTTTTTTCAGTGGCAGGACATTATCTTTTGCTCAATGCTCAATTTCTAGCAATTGTACATATTATAGTTTATTCGGGAGCTATAATGATATTGTTTTTGTTTACCATCATGTTAATGAATTTAAATAAGGAAGACGAAGTGCATAAACCACGTGTAACACGACTTGGTGCCGTGATTTTCTTTGGACTTACTTGTTTAATTTTGATTGCTATTTTTATTCATTCAAAATCTTCTATTGGTTATGATGACCCTTCAGAGCTTGATTATCAATCAATTAAAGTGCTGGGTAAAGTTTTGTTAAATGAATATATGGTTCCATTTGAATATGCTTCAATTTTATTATTGGTTGCCATGATTGGAACAGTTTTATTGTCTAAAAAAGAAAAATTAGAAAAATAATGGATAATGTTATTAGTCAAGTTGGTTTAGAAAATTACATTTTCTTGTGTGCCATACTTTTTTGCATTGGTATTTTTGGGGTGTTATACAGACGAAATGCCATTATTGTATTTATGTCTATCGAAATTATGCTCAATGCAGTCAATTTATTGTTTGTAGCATTTTCAACTTTCCATCAAGATGCACAGGGACAAGTTTTTGTGTTTTTCTCAATGGCTGTTGCCGCTGCCGAAGTAGCTGTAGGATTGGCCATTTTAGTTTCTATTTTTAGAAATTTAGGTTCTATAGATGTATCAAATTTAAAAAACTTAAAAGGATAATTATGAATATCAATTTAGCATTAGTCTTATTATTAGCTCCTTTTGTTGGGTTTTTAATTAATATTTTCTTTGGAAAAAAAATAGGAAAATCAATAGCTGGTTCAATTGGAACCGCAACGGTGTTGTTGTCTTTTGTAATTAGTTGTTATTTTTTTGGAAATATATTGACTACAAAACAAGCTTCGGTCATACCACTTTTTGATTGGATTCAAATCAGTAAATTTAATATTAACTTTGGATTTTTATTAGACCAATTGTCTATTTTATGGTTGCTTTTTGTAACTGGAATTGGCACATTAATTCATTTATATTCCATTAGTTATATGCACGACGACGAAAATAGCTACAAATTTTTTGCTTACTTAAATTTGTTTGTTTTCTTTATGATTACACTCGTACTTGGTAGTAATTTATTAGTCATGTTTATAGGTTGGGAAGGTGTAGGATTGTGTTCTTATTTATTAATAGGTTTTTGGCATCAAAATCAAGACTATAACGATGCTGCCAAAAAAGCATTTATCATGAACAGAATTGGCGATTTAGGATTGTTGATAGGTATTTTTATTTTAGGTTATACTTTTAATACTTTGGATTTTGTAGCTTTGAAAAGTGCCATCATGGGGGGTACAAATCTGAATATCAGTTTATTATCTGTTGCTTCATTGTGTTTATTTATTGGGGCAACTGGAAAATCTGCTCAATTACCCCTTTATACTTGGTTGCCAGACGCAATGGCAGGCCCAACGCCTGTTTCGGCTTTAATTCATGCTGCCACCATGGTTACAGCAGGTATTTTTATGGTAACAAGAATGAACTTTTTGTTTGAAATAACACCTGATGTTCAAAATGTAATGGCAATTGTAGGAGCGATTACCGCCTTGGTTGCTGCCTCCATAGGATTGTTGCAAAATGATATTAAAAAAGTTTTAGCATATTCTACTGTTTCTCAATTGGGGCTTATGTTTGTGGCATTAGGACTTGGAGCTTATAATGTAGCTGTTTTCCATGTTATCACGCACGCTTTTTTCAAAGCTTGTTTGTTTTTAGGTTCAGGTTCAGTCATTCATGCCCTTCATGGCGAGCAAGATATGCGAAAAATGGGTGGCTTAAGAAAAGCCATGCCTATCACTTTTATTACAATGATGATTGCAACTTTAGCCATTGCTGGAATTTTTCCATTTGCAGGTTTTTGGTCCAAAGACGAAATATTAATGATAGCCTTTGAACACAATAAAGTATTATACATTATTGGATCTGTAGCTTCAATAATGACCGCATTTTATATGTTCAGATTGATGTATCTAACTTTCTTTCAAGAATTTAGAGGTACTGAGGAACAAAAACACCATTTACACGAAAGTCCCAGTTTGATAACCATTCCGTTGGTTGTTTTAGCAGGATTAGCAACAGTGGGTGGAGCCATCAATTTGCCAGGAAGCAATTGGTTGAATCATTTTATGGAACCCATATTAGCAGTACAACTTCATGAACATGCTCTTGGAAATCAAGAATATATTTTGATGGGAGTGGCACTACTAGGAGCAATAGTGGGTATTGGTTGGGCCTATTCAAAATATATCAAACAACAGTTTGTTCCATTAGAAGACAATCAAATAAAAGGATTTGCAAAAACGGTTTACAATAAATATTATGTAGATGAGTTATACAATGCTGTTTTTGTAAAAACAATCAATGTACTTTCTACATTTTTTAGAGACCATATAGAAACAGCCTTGGCAGCTTTTGTTTTTGGATTCGGAAAAGTAATACAACAAGTAGGTACTCAAGGAAGAAAATTACACAACGGTAGCATTGGATTTTATTTATTTGCATTTGTACTAGGTTTCTGCATTATTGTTTCATATTTATTTTTAGCTCAATAATTTATTATCATGAATAGCACAATTATATTAATTATACTTTTAGTAGGTGCATTGGCAACTTTTTTTGCTGGAAATAAGCTGGCTTCCAAAATAGCTTTGTTTTTTGGAGTTACTTCATTTGTAGCCACATTGATGTTGCTAGACCAATTTGTTGCGGGTCAAAATATTGATTTTATACAACAATGGATTGCTCAGCCCAATATTTCGTTTGCCTTAAAAGCAGATGGTTTCTCATTAGCAATGGTTTTACTAACAACATCATTAACTCCAATCATTATATTATCAGGTTTTGGAAATCAATTTGAAAATGCCAAGTCTCTTTATAGTTTGATCTTGTTTATGGCTTTTGCAATGGTAGGTACATTTTTAGCACAAGACGGACTTTTGTATTATGTATTTTGGGAGTTATCTTTGATACCAATCTATTTTATAGCCTTACTTTGGGGCAATGGCGATGCTGAAGAGCGAAAAAAAGCAGTAGTAAAATTCTTTATTTTTACTTTAGCTGGTTCGTTATTTATGTTAATTGCATTTGTATATTTATATCAAAAAGCAGGTAGTTTAATGCTAGACGATTTGTACAAACTCAATATTTCAGGACAGGAACAAGCTTGGATTTTTGTTGCCTTTTTCTTGGCTTATGCCATTAAAATACCAATTATTCCATTTCATACTTGGCAGGCCAATGTGTATCAAAAAGCACCAACAGTGGGAACTATGTTACTCTCTGGAATCATGCTCAAAATGGGATTGTACAGTGTCATTCGTTGGCAATTGCCCATAGTGCCTTATGCAGCAAAGTTTCATGTAACATTGATGCTAATTTTAGGAATTACAGGAACAATTTATGGTTCAATAGTAGCACTTAGACAAAAAGATTTAAAAAAATTACTAGCCTATTCTTCTTTGGCACACGTTGGCTTGATAGCGGCAGGTGCTTATTCTTTAACTTTAGATGGTTTGAAAGGTGCTGTCCTTCAAATGATTGCTCATGGTTTTGTTGTAGTTGGATTATTTTTTGTTGCCGAAATTATTTACAGACGTTACAATACCAGACTTATTTCAGACATGGGAGGCGTTAGAGTACATGCACCAAAGTTCACCTCTCTATTCTTGATTTTAGTTTTGGCTTCAGTAGCACTTCCTTCAACTTTTAACTTTGTTGGTGAATTTACTGTTTTGTATGCCCTTTTTCAAGTCAATATTGGCTATGCTATTTTTGGTGGTTTAACCATTATTTTAGGTGCCTATTATATGTTGAAAATGTTTCAGAATGTAATGTTAGGCCCTACAAATGCTCATGTATTTCAAGAAGTATGTTGGCTAGAAACATTAGTATTGGTTATCATTGTAGCTGTATTATTCTTTTTTGGGCTGTATTCAAAACCTATTACAGATTTGATAACTCCAAGTTTAGAAAATATTTTAAATGTCATCAACAGATAATTTTATTAAATCGTAATAAAAAAAAACCGTTAGTCTAATATAAAGCTAACGGTTTTTTTTGTAATAATACATTATAAAGTTGTTATTTGAGTATAAATTAATTACAAATTTTTTCAGTACACAACCTTAGGACAGAATCAGTTGAATCTAGTGTACAGGCTATGCAAACTTTTTTTTTGAATTTAAAAAAAACAACTTGATTTGTCTGTTTGCAATCACTCGGGTCGCATCTTTGGACTATTTCATTCAAGTATTTGGTATAAATTTAGCATTAGCCTTCTTTATTTATGTAAAAAATAGGTGTAATGAACAAAAACAATGCTTTAAAAAAACCTTTGCCAAATATTTTATATATAAAAAAAAGACAAAGGTTTTCAAAATACTAAAGTTTAATTTATAAAATTTATCGCAACTGTATGTGTAATTCTTCGAGTTGTTTGACGTCAATGGTGGCGGGAGCATCTATCATGACATCTCGTCCTGAGTTGTTTTTTGGGAAGGCAATAAAATCTCGTATGGTTTCTTGTCCGCCCAAAATGGCTACCAATCTGTCTAATCCAAAGGCCAATCCGCCGTGTGGGGGTGCTCCAAATTGGAAGGCATCCATCAGGAATCCAAATTGTGCTTTGGCTTCTTCGGGTGTGAATCCTAAGTATTTGAACATCAATTCTTGAGTGGCTTTGTCGTGAATACGGATAGACCCCCCTCCAATTTCGTTGCCGTTCAAGACCATATCATACGCATTGGCACGTACTTTTCCTGGATTGGTTTCTAATAAGCTAATGTCTTCTGGTTTTGGCGAGGTAAAAGGGTGGTGCATGGCGTGGTAGCGACCGCTTTCATCGTCAAATTCCAATAATGGAAAATCGACTACCCATAAAGGAGCAAATTCGTCTGGTTTTCTCAATCCTAAACGGGTGGCTAATTCCATTCGTAAAGCCGAAAGTTGTGTTCTGGTTTTGTCGGTTTCTCCAGATAAAATAAGCATCAAATCACCAGGTTTTGCCTTACATTTTGTAGCCCAAGATTGTAAAACGGTTTCATCAAAAAATTTATCCACAGATGATTTTAGGGTTCCATCTGTATTATATCGTGCATAAACCAATCCTTTTGCTCCAATTTGAGGACGTTTTACCCATTCTGTTAATTCATCGAGTTGTTTACGGGTATAATCTGCACAACCCGCCACATTTATCGCCAAAACAATTTCAGCATCATCAAAAACAGGAAAACCTTTGGGTTCAAAGGTTCCCCCTTCGGGGGTTAGGGGGCAGAATTGCATATCAAAACGGATGTCTGGCTTGTCGTTTCCATAGGTTTTCATGGCATATTCGTAGGTAATTCTTGGGAATTTATCCACCTCAACGCCTTTGATTTCTTTTAATAAATGACGGGTTAGCCCTTCAAAAACATTCAAAATATCTTCTTGTTCAACAAAAGCCATTTCGCAATCGATTTGAGTAAACTCGGGCTGCCTGTCGGCACGTAAATCTTCGTCACGAAAGCATTTTACAATTTGAAAATACTTGTCCATGCCGCCTACCATCAAGAGTTGTTTGAAGGTTTGTGGCGATTGTGGCAAGGCATAAAATTGTCCCTCGTTCATTCTGGAAGGCACCACAAAATCACGAGCTCCTTCGGGAGTTGATTTGATTAAATATGGGGTTTCGACTTCGCAAAAATCCAAATCGGAAAGGTATTTTCGTACTTCCATTGCTACTTTGTGACGGAAAAGCAGGCTGTTTTTTACGGGATTTCGACGGATGTCGAGGTAACGGTATTTCATTCGGATGTCTTCGCCACCATCGGTTTTGTCTTCGATAGTAAAAGGGGGCGTTAGGGAGGCATTCAAAATTTGAAGTTCGGATACTAATATTTCGATATCGCCTGTTGGCAAGTTTTTGTTTTTGGATTCTCGTTCGATAACGGTACCTTTTACTTGAACAACATACTCTCGTCCGAGTGTTTTGGCCATTTCAAAAACGGCTTCGTTGGAACGACTTTTGTCGAAAAGCAATTGGGTAATGCCATATCTGTCTCGTAGATTGACCCAATTGATAAACCCTTTGTCGTTTGAATTTTGTACCCAACCTGCGAGTGTTACTTCTGTATTGATATGTGTGGCATTTAATTCGCCACAGTGATGACTTCTGTACATTTTGTAAAATATTAGAATGCAAAAATAGTAACTTAATTGGAATTATCGCAAAAAGTTTTGGGGTTTAAAATGGAATTTGAAGTGACTCTTTTTTTGGAAGATTGTGATTTATTTTCGGGAAAGCCCTTTTGACATTGGGATATTTTGCATGAGGGATAGTAGTGGAAATCCTTTTTTACCCCTCTTTTAGGGGCAAAAAAGATTATTTTACAATATTATTTTTCATTTGGAGTTCAATGAACGTTGTTTGCAACAGATAGCCCGACCCGAAGTTTTACGGAAGGGCACGCCCAAATGGTAACACAGAGTAGTTGTTCTACAAAAAAATTAAGCACTTAGTTATTTTTAAAATGTTAAAATTTTAATATCTTCTAAAATTTTAAAAAGTCCGTGAGTACTTAATTTTTTTTCTTCACAAATTTTTGTTTTTTAGCCGAATTCCGTGATGTGCTTCGTAGTTGTATTGTATAGATTTCATAACGAAGTCTCTTGCATAATTTGGGTTAAAAAAATGTTAAAATAAATTAAACAAACGTTTAATTTAAACATTTGTTTAATTTTGCAATGTAAAAAAAATATGGGTTTATGTTTCATGAAAAACAAATTTTGATTCTACAAATTGCAGAAAAACTGTTTGCAGATAATGGTTTTGACGGTACGTCTATTAGGGATATTGCCAAGGAAGCCCAGATTAACATAGCCATGATTTCGTATTATTTTGGATCAAAGGAAAAACTTTTGGAGGGTATTATTATTTATAGAACCAATGATATTAAGCTAGAAATTGAGAATTTATTTAAAGAAAATCATTCACCTTTATTGAAAATAGAAAAGCTTATTGCGTTGTATATTTCGAGAATCCATCGCAACAATTGTATTTATAAAATACTGCATTTTGAAGTTTCGAACAAAAAAAGAGTGATGGATATTGCAGCATTTCAGGAAGTAAAGATGAATAACCTACGGATTTTGGAAAAAATTATTAAAGAGGGACAGGAATTAAAACTTTTTAAAAAAAACATTACTATTGCCTTGATAACTCCCACAATATTAGGTACTTATTTTCATTTTCAGATGAATAAGCCTTTTTTTGAGTCGTTATTGCATTTAGAAAACGAGGCTCAATATGAACATTACATCCATCATGATTTAACCCAACACATTCAACAAACCATCAAATCATTAATTTTATATGAAAATCAATAAAGTAGGATTTATTTTATTTATTCTTTTGAGTTTGAGCGAAGTTTATGCACAAGAGCGTACCAAGCTCGATTTGAGCGAAGCGGTACAGTTGGCAATAAGCAAAAGTTTTGAAGCCCAATTGTCCGAAACAAAAGCGAAAACCAAAGCTTTGGAATATGCCTCAAGCCAAAACAAACAGTATCCAGAGGTGTTACTTTCGGGGCAATATTTGAGATTAACGGATGCCGATGTTGCCCTAAAATTATTACCAAATTCTAGCGGCAATGTTGCTGGAAGTCCTGTGGTAAACGAACTGCTATTGGGTCAGGCTAATTTTAATTTGCCATTGTTTTCTGGATTCAAAATACAGAATAGTATAGGACTTTCGCAAAATTTATGGGAAGCCGAAAAACTGAAGACAGCACAAACCAAAGAAGACATTGCTATGCACGTTGTGGCTTATTATGCGGCATTGTTTAGAGCTCAAAAAGCGGTTGAACTGATTACAGACAATTTGAAAAGTGCCAACCAAAGGGTTTCGGATTTTAAAGATTTAGAAAAAAATGGTCTAGTTGCTCGAAATGATTTGCTAAAAGTGCAACTTCAGTCCAATAAAATAGCTTTGTCGTTGGAGGAAGCCCACAAAAATGTGGCTGTAATCAACTATCAATTGGTTTCGATGTTGCAATTGCCGCAAGATTTTCAAATTGGGATAGACGTACACCAATTTGACCACCAAACCTCGTTGCAAATTATAGAACATGATGACGTAGCGTTGTCTAACCGAAAAGATTTAAAAGCTTTTCAATATTTTGAAAAAGCCAATCAAAATCTAATCAAAATAACCAAAAGCAACTATTTTCCTAACATAGCCCTTGTTGGGGGTTATACGGCTTTGCGGCTTCAAAATGTGGCAACTGTTAGCAATGCCATGACGTTTGGAGTAGGTTTTTCGTATAATTTGAGTAATATTTATAAAAATAACAAAGATGTAAAAATAGCTTTTAGCAAAGCCCAAGAAACGATAGAATCTAAAAATATTTTAATTGAAAAA
Source organism: Flavobacterium branchiophilum FL-15 (assembly GCF_000253275.1). Lineage (NCBI taxonomy): Bacteria > Pseudomonadati > Bacteroidota > Flavobacteriia > Flavobacteriales > Flavobacteriaceae > Flavobacterium > Flavobacterium branchiophilum. The sequence continues at coordinate 725,964 of NC_016001.1, read as the reverse complement.
ATAAAGGTTCAAGTTCATGAAGCTTATGAAAATTTTATATTGGCACAAAAACAACACACGGTTTACGCATCTGCCATACAAGTTGCATCAGAAAATTACCGCATTGTAAAAGACAAATACGACAACGGACTGGCAACTACCACCGAACTATTGGACGCAGATGTAGAACAATTGAATGCACAAATCAATCAGGCTTATGCCAAGGCCAACATCATGCTTAAATATTATGAAATGCAAGAAGCTTCGGGGGCATTACTATCTTCTTTTAACCTTACAAAAAATTAATCCAAAATGGAAAAGAAACCTTCAAACAAAAAAATGATATTGATTTTAGCGGTTTTATTACTTGCGGGAACCATATATGGTGTTATGAAATACCTACATGCACAAGCTAATGAAGCCACAGACGATGCACAAGTGCAACAAAAAATGAATCCTATTATTCCAAGAGTATCTGGATATGTAACCAAAATTTATGTTCATGACAACGATTTTGTAAAAAAAGGCGATACGTTATTTACAATAGACGACAAGGATTTTGTAGTAAAAATAGCTGAAGCCGAAGCCAATTTGGCAGCAGCCGAAAGTAGTTTTGAAGTTTCAAAAGCAGATGTTGCAGGGGCTATGGCAAGTGTGGCCGTGTCTGATGCCAATGTAATGAGTGCTAATGGCACGATTGAAACGGCCAAAATCCGACTGACAAGAGCTTCCAATGATTTTGAAAGATACCAAAATTTGTATAAGAATCATTCGATAACTAAACAACAATTTGAACAAGCACAGGCAGCCAAACTAGAGGCCGAAAGCCAATTGAAAATCGTAATGAGCCAGGAAAAAGCGGCCGCATCTCAAAAAAATGTTATTGCCTCAAAAAGTTTGGTTTCCAACAAACAAACGCAAGTAGCATTGGCTAATATTGCAAAAGCCAAAGCGGTGTTAGCTACCGCAAAGCTCCAATTGAGTTACACCGTTGTAACAGCCTCTATCAATGGACAATTGTCCAAAATTGATCTTCAGCCGGGACAGTTGATACAAATGGGACAAGCTTTGTGTTACATTATCAACAACAACGACATTTGGGTAACGGCCAATTTTAAGGAAACACAAATCAATAAAATGAGAGTAGGACAAAAAGTAAGTATCAAAGTGGATGCTTTTGAAGATGTTATTTTTGAGGGCGAGGTAGCATCTTTTTCTCCGGCTACGGGTTCTCAGTTTTCTATTTTGCCTCCTGATAATGCCACAGGCAATTTTGTTAAAACAATCCAACGTTTACCCGTAAAAATCACTTTTAAAAACACAAACGACCCTGAAAAAATTCGCCTCCTAAGATCAGGAATGAATGCTGAGATTAATGTGCATTTGAAGTAGGAAGTGAGAAGCATGAGGTTAGAGATCCTAAGTAGCAAATAGTCTAAATGGATACAAAAATTTAAGGCTGGGTTCTAAAACAAGGGGCTAAATGCTGTTTTTATGCCGCTGTTTACGTTAATGATAGAAGTGGAAATCCTTTTAGAAGCCCACAGCCCACAAAAGAGGTGTGTTATATTGCACGAAAATAGTTGCCGAATGTGTTTATCAAAAAAAGATTATTCACAATATTACATTTCTTTTGGTGTTCAATAAAAGTTGTTTGCAACAGATAGCCCTACCCTTGTGGTAACGCCCAAATGAAGCGCTGTTTTATTTGCTGTTTTATTTAGAATTGAGCCAAACAAAAAAACATAAAAAATGATACAACACAATCCAGATAGTTTAGTAGAATATGGTTTTAGGAGGGTAATTATTACCATCACGGCGGTGCTTTGTGCCTTGCTCGAAATTGTGGACACTACCATAGTAAACGTGGCTTTAAACAACATGCGTGGTAGTTTGGGCGCAACACTTACAGACGTGGCTTGGGTTATTACGGCCTACGCCATTGCAAACGTCATTGTTATACCCATGACCAGTTGGTTGGCACAACAATTTGGACGACGTAATTATTTTGCAACCTCAATTGTTATATTTACAGTAGCATCCTTTTTGTGTGGCAATGCTACTAATATTTGGGAGCTAGTTGCTTTTCGTTTCATACAAGGTTTGGGCGGAGGGGCATTGTTGGTAACTGCTCAAACCATCATAACCGAAAGTTATCCCGTTGCCAAAAGAGGTATGGCTCAAGCCATTTATGGAATGGGTGTAATTATTGGGCCAACATTAGGGCCTCCTTTAGGTGGCTATATTGTAGATCATTTTTCGTGGCCTTACATTTTTTATATCAACATTCCCATCGGCGTTTTAGCCACTTTTTTAACTATTGGCTTTGTAAAAAGTCCCAAATATGGCGAAAAACTCCATGCTTCCCAAGTCGATTGGATGGGTATTCTCTACCTGGCTTCTTTTATTGGATCGCTCCAATTTGTTTTAGAACACGGGCAGCAAGACGACTGGTTCAACAACAAAACTATTGTTGCCCTAACCATACTATCGGTATTAGGACTTATATTATTCATCAAACGTGAACTCACTTATCAATACCCCATCGTAAACCTAAAAGTACTCAAAGACACTAATTTACGAATGGGAACCATCATGTGTTTTATACTCGGATTTGGCTTATATGGTTCTACTTTTATCATTCCTATCTACACACAATCTATATTGGGATGGTCTGCAACAGATGCTGGCTTGCTGCTCATCCCAAGTTCTATAACCACTGGGCTCATGATGCCTTTTGTAGGCAAAATGATTCAAAAAGGCTACAACCAAAAATATATGGTAGCCGTAGGATTTTTAATCTTTTTTGGGTTCAGTTTCTACATGCGTGGTGCCCTAACACCAAACACGGGTGTCGAACATATTTTTTGGCCGCTCATCATGCGGGGTGTTGGTCTCGGACTGCTTTTTGTACCCATAACCACCCTCTCACTTTCAACCCTAAAAGGCAAAAACATTGGCGATGGTGCCGCCTTTACAGGCATGATGCGACAACTTGGTGGCTCCTTTGGCATAGCCATCATTACTACTTTCATCTCCCGTTTCAACCAGCAGCATCGTGTCGATTTAATTGCCCACTTAGACAAAACCAATTATTTGGTTCAAAACCAAATTGCAATGCTACAAAAAGGGTTTCAAGCAAAGGGGTTTCCAACCAATGTTTCCCTTGCAAAAGCATACCAAATTTTAGAATTTAAGGTTTACAAACAAGCCAGTGTGTTGTCCTATATGGATATTTTTATGTACTTGGGGGTACTTTTTTTGTTGTGTATACCAGTTGTACTGATACTAAAAACAGGAAAATCCAAAGTCAATCCAGCCGATGCCATGCACTAATTTCATAAACCAACAACTACCCTATAATAAATCAAATTTAGAACCAGGAGCTTAATCCAGCTTTTCGCTACAAGTCCTCGCCCCAAAAAGGGTTTTTTGTTTGCCACAAAAGGAGCTTCCGCTGGTCGCTCTTTTGTAGCAACAAAAAAATCCCTTTTGGGGCTCCGGGCTTTTCGCTACAATCTGGGCTAGAGGCTTCTGTGCAACAATCAAGCCCTGTACTACAACTACTTCAATATCAAGCTATAAGCCTAAAATAACAAATAAAAAAACTAAAAAAAGTTTTCAAATGACGCTTTCAATCAATAGTAATATATTTGAACTAACAAGAGCTTTAGCCTAAAAAAAAACTGCTGCTCCAAACACACAAAATGGCCTTACAATATTTATCCTAAACTGCCTTCTGCTAGTTTTTTCAAAATAAATCATGTACTTTTGTTTCCATTTTGTATCAAAACCAAACAACGCATTTATAATACCCCAAACGACATGAAATATTATATCGTTATTCCTGCTCACAACGAAGCACGCTTTATAGGTCAAACACTAGAGTCGATTGTTCAACAAACTATTTTACCTACAAAAGTAGTAGTAGTAAACGACCATTCAACCGACCAAACGGCAAACATCGTTTTGGAATATGCAAAAAAACATCCTTTCATTTCGCTTACAACCACACAATCACAAGCCATACATTTGCCAGGCAGCAAAGTCATAAGGGCTTTTGAAAAAGGATTGGCTACACTAGACAATACGTATGATTTTATAGTAAAACTAGATGCCGATTTAATCTTACCTCCACATTATTTTGAAAGCTTAATTACTCATTTTCAACAAGATAAATTCGTGGGCATGGTAGGGGGCTTTGCATATATCGAGAAAAACAATCAATGGATTTTAGAAAATCTTACCGACAAAGACCACATCAGAGGAGCCTTTAAAGCCTACCGAAAAGCGTGTTTTGAAGCCATTGGAGGCCTAAAACCCGCTATGGGTTGGGATACTGTTGATGAATTGCTCGCAAAATACAACAACTGGAAAGTCGTTACCGATGCCCATTTGAAGGTAAAACACCTCAAACCCACAGGAGCCAACTACAATCAAACAGCTCGATTCAAACAAGGAGAAGCTTTTTATACACTAGGTTATGGCTTTTGGATCACGGCAATTGCCTCTGCAAAATTAGCTTTTATGAAACAAAAACCCTTCCTTTTTTTAGATTACATGCGAGGATTTTGGAAGGCCAAGTGGGCCCACATACCATTATTGGTTACTCCAGAACAAGCCCAATTCATTAGAAATTACCGTTGGAAAAAAATAAAAGCCAAACTGTTTTAGCCCATCAAAATACCAAATTGACCTCAAAGCTTTTGTATATTTGAAGTTCTAATCCTTTTTGGATACTCTTTTTGATGACAAATGAAGGTGTTTAATAAACCATTTTTACATATATCTATAAGTTTTTTTTAATAAGTCCGTTTGCGGCAGTTATTTTTGTATTTTTGTATTCTAAATTCATAAACAAAATTCATGTTTTTATTCAGATATTTATCGCAATTAGGAAAATACTTTTTGATGATTGCGGAAATTTTTAGAAAACCCACCAAATGGTCGGTTATGAAATCCTTGATTTTCAAAGAAATAGACGATTTAATCATCGGATCGTTAGGAATTGTAGCCTTTATATCGTTTTTTGTTGGCGGTGTGGTTGCCATACAAACCGCTTTGAACCTAACCAATCCTTTGATCCCCAAATACCTCATCGGTTTTGCCACAAGACAATCCATAATATTGGAATTTGCCCCAACATTTATATCCATCATTATGGCCGGAAAAATGGGATCATTTATTACCTCAAGCATTGGTACAATGCGAGTTACCGAACAAATAGATGCCTTGGAAGTTATGGGAGTAAACTCTTTGAATTATTTGGTTTTTCCAAAACTAACAGCCTTGTTACTTTATCCATTTGTCATTGGAATAGCCATGTTTTTGGGCATTGCAGGTGGTTTTATTGCCAGCGTTTATGGCGGTTTTGGTAGTAGTGCCGATTTTATCGAAGGACTTCAAAAAGAGTTCATTCCATTTCATGTAGCTTATGCTTTTATCAAAACAATCATCTTTGCCTTACTATTAGCTACAATACCCTCATTTCATGGCTATTACATGAAAGGTGGTGCCCTCGAGGTTGGTAAAGCCAGTACCGTATCGTTTGTTTGGACATCGGTTACCATTATTTTGATGAATTATATTTTAACACAATTGTTATTGACCTAATGATAGAAGTAAAAAATGTAGAAAAATCCTTTGGCGAATATAAAATTCTAAAAGGTGTTTCAACCGTGTTTGAAACAGGCAAAACCAATTTAATCATTGGGCAAAGTGGTTCAGGAAAAACCGTTTTGCTTAAAAGTTTGCTGGGCATACACACTCCAGAAGTAGGAACAATTGCTTTTGATGGAAGGATTTATTCCGAATTAGACGATGCCGAACGAAGAGCGTTAAGAACCGAAATAGGCATGGTTTTTCAGGGAAGTGCCTTGTTTGACAGCATGACAGTAGAAGAAAACGTAGGCTTTCCCTTAAAAATGTTTACATCAAATTCGCAATCGGAAATCCAAGACAGGGTCGATTTTGTATTGAAAAGAGTCAATTTAATCAATGCCCACAAAAAATTACCTTCTGAAATTTCGGGCGGCATGCAAAAGAGGGTGGCCATTGCCCGAGCCATCGTAAACAACCCTAAATATTTGTTTTGCGACGAGCCCAATTCTGGACTAGACCCAAACACCTCTATTTTGATAGATAATTTAATTAAAGAAATTACAGAAGAATACGACATCACAACGGTTATCAACACCCACGACATGAACTCGGTGATGGAAATAGGCGAAAATATTTTGTTTCTAAAAAATGGATTAAAAGCTTGGCAAGGCAACAAAGAAGCCATTTTTAAAACAGACAACGAAGCCATAGTAGCGTTTGTGTATTCGTCTAATTTGTTCAAAAAAGTAAGAGAAGCTGTTAGAAAGGGATTGTAATTTGCCCCTTATATGTTTTTTTTATATTAAAATGTTTCAACACTAATGGAGGTATAAAAATACAAAAAAAAGCCGAATTGCTCGACTTTTTTGTTTAGCGTTAAATTTTTGAATTGATGATACAAAAAGACAATGAATTGATTTTCAAATCGATTTTAAAGTTTGTTCTATTTAATTCATTTGTTGATTTATAACATTTATATAATTTGGTTTTTTCTAAATAATTTAACTTACTATTGACAAATAAATTGAAATTGATTTATTATTTTAATTATTTTTGAAATAAAATATTTTTATAATTAAAATTAAAAATGAGCCGATCAAGAAAAAAAACACCTCTGTTTGGAAATACTTGTTCTGAAACAGAAAAAGATAATAAACGAAAAGCTAACCGTAAGTTTAGAAGAAAAGTTAAAGTTCAAATTAATAAAGGACATACAAATTTGTGCCTTATGAGAGAAGTTTCTAATATATGGGATTTTGATAAAGATGGAAAACAGTTCCTAAAAAACCCTACAAATAAGGATTTTAGAAAATAATTTTTATAAAGTGAAATTACTTTCCGCATAACAAAAAAATAAAGAGGAGCTAATTGGAAACATCTATTTAGGTGCAATTAATAACTTGGACATAAGTATGGGAGTATTTACCTTTGACGATGATTCTGAAATTTATTACATTATTTTTCAATAAAAGAAAAAGTAATGCCTCATAGTAAATATACGTATAAAATAGCTTATTCTATTTAATAACCAGTAAAATAAAACACTGATTCTTATTATATAAAGTATTGAATGTATTTGAATGACAAATTGTTTAAAAGATTTCTATTTTATAATTTAATTGATATTAATAAAAACCTTGGATTCTATTATCGTTTTTTAAATAAAAAAGTTTTAATTTGTTTTAATTTGTTTTAATTTGTTTTAATTTGTTTTAATTTGTTTTAATTTGTTTTAATTTGTTTTAATATTTATGCAAATATCTATTAATTTATATTTTTGTTGCATAACAAATCCTAATTGTATATTAATAATAATTCAAAACAAGGTTTTGGTAACTCAAAATAGCCATGTGATAATTCCTTTGTAAAATTGAACAACCGTTTATTACATTTGTAACGAAATAAATGAGAAATATTGAAAAATAGGTTAAAAATAGGTTTTTACTTTCTAATAGTAATTTTATGCCATTGTATTCAAGCACAAACCACTGAAATAGACAGTTTGAAAAAATTGATGCGAGTAGCAAAAACGGATACTTTAAAAGTAAATTTATATAATAAAATTGCGGATTATTATAAAACAATTACACCCGATTCTACGCAAATTTATGCACAAAAAGCACAATTTTTAGCACAAAAAGTTGGTTATTCACAGGGTTTAGGCCAATCGTATATTAATACGGGAATTTCTCATTTAATTTTTGGCGATTATAGAAAAGCCAGTAGTTATTTTTTAAAATCAAAAGTGATTTTTGAGAAGTTATTGTCTAAAGATGAAAACAATAAGAACTTCAAAAATGGTTTGGCCCGATCATCGGCTAGTATGGGTATCATTTATACGGAACAAAACAACTACTATTTAGCTTTAGAAAGCTATGAAATTGCTTTAAAAATATACCAAGAAATAAATGATAAACCTAGTATTTCTAAGGCATATAATAATATTGGCGTGGTTTATAAATCGATGTTGAATTATCCAAAAGCAATTACTTTTCTTCAAAAAGCCTTTGAAATTCAGCAAGAAATTGGCGAACAAAATGCTGCGGTAACGGTTACAAACATTGGTGCCATTTATTTTGAACAAGACAAAAATAAGGAAGCCTTCCACTATTATAACAAAGCCAATGAGTTGTTTAAAAAAACCGATAACAAAAGAGGTTTGGCATTGCTTTATAACTATTATGGCGATTATTATGTGAAAGAGAATAATAGAATAGAGGGCAAAATATACTATGAAAAAGCTTTGCAATTGTGTGAAGAAATACAAAATAAATTTGGAGCATCATTGGCTTTGTACAACATTGGACAATTGCTTGCCAACGAAAAAAAATACAGTCAAGCGATGGTTTTTGCTCAAAAATCATTGGATTATGCCACCGAAATTGGGGTTTTGGACCAAACATTTCATTCGGAGCAATTGGTTAGTGAGTTGTATGGTATTCTTGGAGATTCTAAAGCTTCATTGGAGCATTACAAAAAATATATTGTAGCGCGGGATAGCATCAATAATCAAGAAAGTGCTAAGAAATTTGCCATTGCCGAAATGAATTTTGAGTATAAAAAGAAAGAAGCTATTTTGGCAGAAAAGCAAAAAAATCAAACGCAATTAATAGTTTTTTTGATACTTGGTATGTTGCTATTGTCGGGATTACTCTTTGTGCTATACACCCGAATGCAGATAAAGAAACGGTTAACACTGCAAAAAGAAGTTGCTGAGTATGAGCAGAAAGCTTTACATTTGCAAATGAATCCGCATTTTGTTTTTAATTGTTTGAGTTCCATTTCGAGTTTTATTGTACAAAATGGTACAGATTCTGCATTAAAATATTTGTCAAAATTTTCTAAGCTTATGCGGTTAACATTGGAATATTCAAAAGAAGCATTGATTCCGATTGATAAAGAGATAGAAAGTTTACAAAATTATTTAGAACTCGAGCAATTGCGTTTTCACAATGCGTTTGATTTTTCGATACATTCAACTGAAAATGTGGAATTTAATGTAGGTTTGCCGCCGTTATTGATTCAGCCATTTGTTGAAAACGCAATTCTTCATGGCATTGTACCAAAAGAAGAAAAAGGAAAAATAGCCGTTCAATTTGATCAAGAAGACGGAAAATTAATTTGCACCATAACCGATGATGGCATTGGATTGTTGGAGTCTAAAACAAGGAAAGAAAATTCGGTAACGGCACACAAATCCATGGCGTTGGATATTACCAAAAAAAGATTAGAAATAATGGAAGCCACCCTATTAAAATCGGCACAAATAGAAATACAAGACCTAAAAGCTAACAGCCAAACAGGAACAAAAGTAACCTTGAAATTGCCCATACAATATGTGTAATTGATTAAACCAATAATAATAAATAACTTTTTAAACATTCAAACACTTAATAAAAATCCTTTAATTTAAACATTATGAAAAACTTTTTTAAACCATTTACAATTTTATGCGCTGCATTAGTACTATTTACTTCATGTTCATCAGATGACAGCACCGAATCTTCAGAATTTGTTATTGACAATCAGTCTTATACTGTTAATCCTGGTCAAGGAGTAATAGAGCAAAAGTTGAATAATTTTTATACACAACAAGGACAAATATTTGATCGTTCTACTATTACAATAAATGGCATCAGCGGAACAAACGTTGCGACAGTTTCGTTTGATTTGTATTATAAAGACGGTTTACCAGTTGAAGGCACTTACAGCATTGCAGAAACCTTAGACGATAATGATACAGATTTTTTTGATGACTTGGTGACCACTCAGAAATTATGTTTAGGTTGGACATCAATGTGTGCTGTATTTCAAGGAGGTAGTTCTGTTGCCGTAAATGCAAACAACCCACTTGGAACTGTTACGGTAACAAAAAACAGTGCCACAAATTACACCATTCAATACAACGGAAATTTCAGAAAATACAATTCTAGTTTTCAAGTTATTGGCACTGTACCTGTTGTAATTAATGTTACAAGCGATGTTTTCATTCAAACTATTTAAAAAACAAGGTATCTTTGCGCTTTTGAAAGATTAATTTTTAAGAGTATTTATTCTTAAACAAAAAACAAAAACTATGAGAAAAATTATTTTACTCTTTACTTTGTTGCCAATAATATGTTATGGACAACAAATAAATACAACATTTGGAAGTAATGGTTCTGTAATAACAGACTATGCAAATGATTACGACTTTTTTGGGGACTTATTGACATTACCTGATGGGAAACTACTTTTATTTGGAAATAGTAATGTAGCTACAAATTCTAATCTCAATGGTTTTGCTGTAATAAAGTATAATGAAGATGGTAGTTATGATAATTCATTTGGAATTAGAGGAAAAGTTATTCTAAACTTTGACTCCTATCAAAATTCAAATCCAACTTCTGCAATTTTACAAAATGATGGTAAAATTCTTGTTGCAGGAAATACTGCAAATAATTATCGTGGTGCAATAATGAGACTACTTCCAAACGGAGAAATTGACACTGATTTTGGTTTCAATGGTAAAATAGTTTTAGAATCTAAAGAAGTCAGTAAAATTCTATTGACTCCAGACCAAAAGATTATTATTTTAGGCAAAACTACAAATGATTTTAGTATCGAAAAGCTTAATAGTGATGGCTTTTATGATTTAACTTTTGGAACTAATGGGATAACAACTTTAGATGACAATAATACATTTGAAAAATTTACTTGTGGAGAAATTTTGAATGATGGTTCTTTAATTTGTTTTGGAAATTCTTCCAATCCTAATTTTCAAGCAAATAATGTTGTATTCGCTAAATTCAGTGCTAATGGTATATTTGATTCAGTTTTTGGATTAAAGAGAATTACTACTCAAGGAAATTCAAATACATCATATATAAACAATTATGCAAAAGATTTAAAAGTTCTTAGTGATAATTCCATTTTATTGCTTGTAGATGGAAGCTATATGGATATTAATGGTTTTGGAGATTCTAGAATTTATAAAATTGATATGAATGGAAATTTAAATCCAACATTTGCAAACAATGGATATTTTCAATTTTATAATGGTTTTGGAGATGATTACATGCAAAATATAATTTTATTAAATAATGGAGATTTTTTTGTCACTTTAAAACGCAATAGTTCTAATATTTCTACTTATTTATTTAATTCAAATGGAACTTTTAATACAAATTTTAGCGGAATAACAGTTAGCCCTTCTAGTAACAACATAGCATTTTCTAGAATACACAATGATAAAATGTATATTGCTTATAATCTTTCAGACTATCAAATTAATTCATATTTAATTGACAGTCAATTTCTTTCGATTAATGAGTCAGAAATTATCATAAATAGACCCGTTGTTTACCCAAATCCATTTACTGAAAAATTAAATATTAATTTAAAAAAGATAGAATTACAAAATACCAATATTACTATTTTCAATTCAAATGGTTCAGAAATTTTCTCAAAATTTTATAAAAACAGTATCAATAATGAAATCTTATCTATTGATGATTTAAGTACATACTCGGCAGGAATTTATTTTTTAAAAATTCAATCTGACAACGATAGTAAAACATTTAAAATCATAAAAAAATAACTATGAAAAAATTATACAATATTATCATTTTATTATTTGCACATCAACTATCATATGCACAACAAGGCATATTAGACACAAGTTTTGGAGATAATGGAATTCAAAGAGCTTCAAAATTGATGTACTATAATGATACAGGACATCCTCGAGGTACCGTTAAAGTTATTTTTAATAGCACTGGAAGCAGTACATATTTAGGAAATGATTTAGTAAATGGTGGTGTTTTGCCAGTTATTCGAGTAATTAATCAAGATGTTTCCCTAAAAGTTTGGAATAAAAAGACAATTGTAAAAGATGGTATAATGGATACCAACAATGGTCTTTTTTCTACTGGATATACTCAAAAAGAAGATAACAATAAAGCGATTTATGTTTCGAAAATAAAATATGGTAATATTACAAACTCTACAGGTCAAGGTTTTTCATTAGATAATAATTTTAACTACGATGGGAAAATTGTATTTGATACTAAAGAAGTCGATGAAGAAGGAATTGCAATTAAACTTCAATCGGATAATAAAATTGTTATTTTAGGATATAGTGGCACAAAAGGAATAGTAATAAGATATAATTCAGATGGATATTTAGATAGAACCTTTAATCAAAAAGGCTTTCATACTTTTCAAATTGCTCAAAATACAAAACCAACTTCATTTGCAATTCAAACAGATGGTAAAATAGTTGTTGCGGGCAATTGTTTTAACGGCAACGATATTGATTTTTTTATTACAAGATTAAATACAAATGGTACTATTGATAACTCTTTTGGCACAAATGGAATTGTAATAAAAGATGTTAATAACCACGACAATACTGGAAATGCGATGGTTTTGGCAAATGATGGTAATATTTTTATAGGAGGTAAATCATATACAAAAGGAGGGGCTATTTATCTTGATAGTTTATTCTCATATAATTATTCGCTTTTTAAGTACAATCAAAACGGAACATTAGCAACTGCTTACACAAATGGTATTTTAACGGGTGCCTTTATTATTAGTGCAAGTACTTATGTCTATGGTAATCCTAATACTATAGTGCCTAATAATGAAGAAGTTAATTGCATGGCTTATGATTATGTCAATAATCGTATATACCTTTCTGGCTATGCTTATGCTCAAGATAATATTACAAAAACTCCTTGGTTAAACATTGGTGTTAGTACTGTGAATGCTACTTATGTTGATGCTTCTTCTTTTCAATATCCGCCAGGTTATATTGGATATAGCCATGAAGTAATAGCTTCGACAATAAAACCATCGGATATGATTTTAGGAAATAGCACTCCACTTTATACTGTTGTGAAATTTAGTAATTGTTCTTATGGCACATCTACGTTTTTAAATACCCCTACTAGTACAGTGCCAGCAAGTTGTTATAATAATTTAACTGAGATGAGTTTTGCCAAAATTCAAAAAACAAATGATGGCTATTATGGATCTACTAATTATAATGGTTCTGGCGATCTTTATAAATTAGATTCTAATTTTGTTGTAGATTCTAATTTTGGAATTAATGGAAAAATAGCCAATATAAAAGAATTTAAAATAGATAATGATGGGAAGATTATTTGTACTGGGATTTCGCAAACCAATGGCACAAGAACTCTTTTAGCAAGATTTAATTCAGACGGTCAAGTTGATAACACTTTTGGAACATTGGGCGAAATAAGAACGCAAAATTTATGGAATACATTTGGTATTTATGTAACTCCAGAAAATGATTATATAGTTTCATCTTACAGGGTTAATAATTCAAATCCTCAAATAAGATTAGAAAAATACCTAAATAATGGAGAAAAAGACCAAATTTTTAACTCTCCTGTATTATTAAATGTAAACAATTCCTTATCGTCATATCCAAATTTAATTAATTCAGAGGATATAATTAGTGATAATCTTGGGAATATTTATACAATTGCATTTAATTATAATTATAACACATCAAATCCATATATAAATCTTGCAAAAATTAATTCCAACGGAATAATAGATTCAAATTTTGGCATAAATGGAATTGTTAATCTAGTCCCTTTTTTCAATCAACCATCAGAAAAATTTAACTTAATAAGGTTAAATAATGAAAAAATTCTTGCCTATTCTGATAAAAGAATGATTCAAATTAATAACGATGGAACTTTAGACGCAACTTTTGGAACTAACGGAATTATTGACGGAAATACAATACTTTCTGAATTAATTATTTCAAAAGTGATAACCAATGGATCTGATTATTTTATTGGTGGTCACAGTACTAGTCCTGGAGGAGGTAAAGCAAAAATAATAAAAATAAATCACCTTGGAGTTGTTGACACTAGTTTTGCAACTAATGGATTTTATACCGATTCCGATGCAAATTATCAAAATGTTATCTATGGAGTAAAATATATGTATTTTGATGGTTTGGATAAAATTGTTTTTTCTGGAGTAGGAATTCCAATAAAAAGAATACAATAAAAACATCTGCTAACAAGCGTTTTGCAAGATTGCGGTTTTTTTTATTATTTATAGCATTTTGTATTATTGATTAAAGGTGAATACATTACTTTGAATAAAAAAAAGTATTTTTAAAACTTTATTAAAGAATAAAACATGATTACAGCGGTATTAATTGACGACGACAAACATTTACGAGAAGGACTAAAAGGTCTTTTGGAACGCTACACCAATGATATCCATATTATTGGAGAAGCCGAAAGTGTGAAAACTGGTGTGCAACTTTTAGAAAAAACGCAACCGCAAGTGGTTTTTTTAGACATTCATTTGACAGACGGAACCGGTTTTGATATTTTGGAACAAGTAGCAAAAAACAAAGGAAAAACCAATGCACACATCGTTTTTATTACCGCTCATGAGCAATATGCTGTCAAAGCCTTTAAGTTTAGTGCTTTGGATTTTATTTTGAAACCCATTGATCCTGATGAGTTGCAAAACGCAATTACAAAAATTAAGGAAGCCATACAGAAAACCAATTCGTTTGAGCATATTGATTTATTGTTAGAAAACATTAGAAAAAAAGTAGATAATTTCAAACGAATTGCGCTTTCAACCAGCGATGGCATTCATTTGTTTGAAGTTTCGGATATTATTCGATGCGAGTCAAAAGGAAATTATACCGAGTTTTTTATTAAAAATCACAAACCCGTTTTGATTTCTAGAACCTTAAAAGAATATGAAGAAATGCTAACCGAACATGGATTTGAACGGATTCATCAATCGCATTTAATAAACTTAACCTATCTGAAATCGTATATAAAAAGCAACGGTGGTTATGTAATTATAGCAGATAATACGCACATTCCGATTGCTCAAAGCAAGAAAGAACGTTTGCAAGAAATGATTAAAAATTTATAGAAAATGAATTTAAAAAAAATACTTTTATTATTGATTACACTTGGCTTTTTTAGCTGTAATTCCAATATTTATAAATATTCCGTGTCAGAAATCACCTCTGTCGCTGTAAAATATGAAAACGGAAATACGATACAAGGCAAAGTAAATTTCCCCATTCATTTTAACGAAGACTATTTATATATAAACGCTGTAACGAAAGGTAAAATAAAAATAAAAACAAGTGAAATAAACGAAGTTACTTATAATTTTCCAAAAATTAATATCACTTTTATAAAATCAACAATTGATGGTTCTGAAATTTCTATGAAAACTAAAAACGAACAATTTTTACAACTAATTTCAAAAGGTAAAATTAATTTATATAAAGGATATAATTATGGATTTGTCTATACAAATCGAAAAAAAGACAAATATATAGAAAAAACGGATCTATATTTTTGCAAACGAGAGAATGAGAAAAACGTAACTTTAGTTTATTATGCTGACAATCAAGCAAATGAAAATATATTAAAAGAAAAAGCTTTGAATTATTTTTTATCAGATGAAAGCTTTAAAAATGAATTAAATACACAAACATACAATTCAGAATTTTTAATTAATTACGTAACTAAATATAACAATGAAAACAATTAATAAAATATCAAACACCACCTTTTTATCTTTACTAACTTTGCTATTCATTTCTTGTGGTGCTCCTAAAATGAATACAGCAACTAATTTTGAAATTAAACAAGCAACAATATTTTTAAATAATGGAAGTACAACAAAAGGAAAAGTAGATTATCCTATTAATAGTACAGAAGGTAAACTAAAGTATAAAATAGATAATAATAAAAAATCTATTAAAAAAAATGAAATTTCTAAAATAACCATTGAAACATCAGCTGGTAATTTAGAATATTTTAATTTACCCCTTTTTAAAAGAAATGGTGTTAAAATCAGAAAAAATAAACAACTACTTGCCTTAGCAGTTAAAGGAAAGGTAAGTTTATATTATTCTCAAGGAAGCGTTTATGAACAAATTGGTCAAGTTAGAACGCCTGTTTATTTTACTGAATATTATTGTAAAAGAGAAAATGAAGCAGCAGCAACTCTTATTCATATTGAAAATGGAGTTATGAATAAAAATGCAGTTTTTAAATATTCCGCAAAAAGATATTTTTCTGATGATGCTGAAATTGCAAAAAAAATAGATGATAAAAGCTTTACTTATAAAAACATACTTGAAGTAGTAGCATTATATAATTCAAAATAAATTATTTTCTTTGTTTATAAATGGTCCGGGATAAGAACATAAAAAAACATACTCTATGAAAAAAATAGCCTTCCTTTTATTACTTTTTACAAGCATTTCAAATGCACAAATTGTAAATATCCCCGATGCAAATTTTAAAGCAAAGTTATTGGCTGCTAACTCTTCAAATACTATTGCCAAAAATATAGCAAACAATTATTTTAAAATTGATGCCAATGATGATGGCGAAATTCAAGAAAGTGAAGCACTTCAAGTGAGTTATTTGGATGTTTCAGCTTCTTCTATTGCATCGTTAGTTGGAATAAATAGTTTTACAAATATAAATCGAATAGAATGTAATGACAATGTATTAACTTCGTTAGACGTAAGTAACTTGTTGAATTTGAGTGTTTTAATTTGTGATAGTAATCAAATAGCATCATTAAACATATCGAATTCAAATAATTTAGAGGAATTACACATAGCTAATAATCAATTAAATACATTACCATTAAGCACTTCATTGATAGTCCTTTCTTGTGATACAAATTTTCTAACGAATTTAGATCTAAGTCAATGTAAAAATTTAGAACAAATATCTTGTAGTGCTAATAATTTAACTTCAATAAATTTTAAGAACGGAAAAATTTTAAACTTACAAAACACATACGATGGCTATTTACTAAATATTGACATCAGCAATAACCCTAATTTGTCTTTTATTTGTTTTGATGAAGCTATCGGTAATTTAAATTTATTTCTTTCCAACATTGGATTAACCAATTGTGTTGCAAATTCCTACTGCTCCTTCACACCCGGCGGAAACTTCAACACCATCAAAGGCACTATAACTTTTGATGCCAATACCAATGGTTGTGATGCCTTAGATGTACTACAACCTAATATTCGCATGAATATCAATGACGGAACAAATGAAGGTGCAACCTATTCCAACAACTCAGGGGATTATACTTTTTACACCCAAACAGGTAGTTTTAACCTACTTCCAAGTTTGGAAAATCCAACATGGTTTACTTTGAGTCCAACAACGGCTACTGTTCCTTTTGCAAACAACAATAATAATATAACAACCCAAAACTTTTGCATAACCCCAAATGGTGTTCATAATGATCTTGAAATTGTTATAGCGCCTATAATACCTGCACGTCCAGGCTATGATGCCACCTACCAAATTGTATTTAAAAACAAAGGAAATCAAACGCTTTCGGGTGCTATTAATCTCACTTACAACGATGCGATTTTGGATTTTGTAACAGCCTCAACAACACCAGACAATCAAACAACTGGAAATTTGAGTTGGAATTATACCAACTTACTACCTTTTGAAAATAGAACTATTCTCATTACGTTAAATGTCAATTCGCCAGAAGAAACCCCAGCTGTAACTATTGGTGATATTCTACCTTTTTCGGCAACAATAAATCCTGTTTCGGGCGACGAAACAACCGCCGATAATGTATTTGACTATAACCAAACTGTTGTGGGTGCATACGACCCCAATAGTGTGGAGTGTTTGGAAGGCGAAACAATTGATCCAGCATTAATTGACAACTATCTGCATTATATTATCAATTTTGAAAATCTTGGAAACATTCAAGCAGAAAATGTGGTTGTAAAAGATATAATTAACACTAATCAATATGACATCAACTCAATACAAATTCTCAATACATCACATAATTCATACACAAAACTTAAAGGCAACACTCTTGAATTCATTTTTGAAGGAATAAATCTCGCACCAACATCTGGAAATCCACCAGTTGGTGGACATGGAACTGTTTTGTTCAAAATTAAACCAAATGATAATTTACATATAGATGATACTGTACACAAGCAAGTAAGTATATTTTTTGATTACAACGCACCATTACAAACCAATTCAGAAATCACTACTTTTACATCATTAACTAATTCGATACCAATTATCGATGAAAGTATCGCCATTTATCCAAATCCAGCTACTTCAATAATCACAATTCATTGTAAAAACAAGATTCAATCGATAGAATTATACGATGTGGGAGGCAGGTTATTGATTGCAAAAACAGCTGATTCCTTAGAAACAACTCTTGATATAACAAACCAATTCAATGGAATTTATTTTCTAAAAATCAATTCAGCAAACGGAAGTAAAGCAATGAAAATAATCAAAAATAAATAAATTTGTTTAAATTTGAGCTTATTATTGTAATTTTTTTTCAATAACTTCTGATATGATGTAAAACCAAACACCAATTTAAAATATCCTGATCTACTTATTATTTCCTATAATTATTTAACAAAAAGCTTGAACCTTACACAAAAAAAAGCCGAATAGCTCGACTTTTTTGTGTAAGGTTGATTTTTATTTATTTTTGAAATTGTTATTGGCCTCTTTGGGATTTGATGTGTCATCTATACAAAAAACTCAACACACACGAATGAATTGCTAGCTCCCACACATTTCACACTCTTCAGGGTCGGCATTTTTGGCTAATTCAAGCATGCGGCGGTAGTCCTCTTTGTGGATTGGGGTGGTGTGCAAATCTACTGTTGCGGGGGCTTCTTTTTTGTCGTTATTGAGCGTAAATTTTATGGCATCTACTGCCGATTTGGTTCTTAAATAATACATTCCTGTTTTTAGTCCCGATTGCCACGCATAAAAGTGCATCGACGTCAATTTGGCATAATTAGCATCTTGCATAAACAGATTTAAGGATTGCGACTGATCGACAAAATAGCCTCTGTGTTTAGACATGTCTATGATATCTTTCATAGACATTTCCCAAACGGTTTTGTATAACTCTTTCAAATCCTTTGGAATGGCATTTATGTTTTGTACCGATCCGTTTTGTCGCATGATTTCTTGTTTCAAATCGTCTGTCCAAATGCCTAGTTTTACCAAATCGTTTAACAAATGTTTGTTTACTACTATAAACTCTCCCGACAACACCCGTCGGGTATAAATGTTGGACGTGTAAGGTTCAAATGCTTCGTTGTTGCCCAAAATTTGCGACGTAGAAGCCGTTGGCATTGGTGCTACTAAAAGGGAGTTTCGAACGCCATATTGCAACACTTCTTTTCGGAGCGATGCCCAATCCCATCTACCCGAAAGGTCTGCATCTTGTAATCCCCAAAGGTTGTATTGAAACAAGCCTTGCGAAATAGGCGATCCTTCGTAGGTGGAATAAGCTCCGTCTTCTTTGGCCATTTCCATAGAGGCTGTAACGGCTGCAAAATAAAGGGTTTCAAAAATTTCTTGGTTCAATTTTTTAGCTTCGTCGCTAGTAAATGGCAATCTAAGCATGATAAATGCATCTGCAAGTCCCTGAACACCAAGCCCTATGGGCCTGTGTCGCATGTTGGAGTTTTCTCCTTCTTTTACAGGATAATAATTCCTGTCTATAACTTTATTTAGGTTGCGTGTTACTCTTTTGGCTACTTTATAAAGCAACTTGTGGTTGAACTTGCCTTTTTCTACAAACATTGGCAACGATAATGAGGCCAAATTACATACCGCTATTTCGTCTTTTGAGGTGTACTCCATGATTTCGGTACACAAATTTGACGATCGAATGGTACCTAAATTTTTTTGATTGGATTTTTGGTTAGCAGCATCTTTATATAGCATATAAGGGGTGCCTGTTTCTATTTGCGATTCCAAAATTTTCTCCCAAAGTTCACGGGCTTTGATGGTTTTTCGGCCTTTTCCTTGGATTTCATAACTGGTGTATAAGGTTTCAAACTGCTCCCCATATACTTCATATAATCCTGGACACTCGTTTGGACACATCAAGGTCCAATGGGCATCTTCTTGTACTCTTTTCATAAACAAATCTGAGGTCCACATGGCAAAAAATAAGTCTCTTGCCCGCATCTCTTCCTTGCCTGTATTTTTTTTCAAATCCAAAAATTCAAAAATATCTGCATGCCATGTTTCGATATAAATAGCAAAACTTCCTTTTCGTTTGCCTCCTCCTTGATCCACATACCGAGCCGTGTCGTTAAACACCCTTAGCATAGGAACAATGCCGTTTGACGTGCCATTTGTACCTCTGATATAAGAACCCGTAGCCCTAATATTGTGGATAGACAATCCGATGCCGCCTGCTGATTGCGAAATTTTGGCTGTTTGTTTTAACGTATCATATATGCCATCGATGCTGTCGTCTTGCATTGCCAATAAAAAACATGAAGACATTTGTGGTTTTGGTGTTCCTGCATTAAACAACGTTGGTGTAGCGTGTGTGAAATATTTTTTGGACATCAAATCGTAGGTTTCTATTACAGAATCCAAATCGTTGAGGTGAATTCCAACGGCTACTCGCATGAGCATGTGTTGTGGTCTTTCTACAATTTTGCCATTTATTTTTAATAAATAAGAGCGTTCGAGGGTTTTAAATCCAAAATAATCATAATTAAAATCGCGGGTATAAATAATATGTGAATCTAAAAAAGCGGCATTTTCAATAATCACCCGATACACTTCGTCTGAAAGTAAGGGTGCCGCTTGATTGGTTCGAGGATTGACATATTGATACATGTCGGTCATTGTATCTGAAAACGATTTTTTGGTGTTTTTATGCAAATTAGAAATCGCAACTCGGGCTGCCAATTGGGCATAATCTGGGTGAGCAATCGTCATGGAGGCAGCAGTTTCAGCAGCCAAATTGTCCAATTCTGTAGTAGAAACCCCATCATACAAGCCTTCAATTACACGCATAGCCACCTTTACAGGATCGACCAAATCGTTTAATCCATAGCATAATTTTTTTACTCTTTCTGTAATTTTATCAAACATTACAGGCTCTTTCTTGCCGTTTCTTTTAACTACAAACATATTATTTTATTGTTTTTTTTTAATTTTATTTGTTTCAACTGCACTGCTATTGTACTTAAATGGTATTCATTCCAATCAAACACACAGGTGATAAATTTGCAATAAAATGCTTATTATTTTAAACATATATACAATACACTGCTTAATTCTTTGTTTAGATAATTTGAATACCAAATAGCTAACTTGCAACTGTACCGTAAAATCACAATAAACTCCTTCATCCCTCGAAATCAGCTCGTTAGAATAAGTGAGGCCTGGCATCAATCCTCGTTTTTTTAGCCAAAATACAGTAAAAAAGACAACCAACAAAAAAAAGAATACTTCTACAATTACAAAGTCTGTCAGTCGGATTGATATAAAGTCTGTCAGTCGGATTGGTACAAAGTCTGTCAATCGTTTAGGAGACGAAACAATAATTTTCTCATCATTATAGCTTTCAATTACATGCATAACCGCATATACTGGAAATGACAAATCCTTTAATCCATAGCATAATTTTTTTACTCTTTCTGTAATTTTATCAAACATTACAGGCTCTTTCTTGCCGTTTCTTTTAACTACAAACATATTATTTTATTGTTTTTTTTTAATTTTATTTGTTTTAAACTGCACTGCTATTGCATTAAAAATCAGCATCAAAGCTTATTTTATTGGCCTCTACATCTGTATTCATAACACCCGCTTTTTGGTATTCGGCTACTCTTTTTTCAAAAAAATTGGTTTTTCCTTGTAGCGAAATCATGTCCATAAAATCAAATGGGTTTGTGGTATGATAAACCCTATCGCAACCAAGTTCTACGAGCAGCCTATCGGCAACAAATTCTAAATATTGTGTCATCAAAGCGGCATTCATCCCAATCAAACTTACAGGTAATGATTCTGTAATAAATTCTCTTTCTATATCAAGTGCATTTGTAATAATTTCTGTAATTCTTTGTTTAGATACTTTGTTTACCAAATGGTTATTGTGCAAGTGCACCGCAAAATCACAATGAACTCCTTCATCTCTCGAAATCAACTCGTTAGAATAGGTGAGGCCGGGCATCAATCCTCGTTTTTTGAGCCAATATATAGCACAAAAGGCTCCCGAAAAAAAGATGCCTTCTACAGCTGCAAAAGCGATCAATCGTTCGGCAAACGAATCGGAGGTTATCCATTTCAAAGCCCAATCGGCTTTTTTCTTTATTGCTGGAAAAACATCCAAGGCATGAAACAGTTCATCTTTTTCTATTTCGTCTTTAACATAAGTGTCTATCAAAAGGGAATAGGTTTCGGAATGGATATTTTCCATCATAATTTGAAAACCATAAAAAAACTTAGCTTCGGCATATTGTACTTCATTTACAAAATTTTCGGCCAAATTTTCATTTACAATTCCATCTGAAGCCGCAAAAAAGGCCAAAATATGTTTGATAAAATAACGTTCTTCGTTGTTTAATTTAAAATTCCAGTCTGTCAAATCTTGCGACAAATCTATTTCTTCGGCAGTCCAAAAACTTGCTTCCATGGACTTATACATATTCCAAATATCATGGTGCTTTATTGGAAAAATGACAAATCGATTTTTATTTTCTTGAAGAATTGGCTCTACTAACGACATAGTTTTTTGATTATTAAGGTATTATATAAAATGGTACTTTGGTTATTTTTAGAGTACAAAGGTTATAAATTAAAACGAGTATAAAAAGATAAACTTATTCACAATTTGAACAAGTTTTTAACAATGGCATTTTTTTTGACAATGAAGTGTTGTAAAATACAAACCGCTGATAATCAATTATTTAAAAACTTAACATTTTGTTAAAAGCCCGTAAAATAAGGGATTTTGAGGTTGCTTGATTGCTTTTTGAGAGCTGAAGTTTTGGCGCTTTTTTTATGGTGTTTTACGTGATTGGCACTTGTTTTTTATGGCTACTAGAATGCTGCTTTTTTATTTTGATATTGGGTAAGTTTGTTTTTCTGTCAAAATATTGTAATACCCCGAAATTTGCGTTAGGGATAGTAGTGGAAATCCTTTAGAAGCCCCCCAGCCCACAAAGGAGGAGTTGTATTACACGAATATAGTTTCTAAATGTGGTAATCAAAAAAGATTATTTCACAATATGATATTTCTTTTGGAGTTCAATGAACCTTGTTTGCAACGGATAGCCCGACCCTTGAGGGAACGCCCAAAAAATGTTACTGCCCATTTGGTGTTTGATTTAGAATGTTGCCGTTTTTTTGAAGTAAAGTTTTGCTTGCATTTTATCAACGCAATCGATGTAAATGTGTTTTTCAATCGATTTTGGCTTTTTATTTTATGTTTTTCAAAAAAAAACCATAAGTTTACCTAAAAATTGATTTTTTTTTAAACTAAAAAATCAATTTGATAATATTGTCGTTAATTTTTAACCGCTTGTTATATATATTGGCAAAAGCAATTGGTTCAAACAACGAAATATGACAAAAAAACAACCGTATATTAATTTTAAAAAATTTACTTATATGAAAAACATCGGAATTAAAATTGCCCTCTACCTCAACTATTTTGTATTTGCCATTTTGCTCAATAGTGTTGGAATCGTTATACTGAAATCGTTAGAAAATTTTCATATTGCAGAAAAAGAAGCCAGTATATTGGAGGCTTTCAAAGATTTGCCCATAGCTATTGTATCGTTTGTGGTGGCTTCGTTTTTGCCAAGAATAGGCTACAAAAAAGCCATGTTGATGGGCTTGGCATTGGTAACAATGGCTTGTTTGTTGATGTATTTTGGCAATAGTTTTGGTAGTGCCAAATTATTATTTGCAATGGTTGGCGTGGCATTTGCACTTATAAAAGTGTCTGTATATTCGGTTATTGGTGCAGTTACCAACGACAAAAAATCACATAATGCTATGATGAGCAGCATCGAGGGGGTTTTTATGTTTGGCATTGCGTTGGCTTATTTTTTGTTTCCTGCCTTTAACACCCCAAACAATCCCGATGCTTGGTTGCGGGTTTATTGGGTTTTGGCGGGTATGACGCTGATTTCATTTGTATTTTTATTGTTTACTCCATTTGAAGAACCAGACATTCAACCCCATCCTATTGCAAAAGATTTTATGGACATGATTGGTTTATTAATCCAAATATTAACCATCATTTTTTTAGCTAGTGCCTTTTTATTTGTGATGATAGAGCAAGGAATTATGAGTTGGCTACCAACATTTAACAAAAAAGTATTGCACTTGCCAGAAAACATCAGCATTATGATGGCTAGTATTTTGGCTATTTCGTTAGGAGTTGGTCGTATTTTGGCTGGTATGGCAACTAAAAAAATCGATTGGATATGGGTTTTGGCCTTTTCTGTAGTTGCGGCTATGTTGCTAGTGGTATTTGTTTTGCCCAAAACGGTCAATTTGCAAGTAACAACTATTAATAGTTTTGCAGACATTCCACTAATTGCATTTACTTTTCCGTTGGTTGGATTGTTTATTGGCCCCATATATCCGTTGCTCAACTCGGTGATTTTGAGTGCATTGCCCAAAAATTTGCACAGTGCCATGACGGGACTTATTGTTGTATTTTCGGCAATTGGAGGTACATTGGGGTCTCGAATTATTGGATGGCTATTTGAAAAACAAGGGCCAGAACAGGCGTTTTATTTTACCTTGATACCCATGACTTTATTGTTATTCATGGCATTTTTACTTAAAAAAATTACTTCAAAAAATGATTTTCAAACTACACATTAAACAAACTTTAGACCAACTTTTGGCTCAGGAAGACACCGATGGCGATAAAAAAATTACCATTGACGATCGAGGGCCTAAAAAATTTGAAATAACCAATGAATTAGGACACAAAATAGCCATCGAAGGCACGTATTATTTGTCAAATTTGTTGCAAGAATTGGCATTGGCACAAAAAGCAGGCAACACGTTTTGCGAAATACCATTGGCCTATATTCAGGAAAATCCGGTGGACCGCATCTCTCGAAAAATCAAAAACTTATTTTGGGACGGACTTACCCGAAGCATCGACCATTTTGGGTTAGAAAAAATATTGGAAGACGAAAAAACAGAGAGTGATTTTCAATATTTATACGTTCCAGAAAAAGACCCATTTGCAATGGCCTATTTTAAGGATTTGGAACAATCCATACCCCGTCTTCAGGTGTTGCCCCTACCCGATGCTATCTCGGACGATTTTTCATTAAGCCTAAATAAAAAACCGGGTTTGTTAGCTTTGGCTCTTCAAGTAGATGACAATCAAAAGGTTACAGGCATTCCTTTTGTAGTACCGGGAGGTCGATTTAACGAAATGTATGGTTGGGACAGTTATTTTATTGCCGTTGGCTTATTAATTGATGGCAAAATAGCCTTGGCAAAAGGTACTGCCGAGCATTTCAAATACCAAATTGATCATTATGGTAAAATATTAAATGCCAATCGAAGTTATTATTTAACCCGCACACAGCCTCCATTTTATACCTCGTTGTTGATGGATGTAGTAAATGCCGAAAAAGTAGATACCCATTGGCTTTTCAAACATTTGCAAACAGCAATAACAGAATATCATTTGGTATGGATGCAAACAGACAAAAGGCTGACAGCTAACGGATTGAACAGGTATAAGGCAGAGGGTGTTGGCTTGCCATTTGAGGTGGAGCCAGGTCATTTTGACGATATTTTAGAACAATTTGCTCAAAAATACAACTTGCCTTTGCGAGAATTTGAGCAGCAATATTTAGACAGAACCATTACCGATGCTGCATTAGATGCCTATTTTATACACGACAGAAGTATGCGAGAAAGTGGCCACGATACCACCAATAGACTCGTTGGCGTGTGTGCAAACCTAAACCCAGTTGCTTTGAACAGTTTGTTGTACAAATATGAAACAGATATTGCGTATTTGATAGCACATCATTTTGAAAACCATTTTCAATACAACGAATCAACCACATACAGCAGCTCATTTTGGACAGAAAAAGCTCAAAATCGCAAGCAAAAAATGAACGAATTGTGCTGGAACGAAGCTAAAGGAATGTATTTTGATTATGATTTTGTAAACAAACAACAGCATCTTTTTGAAGCTGCTACAACTTTTTACCCGCTTTGGGCACAACTGTGTAGTCCTGAACAAGCACAAAAACTGGTTGAAAACGTTTTGCCAAAATTCAAAATGAAAGGCGGTATTGCAGGCAGCACACCAGAAATGCTGGCACAAGTTGCAGACAATGCACCCATAAGGCAATGGGACTATCCTTATGGATGGGCACCTCATCAAATGTTGATTTGGCAAGGGCTGATGCATTATGGTTATACCGATGTGGCTCAAGAGTTGGTTTATAGATGGTTGTGGCTCATTACCCAAAATGCCGTTGATTATAACGGAACAATACCCGAAAAATATGATTTAGAAATAAGTTCGCATAAAATTTTTGCAGAGTATGGCAATGTGGGCACCGAATTTAGTTATATTACCGAAGAGGGTTTTGGATGGATGAACAGTTCTTACCAATTAGGGCTGCGTTTATTGAGTGAAACACTTCGCTCAAAATTAGCACTACTTACAGATCCAGACGATTTATTTTAAACAAAAAAAAGGCTGTACATCCAATAGATACAGCCTTTTTTTAATAATAAAGCTAATGAACAGCCCGTTTAAAATTGTATTTTTTTAGTCATTCGAGTAAAAAAAACAGCCTTAAATCAGTCTTTATATTAGTCTATTTAGTATTGTAAATTTACTTTCAATTCAAATTCATTGTCTATGGCTTTGTCTCCCAAGCTGTCAAAAAAGCTACCTGAACCATATTTAATACCAAATTTTGTTCTGTCAATTTTCAAAGTTGTTGAGGCTCCTTTTGCAGTAGTGGCTAAATCAAAAGTAATGGCGTTTGTAACACCTTTGATAGTCAAATCACCTGTAACGGTATAAACGCCTTTTGCTTTAGCAGCTATTTTTTTGAACACCAATGTAGAAGTTGGAAATTGATCTGTTCCAAAAAAATCGTCGTTTTTCAAATGTCCATTCAATTTTGTTTGGTATTCGCCTGTTACATCAGTGGCATTCAATGAGTTCATATCCACCACAAAACTACCCGCAGTTAATTTTTTGTTTTTGAAAGTCAATGAAGCATCCTTAAAATTGATTGTTCCCGAGTGTTGTCCTGTTACTTTTTTTCCAACCCAGTTGATGGTACTTTTAGCAACATTTACCTTTTGAGCTTGAGCTGTAAATGTTCCGATAGCCATAATCATGGCCAATGCAATAGATTTTAAATTTTTCATGTTGTTTGATTTTTAAAATATAAATAATGGATTATTAAAGGGTAATAAATAAATTTTCTTTTGATTTTCTTACTTTTTTATAATGCTGCGTAGCGTCTTCTTCGTGTCTGTAACCAATTGTGGCAACTAATGTAGCATTCAAATGACGGGCCTCTAGGCCTAAAATATCGTTGAATTGTGCTGGAACAAATCCTTCCATTGGAGTAACGTCAATTTTCAATTCGGCAGCGGCATTCAACAAATTGCCCAAAGCCAAGTAAGTTTGTTTTGCAGTCCAATTATGTCTTTCTTCATCAGAAAGTTTACCAATATTTCCTTTCATCAAATCGGCATACCCTTGAAGTGCTGTAACAGGAATTCCACGTATTTGACTAACGTTTTCCAAATAAGCGTCAATATAATCGTTATCAACAATGGTATTGTTTGCAAAAACAAATAGATGAGAAGCCTCTGCAATTTGTGATTGCCCCCAAGCGGCAGGCTGTAATTTGGCTCGCAATTCAGGATTTTCAACAATAATAACTTGATAAGGTTGCAAACCATAAGACGAAGTACTTATTTGAATTGCTTCTTTCAAAGTTTCAATATCTTGATCCGATACTTTTTTGGTGGCATCAAATTTTTTGGTGGCATATCGCCAATTCTGATTTTCTAAAAATGTACTCATGTTTGTATAGTTAAATTTTAAATTATAAATCTTTTAAATCTTTCAATCTTTTAATCTTTCAATCTTTTAATCTTTCAATCTTTTAATCTTTTAATCTTTTAATCTTTTAATCTTTTAATCTTTTAATCTTTTAATCTTTTAATCTTTCAATCTTTTAAATCTTTCAATCTTTTAATCTTTTAATCTTTCAATCTTTTAATCTTTCAATCTTTTAATCTTTTAATCTTTTAATCTTTTTAAATCCCAATATGCAAAAATACCTCAACAACAAGCTGTTCAACCTCTTAGTTTTTCCATTAACCTGTTGAGTTCAATCAACTCGTCGTAGGATAATTGATTGGCAAATTGTTGCTCGTGTTCCATTACTTTAGGATCGAGTTCTAGCAACATTTCGAGGCCTTTATTTGTAATCATGACGTTCATTTTACGGCGGTTATCGGGGCAAATGTCCCGAGTTACCAATCCTTTTAGTAATAACTTATCAACCAATCGTGTGGTGTTACTGGTTTTGGCAACCATTCGTTCTTGTATCAAACACATATTGGCGGGCTGACCTTTTTGTCCTCTCAATATCCTCAAAACATTAAACTGCTCTGCCGAAATATCAAATTCTTTCAAAATTTCATTGAATTTTTCGGCCATTTGAACATTAGTCAATATCAAATTGAGGGTGGTTTTTTTGGCAATATCCAAGGTATTTGATTGTATTAACATTTCAATATTCATATCCTAATTTTTATATGGGTTAGCATCCACCAATCGTCGTGTGGCATCGGTTTGCAAACTTCTATAAGTCTTTTTCTTAAAAATAATGTAACCTCATCGTATGGTTTATTAATGCGACTATACACTAATTAATACAGCAAATTAGATGAAGTCATTTTTGGGCGTTTCCACAAGGGTCGAGCTATCCGTTGCAAACATCGTTCATTGAACTCCAAAAGAAATATAATATTGCGAAATAATCTTTTTTGATTACCACATTCCAGAAACTATATTTGTTCAATACAACTCCCCTTTTGGGGGCTGGAGGGCTTCTAAAAGATTTCCACAACTATATCCCTAACGCAAAATCCTGCTAACATCAAAAAAACAACTTTTTTATATTGTCGTTTCATCATTTGTCATTACAATATTTGTAGGTACAAATGTAGTTTGATTTTTGTTTAAAAAAAATAATTTTGTGTTATTTTTTTGTTAAAACGATATAGTAAGAAAATTATATTTTTTATAACCGACTAATTTTGTTAATTTTGATAAAAAATTATTATTTATGAATTTATCACAAGAAGAATGGGCAGCACAATTGGAGGCTGACAGCAATTATGTAGTGCTAGATGTACGCACAGATGATGAATTTCAAGATGGCTACATTCCAGATGCTATCCAAATTGACATTCATCAAGGGCAAGGTTTTGTGTATCGATTAGAAGAATTAGACAAAACAAAAAACTACTATGTCTATTGCCGATCTGGAGCTCGAAGTGCCAAAGCCTGTAGCATTATGAACGAATTGGGTTTTGAGAATACTTTCAATCTTGAAGGTGGCATCATGAACTGGGAGGGCGACATTATTGTACCGTAAATGCACAACTAAACTAAAAAACTAAACTACAACATAATGAATCTAATACCAAAAGAATATCAAATCGAAACGCTGTTACACCAAGACACCTATTTGTCTGATGGTGCATTAAAAAAATGGAACGGACCAAATACAGATGTCTATTCGACCATTTCTAGCACAGCTGTTTATGCACCAACCCATCTTGGCAGTATTCCTGCCATGGACGAAAAAACAGCATTAGAAGTTTTAGAATCGGCAGAAAATGCTTATCAAAACGGACAAGGACTGTGGCCTACTATGAAAGTAGTAGATCGGATTAGAGCCATGGAAAAATTTGTGCAACAAATGAAAACAACCCGTTCAGAAGTAGTCAAACTATTGATGTGGGAAATTGGCAAAACACTTGGCGATTCTGAAAAAGAATTTGATCGCACCGTAGAATACATCATCGATACCATAGAACACTACAAACAACTCGACCGCAACAGTGCTAGATTTACTAAAAGTCAGGGGGTAAATGCCATGATAAGACGTGGTCCTTTGGGCGTTGTTTTGTGTCTTGGCCCATATAATTATCCGCTCAACGAAACTTTTTCATTATTAATTCCTGCCCTTATTATGGGTAATACCGTTGTATTTAAACCAGCCAAACACGGTGTTTTACTTATATCCCCTTTATTAGAAGCCTTCCGAAACAGCTTCCCAAAAGGGGTTATCAACGTTATTTATGGTCGAGGTCGTGAAGTAGCAGCTCCAATTATGCAAACAGGAAAAATAGATGTGTTAGCGCTTATTGGCAACAGCAAATCGGCCATTGCATTACAAGATTTGCATCCAAACAAAAACAGATTGCGTCTCATTTTGGGTCTCGAAGCCAAAAATCCAGCCATCATTTTGCCCGATGCCGATTTGGATTTGGCCATTCAAGAGTGTGTTGCCGGAACACTTTCTTTCAACGGACAACGCTGTACAGCCCTCAAAATATTGTACGTACACGAATCTATTGCAGAGGCTTTCAATACTCGATTTGCTCAAAAAGTTGACGAACTCACCTTTGGCAATCCTTGGGAAAAAGGGGTGATGCTTACACCGCTTCCAGAAAAAGAAAAACCAGCTTACATACAAGAATTAATAGCCGATGCACAAGCCAAAGGGGCACAAATCATCAATACAAAGGGAGGAACGTTGTATGACAATTTTATTTTTCCTCCCGTAATGTTCCCAATTGCAAAAGACATGCGACTCTACAACGAAGAACAATTTGGCCCCATTGTGCCCATCATGACTTTTTCGAGCATTCAAGAACCCTTAAACGATATGGCTGCCTCCAATTACGGGCAACAAGTAAGTTTATTCGGGCAAGACATCGCTACAATAGCACCGCTTATCGACGCTTTGGTCAACCAAGTTTGTAGAGTAAACCTTAACAGTTCGTGCCAACGAGGCCCTGATTTGTACCCATTTACGGGGCGAAAAGATTCGGCAGTAGGTACATTAAGTATTTTTGATGCCTTACGATCTTTCTCAATCCGAACTTTTGTTGCCTCTAAAGATAATGAGTACAACAATGCCATTTTGCAAGAGCTGCTTAATAGTAAAAATTCTAATTTTATCAATACCGATTATATTTTATAAAAATATATTTAT
The DNA here is from genome assembly GCF_000253275.1 of Flavobacterium branchiophilum FL-15. NCBI lineage: Bacteria > Pseudomonadati > Bacteroidota > Flavobacteriia > Flavobacteriales > Flavobacteriaceae > Flavobacterium > Flavobacterium branchiophilum. Next base: position 694,736 of record NC_016001.1, on the reverse strand, counting down.
ACTAAAAAAATATACCTTTGCCAAAGTCACCTACTTGGGCAAAGGTTTTTATTTTTAATGACATCTAAAACCCGAGTCAATACTACAAAAAAGACCGTTTTTCATAATTCGATGAAATAATACCAAATATACATATAAAATAGTCCAATCTATTGGTTCTTTTTTGCTAAAATGAGTCAAAAAAAATAATTCCGTAGCCCAGCTATGCAACGATTTTTTTTGAAAATTTTTTCTAAAAAATAACTACGCATCTTTGGACTATTTTATAAATATATTAGGTATAAACATGTTGCAACAACGAATTGCAATTGGTAGAAAAAAATTCAAAATAATCTCATTTTGAAATTCAAATAAAGGGAATAAAACAAGTATTGGCAAACTTCAAAATGTTAAAATTGAATCAAAACCCATTTTCGTATAACTTTTTTTGCTAATTTGCACTTTCAAATCAAATACTTATTAAGATGAAAAAAATAGCTATTGCCTTGTTATCCTGTTTGAATGTTGCAGCATTTGCCCAACAAAAACTCCATTTTAAAGCAACAATAACCAACAGAAACCATGATTACATTGTTATTTTAGAAGATGACAAAACCATTCAAAAAATAAACCTCAACAAAAATGGTGTGTTTGATGCCACATTTGATGTTAAAGAAGGATTTTATAATTTGTATGATGGGGTCGAATATACCCAACTGTTTTTAAAAAACAACTATGATTTGCATCTTAAAATGGATGCCAAACAATTTGACGAAAGCATTCATTATGAAGGAATTGGTGCCAACGAAAACAATTTTTTAGCCCAAAGTGCCTTGAATGACGAAAAATTCGATTTAAAAAGTTTGTTGAGTTTAAACGAAAATCAATTCCAAGAAGCCATCAATAATAAAATAAAAAGCGATATTGAGTTGTTAAAACAAGCCCAACTGGACCCCACTTTTACAAACATTAAACAAAAAAGTTTAGAAGAAAGCAAAGCATATTTTACAGACTTTTACAAACAAGTAATTGCCAAAAAAGCACTCAATAACAGCCCCGCTCCTTCTTTTGACTATCGCAATATCAATGGAAAAAAAACCAAACTCGAAGACCTAAAAGGGCAATATGTGTATATCGATGTGTGGGCTACTTGGTGTGGGCCTTGCCGAGCAGAAATTCCTTTTTTGAGCAAAGTTGAAAAAGAATTTCACCAAAAAAACATTTCTTTTGTAAGCATTTCAATTGATGAAGAAAAAGATTTTGAAAAATGGAAAAAATTTGTTACCAGCAAAAACTTAGGCGGCATTCAACTATTTGCAGATAAAAATTGGAATTCCGATTTTATAACTAGCTTACAAATTAATTCCATTCCAAGATTTATTTTGATTGATCCATCAGGAAAAATCATCGATGCAGACGCTCCTCGCCCATCCGACAACAATTTAATTCAAAAACTGAACCTTTTATTGCAATAAAAAAATGAACAGATTCCTAATAATCATTTGGCTAATCTCCAGCAATTTATGGGCCCAACAAAAGGACATAGCCCAACAAAATATCAACAACACCCTCAATCAATGGCACAAAGCAGCTGCAGAAGCTCGTTTTGACGATTATTTTAATGTACTTACAAACGATGCTATTTTTATAGGAACAGATGCTACCGAAAATTGGAATAAACAAGCTTTCAAAGATTTTTCAAAACCCTATTTCGACCGAAAAAAAGCCTGGCATTTTGAAGCCATACAACGAAACATCTACCTTTCCGACAACCAAAAAATGGCATGGTTTGATGAATTACTAAGCACTCAAATGAAAATTTGTAGAGGCTCTGGAGTGCTACTATTAGAAAACGGACAATGGAAAATCAAACACTATGTACTTTCGATGACCATTCCAAACGATAAAACCAACGAAGTAGTAGCGTTAAAATCAGCTTTAGAATCCGAATTAATACACACACTTACAAAACCTTAAGCCGCAAAACTCCAATTTTTAAACCCAATAATACCCCAACAAAACTCCAGGCACAGCTCCAACCATAAGCCCCACCAAAAGCTCTTTTGGAGTATGTGCCTTCATAATCAATCTGGACGAAGCTACAAAACCACAAGCCAACACATTTAAAGCAATGATTAACAATCTATTAGTCTGAAAATGCCAACTCAATTGTCCTACAAAAATCAAAAGGGCCACTACCCCAATTTGGTGCAAACTCGCCTTGACATTAAAAAATAACAACATCAAAACCAAACAAGCACTGAGCAGCCCCGCCGCAAAGTAATAAAACAATTCTGGTGTTTTATCAATAGATATACCATTTTTCAACAAAGAAACAATCAAAATAATTTGCATAAAAACTGGCCACTTTCGTTGATGAACATTACACGTCATAAAAGAATCCACTTTGCCCAATGATTTTAACAAAAAATAAAACGTAATGGGCACCAATATCGTGATGATAACCACTTGAACCAAAAGCAAATACTGCTCCAAATCCAACATACTAATCACACTATCGCTGCCCCACAAAAAATAGATTGTCCCAAATGTTGGAATGAAAATAGGATGAAAAAAATAAGAAAATAACATTATAAATTTTTTCATATATATTTTTTTTTTAATAAAACGACCTACAATATGGACGTACCCCTCCGTAAACTCTGGGTCGGGCTATCTGTTTCAAACAAAATTCATTGAACTCTAAAAGAAATATAATATTGCGAAATAAATTTTTTTGCCCCAAAAAAGGGGGCAAAAAGGATTTTCACTACTATCCCTCACGCAAAACAACCCAAATTCACAACAACCAAATGTACTCCAATTAATATAACTATCCGCAACTAGTACTATTTCATAACGTAAATTAGTTTTCTTCTCTTTGCGAGTTCAATGCCATCCAAAAAAAGCATACCCTTTAATTGAACTATTTTTGTAAGTCTAATTGACATCATAGCCCAACACGACACATTATTGTCGAGCAAAGGTATTTGAAAAAAATAATATTTTTTGAATAAAAAAAGGTTAATTCAAAAAAAAACATTATTTTTGTATAAGTAAATATTTGTTGAGACAAAAAACGTTCATCAAATATAAAAAACATTAAAAAAAGTAAAGCTTTAAAACAAAAATAAGCCAATAATAAACTGATATAAATAACAATTAGCCCAACAGCTAAGACCAAAAAAACACATTCTATGAAAAAAATTAGTATGCTAACAGTTGCTATTGTATCGCTTTTGTCGTGTCAAAAAGATATAAAAGTAGATAACCCCACTTTTCAAGGCGAAAAAGATGGCTTGTTTTGGCAAGCCAATAGCTTTAAAGCAACCATAAACACTGCAGGTAAACTAACCATTACAGGAACAAAAGACAACGAAACACTTACAATTTCTACAAGTAGTAAAAACTTAGGAACCTACACTCTAGGCACTACCGACACCAATACTTATGCCTCTTTTATAACCTCTGGAACCGTAAGTTATAGCAAATATGAAACCGCCGTCACAACAGGAATGGTAAGCAAAGTATTACTAACAAACGGAGGCACAGGATACACCTCTGGAAGCTCTGTTGGCACAACTGGCGGCACCGGACAAGGATTGCGTGTTTATATTCAAGTATCAAATTTAGGGGGAATAACACAAATAAAAGTAACCTCACCTGGAAACGGCTACAAATCAGGCGATGTAATAACCATAGACAGAGGCACAGCCGTAGGCGATGCAAAATTTATAGTACAAAACGTCATGTCTAGCAATGGCGAAATCATCATCAAAAGTTATGACGGAGCAACTATTAGTGGGGAATTTAAATTTAATGCAAAACTAACTACGGGTTCTTTTACAGATGCGGGAGTATTAAATTACCAACACGGCTTTTTTTACAGAATCCCAATAAATTAGTCCTAATAGACTTCAAAAACACAAGCACTTATCGTACAATAAGTGCTTTTTTATTTTGGTAAAAAAGATTAAATAAAAAAACTAAAAAAAATAGTGCCCGTGAAATAAAATAAGATTACATTTGTAGATATTTAAAAAGAGTACTTATGAACATTTTTGTTGGAAGTCTTCCATTCAGTATTGAGGAAGCAGATTTAAAAGAGTCTTTCGAGGCTTATGGTGCAGTTGATTCTGTAAAAATAATAACAGACAAATTTACAGGTCGTAGCAAAGGATTTGGATTTGTAGAAATGCCAAATGATAGCGAAGCACAAAAAGCTATTGACGAATTGAATGGAGCAACTGTTCAAGGTCGTGCAATCGTAGTAAACAAATCAGAGCCAAAACCAGAAGGCGAAAGAAGAAGTTTTAATAACAACCGTGGCGGAGATTCACGTGGTGGATACGGAAACAACCGTGGTGGAGACAACCGTGGTGGTGGAAACAGAGACAGATATTAATTATTTGTAAAAAAATTAGAAAATAACATTTTATTTTTCAATATAAACCATTCAATTTCATGATTTTATCAATGATTTGAATGGTTTTCTGTTTTTTTTCAAAATGCAACAACTTTAAATCATATTTTATACATTTTTGTATATTTACAACCATAAAAATATTATTTTTGCTTCATAAAAAATACAATTACTAAACTAAACTATGAGAACGATACAATTTAGAGAAGCCATTTGCGAAGCCATGAGCGAAGAGATGCGAAGAGATGAATCTGTTTATTTGATGGGTGAAGAAGTTGCGAAATACAACGGAGCCTACAAAGCATCAAAAGGCATGTTGGATGAATTTGGTCCAAAACGTGTAATAGATACTCCAATCGCAGAACTTGGTTTTGCTGGTATTGCCGTAGGTTCTGCCATGAATGGCTGCAGACCCATTGTAGAATATATGACTTTCAATTTTTCGTTAGTAGGAATTGACCAAATTATCAACAATGCAGCAAAAATGAGACAAATGTCAGGAGGTCAGTTTCCAATGCCTATGGTTTTTAGAGGCCCCACGGCATCGGCAGGACAACTTGGTGCCACACACTCTCAAGCCTTTGAAAATTGGTTTGCCAACACCCCTGGCCTAAAAGTAGTGGTACCCTCTACCGTATATGACGCCAAAGGTTTGCTTAAAGCCGCTATCCGAGACAACGACCCCGTAATTTTTATGGAGTCTGAACAAATGTATGGAGACAAAGGCGAAGTGCCAGAAGGTGAATATATTATTCCGATTGGTGTAGCAGACATCAAACGAGAAGGTAAAGACGTAACCATAGTATCGTTTGGAAAAATCATTAAAGAAGCCCATTTTGCAGCCGATGAATTAGCCAAAGAAGGTATTTCTTGCGAAATTATCGATTTAAGAACCGTAAGACCAATGGATTACGACACCATCCTTACATCTGTTAAAAAAACCAATAGATTAGTAGTTTTAGAAGAAGCTTGGCCATTTGCAAGTGTTGCCTCTGAAATAACCTATATCGTACAAGAAAGAGCTTTTGACTTTTTAGACGCTCCAATCCAACGTATTACTACAGCCGATACTCCCGCTCCCTATTCGCCAACCCTATTAAAAGAATGGTTGCCAAATGCGAACGATGTTGTTAAAGCTGTTAAAAAAGTTTTGTATAAATAATTAAAAATGTTTTGAATAATAAAATTAGTCAGTCAGAAAAAAAATTTCAGATTGACTAATTTTTTTAATTTACAGTCCATGAATCTCAAATTTAAATGCTTGTTGTTTTTTAGTTTTTTTGTCCTTACAAAGGCCTTTTCACAAACAAAAATTAGTGGTTATGTTGTTGATAAAAAAAACCAACCTGTTCCGTTTGTAAACATTGCTTTCAAAAATTCTACCGAAGGGGTTTTGGCCAATGAAGATGGTCATTTTTATTTGGAATCACCAAAAATGTACCAAACCCTTGTGGCAAGTGCAGAAGGCTATTCCGACAAAGAAATCGCTTTAACAAAATCCGTTCTTTACGATTTTAAAATTGTTTTGTCTGAAAGAGAAAGTTTGAAAGAGGTAGTCGTTTTTAGAGGTAAAACATCCAAAAAAGACAACCCCGCCTTGGTTATTTTAAGAAAAATTTGGGCACGAAAACATCAAAATGGACTTAAAATGTTTCGTCAATACCAATACGACAAGTACGAAAAAGTAGAGTTTGACATGAATTCTATTGACAGTGCTTTTATGAAAAACCGTCTTTTCAAAGGAATGGAATTCATTTTCAAAAAAATAGATACTTCAAAAGTAACAGGCAAAACGTATTTGCCTATTTTTATTAACGAATCCCTTTCAGAAGTATTTGGCGATAATAAAATGGGTAAAGAAAAAGAAGTTTTGAAAGCAAATAAAAATTCTGGATTAAGAAACGATGATGGTGTAAATACATTTATCAAAGATTTGTATTCTAATTATGATATTTATGATAATTATTTAAAATTTTTCGACAAAAGCTTTACAAGTCCTATTTCAAAAACGGGTATAGATGTTTATAATTATGTTTTAAGAGATAGTGCCATAGTGGATAACAAATGGTGTTATAATATTGTTTTTTATCCAAGACGAAAAAACGAACTTACTTTTAAGGGCGATTTTTGGGTAAACGACACAACATTTGCCATAAAAAACATCAATATGGCCGTAACAAAAAGCGCCAACATCAACTGGGTAAAAGATATATATATTGAACAAGAATTTGACGTTGTAAATGATTCTGTATTTTTGCTTTCAAGAGATTACATGATGTCAGATTTTGCACTAAATAAAAAAGAAAAGTCAAAAGGAGTTTATGGCAAACGCACTACTTTATACAGAAACCATCTATTTGACAAAGAAAAAAATTCTAAATTTTATGATGAAGAAATCAATTTTATAGACAACGAAGTATTTAAAAAGCCAGATGAATATTGGCAATCGAACCGATTTGAAAAGCTAAATAAAGATGAATTAGGTATTTATAAAATGTTAGATACCCTAAAAACAGTAAAAAAATTCAAACGAATGTACAATTTAGCCGCTATTCTTGGTACAGGATACATCAATATTGGTAAGTTTGACTATGGCCCTATTTATTCGACTTTTGGTTACAATGAAGTAGAAGGTGTACGACTACGAGTTGGCGGCAGAACTTATTTTGGCATGAATGATACATGGCGACTTCAAGGCTATACAGCTTATGGATTTAGAGATCAAAAGATTAAATATGGTATCTCTGGAAAATGGATGATGAATCCAAAAAACAGGTTGGTACTATCCGGCGGTTATAGACAAGATGTAGAACAAATTGGAGCCTCATTATCTTCTACCAATGACGTTTTAGGTAGAAGTTATGCTTCGTCTGGTATTTTTAATACCACTGCAAATGGAAAGCTTACTAGCATTCAACTAGCAAATGTTCAATTTGATGTAGAACCTATTAAAAATTTGAATATTAGCATTGGATTTTCTTACAGAACTTTAACCTCTGCTTCAAATACTTTTAGTTTGGATTATTATACAGACATCGCTCAAACAAGTATCCGAAGTACTGTAAAACAGGCTGATATTAATTTTCAATTAGATTTTACGCCCAAGAAAAAAAGCATTGGATATGGTGTAGAACGATCTACAATTGATGATAGATTCAGTAGATTTTTTATCAATTATAGCCATGGATTTAAAGGGGTTATCAATAGCGATTTCATGTATGACAAATTACAGTTGTTTTACAAAAAACCATTGGCTTTAGGTGCCTTTGGCAATTCGTCTGTTACCATTGAATTAGGTAAAACTTTTGGCACTATACCACTAGGATTGATGAGTGTTGTGCCTGGAAATCAAAGTTATTTTTTAATTGGAAACACATTTAACAACTTAAATTTTTATGAATTAATAACCGATCAATATGCTACCTTAAGATGGGAACATAATTTTCAAGGCAATATTTTTGCTAGAATTCCAATGATGCGAAAACTCAATTGGCGAGAGATTATTGGCGTAAAAGCGGTTGTTGGCTCTGTTTCAGACAACAACAAACAAATCAACGCATCGGGTCTCGAATATATATCGCCAACTACACCCTATTGGGAGTATAGTGCCGGAATTGGCAATATTTTCAAAGTTTTTAGAATAGATGCCAGTTGGAGAGGCAATTATCGCAACATGACTGATGCCAATAAATTTAATATCAAAGCGTCTTTTGGATTTTATTTTTAAATGGAAACAGCTATTGAATATTTAAAAAACAAAGATGGTATTTTTGAAAAAATCATACATTTGTATGGTGTACCCAAAATACCCTATCGGCCAGAAGGCTTTGAAACATTGGTATTACTAATTTTAGAACAACAAGTATCTGTTGATGTGGCTAAAGCTACTTTCTTAAAATTAAAAAATGGTGTAAATCACATTTTGCCCGAAGTTTTAATTCCATTATCTGAAGCTGATTTTAGACTATATGGTGTAAGCAGACAAAAAGCCAAATACATTCATTGTTTAGCTGAAGCCGTTTTGAATAAGCAAATCCATTTAGACCAACTTTCATCCAAAAACGATGAAACAATCAGAAACGAGTTGATTAAAATCAAAGGAATTGGACATTGGACTATCGATATTTATTTGATGTTTTGCTTAAAATCGCCCGACATCTTGCCTTTGGGCGACATTGCCGTTTCGCATACCATCAAAGAGTTAACAGGTTTGACAACTCAAACAGAAATGGCTGCTTATACCGAAAATTGGAAACCATTTCGAACAATGGCTACCTATTTGCTATGGCATTATTACTTAAAAAAACGAAACCGAACCATTAGTTACGATCTTGAATAAATTTTATGCAATAATTTAAGAAATTTTATTGAAAAAAGATATAGATTTGTTACTTTTGCAAACTAAAATTTAGAAAATAAATATATATGACAACAAATACAAAATCAGTCGATGTGTTCATCGAAATTCCTAGAGGAAGCCGTAACAAATACGAATATGACTTTGAATTAAAAAGAATCCGTTTTGACAGAATGTTATATTCTGCCATGTTTTATCCTGCCGATTATGGATTTATCCCTGAAACTTTAGCATTAGATGGCGATCCATTAGATGTATTGGTCTTGTTTACAGAACCTACGATGCCAGGAATTTTAGCAGAAGTAAAACCAATTGCTATTTTTAGAATGGCAGACGACAAAGGACCAGACGAAAAAATCATTTGTGTACCAGTTGCAGATCCGATTATGAATAAACTAAACGATATTTCTGATATAAATGAACATACTATAAAAGAAATTGAACATTTTTTCAGAGTTTACAAAGATCTAGAAAACAAATCTGTAGATGTACAAGGTTGGGGTGATGCTTCTGAGGCATTTGCAATGATAGCAGAATGTTCTGAAAGATTTCAAGGTTTAGATCAAGCTAAAAAAGACAGTTATTCTATCATTTTATAATATCTTAAAATAATCCATAAACACAATGTTGTTTATTAATAAATAACACAAACAAATTGGTTTATTTGATAGGTTTATCACAAAAAAAGCCCCAAAATATTGGGGCTTTTTTTATGCTTTTTTAGCAATTTCTTTGATGTTTTGTTCTTTACTTTTTGGATAAATTAACAACACGTCGTCTTTATCTACAATAATATAATCATGCAAACCATCCACTACTACTAGCTTATTGGGATTGGTTCTAATAATATTGTTTGAAGCATTTTCTAAAATCACCCTCGCATTGACTACCGCATTATCTTGCTCGTCTTTTGGCAATTTATCGTATAACGAGCCCCAAGTACCCAAATCATTCCAATCAAAAGTAGCAGGCAAAACAAATACATTAGTTGCTTTTTCTAAAATCGCATAATCTATCGATATATTTTCGGCATTAGAATAATGTTCTTGTATAAATTGTTGTTCCAAGTCGGTATTATAATATTCATATCCATTCAAAAAATGCTGATACATTTCAGGTTGGTACATCTTAAAAGCATCTAAAATAGAGCTAACACTCCATATAAAAATGCCCGCATTCCAAAGAAAATTACGACTTTGCAAAAATTTTCGTGCTGTCGGATAATCTGGTTTTTCTCTAAATTGTACTACTTTTTTAAAAGGTTGCTTTTCTAATTTATCAAACTGAATATACCCATACCCCGTATTTGGAAATGTAGGCAAAATGCCCAATGTCATCAACTGACCTTCGGCCTCACAATAATCAAACGAGCGTTGCAAATTATCTATAAATTGTACTTCGTCTTCTATCCAATGATCACTTGGTGCAACAACCATAATTGCATTTGGGTTTCGTTTTTTTATTTTCATCGACGCATACAAAATACACGGTGCAGTATTTCGCATAGAGGGTTCCAATACTATTTGCGCAGCCGTAACCATTGGCAATTGCTTCAATATCAAGTCGTTATAATACTCTTGTGTCAAAATCAAAATATTTTCAGCAGGTATCAACTTAGACAATCTACTAAATGTTTTCTGAATTAAAGTTTCGCCAGTACCAAGCATATCATGAAACTGTTTTGGGAAATCGGTCGTACTCACAGGCCAAAACCTCGATCCAATTCCGCCAGCCATCAAGATGGCATAATAATTTTTATTCATCATAGTCATTTTGAATTGGCAAATCTATTCTAAATTTTTCAATTTTTCACATTAAAATTCACCTTGTTTATTGAAATTTATTGAATATCAGTCAATAATTCTACTTCAGCATTCGGATTAAATAAATACAAACGACCACTACTCACTTCCAAACATTCGTATCTTTTGGTGCGAACGGCAATTTTTTTAAAAATTTTTCCATTTGAAATACGAAAAAAACTACCATAAGGCAATTCAAATACAAAATGCAAATCGTTTTGAGGATCAAATTGTTTTAATGCCAATGATAAGGTAGCATCTCTGTCGCTACTGGCTGCGGGGTTTTTAAAATGCCTAGCCAATAAAGGCAACAACGAACTCGGAAAAATTTCGGGTCGAATAAAAGGCAACATCGTATGCTGAAAAGTGTGTTTCCATTCTATCCCATGAGGTTTAATGTGCCGGCCATATTTTTCAAATGCCACCAAATGAGCCATCTCATGTATCAATGTAATCAAAAACTTATACGGATTCAAATTAGAATTGACGGTTATTTGATGCCGCCCATCCAGTGCCCGCCTGTAATCGCCATGTCGGGTTTGTCGTTCATTAACAATTTTCAAATGAACGCCGTGTTTAACAATCAAATCAAAAACAGGTTTTACGGCTTGCTCTGGCAAATATTTTAATAAAATGTCGTTCAACTGATACAAATTGTTTTAAGGATTAGCACTCGAAACTTGCAAAGTTTTGCCATTGTAATAGCGCTGACCTGTCAAGGTAAACTCCATTATATAAGTAGCCATTTCCTTTGCCGTCAATGGTGCTTCATAACCAGGAAAAGCCTCGGCCAACATTTCTGTTTGAACTGCCCCCAAAGCCAGTACATTAAAACAAATTCCCGCCGTTTGATACTCCTCTGCCAACAATTCACTCCAGGTAATCAAAGCCCCTTTACTAGAACTATACGCAGATAGTCCCGCAAATTTTAAACTCCCCTGAATACCTCCCATCGAACTGATAGACACCACATGACTGCCTTTGTTCATATAAGGCAACACAATTTGTGTCAATTGGGCTACTGCAAATACATTTACTCTATAAACCCTTTCAAAATCTTCCATGGTAGTCAATTCAAATGGCTTATGAAGCAAAGTGCCCGCATTGTGTACTAAAGCATCTACCGTGTTCATGTTTTCTTTCAAAAAATCTGACACAATTTGCCAATCAGTTGTCTTCGAAAAATCAACAGACAAACAACTAATGCCTTCTATAGCCATCAAAACTGGCGAAATTTGTCTAGAAAGTGCCAAAACCCGATGCCCTGCCGCAGCAAATTGTTGTGCAAGTTCAAATCCAATGCCTCTACTAGTACCCGTAACGATTATATTTTTCATTTATATCAATTAATTATTTCAAGTAACCACTCCAAAAGATTCAATACAAACAACCTTTTCTATAATAGTAGCTTCTTGTTGGGCGTGCCCCTCCGTAAACTACGGGTCGGGCTATTCGTTTCAATCTTTTTTGTTTTTTAAAGAAAAAAACAAAAAAGGATTTCCACTGCTATCCCTCACGCAAGAAAAACCATAACACTAAAAATAATGTTAGCAAATCGACAGCCGCATTTTAAAAACAGTCCATCAGGGCAAAAATAAGAAAAAAAGATTTGATTTAAAATTAAAAATACTTTCTTTTGTATAAACTTTTATCCCTAAAAAAAATGGCCCACAACATCACTTTCAACATAGCCCAACAAGCAGATATCGAAGGAATTTTAGCACTCCAAGACAAATATTTAGTAACAAATATGTCCGAGGCCGACAAACAAAGAGGTTTTGTTACAACCCCTTTCAGTATAGCACAACTCAATACCATAATAGCCCAAGAAGGTTTGTTTGTTGCAAAAGACAATCAAACAATAATAGGCTATATTTTTGCAGGAAGTTGGCACTATTTTAGCCAATGGCCCATCTTCAACCATATTACAGCACTGTTCGACCAAATCCAATTTGAAGGCAATACACCAACAATACACAATAGCTTTCAATATGGCCCAATTTGTATCGATATAAAATATAGAGGTACAGGACTTATCAAGCCTTTTTTTGAATTCATGCGAAGTAATATGGTAAAAAAATATCCAATATCCCTTACATTTATCAATCAAATAAACAAACCATCATTTGTAGCACACACCAAAAAAATACAATGGCAAGTCATTACAGAATTTAGTTTCAACAACAATCAATACTTTTTATTAGGCTACGACATGAATAAAGAGTTAGTTTAATTAATATATTTTCTTATACAATAAACTAAATTGTTGGTTTTTAGCAGGTAAATTAATTTTAATAGTTTGGTTTTTCATATTCGTTTCACACACAAATTGATGGGTAGCACAAACAAAATGTAATGAAGGTTTTTTATTATTTTCAAAAAAACACCTCCCATGATGGCACAAAGTATGATGAGGCAAAAAATTAAAGAAAAAATTACCATCAGCATCAATAGTCAAATGATATTTGGCAATTCGATTGGAGGCTATGTCCAAATTTTCAACGGCCTCAAGCTGGTAGGTGCCTATAATGGGTACATTTGCAGCCGGACTTGAAACCGAAAACAAGTGGTAATGAAATAAATAAACACAAAACAAACCAACAGGAAAAAACATCAGCTTTACCCCTTTTTTTTGTAACAGATTGGTATAAATAGTTTTTTTGGAATATAGCAGGATGATCCAAAACACAAAAGTAATAAACAATAAAATAAAAAAAACCGTACTCATTTTTTCTTTATTAAATACTATACCAAATATACGTGTAAATTTGAGGTAAAAACAAAATAAACAGATACATTCAGTACGTGAAAAACTGCCGTTTAATATTTTTCAAAAGTAATAAAAACATTAAAATAAAATAGCATTTATTTACATTTTTTTATAAAAAAAGAGGCACTAAATCCTCTTAAAATGTTATCTAAAAACTTTTTGATAAATCCTTAAGAGATGTGAATGGAATTGGTTTAACTCATTGGATTTTATTTTTTATAGGTATTCGTTGATTACAATTCATTGCTCTGCTTACAGGTGCGAGGAAATGCTAGATGTTAAGAGAAGTTTTATTTGTTCATTTCGCTTCTCAACTCTTGTATTTTCTCAATTGTTAAACTTGTCAATTTAGAAATTAATTCATTCGATAATCCTTCAATAATGCCGTTTTTAGCAATTTCAACTTTCTCTTTTTCTCTAACGTTAAACTCAGCCTCTGTTTGCAAAGAAAACAGTTCACTTGCTTTTAAATGCAAGCTGTCCAAATAGCGGTTATACCCATATTGGTCTTCTTTTTCAAGACGCATAATGTCCAAAACTTCATTGGCTTCTTTTAACCCTTTTGCTTTGAAACAGTCTTTTACTTCGTTGTTTTTCAAGAAATAAACCCATTCGTCCAAAGTATCTTTTGCAACATCATTGAATTGATTTACTTTGAGCAAATAATATTCAGGAAAAATATTGGCAACTTCTTGTTTTGCAAATGTTTTCTTTTGTTTTTCAGATAATCCCAAAATATCGTTTTGATGTAATCCTTTGAATTCGGTTTTACCACGATAGATATAATCTTGCCCTTGTCCGAGGTCAAAATAGACGATATTTATGGAAATTACTTTCTTAATTTCCGAATATTTTTGTCCAAGATTTAAGTTTTCTGAAATGGTTTTAGAAACACCATAAGCCATTCTGTGGAAGTAATCAATTTCATAAGAACTTTGAATTTCTATGACGATGATTTCATTTTTAGAATTATGCGTCAATATATCTACACGATTGAATTTATTGTCATCGTATTCCTGATTGCTTTCGCTTTCTAAAATTTGCTCGATTTTGATGTTGTCAAATAATAATTCACTCAAAAAACCTTCAAGCACCACAAAATTGGCTTTATTTCTCAAAAGTCTTTTGATTGCCCAATCGAATCTAATTAATGTTTTACGCATTCCTTAAAATATTTGTGCAAAAATACGAAATATTTGTTTCAGTTTTTGATTAATATTTGATGTTACAATTTTAGAAAATATTTTTTTTAAGAAATAGAATTACGTTAAACCGCTTGAAGAAACGAGGATACGTTTCATTAACAGAACTTTACATCCAACTTAATCCATCTCTTTGCGAACCGCCGAGTACGTGACCCGTACGCTCGGAGGTGTACACAAAGTTTTATTTGTTTTTTTAGGATTTCGTGAATGTGAACATTTGAGAGGCTCTCCCTGCTAGTTTCTGGCAGGGCAGTCTACTCGATTAGGCGTTCGTTTTTTCTATCTGTTTATTTTTTCTACTCCATTCACTCCACGAACCGACATATAGCTTTGGTGTTTTCATTTCTGCATATGTCAGTGCTAATAAAGTATGACAAGCTGTTACTCCTGAACCACAATGAACTATAATGTTTTCATTGCTAATATCTCCAAATATTGTTTCGTATTTATTTTTTAGTTCGTTGGGTTTAAGGAATAATCCGTTCTGGTCTATATTTTCCGTAAATGGAACATTTATTGCGCCTGGAATATGTCCTGCAATAAAATCGATTGGTTCGGTTATTCCGTCATATCGTTCTTTGTCTCGAACATCAACTACTAAATAATTCGGATTTTGCGATACGTTTCCTACCTCGTCAATTTCGATTATTGGTAAATTCCATTGGTCAAACTGATATGGTTCTGAAGTTCTTTTAATGTTTTCGGTTTTCGAACTCAATGGAAAATGTAATTCTTTAGCGGTCTTTAATCCGCCATTTAATACTTGTACTTTTTCGTGTCCAATTGATTTTAGCATCCACCAAAATCTTGCAGAAGCATTTGAGCCATTTTTATCATCATAAATAATAATATGCTTGTCATTGGAAATGCCTAAATCTGTCAAAGTTTTTGCGAAGTTTCCTATTTCGGGTAATGGGTGGCGTCCACCGTCCGAAAAGTCGGTTTTAATATCTGCTAATTGAGAATTTAGGTCAACAAAAAAAGCACCTTCTAAATGTTCTGTTTCGTAGTTAGCTTTAGCATTTTTATTGTTGCTTACATCGAATATCATCACGTCAGGATTTTTGTATATTTTCATTAATTCGTTCACTTCTATTATTGGTGATATTCTCATATTTTTCTTTAAATTTCTATTTCTGTCGGTGGTTCTGCAAAATTCTAACTAACGTTTTATTAATGTTTTGTAAATCAATTATTTACAATAATTATTATTTATTATTCCTCTTAATTTTTTCGCTTTCGTACCGTTAGCTTAGGGGGTCAGGGCGTGAGTCTAGGGGGAATGACGCCTAACGGTCGGGTATTTGCGAAGAAGCGGTTAAATATGCCGAAACTTCGTTTAAGCACCAAAGTTAATAAATAATTCATAAACTTCGGTAAAGCACTTAACCCGCTTTTTTGCAAATACCTTGTTGGCAGATCGGTTTTATCTATATTTTATTTCAATTAAATATTAAGATTTACTATTATTTTCATATATTTTTTGTAGATAATTATTATTTTCCATTTTTATATATGGATCGTTTTCTCCAAAATAATTATCAGTTATTTTATACGTTTTTATTGAATCATTTTTCAGTTTTATAAACAAGTAATATTTTGGTATAGCTTTCCGTAACTCTGTTTTATTAGATTCATTTATCATTTTCACAACTTTTTCAATTTGTTCTTTGTCTAATTTAACAGATAAAGTGTCTGAATATCTTTTTTTGATTTCAACAATTTCAATTTCAGAACTATTAATTCTAGATAATCCATTTGTACTAGTTCCTATTCCATTTTTACAAGAAAAAATTAAAACTATTATTATTAAAATAAGAAATTTGTTAATTTTCATCTATTATTTTTTGTCATTTTTTTACGTTTTCTCAAACTTTCTACCAATGTCAGTCTGTGAAAAAACTAACTCAAAAAAGATATAGAATTCGGATACCTATCGGAGAAAATTCCATACAGCCAATTCTCAAAGACTCATTTTGAGTTTTTTCACGGTCTGACGGCAGTCTGTGAAAAAACTGCCGTTAAATATTTTTCAAAAGTAATAAAAACATTGAAATAAAATAGCATTTATTTACATTTTTTTATAAAAAATGAGGCACTAAATCCTCTTAAAATGTTATCTAAAAACTTTTTGATAAATCCTTAAGAGATGTGAATGGAATTGGTTTAACTCATTGGATTTTATTTTTTATAGGTATTCGTTGATTACAATTCATTGCTCTGCTTACAGGTTCAAGGAAATGCTAGATGTTGAGAGAAGTTTTATTTGTTCATTTCGAGTCTCAACTCTTGTATTTTCTCAATTGTTAAACTTGTCAATTTAGAAATTAATTCATTCGATAATCCTTCAATAATGCCGTTTTTTGCAATTTCAATTTGGTTTTTAACTTTTTCATCTTCTCTAACTTTGAACTCCGCTTCGGTTTGCAAAGAAAACAGTTCACTTGCTTTTAAATGCAAGCTGTCCAAATAGCGGTTATACCCATATTGGTCTTCTTTTTCAAGACGCATAATGTCCAAAACTTCATTGGCTTCTTTTAACCCTTTTGCTTTGAAACAGTCTTTTACTTCGTTGTTTTTCAAGAAATAAACCCATTCGTCCAAAGTATCTTTTGCAACATCATTGAATTGATTTACTTTGAGCAAATAATATTCAGGAAAAATATTGGCAACTTCTTGTTTTGCAAATGTTTTCTTTTGTTTTTCAGATAATCCCAAAATATCGTTTTGATGTAATCCTTTGAATTCCGTTTTACCACGATAAATATAATCTTGCCCTTGTCCAAGGTCAAAATAGACGATATTTATGGAAATTACTTTCTTAATTTCCGAATATTTTTGTCCAAGGTTTAAGTTTTCTGAAATGGTTTTAGAAACACCATAAGCCATACGATGGAAATAATCAATTTCATACGAACTTTGAATTTCTATGATGATGATTTCATTTTTAGAATTATGCGTCAATATATCTACACGATTGAATTTATTGTCATCGTATTCCTGATTGCTTTCGCTTTCTAAAATTTGCTCGATTTTGATGTTGTCAAATAATAATTCACTCAGAAAACCTTCAAGCACCACAAAATTGGCTTTATTTCTCAAAAGTCTTTTGATTGCCCAATCGAATCTAATTAAAGTCTTACGCATTCCTTAAAATGTTTTTGCAAAAATACAAAAAAATGGCTTTAGTTTTTTAATTCCCTTTAGAACACTCAAAAAAAAGAGGCACTAAATCCTCTTAAGATGCTATCTAAAAACTTTTTGATAAATCCTTAAGAGATGTGAATGGAATTGGTTTAACTCATTGGATTTTATTTTTTATAGGTATTCGTTGATTACAATTCATTGCTCGGCTTACAGGTTCAAGGAAATGCTAGATGTTGGACGATGCTTTTTATTTTTCAGTTGTTTTAATAAAATCGGTTATGTTTTTTGTCCACTCAATTTTGTTTTTAATCAAATAATTTTCGTGTCCTGTATTTTTGTAAATATTTAACTTTTTGACACCTTTTAGATTTGCATAAATTTCGTCAATTTCTTTTCGACTTACGCTTTTATCTTTTTCGCCATAAAGTAATAAAGTTGGACACTTAATATTTCTAGCATATTCAGATGGATTATGACTAAATCCCCAAAATCCATTTTGAATTCCACCCCAAAACAATAATATCCCAGCCATTGGAAAAGTTGGTGCTTTCATTTTGTCAAATCTTGCACAAACTGTTTCATACATTGAACCAAATGGACATTCAATTATTATAGCTTTCGGGTTTATTTTGTTGTCATTTATACATTTCATTATTGCAGCTGAGCCCATTGAAGTTCCGAATAGATATATATTTTTTTCCCCAGTTTTAACTAAGTAATCAAATGTAGTTTTTACTTCACCAGCTTCTTTAAACCCAATGGTTGTTTGATTCCCTTCAGAATTTCCACTTCCCATAAAATCCACTAATAAAGTGTTAAACCCCAGTTTTATAAATTCATCTGATTTGTCAATCATTGATGATTTTTCGCCACCATAACCGTGAAATAAGATAATTGTTCCTTTTGGTTTTTCATTTTTCACCAACCAACATTCAATTTGTTTATTACTTTTCAGTTTTACAACTTTATATTTTTGAGTTGGAAATTTTGAATTTTTTAGTTTAGGGTTATTAATTCCCAAAAATAGAGTTTTTATCTTTTCAATAGATGTTAATTTTTCAGGACTTTTAGTTTTTGCAGAATTGTCTTCCGTAAAATGAGTAAACTTATAAGCGTGAAAAAAAGCAACTATATTCATCATTAAAAAAATGATGAATAAAACTCTTAAAAGCTTTTTTCGGTTATTAAATATTTTCATTTTTTTCATTTTTTCGGTCAAAATATCACCCAACGGTCGGGTATTGCCGAAGGCGGGGGTTTTAGCACAAATGTTTCTAAAAAAGCACCGAAGCCCCGCTTTTGGCAATACCATGTTAGCGGATGGCATTTTTTCCTCTCACTTCATTTAACTTCATTGTCATAGAAATTGCCTCATTTTCAATCCATTTGTCATATTCTTCAATTGCTTTTAATCTAAGGTTATCATCTAAATACCCTTCTTCAACCATTTGTTTAGAACCCGCAACCTTAGACCAAATTCCAACTTTAGATTTAAAATCCTCTCTATGCTTTTCGTAATGTTCGTCAGAATTTATTTTTTCAATTTCTTCCAATCCTATTTCTTTCATTAATGTGGGCAAAGCATCTGCAATTCCATTATTCATTCCTGCATCACTTCTCCATTTTAAGAACGTTTTGTAAAATTCTTTCATACTATTCGGTGGTTCAGGATTCCAAACTAACTTATTGTGATTGTAGTCAAGGATTGAAATTATACCATCAGGTTTTAATAAAGATTTCATTTTTGTTAATGCCAATTTTGGATTGCTTAACCACTGAAGTGTTCTTGCTGAAATTATTAAATCAAATTTTTCATTAGTTTCATAATCAAACAAATCACAATGTATTAGTTCTATGTTTTTTACATTGTTATAGGAATTTTTACCACTTATGATAAATTTCTCTGTATTGTCTATTCCGATTATTTTTCCATTATCACCTATTTTATTTGCAATATCCTTAGAAATTGAACCAGTTCCGCATCCAATATCTAGTATTAGCATTCCTTCTTTCAAAATTGGGATTAAAGTCCTATAATCAACGGCTAAACTACGATTATCAAAAATCTTTGTTGCCTCTTCGTCTCTTTCTATGTGTTTGTTATTTTTCATATTTTTTTAAGGTGATTTTGGTTAGGCTTTCCGCTAACGTCAGTCTGTGAAAAAACCAACTCAAAAAGAGAAAGAATTCGGATACCTGTCGGAGAAAAATTCCATACAGCCAATTCTCAAAGACTCATTTTGAGTTTTTTCACAGTCTGATCGAGTCACGCAGGGGAATTTCACCCCTACGTTCTCACGGAACCGTGCTTGAAATGAAATTCGACGTAGTCAAAGTCTCCCTTCACACGGCTCTTCATAGTACTAAATCACACAAATATAATTATATTTATGGATTTACCTATAACCAATGTAAAAATAAATTAGTTATTGGCTGTGATTTTGTTTCGTAATAATCAATCATCCCATTTCTGGTTGTTAATTGTTAGTAAAACTTACTATGCCTAGCCCTTTGCTCCATACTCATTACAAGTACTTCATCACTACTACGACTAGGTCTGCCCCCTATATCTCAACCACATCCTTTGTTGTCTGTTTCCTCTTGCGATTTGGCAGAACGATATAGAGTTCACTTGTTCCTTAAAACAGCCTATTTATGCGTCTTGCCAACTTAACCCCGGATGCCGTGTATTCAGTAATCAGGTTTCCAATACACCTGGTCATAGGTACAAACGTAACTACCTATTTTTGACATCGTCTTTTGCGCTTACGAGGCTTCATCATTGGTTCAGAGCTACGCTCGCCTCCTTCTAAATAATGTGTTTTTACACATTATTTCTCGGACATGTTCAACTCACATAAACACACCTACAACAATCTTGTTGCCGTTTTTCTTTGTCGCTCACCACACCATAGTTTCCTAATAATGCAGCACAAAGTGGTTTACGGATTATTTTTTAATGTTTTTTTGGTATCCGTGCATCCGCTTCGCTCAAGTAGTAACTACTCCTGAAAGTCGTCACTGAGAGACCTACTCTCATCTGTTTTAAAGCATCAACAACTGCGTTGTTGTTCAAGTTACACACGTTTTTCGGCTTGGCGATGTGGCGGATTTTTAGCACAAAAGTTCAATAGAATTACTGCTGTTGAACCTTGCACAAATGTTTCATAGAAGCACTTCAGCCGCCATATTGCCAAACCGATGTTGGCGGTAGTGCTTATTTTTCAAGCACAATTTTGTCTTTATTTTTTGATTTAAATTGTCTGTTCCAATATATAATGTACACTGTCCCCAAAATTGTTGGCATAATCCAAACTAATGTCGTCCCGATATGAAGTCCAGCAACCAAAAATGCGGTCACAGAAGCAATTAATGCTCCAATCATTCGTCCTAAATGGCTAATTAACCAAGCATTTTTCTTTTCGGTAAAAACTTTGAAAGTTTGAAAATCTCTTATTGTCATAAATGTTCCTAAACCACCAAAGAAAAAATATAAAATACTATTTTCTACTTTCTGAACCATTCCAATAATACCAAGAATTAACATTCCAATTGAAACCAAAAGCATTATTCCAGAAATTAATTTGTCAATCAAGTCCGCTTTGGTTTTAATTTTACTTTTAAGTGTCAATGCTCGATTTCCTGCCAAAATCAGGTAAATTGTAAATATACCGATTAGAAATAAAAATAAATTTTCGTGATTTGGCATTCTGGCCACAAAAAGTGAAATCAATGAACTTATTATCATAGAATACGAAAATATCTTTCCTGTCCTTTTGTGATTAAATCCTCCTTTTTTAACGAAAATACTTATCATTCCTGTTATTAAACCAAGTCCTCCAAAAAATGCGTGAATGTAAATTAGTGTCTTAATTGTTTGCTCCATACTTTGTATTAATTATTTGTCTGTCTGTTATTTGCGTTTGATCGGATAGCATTACCGCCAACGTCAGTCTGTGAAAAAACTGCCGTTAAATATTTTTCAAAAATAATAAAAACATTGAAATACAATAGTATTTAGTTACAAATTTTCATAAAAAAAGAGGCACTAAATCCTTTTAAAATGCTATCTAAAAACATTCGATAAACCCATAAAGTGTTGACGGCATGTAATCGTTTCCATTCAACCCGAGTTTAACTCATTAACTATATTTTTTTAAGTATTCGTTGGTTACAATTCATTGTTCGGCTAGTAGCCGCAACGAAAGGATGGCTGTTTTAGGCAGTATTTAATTTTCCATTTCTCTTTCTGTTCTCGAATAATTAATTTCATCTTTTGAATTTAAAAAACTTTCAAAAACAAGCGTATCGTTTGACACTTTTAAGATTCTGTTTTTATTTAATTTTTTTGAATTCTGAGACCAAGTTATTAAAGTATCTTTTGATAGTCTATATTTTAAATAGAAAACACTATCAATATGGTTGTCAACATAAATACTATCACCATTGATATCTAATGTATGATAATAAGTCCATTTATTCAAATACCATTTTCCATTTAATGCATCTTCATTAATATTCAAACTTTCTCTTTTTTCTGTTTCAATCAACAAATCTTCAGAACTCTTGTTTTTACAAGAGTATAATATTAATCCAAAAAATATAAATATAATTATTTTCATTTTTTATATTAAGTATTTGAATTTAAGGTTTTTGTGCAATATTACCTATAACTAGTAAATACACCAAAGTTATTGCGTTTTAAACATAGTGTATCTACCTTACAAAAGTACAAACAAAAAAACATTTTGCAACTTTTTTTATTAAAAAAAATTACAGGAATAAAAATGAGAAGCAAGAAATTAGATGCAAGTGGTTAGAATCAAGAAATTAGAAGTGAAAAAAGAAAAGTAAGAAGTTTGAAAAAAACTTTGGTGAGTGGAGACTGCCTGTTGGGGGTTACCCGCATGAGGGATAGAGCAAGGCACCATGTGCTCGTGATAGCCCGACGGCAAAAAAAGGAAGTCCCGACTGAAGGGTTTGGCTTGGTGGGGGCTTGCTTTTTTTTGCCGGCATGCCCAAATGATGCTGTTGTTATTGTCGTTATGTTTTTATACTCAATACTGTTGTAATATGGCTTCATTTGTTAGTTGTTGTTTGTAAAATATCTGATATCTTTTAGCCTGTATAATAATACCAAATATACATATAAAATAGTCCAATCTACTTGTTCTTTTTTGCTAAAATTATTCAAAAAAAATAGTTCCGTAGCCCAGCTATGCAACGATTTCATAAATACATTTGGTATAACGCTCATGGTATAAAAAGGGACCTGTTGCACGTTAAAAAATATCCTAAAAAGCAAAAAACCGATAACAAATATTATCGGTTTTTATTTATCTAAAATACTATTTCAATTGCTTCATTGAATCATTTGCATAAGTATTTGCTGGGTCGATTGCAATGGTTTTTGCAAAAAATTCTTTGGCTTTGGCTTTATCTGTATTGGCATAAAAAGCACCAATATGGTTATAAGCCTCTACTACTTTTGTTTTTTGTTTGGTAACTTCTTCGGTTCCTTTTGCCGACACCAAATCTAAATACGATTGATAATCTTTTGCCATGATATCGTCTTTTTCCATCAAGTCATTGATTCTGGCTTTAAATAAAAAGGCATCTTGTGTAGTGGGCGACACTGAAATAACATTGGCAAATGCTGTATCGGCTTTTGTCAATTCGGCAACATTGGGTTTGGTTTTGTCATAACCATAATAAATGGCATAGCCTAAATAAAAATTGTCCATCAAATAATTTTTTTCGTCTTTGTTTGATGCGGCCAATTCAAAAATACTAGCAGCTTGTGCATAACTTTTTTGTTTAAACAACCCACTTCCTATTTCATTCAATTCTTCTGCAATTTTTGGATCTACTTCTAGTGCTTTTTTGATGCTCACCAATGCTTCGTCAAACTTTGCTTGGTCTGCTATTTTATTATCTGTTCCTGTTGCTTTTTTCAATTTGGCAAGTCCTAAAAAATAGTAGTCTCTAGCAATTTTTTTGGTAGCTGGATTGGCAAGGTAATCTTCTAATGATTTGATAGAGGTGTCAATATTACCATTTTGATATGCTGCATAACCCAAATAACGTAAAATTCTAGGATTTACTTTATCCAATTGTTTCATTTTTTCGGCCTCTACTTCTAATGCTTTATAATCTTTTGCCAAAATTAAAAAATCTGCATGTCTCATTCTCGAGTTCAAAGAATAATCCGTCAATGACATGTATTTTTCATACAATCCTAATGCTTTTTGAGTGTATTCTTGATATTTTGCAGCTTCTTTGTTTCCCCATAAATAATAGGTTTCAGCTAATTCTCTATATACTGGGCCATAATTTGGATCTTGAGCCAATACATTGTTGTACTCTCTATCTGCTTCTGGAAAAGCTTTTGCTCCTTTCAACAAAACCCCCATTTGCATTTTGGCTCTCAACAAATTAGGATCTGTTGCCACTGCTGTTCTATAAGCGGCATAAGAGTCGCTTTGATTTTTGTCTCCATAAAAAGCGTCTCCCAAGGCTAAATTTACTTGAGCATCTTGATAATTGATTGCTTTTGCCCGATTCAAAATAGCAATTGCACTCTTATAATCTGGTTTTTCGGCATTCATATATGCTCTTGCTATAAAAACCATTTCTTGCGTGTCTTTCTTACGAGCAGCATTGGTTGCTACACCAAAATTATTTTGAGCCCCAACAGTATTGCCATTGTCTAAATCTATTTGACCTAGTCCAATGTTGTTGTAATGTTTAAAATCTTTGGCCTCTAATCCTTTTTGGAAATAAATTTTAGCCGAATCTTGTAAATTTTGATTCAAATAAATATTCCCCAACAAAAATGTAGCCTCTCCATTTGAAGGTTTGGTTTGAACATAGCTTTTCAATAAAGATTTTGCTTTTTCAAATTGTTCTGCATCGATAGCTCTTTTAGCTGGATCTAATTCTTGTGCTTGTCCATAAGTAGCCGTTGCTACACATGCTATGGTAAAAATTTTAAATTTGTTCATCGTAATTATTCTTTTTTATCGTTGTTAATTGTTTTTCTGACAGAGATATTTCGAGTTGGGATTTTCCAAGGCAATAGGCCTGATTTTAATATGATTCGTTGGCCACGTTCACCCGTCATAAATGAAGCAAAACCCATACCAAGCCCCGAAAATCCTTGACAATTGATAATATACAAATCTCGTGCCAAAGGATAGGTATGCTCTGCAATATTATTTTGAGTTGGCAAATAATAGCCCGACGTTTTCAAACCCTTTACACTCAATACCTGTATATGCTCTTTATATTTTTCGATATTTGCGGTGGGTTCTACTAGCCAATTGACGCCTACTACACCAATGATGCCGCTGTTTTCCGAAACATATTTTATAACCTCTTCGTTTGTTTTAAATGAAAACACACCTTTATCTGGGGTGCTTTGAAGTCCTGCTAATTCATTAAAATACCGCAATGAACTTGAATTTGGATTGTCAAAAACCAATCCTTTAATATTTTTTTTTGAAATGCCTTTCATAAAATCAATAACATCTTGAAGTGCAATCAGGGTGTCGTTGTTATTTTTATTGCCTATTAATGCAATGGCATCTGTTGCAAATGGCGTTACTTTGGGTGTGATTTTTTTATTGATAAAAACATTCGTTTCTAGTGGGGTTAATTTTCTAGTCAAAACAGCCACTTGCATGGTGTCTTTAAAAAAAGCCCGCAAAACTTCTGCTTCCGATTTTGGGACTAATGTAATTTTGGCATCATAATCACTTTCAAAAACCTGAACCTGATCTTCCACAATTGGCAAAATTGATTCGTCCACCAAAATAAACACTTTTCCTTTTAAAATTGTTTGCTCATCTTGCCCCTTTTGATTGCAAAAATACAAAAGACTCAAAACCAACAACGCTATAAATATTTTACTAAAGATTTTCATTTTTTATATTTTATTAGGTTCATCTCAAATTGTCTCGAAAAAACAAAGCATTATCCTTAAGCTAAATTCCAAGTAAAACACCCCATAGATGTAGCACGTTTTGGGCGTTACCCACAAGGGGTCGGGCTTTCCGTTTCAAACAACGTTCGTTGAACTCCAAAAGAAGTGAAATATTGTGAAATAATCATTTTTGATTATCACATTCAGAAACTATATTCTTGCAATACAATACCCCTTTTGGGGGCTGGAGGGCTTCTAAAGGATTCCCGCTGCTATCCCTAACGCAAAATGCTGCATGCAATAGAATCTAGTCTTAGCCTACTTCCTTCAACTCTTGATTATGACTTTTGTCTTTCAACTTTTTTGATTCAGGTTTATATCCATAAATCCACCCTGTTTCTGCTACTTTTCGACTTTCAGGTTTTGTTGCTGATTTCAAATTAATTAATCCTTAAAAAACCTAATTAATCTTGTAAACGCATAAACAATAAGTACGATTCCAAAAGCGGTTCTATAATTGGTTGGCATATTGATGGGAAGTGCTTTCCAAAAAATGACTACCAATCCTAAAATCAGATAGATTAAAAAAAACAAAATTCCTATAACGAGAAGAAACCGCTCTTTTGGCGATTTCTTCCCTATAGTTTCAACTATTTTTGTAAACATTATTCTGGTGCTTGAATACTAATTGGCAATTGGTAAGTACATCTTACTTTTTTACCGTTTTGTTCTCCTGGTGCCCATTTTGGACATTTTTTCAACACTCTAATAGCCTCGGCTCCTGTTCCAAATCCAATGTCTCTCAACACTTTAATGTCTGTTAAAGAACCATCTTTTTCAACAACAAAAGACACATACACTTTTCCTTTTAGTCCTTCTTCATCAGGAACTTGAAAGTTATTACCAACAAACTTATAGAATTTTTCAATTCCTCCAGGGAAATCAGGTTTTACCTCGATACCTGCAGAGTTGTACAAAATTTCTGATTCTGCTTCTACTACTTTAGTATCTCCATTTCCTGGTGCTTCAATAGTAATTGGAGCATCTGGATCGCCTTTGATTGTTTCGGCACCTGTTTGTTTGTTTTTGATTTCCTCTATTTTTGGAGGATTTTCAGTTACCTCTTCTGCTTTGGCCACTTCTGGTTTCACAAATTTTACTTGATCCTGAACTGGTGGTGGCGGTGGCGGTGGTGGTGGCAAAGCCTCTTTTGGTTTTTCTTTTGGCGGTAATTTTACCGTAGTAATTTTTTGGTCGATGGTATCGTCTTCTTTAGCCAATCCATCAAACAAATCGCCCAAAAGTCCAGGAGCTGCCACTGCAAAACTGAACAAAGCCACACCACACAACAACGCAATGGCTGTTGTTTTTGGGCTTTTGGTACGCAAGTCATAAGCACCGTAACTTTTGTTACGACCCTCAAAAACTACATCGAGCCATTGTTTTTTAAATAAATCTAATTTCATATCTATTTTATTTTTTTAGCCCATCAAAATTTAATTTACAAAAAATTTGGATGGACTAAAGATTCATAAACCCTGTTTATTTACCTTCTAATACTTTTGTTTCTTCTGGTGTAAATTCATCAACAATGGCATACGTTTCCACTTTGTTAATAGCCATTTCATCTAAAATATCAACTAAATTTCTATACGTTGATTTTTTTCCAGGCTTGATGATGACGATAATTCCATCTGTTGGTTTTCCTTTTGCAGTAGAATAATCCAAAACTACTTTTTTTCTTTCGATAATTGCTTTTCGGATGCCTTCTTTGCCATATACCACATCTTTTGGTCCTGCCAATGGTTTGTCCACAAAGCCCATATACCATTTCAACTTGCCGTTTTCGCCCAACATGATGGTCATTGTACGGTTTTCATCTACTTTGGTTGTTATATCTTTTATATCAGGCTTGTCATTTTTATCAGGCAAAGCCAAATCCATAGATTGCGGTTTAGACAACGAAGTAGTAAGCATAAAGAAGGTAATCAAAAGGAAAGCCAAATCTACCATTGCCGTTAAATCGACTTTGGAGTTTGATTTTTTACTCCTTACTTTGCCACCTTTGCCACTGTCGTCGCCAGTATTTAATTCAGCCATTTTAGTCTCTTTTTTTTAATTAAAAATCTTTTCCTCTTAAACCTGTTACTAGATTAAAGTTGTTGATGTTTTGGTCTTGCAAAATATCCATAATTTTTTTCACTTGTGGGTATTCTTGTTTGGCATCGCCTTTAATGGCTACTGCCAATGGTTTGTCATCAAGCTCTTTAGTAGCAACACGTGCATTATAAATCCATTCTTTCAACTGGTTATTAGTTGAATCTTTTGGGATGCCTGGCTGTACACCTTCTTTATTTCTATCGGAGTTTTTCATTGCTAAAAGACTTTTCAATCCTTCAACAGGTGTTCCAAAAGTTTCAATCAAAGAAAATTGTTTGTATTCTTCTGGAGTAAAAGTAACTCCATATTTTTCAGCCATCAATTCTAATGTACGCTTTCTAACTTCACGTCCTGTAACTCCAAAAAATACTTTTCCTTTTCCAACGGTAAGTGTTGCCAAATCGTTTTCTGGCAATTTAGTTTGAACCGTAGAAGATGGAGCATCAACAGTAAGTGCCTCTTGTTGTTTGGCAGTTGCTGTAAGGATAAAGAACGTAAGCAAAAGGAAAGCCACATCACACATTGCAGTCATATCAATAGATGCTGCTTTTTTGGACATTTTTACTTTAGCCATTAATTTTGTATTTTAAAATTTTTGATTTATCGAAACGTTATTTTCGATAAATCAAAAAAATTAGTATTATTTTTTAGAAATTCTTCTGTAAGTATTTACGATAGTTGCACCAGCTTCGTCGATTGAATATGTTAAAGTATCAATTTTTGAAGTAAACAAGTTGTACATAATAATAGCCAAAGCAGATGTAGAGATACCTGTTGCAGTATTGATCAAGGCTTCAGAAATACCGTTTGCCAACATCGCTTGGTCTGGTGTTCCAGAAGAAGCCAAAGCACCAAACGCTTTAATCATCCCTGTAACTGTTCCAAGTAATCCTGCAAGTGTTCCTAAAGATACTAATGTAGAAAGAATAGTCATGTGTTTTTCTAACATTGGCATTTCTAAAGATGTAGCTTCTTCAATTTCTTTGTGTATTGTTTCAGCAGCAGCTTCGCTATCCAAACCTTCTTTTCTTACTTCTTGGTATTTTACTAAGGCAGATTTGATTGCATTGGCAACAGAACCTTTTTGTTTGTCGCAAGTGCTGATAGCTGTTTCAATATCGCCACTTGTAATGTTTCCTTGAACTGTTTTCATGAATTTGTCAATGCTTCCGGTTCCAGCAGCTTTAGTAATAACCATGAAACGCTCAATTGAAAAAGTAATTACCATTAAAAGACATCCTAAAAGTACTGGTACGATAGGCCCTCCTTTGTAAACCATTGCTAAATAGTTTCCTGGTAGTGGGTGTCCTGTGTTTACTCCTCCTTCAAAGTTTGAACCATTACCCATAATGAATTGCCATACAAGCCATCCTACAAAAATACATCCTAAAATGATTAAACCTGTAACCATTCCTCCTCCGTTTGAACCGTTTTCTTTTTTAACGTTTGCCATCTTTTTTAAATTTTAAATAGTTTTAAATAATTTTTATTAGTTTTAGTTGTTATTAAACTTGTTAGGACAAATTTAATTTTTTAGTTGAAATAAAAAAACTTTTTTTGATTTAATTACTGAAAATCTATTGTTTTAACGAAAAATCTGTTTTTTTATTGTTAATTTTTATTGAAATTATATTTATTAAATCAAACGTTTTCGATAATTTGATAAAGATTTTGTATAATAACGCAAAAAAAATGAAAATAATATAATTTTATTGCTTTTTATAAATTTTTTGTTTTTTTTTGAAACAATCGTTGATTTTTATTGTTTTTGAACACTACAAAGGGTGCGATTTTTTAAAAGGGTAGTCATTTTCTGTTTAAAAAAAACATCAAAAAGCGAGGTTTTGGCTTTTGATCGAAAAAACACATTCAAATATATTTTTTTTATTCTAGTTTTTTATTTCATCTATTGGGAATTTGTTTTTTTATTTTATTTGATTTACGTTCTAAAAACAAAGGGGTTTTTCATACAACTTTAACCGTTTGAATTGCTTATTTGTTTCTCAATTTAGCATCTTCTTCGTTTTATTTTTAGCAAAAAGAAATAAAAAAAACGACAGCTATGAAATTGTTCATAGTGTCGTTTTTACATAATGACTTTATATTTGTTTATAAATCAAATTTGATTCCTTGAGCAAGGGGCAAACTTGTTGTATAATTGATGGTGTTGGTTTGTCTTCTCATATAGACTTTCCAAGCATCGGAACCGCTTTCTCTACCGCCACCTGTTTCTTTTTCGCCACCAAAAGCACCGCCAATTTCAGCTCCAGAAGTTCCTATATTAACGTTTGCAATACCACAATCTGAACCTGCCACAGACAAAAATGTTTCGGCTTCACGTAAATTATTGGTCATAATTGCTGATGATAACCCTTGTGCAACTCCATTTTGAATGGCTATTGCTTGATGGATGTCGCCCGTGTAGGACAATAAATACAATACTGGTGCAAAAGTTTCGTGTTGTACAATATCCAAATCGTTTGATGCTTCAGCAATGGCTGGTTTGACATAGCAACCGCTTTCAAAACCCTCGCCCGACAACACACCTCCAGCTACAAGCAATTTGCCTCCTTGTGCCACAACGTCTGATAATGCTTTTTGATATTGAGCTACCGCATGCACATCAATAAGTGGTCCAACATGGTTTTTTTCGTCTAATGGGTTTCCGATTTTCAGTTGTTGATAGGCCGCAACCAAGGCCTCTTTCACCTTGTCATATATACTTTCGTGAATAATAAGTCTTCTTGTAGAGGTACAACGCTGTCCTGCTGTTCCAACGGCACCAAAAACGGCTCCAATCACTGTCATTTTTATATCGGCATCGGGGGTTACAATAATGGCATTGTTGCCACCTAGTTCTAAAAGTGATTTTCCTAATCGAGCCGCTACCGTTTGAGCAACCATTTTTCCCATTCGAGTAGAGCCTGTTGCAGAAATAAGTG
This sequence comes from Flavobacterium branchiophilum FL-15, assembly GCF_000253275.1. Classification (NCBI taxonomy): domain Bacteria; kingdom Pseudomonadati; phylum Bacteroidota; class Flavobacteriia; order Flavobacteriales; family Flavobacteriaceae; genus Flavobacterium; species Flavobacterium branchiophilum. The sequence goes on along the minus strand of NC_016001.1, from coordinate 664,027 downwards.
GTACACGGGTGTCTTGAGTTAGCCACTCCCCTACTTGGTAATCACCATTGATTAAACAAGATATGCCTTCGGGTAAATTGTTTTCTTTGATTACTTCGTCTATAATATTTTGACAAGCAACCGAGCAAAGAGGTGTTTTTTCGGAAGGTTTCCAAACACAAACATCGCCACAAATCCATGCTAATGCAGTGTTCCAAGCCCAAACAGCTACTGGAAAATTGAAAGCCGAAATAATACCTACAATACCTAGTGAATGGTATTGCTCGTACATGCGGTGTCCTGGACGTTCGGAGTGCATGGTTAAACCATGTAACTGTCGAGAAAGTCCAACGGCAAAATCGCAAATATCTATCATTTCCTGTACCTCTCCATAGCCTTCTTGTAGAGATTTTCCCATTTCATAAGAAACCAATTTGCCCAAAGCTTCTTTTTTTTGACGCAATTTGTCGCCAAATTGTCTGACTATTTCTCCACGTTGAGGAGCAGGCATCAGTCTAAAAGTTTGAAAAGCCAAGGCTGCAGTTTGCATCACTGTTTGATATTCGTCTGGCGTTGTAGCATATACGGACCCAATGAACTGTCCATCTACGGGTGAATAACTTGGAATGGCTTTGCCTGCTGTAAATTGATTACGACCTGTTGAAGTACCATAATTTTGGTCCTTTATGCCTAATTGGGCTAACGCTTCGGGCATTTGAAAAGTAGGAGCGATTGTTGTCATTGTAACATTTTTATATATAATTGTTATATTTTAATGCGAAGATATAAAAAAAACTAATGTTAGCCGCTTTAGTAGCTGCTTTTTTAATAATTTTTTAATATTTTAAGGTTGAAAATCATAAATTAGCCCAAAAAAATGAAACCTTATGATTGCAAAACCTTTTAATTTGAATCAATGGCTAACAGACCATCGTCATTTACTAAAACCACCCGTTGGGAATAAAAATTTGTATATTGAATCTGAAGATTATATTGTGATGGTTGTGGCAGGGCCAAATGCTCGGAAAGATTATCATTATAATGAAACCGAAGAGTTGTTTTATCAGCTTGAAGGCACAATAACGGTCGCCATTCAGGAAGATGGCTTGAGGAAAGAAATGATTTTAGGGCCAGGAGATCTGTATTTGAATCCCGCAAAAATTCCCCATTCGCCCTGCCGATCTGAAAACTCCATTGGCTTGGTAATTGAAAGAAAACGGGCGGGCAAAGGCTACAAGGATGGTTTATTGTGGTTTTGTGAGTCTTGTAATCATCCATTGCACGCTGTTTATTTTGAATTACATAATATTGAAAAAGATTTTCTAAAACATTTCCATGATTTTTACAGTTCTCAAAGTTTAAGAACTTGTAATCATTGTGGTGAGGAGATGGCTACAGACGTAAGGTTTGTTAGTAAATAGACATTAGACAAACATAAACAAACCTCAACAATTTGATAAAATCATTGAGGTTTGTTTTATATAAATAAATTCATTTGATAAAAAAATGATATTCCAACAAATAGGAACTGGGTTTATTCTCCTAAAAATGGATAACGATAATTTTCGGGAGTAATGAAAGTTTCTTTGATGGTACGAGGCGAAACCCATCTTAACAAATTGAGTGCCGACCCTGCTTTGTCATTGGTACCAGAGGCTCTTGCACCACCAAAAGGCTGCATGCCAACAATGGCACCCGTTGGCTTGTCGTTGATGTAAAAATTACCCGCTGCATTTTGTAGTGCAGTTGTTGCTTCTTGAATGGCATATCTGTCTTGAGCAAAAATGGCTCCAGTTAAAGCATATTCTGAAGTTTCATCGACTAATTTTAACGTTGTATGCCAATTGTCGTCTTCATAAACAAAAATGGTAATCACTGGCCCAAAAAGCTCAGTGTGCATGGTGGTATAATGAGGATTTGTTGTAACAATAATAGTAGGTTCTATAAAATAACCCACAGATTTGTCGCAATGGCCACCCACTAAAATTTCGGCATCTTGGTCTTTTTTGGCTTGCTCTATATAACTTGCCAGTTTATCAAAAGACCCTTCGTGGATAACTGCTGTAATGAAATTTGAAAAATCTTCGGGCGACCCCATTTTCATAGATTTTACATCCGTAATAAGTTGTTGTTGGAGTTGGTCCCACATACTTTTAGGAACATAAGCTCTGGAGGCAGCAGAGCATTTTTGACCCTGAAATTCAAAGGCACCCCTCACAATGCCAGTGGCTACTTGTTTGACATTTGCAGAAGGGTGTGCTACGATAAAATCTTTGCCACCCGTTTCTCCAACTATTCGTGGGTATGTTTTGTATTTATGAATATTATTGCCTATATTTTTCCATATTTCTTTAAATACATAAGTAGAACCTGTAAAATGAACCCCCGCCAAATCAGGACTATCGATAACCGTTTGGGTGATCATTTGGGCATCGCCAAAAACAACATTGATAACACCATCTGGCACACCTGCCTCTTTAAAAACATCAATAATTACTTTTGCAGAAAAAACTTGGCTGTCGCTGGGTTTCCAAACCACTACATTGCCCATCATGGCGGCACTTGCAGGAAGGTTTGCGGCAATAGCAGTAAAATTGAATGGTGTTATGGCATAAACAAAACCTTCGAGTGGGCGGTATTCGAGCCTGTTCCACATGGTGCTGTCTGATTTAGGCTGTTCGCTATAAATTTGTGTCATGAATTCGACATTAAAACGCAAGAAATCAATCAATTCGCAAGCGGCATCAATTTCGGCTTGGAACACATTTTTAGATTGCGCTATCATGGTTGCAGCATTGATTTTGGCCCTGTATGGGCCAGCAATGAGCTCTGCCGCTTTTAGGAAAATGGCAGCTCTCTGTTCCCATGCCATATTTGCCCATTTTGATTTGGCTTCTAAAGCCGTTTGAATGGCAAGGTCTATGTGTTTTTTTTCCGCTAAATGATAAGTCCCTACGATGTGTTGGTGGTCGTGAGGTGGCACCATATTTTTAGTTTGCCCTGTTTTAATTTGTTGAGATCCAATATAAAGTGGCACTTCTATTGGGTTGTTCCACAGGGTTTTGTATGCTTCTAAAACAGCTGCTTTTTCGGGAGAATTTGGAGTATATGCTTTTACGGGTTCGTTTACCGCCTTTGGTACATTAAAAAATCCTTTTAACATAGTATTTATATTTTTATTGGTTGGTATATTTTTTTGAAATTGCTAATTTTAAGGCAAAAGTACAAAGGTTTTTTAAATAATTATAAATATCTATGCCCTTTTTTAGTAAAACACAAAAAACCAATTGTGGTTTTATAGGACACAATTGGTTTTTTTTGAAGTTGTTGATTTGGGTTATATCAAATATACATATAAAATAGTCCAATCTACTTGTTCTTTTTTGCTAAAATGAGTCAAAAAAAATAGTTACGTAGCCCAGCTATGCAACGATTTTTTTTGAAAATTTTTTCTAAAAAATAACTACGCATCTTTGGACTATTTTATAAATATATTTGGTATTAGATTTTATTATTTACCGCAATTTGCGTTAGCAATAGCAGTGAAAATCCTTTAGAAGCCCAGCACCCAAAAGGGGTGTTGCATTGCAAGAATATAGTTTCTGAATGTGATAATAAAAAATGATTATTTCACAATATTATATTTCTTTTGGAGTTCAATGAACGTTGTTTGCAACGGATAGCCCAACCCTTGGGGAACGCCCAAAACAGGCTTCGTATAATTTGTTGCCTCGTTTTAGGGTCTAGCTTTGATTTAGAGCAGTTTTTATTCCTCCGGAGCCAATTCTATTTCGAGTCCTTCTAATGCCTGAGTAAGGTGCAACTGACAACCCAATCGGCTGTTTGGTTTTACGTTTAGGGCTTCAGAGAGCATGGCTTCTTCATCGTCGTTTTTTTCTGGAAGATTTATATCGTTCAGCACATAGCATTGACAAGAGGCACACATGGCCATACCACCACAAATACCAATGGTACCTTCCTCTACTAGTTCATACATTCGAACGAGTTCCATGACGTTCATGTTCATATCTGTTGGTGCTTGTACTTCGTGTATGGCACCTGCTCTGTCGGTAATTTTAATGGTTATATCTGCTGACATTTAATTTTGACATTGGGTTTATATGATGTTGATTACGGTTTCTATTTGAGGAGCATGCTTTTTGATGGTGGTTTCTACGCCTGCTTTCATGGTCATTTGATTGACACTACAAGAATTGCATGCCCCTTCTAAACGGACTTTTACATGTTTGCCTTCTTCGATAGCAACAAGGGAAATATCGCCTCCATCTGAATTTAAAAAAGGACGAATTTCTGCAAGAGCCATTTCAATTTTTTGAGTTAATTCTTCGGTTGTCATCATGTAAAATTAATTTTGGCACCCTGCCATTGTGGTTATTTTAATGGCCTCGGTGGCTGGAAGGTTATCGTTTCTACGCACGACTTCGGCAACTACTTTGCGGGTAATGTTTTCAAAAACAGTTCCAATCACGGCGTTGGTTTGTAAAGCGGCAGGTCGTCCGTAGTCGCCCGCTTCCCGAATAGATTGTACAATTGGCACTTCGCCAAGGAAAGGGACGTCAAGATCTAGAGCTAAATTTTTGGCCCCTTCTTGTCCAAAAATATAATATTTGTTGTTGGGCAATTCTTCGGGAGTAAAGTATGCCATATTTTCAATAATTCCTAAAACAGGAACTTTGATGGCATCGGACAAAAACATGGCAACCCCTTTTTTAGCATCGGCCAAGGCTACAGCTTGCGGAGTACTTACCACAACAGCCCCCGTAATAGGCAGGGCCTGCATGATGGACAAATGAATATCGCCTGTGCCGGGAGGTAAATCGATAAGCATAAAATCCAATTCGCCCCAGTGGGCATCAAAAATCATTTGGTTGAGTGCTTTTGAAGCCATTGGGCCTCGCCAAATGACGGCTTGACTTGGAGAAGTAAAAAAACCTATGGACAATAATTTTATTTCATAGCTTTCTATGGGTTTCATTTTGGATTTGCCATCAATGTTTATTGATATGGGTTTTTCATTTTCAACATCAAACATAATAGGCATGCTAGGGCCATAAACATCGGCATCTAATATGCCAACACTAAAACCCATTTTGGCTAAAGTTACTGCTAAATTTGCAGTAACTGTCGATTTTCCAACGCCACCTTTGCCAGAGGCCACCGCAATAATATTTTTGATTCCTGGTATTGCTTTTCCTTTGATGCTATTGCCATCGGTATTTTTATCGGGTACTTCTACTTTAAAATTCACTTTCACTTGAGCTTGGGCATCAATTTGTTCGTGAATTACTTTTCTAATATCGTCTTCTGCCCGTTTTTTGATGTGCATGGCAGGTGTATTCAATACAATATCAACTACGATTTCCGAGCCAAAAGTCAATACGTTGGCTACGGCACCGCTTTCTACCATATTTTTTCCCTCGCCAGCTATTGTAATGGTTTCAAGTGCTTTTAAAATGGCTTTTCTATCTAATTTCATGTCAGTAAAAATTTATTTTTATTGGTTATTCATGTTATTGCATGTATCTATTGGCATTTTTTTTCGTAATAATAAGCAAAAAGTATTACATTCATTTGATTGTACTACCTATTTACATTTGTTTCCAATAGCAAATGATCACCTTTATCGAATTGTTTATCATTTGTTTAAACAACATTTTATTGTAATGCTTTTACGCATGCAAATATACTAGGATTATTTTAATTTAAAATGATTTTAAATAAAAAATAGTAGCTTTGACAAGGTTCCTTCAAACTTTGTTGCCATTATTTTAAATCCATATCGGCAGCTACTTTTTCTAATTCAAAATACCAATCGGCACCAAAACGTCTGATTAAAGCTTCTTTTACAAATTGATAAACAGGTATTCCGAGTTCGTTGCCAAGGCTACAAGCATCATCACAAATGTCCCAACGGTCGTAATTTACGGCAGCAAATTCGGTAAAATCTTTTACACGAATAGGATACAAATGGCATGAAACGGGTTTTTTCCAAGACACAATCCCTTGATTATAAGCTTGTTCTATACCGCACAAAGCTGTTTTGCCATCAAAAATAACATACGCACAATCTTTGTTGTCTATCAATGGTGTTTCTAAATCGCCATCGGTTCCTTTTACCCAAGTCCCTTGATTTTCAATAGCTTCAATGCCTTCTTTTCTCAAAAAAGGTTTGATTTTTGGGTAAATTGCTTCTAATATCTCTGTTTCTTCGGCACTTAAAGGAGCTCCCGCATCGCCATCTACACAACAAGCCCCATGACAAGCAGAGAGGTTGCAAACAAATTTTTTTTCTAAAATATCTTCTGAAACTATTGTTTTTCCTAATTGAAACATTTTAACTATTTGATTTATATAATTTTATAGAATTTGAAATAATTATGTATAGTAATTAAAAACTATATCTTTGGTCCTAAATTGACTTAAACTACTCTTAAAAACCAATGTGCTACGCTATTTTAATAATCAAAATACATATTAAAAATATCGCTTCTAATCCCAAAAGTAAACCAAATTGTTGTGTCTTTGAAAGCGGCACTATTATCTTGTAAGGGATTGAAATTTCGATACACCAAATGGCCAAACACTTTGATATTGGTAGCAGGGTTGATTAAATATCCCGCTTGCAATTGGGCTATAGCCAAGGTTGTTTTATTACCTTGACCAACTGTAACTCCTTCATTATAAGGCCTGTTGGATTGATAACTCAAATAAATATTGCTCCCATAATTGGTGTTTGAAGTATCAAAATCCAAACCACGTTTACCAATTGTTAGTTGGCCATTTGCAAACCACCTGCCCTGATGGTAGCGGGCTATGGCAACTAATTCCTCAAAATTACCGCCCCACTGATGCCCCATACTTAGGTTTGTATTTCCATAATTTGTGAGTGGATCCAAATGCGAATACACATAAGGACGCACATGATTGTACTCTAACTGAAGTGTTAAATTATTGATATTAAATGCGTTATAATATTTGGCTCCCAATTGATACCCCCATTTATTTTTCCAACTTTTTCGAGCTGCTTTGATTTCAGAAAACGAAAATTCATCTATCAAAAACTGAGAATATAAATGAATGTTATTGCTGTATTTATATTTTGCAGTAAACCCTAAAAGGGCATTGCCCGCTTTAGACGACGAAGCAAACTCGACCGTTCGGTAAAAAACAATTGGATTTGCAAAATTAATATCAAAACCCCTTCCGTTTGTATTCGACCAAACAACTGATTCAAAAAACCCCAAGTTTAGTCGGTTGGAAACATTCCAAGATAAAAAATGATTCGCCATATATTTTGTAGAATATGCTTTGTCAATCAACGTTTCGTTGCGAACATCTTTGAGCCACATATAAGTATTTGTGTATTTTATTTTCCAAAATTTAGTATTTATTTTAAAAAAAGGATACGGATTACTACCATCGCCCTCTAAAAGAGAGCGGTAACCATCGCCAATAAAATTTCGTCCGTAACCTAATTGAAAATCCATAAACTTACTAGGTACAAAATTCAAATGGGCATCGGCCGAAGGCATATCAAAACTATTTGTTCCGAATTCTTTTACAATACCAAGACCAGGAACCACGGCTGGATTGCCCCCTGCGGGTTTCAAACTTTGACTTAATTGATTGTAATAATCGGCAAATCGGGCTTGAGATTCATAGATGGTGGTTGTAAAATTCAAGTTGTGCCCCAATCCCCCTTGCAACTGTATGGCTCTAGTATTTTGATAGGTGTTTTGCGGTTTTTTTTCGATACTTTTTCCTAATTGAACATCAAAAACGGGATTCAAAGTAAACCAATAATCTTGACCTTGTATTTGAACCATGTTTTCGTTCCAAAATTTACGACCAACCCATGACCCCGCTTTTTTGTCGATTGCTTTAAATGCTTTATCAAAATCAAAATAGGGTGCAACTTCGTGATACGAATAGGGCTTTGAAGCAGTATGGTTGTTTAGTCCAATTGCATTGATACTGGGTTCAAATTGAGCATAATAACTGTGCGAAAACGGGATATTGAGATGGCTATTATACAAAGGTTTTTCAAATTTTTTTAAATATAGTTGATCTAATTCTGTAAGCTCGTTCAAAGGACGTTTGATTGCGTTGGGCGTTGAAGAAGTAGGTATGAAAGGTTCCAATGGAATTTTAATTCGAATTGTAAATTTTGAATAAGTAGGCATTCCGTTGAAAGTTGCGGGCTGAATAATGGGTAGTTTTTCAAAAACATGTTGGCAGGAAGTAGTTAATGATTTTTGATCGGTGTCGGTATAAATTATGTTAAATTTTCCCATTTTATCAACCTCAAAAAGCACAATTATTTCGCCTTTATAATTTTGAGGCAAATCGTTTGGTAATTTAAAATTTTGGAAAACAAAATCCTGAAGTTTTTGATAAAAACAGGACTCGTCTTGTCCAGATTGAATGTTGTTACAATCAGGAAAAAGAGGTGCTCTTTCGTTATGAGCAGGATTGATTTGCGAATTAACAAATAAAGAAGTCAATAAAAAATAAAAAAATAAAGCTTTTTGCATTATTATAAATTGAAATTGGAAAACAAAATGGAGCTTCAAAAGTAGTTAATTTATTTGAAATTGAGGGGGTATCTTTGGGTATAATTTTAGTTGACTTAAAAATTAAAATTTTATTGTAAATTACAAAAAAAATCCCAAAATCGAATTGTTTTGGGATTTTTAATTTGAAAAATTTATCTGATATTGTTATTTTGAATCAAATCGATATACAAATTGATTTTGTCTTTCAATTCTTTTCGAGGGGTTATAAAATCCAAGAAACCATGTTCGAGTACAAACTCGGCCGTTTGAAACCCTTCTGGCAAATCTTTTCCTGTGGTGTCTCTTACCACTCTTGGTCCAGCAAAACCAATCAAGGCACCAGGTTCCGAGATGTTGATGTCGCCCAGCATGGCATAAGAAGCCGTGGTTCCACCCGTTGTTGGGTCGGTACATAAAGAAATATAAGGTATTTTAGCATCTGCAAGTTGTGCCAATTTGGCCGAAGTTTTGGCCAATTGCATCAACGAGTATGCGGCCTCCATCATTCTGGCACCTCCCGATTTTGAAATCATCAAAAAAGGAATGTTATTTTTGATTGAAAAATCAATACCTCTCGATATTTTTTCGCCCACCACTGCACCAACAGAACCACCAATAAAAGCAAAATCCATGCAACAAATTACCAAATCTTTACCTTTTGATTTTCCAACAGCCGTACGAACAGCGTCTTTTAGGTTGGTTTTACTCATTACTTCTTTTAATCGGTCTGCATATTTTTTGGTATCTTCAAAATGCAAAGGGTCTTTAGAAGTGATGTTTTTGTCCAATTCGACAAAAGTATTATTGTCAAACAATATTTCAAAATACTCGGCACTTCCAATGCGTACATGAAAATCGTCCTCTGGACTTACCCACAAATTGCGAGCCAACTCATCGGCATCAATAATTTTTCCGGTAGGAGATTTATACCAAAGTCCTTTTGGAACGTCCTTTTTTTCTTCGGTAGGTGTTGTAATACCTTTTTCTTTTCTTTTAAACCAACTCATATTTTTCAGATTTCAATGCAACAATTGATTTTAAAAAATATTAAAACCCATTGTTGATTTATTTATTTTACAATGTATTTACATTATTCAAATCAGCAAAAGCTTGCTCCAATCGAGCATTGAAAGTTACTTCGCTTTCACGTACCCATTTTCTTGGGTCATAATATTTTTTGTTTGGAGCATCAGCACCTTCAGGGTTTCCAATTTGTGTTTTCAAATAATCAATATTTTTGATCATATAGTCTCTAATACCTTCTGTATAAGCAAATTGCAAATCGGTATCGATATTCATTTTGACTACACCATACCCAATGGCCTCTCTTATTTCTTCTAAAGTAGAACCAGAACCACCATGAAATACAAAATCTACAGGATTTGCCCCCGTTTGACATTTGTTTTGCACATATTCTTGAGAATTTTTAAGAATTTTTGGTGTTAATTTAACATTTCCAGGTTTGTAAACTCCGTGTACGTTGCCAAATGAAGCTGCAATTGTAAATCGTGGACTTACTTTTGAAAGTTCTTCATAAGCATAAAAAACTTCTTCAGGTTGAGTATAAAGTTTTGAGCTGTCCACATCAGAATTGTCCACACCATCTTCTTCTCCACCAGTAATACCTAATTCAATTTCTAAAGTCATGCCCATTTTGCTCATTCTTTCCAAATAATTTTTGCAAATTTCGATATTTTCTTCGATAGGCTCTTCAGACAAATCAATCATGTGCGACGAAAAAAGAGGTTTACCCGTTTGAGCAAAATGAGCTTCGGAAGCGTCTAATAATCCGTCAATCCAAGGTAATAATTTTTTTGCACAATGATCGGTATGCAAAATTACGGTTGCACCATAAGCTTCTGCTAGGGCATGAATGTGTTTTGCACCTGCAATTCCGCCAGCAATTGCTGCTTTTTCGTTTGCGTTGGACAATCCTTTTCCTGCATTAAATTGAGCACCTCCGTTGGAAAATTGAATAATTACGGGAGCATTTAATTTTGCTGCCGTTTCTAAAACACCGTTTATGGTGCTAGACCCTGTTACGTTTACTGCGGGTAATGCAAATCCTTTTTCTTTTGCATAAGCAAAAATTGCTTGAACTTCGTCGCCAGTTGCAACTCCAGGTTTAATGTTGTGTGCCATTTTTATCTAGTTTAGTTTTAATTGAGCTACAAAAATAATAAATTAATTTTTAGAATGGATAATTTATACCAATATTTAGAATCGTCTTTGATAAATTATAGCCTGTGAACCATCTTTTGTCAGATTCGTTTGCTGGATTATACGTTTTATACCCAAAATCGAGCCTTACAACAAAGTAAGTCAAATCGTATCTGATACCAAATCCAGAGCCAACGGCTACGTCTTTTAATGATTTGAATCCATAAAAATAAGTATCGTCTTTATAATCCGTGTTGTACAAATTCCAAATATTGCCCACATCTACAAACAATGCTCCATTCCATTTGTCATAAATATTAAATCGAAGTTCCGAGTTCAAGCTCATTTTCATATTGGCAACATTAAAATCATAAAAGGAATTGGCTTTTCCAGCGCCTAATGAATAAGGAAGCCACCCCCTATTGTCGTTAGATCCCCCTCCAAAATAGCTTCTTGAAAACGGAATGGATTTTGAATTGCCATAAGGCATTCCTAAACCAAAAAAAGTGCGAATGGCCAATACTTTTTGCCCTCTTAAGTCCCAGTTTTTTATATACTCTAATTCCCCTTTTAAATATTGGGTATAGGCCACACCAAAAATGGTTCTACTGCCATTTTCGTCTATTGGTTGCAAGTTTTTATTGGACAATAATGACAATAAATTACCCGCCGACTCTATTTTTGTTCTAATTGTATAATAATTATTATCGGCATTGTCTAGTCTGGACGATTTTAGATAAGAAAAACTAGAAGATAATATCAAATCATTTTGAATAATTCTTTCTCTTCTTTCAAAAATACTTAACAATATCTTATAATCTGTTTCATTTTGAACAATATAATCTATTAAATTGGTTTCTAAATAGGCTTTTGGCAATCCATTTTCTAAAATAAGATTGCCCGAACTATCAAAATAAGATGGATCTGTTTGGTATTTTCTAGCCAAATCGTTCATTACTCCATACGAAGATCGGTAAACATTGAAGTAATTATTGGTATTCAAATTATTGATATACTGAATGTTAAACAATTCAAATCGGGCTGAAACATTTTTTTTGGGTGTCCAATTATAGGCATAGCTGCCACTAAAACTTTCTTTATCGAGTCCAATATTATTTTGCTTGGTAAAACCAACGCTCAAAACAGTAGAAGGCAACATGCTTTTAGGTATTATCTTATCTGTTTTGAAAGGAAATAAGATTCTTGGAAATTTAAGTTTAAAATCGATACCATATTCCGACACATTAAAAAAACGTTCATTGGGATTGGCTAAATTTTTGGAAGAGCCAATATTGCCACGCAAAGCAATTTGTAACAACTCCGAGCCTTTAAATAAATTTCGAACTACCAATGATTGTGTGGCAGTGATTCCAAAATCTTGAATATTTGAATGTGTGAAATTTTCGGTGGTTTTAAATCCGTATTTGTCCTTTTGTGTTAAGAAAATATTGGCCGTTAATGAATTTGGAATAGTATCGTTTTCACTTTCAACATATTGAATACTAGGACTTTTGAACGACCCTAAACTGTTTAAATATCGGGTAGTAAGTGTGGTATTGTCGTCTGAAAAGAGTTTGTTTCTGGACAAAAAGATGGCACTTGTAATGGACTTTCGAGTAAATTTTAGTTTGCCATGACTAAAAATAGTATAGCGTTTATACACCAAACTGTCCAATAAAGAATCTGATTTTTTTGCAGAGGCAGCATCTGTAAATACGTTTATTTTATTTATTTTAAACAACTTAAAAGGTACCGTTTTTGAGGAATCGTTTACACGAATACTTCTGTCATTTATAATCAAGTTTATATTTACTTTTTTGTTATTACCCACAGTGTCAATAACATACACAATATAATTTTGTTGAAAATGAAATGCTCCGTTGTTTCTAAACAAATTGGTAATGCGGCTGCGTTCGGCATCCAAATCGGCTAAATTGTATTGCTGTTTTTTCAAAAAAGTATTGGCCATATTACTTCGATACAACGAATCTAAAACAGGTGTTTTGATTGTTGTTTTAATCGTATCAATAACATAAGGAGTACCTTTGTTTATTATATAACTGATTTTGGCTTTATTACCTTCGAGAGTATCCAATTTGAAAGTAGATTTTACTCTAAAATACCCTTGACTGTCATAATAAGCATTGATTCTTTTTAAGGTTCTATTGGTTCGCAATACATCCAACACAACTGGTGCCTCGCCATTTTTTTTTAAAAAACGATGAATACCCAAATTCCAAAACGAATTGCCCAAACCTTCTTGGCCTTTTTTTGCCATACGAGCCTGAATTCTGGCCCATTTTTTAGGTTTCTTTTTCAATTTTTCCAAATAAATGGAGTCAGGATTTTGTCTTGCCAAATTGTATATTTGCAATCGCAAAGGAAATCCTAAAATGGCCGAATTGGGTTTTTGATAAGCTAAATTTTCAAGTGCCTCACTTTTATCTGGCTGCCCATCAACTATAAATTCGTTTTTAATTAACCATAATTTTCCTTCAGGAACTCTTTTTGTTGCATTACAACTCCATAAAAAGAGGCCTATTAAAATAAAAAATGATATTTTTGTAGCGGTATTTCTCAAAATTTTTAAAATTTAAACAAAAGTACATCTTTTATATGATTAGCAAAAACCAAATGAAACTAATTGTTAGTTTGCATCAAAAAAAATTCAGGCAACTTCATCAAATGTTTATTGTTGAAGGCGAAAAGTCCATCATCGAATTTTTAAACTCCCATTTCAAAGCGGTGCATCTTTTTGTTACCGAACCCCTGTTTGAAACACAATCAATCATTAAACCCACAATGATTTCTGATGCTGATTTAAAAAAAATAAGTACTTTAGCAACTCCAAATAATTGCTTGGCAGTTTTTCAAATACCTAATAATCAATCTATTAACACAACTGGTTTGCTTGTAGCTTTAGACGATATTAGAGATCCTGGAAATCTTGGCACCATTATTAGATTGTGTGATTGGTTTGGAATTGAAACACTTATTTGTTCTACAAATACAGTTGAAGTATATAATCCAAAAGTGGTACAAGCAACGATGGGTTCTTTAACAAGAGTTAATGTTCAATATACTGATTTAGAAGCATTTATACAAAAATATAAAGCGCCTGTTTTTGGCACTTTTATGGAGGGTGCCTCTATATATCAAATGGATTTACCACATTCTGGGTTGATAATTATGGGCAACGAAGCCAATGGAATTTCAACATCGATAGCAAAATGGGTTACTCAAAAAATGAGTATTCCAAGATTTGGACAACTTCAAAAAACAGAAAGCTTGAATGTGGCTACAGCTTCTGCAATTGTTTTGAGCGAGTTCAAACGCAAAACCATACATTGATATGTTATATTATACGTTTTTTTAATTTAATCTACTTACATATTTCAATACACTATAAAAATAATCAAAAAACCATATCCTTGTCTAAAATTTTAAATATTGACAAGAATATGGAATTGTACAATAGGGCTTAACCCTTTATTATCAAAACAAATTATTTAGCTATTTATTATAAATATGCTACATTAATTCTTTAATTAAATCGATATTATCTGGTAATCTTCCAACATTTTGCAATTTTATACTGGCTAATTTTTGAGCAATCGTAATAGATTCCAATAATGGTTTTTGTTGCAAATGAGCATACAAAAATCCTGTCCAAAAAGCATCGCCTGCTCCAGTAGTATCTTTTATATTATCTAAAAGTTTTGCCTCTTGAAAAAACATTCCGTGCTTTTTGTCAGACAATTTTACGCCATCTTTACCTTTGGTTAAACAAACTGTATCGGCACCTAATTGATGGAAAAAATCAAAAATATAATCTTCCGTTTTGGTTTCGCCAAACAGTCTAAAACAATCATCATCACTCACTTTTACCAAAGGGTTTGTAGATAAATAATCCTTCAAAACTTGATGAGCTTCGTATCTATTAGGCCAAATTTTTTCAGAATAATTAATATCGATACTCAATTGAAGCCCCATCGATTTGGCTTTGTGTGCCCTGTTCAAAATAGTTGTTCGAGCTGGATCTTTGCTTAAAGCAAAGCAAGTGGTATGATATAATTTGGCTTGGGCCAATAATTCATCGGGAATTTGATCTTCTAAAATTTCTCTATCGGCTTCTCTGTATGCAATAAATTCTGGCGTATCTTTTGATCTGGACACAAAAATAACTGAGGTTGGCATGGTTTGCGATTTTCGGATATGGGCAATATTTACACCATTGGCTTGCAATTTTTCGCCAATATATACACCCAATCCATCACTACCACAAGTGGCCACTAGAGCTACGTTGAGTCCTAATCGAGAGCCATTAACGGCTACATTTGTAGGAGAACCACCCAAAAAACGGTGGTAATCTTTTGTGTTGGAAATACTGTTAATTTCATGACCAATAAAATCGATCAATACTTCGCCAACACAAATAATATCAATTGTTTTCATGTTTGTTTTATTTTGTTTGTAACCTAAATCATGATTTCAATCCTTTTGAAACAACAATAAAGGCAGATTCGATTATATTAAAAATGTAAATTGATGGTGGATACTTTGGTGCAACAATACGGTAGCCGCTGCACTCCAAGCACAATAGGGCACTCCGTTTGGAGCGGTTGTTTCTGTATTAAAATTTTCGTAAAAACTATAATCTTCTTTAGCATTGGCAAGATGGATAGCCTGCAACAAGCTATTGGCTTGATCAAATCGACCTTTAGCAAGCAACGCCAAGCCATAAAATCCATTGACCATACACCAACTTCCAGCATTATGAAATTCGTTTGGAAAATTTCTAAATTCATATTTACAATTATTTTTCAGCAAATGCCAGTCTAAATCTTCGGGGACTATTGGAGGCCAAAAAGCGGGTAGTAATTGCATTTTGGTTTGGCTCAAAATTTGATTGGCATGTCCTAAAATTTGATTTTGAAAAATATCGTTGCCTAAATTCAGCATTAATGCTAACGAATGTGCAAAAGCATCAAACTGGGTTTTGTAGCCCGCTGGAGAAAAAGAACAAGGCATATAATTTTTTATATTGGCCTCTTCAAAAGCCCTTTCATGGTATTTTTCACCTGTTTCATTTGGGGTAAAATTGATTTTGATTTGAGTTTCAATATCAATAATTTTTTGAGAAATAGACTCGTTTTTTGCAAAATGATGATAACTTTTCAAAGCCCATATCCGCAACAGTTGGTCGTATAATACATAACCATCGGTAATGTATTCGTCGGCCCAATTGCCCGATAAAGGAACATAAATCAAATGTTTGTTGTTAAACTCCCAAGCATTTAAAAGGTCTAAACATTTTAAAATGTGGGTTTCATATTGTAATACAAATTCGGGATTTTGTTGGTGGTAAGCATATTGACAAACCCCTATTACAAACCAAGTTACGGCATCCACACGTCCGGCCAATCCGCCATAACTGACTTCCACTGTTGTTCCATTGGTCATCACGTTTGAAGGAATAGTACCTCTCTCGTGTTGGTTTTGAGCTAAGGTTTCGAGTGTTTTTCTAAACGTTGCTATCAAGTCGGTGTTGTTTGAGGCGAGTGCTGCCAATCCGCAAATAACACCATCTCTGGCCCAAACCCGTTTGTAGTTGGAAATGTTTTGAGCACTGGCCAAAAACCCTTCGGTTGATGAAACTTGTTGTAATAATGCTATGGCTTTTTGATAATTAAAATCAGATTCCATTTTTATGATATATATTTATTTTTGAGGTTAAATTTCGGTTGCAATTATTTTTTTGGTTTTGATAAATAAGGTACAAACGGCACTTATCAACAATAATACCCCCGCAAAACTTACAGCTAAACGAGCGTCATTATTTAGAAAATGCTTCATGATGTAACCAAATGTTAGATTTTGAATGATCATGGGTATAACAATCATCATATTGATGATGCCCATATACACCCCATAACGTTCTTTTGGAATGTCTGCCACTACCATCAAATAAGGGATTCCCATCATGCTGGCCCATCCAATTCCAAAACCTGTAATAGCAAAAAACAACAAATGTTTGTTTTCGATATGTGGAAAAACTAAAAAACCAATGGCAGCAAGCAACAAACAAATGGCATGAACTGTTTTTGGGCCATACTTTTTGGCATAGCCTACCAACAAAAAGGCTACTAAAAATGTAACAATATTATACCATCCGTTTACTAAACCCGTCCAACTTACGGCCTCTTCATATACTTTAGCATTGCTATCTGGAGTAACATTCCAAACTGATAAAGCGATGCTTTTGGAAGAATTTTGCCAATAACAAAACAAAGCATACCATTGAAACATATAGACTAAAGCCAACTGCCACATCACTTTTGGCATTTCGCCAATGGCGGCAAATATTTCAATTAAAGGTTCCAACACACCACCTTTTTTGGATTTCATGTGTAGTAATTCTTCCGCTGTTGGTGGGATTTCTGGCGTTGTTTTCATACTCCACCAAATAGACCCAATAGAACATATAGCACCAAGAAAAAAAGAAGCATAAATCCAAGTAGGCAACGAGCCTGTTTTTCCAATAAAAAGCAAAGGGAAAATAAATAATGATAAATTAGCTAAAGTTTGTCCAAATCCTGTAAAAAAACTCTGCATCAAAAAACCAGTTGGCTGTTGTTCTGCGTCTAATTTGTCGGCTACAAAAGCCCTGTAAGGTTCCATAGCGGTATTGTTACCCGCATCTAAAATCCATAATAAGCCTGCTGCCATCCACAACGAACTGCTAAAAGGAAAAAGCAACAATGCAATACTACAAAGCAAAGCTCCGACAAAGAAATAAGGTTTTCTGCGACCCCATCTTGGACTCCAAGTATTATCGCTCATGGCACCAATCAAGGGTTGCACTAACAAGCCCGTTATTGGACCTGCTAAATTGAGCATGGGTATTGCATCTGGACTGGCTCCTAATAAATCATATATTGGATTTACGGCACTTTGTTGCAATCCAAAACTGTATTGTATGCCAAAAAATCCGACATTCATATTCCAGATTTGCCAAAAATTAAGTTTAAGTTTTTTGCTCATTTGTTTGGTTTTTTTTGAGTTTGAAACAATAAAATTAATGTATTATTATGAAATATGAAATTTTCAAGGGATAAAAATCGTTTTCGTTGTATCCGAAAACGATTTCGATTGCGTTATCGTTTATACAAAAACCGCTTCTATGTTCCTATATTGCCATAAAAAAAGCTCCTCTGATTGAGAAGCTTTTATATATTTAGATGATCATGTTACTTTTCAAATTTAGTAAATAAAGCTGTAATTATCTTGAAAACAACAAAATTATTTAGCAAAAGGGATAAGTATATGCGTTTGCCATTCTATTTCCTGGCCACCATTGAAAGGATTGTTCATAAAATGTTCGATGGGTTTCAAATCTAACTTGATGTTGTTTTTCTTGGCATAATCCAAAATAGCAAACCACCCTCTATCTGAAGTACGGTAATTGCCATAGTAAGTCGCTTTTAGTCCTTTTATAGAAGGTATTTTTTTAAATTTTACAGCTTTATTTTCGATATATGGTGAGTTTTTATCTATTGGAAAACAGTAATTAAAAGAGAGCGTTTCTTTATCCAAATCCCATTTTTCGATTTCAAGATAGGGTTTTCCAATAATTTTTATATTATTTTGATGCAAATAACCTGTGATAATAGCATCATTGCCAATCATGGTTTGAGCCTTTTCTTGCAAAACACTTTCTAAATGAATATAGGCTACAAAAACCTCTTCCGACTTGCCTTCGTAATCAAATTTTACTTTAAAATTTTTCAAATGCTCTTCCAAACCTTGTTTTAACTCTTTTATTTTAGTTACTTGTTCCACTTTGAAAGGAGTGTCTAAAAAAGGGGCTGTCAATTTGTTGTAAAAAGAATGCTCCTTATCCGAAATTCCAACCGAAATAGCTGTTAAAGTATCGTTTAATGAGGTCAATTCCCAGGTATATTCAAGCGTTTTGCCATTGTATGTCATTTCTTGCTTAATAAAATCAAAATTATTTCGCTCTTTTATAACATATACTTCGCCTTGATTCTTTTGTCGGGTAGCAGTCCATTCCAATATGCCTTGAAATACAGTTCCTGTGGCTGCTTTTTCTTTAAATGTAATCACATAATCTGATTTTTTGAACCCAAAATACCAAATGATAAACAATGTAAACAATAAAAATACCGATAAAATGATTTGTTTTTTTGACATGCTATTTTTTCATTTTTAATTTATTATTAATATAATTCCCAAGATTAGTACCTTGAGACACCCCGTTTTCTATAGCAGCTCTGTAATGAATTCCTCCATATAATCTACTCATCGAAGCTTCGGATGCCGCTTGTTTGAAAGACGTAAAATCACGTTTTGGCAAACCAAATGGAATTTCTGAATCGTCGGTATAACTAAAGTTGTCGCCAAAAATGGCTGTTAAAATAACCGATGAACAGGCAGATACTACAGAATGTCCACTAGTGTATTCAGGAAAAGGGGGCGTTTGCAATTGTGGCTTCCAATTTTCGTCTATATGTTGGTTGATATAGGTTTCAGGACGTACAACATTGCTACGAAATTTTTCGTCCCAACAACTAATAAAGCTTTCAAAAATACCAATAGATGTTTTAGTATAGGCAAAAATAGTTGTTTCTAAGTCAGCTTTGGATTTTTTACATGCAATTTTAGCAATATTCATCCAATGGGCATCGGGAGTATTTTTCTTTTTGGCAAACATCATGTGCCCCTGTGTAACGGTTGCATAAGGATTACAATCCCAAAATGTAGCAATAACCGATTCAACTGGCAAAGCAATTTTTGGATTTTTTTCTACTGCTAATAATTTTTTAGAAATTTCGTTCCCCACTTGATAAGTTTCCAAAGCTTCTAAATAAAATTTAGAATTTTTCTGAGTATCAAAAGGATACGGAGGCTCTGGTTTAAATTGCGATGCAGAATCCATAACCAGTGTTCTAATTTTATTCCAATGAGGTTCCACAGCATCCATATAAGCAGGTGGTGTTGGCTGCCAACGGCTAGGATCTTTGGTGTTTACACTAAATTTTGGAAAAGTTCGGGTTTGTTTGTAATTGTCTTGGCTCATCCATTTCTTTATCACCTCGGCAACTTTCAAGGCATATTCTTTTGAAGTTTCAAACTCTTTATTGTTTTCCGAACCCCATTTTTGATACAAACTGTCTCGGTATTTAACCATGGCTTCTTCAGAAAAAACCAATTGTTTACTCAATTCCAAATGGGCAATCAAAGCAGCTAAATGCTGATTGACACCCCCTTTTGTGTCTAATGCTGGTATTGCTTCTAGCCCTTTTAACTGCCCTTGCAAGCTACTGAATTTTGGATTGTTTTGTGCCATAATTTCATAAGCTGCAATGTTTGGATACACATAAATTCTACTTGCAACGGGTGGCGAAAATATATCGTGAATCATAATATTAGTTACAGTATCTACCGCTGCACAATAATCTTCTGATGTTACAACTATGGGTCTGTCTGACTTACATGACACAAAAAACGTGCTGATAAACACTAAAAAATAAAGACTTTTTTTCATTTTAATGGTATTGATTTTAATAATTTAATTTTTTGGGCGTTCCCCAAGGGTCGGGCTATCCGTTTCAATCTTTTTTGAGGCAGAAAAAGCCTCAAAAAAGGATTTCCACTGCTATCCCTAACGCAAGCAACATGCTACAACAAACAGCATTTTAACTCATTTCTTTAAGGTGCTGAAGGCAATTCAAACACTTCGGCTTTTTTATTATTGATGGTAACCAATAAATATTTTTTATTATTTACCTGTAAAACATCTAAATGTCTAACCGCTTTTTGAGTTAAATCGATACCTATTTGATGACCCAAATAAACCGTTTTTTCATTTTTGATTAATGCACCCGAAAAACCATCAAAGCGGCTATGATAAGGTGTTACCCCAAAATAATTACCCGCTGCAAACACCGACGCTTTGTTGCTTCCATCAAAATTAGCTTTTGCAAAACACGTAATTGGTGCAACTTGCAAAGGATTGCCAAATGGAACAAAAGTAAACTTGCCTTTGTCATTTCTCAAAAACCCCGATTTTAGCGTGTGTACTTCATACAATATGCCTTTATCCAACATTTGCGGCTCAAAAACCTCTTCAACCGTTTTACCTGCAAAATCTTTATAAGCATTAAACTTCTTTTTGAGCATCCCACTAAACTGTTCAGACAATTCATCTAAACCCATAGTCGTGTAGTATTTGCCCCCTTTTTCAATAGCTACAATGGTTTCATACATTTCGTTTTTATCAAAATCGGCATAATACATTTTCATTGGAAAATCGGCAGAGGCTTTAAACTTTGAATTCAACCCCCAATTACCAACTAAATAATCGTCATCGCCATCCTGATCAATATCAAAATTAGTTATCGATTGCCACAAACCATTCAGTTTTTCGGGCAATACATTTGAAGTAACGTCTTTAAATCGGCCTCCTTGATTGGCATAAAACCGTGGTTTCATCCACTCGCCTACTACAATAATATCCTGACTACCATTTGTATCAAAATCGGTTACAATAGCATGGGTAACCATTCCTATTTTTTCAAATGTTTTTTGTTGAACCAAGCTAAAAGTACCTTGATTGTTTTGGAGTAAGTAACAATCTGGATTGCTACCAAAACGGTTATATTGAGAACTATTGCCAATAAAAATGTCTAAATCGCCATCTTTATCAAAATCAATTTTACAAACAACAGCAGCATTTTGGGCTATTTTGGGCAAAGCACCATGCGTCAAACTAGTCCCTTGATACCATCTACTATCAAGAAAACCTGCATTTTCGCCCGTACCCGAAGCCACAAATAAATCATTGATTTTGTCGTTGTTAAAGTCGCCAATAACTGCCGAAACATCCTCAAAAATAGAATCTTTTTCTATATCCGCATAAACTCTTTTTACAAAACCATTTGCAGACTGAAGATATACTTGGGCTGCTTTGCCTCTTGCTCCACCAAAGAAAATATCTTCTTTCCCGTCATTATTCAAATCGCCAACTGCAGTTGCAGGGCCTCTGTCTGATCGTTGATAAGGGATTAATTTTTGTGATAAAAAATCAATAAATTCATTTTCTTGATGAATAAAATCAATGCCTAAATTAGTTGTAGCTTTTTTGAAATACGGTTTCACAACAGGATGTAACTTACTGTAATCAAAAACTTTACGTTTTGCATTAGCTTTGATGGTTAGCGATTGATTGGTCGAAACATGCTTTAAAGTTTGATACGTTTTATCAGGCCAAATGACTACTAACGAATCTATTGCAGCACTATTTTGAAACCCAAAATGAATCATTGGCTCCGACGAAGATTGAAATCCTCTTGTAGTTTGAAGCTCTTTATACTGTTTACTTCCTTTTGAATAAGCAATCACTTTCGCCCCAATACCCCAAACATTTTTTCCTTCAAATTGCAATTTCAATTTCAAAAAACGGGCTTTGTTATTGGTTTGATTGATATAAACAGAGGCTACACTATTCAAATTGTTAGTTACAACATCCAAATCGCCGTCGTTATCCAAATCGCCATAAGCACTTCCATTGGATATGATAGAATCTTGTTGTATCCAATTTTCGGATTGATTGATAAAATTCAAATTTTTTGTTCCTTGAAAAACATAATTAGACACTTTGCCAGAAGGCATTTTATTTAATGCCTCTTTGTCCAACAATTTAGTAGTACTTATTTTTGTTTTTACATTTTCATTAGAATAATATTTTACATAATCTAAATCGTTTGGTCGTTTTGGAATACCGTTACAAACAAATAAATCTTGTTCGCCATCTTGATTGTAATCTGCAAAAAGGCCACTCCAACTCCAATCGGTGGCTGCAATGCCACTCATCAAAGCCGTTTCGGTAAAATGCTGTCCATATTGATTGATTTGCAGCATATTACGAGTATATTGATAATGATACCCCAAACGTTCTGTTCGCATTTTCATCATTTGAACATTATCATCGCCTAGTGAAGATTTCAGTACTTTTTCATTTTCGGGAAGCATATCTAAGGTTAAAATATCGGGAAAACCATCATGATTAATGTCTGAAACATCAACTCCCATCGAAAATCGACTTGTATGCCCAAAATAATTTTTGAGACTTTCGCTAAAAGTACCATCGCCATTGTTGAGATAATAGTAATCGTCTTCGTGAAAATCGTTGCAAACATAAATATCAGGATAACCATCTAGGTTAAAATCAGCCACAGCTACCCCTAGCCCATAACCATTTGCCCCACCAAAAATACCTGCTTGCTCACTAATATCAACAAATTTATTATTATCATTTCTAAACAATTTATCGCCACATTCATAACTTCTTTTGTTCCTAATTTCCGCTTTTCCGTAAGACAATTCCGAGTGTACTGCATGATTGAGTAAATACATATCCAAATCGCCATCCAAATCAAAATCCAAAAATGCAGCAGACGAACTATAATTGTCTAAATCCAATCCATACTCGGCTGCACTTTCTGTAAAAGTATTGTTTTTATTATTTATAAAGAGTTCGTTATGCCCTTCAAATCCATTAATGCCTACAACAGCACAAACATAAATATCCAAATAACCATCGCCATTTACATCGGCCATAATGGTTCCCGAATTCCAATCACTTTGCCCTTCTACACCCGCTTTTGCAGTAATGTCTTCAAATGTATTGTTACCTTTATTCAAATACAATTTGTTTTTGCCTTGATTTGAAGTAAAATAAATATCTACCAATCCATCATTATTGATGTCGCCCATAGCCACACCACCGCCATTATAATAGTACAAATAATCTAAAATAGAAATGTTTTTGGACGGATCCAAGTCGTTTTTAAAATCAATACCACTTTTAGAAGCTTCCAATTTTTCAAATAATCCCGCCTCTTTTTGAGAACACCCAATAATTAGCAATACTAAAAACAGGTATTTATAATAATTAGTCATTTTTTCTATAAATTTTTGGTTGGTTGTTATTGACTACTGCAATGATTGAAACAGCTTTGTTTTTTTGATGAATCATTTGAATATTTTTCACTTCGCCTCTAATATTGAAGCCTGATTTTTGATTAGAAACCCAGGTATAAGTTCCTGATTTTGAACCTAATAACAATCCACCTCTACTACTATCCAAACTACCAAACTGTGGTTTAAATTCGTATTGATTGCCTCCAATAATCAAATCTAAAATACCATCGTTGTTGCTATCAAAAGGACAAATACTATTTACGGTTGAAAATTGTACTTCTTTAGGCAAAGGTTTTACATCAAACTGACCGCCACCCTTGTTGGTTGCCACTATACTTTCCTGAATATTGACGGTTTGCAAAATAGCATTGGACAACACGTCTGAACTAAAAATTTCTTGTACCGCTTTTTTAGAATAATCGGTATAACTCAAGTTTTTCTTTTTGATAGATGGAATTTGTTTGGCCAATTCCGATTTCAAATGTACGGGCATGTCCTTACCAGCTATGGTTCTAGTAGCAATTTGCTCAATAGTGCCGTTGGTATCAAAATCGTTTACAAACAATTTCATCGGGCTAGACAATGTAGCTTTGTATGAGGTATTAGTGCCTTTGTTGCCCAATATTAAATCTTTCTTGCCATCGTTATTGGTGTCCAAACAAGCTACAGTATTCCAAAAACCTTGGTATTGATCCAAGTTAGATTCAAAAGCAGCCAAGCGTCGTCCCGTATTTTTATATATTTTTGGCGACATCCACTCTCCTACTACAATTAAATCTTTTTTATTATCATTATCAATATCTTCCCAAATGGCATCTGTTATCATACCTAACTCATTGATTTTAAATGCTTTTTTATCCAAAACATTGGTAAAATTGCCTTTTCCATCGTTTTCAAGCAAGAGATGTTTGGGCACAATTCCATAAACACCAGGCACACTCCGACTGCCAATAAACACATCAACATCGCCATCATGATCAAAATCATAAGGGGCAATTACCGCAACATTATTATTTGTAGTTGGCAATTTGGTTGTCGATTTTGTAAATAGTCCTTTGCCATTATTCCAATACAATCGGTTCAAATATTGGTCTTTATCGGCTTGTTCATTGCCTCCTGTACCCAATAACAAATCCAAATCACCATCTAGATCAGCGTCAAACAATGCCGCAGCTGTGTCTTCAAAAACGGCATCGGCTTCCAAATCTTTTTGCACAGATGCCAAATATCCAGCACCATTGCTCCAATACATTTTGGCAGCTTGCCCTTTTGCACCACCAATAAATACATCATCGTTACCATCGCCATTGACATCTCCAACGGCTAATGCTGGGCCCTCTTGAGATAATTCTTTTGAAATTAATCCTTCGTAATCAAAATCGATATATTCATTTTCTTGATGGGCGGTCATATTTTGATTTTGTTCTACCCATAATGGTTTGACTTTTGGAGTTTGATTCACAAATGGATTATGAGCATCTGTTATTTTCAAAATAGTAGTTTTATCAATGACTACTTTGGCTTGACTTTGATATTGCCCATTGGGCCAAATCACCCGCATCGAATCAATTTTTTTGGTTCCAATTCCAAATGTCATGGTATAATCAATAGACGATTGAAAGCCTCTAGTTGGAATTAACTCTTGTCTTAAAATTTCTGTCCCTGAAAACAATTCGACTACGCTGCCCACAGCAAATTTATTTTGGTTGTCGCCTTTCAATTGGAATTTCACATAATGATTGTCTTTTTGTTTTTCAGAATTATTTCTATAAACAAAAGCTTCCATATTGACGTTATTGACAATTAAATCCAAATCGCCGTCATTATCCAAATCGCCATAAGCGGCACCATTTGAAAAACTGGGTATGTCCAATCCCCAATTACTGGCTTCGTTGGTAAAAGTTAAATTTTTATTATTTTTATAAGCATAATTGGCAATAGGAGTACTTGGCATTTTGTTGATGATGGTTTCCATGTCATCTTTTTTGCCCGTAATCACCATTTTTTGCATCAAATCATTAGCAAAAAAATCGATAAAATCTTGATTGGTCAAATCATGGTTGATGCCATTGCATACATAAATATCTTTGTAGCCATCATTATCCATATCAAAAAGTAAAGCTCCCCAGCTCCAATCGGTTTTAGAAACCCCAGCATAATGGGCAATTTCTTCAAATTGTTGATTGCCAGTATTGATTTGAAGGGTATTTTGCATGTATTGGTTATAAAAATCCATGCTCAATTTTCGGTTAAACAAATCGTAATTGTCAAAACTGGTGGTTTGTTTCAATCGTTCGTCTTGTTCGGGTAACATATCGGTAACAAAAATATCGGCTAACCCATCATTGTTGATGTCGGCCATATCGGCTCCCATAGAAGACTGACTGATGTGTGTGGCCCAGGATTGAATTTGCTCGCTAAATGTCCCGTTTTTATTATTAATATACAAATAATCTCTTTCATAAAAATCGTTAGAAATATAAATATCTGGATACAAATCACCATTGACATCGCCAACGGTTACCCCCAATCCAAAACCAATCAAACTACCATAAATACCAGATTTTTCGCTAACATCTATAAATTTTCCATGATCATTTCGTAATAATTTATCCCCTCCTCCTTTTAGGATTTCGGCTACATCCCAATCTTTATCTCGCAACTCTCTTTTATTAGAATAATTCAAGCTGCTCACAGGAATAAAACTATTGTTGAGGATGTAACAATCCAAATCGCCATCTTTGTCGTAGTCAAAAAATGCGGCATGGGTTGTAATTCCTGTATCGGCCAAGTTGTATTGTGAGGCTTGTTCAGAAAAAGTAAGATTGCCTTTGTTGATAAACAATTGGCTTTGTCGTTTAGAGTCGATGTTGTTTCCTGCATTGCATACATAAATATCTAATAAACCATCTGCATTGATATCGACCATAACAACACCCGTGGACCAAGATTTGGCCAAATTGATACCTGCTTTGGCAGAAATATCTTCAAATTTGAGTTGTCCTTTGTTGAGATATAATTTATTTTCGCCCAAATTTGAAGTAAAAAAAACGTCGGACAAACCATCATTATTGATGTCGCCAATGGCTACACCACCGCCGTTATAAAAGTTACGGTACTTGAAAATATTCATATTTTCGCCGTTTTTGACTTCATTTTTAAAAGAAATGCCCGTTTCAGAGGATTCAAGTTTGGTAAAAAGTCCATTTTTTGAACCATTTAAACTATCAGAACAAGCTGATAATAAACACATTAAGCATAAAATTGCAGAAAAACGATAAAACATGATATAGAAAAATTGTATTAAAAAAATAAGCTTAAAATAATGGACTAAAATACTATAATTAGTTGAAAAACAAAGCAGTTTTGACGAATTTTTAAACGTCAATTTCAAAAAAAATAAGGTTTAATATAAAAAAAATAAAGAGGGTATAAATACCCTCTTTATCACTAACTTAAAACAAAATATAAAAAACAAAAATTCTTAGTAACCAGGGTTTTGAGAAATGTTTGGATTTGCTAATGCAGAAGCTGGTACAGGGTATAATAAATATTTTGGATTTGAAACAGTAGTTTTTAACTCTCTTGCATTTAAGAAAGTGCCAAAACGTATCATATCTGTTCTTCTAAAACCGTTACCCCATAACTCTCTACCTCTTTCTTTATAAATACCATTCAATGTTGATAAATCGAATGTTACTGTAGCAGGAGCACATCTTGATTCCATAGCAGATATAGCAGCAGTATTATTAGTACCAGTACCTCCGCGCAAAATTGCTTCAGCTTTCATCAATACAGCGTCAGAATATAACATTAAAATATAATCATTCTCTGGTTTGTCCACATTTGCATCTGGAATGTATCTCATCGGTCTATAACCAGCATTTTCAATATTTGTATCTAATATTAAATCCGTATCTATATTTGGTGTAAATACCAAATCAACACCATTTCTATCTTTAACTTTCTCTACACCTCCAGGTTTATATTGTTGACCTTTTTCAACACCCACTGGATTTCCAAAATTTGCAATAATAGCAGGGTCTGCATTTAAAACTCTTCTATCATTTGGAGAAAATCTATTATAAAATTCAGAAACCATTGAAAAACCATTCCAACCACCAGGTGTTTGATTATAGTGATGACTCATATACCAACGAGTACGTAAATCACCCATTGCTTGACCTTGAATATTTTGTGAAGTAAAAATAACTTCAGGGGAAGCGTGATTATTAGGTTTATAATTATCCCAAATATCAGCAGCAATACTAGAATTAGTAATTGCATCAACATGAGCTATTACTTTATTCATATCTGCTGTTGAGAATGTAAAGGGAGCTTGTCTATCAGAATCAGTAAAAACTGCTTTATTTAAATACATTTTTGCTAATAAAAAATTTGCAGCATCTTTATTAGCTAAATGTGGTTTATTAGCAACTTTAGCTGGCAAATTTGGCAAAGCTTCTTCTAACCAAGCAATAATATTTGTAGTAGCTTGAACACCGTTCCATACTTTAGGAAAGTCATTAATATCAGCACCCGCTTCTCTATAAGGAGCTTTTCCCCAATAATCTAAAACAATATGATAATAAAATGCTTTAAGAAATAAAGCCTCGGCCTTTTTTTCTGCAGAAACAGTCCCTAATTGCAAAACTAAATCACAATAGTAAACACTCGACAATAAATTATTCCATGCCCCATTTATTTCACCTGAATTTGCATCCCAAGTTAATGCGTGAAAATTTCGCCATGCACCACCATCACCCCAGTCACCACCTCTTGTTGGAACTACGTATGTATCAGATGCTACTTCTCCCATTGCAAAAGTTTGCCCCTGTCCTTGCAAAGATCTTAATCCTTTATATGCTCCAGCTAAATAAGATTCAGCATCACCATTTTGAGCACCTTCTAAAACTTGCTCTTCTAAATCTGTACAACTCGCCATACTGAACATTAAAGCTCCCGTACAGATAAAGTACTTTATTAAATTCAATTTTTTCATTTTCTAATTATTAAAATGTTACATTAAGACCAAAAGCAAATGTTTTTGCTTTAGGATAAGAAAAATAATCAATACCTGCTGATGGAATACTATTTACTGTTTTATCAGTATCCACCTCTGGGTCAAATCCAGAATAATTTGTAAACAATAATAAATTACTACCATTTGCATATAAACGCAAAGAACTAATTTTCAATTTAGTTAAGAAGTCTGCTTTAAAATTATATCCAATTGTTAAACTACCCATTCTTAAGAAATCGCCTTTTTCTAAATATCTTGTTGATTCTTTATTTGAATCTGCAATACTTTGTGCTGATGTAGCAACACTTTCTGTAACGTTTCTAAATCCAAAGGCACTTTTGTTGAATAATGCATTTGAAGTATTATTATAGATATAATGTCCGAAAGAACCATAGAAAGATGTAGAGAAATCCCAATTTTTGTATGCAACTGATGTTGAGAAACCTAAGGTTGTTTTAGGTAAAGGTTGTTTACCAACATGCATAGGTAATGCGTCCGTTGAACCAACTGTACTACCATCTGGATTCAAATACAATGAATTTCCTGACGCATCATAACCAACAAAGTTTGGTAAATAATAAGAGTACAATGGATACCCATTTTTAATTTGTTCAACATAAGCATTTGATAATCCTTGACCATGAACTTGTCCTATATTATAAGTAGTTGTAAGTCCTGAAATTTCATTTTTAAGAAATGCAGCATTGACAGAGAAATCCCATGTTAAATCAGTTTGATTTAATATTTTATAATTTAATGACAATTCAAAACCTGAATTTTTCAATTTCCCATCTAAATTTTCAAACTTAACACCTTGTGGTGATGGTTGTCCTGATTGTGGAGCATTTGCAACAATTAAATCTTTTGTCTCTTTCACATAATAATCCATAGATCCAGTTAATCTACTTTTCAAAACTGTAAAATCTATACCTACACCACTTGATCTAGTTGTTTCCCATTTCAAATCTTGATTTGGGTTATTAGCCAAAACGAAAATAGTATTATAATATTGTCCAAAAGAAGTTGAGGAGTTTCTTGGAAACTCTGCGTTTCCTGTTGTACCAAAATTACCTCTTATTTTTAAATCATTTAAAGAACCTTCTTTATTTTCGATTAATTTATATGCTAAACCAATTGAACCGAAATTTCCATACTTATTATTCAAACCTGGTTTTGAAGAACCGTCTCTTCTTACGGTCAAATCTACATTCATTTTTTTATATAAAGACAATGAAGTTCTTGCAAAGAATGATTGCATTTCAACACGACCTCTATAAGATTCTGAAACAAATTCAGAAGTAATACCACCTTCAATGTTATCAACTAAATTAGTTTGATTGATGTTATAACCTTTACCTCTAGTTGCATTACCGTTAGACGAATAATCATAATAAGAGTAACCTAAGATTGCATTTAATTTAAAATTATCAGAAAAATCTTTATTGTATGTAAAATTATGCTCAAATGTTTTATTTACCCTTACATCTGTATTCAAATTTGCTTGTCCTCTATAAACTAAACCATCTTGAGGATTATTAGCAACTGCAACATCTTTTATTGCAATTGTTGGTAATAATTGTGCTTTTGTAATACCTTTTGATGTTTCAATACCAAAAGTAAATACATATTTCAAATCTTTAGATAATTTTACAGTAGAAGTAATATTTCCTATTAACTTATCTAAATCAGTTTTATTACTATAATTATCTAATAATTGAAGTGGATTTAAATACTCTTCTGATTCAACATAATAAGTACCATTTGGGTTATACAACGATCTTGTTGGATTCCAATATAATGCCGCTCCCATTAAATTTCCAATATATCCTGTGTTATTAGAAAACAATGTTCTTTCATCTTGAATATTTGCATAATTTATTCTAGTTTCAACTGTAAAATTCCCATTAAAGAAACTATTCGAATTAAATAAAGTTGCAGTATATTTATTCATTCCAGTATTTTTAACAATACCTTCAGTTTGAGATGACCCTAAAGATATTCTCGTACTAGATTTATCTGTTCCACTAGAATAAGATACATCATTATTAAAAGAAAAACCGCTTCTCATAATTGCATCTTTCCAATTGTATGAACCTCCTTTATTACTTCCTGTTGGTGCTAATTCAGCGAATCTTTGTGTACTTAATACATCAAAATCTGTTGATAATTTAGAAGTTGATACTGAAGTTGAAAAAGTTAATTGTGGTTCTTTAGTTTTACCTTTTTTGGTTGTAATTACAATTACGCCATTAGCTCCTCTTGCACCATATATTGCTGTAGAAGAAGCATCTTTCAAAATAGACATACTTTCGATATCATTTTGATTGATAAAACTTAAAGGGTTTTTAGCAGAAGACCCACCTAATCCCATATCAGCTCCACCTGAAGAAACATCACCACCCGCCAAAGGCACACCATCAATAACAATTAAAGGTTCATTACCTGATCTTAAAGATCCATTACCTCTAATTCTAATAGAAGCTGCAGCTCCTGGCTCTCCATTTGAAGAAGTTACTTGAACTCCAGCAACTTTTCCTCTTAAAATTTCTGCGGGAGAAGGTGCCGAAACATTGTCAAACTTTTTTGAACTGATTTGATCTACAGCACCTGTTGCGTCTTTCTTTTTTACAGAACCGTAACCGATTACTACTACTTCTTTCAATTCGCTTTTGTCGTCTTTTAAGACCACGTTTATAACTGTTTTACCAGCTACATTAATTTCTTGGCTTTTTAAGCCAATGTAACTAAACACTAAAACGGCATTGTTTCCAACATTTTTAATGGCATAATTCCCATCTAAGTCAGACTGCACGCTATTAGTTGTTCCTTTAACTGTTACAGATGCTCCAGGTAGTGGACCACTACTGTCTGATATTTTACCCGATACGCTCTGCGCTTGAGCAAAACCAGTAAATACCATCGTTAGAAACACTAATAATCCTTTAAGTAGATTATTTTTCATACGTAATAAAATAATTTGGTTAATAATTAATTGTTTGTTTTTATTTCAGTTTCAAATGTAATGCAATTTTATGATAATTTTATGATTTTTTGAAACTATATCGTTTTCGAGCCACCGAAAACGTTTTCGATTTTTTGTGATCTCTTTATTTTTATGCCTTAAAATTGTTTGAACTTCATTTTTTTTTGAATAAAAAAACATATTGTGTATTTTTTATTCTTTTGTAGTGCTAAAATGATTTTTTTAGCTGTACTGTTTTTTTGTTTTTATTGCTTTAAATCTATTGTTGCTATATAATAAGGTGTCCATTTATCTTATTTTGTACATTTACTTGCGGATGTACGTTAGAAAATGGTACTCATAAGGATGCTTATCGTCTATGGGGTGGGACTCTTTTGAAGCAAGTTGCCACTCCTTTGGGTTGATTTCTGGAAAAAATGTATCGGCTTCAAATGTTGCTTCTACTAATGTAATGTCTAAAACATCGGCCATTGGCATGGTTTGTTTGTATATTTCGCCGCCACCTATTATATATAGGTCTTGATTTTTGGGACATATTGCAAGAGCTTCTTCCAAATTTTGAACCGTAATACAATGTTCGCTATCAAAATTTTTGGTTTTGGACACAATCACATGGGTCCGATTGGGCAATGGTTTTGGAAAACTTTCAAACGTTTTGCGTCCCATTACAATATAATGTCCTGTTGTTTGGGCTTTGAATCGTTTAAAGTCGTTTGGCAAATGCCAAAGCAAGGTGTTGTTTTTGCCAAGTGCCCTATTTTGTGCCATGGCTGCTATAATTATAATCATTTGTAGTGTTTTTGATGACAAAATTATTCAAAAAAATTGTTATTTTAGGAATTTTTGGCTATTTTGTGATTGCGAAATTATTTTTTGAAAACGATTTCTTTTTTTGAGAACGGTTTGTTTGGTTTCATTTTTTTATAGAAAAAGAAAAAAAATCTGCATTTTATTGTAAAAGTCTTAAAACTACTCCTTAATGGTTGATTATTAAAGATTTAAGCGTTACTTTGTAGCCTAATTAATAAAAAATAATTTGTATGGCTATCAAGAAACAATATGTAAAAACTAAAGCTATTTGTAAAATTACTTTTTCTGTAGAAGCCAAAACAGCTACGGAGGCAAGTGTGGTAGGTGATTTTAACGGTTGGAATGCAACAGAAGGCACTTTGAACAAGTTGAAAAACGGCACTTTTAAAGGTGTTTTTGAAGTAAATAAAAACCAAAGTTATGAATTCAAATATTTGGTTGATGGGGTTTATTTGAATGAGCCAGAGGCCGATGGCATGCGTTGGAATGATTTTGCAGGAGCCGAAAATTCGTTGTTGGTTGTAGATGGGGATTAGTTTCGGGCATTTTAGGTTTCGGGCTTCAGGTTTCAAGTTTCGGGTTTTAGGTTTCAGGTTTCAACCTTTATCCTCTAATTTCTAACCTCTAACTTCTTTTTTCTAACCTCTAATTTCTTTTTTCTAACCTCTAACTTCTTTTTTCTAACCTCTAACTTCTTTTTTCTAACCTCTAATTTCTTTTTTCTAACCTCTAACTTCTTTTTTCTAACCTCTAACTTCTTTTTTCTAACCTCTAATTTCTTTTTTCTAACCTCTAATTTCTTTTTTCTAACCTCTAACTTCTTTTTTCTAACTTCTTTTTTCTAACTTCTAATTTCTAACTTAATACTTCATACTTAAACCTTAACACTTACAAAACTTCTTTTAAAGTAGATTTTCTTTCGATGATGTGGGTGGGTAAGATTACTGTTTTGGGTGTATAGATTATTCCGTTTTTGTGGGCTTGCATGGCTTCTAGCAATATATTGAAACTGGCAATACCCATTTCTGAACTGGGTTGATCTACGGTGCTCAGCTTTGGAGCTATTACTTTTGACATGAACCAATTGCTAAATCCTATAATGGCAATTTGGTCGGGGATGTTGATGTTGTTTTCGTTAAAAACAGATATGGCACCAATGGCTACCAAATCGGTAACTGCAAAAAGCCCATCGATTGGCTGTTTTTGCTTGATGATTTCTTGTGCAAAGGCTACTCCTTCTTCAAAAGACACGTCGCTACAGGTATAAACCAAACTAGGGTCGAAAGGAATTCCATTTTTTTCGAGTGCTTTTTTGTAGCCAATAAATCTGTCGATAGCGTTTTGTGGATTTAAAGGCCCTCTAATATGGGCTATTATTTTACATCCTTTGTCTATCAAATGTTGTACGGCTTCCATGGCAGCCTTTTGGTCGTCGATAATTACTTTGGAGCTTGGAATCAGCTTGGATATTTTGTCAAATTGCACAAAAGGGATTTTTCTGTTCAGGATGTCTTTGATGTGTTCGTCGTTGTTGGTATCGTTGGACAACGACATTATGATACCATCAACTCTTTTATTTATAAGTAGTGCTACTTGTTTTTTTTCTAACTCTAAAGATTCATTGGATTGTAAAATAATGACTAAATACCCATGTTTTTCGGCCTCGCCAATGATGCCATTGATGACATTAGAAAAAAAGTGATGTACCACTTCGGGGATAATTAAACCTATTGTTTTAGATTCTTTTGTACGTAAATTTACCGCAAAACTATTTGGAGAATAATGTAACTCTTTTGCAAGGTCCAAAACCGCTTTTTTGGTTTTTGGGCTTACATCGGTATAATTTTTTAAGGCTTTGGAAACGGTTGTAATGGAAATTCCAAGACGTGTGGCTATTTCTTTGAGGGTCGTTTCTTTCATAGAGGTCGTATTTTGAAGTGATCAATCAGATATAAAATTCACACAACAAATATGATATAAAAATTGGTATAAAAAAATTATTGTTTTCATTTTTTATGAAAACAGATGATGTATAACAAAATTGTATTGATTTGATATATTTTTTTAAAAAAAATATTCAATAAAAAGAGTGGTTTATTGCTAGGTGCTTTTATGTATGTTTACTCAGGTTATTACAAATATCATATTTTTTAATAAAATATAGCACAGGATTTAACTAGCAATTACAACTTTTGGTTTTCAAATCAAATTCAAATGATACAAATGTTTAACTTTTTTGCACTACAACATATAAGAAAGTATATGATGCGTTAGGGATAGCAGTTAAATTCCATTTAGAAGCCCCCCAGCTCCCAAAAGGGGTGTGTTATACCAAATATACATCTAAAATAGTCCAATCTATTGGCTCATTTTTGTTAAAATTATCCAAAAAAAAGTTCCGTAGCCCAGCTATGCAACGATTTTTTTTGAAAATTTTCTCTAAAAAATAACTACGCATCTTTGGACTATTTTATAAATATATTTGGTATTATATTTCTTTTGGAGTTTAATGAACGTTGTTTGAAACGAATAGTCCGACCCTTGGGTAACGCCCAAAAATGTGTATTGAAATAGATTTTATTCTAATTGTTAGTGGATTACCCTTTAGTCTCATCAAACAAAAAAAACGCAACAAATTGTATAAAATGTATTTGTTGGAGCTTCAATAATTAATTTTCAAATAGCCATGGCCACTTCTAAAATTTGCCGTATGCAATACATTAATAGCCGATGTAATAGCATACGAAGAGCCGCCGCCGCCACTACCTTGAGCGTTTCCGCCCGCAGAGCCACCACCCCCGCCATAATAGCCGCCGCCGCCGCCGCCGCCAGCTGTCCATCCAGAACTTGTTGCAGCATTGCTAGATCCGCCAGTGCCACCTTGTAGTGCTGCACCTGCTGTAGGCAATATATAATTGGTATCCGAAGGTATTCCACGTGCTCCCCCTGCAGTTTGAGTAGCGGCCCTACCCCATGTTGTTCCATAAGAATAATTATGCCCACTGTAACCATCAAAACCAGTTAAACCACCGCCCGCACTATATGTCGAAGGGCCTGCACTACCACCTGTGGTAGGATAAGTTGTTGCTCCACCACCACCAGCGGCAACGATGAGCGCATTGGCTTGTGAAACTGTTGCATTTGAAAATATGCCCGTCAAACCTCCACCAGCTCTACCAAATCTGGCTGCAAAATTTACTAATGCACCACCCGACCCTCCAAAACCATAAGCGGCATTCATAGTGGTAGATTGCCCACCTACAACAATATACAAAACATCTCCGGGAGTTACTTTGAGTATCGCATTGACTTTACCTCCTTTGCCACCAATATAACCGCCATTATTACCTCCTTGGGCCCCAACGGCTTCTATCAGAATACTAAATACTTCTGAAGGGACTGTCCAGGTTTGCATGCTTCCGGTATAATTGAACGTAACAGGACGTACATAAAGAGGTTTCATGGCAATAAATTCAGCATTTAATTGTCCTAAACAGAGCTGACTTATCAGTACAAAAATGCTAAAAAATTTTATCTTCATAAACGTAAAATTTATTAATTAAAAAGTTAAATAGGCTATTATAATTTAATTTATTCTTAACTCTAACTTACATGTCGTTATTTTCAATTCGTATCTACTACATGTCTATTTTTTTATACCATATAAATTACTGAATTATATTATTTTAAAACAATTACAACAAAATAAGCAAATTAAAAAAAACAAGTGAATTTACAATGTGTTTGTAATCAGTTAAAAAGTGCTATCGCCCGAAATATAACCAAGAGATGCTGACTCCAAAACAACTCCAATGGCACTATTTTGAACCCTAGTTTTGAAACCATTAGCTGAATTGAGCGTTAGGCCCGAAGCTCCTACAACGGTTACCTGTCCAGTTCCCTTTTGTATAATTTGACAAAAAAAACCAGAAGGCAAACCCGTTGGAACAGTAACATTTACCGCAGTAGCACTGTTTATTATAAGTACACCTTTGGTATCGTTTATTGATAAAGTATAGGCGGCTGTTTGAATATTAACTTTGGTACCTGCACCAAGTGATATAGCGACCCACTTGGCTCCATCATAATAATAATAACCCGGAAAAACGTTGTTGGGTGC
Organism: Flavobacterium branchiophilum FL-15; assembly: GCF_000253275.1. Lineage (NCBI taxonomy): Bacteria > Pseudomonadati > Bacteroidota > Flavobacteriia > Flavobacteriales > Flavobacteriaceae > Flavobacterium > Flavobacterium branchiophilum. The sequence goes on along the minus strand of NC_016001.1, from coordinate 627,371 downwards.
CGTTCCAGATGTATTGGTATTGTAAACCAATAATCCCGTTGCTGGCGATGCAATTGTAGTTGAATCCAAGAGTCCAGCTAAAGCAACTTTGGGTATTAAAATACCTTTACTTGAAGATTTTACCTCAAGAATTGCTGAACTGTCTATGCTTGTTGTTCCAATTCCTACTTGAGCATATAAGATAAATATTCCAAAAATAGTAAAAACAACCGAATAAAATGCTTTATTTCTTAGCTTCATTTGACGTGATTTTTTAAAACTTAATTGCACAAATTTAAAAAATAATAAAGTTTAAAAAAACATTTCAACGCAAAAAGAGTCCCTATCGATATATAATATATTCATTGTTATTAAACGTACAATTAAAACCACTTGCCGCTATTATTATATAAAAAACAACATTTAATCTGTACCAATTATTCATTATTTTAAACATAACTTTAACATATAAAATTATAAATATTACACAACTTAACTTAATTAAAATTATTTAATTTAAATAAAATACTATTGAAACAATTAATAAAAAACACCGTTTGATTATTATACTATTTTTTTGTAGTTTAGTAGATGCTATCCCAAATATTTTTTAATAAACTTATGTTAACAGTATGTGAATATTAGAAGGTTGAAAAAGTAAATCAAAATTTGATAGTCAAATAGTATTTCATAAATAATAATAATCGAATTTTTTTTTAATAAATATACATTTTTAAAAAATAAAATATATTTTTGTAACAAAATTTTATTAAATGACGTACAAAAAAAGAAATTTATTTATTTTTGAATGAACACCATAGACTATTCGCCAGGATTGCACAAATTGCTCACGTTACATGTAAAAAATACTGAAAAGCTTATCAATAGTGCGGCATTTCAATTATTTACAGATGCCATTTTGTTAGAAAACAATTTGCATCAAGTGGGAATAGTATTGCATCATTTTGAAAATGAGAGTTTTACAATTGCTGTTTGTTTGAAAGAATCGCATATTTGTATGCACACATGGCCAGAATTTAACCAACTTACATTGGATATTTATCTGTGCAATTATCAAAAGGACAACAGCCATTTAGTACAATCGATAGCTCAAAAATATACCGAATATTTTGAAGCAACCATTATAAAAGATATTGAAATAAACCGATAGCTATGATACCAATACATTGTAAATCGTGCCAAACATCTACCCCTCAATACCAAATTTATGAGGCTGTTTCGTTTGTTTGTCCAAATTGTCAAATGGGATACAAAAATAGAAATGGCAATTGGGAGACAACAATTCAATATCAAAATTTGAAAGATCGTTTGACATTGAAATTAGCTCAGGAAGGTAATTTTTTTGATAAAAAATTTTATGTAAATGGTTCAATTGTTAAAAAAACAGCTGGCAACTTTTATTGGACAGAATATGTGTTGCGAAGCGTGGACGGAAGTATTATTTATTTATCCGAATGTGATGGACATTGGATATTGTTGGAAGAAATAGACTATCCTATAAAAGTAGTTCGAAATCCTGTACATATAACATATCAAAATAGTAAATACCAAATATTTGAAAAATCACGACCAAATGTAGTAGCAGCACAAGGGATATTTGACTTTGACATTTCAAAAGAATTTCAATTGATAGAATATATAAATCCGCCTTTCATGTTGTCTGTCGAAAAATTACCTAATGAACAAACCGTTTATTTTGGTAAACACATTAGCCAATCGGCTATCAAAAAAGCATTTGGAACAATGGAACTGCCAAGTAAAAGTGGGATTGGCATGGTACAACCCTTTTTGATTCATTTCAAATCAACGGTATTGGTTTTTTGTTTTATAACCATCATGATGCTATTAACGCACTTGTATTGGAACCAATCTAAAAATGAGGTACCTATTACAAATACGGTTTTGAATTTTACAAAAACAAAAGACAATGCTGTTTCAAGTCAGTCATTTGAGATCAAAGAAAACGGATCTGAATTGACTTTTGAAGTAAGTAGCGACATTGATAATAACTGGGCCAATATTTCGGTGGGATTGATTAATGAGCTTACAAACGAAGAGGTATATGCTAATAAAGATATGGAATATTATAGTGGTTATACAGATGGCGAAAGTTGGAGTGAAGGTAGTCAAACAGAAAAATTTACGCTTTGTGCAATACCAAAAGGAAAATACCATTTAGTAATGACACCTTTAAAAGACAGTGCCGATATAAAAACAGAGCAAATAATGGTTCAAACCATTTTGAACAAACATTCGTATTATAATATAAAAATAACCGTTATTGTGATGTTGATTTTACTGTTAATACTCTTTTTATTTTCAAGTTTTTACGAAATAAATAGATGGAGCAACAGCGATTATTCACCCTATAATGACAACGAATAAAGGTATAAAAAATGATACAGTTTATAAAAAAAAACAAAATACCAATTGCATTAGGACTTCTTGTATATGGTTTTTATCTATATAATACCATTACAGGAAAGCGAATATGCGATTGTGAAAAAACCGAAAAATACAATGATGCTACCAATAGAAGCCATGGAGCTAGAAATCATTTTTATCATAAATAATATAAATATAAATCAATATGGACACTATTACCATTAAACTCGTTTTGAATTCCATTGTCTTTTCGATAGTTGGGATACTCATCTTATTATGCACCTATTTTATTATAGAAAAAATAACACCCGAAAACACTTGGAAAGAAATTTCACAAAATAAAAACACGGCATTAGCCATCATTGTTGGAGCATTTATAATAGGAATTTCGATGATCATTAGTGCGGCAATACATGGATAAAAAACCCAAAGTATTTGAATATTTACTGCTTTTTGCGGTATTTACAATTGCTACTTGCGGCTTAATATACGAATTGGTTGCTGGTGCTTTGGCCAGTTACCTGCTGGGCGATTCTGTAAAACAATTTTCGTTTATCATTGGCGTTTATTTGTTTTCTATGGGATTGGGTTCTTATTTTGCTAAATTTTTCAAAAATAATTTATTGCAAACTTTTATAGAAATAGAAATTTTGCTGGGCTTTATTGGTGGTTTAAGTTCCGTTATATTATTTTTATTTTTTGAGAGTGTACTGTCATTTCAACTTATTTTATATGTATTAATTACCATTACAGGTATTTTAGTTGGACTAGAAATACCATTGTTGATGAATATTTTACAAAACAAAGTGGCTTTTAAAGACTTGGTTTCCAATGTTTTTACGTTTGATTACATTGGAGCATTATTAGCATCTATATTATTCCCAATATGGCTTGTGCCCAAGTTGGGCATTGTGGGTACCTCTTTGTTTTTTGGTATGGTAAATGTAAGCATAGCCATTGTATTGTGTTTTGTTTTAACAAAAGAGCTTCAAAAAAGTGTGCTATTAAAATTTAAAGCCCTTACAACATTTGCCATTTTGCTTTTCGTTTTCATTTTTTCGGATTATATTTTATCATTTTCAGAAAGCAAATTGTATGGCGAAAACATCATTTATAGCCACACAACATCTTATCAAAGAATTGTATTGACACATGATAAAAACGATTATAGGTTGTATTTGAACAACAACCTGCAATTTAGTTCCTTAGACGAATACCGTTACCACGAAGCCTTAGTGCATCCTGCAATGTCGATAGCACAATCTGTTCATAATGTGTTAATTTTAGGCGGTGGCGACGGGCTAGCTGCAAGAGAAGTTTTGAAATACAAAGAAGTACAAAAAATTACTTTAGTCGATTTGGATCAAGGTATGACTAATATGTTTAAAACCAATAGTATATTAACCCAATTCAATCATAATTCGTTAAACAACAACAAAATTACGGTACGCAACCAAGATGCCTTTTTGTTTATTAAAAATTGCAAGCAAACATTTGATGTTGTCATCATCGATTTTCCCGATCCATCAAATTATAGTTTAGGCAAATTATATACATTGAATTTTTATCAATCGCTAGAAAAAATATTACAAAAAGAAGCTGTCATTGTAGTACAAACCACTTCGCCCTATTTTGCACCAAAATCATTTTGGTGTATCAACAAAACTATGTCAAAAATATTTCATCAAATAGAGGCTTACCATGCGTATGTGCCATCGTTTGGCGAATGGGGTTATAGCATTGGCATTCATGGATTTAAAAGTAATTTTTACTTTCCAAAAAGACGCCTCAATGGTCTTCGGTTTTATGACTTTGAGTTTGAAAAATGGAATACATTTACAAACGATATGCTGGCAAAAGACATTATGATCAACAAGTTAGACAATCAAATTTTAGTACGGTATTTTGATGAAGAGTGGGGAAAAATACAATAATTCGAGAAGACATTTTATAAAAAGCATCGGTACCACATTATTGCTAGTTCCTTTTTGGAACGCTTGCAAAAACAAGGTTGTACAACTTTTGCTAAACTTAACAAAAACCAATCACCTATTGGGGCATCGATTGTGGACACAAAATTTTCCAAATCCAACAGCTACAATCAAAACAAAATACCTCATAGTGGGTGGTGGCATCACGGGGCTAAGTGCCGCTAGACATTTAACTCAAAAAGGCGAAAATGATTTTTTGATTATTGAACTAGAAAAACATTTAGGAGGCAACGCTGCCTCTGGACAAAATGACTATTCCAAATATCCGCTTGGGGCACATTATTTGCCATTGCCCAATTTAGACGACAAAAAACTTATTGATTTTCTTCATGAAGAACAAATTATTACAGGTTTTGATGCAGAAAATATACCCATTTTTGACGAAACACAACTTTGTTTAGCACCACAAGAACGATTGTTTTTTAAAAATGAGTGGCAAGAAGATTTGATACCAAAATTTGGTTTAACAGTTTATGAAAAAGCAGCATTTGATCGATTTTTTGATCTAATGAAAACCTTTCGTGACGCAAAAGGGCATGATCAAAAATACCATTTTTACATTCCGATATCCGATAAAAGTAGCGATACAAAATATGATTATTTGGATCGTTTAACAATGAAAAATTGGCTACTCAGTCAAAATTTAAATGCCAATACATTATTAGTTTACATAGATTATTGTTGTAGAGACGATTTTGGATTAGGCATCGAGTCTGTGTCTGCATGGGCTGGTATTCATTATTTTGCAGCACGAAAAACAGACCAATACAATCAAAAATACGATGCTGTATTAACATGGCCAGAGGGCAATGCCAAACTCGCCCAATTATTACAAAAATATACCACTCAAAAAAGCCTAAAACAACATGTAGTGTACCACGTTAGCATCCAAAACGGACAAGGTATTGCAAAAGTGTATGATGATGCAAAAAACATTTCAAAAACCATCATAGCCGACAAAATTATTATGGCTACACCACAGTTTGTAAACCAATACCTTATAGACGACAGAAAAAGCTTAGCACAAAATTTTGTTTATGCCCCATGGCTCCTAGCCACATTGGTAATAGACAACGATTTAGACACAACGGGTTTTCCACTCGCTTGGGACAACGTCATTCATGGTGCAAATGGGTTAGGTTATGTGTACGACCAACACCAAAACCTCAATCAAACCGAAAAATATAAAGTAATTACATACTATTACAGTTTTTCCGACTCAAATACCAAAAATTCACGTAAAAAATTATACCAAAACAGCAAAGAATATTGGACTCAAATGGTTTTTGACGATCTTAAAATTGCCCACACACACATCGAAGCCATTACCAAAAGTATTGACATACACCTCATTGGCCACGGAATGATAAGTCCCATTCCTGGGTTTATTTTAGGAAAAAACATTCAAAAAGCAGCTCAACCTATTCAAAAAACCATCTATTTTGCACATTCAGACCTTTCGGGTATTTCTATATTCGAAGAAGCTTTTCATCAAGGCATCAATATCGTAAACCGCATCATTCATGACACAGCATTGGATAAAAAACCCTAAAACAGACAGCCTCTTTATATTATTGCCACCAATAGTTGTCAGTATCTTAACACTGTTATTTCAAAATCAATGTATCAAATGGGGCAATCATTACAATATGCTAACCTGGATTGTTATCATCATCGGTATAGATGTTGCCCACGTGTATGCCACCCTTTTCAAAACCTATTGTCATTCAAATAATTTCAAAAAAAACAAAAAATTACTTACCCTAACACCCTTGTTTAGTCTATTAATTAGTGTCCTTTTATTTGTTTTTGCAAGTCGATATTTTTGGTCTATAATGGCTTATATTGCTGTTTTTCACTTTGTTAAACAACAATATGGTTTTATGAGACTCTATGCTCGACACGAAATCAAAACCCCATTGGCTGTTGTATCAGACAAAATAATAATCTATGTCGCAACACTATACCCAATGTCTTTTTGGATGATGTCCAACAACCGAAATTTCAACTGGTTTGTTGCAAACGAATTTATTCATTACCAAAACCCAGTACTTGCTCAAATATTAAAAATAAGTTATTACATCATTATTACTTACTATACCTTGTATATTATTTACAATTATATCACAAAAAACCATTTCAATCTCCCAAAAAATATCCTTATTTATAGCACCATTCTTTCGTGGTATTTGGCCATTGTACATTTCAACAACGACTTTATTTTTACCGTTCTAAACGTCATATCCCACGGAATACCCTATATATCCTTAATTTACATCAACGAAATCGCTTCAAAAACCTTGTCCCCAAAAAACAATCCTGCCCTTTTGCAAAGCAAATTCATTTGGTTCATCACCTTCCTACTCTTTTTAGCCTTTTCCGAAGAGTTTTTGTGGGACATACTCGTTTGGCAAGAACACCTTTCCATCTCATTCAACGCCAATGCCTTACACTTCATAACAGTGCCTTTGCTTACAGTACCTCAACTTACTCATTACATTTTAGACGGATTTATTTGGAAAAAAAATTATGCCACATAAGTATTTGGAACCATTTCAAAAACCACTTAATACCAAAGTCGATTTTTTTTACAACAAAATATAATACTATTCTCAATTCTATTAATATAAAGTAATAAAATAAAAAACATAAGGGCGTTACCCACAAGGGGTCGGGCTCATATCTTTGCATCCGATAATAATTTACGAAAAAAATGTATTTTTGAAAATTAAAAATTGATAATAGATAACAAAACAAAGTTGCATAATTGTGGTCCGGCTAGATACATTTTAATGATATTGACGTAAAAGGAAAATCAACTTTGTTTTTATTACAAAATAACCACAATTAGTACTTAAGCACTATACTATTTAGTTTAGATGTTGTATAAAAAATGAGCAAAGGTAAATGTAATATTTTGTTATCCTAAAAAGAAATAATTATGAGCATTAAGTATTCAGTAGGATTGGATGTTGCAAGTAAAAAAATTGATATTTGCATGTCTGTAATTGATTGTAATCAAAAGGTAACTGTAGTAGCAAGTACTTCATTTCCAAATACTTTGAAAGGATTTCAGAGCATGGACGAATGGATTGTCAAAAAGAAAAAGTTGCAAGAAGTTCCCTTGGTTATGTGCATGGAGGCTACAGGTGTTTATCACGAAAATTGTGCCCTTTATTTTTCAGAAAAAAAGTATGCCGTTTCCATTATTTTGCCAAATAAGGCAAAGCATTATTTAATTTCTTTAGGATTAAAATCAAAAAACGACAGCATTGATGCCAAAGGATTGTCAAAAATGGGAGCAGAACAATGTTTGGAACTTTGGCAACCCATGGGTAAGTTGTATTATGAATTGCGACAATACACAAGACAGTATCAAAATTTACAAGATCAAAAAACAGTCATTAACAATCAACTCCATGCTTTAGAAAACAGCATGTATATGAGTGAAATGATGATAAACCAACAAAAGGCAATCATTGAATTGTTCAACGAACAGCTTAAAGAGCTTGAAAAATTAATGAAAAATTTGATTAATTCAGACCAGGTTCTAAAACAAAAAGTGGACAACATTTGCAAAATAAAAGGGATTGCATTGCTTAGTGTATCAACCATTATAGCTGAGACAAATGGCTTTGAATTGTTCAAAAATTACAAGCAATTAGTGTCGTATGCTGGATTTGATGTTGTTGAAAGAGAATCTGGGATGAGTGTTGGAAAGACAAAAATTTCTAAAAAAGGAAATAGTCGTATTCGTAGGGCTTTGTTTATGCCAGCATTTGTAGCTATAAAATATAAAGAAAAACCATTGGTGAGTTTATATGAAAGGACATTTGCAAAACATGGCATAAAGATGAAAAGCTATGTAGCAGTTCAAAAAAAACTATTGGTTTTAATATATCATATTTGGAAGAAAAATGAACCCTATAATCCTGATTATAAAAAAGATAGCCCCGAAATGAATTCCGAGGCTATACAAGATAACAGCTTAAAAAGCGGTTTCTCAGAGGTGCAAAATTATGAAAAAAAAGAAGATAATGAAACAAAAGATAAAAAAAAAGAAAAAATACATAGCCATTGTGAAGTTGCGTAACAACGCTGATGGAACAGCAAAATGTCTAAAATACAGGTTCGAAGATTTAATAAAATTCACACTATTTTTAGACACAAATTGGTCAGAGTGGAAGTGGTTTAATTTATATTCAAATAAAGAAGAAAACAAAGGAATGCAGATTGGCAATTATACAAAAAATAACAAACCAACAACAAGAAATGTCTAATTCTTTTTTAAACTCTTATAAAAAAAACTGCCCAATTAATAAATTAAAGGAGCAGTAAAATGAATTTCATTTTTGCATGGCAAAAGTACAAAAAAATAGAAAGTATGACCTGAAATGATTCAATTAATGACATTCATTTTTGCACCATCCATCAAAAAAACAATATTAAAAACGAATTAAATGAAAATAAAAAAAAGTCAATTTTTTATGAAAATTATGGAAAAAAAATTTGGATTTTAAGATAGTACCTTTTCGTTACAATCTTTTTTGTTTTTAAAGAAAAAACAAAAAAGGATTTCCACTACAATCCCTAACGCAATCCCGTTTTCAAAAGCAACTTTTTTCTAAAAAACCAAAACAATTCAAAAAAACAACTATTTTTGAACAACAATAAAAAAACCAAAAAATGAAAACCGAAAAACAAAAAATGCTAGATGGCGAAAACTATTTAGCCAATGATACCACACTCGTAAACGAAAGATTACGAGCAAAAAAACTCCTACACCGCCTAAACGTAACCGAATACATCATGAACGGCAGTGCCCGAAACATCCTAAACAGCTTATTGCCCAACGCACACAAAAAACTGTATATAGAACCACCCTTTCATTGCGATTATGGCTACAACATCCACACGGGCGAAAACGTATATTTCAACGTCAATTGTGTTGTGCTAGACACCATGAAAGTTACCATTGGCCACAATGTTTTCTTTGGACCCAATGTGCAAATCTATACCGCCACACACCCACTCGACCCCATAGAAAGACTTACAGTAGAATTTTCAAAGCCTGTAACCATTGGCAACGATTGCTGGATTGGAGGCAACACCACCATAGTACCAGGAGTTACCATTGGCAACGGTTGCACCATTGGAGCTGGAAGCGTCGTTACAAAAAATATTCCCGACGGAGTTTTAGCAGCAGGAAATCCTGCCCAAATCATTCGAAAATTATAATACCAAAACAAAAGGGCAACAAAAAATTTGTTGCCCTTTGACTTTTGAAAAAATGGGATATTGCTATTATTTTTTCTTTCCTTTTGCAGGAGCTTTTGCTGCTTTTGCTGCTTCTTGAGCTGCTTTCATTGCCGCACGAGAAATTCTTACCTGACATACAACCGTATTATCTGGGTGCATCAATTTATAATTGTTTGTTGCCAATTTTGTAACATACAATTTATTACCCATTTCAAGTGGCGTAATATCTGCTTCAACAAAATCAGGAAGATGTGCTGGCAATGCCTTCACTTTCAGTTTACGAGTGTTTAAACGCAAAACACCTCCAGCCAAAACACCTTTTGATGTACCTACAATTTTTACTGGTACTTCCATTGTAATTTCTTTGTCGTCAAACAATTGAAAAAAGTCAATGTGTAAAATTTTGTCTGATACAGGATGCACTTGAATATCTTGAAGAATAGCATTGTACGATTTACCTTCCAATTCAATCACAACAGTGTGTGCGTTTGGAGTATAAACCAAGTTTTTAAAAGCTTTTTCTTCTGCCGAGAAATGAACTGCTTGATTTCCTCCGTATAACACGCAAGGAACCGCTCCAGCATTACGTAAGGCTTTTGTAGCAACTTTGCCCACGCTTTCTCTTTCTGATCCTTTAATTGTAATCGATTTCATTGTAAAATATATAAATAGTTAATAATTACTTGTTTTTTATTTCAATATCTCGAAATAATATTCTTGATTTTACATCAAAAATTTGTTGCTAATTGAGTTGTTGTTTTGAACCATTTGCATAACCTCTGCAAATAATGGTGCACAACTCACCACTTTAATTTTATTTGACGCTTTTTTTAGCGGAATAGAATCTGTAACAATCAATTCACTCAATTGCGAGTTTTCTATTTTTTCATAAGCATCACCCGATAAGATAGCATGTGTACATATAGCCCTAACGCTCAATGCCCCTTTTGCAATCATCAGGTCGGCTGCCTTTGCTAGTGTGCCACCTGTATCAATCATGTCGTCCACCAAAATTACATTTTTGCCCTTTACCTCTCCTATCAATTCCATCGAGTCAATTACATTGGCAATTTTACGTTGTTTGTAACAAATCACCACATCTGATTTCAAAAATTTAGAATAAGCGTAAGCTCTTTTAGAACCTCCCATATCTGGCGAAGCAATAGTAAGATCGCTCAAATTTAAACTTTCTACATAAGGCAAAAAGATAGTTGAAGCATACAAATGATCCACAGGTTTTTCAAAAAAACCTTGAATCTGATCGGCATGTAAATCCATGGTCATGATTCTAGTTGCTCCTGCTGCTTCTAACAATTTAGCTGTTAGTTTTGCACCAATGGGTACCCGAGGTTTGTCTTTACGGTCTTGTCTGGCCCAACCAAAATAAGGAATAACCGCAGTTATATGTCGGGCTGAGGCTCTTTTTGCGGCATCTATCATCAATAACAATTCCATCAAATTATCGGCATTTGGAAAAGTTGAACATACGATAAAAACCCTCAAACCTCTTATGGATTCTTCGTAAGATGGCTGAAATTCGCCATCGCTATAAACCGAAAATGTAACTTTGCCCAATGTTGCTCCATAATGTTGGGCAATTTGTTCGGCTAGATGTACACTTTGCGAGCAAGCAAATATTTTTGCTTCTGGTTCTTGATGTAACATTAATGTGTTGTTTTGTAGTGAGTTAGTGTTGATGTGTTTTAATGCGGTGCAAATTTAGCAATAAATTTTGAGTACAGACTAAAAAAAATTCATTTTTTTTCTTGTTTTATATATTTTATTTTATACATTTGCACCGTGTTAAAGGAAAAAATATTTTATTTTAAATATTTCTTTTATTGCGTTTAGCATAACTTTTGTTATGTTTGTCTGCTAAGCCCGGATGGCGGAATTGGTAGACGCGCTGGTCTCAAACACCTGTGGGAAACCGTGCCGGTTCGACTCCGGCTCCGGGTACTTTAAAAAGCTTCTATTTCTGTTGATTTAGAAGCTTTTTTTTATTTCATTTTTTTAAAATTCTAATTTTAGAGCATTTTTTGATAATAATTTTATTATTTTTGCTACTCAAATGATAAAATATGATAATTGCCAATCCAATTTACGACACCGTTTTTAAACGAATGATGGAAAATGAGCGAGTAGCAAAGTTTTTCATTGGAACTTTACTTGATGAACAGATAACAAAAGTAGAAGTTAAACCACAAGAATACACCTATAAGGGAGAATTTGAAGAAAACGACCCCAAAGCAAACGAAATAATAGCAGAGCGGATTCAAAAAAGATACAATATATGGGTGTATCGGTTGGATTTTATTGCCACTATAAAAACAGCAACTGGCGAATATAAAAAAGTGTTGATTGAAATTCAAAAGGCAAAAAACCAAATTGATTTGATGCGATTTAGACGATATTTAGGCGAACAATATAAAAAAGAAGATAAAGTTAATCACGAAAACAATGCTTTACCTATAACTACTATTTATATATTGGGCTTTAATTTGCCTGAAATACAAACTGCTTGTATCAAAGTAGAACGAAATTACAAAGATTTAGTTAATAGTAAAATTATTGATAAAAAATCAGATTTTGTAGAAAAATTAACTCACGATAGTTTTATAGTCCAAGTAAATCGAATTACAAACCGCTATCAAACCAAATTAGATCAATTGCTAAGTGTTTTTGAACAAAACAATTTTTTGGATGATAATAAAATAACCAAGCAATTTCAACACCCAACAGTCTCGGAAGACGTGAAAATAATGACCGATATTTTACATTATACAGGCATAAATCCTGAAGATCGAAAAAGAATTGAAATAGAACAAGAAGCTTGGCGAACTGTCAATGCAATGTTTGAAGATAAAGAAAGAGAGTTGCTTCAAAGAATAAAAGACAAAGAAAAAATTTTAGAAGAAAAAGATAAAATTTTAGAAGAAAAAGATAAAGTTTTAGAAGAAAAAGATAAAGTTTTAGAAGAAAAAGATAAAGTTTTAGAAGAAAAAGATAAAGTTTTAGAAGAAAAAGATAAATTAATTAATAAACTATTGAGTCAAATAAATAAAAAAAAACAATAAACTAACCTATTCCAACTTTTTTAAATATTTTATAATTCCTTATTAAAATGAATTTAAAAAAATATGATGTGTAAATATAAAAAGCGGCTCCAAAATAGGGCCGCTTTTTCGTTTAATATACAGTGAACTAGTTATTTAACAAATCAAATTTATTTTTTTGGAGCAAAAGTTTTTAGTACTTTATTGTTTTTATCTAAAACTTCATAAAAAGACGAATTAGAATTTTCTATTGTACTGATACTCATTTTTTTGGAGCTTGGCACCCAAGAATAAAAGGCCTGAACAGTTGAACACTCCCAGTTGAATCCACATTTTTTGGTATCTTCAAAATCGTTTGTACCTCCTCTAGATAGAGCAACAATAGTAATGCCTGTTTTGTATTCCTTGCCAATTTGAGGCAGCGAACTTACGGTAACATTGTTAAGTTTGTAAGACGTAAAGGTATATGAATTCCAGGCAGCAACATTGTTGTAAGATATAATTCCATTATTATCGATATACATTTCCAAATTATAAGGTGGTGTAATTTCTGTTCCGTTCGGCAATCCTGTAACCCCTGTAACATCGTTAATAGAATAAGGCACCCTTATCATATTGACACATTTAAAAGTACCATTTAAATAACGTAGATAACTTTCTAAATAAGATTTTAAATCAGGTCTCATGGCAAAAACAAATCTGATATTTAGGTTATTATTGCTATCTCTAACATATTCTGGATATACATGATTTAAAGCGACATCTAAAACTTGCTTGTCTGCTATCGACACAGAATTGTTTTTATCTATTAAGAAAGGGGTGATCACACCTAGTTTATCTAAATCCAAACCATTGTATTTTGTTCCAATAGGCTTCCAACAGTTACAGTCTGCACCAACTGGAGTAGTCGTGTCTGAACCATTACAAACGTCTTGATTGACAATTATTGTTGGCAGACCAATCAATACCCTGTTGGTTGAAGAAGGTGTTCCATTAATCACTTTAATAAGATTGTATGAAGGATTTGCATCGGCCGGATTAACAATTCGTAAAATATATTCGTTTTTTTCATTACCTGCTGCACCTTTCCCACAATATAAAGCATCGTCAGGTCCAAATTGAAGGGCACCATAATTATATACTGAACCTGTTGAATTTACATTGAGCCTTGTTTGTCCTGAGACATTGTTTAATGGGACTTTATAAATACCTCCATTAGCTTGAGAATCTAAATTGGAATAGTAGAGTAAACTTTCATCCTTTGAAAATTCAACTCCATAATTATTACCAGCTCTAAACACCATACTAGGTTCACTTCGTGCCTCAACTTTTCCATTTTGTACATTAAATTTGAAAATTTCTACATAATTCTTATTTGCATAAGCAATAAAATTTCCTTTTTGAGAGATTTTCATTTGACCGACTCCATCAAAAAAATCAGTTCGATGATGTTGTCCGACATTACTCAAAATAGCAGTAGGTCTAGTATTTATAATATTTGAATCTACTTTAAATGAAATAAAAGTTTTTGCATCTACGTTAGATTTATCCGAAAAGTTATGCACAACGATCCAATATTCATTTTTATTTGACATTTTATAAACAGCTAATTTCTCTGAAAATATGATATTAGTACTAGCATCACCATATAAATATTGTGGATTTGAAATTGTAGGCATCAAATTCCCATTTAAAGTAACGATGCTATAATACAAACTGTTTTTTGCAATTAATGTGTCGTTTTGATCCCTCATATTGACTGTAAAAATAACATACGTATTACAATTAATAGGAACAATCGTAGCCGCATTTGTTGATGAAGTTGAGCTTTTCAATTGATTAGTAGAATTTGTTATCAAAGTATGTACTCCATTATTAATCCACCAAACATCTCTACCGTCTGTGTATATCACAATTTTTTTGTTTATATCAAAACCCATTGCACAACCTTCCATAGCTTGCATCAAATTACCACTTAAAAATACAGGTGGATTTGAAGAACTTGCGTTTGTAAAATCTAAACCTGCGCCACTTCCAAAAAACCATTGATTCTGCCCCCACGTCCCAAGGCTCAATAACATGAACATGCTCAGGAAAATTTGTTTTATTTTAATTGTTTTCATAATAAAATTTTTTTAATGTTGCCTACTCTGTTCGTTTTCGGCTTCCCGATATTCTTTTTTTCTTAAAATTTTTAAATAATGATTGAATTGTGATAAAAAATTACAAAATCTACACACTTGTTGAATAAAATTTATATTAATAAACAAATATTAATAAAAATATTATTATATATATTTAATAATAAGCAACTATTAAAATTAGTGATTTTTAAAATTACTTTACTATTTTTACAATAGATTGATTTGTATTGAAGTTATACACATTATTAGCTACAATATTGTCTAAATAATAATAACCATTAAAAGCGCCTCCCCATCCCCAATTCATATACGCAAAAGGCGTGTCTATTGTAGTATTAAAAGTCCAAAATCTAATTGTAAAACTAACTACACCATCAGCAACCCAAGCATGTCCACCAACATTGCCTACACCCGTATATATTACAGGTCTATTGTTACATATTTCAGCTTTTAAAATACTATACCAATTTGAAATCCCATTTGTACTACGAGGAACTATAGTTGCGCTGCTAAATCTAAAATTATTAACTAAAGCATTTCTTAAATTCCCAAGAGTAGCACCCGAGGAGATTGTCCCATAATTCATATTGACTGCCAAGCCAGCATGATAACTTATCTTTGCTTTATCCATATCTGACATATTATTCCAATTATAATTTTGATCAGATAAATTAAATGTTAAATTACCCACAACATCTGTTGAAGTATCATTCCAAGTAACTTGTCCATTGCCTTTTGCTGGATAATTATAATAATCCATAATTTCAGACATTGCTGTAGCAACACAACCTGTTACAGCCCTTACCCCTTGAGCGCTTTGTGGACATAACGAATTGTAAGGTTGCTTTTGATTATATGTTTCTGTATTTAAAGATAAAGGACAGCCTTTTATGTTTGAAATCAACTTGATTTTAGTTGAATTTAATAATAAATCATTCCATATTTCAGCTGGCTTGTTTAATGTTGGTGCAGAAATGCCTTGTTTTAAAACTCTAATCTGTTTTTTTAATTCAGATAGCCAAAATTGAAATTCATTGTTTGTACTTGCAAGTGTTGCAAAATTTTTATTATCATTATATGCCAAAATTGGAAATGCTTTTTTATCATTTGCAACAATAACAAATCCATCATTAACCTTAAAAAAGTACATCAAACTACCTTCATCATCTTTAATTTCCTCGGCGTTTGAAATTACAAATGTTGATTTTGGATTTATTAATTTTAAAAAATTGGAAGCTACTTTTTCTGCTTCATTAACCGAAACATTTTGCCCCCACATCCCAAGACTCAATAACATGAACAAGCCTAGTAAAATTTGTTTTATTTTAATTATTTTCATAATAAATTATATTTTTTAATGTTATTTTATATGTTTTAACTAATTGTTATTATATTTGTTATGGAGTTCTCGGGCTTGTATCCATTGTTTTCTTTAGTAATTGTGCTTCGGCTTGCAAGTAAATTTCAATATTCCCATAACAAGGATAATCTGAACCGTTTTGTAACATTATTGGTAAATTAAACGTTCCAGTAACAGTTGATTCTAACACATAAGTATGGATGTTCCCAACACTTGTTGAACTAATTACCCTAATGTTTGAAGGCCAGTTAGTTGGTCTTAAATTCCAACCATTTTGTATAGTAAGTTTAATTTCTTTTCTAAACATACTCACCCAATAACCACCATTTGGTAATCGACCGCCACTTCTGCTGATGGTTACTGAAAAACAATTCCCATTAGGGTAATCAGGCGCTTTAATTTTTTTAATGGCATTTTTGAATTCTGATGCCGATTTTAAAATAATGGAATCTTTACTAGCATTTTTTTGACCCCACATCCCTAAACTTAGCAGAAGTACCAAGCCTAAGAAAATTTGTTTTAATTTAATTATTTTCATAATAAAATATTTTTTTAATGTTGCCTACTCTGTTCGTTTTCGGCTTCCCGTTATAAATTTTCACCAAAACTATTACAGTTACTTGCTGTTAAAAAATGTTTTGAGACAATGGTACTTTGTTTTGAGACAACGGTACTTTGATGTCAATTTTAATTTCAAAACCAAATTTTTCTTGTATTTTTTCTATTTTAATCTATCCATTTTGCATATTCACTATTTTTGTTCATTATAGTATTCAAACCAATAATTGAAAAGGTCTATTTGTTGCTTATATCCCTATTTTTGGCAATGTTTATTCAACAAATAAAAAACGACATGAATTGTTTTAAAAACATTTTTTTTTGTACTTTTGAACTTTGCATAGGAACTTGAACTCAAATAAAAACAAACATGAAGAAACAAATTTTATCCTTAATCTTATTTTTAACAACAATTATCGGACAGTCTCAAGAATTATTTTGGGAAACCAGTATCGATAAAGCCATTGAAGTGTCCAATAAAACCAACAAACCTATGTTGATGTTTTTTACCGGTAGCGACTGGTGTGGGTGGTGCATCCGATTGCAAAAAGAGGTTTTGAAAACCCCTGAATTTGCCATTTGGGCAAAAGAAAATGTAGTTTTGGTAGAATTGGATTACCCAAAACGAACACCACAAGCAGATCAAATAAAAGCTCAAAACCAACAACTGCAACAAGTTTTTGGCATACAAGGTTATCCTACCATTTGTTTTGCCAATGCCTCTTTGAAAGAAGGGAAAATTAATTTTGAACAAATTGGCAAAACAGGTTACGTAGCAGGCGGCCCTTCAGAATGGTTGAAAGGAGCTGAAGAGATTTTGAAAAATAACACTAAAAAAGTTCAAAAAGCCACCAAAAAAGACCAAAAACAAGCAAAGAAAAATAAGAAAAAATAAAGCTGATTTCAAACTAAAGTTTAAAATATCCCTTTTCGGCAGTGGCATGAAAAGGGATTTTGGCTTTTTGGCAGGTTTGCTTCCATAATTGAATTGCCGACTTATAGTTAGACCCATCTGCAACCACCATTTTGGGCTTACAATACAACAAGTATCTTTCTAAATTGACTTTGGGCGAATGTACTAACAACAAAATATCTGGTGCTATTTCAGGATAATACTTATCATTTTGTAGTATAAATATTTTTTTGTTATTAAAACTTAACACATCAGGAAGTGTATTTTTGTTTTGTATATTACAATAATGATCCATTGCATAATTTTGTACAAGATTAAAGCTTTTTTTATTAATAGTATCAGACATATAACACTTCAAATCGTGCTGGTACTTGCATACAACTATACTTTGTTTCCAGGTATCAAATACAACCATTTCTGCATTTGAAGTCAAATGGTATTTGGTATAAAACAAAGTCAATTGAAAAATTAAAATACTGATCAACCCTGCTCTTATAGTTTTGAAGTGCCTTTTTTTGAAACAAATTATCCAAGTTACAAGCATCAAATACAAGGAAAGCATCACCCATTTATGCAAAGGGATATTAGAAAACACAAACGTTTCAAATGAGGCAACCCAACTGATGATTTGGTTGAGTAATGCTATGAAAAATTTCAAAATCATGAGCCAAAAATGCGACACAAAATTACATGCGGCCATTATCAAAACAGGGACACCAATAGCCATACAAATAGCAATTAATGGCAAAACCAACAAGTTTGTAACCAAAAAAAGCGCTGGAAATTGATGAAAATAATACAAACTTAATGGAAAAGTGCCCAACTGAGCCGAGGTAGAAACAGTAAAAACGTCCCAGAAATATTTTTTGAGGTATGGATTTTGAGGTTCCCAAACAGAATCCCACAAGGGTTGCATCCATACAATAAAAAACAACGAAATATAACTTAATTGAAAGCCAATATCAAACAAAAAAAATGGGTCATACAATAAAATGAGTAACATAGACACCAATAATGTATGATAAAAATTAACGCATCTGCCCAAATATTTTCCTACGGCAACAAATGAAAACATTACCACCGACCGCAAAATGGAGGGGGCAAAACCAGCTAAAAAACCATAAGCCCACAGCATCAAAAGCAAGATAATTAGTTTTGTAAATCGGCCTTTGGGTGTGTTTGAGATGGGACTCAAAATAAACGTGATAAACCACATGATAAGCCCTACGTGTAAACCCGAAACCGACAAGATATGTACGGCACCTGCCGCTTGATAATCCTGAACCAACTCTTGCGAAATGTCTTGTTGCTGTCCTAATATTAATGCCATTACAACAGCCAAATCATTACCTCTCAACCCATTGGTGTATAGGTTTTTTTCAATATGATCTCGGATAGATTGAGCATAGTAAGTTATACTTTTTGTAGGTTTTGACTGGTATTGTATTATAGGTAACGAAATAAATATTTGACCATAAATTTGTTTGTTTTTCAAATATTGAGCATAATCAAACGTGCTGGGATTTTTTGTTTTTTGAACATTCGAAATGGCTGCATGCACTTTGATTGTCGTACCTACTTGAAATTCTATATCCGAAACGCTGTCTTTACTGATATTGACAATGAATTTTCCAAAACACGATTGACCATTTATTTGCTGCATCTGACCAACATATCGGTTGTAATTTGTTGAGGATTTTATTTTTTCGGCAATTTTAAATTCTAAAAAATGGTCTTTTTCTGCAGAAATAACATTGTGTGTAAAATGTCTTTTGTAATTATTTTCGTTATGCAACATAACCGTGCCAAATCCTATCCAAAATGCCATCCACACAACACTAAGGCCAAAATACATTTTCTGAAACACATCTTTATTTGATAAATAAAATGTTATGCACAATAAAACAAAACAACAAAGCAACAAAACTCCAATAGAAGGCAGAGAAAGTTGAAAAAATTGTGAACAAAAAACTCCAAATACAAAAAACAATGTAATTCTAGCTAACGGAAAATCAAGAAATTTCATGGTTATAGACTTAAAATAATTTCAAAAATAAGAATTATTTTAAACAAACAATAACTACTATTTACATTTTTCCATTTATTTTTTCAAATATTTTCAAAGCATTTCCATCTGTCAAAAGAGATATAAAATGACAAATATGTAATAATCTTTCATATAGAGAATGTTTTTCTAAATGGTATTTTTCTGGTAAAAGTTGAAATACAAGTTCGTCATAACTAGAGCTTTTTCCTTCGTATTGATTATTAAATGCTACTATAAACTTATCTAAAAGTGTTTGAATAATTTTATAACCTACAATTTCTTTTTCTACAACTTCTCTACTTTGATAAATATTTTTGACACTCAATTGAATGATATCATTCATTTGGGCTTTATAAAGGCTTTTGTCCATAAGCGAAAACGGAAATTTACCTTCTAAAATAGCCGCTTCATGGTCTATAAACACCCGAACAGCATCTGAAATTAAATTGCCAATGGCCAATGCTCTCAAATAGCTAATTCGATCTTCTTTTGTAGATAATGTATTGTATTTTGGCACATCAATTGTGTTTTTAACTAATTTAATTAAATATTCTAAAGCATAATCTTCAGATATAACACCTAAATTGATACCGTCTTCAAAGTCAATAATGGTATAGCAAATATCGTCTGCAGCTTCTACCAAATAAGCCAACGGATGCCGCTCAAATCCAATATCTCGACCTGTTTTATTAGCCATAAGGCCTAACTCCTGAGCTATTTCTTTAAAAAATGCTTTATCATTTTGAAAAAAACCATATTTTTTGTCGGCAATATGTGGTGTAGGTTTTTTGGGTAAACTCTCTTTTGGATATTTCATAAAAGCCCCCAAAACGGCATACGTAAGTCGTAAACTACCCGAAATTCCAGGCCTACTAGCCGTAAGCACCGAAAAACCGTTGGCATTTCCTTCAAAATCAATCAAATCTTGCCATTGTTTGTCATCCAACTGTTTTTTAAATTGTTGCCCATTGCCAATAGAAAAATATTCGCCTATGGCTTTTTCTCCCGAATGTCCAAATGGAGGATTTCCAATATCATGTGCTAATGAGGCAGCAGCAACTATGGCTCCAAAATCGTCTGGTTGATAGCCATAAACTTTTTGTAAATAAGGATGTTTTTCAATAATTTTTTTACCTACCAATCGACCAATCGACCTTCCAACAACAGATACTTCTAAACTATGTGTAAGTCGTGTATGAACAAAATCTGTTTTAGATAGTGGTATTACTTGTGTTTTGTCTTGCAAACTTCTAAAGGCAGCCGAAAAAATGATGCGGTCATAGTCCACTTCAAATCCATTTCGTGTATCGTCTTGTTCTATCCTCAAGCGTTTGGTAGTATCGCCAAAGCGTTTTAAAGAAAGTAATTGTTCCCAATTCATAGCATTTTTTTTTAGTTATAAAATCAGTAGTTGATGTTGTAATGCCCCTTTGTATGAAACCTGTAATGACAAAATCATTCAAGGTATCATGACACTTCTATTAACATTTTTGTTATTTCGACATTAAAAATCTATTTTTTATTTTCAATTACTTCCAATAATAATTTTTTTGCTCTCAAAATTTTGATTTTCACATTATTAAGGGGTTCATTGAGTTGATCTGCAATTTCTTGATAACTCATTTCTTGAAAATACCGTAATTGAATCACCTCCTGATAATGAGGTTTCAATTCTTTAATAAACCGTAACAATCTCGATAAATTTTGTTCCATAATCAATTCATCTTCGGCAGAGGGTGTGGTGTCGGCCACATTGTAAGCTTGTTGGTTTTCGTGTTCTGAAATTTCGATAAAATGGGCTGATTTTTTTTTGCGAAGCATATCAATATGCACATTTTTTGCAATGGCAATTAACCATGTATTAAATTGATATTCTGAATTATATGTCGCTATTTTATCAAATGCTTTTGAAAATGTTTCAATGGCTATGTCTTCGGCATCGGTTTCATTTTCTGTACGTTTTAGCATAAAACCATATACTTCGTTCCAATAATGATCTAGCAAAAAAGTAAAACTTACTTGATCGCCATTTTGAGCTTTTTCGATGTGGGTTTTTATTTCCAACGGATGGGTTTTGAAATTAAATTTGATAAAAAAATATGCAATTGTGCTACTATCAATACCACTTCAAGTATGGGAAACCATAATATTATTTCTTTTTCTTTGAGTTTTTTTGTAGCATAACCTATTGATAACCAAGCTGATAAATACCTAAAAGCGATCAATCCTAATACTATTTGCCATTGAAATGATACAGCTAACAAAATGATCGACAAAATAAAAAACAGCAATTGCGAGCAATAAAATAAGCCCAACTGCAATTTGTCAAACGGTTTGTAATAGGAAGCGGTGGTCAAATGTCTTCGTTTTTGAAAAATCCACGATGCAAAGGTGGTTTTGGGTTTTGAATATGTAAAACTGCCTTCTGTACAACATATTGCAGTGTTGTTGGCAGTAGCTGCTTCGTTTATAAACAAATCATCATCGCCCGAACGCAATTTGATATGATTAATAAACCCATTTTGATTGAAAAATTCCGACCGATGGTAGGCCATATTCCGCCCCACTCCCATATAGGGTTTGCCCCATTTGGCCCACGAAAAATATTGGGTGGCTGTTAATACAGTTTCCAATCGGATGATTTTATTTAAAAACGATCCTTCCATTGTTTCATAACCTCCATAGCCTAAAACTATAGTTTTTTCAGGCTCAAAATGTGCTGTCATTTCAGTAATCCAATGGGTTGTTTTTGGGTAGCAATCGGCATCTGTAAATAACAAATAATCATTCTTGGCTGCTTTGATGCCTAGGGTTAGGGCATATTTTTTGTTGCCCCAAAAGGCTTCTACATTGGCAACTTTTACGAGTTTAATTTTAGGATTTTCCTTTTCAAAACCTTCAAAAATATCGAGGGTATCGTCATTTGAATCATCGTCTATCAATACAATTTCGTAATCAGGGTAATCCTGATTGATTAATAAAGGAATGAATTTTTTGACATTTTCAGCTTCATTTTTGGCACATACAAGCACCGAAACGGCAACTTTTTTGGGCGAAAGTGTTGTTTTTTTGGCAAATACAAATTTTCCAAATACGATAACATAATATGAAAACTGAATTACAATAACCGCTATAAACAAGAAAAAAATTACATCCATAATAGTTTTATAAACTTTTGAAAAAGCAGGGCAAAAATACAAAATTCCTTATTATTAGGCTTCATTTAAGCTGTTTTTTTTAAAAAATTAAAAAGGGCATTGCTTTATTTTTTGTGCCACCAAATGGGCTTGTGGATCGTTGGTTTTTTCTAATTCTTGAATAATTCGTTTTTTATTTGCTGCATCCCGGTTTTGCGACATTTTATGAACTGCTTCTATTGCCGTAATGGCTATTTCAAAACTGGTTATGCCCCGAGCTTCCATCATGGTTCTTGGAGATAAATTTTCAACTCGTACAGGATTTTCGCTGTTTTTTTCATATTTATCAACTAGTTTTTTCAGAATTTCCAATCCTTTTTTATCGTCCAAAACCCTAACTTTTCCATATACATGCACGGCTTCATAATTCCATGTTGGCACATTTTCGTGGTCGTACCACGAAGAGGAAATATAACAGTGAGGCCCTGAAAAAACAGCCAAAACCAATTCATCCTCTTTAAATTGTTTGGCTTGAGGGTTCCCTTTAGACAAGTGCCCTACCAATACCGGTTCCCCTTGTTCATTTTCGGTTTGCAAAAGCGGAACGTGCGTTGCCCATGGTTTGCCATTGGTTTGATTAATTAAAATTGCAAATCCGTTGTCGGCTATAAACTGGGCAATTTCTTGTTGATTTTCGTTTTTGTAAATTTCTGGTATATACATAGTTACATATTATTTAGTGCCATAAATGATTCTGTCATTTTCATAAATATCTTTTAAGAGCGTTACGTTCTGAAAATGATGTTGTTCCAATAAAACCACCATTTCAGGCCCTAAATATTGGTTAATTTCAAAAAACAACTGGCCTTCAGGCGTAAGATTTTTTTGTGCCAGTTGTGTTATTTTTTCATAAAATACTAATGGTTTTTCGTCTGAAACAAATAAGGCTAAAGCGGGTTCGTATCCTAAAACATTTTGGTGCATTTCGGCTTTTTCAAGTTGTCTTACATAAGGGGGATTTGATACAATGATGTCAAAATTTTGCCCCAAATCATCACAATCTAAAATATTTTGATGCCAAAACTGAATGGACACCCCATTTGAAGTCGCATTTTGTTGTGCTATAGCCAAAGCTTTTTCTGAAACATCAAGGGCTGTAACCTGATAATGAATTCCATTCTTTGCAAGTGCAATAGCAATACACCCCGATCCTGTACCAACATCTAATATTTTGATGGGTTTTTTTGATGGGTTTTTTTTCAAAATTAAATCTACCAATTCTTCCGTTTCTGGCCTTGGAATCAAAACATTTTCATTAACCAAAAAATCCATGCCATAAAAGGAAGTAGTTCCCAAAATATATTGAATGGGTTTTTGTTGTAAGAGTTGGTCCAAAATGATATGCCACTCCTTGATTTCAATAGCAGAAAAAGTCAAATGTGGTTCTAGTGCCAAATCGACCCTGCGGAGCTGTCGTTTTTGTTCTAAAATCAAGTAAAAAAAATGCGCTATTTCCATTGCATCATATAGCCCTTTTAACGACTCATGAAAAAACGATTGATATTCCTTTATTTTCATATTGTTCAAAAAAATTATAACGCTTTGATCATCCAAACGGGGCAAGAGGTGTGTCCCGTGCAGCCCATCGGTTGGTCCAAATAGGTAAATCCCGATTTTAAATACAATTTTTGAGCATCTTGCATATAGGGCATGGTTTCCAAATAACATTTTTCGTATCCAAAAGCTTTTGCTTTTTCCAAACAAAGTTGCATCATTTGAGTACCCAAACCTTTGCCTCTGGCTTGTGGCAAAAAGTACATTTTTTGCAATTCACATACTGTTTCAATAGCCCCTTCTAGCTGGCCAACACCCGCACAACCAATAATTTGACTGTTGCTTTCTATCACAAAATAAGCATGGCGGGGTTTGTTGTAGTTTTCATACATCGATCCTAAAAAGGGGTCGGCATAAGCAGTTCCCACTTTGGGTGCTCCCATTTCCATGAGTACCTGTTGAACAATGGCTTTAACTTCTGGATTGTCTTTTGGCAAAATAGCTCTAAGCTGTATCATGTTTTTTAATTCTTAAAATTAGCTTCCATTTTTTGACAAAAATAACTAATTTTGCCAAAAGAAAACGCCATCAGCAACAAGTTTGCACAAGCAAACACCATTTTATTAAAAAACGATTACTTATTGATGGTTGCAAAACAATACATTTTATACGAATGAAAACACACGAAAAATATATGAATAGGTGCGTTCAACTAGCCCAAAGGGGTTTAGGTACAACATATCCTAATCCATTGGTTGGTAGTGTCATTGTTTTTGAAGATCGGATAATTGGCGAAGGTTGGCATCAAAAAGCGGGCGAAGCACATGCAGAAGTGATGGCTATCCAATCTGTAAAAAACACTGAATTATTATCAAAAGCTACTATTTATGTTAGTTTGGAGCCTTGTAGTCATTTTGGAAAAACACCTCCTTGTGCTGATTTGATTATTGCAAAAAACATTCCTAATATTGTTATTGGCACCGTAGATCCATTTGCAAAAGTGTCGGGCAATGGCATAAAAAAATTGGTTGAAGCAGGTAGAAATGTAACAGTTGGTGTATTAGAAAAAGCTTGCAATACCCTCAACAAACGTTTTTTTTTGTTTCACAAACGGCATCGACCATACATTATATTGAAATGGGCCGAGAGTCGAGACGGTTTTTTAGCACCCGCACACCAAGAGTTGGGGCAACCCGTGTGGATAACCAATGAAATGTCCCGACAATGGGTGCATAAATGGCGAACCGAGGAGCAAAGTATATTAGTGGGAACTCAAACAGTGTTGATAGACAATCCGCAACTTACGGCACGAAACTGGACTGGAAATCAACCTATTAGAATTGCATTAGACCAAAAACAGCGTATTCCAGCTACTTCAAACATTATGGATGGAGCCGCACCAACAATAGTAATTACAGCAAACGACTTGGATTTTAGTCAATCAATTGCCCCGCAGTTGGCCCAATTTTTATATCAAAAAAACATCCAATCCGTAATTATAGAAGGCGGATTACAAACGTTGAACACCTTTATTGAAGCCAATTTGTGGGACGAAGCCCGAATTTTTAAAGGGACTACAATTTTTGGCAAAGGCACAAAAGCACCTTATTTGAACACTATTCATTTTGAAAAACAATATATTTTAGAAGACGAACTTTTAATAGGTTATAATCATGACAGCAATCATTTTTGATTTTGGCGATGTACTCATCAATTTGAATAGAAGACAAACCCAACTTGCCTTTGAAAAATTAGGTTTACAAAATTATGAAATCATCATAGCATCGGCCAACGATGCTTTTGAAAAAGGCACTATAGACGAGCTAACATTTTTAGAAACATTTCAAAAACACATTCCAAATGCAAGTTTATCCGATATTAAAGCAGCATGGAATACCATTTTGGGCGATTTCCCAACTTATCGATTGGATTTTTTAAAAAAATTAAGTCAAAACTATGATTTGTACTTATTATCCAATACCGATGCCATACATATTGCCTATTTTGAAAGCCAAACACCCGCAACATTTGTAAAAGAATTTTACCAATGTTTTAAAAAAATATATTTTTCTTTTGATCTTAAAATGAGAAAACCCGATTTGGAAATATACCAACATGTATTACAGGACAATGGTTTGAATCCCAAAAAAACGTTATTTATAGATGACAAAAAAGCCAATACCGATGCAGCAGCCCAGTTGGGTATTAGCGTTTGGAACTTGCAAGTAGGGCAAGAAGATGTGGTATCATTATTTGAAAAAAAATTACAATAATGACTTCAGATACCTATAAAACAATTACAAATCCATCGCAAGAGGTATTGTTTAAGGAAAAAAACAGTAAGTTTTACGGCTATGCTTTTCCCATACAAAATGAAGACGATGTAAAAAAACACATTGCACCATTGCGAAAAAAACACCCTCATGCGGTTCATTTTTGTTATGCTTTTCAAATAGGAACAGCAGTGCCCTATTTTAGGGCTCATGATGATGGCGAGCCTAGTAATAGTGCGGGTTTGCCTATATATGGACAAATACAATCGCACCAATTAACCAATATATTGATAGTGATAGTACGTATTTTTGGCGGAATAAAATTAGGCGTTGGGGGGCTTATGGCTGCATATAAAACAGCGGCACAAATGAGCCTTGAAGCGGCTGAAATAGTTGAAAAAACCATAAATATTCATTATATCATTTCGTTTGATTACAAAAACATGAATCGGGTAATGCGGATAATCAAAGAAAAAAACTTAGATGTAATAGCTCAAAAAATGGACATGAGTTGTGAGATAGAAATAGCTACCCGAAAAAAAAATGCCGAAGCAATATTCGACATTTTTAATCAACTGTTTGAAATAGACATTCGTTCAACAGACCCGAATTAAAGGTTGTTATATTGGGCTAAAATAAGAGCAATAGCATCGGGAGGAGTCGTTGGACGACCAGTTTTTAGATCGACAAATACCAAAATAAACTGTGCCGTTGTTAATAACTCATGGGCTTCGCTCCAAATTTCACAATCAAATTCTATCTTAACAGACGACTGACTTTTGAACTTGGTTTTGATGGTTAGCAAGTCGTCATATCGGGCAGGTTTTTTATAATTGAGTGTCATGGATACAATTGGCAATGCAATACCGCTTTCTTCTAGACTTTTATACGAAACTCCCTGATTTCTAAGCCATTCTACTCTTCCAATTTCAAAATATGGTATATAATTACCGTGATAAACAACCCCCATTTGGTCGGTTTCGGAGTATCTAACTCTAACTTGTACTTCGTGTACTGGCATAAATTTATTTTTAAATTCAACATTAATTTTAATGATTCTTTACAACATTTTTTTTAAAAAAACAATCCCTATTTATTTTTTTAAACAGAAAATTGTTCACATATTTGTTACCCCAAAAATAACCAAAAAATTAGCCTATTTATTAACGATTTTAAAAAAAATAAAATAATAATTCAATCTATCTATTATGAACAAAACTGCTCAATCGGTATGGGAAAATTGTCTGGTATTTATAAAAGACAACATTCCAGATCAAGCATTTAAAACTTGGTTTGAACCAATTAACGCAGTAGAATTAACTGACAACGCATTGTACATTCAAGTGCCAAGTAAATTTTTTTACGAATGGCTAGAAGGACATTATGTTGAATTGTTAAAAGTTGCCCTTACCAAAGAACTCGGAAAAAACGCAAAGTTACTCTATAAAATCAAGATGGAGCAAACTTTGGGAAACAAAAAACCATTTACGGAACAATTGCCAAGTATGAACAGGGCAGCCCTCAAGGCTCAAGAAGTGGACACCCCAACAAAAAGTTTGAATCCCGAACTTAAAAACCCATTTGTAATTCCAGGTATTAGAAACCTTAAAATAGAGTCGCAACTCAATATCAATTATACTTTTGATAATTTTATGGAAGGAGAATCCAACCGCTTGGCTCGCTCCGCAGGATTGGCAGTTGCCAATAAACCTGGCGGTACTTCATTCAATCCGTTGTTGTTTTTTGGCGGAAATGGTTTAGGAAAAACGCATTTGGCTCATGCAATTGGGGTTGAAATCAAAGAAAAATTTCCAGAAAAAACCGTATTGTACATTTCAGCCGAAATTTTTACGCAACAATATATTGATGCAGTTCGTAAAAATAATCGTAATGATTTTATACATTTTTACCAATTGATAGATGTATTGATTATTGACGATGTACAGTATTTTTCGGGAAAATCTGGTACACAAGATGTGTTTTTCCATATTTTTAATTATTTGCATCAAAACCACAAGCAAGTCATTTTAACATCAGACAAAGCACCCGTTGATTTACAAGACATTGAACAACGATTGCTCTCTCGATTCAAATGGGGTTTGTCTGCAGAAATTCACCAACCCGATTTTGAAACCAGAGTAGCCATTTTAAACTATTTATTATACCGAGATGGCGTAGAAATTCCAAAAGATATTATTGAATTTTTAGCAAAAAACATCAAAGTAAACGTAAGAGAACTAGAAGGTGCATTAATTCAATTGATAGCACAATCTACACTCAACAAGAAAGAAGTCAATTTAGATTTGGCTAAAAATGTGGTTGAAAAATTTGTTAAAAATGTAAAAAAAGAAATTTCAATTGATTTTATTCAAAAAACCATTACAGAATATTTCCAAATCGATTTACCTACATTACAATCCAAAACCAGAAAACGTCATGTTGTACAAGCAAGACAATTGGCCATGTTTTTTGCAAAAAAATATACCAAGTCATCGTTAGCCAATATTGGTTCACAAATTGGCGATAGGGATCACGCAACAGTGTTACATGCTTGCAAAACGGTGGACAACTTGCTCTCTACAGACAAAGAGTTTAAAAAATATGTAGATGAAATCAATAAAAAATTGTCTTTATAAAAATGTTCCAATACCTATTTTATCCATTATGTATTAAAATAGCATAATTAACACTATGAAAACCAACGTATTGATGATCTGTTTAGGCAATATTTGCCGGTCGCCATTGGCAGAAGGCCTATTAAAATCCAAGTTACCATCCGAAGTATTTGAAGTAGATTCGGCTGGTACTGGACATTGGCATACAGGACAAAAACCCGACAAACGATCTATAGAAGTGGCAGCAAAATACAACATAGACATTAGCCAACAAAGCGCAAGACAATTTCAAGAGGCCGATTTTGAAACATTTGACCATATTTTTGTAATGGACAAAACCAATTTGACAAACATTTTAAGCCTTACTACAAACAAAACCTATCAACAAAAGGTTTCGTTGATTTTGAATGCCATTTACCCCAATCAAAACCACGAAGTGCCAGACCCTTATTATGATGGAATGCACGGTTTTGAAAAGGTATTCCAACTACTTGACGAGGCTACAACTGCCATTGCAAAACAACTAACGCAATCCGCTAAATAATTGAAAATGAAATACTTTATACTTGTAATTTCACTATTTGTCATTGAAAATAGTCAGGCTCAAAACAAACATTTTACTGTAAACGAAGGCCGATTAACTTGGAAAACAACCTTTAAAACAGCAGAACAGCAAGTGCTAACGGCCATTGCCAAAAACAATCCTCGGTATTTTATTCGTAAAAACGAAAATGCAGGCAAATCAAACAAAGTAAATTGTACTTGCAAAGGCAGTAGTTTTTATATGGAACAATATTTTGATTTTAATTTTAAAGTAACAACCCAAAACGGCAGCTATACCGTTGAAGTAAGTGATATTGTATTTGAAAGCGAAGGCGATAACAACACCAATAACCATTTGGAAGATTTTGTTTTGAAAAGGGGTAAAAACACCTCATTTATAAACACACCCAAAAATTTTGCAAACCTAGATTGTTTTGATGCTTATTTTAAAAAACACTTTGTGATTTCAGATGCTGAAGAAATAATGCCTTAATTTAATAATATTTAAAAAAAAAGACCTAATTTTGTTGAAATACTAAATCCAATAAGATGATTAATTATTCAGCAAAAATGCTTAGAGACGATGCGTTATCAGGCAAAGTTATAGTAGTTACGGGTGGAGGCAGCGGACTTGGCAAAGCCATGACACAATATTTTTTAGAACTTGGTGCTGCTGTAGCCATTACTTCCAGAGATATTGAAAAACTTCAAAAAACAGCTCAAGAACTTGAAAGTAAAACTGCTGGCAAATGTTTGGCTATTGCTTGCGACGTACGCCACTATGACCAAGTAGAAAACATGTTGCAAGAAGTACTAAAAACCTTTGGCAAAGTAGATGTGCTTTTAAATAATGCTGCAGGAAATTTTATATCGCCTACCGAAAGGCTTTCGGCCAATGCCTTTGATACCATTATAGACATCGTGTTGAAAGGCTCCAAAAATTGTACGCTTGCTTTTGGCAAACATTGGATACAAGCCAAACAAACCAATGTGAGCATCCTAAATATCGTTACTACCTATGCTTTTACTGGATCGGGCTATGTAGTGCCGAGTGCTACCGCAAAAGCAGGTGTATTAGCCATGACAAAAAGTTTGGCCGTAGAGTGGGCCAAATATGGTATTCGATCCAATGCCATAGCACCAGGCCCATTTCCAACAAAAGGGGCTTGGGACAGATTGCTTCCAGGTGATTTGGCAGAAAAATTTGACATGTCGAAAAAAGTTCCTCTCCGTAGGGTGGGCGACCATCAAGAGTTAGCCAACCTTGCAGCTTACTTGGTATCTGATTTTTCAGCTTATATTAATGGCGAAGTTGTAGTTATTGATGGAGGCGAATGGCTACAAGGAGCAGGTCAGTTTAATATTTTGGAACAAATTCCTGCTGAAATGTGGGACATGCTCGAAGCCATGATCAAAGCCAAAAAAGGAAGTTGATATAAAACAGTTGTACCATATTTACCTTACTTAACTTTTATCATTATTACATACCATTTTGATAAAATTATATTTTTTATAAATATAAAAGTAATTATTTTAAAAAATCGATATTAAAAAACACAGTAATCACTGTGTTTTTTTTATAAATTATCATTGCAATAACATTTTCAATAAACGAAAAACAGACTCACTTGTATCAAATCTTGGTCAAAGTAGTAATTTTTAGACAACAAATCATCCCATAAATAAACGACTTTACTTTAAATAATCAAAATGCTACTACAGAAGATTGTTAATAACCTTTAAATCAAAATTCTGAGTATTTTCTAAAATATACTTTTCCATTACCTTTGACGATACAAAATCTAAGGCTACATTATCTACCCGTTTGACACTGTCATTGTCATCAGAAAGAAGGATTCTATCCTTGAAAATGTTAATTTCTTTAAGGTTTTGAAGGTTTATTTTTTCATTTATCCCAGATATTATCAATGTGCTGTCGCAGATTATCAGCTTCCCTTTTGGTAAATCAAATAGACCATTCAAAAATAAAAGCAAGCCAAATACAAAACTAATTATTGCATATTGATGGCTATTTTTTGTTACAACAATAACAATAGATGATACCAAAAGTATGCTTCCTAATATCAATAAAGTTATTTTTGAATAGCAATCATTTTTAGTAGGATAAAGGACATAATACACCCTCCCCTTTCTGTAACAATACTGCTCATAAAGTTGATATAACAAATAAAAAATAAAAAACTAATAATGGTAACAATTGGGCTATCCAATGTTGTGCCTATAAACCATAATAATGCAAAAATTACAACCTCAACCATAGTTTTTAGGTCGTTTGTGTATTTTTTCATAAAATTTTAATTATTTAACAATAAACGCATTTCATTTTTGTAAGTTATTATTTAAAAGCACTAAGTTTAAATTGCTAGATTCAACAAACAAATGTATCTTTTGGTTTTACAAATTTAAAAAAAACGACGACTGTTTTTCATAATTTAGATTTTTTTTGCCACCATCACCATTTGACGAAACTATATAAAACATCTTTTTTTTCAAAATGAGGTTTTGAATAACTTACATTGGGTTCAAAACCGTTAGCTAAAGCCATTTTTCATAATTTTATTTTTATATTAATTTACTTTAATTCAAATAGATTCATATTTTTTTACAATACAATTTTTTAAAGTATATACTTTCAAATTGTTATTTTTTTTTTACAACATTTTATTATCATTTTTAATTGAAATTTAATTTATACCAAATATATTTATAAAATATAGCTCACAAATTTGAATTTGAAAGTGAGTATTTTTTAAAATTACTTTTTGATTACCGTTTGACGTTATAGGAATGGCTTCAAAGTCTGACATTCACTTGAATTTGTTTTTATAATCAGAACCATTCAAGTATTTTCCATTATTTATTTTCAATTTTAAATCCATTTTCTTATAGTTAAAAATGATAAACAACAAAATCATTATCTAATATGTCTGAATAATTGTTTCTTATTATGGATTATTTCTTAAATTTAGGAATCCATCACAGTCGTTTATGATTTCAAATTGCGAATATGAATAATTAAATATGATAATTAAATGAAAAATTGACTCCTATTCTTGTTTTAAATATTACAATAGAGATAAATAAAAAAAATGTAGTACATATTTTAGTAATTTTTTTAAATCATTTAAGATTTTTTGCAAAATGTAAGTCCTACAAGGGCTAAAAAAAAAGACTTTACAGGACATATATTTGGCTTTTTTTTCTTTGAGATTTGTTGTAATATGTAAGACCTACAAGGTCCAAAAAAAAAGACCTTGCAGGACAAGAGGGTTGGGTTTTTGATTCCTTTGTAATTTGTTATGAATTGAAAGTCCTAGAAGGGCTGAAAAAAAGACCTTGCAGGACAAGTGTTTGGCTTTTTTATCTTTGAGATTTGTTGTAATATGTAAGACCTACAAGGTCTAAAAAAAAAGACCTTGCAGGACAAGAGGGCTGGGTTTTTGTATCCCTTGAGATTTGTTGTGAATTGAAAGTCCTTTAAGGGCTGAAAAAAAGGTAATGCACTAAAAAGTGTGTCGTGTTGCTGATTGAAACACAATAAAAAAATCCGCTTTGTTGAAAGCGGATTTTTTTGAAAAAGTTGGGTTATATTTTGGCCTTTTTTCGGTCTCGGAGTTTGTACTTGGTTCGTTTGACGAGGTAGAACATTACGGGTACCATGATGAGGGTAAGTACGGTGGCGTAGGTAAGTCCGAAGATAATAGTCCAGGCAAGTGGCCCCCAAAACATGACGTTGTCGCCCCCCATAAAAAAGTGAGGGTTTAGCTCGGAAATGAGTGTGAAAAAGTCGAAATTTAAACCAATTGCTAGGGGTATTAGCCCTAAAATGGCGGTTAGTGCGGTGAGCAAAACTGGTCGCAAACGGGACTTTCCAGATTCGATGATGACTTCTTTTATTTCATCGAGGGTCAAATCGTCGTGGCTTTCTAGTTTTTGTTCAGCTACTTTTTTGTCTAACAAAAGGACGAAAAAGTCCATTAATACAATTCCATTTTTTACGACTACTCCTGCTAAAGATATGATGCCCATCATGGTCATGAGGATTACAAAGTCCATATTGGCAATTACATAGCCATAAAACACGCCGCTAAAACTTAGTAAAACGGTAAACATAATGACTACGGTTTTGGACACCGAATTAAATTGTAATACAATAATGATGGTTATACCCGCTAATGCTAAAAACAACGCGTACATTAGGAAGCTTTGATTTTTGCCTTGTTCTTCTTGCACTCCTGAGAAAGAATAGGTGATACTCTTTGGCATTTTGTAGTTTTGAAGTTCGGCTTTGATTTGCTTGGTTATTTCGTCTCCATTGTACCCAGTTAGCACGTTGGAGTAAATGGTCATGATGCGTTTGTAATTTTTACGCTTTATTTGATTGTATGTAGTTGTTTTTTGGGTTTGTGAAATAGCCGAAATGGGTACTTGCATGATTTGTCCGTTGTTCATGTTTCTGAAAGTCAGAGATTCATTGAAGAGCACATTTTCGTTTTTGCGTTGATCGGCTTGCATTCTCATCACGATGTTGTAGTCATCGTCACCTTCTTTGTAGGTAGAGATTTCTTGTCCATATACCGATCGACGTAAATTAAATCCTAACTGCCCCGTGGAAACGCCCATACTTCCAGCATTTATTCTATCTACTTTTACTTCAAGTTCGGGACTTTCTTTATTGACATCGACACTTAATTTTTCGATACCTGGAATGTTTCTCGACTCTAAAAAGGCAATCATTTTATCGGCTTCTTGTAGCATGTCGTCATAGTCTAATCCTGTAAGTTGCACGCTAATAGGGTACCCTGCTGGCGGGCCATTGGCATCTTTTTCTACGGTAACCGTTGCCCCTGCTATACCTTTTACTTTGTCTCGAATTTCTTCTAAAATGGTATTGGTATCGATACCTTGTCTGAATTTGAATTCAGAAAAATTAACCGTTACCTTACCTTTGAAAGGTGTTTCAGACGCAGATCCTGCATCTACATTTGGGTTTCCTGCCCCTACCCCTACTTGCGATACGATAGATTCTGCCAAAAAGTTTTTGTTGGTGCTAGGATCTACGTATTTTGACAGTATTTGAATGACTTGTTTTTCGACAAAATAAGTAGCTTTATTGGTTTTTTCAATATCTGTACCTTGAGGAAATTCGATGTATGTAATGACTTGGTTTGGTATGTTTTCTGGAAAAAATAATATTTTTCTTGGAAAAATCCCTAGTAAAACAAACGAAAATACTAACATACCAATAATGCCAATTAAGGCCAACCAGGCTTTTTGACCAGTTAGAATTTTGGCTAAAAAGATTTTGTATTTTTCTTCCATTCTTGGAAAAAAACTATGTTGAAAATCTTGTGTCCATTGAAACACTTTGAGGTGGTACACCCACATGAAAATGATGGTAAATAAAAACAAATGTCCAAGTCCTTTTAAAACATTACTTGATGTGGTATAACCTGGAATTGCAAATAACAATCCGACTATTAAAAAAAGAATAGAATATTGTTTAAGTTTCTTGCGAGAAATGTTTTTGTCTTCTAAAGCCATCGAACCTCCCGTCATGGCGGCATTGATGACCATGGCTACAAATAAAGAAGCTGTTAGGGTAATGGTTAATGTAATAGGGAAATATCTCATGAATTTTCCCATAGTGCCTGGCCAAAGTGCAAAAGGCAAAAAGGCCATTAAAGTGGTTGCTGTAGATGAGATAACCGGCCAAGCAATTTCGCCAATACCAATTTTGGAGGCCTGAATTTTGGTCATGCCTTTTTGCATGTTGGCATATACGTTGTCCACTACTACGATACCGTCATCTACAAGCATACCCAGCCCCATAACCAATCCGAAAAGCACCATGGTGTTGAGCGTGAGTCCAAACATTGAAAGAAAGGCAAAGGCAATCATCATAGACAAAGGAATGGCAGCTCCTACAAACAAGGAATTTCGCAATCCCATGGTAAACATTAAAACAAGCATAACCAGCACAATACCAAATATAATGTGGTTTGACAATTCATCTACTTGGTGTTCGACTCTGGAGGATTGGTCGTTTGTGAGTTCGATTTTTAAATTTTTGGGTAAATAACTTTCTTGAGCTATTTTGATTTTTTCTTTAACTTGATCGATGGCAGAAATCATGTTTTGTCCAGATCGTTTTTTGACGTTGAGCATCACAACTTCGGTACCTTTTTCTCGAGCATAAGTAGTTTTTTCTTTTTCTTTGAACGATACTTGGGCAATGTCTTTTAAATAAACACTTCCTCCAAAAGATTTTACAACAATATTTTCTAGTTCTTTTGGATCTTTGATTTCGCCAATAATTCTAATATTGTTTCGAGAACCTTGCGATGCTAAATTACCGCCAGAAAGGGTCATGTTTTCGTATTTGACTGCATTTTGAATTTCGTCAAAAGTTACTTGAGCGGCGGTCATTTTAAACAAATCGATAGCTATTTCTACTTCTTTGTCATCTACGCCAAGGATATCCACTTTTTTTACTTCGGAAATCTCTTCGATGTCGTCTTGCAATAATTCGCCATATTTTTTCAACTGTTGCGTCGTATAATTTCCTTGTAAATTGATGTTCAAAATAGGTACTTCTTCAGAAATATTAAGCTCAAAAACATTAGGCTCTACCTTGCTGCCGTTGTCCATATTGGGCCAGTCGGTGCTGGCTTTGGCATTGTCCACTTTGTCCTTTACTTTTTGCTTGGCTTGTTCTATAGAAACATCGTCCGAAAATTCGGCTATAATCATTCCATAATCTTGAAATGAACTCGATGTTACTTTTGCAACGCCGCTAATATTTTTGACTTGTTTTTCTAATGGTTTGATTACTAATTTTTCGACATCTTCGGCAGAATTTCCAGGAAAAACAGACGAAATGTATATTTTATTTTCGATGATTTCAGGAAAATCTTCCCGTGGCATATTGACATAAGCCATCAAACCCGCAACAACTATTATAAATGTAAGAATATAGACCGTTACTCGATTGTCCACAGCCCAACTTGAAATGCCGAATTCTTTATTTTGATGTGACATAGTAGCCCCCTAACCCCAAAAAGGGGAACTTCCTACTAGGGGTCAATAGGAAATGATGTTAATAATAAATAAAATATTCTATACCGTAAATTTTTTTACACAATTACTCTAATTCAGAGTGCTAAAAATTTAATTGCATCCCTTCAGAAATGGTGTTGGCACCTTCTGTAACCAATAAATCTTCGGTAGAAAGTCCGTTTATAATTTCTGTTACATTGTCTGAGGATTGTCCCGTTTGTACCATTACTTTTTTGGCCAATCCTGTTTTACCTTTGCTATTGGCCACTACATATACAAATTTGTTTTTTTGAGCATCTTCTTGAATAATGTTTGTTGGCACTACAATAGCTTTTGGGTTTACATAATCAATAATTTTGAGTTTAGCCACCTGATTGGGTCTCAATAAGTTATCGGTGTTTGGCACACTTACCTCTATTCCAAAACTACGGTTATTTGGATTGATAAAATTGCCAATTTGTCGCACTTTTCCTTTGTAAGTTTTGTTGAGCGATGTTAAAAAAACATCAACGGTTGTCCCAACTTTGATTTTACCTATATAACTTTCTGGTACTGAAGTGGATAGATACATGTTAGACAAATTAACAATTCGCATCAAACCTTGCATGCTTGCTGCCACTACCTGACCTCTTTCTACAAACACTTCGTCGATAGTTCCAGAAAAAGGGGCTTTGATAAGTGTTTTGCTTAACCCAGCTTTGGCTTGAGCAACCGATTTTTGTAAGCTAATCATTTGTGTTTTGGCTTGTAAATATTGGATTTCAGATCCGATTTTTT
This sequence comes from Flavobacterium branchiophilum FL-15, assembly GCF_000253275.1. Classification (NCBI taxonomy): domain Bacteria; kingdom Pseudomonadati; phylum Bacteroidota; class Flavobacteriia; order Flavobacteriales; family Flavobacteriaceae; genus Flavobacterium; species Flavobacterium branchiophilum. The sequence goes on along the minus strand of NC_016001.1, from coordinate 589,679 downwards.
GGTCCCAAAGATTCTTTTGTCTTTCATAAGTTGTTTTGGCCAAATCATATTGTGTTTGTAAACTGGCCACTTGCTGACTCATTCCTCCGTCGTCCACACGAGCCAAAACCTGACCTTTGGCCACATGTTGTCCGGCTTTCACATTTAAACTTGCAAGAGTTCCTGGTATTTCGGGTTGAATCAGAATGTTTTCCTTGGTATTTACATTGCCTTGTATTTCTAAATAATGCTGAAAAACAGTATCGCTAACGGCGGCCACCGCTACTAATGCAATCTCTTTTTTGGTTTCTATTTTAGTTAAAACCTCGTCTATTTTGCTCAACTCTGCCTGAATTTCAGCTCGTTTGGCTTTTATGGCTGTTACATCTTTAGTTTTCAATAAGTCGTCTGTTGTTGGTTTCCCAGATGGGTTACAAGACAACATTACCAATCCAACGGTTGTAAGTAATACTATTTTTTTCATACTTGATTATTTTATTTTGATTAGTTTAGTTTAACATTTTTTCTAATGATGCTTTTTTCACAATGACATCTAATAAGGCTTGCAAATAATTTTGTTGGTTGCTATACAATTGTCTTTGGGCTTCGTTCAATATAAAACTCGACGAAAGTCCTTCTTTAAACTTGACCTCTTGTTTTTGTTCAATTCGTTCAGACAATGACAAACTGTTTTTTGAAAACACCAATTGTTGCAAACTGTATTCGTAGTCGCTTTTGGCTTTTTCAAATTGAAGTTTTAAGGTTTGCTCGGTTTGAATCATCTTGGTTTGAGCTTGTTCCAATGCAATTTTGGCTTGTTGTGTTCTGGAACTTCTAGCAAAACTGCTAAATATGGGAATATTCAAACTAACCCCAACATTAGAATAGTTTAGCCAGCGTTGTTCTGCCGAGAAAAACTTAAATTGATTACCAAAAGCATTGTATCCAATGTTGTAGGCAGCGGCCAATGTAGGCAATGCTTTGCTTTTTTCTAATTTAACCAACAATTTGTTACTATTAATTACATTGTCTTGAATCTTGTAATCTATATGATTAGTTACCTCAAAATTGGATTTAATAATGTCTAAATTGACACTACTAACGGCTAATTTTTCTAATTTTTCTGTAAGTGCTAATTCGTCATTCATAGACATGCCCATTACTAATTTGAGCATATTTAAGGCTATATGTTTTTGCCTTTTGATGTTTTCTAAAGCGTTATTTACAGATGATAACGTGATTTGAAGCTGCTCTACATTCTCTTCTTCTATCAGGCCATTTTTATAGGTTTCGGTTGTTTGAAAAAGCAACTTTTCTAACGAAATTTTATTTTTTTCGATGATTACTATCGTTTCTTCTGCCAATAACACATTGCAATATGAAGCAATAATGAGCTCCTTGATTTCGTTATTGGTTTTGATTTTTGCATTTTCTGAAATTTTTAAATATACTTTTGCCGATTCTAGTCCTACCAAATAAGAACCATTAAACAACAACTGGCTTAAAGTTGCACTAGCAGCCATATTTTGTTTGGTTCCAAAAGCTACTTCTGCAAACTCGCCTGGTTGTCCTCCAAAAATTTCGGCAGGAATCAACGATTTTTGCAAAACAATATTGTTTTGATAACCAATTGCTGCATTTATTTGTGGCAAACCAATAGTTGTTGTTTCACGCTTTTTTTTCTTTTGCTGCCGCAATATCTTTATTTGCATTCAATATCGAATAATTGTGTTCCACACCAAAATTTACCGCCTCCGACAAGGAAAATCGGTACTTATTGGCGCTCGTTTCTTGTGCATTGCCCCATAACGACAAGCTTATTGTTGTAATGAATATTATTTTTTTCATTGGATATACTGTTTCTATTTCTGGGTTATATGTTTTTCTAATTCTTCTATTCCTTTGGCACTTGCAATGGCTCGAATGTGGTATTCCAGTGCTGACAATTCTAATTTTTTGGCTTCTTTTTCTGAACTTATATTTTCATTAATCACAAATATTAAGGAATAATAAAAAAAAACGGCTGCATCTATTGGAATTTCAGCTCTATACAAGTCTTCTTGAATTCCTTTTTCGATGTTTTTTCTAAACAATGTTTTACATTCATCTTTTTCTTTATTTATTACGTTTTCATAAATGTCTGGATAATGCTTTTTTAATTGATACGCTGGCGAACTGTCTGTGGATTGAAACATTTCTTTAAACATTTTCAGTATTTCAAAATTCTCTGAAATGGCATTGTGGTTTTGGGCCACAATGTCTGCAATTTTCTGATGGATTTCCGTATGTACGGTACTTGTTGTTTCTTCTATCAGCAACTCCTTGTTACAAAAATATTTGTAAATCGTTTTTTTTTGAAATACACATTTGTGAGGCAATATCATCCATAGTTACACTTTTGAAACCTAATTTCAAAAACATTTCCGTTGCATTTTTTATGATTTTGTCTTTCATTTTAATACCTTTATCGAAAAAAATATGATTTTACGCTGGCAAAATTACAAAAGGAAACTTTAAAAACCAAATAAGTTTCCTAGTTTTTTTAATCCGTTTTCACAAGTTAAGTTTTGCATAAGGGTTTTGACTATATTTTATACAAACATTTACATGACTGTACGTAATTCATTCCAAATGGTTGAAGTGTTTACTTTGCTAGAAATGAAACTCGCAAAGACACCACACAGCAAAGAAATATGAATCAAACTTCATAAAATAAAGTCCATAAAAAAAACCTTTTCAGCTACTATTTGTGCTAAAAAGGTTTTGGTAAAAATAATAAAAATAATAAATTTAATGATGCACTGGTTTGCCATATTTGGTTTTGATAATTACCACACCATTTTTGCCCATTTCGCCATAATTAGCCATTGCTTTTTCATCTTGCAAGATCAAAATACTTTCTATCAATTGCTTTTTCAACGGATAATAAGGGCTTGTAGGATGTGTACCAAAAAGGGATTCTTCGTCATAATAATGTCCGTCTATAATATATAATGGGTTATTCAAAATGGTAATATCCTCTAAATCTATCGATTTTGATGCGGCAAAAGCCTTTACTGCTGCTGCTGTTTCCAAGCTATCACTTTGAAGATAGCCGTCCATAACCACCAAAGGGGGCGTTTTTTTGTCTTGTGCGCTTACAGCACCATCTACAACTTTAGCTTCAATACCATTCAAAAACATAGGGTTCACTTTCAGTTTTTGATTCGTTGATTTGCTCAATATGTTACTTTCTTCCGCAATTTCTGCATCAGGAGCAGCCATGGCAAGAGTGGTTTCGTCAGGTTGCATGTCAACTTCTGGCACAGCATCTGCTTGAATCAAAGGATTTCTTTTTGGCATTTGCAAAACCACCGCTTCTTCCGTTTTCAAAAAAGAGGGTTCTTGTGTCGTATCTTGGGTTTCAAATGGCAAACTGTCTTTCAACACCACATCGTTTGTAGGACTTATAGTGGTTGTATTATCTACTATAAACGATTGATATCCAATAGTTATAAGCAACAAAAACGATGCTGCAACGGCCCATTTTTGCCACATTTTTTTATCTGTTTGTAATTGCTCTTGGTCTAATTTTGAGGCTACATTTTGCCACACTTTTTCAGCATTAGAAAATGTTTGTGCTTCGTTTTTTTCAACAGCTTTTTTAATTTGATCAAATAATTGATTGGAATTGTCCATGTTTTATTTTGCTTTTTGGTAATAAAAAGTATTTACTAAATCTTTCAACTTGGTTTTGGCTACATTCAATTGCGACTTGGAAGTGCCTTCAGATATTTGAAGCATGGCCGCAATTTCTTTGTGTCCAAATCCTTCTATAACAAATAAATTAAAAATAGTCCTACATCCATCTGGAATTTTTTGAACCAATGCCAGCAAATCTGCTTCTTCTAGCGGTGTCTGTTCGTCTGCTTTGGGTTGCCAATTGGCTTGTGCATCTTCTAAATACATATTGAAATTGGTGTTTTTTTTGATGCTCGCCAAACAACAATTTACCGTTATCCGACGGGCCCAAGCTTCAAAAGCACCCCATTCTTTAAGTTGGTCCAATTTTGTAAATATCTGATAAAAAGCATCGCCCAATGCTTCTTCTACTTCTTCCTCTTTTTTCAAATACCGTTTGCATGTAGCATACAACTTGGGCGACATGTAGTCATACAATTGCCGCTGGGCAGCCCTTTGTTTTTTCTTGCAATTCAATAGTAATGTTTCAGATACCGCCATGGTGCTTTTTTTTCTTTATAGAGTGTAAATATATCAAAAGGGTTGGATTGTCATGTCAAAAAAAGTATATTTGTATCAAAAAACGCCACCACCATAGCCTTTTACAAACCGCTTGAACCTTTCAAAAGAAACCAAAATGATGCCAAAAAACATATCCTTCATACTTTTAATATTTTTCATAAATACAATGAAATCAAATATTTATGCTCAAGATTGGGCCAATTTATCCAAATACCAATCAGACAACATCCGTATCATTCAAGAAGCTAAACCCATAAAAGCCGTGTTTATGGGAGATTCTATCACCGAATTTTGGCTTGCCCAACAACCCGATTTTTTTTCGTCCAATAACTACATCAACAGAGGCATTAGCGGTCAAACCACTCCACAAATGCTCCTTCGTTTTCGGCAAGATGTTGTGGCTCTAAAACCAAAAATCGTGGTCATTCTAGCGGGTATCAACGATATAGCGGGCAATACTGGCGAAACAACGCTCGAAACAATTACAAACAACATCCAATCAATGATCGAAATTGCCAAAGCAAATCACATCAAAGTCATTTTATGTGCCGTATTGCCCGCAAACGACTTCTATTGGAACCCCAATAAAAACCCTGCAAACCAAGTTATAGACCTCAATAAAATGTTGAAAAATTATGCCGAAAAAAATAAAATTAGCTTTGTAGATTACTATAAATATATGGTAGATAATCAAAAAGGACTACAAAAAACACTTTCTCCAGATGGTGTGCACCCCAATCTAAAAGGATACCAAGTAATGCAACCTTTACTGCAACATGAAATTCAAAATATACTAAAAAAATAATTTATTATCAGGAGCTATTCCTGCTGTTCGCTATATCTTTTGTGGCGAACCCCGCCACAAAAGGATGTCGCTACCATCAGGGCTAGGGGCATCGGTACCCATAGGACGTTTGGTGCAATATTGTACTAATAATCAAACAAAGTAGTATTTTTTGTAAGCTATATTTTTTTTGGCAACACTATCATGACTATTTTATAATACATTAGCATAATAATTATAAAATAGCAAAAAATACAGCGAAATTATTTGTTTACACAAGTGCAATATTAGAAAAGCCCATTAATTTCAGCATCAATTTTGCTAATAATAGTACCCAAATCCTCTGGGTTATTTACAAAATCTATTTCATCTACATCAATAATAAGTAACTTACCTTTATGATACGTTTGAACCCATGCTTCATATCGCTCGTTGAGCCTGCTCAAATAATCAATAGAAATACTATTTTCATATTCTCTTCCTCTTTTATGGATTTGTCCTACTAAATTTGGAATAGAACTCCGCAAATAAATCAATAAATCTGGGGGTTGCACTAATGATTCCATCAATTCAAACAACGATGAGTAATTTTGAAAATCCCTATTGGTCATCAATCCCATGGCATGCAAATTGGGAGCAAAAATATGAGCATCCTCATAAATAGTACGATCCTGAATGGTTTTTTTACCACTTTCTCGAATATCTAATATTTGACGAAAACGACTATTTAAGAAAAATATTTGCAAATTAAACGACCATCTCTCCATTTGATGGTAAAAATCGTCCAAATATGGATTGTCCACCACTTCTTCATAATGAGCAGTCCACTTAAAATGTTTAGATAATAATTTGGTTAAAGAGGTTTTTCCAGCTCCAATATTTCCAGCGATGGCAATGTGCATAGTACGTATGGGTTATTAATTATTTTTTTAGCAAAATTAGTTAAAAAAAATAATTAATCTAAAACAAGTGAATTTTGTTTTCAAAAAATGTCATTTGAAAGCACACCAATTTACAACAATTTGATCCCCATCTTACCCAATGTATTTATAATACCAAATATTTTTATAAAATAGTCCAAAGATACTACCCGAGCAATAGCAAACAAGTGAAGTATGTTGTTTAATTTAAAAAAAAAGGAAAAATTTAAAAACCTACATCTTTTAATTTCTTTTTTTAAATCTTTGTATCAAATACTGTATCAAGATAGTTATTACTGTTGCCATTCCAGCTATTAATAACATGCTCATAACACCAATAATCCACATGCCGCAGCCTGGCGAATTGCCATCGATGCTTTGATTAAATCGATAATTAAATATAATAAACGATACTACTGAAAATATTATTTGAAATAGTAAACTTACAATACAAACATGGCTAAACTTGAATTTAAAACTGCTTTTCATCGCAATACTCCCAACAATCAATTGAAAAGCAAAAGGCAAAAAAGGTAAAACAATAGGAAGAAAATGGATCATTTTTATTGGTATTTATATAAATATTTAGTTTAATATAAAATATTATTTTTTTTAATAGATGTTTTTTATTTCTTTTTTTTACAAAAATCATCGATTTGCTCCAAAATATATAAATAGTCTTTGTGATTTTCTACAAAATCCAATTCCGAAACATCTATAATCAAAACCCTAAGCTGTTTGTCTGATTTGATATAGTCCAAATACCCATTATTAATTTGCATCAAATACGTTTCAGATATGCTTTGTTCATACAATCTGGCTCTTTTTTGTATGTTTTGTATCAATTTCGGAGTTTTTTGATATAAATAAATATACAAATCGGGTTTTGGAATTTCCTTATAAATGATGTCAAATAAAGTTTTATACAATCGAAATTCTGCATCACTAAGGGTTACTTTTGCAAAAATCAACGATTTGAATATATGATAATCCGCAATTAAAAAGTCTTTAAACAAATCATATTGTTTCAAATCATCTGCCAGTTGTTGGTATCTTTCTGCCAAAAATGACATTTCCAACGGAAAAGCATATCGTGAAGCGTCTTGATAAAAAAGAGGCAAAAACGGATTGTCCGAAAACTGCTCTAAAACTGTTTTTCCATTAAAGTCGGCAGCAATTTTATTGGTTAGCGTAGTTTTTCCAGCACCAATGTTGCCTTCAATGACAATATGATTGTTATTTTGAAATTGAAATTTTGACAAAGGAGCTTCCATGGTTGCTACTGGAATACAAGAACTTTTGTCTGAACAATGGGCAAGCAAGGTTAGGATATTTTTTTTTAAAATAGGATGTTCCCAAACTATTTCCAAATCCATCATCGGACATAACACAAATTGCCTACGGTGCATTTCCTTATGTGGAATTTGCAGGTGGTCGTTTTCGATAATGTCTTGGTCAAAACTAATCAAATCAATATCAATAATGCGGGCCTCATATTCGGACTTTGTTTTAGGTTTTCTGCCCATACTTTGTTCCAAATGCCACAATTGTTTTGCAATAGTCATACAGTCTTTGTCTGTATGCAATAAAATGGCAATATTAAAAAACGGATCGCTGTCAAAACCCCAAGCAGGCGATTCATATACCTTTGATACTTTTATCACAGTAGCAATTTGGGCATGAATCGATTGTACAGCGCCTATTAAATGCTCCAATCGATGGCCTTGATTACTTCCTAATGATAATATGATTTGGTGTTCTAAACTCATTTTTGGGTAATACTATCAAACATGTCAAGCCCACAAATGTTGCAAGCTTGACATGTTTTATTTTTTTAATTTTTTTTATGCCGAAATTGTTTGAACGTCTTTGTTAATTTTATTGACCAAGCCAACCAATACTTTTCCAGGACCAACTTCTGTAAAAGAAGTTGCACCGTCTGCAATCATTTGCTGTACAGATTGCGTCCATTTGACAGGTGCTGTAAGTTGAATGATTAAGTTTTTTTTGATAGACGCAGCATCCGCTACGGCATTTGCTGTAACATTTTGATACACTGGACAAATAGGTTCAGAAAAATGGGTAGCTTCTATTGCTGCCGCAAGCTCTTCTCGGGCTGGCTCCATCAATGGCGAATGAAAGGCACCACCAACTGGCAAAATCAAAGCCCGTTTGGCACCCGCTTCTTTCATAGCAACACATGCTTTTTCTACTGCCGAATAGGCTCCCGAAATTACCAATTGTCCTGGGCAGTTATAGTTTGCAGCTACAACAACCCCGTCTATAGTGGCACAAATTTCCTCAACTATTTTGTCGTCCAAATTCAATACGGCAGCCATTGTCGATGGCTCCATTTCGCAGGCTTTTTGCATGGCCATCGCACGCTTAAAAACCAATTGCAAGCCATCTTCAAATGATAATACCCCATTAGCAACCAAGGCCGAAAACTCTCCCAACGAATGACCCGCTACCATTTCTGGACAAAATTGAGTTCCCATTGTTTTAGCCAAAATTACAGAATGTAAAAAAACAGCAGGTTGTGTAACCTTTGTCTGTTTTAAATCTTCAGCCGATCCTTCAAACATGATGTCGGTAATTCTAAAACCTAATATAGTATTGGCTTTTTCAAACATTTCTTTGGCAATACTAGAAGATTCGTACAAATCTTTGCCCATACCCGTAAATTGTGCTCCTTGACCAGGAAAAATATATGCTTTCATTTAATAATTATTTTTTTGCTAATAACAAAATTAATTTAATGTATCTTGATTTTTTTATTTAATATTTATTAAGGTATTATGTACATTCGACCTCATACCAACAATTCAATCTTATTTGATGGCCATCAAAATAGTCATGCTTTAAAAAAAAAAAGAAAAAAATCTAAACTGCTTCTACAATAATATTGGGTTCATTGAGCATGTCTTTGAGCATGTTTTCAATCCCATTTTTCAAGGTAAAGGTAGATGAAGGACAGCCATTACAAGCACCTTGCAAAACAACTTTGACTCTTTTCTCGGCTTCATTATAAGAGTCAAACAATATATTTCCACCATCTGCCGCCACGGCGGGTTTTACATATTCTTCTAAAATATTGATAATTTGTTGAGAGGTTACGTCTAATTTGTCAAAATCCTGTAGTTGTTGTTTTTCTTGTTTTGGATTATTTATTAATAATGATTCATCAACCACTATGCCGCCGTTTTCAATAAAATTTTTAATAAAAGTTCTCAATTCTAATGACACGGTGTTCCAGTCGGCCATTTCAAATTTAGTTACAGAAATATAATTTTCGTCAATAAAAACTTCTTTCACATACGAAAATTCAAAAAGGGCTCGTGCCAATGGAGATGACAATGTTTCGTCGATATTCTTGTATTCTACAGCGTTTTTAACCAATATTTTATTCACCACAAATTTGAGTGAAGAAGGATTTGGAGTTGTCTCGCCATATACCGTAATCGGTGTTTTTTTGGTAGCATGAGTAGTGGGCAACACAACAACGCCACCCTCGTTTACAAAGGTTTCAATTTCAAGAGCCACAGCTTCCTGCACATCGGGCCATTCTACAATACTAAATTTTTCTATCGCTACAAAATTTCCCGAAATGTAAACGGTTTTTACAAATGGTAAATAAAACAATTTTTGAGCCAAAGGAGCATTTTTGGTTTCATCAATATTTTTAAACTCAAAATGTTCATGGTGCGTAATAAAATCAGGAAACTCAAACTTCAAGATGTTGGGGTTTTGAGTTGGTTTTATAGTAATTTTTATCATTTGGATTATTTTTTTGCAAATTTAATAAAGTATTTATGTTTTTTTATTTATATTTGAATTTTTAATTTTTAAAGCAAAAATTTGAAAATATTTAAATTGAATAATAATAGATAGAAATATGTTAAAAAAAATCATATTACACATGTTTTTGATGAGTTTTGTATCTTTTTACGGGCAATCAATAACGGTTAACACAACAACATATACAGTTCCACAATTGGTTCAAAATGTATTATTTGGTGCCACGGCTCAAAATAGTTGTGCGGGAGGTGTAACCAATATCACTTGGTCCACAGGGTCAAATTTTAATTCAACAAATGGAATTGGTTATTTCCAAAATACCAACCCTAATTTTCCATTAGCAAATGGTGTTATTTTAAGTACAGGCAATGTGCTTTCGGCTGCGGGTCCAAATTCTGGCACACAATCTAACGGTTCTGGTAATTGGCCTGGCGATACTCAATTATTCAATTACATTGACGGTCTTGGAATTGATGCAGATTTAAATAGTTACAATAATGCTACTGTATTGGAGTTTGATTTTGTCCCTTTCTCTTCATCAATGAGTTTCGACTTTTTATTTGCTTCAGAAGAGTACGGTACTTTTCAATGTGATTTTTCTGACGCTTTTGCTTTTTTTCTTACAGATGTAACTGCGGGAACTGCTCCTATAAATTTAGCACTCGTTCCTAATACCAATACACCTATTGCAGTAACCACTATTAGAAATAATGCAAATAATAACGCTTGTCCGTCGGCAAATTCGCAATATTTTGGTTTGTTCAATGGTGGAACTGCTGCAACAACTGCCTCAAACAATTTTAATGGACAAACGGTAAAAATGACAGCACAATCTGCGGTGGTACCTTTCAATAATTACCATATCAAATTGGTAATAGCCGACAGAAATGACAGTCAATACGATTCAGCGGTATTTTTAGGCGGCGGTAGTTTCAATGTAGGTACTGCAGATATTTCTGGAACGGGCATATATTCAAATACCCATAGTTTTTTAATTGCAGAGGGCAATGCTGTATGTCCTAATAAAACCTTACAGTTAAAAGCAAGTGCTACACCCATTCCCAATATTACCTATACATGGGAAAAAAACAACGTTGTTTTGCCTGGCGAAACCAGCTACAATTTAACGGTTACAACAGAAGGTACTTATAAAGCCAATTTAATTTTTAGTCCTACCTGTATCCAAAGTGATGAATGTGTGGTAGAATACAATTCTGAACTAGATCTTACCACCCCCACAGCAACACAATCAACTATATGTCAGTCTAGTAGTACATTTAATTTGAATCAGTTTGTACCAATCATCCTCAATGGATTGTCAGCGGCTGATTATGAAGTATTTTTCTATACTAGTAGTGCCAATGCTCAAGCGGGTACCAATCACATTACCAATTTGAATGCTTATCCGGGAACAGACAATCAAACAATTTATGTATCTGTAACCGATCTTATAGGTTCAAATTGTACGGAATACCGACAATTTCAATTACACATCAACCCCCTTTCCGATGCCGTTGTAAGCGGTACGGCTACTGTAAACTTAAACAGCAGCAGTCCGTCGGTTACTTTTACGGGGAGTGGTGGCGTAGCTCCTTATACGTTTACCTATAATATTAATGGAGGCACAAGCCAACAAATAACCACTACTACTGGCAATAGCGTGTCCATAACTGTGCCTACCAATACTTTAGGGGTTTTCAATTACAACATAACAAGTGTTACCAGTGCCAATAACTGCCCTAAAGCGGTGAGTCAAACGGCTACAGTTACTGTTTTATCGTTGCCAACAGCTACTATTGCTGGCACAACAGCCACTTGTTTGAACGACGCATCACCTAATATTACTTTTACAGGTGCCAATGGCGTAGCTCCTTACACTTTTACATACAATATTAATGGAGGTGCCAATCAAACCGTTAGCACCACTACGGGCAATTCTGTAACAGTGGCTGCACCTACAACTTCAGCAGGAACTTTTGCTTACAATTTGGTATCTGTTGCCGATTCTGGAAGTCCATCTCAAAGTCAAACCCAATCTGGAACGGCCACCATTACAGTAAACAACCCTGTAAACGCAGGTACCGATGGTACTACCACAGTTTGTATTACAGATACCACCAGCATCAATTTGTTCAGCTTGATTACAGGCGAACAAACAGGCGGCGTTTGGACCAGAACCAGCGGCACGGGCGGTACTTTTACGGCTGCATCGGGTACTTTTGTTCCTACCAATGCTACCAATAGCACCTTTGTTTATACATTAACTGCCGCTTCACCTTGTGTTGATGATTCAAGTCAAGTTACTGTAAACATCAGTCCAGCATCCAATGCCGGCACCGATGGCAGCACTACGGTTTGCGAAAACAGTACCACTGCTATCAATTTATTTGATTTGATTACAGGCGAACAATCGGGTGGCGTTTGGAGCAGAACCAGCGGTACGGGTGGTACTTTTACGGCTGCATCGGCAACTTTTGTGCCTACTAATGCTACCAATAGCACCTTTACTTATACCATTACGGGTACTTCTCCGTGTCCAGACGATTCCAGTTTGGCTACTGTAAATGTTAATGCGGTGGCCAATGCAGGTACCGATGGCAACACCACCATTTGTGTTGATGCTACTGCTGCTGTTAATTTATTCAGTTTGATTACAGGCGAGCAAACAGGCGGGGTTTGGACCAGAACCAGCGGGGTTGGTGGTACTTTCAATGCCACAACGGGTACTTTTACCTCTAGTTTGGGGGCTACAACAAGCCAATTCAAATATACAGTGGCCGGTAGCGCTCCTTGTTTAGACGATTTTAGTATGGCCACCATCAACATCAACGAAGTGCCCAATGCCGGTACAGACGGTATACTAACCATTTGCGAAACCAGCACCACTACCATCAACTTGGCAGACATTTTGTTGGGCGAACAATCAGGCGGGGTTTGGACAAGAACCTCTGGCACAGGTGGCACATTCAATGCTGCTGCCGGTACATTTGTGCCAGCTCCAGGGGCTTCGAGCAGTTTTACTTACACCGTTGCAGGTGTAGCTCCTTGTGTGGACGACACGGCTCTGGCCACGGTTACCATTTTATCGGCTCCAGCCTTTAACACACCCGTTGCCCTTCAGGTTTGTGATGACAATAACGACGGTGTTGCTTGTTTTACGCTAAGCAATGCTACACCACAAATTACCAACAACAACGCCTCTTTAACCGTTACTTACCACGTAACGCTAACCGATGCTCAAACAGGCGAGCAACCCTTGCCCAACACCTATTGCAACATTACCACACCTTTTTCTCAAACCATATATGTACGAATATTCGATCCTTTAGCTCCTGCTTGTTTCTCTACAAGCTCCTTGCAACTGATTGTCAATCCGCGTCCGATTCCAAATGTGAATCTGACCGATTATGTGCTTTGCGACAACACCGCTCCTACAAACGATGGGATTGAAACTTTTGACATGCACGCCAAAGATGCTGAAATTGCCAATGGCCTTATTGGAACGGTTATCAAATATTACAGCTCCCTAGCCGATGCTCAAAACCAAACCAATGCTTTACCTAACTTTTATACCAATACCACTAGCCCCAACCAACAAACGGTTTATTTCAGAATACAATATCCTGGAACGGGTTGTTTTAGTATTGGCAATTTTAAATTAATTGTAAAACCATTACCCCTTGTACCTTCGAGCTTTACATCAATGACCCTTTGCGATGCTAACGCTCCGTTGGGATTTGAAAATTTTGACTTGACCAGCCAAATTACCACCCTTTTGAATGGACAAACAGGCATGAATGTTACTTTTTATCCTAGTTTGCCAGATGCCAATGCCAATACCAATGCCATTTTGCCGGCCAACTGGAGCAGTTATACCAATGTATCGGCATATTCACAAACCTTGGGTATAAAATTAACCAATGTCATTACAGGTTGTTCCAATATTAGCACCATGGATTTGATTGTCAATCCGTTGCCTATGCCTGTTGTACCGACAACACCTTTGGCCATTTGCGATACCAATCAAAATGGACAATACTTTTTTGATTTGACAACCCTTACGGCCAATATTTTGGCGGGTGCTCTAAACGTTACCATTACTTACCACGAAACCTTGAGCGATGCCCAAACGGGATCTTATCCTATTGCCAATCCGCAACATTATGAAAACAGTGGGGCTTTGGTACAATTTATTTATGCCAGTGCCGTAAACCAATACGGTTGCAGAAAAGCCATTACGATAGAATTGAATGTCAATATTGCACCAATTGTGCCTGGTTCTGGAAGTATTGCCAACTTGACAAAATGCGATCAAACCGATAGCAACAACCAAGATGGTTTAACCCTTTTTGATTTGACCCAACAAACGGCAGGTTTATTAGCCTTGCAAACCAGTGCCGCTAGCAACTATACTGTTACTTATCATTTGACACAAGCCGATGCCCTAACGGGTGCCAATCCAATTGTAAATGCAGCTGCTTATTACAACATAAGCAACCCGCAAACCATTTGGGCCAGCATCAAACGAAACAGCACCAATTGTAGAAACATTACCCGCTTTGATTTGATTGTCAATTTGCCTTTGGCTTTGACTATCCCTACGGCTTTGAGTGTTTGCGACACCGATGCCAATCCAAACGACCAGTTTTATACCTTTGATTTGACCCTTAAAAACAACGAAATTACCCAAGGTTTGACGGGCTATACCGTAACATATTATCCAAGTTACAGCAACCCGCAAACGGGAACACCTATTGCCAATCCAACGGCTTATACCAACACCACACCATTTGCTCAAACGCTGGGTGTAATGGTTACCAACAATGCTACTGGATGCAAAAGCTGGACCAAACTCGACATAAGAGTCTTGCCAATACCAACACCAAGAACAACGGGTATTCCTAGCCTAGGTACTCAATGTGCTTACAATTACACCGATCCCAACAACCCGTTGGATGTGCCATTGTCGGTTTTCAATTTGACGGTTAATGCTACTTATATTATGAATGGCGATCCGAACTTGATCTTGAGGTATTTCCGTTCTTATGCAGAGGCAACAGCCGTGCCTCCTGTAAACGAAATCCTGAACCCAACAGCCGCCGCCGTGGCTGGCGATGTGTGGATTCGTGTAGAAAATACCCGAACAGATTACCAAGGGCAACATTGTTTTGTGATGGTAAAACAAACACTAACGGTAAACCCAAGACCAACTGTGGCTACATTGCCTGTTTATAAAATTTGTGACGACAACAGCGATGGTTTGGCTCAGTTTGATTTGCAACCCAAAATAGCTTTATTATTAGGCACATCGCAGTTGCCCGCTAACTTTACCCTTACCTTTCATGCCTTGCAAACCGAGGCACAAAATGGAACTAATGCTTTGCCGTTGTTGTTTACCAACACTACGCCACACAGCCAAACCATTTATGTAAGAATCGTAAATAATGCCACGGGTTGTACCAACGAAATTGGCACCCTAACCCTTATTGTAGAAGACAGAGCCAGAGCCACTGGGCCTCAAAATTTTGCAACCTGCGACAACTATGGCGATCCTTATGACGGTATTGGCAAAGTTGATTTGACACAATTTGATGGTCTAATACTCAATGGCCAGGATCCTGCTACTTTTGTATTGTCCTATTTTACAAACCCTACCGACTTGGCCAATGACACCAACGCATTGACTTTGGTTCAGGCTCAAAATTACGTTACGCCTGCCCCAAGTAGTGCGGGTGTAAACCCTGTGTTGTCCACGATATATGTAAAAGTAACCAACACCAACAATATTTATTTGCCAAAATGTACAGATTTTACAACCATCAACATCAAAATAGAGCGTTATCCTAATCCTATCATCCAAACCAATAATGGCTACAACTACATTTGTGTGGATTATTTAACCAAAAAAGTAGTAAGACCCCTTACGCTAGACAGTCAGGTAACGGGCGATTATACCTATGTGTGGTATGTCAAGGAGGGAGCGGCCGTTCCGCAGGTAATACCTGGAGCTACGGGGGCTACATACACCATCGAAAACGGGGACATCTCTGTGAATGATGCCGTAAGAACATTTAGTGTCAAAGTTATTAGCAACAGTACTTTGGGCTGCACGACTACCTCTGTTGGTTTTGATGTATATCAATCAGGGCCAGCGGCTCCAATAGCTGGGGTGTCTTATACGATAACCAATGCTTTTGAGAGCAATCAAATTATAGAGGCCACCGTAGCGGGTTATGGAACTTACTTGTACAGCCTAGACGATGGGCCACAACAGGTGAGTCCTAAATTTGAAAATGTGAGCCTTGGCTCGCACACCCTTTGGGTATGGGACATTGAGGGAGGAAATCAAAGTTGTGATCCTTACACGATATTGGATGTAGAAACCATTGATTATCCGCACTTTTTTACACCAAATGGCGATGGATTTAATGATACATGGAATATTACGGGTTTAAAATCGCAACCTAACACAAAAATTTATATCTTTGACCGCAACGGAAAACTACTCAAACAATTGAGTGCTACCTCTGTAAATCAAAACGAAGGTTGGGACGGAACCCTAAACGGAGCACAACTCCCTTCCACAGATTACTGGTTTACAGTAGATTATATTGAAAAAACTTTAGCTAAACAATTTAAAGCCCATTTCTCACTTAAAAGATAAAAAAATGAAAATTAAAAAAATCTATCTATCTTTTGCGATATTTATTTCGCAATTAACCTTTTCTCAAGAAGGTCTTCCTGTATATTCAGATTATTTATCTGATAATTATTATTTGCTACACCCTTCTATGGCAGGAGCTGCAAGCTGTTCAAAAGTTAGATTAACTGGCCGCCAACAATGGTTTGGTCAAACAGATGCACCAGCATTACAAACATTGAGTGTTAATGGAGCTATAACCGATCGAGATGGAGCGGGTATCATCTTGTTTAATGATAAAAATGGATACCACTCGCAAACAGGTTTAAAATTAAGTTATGCCCATCATTTATTGTTTTCACGTGATGAAATTGATTTGAATAGACTTTCGTTTGGAGTAAATGTTGGTTTTAGCCAAAGTTCGTTAGATGAAACAAGTTTTAGATCAAACAATTCTTACTTAGAGCCTGGTATTGGAGGTATTGTACAAAGAGCGTCCTATTTTAATATCGATTTAGGGGCAACATACAACTTTTTAGATTTTTATGCTCATTTTACATTAAAAAATGTATTAGCAAGTAAACGAGAGATTTATTCTTTGTATGAACCTGTTGATTTGAAGAGGGCTATTTTTAATACCGGATATACCTTTGGCGATAGCGAATCCATCATGTGGGAACCTTCAATAATGTTTCAATATATTACCCAAACAAAAGAATCTACTGTTGATTTCAATATAAAAGCTTACAAAGCAATGGATTCAGGTAAATTTTGGGGTGGACTTTCCTACAGAAGAAGTTTAGATGGTGCAAATTATATTGAAGGTAGAAGTGTTGCAACTCAAAAATTACAATATATTACCCCAATTGTTGGTGTAAATTATAAAAATTTTATGTTTGCTTATACGTATTCATATTTGGCGGGTAAAGTTAATTTTGATAATGGTGGCTTCCATCAGTTGACTTTAGGATTTGATTTTTCATGTAAACCAGAAAAATACCACTGTAATTGCCCAGCAAATAATTAATAAATTTATAATCTAAATGATTATTCATGAATATTTTTTTAAAGTATTATGTTAATAAAATCATGTAAAGGAAAAAGTCCCATAATTCCAGAGGATTGTTATGTTGCTGAAAATGCAACTATAGTTGGTGAAGTTAGTATTGGTAAAAATTGTAGTGTGTGGTTTAATGCTGTCGTACGTGCAGATGTGAATAGTATTACTATTGGCGACAAAGTAAATATACAAGATGGGGCAGTAATACATTGTACCTATTTAAAGCACCCTACAATTATTGGTAACAATGTTTCAATTGGGCACAATGCTGTTGTACATGGTTGTCATATTCATGACAATGTATTGATAGGAATGGGAGCCATTGTTATGGATGGATGTGTTATTGAAAGTAATTCAATAGTTGCTGCGGGATCTGTAATTACACAGAATACAACCGTGGCATCTGGAACTATTTGGGCTGGAGTGCCAGCTAAAAAAGTTAAAGACATCAATACTTCTGATTTTGCAGGAGAAATAGACCGAATTTCAAACAATTATGTGATGTATTCGAATTGGTTTAAAAACGATGAGTAACTTTGGTATAATTTTTGATAACAAATTTCAAAATAATTCAAATTTTAAAACACTAACGAGAAACAATTGTTGATTGTTATTAAAAAACATTTATTATGAAAAAATTAATTCAAGGAACGAGCATTTTATTTTTGGCATTGCTTTTTATACAATGTGCCAATAATACTAAAAAAGACCAAGTGGAACCTCAAACACAAACTGCAATGAAAGATACTACAAAACAAAATCTGGATGGATTATGGATATTAGAATCGACTTCCAAACCTGATTTTAAAATTAAAAAAGGAACTTCTGTAGCTTTTAAAGGAACAGAATTTCATTTGAATGCGTTGTGCAATCTTAATCATGGAGGTGTTACCATTAAAGATTCTGAAATTAAATTCAATAGCAAAGGTTTGATGCAAACGATGAAAGGATGTCCAGACAATTACGAACAAGATTTTCTTAAGTTATTGTTTGAAGTAGTAAGTTTTGAAATGCAAAATGACATTTTAACTTTGACAACAAAAGATCAATCCAAAATTGTTTGGAAAAAACAAAATATACTTACACATTTGCAAGAAAAAGAATGGGCAGTAGTTACCAATACAGGTGATGCCATTGTAATAAGCGAGGATAACCCAAAGCTAACAATGTCTTTTTCAAAAGACGGTAAAATTAGTGGTTTTGCTGGATGCAATACTTTTAACGGTACTTACAAACTAGAAGGAGATCAGATCATTATTGAAAATGTTGCACTCACTAAAATGGCTTGTCTTCCAGAAGGTATGAAGGTGGAAAATAATTTTGTAAAAAACTTAAATAAATCCATTTTTACAGTAGAAGACTCGTCTAGTGAAATTGTGTTCAGATACAAAGATGGTGCTATGACTTTTATTTTAAATTAAAAAGTCGAAATTGACATAAATATTCAATAAATGAGGCTTACTTTTAAGCCTCATTTTTTTTTAGACACTTTCATATACCAAATCATTAATAGTATAAATAAAGTTAAAGATTTTAAAAAAATAAAAAACTACTCCAACATGAATAAGACCCTAAAATCGGCTATCGCATTATCAATTTTATTTTTATTAACACAATGCACAACTTCAAAAAAAGCAGTAATAGAAGAACAACCAACAGCCAAAAAAGCCACTAATTTGTCTAAAAATGATGATTTAGATGGCTTATGGATATTGGAAAGCACCACTAAAAATGGGTTTGAAATTAAAGCTGGAACCTCCTTAACAATCAAAGGAAATCAATTTTCTTTATATGCTTTATGCAACAATATTTCCGGAAAATGGACGATAAGCAATAATCAAATGGCATTTGATCAAGGTAAAGGCATGACCACTTTAATGGCATGTATAGATGGATACGAAGGAAAATTCACAACGTTATTTTATAGTGCTACAAAAATAGCTTTACAAGGAACAACACTTATGATGACCACTCCAAAAAATGAACAATTGATATGGAAAAAGCAAGATATTTTGTCGCATTTAATTGAAAATCAATGGAATGTATCCGTCAATTCTGGAAATGGGGTACAAGTAACCGAGGGGGATTCAAAACTAACGATGACATTTTTAAAAAACGGTACTGTTAGTGGAATGGCAGGTTGTAATACTTTTTTTGGAACCTACAAACTTGAAAAAGGGTATTTAATACTAGAAAATGTAGGTCTAACACGAAAGTTATGCCCAAATGAAGTTATGACAATAGAAAACAATTTTATGAAAAACATCAATAAAACCCGTTTTGCAATTGAAGATGCTCCTACACAAATCATTTTGAGAGATACAGATGGAAGCATGATTTTTATTTTGGATTCTACTATTTAAATATATAAAATTAATATAAAATGTCTAATTTACTTCACTTAGAAAGTAGTCCTTACCTATTGCAACATGCTCAAAATCCGATACATTGGAACGCTTGGAACAACCATGCGTTGCAAAAATCTATTAATGAAAACAAATTAATGATTGTAAGTATTGGATATTCTGCATGCCATTGGTGTCATGTTATGGAACATGAAAGTTTTGAAAATTTGGAAGTAGCCCAAGTCATGAATTCCCATTTTGTCAATATCAAAATAGACCGAGAAGAGCGTCCAGACCTAGACGCCCTTTATATGAAAGCCTTACAAATCATGACAGGACAAGGAGGGTGGCCCTTAAACATGGTTTGTTTGCCCGACGGGCGACCAGTTTGGGGAGGTACTTATTTTAGAAAAGAAGATTGGACAACTGCTTTAAAACAAATTCAGGAAGTATTTGAAAATCAGCCAGAAAGAATGCTGGACTATGCAGAAAAATTACAAAAAGGTATTGATACCATAGGTTTTAAACCCCAATTTCATGATGATCTGGTTTTTTCAAAAAAAACATTAGAAGACTTGATTTCCAAATGGAAGCGTAGTTTTGATTTGGATTTTGGCGGTATGGCAAGAGCCCCTAAATTTATGATGCCCAACAATTATGTGCTATTGCTTCGATATGCAGATCAGAACCAAGATGAAGAATTGCTAGATTTTGTGCATTTGACCTTAACAAAAATGGCTTATGGTGGTTTGTTTGATGTGTTGGGAGGTGGGTTTTCTAGATACTCCGTAGATATGAAATGGCACGTTCCTCATTTTGAAAAAATGCTATACGACAATGCCCAACTGCTGTTTTTATATGCCCAAGCTTTTCAAAAAACAGGCGATCCATTATACCAAGAAGTAGTAGAAAAAACAATACAATTTATTGAAAAAGAATGGTTTACTGACAATAAATCGTTTTGTGCTGCTTATGATGCAGATAGTATAAATAGTCAAAATGTACTTGAAGAGGGTGCTTTTTATATTTGGACTCAAGATGAACTCATAGCCCTTTTAGGGGATGATTATGTCCTTTTTAGTAAAATTTTCAACATCAATGAATTTGGACATTGGGAACATGGACATTATGTATTAATTCAAAACCAAACCTTGGCTTATTGGGCAGAAAAGGAATCTATAGATTTAGCCGTTTTGAAAAATAAAAAGCAAGAATGGGAACAAAAATTGTATCAAAAAAGGCAGCAACGACCAAAACCAAGATTAGACAATAAAGTAATAACCTCTTGGAATGCACTAACTATCAAAGGGTTAGTAGAAGCTTATAAAACATTTGGAACCAAAAAATATTTGCAAATGGCACTGCAAAATGCCCAATTTATTGCCCATACACTTTGGTCGCCAGATGGGCATTTGTGGCATATTTATCAAAATGGAACATGCAAAATTAATGGTTTTTTAGAGGATTATGCTTTTGTAATAGAAGCATTTATTCACATATATGAAGTTACTTTTGACGAAGACTGGTTGTTGAAAGCCAAAACACTTACAGATTATACATTTGATTACTTTTTTGATACATCCAAACAAATGTTCAGATTTAACTCTCGAAAAGACCCTGAATTGATTGCACAACATTTTGAAATTGAAGACAATGTGATACCGAGTTCAAATAGTGTTATGGCACATAATTTAAATTATTTGAGTTTGGCATTTGACAATTTGTATTATCAAAAAACAGCTCACAACATGTTGCTGCAAGCCACAGCTAATGTAGATTATCCATCTGCATTTTCTAACTGGTTGTGGTTACAAATGGACAATTTGTATTTTACATCAGAAATGGTATTAAATTCTGAAAATGCAGTAGTTGAAGCCTCGGAAATACACAGACATTATCATCCTGAAAATAGGATTTTTGGCTGTTTTGATCATTCAAAAATACCTTATTTAAAAGACAAAACTTCAAATAAAAGTATGTATTATTTTTGCAAAAATAAAGAATGTCATTTGCCTGTAACGGATTTTCAATTATTGAAAAAAAAATTAATGGAATGCTTATAAAAATAATAAAAAATATGTAATTTTGTAGCTCAATCTAATTTAAAAAATTAATAACAATGGGTGTAGAAGGTTTTTTTAATGATTTGCTTGATAAAGCAGAAAATTTTGCCGAAGGTGCAATTGACAAAGCTAAAGAAGTAGCAGGAGATTTAGTAGATAAAGCCGAAGATTTGGCTCATGATGCTAAAGAAAAAGTAAACGAATATGTGCCAGGAGCAACAGAAACGTTGAATAATATTGTAGAAACTGTAAAAGACAAAGCGGGTGATGCTATTGAAACAGCAGGTACATTTGCAGAAAATGCAGTAGATACTGTGAAAGAAAAATTAACTGATTTGACAGGTGGCGAAGACAAACCTGCACAATAAGTAGCGTTTTATGAAAAAATTGTAAAAGCCTTCTCGATTGAGAGGGCTTTACTGATTTTAACTAAAAATTGAATGAACAAAAAATGGAAAAAATTGACTTATTAAGCACTAAACTTTATGAAAAATTAATTGAATTTGCACCAAACTTGATAGCAGCAATTGCCATCTTATTTATTGGGATATATAGCATTAGGTTCATTAATAAAATCGTTAGAAAAATAATGATCAAACGAGAATTTGAACCAACTTTATCAAATTTTTTAGCAAACATCTTATTTTGGACATTGCGAATTTTGTTATTTGTTACAGTAATTGCGCAACTTGGTGTTGGTACATCGTCTTTTGTTGCCATATTAGGGGCTGCAGGATTGGCCATTGGTTTGTCGTTGCAAGGATCGTTATCTAATTTTTCTGGTGGTATTCTTATCATTTTATTCAAACCTTTTAAAGTTAATGATTTGATAGAGGCCCAAGGCGTAGTTGGAACGGTGAGCGAAATACAAATATTTGTTACTAAATTGATTACACCAAATAACCAAGTAGTTTTTGTTCCAAACGGTAATTTAAGTAACGGTGTCATTACGAATTATTCGATGCTGGGTTATAGAAGAGCTGATTTGACATTGGCCATTTCCTATCAAACGAACATCAAAGTGGTTAAAAACTTGATTGAAGAAGTAATGAAAAACAATGCCAAAATACTTCAAAATCCTGAACCAATTGTTGTTGTTAAACAATTGACAGATAATGCCATACAACTGTCTATCAAACCATGTGCTACCATAGACAATTTTAATGCAGTGTGTGCTGAAACTTTAGAAAACAGCAAAACAGCTTTAGACCAAGCAGGCATCCAAATACAACCATTTGTTGTAAGCAGCAGCAAAAATTAACATTTGAAAAGGAAACAAATAAGATTTTAGTATTTTACATAAAAAAAACCGTCAAAATAATAATACTTTGACGGTTTTTTATTGCAGAGAGGATGGGATTCGAACCCACGATACAGTTACCCATATACAAACTTTCCAGGCTTGCTCCTTCAACCACTCGGACACCTCTCTAAAAATTTTGTTTTGCAAATAACCGATTTTTTATTGAATTGTTCAAATTTTTTTACTGTTTTTATGACATTTCGCCACGAATTGCAGTTTCAAATCTGATTTTGAACTCGTTAGGTTCTAAATTTTGTCCCAAAAGATACATTAATTTTGTTATTGCTGCTTCGGTAGTGATGTCTTTTCCAGAAATGACACCTATTTTTTTGAGCATGGTACTGGTTTCATATTGCCCCATGCTAACACTCCCGCCAGAACATTGGGTTACATTTACAATATGTAAACCTTTTGCAATAGAATGGGCCAGTGCGTTTACAAACCACGGTTCTGTAGGTGCATTGCCAGATCCATAGGTTTCTAAAATAATGCCTTTCAAGTTTGGAATCGATAAAAATGAGTTCAAAACACTTTCATTTAAACCTGGAAACATTTTTAAAATGGCTACATGATCATCCAAATTCTTGCACACAATCAATGGTTGGCTTACTTTTGAATCTAAAAACAAATCATCATTTATTTTTAAATGCACGCCCGAAACCACTAAAGGTGGATAATTGGGTGAGGCAAATGCTTTAAAATGTTCTGCATTGATTTTAGAGGTTCGATTGCCTCTATATAATTTATATTCAAAATAAAGCCCCACTTCTTTGATAACAGGTTCTTGATTTTTTGTAAGCGATGCAATTTGAATGGCAGTTATCAAATTTTCTTTAGCATCGGTTCTCAAATCACCAATTGGCAATTGAGAACCAGTAAAAATGACAGGTTTGGATAAGTTTTCGAGCATAAAACTCAGAGCCGATGCAGAATAGGACATGGTATCAGAACCGTGAAGCACTACAAAACCATCATATAAATTATAATTATCTTCAATAATAGAAGCCAATGCTACCCATTTTGAAGGATTCATGTTAGACGAATCTATAGGAATAGCTACAGAATGTGTGGCAATTTCGCAGTCGAGTTGTTTGAGTTCGGGGATGCGTTGCAATAATTTTTTAAAATTGAATGTTTTCAAAGCCCCACTTTCAAAATCTTTTACCATACCAATCGTACCGCCAGTATATATCAATAAAATTCTAGGTTTGTTATTCATTTTGTAAACTTTGCTTTATTGACAACGGGATTTGCATACATATTCAAAAAACGTTCATAAGCAATTGGATTTTTATCGTCTATACGCATTTCAAGTCGTCTTTCAAACAACGAACGTTCATTATCTGTATATTGATGACTGTATTGATTTGTTTTATTCAAAATGTCAAATGCAATATAATTTGTTGGCCAAAGCTTGTAATTGCTTAAAATACTGGCATCTATGGCTTGTGCCAATGCCTGAATTTGTTTGTTTGGATTATCGACCTGATTTTCAATTGCATCAATTTCATGATCTAAAACTTGTCCAACATGAATATGAATGTGCTTTTTTTGGCCCATAACCCCACTCATTAAGGTTACAAAATCTTCGTTTTTATCCTTTATATAAATTTCTTGATTGGCTTCTGCCAAAAGCTGTGGCATTTTCAAAGCATCCGTTGGGTCGTACTCATAAGATATAGAAACAGGGACAATTTTTATTTTTTTGAAATATTGCAAAATATTTTTTTCGTCTGATGCCATTCCTAGCATTTTGAGAACTCCTGGATTAGTAGCATCATTGCCATCTTTTGTACGGCCTTCACGTTGTGCAATCCAAACAGATCGATTTTCTTTGAGCAACAATTGTCGTATATATTCAGATAATAAATTAGAACTTTGAAGCATTTCTCTAGGTGTTAAGCCTCTTTGTACTAAAAAATTTCTGTTTAATTTTGCAAGCGTATGCAAAAATGCTTTTTGAACCAAGTTGTCTCCAATAGCAGACGCTGTCATAATGAGTCCGTGTTCGAACAAACAAGAATTGAGCAACGAAGTGTCTAAAATAATATCTCGATGGTTTGATATAAAGATATAAGATGTATTGGGTTCTAAATTTTCAAATCCAGAGGTACTTAAACCATCGGATGTGTTGTGTAATACTTTTTGCAAAGTATGATAAACAATATTACACTGAAAATCACGAATAGAATGTGTTTTAGACAATTGATCTTTCCAAATTTCGCTAGGCAAATCAGGAAATGTAAAATTCATCAAAGCCTTCATCATCGGATGATTTAATGAAGCCCTAAGGTTTTCATTGACTTCGGCATCATAAAAAGGACGGATGTGATCAAATTTCGACATTTTATGGGTTTTTAGTTTTCGAGAACAAATAAACAAAAAATTATCATTTGCACCAAAATTTTATTTGATACCAAATATAGATTGAGCATTTTGAGTGGTAACCTCTGCTATTTCTGCCAAAGGTTTTTGATAAATTTCGGCTAATTTTTGGGCTATCAAAACAATGTATTGACTTTCGTTTCGCTTGCCTCTGTGTGGCACTGGGGCTAAATAAGGGGCATCTGTTTCTAAAACGATATGTTGTAATGGAATTTCGTGCAAAAAGCGGTCTATTTTTCCGTTTTTAAATGTAACCACGCCACCTATACCTAGTGCCATTCCACAATCAATGGCTTGATTGGCTTGTGCAAGATTGCCCGAAAAACAATGAAAAACCCCACGCAATTCGGGTGATTTTTGGGCTTCTAAAATTTCAAAAACTTCGTCAAAAGCTTCCCTACAATGAATATTGATAGGAAGTTGCCATTTTTTTGCCATATTAATTTGTTGTTCAAAGGCTATTTGTTGGGCTTTTAAATATGTTTTGTCCCAATACAAATCAATGCCAATTTCGCCAACGGCACAAAATTGTCGTTGAGATAATTCTTGTTCTACGTGTGCCAATTCGTCTAAATAATTGTCTTTTACATGTGTGGGATGCAAACCCATCATCAAATGAATGTTTGAAGGGAATTGTGCGGCTAAATCGTACCGTTGCTGCGTAGTTTCGGCATCGATTGCAGGAATAATGAGGTGCTGAATACCACTAGCAAGGGCATTTTGAATTACTGCAAACCTATCTTGATCAAAATCTGTTGCACACAAATGGGTGTGTGTATCTATAAAAATCATTTTTTTTGAGTGCAAAGATAAAGGTTATTAATGGTTTTTTTAAAAATATTAAATGTGAACAACTTTCAAATCCGTAATATGGGTTAAAATGGGATTAAAAAGCTGATTTTTTGGCAAATACGCACAAACTCAAAAGTGAAGCAATTATTATAAATAACTAAATCAGAAGCTTTAAGTTTTGAAATTAAATAATTTTATGATGCCTAAAAGGAATAAAAAATAGGAATATTGCAAAAATACAAAATTATTTTTTTGTTATCAATAAATATATATATTTGCAAATATGAAACGGACGGCCTCTATATTATTAATACTTACTCTTACGGTAACATTGTTTTACAATGCTATTGGGTACTATTTGATGTATGCTTTTGAAAAGGAACAGGCTTGGGTAAATACGATGCAGAAAATTCCCAATCACGAATTTAATGTCTTGAAGTTGAATGCAACCTTGTATGCCTTTACCGACGATACCGAGATGGAATATGTAAACGAAAATGTTACTGTAAACAATGTTACCTATCACATTTTTAAGAAACAAATTCGAGATAATATTTTAAATTTATATTATTTAAGAAACCACCACCAAGACAATATCAATAAAAACTTGAAAGCATTGGCCGATGATGAATTATTCAATACTTCACATTCTAAAATGCCGATTAAAAAATTATTAAAAGCTTTTTCAAACGATTATGTTTGTTTTGAAATGCCTTTTATTGCAAACTGTATTTCAAAAAATGCAACACATACAAATCCTTTTATTTGTACGAACAGCAAAACCCTATCGGGTTATTTGGCTAGCTGTTTTTCGCCTCCTGATTTTTGTTGATACCAAAAATGCAGGTACTTAACTCATACTTGATGAGGAATTTATGAGATTATTATATTGCTATGATTTGTTTGTTGGTGCAAAGCACTAGGGCAAAAGGAACATGCTATAAAATTTCGTAAAACGACGATTTACTTTTGTTATTAACAACACCTTATTGACACGTCAAACGTATTGGCTTTATCTAAAAAATTGCTGTTTTGAAACTTCATTTTTTTATTAATAGAACATCTTTAAAAAACGGTTGTTAGATTTTGCGTGAGGGATAGCAGTGGAAATCCTTTTTTGCCCCCTTTTTTTGGGGCAAAAAAGATTGAAACGAATAGCCCGACCCGTAGTTTACGGAGGGGCACGCCCAAACAATTGGCCTGAATATGTTTTGAATAAGGAAAAACAAAATCGTATTGTAGTTGGTTACAATCATTGTCTTGATGGAAGCGTTTTGATGGGGCAAAAAAAATGCTTTTCCCTTCCTACACGGAGCCTTTGTCTGTATTTTATTCTATTTAAGTATTGATTTCTTAGCGTAACTGTGTTTTTAAACATTTTGTTATCAAGAGATTGTGCTGTTTTTATTTCACTTTATACCCATTTATATTTATAGAATAGTTCCAAAATGCGACATTATTTTTTAGCAAAAAAACGTTAATAGTTTGGACTATTTTGTAGGTATAATTGATGTAATTTCACTTAAACATTTTTATTTTGATACTTGCTACACGGTGCTATGTTGAGGCATTAGAATGAAAAAATTTAGGTACTTTGGGTTTCATGAAATGTTTATGAAAGCCGAAAACTAAAATCAAAAAAAAACTAAACTAAACTAAATTATATGAAAAAAATCTATTGTAGTATAGCATTATGTAGTGCTTTATTGGGATGGGGTCAAACCGACAACGATGCTTTGATGATGGACAAAAACAATTTGTGCATAGGAACAATGTTTCAACATGAAAGTTGGGACCGTTACTGGGAAGGAACATTTAAACGGGACAATCTAAATTTAGGCACGGTAACTCATCAATCGTTTGGAATTATGGGAAATTATGGCGTGTCTAGCAAACTGAACTTATTGTTTGGGTTGCCGTATGTAACGGCAAAAGCGAGTGCTGGAACATTAGCGGGGCAAAAAGGATTTCAGGATTTGACGTTGATGGCCAAATATATGCCCATCGAAACTACGATTGGCAACAACACCTATTCGTTATATACGCTAGTAGGTTTTTCGGTTCCCGTATCCAATTATCCAGCCGATTATTTGCCATTGAGCTTGGGTTTGCGTAGTAAAACTGCCACATTTAGAGTAATGGCCGATTTTCAGCGGCATCATTTTTTTAGTACGATTTCGGGAGCTTTTATGTATCGAAACAACATAACGATAGACAGAGAAGCCTATTATACAACAACATATCATTATACAAACGAAGTTAAAATGCCAAATGCTATACAAACCCAATTGCGAATGGGTTACCGTTCGGATTATTGGATAGCCGAGTTGTTGTGGGACAACATGATTACCCAAACGGGTTTTGATATAAGTACCAATAATATGCCATTTCCGAGCAATACGATGAACGCTTCTCGAGTGGGGATTAACTGGAAATATACTTTCAAAAAAATTTCGGGTTTGTCTATAACGGGAGGCTCTAGCTATGTAGTATCAGGTCGCAACGTGGGGCAAACATTGGCCTATAATATTGGTGCTTTTTATATTATTAATTTTTCAAAATCTATACCAAATGAAAACAAAACTAACTAAAATAAATTTATTTATAGTACTGACAATAAGCATATTAGCCATATCGTCTTGCAACAAAGAACTTACCGAACGAAATGAACAGTTCCCACAATTGAATCCGACCAACCCTGATTTGAATGCGGGGTTATGGAAAACGTATTTGCTAACAGCTCCAGACGAATTTGCCGTAGATGTTCCGGCCGCTACCAATTCGGCCAGCTATGTTAGCGAAATCAATGAAATCAAGAGTTATCAAACCAATATAACAGTGGCTCAACATCAATTGAAAGACTACTGGAGTGCAGGAAGCGTGGTGCGATGGAATGAAATCATGCGTACATTGGTGGCTAAGCACAATTTGCCACCGTATCAAAACCCCGACGGATCGTATCCGATACCTTCGAGTACCAATCCGTTTGCCAATCCGCAATTTCCATTTTCAAATCCACCGTATGCAGCAAGAGCCTTTGCTTATGTAAGTGCCGCACAATATGACGCACTGGTTGCTGCTTGGCATTTCAAAAAAATTTATAATAGGCCAGCACCATATACGGTAGATGCCAGTATTATGTCATTGGTACCTCGATCGGTGTTACCGTCTTACCCGTCTGAAGATGCGGTTTTAGCGGGAGTAACGGTAGAAATGCTCAAATTATTATTTCCCACCGATGTGCCTTTTATCAATGAAAAAGCAGAAGAAGAAAAGCTGTATCGCATCATTGCAGGAGCCAATGTAAGAAGCGATATTGAGGCAGGATTTGCATTAGGAAAAAAAGTGGCTGCAAAATTTGTAACCCGAGCCAAAACCGATGGAGCGGGTGCTGCTGTGGGCAATGCAACGCTATGGAATGCTTTGCAAACCAATACAGAGGCCACAGGCGAAATGGCTTGGAAATCGCTTGATATGCCAGCCAGACCGCCCATGTTGCCATTGTTTGGCAACGTAAAATCGTTTTTGATGACACCGGCCAATGTTGTTGCCTCCAGACCCGTACCACCACCATCTACCCATTCGGCACAGTTTGCTGCAGAACTGGCAGAAGTTAAATATTTTGCAACAAATGCCACTCGTGAACAAATGAAAATTGTAAGTTTTTGGGCAGATGGCGTTGGTACATACACCCCTCCAGGCCATTGGAATGCCATTGCAGCAGAGACGTTTGTGCCACAAAATTATAGCGAAATACGATGGGCAAGAAATATGGCTTTGTTGAACATTTCATTGATGGATGCCGCAATCAGTTGCTGGGATGCCAAATATTTTTACTTCAATCCAAGACCCAGTCAAGTAGATCCATCTATCAAAACATTGACGGGTATTCCCAATTTTCCTGCCTATGTATCGGGACATTCCACATTTAGCGGAGCTGCCGCCACTATTTTAGGTCATATTGTGCCACAAAAAGCACAAGACTTTCAAAACATGGCCAAAGACGCTTCGAACTCCCGCTTGTTTGGAGCCATCCATTACAGAAGTGATTGCGAAAAAGGATTGCTTTTAGGCGAAACCGTTGGCCATTTTGCAGTTGTCAGAGCCACAACAGACGGAGCAGAATAATTAATTTTTAAAAATAGAAAACACATGAATCGTTTACAACAAAAAATGGCATATTGTGCCAACAAATTTCACAACAAAAGTATTTTTTTGCTTAAGATTTCTTTGGCATTGGTTTATATATGGTTTGGATGCCTTAAAATAGTTGGAAACAGCCCCGCCGAAGCGCTTGTGAGTAACACGGTTTATTGGTGGCAACCCGAAACTTTTATACCCATTTTGGGTTTGTGCGAAATGTTTATAGGACTAGGGTTGCTCATATCAAAAATCCTTCCCTATATAGTAATCCTATTATTATTGCACATGATAGTTACTTTTTTTCCAATAATTATTCTAAAAGAAACATGTTTCTCAAAAGGGTATTACTTTCCAACCTTGGTCGGACAATATATTATCAAAAATATAGTACTTATAGCAGGAGCATTAACAGTATTTTGCCATTATATACCATCAGCACAACAAGCCAATGAATAATTAAACATCAAAAAACAATTCATCTTTCCTGCAAGGTCTTTTTTCAGACCTTGTAGGACTTTCATTGCAAAAGATTAAAAAGGACAACCCTCTTGTCCTGCAAGGTCTTTTTTCAGACCTTGTAGGACTTTTTATTCGTAAAAAATTTCAAATCTTTTTTTAAAAAAAACAACGAATCTGTTCTGCAAGGTCTTTTTTCAGACCTTGTAGGACTTTTTATTCGTAAAAAATTTCAAATCTTTTATTAAAAAAAACAACGAATCTGTCCTGCAAAGTCTTTTTTCAGACCTTGTAGGACTTTTTATTCGTAAAAAATTTCAAATCTTTTTTTAAAAAAAACAACGAATCTGTCCTGCAAGGTTTTTTTTCAGACCTTGTAGGACTTTCAATATACAGTATATCCTAATTTTTTTTGAACCCTAATTTAGATTTATCGATGAGCAAAAAAACAAATAGTAGCAAAAAATATAAAAGAGTTTTGTATTTTTACAGCACAAAAAGGAATATTTTAAGAAAAAAATTATTATTTTTTAAGGTTTATAAAATTATGAGAATAAAAACTACCATTCAATCCGTTAACCCTAATATTGAAGTTCTAGCCAACAGTTGGCTAAAAAAATACAACCTACTATTCTAGTTGAATATGCGGGTTATAAGAACATTTTAGTAAAATAAAAATAAATATCATCATTATATAATATAAAAAAATGAAAAACTGGAATTTAGAAGATAACGTGAATGATTGGGTAAAAGCCGAATTTGCAAGAATAAAACAAACCAATTATTCTGTTGAATCATCAATGACTCCTTTTCTAAAAGAAGCAATACAAAAAGGAGTTGTATTAAAACGTCTTTCATTAGAAGAAGCTGGAGAAAAAGAAAAAGGTAAATCTTGGAAACCCGATTTTGAATTGGAATCTTTTGACATTCCGGTATTAATCGAGAACAAATTAGGAATAAGTAAATTATCAGCAACCAATGGAGACAAAATTAAAACAGACATAAAATCTGTTCAAAATTTTGCCGTAAATGGTGCCATTCATTATGCACAATGTGCCATAATGAGTAAAAAATATACCGAAGTTATTGCGATAGGAATTTCAGGAGATAATGCAACCAATGTAAAAATTCAAGTGTATTATGTTTTTGGTGCAACAGACGAAACCTATAAATTAGTAGAATCTTATACTACATTAGATTTTTTGGAATCTAAAAAATCATTTGAAGAATTTTGTAAAATAGCCAATCTAACAGAGGACGAAAAACATAAAATCTTAATTGATTCGCAAGCCAAGTTACAAGAATATGCGAAAAAATTAAATAAATTAATGCACAACCACGCCATAACAGCACCACAAAGGGTTTTGTATGTTTCGGGTATGCTTTTGGCTATGCAAGACCTTGCAGACATTAAGAAAGGTTTAGTTCCAGACGATTTAAAAGGAATAAATCTTGATAATCAACGAGATGGCGACACCATCGTAAACCAAATTGAAAACTATCTTACTTTAAAAGAAATACCGCTAGACAAAAAAAATCTTATGATGGCATCTTTTAGGGAAATCAACAAAGATGCTGACCGAGATAAAAAAATAGAATTAGACACCATTATTGGTAAATTATTACCTGATACAGCAAGTGTAAATAAACAAATTTTTACTTACATCTACGAAAACATATTTTTATCTATTGACTCAATGAGCGGTCATTTAGATATTATGGGAGAAATGTACTCGGAGTTTTTAAAATATGCATTGGGCGATGGCAAAGAAATTGGAATTGTTCTCACACCGCCTTATGTTACCAAAATGATGACACAAATTTTAGAAGTGGACGAAAATTCTAAAGTAATGGATTTAGCAACTGGTTCGGCAGGTTTCTTAATTTCCTCTATGCAATTAATGATAGAATATGCAGAAGAGAAATATGGAAAAAAAACAAAAAAAGCATTAGAAAAAATTGAACAAATAAAAAAACATCAATTATTAGGTGTAGAATTAGACGCTCAAATGTTTACACTAGCATCTACCAATATGATTTTGCGTGGCGATGGTTCAAGTAATATTCGTAAAGGTTCGTCTTTTAAAGAACCAGTCGACCTGTACAAAACATTTCAAGCCGATAAATTATTACTCAATCCGCCTTTTAGTTACAAAGAAAATGGAATGCCGTTTATAAAATTTGGTTTAGAAAATATGGCAATTGGTGGCAAAGCCGCCATTATCATTCAAGATTCTGCGGGTAATGGTAGAGGTGTAGAAAGTTGCACCGCTATTTTAGCTCAAAACCAATTAATAGCAAGTATTAAAATGCCTGTAGATTTGTTTCAACCTATGGCAGGTGTGCAAACTTCTATTTATGTTATTGAACATACGGGCAAAACACACGATTACAAAAAACAAGTAAAGTTTATTGATTTTAGAAACGATGGTTACAAACGCACCAAACGAGGTATTATAGAAGTTGA
Source organism: Flavobacterium branchiophilum FL-15 (assembly GCF_000253275.1). Lineage (NCBI taxonomy): Bacteria > Pseudomonadati > Bacteroidota > Flavobacteriia > Flavobacteriales > Flavobacteriaceae > Flavobacterium > Flavobacterium branchiophilum. Next base: position 556,302 of record NC_016001.1, on the reverse strand, counting down.
TAACCCAGTACAAAGATATAATGACATTATCGAGATATATAAAAATGGTGCAACTGCAAACGTTTCAGATACATTATGGAATTTGAAACAACAAGTGGTAATGAGTGTGATAACCGACAAAGGAAACGATTGGAATTATGACCAATACCAAAAAATAGACACCAAACCCACCTTACAAGATTTCAAGAAAACAGTTGGCGATTACTTGGCTTGGGAAGTTTCAAATCTACTGAAACAACAAAGTGAGGACGAAACCTTGGGAAAGTAGATACCCTACTCAACAAAAAATTACAAAATGTTGAGTGGGGTGAGTTTAGAATTGGGGATTTGTTTGAGATAAATCCAACTAATTATTATCGTTTGCAAAACAGAGAAATAATTTCAGCAAATGGTACTGTTCCGTTAATATCAAATTCATCAACAGAAAATGGTATAATGGGCTTTTCTAATCTAAAACCATTAAATAAAGGAAATACAATTACTTGTTCAGACACTACAATTGGTGCGGATACAATGTTTTACCAAGAAAATGATTTTATTGGTTATTCGCACATACAACATTTAGTGCCAAAGTTTAAACCTTTTAATAAAGCAATTGCAAGCATTATCATTTCAGCTTGTAGAGTTGCAACATCAAAACAATACGATTATGGTAATAAATTTAATCGTGATGCAATGAATAATACCAAAATCCAACTTCCAACAAAAAACGGAGAAATAGATTATGAATTTATGGAAAGTTTTATAGCGGAGCTGGAAGCGGAGCGTATAGCGGAGCTGGAAGCGTACCTGTCTGCGACAGATCTTAAAGACTATCATTTAACAGCAGATGAAAAACAAGTTTTAGAAGATTTTGAGAATTTTGATTGGAAAACATATAATCTTGAAAAATTATTTGGTAAATCAACAAGAGGGCAACGATTAAAAAGTACAGACAGGATTTCGGGTAATTTACCATTTGTAACTGCGGGCGAATTTAATGACGGAATTTCTGCTTTTATAGGAAATGATGTTCACATTTTTTCAGAAAACACTACTACAATTGATATGTTTGGTTCAGCAAAATACCGAAATTACAAATATGGTGGCGATGACCACGTTGCAATAGTACATACAGAAGATTTACCAAAATTGGCTTCAATTTTTGTTACAGCTTCAATCCATAAAACATCAGCAGCAGGACAATTTAGTTATTCCCGCAACTTTTATGCAAAAGATGCCGACGAATTAAATATTTCATTACCAGTAATAAACAACCAACCAGATTACGCTTTAATGGAAACCTTTATCTCCGCCATTCAAAAATTGGTCATAAAAGAAGTTGTTTTGTATGCCGATAGAAAAATTGAAAATACAAATAGAGTGATTAATAAAAAGTAATTAAATTGAAACTAAAAATAATAAAAGTAGTTTTTGAAGAAAATCAAGAAATTGATGTGTACCAATACCTCAATCCAAATCAATATGAAATAGTTAATAGCAGCACTCAAATAGTGATAGAACAACAGGTATGTTATTTGTACATTTCTATATTTTATAAAACGTTGGTATATAGCGAACAACAAAAAACAGAAAACCTAAAAGAAAACCTCAAGCAAGAAATTTATAACCTAATAAAAGAAAAATACCCAACACACTCAAAAATAATTAGCCGAAGACAAGATATTGCAGATCATTATAAAAAAATTAGAAGTATTTATGATTTTAAAATAATAAAAAATTTTGGCGAAACTACCATCAATAAAGAAAAAATTATTTTGGAAGACGTTTTGCAAATTATCAATAAGTATCATTTAGAAGTTTAATTAAAGGCTACATAACAATTAAAAAATACATACGATAGCCAAAATGAATAGCCTACAAAAAAAACAAATAAACTAATATTTGATGAAAAGGAAGTATAACAACTAAAATAATTTGTTAAAATTAATAAGCATTATAACAAATAATACCTATTTTTGTTTTATAAAAATACAAAGTTCTTATTTTTATACACCCGAAAAGCCGAAAACGGTTAATAGAGTAGGCACTCATTCAATATTTTATTTATGTCTAATTTATCAGAAAACAAAATCAATGTCGTTTTAGCCGCTGCCGATATGGCAGCAATCAACACAAGTATAGCCACTATCTTGTCGAAAATTCCAGCCAACACCACCCTAACAGACGAGCAACGCTTGGGCTACAATGCCATAAATGTAGCCAATAAAGTATTTGCCGAAGACTGTCTATCTGAAGCACAGCTAAACGGTGCAGGCATTTTGCCAGCGTTTGTCAACCTGACCAATATGCAAAACGATTTGGCTATTTTTAACCAACTCGACCAAATAGAAAGTGCCCTAAACAACGCTTTGCAAAGGGTGGCAGATGCCAAAAGAATTGCAGGACACGAAGGATATGGACAAGCCAACGTGATTTACAACGCATTTAAAACCGCCAACGACAGCGGCATTGCCAATGCTAAATCGTCTGTGGACAAACTCAAAGCTCGATTTGATGCACAGGGCAACGCCACGGGAAGACCCGCAAACACTACCGTTTAATTTTTTTTATTGCTCAGCAATCAAGTAGTGTTTACAAAATAAAATCATGGTAGTGTCAAGCCATTAAGCAAACAGAGCATCTCAACTTTTCTGTTTAAAATAATACAAAATCCGCTTTCAACAAAGCGGATTTTTTTTTGCCGCTATCATACCTCAAACCACTGTATATTGATACCAAAAAAAATAGCATTTATACCAAAGAAAATGGCATTTATATCAAAAAAATTTAATTTATACAAAAGAAAATATAATTAATACCAAAGATAATTTAATTTATACCAAAGAAAATTGCATTGATACCAAAGAAAATAGCATTGATACCAAAGAAAATAGCATTGATACCAAAGAAAATAGCATTTATACCAAAGAAAATAGCATTTATACCAAAGAAAATTGCATTTATACCAAAGAAAATTGCATTTATACCAAAGAAAATTGCATTTATACCAAAAAAAATATAATTAATACCAAATAAAATATAATTAATACCAAAAAAAATTGCATTTATACCAAAGAAAATTGCATTTATACCAAAAAAAATGGCATTTACACCAAAGAAAATGGCATTTATACCAAATAAAATAGAATTTATATCAAAGAAAATGGCATTAATACCAAAGAAAATAGCATTTATACCAAAGAAAATGGCATTAATACCAAAGAAAATAGCATTTATACCAAAGAAAAATGAATACCTAATTCAAAAAAAAATTGATGGTATCTCTTTTTTATATATTTTTACAAAAAAAACGCCCATGACTATACATACTGGAAAATTACTGACTGCTTATTTTGAAAAAAACAGAACTTACCGTGCTTATTTGGCTAAATTGTTGGGGATTAGTTATAATTCGTTGTTGCATTATCAAAAGCGAGATAGTATTCAAACCCGTACTTTATTAGAAATTTCGACCCACACGAAGCACAATTTTTTTATGGACATGGCACTGCAATTGCCCTTGGAATATACCACAACGACCGATCCGTTTTTTGAGAAAAACCAACGCATAGCCGAGCTTGAAGCCGAAAACGAAGCCTTGAAAGTAAAAATGGAGCTGTTATTAACGCTATTGAAAAAATAGTTTTTTTGGCAAAAAAATGGATATAATACCAAATATACATTTAAAATAGTCCAATCTATTGGTTCTTTTTTGCTAAAATTATCCAAAAAAAATAGTTCCGTAGCCCAGCTATGCAACGATTTTTTTTGAAAATTTTTTCTAATAAATAACTACGCATCTTTGGACTATTTTATAAATATATTTGGTATCATTTTGGACACATTTAAAATTTCTAGATTCCTACTTTTGTATTGTTAATCCTTGTCCGAGCATGAGGTAGCATCTGCACGAAAAATAATACGTAAATTCTTCTGTATTGCTTGAGGTTCTTTTGATGGCTAGCGTACCGTTATAGGCTTTATAGGTTTGACCTTGATGTTCAATTGTCAGATTTTGTAACTATATTGAGGGAACGGTAAATTAAGCATTATCAAATGGAACAAAAATGCCATTTGCCAAATATTTTTTTGGGCTAAATGGTCAGTTGAATGGTTATTTTAAATCCACAACGTTGCTCGTTTTCAAAAGCGGGTTGTTTGATAATGCTGTAAATTTTGTTGGGAAACCGCTGTTGCAAAACACGAATTCTTTCCGCAATAATCGACATGCCTTTTGAAACGTGGCTTTTGTGAGTTGGTTTATCTATGAGTCCATACCCATTGTCCACAATTTCTATTGTCAAATGGTTTTGATTTTGAGAAATATTCAAATCTATTTGACCAGTACCGTCGTCAATATGCGAAATACCATGCAAAACGGCATTTTCCAAAAAAGGTTGAATAATCATGTTGGGTATTACTATTTCTTGAAGCGGGTTTTGAACAGCTACTTGTATATCAAAAGCAAATCTGCTAAAACGCAGCTGTTCTAATTCCATATACAGCTGCAATCGTTTTAATTCTTCGTCTAAAGTGATGAATGTTTCTGAAGCATGTAGTAAAAACAGCCTAATCAATTTGGACAATTTGCCTAAATAATCGCTGCTTTGTTTTGTTTGATTGGTATTTACATAATATTGAATGGCATTTAAACTATTGAATACAAAATGGGGATTCATCATAGCCGACAAGGCACTTTGTTTTAACTCTGCCATTTTCAAATTGACCTCGTTTTCATAATCTTGCTTGGTTTTTTGGCGATGCAATTCTATTCTAAAAACGGCATAAATGATAATCAAAAACAACATTATACCCCCTAGTCCAAACCACCATTTGAGATAAAAGGGATAAGCCTTTTGAATGACAATTTGTTGGGTCTTCCAACTGGAGTTGATGTCTTTGATTCTAATCAAAACTTTGGTGGTGCCATAGGGTAACTTTAACAATTCCAAATAATTTGTAGGAATGTTAATCCAATTGGATTGGTCTAATTTATACTGAATGATTTGATTTTTGGGCGATAAATAATTGGTAATTTGAAACAAAATTTTCAAGTAATCGTCGTCTGTCTTCAAAAAAATAGTATTTCCTTTCAATTCATACAGTTGATTGGTTTTATAATTTTTTACCGTAAAATGTAGTGGTTCTTGCTGCGTTGAAAATACCGAAAAAGGGATTTTGGCCAAGCCGTTTGAAGTAGCAACAAATAAATTGTTTTTATAAAAATGAATATCGGTAACATCATTATTGGGCAAATAATTGTATTTGTTAAAAACAAATGAATGATTGGCATTTACTTTGAACAAACCATTTTTAGTGGCAAGCCAAATGTCGTTTTTTTGTATCATTATTTTGTTTATAATTTCAAACGAAGCATCATTTACTGTCGAAATGGTTTTGATTATTTTGTCTTTAAACCAAAAATGCAGTTTCTTGTCTTCGGCTATTAGAAGCGTATCTCCCTTAAAAACCATGTCTGAAATAAAACCTTTGGAATCAAATAAAATCTTTTTTTTGATTAAATTAGGTTTTTTTATTTCGCCTATAAACAATTGATTACCCACATTATAATAAATGGTATCATGATGATTGACAACATTATAGTACCTAAAATTATTGGGGTTTAAAATGTAGTTTTCATTATCAAAATGGTCGTCGGACAAAAACAATTCATTGGAAGAGTAATACAAATATTGGTTGTTTTTGAGACTGCAATATTTTTTAAAATTGTAAGCCATCACATTCTTATATACTTTTTTGCAATGATAATTGGGATTGAAAGCAAAAAAAGCAGGTGTTCCTTTGAAGTATCCTAATGAAAAATCAGACGATTGAGGAATTGCAATTGGGCTAAGATTTGTTTTGTTGATTTGTAAAAACTGGTATCGATTTGAAACATATAAAGCTTGATCTAGCACAAAAAAAGATTTAAAAAAATCCAATTTATTTGGAGTAAAATACTGAAAAACAGCGGTGTTTGGCACACATATCAAGCCATTTTCATTGGTAGCTATCCACATGCGGCCTTTAGAATCTTTAAAAATTTTGTTAATATTTTGGTTGCTATTCAAACCAATAAGCGGATGTATGGCATCCCACTTTTGGTTACTGTATCTAAACAAACCTTTTTTTTGAAGCAGGAGCCAAATGTTATTTTCGTTGTCTATTTCAACACCAAAACGGTTTACTTCATTGAGCAACGGATAAGGCAAAGCTACTTTTTCTAATAAATGTCCATTGCTATCAACAATAAATAAGTGTTGGTTTGCCACAAAAACCCAATCGTTTTTTCTTTTTTTTATGACATATATTTTACCTCCGTTTGCAGGTATATTCCACGAAAAAGGCAGCTCGTTTTTAGCGTCAAAAAACGACATCGTTTCATACAAATAATTGAATACTAAAGGTTTGTTGTATTCTGGATTATTCAAATAAAAAATAGATTTATCAAGTTTGTTGTTTTTATAAAAAGAAAAAACGATATTGATTTCACTGCTTTTAGTTTTGCTATTAAAATTAGATATATAGGTTTTTACACAAATTTCGTTGTTTTTCAAAAAGAAAACTTCATCAACAGATAAGGCATCAATTGGGGTGGTATGAAAACGATTGTTTTTGAATATTTGACATTTGCCGTTATAATTACCAATTAACAATTCGCCTTTTTTATTGTATTGCAAACCAATAACATAAGGTTTGTTCAATCCGTCGCTGGTATTGAGATTTTGAAAATGCAGGCCATCAAAAAACGAAATGCCGTTGTCTGTTCCTAAAGTTATGATGCCATTTGGCGATTCTTTAATATCATAAATGGTATTGCTTGGCAATCCGTCGTCTGTAGTATAAGCATACCTAAAAAAACGACTCTGTCCAAACAATTGAAACGACAACAATAAACAAATCAATACTATTTTTTTCAAAGTTACAATCCTATTAGTCTGTTTTTCAACTCTTTGACACTACGTCTGGAAACAGGCAATTTAACATTGTTTTTCAATACTACCTGATATTTTTCGGTAGTTTGTATGCTGTTACAACTTGTTAAATTCACCAAAAACGATTTATGAATTCTATAAAAATCTTGTCCTAACAAGGTTTCAAAATGTTTTAGGGTTTTAGATAAAATCATTTTGGTATTATTTTCAAAGAATATCTTACATATATTATCTATCCCTTGAATGTAAATGATGTCTTCTTTACAAACAAATCGTTTAGTATCTGAATTTTGCAATAATATTTTTTCTGATTTGGGTTCAATAGCAGCATTCAATTGCTGATGAGCCAAATATTTTTTATGTATTCGTTCCATGGCAACGGTCAAATCATCTAATACAATGGGCTTCAATACGTAATCAACGGCACCTGCTTTGATGGCTTTTAAGGCAAATTCTTCAAAAGCGGTAATAAAAATAACGTCAAAAGCCCGCTCTGGGAACAAGTCCAACAAGTCGAAGCCATTTCCTGTGGGCATTTGAATGTCTAAAAAAACCAAATCCACATGCTGTTTCAAAATCAATTCGCTAGCGGCATGAATGTTTGTAAATGTCCCAACAATTTGAATCCACGGAAAATAACTATCCATATAAAATACTATATTTTTGATATTCAGCAACTCGTCGTCTATGATGATGGTCTTCATTTGCATGGGAATTTTCGTTTAAAAATGAAAGTAAAATTAAAAATAATTATTGAATAACAGTTTGTTTTTTGATAAATTATTCAAATAAAATACATTTTTGATATACAAAACGTGTTGTTTTTTACTTTTATACCTATTTAATTCCCAAAACAATAGATATTAAAAGTAATTATAATATTGTCCAAATGTGTGAGTTGGGGTGTAAATTTTGAAAGAAAACAATAAAATTTATACCTTCTCTTTTTTTGATTAGTTATTGTAGCTTCGTCTCCCTCCCCTTTGGGGAGGGTCGGGGAGGGGACTATATATTTTTTATCCTCCCCCTGTCCCCCTCCAAAGGAGGGGGTGACATTAACTGAAAATAATACAAAATGAAATACTCTAAAACGTCCGAAGAAAATTTCATTAAAATCATTTATAATTTACACCCCATGTGTGAGGGCTTATATTTAGATGGTTATTTTACCTACAAATAAAGTAAATAAGACTTTATAATAATTTCTTTTAAGTTGAGGCTTGCCCTTGAGGCTTCTTATATCATTTTGATGTATTTTGGTAAATTAATAAAATTATTTATATTTGTAAACTCGCTCCAAAAAAACAAATTATTTTTTATCAAAGCGAAAAAAACTGTTTTTATGACCCTTTTTAAAACATTATTTTCTTTTATTAAAAAAAAAGAAAAAACATCGTATATGAAAAAATTTCTTATAGTTGGTCTTGGCAACATTGGTCCAGAATATGTAAACACCCGTCATAACATTGGGTTTAAAATTGTTGATTTTTTAGCAAAAGAGGAAGGATTGACATTTGAAAATGTAAAACTGGGGGCTGTTTGTGAATTAAAACATAAAGGTAAAATTTTTATTTTACTCAAGCCCAATACCTATATGAATTTGAGTGGCAAAGCAGTCCATTATTGGATGGACAAAGAAAAAATTCCTTTAGAAAACATTTTGGTCATAACAGACGATTTGAATTTGTCATTTGGCTCTATTCGAATAAGACCAAAAGGGAGCGATGGCGGACACAATGGTTTAAAAAACATCAACTTAATATTGAACACAAACGACTATGCTCGGTTTCGATTTGGCATTAGTGATGCTTTCAAAAAAGGCAAACAAGTAGATTATGTATTAGGCAATTGGGATCCAAAAGAACAAGAACTCCTTCCTGAAAGATTGGCACTTGGAGCATCAATAATAAAGTCTTTTGGCACGGCTGGCATAGGCAATACCATGACGGCTTTTAATGGAAAATAATTTTAAACAAAAAAAATACACTTGTTTTTGTGTTATTGATATTTTTTATAATAATTTTTTATAAATTAGCCAATTATTTTGATTTTTGAATATTTATTAAATTACAATTAAGAATGAAACATTTATATAAAATCCAATTATTGTTGCTAACCCTTTGTTTTTCAGGCTGGGCACAACAAAAAATGTCGGTTGAAGCTATTTATACAGGCACCTTTAGGGCAAAAGGTATGGACGAATTGCAATCGATGAAAAATGCAAACCAATATACCGTACTCAATACGGATTATAATAATAGAACGATGCAAATAGACGTTTATGATTTTGCTACGCTCAACAAAATAAAAACAATTATCGACACCAAAAACCATCCACTATTGACGGACGGCATTGACAGCTTTTTGTTTAGCAACGATGAGAAAAAAATGTTGATTGCCAATAATACCAATCCCATTTACAGACATTCGTTTACGGCAGATTATTTTCTTTATGTACCCGAAACCCGCGAATTATCTAAAATTTTAGAACAAGTACAAGAACCTACATTTTCGCCAGATGGCAGCAAAATAGCTTTTGCCAAACAAAACAACCTTTATATATACGATGTAAACACCAAAAAAACAACCCAAATAACTACCGATGGACAAAAAAATCGTGTCATTAATGGTATTACCGACTGGGTTTATGAAGAAGAGTTTGCTTATGTTAGGGCTTTTGATTGGAGTACAGACAGCCAACACTTGGCTTTTATAAAATTTGACGAAACTCAAGTGCCCGAATTTTCGATGAACCTATTTGGAAAAGATTTGTACCCAAAAATAGAAACTTTTAAATATCCAAAAGCGGGCGAAAAAAACTCAAAAGTATCGTTGCATTTGTACCATTTAAACAACAATGCTGTACAAAACATTGATTTGTCTGGCTATAATGATTTTTATATTGCCCGACTCAAATGGACAAACGAGGCTGCATTTGTATCGGTTCAGGTATTGAATAGGCATCAAAACAATTTAGATTTACTTTTTGTTGATGTCAATTCTGGAAAATCCAAAATCGTATTGAACGAAAAAGATGCTGCCTATGTAGATGTAACAGATAACTTAACTTTTTTGAAAGACAATAGCTTTATTTGGACATCAGAAAAAGACGGTTTCAATCATATCTATCTTTATGATAAAACTGGAAAATTAAAAAATCAAATTACCAAAGGAAATTGGGAAGTAACCAACTACTATGGCTTTGACGAAAAAACCAAAACCGTTTTTTATCAATCCGTAGAAAACGGTTCTATTAATAGAGACGTGTATAAAATAAGTCTCGATGGCAAAAACAAACAACGTCTTTCGTTACAAACGGGTACAAGTAGTGCCACATTTAGCCCTAATTATGACTACTTTATACAAACGTATTCGAGTGCTACCCAACCAACTACCTATACTTTGAACGAGGCTAAAACGGGCAAAGTAATTCAGATTGTGGAGCAAAACCAAGCATTGTCTGACAAATTAAAACCATACCATTTGCCAAGCAAAGAATTTTTTGTATTAAAAACAGAAAAAGGAAATGAGCTTAATGCTTGGATGATCAAACCAAAAGATTTTGACCCAACAAAAAAATACCCTGTTTTTATGTATCAATATTCAGGGCCAGGCTCTCAACAAGTAAACAATGATTGGAACGGCACAGACGATTATTGGTTTATGATGTTGGCACAAGAGGGCTATATTGTTGCCTGTGTTGACGGAAGAGGAACAGGATTTAAAGGAGCGGCTTTTAAAAAATGTACCCAATTACAACTAGGAAAATATGAAGTAGAAGATCAAATCGATGCTGCAAAAGTAATAGGAAATTATCCTTATGTTGACAAAACAAGAATAGGCATTTTTGGTTGGTCTTATGGCGGATTTATGGCCAGTAATTGTATTTTGAAAGGAGCAGATGTTTTCAAAATGGCCATTGCGGTGGCTCCCGTAACCAATTGGCGTTTTTACGACAGCATTTATACCGAAAGATACATGCAAACCCCACAAGAAAATGCCAGCGGCTATGATGATAATTCGCCTATCAACCATGTAAATAAATTAAAAAGCAGCTTTTTATTAATCCACGGTTCGGGCGATGACAATGTGCATGTTCAAAACAGTATGCAAATGATGGAAGCCTTGATTCAAGCCAATAAACAATTTGATTCTCAAATTTATCCAGATAAAAACCATGGCATTTATGGAGGCAAAACAAGAATTCAATTGTATAATAAAATGACTAACTTTATTAAAGAAAAATTATAACAAATGACAGCAATAAAAACTTCAGAACAAACCCTTTTTGGACACCCAAAAGGGTTGTTCATTTTATTTTTTACCGAAATGTGGGAACGATTTTCATTTTATGGAATGAAAGCCCTACTTATTTTTTATTTAACAAAATACCATTTGTTTTCAGATGATTCAGGAAATTCCTTAATTGGTAGTTATGCTGCTTTAGTCTATGCCGTGCCTGTTATTGGTGGCTTTATTGCCGATAAATATTTAGGTTTTAGAAAAGCCATTATTTTTGGGGGTATCATGCTGGTTTTGGGGCATTTAGGCATGGCATACGAAGGCAATGCCGCCACACGATCCATGACGGGCGAAATTGTTAGAGACAATCAAGCCTTGCAAGTGTTTTATTTTTCATTGTCCTTAATTATTGTTGGTGTTGGTTTTCTTAAAGCAAATATTTCGTCTTTAGTAGGTGAAATGTATAAAGTGGGCGACAAAAGAAGAGATTCTGGATTTACTATTTTCTACATGGGTATCAATTTAGGGTCGTTTTTGGCAACTATTATTTGTGCTTGGCTAGGCGAAAATTTTGGTTGGAGTTATGGCTTTGGCGCTGCGGGTGTAGGAATGTTTTTTGGATTGCTTACTTTTATTTCTGGCAAACGATTTTTGGAAGGAAAAGGCGAATCAAAAGTACCAGCGTTTTTGGAAAAAAAATCATTTGGATTCAAAAACGAATGGTTGATTTATATGGTAAGTGCATTGTCGGCTTTCTTTTTTTGGCAAATGGTACAAAACCACAATGCCGTTTCATGGATTTTGAAAATAGCTGGAGGTATTTCATTTTTATACATTGTCTATTTTACAGCAACCCAACTTTCAGGAAAAGAAAGAGACCAATTGATAGCCTTAACCATTCTTATTGTTTTCACCATTGTTTTTTGGGCTTTGTTTGAACAAGCTTATACGTCTTTAAATTTATTTGCCGACAGAATTATCGACCGAAACGTGTTTGGGTTTCAACTAACTGCAGGTCAGTTTTTAAGTTTTAATGCCCTTTTTATTATTTTATTAGCGCCTGCTTTTGCATGGTTATGGGTAAAATTAGGGGCCTACAATCCAAATACTGCTGTAAAATTTGCCTTAGCTCTAATACTTGTAGGGCTAGGTTTTGGCTCGTTGGTATTGGGTATAAACGTGTCTGAAACTGGAAAAGTTGCCGCTTTTTGGTTAATTTTAACTTATTTTTTACATACTTGCGGAGAATTAAGCTTGTCTCCCGTTGGCTTGTCTGCAGTTACAAAACTATCGCCAGTAAAAATAGTTGGTTTTATGATGGGGGTTTGGTTTTTGGCAACAGCAAGTTCCGAATTTATCGCCTCTGTATTAGCCAATATTGCTTCTATCGACACTACTAACGGAACAGCACCCGATTTGAATCTTGCAAAGCAAAGCTACTTGAAACTTTTTGAATACTTGTTTTATACAGGATTGGGTTTTGGAGCTATTTTACTTATAGTATCGCCATTAATAAAAAAATTAATGCACGGTGTGGACAAAGAACTAAATAACTAAACTATGAATACAGAAAACTCTACCGATCAATTTTTTAAAAGTACCGTACTCGGTCATCCTAGCGGCTTATTTGTTTTATTTTTTACCGAAATGTGGGAACGATTTTCATTTTATGGAATGAGAGCCCTACTTGTAATGTTTTTTACAGCAACGGCTATCAATGGCGGCTGGGATTGGACTCGTGAACAAGCTATGGCACTTTTTGGGTCCTATGTTGGGCTTGTTTACCTATCTACCATGATGGGGGGCTATTTTGCCGATAAAGTAATTGGCTACCGCTGGGCAGTAGTAATTGGTGCTTTATTGATGACATTAGGTCATGGCTCTATGGCATTAGAATCGCCTTTTTTTATCTATATAGGCTCATTTTGTTAGTATTTGGAAATGGTTTTTTTAAACCCAATATGACTTCAATTGTGTCTGAAATGTACAAAGACAGACCAGAAAAGAAAGATGGTGCATATACCATTTTTTATATGGGTGTAAACTCTGGAGCCTTTTTCGGTATCGTTTTATGTGGCTACCTAGGAGAGCAAGTCGGCTGGAATTGGGGCTTTGGTTTAGCCGGAATATTTATGCTGTTTGGTTTAATTCAATTTTGGCTGTCTCAAAATATATTTGGAGATATCGGTTTAAAACCCGTAAAAAAAGAAGTAGCACTTACAGACGAGAATAACGACAAATTAAATCCTTTTCCCGTTTGGCAATTGGCTCTTATTGGACTAATGACCGTTTTGGGACTGCTTTGGATTGTTTTTGAACCCGCCAAAATTATTTCTAATGGCAACATCGACATTTTCAATTTTGAGTTATTTGGATTAACAGGAAATAATTTAACTATATTAGTAGCCATTGGTTTATTCCTATTTCTATTGGTTTATAGATTAATGAATTACGCTCAAATTACTAAAGAAAAAATGATTGCCGTTTCGTTTTTTGCCTTTCTAACCATTTTCTTTTGGGCTATTTTTGAACAATCACCAGGAACATTAACCATTTTTGCAAAAGATTATACCAATAGAGTACTCGATGGAAGTGCAGGAACGATTTTCAAAATTGTCAATGCCGGAATTGTTGTAGTGCCGTTAGGCATCATTACATGGGTTTTATTATTACTATTCAAACAAACATTTGCAAAATATGCGGTGGCCAATTTAGTTTTGGCTTCTAGTTTTGTAATCATTTGGGGGATAGCTATTTGGATGTTGAAAAATCAATTTACAGACGAATCTTTAGAAGTACCCGCCTCGTGGTTTTCTTCACTAAATTCATTATATATTATAGCATTAGCTCCTTTATTTTCAAAATGGTGGGAAAGTAAATACAATCCTTCGGCAAATATGAAATATGCTTTAGGAATGGTTTTTCTAGCTATTGGGATGATGGTAGTGGCTATTGGTGCAAATGGCATTGCTCCTGGAGCCAAAACGGCTTCTGTAAGCATGATTTACTTGATTTTAGTGTATCTGTTTGTTACCATGGCCGAGTTGTGTATTTCGCCCGTGGGACTTTCTTACGTAAGTAAATTAGTCCCTGCCCGAATGATAGCCATGATGTTTGGAATATGGTATTTAGCAGTTGCAATTGGTATGAAAGGTGCTGCAAAATTTGGCGAAAACATTGATAAAATAGCAGATGAAAAAGGATTAAGCTATTTCTTTTGGATGTTGGCTATTGTTTCACTTGCTGTGGCTGCTTTGTCATTTGTAATGACACCAATCATAAAAAAATTAATGCACAATATCAGATAGTGTAGTTATTTAAATAAAAATAGACCAAAAGACTAGTTGTTTTTATAAATATATTAAGTGAAAATTATCAAAATTTAACTGAATATTTCAAAAAAATCAACGGTTTTTGGTCTATTTTGTATAAAACAACAGCATGTAGGTGGGTTTGGTCGCAACTTGTTATCTTGTATTTTTATTAGCTAAAATATTACACCAAATATATATAATACCATATATATAAAATAGCCTAAAAATATACAATTATTTTTTAGAAAAAATTTCAAAAAAACTACCAAAAATAAGCTAGCAACTATTTTTTTTTGATTCTTTTTGGCATAAAAAATCCAATAAATTGGCTATTTCAAAGCTATAATTGAAATATAAACTTTAATTTTCTTTATTTTTTTGAGGTTGTCATCATAAAATCTTTTAAATAAAAAGGTTCAAAATAAGCTACGTCTTCAAATGCTGCTTTTTGAAATTTTTCATAAGCCAAATATGCCATGTCTTTTGCCGATGGGAATTGGTATTGGTCTAAAAAAACCAATCGATTGTGGCTTAATACCGTTTGACATTTTGCTAAACAATCGCCAACAAAATAAAGGGTTTGGCTGTATTGCTCAAAAGAATGTTCCGTGATAATTTCGGCTTGTACCGACCTGATTAACTGGTGGTTACAATCAAAAACAGCACTAAAAACTTCCATTCTTCGGGCATCTATCACGGGTACAATCAAACCATTTGAAACAGCAACTTGTTTAGCCAAAACTTGTAAAGTGTCGAGGGCTATGAGCGGAATATTCAAGGCATAGCACAATCCTTTTGCAGCCGACACCCCTATACGTAAGCCCGTATAAGAGCCCGGCCCCTGCCCTACTGCTATGGCTACCAAATCAGAAAATGTGATGTGTGCCTCATGCAATAAGGCTTCTATAAATACGTGCAATTGTTCGGCATGTGAATAACCTAATGTTGCCAATTCCTTATAAAATAATGTTTCGCCGTTTTTAGAAAGGGCTACCGAGCAGTTTTTAGTAGCCGTTTCTAAACTTAATATATAACCCAATGTATTGATTGATTGATTGATTGATTGATTGATTGATTGATTGATTGATTGATTGATTTAAACTATTTTTACCTATATCCAAAATAAAAAACTTGCCATAAATAGTCTTTGGGCGTTCCCCAAGGGTCGGGCTATCGGTTACAAACTACGTTCATTGAACTCAAAAAGAAATATAATAATGTAACATAATCTTTTTTGATTTTTTAAAGAAAAAAACAAAAATAGGATTTCCAGTGCTATCCCTAACGCAAATACCCTATTTATTAGAATTGAGTTACTATTTTTTATCCAAAGTCAAGCTTACTTTATCTCCTGATTGTAAATCTTTTGACACGGTAGTGTAAGGCCCTGTAATCACCTCGTCGCCTTTATGAAGTCCTTGTATGATTTCTATATTGGCATCATCTTGAATCCCTGTTTTTACAATTCTAATTTTGGCTTTGTTGCCCACTTTTACAAAAACACATTCTATTTTTTTGTCAGATTTGGCTTTTGGCATGGCATTGTCGTCTGGCACATCTATTTTTTTAATTGGTGTAGTGTCGTTTTTTACAACTACGGCACTAATAGGCACTCCAATTACATTGGTTTTTCTTTTAGTAATAATGTCCACGGTTGCAGTCATTCCTGGTCTAAAAGGAGAATAACTGGCTGGTTTGCCTTCCATTAAATCGGCATAAGATTCTTTTAAAATACGTACTTTTACTTTAAAATTGGTTACCTGATCGGCCGATGTGGTGGCGTTGGCAGCATTAGAAATGCTGGTAACGGTACCTTTGAACTCTTTTTTCAAAAAGGCATCTACTTGCACTTTTGCCTCATCGCCAATATTGATTTTTACAATATCATTTTCATTGACATCTACTTCAACTTCCATATTATTGAGGTTGGCAACTCTCATAATTTCGGTTCCTGCCATTTGTTGTGTCCCTAAAACTCGTTCGCCCAATTCTACATTCAACGACGAAATTGTACCATCGGCAGGCGAATAAATAATGGTTCTTCCCAAGTTGTCTTTGGCTTCTTTTACGGTTGCCGTAGCACTTTGAACGTTATAGTATGCGGCTTGTTTGGCGGCTTTGGCTACTTCAAAAGAAGCAGTAGCTTTATCCCAATCCGATTTGGAAATTATTCCTTTTTCAAACAAGGTTTTATTGCGTTCGTAACTGGTTTTGGCTTCGTTAAATTGGGCATCGGCCTGACCTAAACTGGCTTTTGTACCAGACAATCCTGCCACAGTTCGGTTGAGACCCGAAGTATATAAATCTGGATTTATTTTTACTAATAAATCACCTTTTTTTACAATTTGTCCTTCCTTTACCGGCAAATCTATTATTTCGCCTGACACCATTGATGAAATTTTTACTTGTACTTCGGGCTGTACTTTGCCTGTTGCCGACACCGTTTCTACGATGGTGGTTTGATTGACTTTGACGGTTTCGACGGCAAGTGCATCGGCATCATTATTGCCAATGACTTTGGTTTTTTTAAGAATTATTAACAAAATAATGATCGCTACAATGATTCCTAACAGCGTATAAATTCTTTTTTTTGACATGATATTGGGCTAATTTTATGTTGTTTTTTTATTAATTTTTAATAATTGGTATTCCAAAATACAATTCAATAATTTTTAATTTAAAAATATAATCATATTTGGTTCTCAATACTTCAGACTGTGCATTGGCCAATACTGTTTGCGATTGATTAAAATCAAAAGCATTCATCATTCCAACGGCATATTTTTCTTGAGCATAATTATAAGCTTCTTGTCTTGCCAAAAGGGTCGTTTGAGCAGCTTTGTTGGCATTCAAAGCTCCTTTTGCATTTGTATAAGCCGTATAAACGTTGCGTTCCAAGTCGATAGCTGTTTGCTCTTGTGCTATTTTAGTACGTTCCAAAGCTATTTTGGCTCTTGTAATATTGTTTTTGGCACTAAATCCATTAAATACAGGAATCGATAATTGCAATGCCACCGAATGTCCTTTATAATCGTCAAATTGAGTTAAAATAGGGGCTGCCTTTCCTGTTACTGGCAAAAAATTGGGTTGCAATACCGCTTGATTGGTCCCTTCTACATAACCTATTGGGGTTGTTGGGTTGGCCAAATTGGGAACCACGCCAACAACTCGGTCCGAATAACCTGCACGGGTAGTAAAACTGTAAAACCCAGACACCCTTGGTTGTAATGCTCCTTTTGCAATCAGCAAATCTTTTTGTGCTATTTCAAAATTGGTAGTGGCAATTTTGGGTTCTACCCTATTCTCTTTTGCTTTTTGAACAATATTTTTGGGGTCTTGTATCAATATTTCGCTTTCCGTAAGGCTTGTTGGAATATCGTCTGCTGTGTCAAAGTTCTGAAAATCATCGAGTTGCAACAATTGAGCTAAACTCAATTTTGAAATCAATAGGTTGTTTTCGGCCAAAACCACGTTTTGTTCGTTTGAAGCCACCGTTGCTTTGATGTCTAACAAATCGCCTCGTGGCACAGAGCCTGCCGCTACCAGAGCAGTCGAACGTTGCAATTGTTTTTGATTATTGGCCAATTGCTCTTTTTGAACTTTCAAATTTTCTTTGTTAAACAAAATTTGCAAATAGGCATTGGCTACATTCAAAGCCACATCGTCTTTCATTTTCAGCGATTGAAATTGTGCTGCCAATACCGACAAATTGGCCCGTCGTAATCGATTTTGGTTTTGCATTCCATTATAAATCGTAATGCCCGAATTGAGTCCTACGGAGGTGTTTTGTGTGGTTTGATTTTCTAAAATGCCAGTTGTAATGTTCTGATTCAAACCTACGTTCCAGGAATGAGTGCCACTAACATTTACCGTGGGTAAAAAATTTCCTAACGCTGCTTTTTTTTCAACCGCCGCCGATTGACTATCTAAATCAGATTGTTTGATCGAAATATTGTGTGCCAAAGCATATTGCACACAGGCCTCTAAAGTCCATTTTTGATTTTGGCTTTGAGCGGTTGTTTCGAATCCTGAAAACAATCCAAACACTACGAGCAATGGGGTTAAAAAAATCTTTTTCATCTGTTTAATAGGTCATTTTTTTATAAAATTTGAATACAAAAGTATGCGTTTATAGCGGTAAAACATGCTCTCGTTTATATTTAAAATCATGACAAAAGCCATTTGATACTAATAAAACGCAAAATTAATCAAAAAATACATGATTTGTTGTGATTTGATATTTGAATTTGACGTGAAAGTATTATTTTTGTTACAAATTATTTCATTATTTCAAAAAACAAATTTTTAACAACATTAGCCCACTATTCATTATGACAAAATTTTATTTAGGATTTATTATATTATCGCTATTATGGCTTACAAGTGCTTGTTCTACTACAAGCAAAATCGAGTCTATGAAACCCGAGCCAGACGATGCAGCGCCGTTGGTATATGAAAAAGTAGATTCTTACCTCAACATGCCCATTTCGATAAAATTGAAAGATATTGAAAATAAAACCAATGCTACACTTAATGGTTTAATATTTGACGATAGCAATTTGGAAGACGACGATATAGAATTGAAAGTTTGGAAGCAAGCACCCATTCAAATCAGCAACGAAAATGGGCGTATAAAAACCGTTTTGCCCTTAAAAATTATTGCCAAATACCGTTATGGGGTAAATAAAATGGGGGTTGATTTACGAGATACAAAAGAATTCAACCTCAATGGTGTTATCACACTTTTGAGCGAAACCCATTTGGTAAACTGGAAATTGAATACCAAAACAGAGTTCAAATCATTAGATTGGAAAGAGAGTCCTACGGTTATGGTTTTTGGCAAAAACATGCCCATCACCTATTTGATCAATCCGGCATTGAAATTATTCAAATCGAAAATTGAACAAAAAATTGATGAAAGTATAGAAAAATCAATGGATTTTAAGCCAAATGTAATGGAAGCTTTGGACAAAATTGCCACGCCATTTGAAATGAGTGCGGCCTATCAGAGTTGGTTGAGAATTGTGCCTACAGAATTGTATGCCACCGATGCCAAAATTCAGAAAGACCAATTGAATTTACAAATGGGGTTGAAATGCAATATGGAAACCTTAATTGGCAACATGCCCGAGAAACGTTTTTACAAAGACAAAACTGTTTTAAAATCTGTTAGCGATATACCAAATGCCATTGCGGCCAATATTGTGGCAGTATC
This sequence comes from Flavobacterium branchiophilum FL-15, assembly GCF_000253275.1. Taxonomy (NCBI): domain Bacteria; kingdom Pseudomonadati; phylum Bacteroidota; class Flavobacteriia; order Flavobacteriales; family Flavobacteriaceae; genus Flavobacterium; species Flavobacterium branchiophilum. The sequence goes on along the minus strand of NC_016001.1, from coordinate 536,614 downwards.
TACCTATTCTGACGCCACAAACATTATCAAAAAGAATTTTGCTGGGCAAGAATTTGGTTCGGGAAGTAAAAAAGTTACCGTTCAAAACGTGGCCTTATGGCACAAACAAGGCAAAATTGTAATTGCATTAGACCTTCTTGGAAGTGTAAATGGCACGGTATATTTGACAGGATTTCCACAATATAACGATCAAACCAAAGAAATCTTTTTTGATCAAATGGATTATGCCCTAGATACTAAAAGTTCTTTGCTCCGAACCGCAAATTGGCTGGCACAAGGTGTTATTTTGAAAAAAATACAGCAAATGTGTCGGTATTCCATTGCACCAAATTTGGACGAAGCCAAAAAAAGCATGAAACAATACCTTACCAATTATAGCCCCATGCCAGGCGTTTTTGTAAACGGAAAAATAGACGATATTACTTTTCAAAAAATCCAACTAACCAACAAAGCCATTGTGGCATTTGTGAAAGTAAATGGCAATGTAAATGTAGCTGTTGATGGTTTAAAATAATTTTGAATTAAACCAAAATACAAATCTTTGTCAGGGTTGATGCTTTGACAAAGGTTTCATTTACTAATTGAATCTAGCTAATCAATCCCATTTTATTTGTTGCACCACAACCCCCTAAACCGTGCCAACCTGCATTTTCGTATCCAACGCCTTGGTATAAACTTGAGGCAATACTGCTAACGGCTCCTGCGGTAAAGCCAACCTACAACGCTATTTGTTTTTACAAAAATATAAAAATAGTTTTTAAAACACTATTTTTTTTAAGAAATTTTAAAAACAATTGGACGAATAGCGACAAAATAACCCTTTTAAAATTACTGATAAAATGCTAACAACAAAAAAGTTTAAAGATTATTTCGCTAAAAATGTAGCGACTTTATAAAGCAAAAAAGCCGAGCATCGCTCGGCTTTTCTATGTTTATTCAAAAAATAATGTTTCAGAAACTTTTAATTCTTTCCTTTTAGTTAGATAATTTTCTTTTGAAAAAGGTCCATAAACCTCCTGCTTTTGCTTATCAATTATGTAATAATTAATTTTTCTTGAAAACATTTCTTTAAAATAAGGGTCTTCTTTTATAATTTTTGAAGCAATTTTACCCAAAGTATCAAAACTTCTCACATTGCTTTCAGGTAAAATTTCCCTAGATATTTCTTTATGCCAAATCGAATCTGTCCAAATTTTTGATTGCATAAATTTTTCAACATCTTTAGTGATTTTTATAGAGTCTTTCATATATAACAAAAACCCATATTTGCCCCTTAATTTTTCTGTAAATGAAATTACAATCTCTTTCTTTTTAGTTTCTTGTTCGATTATAATAAATTCTTTATCAAACGCAAAATTCTTTACAAAAGGATAAATCCCTTGACCAAAACCGTAACTGTCATTTGCATATATTTCTGTTAAAGTTCCTTTTTTGATACACAAATAATCTTTACCAAGATTTACATTTATATCATCACTTTCAAACTTACAAGAACTGCATAATAAATAGATAATTAAAGTTGTTTTTTTCATCTTACTATTTATTTGGATTGAAGTTTAATGTTGCGTTGCCCTTAAAATTAATCATATATCCTGTTCCTGAACCTGCGGCGATATTTCCAAGAACTGTACCAACATTTCTAACAAAACCAGATGCAGAATTAAACCAAGGACTACCAACATCAGCACCAACATCAAAATTATACATATTGGGCGAAATCGAAACTTTATTTCCTCCTTGATAAGTAAACTCTAATTCGCCATATAAAGCTCCTTCTCCTCCCCAAAAATCTGAAAACAATAAATTTACTCCTACTTTTGTTCCAACTGCCATCCCTTTAAATAAATTTGGGTCGACACCATCCATACTTAAAGAAGATGCATTTATATTAATTGCCTTGCCACCACCATTTCTGTACCAATATTCTAATTCTATTAAAGCTATCTTACCATCTCCATCAACATCAGCATTTGTAATTCGAGAACCATCGGCTCTAACCAAAGGGTCTCTTTTCTTGCCCGGTGGGTCAATCTGATGCATTGCGTGATTCAAAGCACTTACAAACAACCCTGTAACGGCCCCTTGCCAGAAGTTGCCTCCTGTTAGGCTTGCTCCTGCGGCACCCATAACTGTTCCAAAGGCAATGTGCCAATAGAGTTGTTTAGCCCCAAATAGCTCCTAAACCCTTATGAGTAGTTGTTACTGTATCCGAAAATGTCCCAACATGATATGTATTTGAACTAGACCCTCCTTGCCAAACACTACTTGCAATACTGCTAACGGCTCCTGCAGCAAAGCCACCCTACAACGCTATTTATAATGACAAATATAATAATTGATTTTATATAATGTCATTTTTTTAAGAAAATTATTTTTATCAAAAATGTATTGATATAAATTCAAAAAATAATTGGACGAATAGCGACAAAACAACTGTTTTTCAAATTATTGATAAAATACTCATAACAAAGAAGTTTAAAATTTTTTTTAATAAAAATGTAGCAATGTTATAAAACACAAAAAAACTCGCAAATTGCGAGTTTTTTTTATAAAAATCCAAATTAACCCTTAATTTGATAATAGTAGTGAGATTTTACTCCCATCTTTTTCGACAAGTATAGTATTCGTATTTTTGCTTTTACTAATTGTGAATGGAGCACTAATATCTGATATTCTTGGTACATGTTCACTTCCCTTTGGTCTCCAAACTGCATCGTCTTTTACATTAATTGAATTGTCTCCAATCATAAAAGTAGCACTATTTAAAAAGTATGTATCATTTAATATATAGATACCTCTTTCGTTATAAGCCTTTTCAACTTTTACATTTAAATTATCCTCAAAATTAATCTCTTTTAATTCTGATTGATAGGATTCATTAATAAATATTAGGTATATAAAAATTACTAATCCAATAATGAGCATCACAATAAAAAATGGTTTTTTCATAATACAGTTTATTTTTTATTAACTAAATTAGGTATCATAGAATCCCAATTTGTTTGTGTTCTTCCATAGTTAATATTTCCAGAAAAGATTGTGGCACTAAAACCTACTCCTAATGTAACTACGTAACCCCAAACCATATTCCCATCTTTCATTGGTGCATAAACTCCAGTAAATCCTATATGTCCCAAAGCATCAGCTCCAAAATTAGCTTCATACCTATTTCCATAGAATACATCTTTTGTTAGTGTATCTCCCGAATAATATAATTTTACAGCTTCTACGGATAGAGAACCCGATGCCGTTGATACCCCAACACCAAAATCTTGTGCTGGATAAATTCCCGCATCTTTGCCTCTAAAGATAATAATTGCTCCATGTTCAAACCCGATACCTACGCCAATTCCTAAATCTTCAGCTCCAGCAACATAGAGAGCATCAGGACCAAATAAATGTCGCCATCTAAATTTTGGGGGTTTAGGTTTATCATAGTTGTCGCCCATTTTATTCATTGTGTGACGCATCGAATGATTCAACGCACTTACAAACAACCCTGTTACGGCACCCTGCCAAATCGAAGATTCATCGAAAACCGCTGAAAACAATTATCGATGAGATAAAAGTTACCTCCTGTTAGGCTAGCTCCTGCAGCGCCCATAACTGTTCCAAAAATAATCATCCCTGTTTTATTTGTTGCACCACAACTCCCTAAACCGTGCCAACCTGCATTTTCGTATCCAACGCCTTGGTTCAAACTTGTGGCAATACTGCTAATAGCCCCAATAATAATATCATCAATACCAAAAACATTTCCTGTAATATCTGTATATTTCAAGGGATTGTTTACACAATAGCCATAACAGTTGTAGTTTTGGGTATTGTAGGTCTTTCTCTGCAACAAACAAGCTGTTAATGACTACTTCATAACGCTGTACAATACCAAATTATTGATTCTTTAAAATAAAAAAATGTTAAAACCTGATTTTTTTAAACAAATCCCACAAAACAATACCAGCACTTACAGCAATATTCAACGAATGTTTGGTACCAAGCTGTGGAATTTCGATAGCTCCATTGCACAACCGAACGGCTTGCTCATTGACCCCAAAAACTTCGTTGCCAAATACCAAAGCATATTTTTGATGTGGTATTATTTCAAATTTTTCTAACGAAATAGCATTGTCAACTTGTTCAATGGCCCATACTTGAAGCCCGTCTTGTTGCAATTTGGGTATTAAATCCAAAACATTTGCTGCATATTCCCAAGCAACTGTTTCTGTAGCTCCAAGAGCCGTTTTGTGAATTTCTTTGTTTGGAGGTACTGCGGTAATCCCACAAAGGTATATTTTTTCTATCAAAAAAGCATCTGAGGTTCTAAAAACCGATCCAATGTTGTTCAAACTTCTAATATCGTCTAAAATGATGGTTAATGGTGTTTTGGGGGCTAATTTGAAATCGGAAATTGATTTTCGATCTAATTCTGAATTGTCTAATTTTCTCATGATTAAAAAAAAAGCTTCCTAAAATGGTTTAGGAAGCTTGTAGTATAAATTACAATTACAATTTAGCTTTTGGTTGCAGGAGCTTCGTCTGGCAATACAGTTCCTTTGATAGTCAAAACTTTTGTTGGTTGCCCTTCTGCATTAGAAGTTACAGTTACAGTTTTGGTAAATGCACCAACTCTATCCGTAGCATATTTTACGCCAATAACTCCTTTAGCTCCTGGAGCTACAGGTTCTTTTGGTGAGGTAGGAACGGTACAACCACAAGATCCTTGTGTGTTGGTAATCACCAATGGTTTGTTGCCATTGTTAGTAAACACAAACTCTCTTTGTCCATTGGCATTATGAGCAATGGTGCCATAATCGATAGTTTCTTGTTCAAAAACCATTCCTGCTCCCTCAATTTGAGGCGTTTTTGACTTTACTTCTTTTTTCGATTTTTTAATTTTTCCTTTTACTTCTTTTTTTGCAATAGCAACTTCTTGAGCAAAAGTAGCTGTTGTTCCAAAAATTGTAAACGCAAGCAATAGTACTATCTTCTTCATGTTTTTTAATTTTAATATTTAATAAATAACAGAACAAAAGTACATTTTTTTTTGAACAAAGTACTTAAAATTTTCTTAAAATGTAATTTTTTTAATTTCATGTTGAAAAATGGGTTTAAAAATCATAAATTCGCTTTTTTAAATTTAAAATCAAAATATTTTGTCAGCCAAAGAAAAAACAGCCAAAGAAACTCCATTAATGAAGCAATACAACGACATCAAACGCAAATATCCTGATGCTTGCTTGTTGTTTAGAGTAGGCGATTTTTATGAAACATTTGGAGAGGATGCCATTAGAGCAAGTAAAATTCTTGGAATTGTACTTACCAAAAGAGGTGCTGGTTCTGAAACCGAAACGGCCCTTGCAGGATTTCCTCATCATTCTTTGAATACCTATTTGCCCAAATTGGTCAAAGCGGGGCTTCGAGTGGCCATTTGCGACCAGCTAGAAGATCCTAAAATGACCAAAACTATTGTGAAACGAGGAGTTACAGAGCTTGTTACGCCAGGTGTTTCTATGAACGACGAAGTTTTGCAATCAAAATCTAATAATTTTTTGGCCGCTGTATTTTTTGGAAAGAAAAACATTGGCATTGCTTTTTTAGATGTTTCTACTGGCGAATTTTTAACGGCAGAAGGTCATGTTGAATATATTGATAAATTGTTGCAAAATTTTAGTCCTAGCGAAATTTTAGTTTCCAAACAAAACAAAGCTGATTTTAAGGACGCTTTTGGCGATGATTTTCATTTGTTTTATTTAGAAGATTGGATTTTTAAAGAAGATTATGCCGTAGAATCGCTTACCAAACATTTTGAAACCATTTCGCTAAAAGGATTTGGAATCGAAGATTTGACCAATGGCATCATTGCAGCAGCCGCTGTATTATTTTATTTGTCTGAAACGCAACACCATAAAAGACAGCACATTACGGCTATTCAACGTATTGCCGAAGATGCTTATGTATGGATGGATCGGTTTACGATAAGGAATTTGGAGTTATACCATTCTTATAATCCAAATGCCGTTACATTGCTAGAAGTAATAGACAAAACGTTGTCGCCCATGGGATCCAGACTGCTCAAAAGGTGGCTGGCACTACCACTCAAGGACTTGAACAAAATCAAATCCAGACATGATGTGGTTGCTTATTTGAAGGACAACCCCGAAGTGCTGAAAAATATTCAACATCAAATCAAACAAATATCAGATTTAGAAAGGTTGATATCAAAAATTGCTACGGGCAAAGTGTCGCCCCGAGAAGTTATTTACCTTAAAGACTCGTTGGACGCCATTATTCCCATCAAAACATTAGCATTACAAAGTAAGCAAGAAGCTGTTCGAATTATGGGCGACAGTTTGCATGGTTGCGAATTGCTTCGTGAAAAAATTGGCCACACATTGCATCCAGAAGCACCCGTAGCCATTGCAAAAGGCAATGCCATTGCAAGTGGCATCCACGAAGAGTTGGACGATTTAAGAGCCATATCCAAATCGGGGAAAACTTTTTTGGAAACTATTGAAAAAAGAGAGTCGGAACGAACAGGTATTTCGTCTTTAAAAATTGCTTTCAACAATGTTTTTGGTTATTATATAGAAGTTAGAAACACCCATAAAGACAAAGTGCCCAACGAGTGGATACGAAAGCAAACCCTTGTTAATGCCGAAAGGTATATTACAGAAGAGTTAAAAGACTATGAAACCAAAATACTAGGTGCCGAAGAAAAAATACAACAAATTGAAAATCAATTGTTTGAACAATTGGTCGCTTGGATAGCTACTTATATCAAACCTGTGCAATTGAATGCCAATTTGATAGCCCAACTTGATTGTTTGACATCTTTTGCCCAATTAGCCATAGACAATCATTATGTTTGCCCAGAATTGGACGATACGTTTACATTAGAAATCAAAAACGGAAGACACCCAGTGATAGAAAAACAACTACCAGTGGGTACACCCTACATTTCAAATGATGTGTTTTTAGACAAGGATACCCAACAAATCATCATGATTACAGGGCCAAATATGTCTGGTAAATCGGCCATTTTAAGACAAACGGCACTAATTGTATTGTTGGCACAAATGGGCAGCTTTGTTCCAGCAGAATCCTTGCGAATGGGAATTATAGACAAAATATTTACCCGAGTGGGCGCTTCGGATAATATATCGATGGGCGAATCTACCTTTATGGTCGAAATGAACGAAACAGCATCGATATTAAACAATATTTCCGAAAGAAGTTTGGTACTTTTAGACGAAATTGGCAGAGGTACAAGTACTTATGATGGTATTTCTATCGCTTGGGCCATCGCAGAATTTTTGCACGAACACCCCGCCAAACCCAAAACACTATTTGCCACACATTATCATGAGTTGAACGAAATGAGCGAAATACTACCTCGAATACAAAATTATAATGTTGCGGTCAAAGAATTGCAAGACACCGTACTTTTTGTTAGAAAATTAGTAAAAGGGGGTAGCCAACATAGTTTTGGGATTCATGTAGCCAAAATGGCTGGAATGCCTCAAACAGTTATTTTGAAAGCTCAAAAATTGCTCAAAAAATTAGAAAAAGACCATTCAAATGAGGCCTTAAATGGAATTAAGGAAAATAAAAACGACATGCAAATGAGTTTTTTCAATTTAGACGATCCCCTTTTGGAAGAGATAAAAGACGAAATAGTACATTTAGATTTAAACATCCTAACCCCAATTGAGGCCATGATGAAGTTAAATGAAATTAAACGAATGCTGATAAACCGTTAAGCCAATTGTAACATAAAGATTTTCAATTGATTAAAAAAAATATTAAAATTTATTTAAAAAATGCTTGCAAAATAAAAAATATGTACTAAATTTGCCCTCGCAAACAAGTTGAATGAACAACATCAAACAACAAGTATAGCAAACATATAAATCATGCGAAAATAGCTCAGTTGGTAGAGCGCGACCTTGCCAAGGTCGAGGTCGCGGGTTCGAGCCCCGTTTTTCGCTCAAGTTATCAAAACCAGCTCGGATGGTGAAATTGGTAGACACGCTGGACTTAAAATCCAGTGAACAGCAATGTTCGTGCGGGTTCAAGTCCCGCTCTGAGTACAAAACCTCTTCTTTTGAAGAGGTTTTTTTGTTTTATGCAACTCCTTGCTATTTTACATCAATTGTTGTTCAAACACAACCGTTTTATTTCCAATCAGTTGTGTGTTTTTAATCTAATTTATACAAAACTAATTTTTCAAATAATTTCAAATGGGGGCTTTTGTAATCAGTAAACGTTTTAATGGCGAATTCAAATTTGTGTTTACTTCTCGAAAAGGTAAAACCATCTTTACTAGCAACGCTTATGCGTCTAAAGAAGCCTGTGAACACGAAATTGCACTTCTCAAATTACAATTGGATAAGGCTGTTTTTCAAAAATTTAAAGCAACAGGAGGCAAACATTATTTCAAACTAGAACTCAACTATGCCACAATAGCCACCAGTCGAAAATATACCACCGAATTGCGGTTGCAAAAAGGCATAGACGAAATAGTTAAATATGGACATTTGGCAGAAACGTTGGATTTTTCTGGCTCTGATTTTGCTTTTCCGCCAGAGGAAGCTGTTTTTTTATAATTATTGCATTGATCAATACATGATATTTGATTTTGATTGTAAAACCAAATACACATATAAAATAGCCCAATCTATTGGTTTTTTTTGCTAAAATGAATCTAAAAATATAGTTACTTAGCCCAGCTATGAAACGATTTTTTTTAAAAATTTTCTGAAAAACAACTACGCATCTTTGGATTATTTTACAAATACATTTGGTGTTATTTTGAAAAAGGCAAGCACTCCCTGTGCTATTCACATATTGCACAGCGCAATTGTTGCAAGGGCAAGCAAATAATCTTATTAGAATAGTGGCTATTTATTATATTACTTTTTTATTATGATACCTTAAACGGGTTACACATCTTAGTAAATCATTACATATACAGATAACGATTTGTATAACAGCATTAGTTGTATAAACAAAAAAAATCCACGTAAGCTACGTGGATTCTCTTTCAATTAGAATGTTATTTCTAATTATTTTTTTGCTGGAGCAGCAGCTTCTTTAGTTGCTTCAGCAGCTGGAGCAGCAGCAGAATCAGTAGCAGTTGCAGCAGAATCAGTAGCAGTTGCAGCAGAATCAGTTGCTACAGCAGCAGAATCAGTTGCAGCTTCAGTAGCTTCTGGAGCTGGAGCTTCAGCTTGTTTACAAGATACTACAGTTAATGTAGCGATTACTGCTAAACTTAAAAATACTTTTTTCATCTTACTTAATATAAAAGGTTAATTATTAATTCGATGCAAAGATATAATTTTTTTAATATTCCAAATTATTTTTTTAATTTTTTTTTTCAAAAATCAATTCTTTACAACATTTTTATCTTTAACAAATACCGTGCCAAACTTTATTAAACAACAAATATTATTTTTAAATGTATTGACTTAATAGCAAAAACTCCGATATTATTGCTTTTTTGAGGGTTTTTTGATGGGTTTCTTTTTTGGATGAACTAATTTTAATTCTGAAATTAAATTTTGGGCACCCGCAAATTTATCAATAATAAATAAAATATAACGTGCATCTACCATAACATTTCGACAAATTTGTGCGTCATAATAAATATCGCTCATAGTTCCTTCCCAAACTCTATCAAAATTCAACCCAATTAAGTTGCCATACGCATCAATAGCTGGGCTTCCAGAGTTGCCTCCTGTGGTGTGGTTTGTGGCTATAAAACAAACGGGCATTTTACCATTTTCGGCATACACACCATAATCTTTAGATTGGTATAAGTCAATTAATTTATGTGGTACATCAAACTCATAGTCGCCTGGCACATATTTTTCTATTACTCCCTCTAAATAAGTTATTGGTTTATAAACTGTTGCGTCTTTGGGTTCGTAGCCTTTTACTTTTCCATAAGTTACACGCAAGGTACTATTGGCATCTGGAAAAATACGTGCATTTGGGTTAAGCTCCAATTGGGCTTTCATATACGTTTTAAGTAAAGCGTTGTTTTTTAAGTTCAATTCATTATAAGTTGGCACCACCTCTTTTTGAAATTTTTCTACTACTTGTTTGATAAAATTATAAGCAGGATCGTTTTGAAGTATTGTGGTAATGGTATTGTTGTCGTTATTCAATAGAGTTTGAAGACCTTCTAAATTGATAAACACCGACTTATTGTATAAATCATTAGATACATTTTGGATAACCGCATTTTTCAAATGGTCTGGCAAAAATGGTTTTGGAACTTTGTTTTGATAAATGTCTATTAATTTTTCAAATATTTTTTGATCTACATTTTTGTTAAAATCTTTGTAAAAATCAGGCATGGAAGCCATCATGTTTTTTTTAGCAGCCTCAAAAGCATCTTTACCTTTGCTTTGATACACCTGCTCTAATTGATACACTTTGTATGCCAAACCTGTAAATTCAACATTTCTGATCATCACTTCCGAAAAATAATCTCTGGCAAGAGCATATTCTTTTATGGCAGCATAATTTTGCTCAAATTCGTTTAGCAATTGGCCATATATGGCTTGTTTATTGGCTTTTGCTACTTTTTCCAAAAAAGCTTTTTCTTGTTTTTGTTTGATCAAAACGGCATTAGATTTTTTAAGCCCTTGAGTTTCGCCTATCCATTTTTTCCAATAATTGGCAATACTAGCATATTTTGAAGCATATTGAATTTTGATGGCATTGTCTTTTCTCATATAACTATCGGCAATTTTAAGGGCAGCTTCTCTTACTTCAATTTTAGCTGGGTTTAAATCATTTTGAATTTGGGCAACAGCTACTGCGGGCAAATACTCTGTAGTGCGTCCTGGATATCCCATAACCATTGTAAAATCGTCTTGATCTACACCATCGAGCGAGATGGGTAAAAAATGTTTTGGCACATACGGCACATTGGTTTTAGCATAAGCAGCTGGGTGGTTGTTGGCATCGGCATATATTCTAAAGATAGAAAAATCACCTGTATGTCTGGGCCAAACCCAATTGTCTGTGTCGGAGCCAAATTTGCCAATTGAAGATGGAGGAGTCCCCACAAGTCGAACGTCTTTGAAAGTTTCTGTAACAAAAAGCAAGTACTGGTTGCCTTCATAAAAGGTTTTAATTTTGTTTTCTTGCCAAGTTTCTTTTGGAAATTGGGAGGCTACTGTTGCCATGTTGGCTTCTATTTTTTGTTGCTTGGCAGCTTCTGTAGCTTGATCATCCACTCCTTCCAAAACTTGTTTTGTAACGTCTTCTATTTTTACAATAAAAGTAACAACCAAATTTTCGTTTGGCAATTCGTCTTCCATTTTATACGCCCAAAACCCGTTTGTCAAATAATCGTGTTCGGTAGAGGAATGATTTTGTATGGCATCAAAACCACAATGATGGTTGGTTAGTAGTAATCCTTTTGGCGAAATTACTTCGGAGGTACACCCCCCATTGAAATGAGGTACAGCATCTTTCAAACTGGAATGATTGACACTGTATAGGTCTTCGACAGAGATTTTCATGCCCAAGTTTTTCATTTCTGTTTCGTTCATTCCTTTCAACAACGAAGGAATCCACATACCTCCTTGCTGTGCCACGGCAAGTTGAGCAATAAAAAGCAATACATACTGGATTTTTTTCATAATTAATTCATTTTGGGTTAGTATTATTTTGTAAAAAACGATTTTATTTTAGCCAATACAAGGGCAGTTGCCCCTTTGTTCATTTGTACAAAAGTATGGCAAATAAGCCCTTTTTCGTGTCGTACATCGTCATTTTGAAGCAACAAATCGAAAGCCTCTTTTAAGGTTGCTGCATCTTGTATAGTTACACAACCTCCCATTTGCACAAGAGCTGTAGCCTCTGCAAAATGACTGTAATGAGGCCCAATAACGATAGGTACTCCAAATGTAGCGGGCTCTAAAATATTGTGAACTCCAGGATGTCCAAAGCCTCCTCCAACATAAGCTATATTGGCATATTGATAAATTTTGGTTAAAATTCCAATAGTATCTACAATAAAAACGTCGTAATTGGATAAATCATATTGGTTTTTATTTGAAAACAATATGGTTTTTTTGGTAATAGATGCTTGCAAATAAGCAATTTGTTCTGGCTTTATTTGATGTGGAGCTATGATAAACTTGATGTTTTGAGGGGCTTGGTTCAGGTATGCTACAAGCAGCTCTTCGTCTTTTTTCCAAGTGCTTCCCATAACAATAGTAGTTTGTTGGTTTGTAAATTTTTCGATAAAATCCAACGTATTGTCTTGTTCCAAAATGGTAACTACCCTATCAAATCGTGTGTCGCCAGACACTGTACTATTCTGAAAACCCATTTGTTGCAACAATGTTTTGGCACTTTCATTTTGAACAAAAAAATGATCAAATGCCTGTAATGCTTGTCTATAAAAACCGCCATACCATTTAAAAAAAACTTGATTTTTTCTAAAAATACCCGAAATCAAATAGGTTTTAACATGATGTTCCTGAAGTTGTTGCAAATAATGGGGCCAAAATTCATATTTAATAAAAAAGGCCATTTCTGGATGTACTAATTGCACAAATTTTTGGGCATTGGACAAAGTGTCTAATGGCAAATAGAGCGTTAGATGTGCTAAATGATTGTTTTTGCGAACCTCAAAACCTGAAGGTGAAAAAAACGTAAGTACTAATTTGTGATTGGGAAATTGTTGCTTTAGTCCTTCCATAATAGGCAATCCTTGTTCGTATTCGCCAAGAGAGGCAGCATGAACCCATATCGTTCGATCTGAAGGTGCAATATGGGTATTTATTTGTTGCCAAACATTTTTTCGTCCATCGACAAAAAGTTTCATTTTTGGACTAAAAAAGGCTAATAACACTACTATTCTTGATGCCAATACAGCAACGATTTGATAAATGAAAAACATAAAATAAAAATTATGTGGCTAAATTACATTTCTTTCAACAAATTTCATTGTAATATTTTATAAAATAACTATTTTTGTTTTTTTAAATCGAAAAAAAAGCAATTAATTTTTTATATTCATGAAAAAAATTCAAATGGTTGACCTAAAAAGTCAATATGATAAAATCAAAAGCACTGTTGATGCCTCCATTCAAGAAGTTTTAAATACGACCACTTATATCAACGGCCCCGAAGTTCAAAAATTTAGAGTGGCACTTGAAAACTATTTAGGTGTTAAGCATGTTATTCCTTGTGGCAATGGTACAGATGCCTTACAAATAGCCATGATGGGGTTGGGATTACAGCCAGGCGACGAAGTGATTACTGCCGATTTTACATTTGCTGCCACGGTCGAAGTGATTGCCTTGTTGCAGTTAACGCCCGTTTTGGTAGATGTTGATTTGAACAACATGAACCTATCGATAGAAGCATTAAAAAAAGCCATTACTCCAAAAACCAAAGCTATTGTACCCGTACATTTATTTGGAAGAGTAGCCAATATGGAGGCTATTATGGCTATTGCCCATGAACATCAGCTGTATGTTATAGAAGATAACGCTCAAGCTATTGGAGCCAATTATACGTCAAAAGACGGAACAAAAACCAAAGCAGGAACCATAGGACACGTTGGTGCCACATCGTTTTTTCCTTCAAAAAATTTGGGTTGTTATGGCGATGGCGGAGCTATTTTTACAAACGATGACCAATTGGCACACACCTTGAGAGGTATTGTCAATCATGGAATGTACATACGTTACCACCACGACGTAGTTGGGGTAAATTCCAGATTAGACAGCATTCAGGCAGCTGTTTTGAATGCCAAGTTACCTTTTTTGGACGATTATGAAAAAGCCCGTCAAGAGGCCGCTCGAAAATATTCGTCAATTTTAAATACCCACCCCAGCATTATTGCACCAACTATATGTGATGCTTGCGACTGTCATGTTTTTCATCAATATGTAATCCGGATAACCAATGGCAAACGAGATGCGTTGATGGCTCACTTGCAGGAAAAAGACATTCCTTGTGCTATTTATTACCCAATACCGCTTCATGCTCAAAAAGCCTATGCTGATAGTCGATATATAGAATCGGATTTTCCAAATACTAATTTGTTGGTTCATGAAGTTATTGCACTACCAATGCACACCGAACTTGATGATGAACAAATCCAATTCATAACCCAAACCGTTTTGGATTTTATGAATAATGCCTAATAAACCCCAATAATCTAACATAAACACATGAAAATAGTAGTAACAGGCGGCCTAGGATTTATAGGTTCGCACACCGTGGTAGAGCTGCAAGCCAAAGGATTTGAAGTAATAGCTATCGATAATTTATCCAACTCAAGTCTATCCGTTTTAGATGGCATTGAAAAAATTTCGGGTCGAAAACCAATATTCGAACAAATGGATTTGCGTGATAAAAGCGCTGTAAAATCTTTCTTTGAAAAATATAACGATATTACAGGTGTTATTCATTTTGCAGCATCAAAAGCAGTAGGCGAAAGTGTTGAAAATCCATTATTATATTATGAAAATAACCTCAATGCGCTGGTTTATCTATTGCAAGAATTAACTCAGCTTCCATCGGCCAATTTTATTTTCAGTTCCTCTTGTACCGTTTATGGTCAGGCAGAAAAAATGCCCATAACCGAAGATGCCTCTGTACAACCCGCCATTTCGCCTTATGGAAATACTAAACAAATTGGCGAAGAAATTATTACTGATGTAGCAAAAGTAAGTCCAATAAATGCCATATTACTTCGTTATTTTAACCCTATTGGAGCACATCCTTCTGCCGAAATTGGCGAATTGCCCATTGGCATACCTCAAAACTTGGTGCCCTATATAACTCAAACAGCCATTGGATTACGAGAAAAATTATCTGTTTTTGGATCGGATTACCCTACTTCAGACGGAACTGCCATTCGTGATTATATCCATGTGGTCGATTTGGCAAAAGCCCATGTTGTGGCTTTAGAAAGGCTGTTACACCAAAAAAATACTGCCAAGGTTGAAACTTTCAATCTAGGAACAGGAACAGGTAGCACGGTTTTAGAAGTTATTAAAGCCTTTGAAAAAGTTTCAGAAAAACCATTGAATTATCAAATTGTAGGACGTAGAGAAGGTGATGTCATTGCGGCTTATGCCAATACAGATAAAGCCAACCAAATTTTGGGTTGGAAAGCCCAATCAACACTAGAAGAAAGCCTTGCAAGCGCTTGGAAATGGGAACAAAAAATTAGATTGTAAGATTCATCCCCCCCCCTTATAATTTTGATGTACAACATCAAACAAAAAGCCTCAAAAATCGTTAAAATTTTTGAGGCTTTATTAATTTTAGACTCCTTTTTATTTTACTATTAAAAATTCAGATCGTCTGTTTTGTGCATGGTCTTCTTCGGTGCAGGTGTCTTTGCAATCTACTTTTGGTTCTGATTCGCCAAATCCTTTGCCCGATATACGGCTTTCGGCTATGCCTTTAGACAATACATATTGCACAGTGGCTTTGGCTCGTCTATCTGATAAATTCATATTAAATACATCGCCACCTCGGTTGTCGGTGTGCGATTTTACAAATACCACCAATTTGTCGTTGCTTTTCATGGCTTCGACAAGTTTGTCTAACTCAAATGCTCCTTCTTGTGTAATATTACTTTTGTTGTATTCAAAAAAGATGGGGTTCAAGACTACTTCCGTTGGAGTAATGATGTGCTCGATAGGGTTCAAGGCGGCATCAATTCTAGCTTTGCTGGCTTTGCTAACTTTGGCTACTGCAAATGTATTGCTTTCAAAGCCTTCTTTGCTGGCTTGTATTACATAAGCTTTTTCGCACTCTACCTTATAGCTTACCTCTCCTTTTTCGTTGGTGGTTTGGGTAGCAATGATGTTTTTGCGATCGTCCAAAATGGCTACTTTAGCATTGGCCAATACATCGCCTGTTTTGGTATTGCTTACAATTGTGGTTACATCCAAAGCACATACTGGGGTAATGCCATAAATATCATCGTTGCCAGAGCGGTTGCTCGATAGGAATCCAGTGTTTTTTTGAACATGAAAGGTTAATGCAAAATCGTCTTTTTCAGTATTTACGGGTTTGCCCAAATTGACTGCTGGCCCTGGATTGTTCAAATCGATTTGAAAAACATCTAATCCACCAAATCCTTGACGACCGTTTGAAGCAAAATACAAAATGTTGTCGTCGCTTACAAACGGAAATTGTTCTTTGCCTTCTGTATTGACGTTTGGCCCCATGTTTTCTGGGGTTCCATAGCTACCGTCTGGTTTTATGGCCACCTTCCAAATGTCTGAATCGCCTTTGCTACCAGGCATATTGGAGGTAAAATAAAGGGTTTTTCCGTCTTTTGAAAGGCTCGAACTACTGTTTGAATAGGCCGTACTGTTAAACGGAACAGCACTAATGTTGCTCCATTTGCCATTTTCGTTATTGGCTTTATATAGGTTTACTTGTCCAAATTTGGCATTCAAACTTTTATCTTTTTCAAAACTGTTTTCATCATGACTGTCTTTGGCAAAATACATAGTGGTGCCATCTGCCGAAATACTCACAGGGCCATCGTGCCATTTGGTATTAAGCTCCGTTACGGGTTCTGGTTTTGTATAACTGCCGTCGGCATTGCGTTGGGTTCTATAAATATCCAAAAAAGCCTCTTTGTTCCAGCCATCTGTGCGTCTGGATTTGTTGCTAGCACTTACAAAGTAAACTTGGTCGTTTTGGGTTAAAACAGCAGCAAAATCGGCAGCTTCAGAGTTGAAATCGAGTTTTTGTACGTCAAACGATTTTTGTTGCGATGCCAATTTTGGCAAATAATTTGGATCGGCCAAAAAGGCTTTGGCTCTTTGATCATTTGGTGCTAATTTGGCAAATTCTTGCATTTGTTTGTTGGCCAATTCATATTTGCCCGTGGCTTTTAGCATTTGTGCATAGTGGTAGTACACCTCGGCAGGTTGTTTTTCGGTAACGGCTTTGGCATACCAATTCACTGCCTCTGGAGCGTCAAATACGTTGTAGTAACTCTCGGCCAATTGTTTGTAAACATAAGCATCGGCTTTTTCCTGATCGACTAATTTTAAATAATTTTTTGCAGCTGCCACATATTCAAATCGGTTAAACAATTTGTCGGCCGTTTTGGTTTGCTGATTTTGAGCAAACATACCACTAGCCAATAGGGCAACCCCCATCGAAATATATATTTTTTTCATAAATGTAATATTAATTTTTTACAAGCATATATGTTGTCGTTGTTTATCAATTGGTGTTTTAAACCAAGTCGTAATGAAGCTCCTTGTCATATATGTCAAATTTGATGTTGTTTTTATAGTATTGTATAAAAGAGTTGGATTTTATTTTTGATTTTTAAATTTTTCAATCTTTCAATTTTTCAATCTTTCAATCTTTTCAATCTCTTCTATTTATACTATGCTAGAAATATCTTGGCGAACGAGAAATCTTTTTTGGAAAATTCAAGTCGAATAACAATATAACCTCGTGCGACGACGGTGTGCTGATTTTTAAGTCAGATACAATATGGTCGTAAGCATAACCCACTCTTAATGAAGGACTTATTACAAAATTCACCATCGCTCCAAAGCTGTCTTGAAGGCGGTATGTAGCTCCTAATTCTAATTTGTCGTGGATTAAGAAATTGGTCGAAAAATCTACCGAAACTGGGGCGTTCAAAGCAGATTTGATCATTGTAAAAGGTTTGAATTTTACATTTGGCGACAAATCAAATACATACCCTCCCGTTAAAAAATAGTGCATTACCTCTGTTCCATAAGCCCTGCCATTGTAGTCTAAATATTTGGTTTTTAACATATTTGGTACAGAAAAGGCAACATAATATTTGTTTGTATAATAAAACAATCCCGATCCAATGTTCATCCGGCTGCTGCTCGGGTTGCTTTGTGCAAAAGTAGGGTCGGATTGGATAGGCAAAGTGGGTCTGATGACATTAAAGTCTATTTTGTGCATTGTAATTCCTCCTTTTACCCCAAAGGCCAAGCGGTGATCGCCTCCTAAATTTAGGGTATATGAAAAATCGGCATAGGCATTGGTTTCTTCTACGGGGCCAATTTTGTCGTTGAGCAACGAGAGTCCTACACCCACGTTTTTGCCAACAGGCATAGAGCCAGAAAGCGAAAATGTTGTGGGAGCATCCTCTATTTCTACCCATTGCTTACGGTACAACAATCCAAAGGATAAGTTCTCTTTTGAGCCTGCATACGCTGGATTGATGATGTTCATGTTATACATGTATTGCGTATAATGTGGGTCTTGTTGTGCTGTGGCATCAACAATTCCTAAAAATAAGGTCAAGGCTACTAGGTATATTTTTTTCATTTATCTGAAATTTATGGGTTAGCGGTCATATCTTTATGATTGCTTTTTTTGCAAATTATCAATTAAATTTTGATTGATTCACAACAATGGTTTTATTTCAAATTTGAAGCGGTATTGCTGCAATTTTGCAGGATCTCCTCTTCAATTTTGGTTTAATTTTTTCTAAAAGATATGCTGTTTGTGATTGTTTTTTTGTTTTTAAAATAAATTCAAAACACCAAAAAACAACCTATTTACTGTTTTATTCTGTTTTTTAAAAAATGAAGCTGTCGTATTTCAAACAGCTTCATTTGTAAGGTAAACGGATATATTATTTGTTTTCTCTATTAATATATACCCATCCTGTTTTGGTTTCTTTACCATCACTTTCTATTACATAATAGTATGCACCATCTGGCAATTCTTCGCCTGCATCTGATTGTCCAAACCACTCTTTTTTGTAATTGGTTCGGCTATATACTTTGATGCCATATCTGTTAAAAATGCCTAATTCTTTTACATTCAAGCCCGTTAAATCAAAGAAATCGTTTTGATCGTCGTTGTTAGGCGAAATCCCTTTTTGAATGATACATTGGGTACTGGTAATTGTAATGTTGCTTTGTACAATACAACCACTCGCATCGGTAATGGACACGTTGTAAACACCCGCTTGAGTAATAATTGGCGTTTGAACCCCCATTTGATTGGTAGCAATGCCCGGACCACTCCAACTGTATTGAGCTGTTGTTGGGTTGAAAGAATTATTTACTGGTTCTGCTTTTAATTTAAAGGTATTGCCCTCGCATCCACCAGATAATACAACGTTAAATGGTGCTGTTATGGTAACAGGAGTTGTTTTTTCTAACAACGGACATCCACCTGCGGCGGCAATCGTATATTTTACAGTATAAGTACCTGGTGTACTGGTACTTGGTGTAATACCTCCTGTTGTTGCATTAAGGGTTAGTCCCGTTGGGCTAGCGCTAAAACTACCTCCTGTAGTACCCGTAAAGGTTACAGCTTGTACATTACTTTCAGATGAACAGAAAGGAGTTCCATAGGCAATACTAGCTTGTGGTGCTGCCGTAATAACAATAGTTGCTGTTTTGATAGAAGCCGCACAGCCGCCTGTAGCTGCAATAGTATTGGTAACCGTGTAAGTACCTGGGGTACTTGACGCTAAATTAACAAGTCCTGTACTAGAATTGATACTCAAACCTGTTGTACTACTAAATACTCCTGCACTTGAACCCGTTGCCAATGTAGGACTTGGATTGGCCGCATTTTGACAATATGGTGTTCCAGTATAGCTAAAAGTAGCGTCTTGAGGTGCCGTAATGGTTAAATCAAATGTGGCACTAACTGCCAAACAACCTCCCGCAGCAGCAATACTATTGATAATCGTGTAGGAACCCACACTACTAGCCGATAAATTGATAGCACCAGTACTTGCATTGATGCTTAAGCCTGTTGGAGAAGCGCTAAATGTACCCGCAACACCACCATTGGTATAACTCAATATAGGATTGGTTCCTGTTTTGCAATAAGCCATGGTATCGTAGCTAAAAGATGCAGACGCCTGAAGTATAATACTCACGTTTTGAGTAGTAGTAAATGTATTACAACCACCATTACTATAAATAGTATAAGAAACAACATAATTACCTACGGTACTTGTACTAGGAGTAATAGCTCCAGTTGTCGCATTTATTGTCAATCCAGATGGAGAAGCAGTATAATACCCACCTGACGTACCCGTAAATGTTGGGTTTTGAGCAGTGGTAACTGTTTTACAATAAGAGGCTGCACTATAACTAAACGTTGCATTTGGTACTGCTGTTATAGTTATGGTTCTAGTATAAGTTACTCCCGCAACACACAAAGTGGTAGGAGCTATGGTATGTGTTACAACATAAGTACCCGGTGTACTAGCTGCTAAATTGATTTGACCAGTTGTAGCATTAATAACCAATCCTGTTGTAGAAGAAAAAGTTCCAGCTGTAGCACCAGTGGCTAAAGTTGGTGTTGGATTTGAAGCATTTTGACAGTAAGCAAAACTAGAATAACTAAAATTTGCCGAAGGACAACAAGTGGTTGTTCCAGCTCCAGTACTACTAGTATTTGTTTGATTAAAAGTAATGGTACCTGTTCCGCCATTAAAATTAGTAATCATAACAACATAAACTTGTCCTGAAACGGCATTTGGTAGAGACAATGTTTCGACTGCTGCAGTAGAATAGCTACATCCATTTAGTGCAGGTGGAGTGCCACCAGCTAGTGGATTGGCTGGTATTGATGTACAGGCAGATTGAGAACTTGTAAAAGGCCCCCAAGCCACAAAATCTACATCTATAGGAGCACCCGCAGTAGATGTTTGAGAAATATTAAACAACAAAGGACCAGATTGTTCTACGGTCATATAAAAATAAGATGGATTTGGAGTTGTAAATAAACATCCTACAGTTCCAGCACTTGGCACACCAGTTGAACTTGCATAAGTTATACCAGTTGCACCACAAAAATTCTGAGCATCAGCACATGTAACTGCTGTACCTATACACAAATCAAAACTTATTGATTGTGGTGTAGTAGCTGCCGAATATACTCGTACATAATACGTTTGCCCAGGAACTAAATTGTTTTGAACAGTACTATTTGTCGTATTACAATTAATAAAAGTTAAGTTGCTGCAATTGCCCGAAAACAAGGAATAACTTAATGTAGTTGCAGTGCCTGTAACATTTAAAAACGAAATAAAATGTGTGGTAGATGATGCTACGAAATGAAACCAAACATCATCGTCTGTTCCAATACAGCCATTTGCAGGAACCGTAGATGCAGTAGCTCCATTCAAAACACCGCTAACCGTTTGACCACAAGCAGCATCACTATTAACTGGTGCTTGTATAGAAGCTATACATTCATCATTTGAAGCAACTGTACTGAATTTTTTTGGTCCAGAAATAAAGCTAGAGTCTGTTGTACTACAAACCGCTCTTACATAAAAAGCATAATTAGTACCAGGAGTTAGCCCTGTAGCATTGTATGGATTAGAAGTTGTTGTTATCCAAGTTGAACTAGCAGTTGGTGCTGGTAAATTAGCAGCTTGAACAATAATTTGCCAAGTATTTGCGGTTGTGCCATTAGGATTTGCTGGTTGTGTCCAGCCTAATAATGCAGTGGATTGAGTAATAGAAGTAGCCGTGAGTAATTTAGGTTGAGTACAAGTAGGAGCAGGAGCACAAGTTACATTGGCCACCCATCCTGGTCTGTTTACAGAGGCATCACTTCTAAATCTAAAAGTCAAACAGCCATCGGTACTACTAGAGGTGAATGGTCCAGGAATGGTAGTACCCCAGAAGGCACCAGCCAAACCACCAGGTACGTTACCCGCAGGATTGGTACTTGCAATTTGTGGTGCTGTTGTACTATTTCCATCAAAAACATACAATCCGTCCCATGAAGCTTCTACATCAAAGGCAGTAAAAGTTACGGTAACCAAATCACCAGGTGTTGTTGGACAAATGGTATAGGTAGTATTGGAACTATTTGGATAATTATTGGTAACTCCTCCAGCATCTACAAATGTCCCCCCGCAAACTGGTGGTGCTATTAAAGTCGTAGCCGTTTTTGGCCCTGCCCAAGTACTCATATCGGTAGTAGAACATACCCCTCTAACATAAAAATTATAACAAGTATCTGGTGTTAATCCTGTGATATTCAAAGAATTGGCAGTAGCCGAAACCCATCCTGTACTTGTAGCCGTTGGGGCTGGAGCCGTACATGGCAATGCCAATACTTGCCAAGAAGTAGATGGTGTTACTGTGTTCCAAGCAAGAGTCAAAGTTGTCGAAGTAATGGCCGAAGTAACCAATCCTGTTGGTGCAGGACAAGTTGGTGGCAAGGCACAAGTTACGTTGGCCACCCACCCTGGTCTGTTTACAGAGGCATCACTTCTAAATCTGAAAGTCAAACAGCCATCGGCACTGGTAGAGGTAAAAGGGCCAGGAATTGTAGTACCCCAGAAGGCACCAGCCAAACCACCAGGTACATTTCCTGCGGGGTTGGCACTAGCAATTTGTGGAGCTGTTGTACTATTTCCATTAAAAACATACAATCCGTCCCAAGAAGCCTCAACGTCAAATGCTGTAAAAGTAACAGTTACTTTTTCGCCAGCAACGGTTGGGCATATCGTTGTTACGCTATTAGAACTATTTGGGTAATTAGCTGTTCCGCCCGCATCTACAAAATTGCCACCACAACCTGGTGGTATAGCGGTTGTAGTATAGGCAAAAGGCCCAGCCCAAGTGCTGTAATCAGAGCCACAAACCGTGCGAACATAAAACTTATAATTGGTCAATCCCGCTAAACCTGTTTGGGAAAAACTTGTAGTAGTAGCTGTTCCAGTAGCCACACCTGTTGGGGTAGCAGTAGCCAGCATATTTTCCACTTCATAACTGCTCGCACCTCCAGGACTTGTCCAGCCTAAAGTAGCCGTAGTTCCTGCAATAGCAGTAGCTGTAAGCGCAGTTGGGGGCAAACATTGGGCAATAATTCGAGCATTATCTACCAACCAACGATCGCCAGGAACGGTTCCGGTAGCAGGTTGGGTATATTTCATTACAAAAGCCACATATACTTGTTGGCCCGAATAAGCACTCAAATCTACCGTTTTTTCTTCGTAAATATTAAAAGTTGTATTTAGCGTAGTTTCGTCCCATTGTTGCACTTGGGTATAACCCGTAGTAACATTTTGGGCACCAGCACTTACTAATTTGACTTTGATTTGATACAGTGTACCTAAATTAGTAGAAGTAAAAGATCTAGTAAAAAACTTCAACTGACCATTTGAAGGAATCGTTACGGCAGGCGTAGCCAAATAGTCCTCGGAAGTGTTTCCAGCTCCAATGTTTTCTCTTGTCATATAAGCCGAATTGGTGCCAGCATAAACAAAAGGTGGAGTAGAAACCGAGCTGTTGATGTTCCAACGCTCTGCGGTACCCACTCCATTATCAAAAACGGCCCAGCTGCCTGTGCCTAAAGTCCAATTTGTAGCTGGTAAAGCATCAGGACCCGTGGTGTTTTCAAATCCTTCGAGGGCCATTTGTGAGTAGCCCAGCATCGAACTTAAAAACAATAATAATAAGGTAATTTTTTTCATAAAATGAAAATTAAAAGTTGATAAATAAATAATCATGTTATTTTTAACTTTCAAAACTAATGAAAATAAATTACATTTTTGTATATTTTTATAACATATTCACAAAAAAAAATAAATTTTTTCATTTTATCGATAAAAAATACTTTTCATCGATAATAATTATTCAAAACTCAATATGGAGCCTGAAACAGAGACATCAATACGTACGTTTTTACCTATAATCAAACTTCTGTTGTCTTGAACATGCCCTGCTGGAAAGTTATACATAATGGGGATATGGTATTTTTGGGTTACATTATCTATAATTTCAAGGGCATTTTTTCCCCATGGAATTTCATTGTCTTTCATTTTAGTCATCCCACCAACAACAATACCTTTGAGGCTTTCCAAGCAACCGTTTCGTTTTAAATTCATTAACATTCTATCGATATGGTATAAATATTCGTCTAAATCTTCTATAAACAAAATTTTATCGGTACAATCAATGGCCGAATTAGAACCTAAAAGACTGTATAAAATAGATAAATTTCCGCCAACCAAAATTCCAGATGCTGTGCCCAAACGGTTCATAGGGTGAGGTGGAATTTCGTAGGACAAAGTGTCGCCTAATAATGTTTTTCTTAAAGATTCTTTTGCTTCTTCGGAGGCTCTTAAAGCACTTATAGGCATAATGCCGTGTATGGATTGAAAACCTAAAGTAGTCAAATGACTATGCAAAACGGTTACATCGCTAAAACCAATTACCCATTTTGGATTTTTTTTAAATAAAGTAAAATCCAGTAAGTCTATCATTCTTACGGTTCCGTAGCCTCCCCTAACACACCAAATGGCTTTGATGTTTGGATTGTCCATCATGGATTGAAAATCTGCGGCCCGTTGTTCGTCTGTACCCGCTAATTGATTGACATCTAAGCCTATAGATGAGCCAATTTTAACTTCCAACCCCCAGCAATGCAACAAATCGATAGCGGGTTGCAAATTGTCATCAATGTTTTTTCTGGCCGTTGCTACGATGGCAACGGTATCTCCTTTTTGTAAAAAATCAGGTGCTTTCATCATCTCTTGTGCTTGTAAACTTACTGTTATAAAATACACTAACAATAAGTAGCCTATTGAAGCTGTTTTTGGTGTTATATTTAAAATCATAAGCACAAATGTATAAAAAAGGATTGTTGAATCATAAAACTGTTTGTATTTTTGCAAAAAATAAGGAATCGTTATTAATGTTTTATTGAAATTCAAACGCAAAAAATGCAATTACAACCCAACAAAAAAATATATTTTGCCTCCGATCAGCATTTTGGAGCTCCAACACCCGAAGCCAGTTTTGAACGTGAACAACGATTTGTAGCTTGGTTGGATTGTATCCAAAAAGATGCTGAAGTATTATTTTTAGTGGGCGATTTATTCGATTTTTGGTTTGAATACCAAACAGTTGTACCAAAAGGTTTTGTAAGGGTTTTAGGCAAATTGGCATCGATGCGAGATGCTGGTATTACGATTTATTTTTTTGTTGGCAATCACGATCTTTGGATGTCGGATTATTTTGAAAAAGAATTGCAAATACCTGTTTTTCATGACAATATGGTATTTTCATTTAACAATAAATCGTTTTTGATTGGCCATGGCGATGGCAAGGGGCCGGGGGACAAAGGCTACAAAAGAATGAAAAAAATATTTACAAACCCATTATCTAAATGGCTTTTTAGATGGTTGCACCCAGATATTGGTGTAAAATTAGCCCAACATTTATCGGTAAAAAACAAAATGATTTCGGGTGTGGAAGACATTCATTTTTTAGGTGAAGACAAAGAATGGCTTATTTTATATGCTAAACAAAAACTGACAACCCAACACTACCACTACTTTGTTTTTGGACACCGACATTTGCCTATGCAGTTGCCATTACAACCCGATTCATTTTACATCAATTTGGGTGATTGGATTACCTATTTTACTTATGGTGTATTTGATGGTAGTGAATTTTCTATTCATAAATTTGAAAAAACGCAAAAATAAATTAGGTTTATTAGCAATTATTCAAATCATTTGCATTTTTGCTGTTTTATTTTAATGTAATTTTATAAAACCGTATTTTTGTTGCTTCAATTACAACCATTTGAAATTGAAAAAAGTACAGGGTTTGAATTTTCAAAAAAAATATGGCATGGCTTTTTGATTCATTTGGCTCTATTCTAATATGAACTGTCATTTGCGTTAGGGATAGCAGTGGAAATCCTTTTTTGAGGCTTTTTCTGCCTCAAAAAAGATTAGAACGGATAGCCCGACCCTTGGGGAACGCCCAAAACAAGCTTTGTGCAACGTGCTGTACTTATTAGAAACTAGCTTTTATTTTAACAAAATTCGTTTAACTACATGAAAATAAAACACACACAAATTGTTCCTTTTGCCTTGTTTCTAATTACTTTGGCGGTTAATATTTCGATGCCATTGTTTCGGCCTTATGCCAAATTAGCTGGCTTATCCAATGGTCAGACTGCCTTGGTACTAGCAACTTACATTTTTGGTATGATACCTTGTTATGTTTTTTTAGGAGGTATTTCTGATCGATTGGGCAGAAAGCCTATACTATTGATCAGCTTGTTTTGTGCTTTGATATCTGACGTGATTATTACGCTATATCCGAATGTTTTTGCATTAATAGCCGCACGGTTTTTTCAGGGAGTTGCCCTTGGATTAAGCATGGGAACGGGTACTGCTTATTTGACAGAATTGTATTTAGACGACCCTCAAGCCACTTCAAAAGCAGCCAATGCCGCCTCGCTTTCTACTGCATTTGGTTTTAGTGGTGGTGCTTTTATGACGAGTATTGCATTGTTGATTTATTTTGATTATCAACCCATTACGTATTTTATAGCAATAACAATAACTGTTATAGGTTTGATTTTAGCCTTCAAACTTCCCCATTTGAAACCCATTGGAGGTTCGATAATAAGGTTGCCTTATTTTCCAAAAGGCTATTTTCCTATCAATTTATCAATTGCCATTTGTTGGGCTACAACGGGAGTTGTAATTGCAATAGTTCCTTCAAAATTGGCCCAATTTGGTTATGCGGCTTATGCTGGATTTTGTTTGGTTCTCATCAATTGGACTGGGGCATTTTTACAAAAACTCATTCGCAAACATTTTAGTTCCAAAACGAGTTTAAAAATTGGCTTTGGGATCATTCCGCTTGGGTTTGCCTTTGTAGTTTTGGGGTGCTATTTAGAAATCTTGCCAGTGGTTTTATTAGGCACCGCAATTATTGGCTCGGGAGCTTATGGTTTTAGTTATTTAGGAGGGCTGGCATTAATTGCAACACTTGGAGGAGTCCAGCGGGCAAGAGCCGTTTCGGGTTATATGCTGTTTGGCTATATTGGTTTTGGGATTCCAGCCATATTTTTGGGCTATTTGGCAGACATTTTTGGAATTGTACCCTCATTATTTGGTTTTGAAATCATCATCGTTTTATTGAGTTTATACCTTTATATTATTTTTGATAAATAAATACGGTGTTTATTTATAATTTTATAAAAAACCAATTCCACTTAAAAGCTAGATAAAAACACTAGAAGCAAGAAAGGAATTGGGTTAACTCATGTGGGTTATTTTTTATAGGTATTTGTTGATTATAATTCATTGCTCGGCTTGCAGCCGCAACAAAACTCTAGCTGTTATCGGCTGCTCTTATGTCCTGTCGTGGGTTAGTTAGCATTTTCGTTTGCTTGTCTGTCCTTTAGTAATTGTCGTGCCGCCTCAAGTGCCTCGGGAACGTATTTATTTGCAGTTACTATTTCTGTTAAGGTCTCTGCTGAATAACCGTCATATTTTTGTTTGAACTTTTTTACTACTTCTGTAAATCTTGCTTTGTCAATTCTCTCTCGTTCTTCTGGTGTCTGCTTTGATGCTAAGTTGTCAACCATAAATTTGTTTACCCTTTTAAAGTTTATAATGTAAGCAAGAAGTCCAGCCCAAAATGCAGATGGTTGAAAACCTATGATCAAACTGCCAATGCCAAAACTTAATGTTGTTTGCAAAGCGGAAAAATTCACAAGATTAAAAAGTCCTACGGCAATTGTCAACCCTAAAGTGTATTTGTAAAATTGTCGGAGAAAAAAATAAGTCAAGAAGTTAATGCCAATTGCTCCAAAAGCTATGTAATGTTTTATTGTCAACTCATAGTCATAAGTAACGCCTGCCATAACTACTGTCCCACGAACTGCTGTAATAATTGCGTCAATGCAATAAGCTGTAAGCAACAAAAGTGGAAGTATTTGTCGTTGTTGTTTTAAAGTCGTCAAAAGTTGTTGTCTCGTCATTCGTTTTTTGCTTTGTCGTTTGAGTTTGCACTTTCGTCATAGAGTAGCCGCTAACGGTCGGGTATTTGCGAAGGCTGGGGATTTGTAAGCCCGAAACTTTCAGTTAAGCCTGAAGTTCAAAAGTACAAAACAAATTTTAAATAAAGCCCAAAAACCCCAATTTCTTAAAACCGCTGTTATCGGCAGGTAGAGTTTATTTATTATTAAAAAAATCAAATACTAATTTAGTAATAAGTTCAGGTTTTTCAGCAAAAACGTCATGTGAACAATTTGGAATAACACAGAATTGACTTTTATTTATTGCATTGTGAATTTCAATTCCGTGTTCCAAAGTATACATGTCATTATCACCATAAGTTATTAAAGTGGGTACTTTTATACTTTCTAAAACTGATTTGGGAAAATATTGTTCTTCAAACCACATATCTTTAGTTTCATTAACATATTTTTTCCAATCGTTATTTTTCGGTGCGTTTATTTTATAATGATTCACCCAATTTGGCCAATTTTTTTCTATCCAATCTGGATTTGACCAATTTCTTAGTTCTTCTAAATTTTTGGAACCATTTGCTTTATAATTTGCACCAGAAATAACTAATTTTTCTACTTTATCAGGTCTGTTTTTAGTAAGAATTAGTCCTGTTATAGCACCATCGCTCCAACCTAAAACATATAGACTATCTAATTTTAGTTTATTAATTATTTCGGATTGATATTCAGCAAGTAAATTATAACTTAATTTATTTTTTGGAAATTCTGAACGTCCTAATCCTGGAGCATCTGTAATTATTACTCTATATTTTTTAGACAATAATGGAATTACATTTTCAAAATCATTAATTCCACCAAATGCACCGTGAATCAATAGTAAAGGAATACCTTTTCCATATTCTTCGTAATATATTTTTGTATCTTTAATTGTCAAATATTTTCCGTTATTTGACCCATATCTAACTTGGGATGTTACATTAATTGAAATAAATAATGTAAATAAAAAAAGTAAAACTTTTATTCTCATTTTCGTTCTTTTTAAACAGTTGTTTGGTACTACTTGCCGATAACGTCAGTCTGTGAAAAAACCAACTCAAAAAGAGAAAGAATTCGGATACCTATCGGAGAAAAATTCCATACAGCCAATTCTCAAAGACTCATTTTGAGTTTTTTCACAGTCTGACGTTTCGCGGCTTCATGAAGTGGCGATGAACCAAGACCAAGCCTTCACAAATATAAACAAAACTTTTAATTAATTACCTTTCCAATTTCTGATAAATCCCGAGCCTCGCCATTTCATGAAACCTCTGTTAACTGCCGTTTTTTCTATTTATATATCTTTGGATGAAATCGATTTTTGTTTTTGTTATATTTCTTTCTCTTTTTGGATTATGCAAACTTGGATTTTCAAGCATTAAAATTAAATTGATTATTTCTTTTTCATTAAGTTTCTCAATTTCTTTGTTGAAATAATATTTAGAAGCTTGTTTGATTCCTTTATTTCCATACAGATAATCTGCGTTTAAAAAATCAAACTTTAAACATTCCTCTTCAGTAAATTCTTTCTCAATTTTCAGCTTGTAAATTTTTTTCGTAAAAGAAAATCCGTGTCTATATGGTCCGATATAATTTGAGGCATTTTCACAGGGACAATTTCTTTTTTTTATTTGAGATTTGTCATTATAGATTTTGTTATAAACTTTTAGAATAGGCTCTAAATTTTCATTTTTGGCAATTCTAATTGATTTAGTTAGTTCCATAAAAGCTGCATCTTTAAACATTCCATTATAATCACTCAAAAGAAAATTATATAGAGCAATTAATACCAAGATTGAAATTATTAAAATTCTAAATGTTTTTTTTTGCAGTTTTTTCATAAAATTCTAACTAACGTTTTATTAATGTTTTGTAAATCAATCATTTACAATATTTATTTTTTTATTATTCTTCCTAATTTTTCCGCTTTCGTACCATTAGCTTACGGGGTCAGGACGTGAGTCTAGGGGGAATGGCAGTTAACGTTTTGGTACTACAGCGGGTTTGGGACTAAATTAAGCCCATTCCTCGGATGTGCCAAATCATATAAATACAAAACCATCTTTCCATTTAGCCTATTGCCCAAATCCGTTGTAGTAGCTGTTGTGTGTAGTACTTTTTTTACTCTTCAATTTCGGATTTATAACTTCTGTAATTACCTCTTTTTTTGAATTCTTTTTTTTCGTTTAAAAAATCAGAAAATTTAGTCAAAGTTCCTTTCATTGCTTGATTTATTCTTAGTTTGTCATTTTCTTTAAAAATAATTCCATCATTAAGCATTTCGGTAATTGTTGACCAACTGTTTATATCTAAGTGTTTTTGTAATTTATAATCGTCAATTTTTTCTCTATTATTTATATAGTCATCGTCTTTTAATAACTCGGAAAGCTTTAAATAAATATCGTTTAATTCATTTTCGTTTTCAATGAGTTTTGTAATATTATTAAAAGCATATGAATCATCTTTTTGATATCTATCAAAAATTGCATCATCCATTCTTGAATAACTATAGTTTTTTAAATCTTTAAAATCCTTGATTAGTTTGATTTTTCTTTTTTCATCTCTAGAATCTTCAATTTTTGTTGCAATTATTGCAACAATTAAAATGATAAGTATCCCAATTATAAAATAAGATATTAGACGCAATAATTGAACCCAAAGATTTCCGTAATAAGTTTTTTTGAAAAAATTATTTTCATCTTTTGCGCTTATACTATTTAGGACTTCAATATTTTTTTGTCCTGCAATTTTACCAAGTGAGATAAGTTTAGGAATCCGATTTTTGTTATGTAAAACCAAAATTTTTATTGTAAAATATTCGTTTGTTTCTAGGATTACTTTTGAAAAGCTAACTTGATTTTCTTTTAAATTAATGAATTTTATATTTCGCTTTAAATACTCATTACTAGTTTCAATTACTTGTGGTTTTTCAATGATTTTACCTGAATTAATTTTAATTCCTAGAGGCTCATTATCATCATAGAATTCTTTAAGTAAATTTTGCGAACCATTATTTATAATTTTAATGGTATATATTCTAAGGTTTTCTTTAGTTTGTTTAAGGTTTGTACTGTCATATGTAACTTCTAATTTGCTTATATCTGCATTAAAGTCTAGTACATTTGTATTTGCGATTATTTCATACTTTAAATCAACATTTTTTTCCTGTAGAAATGCATATATAGTGATTATTGTTCCAATAATACCTAATAATGTAATTACTGTTTTTGATGTATAACTTTCTAATAAATTTTTAAAGTAGTTTTCTTTCATATTTTTGGTTTAGTATTACACACAACTAGTAGATATACGAAAGTTATTGCGTTTTTAACATTTTATATCCACTTCACAAAAGTACAAACAAAAAAAATACTTTGCAACTTTTTATAAAAAAGCCACAAGAATAAAAATTATCGTAAAACAAACTTATAAAAACAATTATAGAAGTTTTGAAGTAGGAATTATGAAATTAGAAGTTAGAGGTTAGAAGCAAGAAGTTAGAAACAAGAAATTAGAAGTGGGAGAACGAAAAGTAAGAAGTTTAAAAAAAACTTTCATGAGTAGAGACTGTCCATTGGGGGTTGCCCGCATGAGGGATAGAGCAAGGCACCATGTGCTCGTGATAGCCCGACGGCAAAAAAAGGAAGCCCCGCCTGAAGGGTTTGGGGCGTGGGGGCTTTCTTTTTTTTGGCGGCATGCCCTTATACCAAACACTCCTATAAAATAGCCCAATCTGCTAGCTCTTTTTCTCCAAATATTTCACAAAAAAATAATTACGTAGCCCAGCTATGAAATGATTTTTTTATAAAATCTTGAAAAAAAATAGCCTTGCATTTTTAGACTATTTTATATAAGTGTTTGGTATTATTTTGATAATGTGGTTTTTTTGTTTGATTTTTTGTTGTTTATTATCTAAACATTGTGTGCTTTTGTAAGGCTCGATTAGGATTTTTTTTACTCGAATGGTATTTTTATAAAATCATATTGTCGTAAGGGATTAAAACCGGGTACCCTTTGGCCTTGAAATAGGCTGCGGGATTTTGACGGCAAACTACCATTACAAAATCGCCACCCCAGGCACCTAAACTTTTGACAACTCCGTCAAAATCGGCAAAAAGATATTCTTTTACGGTTTGGATTTCTAAAATAGTGCTCATCAGATTTTCGTGTTTTTCGAGTAAATTTGCAAAGAGATTCAAATCGTTTGCTTCTAATAGGCTTTGGGTTATTTGGTTGATTTTTGGCACTTCGTCGTCTAAATCGTGTTGTTTTTTTCTATAATTGGCAATGGCTGTTTTGCTGCTTTGTTTTTGATTGAGGTATAAAAAATATATATTGGCTGTAAAATGGGGTCGAAAAAAAACGGGTGTTACTTTTGGGTTTCCGTGTTGTAATTCATATACGATAGGCTGTTTGTGTTTGGCACAAGCAATATCGTAGCCACTGCCTCCAAAGCTATTTTGTAGTAATAAATAGGCGTTTGTTTGTGTCCATTGTGCTATATTGTTTATCAAAGTTGACGAGGTGCCAAGTCCCCAATGTCGTGAAAATGTAAGGGTAGTTTGCACTTCGTACCCGTTTTTTTCTGACAAAAAAAGCGGATTCAACTTATAGGCTTCGTGCAAGATGGCCAACAAGGTTTGCTTGATGGATGGCTCGCTGTTGGCATCGGCTTGGGAGTTGATGATGGCTTCAAACGGCAGTATGTCTTGGAACCACACACTGTTATCTACATCAAAACTTGTCCAAATGATTTGGGGTTTAGGGATTGTTTTTACATGTAAAAATTGTCCCATTTTGCTGGGCAATGCCAGTGCTTTTGCTCCATCGAGCACCAGGTATTCGGCCGTTAGTAACAGTTTGCCATGGCTATAAAATGTTTGTTCCATGTTATTTTTTTGTTCTAATTTCGTTGATCAACGCCACAACAGCTGCGTGTGAAATGGCATTTTTAGCAAAATAGGTTTTTATGATTTTACGTTCTTCGACGGTGGTTTCAAATTGATTTAAAATATTATTGAGGTGCATTTTCATGTGGCCAGCCTGAATGCCCGTGGTTGTAAGCGACTTTAGTGCTGCAAAATTTTGAGCTAAACCTGCCACGGCCACAATTTGCATGAGCTCTTGAGCCGAAGGGTTTTCGAGCATGGTATGGGCCAATTTGACTAATGGATGCAAGGAGGTAAGACCTCCAACGGTGCCAAGAGCCAACGGAATTTCGAGCCAAAACCTAAAAATGCCGTCTTCTATTGTGGCGTGAGATAAACTGGCATATTGCCCTTTTTTGCAGGCAAATGCATGTACACCAGCTTCTACGGCTCTAAAATCGTTGCCTGTTGCTAGCACAACTGCATCTATGCCATTCATGATGCCTTTGTTATGTGTAACGGCTCTAAATGGTTCTATTTCTGCAATTTGTACTGCTTGCACAAATTTTTCGGCAAATTCTTGTGGGTTATCAATATTTTTTTCGGCTAAATATGCCACAGCACAACTTACTTCTGCCCGAACGATACAATTTGGAACATAATTTGACAAAATACTCATGATAACATCCAAAGTATTGTTGTTGGAATTTACTTGGTCGTCTGATTGAAATTCTGATAATAAAGTTTTTGAAAACTGCTCTAAACACGAGTTTATAAAATTAGCCCCCATGCTGTCTTTGGTATCAAATGTGGCATGAAGTTGGTAGTAATGGGCCATTTGCTTCGTTTTGTTTTGAAGTTGAATATCCAAAATACCGCCGCCTCTTTTTTGCATATTATGGGTAATCAATTGGCAATCTTCAAAAAAACGGGGTTTGATACGTTCAAAAAACAGTTCTAAATCTGTGGCATTACCCGAAAAAGTAAAATGCACCTGACCTATTTTTTCAGTATCTAGGACAACTGCTTTGAACCCGCCACGTGTGGCCCAAAATTTGGCTGCTTTTGCTGCTGCTGCTACTACAGAACTCTCTTCGATTACCATGGGAATGGTATATAACTTATTGTTTATCAAAAAGTTAGGAGCTACGCCAAGTGGTAAATAGAAATTTGAAATGGTGTTTTCTATAAACTCGTCATGCAGTTGTTGGATGTCCAAATCGGAGTTCCAATATTGTTTGATGATTTGCGAAGCCTCTGCGGGATTTTCAAAATAGGTTGTAGCAATCCATGCTACTTTTTCGTTTTTGGTCCATTTAGAAAACCCACTAACTGTATTTTTCATTTTCATTCATTATTAAAAAAATTACCGCACAAAGATAGTTTTATTTTTAATACCAAGATTATAGTGTATGGCTAGTAATACTTTTTGATGCTACGTTATGTAATTTTTGGTCAAAAATTTTCATGAAAAATAAGCTTTTGGCTCCTACCCTTTTGCATCTCATAAAGCCGCTATCTGAATAGTTTTTTATGGGTATATTACTAAAAAATTTACAAAACGGTTTTATTATGGTTGATAAAAATGGATGGATTGGCCAATTAGTTTCCATTTGCCTTTTATTTTTTCTAATAATCGTATTTCGTACGAATAACTTTTAATGCCGTCTGAGGAGGTTGAAACTTCGTCGTGACTTACCCAAGCTATATTTTTTTGGATATTGAATTTATAATTTTGATGTATGGCACTTCCCCCCTTGCCTACCCATTCGAGAGGGGGATGTAGCATGGTATAAGGATCTATATCCATAGTTTTGCCCTCTGTGGTAGAAACGATGATGCGACTATAGGGTTTTATCGACCAACAATCGGCATGGGCTTGAACATCTCCAGACCTCCATGTTTTGCCTTCTGTTTCCAATAGTTTTTGGATGGCTTTTGCTTCTTGCTGGTAGGACTGAGCCCAAACTATTTGTGATAGAACGGACAAAATAATTACTAAATACATTTTTTTCATAAATATATAATTTTTATTAAACAAAATCTTATTTTTATTAATAATTAAAGCCAAAAATTTAAAATCGTTTTTGAAAGGCCATTGAATCGAGCCCCAAAATTTTATCCACACCTAATCATGACTTCAAAAATACAATAAAAAAAGCCTCACTAAATATTTTGTATTAGTTTTTTTTATAAATGCCATTAAAACTAAGCAACTAATTCAAGTCTATATCATTAAAAAGGAGCGTTTAAAAAGTGTAACCTTAATATTAATTTACCTTCAACACTTTGATTATCAGCACAGTATAAATATTATGCAAAATTTAACATATATTTTGTTTAATTTATTTTGATATTAGTTAAACAATAATTAATTTTATAACCTCAAATCACTAAAATAAATACTTATGGGAGCTAAAAAAACAGTCCTGAACCAAGAAAACATAGTTTCGATGTATATGGAATATATGTTAGAACACGCCACAATGCCCAAAACTGTATATGAATTTGCACAAAAATACCATTTTGAAGAAGCACATTTTTATCAATATTTTGGAGCTTTTGAATCTGTAGAAAGACATATTTTTAAATCGATATTAGACAAAACGGTGGCTCTATTGCATCAAAATCAGGAATACCACACGTATGATTTTAAAACAAAATTATTGAGTTTTTATTTTACCTATATAGAAATGCTCACTGCAAACAGGAGTTTTGTGTTGATGTGTTTAAAAAATCGTTCCAAAAAAGTGTCGCATTTTATGATTTTGGGCGAATTGCGATTGGCATTTAAAAATTATGTATCCGAAATTATAGATGACAAAGATTTGATTTCGATTGCACGAGCCCAAAAGTTACAAATTACAGCCATCAAAGAAAGTTTATGGGCCCAATTTATGTTTGTAATTCAATTTTGGATAGAAGATTTATCTCCAGCGTTTGAAAAAACAGATGTATTAATTGAAAAATCGGTTCAAGCCAGTTTTGAAATAATGTCAATCGCACCATGGGAAAAAGTGATTGATTTTGGAAAATTTTTATTTAAAGAAAAAGTGTTTTCAAGAGTATAACAACTAAAAACAATTCATTTAAAAAGTATTATTAAAAGTAAATATTTTTATAAATAATAAACCACAAAACCCGAAACAAAAAATCCCCAAAAATGAAAACCCTAGATTATATACCTACTTCCAAAATTCAGCGAGCCAGCAAATTAGTAGAAACTGGAGCCAAAGTTGGTGTAAACTACCTTAAATATTACGGCAACAAAATAGTAAACCCCGACCTCAACAAAGACCAATTGAATCAGGAAAATGCACAAGACATTTATGATGGATTGAAAAGTTTGAAAGGCAGCGCCCTCAAAGTTGCTCAAATGTTGAGTATGGACAAACATTTTTTGCCAAAAGAATATGTTGCAAAATTTTCATTATCGCAATTTTCTGTTCCGCCATTATCAACACCATTAGTTTTAAAAACATTTAAGTCCAATTTTAACAAATATCCAAACGACATTTTTGACACTTTTGACGGTACAGCCGTTCATGCTGCCAGCATTGGTCAGGTGCATTTGGCTACATGGAAGGGTAAAAAATTGGCTGTCAAAATACAATATCCTGGGGTTGCCAATAGCATTTCGTCTGACTTGGCTTTGGTAAAACCTATTGCCATCAAAATGTTTAATTTACAAGGAAAAGATTCTGATAAATATTTTAAAGAAGTAGAAGAAAAATTAATAGAGGAAACCAATTATGATTTAGAAATTGCTCAAAGTCAAGAAGTTGCACAACAATGCCAGCATTTGCAAAACATTGTATTTCCAACTTATTATCCTGCTTTTTCTAATCAAAAAATCATGACGATGGATTGGATGGAGGGTGTTCATTTTTCGGATTTTACAAGTATCAATACCAATCAAAAAGAAGCTAACAAAATTGGACAAGCTTTGTGGGATTTTTATATGTTTCAAATCCATAAACTTAAAAAAGTACATGCCGATCCGCATCCTGGAAATTTTTTGATTAACAACAATAGCCAACTCGTAGCTTTAGATTTTGGTTGTATGAAAACCATTCCAAACGATTTTTATATACCTTATTTTGAATTAGTAAATCCAGATGTGTTGCATAATCCAGTGCTTTTTAACCAAAAATTATTGGAGCTCGAAATTTTAAGACCCGACGACTCGGCTGCCGAAAGAGTTTATTTTTCGGCTATGTTTTTTGAACTTTTAGCCCTTTTTACCAAGCCTTTTCAAAGCGAGACTTTTGATTTTTCAGATACCCATTTTTTTGAATCGATGGCCCATTTGGGGAAAAAATTTGCCGACGATACCAACCTCAAAAAGATGAATGGCAATAGAGGATCTAAACATTTTATTTATATGAACCGTACGTTTTTTGGGCTATATAATTTGCTGTTTGATTTAAAAGCTACCATCATAGTTTCAAACGGAAGTTATAGCTAATGCTTCATAAAAGTAGTTTTTGGTATAAAAAACCCATTTGGTTGGAATATAAATATATTTAGTATAAACACTAATAAATAAAGGCAATTACATACAAGACCTTTAACAAATAAATTGTACATAAATGAAAAAAATACTCATTGTTGGCGGCAGTAAAGGCATTGGCAAAGCCATTTTAGAACAAAATATTACAAACAATCAGGTATATAACCTTAGTAGAACTCCGCCAAATGAAGCACACCCCAATTTGACACATTTTACTATTGATGTACTTCATGATGCCTTACCGCAACTAGAGGCCATAGACACTTTGATTTATTGCCCTGGCTCTATCAATTTGAAACCTTTTGACAAATTGACCGAGCACGATTTCAGAAATGATTTTGACCTCAATGTGATGGGTGCCATCAAAGTAATTCAACATTATTTGCCTATACTCAAAAAAGGAAACCAACCCAATGTACTCCTTTTTAGTACGGTGGCTACAAAACTAGGAATGCCTTATCATGCCAGCATAGCTGTGGCAAAAGCGGGTGTAGAAGGATTGGTAAAATCATTAGGAGCCGAGTGGGCCTCTAGCATTAGAATCAATGCCATTGCACCCACTTTAACACAAACCAGCTTGGCATCTAACCTACTGCGAAACGACCGTTTGATAGCACAAATGAAAGAAAGGCACCCCATGAAAAATTTTTTGCAACCCGAAGAAGTAGCTCAAATGGCACAATTTTTAACCTCGGAACAGGCCAAAGCCATTTCTGGACAAATTTTTGAAATGGATTATGGTATTGTTCACTTTAAGATGTAATGGTATTTCTTTTTTTAAATAATACCAAATATATTTATAAAATATGATGTTTGTGTGTTTGTTGATTTATACTTTATAAATCAAGTGTAAAAAAAAAGGTTTATATTGCTATAAACCTTTTTTGTTTTTATAAATAATCCCAAATCAATACCCATCTGTTGGTATTTCAAGGGTGTATTTTTTCTTGCTTTTGTTGTCTAATTTTTTTTCACGAAGCCAAGGATTGTGAATTTTCAAAATTTTGTAATTGACACCTTGCGAAATGGCAAAAGTAGCCAAATCGTTTATAGTGCTATCTACTTCAACTTTTTTGGTAGGTATAAGGTCATACAACCTTTCTTTTTGAATATTATAACCAAATTTTGAAGGGTTTTTCATAATTTCTTTCAGGGCCAAAATTCTAAATACATATCGGGCCGTTTCGTCTGTTAGCATCAAATCATAATAATCTGAAACCTTTTGGCTGTCCATTTGCTTGCTAATGCCGGCCATACCTCCGTTATAAGACGCTGCAGCCAAAGTCCACGATCCAAATTTTTTATAAGCCTTTAACAAATAATCACAAGCCGCCTCGGTCGATTTTTCTAAATGGTAGCGTTCGTCCACGTTGTCTGTTACTTCCATTCCTTTTTCTCGGGCAGTATCGGGCATAAACTGCCAAACCCCTTTTGCTCCAGAGGGCGAAACAGCATTAACCAAACCACTTTCTATTACTGCCAAATATTTAAAATCATCTGGCACACCGTTTTTTTTCAAAATGGGTTCAATAATAGGAAAAGCCCTGTTTGCTCGCTTTAAAATCAAATTTGTAGATCCTTGCAAATTCACATTTACAATCAATTCTCTATCAAAACGTTCATAAACATCGGCAACATGCAACGGGGTTTTTTCGCCCGCAAAATCAACATGCGTAGGAAAATAATCTGTAGTTCCTTCACGTAAAATTGCTTTTTTGTCCTGATCCGATGTTGCAAAAATCAACATCCCGCTTACTAATACCACCAAAACCATCATGCATAAGTGATTATTCCTTGTCATCTTTTTTGTTTTTTAGTTTAATATTTTTTACTTAATCATTTTTTTTCATGAAATAGAATCCTTCGTTACACCATTCAAAATAATACCAGGCAAATGTTCATTCAACCATTTGAATTTGTTTACAATCATTACATGTGTACCTCCTTTGACAGGAATATAATTCCGAATATTTTTTACAGGAAACACACTGTCGTTGTCGCCATGTATATGTAAAACGGAGGAATCTTCAACTTGTTGCTTCCAACAAATAATTTGTTCCAAGGCCCAATCCAAATATTTTTTATCGTTCAAAGTCAAAAACTTTCTATACAATGCGATACGATTTTTGGCCAAGCTCCCAAAAGCAAATTTAGATAATTTTTCGATATCAGACAACCATCCAGTGGGCAATATTTTATACAATTGAGTGGCTTTGGCCATTTTCATCCGCTGCGGAAACTCCACGTTCGACTTGACACTCGAAATGATGATAACTTTTTGTACCCGAATCAACTTAGCCATTTCCTGTACCAAAATACCACCAAACGAAACCCCAATTAAAACGGCATTGTCGTGCTTAATGTTTTGGGCCATTCTGCCCGCATAAGCCTCTAGCGGTTCATTGTCTAGTGGCAAAAACCATTCCAAATAATACATATCAAACTGATCCAAAGGCAATTTGATGTTTTCAAAAATTTGTGAACTAGCGGCCAATCCTGGCATAAAATATACAGGTATTTTATTCATTATCAATATTTTAAAATAAAATTATTGGTTTACAAATTGGATTCTTACACTACCGTCGTCGTCTATTTTTTCCAATACAACTTTGTGTAAAGTATTAACCAATTCGGGGTTCCAAGGTGCTTTTACTTTTATATAATTTTCTGTAAATCCATAAATGTAGCCCTCCTTTATATCGGCTTCAAATAACACCGTCCGACTACTCCCTAGCTGACTTTCATAAAAAGCCCTCCGTTTTTTGACAGACAAACTTCGCAACATTTTACTGCGTTTGGCCCGTACATTGGCTGGCACAACTCCTTCATATTCAACCGCTTCTGTATCATCTCGTTCCGAATAGGTAAACACATGCAAATACGAAATATCCAAATCATTCAAAAAATGGTACGTTTCTAAAAAGTGAGCCTCCGTTTCGCCAGGAAACCCAACAATTACATCAACTCCAATACACGCATGGGGCATCTCAATCCTAATTTGTTGTACCCTATCTACATATAATGCGGTCAAATACCTACGCTTCATCAATTTCAAAATCGCATCACTGCCAGATTGTAGCGGAATATGAAAATGAGGTACAAAAACCTTGCTTGCCGCCACAAACTGAATCGTTTCATTTTTCAACAAATTGGGTTCTATCGACGAAATTCGCAAACGCTCAATGCCCTCAACCGTATCTAAGGCTTTCACCAAATCCAAAAAAGTATGCTCATGCTTTTTATTGCCAAACTCTCCTTTGCCATAATCGCCAATGTTCACTCCCGTTAGCACAATTTCCTTTATTCCTTGTTGGGCAATTTCATAAGCATTTTTCAACACATTGTCCAACGCATCACTTCTCGAAATGCCTCTGGCCAAAGGAATCGTACAATACGTACATTTATAATCACAACCGTCCTGAACCTTCAAAAAAGCCCGAGTCCTATCGCCAATGGAGTAACTGCCAACATAAAAATCGGCCTCGGCAATCTCACAACTATGCACTTCGCCATAATCATTTTTAGACAAATTATGAATATAATCCAATATTTTAAACTTTTCTGTAGCCCCCAATACCAAGTCCACACCATCCACAGCAGCCAATTCCTCGGGTTTCAATTGGGCATAACAGCCAACGGCCACCACAAAAGCTTGGTTGTTTTGTTTCAAAGCTTTTTTAACCACTTGTTTAAACTGTTTGTCGGCATTATCCGTAACAGAGCAGGTATTAATCACATAAATATCGGCCCATTGCTCAAAATCTACCCTATCAAACCCCTCGTCCTGAAAATTTCGGGCAATAGTAGAGGTTTCCGAAAAATTTAACTTACAGCCTAAGGTATAAAAACCAACTTTTTTTCTATAATCTGTCATAATTTATTAAGTGTTTTGGGCGATTCCCACAGGCAGCAACTCCCTGCAAAACCACCTCATCCTGGTAGCCTGTGGACCGGGCTATCCACTCTATCTTTTTGTTTTTAAAGAAAAAACAAAAAGGATGCCGTTGCTATCCCTATCGCAAAATCCCGTTTCCAATCCAAATGACTTCATCTAAAATGGACCACAAAATTACTTTATTTTTTATTAATAATAAAGCTAAAATGGTGCAGCTTTATAACTACTATTTGTAGCAAACCAATACGCAATCACAACACCCTAACAACAAACCAAACAATAAGCAGTACATACAATATACGAAAAAGCTATCAATTAATTTTAATTTAAAAGTAATCAACAAACAACGCTTTTTTTTAGAAGTTAGGTTATAGCATCACTATCTATCATGCTTGAAAAATCACATGTTTTTACAAATAAAAAAATGCAACTCTCTAAAAACAAGTGAGTTGCATTTTGTTTTGTGCGGATAATAGGACTCGAACCTACACGCCTTGCGGCACCAGATCCTAAGTCTGGCATGTCTACCAATTTCACCATATCCGCTCAATTGTGGGTGCAAAGATAATCATATCTTTTAAATTTCAAAACAAATTACTATATTTTATATTTTTTTTTATATTTTTGGTATCTCAAAAATTTAAAACCCATGAATCATATCAAAAATTATGTCGATAAACACCAACAACGTTTTATTGACGAACTGATCGAATTGCTCAAAATCCCCTCTGTAAGTGCCGATACCGCTTATGCCACCGACGTATTGCATACTGCCGATGCCGTAAAAA
This sequence comes from Flavobacterium branchiophilum FL-15, assembly GCF_000253275.1. Classification (NCBI taxonomy): domain Bacteria; kingdom Pseudomonadati; phylum Bacteroidota; class Flavobacteriia; order Flavobacteriales; family Flavobacteriaceae; genus Flavobacterium; species Flavobacterium branchiophilum. The sequence continues at coordinate 494,728 of NC_016001.1, read as the reverse complement.
AAAGCCTCGAAAACGCTGGTTGTGATTTTGTTGAATTATGCGATACTCCTGGTTATCCCATTGTTTATGGCGAAAAAATCATCGATAAAAATTTACCCACCGTTTTAGTATATGGCCATTACGATGTACAACCTCCAGATCCTATGGAACTTTGGACGTCGCCTCCTTTTGAACCCGTTATCAAAAAAACCACCCTCCACCCTCAAGGTGCTATTTTTGCCAGAGGTGCTTGCGATGATAAAGGCCAAATGTATATGCACGTAAAAGCATTTGAACTCATGATACAAACCCAAACTTTGCCTTGTAATGTCAAGTTTATGATAGAGGGCGAGGAAGAAATTGGGTCCAAAAGTTTGAGCTGGTTTGTATCTCGAAACCAAGAAAAATTAGCCAACGATGTTATCCTGATTTCCGACACAGGCATGATTTCCAACGAACAACCCTCTATTACCACAGGACTTAGAGGCCTTAGTTATGTAGAAGTTGAAGTTACAGGCCCCAATAGAGACTTACATTCTGGACTTTATGGAGGAGCCGTGGCCAATCCTATCAATGTATTAACCAAAATGATAGCCTCGCTTCATGATGAAGACCAAAAAGTAACCATCCCTGGATTTTATGACGAAGTTGTAGAATTATCAGCAGCCGAAAGAGCCGAAATGGCCAAAGCTCCTTTTGAATTAGAAAACTACAAAAAAGCCCTAGACATTGCCGATGTATATGGCGAAAAAGGCTATGTAACCAACGAGCGAAATGCCATAAGACCCACTCTTGACGTTAATGGCATTTGGGGAGGCTATACGGGCGAAGGAGCCAAAACCGTAATACCAAGCAAAGCTTTTGCCAAAATTTCTATGCGATTAGTACCCCATCAGGATTGGGAAACTATAACAGAAATGTTTAGCAAACATTTTGAAAGCCTAGCACCAGCCGCAGTACAAGTAAAAGTTACCCCACACCACGGGGGGCAAGGCTACGTAACCCCAATAGACAGCATAGGCTATCAAGCAGCCAACAAGGCATATACCGAAACCTTTGGGGTGCCAGCCATACCCGTGAGGTCGGGAGGCAGCATTCCAATTGTAGCATTATTTGAAAAAGAACTAAAAAGCAAAACCATACTCATGGGATTTGGGCTCGATTCTGATGCCATACATTCGCCAAACGAGCATTTTGGTATTTTCAATTATTTAAAAGGAATTGAAACCATCCCTTTGTTTTACAAATATTTTGTAGATTTGAGTCTAAACACCTAAATATCCATATAAAATAGTCCAAAAATGCGAAGTTGTTTTTTAGATAAAATTAAAAAAAATCGTTGCATAGCTGGGCTACGGAACTATTTTTTTTGACACATTTTAGCAAAAAAGAACCATCCACACAAGGGCATGCCGCCAAAAAAAAGAAAGCCCCCACGCCCCAAACCCTTCAGGCGGGGCTTCCTTTTTTTGCCGTCGGGCTATCACGAGCACACGGTGCCTTGCTATAATCCCTCATGCGGGCAACCTCCAATAGTCAGTCTCCATTCACCAAAGACTTTTTCAAACTTCTTGCTTTTCGTTTTCCCGCTTTTAATTTCTTGCTTCTAACTTCTTGCTTCTAATTTCTAACCTCGTACCTCTAACTTCGTATCTCTAACTTTCTACTTGGTATTGGAACAAAATAAATGTAAAAATAGTTTTCAGAAATAAAAAAATAGTTTTATGTTTGTAGTGGATAAACGAGTGATAAAAGCAAAATTAAATTTTACATTTAAAATAAATTAAAGTTAGCAAACCATTTTTAACAAACCCTATTCAAGCAGCTTTTTTTTCAAAAACAAGATGACCTACAAAAAATGTAGCAATCTTTCATCCATAGCCCAAGGGCGACTTTCAGTTAGACTCCCAAAAGAGTAACCCTGAACATACAGCAACAAACTGCTGGCACTTTTTTGAAAATAAATAAGTTGTAATGATACGTTTGTTTTACGATAATATTTATTCATGTGGCTTTTTTATAAAAAAGTTGCAAAGTATTTTTTTTGTTTGTACTTTTGTGAAGTGGATATAGAATGTTAAAAACGCAATAACTTTCGTATATCTACTAGTTAGCTGATATTTTACAAATACACCGGACAAAATGAAATTTGAAGAACAAATATCTCGAATTAAAGAAAAACTAAATCGACTTAAAGAAGCTGACCAAGATTATGAAATATTTGGTTCAGACACTCACGAATACAACCTAAATCCAACCAAAACGGAAGAAGAATTAATAAAATTTGAAAACGAAAATCAAATTACACTACCTGAAGAATATAGAGAATTTCTTTTGTATGTTGGAAATGGAGGTGCAGGGCCATATTACGGACTTGAACTACTTGAAAATGGAAGAGAAGTTGATTTAGACTACATAGATGGAAAAGATTTAATTGACTTGTCAAAACCATTTCCGTTTACAGAACATTGGAATATAGAGTTTGAGGAAATGAATGATGACAATTTTGAAGAAATTGAAGAACAAAAAAATAAAAATTATTATGACAATAAATTCGTGAGTGGACTTTTAAGAATATCAAATTTCGGTTGTGGTGTAAGAATGAATATCGTGGTAAACGGAAAAGAAAAAGGAAATATTTGGGTAGATGACAGAGTAAACGAGAATGGAATATTTCCTGACCCATATTTTGACATAACAGATAAAATTACATTTTTAGGTTGGTATGAACTATGGCTAGACATATCACTAAAAGAAAAAAACATCAGCTAACAGCCGTTTCACGAAATTGCGGGGTTTGGGATTAATCAGAATTGGTAATTTTTGAAACTAAATTTTGTTTATATTTGTAATCAAAAGTGTTGAAAATCCGCAACTTCGTTAAGCGGCGACACGTCAGGCTGTGAAAAAACCCTGTTTATTATCCAAAAAACCAAAAAAACGCTGGTTTTTGAATGTAATAGAAGCCATTTGCGAAAGGGTTATTTTTAAGCAGCATTATTTTGTTGCCAAATAATGTGGCTGTAAAACGATGTTTGAGGTGGGTTTGGGTGAAAAAATAATAATAAAAAACACTATTTTATTTTATTTTTTTATTATTTTTGAAAAATATTTAACGGCAGTTTTTTCACAGACTGACGTTACCAGCAAGCATACCGAAACTCATGGCAATAAAATACATTAAAAATATCATTTTCTCCCAAGTAGAAGTTACTGGAATTTATCGTTACAAAGATGAGTTTCAAATTTATCCGCTTAATATTGAAAATGCTCCAATGTCAAAAAATTCAAAGCATTTTCCATTGATTATCGAATATCAATATGAAGAAGAAGAAGTTAAAGAAGTTAAAGCATTTGATGGAAAAGACGATGAAAGCCTAAATGAGATGATTTCAAAAACAAGCCATCAAACCAATAAATTAATCGAGCTTACAAATTTACTTTCAACTATATCAAATTTTAGATTTTTCTTTTATCGCAATGTAGTTATGTCTTGGGGAATTCAAATTCCAGAGGAAATTAACGAGGAAAATAGAGAAGAAATAAATAATTCATCTAGTAAATGGTCAGGGCAATTATATTATTATAAGAATATGAGCAATGACCTTCAAATAAGTACTTTTAGCAATCCCGAATTTGAAAAAATTAAGTTAATTCCTCGAATAGATTATTATTGGTATGAGCCAATGTATGGTGATAAAAAAAAAGTTGATTTTCCTGAGAATATTGACAGAGTGTTAGAAAAGTATTTTTCACTTACTAATGAAGAAAAGAAAATTTTCAATTCTTCGCTTCATCAATTTACAAATGGATTAGACCTTTTCAAAACAATGAAAAGTCTATCTTTCTTTTCTTTTGTTTCATGTATAGAAACACTTGTAAATTATGAGTTTAGAAATGACAAAATAGAATTTGAATGTAACGATTGTAAGTCAGTCAAAATATCAAGCCATTCTTGTAATAAGTGCGGAAAACCAATATGGGGTATTTCTGCAAAATTTAGAGAATTTTTGTTTAAATATGTTGCGAGTAGTATAGATGCGAAAAAACTTTATAATAAAATTTATTCTATAAGATCTCAAATTACTCATACTGGATTCTTGTTATCAGGCGATAATTTTTTAGATTGGGATTTCACGGACAAAACAGAAGCACTAAATATAAAACATGCTGAAGCAATGCAACTTTGCAGAAGAAGTGTTAGTAATTGGTTAATTCATAAAGAATAAATGCCAGCTGGTAACAGCGGTTTCAAGAAATGGCGAGGCACGGGATTTATCAGAAAATGGAAAGGTTTTTAATTAAAAGTTTTAGTATATTTGTGAAGGCTTGGTCTTGGTTCATCGCCACTTCTTGAAGCTGCCAAACGTCAGGCTGTGAAAAAACCCTGTTTATTATCCAAAAAACCAAAAAAACGCTGGTTTTTGAATGTAATAGAAGCCATTTGCGAAAGGGTTATTTTTAAGCAGCATTATTTTGTTGCCAAATAATGTGGGCTGTAAAACGATGTTTTGAGGTGGGTTAGGGTAAAAAAAACTATTTTATTTCATAGTTTTTTATTATTTTTGAAAAAATATTAAACGGCAAGTTTTTTCACAGACTGACGTTATAGGGCATTTTAAATGACGACACTACCGCAAGACATAAAAGAAAGATTTTACAAGACAATCAAAGGCGAAATTTCACTTGACGACTTTGAACAGTGGTTGTATGCCGACAAAGAACTTGAAAAGTATTTGAACTCTAACGACTATCTTGACTTAATTTCTTTAAGTTTTAAGAAAAGTAGTGCAAAATATGACCTTTGGAACTTGCTAAAAAAGCATATTGACCATGGAGAATTTGAAACATACAAAATGCTTGAACTTCTAAATGAAGCGAAGCAAAAGACCGACCGACTTCCATATATTCTGATGGAGTTTTACGACCTGTATTGTAAAGGTTATAACTTTTTCCAAGACCTTGGAATTGGAATTGGACTTGCGGTTGAAGTGCCAAGGGTAAATAATACTACTGCTGACACTTACGACGAATTAACAAGCGAACAACAAAAAGAACTCTTGGACAGTTTTTCACCCGAACTTGAAGAGTGTATTAAACAAGTCATTTATTGGCTTGAAACAAAGAAAATTATTTTGACAGGTGAGCAAGACGAAATTGGTCATTACGAATACGAAGATTTACGAACCGAAGAAGAAAAGAAATCAAAACTTTGGGTAACAGTTTCGGAAGACAAAGGAACAGGATTTTCAGCAAGTAAAAACACACTTTGGGACAAGCAAACTGAGAAAAAATGGTGGGAATTTTGTAAATGAAAACATTAGGCGGACAAAGAAAAACGCCCTTTAACAGCTAGCCTTTCGTTGCGGCTGCAAGCCGAGCAATGAATTGTAATCAACGAATACCTCTAAAAAATATTGTTTAATAGTTAAACTCGTGTTGAACTAAACCGATTACATGCACACCCCTTATGGGTTTATCGAAAAGTTTTTTGTTAGAATTTTAAGTGGATTTGGTTCCTCTTTTTTATATCTATTTATTTACACCTACAAGGTTTTGGAAACCTTGCAGGTGGGATAACGTAACTTGCCACTGCCACACAAATTCCTTCGCACGTTTATCAGAAATTCCTTGAATATGTTGCATGGTTAAATGTACAAAAAATAATAATAAAAAACACTATTTTATTTTATTTTTTTATTATTTTTGAAAAATATTTAACGACAGTTTTTTCACAGACTGACGTTGGGCGAAATATTAACTGAAAAAATCGAAAATCAGAAAATGAAAAAAGTAACGCTTATTATTGCAATTATTTTAGGAATTAACAATTCTTATTCACAAGTTACAGATTTAGAAATTGTAACAAAACAGAATGACACTTTAAAAAATGTTGAATTGAAAATGAATTTTTTCTCAAGAGTCGAATTAAACTATAAACTGCAAGAAAAATTGGTTATAAGTGATAAAGATGGAAATAAAAAAGAATTACTTCCATCAGAAGTAAATTCATTTAGTTTTAAATATGAAGACAAAAATTATAATTATGAAAGTTTGGATAATAAATTTTTCGCTCAACCGATATATAAAAACAAACTGAAATTATATCGTTTCATAAAATCTGGTTACACATCAATAAATTTCTATATTATTGTACGACCTAACAGTGGCAAAATTTCATATATGGAAGCAATGGGATTAAGCAGACTCATATCTAAAAAAGTAATTAATCGAGAAATTACTGATTGTCCAATTACAATAAAAAAAGTTGAGGGTAAAGAATTGAAAATTAATGGCGAAGAAGGTGTTATAGAATTGATAAAAGATTATGAAACAAACTGTTATTCAAACTAAAGTCATAAAATTATTTTAAGACCTAAAAAGGCTTCTGCCAAACAGCTAGCCTTTCGTTGCGGCTGCAAGCCGGGCAATGAGTGGCTGAATACTACTATTTACTGCAGTTTGCGTTAGGGATAGTAGTGGAAATCCTTTTTTGAGGATTTAGCTGCCAAAAAAAAAATTATTTCACAAAATTTCATTTCTTTTGATGTTCAATGAAAGTTGTTTGAAACCGATAGCCCTCCCCTTGTGATAACGCCCAAAATATAGGAATGCTAATGGGTTTTCTATTTGGAATTGAGCACCCAATAGGTATCAAAAAAAAAGCTATCAGTATATTATAGACAGCTTTTTTTACATGTATTCAAAATTTTATTTTTTTAATTGCTCTTTAAATATTTTTTCAAATTTTTCTATTTTAGGTTGAATCACCATGCTACAATATGGCTGCATTTGATTGTTGTTATAATAATTTTGATGTTCTTTTTTGGCTTTATAAAATTGTTTAAAAGGCTCGAGGGTGGTAACAATTTCGTTGTCAAAAACATGGGCCGCATTCAATTTGTTAATCAATTCCATTGCGGTATTTTTTTCAGTATCATTTTTATAAAAAATAACCGATCGGTATTGAGTGCCCACATCGGCACCTTGGCGGTTTAGGGTCGTTGGGTCGTGTACCGTAAAAAAGACTTTAAAAATGTCGTTGAGGTTGGTCTCGGCAGGGTTAAAAGTAATTGCTACCACTTCAGCAGCGCCAGTAGTACCAGTACACACCGCTTCATAAGAAGGATTTTCGACATGCCCCCCAGCAAATCCCGATTCTACTTTTTCTACCCCTTTCAAGCGTTGATAAACAGCCTCTACACACCAATAACATCCACCACCCAAAACAATAGTTTGATGGTTTTGTGCTTCGTCTGGAACAAAATCCAACGAAATGGCATTCATGCAATACCGTTTGCCAGTTAGTTTTGGACCATCGTCAAAAAGATGCCCCAGATGGCTATCACACCTACCACATAAAGCTTCTATCCGTTGCATTCCGTAAGAATTATCGGGTTTAAAAATAATACTATTGGGGTTTTCTTGTTCAAAAAAACTAGGCCAGCCACACGAGCTCGTAAATTTTTGATCCGATTTGAATAATGGGTGCCCACAAGCAGCACAATAATAGGTACCTTTGGTTTCGGAGCTCCACATACTACCCGTAAAAGCCCTTTCAGTATCTGCTTTTCGAGCAACAGCATACAAATCGGGCGACAATATTTTTTGCCATTCTGCATCTGTGAGTTCAACTTTTTGGGTGTCGGTGTTTGAATAAATAGGGTTTTCGGGTTTTTGAATTTTGTTTTTCATAGATTGAGGATTAGAATAACTATTATTTTGTTTTTGACCACAGGCTTGTAAGCAAAAAAAACACGCTAAAACGATGTACTTGAAACCATTAAGATAGATTTTCATAATTTTTAAACCATTTTTAATAAAGCCAAAGATAACGAATTGTATGAGATAAAAATGTTAGCTATCTAACAAAATAAGCGTTTTAAGGAAAGTTTAACGCTTGTTGATATCAGAAAAAATAATGGTAACTCATATTTTTTTTGTACTTTTGAAACGTTTAAAATACATTATGAAGGAAGAACAAGTAATTTTGGTTTCAGAAAATGATGAACCAATTGGATTAATGAACAAGCTAGAGGCACACGAAAAAGGTGTTTTGCATAGGGCTTTTTCGGTTTTTATATTGAATAATCAAAAGGAGATCATGCTACAACAAAGGGCAGCACACAAATACCATTCGCCCTTGTTATGGACCAACACTTGTTGTAGTCATCAGCGAGAAAACGAAACCAACATTCAAGCAGGCAAAAGACGCTTGTTTGAAGAAATGGGTATTGAAACCGATTTGAAAGAGTTGTTTCATTTTATATACAAAGCACCTTTTGATAATGGCCTTACAGAACACGAACTAGACCATGTTTTGATTGGTACATACCAACAAACCCCCAACATAAACCCAGACGAAGTAGCTTCGTGGAAGTGGATGAGCATCCATGCTATCAAACACGATATGGCTTTGCATCCAGAGGATTACACTGTATGGTTTAAAATTATTTTTGACGAATTTGATCATTATTTAGAAGCCCATACCTTATGATTGTAACTGTATCGAGAAAGGCCCATTTTAATGCTGCCCACAGATTGTATCGCAAAGACTGGTCGATGCAACAAAATGATGCTGTATTTGGCAAATGCAATAATCCTCATTTTCACGGACACAATTACGAACTCATTGTGTCGGTAACGGGAGCTGTAAATCCAGAAACGGGTTTTGTAATTGATGTCAAAATATTGGCCGATTTAATTAAAATTCATATAGAAGAAGCTTTTGATCATCGGAACTTGAATTTGGATGTGCCCGAATTTGAACATTTAAATCCCACCGCAGAGCATATTGCCGTTGTGATTTGGAATAAATTACGCCCTTATATAGACCCAGCACATTTGTTGGAAATACAATTATATGAAACCAATCGCAATTTTGTAACTTATAAAGGATCATAAAATGGCATTAAAAAAAGGAGATAGCGTACCACATTTTTTGTCTCAAAACATAGACGGAAGCGTGTTTGACAGCCAAGAAATTATTGGAAAAAAGCCAGTAGTTATTTATTTTTATCCCAAAGATTACACCCCAGGATGCACGGCACAAGCTTGTGGACTTAGAGATCAATATGAAGATTTTAAATTGCTAGGTGCTGAAGTGATTGGTATCAGTTCGGATTCTATCGAATCGCATGCAAATTTCAAAAACAAATACCAATTGCCTTTTATTTTATTGTCTGACACCAAACAAGAACTCCGAAACTTGTTTGGTGTAGCCAACGATTTGTTTTTTATACCAGGCAGAACTACTTATATCGTAAACAAGCAAGGCCTCATCGTAGCGGTTATAGACCACATGATGGCTTCCAAACATGTGGAACAATCATTAGCCCTATTGCAAAACGAAGTTTAAATTTTTTTTGAATTTCTATATGTTAATTCAATATTACTTCCCATAAAGTTTTGTTATCTTTGCCACATGAATTTATACCCGATTACCTTTTATCCCATTTTCAAAGAACGAATTTGGGGAGGACAGCAATTAAAAACGATTTTAAACAAACCCATTTCTACCGATCAAGTTGGTGAAAGTTGGGAAATTTCGACTGTTGCAGAAAGTGTAAGTGTCATTTCTAATGGTTTTTTTCAAAATCAAAACCTCAACGAAGTAATTGCCCAATACCCTAATGAAATTTTAGGAACACAAGTAGTAGCACAATTTGGAGTTCGATTTCCATTGTTGTTTAAATTTTTAGATGCACAAAAAAAATTGTCTATCCAAGTACACCCAAACGATGATTTGGCACAAAAACGACACCATTGTTATGGAAAAACCGAAATGTGGTATGTAGTGCAAGCCGAGGAAAACGCACAAATAGTGGCTGGTTTTAAAGAAACCATAACCCCCGAATCCTTTTTAGAACAATTAAACAACCATCATTTAGAAGCCCTACTCAATACCCATCAAGTAAAGCAAGGCGATATTTATTTTTTAGAAGCTGGTACTGTACATGCAATTGGTGCAGGAATTTTGATAGCTGAAATTCAACAAACATCAGACATTACATACAGAATATACGATTTTGACAGATTAGAAGCTGACGGCACAAAAAGAGAGTTGCATACTGCCTTAGCCTTAGAAGCCATTAATTATAATAAAATAGACACTCAAAAATATTATTCAAAAACAGCAAACACACCTAATTTAGCTGTGCATTGCCCTTATTTTACAACAAATGTTATTGAATTAAATGGTCGATTGCAAATGCCACAAAAACCCACCACTTTTAGGGTGTATATGTGTGTGTCTGGCCATTTTTGGATACACAGTACCCATCAAAAAGACCACTACAAAATGGGCGATACCATACTTATACCTGCCCTTTTTGAAGATTTTATAATCGAAGGACAAGCAACCTTATTAGAAATTTATGTTTAATAGTTATAAATCAAAAGTTTATCCGTATTTTTGCACCGAAATTAACAAAAAACAAATATAAAAATGGCAAACGTAAAAAATTTAAAGAAAGACATCAATTACGTATTAGGAGATATTATTGAAGCAGTTTATTTATACGAAATCACTTCTACAGGAAAACCAACCGAAACTACCAATGCTTTGATTGACGAGGCTATTGCAGCATTTGATCAATTAATTACAAAAGTTAATGCAAAAAATGTTGAAAATAAGAAAGCCCATTTCAAACAAATCAATGTAGAATTGGAACAAGTTGCAAATCAAATCATTAGCAAAATCAACGATTTGTAATTGTTTTTTTTGAAAAAAAAGTGCAAAAATGTTTTGGAAAAATAAAAAACAGTCTTATATTTGCACTCGTAAAACAACAACGCCGGTGTAGCTCAGTTGGCTAGAGCAGCTGATTTGTAATCAGCAGGTCGTGGGTTCGAGTCCCTCTATCGGCTCTGTGTATAAAAACCATCATTTTTTAATGGTGGTTTTTTTTATTCATTCATAAAAAAAAGCCTTTGAAGTTGTTTCAAAGGCTTTTTTTATAACAACTATATTTAATACCAAATATACATATAAATAATCATCATACTTGGTATTATTTTACTCTTGCATTTCTATCGGCTACAATACCTTTTGTATCATAACCACCAAACGATTTCATATAATGCTTGATAGAAGTTCCGTACTGATCCTTGCATTTTCTGCTTCCATTTGATTTTAAAAACTGCTTTACAGAGCCGGCTCCACCAAGATGGGCTGCTGCTAAAATGCCAGATTCTGTAATTTTGACTCCGCTAATAATTTTTCCAGAATATTTTTGAATTTCAGATCTAAGTTCCCATTTATTTCGTTTGATGAGGGCATCAAAAGCCTTTTCTTGTAGTTTTGGCGAGTTCATAAATAGGGTGCTGTCATGAATACCTATTGTTTTCAATGTATGTATTCCAAATTGGTATTTGCCCATATAACCAAGGGTGTTGATTAAGTGGTATTGGCCTTGCGATTCTTTCAAGCCAATGGCTTCTTTGAAACCTATAAAAAATTTGCCTTTGTATGGCACTGTACTTGGCACATAACTTTTAGGTTCAGGAGAAGGGAACATGTAGTCAAAAACAACATCTTGGTTGTCCTGACAAAGGGCGTGTTCGTTCAAATTAAAAGGTTTAAAACTCAAACTAATAAAGCCAATAATTAATAGTAAACTACTATAAAATATCCATTTTTTTAACATAAATTTGATTTCTTCAAAACCTGTCACATGATGAAATTTCTACGGCACAAAGATACTCAAAAAAAATACAAATCTGAATTTCAAATAGTTAAAGTTTTCTAAAACCCAAATTTGCCTTTTCAAAAGTTTTGAAACCCTTTTATTTTGCTGACTTTTGCCTCAAAATAGAAGGGTTTCAAATATGTTAAATAAATGTTAAAACAAATGTTTTTGCTCATTTATTAATAAGAAAAAATCTATATTTTTTAACCTGAAAAAGAGTTCCAAGACTATCTATTGATGCCTTTACTGGATACCCAATCGGTATATTTTTTTCTATTAACATCGTGTTCGGCAAGTGTTGTTGCAAACTCATGATAGCCAAAACGACTAACACTGGCACAAAAAAACAAATAATCATTTTTTTCGGGGTTCAAAACGGCTTCTAGTGCAGTAATATCGGGCATGGCAATGGGACCCGGTGGCAAACCTAAGTTCAAATAGGTGTTGTAAGGCGATGCCATTTTCAAATCGTCATATAAAACCCTTTTGATGACTTGATCAAAATCGTTTGCATTTTTTTTCAATGCAAAAATGACGGTAGGATCTGCCTGCAATGGCATTTCAAGTTTTAGTCGATTCAAATAAACAGCTGCAATTCGAGGTCGTTCGTCTTTTTTAACAGATTCTTTATGCACAATAGAGGCCAAAATAGTGGCTTGTATAGGTGTTAATTGTTGTTGTTGTGCTTTTGCAATACGGTCTTTTGTCCAATACTTGTGGTATTCTTTAATCATTTTATCTCTAAATTTCTCGGCCGAAGTGTTCCAATACATTTCATAAGTATTTGGAATAAACATAACCAAAACATTGTCTGGCGTAAAGCCATTTTGTTGCAAAAACCCAGGGTCTTTGATGGTGTTGAGCAACGCAGTACTATCGGCTTCAATTTGATGACTTACCCTGCCCACTAAATCTTCTAATCTTTCTTGATTATTAAAGGCTAATTTGACCGCAACATTTTTGCGAAGCGCTGTAACAATAGCCCAGTTTCCCATATTGTTTTGAATTAAAAACCGTCCTGCTTTTACGTGTTCTGGATAGGAACGTTTTTGAGCAATGGCTTCAAACTGAGCCACATTTTTCAAATAAGGTGCTATAATTTGCTTGGCTTGTTGGTAGGTGGCATTGGTTGGTATTTTGATGTATATTTCTTTTTCAGAAAAATTGGTGTTTGATGCAAACAATTGGCTATACAAATAAATACTCAAAAGCAGCAAGGGTATGGCTATACAAAGCCCCCAAATGGTTAATTTCTTTTTGTTCAAAATAGTCGATTTTTAAAAGTTGATGAGTTGGTACAAATTTTCGTCTTTATATACACCATTAATCAAATTCCATTGTTTTTTGGTGCCTATTAATTGAAAGCCAAATTTATGAAAAAGTGTGATACTAGCAAGGTTTTCTGGATTAATGTTTGCAAATAGTTGTTTCAAATGCAGTTTTTTGAAAGTATAATTTATAAGTAATCCCAAAGCCTCTGTGCCGTAGCCCATTTGATGGTGGGTTTGTTCCTTGATTACAATTCCTATTCCTGCTCGTTGGTTTCGGGGGTCGTAGTCGAACAAATCTATCAATCCAATGGCCTTAAAATTGTTTTGTAAACAAATGGCTAATCTCAATTGTTTGGCTTCAAATAAATCTTGATGTGCATTTTGCAAGTATTGTTTGATTAAATATTTGCTGTATGGGGTGTTGGTATTGCTAACTTCCAAAATGTTTTCGTCGTTTTCAATTTCGTAAACAAATAATAAATCTTCGGGTTCTAATGCTCTCAAATAGATTCGTTGTCCTGATAGTGTGATCATGGCAACGCAATTTGGCCTTCAAAAACAAATTGTGCGGGACCTTTTAAAAAAATATTGGTAAACTCGTTGCCATTTCTATCAAAAGCGATTTGGAGTTTTCCTCCTTCTACATCTATATCAACCAGGTTGCTGCTGGTTTTTTGAAGTACATTCATAGCTAGTGCCACGGCCGTTGCTCCCGTGCCACAGGACAATGTTTCGTCTTCAACGCCCCTTTCATAAGTACGAATGGCAAAATGATTTTCAGAAATTTGAGCAACAAAATTGATGTTACTGCCTTCTTTTCCATACAAACTACTGTTACGAATGGTTGCCCCTACTTGTTTTACGTTGTAATTTTTCAATTGATCTACAAGGGTTACATGATGTGGCGAACCTGTATTTAAAAACACATAATCATCAGAAATTGTAATATCATCTACATCAATCATTTGCAAAGAAACCCCATGATTTTCGTCGATAGTAGCATGATGCACCCCATCGATGGCCATAAAGGTGGTTTTGTTTTGTATTACCCCGAGTTGTTTTGCAAAAGCAACCAAACACCTACCTCCATTACCACACATGGTACTTTCGTTGCCGTCGGCATTGTAATATACCATTTTAAAATCTACGCCAACTTCGTTTTCTAACAACAGTAAGCCATCAGCACCAATGCCAAATTTTCTATTACACAATTGGGCTATAAAATGGGTATTGTCTTTTGGAAATATTAAATTTCTGTTGTCTATCATCACAAAATCATTTCCAGTACCTTGATATTTAAAAAATTGTAGTAACATTTCAATTGTTTTTGATTGTTTGAAAGCACAAAGTTAAACTTTTTTTCAAAACTTTTGCTTTTTTATTGAATTGTATTTTATTTAACATAAAAAAAGAATTTCTTGCATTTTTTTATTCAAAATCTCGGTTTTATTAAAGTTAAGTTAAAGATTGTTAAACGAGCGTTAAAGCATTTTTTCAGACAAGTATTTATTTTTAATTTTGTTGAAAAAAATGAAGTTTACGTTGTTTTGATAAAATAAAAAAATACTAATCAGTTAAAATAACATATTCAGTAATAACAATTAAATAGTAATCATTATGAGAAAATTTTCGAGTTTATTTTTGGTGTCGTTATTAAGTGGGGCAACCACTTTAGGGGCTTATCAATTGATTTTCGAAACCAAAGCACCATCAAATTCCATTGTTACTTCGAGTTCAAATGGAATGCAGCATCAAGTGGGTTTTGGTGCAGAGGGTATTGATTTTACAACTGCCGCAGACAAAGCCGTTCATTCGGTAGTACACGTAAAAAATGTATCGAGAGTTACGTTGAGCAATCCAATAATGGAGTTTTTCTATGGTTCTAGGGGTGGCACGTTGCCTCAACAAGAGCAAGTTGGCACGGGATCTGGAGTTATTATTTCGGAGGATGGCTACATTGTTACCAACAACCATGTGATCAAAGATGCGGACGAAATTGAAATTACCCTTAATAACAAAAAAAATTATAAGGCAAAACTTATTGGTACCGATTCAAAAATGGACATTGCTTTGCTAAAAATCAATGCCGACGAAAAATTGCCCTATTCAACCTTTAGCGATTCGGATCAAGTAAAAGTTGGCGAGTGGGTACTGGCCGTGGGGAATCCATACAATTTGACATCAACGGTTACCGCAGGAATTATTTCGGCAAAAGCTCGAAATTTAGACACCAATGGCATACAATCCTTTTTGCAAACAGATGCTGCAGTAAATCCGGGCAATAGCGGTGGTGCTTTAGTGAACACTCGGGGAGAGCTCATTGGCATCAATACCATGATATCGTCTCAAACGGGTTCCTATATTGGCTATTCGTTTGCGGTGCCCTCAAACATTGCACGAAAAATTATAGAAGACATTATGGAGTTTGGTAATGTTCAAAGAGGTATTTTGGGGGTAGAGGGCAACGAGCTTTCAGGAAATGCCTCTAAAGAATTAGGAATCAAGGCCTCGCAAGGTTTTTATATCAAAAAAGTAACTCAAAATTCGGGTGCCGAAAAAGCGGGTTTAACCAAAGGCGACGTGATTATCAAGCTTGACAGTCAAAACATCAATTCGTTTGCAGAACTTTCTGGCTACATTAGTACCAAACGACCAAACGATACCGTGCAAGTTACCGTAATTAGAAACGAAAAAACCATTACCCTACCTGTTGTTTTAACAAAAAATGATGCCCTAATTACAGAATTTAAAGGCATTGAATTAGAAAATATTGATTCGATAGATAAAAAGAAATTTCGAATAAATTATGGGGTAAAAATTAAAAACATCAACAACGACCGTTTGAATGATTATACCAACGACTTAAAAGGCGGTATCATTTTAAGTATCGACAATGTAAAGGCAACAGATATTGAAACAGTTTCGAGAATTATTTCTAACAAAAACGACAATCAAAGTGCTCAAATAGAACTCCTTACAAACACAGGGCAAGTAGTTCGAGTTATCATTTAATACATTGTTAAATGAATAAAAAAGCCTCTTATTGCTATACAATAAAGAGGCTTTTTTTATTTTGGGCAAACAAGCTGCAACCTTTTTCAAATTTTACACCTAATTTATACCTAATATACATATAAAATAGTCCAATCCACTTGTTCTTTTTTGCTAAAATGAGTCAAAAAAATAGTTCCGTAGCCCAGCTATGCAACGGTTTTTTTGAAAATTTTTTCTAAAAAATAACTACGCATCTTTGGACTATTTTATAAATATATTTGGTGTTATTGAGACTATTTCAAAATATAATGTGTATTTTTGTAACGTGTTTGGAAGATACATGTTACTTTTTTTTAATTAATAAAAATAAAAAATGTCGTTTTTTTGGGTCAAAACCAATCGATGGATCAAGCGCTTGTTGCGAGGCTGGATTTGGGACATTCCAAACCAATATAATCACATTTTTTTAACCTTTGACGATGGTCCAACGCCAGAAATTACCCCTTGGGTTTTAGATCAATTGGCAACATACAACGCAAAGGCTACCTTTTTTTGTGTAGGTAAAAATGCCGATTTATATCCAGAAATAGTAAGCAGAATCATTGCAGAAGGCCATCAAATAGGCAACCACACCCACAACCATTTGAACGGATTTAAGTGCAAAACAACAATGTATTGTAACGATGTTGAACAATGCGAGCAAACATTGCCTCAAAAAACCAAGCTTTTTAGACCTCCTTATGGCAAAATAAATCCTTTTCAAGCCCATTGGATTCAAAAAAAAGGGTACAAAATAATTATGTGGGATGTATTGAGTGTGGATTATGATGCAAGTACCCCTCCCGAAAAATGTTTGCAAAATGTAGTTCAAAATACGGAATCGGGTAGTATTATTGTATTTCATGACAGTCAAAAAGCCTTCCAAAACTTGTCTGTCATCCTTCCAAAAGTGCTAGAACAATTATCGTTACAAGGATTTGTATTTAAAGAAATCTTATACACTTGACTTCAAAATTTTGTTGTTTTGGCATCAAATGTTAAATATTATTAGACCCAAAAAAAACCAACCAACAAAAGTGTCAAACCTTTGTTATGGTTGGTTTTATTTTATTATAAAAAAAATTAAACCGCTCTAATGATAAAATAATTTTTTTTGCCGCTTTGAAGCAAAATAAAACGATGATTTATCAAATGATGTTGAGTTAATACAAAGTCTTCTTTTACTTTCACTTTATTAACCGCAATAGCGTTTGCAGTTAAAGCTCTACGGGCTTCGCCATTAGATTTAAAAAATCCTGTTTTTTCATTCAACACCGCAACAATTTGAATGCCCGCTTGCAATTCATTTAAGTCAATTTCGGCCTGAGGTACCCCTTCAAACACTTCTAAAAACGTTGCTTCGTCTAACGCATTCAAGTCATCGTAGGAAGCGTTTCCGAATAAAATAGCCGAGGCGTTTATGGCTTTGTTTAAAGCGTCTTGTCCGTGAACAAAAATGGTAATTTCTTCGGCTAATTTTTTTTGTAAAACACGTAAATGAGGTGCTTCATGATGACTTGCAATGAGATTTTGAATGGTATTTTCGTCCAAAAAAGTAAAAATTTTGATGTATTTTTCTGCATCAATATCGGTAGTATTGAGCCAAAATTGGTAAAATTTATACACCGAAGTTTTATCGGCGGTAAGCCATACGTTGCCACCTTCAGATTTGCCAAATTTCGAACCATCGGCTTTGGTAATCAAGGGGCAAGTCATGGCAAAAGCCTTGGCACCTTCGGGGTTCATTCTTCGGACTAACTCGGTACCTGTTGTAATATTCCCCCATTGGTCCGACCCTCCCATTTGGAGCAAACATTGATGGGTTTTGTGCAAATGATAAAAATCATACCCTTGAATTAATTGATAGGTAAATTCTGTAAAAGACATTCCTTCGCCTTCTCCAGCCAAACGTTTTTTTACGGAGTCTTTTGCCATCATGTAATTTACTGTAATTCTTTTGCCAACATCCCGAGCAAAATTGATAAACGACAAATCTTTCATCCAATCGTAATTGTTTACCAAAAGTGGTGCATTTGCAGAGTGAGAATCGAAATTTAAAAACCGAGACAATACATTTTTTATCCCTTGTACATTATGTTGTAAAGTAGCTTCGTCGAGCAAATTTCGTTCGGCAGATTTTCCAGACGGATCGCCAATCATGCCTGTGGCTCCACCAACAAGTGCGATGGGTTTGTGTCCAAATTTTTCTAAATGTACCAATAATATGATAGGAACTAAACTGCCAATATGTAAAGAATCAGAAGTTGGATCAAAGCCAATGTAGGTTGCTGTCATTTCTTTACAAAGTTGTTCTTCGGTTCCTGGCATAATATCATGAACCAAGCCTCGCCATTGTAATTCTGCAATTAAATTTTTCATTTATAAGATATGTTGATTACGGTATTGCTTTATTTTATTTGTAAATAAAAATAAAGATGGCAAATATAAGATAATTGTCGTAAAATTGAAAATCGAAAATATCAAAAAGGCATCTTGGGTACCATGTCGTTTAATTATCCGTAATATAGTAATAATTGCACTTCATTTTTATCAAATTTTTAATACCAAATATATTTATAAATAAGTTATACCAAATATATTTATAAAATAGTCCAAAGATGCGTAGTTATTTTTTAGAAAAAATTTTCAAAAAAAATCGTTGCATAGCTGGGCTACGGAACTATTTTTTTTGAATGATTTTAGCAAAAAAGAACAAGTAGATTGGACTATTTTATATGTATATTTGGTATTATTTTCAAATATGTTCTGTGTTTTTCCAAACAAAAAAACTGCTGTATATAAACCAATTACCACCATTTTATGATTGGTTTTTACTCAAAAAATACATTGGCTTAATGTATGCAAAACGGTATCTATGTCGTCGAAAGTATTGTACGCATGAATACAAAACCGCAGCCGTTCTTGTCCTTCTGGCACGGTGGGCGACAAAATAGCTTTGATGTTGAACCCTTTATTTTGTAAGTTTGTTGCGATATTCCTAACCATGTCGTTACCTGGAATTACAATTGAATGAATAGCCGATTTGCTATATATAAACATGGGTTTGAGCCCCGTTTGCTGTTTTTGTTGATTGAAATACAAAATGTTTTGCCTTAAAAGGGCCAACTCATTTGGCTGTTTGTCCAAATATTGGTAAGCCATCAAAATAGTGGCAACGGCATGTGGCGAAAGCCCCGTGGTATATATCAAACTACGGGCAAAATTTACCAAATATTGCTTGAGTTGATGGCTGCCCAAAATGGCTGCCCCATGGCATCCTAGTCCTTTGCCAAAGGTCATAATTCTAGCAAAAACGGTATGCTCTAGCCCTAAGTTTTGAACCAACCCTACCCCTTTTGTTCCAAAAACACCAAGAGCATGTGCCTCGTCTATCACAAAATAAGCCTTGTGTTTGGCAACTATGGCAGCCATGTTTTGTAAATTTGGAGTATCGCCATCCATAGAAAACACACTTTCTGTAACAACATAAACGGTGGTATTTTGATTCTGTAGCAACAGTCGTTCTAAATCATCACAATCGTTGTGTTTAAATTTATAAGATTTTGCAAACGAAATTGCAATACCATCTCGAATAGAAGCATGAATGAATTCGTCAAACAAAATGACATCGCCTTTTTGTGGTACACTACTAAAAAAACCTACATTGGCATCATAGCCAGAATTGAAAATCAAAGCGGCTTCTACCTGATGAAATTGTGCAATAAATTGTTCCGTTGCTTCATACAAAGGGCTATTTCCTGTAAGTAATCTGGAACCCGTAGCACCATTTTTTTTAATATTTTGACTAATCAAAAATGTATGAACCTGATCAAAAAGAAGTGAACTTTGGCACAATCCTAAATAATCGTTTGTTGCAAAATCAATTCCGTTGTTATGAGATTGCAAAGTTCTCAAAGCATTTTTTTGAACTCTTTGGGCTATTTTTTGAGCTAATTTTTCTGGAAATTTCATGTCATATTAGTTTATGCGTTGGCTAACAAATCCAAGACTATAATTTCATTTCCAATATATACCAATGATTTGTGTAGTAAAGTATAGCCCATTTTTTCTATTTCTTGTTGGTAAAAATTCATTTGCATTAAATGCTTTTCGTCGTAACTTCCTGTTTTATAATCCAATAGCAATACCTTATTAGTTGGGGTTACTTCCATCCTATCGGGTTTTAGAGTCTGACTATTGGGGCCAATAATTGTTTTTTCGTTCAAAATAATATGTTGAGGATTAAAATAGGCTGATAGTTTCGGATGTTTTACAATTTGTTCAATACTGTTTTGCACAAATTCCATTTGCACAACTGGCAACAAGCCGTCATTCAAAGCTTTTTCGATGGCAAAAGGTATATCTGCAGCGGTTTTTATAAACGATAAAATTTCGTGAACTACATTACCAAAAGCAATCGATTCTTCTCTATTGGTACCCCAAAGCATGGCACTTTTTTGAGAAATTTTGATGTTTTTGGGATCTAAAATTTGTTTTACAATTGGAATCGGTATATTGGGTTTGCTATTGTTTGGCTGGGTTGATAATTTGATTGGGGAGCCAAATTTAAAGCTGGTATTCTGAGCTGGGTTGTATCCTTTTTGTATTAAAAACTTTATAAAATAGGATGCCATATTATTTTTATACAGCGTTTCATATTCGCCATCGTTGTTTTTGGTTTGCTTTGGCGACAAATATTCTGTAATGATATACAATTGCTCTTCGGCACGAGTAAGGGCAACATACAACACATTGATATTGTCCAACACCTCTTCTTGTTTTTTACTTTCATACACCCCTTTGGCCAATAAGCCATAATCAGAAACGGCTGAACTGTTGTCTATCAATACTTTAGGTAAACCAAAATTGTCTTTGTCCACCGTAATCCATAATTTATCTTTGGGTTTTCGGTTGTAATCTTCTACCGCAAATGGAAAGATAACCACAGGAAATTCCAATCCTTTCGATTTGTGAATCGTCATGATGACAACAGAGTTATTGCCTTCGGGGGTTGGAATGCTCAAACGATCTGATTTTTTTTCCCAAAAAATTAAAAAATCGGAAATACCCGATTGATTTTTGACTTCTCTTTCGAGAACGATGTCTAAAAAAAATTGCAAATAAGCATTTTCCGAATTATCTTGGGTGTTTTGATAAATCAAATGGGTAATGATGGTTTCGACTGTTTCAAAAAGTGATTTTTTTCTAATTAATTCAAATGAAAAACTCAAATTGAAATGAGCCAACCAATGTTCAAATTCATTTTCTGTTTCAAACGACATTCCTTGTGCAATAAAATCATGAATTTCCATTTCGGATTGGCTGTATTGTGCCAAATATTGCAAAAATCTTGATTTGGATTCTTTGTCATTATTATTTTTCAAATACCTTAAAACATGTATGATACACTGTACTTCTTTTGCATTATTAAGCAATAAAGTTTCAGACGAAATAATTGGTATTTGTTGTGCTGTCAAGTAATTGGCAATCAAAACTCCGTGGCTTCTTTTGCGAGTTAATACGGCTATATCTTTATATTGAAATCCTTTTTCGATACATTCATTAATTTTTTGGAAGGTTTCTAACACATAAACATCCGTTTTTTCCAAAACCTCATCCTCTGGTGTTTCATCTTCCGAAAGGTCGTTTGGTGTGGTGGTTTCATTAATAAAAGTAATGTTTACATAGCCGCCTGTATGTGTGTTGTTTTTTTGAAAGCTATTGTTTTCATACATATTTTTGTAATCCAAATGCTGAAATTCATTGGCCATCATTTTAAAAAAATCATTATTAAATTGAATTACTTCAGAAAAACTTCTAAAATTGGTGTCCAATTGTGTAACTTGTCTCGACGGATTGCTAAAAGGGTTGTTGTTAGGGCTGTTGTTGTTGCTCAATTCTATAAATTGTTCGGCCTTTCCGCCACGCCACCTGTATATAGATTGTTTGGGGTCACCTACAATCATAAGCGAACCTCTTTCACCCATCAAATCTTCGCTGGCCGTGGCATTGTTGATTAGTGGTATCAAATTTTGCCATTGCATTTCGGAGGTATCCTGAAATTCGTCTATAAAAAAATGTTTGTACCTTTCGCCCAAACGTTCGTAGATGAATGGCGCGGGCTGGTTTTGAATTTCTCGATGAATAATAGCATTAAACTCTGATATGGATAATAAATTTTGCTCATTTTGAATTTTTGCCAATTCGTTTCCAATGCTGTTGAGGAGCGAAAGCGGCGTAATATTTTTTAGAAAAGCTTTATGAAAATATATTTTTTCGTAATTGTCATAAATAGGTTTCATTAATCCGACTAATTGACTTAACAAACTTTCTATCAAGTCCTTGTCTTTTGCGGTTTTATTGATTTTGAAATCAGATTCTGATTGAAATTTTTTGTTTTTGTTGTTAAATTGGTTGGCTAAAATGGTGTTCAAATGTTTTGGAAATACCTGAGCCGAAAATGATTTTAAATCTACTTGATGGTTGTTTAAAAAATCAAAAACTTGTTGTGCCAATGCCACATTGATGGCCTCGAGGGTTTTGATTTTGGCCCATAAAACTTGCTTTATTTCAATAAACTGTGGGATTGTAATGTCCTGAAGTTGTTCTATTTCGAGTCGGTTGTTTTCGTTCAAAATTAATTTTCCAGTTTCTAAAATTTCGTTTGAAATGTCCCACGATTTGTCGTCATCGGTTTTTTCCATAGTAAAATCAACCATCAATTGGGTCAAAACGGGGTCTGTACCAGCTTGTGCAATTAATGAATCAACAGCTTCGGCCAATAAGTTATCGGTATCTAAACTCACTTCAAAAGTTGCAGAAAGGCCTAAATCTAGGGCAAAGGCCCTAATGACTCTATGGGTAAATTTGTCGATGGTAGAAATATCAAAAGCGGCATAATTATGAATCAAATGTTTGATGATTTGTTGCGATTTTGTTTTGATTTCCAATACAGACAAAGGCTTGTTTAAAAGGGATAACTCTGCCGCAATTTCGGTCATGAGTGCTACTGTTTTAGCATTGGGTTCGTCTTGAGCAAAATCCGAAAGGTTGTTTACAATTCGAGATTTCATTTCATGAACTGCTTTATTGGTAAAAGTGATAGCCAATATATTTCGATAAGCATCATTTTTTTTGGAAGACAAAATAATTTTCAGGTATTCTTTTACCAAATTATAAGTTTTACCAGAACCCGCCGAGGCATTAAATATTTTGAACGAGGCTTTGTTGATTTCCATAAAAAAGGGCTTTTTATTGGTTATTTTGGTGCGAAAATACAAATAAAAAAACCACCAAAATAAATTGGTGGTTTGAATTTGTATAAAAAAAATGTTATTTGATCAAACTTTCGCCATTTACTGTGGTCCAATTGCCTAAAGTCATATTGGCTCCCGTAGCAGTAGTACTCAACGTATATTGACTGTTTGGAAATGCAACCGATAATGTACCAGCACCAGCAAATTGACTAGTTGCATCGTTTATTTTTACGGCAGTTAATTTGATTTTATTGGCATTTACTTGATAGGTATTAGTAGCCGCATCCTGAATTCGTACGGCAGTTGCTCCAGTAGTTGTGTAACCCGTAATTAGTATGTTTGAAAAATCACCATTACCATGTTTTTTAAATTGAATGGCATCATACTCTGCAGCAGAAGAGCCCCCTTCGGTTACAGTTCCAGCATTTCTTTTAAGTGTAATATTAGAAATTACTGGCCAATAAGCATTATCATTGTTTGACGCCTCAATTTCCATTCCAAAATTTCCAACACCTATTTGATAAGCATACCAGTTTGCGTTGTTTTGACCTTTCCAGCCATCTTGCCAATCAAAAGAATCGTCTGAATTGCCATAAGAAATTAAATTAGAAGCACTTACCGTTCCTCCATAAAATTCAAAACCATCATCGGCTCCTTTGTATGAAACAAGGTTTTCTAAAACCGTTTCAGACCCAACAGAATAAAATGAAAATCCATTCATTTCGCTTGTTCCATCGGTAATTTTTTTGCCCGCAAATTCTACTCGAACATATCTAAGAGTTCCACCATTGTGCAATGGATTTGTACCGCCATAAGGCAAGTTCAATCCATCTTCAGATGTTTTGCTTGTTACACCGCCCGCACCATTTATTGGAGCATCGCCATACATAATGATGCCACCCCAAGCCCCTGGTGTTGCAGATGATTCTGTAAAAACAACTGGTTGAGAAGCCGTTCCGTTGATGATTAATTTTCCGCCATTTTTTACTACTAATGCATCTACACCGTCTGCCGCAGTACATATAATTTTGGAACCCGCATCAAAAATAACAGTAACCCCCGATTCTATTGTTGCAATTCCTTTCAAGGTATAGTTACCATAAGCTAGGGTTTTGTTGGTCGTAATAGATCCCGTTATTTCTCCTTCTACGGGTTGAATTGTTTCAACATCGTCGCTAGTTGAACATCCTGTTATTGATAAAGCGACTAAAGCTAAGCTAAAAAATAATTGTTTCATTTTTGAAAATTGTTTTGATTTGTTTTTAAAACTTTTGACAAATGTAGCGCAACATTTCATATTCAAAGTTTGTAAATCGTTATATAATTGTTAGCTGTAAAACAACATATTGTTTCCTAAATATTATGAAATTGTAAACAAAAAAGAGCCCAATTTCTTAGGCTCTTTTGCTATAAAAAATGGCTTTTCGGATTAATTTTAACCATACAACCGATCAAGATAATATTATTAAAACGAATAAGATAATCCTGTTGAAAAGCCAATGCCTCGCTGGTATGACCGTAACAATAAGGAGGTTTCGGCAATAGCCAATTGATTGTTTGAGCCTAATACTTGTTTATAAATAGGATTCAGAATATTATCGATAGACCATTTGAAATTCCAATTTTTATTAATCACACTACCCCATACAAAATCTAATTTATGAAACGGTTTTTCATATATATGATCGTATCCCGCAACGCCAACGGCATAAATACGTTCGCCATTTACTGCATATACAAAAGACGCTGTGTTTTTCCAATTGTTGCCCATATTAAATTCATATTTTATATCGGCATTTACCAACCATGTTGAGGCTCCTTGAAGTTTTCTTTTTTCAAAAGTATCAAAATAGCCTTCTCTGTTTTTGTTTACATTTGCTTGTGTAAACATTAATGAGGTGTTAAAACCAAAAGACCACCCTTTCCAATTGTCGTTGATTCTTGATAATTGTAGTAATATTTCAAATTCTGCTCCAAACAATTGGGCACTTTTGTTATTGAAATAAGTGATTGTTTGTCCGCTTCCTGTGGCACTTGCCTGTACAGTTCTTTCGATAGGGTTGTTGATGTATTTGGCAAAAAAGGTTGCTGCAAATAGTTCATTTTTGGTTGGAAATATTTCCAATTTTAGGTCGGCATTATAATTTTCGCTGTTTAGTAGATTAGAGTTACCTCTTTCTGTAGTTCCGTCGGCATTGATCAAATTAATATCTAGGCTTTCAAAAAGCACTGGTTTGGTATAAGTTTTTGAGGCAGCAAATCTAATATTGGCCTTTTCAGAGGCTATATATTTTACGTTTATGGCTGGTAAAATATACCATTTTTCGACTGATTTTTTTCTAAATGGATTTGTTATAGGATCGGAAATGGTTCTGTATTTGTACTCTCTTATGGTGTTTTCAGCTCTAATTCCTGTATTAATTTCTAATTTGTCATTTAGATGAAATAATACATTTGAATAAAAACCGTCGGCTCTTTGAAAAACTTTTGTTTTATACTCGCTTGATGATTCCTCTTGAAAATACACTTTGTTACTGGCTACATCATGTTGAATTGTTGCCTCTATTTGATTTGGATTTACAGTAAAAGGTATCGCAGCACCATTTGGTTTTCCAAAAGCAAATCGAAAAACAGATTGCATATATTCTGCAAAACCGTTGTATCCAAAGTTTACTTTATTGTGTTGGTTTTGCCCCCATTTCAAATAATATTCCAGCTTTCCAGATACATGAAAATTATTTTCGATATTAAAAAACTGCCTGATCAAATTGTTGCTACCATATTGGGTATCAATAGTATTACTGCCTGTTTGAGTTCCTGTTACAAATTTTCTGTCTGGCATATCGTATTGCGTTCTTGTATATGAAATACCAGCCGCTATACCTTGTTGGTCATTGTCGGTAATTTTATATGTTCCAAAAAGTTGATTGGCAAAATATTGTGAAGATTCATATTGATTCAATCTGATAAACTCGTTGGGATTTTGAACAGCTGTTCGGGTATAACCTTTTTGATCTTGAATGCTGTTTTCGGTAGTTTTCAAAAACAAACTATTTGAAAACAAATGCAATCGTTTGGTTTTAAATTGTAGTCCAAAAATAACCGAAGATTGTGTTTGAGTGCTATATGCTGTTCTATACAAATTGTTGTCGTAAATCCCTTGCCCTTGCGAAAAGGTACGATCTACACCTTGTCTGATTTGGTATTTATTGTCTAAATGAGCTGCAACATGATAATATAATTTTGCACCACTATTGCCAAACAAAAATTTATCAGAATGTCCAATGCCAAAACTTGTATTCAAGGGTGCTTTTTTAGAAGTTACATCCCATGTCGATTGATAATCGTTACTAATTTTTGCCGAAGGAATGTTGCCATAACCTGTGGGCAAACGGCGTTCCTGACCTCCAAAACCAAAATAACTTTTGCTGTTATCGGCATCAACTGATTGTAGGAAATTTTGTAAACTATTTTGAGTTGTAAATCCAGCTCCCAAAGCTATTTTGGTTTTTGCCTCTGTGGGTTGGGCTGTGGCCACATCGATGGTAGCTCCTGAAAAATCACCAAAAATATCAGAATTAAACGTTTTATACACATCCATAAATCCTACAACATCTGTTGGAAATTGATCTAATGGAATCATTTTTTTGAATGGACTGTTAGAAGGTACTGCCATACCGTTGAGTAATAAATTGTTATACCTATCTTCTAAACCCCTAATAAACAATCCTTTAGATTCTACTTTTGAAATACCCGTCATTTTGGTCAATCCTGTTTCTACATTACCAATACCTTTTGCAGACATTTCTTGGGCCCCTATACTTTGTTTTATTGCCATTGCATTTTTTTGTTCTAATAACAATGCGGTTGCTTTTTCTCGGTTTTTGGAAGTCGATTTTACAACTACTTCTTTCAAATGATTGTTTGAAGGTGTCAATTTTGTGTTGATAGTGGTTACAACTCCTTGTTGTACTGCCGCAACAATTTCTTCATATTCATATCCTGGCAAACTAAAACCTACTACATACTGACCCGCAGGCAATTCCAATTTAAACTGGCCTTGGGTGTTGGTTGTTGTAGCAATTGAGGTACCTGTAACTATTATGGATACGTTGGAAATCGGTTTGTTGTCCGAGTTTTTTTCTGTGATTTGCCCTGCAATTGTTCCAGAATTTTGTGAAAAGCAAATTGATGTAAAAAATAACACAATCAGTAAGCGTTGGATTTTCATTATAATGTCGTTTTTAATTTGTGCAAAGAAAAGGCTAACATTTGAACTAATAGTTAGCCCAAGATTACTATTAAGTTTACAGACTATTATCAAATTGTTACTACATTAAATTACGGTTAATTAAGTATATGTCATAGTTGAAGCTGTTGTTTTGTTGCTACTTTTACCCATATTTTTTTGACAAACTTTGCACTGCAAACCAGTTTTAGTATTTCAAAAAAACAAGCAACAATGGGATTTAACATTGAGAAAAGGTACAATAACAGAAACATTGATTATATAAACATGAAAAATTTGAAAACTAAAATATTGATAGTTGATGATGATGTAGATATTTTAGAAATTATAAGCTACAATTTGAATCAGGAAGGCTATCAGGTGATGACAGCAACAAATGGTGTAGAAGCCATAGCAAAAGCCAAGTCAGAAAAACCACATTTGATATTATTAGACATTATGATGCCCGTCATGGATGGCATGGAAGCATGTGAACAGATTAGAAAAATTCCAGAATTGAAAGACATTTTAATTGCTTTTCTAACTGCCCGAAACGAAGATTATTCGCAAGTAGCAGGCTTTGAAAGAGGAGCCGATGATTATATTACAAAGCCTATAAAACCAAAATTGTTGATGAGCAGAATCAAAGGGTTGCTCAGGCGAAACATACCTCAAGAAGAAACAAGTAGCATTCAAACTATTGGTAGCATACAAATTGATAAAGAAGCCTATAAAATTATAAAAGACCATATCGAAATCATTTTGCCTAGAAAAGAATTTGAACTCATTTGCCTTTTGGCCTCAAAACCAGGAAAAGTATTTAGCCGAGAAGAAATTTTAGAAACAATTTGGGGAAATGATGTTGTGGTTGGTGGCCGTACTATAGATGTGCACATTCGAAAGTTAAGGGAAAAACTTGGCAATAATAACTTTGTTACCATAAAAGGAGTGGGTTATAAATTGATAGGTTAGGCAAAAAAAAAAGACGCAATGGAATTAACATTAAATTAACAATAAAGCTACTTTATATTAACCATATCTTGTTATTAAGATAATACAGCTTTAACCTGGTCTTAACATAAAGGTAGCATCTTTGCCTAAGTTAAAAACAACCGATCAATTTAAATAAAATGAAAAAAATTACCTTAATTTTAATAGTACTAACCACTTTTGCTCATGCTCAAAAAACAGATAATCAAGCTGTTTCAAAAGAGGTATTTAGAATTTTAGATTCTATTAATAAAGCCAAAGTATTAGAAGAAAAAACCAAAGCCAAAAAAGACAATTGGTTTGACAAAATATCACTTCGTGGCTATGCACAAATCAGATACAATGGTTTGTTTTCTAGCAACGACAAAGTGTCCTGCGAACAATGTGATAAATCATGGGGTACCACCTCTACAGCATCAGATGCACAATCAAACAATGGTTTTTTTATTAGAAGAGCCCGATTGGTTTTTTCTGGACAAGTACATCCAAATGTGTATGTGTATATACAGCCAGATTTGGCCAGTTCTCCTTCTACAGGGGTCAATCATTTTGCTCAAATTAGAGATTTGTATGCCGATATATCTTTTGATGCCAAAAAAGAATACCGTGTACGACTTGGACAAAGTAAAGTACCCTTTGGATTCGAGAATTTACAATCAAGTCAAAACAGATTGACGTTAGATCGAAATGATGGTTTGAACAGTGCTGTTGCAAACGAACGAGATTTAGGAGCATTTTTCTATTGGGCTCCAAGCAAAATTAGAGATCGTTTTGCAATGTTGGTCAAAGATGGTTATAAAGGATCTGGCGATTATGGTGTTTTTGCTTTTGGAGCATATAATGGACAAACGGCCAACAAATCAGAAGGAAATAGAAACTTGCACATTGTATCGAGAATTAGTTATCCATTTGAAATAAAAAATCAAATCATAGAGCCAGGACTTCAAGCTTATAAAGGTAAATGGGCTTTTAGTAGCGAAATTTCGACAGGTGTTGGTATTCCAGAAAGGCTAAATGTTGCCGACGAACGTTTAGCTGCTTCGCTTATATTGTATCCAAAACCTTTTGGAATACAAGCAGAATACAACATTGGTAAAGGGCCTCGATATGACAAAACAACCAACAGTGTTGCGGTATCCCATTTAGAAGGTGGTTACGTAACCTTAAACTACAAATTAGACCTTCCAAAACACCAATTATTATATCCGTTTGCCAAATTTCAATATTATGATGGAGGCAAAAAATTTGAAAAAGATGCCAGAAGCTATATCGTTCGTGATTACGAAATAGGTTTAGAATGGCAACCATTCAAAGCCTTTGAATTTGTTGCAGAATGGGTAATTTCCGACCGAACATTTGAAGACAGTGCTTTGAAAAACAACAGACAAAAAGGAAATTTATTAAGAATACAAATGCAATTTAATTTTTAAAAAAAACAACAACATGAAATCTAAAAAAAACATTCTTATTACGGCTTTTATCGCATTGATAGCCCTTTCGTATTCGTTTACCACATTAAATAAAATTACCATAAAAGGGTCAGACACTATGGTAATATTGTCTCAGCAATGGGCAGAAGTATATATGAAGAAAAACCCAGGAACGGTTATTCAAGTTACAGGTGGAGGATCGGGCGTTGGGCTTGCGGCCTTAATCAATGGCTCGACAGAAATTGCCAATTCGAGCCGACCTATAAAACCAGCTGAATTAGAAAAAATAAAAGCCAAATTTGGTAAAAATGCCATTCAAATACCATGTGCAAAAGACGGTTTATCTGTGTTTTTAAACAAAGGAAATAAAGTTTCTGAACTTACTATTGCACAAATTGGAGACATTTTTGCAGGAAATATAACCAATTGGAAACAAGTTGGTGGCGATGATGCCAAAATTCAATTGTATGGTAGAGAAAGTAGCTCTGGAACATTTGAGTTTTTTAAGGACCATGTGGTTAAAACAGATTTTGCACCAACATGCCAAACGTTGCCAGGTACGGCAGCCATCATCAATGCTGTTAAAAAAGACAAATACAGTATTGGATACGGTGGTGCTGCTTATGCCGAAGGTGTAAAAGACTGTAAGGTAAAAAAAGATGCCAAATCAAAAGGTGTTTTGCCAACAGAGGCTAACATCAAAAACAAAACGTATCCTATTGCAAGATATTTATTCATGTATTTGACAACAAAACCAACAGGTGATACCAAAAAATTTATCGATTGGATTTTGAGTCCCGAAGGTCAAAAAATTGTTTCGAGTGTAGGGTATTTTCCTGTAAAATAGTTTTGTTCTTTTTCAAATTATCCTTTTTTAGCTAAATGCTATTAGTTACCGTGTTTTGCGTTAGGGATAGTAGTGGAAATCCTTTTTTGAGGCTTTTTTTGCCTCAAAAAAGATTGAAACGGATAGCCCGACCCTTGTGGTAACGCCCAAAATAGGCTCAATCTATTTTGCTGGTTTATTTAGAATTTAGTCTCCTTTTTCAATCTAGAGAAAGTTTAATTTAGTATTGTGTTCCATTTAAGCATGCTTTAATTCAATCCTATGATTTCCGAAACTGCTCCTAAAAGCTTTACAAAAGAAAGTCTTAAAAAACAATTCAGACTCTCCGAATTTTTATCCGAAAAAATCATTTCGGGCGTGGCTTTTTTATCGATAACCATCATTTTTTTGATCTTTATTTTTGTTTTCAAAGAATCGCTGCCGCTATTTAGTTTTGGACAATCAGCTAAGCCTCAAACAGAAAAAGTAATCGAGAACAACTCAAAACCAGAAACCTATGGCGAACCCGTAGAGGATTTGAATGCACCAGAGCCCGAAACACTAAAACCAGAAACCTATGGCGAGCCTGTAGAGGATTTGAATGCACCAGATGCACCAACGATTGCACCAGAAACTTATGGTGAACCCCTAGAGGATTTGAATGCACCAGAGCCTGCCATTGCAGAACCAAAAGTGGCCCAAAACAACGAAGGAGCCGATAAAACTTGGAGCACTTTTGCTACATCAGAATGGGTTCCTGTATCAGAACACCCTCGTTTTGGACTAATTGCATTGCTTTTTGGCACACTCAAAGTTACCCTGATTTCAATGCTTATTGCAGGGCCCTTAGCCGTTTTAGCTGCCCTATACACTTCGTGTTTTGCATCCAAACGCAAAAAAGAAATCATCAAACCTATCATAGAAATGCTGGCCGCATTTCCATCGGTAGTAATTGGTTTTTTTGCTTTGATGGTTTTAGCCAGTTTGTTTCAAAGCCTTTTTGGTTACGAATCTAGGCTAAATGCCTTTGTTGGCGGTGTGGCTATGGCATTAGCAGCCATCCCTATTATTTATACCATTTCAGAAGATGCTCTTTCGGCAGTACCAAAAACATATAGCGAAGCCAGTTTGGCACTTGGAGCAAGCAAATGGCAAACCGCTTTTTTTGTTACCTTGCCTGCGGCAACCCCAGGTATTTTTGCTGCCCTTTTGTTGGGTGTAGGTCGTGTGTTTGGCGAAACCATGATTGCTTTAATGGCAACAGGTAATGCCGCCTTATTATCGTCAAATCCTTTTGAGTCTGTACGAACTTTTGCAGCCACCATTGGCTCAGAAATGGCCGAAACTGTGTTTGGCGAAACCCATTATAGTGTGTTGTTTTTTATTGGTTCGTTGTTGTTTGTCTTTTCATTTGGGCTCAATGCCATTGCCGAATTTTATGTAAAAGGACGCTTAATCAAAAAATTTCAAGGAAAATAATTTATGGAAAATCAAACCATTTCAAAACCCAACCCTTTTTTTAATCAAACCTCAAAAAGTCAGGCAATAAAAGGCCAATTGATTGTTGGTATTACTCAAATGGCCGTAGTTACGATAATTGCTATCTTAGCCATCATTTTGGGTATTATAGTTTATCAGGGCAGAACACAATTTTCATGGGCCTTCATTACCTCGTTTCCCACAAATGGAATGACAGAAGGAGGTATTTTTCCTGCCTTAATTGGTACTTTTATATTAGTAATCCTCATGTCGATTGCGGCAGTCCCTTTCGGCACCATTACGGCTATTTATTTAACAGAATATGCTCGAGAAAACTCAAAATTTGCGGCAGCTGTTCGCTTTTCAGTTCGAACATTGGCCGTCGTGCCTTCTATAATATTTGGCCTTTTTGGCTTAGGTTTTTTTATAAAATTTGTTGGCAACGGTGCCGACAAGGTGTTTCATGGCGGGCAACTGCATTGGGGGCAACCCAACATTTTGTGGGCCAGTCTTACCATGTCATTGCTTACATTGCCCGTAATTATTGTGTCTGTAGAAGAAGCCCTCAAAACCATTCCACGCGAACTTCGTGAAGCCAGTTTGGCTCTTGGTGCTACCAAATGGCAAACCATCAAACAAGTCGTTTTGCCTGGATCTGTATCGGGAATCATGACGGGAACTATATTGGCCGTTAGCCGAGGTGCTGGCGAGGTAGCTCCAATATTGTTTACAGGTGCCGCTTATTATTTGGCTACTTTACCCAAATCGTTGAGCGACCAATTTATGAATTTGGGCTACCACATTTATATCATGTCCACACAATCATCAGATGTAGAAAAAACCATGCCTATACAGTTTGCTACTACATTAGTTTTACTAATTTTAACCCTATCGCTCAATATCATAGCTGTAGCCATTCGATCTAGAATTAGAAGAAAAGCCAAATAAGCACACACCCATTTTTTTTACAAAATATAAAAATTAGAATCCCTAAACATGAAAGATATAAAAATAGAAGTAAACGATTTGTCCTTATATTATGGCGAAAAAAAAGCTTTGAAGGAAATTGCTATGCAAATACCAACCAATAAAGTAACTGCACTTATTGGGCCATCGGGTTGCGGAAAATCTACCTTTTTGAGATGTATCAATAGAATGAACGATTTGATTCCAGATGTTAAAATAACAGGTCAAATGCTTGTAGAAGGAGTTGATATTTATGACAAAGATGTAGATGTTGTAAATATTAGAAAAAAAATAGGAATGGTTTTTCAAAAATCAAATCCTTTTCCAAAATCTATTTACGAAAATATTGCTTATGGTCCAAAAATCAATGGAATCAAAGACAAATCACAATTGGATGAAATAGTAGAAACATCGTTGCGAAAAGCAGCCATTTGGGACGAAATAAAAGACCGTTTGGGCGACTCGGCTCTTGGGCTTTCGGGCGGTCAGCAACAACGTTTGTGTATTGCCAGAACCCTAGCAGTAAGTCCAGACATTGTATTGATGGACGAACCCGCAAGTGCCTTGGACCCTATTTCGACATCAAAAATAGAAGAGTTGGTACACGAACTTAAAGAGCAATACACCATTATTATTGTAACACACAACATGCAACAAGCCGCTAGAACTAGTGATTATACTGCATTTTTCTATATGGGTGAGTTGATTGAAATGGACAAAACAAAATCTATTTTTACAAAACCAACCAAAAAACAAACAGAAGACTATATTACTGGACGTTTTGGTTAATATCCTTTATTTAATAATTCCATTTAACAATATACAATATGGCATCGCAACTTGAAACAGAATTAAGCAAACTCAAAAATGCTATTATCAAAATAAGCAACCTTACCGAAAATCAAATTTTTGAAGTAATGGCGGTATTACTTTCGCAACCCATTTCGGAAATAAAAAACGTTAAAAAAACCGAAAACAAAATAGACAAACTCGACCTGAAAATAGAAGATATTTGTCAAACGGTTTTTGCCCTTCAACAACCAGTGGCGTCAGATTTGCGTTTTATTATGTCGGCCATGTCTATCAGCAACGAAATTGAACGCATTGCCGATTTGGCTTTGAGTATCGTAAAATTATCCAAAAATATCAATCCAAAACACGATTTAATTGCAAAATTTGATATAGAACCTATTGCCCGAGAAATCGAAAGCATCATCATCAAAACCAATATTTGTTTTCAAACTCTAAATGAAGCTAGCATTGGCGACATTTTTATTTTGAACAACAGCATCAAAACTAAAACGAATGATGCTACACATAATATTGTAAGCGAAATGAAAAACAATTCCAAAATCATCGTTTCAGGAACCAATTTAATCCTAGCCCTCAAACATCTCGAACGCATTGGCGAACACTGTACAAACGTAGCCGAATCGGTTTATTTTATGATACACGCCACCTCTATACGGCACGAAAAAAACATATAATTCGTATTGCCTCATCAAAAAAAAAGCCCTCCAAACCAATGATGTTTTGAGGGCTTTTTTAAGCTGAAAGCGTGTTTAAAAAATTATCTTTTTTTCAAAATCAAACCTCGTGCATAATAGGTTAAACTTCCAAAAGCTTTATCCTGATCGTAATCCAACCTCATTGTTGTTGAGGTAAGCGAGGTAACCCTTGCTTCATTAAAATCGTTAAAGCAACTCATGATTTTAATGCCTTCAAAATAATAGCCATTACAATTATATTCTTGTTCGGTACAAAACGGATTATAATAATAAGACGTTATTTTAGTATTGGCTATAATATGAGCAAAATCTTTATTGGTACTACACGAATGAACGTAGGGTGCCTGACTACCATCTGCTTTTATAACCGTTGTATATACCCAATCGCCCACCATATTTTGATAATTAGGCGTTAATTGTTTTTCAGTACTATCTGCATCACTTTTGCTACATGCTATAAAAGATAGTACTATTAATAAGATTATTTTTTTCATTTTTTTTCATTTTTTCAATACAATACTTCGTAACCCCCCTTTATAATTCACAATTTTTAAGCTCTCAAATTGCTGATTTTTTTAGGATCGTACAAAACTTCACGAAGTATTGTATTTATTGTTAATTATTTTAATTTAATAAATCCATCACTATTATTACCTTCAATCAAAGTTTCATTAATCACTAAACTCCAATCTATATTTAAGTATCTACTATTACAATACTTAAGGCATCCGTTTACTTATTGTTAATTTCAATAAATGGATTATTCGGGCTTTTTAAATAAACCATTCCATTCTCTATATATGCTATTTTTGTTTTCTCAATAACTAAAACATATCTAAAACCTGTTGGACTAATATAGCCATCGCTTTTCAGTCCGCCATTTCAATAAAACTAAAAACCATCAAAATGATATTCCCTTAGTTGCTACAGCAACTAAAGTTGCTTTTTAGGTGTTGAATCTGCTAGGTTTAAGGGTTTTTATATAAAAAAGCAATACGGTTCTATTTTAAAATATTCATTTAATATTTATTTATTCTCTTCAAATGTCTTTTTATTTTTATAATTATATAAACAATATATAGAGATAAAAAAAATGATACTACCTTCTCTTGAATCATAAGTTTACAATCATCACAATAAAACGATATCAATTTTGATACAAACGTAGAAATGATCATAATAAAGAAAAGTAAAAATATATTTATTACTATACCTAATAAAAAATCTTGCAATTTTTTCATATTTTTTTTAATTATAAAGTCTATATTCAGATGCCGCCTTAACAGACATACTTGATAATGATGGATTTGCCGCATTCACTTGACCAAGAAACTCAAAGCCCTTTTGGAAAAATCCTATCGGAGCTTGAGGAATAATACCAGCACCAATTCCAATATGGGTAAGATAAGCTCTAATTACAATTATACTTTTAGAATTTGGAGTGAGTTGCACCAACGGATTTATTTGCTTTGAAAGATTATAGTTTGGTTTATATTGATCAAAAGGATTAAGGATGTCATTCATTACAGGTTCCCCTACCTGGATAGAATTTTCTAAAACCTGAACCTCTCCTTTGTTCGTAACTATATACTCATAGTCCACCGTCATCGACGCTTCAAAAGTATCATTAAGTGCTGTACCTTCTAAAGTTTGCTGATCTTTAAATAGTGTGCCTTCAGTTTTTGATTTGGTATTATGCGACATAGCATGATTCAACCCACTAACCACCAGCCCAGTAACAGCACCTTTCCAAAAGTTGCCTCCTGTAAGTTCGGCACCAGCACCTCCCATAACAGTTCCAAATGAAATCATTCCAAAAGTACTTTTAGCAAATTTACCTGCACCACTCCAACCTGATCCGGCAACGTTGTAACGTTTGCCATTTATTACTTTAGTATCCATACCACCACTAAAAGCACTACTTGCTATACTACTTAAAGTACCACTAGCAAACCCAGACCAAAATCCGCCTCCTTGCACACCACTTAAAGTACCTTGAAACAAGCCATGTGATAAGGCTTGTGTGGTTGCCTTGAGTGTAAAGTTAGTTATACTTTGAGTCCATGAACCAATCCCAAAAGTAACTGCTCCGCTAACCGCTCCAACAAAAGTTGCCATCAATGCTCCTTTTAATGTAATGGGTTGGTCATTTATTAAATTGGTTGTCAGATAAGCTGCTAAAGCAATTCCTGCTCCTATTAAAATTGCTGAAACTAACTCTTCTCCATTTTTGTCTGTATATTTCAATGGATTATTCCAGCAATATCCATATCTGTTAAAACTTTGAGTATTATAAGGGTCTTGTACAAAGTTATCAGGTTGCAAGAAACGATGCAATTTAGCGTCGTACAAACGACCATTCATGTGAATCAAACCAACACCTTCCAAATGTTCATGTCCTGTATATCCTCTATCAAAGAACGTAAGTTTAGTTAAATTATTACCTATACCATCTTGTATTTTTACTATTTCCCCCCATGGATTATACAATCTTTTCTCCACAACTGCCCCAACAGCATTAGTTATAGCCATTATACTTCCTTGATAATCACGATGCAAATAATAATAACTCTGTGCCGTTCCATCGCTTTTTATCAATATAGGTGCAGTATAAGCATCTCCACCTACATAAGTAATCATTTCAACGCTTGTTGGATTTGTTGAATTACCTGGTGCAAATATAGCTTTTATTTCCATACTACCATCAGCACTATAATATTTTCTAAATGGTCGTTTCAACTTGTCTGTATCATTATTGCCATAATACATAATAGATCGTTGCAACATAGCGTTGTATCCAAAACTTAATTTCTCAACACCTTGTTCTTCTATTTGGATTGGCGCTTTAAAAGCATTGTATGATATATTTTGCAATGGTTTTGAAGAATAATAAGTATTAGCTTTAGAACTTGTAAATATAGACGAATTTTGATAAGGTTTATTATTAATGGTATATTTATATTGCCCAATTTCATTTTCTATAATTCTTCCTCTATCGTCGTAACTTTGATAATTACTACTAACATTATCTATCTTTAAATTATCAACATTAAAGGTAGCAATAGGTGGTAGTGCTATTAAATTTCCATTTAGATCTGTATTGCTTGCTGATAGTCCATTTGAAGTTGAAGGACTACCTTCGTCAATAATAAATCGTAAAGTTAATTTAGGATTTTGCACAAAATCACTTACCGTATAGTTGTTGTCAAAGACACCATTATTAATAGTTCCAATAAAAATCTCAGCATAGTTTAATGGATCAAGAGGGTCGGTTTCTATCATCACTGCATTTACAATCACACCATTAGAACCTGTCTTATTAGAAACATCAGCCTTAATTCTTAATTTATTACCCGTTGCTACATTAAGATTTAATGATTTATTAGCAGACACAAATGTATTCTTTAGTGATACTTTTAACATTCCAGATAAATTTGAAACTGAACCGACTGTACTTGAACCGTTAAAAACAAAACCATCAGTAGTACTGTTAAAAGGAAATGTTAATAAATTTTGCCCTAAACCATCCCAAGAAGTTAGTCTATCTTGGTTATCATACACAAAGTTTTCTTTAACGTCAAACAAGCTATTTGATCTACTCGTTAAATTAGCAAGAATTGGGTCAAATACGTTATTTAACGTCATAATATTATTTGCTCCTAAAACATGCTTATTTTCTATATTGTATCCAAAGTTATCAAAGGTATTAGAAATCGATATTCCATTGCCTAGAACTTGACTTGTTAATTGTCCTCTAGCATTAACTGAATTAGCTTGCCATTTGACATTTGTACCGTCTAGTAATTGCCATTCAGTACCATTTTTATAAGTATGTGTTATTGTTTTTGAACTTGTTCTGCCATGTGAAAAAGCTGTTGAAATTTCATTTGAAACTCTACCAAACGCATCAAATGTTAATTGTTTTGTAAATGTTGCAAACGGAATTGTAGAACCATTTGTATATAAAGTCTCAATTGTTTTGTTAAGCTGTTTTGTTGTAAGATCATACGAATAAGCATAATTACTATTGCCGTCATTTGGATTTGTTACTGCTATATTTGTTAACCATTTATTAACAGGGTCGTATGTGTATGAACTAGTAATTGATGTTCCATCTCCAATTATAGTTTTTGTTAAAACTTTACCAACAGGGTCTAAATTATAGGAGGTAGTTCCTTTTGGAGTGGTTTCTGTTTTAACCTCACCAAATGCGTTGTAAAAAGTAGTATAATTTCCAGCTGAACTGTCAAATAATTTCACTTTTCTATCCCAATTATCATATTGAATAGTTATTTTAATTCCTTGATAATCCGATTCAACTAAATTGTTATTAGCATCAAATTTATAATTAATAGTTCCTCCTGGTGTGTCTGTAGCAGAAATTACTTGACCATTTGCATTCATAGTTTTAGACTTTGTCATTGCACTATCAGTAGCAGAAATATATAAGCCATTATAAAAAGTATCTATTACTTTACCTGATGGAGATG
This sequence comes from Flavobacterium branchiophilum FL-15, assembly GCF_000253275.1. NCBI lineage: Bacteria > Pseudomonadati > Bacteroidota > Flavobacteriia > Flavobacteriales > Flavobacteriaceae > Flavobacterium > Flavobacterium branchiophilum. Next base: position 455,582 of record NC_016001.1, on the reverse strand, counting down.
TTGTCTTTATTGGTCTATTATAATCATCATACTCAAAAAGTGTCCAAAGAGATGGTGTATTAGATGAGAAATAAGGGTCACTTTCTTTTACTTTTCTTCCTAAAAAATCATACTCTTTACTAACATAAGTCCAGTTTCCATTTAAATCTAATACCCCTTTTCTAATTTGTCTTGCTAAAGCATCACTTTCTACCATGCTACTACTACCATCATCACCAACTTGTAATGTTTTATATATATTTCCAGTTCTTGTGTAAATATAATTTATACTTTTATTTAAAAAATCTGTAAACTTTACTCTTTTACCCCAATTATCATATACACTTGTAGATACTTGTAAATATGGATTTTGTTGGGACAGTACAGTTCCATATAAAGGATGATATGTTAAATTTATAGTTACAAGTCCTTCAATATCAGTTGTTGTTTTAACAAATCTATTTGTTACATCATAAGTATAGGAAGTTGTTCTACTGGAAACTGCATTGTTAGATGTTGTACCTATAGCACTAATTGTCTTACTCTGTAACAATCCATTAGGTAAATACACAAAATTTTCTATTAAAGTTTCTGTAGAATTATTAGATTTTTTTTCTACACTGATAAGATTAGAATTATTATAAAAATATTTCTCGTTTTTAGTCTTAATGTCTGGTAATCCATTTACAGTATTTACATAAGTTGTATTCTTAATATTTACTTCTTTAGGCTTTCCAATATAATAATTGCTACCAATTCCATTTGCATTATTATAATAACTAGTTATAGTATTAGTGCTTCCATTTAAAGTACTTCCTAAATATTTATTTTCTGTAACACTCAAAGGAAGGAAATAATCATTTGAGTAGTAATCATAAATTTTTTGACTTACAATATTTGTAAGATAATCTGTATTTGTTTGTGTATTTAATAAAATAGAATACTTTTTCGTTATAGAATCTATGTTTTCAGTATATATATTCTCTGTTTTATTAATAATGCTAGAGTAATTAGTGCCAAAATTAAATGGTATAAAACCGTTTAATAACAAAGTATATGTTTTTTCAACAGCTCCTCTTTTACTTGCATTAATTTCTATAATGTTCCAATTTTTTTTATCGTTTGTTGTTCTATACCAACTAGATCGAGCAGTTTTTTTAAAACCTATAATTCCAATTCCTTTTAGATTTACTGCTAATCCATGATACATAAAATCTTGTTTTTTAACAACATTTAATGATGTATTTTGGACTTGTCTCACTAACTTATTATTAACCATTTGTTTAAGTTCAATCAATGGGTATTCTAAACTTTCTGATGATGAATAGAATCCGTCTAATGTCCCTAATCCATTGTTCATTCCATTTGAAACCATAGAATCATAAGCTATTTCATCAACTATAGCTCCATTTGACTGAATTACTTTTCTAAGCAGATTGTCTTCTGAAAAGTCTTTTTTGAAATCTAAAAAAGTTACTGTTTTATCAAATGAGTTACCTACATGATTTCTAATCATTAATAAATCACTATCCAAGCCTTTATATTTATAATTACTTACAAGAGGAATAGGTCTAGTGTTATCATTATTATCATGTGAAGATGGAGAGCTATAATTATTTGTAAAACCACCATTCAAACCAATATTATTGATATATGTACTAACTCTCCATGAAGAATCTATATCTTTCGGATCCCAAAACCAACTATATTGCCAAAGATTTGTCCACACTCTTACAATATCTGATTTACCATCTTTATTCACATCCATCGCATAATAGTTACTACTATGCCATTGTGTCTCATAATCATCTCCACTTGATGGTCTATACTCAACAATATTGTAAGTTTCTTTTACAAAAAAATTATTGCCACTTTGGTTCGGATTACTATAATAAATATCCCATTCCGTGCAACCTTCGCATCCGTTTCCATCCGCTCTTGGCAAGGTAACATCGGGTTTTCCATCACCATTAAAATCACCAAATAATATCTGCTTTGAAGGTGAGTAACTATCTAAAACACCTTGCCCAATTACTTCTAATTCCGCCCAAGGTGCATTAGCTAGTTGTTTAAAACTAATTATTTTATAATTTCTGTTATTCTCAATCATCAAAATATCTGCCTTACCATCTGAATTAAAATCCATAACATACCTTTGACCTTTTTGTAATAATTGAATTCCAGTATTATTTATTGTGAAATTTCCTGAACTATTCTCTGTTGTAGGACTATTGGCATTTAAATCTACCATACGGGCTTCTGAAATATATTCAGATGTAAAACTTTCCATTTTACAAACGCTATTGTTTCCTTTTTGGTTAGTAGTTTTTGCCATTCCAATGTCTATTGGATCATTTCCGTCATTAAGTGCAGGTGTGTAAACCTGATATTGTACGTAACTTAAAATAAGTACATCAGAAATACTATCACCATTAAAATCACCTTCTATATACTTATTTGTATCTTTAATAAACGTAGGACTTGAGCATTTCGAGACTGGTTGTCCAGGTCCTATTATAATATTTCCGTTTAGATCATAATTAAATACTGTACATTCATCACTACAACTACCCGAATTATCCATTGATATTGTTTTAGTGTACGTATTAATTAAGCCATTATTTTCAAGGTTATAGATTTTAAAATCAACACTGTTTAAGTTTTCTTTTGCATGAACTATAGATTGTTTTTGGTTTACTTTATTATTAAATAACGTAGTAGCAGTAAATTTTTGTCTAGTGCTACCTAAGTTAGGCAAGTTAAATGTAGCTCCAGAATCATTAAACAATTTTGTGTATAATTTATTACCCGTAATGAAATCTAATCTATTATCACCGTCGAAATCACCTGACATTTCAGGACTCGTTGAAATATTAAGAGCATCAGTATATGAAGTTGTATTTTCATAAATGTAATCAACCGTATTTTTATATTCAAATAAAATAGGGTTAGCAGGCTCGCCTGCACCATTAAATTCTTGGATTTTTGCAACTCTTTCGTATCCTTGAGCATCAGGAGTTGTTTGTGTTATCTCATATTTCTTAAATAGCAAATCATTTGTATAGACTTCTATTTTTTGGAGCAATTCCGCTTTTTCTATTTTTATTCCTTTAATATACGCAAACTCCCTTCTGGCTGCATTTTTATAAGTAAATACTATCTTGTTTAAAGGATTTGGGTTTGTTAAAACATTTGCACTAAATCTTATTTCTGATATACATAAATTTTTCAATAAAGGTTTATTATAGTGATAAGTCATAAAATTACCATTTGCATCTTCAAATCTGGTAATATAAAACGCTGTAGCATCAGAAGCATTATTTCCTCCATAGTTTCCATACCATGAACGTGAACCATCTGGTGCCGTTACAATAAAATAAATTCCTGTACCATTATCTTTTAATTCAACTTTAGTATTACTTTGAACTTCGGTTTCATAAGTTGATCCATCTAACCAATAATTACCAGTTTTAACAAGTAATCTCTGTCCGTCTAATGACAACTTATCATCAGCATCAAAATCTACACCGTCTCTGTATCCGTCAATATCTTGCCTAGTAGACATCCGAGATATACTAGATATATTGCTTATATTCCAACCTTGTCCAGCAATACCCCCGTTTTGCCCACTCACATATACTAAATTTATTATTGGCCCAACATCTTTAATACTTGGTGGCATGGCTACTGGAAGAGTGAATGTAGCTTGCCCTGAATTTGAAATCTCTAATTTACCTTGAGTATCATGAAAACTTTGCGAAAAAAGCAAATTTGAAATTAAGGTAATTAATATAATTAATTTGATTCTCATGGTATATAATTTATTCTTTTATAATTTTAATGATTTTCTCATTTTCATCTTGGTATTTTAATCTTATTATATAAACACCATTTGGAAATTTATTAAATGCTATATTAGCATTATTAAAATTCGATTGAATAATATAAGTTTCTAAAAGCATACCTTTTAAATCAAATAGTTCAATTAATTGTATCTTGGAATCCATAGTATCTTCCCATTTCAAAAAGAGTTCTTCTTTTACAGGATTTGGATAAAATGAAAAATTATCATTTGGATGAAATTTTTGAAAATCATTTTCTTTCAATTGATCTACATTTTTAGCAACGATATTTGCTTTAGCAAAACAATTTAAACAAAACTGCCTTGAAATCTGATTTCCAGCCAAATCATACTCAAAATGTATCTTTTGTTGAGCATGTATCATCAAAGTAGATGAAATAATAAGTAATAAAATTTTTTTTTCATAATAAATAAGGTTTAAGTTTTAAATTGTGAAATAAAAAAAAAGCGTGGCACTTCGCTTATTGTCATTGAGGTACTGGTATAACCTTGAGTACAAATAAACAAAGCCCACGCAAAGCATGGGCAAAGTTTATTCCTGTACTCAAAATTATGAAAATTACCAGTTTTCAATTGACAAGAATAAAGCAATGCTTTATATATTTTAGTAAAGTAAGAGCCTTTTAAATATTTTGGTTCAAATATAATAAAAAAAATAATAGATAAAAAAATTATTTGACACATATTTTTATTTCTCTTTTTTAATTTTAATCTCTTTTACTTTAAATTATCGTTTCAGGAACCAATTTAATCCTAGCCCTCAAACATCTCGAACGCATTGGCGAACACTGTACAAACGTAGCCGAATCGGTTTATTTTATGATACACGCCACCTCTATACGGCACGAAAAAAACATATAATTCGTATTGCCTCATCAAAAAAAGCCCTCCAAACCAATGATGTTTTGAGGGCTTTTTTAAGCTGAAAGCGTGTTTAAAAAATTATCTTTTTTTCAAAATTAAACCAAATGTATTTATAATACCAAATATATTTATAAAATAGTCCAAAGATGCGTAGTTATTTTTAAGAAAAAATTTAAAAAAAATCGTTATATAGCCAGACAACAACACTGTTTTTTTTGAATAATACAACAAAAAACAACCATCCACACAAGGGCATGCCGCCAAAAAAAAGAAAGCCCCCACGCCCCAAACCCTTCAGGCGGGGCTTCCTTTTTTTGCCGTCGGGCTATCACGAGCACATGGTGCCTTGCGCTAATCCCTCATGCGGGCAACCCCCAACAGATAGCCTCCATTCACCAAAGTTTTTTTTAAAACTTCTTTCTTTTCGTTTTCACTTTGCCTTTCCAAAACAAAAAAAGCCACCATGCACACTTTGCGGCACAGTTTTGCTACCCATTTGTTAGAAAATGGTACCGATGTGCGCTATATACAGAATTTTCTAGGACATTCTAGTATAAAAACCACGATGATTTACACCCATTTAACCCGCAATGTGGTGGATAAAATAGAAAGTCCTTTAGATAAATTAGTAAACAATGCGAATAAAAATAAAAATTTGTAAAAAAATAATAGGTTGTTTTAAAAAAATTTATAAATTTGACAATTATAAAATAAAACAACAAATGATTATATTTAAGTTTTTGCCAATCAAAAATATGTTAAAAACGCAAAAACTTTCGAATATCTACTAGTTGGAGGAAACCATTGAGCTACACGAAACGCAAAGAAACCGCATAAAAAAATAAACGAACAAGAAAATTATTATATGATGTCAAAAATATATTTAACAATCTTTTTTTTAATTATCTCTTTACCAAAAAAACTGTTTTCACAAACAAGTTTTAAAGGTACAATAGTGAACATAAACAATACACCAATAGCATCCGCTGAGATTTTATTGCTGTCCAAAGAAAAACAAATGTTAAAATCTGAATTATCTGATAGTAATGGTTTTTTTGATATGGATGTTAAGAATGGGAATTATACACTTCAAATCAATCACTGCGGAATTCTTTTGTTTTCAAAAGAAATTATTATTAATGAGAATTTGGATTTAGGTATTATTAAACTAGAAAAAATTCAAATCTTAGAAGAGGTAACAGTCCAGGCAAAAAAGCAATTATTCAAAAGAGAATTTGACAAAACTATATTTATTGTAGAAAACAGTCCTTTAAAAGAGGGTTATAATGCATTAGAAGTTCTTCAACGATCACCAAAAATAAAAGTAAACTCGGAAGGAGGTATTTCTCTTAAAAACGGAAATCCATCAGTGAATATAAACGGAAGAAAATTAAATTTATCTAACAACGAATTATCAAACTATCTAAGTAGCTTAAATTCAGAAACAATTAAACAAATCGAAATTCAGGAGACTGGCTCTGCTGAGGCTGATGCAAGTAATATTGGAGGGACAATTAACATTGTAACCAAAAAAATACCAAAAGGATTTTCCTCTTTAAGTAAAGGTTATTTAGGTTACAAGGAAAAAAATTTTCTGAAATATCAATTTGGAAACTCATTACTATATGGTTCAGACAAATGGAATCTATATTCAAGAGTAAACTATACAGATAATGATGATAGAGGAAAAGTCAAGTCAATAGCTACTATTTTTAATACAAACGTTAAGCAAAAGAATGAAGGTTTTTTTATCGAAAGAGATAAAACAACAACATTAACAAATGGATTTGTATTTTATCCAAACAAAAAAAACGAATTTGGTGTCGAATTATTTTTTAATAAACAAAATAAAGAAATTGATTCAAACAAAGATTTGAGTATCTATAATAGCGACATACTTGAAACCTCAAGTATAAATCAATCAAGTACAGACATTAAGCAAAATGTATGGTACAGCACTTTTAATTATACACTTAAAAAAGATACCCTTGGAAGTACCATTAAATTTATCGGGGACATTGGTCAAAATAATATAGACAATACAAATAATATCGTTGTCAATTATCTTTTAGGTAATTTGAGTAATTCAAATTCACGTTTTATTGCAAACGGTGTCGCAAACTATAATACGTTTCAATTAGATTGGAAACAGAACACATCAAAAAAAGGTAACTTTTCTACAGGAATTAAAAACAATTTTATAAATAGGAAAAATACATTAATAGAAGAATCTTTCATTGGAGACAATTGGCAATTGAATCCTAGTGGTTTTCAGAATTTCACTAATAGAGAGAATATATTTGCAAGTTATTTTACATTTAATAGAAAATGGAAAGAAAACAATAATATAAAATTTGGTTTAAGAATTGAAAACACTAATGTCAATGGGTTTAATAAAATCAACAACGAATCTGTAACGCAAAATTACACGGATTTTTTCCCGAGCTTCTATTATGGATATGATTTTGGTAATGATAAATATATATCGTTTACCTATTCAAAAAGCATCCTAAGACCCTCTTTCAAAGATTTGAACCCATTTGTACTCAAACTTGATGATTTCTACTATCAAAAAGGCAATCCCGATTTAAAGCCTCAATATTCAAATAAAATAGATGTATCGTATCAATTAGAAAATCATGAAATTTCATTCAACATAAATTTTGTAAATGACCTTATTGCTCCTGCATACACCTTATCAAATGACAATGTTAGAATTTATCAATCTCAAAATTTTGGGAATGAAAACAACTACGGCATTAGTTACGATTACTCTGGAGATTTATCAAAATGGCTTTTTATGAATTTTACTTTTAGCACCAAATATTACGAATTCAACTCGAAGAATGATTTTTTGAAAACTAATAAATTATCTTTTGTTAATAATATTTACGCTAATATAAAACTCACCAAAACAATCTCAATTGATATTTTTAGCGTTTACTTTAGTAAATTCCAATATCATGTAGTTGATGATATGGGGTCTTATAATTTTGATGTTTCAATTCAAAAGAAAATATGGAATGCCAATGGTTTAATCAAGTTGTCCTTTTTTGACGTTTTTGATACAATGAGAGCTCAAAATACTGCAAACTATGGGAATTTTGAATTTGAATTCTTTCAAAAAAGATTAACACAATCCGTGGCTTTATACCTTCAATACAAAATAGGGAATAATAAAAAAGTAAATGACAAATCTGTTCGTTCTGAAAATCAAACCAGACAAAGACTATAACAAAATTACAATGGCGGAAATCGAAAAGCCATCAATGAGTAGATGTAACCAAAAAAACCTTTTAAAATGAAAGATAAAAAATCATTTAAAGACCTTGTAAAGCAGATGGAATCTTTACAAGAAGACCAACAAGGTAAACTTAAAGGAGGCTTCTCTTCTTATAGTTCAACTAATTCAGCGTCTTACAGACAAAGAAGTAATTCTGTTTCTGTATCTGTCGGAGGAGACCCTTGTTCTTGTAGTTGCTCTTGTGGTGAACTAGTAGCACTAGCATAATTTAACATTATGTAAGAGGGGAGACATCAACTCTCTCCTCTTTTAATGTGTTTTTATAATTGAAAAAAGCAAAATACTAACCTTAAAAAAATAAAAATGAAACTAAGTAAATTCAATACATCTATTTTTTATGATGAAAAATACATTTACCACAATTCTTTTACCGAGAATTTTTTATTATTAGAGCCATTACTAATGGATTTAATAAATGCTGCACAACTAGAGGATAACGCTATAGGCATAAACGAAGTTCACCCTGAATTGTACGATTCGCTTGTTGAAAATGGCTTTATACTTCCGAAGGAAGAAGACGAAATACAAAAAGTTAGAGAACTTATTAAAGAAATTGACGATAATGACGAGTTATTTAGCTTGATGATTTTACCAACGATGAATTGTAATTTTAAATGCTGGTATTGCTACGAGTCGCATATAAAAGGATCTAAAATGACAGAATCGGCAGTAAATGACATCATATTGCTTATCAATAATAAAATTAATACAATGGAAAACTTAAAGTATTTCCATCTCTCATTTTTTGGTGGTGAACCGCTATTATATTATAAAGATGTAGTACTACCAATTGTTGAGCATACCCATCGTTATGCAAAAGAAAAAGGAATAAGCCTTTATACCCACTTTACAACAAATGGTTTCTTAATAAATGATGAAATGCTTATAGATTTAGTGAAGTATCAAGTTAATAGTTTTCAAATAACTTTTGATGGCAACAAAGAAAGTCATGATAAGGTTAGATTTGTTAACAAAGAGAGAGGTTCGTTTGATGAAATCGTTTCTAACATTAAAAAATTAGTAAAAAACAAAATTAAAGTTACATTAAGAATAAATTATACTTCCGAAAATATATCAGAACTAAATAGTATTCTTCTATATTTTGATGATTTAACAGTAGAAGAAAGAGGCCTGATTACTTTAGATATGCAAAAGGTGTGGCAAGAAAGTAATACAATAGGATTATTTGAAAAAGCTAAACAAATTAAAATTGAATTTTTTAAATTTGGATTTAAGTTACCTCAATCAAGTTCATTAAACACTTTGAGAAATTCTTGTTATGCAGACAAGAAATATCAAGCGGCAATAAATTACAACGGGGATGTATTTAAATGTAACGCTAGAGATTTTAACAAATCTAATAGAGAAGGAACTCTTAGTAATACTGGCGAAATTGAATGGAACGAGAAGTTTTATGACAGAATGGACATCAAATTAAAAAACAAACCTTGCTTAAAATGTAGCATCTTGCCTATTTGCGGTGGTGCTTGTAGTCAATATGCCCTAGAACGCAAGGATACCGATTTTTGTATTCATAATTTTGACGAATCAAAGAAAAAAGATGTAGTATTAGAAATGTTTTTAGAAGGAGAACTATCCAATGTTTAAATTTTATCCTCAATATGATCAAATGGACTGTGGTCCTGCCTGCGTAGCAATGGTTGCTAGTGCATATGGCAAAAACATCAATTTGCAGTTTATTAGAGAAAACACTTTTATATCAAAAGAGGGGGTTTCTTTATTAAGCATAAGCGAGGCTTCAAAAAAAATCGGATTTGATACTCTTTCAACAATAATTTCGCTTCCAGAAATTATTGAACAAAAAGACCTTTTCCCTGTAATTTTACATTGGAATCAAAATCATTTCATTGTACTCTTGAAAATCAGCAAAAGTTTATTTGGAAGTAAAAAATATTTTCACATTGCTGACCCAGCACATGGTTTAATAAAATTAAATGAACTGACATTTAAAAAATCATGGCTCGTAAATGATGACAAAGGAGTTGTCTTGTTCCTATCTGCAACCGAAAAATTTTATACCCAAATTTCAGAAAAAGAACAAAGCCTTGATTTAAAATATATATTTGGTTTTCTAAATCCATATCGAAAACAAATTGTAATAATGTTCTTACTACTATTATTAGGCAGTTGCTTGACACTAATCTTTCCGTTTTTAACCCAAAATTTAATAGATAAAGGCGTTAATGCCAAAAATCTGAATGTAATATCAATTATTTTATTTGCACAATTATCACTTTATCTTGGTTCTTTAATTATTGAAATAATCAGAAATTCAATTATGCTTTATGTTGGAACAAAAATAAGTATAACTATTATATCTGACTTTTTAAAGAAATTATTAAAATTACCTGTCAAATTTTTTGACACCAAAATGATGGGAGATTTTAACCAAAGAATCCAAGATAATGAAAGAATTGAAAATTTTTTAACTTCTCAAAGTTTAACTACTTTTTTTTCTATTGTAACATTTTCTGTGTTCTTTGGTGTTCTTTGGTATTATAATTATAGAATCCTGATAGTCTATTTAGTTTTAACAATTCTTTCCATATTTTGGTCTTTACATTGGTTAAAAAAAAGGAGAATATTAGATTATTATAAATTCCAACATCGAAGTGAAAATCAAGAATCCATCTACGAAATAATCAATGGAGTCACAGAAATGAAAATTAACCAGTTTGAAGACTTTAAACGCAAAGAATGGGAAGGTATTCAACAAAAACTATTTAAAATTAATATTAAAATATTGAAACTTGACCAATTACAACTTTCAGGTTTTGACTTTATAAATCAGACAAAAAATATTTTAGTAACCTTTCTATCTGCCCTATTTGTTATAAAAGGAAAGATGACGTTAGGAGAACTTCTAAGTGTATCATATATTGTTGGACAAATGAATTCACCAGTAAACCAGTTAGTGAATTTTTTTCGATCATTACAAGATGCTAAGTTAAGTTTAGAAAGACTAAATGAAGTTCAGAATCATCCAACAGAAGAAATAGGCACAAAAAATAATCTAATTATAAGTAATAATATTTCAGATAGCGGAATAAATTTTAAAGATGTTAGCTTTCAGTACGAAGGTCCAAAATCTCCTTTTGTTTTAAACGAGATAAATTTAAAAATTCCCGAAGCAAAAATAACTGCAATTGTAGGATCTAGCGGTAGTGGTAAAACCACTTTAATGAAATTATTACTAAGGTTTTATAGTCCGACGGAAGGAGAACTGTTTTATAATGACGTAAACATAAACAGTATATCTCCGAATGATTTAAGAAAAAATTGTGGTGTGGTTATGCAAGACGGTTTTATATTTTCCGACACAATCGAAAGAAACATCGCCACAGGCGATGAAAACATAAATAAAGAAAAGCTTCAAAAAGCCATAAAAATTGCAAATATCGAAGAATTTGTAAACTCGTTACCACTTGGCTATAAAACCAAAATTGGAGCATCTGGCAACGGAATTTCAGGCGGTCAAAAACAAAGAATCTTAATTGCAAGAGCCGTATATAAAAACCCTCATTACATATTTTTTGACGAAGCAACATCAGCACTCGATGCCGAAAACGAAAAAATAATACACAATAATTTACAAGATTTTTTTGAAACAAAAACTGTAGTAATAATTGCACACCGTTTAAGCACCGTTAAAAATGCCGACCAAATAATTGTTTTAAAAAATGGTCAAATTGTAGAAATTGGAAAGCATGAGCAATTAGTACAAAGCAAAGGAAACTATTACAATTTAGTTAAAAACCAATTAGAGTTAGGAAATTAACAAACAACATTTTATATATTTGTAAATTAATCATTTAAACTAAATATTATGGCATCAAATACGGAAACAGGACACAACAAAAATATAACCAATTTTGAAACATTAATCATTGCTTGTACAGGTTATGGAACACCTTATAATCCGTCAAATCCAAACATCACTATTCCAATTTTAACAACGCAACATGTAGTAGCTAAAGCATCTGTAAAAGAAGTTAAAACTACTGAAACCCCATTTAATAGTGTGGAAGGGCAAAGAAAAACAATTTTCAAACCCTTAAAACCAACTTCAACCAAAGTATTAAATGCCCTAAAAGGAGCATCAGCACCAACAACAGTTATAGCAGATGCCGAAACCATAAACCGAAAAATTCAAGGAAAAAGAGCAGACAATACAACAGAAGAAGTACCAACAGGAGAAACCCCAAGCGATAAAAATTCTGTATCTCAACAATCTTATGATATGCAAATAGACCATTTCGAAAAATTAATTGAATTGGCAGATGTTGAACCAGTTTATAATCCAAACGAAGAGCCACTAAAAATTGTAAATCTCACCGCCTACAAAAAAGACCTTGAAACCATAAACACAGCAGTCAAAACAGCCTATATTCCATATAAAACAGCAATGCAAACAAGAGATATAAAACTTTATGCACATCAAACAGGTATAGTAGACACTGCCCAAACTGTAAAAAATTATGTAAAATCAGTATTTGGAGCAACAAGTCCACAGTATAAACAAATAAGTGGTCTGAAATTCACAAAAATTAAACCATAAAACAATGAATAATTTGAGATAGCACTAACTTAACTTACGATATTCTAAACTTAATGTATGATATTTCTAACTTAATATAAGAAATTTTAAACTTAACTTATGATATTCATAACTTAATGTTTTATATTTCTAACTTAATATAAGAAACTTTAAACTTAACTTATGATATTCTAAACTTAATGTATGATATTTTTAACTTAATACAAGAAGTTTCAAACTTAACGTATGATATTCAAGACTGAAAAAAGGATATAGCAATATGAATAAGGTTAGATAGTATAATTGAGAAATTATGGCTTCCTCCAATCGAGTAGACTGCCCTGCCAGAAACTAGCAGGGAGAGCCTCTCAAATGTTTACATTCACGAAATCCTAAAAAAACAAATAAAACTTTGAGTACACCACCGAGCATACGGGTCACGTACTCGGCGGTTCGCAAAGAGATGGGTTGAGTTGGATGTAAAGCTCTGTTAATGAAACGTATCCTCGTTTCTTCAAGCGGTTTAACGTAATTCTATTTCTTAAAAAAAATATTTTCTAAAATTGTAACATCAAATATTAATCAAAAACTAAAACAAATATTTCGTATTTTTGCACAACTATTTTAAGCGATGAGTAAGAAATTAATTCGATTTGATTGGGCAATAAAACGACTTTTGAGAAATAAAGCCAATTTTGTGGTGCTTGAAGGTTTTTTGAGTGAATTGTTGTTTGATAACATCAAAATCGAGCAAATTCTCGAAAGCGAAAGCAATCAAGAGTATGACGATGACAAATTTAATCGGGTTGATATTTTGACGCATAACTCTAAAAATGAACTGATTATCATTGAATTACAATCTACTTATGAAATAGACTATTTCCATCGAATGGCTTATGGTGTTTCTAAATCCATTTCAGAAAACTTAAAACTTGGTCAGAAATATTCAGAAATTAAAAAAGTCATTTCAATAAACATAGTTTATTTTGACCTCGGACAAGGGCAAGATTATATTTATCGAGGTAAAACTGACTTTAAAGGTTTGCATCAAAACGATGTTTTGGGATTATCTGAAAAACAAAAACAAACTTTTTTAAAACAAGAAGTTGCTGATATTTTTCCTGAATATTATTTATTGAAAGTAAACCAATTTAACGACATTGCAAAAGACACGCTTGACGAATGGGTTTATTTCTTGAAAAATAGCGAAGTAAAAGACAACTTCAAAGCTAAAGGTTTGAAAGAAGCCAACGAAGTCTTAGACATCATGCGACTTCCAAAAGATGACCAATATGGTTATAATAGATATTTAGATAGTTTGCATTTAAAAGCAAGTGAAGTTTTTTCTTTGCAAACTGAGGCGGAGTTTAAAGTAAGAGAAGAAGAAAAAATAGAGATTGCAAAAAATGGAATTACTAAAGGATATAGTAACGAAATAATTGCTGATTTAACAAGTTTAACAATTGAGAAAATACAAGAATTGCGAAACGAAAAGAGCAATTAAACCTTCTGCCAACAAGCGTTTTGCAAGATTGCGGGCTAAGTGCTTTTTTAGAAACATTTGTGCTTAATCAAAGTTTAGGTGTTTTTAGAAACTCTTGTGCTACTAAATCCGCCACATCGCCAAGCCACAAACCGTCAGGCTGTAAAAAAAACCTGTTTATTATCCAAAAAATCAAAAAAAACGCTGGTTTTTGAATGTAATAGAAGCCATTTGCGAAAGGGTTATTTTTAAGCAGCATTATTTTGTTGCCAAATAATGTGGGCTGTAAAACGATCTTTTGAGGTGGGTTAGGGTAAAAAAAACTATTTTATTTCATAGTTTTTTATTATTTTTGAAAAATATTTAACGGCAGTTTTTTCACAGACTGTCGTTAGCAGAAAGCTTAGAAAAACTGAACGTGAAAAGGAAATTAACTAAAATTTGAAATTATGTTAGAATTACTTTGGGGAATATTAAATATTTCAATACTTTTCTACTTTATAATTATTTGCTTTAAAGTAATTAAAATTGTCCGTGAAAATCTTGGAGGAATTGCTACATTAATTTTTGTTCTTGGACTAATGTCATTTATTGCTAAACCAAACGTTGAAAACAATAAAATAAAAATTTTTGAAGTTAAAGATGAAAGCAAAATTGTAGGTAAAGAAAAAATTAATGGTCATATCTTTACTGAAGATATAATTTTAGAAAAAAAATTAGCAACTACAATTAGCGCAACGATTACATTTAAGGAATATGATCAACAGGTTAGAATTATAAATGCCTACACAATGATGACAGGATTTGTAAGCGGAATTGATTGGAAAGCATCAAACGTTCACATTACAAAGAATAATGACAATTCATATAATTACCAAATAATTGGAACAAGAGATTGGAGAATATTAGGAGTAAGAATTTATACTAATATGGAAGATTACAAAGGAAAATTTAAAATTTAATAATAAAGCCATCTGCCAACAGCTAGCCTTTCATTGCATCTGCAAGCCGAGCAATGAATTGTAATCAACGAATACCTACAAAAAATATTGTTTAATAGTTAAAATCGTGTTGAACTAAACCGATTACATTCACGCCCCTTATGGGTTTATCGAAAAGTTTTTTGTTAGCATTTTAAGAGGATTTGGTTCCTCTTTTTTATAACTATTTATTTACACCTACAAGGTTTTGGAAACCTTGCAGGTGGGATAACGTAATTCGCCACTCCCACACAAATTCCTTCGCATGCTTATCAAAAATTCCTTAAACATATTACATGTTTAAATATACAAAAAATAATAATAAAAAACACTATTTTATCTTATTTATTTATTATTTTTGAAAAATATTTAACAACAGTTTTTTCACAGACTGACGTTGGCGGTAATTTTATGACCAACAGTACTTAACATACAGAAAAGAGAAAAAATGAGGAATTTATTTTACCTATTTATATGTGGACAATTTTTAATTACAAGTTGTAATTCTAAGAAAGAAGAATTTACATTAATTGGGAAATGGCAATTAACCAAAACAATTAGCGGAAATGGAGGTGGAAAAAATTATCAATCGGATGTATCTAACGGTAGAATATTTGAATTTAAGAATAATGGAGAAATATTAGACAAATTAGGGCTAATAGGTAAATATCAAATTGATTCAACAAAAACATATCTTCAAATTTCTTTTCCAAATTCAGAGGTTGAATATTTTAACTACTACAGCGAAGAAAACAACTATAATAAGATGACTTTAAATCCAGTAAATTCAGAACACCAACTTATTTGTGATTGTGGTTGTTCAGAAATCTATAAAAAATTAAAATAAAATGAAAACAATATTTACACTTTTACTTTTAACAATTTTTACCCAAACATTTGGACAAAATTCAATTTCATATTTGTACAAAGGGAAAATTGATGGAAAAATGCCAATTACAATGTATCTAAAATCAGAAGACAATGGTTGTACTAACAAATTAAATTACCAAGGAATGTATAAATACAACAATGTAAGTAATTGGTTGCAGTTAGACATTTCTCAAAATGAGAAAGACCAGTTTATATTTACGGAATATGATTTTACAGGTGTTTTGATTTTACAAAAAACAAAAGATGGATTTAAAGGAATTTGGATAAGTCCAGACACAAAAAAGCAACTTAAAATGGAACTTAAAAAGGAAATCTTAACTGAAAAGGAAAAACAAATCTATGAAGAAAAATTTGAGAAAGTAAATTATGAGAACTACGACTGCTAAATAAAAACTACCGCCAACAGCTAGAGTTTCGTTGCGGCTGCAAGCCGAGCAATGAATTGTAATCAACGAATACCTATAAAAAATATAGTTAATGAGTTAAACTCGTGTTGAACTAAACCGATTATATTCACGCCCCTTATGGGTTTATCGAAAAGTTTTTTGTTAGGATTTAGTTCCTCTTTTTTATTTCTATTTATTTACACCTACAAGGTTTTGGAAACCTTGCAGGTGGGATAACGTAATTCGCCACTGCCACACAAATCCCACCGCATGCTTATCAGAAATTCCTTGATTATATTGCATGTTTAAATGTACAAAAAATAATAATAAAAAACAATATTTTATCTTATTTTTTTATTACTCTTTTTATTATTTTTGAAAAACATTTAACGGCAGTTTTTTCACAGGCTGGCGTTAGCTACAATTTTAAACTAAAATCAGGTTATGAACTATATTCAAATTTCAGAGTATATAAAATAAAATTATCTAAAATCATTAGAAAATTTCGAAGTTAAAAGCCTAAAAGATATCAGCCGTTTTCACGATGAATTAATTAATGTCAGAACTAATACCCAATATACATATAAAATTGCCTAATCTATTGGTTCTTTTTTGCTAAAATAAGTCAAAAAAATAGTTCCGTAGCCCAGCTATGCAACATTTTTTTTAATTTTTTCTAAAAAAACCACACATCTTTGGACTATTTTATTAATATATTTGGTATTATTTAAAACAAAAACTTACTTTATTATTAAATACAAAAAACCCTCCAAACCAATAAATTTTGCAGGGCTTTTTTGTAAATATGAGCTATTTATTTTTTCTTGTTTTTTTTCGATTTCTTATTTTTTTTCGATTTCTTTTTCTTGGCAGCTTTTTTCTTGGCTTCTTTTTTGGCTTTCTTTTTAACTTTCTTTTTGGATTTATTATTTAGTTTAGTTTTCTTTTTTTTCTTGTTTTTTTTCCCTTTTTTAGCTTTTTTAACTTTTGATTTTTTCTTTTTCTTTTTTTCTAGTTTTAACTCCTCGTCTTTTATTTCTGACAATACCTCGTCTAAAGTATCAACAGGAGTGTGTTCCTGCATTGGAGCTGTTTCCATTGTTTCGACAACATTTGATTCCGTTTCGGAAACTTCTACTGTTTGTTCAAAATCTGTACCAGCCGCTTCATCAACTAGATTTTCTATTACTTCATTTGATTCTGATGCTGCTAAAACCTCGGTTTGTTCTTGGTTTGTGCTGTTTTTTACGTCTTCTGTTAAGTCGTTTTGAATCTGATTTTGTTCTTGCTTATTACTTTTTCTCATATCCGATAATTATTCAAAGATTATTTGCTTTTAATGGTCATACAAAAATAAACATTCTACAAACTCATGCGAACTTTAAAGATCAAAATATTAAAAAGATAACATATTATTAACCATTACATAACATTAAATTAATATTAAAATAATATAAAATTTTAAAAATTGATGGTAGGGTAACAATTTTAAAACATTTAAACGGAATTGTTTTTCTAAATTTGTAATACATAAGCTCGTAAATAAGTATAGTTTCAACCGAATTTTAATTACAAATAATTATTAAAAAAATGGTAACAAATGAAAAGTATAAGACAAATTGAATTAGTTGTTTTGAGTGATGTACATTTAGGAACTTATGGATGCCATGCAGAGGAGTTACTCGATTACTTGAAGTCCATCAATCCCGAAACATTAGAATATAAAAATATGTAATTTTTTTGAATTCAAAATAATAAAAATTTTACATTTATTCATAAAAATACAACATAATTTACATACAACTGCTATGTTGGCAACTAAATAGGCAAATACCTAAAAACTCCAGTTTTTGTAATCACTAGATTGCTCCAGTTTTTCTTCAAGCGTGTTTGTTAATTTTGAAAAAAAATCAATTCCAGTTTTAGCCTCTATCTCATCTACACTTACAACGTATTCATACAATGCTTTATTACTGGATTGATGAGGAACTAAAAAAGCAATCATTTGGTACTGATTATTTTTTTTAGTCAACAATATTTTATAAAAATATTTAGGAACACTTACACCTTCTCTTCCTATTTTTTCTAAGCCCTCTTCTAAAACACCACCTGTAACCACATATATATTGCCATATTTTTCAGACCAATAACGCACTTTTTGTTCCAATCTGTTCCAAATGCCATCATTAAAATCATGTTTTTGAGGACTAATATTTGAGGTATAAAAAGTATCTTCAAACGCTTTAAAATCGAAAGCCATGTCTGCAGCAGCACATAAATGGCCTTTATCATAACCCGAATTTTTATAATTTTTCCAACTGGCCGACCCACTTTCTACCAATGGATCTTCTTCAAAATAAGGTCGGTTGTAGTGTTTATTAGTTACTTTTCCGTGCAGCTGATAGGCAACCCATTCTGCTTGCTCGTGTGCCTCTTGATAAGATAGTGTATAATACCGGTGCGATATTATTTTTCCAGTTGTAGAGGTAGGCAATAGATCTATATTATTATCTGTGCTTAACCGCAATTCTTGACTATCCGTCCCAACTGTAGGATCGGAATGAACTTCTTTGCAAGAAAACACTATTGTCAGAACGCTCATAACAACGAGACATCTTTTTAAATTCATTTTTTATTATATTTGAAATTATTTTATTTAGCTTTGCCAAAAATAATAAAATAATTAGTGCCGTTCTAAAAAATTATTCAAAAATAAAGGAATACCACTAGTATCAAAAAATAATTTAATAATTTAATACAAAACCAAAAATGAAACCAACAAAAGCAATACTTTGGGGTTTACTCCTTTTTTCGACAGTTACTTTTGCTCAAGACCTTACTTCAATTAAAGCCACAGACAGTTTGAAAGTGGATAGTGTGTATGTAGGCTTTGGCTCGAGCAATCAGAAAAACAATCAAAAGGAAATAGACAGGGAAATGGCTTATGAAAAACAGCAGCGAAAAGCCGAAAAAGCCAAAGAAAAAGCCGAAAACGAGGCCAAAGATCGAGAGCGTGATATGAAAAAACAAGAACGCAAACTTGAAAAGCAAGAAAAAGAATTGAAAAAAATGGCCAACAAGCAAGAAGCCATAGCCGATGCTGAGCAAGAGGTGTCCAAAGCAAAAGAAAAAGTGCAAGAAGCCCAAGAAGATTTAGTCAAAAAAACGGAAAAATACGAAAAAAACCTTAAAAAAGGCAAACTTTCGCCCAATGATATAGCTGATTTTGAAAAAGATAAAAGCAAAAGATTGGAAAAAATTGAAGATTTGAAAAAGAAAATTGAAAAAGCTGAAAAAAAATTATCTAAAGCTAAAAATTAAATTTTTTCATTCCTAGATTAAAAAAAAAGACGGTTTTTATAGCCGTCTTTTTTTATATCAAATCATTTTTCAACTGAATTTTGTAATGTATTTCTGTACCAATTTATCCGTTTTTTCGTTTCTAATTTTTTGTTCCAACTGAATTGGCGCTATTGCCCGTTCTGCACAATCTTTTACACTACATGTTTCGCAAGTTACCCCTACAATTTGCTTGCTCAACTGCTTACTGTCCATAAACTTAAATTTCTTTTTGAGCGATGCCGAAATTAAAATTCCTACCGAAATACTTCGCATATAATCTTTTTTGAAAGGGTCTGGCGTTGCAGACGAAAACACCAAATATTCGTTGTTGCTGTTTTCATAACTCGAAATTTGGGCATCAAAATAGTGTGTTTTTTGTTGTTTTAATGCTTCGTCTATACTACGAATAGACACCCAACGCCTACAATAATGCTCATTCATTTCGTTGGCATGTGGTTCTTGTTGGTTTGTAATGTGCAACTCTTTTTTAATTTGATAAGTATCTGAACCTATTTTGTGCGACATCCGCAAGAAAAACAAATTTTTTATTTGAAAATCTTTAGGCAAAATATTAGTCAAACGTTGATAAAAAGATTCAGGCGACACCTCAAATCGATTGACTAAAGCCACCATTTGTGCAGGTTTTGGAGCTTCTTTTTGCAAAAACACATGCAGTTCGTTAATCAATTTATTTCTAGGAATTAATAATGCTCCCGCAAAATAGGACGCATAAAAATTATTTAGCACCTGATCAAAATTATCAAATTTTATCCAACTAAAAGTATAAAGTCTTTCTTTTATTTCTAAATAATTATAAGCAATTTCTTTAGCTAAAATAAAAGCTTTTTGCGATTGATCGATATTTTCAGACACCAATAATGTTTTACTTTTGGGTACATATATAGATCGTAAATCGGCCAACTCCTCTGTTTCCGAAAAAACAATGTCTTTTATAGTATAACTGTATTCTTCTTTCAAAATAGCAGTCATTTCGGCTAAAGTAATCTTGTTATCCAAATCAATTCTAAAGGATTGTGAAAAATCAATTACTTTTTGTTCTAAATCCTCAAAATAATTGTTATGAGCCTCTTGATAAGACCGCAATGAGGCCAAAAAGAAACTTTCTCGGGTTAGGTTATAATGTTGAGAAATTTCGATAATAGTACTGATGAATGCCGTAACTTTTGCAGGAGCATTGGCAATGATGTCTATCAAATCGGCTTCTTGAATGCCAAATAATTCTAAAGGAATTTCTTTTAGAATTCCTGATCGAAGTATTTCGCCTATTGGTGCCAAGTTGTTGTCCAGTTTGAGCGAAACCATGTTGTCATAAGGCACTTCTAACTTTTCTGCAAGCAAAATAATTTTATCCGTTTTAGGGTATTTCTTTCCCTTTTCGATTTCGTTCAAATAGGATTTGGACAAATCGGTAATTTTGGCTAACCCAAACAAAGACAGGTTTTTATCTGTCCTGGCTTGCTTCAATTTGAGGCCAAAAATAAGCTTAATATAGTCTTTTTCGATATTCATAATTCAAAGATACACTATCCAAACAAAGTATGCAAAAAAAATATTTTAAAAAAATAGCGAACGTACGCTTGTTTATTAAAAAACTTTTTGTAATATTGCACCATCAAACAATAACAATTATTTAAAACATCTTATTAATAGTTAATTTTAATTCATTATAAAATGGAAAATACAGAATATTACACAACAAATATGTTAAATTTTTCAGAAGAAACTATTTCTAAATACCCTGAAATATTAACAGACGAGGCTTTAACTTTTTTGACTTTACTACACGAAAATTTTAATGACAAAAGATTGGCTTTGTTGGAAGAACGCATCAAACAACAATTTCTTTTTGATGATGGTGCACTTCCTGATTTTCCAACAGAGACTTTAGACATCAGAATCTCTGAATGGATAGCAGCACCAACACCAGCCGACTTATTGGACAGACGTGTTGAAATCACAGGGCCTGTGGACAGGAAAATGGTTATTAATGCTCTCAACTCTGGTGCTTCGACTTTTATGGCCGATTTTGAAGACAGTACATCCCCGTCGTGGAGCAACTTGATGGAAGGTCAAATTAATTTGAAAGATGCCGTAAACAAAACCATTAGACTTGAAGATGCTAAACGAAACAAGACTTACAGCTTGAACGAGAAAACTGCCGTTTTGATTGTTAGACCTAGAGGTTTGCATTTGCCCGAAAAAAACTTGTTGTATAACGACAAAGAAACTTCTGGATCGTTGATGGATTTTGGATTATACTTATTTCACAACCACAAACAATTGGCTCAAAATGGTACGGGACCTTACTTTTATATCCCAAAATTAGAGCATTATTTGGAGGCCCGTTGGTGGAACGAAGTGTTTGAATTTGCTCAAGATTATTTGAATATTTCAAGAGGCACTATAAAAGCCACGGTGTTAATAGAAACCATAACAGCTAGTTTTCAATTAGACGAAATTATTTATGAATTGAAAGACCATATTGTGGGACTCAATTGTGGACGTTGGGATTATATTTTTTCTTATATCAAAAAATTAAGAAAAAACCCCGCTTTTATTGTTCCAAATCGCGACCAAGTTACCATGACATCGCCTTTTATGAGTGCTTATTCGCAGTTGGTTATACAAAGATGTCATAAACGAAATATTCATGCTATTGGTGGAATGGCAGCTCAAATTCCAATTAAGAATGATGAAGAGGCAAACAATGCAGCTTTTAACAAAGTTAGAGCAGACAAAGAACGGGAAGCCACAAACGGGCACGATGGTACCTGGGTAGCACATCCTGATTTGGTAAAAGTAGCTATGGAAATTTTTAACGAAAAAATGCCAAATGCCAATCAAATTGAGGTTAAACGCAATGACGTAAAGGTAACGCAAAATGATTTGTTAGAAGTGCCATTGGGTACTGTTACAGAAGAGGGGGTTCGTAAAAACATCAGTATTTCTATCCTATACATTGCCTCATGGTTAAGCGGACAAGGTGCTGCGGCCTTGCACCACCTGATGGAAGATGCAGCAACTGCCGAAATTTCAAGATCCCAATTATGGCAATGGCTTCAAAACGAAGTGGTTTTGGATAACGGTAAACCACTTAACGAGAAATATTACGACTGGTTGGCCATTGAGGAGTTTAATAAAATAAAATCGATGGTTGGCGAAGAAAATTACGAAAAAGGCAACTATAAATTAGCAGAACAATTGCTTGATGTATTGGTTATCAATCCCAATTTTATAGACTTTTTGACTATTCCAGGCTATAAATACATTTAATAAAATAAAACCATTATAAACACACATTATTTAAATATTAGTACCATTATGAAAACAACAGAAGAAAGAATCCAGGCATTAGTAGCAGATTGGTTAACCAACCCAAGATGGGAAGGAATTGAAAGACCTTATACCGCAGAAGAAGTAGTAAAATTACAAGGTTCATACCAAATTGAACACAGTATTGCTAGAATTGGAGCTACTAATTTATGGAACAAATTAAACAATCAAGATTTTGTAGCTGGTTTAGGTGCATTAACTGGAAACCAAGCGATTCAAGAAGTGGAAGCAGGTCTTGAGGCTATCTACTTGAGCGGATGGCAAGTAGCAGCTGATGCTAATTTAGCTGGCGAAATGTATCCTGACCAATCATTATACCCTGCCAACAGTGTTCCGATGGTAGTAAAAAGAATCAACAACGCTTTGTTGAGAGCCGATCAAATTCAAGTGGTAAACGGAACTGCTGACAAAAAAGACTATTTAGTGCCAATCGTTGCTGATGCTGAAGCTGGTTTTGGTGGCAACCTTAACGCTTTTGAATTGATGAAATCGATGATTGAAGCAGGTGCTGCTGGTGTTCACTTTGAAGATCAATTGAGTTCGGCTAAAAAATGTGGTCACTTGGGTGGAAAAGTGTTGGTTCCAACGCAAGAAGCCATCAATAAATTGGTTGCAGCTCGTTTGGCAACAGACGTTTTAGGTGTACCAACCCTTATTGTTGCTCGTACTGATGCTGATGCGGCTAACTTATTAACAAGCGATATCGATCCTAGAGATGCTAAATTCATCACTGGCGAAAAAACAGACGAAGGTTTCTTCTATGTAAACTGTGGTGTAGAACAAGGAATTGACAGAGGATTAAGTTATGCACCTTATGCTGATTTGATTTGGATGGAAACTTCAAACCCAGATTTAGAATATGCAAGACGTTTTGCTGAAGGAATCCACGCAAAATTCCCAGGAAAAATGTTGGCTTACAACTGTTCACCATCTTTCAACTGGGCTGCTAAACTTTCTGTAGCAGAAATGGAAACATTCCGTGAAGATTTGGCTGCAATGGGTTACAAATTCCAATTCATCACTTTAGCAGGTTTCCACGCTTTGAATACCAGTATGTTTGAATTGTCAAAAGCGTACAAAGAAAGAGGAATGGCTGGATACTCTGAGTTACAAGAAAGAGAATTTGCATTGCAAAAACACGGATTCAAAGCCGTTAAACACCAAGGTTTTGTTGGAACTTCTTACTTTGACGCTGTTCAAAACACCGTTACAAGTGGAAAATCATCAACAACTGCCATGAAAGATTCAACAGAAACGGCACAGTTTTAATATCCCTATTTTTATTTTTTTTTAATTTTCACAAAGTGTTGGGTTTGGCAGAACCTTTAACACTTTGTGTTTTTTATACCCTTTTAAAAAAAAAGGCAACGGCATGTCCAGATACTGAAAACACTACAACAAACTACTTTTCGTTATTTCAAACTCACCAGTTTATCTACGCTCCAAGCTTCGGGTTTGGCATTAAACAACGGTTTTGTTACAGCCCAAACAGCCGCAAACAAATCCGAATTTCTGTAATTTTCCAAATCAGATGGGGTGTTCCAATAGCTGTAAGTAAAAAAAATGGAGGGATTGTTTTGGTCTTGGTACAACTCTAAAAATTGATTACCAGGAAAGTTTCTGATTTTTTCTTTATTGTCATGAAAATTAGCCAAAAAAGCCTCGATATTTTCTGGACTAAAACTCATTTTTACGATTCTAATTAACATATTTGTATTTTTTAAATGTGATGTCAAAAATAGAAAAATATACTGGTTTTGCAACAAAAAAGAGCAACAAGATGATTTGAAGGGCTAAAAATTTAACTTTGTCTTCAATATTTGTTTCTTTGAAATGTGTTTTTTTAAAGAAAAAAATCATTTAAATTCAATCGTTATAACATCACGGTATTGTAAGCCTAAAAGACTTTTGGCAGAGCCAACGGTGGCTGGATTGCTTCTAAAAATAGCTATTTCGAGGTAGCCGGCATCGTTAAAAACGGCTAATTTTTCGCCTTCATAATTTTTCAATGCATAAGTGCCTTTGAGTCCAATATCCGAATATTTTTGATGAATGGTTTTGATGTTGTTTTTTCGTTGGTTTTTATATTTTTCGTTCAAAACGATTTCAAAATCACGGTTTTGCCTTACTTCTTCAAACATTTTTCTTGTAATATTTACCACAACGTTACCAAAATGATCAATATATATGACATATCCCTTTAAAGTATTTTTGTTTTCAGCAACTATTGGTTTCAAGGTAGTTACCTCTTTGATTTGTTTGATTTCTGTGCCAATAATGTGCATCAACCCCCCTTTTGCAATGTGGGTAGCAACTCGAACCAATACATCTATGTCCGATACTTTGTCTGTAAATCGATCATGAACATTGATGCTGACTATTTTTTGAGGAATAAATTTTTGACACAAGAGACTTAAAATTCCATTGTCTGCCGCAATAAAAAAATGGTCGTTCCATTGCATCACAATATGCTGGTTTTCAAGGTTCAATTCCATATCCACACCAATCAAATGAATGGTACCTTTTGGAAAACTGTTCCATGCCGATTCCAGAATGTAGGCTGCTTCAAATATATTAAATGGGTCTATATAATGCGAAATATCCACAATGTTTGCCTCGGGCAATTCGGATATAATTTTGCCTTTCAAAGCACCTACAAAGTGGTCTTTAATTCCGTAATCGGTTGTAAGTGTTATAATTGGCATTTTTTTGATACAATTTTAATAGCCAACAAAATTAGATAAAATAAATTTCAAAAAAAGACTCCTTATCAAAACCTTTTCAACAATTTAACAATTGGATTATTGTTTCAAAAAAAAAAAGAAAATATTTTGATTTACAAAAAATAAAAAGTAAATTTGTTGATATAAAAAACAGAACCCTTTTGAACGAAATAACCATTGAATTAACCGATATTGCTCCAAAAGAATTTTGGGGTACTCAAGATATTCATCTTGAAAATTTAAAACAGTATTTTCCAAAATTAAAGATAATAGCACGAGGTAACACCGTAAAAGCCTTTGGCGAACAAGAAATACTAGAAGTTTTTGAAAACCGATTGAACCGACTGATGGTACATTTTACACGATACAATACTATTGATGCAAATGTAATTGAACGGGTGGTTTTGAGCGATACAAATACTGATAAACGAAGCGAAACACTCGACAAAATTTTAGTACACGGAATAGGTGGCAAACTGATAAAAGCCATTACTCCAAACCAACAATTGTTAGTAGATACATTAATCAAAAACGATATGGTTTTTGCAGTTGGTCCAGCAGGAACAGGCAAAACATATACGGGAGTAGCTATGGCCGTAAAAGCCCTAAAAGACAAACAAGTCAAACGCATCATTCTAACCCGTCCTGCGGTAGAAGCGGGCGAAAATTTAGGTTTTTTGCCTGGCGATATGAAAGAAAAATTAGACCCCTATATGCAACCCCTATATGATGCCCTTCGAGATATGATTCCAAACGAAAAATTAGAGGATTACATTACAAAAGGCATCATACAAATAGCCCCTTTGGCTTTTATGCGAGGCCGAACTTTAGACAATGCTTTTGTAATTTTAGACGAAGCACAAAACACAACCCATTCGCAAATGAAAATGTTTTTGACTCGAATGGGAAAAAATGCAAAATTTATGATTACAGGCGACCCTGGTCAGGTTGATTTGCCAAGACGCACCATATCGGGGCTTAAAGAAGCCTTATTGGTTCTCAAAGATATTGAAGGCATTGGAATTATTTATCTTGATGACAAAGACATTGTTCGCCATCGATTAGTCAAAAAAGTAATTGAAGCTTACAAACAAATTGAAAACCACGATTGATAATATATAAATTCAATACCTAAAATAAAAGCCCTAAAAAATAATATGCCCCACCAATTAAAATTGCAGTTTGAAAAAATGATTACCATTACTGATGCAGAGTTTGAATATGTATTATCTCATTTTTCATATAAAAAATTAAAAAAACATCAATTTTTAGTTCAAATAGACGATTATGTTCCAAATGATTTTTTTGTTCTAAAAGGACTTTTAAAATCATATCATTTAGATGAAAATGGAAAAATGTACATCGTTCAATTTGCCATGCAAGATTGGTGGATTACCGATTATCAGGCATTTTATAACCAAAACAAAGCTACCCTTCATATAGACTGTTTAGAAGAGGTAGAGGTTTTGTGCTTGTCTTTAGAAAATCGTGAAAAAATTTGTTCCGAACTTCATAAAATGGAACACTATTTTAGAAAAAAATCAAATATGGGATATGTTTTATTGCAACAACGCATATTATCTTTTTTAAGTTCAAATGCAAAAGAACGATATGAGACATTATTAATACTTCAACCTGATTTGTTTCAAAGAGTTTCAAAATCGTTAATAGCTTCATATCTTGGTGTTTCTAGAGAAACATTAAGCCGATTTGCAAAATAAAAGTGCGTTACATCACACAAAAATAGTGAGTTTGCTCAATTTTTAATCTTCAAGAGCATATTAGTTTTGTATTCAAATAAAAACTATATGACTATGTTTAAAAACAAATTATTTATGGCAACTTTAATTCAAGTTGTATTTTTAGGAGCCTGTTCTAAAAATGAAGCTCAAAGCCCACAAAGTATAACACCCGATGTTATTCAATTTACGCAATTAGGATTATATCCTGAAGGAGTTGCATTTGATCAAAACAGCAAGACTTATTTTGTGAGTTCGCTAACCAAAGGGGCTATTGGAACTGTTAATGATCAAGGCGTATATCAAGTTTTTGCAAACGACAACAACCTTGTTTCGACCACTGGTATTGTAGTTGATAGAGCCCAAAATCGCTTGTTAGTTGCCATTGCCGATCCTGGTACAAGTACAAAAACAACAATGCTAACTCAAGGAAAGCTGGGTGCCATTGCTATATACAATCTTACAAACGGACAACAAATTTCTTATATCAATTTAGGTATATTGAAACCTACTGCAAATCATTTTGCAAACGACATGGCAGTTGACAATTTAGGAAACATTTATGTAACCGATAGTTTTGCGGGTATTATATACAAAATAAATACCCAAGGAGTAGCATCTATTTTTTATGAAAATAGTGCTTTTGAAGCTCCAGCTGGTGCATTTGGTTTGAACGGAATAGTGTTTCATCCAAATGGGTATTTGATTGTTGCTAAATACAACGAAGGTATTCTTTATAAAATTCCATTGCAAAACCCTTCTAGCTTTTCACAAATAGTTTTGCCTCAAACCATTAAAGGAGCCGACGGATTATCGATAGACAATACAAATGCTAACACCTTAGTTGTAGCTTGTAATGACACTACAAATAAAGTGTTTCAAATAAACACAACAAACAATTGGTCCACCGCAACAATTACAGCTACTTTTGATACAGGAAACGTTTTTCCTACAACAATTGCAAGCCGCAACAATGACAAATATGTTTTATATGCTCGTTTAAATAATTTGTTTTCTGGGCAACCGTCTGACAATCAATTTCAAATACAAAAAATAAAATTTTAGAATACAAGGGAAGCTTATATTATAAAAAATATTTGTAAAAAAAACAGTTAAGCACTTCAAGTAGCATAACTGTTTTTTTTTTTGCATATCCTTCCTAAAGAAAGTAAAATCAAAAACAATGGGTATAATAATACTGTTTTATAAACTGAAATTAAGTTCGATTTTAAATTTGAATAATAAAATAGTACCTTTGCTAAAAATTAGAAAAATGTCTAAAAACATCACACCTTATAAAAATTCCGACAAAGGGAAAAAAGAACAAGTTGCACAAATGTTTGACAACATATCTGGCAATTACGACAACTTAAACAGAGTCATTTCGTTTGGAATAGACGTCAAATGGCGAAAAAAAGTATTGCAACTCGTTCAAAACAAGCAACCTAAAAGCATCCTTGATATTGCCACTGGCACAGGTGATTTGGCCCTATTGATGTCTGACACTGCTGCCGAAAAAATTATTGGAATAGACATATCTGCAGGTATGCTCGAGGTGGGCAAACAAAAAGTAGCAGACCGCAATTTGCAATCTAAAATAGAATTACAATTAGGCGATTCCGAAAAAATGCCTTTCCCAGACAACAGTTTTGATGCCATTACGGTGGCCTTTGGAGTTAGAAACTTCGAAAATCTTGAACAAGGACTTTCAGAAATTCTTAGAGTATTGAAACCCAATGGGATATTTGTAATTCTTGAAACTTCGGTTCCTGAAAAAACACCATTCAAGCAAGGCTATCAATTTTATTCCAAAAACATCTTGCCACTTATTGGTAAACTATTTTCAAAAGACAATAGTGCTTATGGTTATTTGTCCGAATCGGCCGCTTTTTTTCCTTATGGCGAAAAATTAAACAATATTTTGAGAAAAATTGGGTTTATAGAAGTACAAGCCCTGCCACAAACATTTGGGGTAGCTACCATTTATTCAGCATCAAAATTATAATATGAAGAATTTATTTATTTTATTGTCATTACATTTTGTTTTAGCTTCTCAAGCTCAATTTAGAAGAAGTGTATTTAGTAAAAATCCAGTTTTAAATTTTGAAAATTGGGACAAACAACGTATTTATTATGGTTTTTATTTGGGTACAAATGTATATGATTATAAAATAGATTACAAAAGCGTAGTAGGAAGAGATGTGCTTATAAAATCTACAGCTGGTTTTAGTGTAGGTATTGTGGGCGATTTGCGGTTGAATGAATATTTCAATTTGCGGTTTGAACCCGGCCTTCATTATACCCAAAGAGACATTTATTTTACAGGATTTACCAAGCAAACCGACTATCTTAGAGAGGCAAAAGCAACCAATCTCAATTTTCCACTTTTGATTAAATATTCGGCACTACGAACAGGCAATATTCGGCCTTATTTAGAAGCTGGTTTTTCACAAACGCTCAATCTTTCCAGCAATCAAAGTGTTAAAGACGACAATGCCCAACAAATTTTTAGGGTAAAAAAAATGACTACAAATTATGAATTGGGTTTTGGAATAGACATTTATTTAGAATATTTCAAATTTTCGCCCTCCGTTAGAGGAGTTTTTGGCCTCAACGATGAGCTCATTCGAGATAACGACCCTAACAGCCCTTGGACCAGCAATATACAGTCGATGAAAACCCGTGCTGTTTTTGTAACGTTTACCTTTCATTAACAAAACTATTTTTTTTTAATTCATTTTAAAAAACTGATACAACTCAATACTTTTATTCGTTTTTTTAATTATTTTTGATTTGAAAAAAGCATAATTTCTAATAAAAAAGCAACTATAAACTAAATAAACTACCATGAACAAAAAAGTAATTTTAATGATTCTTGACGGATGGGGAAAATCACCCGATCCTAAAGTTTCGGCCATAGACAATGCCAATGTACCGTTTATCAACAGCCTTTATACTCAATATCCTTCGGCACAACTCCGAACAGACGGGCTTAATGTTGGTTTGCCCGAAGGGCAAATGGGCAACTCCGAAGTAGGACACATGAATCTTGGAGCAGGACGTATTGTATATCAGGATTTGGCTAAAATCAATTTGGCCGTTGCCAATAATACCCTATGCCAAGAGCAAGTTTTGATTGATGCGTTTCAATATGCTAAAGATCAAAAGGTTAGTTTGCATTTCTTAGGTTTGCTTTCAGATGGAGGAGTTCATGCCCATACCTCACACCTAAGAGGATTGATAACGGCAACACAAGATTTTGGACTTCAAAATGTATTTGTACACGCCTTTACCGACGGCCGAGACGTGGATCCTAAATCAGGTGAAAAATATGTGTCGGATTTACAACAATTTTTAGAACCTACAAATGCAAAACTGGCTACAGTTGTTGGGCGGTATTATGCCATGGATAGGGACAAACGCTGGGAACGTGTAAAAAAAGCTTATGATTTAGTAGTACATGCACAGGGTACAAAAACCCAAAATCCTGTACAATCTATACATGAAAGTTACCATCAAAACATTACAGATGAATTTATAGAACCCCTCGTAGTGGTGGATCAAAACAACAATCCAGTGGCTCAAATAAAACCCCACGATGTAGTGGTGTTTTTCAATTTCAGAACCGATAGAGGAAGAGAATTGACCGAAGCCCTATCGCAAAGGGATTTTCATGAACAAAACATGCACAAACTCGATTTGCACTACGTTACCCTTACCAACTATGACGAAACATATCAAAATGTAAAAGTAGTTTACAATAAAGACAACATTACAGAAACACTAGGCGAGGTTTTGGAAAAAGCCAACAAAAAACAAATTAGAATTGCCGAAACTGAAAAATATCCACATGTTACATTTTTCTTTTCGGGCGGTCGAGAAGAACCATTTGTTGGTGAAAGCCGAATTTTAAAAAATTCTCCAAAAGTTGCCACATACGACCTTCAACCTGAAATGAGTGCATACGAATTAGCCGATGCTTTAGTGCCAGAAATACAAAAAGGGGAGGTTGATTTTGTATGTTTAAATTTTGCAAATGGTGATATGGTGGGGCATACAGGTGTTATGGAAGCAGCCATCAAAGCTTGCGAAGCTGTAGATGCTTGTGTGCAAAAAGTGATTACCGCAGCTCTAGCCAATGGATATACAACCCTAGTTATTGCCGATCATGGTAATTGCGAAACCATGATTAACCCAGATGGGTCGCCAAACACTGCTCATACTACCAATCCGGTGCCTATAATATTGGTGGACAAGGATTTAAAACATATAAATGATGGTGTTTTAGGAGATATTGCTCCAACAATATTGGACTTGATGGGTATCGAAAAACCGGCCGTCATGACGCAGCATTCGTTGTTGTAAATAATAAAACATCAAAAAGTAAATTTAAAATCATCATGATGGGTTAATTTTTTGAAGATATTTATAATTAAAAAAATATTTGTATCTTTTATAAAAATTAAATTACAAGAATAATTTTATACACTTTTTAGGACTGTATCTAATAAGTTATACCAATTATCATAATTTTGAATGAATCATAAAAAAAACCGAATAAACATGTTGTTTATTCGGTTTTTTATTGAATAAAAATAAACCTAATATTATAAAAAATTATTGATTACAAGCTTTTGCTGTACAAATCCAAGCAGTTCCATTGTAAAGTTTCAAACAATTGTTGTCTGTATCCCAAACAATCATACCTTCTACTGGGTTTGCAATATTAGTTTCAGGATCTGCCATTCTGGTTATTACCAAACCTTTTGTTTTGGATTCTAACACTAAATGAGCATTTGGAATATCTGTTGGCCAATTAGATGTAGTATGCACATCCAGTACAGAAACCCCTACTTTTGCATATTCAGTTGGAGTACCCGTTGCTGGGGCAACATTACAATCGCAGCTAATAATTAAAGCATTAATGGCTTTAGAATAGGTAGCGGTATAATTAATAAAACCAGTATCGGCAGTTGTTTCCAAATCATCGGCTAAACCGTTTACACCAATACTTCCTGTAATTACACCAGTTGTGGCATTAAATTTAGATGCCGTAACTCCTGTTTCTTTAGCATCAAAACAAAGATCGCCATCTGAATCTAAATCCATTCTATTGACAACTGTATCAGAATCTGAATCTAAATCATTGCATTTCAGTTCTGTAAAATATACTTCTTGAGCACTTCCACCTGCCGAAGAACCCGATATACCCATAACACGATAAAAGATATATGGTGTTACATTATTGGCCATATCTAATTTTGCACTATTATTTGTAGCCAAAACGGGAGTACTATTAGTATAAGTTTGACTAGCAACAATATCAAACCAAGTAGTGTTATCATTGCTACCTTGCAATTTGTATGTAGATCCAGAAGTAAATAACAATTGAGATGCGGCATGGCCAATTTCAATTTTAGTTAATACTTTTGCTGAAGGCAATTGGAATTTCAACCAAGTAGCATTAGCAAAAGTTCCTGTAGGAGTAGTTACTTGTGCAGCCTCGTTACCATCAATCAATCCTTGTAAACTAGAAGCTCCATTGGCAAACGAATACGTTAAATCGGAAGTAATTTGAATACCTGTTTTAGTTAAAGTAGTTGGTGTACAAGACATTTCTGTAGTATCCACTACCCCATCGTTATCATCGTCAATATCTAATGCGTCTGAAACACCATCAGAGTCAGAATCTAGGTCGGCAATGGCAAAGTAAAAGTCATTGGCTACTTGAGCAGCAGTCAATCTGTATTCAAAATAACTTACACCATCCACGGTAACAGTGGCATTTTGCCCTGTAATATAAGTATTGGTAGTTGATGTAGGAGTTGAGCTAAAAGTACTTGATGAACTTTTGATAAGCATAGGCGTTCCAACACCGTTATACAAACTAACTGGAATGTAAATTCTAGTAGCTTGAGCGTAGCTACCCGTATTGTCCACAAACCATACCCTTGCGGTTCTTTTAACAATGGTACTTTGTCCAAACGAATCGCTAAATGTAGTAGTACCCGACAAATTATTATCGCCCCAAACTAAGAATTGTTTGTTGGCAGTAATAGAAGTCAAGTTGTTGTCGTTGGTTGTAGCAACAGCAGTTGTACTCATAATTATTTGATTACCAACCACCATACTTTTCGATTGTTTTTGCATTAAAGCAGAAATATCGTCTCGACCAATACCCGCAATATTATTTTGGAAATTGGCACTTGCGGTCCAAATCACATTTGAATTAGAATCCAAATAATTTGAACTAGAAGCATTTGTCCCCAAAGTAACACCTGTTTTGATAGCTAAATAAGACTGAACTCTTAACTCTTCTGTAGATGATAAAACAGATGAAAAGGCTATTATTTCTCCCAATTTTCCTATTGTAGAATTATTATCACCACCTGTTGCGATATCAGAACCAATGACATATCCAGCACCACCAACTCTAAAATCAGTTGTAGTATTGGTAGCTAGGGTTGTTAAATCTTGACGGGCTTTTGTATTATCGGCTGCAATAGATGGAGTTTCTTCGACACTTAATGAGTAAATAGATTGTTTGTTGGACAAGGTATATCCAGAAACCGCATAACTGCCGCCTTGTTGGTTCCAAACACCATTTCTTACTAAATCAAAATCATCATAAGAAGAAGCACCAGAGGCCCCATTCCCATTTAAACTAAAAATAGAACTATCTGCTACCAATGGAGGAAACACTGTAGTAAACACATGAATACTTGATGCACCTTGAGGAGCAAAATAGCCTGAATCGGCTGTACTACTCAATTGTCCGATATTGTTAGAAGTAAGTGTTAAATTTATATAAGGATTAAAATTATATGAATTAGAATCTCCTTGAACTAATTTTGGAGTTGCTGTTGCCGATCCATTATTTGTAGCTGATTTTCCATCAAAAACATTTTTCCAAGCAGATACATTAGAGGAAGTTGCAGTTATACCAAAATCCGCTTTGTGCCAAATTTTCAATCCATTGCCAACACCTCCAGGGGTTAATCCATTTGCAATGGCAAAATAAAAATCAGTAGCTACTTGAGAAGCAGTCAATTTGTATTCATAATAGGACACTGCATTTACCGTAACTGTTGCCGCCTCGGCTGCTATATAAGTGTTGGTTGTTGAAGAAGCAGTAGAACTAAAATTGCTAGTAGAACTTAATATCAATTTAGGATTTCCAGTGCCATTATATAAGGCTGTTGGGATATATACGCTAGTGGCTTGGCTATAACTACCCGTGTTTTGAGCAAACCAAACCCTTTGAGATCTTGAAAAAACAGTAGCATCACCAAATGAATCTGCTAATACTGTGTAACCTGTTTGCCCATTATCGCCCCAAATTAAAAATTGTTTGTTGGTTGTAATAGTGTTGGCATTTGCTGTATTTGTTGCTGCTATGGTTCCAGTGCTTAAGATCACTTGACTTCCTGAATTGACAGATTTGGATTGCTTTTGGTTCAAAGCAGACAAATCATCTCGTCCGATACCAGCAATATTTTGCTTGTATGTTGCATTTGTTGTTGCATTCCAAATTGTTGAACCATCTGAATTGACATAATTTTGTGCCGAGGATTGGCTTAATGTTAATCCATTTTTTATAGCTAAATAAGATTCAACTTTGGCTCTATCGGTTGCTGCAACATTAATATCATAAACGATAATTTCGTTGATTGGCCCATTAAATCCACTTCCAATATTGAAGGCACCTGTTGCTGGAGTAAAACTTGTGGCAGTAGCATCTGAACTTAAAGACTGTCCATTTCTTCTGATTTCTCTTCGATTTGGATTTGCAGTACTGGTGTTGTAACCCGTCCAAAGATTAGGAATTGTAAGTGTACCTCCCCATGCACTTGAAATACGAGCATTTCCGTCCCAATATACATTTCCATCGCCATAAGCTGCATTCATATTTAATGAATTACCATTAATAATATATCCATTGGTCAATGTTTTATTAGAATTGACAGCAAATACCGACATATTGGTTTTAACATCCGTAGTAAAAATACCATCTGCATCTGTCATTAAATTGGTTGTGTTAAACATTACCGAAGGATTAAAGTTGATGACATCAGCAGCATTTGTGCTATATGTTGGTCTGCTTCCAGCGGTTGCTTGTAAAACATGGTTATCATTGCCTGATTGATCATTCCATTGAGATAATGTTGTACCGTTTGTTGTAGATGACGTTCCTACATCAGCTCGTAACCATAATCTGGCATTGGCAATACCACCAGGGGAAGACCCATTTGAAATAGCAAAATAAAAATCAGTAGCTATTTGAGCAGCCGTCAATTTATACTCAAAGTAGGTTGCTCCGCTTACAGTAACCGTAGCTGCCTCTGCAGAAATATAGGTATTGGTAGTTGAAGAAGCAGTAGAAGAAAACGTACTAGTAGTACTTAAAATCAACTTTGGACTTCCAGAACCATTATACATTTTAGTTGGTATGTAAATTCGGGTAGCTTTATCATAATTTCCTGTATTGTCTGCATACCAAATTCTTGCCGATCTTGAAAAAATTGTTGCATCGCCAAAAGTATCTGAAAAGGCTACATAACCAGTCATATTATTGTCTCCAACCATAAAGAACTGTTTGTTTGCCGTTATGGTATTGGCATTGGTAGCATTTGCAGTAGCAACAGCGCCATTACTTACAATAATTTGATTGCCTGTATTGACCGATTGAGATTGTTTTTGATTCACTCCTGAAAAATCATCACGACCAACACCCGCTATATTATATTTAAAAGACGAATTAGTTGTTCCGTTCCAAAAAACAGTGCCATCAGAAGCTATATAATTTTGAGCTGTATTTTGATTTAAGGTGATACCATATTTCAAAGCTAAATACGAAATAATCTTTTGTCTATCAACAGCTTTAGAAGTATCATAAAGGATGACTTCTGATATTTCTGACCCTGCTAATAAATTATCCGTTGAACTCACTTGTCTAGAACCAATCAAAGGTGTAGAAGTATAAGATGGAATATCTGTTGGACTATTTGTAGAAAGCCCATTCAATTTGATGGTTTGAGTACCTGTTTCACTCATATCTGCATTCATTAAAGTATAAGGAATACTGTTTGCAGAAGCAATTCCAGTAGCAGTACCTGCTGTTCTGATATAAAAATTACCACCTTCTGTATGAAAGAAGTAACTTGCGGCTCCGCTAACTTTATCTCCTAGGACAGCACCCGATGCACTTGCGCCAGTTGCATTTACAATTTTGGCCACAGAAAAGGCATCAACATGAGTGATAGAAGTGTTTCCAACAAATAAGGAACTTCCATTAAACCCAACTGAAGGATTAAAGTTTGCGCCTGTTAAATTGGCT
The DNA here is from genome assembly GCF_000253275.1 of Flavobacterium branchiophilum FL-15. Lineage (NCBI taxonomy): Bacteria > Pseudomonadati > Bacteroidota > Flavobacteriia > Flavobacteriales > Flavobacteriaceae > Flavobacterium > Flavobacterium branchiophilum. Next base: position 418,780 of record NC_016001.1, on the reverse strand, counting down.
GTTGGTGTTCCTGTAATACTAAAGGTGTTAGTACCTGTTAAATCCAACCAACTGGTAACTGTACCAGAGGAAGGTGTCAAATCAGCATCTGCTTTTACCCATAAATTCATGTTGGTATTAATTCCTCCAGGAGCTATTCCATTAGCCAAAGCCATATAAAAATCATTTGCCAATTGACTAGCACTTACAATAAACTCATAATACGAAACTCCTCCTGAAGTAACTTTTGAAGCCTGTGGAGCAATGTAGGTATTGGTTGTTGAACTAGCCGTAGCACTAAAAGTGCTCGTACTACTTAAAATAATTTTTGGTGTAGTCGATCCAAAAAACATGGCAGATGGAATTAATACTCTTGTATCCTGTGCATAACTTCCTGTATTATCCACAAACCATACTCTGGACGATCTGGAAAATGCTGATGCGTCGCCAAAAGTATCACTAAAAGTGGTAAACCCAGTCAAATTATTATCTCCCCAAACTAAAAATTGGTTGTTTGCGCTTATATCGGTCGTATTGGTAGCATTAGTAGCTGCCAACGAGGCAGTACTCATAATAATCTGATTACCCGAATTGACAGACTTGGATTGTTTTTGATGCAAATCTGAAAATGCATCTTTGCCAATGCCCGCTATATTGTTTTTGTAGGTAGCATTTGCTGTGGCATCCCAAACCACAATACCGCTAGACGATACGTAATTTTGTGCCGTGGTTTGGTTCAAGGTATAGCCATATTTCAATGCCATATAACTTTCTATTTTATTACGATCTACACTATTCAAAGCGTGGTTTTCGTTATAAACAATCACCTCGGGAATCCCTCCAAAGTAATGTTCATTTCCTCCTGTCGCCGCCGACACGTTGTAGCCCTCAGAACCTATCACAAATGTGTTGTCGGTTATATCTCCAGAGGCATTGCCAGAGGCTATCAACTTCCCGTTTAATGATAGATTATTGCCATTTATTGCAGACCAAAACATACTGATTCCGTGTGCTGGTAAGCTCTGAACGTTATAAATATCGCTAAATATTTGACCTCCAGATCGCCACATTTGATAATTGTCGGTTGCTTGAGACAAATTCGGATTGTCGTCGCCAAAGCCCGCAATGGTTTGCCACGTTCCTGTTGTTGCCGTTGCACTTCGGGCTGTACTGTACAAAGATCCTGCCGTAGCATTGGTACCCATTATGCCCGTTAATTTATAAAAATAGGTTTGATTGGTCGGTTTGAAATCAAAATAAGGATTGAAGTTGAAATCATAAACCCCATTTGTGGCACTTTGTGTCAGTACAGGCTGACGGCTTGCCGCTGCTTGCACTACATGGTTACCATTTATCGACGCATCGTTCCATTGTGCTCCACTCGATACTCCATCATTGGCCTTAAACCATGCTCGCAATCCTGTAGCTACCCCTCCTGGGGCAGTAATGGAACTGATTGTAAAATAAAAATCAGACGTTACTTGACTTGCCGTGAGTTTGTATTCATAATAACTCAATCCATTTACTGTTACCGTAGCCGTTTCGGCTGTTATATATGTATTGGTGGTGCTACTTGATGTGGCACTAAAGCTGTTGTTGCTGCTCATGATCAGCTTGGGTTTGTTCGCTCCTCCATACAAACTCGTAGGTATCAAAATCCGAGTGTCTTGGTTGTAACTTCCTGTGTTGTCGGCAAACCAAACTCGTTTTAATCGAGAGTAAACACTCGAATCGCCAAAACTGTCGGCAAAGGCTACTGTGCCTGTTTGGTTGTTATCGCCTATTACCAAAAATTGTTTGTCGCCACTAATGGCAATACTGTTGCTCGCATTTGAGGCCGATACTGCTCCTGTACTTACTATAACTTGTGATCCTGAATTTATCGACTGGCTTTGTCGTTGTTCTAATCCTGAATCATCATCTCGTCCCAAGCCGAAAATATTGTTGCTAAAACTAGTATTTGTTGTAGCATCCCAATAAACGCTCGCATCTGATGCCATATAATTATAAGGCAACGTTATCCCGTATTTTAATCCCAAATAGGATTCTACTCGTTGGCGTTCGTTTGACGAATTGGTATTATTAGGATACGATACCAACTCGGCTATCTCGTTGCTTCCAAAATTATTGGTACCCTGAGCTCCAACCCAAAAATTGTAGGAAGCACTCGCTCCTACAACTGTAGATCCGGCCCATGTACTATTGGCCGATGTCCCATTGATTCGGGTTAAAACACTACCATTGGTTATTCCTTGGGTGCTTTGCAAACGAATGGTATTGATCGTAGGTGTAGCAAAACTAGAATTCCTATTGGGAATTACATCAGATCCTGAATGGCCGCCTATATTCCAAGTGCCACCTGATCCGTCGGAATGGTTATACAACACCGAACTCGTACTCTTGGCTCGATAAACAATATAGGTGGTACTAGAATATGGATCGCTACCCGATATCAAGCTCGTTCGGTTGATCAATCCTGTACTCAACACATCATTTGAACCATCAAAACCAACCGTAGCATTGAAATTAATCAAATTGCTAGATGTATTATAAACCGGGCGTGAGGCCGTTGTCGATTGTGTCAAATGTCGGGCATTACCCGATTGATCATCCCATTGAGACACACCTGTAGCATTGGTTACTCCAACGTTGGACTTATACCACAATGATGCCCCAGATACTCCACCTGGAGATTGGGCTGATGTATTATTACTCGTAATCAAGAGCAAACCTATTATTTGCAGAAAAAATATATTTTTTAACATTTTATAGACTATTAATTTTTTTTTACCAATACCTACTTGAACATCTTGATGCTTTATTACTATCATAAACTAAATGAAAAATTACATGCTTTAATTACATTTTGTTATATAAATACTTTTAAATAAATTATACGGATTTTCGTATTTTTTTAATAAATAAATAAAATAAAATAATCATTATTTTTATTCAGTAATTTTTTAAAAAAAATTGACATTTACTTTAGTATTTAGGGTGTAAAATTAGCATTTTTAATTATATAAATAAAAAATAAAATAAAAAATTAATAAAAAAATTTAAAAATTTGATTGTCAGATACTTATATTTAAAAAATAAATTATTTTATGAATTTTTTATAAATAAAATCTACTATTTTTAATTTATGATTTAAAATTTATCAAGACGAAACGTTAGTTTTAACCGTTGAAATACATTTTAAAATAAAACTTTCAAACACTCCTTTTTTCATTAAAAGGCTAAAAATAGAAATATTTTTTATGCTATATATTTCATATTAACCTATCATTTCAAAACTAATCAGCCATTAATTTTATTTTTTTTTAAGAAGCCTTTCTGTAAAAACATGTACCTTTGCGTTTCAAATTAATTTATTTTATCTTAAGAAAACTATGTTCAAAAAAATTTTAAAATATGCAGGTATCATATTGGCTGTATTATTTGGACTTTTGCTATTGCTCCCTTTTGCATTTCAAAATCAAATCAAAGAAAAAATTAAAGATGCCATTAACCAAAAAGTAAATGCACATGTGAAATTTGAAGATGCTTCATTGAGTTTTATAAAGAATTTTCCAAATGCTACTGTACAACTCAAACAATTAGCCATCATTAACAAAGCCCCTTTTGAAGGTGATACCTTATTATATGTAGAAAAATTGAATTTGAATATGGCATTGACTGAATTATTCAACAACAAATCCGAAGCCATAAAAATAGATGGTTTTAGTACGGCGAATGGCTTTGTCAATGTAATTGTAAATGAAAATGGTATTGCCAATTATGACATTGCCCTAAAAACACATGCACCAACTACTGAAACAGAAAAAAGCGAGCCTTTGAATTTAAAAATTGAGAATTATGCTATTGAAAATTACAGCATCAGATATTTTGATCAAAAATCAAAATTAAAAATGCTCATCAAAGAGTTGAATCATCAAGGCAAAGGCGATTTCAAAGCAGCACAATTGAATTTAGACACCCAAACAGCTGCTAAAGTTTCGTTTGAAATGAACCACGTTAATTATATGAATAACATGGCTTTATCGTTGGAGGCCATTTTAGACATTGATTTGAATCAGAACAAATATACATTTAGAGAAAATAAAGCCAAAATCAACGAGTTGCCACTTGAATTTAACGGATTTGTCCAAATGTTATCTAATGCTCAAGTGTATGATTTGAAATTTAAAACACCCTCTTCGTCTTTTGAAAATTTTTTGGGGTTAATCCCAACAGCTTATGCTGCTACACTTGATGGCGTAAAAACAACAGGCGATTTTACTGTAGAAGGTTTTGCAAAAGGTTCCTTAACAAAAACCACTATTCCGCAATTTAGCGTGGCCATTCAATCCAAAAATGGTTCTTTTCAATATCCTAATTTGCCCAAATCGGTTAAAAACATAATCCTCGATACAAAAATTATCAATCAAACGGGGTTAATGGCCGATACTTTTGTCAATTTAGACCAACTGTCATTTCAAATAGACCAAGATGTATTTTGGGCAAAAGCACAGATTAAAAACCTCAATACCAATCCTTTAGTTGATGCTGCTATAAAAGGCACTATCAATTTGAGTAATTTTTCTAAAGCATATCCTATTAAATTAGACCAACCTTTGACGGGGATTCTACATGCCGATGTAACCACTAAGTTTGATATGCAATCTGTTACTAATAACGATTATCAAAATATTTACAACGCTGGCACTCTGCAATTAACGGGTTTTAATTATAACAACGCTGGCAAAAACATGGCTATTCAAAATGCCCAGTTGCAATTTAATCCAAGTCATATCAAGCTAATAGATTTTAAGGCTACAACTGGCAAAAGTGATATGACTATTTCGGGTGTATTAGAAAATTTTTACGGATTTATTTTCAAAAAACAAGAATTAAAAGGTAACTTTAATTTGTTTTCAAATGTTTTGGCTGTATCGGATTTTATGGAAACGGCTCCCACTACTCCATCCGCATCAAATTCCGACAAATCAACCCCAACAAATACTAAAACCCCAAATGGCAAAAGCACGAAAATTCCATCGTTTTTGAATTGTACCATTTCGGCAAAAGCCAATACCATTTTGTACGACAATTTGACTTTGAAAAATGCTTCGGGAACCATGACTATTGCCGACCAAAAAGTAACACTTCAGCATATAAAAACCAATATATTTGGGGGTGCTATTGCTTTTGACGGTAGTGTTTCAACAAAAGGTAAAACGCCTGTTTTTGATATGAATTTAGGATTAGATAAAGTAGATATTTATCAAACATTTACCTCGTTGGATATGCTCAAAAAAATAGCACCATTGGCAGGAGTTATCAACGGGAAATTTACTTCAAACATCAAAATAGATGGTTTACTAGACGCTCAGTCGATGACGCCAAATTTGAATACGCTTACAGGTGATTTATTAGGCCAATTGTCATCGGCGGTAGTAAATACCAAAAATGCTACTTTGCTCAACAGTTTATCTTCAAATATCAAATTTTTTGATGTTAATAAAATAAACCTCAACGGAATCAAGGCATTGATCAATTTTAGTAATGGAAAAGTAAACATCAAACCTTTTGATATTAGATACCAAGATATAAAAGCCACCGTTGGCGGTACACACGGGTTTGATCAGTCGATGAATTATACTATAAAGTTTGATGTTCCCGCAAAATATTTGGGCAACGAGGCTCAAGCAATATTGTCAAAATTAGGGTCAAATGACGTAGCAAAGCTTCAAAGTATCCCAATAAATGCCTCTATTTCGGGCCATTTTTCTAACCCAAAAATCACCACAGATATTAAAGCAGCATCTACTGCTCTAGCTACACAAATAGCCAAACAGCAAAAAGACAAACTCGTTAGCAAAGGCACTTCAGCCTTAAATGATTTGTTGAATAAAGGCAAAAAAGACACTGTTAATAAAAGTAAAACCGATGCCCAAAAAGCAGACATTATCAACAAAGCTGGTGGGTTGATTAATGGTATTTTCAAGAAAAAATAATTGCTCTTGTAATATAAAATAAAGGCTGTCAATATATTTGACAGCCTTTTTCCTTTTATAAAATTATTGACTCTCTGATTTATAGTGTTAAATACCCGTATTTTACAGAACTGCCCAATTTACAACGTACTATATATTTGTTATTTTCTACCTTTACAAAGGTAGAATTATCCAAAGAATATTTGCTTGGCAACACATTTGAAAGCGGTGTATTGCTAATTAATTTTCCTGTTTTGGTATATTTTTGAATCACAGGAATTTTACTTTCATAAATACTTTTGTGTTGGTTATACAACAAGGTAACACCATCATTGTTCACCGTGTACATATAGGACAACAAATCGCCATTGTCGTTTACTGATGAGGGATTGCTTATCTTGGTACTGTGTAACCATTCCAATTTTCCAGTAGCATTGTCTATTAAACCTACTTCTATTCCATCGTTTGAATAGGTGTAATCATTAATAATTTTCATATTGGTTTGAGCTAACGGACGTCTTTTGCTCATTACAAATAAATGATCCATCAAGGCCCATGTTTTGTCTCCAGAAACTACAAAATTTTTAATATTCAAGTCGTTTATTTTTCCTGTTTCATTTAACGTAAGGTATTTTCGTGTACCTTTAGCATCAAATTTTGCACAAAGCACCCCAAGGCTATTTACACCATCTGAACCAGAAAAGGAAACACTAAATTGAAAATCGCGTGAATTTTTATCCGTATATAAACCATGAATGTAAAAATCGTTGGCATCAAATTGCCCTTTGATTTGATGTATTTGCAAATCGTTATCTAATTTTAAACTTTCTTCTACAACGGCATCTGTGGCAGGATTCCAAACATATAACGATTTATAAGGTTTCACTTTTGGCAAATCAATTTCTTTAATCATAAAAACAACACCTTCATCCGAAACAAAAAGTTGTTGATTGCCAGATTGTTTGGATGAAAATGGAAATTCATATTCTCTTTCTTTTACAACTTTACATGTTTTATCGAGTAGTGTAAACGTAATTTTCTGATTGACTTTTTTGTCATAAGAAGGTACTTTTAATGCTACATAAAAAGCTTTATTGGGTGATTGAGCCACATAATAATCGCCTGGATTGACCCCATTTTTACCAGGGAAAGAAGTAATCAAATTGTATTTTGATTTGTTTCCAGTATCGATATTGGACGTGTTCCAAAATAGTTGGTTCATTTTGGTGCTTCTATCAAATTCGGTAACAAAATACATAAAGTTTTTTTCGTTTAAATGAAACAAATCAATTAATGTTTTCATATTCAAACCCATAACTGGTTGTTCCAAAGAGGCATTAACAACTTCACTTTCAAAATCATCTTTTGGATCAACAATATCAACAATAACATCTTTGTTGAAAGTATCTTGATTGTATTTGGTTTTGACCTTAAACAACCGACCATAAAAATAATGATCTATTTTAAAATCGGTTTCATTTTCGACAGTGGCAGTTCCTTCACTCCATCTAAAAGTTTGTGCAAAACCTGTTGTTGCAACGAATAATGCAAGAATAATTATTTTTTTCATAGTTATTTATTTTCTTAAATAGTCAAAAACTTTAGTTTTGGGTTAATTAAAACAAATTTATTCAAAGATAATATAATTTCCTTCTCTTAAATCTATGTTGTATTTAGTTTTAAATTCTTTTCTTTTTGTGGATTTACTTGTTTGAATTATTCTTCTTTTGGATGGAAAAACAAGAATTGCATGCAAAACAATATTTGAAAACGCTATTTTTTCGCTGTAAAATTTATAGGTACTTTCTAATTGCTTATAAGCATTTAATTTATGATTGTCTTGGTTCTGTTGTTTTCCGTTACTTTAATTTCGCAAAAATAAAAATCTAATTTATTGAAAATGACATAATCACATTGTTTTGCGTCTTCAAATTGCATGACACAAGCATCGTTTTGAATAAAATAATAAGGAAAGCTACAACTATTTTCAACATGCAAGTGATTTTCTGCAGTTTTTGAATCAAATTTTGCTTTTTTAGTGGTTTGATCTTCAATTACATACAAATGTTTTTCATTGATTTCCGTTATACAGCCACGCTCTTGAATTTCTGGAAAAGCTTTTTGAATTACTGCAATCATACCTCCAACAATTTATCAAACTCATCTGAAAAATCATCCGAAATACTATCAATCATATTTTCTTTGATTTGCCCCAATTTATCATCCATTATTTTATAGGCTTTGCCATTTTTTAATTGATATGCAATGAAATTTTTAGGATTGAGCCATGATGCTTTACTTATGATTTTTGCAACTTCTTTAGGTTTAGATTTCCCTTTATCAAATGCCAATAACAAATTATTTAACGAAGCCAAAACAAAAGGACTGTGAGTAGTTAAAATCAAATTTCTTCTATCGGTTAAACAATTTTTAACTAAATATTTAATCAATTCGTGTTGTGCTTTTGGATATAAATTCAATTCCGGTTCTTCAACCACAAAATTGAAATTGTATTTATCTTTTAAGGTATTTGCATATTCGACAAGAAGTAAAATTGGAATAATAGATTGCAAACCAGAAGCAGATTCTAATAAATCTATTTTTTCAGTTTCATCATGGTAAATATAAGAAGATTTGCCTTCTCTCTTGTATTTTAGTTTTTTATCAATGATATATAGAGGCAATTCCTTAATGGTTTGAATTGCTTTTTCATAATCTTGCCCCACATTCAAAAGATGTTTTGGAATTTGAACATTATTATTGATTAAACCCAAAGTATTTTCTGCAATTAAATGAAGAAAAGCTCTCTCGGTTGGGATGTAAACGGAATCTGTATAATAAAAAATCGAATTAATTAATTCGAATAATTCCTTGTTTTCTAATGGATTGTATAATGGATCGAATTTTATATAATTGTTAACTATATTTAGGATATTGATGATGTTATTGTATAAATCTTTTTTTGTTTTAGAATTAATTTTAATCAAATTTAATACATGTAATTGATTTAAATAGGAAACAACTTGAGATGTATTTTTATAATCTAATAATTGAGAAATAATTTTATTAAATTCTTTTGTTTTTGAAATTAACCTTCCTTTTAAATGAAACTCAAAAACGTTTGTAAAGTAATGAATTTCGCTATTCTCATTCCAATATGAAAAAATACTATATTTTTTTAATTCCTCTTCAAATGATATTTTGTCGTCTCTTCTAAAATCCGCATCTTCAAAAATAGAAAGCAATTTGGCAAGTGTACTTTTACCAGAGGCTTGCGCTCCGATAAAAGTAACCATTTCTCTAACTTCAATTTCGATGTCTTTTAGAGGTCCAAAATTTTTAACTATAAGTTTTGCTTTTTCCATTTTTAAAAGATAAGGAATTATTTCCCCAAATATTCCACAACTTTTTGTTCGCCTACCACTTTCATCAAGCCGTGTTTTGCGATGCCTTTGCTGGCTGCATCCCATTTTTTGCCACTCAAAGCGGCTTTTTCTTTGAGTTCGCCAATAGAAATTCCTTCGTTTGCTTTCAAAATATCGATAATGTGTTTTTCGTCTTCGGTCAATTCAGGACCTTTTTTCTCTGGTCGCATTTGAGGGAAAAACAACACTTCTTGAATACTCGGATTATTGGTTAAAAACATAATCAATCTATCCATACCAATTCCTAATCCAGAAGTTGGTGGCATTCCGTATTCTAATGCTCTTAAAAAGTCTTCGTCAATGATACCATTGGCTTCATCATCGCCTTTTTCTGCCAATGCCATTTGTGCTTCAAAACGTTCACGTTGGTCTATTGGGTCGTTCAATTCGGAATAGGCATTTGCGATTTCTTTTCCGCAAACCATCAACTCAAAACGCTCGGTTAAATCTGGATTGTCGCGGTGCGATTTGCACAATGGCGACATTTCTTTCGGATAATCAGTTATAAATGTGGGCTGAATGAAGTTGCCTTCGCATTTTTCGCCAAAAATTTCATCTATTAATTTGCCTTTTCCCATGGTTTCATTCACTTCAATTCCCATAGATTTTGCGGCTTCACGCAATTCCTCCTCTGTTTTACCTGTAATATCAAAACCTGTAAATTGTTTGATGGCATCGGTCATCGTAACTCGGGCATAAGGTGCTTTAAAATCTACTTGATGCTCGCCAAAAGTAGCTTGGGTTGTGCCATTTACTTGCATGGCACAATATTCTAGCAAGTTTTCGGTCATGTTCATCATCCAGTTGTAGTCTTTGTAGGCTACATAGATTTCCATAGCTGTAAATTCTGGGTTGTGCGTTCTGTCCATCCCTTCATTACGGAAGTTTTTTGAGAATTCATAAACACCATCAAAACCACCAACGATTAATCGTTTCAAATACAATTCGTTGGCAATTCGCATGTATAACGGAATATCCAAACTATTGTGGTGTGTAATAAACGGACGTGCCGCAGCCCCACCCGGAATGGATTGCAACACGGGAGTTTCAACCTCCATATAGCCCGCTTGGTTGAAAAATGTTCGCATGGCAGCAAACAATTTGGTTCTTTTTACAAACACTTCTTTCACTTGAGGGTTCACCACCAAGTCCACATAACGCATTCTATAGCGCAATTCGGGATCGGTAAAGGCATCAAAAACGCGACCTTCGTCATCTGTTTTTGGTAAGGGTAATGGGCGAAGCGTTTTGCTCAAAAAAGTAAATTGCGAAACTCGCACACATTTTGCACCCACTTGCGTAGTAAACAAAGTGCCTTCAATGCCCACAAAATCACCCAAATCGGTTAATTTTTTAAATACTTGGTTGTAGAGCGTTTTGTCGTCGCCTTCACAAAGCACATCACGGTTTACATACAATTGGATGCGGCCTTCGCTGTCTTGCAACTCGGCAAAAGACGCTTTTCCTTGGTCACGAACACTCATCAATCGACCAGCCAAAACCACTTTTTTGCCTTCTTCAAAATGCTCCTTCACCTGCTTTGAGGTGTGATCCACCGGAAATAAATCGGCAGGATAAGGGTTGATTCCTAAATTTCGTAAAGCGTTGAGTTTGTCTCTTCTAATGATTTCTTGTTCTGATAATTGCATGATTGTTTATTTTTTTTAACCGTGCAAATATAAATTAAAATGTAGATAGATTCCAATTTCAAATGAGGTTAATTATTAATGACTGTCTGAAATACATACCTAAATAGTCAAAGTATTTCATTTGCATTGCGTTTAGGGGATTTTGTATGAAATGGAACTCGCAAAAAACGCAGCACTTCAAAGTAAAGCATGAATCAAGTTTTATAAAAAATTATGTTCAAAATGAATTGATTCCTATTGCTTGATTGTTAAATTCAAGTATTTTGGAATTTATACCAAACACTCCTATAAAATAGCCCAATCTGCTAGCTCTATTTCACCAAATATTTCACAAAAAAATAATTACGTAGCCCAGCTATGAAATGATTTTTTTATAAAATCATGAAAAAAAATAGTATTGCATTTTTAGACTATTTTATATAAGTGTTTGGTATTAGGTTTGCTTTTTTTAGATAAAAGAAAACAGGTCCATTGGGTTGGTTGTTGAAGATTTTTAGGCCTGAAATAGGTATAATTATAGGGTCTATTTAACTGATATTTTATTTTGAAAAGCCTATCGGAGACACAACATGTAGCTGCAAAATAGCCCCGACTGCAGTGGAAATCCTTTTTGTTTTTTCTTTAAAAACAAAAAGATTGTAACGAAAGGCGGGAACTGCCCCTGCGTGAAAATGCCTGAAGTAGCTGCTTCTTATAAAAAAAAATGTCTGTGGGTTAAAGGGATGTTAAAAAAGGGATCATAATTGAAAATGTTCTAATTGAAATTTGTTTCTTTGCAAGATTTTGTGGCCTTATGCAACTATACTTTTTGCACAGCGTCCTGTATTTATAAAAATAACAATTTTCGATATGAAATTTATAATTCGATTGGCACTTTTGTTTGGTTTTATTTTTTTGATGGAGTTTTATGCTTACCAAGCTTTTAAAACGTTGATAAAAAACAGGTGGTTACTTATTTTTTATATCGTTGTCAATGCGTTTATATTGGGATTTATTGTGTATTCGTTTACAAAATTTGACAGATCTGTTGGACAAACACCTCAAACTATGTTTACACTTGGTTTGTTGTTGGTGGTTTATATTCCAAAAATGGTGGTTTCTATAATTCTTTTTAACGAAGATTTTATTAGATTTTTATTTGGTGTTTTTAAACATTTTGCACAACCGAATTCAAATAGTGATTTTTTGATAGCCCGACGTCTATTTGTAAGTCAAATTGGCATTGGTTTGGCATCTATTCCATTTTTGTCTTTGTTGTATGGCATCAAATATGGCAAATACAACTATAAGGTAATTAAACAGCAAGTTTTGTATGACGATTTGCCCGAAGCATTTGATGGATTTAGGATTTTACAAATTTCGGATGTACATAGTGGGAGTTTTGATAATCCAGAAAAAATTAAATATGCCATTGATTTGATTAATGAGCAAGAGGCTGATTTGATGCTTTTTACGGGCGATATAGTAAACACACATGCTAAAGAAATGCACCCATGGATTGAGGTTTTTAATGACATCAAGCAACACAAATATGGCAAATTTGCAGTTTTGGGCAATCATGATTATGGCGAATATGTAACTTGGAAATCTGCTAAAGAAAAGGAAGAAAATTTTGAAAGTATTAAAAAATTGTATGGCAATATTGGGTTTCAATTAATGCTAAACGAGCACCGATACATTTCAAAAGGCCAAGACCAGATTGCATTGGTGGGTGTAGAAAACTGGGGTCATAATTTTAAGAAAGCTGGCGATTTGGATTTGGCATCAAAACATTTGAAAGCCACTGATTTTAAAATATTGATGAGCCACGACCCTAGTCATTGGAACAAAATAGTGCAACACAACGACCTCCATTTTCATTTAACACTATCTGGCCACACGCATGGTATGCAATTTGGTATAGAAATTCCAGGCTTTTTCAAATGGAGCCCTGTACAATACCAATATGAGCAATGGGCAGGATTGTATGAACATAAAGGAAGGCATTTGTATGTAAATAGAGGGTTTGGTTTTCATGCCTATCCTGGAAGGGTTGGAATTATGCCCGAAATTACGGTAATTGAATTAAAAAAGCGTCAAAGTAGGGCTTAATAGAAACAAATTAGTAATTTTGCACTTGTTTTTGGCATCAAGAAAATGTTTTTTTGATAGAAAGTGTTTGATTTGGCAACAGATACCTAATGGATTGCTAGGAACTATTTTGTTTGACTTGATGGTGCATCATGACTATTGGCGAGCAAAACTATGTGGCCCTTTTTTGCTCGTATAATTGCCCCAATTTAAAGAATTTTTTTGTTTTTTTTGAAAAAAAATAATGACTAAATGATATGAAAATATTTATTAAAAAAACTTTTTTTTTTATTCTTCCAATTATAATTGCATTTGTTGCCATCGAAATATTAATTAGAAATATTCCTAATGATTATCAAGTAAAAAAAACGTATTTGGATTTGCATGCGGGTCAAATAAAAACATTAATTTTGGGCAGTTCGCATACATTTTATGGTCTCGATCCACGGTATATAGCTTCAAATTGTTATAATGCTTCTTATATTTCGCAGCCTTTGAATTATGATTTAGAAATATTAGAAAAATACGACACCCGTTTCGAGCAACTTCAAACGATTATTGTACCCATAGATTATTTTTCGCTCTATTTTACATTGAACGGAGGAGCCTCTGATTGGCGAATAAAGAATTATGTAATCTATTATGGATTTAAACCTCAAAATGAAGTTAGCAAACATTTTGAAATTTTAAATGTTAAGTTTAAAGATAATATAAAACGTATTTGGTCCTTTTACTTTAAAAATAAAAGTGCTATTACTACCGAAAAATTAGGATGGGGAAATGAATACCAATCCAAGTACAAAAAAAACCTGGTAGCTACCGGTAAAACCGCTGCCAAAAGGCATGGTTCAAAATCTAAGAAACATTTTAAAAACAATGTAAAAATTGTGAATGACATTATTGAATATGCAAGAAAAAAACACTGTAAACTAATATTAGTTACATCACCAGCTTACAAAACCTATACAGATCAACTTCATATAGAGCAATTAGAGCAAATAGAAACCCAAATTCAAAAATTTGTAAAACTAAACCAACATGTTTGCTATTACAATTTTTTGAAAGATAGTAGTTTTATAGCAACTGATTTTTTTGATGCCGACCACCTTAATGAAAAAGGAGCTTTGAAATGGTCTAAAAAAATACAACTTTTATTGAAAAAAAATTAATTTTTATACACATCCAAACGCAAGATGACTATTTGGTAATAGATAAAAATATCAAGGCCTTTTATTGAAGAAAGCAAGCCAGATAAAAATATTTAAAAATTATAACAAATTATGATTGTTTTGTTAAATTTCTTTATTAATTTTGTTTCAAATACCAAAAAAAGAACTTTAATAAACCCCTATTTAGTATGCCAAATACTATTTTAAAAGAACATAATTTATGAAACCAGACTTATTTCAAGCCCCTGATTATTATCAATTAGACGATTTATTGACAGACGAACACAAACTTGTTAGAGAGGCTGCCCGAGCTTGGGTAAAAAAAGCTGTATCGCCTATCATAGAAGATTATGCACAAAAGGCTGCTTTTCCAACAGAAATCATCAAAGGATTGGGCGAAATTGGAGGTTTTGGGCCTTATATTCCAGTGGAATATGGAGGGGCAGGTCTCGATCAAATATCTTATGGTTTGATCATGCAAGAAATAGAAAGGGGCGATTCGGGTGTACGCTCTACTTCGTCTGTTCAATCATCATTAGTTATGTATCCGATTTGGAAATATGGTAATGAAGCTCAACGGATGAAATATTTACCCCAATTAGCTACCGGCGACATGATGGGGTGTTTTGGATTAACTGAGCCAAACTATGGTTCTGATCCAGGAAGCATGATAACCAATTTCAAAGACATGGGCGACCATTATTTGCTAAACGGTGCCAAAATGTGGATTTCCAATGCTCCATTTGCAGATATTGCAGTAGTATGGGCCAAAAACGAGGAAGGACGCATTCATGGATTGATTGTAGAAAGAGGAATGGAAGGATTTTCGACTCCAGAAACACACAACAAATGGTCGTTGAGGGCGTCATCTACAGGAGAGTTGATATTTGATAATGTTAAAGTGCCAAAAGAAAATTTGTTGCCTAACAAATCAGGATTAGGAGCCCCGTTAGGGTGTTTGGATTCTGCCCGATACGGTATTGCTTGGGGAGCTATTGGAGCCGCAATGGACTGTTATGATACCGCATTGCGATATGCCAAAGAACGCATCCAATTTGGCAAACCCATTGCAGGTACACAATTACAGCAAAAAAAATTAGCTGAAATGATAACTGAAATTACAAAAGCACAATTACTGACATGGCGATTGGGTGTTTTGAGAAACGAAGGCAAAGCAACAACAGCCCAAATATCTATGGCCAAACGAAATAATGTGGCCATGGCAATACACATTGCCCGTGAAGCCAGACAAATACTTGGTGGCATGGGAATTACTGGCGAATATTCTATCATGAGACACAGCATGAACTTAGAATCAGTAATTACTTATGAAGGCACACACGACATTCATTTATTAATAACTGGTATGGACATTACAGGTATTCCTGCCTTTAAATAATTTTTATTCGATACCAAAAATAAATTATAAAAGCTTCTTCATATTGAGAAGCTTTTTTTAATTTTGTTAAAAAATAAAATGATGTCTATAACTACTATTAATCAAACCATTGCACCATACAAAGCACAGTTATTGCAACATACTTTGTATCAAAAAATTACAACTATATCTGATTTACATTGCTTCCAAGAAAATCATGTGTATGCGGTGTGGGATTTTATGTCGTTATTAAAATCTTTACAAAATCAATTGACCTGTACAAGCATCCCTTGGTATGCCTCTGAAAATCCTACGACCCGGTATTTGATTAACGAAATTGTCGTTGCAGAAGAATCCGATTTGACCATAGATGGCAGACGATTGAGCCATTTTGAAATGTATATAGAAGCCATGGAAGCTTGCGGTGCCAACACGCAAACTATAATGAAATTTGTAGATCGTGTTAAAAACAGCAATGCTATTTTTCAAATTATTCAAGAAAATCCCATCCATCATAAGGTGAAAGATTTTTTGAATTTCACATTTTCAACCATTGCAAATGGAAAAGCCCATGAAATTGCAGCCGCTTTTACATTTGGTCGTGAGGATTTAATTCCAACCATGTTTACAGCGATTTTAAAAAACATTCAACAAAATTTTCCTGAATCGGATTTATCTAAATTTATATATTATTTTGAAAGACATATAGCACTTGATGCCGATGAGCACAGCCCTATGGCCATGGAAATGGTTGCGGCTTTGTGTGGCCACGATGCTCAAAAATGGGAAGAAGTGGCTATTATTTCAAAAGAGGCCTTGATTAAACGAATTGGTCTTTGGGATGCCATTGAAGAAACACTTGCTAAATAATATTAATTTTTAAAAATTAAATTATACCAAATATACATATAAAATAGTCCAATTTACTTGTTTTTTTTGCTAAAATGAGTCAAAAAAAAATAGTTCCGTTGCCCAGCTATGCAACGGTTTTTTTTTTAAAATTTTTTCTAAAAAATAACTACGCATCTTTAGACTATTTTATAAATATATTTGGTATTATATATAGCTATACTAAACACAAACCGTATCTTTTAGTGATATAAAAATAACGCATTATTGTACATTGTCAATTAGCATACGTATTTTGTACTATGTATGGCTCCAGCATTGTACAATTCCAAATATTAAAATACAAAAATTCTAAATCAAAAACTCAAAATGTTTTTACCTGTTTAGACGGGCCTTATACCAAATACACATATAAAATAGTCCAATCTACTTGTTCTTTTTTGCTAAAATGAGTCAAAAAAAATAGTTCCGTAGCCCAACTATGCAACGATTTTTTTGGGCTCTTTTTAGTAAAAGAGAGCTAATTGATTGGACAATATCATGTATATAGAGCAACATTTTGTTGTATTTCTATATTTTAATGCAAACAATTTATTAAAAAAAAAATTAAGTGGTGCATACTCATACTAAAAACATACACAACATATATTGATTTTTAATTTATATTCTTCAAAAGATAAGTTTTCTACAACTCTATTGTATTAAAAATCAAACTAGTATATAAAAGTAACATTATATTTTAATGAATGTGTATCTTTCATGTAGGTATAATTTTATTGCAATTTGTTTATATTTTTAGTTTTGTAATGATTAAAAACATGATTAGGCATTGGTAAAAGATTCTATTTATTAGGATACGATAAAAAGACTTTGCATTAATAAATTATGTATTACAACTAGTCAATAAAAATAGAAACCTAACAATGTTTTAAGAATTATTAATTATTAAAAATATTTAAAAAATATGACAAATACCACTACCTTAATACCCAACGGTACTTTGATAACTAAAACCCCTGAAGAAGGTAGAACTTTAGCTATGTTGATGTCTAGATTAGTCATAAAAACTTTGCAACCAGATAATGAAATCAGAATGAATCTTAGAGAAATATATGCAACAGATGCCACCATGTTAATCATGATTAGTCAAATTGTAGCTACAGAATTTGCAACCATTGCAGCTGCAAATAATTATTGGAAAAAGGATTAAATCAAAAATTATATTTAAAAAAGAAACTTAAAATATTAGTTGTTGTTTTTCGGTAACTTTATTATTTATATACTATTCAAAATTGATACCCCAAATACAATTTAGAAAATGTATGTTAAAGTTATTGAGTTTGTGTTGGGATACTACATTCTAAAAGTTTGTAGTGTTTCAACGCAGAACAATAGTTATTTTTAAAAAAAATAGTACCATAAATATTAATCGATAGTATTACTTTATATCAATAAAATACCTTTTGATATTTATAAAAATAAATATAAGTAGCTATTTATTATTTATATAAAAAATTACATGTACCATAATAGATAAAAAAATGTATTTATATAATTCAAAAAAACTACCTGTTTTTTCTATATTTCATTTTGAAGATATTTCCTTTTGGAAAAACATCAAAAAAAGTAATTTTTATAGTATTATATTTACCGAAAGCGGCATAGGCAATATATGTATTGATTGCCAAAAAAGGCATATACATCATAAAACAGCTGTTTTTTTATATCCATATCAAAAAGTTTCATGGGATTTTGAAACAGATAAAATTATCAAAGGCATAATAATTCAATTTCATCCCGATTTTTTCTGTATCGATATACATGCCAAAGAGATTGGTTGTCAAGGATTGTTATTTAATAATCCGTATTATAACACCATTTGTACATTAGAAAGTGTTGATTTTATACAAATAAAAGGAATTATTGCTCAAATGCTTCAAGAAATGGAACAACCCAACGTTGCAAGTATAGAGATGGTTTCAAGTTTGTTGAAAATAATTTTGATACATGCCGTACGATTAAAACTTAAATCACAAACAATCGAGCAAATAAATAAACCAGCAATTGCAAATGATATTGAAATACTTATCAGTCAAAACTATTTACTGCATCATGATTTAAATTTTTATGCTTCTGTTTTAAATATCTCAAAATCGACATTAAACAGAAAATGTAATCAAATTTTTGGAAGATCGTTTCAAAAAATATTGATAGATAAAATTATAATAGAATCAAAAAAAAAATTGTATTTAAGTAACGATTCCATTAAAAAAATTAGCCTTGAAATGGGTTTTGAGGATCCTTTGTATTTCAGTAGATTCTTCAAAAACAATACTACGGTATCGCCATTAGAATTTAGAAAAAATATAAAAGGCACATTTTTAGAAACATTATCCATATAGTAATACTTATGTCCATAGGAGTAAAATTTAATATGATGTTCCTTTGCCGTAAATATTAAAAATTAAAAAAATTATGAAAAATTATTTTAAAACATTTCTGCTATTTATTAGCATGGTACTAGGTTCATGTTCAAAAGACAATACCCCCATGGTTGTCAATCAGGATATTTCAGAATTTGTTGGTACTTGGGACAAAGCAGGTTTTGTTAGATTGACAATTGCCGCAAATGGTACTTTTACAGCTCAACGGTGGATTGCTGCCTCAAACACTTTTGCAAATAATTACGCATTGGTAGGTAAAATTAGCCGAACAGATCAAAAATTGACTGTTTTGATAGAGAAAACAAATTTAGCCCACTTATGGTCTAATCAAAATGTTACAAAAGTTAATTTAGACTTTAGTAAAACAAATGATGTGGTTACATTTTCAAATGTATTAGTAGAGCCAAGTAGCTTGGATGTTAATGCAGCAGTTGTAGATAGACTTACTGGAAGTTTTACAAAAAACGCAGCTCCTACAACGCTTTTGCCAATGGACAATTATAGTTTTGCAGTTAGAACGGGTTCTTATATTCCTATGGGAACTCCTACATTATCATGGTTTACTCTTACAGCAGGCGTATTTAATTTTGGTGTATCTAATTATACATTTGGAATAGCAACACCAGATCAAACCACAGCCGGGTTGGCTTTCTCGCCAATGGGGCAACATGTTCATTTAATTATTGATGGAAGTCCTTATATTGCAGCAGGAAATCCCTATACTTATGCTTTAAATTTGCCTGATGGTGAACATACCATAATTGCCTTTTTATCAAGATCATATCATGAAGGATACAAAAACCCTGAAGCCATGATAAGTGGCAAATATATGGTAATGGGCAATACTATAGTTGGTGTTAATGCTGGAAATACCTTAACAACAGACGAAATTTATTCCTCAAGACCTATCAGAACTTACACAGGAAGTAGCGAATATAGTAAAATTTTATTGGATTATGTAGTTCCTAGCCCAACATTAGCCAAACTTGGCAATACTTATGGCATTAGATTAACAATTGATCAAACGCCGTATTATATAGAAAGCTGGAATCCAATAGTATTTGAAGGCATGAACAGAACTAGTGTTGATGGTGTAACTCATACTATCAAAGTGGAACTTTATAACAAAATAAGTAAAACGATTAGTAAAACGACCGAACAAACATTTTTAGTAAAATCATAATACTTTAGCATATAAAATAGCTTACTATTTAAATTAAAAGGTGTTATTATTTGTTGTTTTTTTTGATTTTGATTAGGAAAACTATTTTGATTTTAAATCCGAAAGGAAATAAAATTGAAGTAGTTTTTTACTTTTATTTTAATATTATCTACTTAGACATTTATCAATAACAAAAAAAATTCTTTAATAATTTCATTTATTACCTTGATGTGATATATCCAAATATGTTTATAAAAAAGCTCATATACGATCCGAGCAAATACGAATAAATGCAATAACGATTTCCGTTATTATAAAATGGTCAAAAAAATACATAGTTGAATTTATAAAAAAAGGATATAAAACAGCTCAAT
The DNA here is from genome assembly GCF_000253275.1 of Flavobacterium branchiophilum FL-15. NCBI lineage: Bacteria > Pseudomonadati > Bacteroidota > Flavobacteriia > Flavobacteriales > Flavobacteriaceae > Flavobacterium > Flavobacterium branchiophilum. The sequence goes on along the minus strand of NC_016001.1, from coordinate 398,303 downwards.
TGTTGGTTTCGGAACAATTTTATCTGACTCTTTATTGCAAAAAATATTTTAGATTAATTTGTATGTTATTCTAAATATATTTATAAAATAGTCCAAAGATTCGTAGTTATTTTTTAGAAAAAATTTAAAAAAAACGTTGCATTACTAGGCTACGTAACTATTTTTTTGACTCATTTTAGCAAAAAAGAACCAATAGATTGGACTATTTTATACCAAACACTTATAAAATAGTCTAAAAATGCAATGCTATTTTTTTTCAAAATTTTATAAAAAAATCTTTTCATAGCTAGGCTACGGAACTATTTTTTTGTGAAATATTTGGAGAAAAAGATCTAGCAGATTGGACTTTTTTATATGAATGTTTGGTATTATATGTATATATAGTATAATAAGTGTTTGGTAAAAACCTAACCTATGTTAATGCCAATTAATTGCATTAGGGCAAAATCGTCGTTATTGGTTATAAATATTTTTAATAGGATTATAAGTAAAAAAAAAGCACTCCTTTTAAGAAGTGCTTTTTTCATATTTGATAATTACTATTCATTATCTCGTCCAAATCTTTCAAAATGTTTGTTGATGCTATTAAAAGTAGCTTTGGCTTTGTTGTAATACGTTAAGTCATTGGCTTCTTTGCTTACTTGAACCATGCTTCTGTATCTTTCAATATTAGTAATAATTTCTAATTGTATAAAATTTTGTTCTCTTGGTGTCAAATTGCCATAATATTTAAGATTTTGAACATATTTGTGAATCAATTGATCTAAAAGTTTTCGAGCATCTGTTTGAGCTCCAATTTGATAATATCCCCTAGCAAAAGGTTCCAAAGCTACATAATAGTCAAAATAATCCACTGGCATTTGTTTAAGTGCCAAATCGATGATGTTTTTGGCCTTTTGGTGCTGTCCTTCTACAATGAGTTGATCCATCAATCTGGACAAATTGGTTCTGTAAGTAATGCTATTGCGGCGGGTTTCTGGATCATGATATATTGTTGTGCTACCAGAGTTGCCCCAATCCCATTTCATGACAATGTCATACATTTTATGAGCATCTATTTGTCCCATTTCCATTACACCTGATTCTTTGTCTAATTTGTTTTTTACAGGAACCAACTTGTAAACCATGCCGTCCAATTGCAAATACTCTTTCATCCACAAATAATCATCGTCGCCAAAACTACCACCACTAAAATATATTGGACGTTCCCAATTGTTGTTGGCAATAATGTCTAGCATCATCAATCTGTTTTTATACAAACCATTGTCTTTCAAATCAATATCTATAAAAGGCACAATAGAATCGTGGTATTTTTTATGTACCACATTGTTTTTGATAATGGTATTTTTGTCCACTGGAATTCTTATTTTATCTGTTGGGTAAAAATGATATTTCTGTCCATTACCCAATTCTACCATAGTTCGTGGATCGTCAAAAGCAATAAATTCTAAAAACTTTTTAATATCCAAACGCTCCTCTGTTGTTTTTTTGAAAATTACAAAATCGAGTTTATCACCAACATATTGATGGTGTTTGAACGAAATTTTGAGTGGTTCGGAGTTATAGGCTTTCATTTTCATTTGGTCTATATACCAATCCGTCATAAAAAGGCTGGTATTAACAATTTTAACATCTGTCCTATAATTTTCAATTTCTTGTGCATACCACAGCGGAAAGGTGTCGTTGTCGCCAATAGTAAACAAAATAGCATTTTTTTCGCACGAATCCAAATAGGCTTTTGCCATGGCTGTGGCAGTATATTTGTTAGAACGGTCATGATCGTCCCAATTTTGAGTTGCCATCAATACAGGAGCAGCAAGCAAACATACAACAGTTACAACGGGAACTGCTACTTTTGGAGCCATCCATTTTTGAACATAGTCTATTATGGCAAATAGGCCCACTCCTATCCAAATGGCAAAAACATAAAACGACCCTACGAGTGCATAATCCCTTTCACGAGGCTCAAATGGGCGTTCGTTCAAATATATTTTTAAGGCGATTCCTGTAAACAAAAAAAGTGTTAGAATGACATAAAAGCTTTTTAAGTCTTTTTTGGCATGATAAAAAACACCAATAAGTCCTAAAATAAATGGCAAGAAATAATAGGTATTACGTCCTTTGTTTTTTACAACATCGTCTGGTAAATCGGATTGCGATCCAAGTCGTGCTTCATCAAAAAAATTGATACCACTCAACCAATTTCCGTCCAAAACATCCCCTTTTCCTTGTATATCATTTTGTCGGCCAACAAAATTCCACAAGAAATAACGAGCATACATATAACCAAACTGAAAATCGAACATGAATCCAAAATTGGCTGCGGCAGTTGGTTTTTCAATGATCAAATAATCTTTATAATTGCGAAGGAATTTGATGTAATCTTCATTATCAATTTGATGGGCTGCATAAGCTTGCTTGAATTGTGAAATGGATTTTACTACTTCTGATTGCATTTGTGCTACGGCTGCAGACAACTCTTCTTCTGATAATTTTTGTGGGTCTATGCCATATTGAGGCAAATCTGACGAATAATCATAATTAGGATCCAATTTAAATTCCAAAGGGCCTGTATATGCCATATAATTTTCGGCATTTTCTGTACTCCACATCCTTGGTAAAATGGTTTTTTGAGTATTACTAGAATTTTGTTTGGACTTGATATAATTGTTTACAATCACATATTTTCCTGTTTGATAATCGCGTTCATAATTGGGTTTTTCGTCTAAATAAGGCGTTTCTTCATCCAATCCAGCAAACATATCTGTAAATTGAGGCCCATAAAATAAAGGGTTGTCGCCATATTGCTCACGGTTATAATAAGCCAAAACTTCGGCAGCATCAGATGGTTTGTTCTCGTTTATTACAGTATTGGCATTGGCCCGAATAGGCAACATCAACCAAGTAGAAAAACCAATCAAAATAAATAACACAGACAACAATAACGTATTCCATTGTACATAACCTTTGTTTTTGGTATATTGAAGTCCGTAATAAAAACCCGCAATAATCAATATCGATAAGAAAATGGTACCCGAATTGAAAGGCAACCCAATTTGATTTACCATAAAAACCTCCGTTTTGGCAAACAACGACATGGTTAAAGGCAACAATAATTTGAAAATAAACAACAATACTGCTACTACCACAACATTAGCAATGATAAAGTTTTTTGGCGTTATTTTTTGATAATTTTTAAAATAATACAACAATCCTATGCTAGGAATGGTTAATAAAGCCATAAAATGAACTCCAAAAGACAAACCAACCATCAAACTGATCACGAGCAGCCATTTGTTGCCTCGAGGGGTGTGCATGTCTTTTTCCCATCGAAGTCCTAGCCAAAATAAAATAGCTATAAATAAAGAAGCCATGGCATACACTTCAGCTTCGACGGCATTGTACCAAAAACTATCTGTAAAAGTAAACGCTAAAGCCCCAACAAATGCACTTGCTAATACGGCAATTTGAACATCTTTATCGAACGTTTTGAACGGCGTTATCATTTTTTCCAAAAGTAAGGTTAATGACCAAAAAAGAAACAAGATTGTAAAAGCACTTGAAAAAACAGACATCATATTGACCATCAAGGCAATATGTTCCTTATCGATAGCAAACATGGCAAAAAAGGCACCAATCATTTGAAAAAGGGGTGCACCAGGCGGGTGGCCAACTTCAAGTTTTGCTGCTGTTGCTATATATTCGCCACAATCCCAAAAGCTCATTGTGGGTTCAACCGTTAAAGAATAAGTAATCAATGCGATCAAAAAAGCAAACCACCCCGTGATGGTATTCCATTTTTTAAAGTTAAAAGATTTGGTGTTCATGAAAAATTATATTGAATTTAAAATAACGCTACAAAGAAACAATTTTTTATGGAATGACAGTTCATTTACTACAAAAATCTATTTCTTTTTTATGGCTATTTCAAAATTGGTTACTGATTATAAAGACTTTAAAAAATAAAAAATGTTACAACTAAAATTTTTTAAAAAAAAGTCAAAAAAAAGTTTGCACAAAACAAAAAAAGCTATAAATTTGCACCCGATTACAAATCAAAGCTGGTCTATGGTGTAATGGTAACACAACTGTTTTTGGTGCAGTCTTTCAAGGTTCGAGTCCTTGTAGACCAACTTATTTAAAAAAGGTTTATCTAATATTAGATAAACCTTTTTTTATTATATAAAAAAACCTCAAAAATTCATTATAAAATCAATTGGTTATTTTTTATTTTATATCTGAATTTCATTTTTTCCATATTCTAATACCAAATATATTTATAAAATAGTCCAAAGATACGTAGTTATTTTTTAGAAAAAATTTTCCAAAAAAATCGTTGCATAGCTGGGCTACGGAACTATTTTTTTTGACTCATTTTAGCAAAAAAGAACCAATAGATTGAACTATTTTATATGTATATTTGGTATAAATTGGCATTTGTTACCAAGTAAAACAAAAAAAAGACTTGAATGTATTTCAAATCTTTTTTAAGGTGAATTATTTTATTATATACTTTAAGATAAAGTCATTTTTAAGATGTTACCAACCCAGCTAAAACTTGCGGTTAAGCCACTTGCATTAGTACCCACAGTTGGTATAGTATTGGTTCCTGTATTTGTTCGTTCTAAAATATCATAAGTACCCGCTGTTAAGTTAGGCACATTAACTGTAAAACCACTTGCCGCAGTAAAAGTAGTACATTTCAACTTTGAGGCAGCATTAGAAACATTATTTACATTTAATGCACTTGTAGCTCCAGACATAATTAGTGGCCCAGCCCATACTACCGAAGCAATAGCAGCCCCTGTTTTGGCACCACTATTAACAGTTAAATTACCCGTACAAGTATGTGGCGAGGCTGCCAACTCTAAGTCGCTTCCTGATGCTAAAGTTAATTTGCCATTGCCAGAAAAAATGGCTTGCAATGGAATAGACTCTTGATTATTAAGGGTAACTTCAAAATTTGAAAGAATGATAGATGTATTGGCTTCTGCCCGCCAGGATTTAGCACTTGCATATAGCACATTATACCACAAGGTAGTTCCTGATTTTAAGTTTACATATTGTGAGCCGCTTGTACCTTCTGCTGCTACCACTTTTGCGGTTCCATAAGCAATTTCCATTACACCTGTATGGGTGCTATTACCAGCTAACCAAGCCAAACTATTTGTTCCTGATGTAGGACAACCAAATGTTAATTTGTATGGCCCAGTAATATTAGCACAAACAGGGTGTACCACTGTATTTACAAAAGCTATCACAGTATCGTCTTTTAGGGTAACTACCCCATTAATTCCACTAGAACTAGTACCATATCCATATATAGCAGCCTGAGGCGTTCCAGAGATTCCAGATCCATTACCTGCCACATTGACAGCTATACCTTCTGTTAGAGCATTTGAACTTATTATTAAGCCAGAATCTTTATTGATGTTAAGTGTACCAGAATAATAGCCCGCCAATGGGTCACTTGCACCTAGCCCAAAGGTATTAGAAAGCTCTAAAGAACAATTGACCAAATTCATTACCCCACTATTTAAAACCCATGTAGCTGAATATGGTTTGTATATCCCGCCCGTAGTAGTGCCATTTCCAATCATATTAAGAGTACCACTTATACGCATACCAGGTCCCATAAACTCTGCTTGAGTAGTATTTTTAGTTCTAAATTCTAATGTAGCACCGCTTAAAACATCCAACTGACCTGGTCCAATAGTAAATGTTTTAGTCCAATCTGTACCGTATTGCAAAGTGGCTCCAGACTGTACGGTAATACCCGTAAAACCATTGACACCAACGTTCTGACTGGCTTCAAAAACCACCGTTCCTCCACCATTAAATGTCCCTAGACTAGTAGCTGTACCTGCAATAATTAAATTTGCCGTTCCTGTATTTGCAGAGCCCGTTGTAATAATTCTATAGCCTGCTTTTGCTCCAATTACTACAGTTACATCTGCAGGCGAAGCAACCAAAGCCTTACTTTGATTTTGAGCCGTCCAAGTTACCAAGTGATTTGTTGTCCAATAATTTTGGTATCCAATATTGCCTGGCACGGTATAAAGATTGCCCCATCTGTCAACAGATTCGTTTTCAACCAAACCTGTAGCTTTTACTCCACGACGATTTACTAAATTAGCATCAGGATCGCTTTTGATAAAAATACCTTGTTTGTTAAAAACGTGTACGGCATCAAATTGTTGTGCCTTTGAGGTAATAAACCCCATAACACATAGTATTAAAAATATTTTTTTCATATATGTAAAATTTGTTTTTTAATCGGTCATATAGGTTATCGCTTTTATATTACTATTTGTTTACAACAAACAAGCTGTTAATAGCGATTTCATATATGTAAATTAAATAATTATCTCTGTTTGTTAAAAAAAGAAAAATTATTTTACATAATCAATGGTTATAATATCTCCAGCTACAATTGTACCAAGCGAAGCACCTCCATTATTTGCAGGAATATAAGTAACTTTCGAGCCTACTACGGTATAACAATTGTTAGTTAATCGAGAACCGTTTCTAAAAAACCATACTTTACCTTTTGGCAATCCTGAAAGAGTAAATACCGTTTGGCTTGCAGTAGCGGTAAACTCATCGCTAGCCCCTTGAAAAGAGGGAGCATAGGTAGAATAAACAGTGCCATCACTTGTCCATTGGCTACCATCTGTGCCAACATAAATGGCAGTAGTTAAATTTTTAAAAGCGTTGTTATTAGTTACTGCTGGATTGGCAGTATCAAATATGGTTGCTGTTGCTGGAGTAGCTGCATTTACATACACAACTGTTGATGGTGTTGTACCGCCACTAATAGTTTGCTCTGAAATTTGTCCAGTAGATGGGTCTTTCACTAACATTTTGGTAGCAGTAGCAATGGTTGGTACAGTAGCAATTCTTGCTGTTCCATTGACATCCAAATCATAACTTGGTGAAACAAGCCCAATCCCGACTTTACCTCCCGAAGGATTTAATGACAATGCCAAACCATTTGCTGCCGTTTTATTCTGACTTTGAATATAAGCTCCAAAAGGTGTATCATTTAATGTACCAAAATCCAATGCGTGATTGGTATTGCTATCTACTCTAAAGGTTGCATTGGTTTGATCTAGGTTTTGAGCAGAGGGCTGTGCATTTACACCTCTTACAACAAGCATATTTAATGGGTTTACAATTCCAATTCCCACTTTGCCATTATCTAAAATCACCATACGGTCTGTTAATGATGTAGTATTTTGAGTAGCCGTTGCAAAAATAATTTTCGATCCTACATTTGTACTAGAAGAAGTACCTACTTGTTCAGACCTCATTTCGCTATTAGCAATTGTACTATATCCTGAACCCGTATTAGCAAAAAATGCAATTCTACCAATTAAGTCACCACTTAACAAAGCACCATTGTCTAAATTATTTGCGGCATTAGATTTTCTTAAAATCAAACCAGGTCCCGCATTTGCAGTTGTTGAATATCTTGTATTGACAATCTGACCACTAGTTGAATTAATGTCAAGGATAGCCTTTGGAATCAATTTTCCAATACCTACTAAGCCTGTAGATGTAACTATAAAATCATTGGCTTGTTGATCATTTGTTGGAGTACCCGTGGTAGCGTTGTCCTTAGCTCCATCAACATTAAACGTACCTGTTGGATTTATAGTCCCAACACCTACTTGTGCTTGAATTTTAATTGCTGCTATTAAAAACAGTAAAACAAAGTGAATTTTTCTCATATAAATTATTTTTTATTTATTATATTAAAAAAGTATAACTAATTTAGTATTATAAAACCCTATCTATTAAAACTAATATTTTATGTACTTCACCTTAAATAAGTAGTATTTTGTCGGCGATATAGTTATGGCTAATTTGGTACAAAGATAATAAATAAAAAATAAAACCTTAAAAAAATAAATCACAAATATGTTAAAATATTTTATATTCAATTATTTTAATAAATTATTAAAAAATTTATGATAATTAATACGTTTTATAGGTGAATTTTTGAATATTTCATTAAAACTCTCATCTGATAAAAACTCCCAATCTGCTTTTGTATTGTTAATAATCTCTGTTTTAGCTGAAAATAAAGGCTCTTGATGGGGTTTAGAAAACCGATTCCAAGGACATACATCTTGACAAACATCACATCCAAATACCCAATCATCAAAAGTTTGTTTGAGCTCATTAGGCAATTGTTCTTTTAATTCAATAGTAAAATACGAAATACATTTACTACCATCCACTTGATAGGGCGCTACTATGGCTTGTGTAGGACAAGCATCAATACAGGCAGTGCAAGTACCACAATGGTCTGTGGTAATGGTATCATAATCTAATTCTAAATCTAAAATAATTTCTGCTATAAAGAAGAAAGAACCCGCTTTTTTAGTTATTAAATTACTATTTTTCCCAATCCAACCTAATCCGCTTTTTTTAGCCCAAGCTTTGTCTAAAACTGGGGCAGAATCCACAAAAACCCTACCCGATACTTGTCCAATTTGGTCTTGGATAGCTTGCATTAATATTTTTAATTTATCCCTAATTACATCATGATAATCTTGACCATAAGCATATTTAGAAATTTTATAGGTATTTTCAATTTGCTTTTCAGAAGGATAATAATTAAACAAAAGCGATATCACACTTTTGGCATCTGGAACAAGTATGGTAGGATCCAATCGTTTATCAAAATGACGTTCCATGTAACTCATTTGCCCTTGATGGTTTTTTTCTAACCAAAGTTCTAATCGTGGAGCTTCCTCTTCTAAAAAAGCAGCTTTTGATATACCTACTGAAAAAAATCCGAGCTTTAAGGCTTCGGATTTTATAAATGCAGTGTAAGTTGATTTCATAAATGGGTCAAAAAATAATTTTAAAAAAGACCGGTTTGAATATTTACATTTATTTTTCCTAAATGTTGATATGCTTTTTCAGTAACCTCTCGACCTCTAGGAGTCCTCATTATAAAACCCTCTTGAATCAAAAAGGGTTCATACACTTCTTCTATTGTTTCACTACTTTCAGATACTGCAGTGGCCAATGTTGATAATCCTACTGGGCCACCTTTAAATTTATCAATTATCGTGTTTAATATTTTATTGTCCATTTCATCCAAACCGTGGGCATCAACGTTTAATGCTTTTAAAGCATACTGGGCAATTTCAATATCAATTTTTCCATTGCCTTTTATTTGTGCAAAATCACGAACACGTCTTAACAAAGCATTGGCAATACGAGGTGTACCTCTGCTACGACCCGCAATTTCAATGGCAGCTTCCATTGAAATAGGCATTTTCAAAATAGAAGCACTACGCTGAACTATTGTTGTGAGTAAGGCCGTAGAATAATATTGTAACCTGCTTTGAATACCAAAACGTGCCCTCATAGGAGCAGTTAATAATCCTGAACGGGTCGTAGCTCCAATAAGTGTAAAAGGGTTCAAATTAATTTGTACCGTGCGAGCATTTGGCCCTGATTCTATCATAATATCTATACGAAAATCTTCCATTGCAGAATATAAATATTCTTCAACAACAGGACTTAAACGGTGAATTTCGTCGATAAATAAAACGTCTCTTTCATCCAAATTGGTTAAAAGTCCAGCTAAATCGCCAGGTTTATCTAATACAGGCCCAGAAGTTATTTTGATACCAACACCCAATTCATTTGCCAAAATATTGGCTAATGTAGTTTTGCCAAGCCCAGGTGGTCCATGAAATAAAGCATGATCGAGGGCTTCGCCACGCTGATTGGCCGCTGCAACAAAAACTTTTAAGTTTTCCAACACTTGATCTTGACCAGCAAAATCGTCAAAGGATAAAGGTCTTAATTTTTTTTCAAGATCTAATTCCTCATTATTATAATGTTGATTGGTAGGGTCTAAATTTTCATTCATGAAGCAAAGATAAAAAATGATATAGATAAAAATGAAAAAACCTCTCAAAAAATTGAGAGGTTCCAAGATATTTTAAAAAGATTAGTGATGTAAATCTACTTCTCCATCTTTCATAGGTACATTTTGAGGAACAAAATCTTCATCATGTCCTGGTTTGCTATAATCATAAGGCCAACGGTGTACCTCTGGAATAGCACCTGGCCAGTTTCCGTGTATATGTTCTACTGGAGTTGTCCATTCTAAAGTATTGGATTTCCAAGGATTTTGAGTTGCTTTTTTACCATAGAAAATACTAGAGAAAAAATTATACAAAAATACCAATTGAAAAGCACCGCCAACAAGAGCAAAAACAGTAATAATTACGTTTACATCTTGTAATTCATCAAATAAAGGAAATGCCGTATTAGAATAATAACGTCTTGGAAGACCTGCCATACCTATAAAGTGCATTGGAAAAAATACTCCATAAGCACAAACAGCAGTTACCCAAAAGTGAATATATCCTAAATTTTTATTTAACATTCTACCAAACATTTTTGGAAACCAATGGTAAATACCCGCAAACATTCCATAAAGTGCCGAAATACCCATAACCAAATGAAAATGTGCAATTACAAAATAAGTATCATGAACATTGATATCTAAAGTACTATCCCCTAAAATAATTCCAGTTAAACCACCAGTTATAAAAGTAGAAACCAAACCGATAGAAAACAACATAGCAGGATTCATTTGTAAATTACCTTTCCAAAGTGTTGTAATATAATTGAAAGCTTTTACTGCAGATGGTATCGCAATTAATAAAGTAGTAAAGGTAAATACAGAACCAAGAAAAGGGTTCATACCTGATACAAACATGTGATGTCCCCATACAATGGTAGATAAAAATGCAATAGCCAAAATAGAAGTAATCATGGCTCTATAACCAAATATAGGTTTACGAGAGTTAGTAGCAATAATCTCAGAAGTGATACCTAAAGCTGGTAATAAAACAATATACACCTCAGGATGACCTAAAAACCAAAACAAATGCTCGAATAATACAGGTGAACCACCTTGATATTGCAATACTTCACCAGCAATATATATATCCGATAAGAAGAAAGAAGTACCAAAACTTCTATCAAATATCAACAATAATGCGGCAGATAACAATACAGGAAATGACACTACACCAATAATAGCTGTTACAAAAAAAGCCCAAATGGTCAATGGCAATCTTGTCATCTTCATCCCTTTTGTTCGCAAATTGATTACAGTAACTATATAATTTAAAGAACCCATTAACGAAGAAGCAATAAATATAGCCATAGATACTAACCAAAGTGTCATACCCATACCAGAACCAGAAATGGCTTGTGGCAAAGCACTTAAAGGTGGATATATTGTCCAACCCGCATTTGCAGGGCCAGATTCTACAAAAAGAGAAATTACCATAATAACACTCGACAAAAAGAAAAGCCAATAGGAAATCATGTTCATAAAACCAGAGGCCATATCACGAGCTCCAATTTGTAACGGAATTAAAAGATTACTAAAAGTTCCGCTTAATCCAGCAGTCAATACAAAGAAAACCATAATAGTTCCATGTATTGTAACTAACGCCAAATAAGTATCATTAGACATTACTCCGTTTGGAGCAAATTTTTCACCTAGAAAAATACTGAATATTTTAAAAGACTCTTCTGGCCAAGCCAATTGCATTCTAAATAAAAGAGACATTCCAACACCCAAAATACCCATTACAATACCTGTTAAAAGATATTGCTTAGCAATCATTTTATGATCAATACTAAAGATATATTTGGTAATAAATGTTTCTTTATGGTGGTGTTCGTGTTCTTGATCGTGTGCAAGATCGTGACTATTTGCTGACATATTATAAATTTATAAATTTAAAATTGAATTATATTACATTTTTGTTGAATCAACAGCAACAGCAGTTGTAGCTACAATTTCTGGTTTTGGTTGATTGGCTAATTTTTCATCTGCAATAGCTTTTGCAATCGTACCTTGTTCACTTAACCACTTTTTATAATCTTCTGGTGTATCAACAATTACTTTCATTTGCATGTTATAATGAGACGAACCACAAATTTTATTACATAATAATAAATAATCAAAAGTATAAGGATCTAAAGCAGTTCCACCATTTGCAACCAATTCTGCTGATTTTTCCTCTCTTATTTTGTTGATTTTTGCTATTTTTTCAACAATAAAAGGAAATTCTCTATACTCTGAAGTAGTATATATTGGTGTAAAAGCAAATTGAGTAACCATACCAGGAACACAATTCATTTGAGCTCTAAAGTGTGGAAAATAAGCAGAATGCAAAACATCTTGAGAACGGAATTTGAATAAAACTTTCTTCCCTTTTGGAATATGCAATTCTTTAGTAGCAATATCGTCTTGAGCATTTGGATCAGACATATCAACACCTAATGTATTAACTCCATTAATGTATCTAACGTTTGATTTACCTAACACATTGTCTTTACCTGAATATCGAGCAGTCCAATTAAATTGTTGAGCATAAACTTCTACTACAATTACATCATCTGTTTTTTCATCAACAAACATGATATCATTCCAAGCAAATAAACCAAAAATAATCAAACCAGCTAATACAACAGCAGGAATAGTACTCCAAATAACTTCTAATTTATTATTATCAGAAAAATAAAGCGCTTTTTGTCCTTCTTTTCCTCTATATTTGAATGCAAAATAATGTAAAAGTGCTTGAGTGATTACTTGAACTATCATAATCAAAGTCCAAGAAGTATTCATCAAAGTATCTACAATACTTCCATGTTCAGAAGCAGGAGTACCTAATATAAAACTAACCCAAGAAATTAAAGCATAAATCGTAAATACATAGATAAAACCAACAAAACCAAACATCAAATAACCTTGAATATTATTGTCATTATCATCTGCAATTTGTGTATTTTGATTATGAACTCCTACTTGAGTGAGATCAAATATTTTAATTAACTGCCAAACAGCAACAGCTAATAAAACTAAAACTATAATTACCAACAAACTTGTCATTTAATTTTTCTTTTAAGTATTAATAATGAAAATGTTTACTTTCCTCAATAAATGGGTTTCTTTTTGGTAATAACGGTGCTTTTGAAAGAGCATTGAAAACTACAAAAATAAATAAACCTAAGAAGAATAATATAGCACTTATTTCAGGTATTCCAATGAACCATTGAGTACCTACTGTACCTGGCATAATCATATTGAAAAAATCTACATAATGTCCTAATAATATTACTGTACCTGCCATAACCAAAACCCAAGTAATTCGTTTGAAATCAGTATTAATCAATATCAAAACAGGAAATAAGAAATTCATAGCCACAGCTCCAAAGAATGGTAAATTATAATACTGAATTCTGGTAAAGAAATAGGTAGTCTCTTCTGGAATATCAGCATACCATATCAACATAAATTGAGAGAACCATAAATATGTCCAAAATACACTAATACCAAACATGAATTTTGCTAAATCGTGAATGTGGCTAGTATTTACATGTTCTAAGTATCCTTGTGCTTTCAAAATTAAAGTTACCATACATATAGTTGTAATACCACTAACAAAAAAGCTAGCAAAAACATACCAACCAAACAATGTACTAGACCAATGTGGATCAATAGACATGATCCAGTCCCATGACATAATGGATTCTGAAACAATAAAAAATACTAAAAACATAGCTGAGATATTGAAATTCTTTTTGAAAAAAGAGTTGTCATTTGACTCATCTTGAGCTAAACAGTTTTTTCTTGAAAAATGTCTATACACATTCCATCCTATTAAAAAGATAGCTGCTCTAATAATCCAAAATGGAAAGTTTAAATAGCCAGATTTACCTGTAATAATTTTGTCAAAATGATGACTCTTAGGATCGGTAACACCTTCATGCAACCATGCAAATAAGTGATTAAAATGCAAGCCAGAGAGCAACAATATAATAAAAAAGATTACAGAAGCTACTGGCAAATAAGCTGTAATACCTTGCATTACTCTAAACAAAACTGGTGACCAACCTGCTTGAGCAACTTGTTGAATAGCATAAAAAGCTAAAACACCTAAGGATAGCAACATGAAAAAGATACATGCTACGTACAATGCAGCCCAAGGTTTGTTTTGTAATTGACCCAAAACGTGCTCTAAATGTTCTTTGTGTTCCGCTTCAGCTTTTGCATCATGTTTTTTGACTTCATGTGCAGTTGCACCTTCATGTCCGTGTGATTCTGCCGACAAAATATGTTCAACTTCTTGAATATCTTTTGGTGCAGAAATAAAACCTATACCTATCCCTAAGATACCGATTACCATCAGGATAAGTGAAAATGTCTTTAATTTACTAGAAAATGTGTACATATCAAATTAGATAAGTTGTTTTACAATTATTGATTTTTTAGTTTTAATACGTAGGCTGCAACTAACCATCTTTCGTTGGTATTCAATTGGTTAGCATGAGAACCCATAGCATTCAAACCATAAGTTTCAACGTGAAATATACTACCTTCCGTAATAGGTCTGTCTTTATAACTTGGTACACCCAAAAATTTACCTTGAGTAACCAATTTTCCTTTACCATCTCCAGCTTCTCCATGACAAATGGCACAATAAATTCCATAAAGTTCTTTGGCTTTGTCCATATCTTTTTCAGAAATAGAATCCAAAGGCGACTTCAAATTTAATTTTGCAGCATCATATCCTGCAGTCGTATTGGGATATTCATAAGGTACAAAACCTCTTTTAATAGTTCCAATTGCAGGTAACTGACCTTCTTTACCAGCTAAACCACGTTGAGATTTAAAGGCATCAGATTCAGAATACGTTTCATAAGCTACAGATTCATACATGTTTGGCATGTATTGGTAGTTTGGCTCTGACTTATCATGACAAGATGTAAATCCTATTGATAAACTCAAAATGGCGGCAATTTTATATATATTTTTCATATCTATATTAATGCTTTTCAATGATTGTAACTTCAATAGCACCTGTAGTTTTCAGGAAAGAAGCTAGTTCATCTTCGTTATTATTTACAGCCACTTCCATTAAAAAGTGGTCATCTGTGGTTCTTACATCAGGATTTTCTGCTTCTTTAAATGGCCATAACTTACTTCTCATATAAAAAGTAATAACCATTAAGTGAGCTGCAAAAAATACAGTTTCTTCAAACATAATTGGAACAAATGCTGGCATGTTTTCCAAATAACTAAAACTTGGTTTTCCTCCAATATCTTGTGGCCAATCTTGAATCATAATATAATCCATCATAAATGTTCCAAAAGACATTCCAATAAGCCCATAAATAAAAGCACAAATGGCTATTCTAGAAGGGGCTAATCCCATGGCTTTATCCAAACCATGTACAGGAAATGGTGAAAAAACTTCTTCGATATGATGATGTGCTGCACGTGTTTTTTTTACGGCATCCATTAAAATGTCATCATCATTATAAATGGCATATATAACTTTATTACTCATGATGTGAATCTTTATTTGCTTCTCTACGTTTTTTATAATACTCTCCAGATGACTTCAATATAGTTTTTACCTCTGCTTGTGCTATCACTGGGAAAGAACGAGCATATAAAAGGAATAATACAAAGAAGAATCCAATTGTTCCGATAAATATACCAATATCTACAAATGTTGGCGAAAACATAGTCCAAGAAGATGGCAAGTAATCTCTGTGCAATGACGTTACAATAATTACAAAACGTTCAAACCACATTCCAATATTTACTACAATTGAAATTACAAACGAAAACATGATACTTGTTCTTAATTTTTTAAACCACATAAATTGAGGCGAAAACACATTACAAGTCATCATAGCCCAATATGCCCAAGCATAAGGTCCTGTTGCTCTATTTAAGAAAGCATATTGTTCATATTCAACTCCTGAATACCAAGCAATAAACAACTCCGTGATATAAGCAACCCCCACAATAGAACCCGTAATCATGATTACAATGTTCATCAATTCGATATGCTGTAAAGTAATATAGGCTTCCAAATTAGAAACTTTTCTCATAATAATAAGCAACGTATTTACCATTGCAAATCCTGAAAAAACCGCTCCAGCAACAAAGTAAGGAGGGAAAATCGTGGTGTGCCAACCTGGAATAACGGAAGTTGCAAAGTCCATAGATACAATTGTATGTACAGATAAAACCAATGGAGTTGCTAAACCCGCTAAAACTAATGAAACTTCTTCAAATCTTTGCCAATCTTTTGCTCTACCACTCCATCCAAAAGACAATATACCATATACTTTTTTATTAAAAGGAGTTACGGCTCTGTCTCTCAACATGGCAAAATCTGGTAACAAACCTGTCCACCAAAAAACCAATGAAACAGATAAATAAGTAGAAATTGCAAACACGTCCCAAAGTAATGGAGAGTTAAAATTAACCCATAATGAACCAAACTGATTTGGTATTGGCAATACCCAATATCCTAACCAAGGGCGACCCATGTGTATAATTGGGAATAAACCTGCTTGAACAACCGAAAAAATGGTCATTGCTTCTGCTGAACGGTTGATTGCCATTCTCCATTTTTGACGGAATAATAACAATACTGCCGAGATAAGAGTTCCAGCATGACCAATACCAACCCACCAAACGAAGTTAGTAATATCCCATGCCCAACCAACTGTTTTATTTAATCCCCATGTTCCAATTCCTTCTGAAACTGTATATAAAATGCAACCTAATCCCCAAAGGAATGCTGTTAAGGCAATTGTAAATACAGTCCACCATTGTTTGTTTGCTCTACCTTCTACAGGTGCTGCTACATCTATTGTTACATCATGATAGCTTTTATCACCTATAACTAAGGGTTTTCTTATGGGTGCTTCGTAATGAGACGACATATCCTTTATAGTATTTCTAAATTAATAATAATTCTAAGTATTTCTGACTTTTACTTGATAAATCACATTTGGTTTTGTGCCAATATGATCCAGTAAATGGTACATTCTTTTGTCTTCAGCTAATTTTGCGATATGACTTTCTTTGTCGTTTACGTCTCCAAAAATCATAGCACCTGTTTGACAAGCACTTGAACATGCTGTTTGGAATTCTCCATCAGCAACTGGTCGGCCTTCTTTTTTAGCTGTTAATATAGTCAATTGTGTTTTTTGAATACACATTGAACATTTTTCCATTACCCCTCTTGAACGAACATTTACGTCTGGGTTTACAACCATACGTCCTAAATCATCATTCATGTGGTAGTCAAATTCACTGTTTTTGCTGTACAAGAACCAGTTGAATCTTCTCACTTTATACGGACAGTTGTTAGCACAATAACGAGTACCCACACATCTGTTGTATGCCATTTGATTTTGTCCTTGACGACCATGTGAAGTTGCCGCAACAGGACAAACCGTTTCGCATGGTGCGTGGTTACAATGCTGACACATTACTGGTTGAAATGCCACTTGTGGATTGGCAGAAGCATGTTCCATTTGGCCAAATCCTCCTAATGAACCTTTATCGCCAAATAAGCCATCAAAGCCATCTTTTTTCTCATCATCTTGAGCAAAAGTATCTTCTGAAGAATAATACCTGTCAATTCTCAACCAATGCATATCACGTGACCGTCTTACTTCAGATTTACCAACAACAGGAACATTGTTTTCAGCATGACAAGCTATTACGCAAGCCCCACAGCCTGTACAAGCATTCAAATCTATTGATAAATTAAAATGATGTCCTTTTGAACGGTCAAATGAATCCCACAAATCAACAGTTTTTGCATCTACCTCTTTGTGATCTAATGAAACTTTCACTGGTTCATTCCACTCTTCAGCATCTTTTGTATTGAAAATTGTAAGCGTCGTTTCTTTTAAAATATCGCCTCTACCCATCAAAGTTTTTTGACCTTGAACACAAGCAAACTCATGTGTTCCGCCAGCTTTGGTAGCTTTGGCTGTTTGATTAGCATTCAAATTTTTATACAAGGTATAAGCATTCAATCCTACTTGCATTTCTTCTTTTAATCCTGCTTTTTTTCCATATCCTAAAGCAAGTCCAATAGTTTTTTCTGCTTGACCTGGCTGAACAATAACTGGAATATTTTCCAATTTTACGCCATTTACTTCAAGGTTTAGATAACTTCCATTCAAACCACCATTTGCAACTATTTCATTTTCTAATCCTAATGCCTCAGCATCTTTTTGAGAAATAGTAGCATAATTATCCCAAGACACTCTTGTAATTGGATCTGGGAATTCTTGTAACCAAGGGTTGTTGGCATGTTGTCCATCACCCATACCCGTTTTGGTATATAAATTCAATTCAAAATCGGCACTTGGTTTTGATTGTGATAAAATAGAAGCAGCTTGACTATATGAAAATGATCCTGGAGCAGCACTTGATCCAGAAGCAACACCAACGTAAACACCATCATGCAATACTTGATTCCATGTTGATCCAGCAATATAAGATGCAGATACTGATTTCAAATAATCATAATAAGACATTGGATTGTTATTCCATGCTAATAAGCATTCTTGAAATTGTTTGGTATTAAATAAAGGTCTGATTGTAGGTTGCGTTAAAGCATAAGACCCTTTTGTAATAGCTACATCTCCCCAAGCTTCTAAAAAATGAGGAGCTGCTGCTGCAATATTAGAAGCTAATGCTGTTTCGTCTTCTTTAAGGGTAAAGGTTGTTGAAAGGGAAACTTTTTTAAGTCCTTCCACAAAATCTTTAGCATTTGGTAAAGAATAAACAGGATTTACACCACTCATAATCAACGTATGCACAAGTCCAGCTTTCATGTCGTTAATCAGTTGATTTACTTGAACTGTAGCACCTTTTCTTATTTGTCTTGTACCGTTTGTATTAAAAGATTCGCTTGCTAATGCGTTATTAATTGCTATTACCAATAATTGAGCATTTACATCTTGCAAACCTGATACCAAAACTCCTTTTGAGCCAGCGGCTTTAAGTTGTTGGGCTGCTTTATTAACTTCGGCTTTAACTTTTTCGTCTAATGTTACTGCGTTTGAAGCACCAGTTACAACATTATAAAGCTGTACTAAAGCTTGTTTTTGAACTGCTGCAGACATTGGAATTCTTTTATCAGCTGCTGCTCCAGATAATGACATATTTGCTTCAAACTGGAAGTGTTTTGACATTATTTTATTTTTAGGAATTCTTCCTTGGGCATAGCCAGTTGCATAATTACCCCCTTGCCAATCTCCTAAAAAGTCGGCACCAACAGAAACAATTACTGAAGCTTTAGAAAAATCATAATCTACCAATGCTCTTTCACCATATACCAATTGGAATGCGTCTAACGCTTCAGAAGCAGACACTGCATCGTAAACAACGTGTTTAGCATTCGGATTGGCATTAATAAACTCAGCAATTAATTTTTCTGTAGAAGGACTTGCAAGCGTGTTGGTTAACAACACAACTTGTTTTCCTTTTGCTTTAGCTTCTGCGATACTAGCCTTAACTTTGGCATCTACTTCATTCCAAGCAACATTTTTTCCTGCAATAGTAGGATTTTTCAATCTCATACTATCATATAAGGATAATATAGAAGCATGAACTCTTGCATTTGCAGCAAATTTGGCTCCTGCTATGGTATTGTTTTCAATTTTAATTGGTCGACCTTCTCTTGTTTTCACTAAAAGGTTTGCAAAATCAAAACCGTCAAAAACAGTTGTTGCATAATAATCTGCAACGCCAGGAATGATTTGCTCTGGTTGAACAACATAAGGTATCGACTTGTGTACTGGACCTTCGCAAGCAGCTAAAGTTGCAGCGGCTGTACTAAATCCAACATACTTTAAGAAATCACGTCTTGTTGTTGAAGAAGAAGATAAAGACTCTTTATCACCTAAAAATTCATCGGTTGGAATTTCTTCAACAAACTCGTTATTTCTAAGTGTCTCAACAATAGAACTATTTTCTTTTAGTTCTTCAACACTTTGCCAGTATTTTTTGTTTGATGACATATTTTTTTATAATTAATTCGTTTATTCTTTTCTATTATCTATTTAAAATTTGGTAGTAATGTAGCCAATTCATTTAGTAGTGGCATTTTCCACATTCTAAACCACCCATTTGTGCAGCAGTTAATTTTTCTACACCATATTTTTTAGAAAGTTCTTCGTGTATTTTTGTATAATACGCATTGCCTTCCATTTTAACATCTGTCTTTCTATGACAGTCCACACACCAACCCATTGTCAATGGAGCAAATTGTTTCATTACTTCATACGTTTGAACTGGACCATGACAAGTTTGACATTCTACCCCTGCCACAGAAACGTGTTGTGAGTGATTGAAATAAACAAAATCTTGAAGGTTATGAATACGAACCCATTTTACTGGCTCTGTTTTTCCTGTATATTTAGTACCATCCCATCCTACGGCTTTGTATAATTTTTGGATTTCTCCGTCGTAAAAAGCTTTAGAATGTTCGGCAGTTGCTGTAGTATCAGATACTTCACTGATATTTTTATGGCAATTCATACAAACATTTAATGATGGTATGCCTGCATTTTTACTTACCCTTGCCGAAGAGTGGCAATATTTACAATCTATTTTATTGCTTCCAGCATGTATTCTGTGTGAATAATGAATAGGTTGAATAGGTTCATAATCCTGATCTACCCCTACTTGCATCAAGAAACCATAAGCTACATAACCACTTAATAATAGCATTACAATTGCTGAAACCAATACTAAAAATTGGTTTTGAACAAATGCTTTCCAAATTGGTAATTTGGCTTCTTTTAGTTCAGGAACTATTCCGTTTGCTTTTGCTATTTTGGATAACACATTGTTTACCATAAACAACATTACAATCAAAATACACATCACTACGGCCAATGCCCCAAGTACAATGTTGTTTGATGCACCTCCTGCATTAGCGTTTTTTACATCGCCACCTCCATTTGGAGTTGGAGCTGGAGCTTCAGCTTTTGGTTCGTTGGTATAGGCAATAATATTGTCTATATCGGCATCCGAAAGTTGAGGAAAGGCAGTCATTACTGCTCCATTGTATGCTTTGCTTACTCGGACAGCTTCTGCATCTCCTGATTTGATCATTTGAGAGCTGTTGCGAATCCATTTGTACAACCAATCTGTACTTACCTTAGAAGAAATCCCTCTAAGTGCTGGCCCAGTCATGTCTTTGTCTAATTTGTGGCAAGCGGCACAATTAGTATTAAACAATTCTTTACCCTTAGCAGCGTCTCCAGTACCAGCAGCTGCGGGTGCAGCGGCTTCTGTAGCAGGAGCTGCGGCTGGAGCAGCATTCTGAGCAAAAGACGTTAAGGAAATGTTTAGCAATAGTGCTAAGCTTAAAATTAAATTCCTTGAAATCGAATTAGGGTTACCCACCTTTTTCATATTTTTAATGATTATCGACTAAAAATTATTGTTTTATTAGGTTTTATAAAGAAATCGTTAGCGTTTCTTTAAAAACTTGCACAAAAATACAATTTAAGAACTATTCCTAAAAGTAATAACAAAGGATATTTTTAATTTATAGTCATTCTAAATAAACTTTAACTTTTCATTAGGCTTTTTATATGTTATATTTGCATAAAAATCAATCCTTTATGAACATTTACACCATAAAAAAATCCATTATTTTAGCCCTTTTTTTGGGTTTATTTTATTCAAAATCAACTGCTCAGGAATCAAAAACAACACTTATTCAGGATCAAATTTTTGAAAAATTACTGAAAGAAAGACGTAAAACGAACACTATAACGTTTGATGACAGTCAATACAAGATTCAAATTTATAATGGCGACAGCGAAAATAGCAAACAAATATTAGCAACTGTTAAAAAAAACAATAAAGAATACGATTCTTCCATTGTGTTTGACACACCTAATTATAAGGTTTGGATTGGTAATTTTAAAACAAGAATTGAAGCGGAGAGGAATCTGGTTATCCTCAAAAAAAAGTATCCAGCTGCATTTTTGATTAAACCTAAAAAATAAATCATAAAAAAACGCCTTAACTTGAAAATTAAGGCGTTTTATTTTATAATAAATTTAGATTTTATTTTAATTTCTTTTTAACAGATACTTCATGGTAAGCTTCTATCAAATCACGTTCTTCAATATCGTTATAATTTTTAATTTGAATACCACAATCATATCCTTTTGATACTTCTTTCACATCGTCTTTGAAACGTTTTAATGCCAATAAATCTCCTGTAAATACTACTACACCATTTCTAATTACTCTTATTTTAGAATTTCTAGCTATTTTTCCGTCAATAACCATACATCCAGCAATAGAGCCTACTTTTGAAATTTTGAATATCTCTCTGATTTCGGCAGTACCTGTAATTTCTTCTTTTATTTCAGGAGATAACATCCCTTCCATAGCATCTTTCAAATCGTCGATTGCATCGTAGATGATGGAATAGTTTCGGATATCGATTTCTTCTTTATCGGCCAATTGACGAGCATTTCCGGCAGGTCTAACATTAAATCCAATAATAATAGCATCAGAGGCAGAGGCCAACATAACATCCGTTTCAGTAATAGCACCAACACCTTTGTGAATGATGTTGATTTGAATTTCGTCTGTAGATAATTTTGAAAACGAATCTGATAATGCTTCAACAGATCCATCAACATCTCCTTTAAGTATAATATTCAATTCTTTGAACTGACCTAAAGCAATTCGTCTTCCAATTTCGTCAAGAGTAATGTGTCGTTGTGTACGAACCGATTGTTCACGCATCAATTGAGCCCGTTTTGAAGCAATTTGTTTGGCTTCTTTTTCGTCTTCAAACACATTAAATTTATCACCAGCAGTTGCTGCACCATTCAAACCTAAAACAGATACTGGAGTAGATGGACCTGCAAATTTGACTACATGCCCTCTTTCATCGTGCATGGCTTTGATTTTTCCATGGTGTTTTCCTGCTAACATATAATCTCCAATTTTCAAAGTACCGTGTTGTACTAAAATGGTAGATACATACCCTTTACCTTTATCCAAAAAGGCTTCGACAACAGTACCTTGTGCGGCTTTATTTGGATTGGATTTTAAATCTAAAATTTCGGCTTCTAATAAAACTTTTTCTAATAATTCTTTTACGCCTGTACCTACTTTTGCAGAAATATCATGTGATTGAATTTTGCCTCCCCAGTCTTCAACTAGTAAATTCATTCCAGCTAATCTTTCTTTAATTTTTTCAGGATTGGCATTTGGTTTATCCACTTTATTGATAGCAAAAATAATAGGTACACCCGCTGCTTGGGCATGACTGATTGCTTCCTTGGTTTGTGGCATGATGTCGTCGTCTGCAGCAATTACGATAATTGCAATATCGGTTACTTGAGCTCCACGGGCACGCATGGCCGTAAAGGCTTCGTGTCCAGGTGTATCTAAAAATGCGATTTTTTGACCATTATCCAACGTAACTCCATAAGCACCAATATGTTGTGTAATACCTCCCGACTCGCCTGCAATTACATTTTCTTTACGAATATAATCCAGCAAAGAGGTTTTACCATGATCTACGTGTCCCATTACGGTAACAATCGGAGCTCTGGTTTCTAAATCCTCTTCTTTATCGGCTACCACTTCTATGGCTTCTTCAATATCAACAGTAATGAACTCTACTTCATATCCAAACTCATCTGCAACAATTGTAAGTGTTTCAGCATCAAGTCGTTGGTTTTGAGTTACCATAATACCAAGCGACATACAAGTACCTATAACCTTTGTAATTGGCACATCCATCATAATGGCTACTTCGCCCACAGTAACAAATTCGGTTACTTTGATGGTTTTACTGCCTTCGTCTAGTGCACGTTGTTCGTCATCAGACTTTTGACGGTGCGTTTCTCTTTTATCTCTTCTATATTTAGCGGCTTTAGATTTGTTTCCTTTTCCTTGAAGTTTTTCTAAAGTTTCTCTAATTTGATTTTTAACGTCTTCTTCAGTAGGCTCTACTTTGGCAACAATTGCTGGTCTGTTCCCTTTTACAAAACCTGGTCTATTTCCACGATTATTATTATTGTTATTGTTACTATTATTAGTATTTGGAACAATTTTGTTAGCCCCTGGAGTACCTGTATTGGTAGTACCTGTTGGTTTTGGAGTACCTGGTTTTGGTGCAATTCTCTTACGCTTATTTTTATTAGCATTAGCATTATTTGCATTAGGTGTTCCTGGTTTATTGGGCGTAATTTTTGGCTCGCTTTTCTTTTTTGGTTTATTGAATTGAGACAAATCAATAGTTTGACCTGTTAAAGTAGCTCCAGATAATTTTTGATATTGCGTAGTAAAAGTTTCCTCTTTTGGCACTTCAACCACTGGAGATTCTTTTTTAGTTTCTTTAGGTTTCTCTGCATTGTTGGGTTTGATAGCCTTATTTGGTTGAATGATATTGGCAATATGCTTTGGAGCATCTGTCTTTAATACTTCAACTTTTTTGGCCACTACTTTTGGAGGGGTAATTTTAGGTACCTCTGTTTTCAAAACTTCAATAACAACCTCTTTTACTGGCTCAGCCACTTTTGTTGGCTCAGCCACTTTTACTGGTTCGGTCACCACTTTTTCTGCAGGTTTTTCAACAATTGGAGCCGCTTTTGGAGCTTCCACTTCTTGTTTTTCTACAGGTTTTGGTTGGTTGCTTTTTGGATTAAGGTCAATTTTCCCTACCTGAACAGGGCCAGCCATCACTGCTTTTGCTTTGATAACTTCTAGTCTTTGACGTTCTTCCTCTTGTTTGCGTTTGAGTTCGATTTCTCGTTCTCTTTCCAATTTCAAGGCTTCTTTTTCCTTTCTTTTTTCTTCACTCACTTCTTTAGAAGCCTGTTTATTGCCTTTGTCGCCCGCAAATTGTCCGCAAAGGACGTTATATACGTCATCTGAAATTTTTGTATTTGGGTTTGCTTCAATAGCAATGCCTTTATCTTTTAGATAATCCACAGCTCTTTCTAAGGAAATATTCAACTCCCTTAAAACTTTGTTTATTCTAATCACTTTTTCTTCAGACATATTATAACCTTAAAATTTATTTATTATATTTTATAAAAGAGAAATATTAATTTTCAAATTCTTCTTTTAATATTTGCATTACTTCTTCTATTGTTTCTTCTTCTAAATCTGTTCTTCTTGCCAAGTCTTCGACTGTTTGGCTCAAGATGCTTTTTGCTGTATCCAACCCAATTTTGGCAAACTCTTCAATAACCCAAGCGTCAATTTCATCTGAAAACTCTGTCAATTCCACATCGTCTTCGTCGGCAACTGTTCCAGCTACTTCTCCTTCTCGGATAACATCCAATTCATAACCCGTAAGCAAACCAGCTAGTCTAATGTTATGACCGCCACGACCAATGGCTTTTGATACTTCATCTAATTTTAAGAATACATCAGCACGTTTAGTATCTTCGTTTATTTTGATAGACGATACTTTTGCAGGGCTCAATGCTCTAGTAATAAACAGTTGGGCATTGTTTGTAAAATTGATTACATCAATATTTTCGTTACCCAATTCTCTAACTATACCGTGGATTCTGCTGCCTTTCATTCCTACGCAAGCCCCAACAGGATCTATACGATCGTCGTAAGTTTCAACAGCAACTTTGGCTTTTTCGCCAGGTATTCTAACTACTTTTTTCACAATGATTAAACCATCTGCTACTTCAGGTATTTCTTGTTCAAATAATTTTTCTAAAAATTTCTCTGAAGTTCTAGACATAATAATTTGAGGTTTATTGCCTTTCAATTCAACGCTTTCAATAATACCACGAACGTTGTCACCTTTTCTAAAGAAATCCGATGGAATTTGTTTTTCTTTTGGCAAAACTATTTCATTGCCACTATCATCTACTAAAATAACAACTTTTGGTCTCACGTGGTGTACCTCTGCGGTATATACGTCGCCAATCAGGTCTTTAAATTGTTTGTATAAGTTAGTGCTATCGTGTTCGTGTATTTTAGAAATTAAATTTTGTCTTAATGCTAAAATGGCACGTCTTCCTAAATCAACAAGTTTAACTTCTTCTGAAACCTCTTCGCCAATTTCAAAATCAGGTTCAATTTTTCTGGCATCGGTAAGGGTTATTTCCAAATGGTCCAAATCCAAATCGTCATCGGCTACAATAACTCTTCTTTGCCAAATTTCCATATCGCCTTTATCTGGATTGATAATAATATCAAAATTATCATCCGATCCAAATTTCTTTTTTAATGCGTTTCTAAATACATCTTCCAAGATCGCCATTAAAGTAACACGATCTATCAGTTTATCATCTTTAAACTCTGAAAACGATTCGATTAATGCAATATTCTCCATGCCAAATTTTTAATTAAATGTTATTGTAACAACTGCTTCTTTGATTTCAGTATAAGCTATTTCTTGTACCTTATCAACAGTTTCCTTTCCTTTTCCTATTTTCTTTGGTTCTCTCGTTTGCCACGACAAAGTTATAAAATCTTCGTTAGCTTGAATCAATTTTGCTTCAATAATTTCATTTGCAAGTTTTACTTGCAAGGTTCGTCCAATATTTTTCTTGTACTGACGAATTAATTTTAAAGGAGATGAAACTCCTGCTGAAGCTACTTCTAACGAAAAATCTTGTTCTTCTCTGTCCAAATGCTGCTCAATATCGCGACTAACATCTATACAATCTTGAAGGACTACCCCATGATCGCCGTCTAAGGTAACGATTATTTTAAAATCGTCTCTTATTGTTAAATCCACTAAAAACAAACTTGGTCGTGTATCCAAGCAATTGTTGAGCAATGCTGAAACCTTTTCTTTAAATGTCATACTTTATAAAAAGAGGGGACAATCGTCCCCTCATTATTTAATTTCTTAATAAATAACGGTGCAAATATAGTTATTTTTTTTAAATGACAAAAAACCTTTTGAAATGTTATTAATTTTTATTAATTTTATATCGAAAAAAAATATGATTCTGAACCAATGAAACGGATATACATGGCACAAGCTATATGTTATCACTAAAAAAAACACAGAGTTATCAATCAGATTATCAATCACTTAAATTATTTTACCATGAAAAGAATACTTGTACCGACAGATTTTTCTGAACATTCAGAACATGCACTACGAGTTGCGGCTCAAATTGCAAAAAAACACAATGGCGAAATTATATTATTACACAGCATTGAATTACCGCATTTAATTGGTGAAAATGCTCAAAAAGGTGAAAATATACCTGAAATTATGTTTTTTAAAAACAAAGCCATCGAAAAATTAGAAGCACAAATGGATGCTGACTTTTTAGATGGTTTAGAAGTATCCGAAATCATTAAATTAGAAAGGGTTTTTGATAGCATCCTGACATTAATTCAAAAAAACAATATCGATTTGATTGTTATGGGGTCTCATGGAAGTAACGGAATTCAAGAAATATTAGTTGGCTCTAATACAGAGAAAGTAGTTAGAAATGTAGATGTTCCCGTATTAATTATTAAAAAAGAGATGCCCGTATTTGAAGTCAATCATTTTGTTTTTGCGTCTGATTTTTCTAAAGAAATCAAAACTAATTTTCATAAAGTGATCCAATTTGCCGAAAAAAACCAAGCCAAATTGCATTTGGTTTACATCAACACCCCCACACAATTCAAAACTACAGCAGTTGCAGAGGAATTATTGCGACAATTTGTTAGCGATTTTGATATTAAAAACTTCGAAACCCACATCTATAATGATATGAGTGTAGAAAAAGGTGTTTTTAATTTTTCAAAAGCAATTCAAGCCGAATTGATTGGACTAAGCACACATGGTAAAAAAGGGATTTCGCATTTTTTTAATGGCAGCATTAGCGAAAGTATTGTCAATCATGCAACATTGCCTGTAATAACATTTAAAGTATAACAAAAAAAAATCGTAAACACTTAAAATTAAGTTATTTACGATTTTAAAGTGGTCCCACTTGGAATCGAACCAAGCACCTACTGATTATGAGTCAGTTGCTCTAACCGAATGAGCTATAGGACCATTTTTGAGAGTGCAATATTAATACATTTATTGTTTATTTGCAAACAATTTTTAAATGTTTTGATTAAAATGTTCAAAAAAAATTTAATTCACTGATTTTAAAGATTTTAGTAGAATAAAAAAACACCTCATGATGTAAAATATCATTGAGGTGTTGCTGTTTAACAAGCTAAAAAGTTTTATATATAATGTGTTGGCAAATTATTATACTATTTCCTGACACAATTCAATCAATACACCATTTGTACTTTTAGGATGTAAAAAAGCTACCATTTTATTATCGGCACCTTTTTTGGGCGTTTGATTCAAAACTACAAATCCTTCCAATTGTAAACGGGCTATTTCTTCTTCAATATTAGCCACATCAAAAGCAATATGATGAATCCCCTCCCCTTTTTTTTCAATGAATTTAGCAATTGGACTTTCTGGGTTTGTAGCTTGTAATAACTCAATTTTATTAGGGCCATTACTAAAAAAAGACGTCATTACCCCTTCCGATTCCACCGTTTCTTCTTTGTAGGCGGGAGCTCCAAATAATTTTGCGAAAATTTCATTTGACGCTTCCAAATCTTTTACAGCAATACCAATATGTTCTATTTTTCTCATTTTTACATTTTTTATGAATTATAGGCAACAAATTTCGTGATTTACAACATAATAATTACCATTTATACCGATTATTTTATAAATAATATAATTTTGAATGCCATTATCGATGTAAAAAAACAATTTAAAAAAAAGAGCAACCATTTTCCCCAACATAAAGAATTTAACATTAATTCTAAAATTTTCGTTAATTTGTTATAAAAAAAAACATAAAACATGGTTTTTACCTAATTTTTATTAATTTTACAGCTCAAAAAAAATATATTATACCATGGACTTTATATACCAAGACCCGTATCCAATTCAAAAAGACGATACCCAATACAAAAAAATCAGTGCTGACTTTGTAAAAGTTGAACAACTAGGCGAAAGAGAAATACTAACCGTTGACCCAAAAGGCTTGGAATTGCTAGCCCAAGAAGCCATGAACGACGTTTCGTTTATGTTGAGAACAGCACATTTGCAAAAGCTAAAAAACATTTTAGACGACCCAGAAGCTACGGATAATGACCGTTTTGTAGCTTATAATTTGTTGCAAAATGCCGTTGTTGCTGTGGAAGGTCAATTGCCTTCCTGTCAAGATACTGGGACTGCAATTGTTATGGCCAAAAAAGGCGAAAATGTATATACCGGTGCCGATGATGCCGAATTCTTGTCAAAAGGAATTTTCAATACTTACCAAAATCGCAATTTGCGTTATTCACAAATTGTACCGATTTCGATGTTTGAAGAGAAAAATTCAGGGTCTAATTTGCCAGCCCAAATTGATATTTATGCCAAAAAAGGGGCTTCTTATGAATTCTTGTTTTTAGCCAAAGGAGGCGGTTCGGCAAACAAAACGTATTTGTACCAACAAACCAAGTCTTTATTAAACGAAAAATCACTAGAAAGCTTCATACGTCTGAAAATCAAAGACTTAGGAACTTCTGCTTGTCCGCCATACCATTTGGCTTTGGTCATTGGTGGGACTTCTGCCGAGGCTAATTTGGCTACCGTAAAAAAAGCTTCTGCGGGCTATTTTGACCATTTACCAACAACAGGAAACATGTCGGGACAGGCCTTTCGGGATTTAGAATGGGAAAAAAGAGTGCAACTAATTTGTCAGGAAAGCCAAATTGGAGCACAGTTTGGTGGTAAATATTTCACTCACGATGTACGTGTGATTCGATTGCCTCGTCACGCTGCCTCTTGTCCTGTGGGCTTGGGCGTTTCGTGCTCTGCCGACAGAAACATCAAAGCGAAAATCACTAAAGACGGACTGTTTTTGGAACAATTAGAAACCAATCCAAAACAATTTTTGCCCGAAGTAGCACCCCATTTGGAAGCACCAGTCGAAATTGATTTGAACCAACCGATGGCTTCTATCTTGGCGGAATTGTCTAAATACCCCATCAAAACCCGTTTGAAATTG
Source organism: Flavobacterium branchiophilum FL-15 (assembly GCF_000253275.1). Classification (NCBI taxonomy): domain Bacteria; kingdom Pseudomonadati; phylum Bacteroidota; class Flavobacteriia; order Flavobacteriales; family Flavobacteriaceae; genus Flavobacterium; species Flavobacterium branchiophilum. The sequence goes on along the minus strand of NC_016001.1, from coordinate 368,375 downwards.
AACGGAACTTTGATTGTAGCACGCGATATTGCCCATGCCAAAATCAAAGAACTTTTGGATGCAGGCAAGCCGATGCCAGACTATTTCAAAAACCACCCCATTTATTATGCAGGGCCAGCCAAAACTCCAGAAGGAATGCCATCAGGAAGTTTTGGACCAACGACAGCAGGCAGAATGGATGTTTATGTTGAAGAATTTCAGAAAGCGGGAGGCAGTATGGTAATGCTTGCCAAAGGAAACCGCACCAAAGACGTGATGAACGCCTGCAAAACCTACGGCGGATTCTATTTGGGTTCCATTGGAGGGCCAGCAGCCATCTTGGCACAAGAAAATATTTTGAATGTAGAAATTGTTGATTTTGAAGAATTGGGCATGGAAGCTGTTCGCAAAATTACGGTAAAAGATTTCCCGGCCTTCATCATTACCGATGATAAAGGGAATGATTTTTTTGAAAATTTATAAAATAATATTTACATAAAAATACAAACTATTGTTTACCGTATTTAGCGTTATAGATAGCAGTGAAAATCCTTTAGAAGCCCCACAGCACCCAATAGGAGTGTTGTATTGCACGAATATAGTTTCTGAATGTGGTAATCAAAAAAGATTATTTCACAATATGATATTTCTTTTGGAGTTCAATGAACGTTGTTTGAAACGGATAGCACGAACTTTGTGGTAACGCCCAAAATATAGTAATTAATAGTAGCCTATTTTTTAAAATTGAGCCATTGATGATGGACAATTGGACCGAAAAAATTTGATGTCCGTTTTTAAAATTTGCTTAAATTTAGTAGAGCCTCAAAGTTATTTTAATATCTTTGAGGCTTTTTAAAACAACCCTACCATGCCATTTAAAGCAACCTTCAATCGTTTTTATGCACAAGTCAAAACCAGTTTACAGGATGGTACTTTTGCAAAACTTACACTTGCCAAAAGAATTGGCAATACAGATTTGATGAATATTTATGTTTGGCCAATAGTTGTTGATGGCGTTTTAAAATTGGAATTGAAATACAAATACCAACAAGATGAAGTGCAACAAATCGTGTCGATAGACGAGGCGGAGGTAGTATTGTTACAGTATATTAATAATCCGTTTATGTCAGCTTTATTGTTTACCACAAATGCCGATGTAGTATATAAACTAAACAAAAAAAGAGCGGTTAGCATCACCGAAAAAGCACCTACATTTGCACATCCGTCTTATGAATTGGCAGCATTTTTGAAAGAAAGTCATAAATAAAAAGAAAATATTATTTTTTTAATTTATTTATAAATTTATATCAATACATTTTATATTTTTGTAAAACAAAAAAAAAATAAGGTTTATGAAAAACAAAACAGCCCAAGGAAACAACAAATTTTTTGTATTGACATTTATACTATTTTGTCAATTATTTAATGTACAAGCACAAAAATACCAATTTGACACCTTTTTGAAATATGCAATTATAGACAAAGAGGCAAAACAGGAATTTGTAAGCTACTCAAATACCGCCAACGATACCTATTTTTTTAGAATATATAGAATGGATTATTCATTGATAGGAAAATTATTTGATTATAAAACCAAAAAAGTTCATTCCTTTAACATCAAAGACAGTATTGGAACAAATGGAACAACGAGTTTATTTTTCAAATACCTCAACACAATGGATCTTGAAGACAATCGATTTAAAAACGATAAAAAGCATGAATTTACCTATCAAGTACAGGAAGAGACAGACAGCATTGTACAAGTAAAAATGATGATTTTAAAGAAAAAGAAACACATTGATACTTATGATTTTAGTATAAAAAAAGTCGCTGAAAATTTGATTCCAAGTTTTGATATGTGTTGTATGCATGGCTATGAACAAATGGGTGTTTTACAGCATATTAAACATGGAATCGTTACAAAAGCAACTTGGCACACCCCAAATGGTAAAACAGTTACCATAGCATTAGAAAATCGTATGAAAATAAATACCAACATAGAAATACCGTAATGTAAAATTTTTTATAAAAAATTAACTACTTTAGGTTATAAAACTATAGAATGTACTACTTATACCAAATATACATATAAAATATATTTGGTATTAAAAACTTGATGAGAAAAATCACATCATGCAATCCGACATAGGCACTGATTGAGGCCGTAGTAGAAACAACATTAATTTTTTTGTACAAATACAGTCAGCATTTGGATTCATTATAACGACAATACTATTTTTTTATGCTGACTTTTAGAATAAGCACCTTGATTGTTTTGCTTATATGTATCAACAAATACCATAAAAAAAGGCTATCCCATACAAGGGACAGCCTTTTGTTTTTTGTTTGTCTTACAACTAATTAATTAAAATATCATCTATTTGCATAGTGGTTGTAATACTGGTTGTACCACTGTATTCAAACATTACAAAACCATTACCTGTTAAGGCAGTTGGGAAAGCATACGTGCCACTATTTGTAAAGTTTACAGCATATCCTGTAGTTGTGCCACTGGCAATTGTAAAATTACTAGTAATATCGGTCAATGTAGCTTGAGCAATATTGCCTCCTGGAGTATAATTGGTAGCATAATACACTTTCAAAACGGCACCTACATTATAACCATCTTTGGTTTTAAACGAAATACTATTGGCGGCTGTAAAATCTACTGGCACTATAAAATAGGCTTTATTTGGCCCTGCCCCAAAAGAAGTCATTTGAATATATTTATTATTTGAAAAAGATTTTACGTCCCAATATCTACTGCCTACAAAAGCATCGTTGATATATTTTGGAAAATTATAACCTGCCGTTGTAGTAGGATAACTTTCAAAATTTTCTGAAATAGTTCCTAAATATTGGATGTTGTTACCAACCAATGCAGGCGAAAAATCGGCTCTCGGCCCTGTTAATTTAACATCTCGTTCCGTTCTTAATACCAATTGAAATGGGTTAGACCCTGTACCGTATTTGGTTAGTACACCTCTTATTTTGCCTCTTCCAGATGGTACAATATTACCCGCAAAATTAGCATATCGGCTGGTTCTAATGGTTAGCGTAGTAGCTCCATCGGTAATGTTGATGCTCGAATCAAAATCGTCTGTACGAACGGGATCGTAAGTGATGTTTTCCGATTCAAATTGTACGTTGTCAAACTCTACAAGTGTATTTAAATAGGTGTCATTCGCTTTGGCTTGTGCTAGTGTAATGTGCTTTACAATAGCATCTTCGCTAATAATATCGCAAGAAGGGATAATATTGTTTTTGTATGTTAAACTAGACAATCTGTCCACGGCATATTGCTCTGTTGGCGGAGCACCAATAATGAGGCCTCGAGCATAATTGGTTGGATTTGCATAAGCAAGACCTTTCATTTTTACGAATATTTTTTTGCCTGGTTGCATGTCTTTTGTATAAACATTGCCTTCATCAATAGAAATATTAAAACCTTTGCTGCCGTCTGTTGGCTGAACATACATGCTTTTATAAAAATTTCCGCCTTCATCGCTAGAGATCACATAACCTTCTATGATGTCGTCTGCGGTATAAATAGGAGAATTGGCTGGTGTTCCCGTAGGATTTGGAGCAATGGCATAAATATTAGAAACTTCTTTAGTTTTGGCCAAATTAGGGCTTACACAAGAGGGAGTGGGAGTTTCAAAAGTATCGTTTACACAACTAGAAAGCAATGTAAGTAATAAACTTGTCGATAGTATTGCAAATTTTTTCATTTGTATATATTTAAAAATTCAAATAAATATTAATCATATAAGTACGTCCGTAACCATTAAAGTATTTTGGACCAAAAACTAAATTACCGCCACTATAATGGTCTTGGTAATCTTGTTTGTAAGTTGCATTTCTGGATTGTTCAAAACCACCCGTTTTATAAGCCACATTCAAAAGATTATTAATATTGGCAAATAAACCAAACGTTTTGCCTTGTATTCTCCAAGATTTTCCACCTACAACATTGAGCAAATAAAATGGATTTAGTTTTTCTTGTTTTAAATAATTGTCGGCTTTAGCTGGATCGATGGTAATGCCAGCATTGTCTGGCGAAGTAAAGTAGCTGTTGGTTCTTTTGATGGTGGAAACATCCACATAACTTTCTGCTAAATAATTGATATTAGTACCAATCCACCAAAATTTGGGGTCTCTGTATTCTGCACCAAAAGAGAAAGCCTGTTGAGGCGAACCAGATAATTTATAACCCGCTAAATTGGCAGCTCCGTAAGACACCACATTGGCAGCCAAATCATTAGACAATTTAACGTCTGGATTGTTTGTTATGGTATAATTACCCAAAGCCGCAACTCCTGTAAACTTTACCGTTGCAGAAAGTTGGTATTCCAATCCCACTTCGAGTCCTTTGTTGCGTTTGTTGATTCCAGTAACAATTTCCGAAACAAAAGCACCGCTGCTTGTGCCTACACTGACACCGTCTGCATAATAAAAATTGATGTCGGTACTGTTTTTAGTTTCGATATAATAAGCCGAAATTCTGGATTTGAATTTTGGTGTTTTGATGATATAACTCAAATCGCCTCCATTAATTTTTTCATTTTCAATATTTTCTGTAATAAAATTATTAACACGGGCATTGGCAAAAACATCTTTAGTATTTGGAGCTTTTGACATATAAATACCGTTAAAATCAACATAATGTTTCCCCGAAATTTTATAAGTAAAACCACCTTTGAAACCAAAATTTTCAAAATCAATTGTCTCGCTTTTGCCAAAGGAATTATCAGGATAATAACCGTTTTTGTATAAACCTTCTCGCTGATAAGCTGATTTGGAAAAAGATTGTGCCAAATAAAAATCTATTTTTTTAAATACAAATTTGAATTGGGTAAAAAAGTCAAATCTTGAAGCTTCAATATTATAATTATAGCCGTATTGGTCATTTTTGCCAATAATTCTATTTGGATTGTTCAAATCCGATTGGTTTTGATCGCCATATAATCCAAAAGTAGCGACATCTGTAAAATAATTACCTCCTAATAAATCGACCATTTTCTTAAAATTTTTGGTAATCGAATTTTGATAATTCAAACCAGCATTTACAAATATGTGATCTGTTAGTTGCGAAGCTAAATTAGTATTAAAAGTTACAATATTTTCGTCATTACGGTCTTCATAAAGCACAATTCTGCTGCCGTTAGCTAAATTTTCTTGATTAATTTTGTAGATATTTTTCCAATCTAACTGTGGATTGGCTAAAAAATTAGCTCGTGTTACTGCTGCCGCATTCACATAAAATGGGGTGTTACCCACAAATACATCGTTATTAAAATAATTGGTATAATAACTTGGTAGTTTTCTATAATAAGTAGGGTCTGGATTATCTACTTTGGTATAATCCAATCGGCTATTGCCTATTTGACCCGTTTGAAAAGCTAGAGAGGTGTTGATTCTGGTTTTGTCATTCACAGTCCAATAATGAGTGAGCATTACCATGGGTTCTTCAGATTTTTTATAACGAGAATTTCTTCTTTCTCCTTCTTGAAATCCCCAATATGAATTGTATTTATCGCTCATCAAGTCTAAAGTTTCTTGTGTATTTGGCGAATTTTTACCTCGTTTGTTTTGAGCAAGGATAGAGGTAAAGTTCAAGCTATGTTTGTTGTTGATTCTCTTTTCGACACTGGCAAAAAGCGAATTGGCGCTGTAATTAGTACCATCAAAATAGCCGTTTTCAGCCCATCGTCTTCCAGCCGAAAGCGTATATGCCCAACCATCTGTTTGCATTCCAGACGAAGTAGTAGCCATGGCTCTAAAACTATAATTGGTATTGGTATTTAAAAACGAAATACGGCTACCTTTTCTATACAACGACGCTCTTGTATTGATTTCTTGAGTTCCAGCAATACCTCCAAAAATATAATCAGAAGGAGCAGAACCATTTGTAAACTCTTGATTTCTAGTAACATCATTTAAGCCTCCCCAATCACCATACTGTGGGCGACCATCGGCCATTTTATTCATCAAAATACCGTTAATCATTACGCTAGAATATTCATTGTCAATTCCTCTTACACTAAATCGGGCCTGACCTAAATTAAAAGCGGCTACTTGCAAAAAGGCATCTCTACTAGATTGCAATAAACTTGCTGTACTTTCGGATCCATTCACTTCGTCGTTCAAAGCACCTTCTGTAATGGTTATCAAACTGTTTTGTTGTTCGGTTGTTACGTCTTCTTTCAAAAAAAACGTCGCCAACAGAGGTTGTTTTGCCATTCTCAACCGTTATTTGAATTTGTTGTTCTACATAACCTTGGCTACTAATTTTTATAATTTGTATTCCAAAGGCTACATTTGAAAGTTCAAATTCACCATTTGGGTTTGTTAGCTCCGTCAAATGGGTGTTTTGAAGACTAACTTCTACGTTTTGAATGGCATTTTTGGTTTTGGAGTCTAAAACTCTTCCTGTAATTTTGGAAGCAGTTTGTCCAAACACCCAAAATACTTGCATAACTAATAAAGTACTAATAACAAGTTTTTTCATAAATTACATCTAATTAAATCATCCTTATAACAAGGAATTATTATTTCTTAATAGTGCAAAAGTACATTTTATATTAATATTAATTACTTTTGTTGCCAAGTTTATGTTAAACTTTTTAATTAAAATGCTATTAAATATGAAAATTAGAAAAATTATTACCTTCATTTTTGTGTTATTCTCAATTGCGGCGGTACAATCTCAAGCTAAAAAAGTGGCCATACACACGGTTGCTTTTTATAATTTTGAAAATTTATTTGACACCATCAACAATCCAAACAACGACGAAGAATGGCTTCCAAATGGAGCCCAAAACTGGACATCTGAAAAATACCATCAAAAACTAAAAAATTTGTCCCGTGTACTTTCTGGCATTGGCACTCCTGATAACCCAAATGCCCCTACGCTTATTGGAGGATCTGAAATTGAAAATCGGGGTGTGCTAGAAGATTTGATAAAAGAACCTCAATTAGCCAAATACAATTATGGCATTGTTCATTTTGATTCGCCAGACCATCGTGGCATTGATGTGGCATTGTTGTATCAAAAAAAATATTTTCAACCCACTAGTACTTCAAATATTCCTTTACTTATTTATAAAAATCAAGCTAAAGATTCCAAAGAAAAAGAAACAGATGAAGACAAAATGGAAAATGACAAAACCGATTATGTGAATAATCACAGGATTTATACTCGTGATATTTTGTTGGTTACCGGTTTTTTAGATGGCGAAGAGGTACATGTATTAGTAAACCACTGGCCTTCAAGGTCGGGTGGCGAAAAAAAGAGCAGCCCTTTTAGAGAAGAAGCGGGCCGATTGAACCGAAAAATTATGGACTCTATTTATAAAATAAATCCAAATGCCAAAATTATTTCAATGGGTGACTTAAATGACGGCCCTTACAACAACTCTGTTAAGAAAGGAATTGGAGCCAAATTGTCTCGAAATGATGTTGCCAAATTTGGCGTTTACAACCCCTTTGAACAAATGGCAAAAGACGGTAATGCCACCCTATTTTATAGAGATGCTGGAGATATATTTGATCAAATCATGGTTTCTGAAACTTTATTACAGAAGGATTTTTCGACCTTTATGTATTGGAAGTCTGGCATATACAACAAATCCTTTATGGTACAAACTACAGGTGCCTACAAAGGTTATCCATTAAGACACTCTTTGAACGAGGTAGGTTTTAGCGATCACTTTCCTGCTTTTATATACTTAGTAAAAGAAGTCAAATAATGATTAAAAAAAAGGATATTTTTGGTTATTTGTTTAAAATAATCATTAAATAAAATTATAAATTTGCCAAAAAACAAAACATGCACACCATTTCAGAATATCAAAGTCTATTTGTAGCGTACTTACAAAAACAATCGTACCTCAAAGAACCACAAAATTTATACAACCCTATTGACTATATCTTATCGCTTGGGGGCAAAAGAATGCGACCTGTATTAACCTTAATGTCGGCAGAAATCTTTAATGCCAATTACAAACAAGCCCTTCCTGCTGCAATGGCAGTAGAAACTTTTCATAATTTTTCATTAATTCACGACGATATTATGGACGATGCCCCACTTAGAAGAGGGCATCAAACCGTACATGAAAAATGGAACATCAACACAGGCATCCTCTCGGGCGATGCCATGTTGATATTGGCTTACCAATATTTTGAGCAATACGAACCACCCGTTTTTAGAGATTTGGCAAAATTATTTTCAAAAACCGCACTCGAAGTTTGCGAAGGACAACAATGGGATGTAGATTTTGAAACCAGAGTTGGTGTTTCCATAAACGAATACCTCAAAATGATTGAATATAAAACAGCCGTTTTAGTAGCCGCAGCCCTAAAAATGGGTGCCATCATTGCTCAAACTTCATTAGAAAATGCACAACTAATTTATGATTTTGGACTAAATTTAGGTATTGCATTTCAGCTTCAAGACGATTTTTTAGACGCTTTTGGCGATCCTAAAACTTTTGGCAAACAAGTAGGTGGCGATATTATTGAAAACAAAAAAACATATTTATATTTGACGGCACTCCAAAATGCCGACCAAACACAAAAACAGCAACTGCTAGATTTATACCAACAAAATATAGAAGACAATACCCAAAAAATTGCACTTGTAAAACAAATTTTTACAGACACAAAAGCCGCTGAAAACACTCAAAATGCCATAGCATTATACACTCAAAAAGCTTTTGATGTATTACAACCATTGGATATAGAGCCAGAAAAAAAACAGATACTACATGTATTTGGACAAAATTTAATGAAACGCACCGTATAATGACTTTTGAAACGCCACAACACCCTAAAGCCTTATGGGAAACAGCTACAAATCAGAACTTGTATTCAAAACTTGTAGTACAAATTACCAAAGATTTTAATTTGGCCAACGAAGCATTAGATTGCAAACCAGATATAGCCCCCGAAGACTTACAACATGTTTTGCACGAAAAAATATACCAACTCATAGCCCACAAATTTGGCTCATACCTCAATTTACTCTACATTATCGACGTTCCAGAAAATCAAATCAAAGCATTAGACGGGTCAGATTTAGTTGTCCTGGCCAATCAAGTATGCTTTTTAATACTCAAACGAGAGTGGATGAAAGTATGGTACAAAGCCCATTATTAATATTAAATTCCAAAAAAAAACATGAGCAAACCCATAAAACACCTTATGATATTCAGGCTATCTGCCATGGGCGATGTTGCCATGACCGTGCCAAACATCAGAAAACTTGCCCATTTGTATCCCAATTTAAAAATAACCATGGTTTCTAGGCCCTTTTTCAAACCCTTTTTCGACGACATTCCAAACCTAACATTCTTTGCTTTCGACGACAAAAAAAGGCACAAAGGGTTTATAGGAAACCTCCGTTTGTTTATCGATCTAAAAAAGTTAAAACCCGATGCTTTTGCCGATTGGCACAACGTCCTTCGATCAAAAATTGTAAGCCAATTGATGGCCTTTTCTGGCATTCAAACGGCACAAATCAACAAAGCCCGAAAAGTCAAAAAAGCCCTTACCAGACCCAAAAACAAAATTTTCAAACCGCTAACAACCGTTTTCGACAGACAAATTGAAGTTTTAGAACAATTAGGCTTTCAAATCAAAAATGCCAGCCCAATATTTCCAAATTTTCAGCCCAACAAAGCCATACAAAACCTGATAAAACCCAACAAAAAGCACCTAGGAATTGCCCCTTTTGCACAATATCAATCCAAAGTTTACCCCTTTGATTTGATGCAAAAACTAATACAAAACCTCGCACAAAATCCTGATTATGAAGTATTTTTGTTTGGCGGAGGACAAAAAGAAAAACAACTCTTGACAACCCTCGCAGCAACTCATCCAAATGTTTACAACATGGCAGGATGCTTCGACCTAGCAACAGAAATGGCCTTAATCAGCCAATTAGACCTCATGCTTTCTATGGATAGCGGCAACGCCCATATAGCCGCCATGCTAGGCAAAAAAGTACTCACCCTATGGGGAGCAACCCACCCTTATGCAGGTTTTTTGCCCTTCAACCAGCCCATAGACTATGCCCTTGTGCCCAACAGAAATCAGTACCCTCTCTTGCCCACCTCTATTTATGGAAACAAAAAAGTAGCAGGATACGAAAACGTCATGCAAACCATCAAAGTCGATGAAATAATTAATAAAATAAAACAAATATTACAATAAATTCAAATTAAACCCCAAAAACATTTCAAAATGAGGAGCCGCCACTTTTGGTATTTCCACGCAGGGCCAGTTCCCGCCTTACGCTACAATCTTTTTGTTTTTAAAGAAAAAACAAAAAGGATTTCCACTCCAGTCGGGGCTAGATTGCCACTTTTGGAGGTGTTACGATGAGCAAGGATTTTTAAAAAAAACCTATGGCATGGGATATTGACGGGGTAAATTCCTTTTAAACCTCAATTCCGTTATCTCTCAAAATCATAAGCACCTCTTGTTCCGTCAGATTGGTTAATTGAACCAATTGAGTAATAGAAAACCCATTGTTGTAACCATTAAGGATGATTTCATTATCTCTTTCTATTTTCCCTTCTACTTTCCCTTCTATCTTTCCTTCTATCTTTCCTTCTACTTTCCCTACATCATAAGCCTCTGTAATTAAGGTTTTTTCGCTAGAAATAGAATCCCAATAACGGTCATAAGCTTCTAACTCGGATTTGGTATAAGCACTTTCTTTTGCATATTCCGAGGCTTCTAATATCGAAGGGTCGTTTTTAAAATCCTCGGGAATATCTTCTTGTCCGTCTTTTATTTCTGATAAAAATCGAAGCCACAAAACATTCAACTTTTTATCTCTTATTTGTTTACTTTTAAATTTTGGCAATTCAATAAAAATAAATTCCAAACCTTCGATAATTTTATCAGAATGTTCGGTGTGGGTTATTTTATAATGATGGAAATAGTCGTCAAGCAAAGGTTCAAACACTTCATTTACAATGCTTAACGAATAAACGGGTTCCAAATTTTTATACTCTTCGCCTCGCTCAATTTGTTTGATATAAGCTTTTGAAGCGTTAAAAACCACCCGGCTTTTGAAAGAATCTGTCCAAAGCATTTGCATTTCTACGATAAACTGGCGGTCGTTTTCGTCATAACAACGCACATCTACAATCGAATTTTTAAAAACAGGAATGCGAGGCACCATTTCGGTTGGCAGGTATTTTATTTTTTTGATGGGCACCTCCAATGGCAAAAGTTCGTTGAGCAAACTCATCAATAAATGAGGATGTTCGCCAAAAATCCGCTTAAAAACCAAATCGTTTTTGGGGTCTAAATATCGCATCTTTTATTTTTTTACAAAATTAGCTTTTTTTTTTAATATTTATCAAAATTTATACCCCTCTTAAACCTACAAAAAAACCACAACTTTTTAAGGTTGTGGTTTTTGTATTGGAATGAGGGCACAACAGAGGGGTTTTCTATAGCAGTGTCATTTGTTTTTTATTAACTAGCACTCCAAAGGGTTCAGGCGGGATATAACGCATTACTAACTTATTGATATTTTATCAATTACACTAAAAATCAATACTTGTATTTAGATAAATGCAAAGTTGTTTATATCAATAATTTCATAGTAACAATCAACATAAATAATGATTTTATCCTTTCAATAAAAAAATCACTTACCTATATATTTATTTTTTTAAAATAAAAATATAATAATTTACTTGCTTTTACAATTCACTTTTGTACATCCGCTTGCTGTTTTACCCCAATATCATTTATATCAAAAACAGCAATCAAAATGAATTAGCCTATTTTTTTGGTTGATTCTCTTTGACGCAGTTCTGTTTTGATAATTTCTGTTTTGTAATGGTAATTTTCCAGTTTGCTTTCTAATCGTGCTATCAAAAGTTGGGCAGCTGCTTCACCAATTTCAGGGCCATGTTGGCTCACGGTGGACAAGCTTGGTGTGAGTCTTCTGGACCAAACACCATCTGCAAATCCAATGACAGATACCTCATCTGGAATTTTATAACCTGCTTTTAGGCTCATTTTCATTGCCGATACAGAGGCATGCTCGTCTAAAGCAAAAATACCATCTACTTTTTGTGTGTCAAATAATGCCGTAGCTTGTATATTAAATTCATGTTCATTATCGGTTCTGATTATGATTTGAGGGTCTATGGATATGTTGTTTTTTTCTAGTGCGTCAAAATATCCTTTTGTTCTAAGCTTGCCTACACTTAAATTATCAATCGACGAAAACAAGGCAATGCTGCTACATTGTGAATCTATCAAATGTTGCATGGCATTTAATGCCGATTCATAATCATCAACTACTACTTTATCACAATGCACTTCATCGGCTATTCTATCAAACATTACAATTGGAATTCCTTCTTTTATTATTTCTAAAAAATGAGAAAATTCACCCAATTTTTGTGCTTCTTCTGCAATCGATAGGATAAATCCATCAATTGTGCCATTGCTCAACATTTCGAGAGCATGAATTTCTTTTTCCAAGCTTTCGTTAGAAATACACGTTATTACATTGTATCCTTTGGCTTCGGCTACTTTTTCGATGCCACTAAATACTTTTGCAAAAAAAGAGTTGAGTATATTTGGTATAATAACACCAATGGTTTTGGTGCTTCGATTTTTTAAATTCAGCGCTGTCAAATTGGGTTTGTAATTTTTTAATTTAGCATATTCCTGAATTTTTATCTTGGTAGGTTCACTAATTTCGGGGCTGTCATTTAAAGCTTTAGAAACAGTAGAAACAGATACTCCTAATTCTTTAGCAATTTGTTTGAGTGTGGCTCTGATTTTCATATCGATACTTTTTGTTAAGTGGTCTTAAAGCTCATTGTTTCATTATCTCTTGTTTTTGTAACATACCTATATTTATTGTTATGACTTAACATAAAAATGTCATAAGCTGTTTATTTGCAATATTTTAGACCACTTGATCTGACAGCTTATAAACGGGTATCAAAAATAAGATTAAATGCTGTAAAAATACAAAAAATATTGTATAAACTAGATTTTTTTTGACTAAAAATGAATTTGTAAAATTATAAAAAAAGCATTATTGCAAATAAAAATGTGGTGTTACATAATTTATTCTGCATTTTTTGTTAGTTGTATATCCTCAAAACTGTTCCGTTCACCTCTACTCTATAGGCTTTTAAGGGGTAAGTCATACCCGCAGATTGTCCTGTATATAAACTGTATTTTTTGTCGTCGCACGGACAAACAGCATTGATGCCACTCAACGTCATGGTAGAGCAACTGCTCAAACTCTGATTAGGACATGCCATATCCCAAGCGGTATAGCCACTTCCTGTATTGAACACAAAAACACCCCGAACCCCAACTCCTTGAGTGGTTACTGTAATACCGTTTCCTGCAAATTGTAGGTTTGAATGACTAGGCAAATTCAAATCTACATTGTAGGTAAAAGTATAATTTGGCAAATAAGGATTGTTGTTGTTTATGGTTTCTTTTGAACACGAAAACAAACATCCAATGAATATAAAAACCACTATTTTTTTATAAAACGAGCTCGTTATATGTTCTATTAATTTTCTAAATACCATCATTTTAAATACTTTTTAAATAAACCATAAAAGTAATATTTTAATTAGAGTAAATAATATGTTTTCTGTTGAAAAAAAAATTTTTTTTTTGAACTAAAATAAATTTTAATTATGTAACTTTGAAACTCAAAATAGTTAAAAAAATTTGAATTAATAAAAAAAATAATATCTTTGTGGAAAAAAATCCCGTCGAGATGGGATTTTTTCTATTTATATAAATAACAAATTTATGAGTGCAGTATCGTATTACACAGCCGAAGGTTTAAAAAAATTAAGAGAAGAGTTAGATTATCTAAAAAATGTCATGCGTCCAAAAGCATCGCAAGATATTGCCGATGCACGCGATAAAGGGGATTTATCTGAAAATGCAGAGTATGATGCCGCAAAAGAGGCACAAGGTTTGCTAGAAATGAGAATAGCAAAGCTAGAAGAAATACATGCAAATGCCCGATTAATAGACGAATCGCAGTTGGATGTGTCTAAAGCATTGGTACTTTCAAAAGTAAAAATCAAAAATATGGCAAATGGTGCCACTATGACTTATACCCTTGTTGCAGAAAGTGAAGCCGACCTTAAAAGCGGTAAAATATCGGTTACATCGCCTATTGGCAAAGGCCTTTTGGGTAAATCCGTTGGAGAAATAGCCGAAGTAACAGTACCTAATGGTAAGATACAATTTGAAATTATTGAAATTACCCGCGATTAATCCGCTTAACACCACCCTATTTTATGAGTTCTATTTTTACAAAAATTGTAAACGGTGATATTCCTTGTTACAAAATAGCAGAAACATCCGATTTTTTAGCTTTTTTAGATGTCAATCCAAATGCAAAAGGACATACACTTTGTATTCCAAAACAAGAAATTGACAAATTGTTTGATTTGTCAGACGAACAATATACTGAGTTAATGCTTTTTGCCAAAAAAGTTGCTGCTGCCTTAGAAAAAGCGTTGCCTTGCAAACGAGTTGGCGTAGCTGTTGTGGGTTTAGAAGTGCCACATGCTCATGTTCATTTGATTCCAATCAACGAAATGGACGAAATGAGGTTTATAAACAAAGTAACGCTAACAGCCAATGAGTTTACTGAATTGGCATTTCAGATACAAAAATTTTTATAATATTTTTGGTTTACAATCAAATACTCGTTAATATACTCCATCATTTGATTGCAACAAGCGTCGATGGGTTTATCGATTATGATGCTGGATAAACACAATAACTTTTGGATATTGACCAAACATCAAATAGTACAAAAATTCGGTACTTCAAAAAAAAGCACAAGTAGGTAAAGGTATATATTGATGTATTTAGTAAAGTCAAAAAAGGTTCTTTTGAGAAAATCAAAAGAACCTTTTTTATATTAATTATTATGGTTTAAAAAATAATTGACTATTTATTTTTTACCTTTTTGGGTACTCATTTTAGCTGCTAATTTCAATGCGTTATAAGCATTCACAATTTTTCCTGATTTGGAAAGCGAGGCAAAAGGTTTAACATCATTGACGTTGCCAGCAAATGCCACATTTTCGTTAATAGAAGTACCAGAGTCCATCAAAATATGTTTCACTTGTTTGGCCGATAATTTTGGATAATACGAACGTATCAAAGCAGCTACTCCAGCCACATTGGGCGAAGCCATTGAAGTTCCTTGCAAAAATTGGTAACCATTATTTGGAGTAGAGGCATATATTTTTACACCAGGTGCAAATACATCTACGTTTATTTTTCCAATGTTAGAAAAATCAGCAACCATTTGTTTGCCATATTCAAAATTTAATGCCCCAACGGTAATCACATTATCAGCAAATTCCTTTTTTTTGTCGGCAGCGTCGTTAGGGAAATTTGGCTCCGTATCAATGTCTTTGGCATCGTTACCTGCAGCATGTACAATCAATACATCTTTACTTTCGGCATATTTTATAGCATCAAAAACCCATTGTTGGTGTGGCGAAAAGTCTTTTCCAAAGCTGGCGTTGATTACTTTGGCTCCGTTGTCCACCGCATAGCGAATACCTAAAGCAATGTCTTTATCATATTCGTCGCCATCTGGAACCGCTCTTACCGTTAGAATTTGAACCTGATTGGCAATACCGTCGCCACCAATATTATTGTTTCTGACTTGAGCTACAATTCCTGCAACGTGAGTTCCATGTAAAATTTCTTCTTTATCTGGCCCCATCACATTGTTGTCGCCATATTTGTTGTCCTTCAAATCATCTGGATTGTCGCCCAAAATTTTTCGGTAGTCGTTTTTTAAATTATCGCCATTAGCAATGCTCTTAAAATCGTCTAATTCTTTTTTAACTTCTTTGATTAAAGCATCAATAGGCATTCCATAATTGAGCATTTGTTGCATAATGGCACTGCTTCTCATCAGCGTAGCATCATCAGACTTGATGGCTTTTAAATCATCGGCTGTATAGGTATCTTTTCCTAAATGTTTGCGCAAAGCTTCGTCTGCTTTTGTGGTGCCTTCAAACACCCGTTCGAGTTGCAAAATATTGGTATTGGCCTCGGCTACTTTTTTATCATTATAAGATTTTGCTACTAAATAAGTGGCTTCATCTACCAAGCTTTTGTTTTTTAGAATTCGTACATATTCATAATCCTCTTTGGTAATATTACCTAAAAAATTCCAGCCATGAATATCGTCGATGTATCCATTTTTATCATCATCAATGCCGTTGTTTGCAATTTCTTTTTTATTAGTCCAAATAACCGATTTCAAATCTTCGTGTTCAATATCCACTCCCGAATCTACAATACCAACAATAACAGGAACTCCCGTTTTGTTTTGTAGTAATTCAGCATAGGCCTTGTCCACACTCATACCTGGAATACTGTCTTTGGCTAAATCCAAATGACTCCATCTTTTGAGTTGATTATCTGTCAAAGCGGCTTTTTTGGTTGTAAAGCCACTTGTTGATTGGGCATTGGCCGAAAGGCAAAATGCCAAAGCCGCCACGAGCGACCATTGTGTAAGTTGTATTTTTTTCATGTATCCTTTTTTTATGAGTAAAACTTGAGCCTTCTGGCTTGCGATAAGTCAAAATTAATATGAAATTGTTACAAAAAATGTCAAATTAACTTTATTTTAATATTTCATCACATCGAAATACGTCTTTTAACCTGATACCTCGTTCGGTATTTTCTACAGTAACTATATGATTATGAGCATCATGCTCTAAAAATAAATAATAATTATGCTCGGCTGCGGCAGTTAAAAGTTTTGATTTTTCGGGCATGGTCAATAAAGGTCTGGTATCATAACCCATTACATAAGGCAAAGGGATATGCCCAGCTGTTGGCAACAAATCGGCACAAAAAACAATGGTTTTGTCTTGATATTGAATATGTGGTACCATCATTTTTTCGGTGTGCCCATCTACAAAGTAAATTCCAAAATCCAATTCTGATTGTGGCAAAAAATCATTGTCTGGTCTGTTGATAAACTTTAATTGTCCACTTTCCTGCATAGGCAAAATATTTTCTGCCAAAAAAGAGGCTTTTTCTCTCGGATTGGGCTTTGTGGCCCACTCCCAATGGTTGCTGTTTGTCCAAAATTGGGCATTTTTAAAAGCAGGTTCGTAGCCTGTTCTGTCTTTATTCCATTGAACGCTACCACCACAATGATCAAAATGCAGGTGAGTCATAAACACATCTGTAATATCATCTCGATGAAATCCCCATTGACTCAACGAATGGTCTATCGAATGATGGCCCCAAAGCGAATAATAACCAAAAAATTTATCCGACTGTTTATTGCCCATTCCTGTGTCTATCAAAATCAGTCGGTTGCCGTTTTCAATAAGCAAACAACGGGCCGCAATGTCTATGAGGTTATTAGCATCGGCGGGATTTGTTTTGTTCCAAATGGTTTTAGGAACAACGCCAAACATGGCACCACCATCTAGCTTAAAATTTCCTGATTCAATAGGATATAAGGTCATAATTATACAATTTTAAAGGTTATTTTTGGTTTGATATTTTTATTTTACTTAAATCGATTGAGGCTGATGTGCTGGTTTGAGCAAATCATTAACTGTTTTTACAGGATTGAAAGTAATCAACGGAACTTGAACAAAAATGGTTATCCAATGAGCCATAGCTCCATTCCACAATCCTGGTAATTCATAGGATTTGAGTTCGATACCATTTTTGTTTTTTTCGACAATAAAACCAGTTTCAAAATCGATAAATTGTGTCAAATCAAATTTTTGATGCTGATAGTTTTTGATACCACAAACCAAATCAACAGGATTGAAATGGGTGGCATTTTGCATGATTTTGAGTTGTGAAGCCACTTTTAAATCTACTTGCGAAGATTCTACAATTTGCAACGACACCCGTCCTTTTTTGTCTCTAACCCAAAACGGCCCTCCTCCAGGTTCTCCTTCATTTTTTACAATTCCGCATATTCTAATGGGTCTGTTTAAAATTTCATGCAAGTAAACCAATTTATTTTCAAAAGTAAACTTATCAAAATCATCAAAACTTTTAATATTTAAATTGATTTTACAAAAATGCAATACTTCTTGCAAAATGGCTTCATCCTCTTGTTGTTGATCTATCCAATGTAGATATGAAAAAATATTTTTTTGCAAATCAAGCATGATGCCAGCCAATGCTTTTTTGTAACTAGCAATGGCTTCGGTTCTATTTTGAATAACATTATCAATGTTTTTTATAAAAATAACATCGGCATCAAGTTGTCCTAAATTTTCAATCAAAGCACCATGCCCGCCAGGTCTAAACAGTAATTTGTTTTTCGACTCTCTAAAAGGTTCATTATCCAATGTTACCGAAAGCGTGTCTGAGGCAGTGTTTTGATATGAAAAAGTAACTTCGATAGTGGTTTTACCCTCGTTTTCAAAATGTGATTTTGCATTAGCAATAATTTTTTCAAAAGCATCCTGATGGTGTTCTGAAATTGTAAAATGCACTTTTGAAACCCCGTTGGCATTAGCATAAGCAATGGTTTCTGCCAAATGCTCTTCTATTGGCGACACCAACAAATTGTGGTATTTATGAAAAGGCAAAATACCTTTAGGCTTATTGGCATAATCCAGCTTGTCTGTGTCTATCAAATATCGAATAAAAAACAAGATTTTTTTATCCCTTTCCCACGTCATAAAATCAGGGTGCAAGGTGCGTAGTGTAGCAAAAACGCTTTCAAAAAAAGGGAACTTTTCTAATCCAGCTAAAAAAACACTCAAATCAGTAGCATTTTTTCGATTGATATAAGCGTTTACCGATTCGTTTTCAATGTCAAATTCATTCAAAAATTCATTCAAAAATTTGAACATTCTACTTGCAGCTCCAGATGCGGGTACAAATTTTTGGAGTTGGAGTTGCTCCTTTTTTTGATCAAAATAAAGGGCAAAATCCTGTAATTCTTTTTCAGAAAAAACCCAAATGCCATCATTTTTTTTGGCAGGTCTGTCCAAGATAGTTTTGGGAATGCCTTTTTTGTATATTTCCAAATGGTTTGCAACCGTGTCGATATCTAATTGATGGTCGTACATTTGAACAAACTCCAATGACGAAAACCCCAATGCTTTGGCTTTGATTAAATCATTAACAATTTGAACTGCTTTGTGCAACCTTACCCCTTTGTTACCTGATAATTTGATGTAAGGTTTTTTGTATTGCTTTAAAGCATTTTCAAAAAAAGCCAACGTTTCTACCCTATTGGTTGGTCGGTCTCGCAAATCGTCTTTTTCCCAAGGTACATCAACATCTGTTAAAAAAAACAAATCATAACGATGTTTTTTTGCCGCTTTTTCTAAATTTGGATCACAAAAACCATAATACAAATCAGAAAAAACTTTTGTAACCATCAAGTTTGTATCGCAAAAAAGCAGTTTTTCTGTTTTTAGCGTATTGTCGTTTTCCAACTTGGTTTGTCCAATAGCAATGGGCAACATATCTTCGAGCTGGCAAACTTGCTGATGGTTTTGCCATTTTTCTTGCAAATAATCACGAGCAAATTCAGGCGTCCAAACGGTGCTAAAATGATCGGACAATTGTTTTGCCAAAGTGGTTTTGCCTGTTGATTCTGGACCAAATAAGGCAATTTTTATGATATTGGATTGGTTTTGTTTAAGATTTTCTTCCATTCTAAAAAGCCATAAAAGGCAATAATTGTAAATATAAAATATTGTAAACTCGTAACGGTATAGCCTTTTATAAAATATAATGGCACCGAAATGATGTCGCCTACTATCCAAAACAGCCAGTTTTCTATTTTCTTTTTGGCCATAAGCCACATGCCTACAAAAAACAATCCTGTAATCAATGTATCTACGTACGACATCCAATTGGTTAATTTATGGACAAATATATATACTGTAATCACAAAAACTAACGCCCCTAAAAACAAAAGCACAGCCTTTTGTCTATCGGATTTGTCCATCATCGTAACAGGTAAATCGGCTTGATTGCTTTTTTGTTGCCAAAGATACCAACCATACAAACTCATCACAAAATAATAAACATTAATCATCGAATCGCCAAGCAAACTCCATTTCCAAAACAAATAAGCATAAATAGCTGTATTTACTAGCCCCGTTGGAAATACCAATATGTTATTTTTTTTAGAAAACCAAACACTAGCTAAGCCCAACAATGCTGCTGTGATTTCGAGTAATATTTCCAAAAAAGTTTCATTCTTGTATTGGGCAAACCAAAAATCTAGCACTTTGTGATGTTTTAAAATGAATTACTTATCAAATGATAATTATTTTGCTAAAATATATAAAAAAAATCAATTTTTTATTTTTTTTCAAAGTTTTTCATCCATAAGAGGTCGTTTTTTATACTTTTACAACATTTATAACTTGTTTACAAATATGCAAAAAATCCAAACCGCTCTTTTGTCTTATGGCATGTCTGGCAAAGTATTTCATGCTCCTTTTTTAAATGTACATCCTGGTTTTGAACTTGTTGGTTCATGGGAGCGAAGTCAAACCAATATTCAAAAGGATTATCCCAATGTTCAAAGTTTTAATTCTTTAGAATCCATTTTAAACAATCCGTCTATTGATTTGATTGTAGTAAATACACCAGTTGCCACCCATTTTGATTATGCTCAAAAAGCACTTTTGGCGGGCAAACATGTTGTGGTTGAAAAAGCTTTTACCGCAACATTAGAACAAGCCAAAATATTGCAACGATTGGCTTTTGAAAAAAAATTAAAATTAGCCGTTTTTCAAAATCGCCGTTGGGATAGTGATTTTTTAACGGTTCAAAGCATTGTAAATCAAGGTGTTCTTGGCGAATTGGTAGAAGCCGAATTTCATTTTGATCGGTATAACCCTAATTTAAGTCCCAAAATCCATAAAGAAACTTCAAACGATGGTGCAGGCATTTTGAAAGATTTAGGCCCTCATTTGATAGACCAAGCCTTGTGTTTGTTTGGCATGCCCGAGCGGGTTTTTGCCCACATTCGCAAAACCAGAAATTTAACTTTAGTTGATGATTATATCGATATTTTTCTTTATTACAAATCATTGACTGTTAGACTAAAAGCTAGTTTTTTCGTCAAAGAACCTTCAGCATCCTACATACTACATGGCAAGAAAGGGAGTTTTTTAAAACCAAGAGCCGATGTACAAGAAGAGCAACTCAAAACAGGACAAAAACCCAATTTGACTACATGGGGCACAGAGCCTATTGCTGCCAGTGGTTATTTGAATACGGAAATTGACGGCAAATCTATTGCAGAAAATGTCGAATCCAAACAGGGTAATTATTATCATTTTTACGATTTACTTTACAAAAGCATCACTCAAAACAGAGAAGAGCCAGTAACGTCTGATGATGGAGTGCGGGTAATGACAATTATTGAAAAAGCCATCGAAAGTCAAGAACTACAAAAAGTAGTTTATATTTAATATAATAAATTTTTTACATAAATAATTAAAATACAAACAAAATCAAATAAATACAACTATCTTTTGGACGTTCCCCAAGGGTCGGGTAATACGTTTCAAACAACGTTCATTGAAATCCAAAAGAAATATTATATTGTGAAATAATCTTTTTTGATTACCCCATTCAGAAACTTTATTCGTGCAAAATAACACACCCTTTTTGGGGCTGGGGGGCTTCTAAAAGGATTACTATCCCTAAAGCAACATGTAGTACAAACATTATTCCTAAAAAATCAACCGTGTGATTGAAAACATCATTCGATTCTTTTTCAAATAAAAACCCCTATCGAAAATAAGTTTCAATAGGGGGGTTTTATATTATAAAATGGTGTATTACAACTCTAATGCTTTTGGAGCATTACCACCCATCAATAATTCTAATGGATTTTCAAGGGCTTCTTTTACGGCCACCAAGAAACCAACAGACTCACGACCATCAATAATTCTGTGATCATAAGAAAGGGCTACATACATCATGGGATGGATTTCAACTTTTCCATTTACAGCAATTGGACGTTCAATAATGTTGTGCATCCCTAAAATACCTGATTGAGGAGGGTTGATGATTGGAGTACTCAACATACTTCCAAATACACCACCATTTGTGATGGTAAAGGTACCACCTGTCATGTCATCTACAGTTATCTGACCATCTCTAGATTTGATGGCCAAACGTTTGATTTCAGCTTCGACCCCTCTAAAAGTAAGGTTTTCGGCATTTCTTACTACAGGTACCATCAAGCCTTTTGGACCAGAAACCGCAATAGAAATATCACAAAAATCATAAGATATTTTATCGTTTCCGTCAATCATAGAGTTTACATCTGGATACAATTGCAAGGCTCTTGTAACTGCTTTTGTAAAGAAAGACATATAACCAAGCCCTAACCCACCATGTTTGGCTTTGAAAGCATCTTTATATTGATTTCTGATGATGTTTATTGGCGTCATGTTTACTTCGTTGAAAGTAGTAAGCATAGCCGTTTCATTTTTGGCGGCTACCAATCTTTCTGCTACTTTTCTGCGAAGCATAGACAATTTGGTTTTGTTAGACCCTCTGTTGCCACCTGTTGGAGTACCCATAGAAGGAACCGCATTAACGGCATCGTCTTTTGTAATTCTTCCACCTTTTCCTGTTCCCGTTATAGAGGCTGGAGCAATATTTTTTTCGTCCAAAATTTTTCTAGCCGCAGGCGATGGTGCTTGAGTAGCATACGTTTCGGCTGGAGCAACTGGTTTTGGAGCTTCTACTTTTGGAGCTTCGGCAGCAGGTTTTACGGCTTCGGCTACTGGAGCAGGAGCATTACCAGAAGGTTTTGCAGCACTAGTATCTATCAAACAAACAACAGCTCCTACAGCAACAGCATCTCCCTCTTCTGCTTTCAAAGTAATAATACCGCTGGCTTCGGCAGGCAATTCCAAAGTAGCTTTATCAGAATCTACTTCGGCAATCGCTTGATCTTTTTCTACATAATCGCCATCTTTTACTAACCAAGTTGCGATTTCTACTTCTTTGATGGATTCCCCAGGTGAAGGGACTTTCATTTCTAAAATCATCTCTATTATATTTTAATTATGAATTTTTTGGTTTTAATTATCTAAATAAATTTTTGTCAAACACCATTCTAATGGCATCTGCATGACGGCGACGGTCTCTGGTATGGCTTCCAGATGCTGGTGCAGCATAATTTTTTAATGATGCCAATCGCCATGTTACCAAATCAAAATTCATTAACATATAACTATAAGCACCCATATTTCTTGGTTCTTCTTGAGCCCAAACATAATCGTCGGCATTTGGATAACGGGCAATAATTTCTTTTAATTGCTCTACAGGTAGTGGAAACAATTGTTCTATCCTTACAATAGCAACATCATGTCGTTCTAGTTTGTCTCTTTCGGCTGCAATTTCATAATAAAATTTACCTGTACAAAATACTAAAGTTTTTATTTTTGCTTTATCAACAGTAGCGTCGTCTATGGTTTCTTGAAATTCACCATTGTAAATTTCTTCTTGAGTAGAAACACATTGTGGATGACGTAATAAACTTTTTGGCGAAAATACAACTAATGGTTTTCTAAAGTTGGTTTTCATTTGTCTTCTCAACAAATGGAAAAAGTTGGCTGGAGTAGAGCAGTCGGCAACATACATATTATGTCTGGCACATAGCTGCAAATAACGCTCCATTCGAGCAGATGAATGCTCTGCACCTTGTCCTTCGTATCCGTGTGGCAACAACATTACAATACCATTTTGGTTGTTCCATTTGTCTTCGCCACATGAAATGTATTGGTCCAACATAATTTGACAGCCATTAGAAAAATCTCCAAATTGAGCTTCCCATATTGTCAAAGTTTTTGGCGATGCTAAAGCATATCCATAATCAAATCCTAACACCCCATATTCAGACAACAAAGAATTGAAAATATGGAAATTACCTTTCTTATTTTTCAAGGCGTTCAATAAAATGACTTCCTCTTCGCTGTCTTCTACCTTTACAACGGCATGACGGTGCGAAAAAGTACCTCTTTCTACGTCTTGACCAGACACTCTTACATCATAACCCTCTGTTAATAACGACCCAAAAGCCAACGCTTCGGCAGTACCCCAATCTATCAAATTGTTGTTGTACATTGTTTTTCTATCACTGACAATTTTGGTTATTTTGCTAATAAATTTTTTATCTGATGGCAAAGTCGAAATCGTTTCGATGATGTCGTCCAATTCGTTTTTATCAAATTTGGTATCTACTTTTTGAAGCATTACATCGTCTGAAACTTGTTCAAAACCTTCCCATTCGTCTTGCATAAATGGTTTGATAATGGTCAAATCTTTTTGTCGAGAGGCTTGCAAGTTTTCGTCTAAACGCTCTTTGTATTCATTTTCAATTTTGGTCAAATAAGCCTGATCTACAATCCCTTCTACAATTAATTTCTCGGCATAAATATCTCTAGGGTTTTTATGACGGGCTATAATTTTATATAAAATTGGCTGCGTAAATCTTGGTTCATCGCCTTCGTTGTGTCCGTATTTTCTATAACCTAACAAATCGATAAATACATCTCTTCCAAATTGCATACGGAAATCCAAGGCAAAAAGCATGGCATGAACTACAGCTTCGGCATCGTCTGCATTGACGTGCAATACGGGCGATAGGGTTACTTTTGCAATATCTGTACAATAAGTAGAAGAACGAGAATCTTGATAATTTGTAGTAAATCCAACCTGATTATTGATTACAATATGTATTGTACCTCCTGTTTTGTAGCCATCCAATTGGGCCATTTGAACAATTTCATATACAATACCTTGCCCAGAAACGGCGGCATCGCCATGAACAGCAATAGGAAGCACTTTTGAAAAATCGTCTGCATAATAACGATCTTGTTTGGCACGTGCAATTCCTTCAATAACAGCGCCCACGGTTTCTAAATGTGAGGGATTTGGGGCTAAATTGATGTTGATTTTTTTGCCCGATTGGGTTTGTCTTTCCGATGTAAGTCCTAAATGGTATTTTACATCGCCATCAAAATATTCTTTGTCATAATCTTTTCCATCAAATTCCGAGAAAATATCTTGTGTGTTTTTTCCAAAAATATTTGCCAACACGTTCAACCGTCCACGGTGGGCCATTCCCATTACAAAATGCTCAACGCCTTTATCGGCTGCGGCTTCAATTAAAGCATCTAAACCTGGAATAATGCTTTCGCCTCCTTCTAAAGAAAATCGCTTTTGACCTACATATTTAGTATGTAAAAAGTTTTCAAAGGAAACAGCTTCGTTTAATTTTTCTAAAATATGTTTCTTTTGATTGGCATCAAATTTAGGCAAATTATCATTAACATTCAATTTGTTTTGAATCCATTCCATCACTTCTGGTGTTCGCATATACATATATTCGATACCAATATGTTGGCAATAAACATTTTTTAGATGGGTTAAAATATCTTGAAGCGAGCAAGGTTGCTGTCCTAATACTTTTGCAGCATCAAAAACAGTGTTTAAATCGGCTTGCGTCAATCCAAAATTTTCCAAATCTAAGTTGGGTGTATGAACCCTTCTGGCTCTTACAGGATTTGTTTGAGTAAATAAATGACCTCGGGTTCTATATCCGTCAATCAATTTCAGAACTTTAAATTCTTTTTGAAGTTTTTCTGATGCTTGTCCGTTATCAACCGTTGTGGTTACATAATTGACAATTTGCTCGGTTTGAGCCTCAATTTGCTCTTCGTTATAAGTCGTCATTCCAAAATCGAAACCTTGAAAAAATGCTCTCCAACTAGGCTCTACGCTGTCGGGACTTTCTAAATATTGATCATATAATTGAGCAAAAAACTCTGTATGTGCTGCGTTTAAAAAGGAAAACCTATCCATAATTATTAGTGAATAACCTGATTTGTTAAATATACTTCGGCAAAAATACAAAAATACAATAGATTTATTAATTTTTTTCATTACTTTTATCAATTAAATTTAAAATCTTTATAAACCATGAATCATCGTGTTGTAGTTTTGAGGGTAAAATGCTTATTATTAAGCTGTTCTGTGTTTTTCTCAATCGATTTAGTAGCTCAAAATCTGGCCAAAAAATCAAGTCCGTTTTTAGAAAAAGTCCGTTTTGGAGGAGGTATAGGACTTCAATTTGCATCGGGTGCTACCAATATCATGCTTGCACCAAGTGCAGTATATGATTTTAATCGATATGTATCGGCAGGAGTTGGGCTTCAGGGTAGCTATGTAAATGTCAAAAACAATTATACTTCTTTGATTTATGGCATCAGTCTTATTGGTTTGGCAAACCCTTTGGACAACATTCAGTTGTCTGTCGATATAGAACAGCTCAAGGTAAATACTACTTATAACGCTACATACCAGTTGCCCTCTGCTCATTTTTGGAATACAAGCTTGTTTGTAGGAGCTGGTTACCGCTCTGATAATATGGTTATTGGACTCAAATACAACATTCTTTATGACAAAAACAAAAGTATTTATTCAGATCCATTACTGCCTTTTGTTAGGTTTTATTTTTAATCATAAAAATACAGTAAATACTTATTTTATTATTTAATAAAACAACCCGCTTTTTTGGCTTTTATCATAAAAAAAGCATTTCTGTTTTAGTATTTTTTTATTACAAAAAAGTATCGTATTTTTGCACAATGGAAACAAATAGACAAAAAAAAATTAGTGGTGTTATCCAAAAAGATTTAGTGGATATTCTTCAAGGCGAGATACGAAAAAACGGTATTGCCAACTTAATCATTTCTGTATCAAAAGTAAGTGTAACCTCTGATTTGTCGATAGCATCGGTACATTTGAGCATTTTTCCTCAAGAAAAAGCAAAAGATACGTTGCTTGCCATTCAATCGAATACCAAGTTAATCAAGCACGATTTGTCTCAAAGGGTTCGATTGCAACTTCGAAAAGTGCCCAACTTGCTGTTTTTTATTGATGACAGTTTAGATTATATCGAAAAAATTGACAAGGCATTAACTGGGCAAGAAAACCCCATTTTGGATAGAAGTTTACTAGAAAAACGCAAACACTTTTAGCCTTGAATATTTGCCTTTATATAGCAAAAAGGTATGTTTTTAGCAAAAGCAAAAACAACGCCATCAATATCATTACCCGAATTGCTACCATTGGTATTGTGGTTGGGGCTGGAGCTTTGTTTGTTTTTCTATCTGTTTTTAGCGGATTAAAAGATTTTAGTTTGTCTTTTAGCAATAAATTTGACCCAGACTTGAAAGTATTTCCTACTAAAGGGAAAATGATAGAAGTATCAAACCATCAAAAGCAACAACTGATGCGTATAGAAGGTATTGCCTTCAAAAGTTTTGTTTTAGAGGAAAGGGTTCTATTTGTATTTGAAGGCAAAGAAGCCGTTGCAACTATAAAGGGGGTTGATGAACAATATGCCAATGTCAATCTTGTAGAAGAAACCCTTTTCAACGGACAATGGCTCAAACCAATTACCAATCAAGTGGTTGTGGGCCATGCGATAACCGAAAAATTGTCCTTAGGCTTGTTTGATTATAACCATCAATTAAAAGTTTTTGTGCCAAAACCAGGACATGGAGCCATCGAAAATCCGCAAGAGGCCTTTAGCTCAATACCTTTGACTCCAATTGGAATATACGCTGTAAATGAAGATATTGATAATAAATATGTTTTTGCCGACTTGGGTTTGGTTCAAGAATTGATGCAATATCAAAGCCATCAAATTTCGCATATAGAAATACAGTTAAAACCAGATGTATCTGAAAATGATGTCATTACGCAATTAAAATCTGTTTTTAACAATCAAATTATAGTAAAAAACAGAATGCAGCTAAACGACAGTTTGTACAAGATGTTGCAAACAGAAAATACCGTTTTGTATCTTATTTTTACACTTGTCATTGTCATGACTTTATTTACCCTAGCAGGAGCTATCATTATGATGATTATTGACAAAAAAGCCCATCTAAAAACCCTTTACAACTTGGGTTTACAAGTGGATGATATTCGAAAAATATTTTTATTACAAGGAATTATCATTACATTTATTGGTGGTGTTTTGGGCCTCTTTTTAGGCGTTATGATTGTACTTTTACAAGAATATTTTCAATTGGTAATGATTACCTCAACCCTACCCTACCCTGTTATTTTTGAATTTCAAAATGTCTTATTGGTATTGGCTACCATATTTGTACTTGGCTTTTTAGCATCACTTATTGCTAGCAATAGAGTATCTGAAAAGTTATTGATTTTTAAAAAATAATTATGCCAAAGAGGCATTACATGGGTAACATTTTGATAGAAACCATCATCAATCAATGTCGTTTAGTTACCCTAATATAGTTACAACGGCACTTCAACTTTGTCAAAGTTTATAACTTTTACAAAAATGATTGATTCAAATTATACCAAATATATTTATAAAATAGTCTAAAGATGCGTAGTTATTTTTTAGAAAAATTTTTCAAAAAAAATCGTTGCATAACTGGGCTACGGAACTATTTTTTTTGACTCTTTTTAGCAAAAAAGAACAAGTAGATTGAACTATTTTATATGTATATTTGGTATTAATACTTAACAAAACAACGTTTCATTATTAAATAACCTGATTAAAAAAAACCACAATTTTAGATAATTGTGGTTTTTTTTAATACAAATGAATTATACATCATCAAAATCCACATAAATTTCATTTGATGTTGGATGAGCTTGGCAGGTTAGTACCAATCCTTGTGCTACTTCTTCGTCGGTTAGTATGGCATTTTTTTTCATTATGGCACTTCCTTTAGTAATTTTGGCCAAACAAGAGCTACAAATACCGCCCTGACAAGAGTACGGTGCATCGATACCTTGCTTGAGTGCCGCATCCAATAAGGTTTCTTTTTGCGACATTTCAAAAGTAATTTCTTCGTCGTCTAACAATATTGAAATGGAAGTGTGTCCAGATAAAGAATCCGAAGCTGTTTCGTTTGAAGCACTTGTTGAAAACAATTCGTATTTAATATTTTTTTCGGCCACATGTTGCTCTTTCAATACCTCTGTTACGGCATTTATCATACCCTCTGGCCCACAAAGGAAGTATTTTGAAAATTCGATTTCTTTGTATAAATTAAGTATCAATTGAGTATTTGCATGGTCTATCCGACCTGTTAAGGTGGAGGCATTTGGAGCTTGACTCAACACATACTCTACAAACAACCTTCCAACAAAACGAGATTGCAAGTCGTGTAATTCTTGTTTGAAAATAATATCTTCAATTGTTTTATTGCCATATACTAAAACAAAAGTACTATTGGGCTCGTTTTTCAATAGGCTTTTTACGATAGACATCACGGGTGTAATGCCACTTCCGGCAACAAATCCCATATAATTGCGTTGAACATCGGGCTTGGGTTCATATACAAATTTGCCCTCTGGAGTACCCACTTCGAGCAAATCGCCTTCTTTTAATTTTTCGTTTGCAAAAACAGAAAAAAGTCCGTTTGAAATGGCTTTTACAGTAACCTTTAATTCGTTTTGATAAGGAGCTGAACAAATAGAATAAGCCCTTCTAATTTCTTTGCCATCCAATGTCAATTTTAAGGTAACATATTGGCCAGCAATAAATTGGTATTGAGATTTTAGTGCCTCTGGAACTTGAAACAAAATGGAAACAGCATCTTTGGTTTCTCGTTCCATTTTTTTGATTAATAATTTATAAAATGCAGACATAATATTTTGAACTAATTTTTTTTGCAAATATAATAAAAGTTCCATTATTTTGAAGGACAAAACCAGTTACATTTTAGAACACAAAGGTTGTTTTCTTTTAAAAATTTAACAGTCAAGTTTTAAAAATTGATTGATGCCAAATGATTTTTTTTAATGCTTGTTTCGAACAGATAGTAATACAAACGAAACCAATCCAAGAACCAATACCAAAAACATTTGCGAAGTCCAAATGATCCATCCATAGGCATTTCCAGTGGTTTCTGCAATGGTATAAAAGGCTAAAATTTTTGAAATTAAAAACGGATAAGAGCCAAATCCGCTGTTGGTAAAGGCTATAGCAATACTACCAACAACAAAAGCTGAAATGATAGCACCAAATCCTAGATGAGACGTTTCGGCAAAAACAAAAGTAGATATATAAAAAGTTACAATGTATGAACCCCAAATAAATAGGGTGAAAAGCAAATATTTGCCCCTTTTTTTCATTCTAAAAATACTCAAAACCCCTTCTATCAAACCAGCAATTTTCTCTTTAATAAATAATATCCATCGGTGTTTAGAGTAACAATACAATCCTAATAATACCAATCCAAAAGCCAAACCAATTGATAGTAAAATAATTATTTTTGTGATTGGCATTTTGTCTAAAATAAACGTTTTTACTATGTTAAATTGCAATACAAATGCTAAAATAACGAAACCCAACAAAAAAAACATATCTACAATTCGCTCGGCAACAATACTTCCAAAACCTTTGTCAAAAGGTATGTTATTGTATTTTTTTACAATCACAGCTCTAGATATTTCGCCCGATTTTGGAACGGTTAGGTTTAGCAGGTATCCTACATTTACGGCCATAAAATTATTGGCAAAAGACGACTCGTAGCCCATGTGTTCTAGGGCATACTTCCATCTATAAGCTCGGGCAGCATTGCCCAAAAATGCCAAAAATAATGCCAATGCCACAAAAAAATAATTGGCGTTTTTGAAGTAGCTTTTTATTTCAAGTATTTGATCTTCGGTAAATTGATTATAGGAATAAATAGTCAAAAAAGCCCCCAATGCCAATGGAAAGACAATCGAAAATATTTTGGTTAGTTTTGCTTTCACTACAAAACTAGGTTAAAGAGTTGTCGTTTTCATTTGGAAATACCAACGATGGTTTAAACGATTTGGCTTCTTCAAAATCTAATATACCATAAGCAATTATAATAATGATGTCGCCTTTTTGAACTTTTCGAGCAGCAGGACCATTGAGCGTTATCACTCCCGAATTGCGTTGCCCTTTTATGGCATACGTTTCCAATCGTTCGCCATTATTGATGTTTACAATGGCAACTTTTTCGCCCTCAATTATGTTTGAGGCTTCCATTAAAGCTTCGTCTATGGTAATACTGCCAATGTAATTCAAATCGGCACCTGTTACTTTTACTCTATGAATTTTGGATTTTACTACTTGTATTTGCATGGTACAAAGTTATATTAATTTAATAAAATAGTATCTATCAATCGAATATTATTTACAAATACCGCAATAAAAGCTCTGTACTTGTGTAGTTCCTGTTTTGTAATACAGGGCAAAAGGGTATTTTCATCGGCAATTTGAAAATATTCCAATTTGAAAAGCGGTGTTTGTTCAAATGATTTTTCAACCATTTGCACCACTTCTTGAGGCGTTTTTGTTTGAAATTGTTTTTTAGCATTCAATAATGTTTGATAAATAACACTTGCCTGTTCTCTTTCTGTTGTCGTCAAACGTTCGTTTCTAGAACTCATAGCCAGTCCATTTTGTTCTCTAAAAATGGGACATTGGACAATGTTTACAGGCAAATGATTTTTTTGAACCATTTTTTTGATGATTTGCAATTGTTGGAAATCTTTTTCGCCAAAATAAGCGTTTGTAGGTTTTACAATTTCGAATAATTTTTTTACAATGGTACCAACTCCGTCAAAATGACCGGGTCTAAAAGCACCTTCCATTACTTTTTCGAGGCCATCAAAATCAAACGACACCGCTTGAGTATGTCCTTCATAAATTTCATTTACGCTAGGAGCAAAAACGATAATTTCACTAGAAACACTTTCAATTTTTTGAATATCGGCAGCCAATGTTCGAGGGTATTTTTGTAAATCATCTGGATTATTAAACTGGGTTGGATTTACAAAAATACTAATTACAGTAATGTGATTTTCGAGCAATGAATTTGTCAATAAGGACAAATGTCCTGCATGCAAAGCACCCATTGTAGGTACAAATCCAATAGTTTTGTGGTTTGCAATACTTTGCTCTACAATTTGAACAAGATGTGCTTTAGTTTCAAAAACAATCATTATACTTTTTTTTAAAGTCTGCAAAATTACTAATTTCACAACGAACAAAGGCTTTTTTTGTCATAAAAAAAACTACAACTTTTGAGGGTTGTAGTTTTTTTTCATTATACCTTAAATATGAAGCTATTATACCTAAAAAATGTTAATTATCCATATTTCATTTATGCTAATTTAGTTTTTCAACAAATAATGTTCCTTGAGATGAAGATGTAGGGCTTGTTAAATCGCCACTTGTATTTACAGTTATTCGATAAACTTCTTTAGTAGTTTGAAGAACCAAATTGATAATGGCAATATCTTTGTTTGCAGGCGAAAGTGTACCACTAAAGTTTGTCCAAGTACCTGGTGAAGTAATTGATCCAACAATGGTACCTCCTCCGTCGCCTCCAGCTCCAGCTCCATAAAGGTTTGTTCTTGCTGTGTTAATGTGTAGCAAATGGAGTTGTAAATTGTATAGCAGCACCGCTTGAACTTGTATGAGACAAACGAACAGATATATTACCAAAATTTAATTGAGAGTTTGCTGGTGTACTCGCATTTAAAGGTGAAACTGTTTTGGTAGCAAACTGAATGGATTGTACTGTACTTTTAGCACCAATGGAAGCACTACAATTTTTACTATCAAACGAAATAGGAACAGAAATTGATGTAGGAGAGCTAAAATTTGGTGTTCCAGAAACAGAATATACTAAATTGCCAACACCAATAGCCAAAGTACCTGGTTGTAATTTGAACGTTAATCCATTTTGAGTAAAAGCTGTACCGGCTTGATATGTTCCTCCATTTCCGCCAGTATATGGAACAGATAATGTACCTGAATAAGCCACACCACTTGTAAACGTTGACGGCTCAATGTTTACACTGCTACAATCCAAAGCGCTAATTGAAGGTATTGCTGCTAATGAATTATTCAATGTTCGCCACTCTGAACCGTTCCAAAAATAGAATCCTTGTGATAAAGTGCCCGAACTATTAAAAACCATTAAGCCTACTGGTTGATTGCTTATGTTGTTGTCGTTATCAGAATTTAAATCCATAGTTCCAGAAGTTAGTGTAACTCTTGGAACTAATATACCTTGATTTGTAGAACTAATATCTAATTTTGAATAAGCATCTGGAGAAGTTATTCCGATACCAATATTGCCATTATCTTTTATAAAAATACCATTGTTTGCAGACCTATCAGTTGCATTATCTGACAAATTTATCAAACGTATTACTCAAAGTATAAATTATTAACAAAAAATGGGATTTTTTTTTTTGAATATTTTTTTTATATATTTGCATCAATTATTTAACTAAATAAATATGTATATATGAAAAAAATTATTTTAGCTTTTACAGTTGCAGTTTTACTGTTCTCATGTGAAAAAGATGAAACAGTAGCAGATTCTAAAACAAGCGCATCCAATCGCGAGTTGTTAGACAAAGATGGTAAACTAGCATATTCTGCTAGTACTTTAGATTTTGGATCTCCAAAGCCATATACTGGTGATTTTTTAAACCTAAACACTAACAATAATGGTAAAGGTATAGGTGGAAAAATAACTTATATTGTTACTGGTTATTTCCAATTATGGAATAATGGAGAGTGGGTAAGTAAGAACGAAAATAGAAGTTATGATTGTTATATTACAGTATCTTCTAGATCTGGAGATCAAGTTGATTTAGCTTTTCGTTTCTTGCCAAAAGGATCACCTATAAATTTTAATAGCAATAAACCCGCAGATTTCTGGTTAAGATATCAAGTACGCAACCGTTATAATCCTTTTTGGTATAGAAGTCATAGAATAACAAGGTATGATATGGATAGTTTTATTAGCAGTACTAATCAAGGTGTTGATTCATATGATAAATTATGGGGTTCAGGTGCTCCATGGATTTATGATGGATTTATGAGACATCAAGATTGGCATGATTTTATACGATGGGACAATGCTTTAAGTTACACTAGAACATCTAGGGGTATTACAATTCATGATTGGGAAAAAGGTAATGGCATTAATTTTCTTGAAATAAAAGTATATGACAGACCATCAAATGAAAATATTGTAGCAGAAGAAATTACTAATGCACCAAGTAAGTGGTAATTAAAAATTTAGAATCTATTAAACATAAAAACAGTAAGAAATTACTGTTTTTATGTTTTGAATTATTATTAACATTCCTAAAATTATCAAAACTACATAAAATAGACAATTATTAGATAACAAAGTCAGGAAATACCACTTAGAGTTAACCTAAAAACTAATTAAGTTATTCTCTAAAAGATAATTATTGCAAGATTCAACCAAAAAGTGTTACTATTTTAGGTCTTGATAATATATAAAACAGGATAAAGTAAGCTAAAAAAAATAATTAATACTGAAAACTAAATAATTAAGTCCTATTTTTGATTTCAAAGTGAAAGAAGTTAAAAGGTAAGATCTAAAAAAACTTGCGTTTAATTTTACTTAACAAAGTATACTTATTCTTTATTATACTTACCCTTTTGTATTCCTAAGGTTCATTACATCTATGATTAACCCCAGCAATTAGTAGTCTTTCCATAAGATTATTAAAATGTCTACTATTACAAAATTCATTTAGATAATTCTGAAGAAATTCAGCATATATTCTATGATGGATATCCAATAATAACCTTTTTTGTTACTTATTGCTTTGTGTACTTAAGGCAAAATTTTGTTTATTTTTTTTTAGAGTTATCCGTTTAGGTGCTTACTATAATCTCACTATATTTAAGGGGTTTAGAAATTACCATCCTTTTAATTAAGTTATCAAATATAGTTTGTTTGCTATTTGATCTATTTAATCTGTAGCTGTACTCGTCCAAATATTTTTCAATATGTTTTTCATGCATCCATTAGAAAGTGCTTCTTAACTAAGCCTTAACTTGATATATAATTGTATTTATTTCAAAAAAATCAGACCTATTACTCTTAATTTGAGTTATATCATACATCTCTTTTAATGGTTTGTATCCTGTCCATTCATCAGTTATTATTTTTGCCTCAGTGGAAATGTGTGCATCAAATATTTTTTCTAGTGATACCGAAGAATAATCATTTATTAGCTTAAAATAGGCTCTTTTTACACCACCGTTTTTATCTATTTCAACTGCAGCCACAATTTTCTTTTTCTTACTATCTGTATTTCTTCATTGCTTTAGTGTTTCTTTACCACCATCAACGATTGCAGTACCTTTAATGGTATAACACTTGCTACTTTTCATTGCTTTTCTAACCTTACTCATAAACAACCAAGCCGTAGATTGCCTTATATTTAATCGCTTTGCCATCTGATTTGAAGAAATACCTTTTGTGGTTGCACTCATTTCAAAAACGATTGTAAAAGCTTTTCTCATACCAAATTTAACTTTATGGAATATAGTATTAGCCGATGGACTTTCGATGTGATGACAGTTATTACAGTCTCTTGCAAAATTTGCTTTTCTAATAGTATATTTACTATTGCCACATTTTACACACTTATAACCGTTTGACAATTTCCGATCTGCTAGATATTCTAGGCAATCTAAATCTGTTTTGAATTTATCAAAATACTCTATTATTCCTTGACTTAAGAATTGTTCCATAGCCTATTGTTTTAGTTATTACAAATATAAGGTAACCTCTAAAAACTCAATATGTTGATTTTTAAAAAAACATAAAATATTGAATATAAACAAAATAAGGTTTTTAATTTTTTTGCAAATCGAGTTTTTAGAGACACCCATAAGTATTTAAATAGATAACTCTAATAAAAAAACTATAACTTTTTAGGGTTGTAGCTTTATGTATGTTTTCTTTTTTTAGAAAATGTTTTACCAGCTTTTATCCTCCAATGAGGGCAGGTTGTACCCATTTGAAAATAAATGAATCTTCAGGAACTACCAATCTTTCAGATATTCTGGCCATACGGGCTGGAAGTTTCATGATATAATCACGTGCTTTTTCGGCTTCGTCTGTTAGCCCTGTGATTTTATCTATTTCCCATCTAACAATTAATTTTTGCATGATTTCTACATAATCGGTTGCTGTATATACTCCCAATCGTTGGGCTGAGTCAGAAAAATGTTCAAATGCTGTACTGATTTTTTCGCCAGATTCTCTTAAAAAGTGAGCCGGCATTGTTATTTTGAGTTTCATCATGTATTGAAAAGCCAACATCATTTCGCTTGGATCTACCTTGAAAATTTGGTGGATAAACTCGCTATAAGCATGATGATGACGCATTTCGTCGCCAGCTATCATTTTGCACATTTTAGACAACTTGTTATCACCAAATTTTTTAGCAATTTGGGATACTCTATTATGAGAAATATAGGTAGCCAACTCTTGAAAACTGGTATAAACAAAGTTTTTATAAGGATCTCTTCCTGTTCCTATATCAAAACCATCGTTTATCAAATGCTGGGTTGTCATTTCGACTTCTCGCATATCTACCCTACCGGAAAGGTACAAATATTTATTTAACACGTCGCCATGTCTGTTTTCTTCGCCAGACCACTGACGGATCCATTTTGACCAACCATTGCGTTCTAAGTTTTTTACACCTTCTACTTCCATCAACCACGACTCGTAAGTAGGCAAAGCCTCTTCTGTAATGGTATCTCCCACCATGGCAACCCAAAAATCATAAGGCAAATCTTTGGCTATTTCTCGGAGTTCTTTAACCTCTTCAAAAAAGGTGTCGCTTTGAGAATTGGGTAAAAAATCTGATGGTTGCCAAATTTTCTCTACTGGTATTAGAAACTGATCCACAAAATCATCGACTTTGCTTTCTAAAAATTGCATCACTTCTAATCGGATGTTTTTTATAGACATAATATTAATTTTTAATGTATTTAGTAATTGTGTTTTCGGTTTTTTCCATAATTGATTCAAAATGATGGTCTTTTACCGAAATAGGTTCATGTATAAGGAGTTCAATTTTGTTGCCCAATCCGTAAGGAAAGGCACCAAACCTTACAAACTTCCAAGAGTTATTTATTGTTACTGGAACAACAAAGGCACTTGGAGCATTTTTGCATAATATTTTCAAACCCGTTTGCGAAAAAACTTTTGGAACTCCCGTTTTGCTTCGGGTTCCTTCAGGAAATATCACAGCCGATCGGGTGTTGCTTTCAATATAATCAGCTAATTTTTTGATGGTCGGAATCGCTTGTTTTGGGTCTTTTCGGTCTATCAATACCGAACCGCCATATTTTAAATTAAACGAAACACTAGGAATTCCTTTACCTAATTCAATTTTACTAACAAATTTTGGATGCCAATCTCTTAAAAACCAGATCATACATACAACGTCATACAAACTTTGATGATTTGCTACAAAAATGATGGGCACTCCACGAGGTATCAAATGTCTATTACTCACTTTATACGTGGTGCCTAGCAAATGCCCTATTCGAACCAAAATAAAATTCAAATAATCAACACTTTTTTTGTGTGCTTGATAGCCAAAAACCCGCAAACAAACCCATTGTATAGGCTGAAAAATGACCAAGGCTATGAGAAATAGCAACAAGGCCAAAAATGAAATTGGATATGAAATGATTTTTTGCACTTTGAAACGTAAAATATAACGAAGCAAAAATACGTTTTTTTTCTGAATTGCAACTAAAATATTCTAAATCCATAAGTTATAATGCTTTAAATATTGTTCTGTAACTATTTTGGGGTGATTTGTTACATTTTTTTAAATTTGATCAATGGTCTAAAATCTATAATATTACACATTGTAAGTCAAAAAAAAGGGGACTTTTGTAATTTATTGCGATGCTATTGTTGATTTAATTTATCATTTTAAATCCATTTCTATTTTTTGTATTACAAATAAATTCAAAATTAAAAACATGTTTGAAGTAAAATAGGGATGATTTCCATACCCGTAACGCAATCAATAATCCTGATAAATATCATGTTTGGTAAATTAAAAATGATTATTTTTGCAATCTTAATTCAATCTAAATAAGTTTTGAAAACAACCCTTGCACAACTCAAAAAAGGTAGCCAAGCCATCATCAAAGATTTTGATGTTGAGGCAATTCCATTAAAATTGCTCGAAATGGGGTGTTTGCCTGGCAATGTAGTAGAACTCCTTCAGGTGGCTCCATTTGGCGACCCATTGTATTTGAATATTAATGGTTCGTATTTGGCCATTAGGATTGAAACGGCTAAAGAAATTGAAATAACCCTTTTAGAGGATACCCAAAATGTCTAAACAAAATATCAACATAGCGCTAATAGGCAACCCAAATGTTGGAAAAACGTCTGTATTTAATTTGCTTACTGGTTTAAACCAACAAGTAGGAAACTACCCAGGAATTACTGTCGAAAAAAAATTAGGTTTTTGCAATTTGCCACACAACATCAAGGCAAACATATTGGACTTACCAGGTACATATAGCCTCAATGCTAGCTCTGTTGATGAAAATGTTGTAATCGAATTGTTGTTAAATAAAAACGATAAACTCTTTCCAGATGTCATCCTTGTTGTGGCAGATGTAGAAAATTTGAAACGCAATTTATTACTTTTTACTCAAATCAAAGATCTTGAAATCCCAACTGTTTTAGTAATCAATATGATTGATAGAATGGATACAAAAGGCATTTCGTTGGACATTCCATTTTTAGAAAAATACCTTCAAACCAAAATTGTTTTGGTAAGCTCAAGAAAAAATATTGGAATTGAGGATCTAAAAAACACCATTACACAATACAAAAATATACCCACCACACCTTGTTTGAATGCTTCGTGTATTGATCAAGCTTATTTTGGCCAATTACAAAAAACGTTTCCAAATCAATCGTTATACAAATTGTGGCTTCTGATTACTCAAGATGTAAATTTTGTGAATTTGAATCGGAAATCGTTTGAAGCAAAATCTTTTACAAAAAGCCATTCGGAACTCAAGCGGTTACAACAAAAAGAAACCATCAAAAGGTACCAATTTATCAATGAAACCCTAAAAAAAGGCCTATCGATTGATCATGAAATGGCTAAAGATTACCGAAGCCGTTTAGACAAAATATTAACCCATACCATTTTTGGTTACCTCCTATTTTTCATTATTTTGTTTGGCATATTTCAATCTATATTTGAATGGTCAAAAATTCCGATGGATTTGATAGACGACACTTTTGCACAATTCAGTACTTATTTAAGTCAAAATTTGCCAAAAGGTAGTTTTAGCAATTTAATTTCTCAAGGAATTATTCCAGGTATAGGCGGTATTTTAATATTTATACCACAAATAGCTTTTTTATTTTTATTTATATCTATACTCGAAGAAAGTGGTTATATGAGCAGGGTAGTGTTTTTAATGGACAAAATCATGCGTAGGTTTGGGCTTTCTGGTAAAAGTGTGGTACCGCTCATTTCGGGTACTGCATGTGCCATACCTGCCATTATGGCAACCCGCAATATCGAAAATTGGAAAGAACGATTGATAACCATTTTGGTAACTCCTTTTACTACTTGCTCGGCCCGATTGCCCGTATATGCAATTATTATTGGACTTGTTATTCCTGACAAAAGGGTTTTTGGCATTGTAAACCTACAAGGACTTACACTCATGTTTTTGTACCTTATTGGATTTGGAATGGCTTTGTTTTCTGCATTTATATTAAATAAGGTATTGGATTTAAAATGCAAAACATTTTTTATAGTCGAAATGCCCAATTACAAACTGCCATTACTTAAAAATGTTACCCTTAATGTGTTTGAAAAAACCAAAGCTTTTGTATCTGGAGCAGGAAAAATTATTTTATCTATTTCCGTAATATTATGGTTTTTGGCTTCCTATAGCCCAACAGAATCCTTTGATAATGCCGAAAAAATAATTCTTCAAAATCCTGAAAACAAACACCTTACACCTAATCAACTCAACAATAAAATCACCTCATTTAAGCTTGAAAATTCTTATATAGGCATTATGGGCAAAGCCCTCGAACCAGTGATTTCTCCACTTGGCTACGATTGGAAAATTGGGGTTGCCATTATCAGTTCGTTTGCAGCAAGAGAGGTTTTTGTTGGTACATTAGCAACTATTTATAGTGTTGGCGAAACAGACAATAACGACACCATAAAAAATAAAATGAAACAAGAAATCAATCCAATGACGGGGAAACAAACTTTTAATTTGGCATCGGGCATGTCTTTATTATTGTTTTATGCCTTTGCCATGCAGTGTGCCAGCACCATAGCTATTACCAAAAAAGAAACCAATTCCTGGAAATGGACCTTGATTCAGTTAACATTTATGACTAGTTTGGCTTATTTTTTAGCTTTATTAACATTTCAAATTTTAAAATAAAATGATTCAGGATATATTATCGTTCGCTACTTTGGGGCTAGCACTTTATGCTTTGTTTCATAAGTTTTTTCCTAAAAATAAAAAAAACAATAAAAATTGTGGAGATGATTGCAATTGTCATTAATTGATTTTAAACAAATCACTAGCAATACCATCGCACAAAAACTTACCTTTGGTAGTGGTTTTCAATACATTATTTTCAATTACAAGCAGCTGATTTTGAATAAATTTTAAAGCTCGTTTTTGTAAATAGGCAAGCATTTGCTTACCAAATTTGCGTTCAACTTCTATAAAATCAACGCCCCAAATGGTTCGCAATCCCGTCATTATATATTCGTTGTATAGGTCGGTTATACTTAATGCTTCTATTTCGGAAGGCAATTTGTTTTGCTCTAAAGATTTGATATACAAATTGTTGTTTGATACATTCCATGACCTAGAAGTGCCGTCGAAACTGTGAGCTGAAGGGCCAAATCCTAAATATTTTTTACCTAACCAATATGCCGAATTGTTTTGAGAAAAATAATTAGGTTTACCAAAATTAGATAGCTCATAATGAATAAATCCGTTTTGAGTCAGCTGTTCAACCAAAATTTGAAAATGATCAGAAGCCAACTCGTCGTTCAGAGGTGGTAAAACTGCTTTTTGTATCAAATGATGAAGCATTGTTTTGGGTTCTACGGTAAGCGCATAACTTGAAATATGTGGAATACCTAAATGTATTGCCGTTTGAATGTTGTGCAACCATTTTTGAGCCGACATGTTTGGAATCCCATAAATCAAGTCGATAGAAATGTTATCAAAATACTGCGTAGCCAATTGCAAACCCTTTAGGGCCTCGGAGGCAGAATGTGCCCTATTCATCATGGTCAAATCATCGTCAAAAAAAGATTGCACCCCAATACTCAAACGGTTGATGCCCAAATGCAAATATTGTTTTAATTTTTCGGCTGTCAAATCGTCGGGGTTGGCCTCAAGTGTAATTTCTGGTTGAGGCACCACTTCATACTGTTTTTTGATTTGATCTAAAATATATTCCAATTCCTTAATGGTAAGCAAACTTGGGGTACCACCTCCAAAATAAATTGTTGATACAGCTGTATTTTGAAATTCATTTTTTCGTAATTCGAGTTCTCTACCTAAAGCAGTTACCCAATTGGATTGATGCTTGAGAACTGTCGAAAAATGAAAATCACAATAATGACAAGCCTGTTTACAAAAAGGAATATGCAAGTAAATACCACTCATGTTGAAGGATAAAAAAATAGCGGCTCCATTTTCATTTTGCCGCTTTTTTGTTTGTATTGATGTCTATTAAAATTATTCAGGATCATTCATTTTAAATGATTCCATAAATGCCGTGGTATAATTACCCGCAACATATTGTTCGTTTTCCATCAACTGACGGTGAAAGGGTATCGTTGTTTTTACGCCTTCAATTACAAATTCGTCCAATGCTCGTTTCATTTTTGCAATAGCCTCTTCGCGAGTTTGAGCTGTAGTAATAAGCTTTGCAATCATGGAATCGTAGTTAGGCGGAATAGAATAGCCCGCATATACATGAGTATCCAAACGCACACCATGACCGCCTGGCGAGTGCAAAACTGTAATTTTGCCCGGCGAAGGTCTGAAATCGTTATAAGGATCTTCGGCATTGATACGACATTCGATAGAATGTAGTATTGGAAAATAATTTTTTCCTGAAATAGGAATACCAGCAGCCACCATAATTTGTTCTCTAATCAGGTCATAGTCAATAACTTGTTCAGTAATTGGATGTTCAACCTGAATACGAGTGTTCATTTCCATAAAATAGAAATTTCGGTGTTT
The DNA here is from genome assembly GCF_000253275.1 of Flavobacterium branchiophilum FL-15. NCBI lineage: Bacteria > Pseudomonadati > Bacteroidota > Flavobacteriia > Flavobacteriales > Flavobacteriaceae > Flavobacterium > Flavobacterium branchiophilum. The sequence goes on along the minus strand of NC_016001.1, from coordinate 326,179 downwards.
ATCTACTAAAAATTCAACTGTTCCAGCACCTTCATATTTGATATATTCTGCAGCTTTTACAGCAGCTTCTCCCATTTTGTTTCGGAGTTCGTCTGTCATAAAAGGCGAAGGAGTTTCCTCGGTAAGTTTTTGATGGCGGCGTTGCACAGAACAATCTCTTTCAGACAAATGACAGGCCTTTCCATAAGCATCACCCACAATTTGTATTTCGATATGTCGAGGTTCTTCAATCAATTTTTCAAGATACATGCCATCGTTGCCAAAGGCTGCAGCCGATTCTTGTCGGGCTCCTTCCCAGGCTTTGAGTAAATCTTCTTGTTTCCAAACGGCTCTCATTCCTTTACCACCACCACCTGCAGTAGCTTTTAGCATGACCGGGTAGCCAAACTCGGAGGCCAATTGTTCGGCTTGTTCATACGATTCTAAAATCCCAACAGAACCTGGTACACAAGGCACACCCGCTTCTATCATGGTGGCTTTTGCAGAGGCTTTATCGCCCATTCTGTCTATCATTTCTGGAGATGCACCAATAAATTTGATACCATGTTCCTGACAAATTTTTGAGAACTTGGCATTTTCAGAAAGAAAACCATATCCAGGATGGATGGCATCGGCATTAGTTATTTCGGCAGCTGCAATGATATTTGACATTTTTAAATAAGACAAATTGCTGGGCGGAGGCCCAATGCAAACTGCCTCGTCTGCAAATTTTACGTGCAAACTTTCAGCATCGGCAGTAGAATATACTGCAACGGTTTTGATACCCATTTCTCTACAAGTTCTAATTACTCGCAAAGCAATTTCGCCTCTATTGGCTATCAGTATTTTTTTAAACATAGTTTTTAAATTATGAGTTATGAGCAATTAAGATATAAGTTATAAATGGTTTGAAACAATTCATAATTTATTATTCATAATTACTTATGATGGATCTACTAAAAACAATGGTTGATCAAATTCTACAGGCGACATATCGTCCACCAATATTTTTACTATTTTACCAGAAATTTCAGATTCAATTTCGTTAAAAAGCTTCATGGCTTCAATTACACAAAGCACGTCCCCTTTGGCAATAGTTGCCCCAACTTCTGTAAATACAGGTTTGTCTGGAGCTGGTTTGCGGTAAAAAGTTCCAATCATTGGCGATTTTACAGTTACATATTTGTTGCTTTCTGGAGCTACTGGAGCAACACTTTCTGGAGCTACTGCTGGTGCCGCAATTTGTTGAGGAACGGTAGCCTGAATCACATTTTGGGCAGGCATTTGTTGCACATAAGTTACATCTGAACTGTTGTTTTCTAACGTGGTTCTGATGGTAATTTTCACATCGCCTGTTTCTAATTTTACTTCTGCAACGCCCGAGTTTGCTACAAATTTTATCAGGTTTTGAATTTCTTTAATATCCATAATCAAATTGGTTTAAGTTTATAGTTTATTGTTTCGTGTAGGCCCATTTCAAATAAATAGAACCCCATGTAAATCCGCCACCAAAGGCAGCAAAAATAATATTATCTCCTTTTTTTAATAAATGTTCAAAATCGTTTAATAGTAGTGGCAAAGTGGCCGAAGTTGTGTTGCCATAGCGTTGGATGTTCATCAAAACCTTGTCGTCTTCTAGGTTGATTCTGCTTGAGGTAGCATCTATGATTCGTTTGTTGGCTTGATGGGCTACTAACCAATTGATGTCTTCATTTGTTAGTTGATTGCGTTGCATGATTTTTTCACTAACGTCTGCCATGCCCGAAACGGCATATTTGTACACTGTTTTTCCGTCCTGAAAAACGTAATGTTGTTTATTGGCAACCGTTTCCTCACTTGGAGGGAGAATTGATCCACCAGCCTCTATTTTTAGAAATTCTCTACCTATACCGTCGCTTTTCAAAATTTCGTCTTGAAGTCCAAGTCCATCAGTATTGGGTTCAAACAAAACAGCACCAGCACCGTCTCCAAAAATTATACATGTAGCACGATCAGTATAATCGATAATAGACGACATTTTGTCGGCACCAATAAGCAATACTTTTTTGTATTTGCCAGATTGGATATATGCAGAAGCCGTGGACATTCCAAATAAAAATCCAGAACAAGCGGCTTGCATATCAAACGCAAAAGCATTTGTTGCTCCAATTTGACTGGCTACATACACTGCAGTAGCAGCAACTGGCAAATCGGGAGTGGCAGTAGCCACTATTACTACATCAATTTCTAGGGGGTCTATTTGCCCTTTGGTTAGTAAATCTTGGGCTGCTTTGATGGCCAAATAGGAGGTTCCTTGTCCTTCTTCTTTTAGCAATCGTCTTTCTTTGATACCTGTTCGGCTGGTAATCCATTCGTCGTTGGTATCTACTAGTGTTTCTAATACGGCATTAGATAACACATAATCAGGAACATATCCTCCAACGGCAGTAATGGCGGCAGTAATTTTATTCATATTTGTAAAATTATATTTATCTTAATAAGCTTATACTTTCGGTTTGAATGTTACTAGGCATTTTGGTTAAACAAAAAGCCTTCTTTTTAAACCGTTTGTATATTGAAATTATTTTTAAATAGTTTTGATGCATTACGTTATTTTTTAATAACAAAACATTACACTTCATGTCCATTTGATATTTAAAAAAGAAAAAAAATAATTCTGTTTCGTTTATAAATAAAAAACATGCCTCAATCTCTAAACAATGCTAAATGTAACTACTCCTTTATAATTTCCTAATATTTAGAAAAGCGGTGTAAATTACAAAAAATAATTGACACCCAACCGAAATAAAAATTATTTTTGTCGGCAAACTTTAAGTCCATAAAAAAAACTCTCACATCGTGAGAGTTTGATTAACTTATACTATAAATTATTACGCAAGCGCAACAGAAGATTTATCAATAACTACTTGACCTCTGTAATACATTTTGCCTTCGTGCCAGTAGGCTCTGTGATACAAATGTGCTTCGCCAGTTACTGGGCAAGTAGCAATTTGAGCAACAGTTGCTTTATAATGAGTTCTTCTTTTGTCTCTTCTTGTTTTGGAAATCTTTCTCTTTGGATGTGCCATTTTACTATATTATTTATCCGTTAATAGTTGTTTTAATTTGTCCCATCGTGGGTCAATATTATCTTGTTCTTCAATCTCTTGTTTCAATTCTTCAACTTGCAGTGTTTTCCATTTGTTTAAGGCTTCAGATTCTAGTGAGCCATCAATGACGCCTGGATGTATGCGTTTTAGGGGTACCGACAATACAATCATTTCATAAATATATTGAGCAATGTCTATTTGATGTTCTGCATAAGGCAATACCAACAATTCTTCATTGTCGTTATTAAACGCTTCACCAAACTGTACTACCAATCTAATTTTACCTTTTATTGGCAATTCAAACGACTCGCTTGTGATATCGCAAGGAACTGTTACCGTGCCTTTGTGTTTGAAATGCAATTCGAGCATCGTACTTTTTTTTTCTAAAACTACTGCTACTTTGATGTTGGCATTTTCATATTCGTCAAAATCAAAGTTATCAAAGAACGCTTTATTTATTTGATATTCAAACTGATGTTTTCCTAACTTCAATCCTATGAAAGGGATTAAAAATTCTTTTAATTGTTTCATGATACATCATTTTGCCCTAATACTTTGGGAGTGCAAAGATATAAAAATTTTAGATAATCAAAACTCTAAGCCCTTTTTTTTTATCTATTATTTCGTTCTTCTGGTTTTTCTTTGATTTTCATAGGGTTTTGGCTGATTTCGTGGTACAGATTTCTGGCCTGAAACACATCTAATGCCAAATACACGGCTTCTCTGAAAGAGTTAAAATCGGCAATGCCTTTGCCCGCAATTTCATAGGCCGTGCCGTGGTCTGGCGAGGTACGAATTTTATGAAGCCCAGCCGTAAAATTGACTCCTTTGCCAAACGCTAATGTTTTGAAAGGTATCAATCCTTGATCGTGATAAACAGCCACAACGGCATCATATTTTTCGTATTGATTAGAACCAAAAAAACCATCGGCTGCATAAGGGCCAAAAGCCATAATCCCTTGGTCAAATAATTTTTTTAAAGTGGGTCTGATAATGTTGTCGTCTTCTGTTCCTATAACACCGCCATCGCCTGCATGAGGATTGATTCCTAACACTGCTATTTTAGGTTTTATTATACTAAAATCTTGAATCAAACATTGGTTGATGGTTTTAATTTTTTCGATAATCAATTCTGGTGTCAAATGTTTTGACACCTCGCTTACAGGAATATGGTCTGTTAGCAAACCTACCCGTAGCTGGTCCTGAACCATAAGCATCAGGGCATTGCCTTCTAACTCTTGGTTCAAATAATCGGTGTGGCCTGGAAACTGAAAATCTTCCGATTGGATGTTGTATTTGTTGATTGGTGCTGTTACTAGCACATCTATGGCCCCATTTTGCAAGGCTTGTGTTGCGGCTACAAACGACTTTATGGCATATTTGCCAACCGTTTCGTCATTTGTTCCAAAGTTCAAATTGACACCTTCTTTCCAAACATTGAGCACATTTATTTTTCCTAAAACAATTTGATCCAAATGATCGATGCCTTGAATCATACTGTTGCTACCAATTATTTTTTTGACAAATGAAATTATTTTGACATTTGCAAAAATAACGGGAGTACACATTTCTAACATGCGATTGTCTTCAAATGTTTTTAAAACCACTTCGCTTCCAATACCGTTTAAATCTCCGATAGAAATTCCAACAATAATATTTTCTGCATTTTTCATGAACTTATTTTTTTATAGATTTGAATGATTGTTATGTTATGGCAACTTTTTTTGAGGCTCAATAAGCTACTTTTTGGGGCTTTTGTTTGATTCTGATTTCAAAAACCATTTGTTTATTGTACTTTTGATGTGGACTTCAAATTTTAATTGCTACTTTTGGGGGCAAATTTAAGAAAAATAAAACAATTATGTTTACAGGAATTATAGAAACCATTGGTAAAATTGCAGATATTGTAACGGAAGGTGATAATTGTCATTTTTGGATGCAATCAACAATAACCTCAGAATTGAAAATTGATCAAAGTGTGGCCCATAACGGCGTATGTTTGACGGTAGTTGAAATTATAAACAATACCTACAAAGTTACTGCTATAAAAGAAACTTTACTTAAAACTTCATTGTCTGAATGGTGTATTGGCGACGAAATAAACCTTGAACGAGCCATGAAATTGGGTGATCGATTAGACGGGCATTTGGTTCAGGGGCATGTCGATCAAACGGGCAAGTGTGTGAGCATTACGTCGAGTAACGGAAGTTGGTATTTTTCGTTTGAATATGACCAGGCCTTGCACAACATAACCATCGAAAAAGGGTCTATTACTGTAAACGGTGTAAGTTTGACGGTGGTAGGTTCAAAACCAAATGGTTTTAGTGTGGCCATCATCCCCTATACGTATGAACACACCAATTTCAAACATTTTACAATTGGCACAACCATCAATTTAGAGTTTGACGTGATAGGTAAATATGTGGCCCGTTTGTATGGTGTACAAGGGTCTAAATAGCATTTGCATTTTTTTTTGAATTAGGATAATGATAGCAGAAATATTTAAAATAGCCCTATTTATTGGGGTATTTATTGGGGTGTGCTTTATCATTTACACCAATTTTTCGCCACATCGAAAAGATAAATCTATTATTTATCTGAACTTTTTTGTGCTTTTTTTTACGATCAACAACCTACAAATTACGCTGGCAGATTACCATTATATTTCGCTTAATTTTTTTGAACGAAAAATGCTATTGCCTTTTTATGTATTGATTATTCCTTCTTTTTACACATTTGTAGTACATTACATCAAAATCGAAAAGCAAATTCAATCTTTTGTGGGTATCTCGTTAATGTTGTTTGCCGCAGAAATTGCCCTACGATTGGTATTGTATCCTTTTTATCATCATGAAAACAACAATTTTATTGTAGCTCAATATGCACAAATAGAGGAAATTATCAACGTTGGGTACACCCTTTTTCTATATATCAAACTGATTTATATTTTTTTGCCACAATCCAAAATACCCGAAAACATTGCCAGTTATGACAACATGCAGTGGCTCAAAAAATTTTTTGGGTTTGGCTTGGTGATTTTGGTTTTTTGGATTGTGGCCATCATTTTCAATCTCCGAAATGTGATAAGTCCCAATATACCAATATATTACCCATTGCGGTTGTCGTCTGTATGGATTATTTTTTGGGTGGCTTATCACGGTTTTTTCAAATACAATTTGCTAACCGAACGGATAGAATTACGAAAAATAATTCAAATCAAAATTCCAAGTAGTGTGCCTCCAAAACCGGCATTGGACCTCCAATTTGCTGAAATCGAACAGCATATCAAAGCACATCACGGCTATTTGAGTCCCAAATTTACGCTGGTACAATTGTCCGAATCAATGAATATGAGCGACAGAAAAATATCTAAAATTTTAAAGAATAATTTAAAAAATAATTTTACAGATTACATCAATGAATTGAGGGTACAAAAAGCCATCGAGATATTGAAAGACAAACAATACGAAGATTATACCATAGCGGCTATTGGACTAGAATGTGGATTCAATTCCAAATCTAGTTTTTATAGGGCTTTTCTTAAACATACTCAAAGTACTCCCACCGACTATCGGAACAAAAACTGTTAAACTTTGTCCCAAATTCTGTAAATGTGTCCCAAATTCCGTAAAAATGCAGAATTTGGGACACTTTATTTTAAGCGAACGCTACTTTTGTTGCCAAGAATCAGTGCATCACAACTATTTTGAAAATGACTCATAACAACAAAGCCGTATTTTAAAAAAAATAAAACTCAAACAAAAATAACAGCACAAACAACCACAGGAATTATAAAAAGTAAAAAAATGGATTCTTCCTAAAAAAGTGATAATTACCAAAATGATTTATCACTATTCAAATTAATTTTAATTCTAAAAAAAATGAAAAAACAAATTTTAACTCTTGTAGCAACATTGTTGCTATTCAGTTGCTCCAAAGACTCCGCACCCGAAACCCCAGCCGACACCCTACCTCCTGCCACAACAACAGGAGCAAATACTGCTGGGTGTTATATCAATGGTAAACTTTTAATTCCTAAAAATGGTTCGCCAAGTTTTTCAGGAACACCATACGGTTTAAAATATTATTATGGTGGTAATTTCTGGCCGAACAAAAATGATTATTGGCAGTTACAAATTTCTAATAACAAAGACTCAAATAATAATTTTGGAGTAGTTTTATGGATAAAAAATATGTCAACTGGCAATGGTGATTATTTAGTTGGGCAATCCAATGGAGAATTATACTCTTTAGGTCCAAACAACAATCAAATATTTGCAGGGATAACTGAAAATGGTGTAAATAAAACATATTGGTCTGGTCAAAATGCAGGTATTATAAAAATTACCCGTTCTGATTTAGGAGTTGGAATTTCAATTTATTCTGGAACATTTAATTGCACACTTTACAATAAAGATAATCCAACAGAAATAATACAAATTACTGATGGAAGATTTGACTTTAATTCATTAACACTAAATCATTAAAAAAAAGAGGCGATTGCCGTCGCCTCTCAATTACAATTAAACAATAAAAATTGACAAAAAAATTATTAATTTAATCTTTACAAAACTATGAAAAAAATTTTCATTACAGTATTGCTGTTTTTTGCAATAGGCAAAACCACAGCCCAAAACGGCTCAACAATTACCGCAATCGAAGAGCATCCCAATTGGCCCGTGATGCTTTCTAACCTCAACCAATCTCAAATTACAGCTGGTTTTTTGTATAACAAAACCGCAATGTTTTCTAATTTGTATGATTTTAATAGAGGCAATTACAACCTCTCTCATGCAGACCACGCAATTGGGAACAAACTATTTTCGATTTTTGGAACAAAAACTGTTAAACTTTGTCCCAAATTCTGTAAATGTGTCCCAAATTCCGTAAAAATGCAGAATTTGGGACACTTTATTTTAAGCGAACGCTACTTTTGTTGCCAAGAAACAGTGCATCATAACTATTTTGAAAATGACTCATAACAACAAAGCAGTATTTTAAAAAAAATAAAACTCAAACAAAAATGACAACCCAAACAACCACAGGAATTATAAAAAGTAAAAAAATGGATTCCTCTTAAAAAATGATAAACACCAAAATGATTTATTTCAATTCAAATTAATTTTAATTCTAAAAAAATGAAAAAACTATTTTTAGCTCTTTTAGCAACATTGTTACTTGTAGGCTGCTCCAAAGACGATGTTCAAACTGAAGCATCAAAACTACCACCCGAAACCCAGATGGGAGCCAACACCTTTGGTGTTACCATAAACGGCAAGGTGTACATCCCAAGAGATCCAACTGGTACGCTTACTGGCCCTTCTGGGCATGGTTTAGTTTATACTGGAAGTAGCACACTACCATGGAGTGAAATTGTTGTTAAAGATGGCAAAAGTGCTGTCGGATTTCAAATGACAATTCATTTCAAAGAACTTTTAGTAAATGCAATTGGTATTTACCCTTTATTTAATAGCAATTTTCATGACGGCATTGATAGTGCTTTAATTGATCATATTTATTTTAAGATATGGGATGCTAATATATCAAACTATGCTTATTACGGTTCAATTGTAAATCAAGGAGAAATTAAGATAACCCGATTTAATGGTAGTTTAACTGGAAATTGGATTTTATCTGGAAATTTCAAAGGTAAGTTTGTTCGCTATGACAATCCTAATGATTTTATAACAATTACCGACGGAAGGTTTGACTTAAACTTGAACACACTCCCAAATGCAACATTTCCTTAAATAAAAAAGGGTACTACGCCAAATAGTACCCAATAATTAAACAATAAAAATTCACTAAAAAATTCACTAATTTAATCTTTACAAAACTATGAAAAAAATTTTCATTACAGTATTGCTGTTTTTTGCAGTAGGCAAAATCACAGCCCAAAACGGTTCAACAATTACCGCAATCGAAGAGCATCCCAATTGGCCCGTGATGCTTTCTAACCTCAACCAATCAGAAATTACAGCTGGTTTTTTGTATAACAAAACCGCAATGTTTTCTAATTTGTATGATTTTAATAGAGGAAATTACAACCTCTCTCATGCAGACCACGCAATTGGTAACAAACTATTTTCGATTTTTGGAACAAAAACTGTTAAACTTTGTCCCAAATTCTGTAAATGTGTCCCAAATTCCGTAAAAATGCAGAATTTGGGACACTTTATTTTAAGCGAACGCTACTTTTGTTGCCAAGAATCAGTGCATCAAAACTATTTTGAAAATGACTCATAACAACAAAGCCATATTTTAAAAAATTAAACTCAAACAAAAATGACAACCCAAACAACCACAGGAATTATAAAAAGTAAAAAAATGGATTCTTCCTAAAAAAATGATGATTACCAAAATTATTTATTTCAATTCAAATTAATTTTAATTCTAAAAAAAATGAAAAAACAAATTTTAACTCTTGTAGCAACATTGTTGCTATTCAGTTGCTCAAAAGACTCCGCACCCGAAACCCCAGCCGACACCCTACCTCCTGCCACAACAACAGGAGCAAATACTGCTGGGTGTTATATCAATGGTAAACTTTTAATTCCTAAAAATGGAAGTCAAGCTATTGGAGGGTCGCCACTTTATGGTTTAAAATTAAATGCGGGCGGAAATTTTCACCCACCGACTATTGGAGGCGATTATTGGCAATTAGAAATTGCCAATAAAAAAGATATTAATGGTGCCGGTATTATTTTATGGATAAAAAACATGTCGACTGGCAATGGTGGTTATATTGTTGGACAATCAAATGGCGAATTATATTCGTATGGTCCAAATAATAATCAAATTATTGCAGGTATATCAGAAAATGGGATAAATAAAACTTACTGGTCCGCAGCCAATGCTGGAACAATAGTAATTTCTCGATTTGATTATCCAAATGGTAATTATTCTGGCACATTTAACTGCACTTTGTATAACAAAGACAATCCATCAGAAACAATACAAGTTACGGATGGTAGATTTGATATAAATCTAGCCACACTAAATCATTAAAATAAAGAGGCGATTGCCGTCGCCTCTCAATTACAATTAAACAATAAAAATTGACAAAAAAATTATTAATTTAATCTTTACAAAAGTATGAAAAATTTATTTATCAGTATTTTGTGCTTCATTAGCACAATACTATTTGCACAAGAAAAAGAGCCAATTGCTCCAAAAGATTACACGGTTGCTATGGACAGTCTTTTAAAATTTGTAAAAAAAGACCAAATCAAAACAGGATTGCTCTACGATAGAGTAGTTGCCAATGCCAATTTATTAGAGTTCAATAATAAAGAAAGAAAACAATCATCTTCTTACTGGCATTATATCCAAGCATTATCAGAAGTTCATCGTTCCAGTCTTGACCCAAAAAATAAAATGCAATATGAAATAGTTGAGTATTTAAGACACAAAAACGACAATGTTATAAACATTTCCTACATTAACACTTCTGTAGATTATATTGATTACGGCACAAAAGAACAGCCAAACCTCATTTTTAAAGATGGCTATTTTTATAATGTTGAAGACCGCAATCCTTTCAAACAAAAACAGGTTACAGTGGTTGGTGTTATTGCCGAAAACATTAATTTTCAAGAGGTGAAAATTGTGTTAAACCAAGATATGCTCTATCAAGATGATAGCAATCCTATCAAAAATTTGACTGCCATTATCAACGGAGCAGAAATAAAATTGGTTTCCAATTTCGAAAACTCAAAAGAAGCAACGGGCTATACATTTGTAGGCAACGAAAAAGAAATTTTGTTTAAAATTGAGTTTAAAAACGAAACCAAAATACAAACAAGTGCCACTATTATGGTCAGTTTGCCACAAACAACCAGTTCAGACCCCTGCTATGTGGAAGATTTTATAGGTGCATCGGGTATTGATCACAATTCATTCGAAAATACTGACAATTTTCAGGGCTACAACGAAAGCACACCAATAAAAGGGGTTTTAGAATACCGAACCTATTTTAATAAAGTTACAAATACCTGCAACACAAAAAAAATAAACAAACCCGTAATTATCTTGGATGGTTTTGATCCAGGAGATGGAAGAAAAATTCATGATGGTAGTAATGGATATAATAGAGATAAATCTAGTTTATACGAATTAATGGCATTTGATCATGATAATAATATTGCCACACCAACTAAAAATTTTGTTGATGATATACTTGTTCCCCAAGGCTTCGATGTTACCCTCGTCAATTTTCCACAGAATAAAATGATAGACCCAGTAAATCCTACTTCGCAAGTATGGGTGCAAACAGGACCTTTTTGGTTTATGGGTCATTGGACAACCGTTACAAACTATAAATACATCATCGACGGCGGTGCCGATTTTATAGAACGAAACGCAATGGCACTTGTTGCATTACTAAAAAGAGAAAATGCAAAGTTAGTGGCAAACGGCAGTACCGAACAAATAACCCTAATCGGACCAAGCATGGGTGGTTTAATTTCCCGCTATGCACTGGCATATATGGAGAAAAACAATATACCTCACAATGTAAAACTCTGGGTGTCTTTTGATAGCCCGCATCTTGGAGCAAATATTCCTATTGCTACTCAAGCCCAGTTATTGTTTTTGGGCACAATTGGAGAATCAGCAGAGGCATTAGAAAAATACAAATCAAACCTACAATCGCCAGCCGCAAGACAAATGTTGATAGAGCAAGTTGACAATTATCCAAGCCCAACAAGCATGTGGAGCAACAACAGCAAAAACAACAACCATCCTTTTAGACAACAGTTTTTACAAAATCAAATTTCAAATAGTATCTCAAACTCTAATGGTTTTCCAACAAGTATGAGAAAAATTTCTTTGATAAACGGAACTACAAATGGTTTAAAAACAAATGCTGAAGGACAACTTGTTTATGATGTAGCGGTTTTTGGTAGTGCCAATCTTAAGGGATTTTATAATGTTGATAGAAACCAAGCAACACCAGGCAATTCAGTAACGACTTTTGAAGGTAGATATACAAAAAAAATACTATGTGGCATTCCATTTACAAACATGACATATTTATGTGGATTGGTCATTATTGATGCTTGGCGAAACGATGTAAACATCAATCCACGAGGCTGTATGGATGTAGTGCCTGGTGGTACTTTTAATACAGTTGGCATTATTAAAAAGTCAATAGACGAGAACCCAGACATTCAAGAAAACAGAGTGGAAAACAGAATGTATATTCCAAACCACGCCTTTATCCCAACCGTTAGTTCATTAGCTTTCAAAAACCCAAATTTCGATTGGTCAACACCTTTAAACAGAAATTTAGTGTGTAACCCAGCCAACAAAGAAATCGTTTTTGATAGTTATTTTTCACCATCAAAAAACGAAGAACACGTTGCGCTAACAAAAGAAAGCGTTGATTGGTTGTTGACTGAAATTCAAGGAAACCAACAAGCACCTTATTTTCCAATTCCCGCAAATGCTTTGTCTGGACCTTCGGCAATGTGTATAAACACAACAGCTACTTTTACGTATGACATTTGCAAAATACCAAGTGCTGTTTCAAATTGGGCTGTAACACCCGATTTACAAATTATCAGTTCTGATAATTACAGTATTACTGTCAAAGCATTATTTACAAATCCGTCTAGTAGCATCACAGCAACATTTAGCAATGGTCTTACTAACGTGAGGTCAATCATACTAGGAACGTTGCAACCTACTATAAATGGTTGTTATGATTCTGGTAGTATAGATGCTACTTGTGCTTTGAGTGGTGGTGCAAATAATAATTATTTGAGTTATAATTTGAGTGCCAATTTGGGTAATTATACACCAATCAATTCCGACTGGCAGTGGGAAAAAATATCGGGCAATTTTTTCTTTAATGGATCAAACGGTTACACTGCAACAGCTGCTACTGGCTCGCAAGCAAACCTTTATGTAACGGGAGCAAACCCAACAAACAATCCTTTGAAATTCAGATGTAGAGTAAAATCAAACAACTGTTGGAGTGCATGGAAAAATTTTAGTTGGACGGACGGTACCACGCTGCCACCCGCAGGTCCTGTGATGGTCAATTTTTATCAAATTACACCAATTCCTGTTTCAAGTACATTGGTGTTTTCTTTAAAAAATGCTAGTTTATATCCTTCAACAACAAGTCCTATAATTGCACGGATTTACAATCAATCTGGAATGCTTTTTGGGACTAAGACTATTAGTGGTAATCCAAGCATTCATGATATTTCAAACCTGCCGTCAGGATATTATATCGCTAAAATTACTTATGATAATTTTTATCAAGACATCAATTTCACAAAACAATAAACTAAAATAACGAGCCGTTTGTATAAAAACGGCTTTTTTTAAATCAGTCAAAATGCTTATAAAAAAAACACTCTTGTTATCGCTATGCATCACTGGAACTTTATCCACGGCACAAAACAAAAAAACAGTTATCAATCCAAAGGGGCAATGGTATTTTGGTATAGAAATGGGTAGTAATACCATTTTAGGTTACAAATTAAATGAACCTAAAAATTCGTTTCAATCGGGAATCATTTCTGAATATTTTTTGAATGATAAATTCAGTATTACTGCACGATTTAAGTATATTAAAACAGGTGTTTCGTTTACAAATGGATACAAACCAGAATATGGTCATTTTGACGGAAGCGTAATTTGTATTCCTATAAATGCTCATTTTAACTTAAATTCTAATATTGATTCTAAATTTTATCCAAGTGCAAAACTTGGTTTAGCATGGAATCATGAAACAGAAAGCAATTATACATACACCAATGATTATGCAAAATCATATTTGAACATAAACTTAGGAATAGGTTTAAATTATATGATTGATAAAAAATATATCGTTTATACCGATGTTGAAGGATACTTTTTGGGGGGATACAAAGGGAGTAGCGAAACTTTTATTTTTAAAAGAAACTATTATACCCAAAATATATTAATCAATTTCGGAATAAAACGTGTTGTTTTTGGTAAAAAACAATAAAAATCTGTTTTTTGTTATTGCAATAGTGTTAAGCGAATGTGCTTTGTCCAAAAGTTTCGAGTTCCGTAGCAACGGTTATTATTATGAAGCCTATTTTAAATTGGATACCCTTTCAAATCATTGTGTGGCAAATGGGGTTTATAGTGGCAAATGGGAAAAAATCAACAATAAATAGGTTATTGACAGCGGAAGTATCATAGACCAAAATGAACAATTAAATTTGAACAACAACAAATTATATTATCGTTTTGATGGTTGGCATTTTACTTCAATGGGCATCAAATACCATTTTAAACATTAAATTCACACTATAAATTAGTACAAAAATTTTTTCGCAATTTTAAAAATTAAAACCATGATGAACATTTTTTTAAAAATTATTTTAGCACTACTCTTAACAACCCATGTTGTTTTTTCGCAACAAAAAGGGGTGCTTTTGTCGAGCAAAACAGACGACGAAACTGATTTTTTTAGAGCCAATAAAAGAGTAAAAATTACCACTGCAGACGGCAAAACATATAAAGGTCGTCTGGTAATTATAGACGACAGTACCATTGCTATTGATGGTATAAACATTCCTATAGAGTCGATTTCAAAAATCAGAAGTATGTCCTTAACTTCGGCCCTACTCTCTGGAATTTACCTAGTTGTTGGCACGGTTGTCTTTGTTACGGGTATTGCAGTTGGTGGTTATGGGCTGTTATTAGTACCGCCAGGCATTGTATTAGCAGGCATTGGAGTGTTAATACCCGCTATTGGCAACAATCATAAAAAGTATAAATGGGATTACAAAATAGTTCCCAATGAGCCACTCCCCGACTCGATTTGATTGTTTAAGGGTACGTTTGTATAAAAATTCATACAAAAAGTTAGATACTGAATTAATACCCAATAGCGGTATAAAATAGGCTGAATGTTATTATTACCGCATTTTGCGTTAGGGATAGCAGTGGAAATCCTTTTTTTGGGCGGGCACGGGCAGAAAAAGCCCGCACCCGCCCAAAAAAAGATTATTTCACAATATTATATTTCATTTGGAGTTCAATGAACGTTGTTTGGAACGAATAGCCCGACCCTTGGGGAACGCCCAAAAAAATAGTTGTTTTTGGCTTGTTGTTTTTTTTTTTAGAAATTGGTTCTAAAATAAAACCTGAAACCAACAAGCTATTGATTATTTATTTTGATATAAAATAGGATTCAACTCTTCGTCGTTGTACATTTTCATTTGTTTATATACCTTCATAAACTTG
Source organism: Flavobacterium branchiophilum FL-15 (assembly GCF_000253275.1). Lineage (NCBI taxonomy): Bacteria > Pseudomonadati > Bacteroidota > Flavobacteriia > Flavobacteriales > Flavobacteriaceae > Flavobacterium > Flavobacterium branchiophilum. The sequence goes on along the minus strand of NC_016001.1, from coordinate 310,877 downwards.
TCGCCATGTTCTATATCTTGCAACAAATCGTCTATGGCCAACGATAAATCTGTGCGTTGTTCTAGCAGAATATTGAGTTTGGCCTGACATTTGTCTTTGTGATCTGAAGTGGCGTTTGGACGGTTTACTTCTTCTTTCATGTGGTAGATTTTTAGGGCCAAAATGGACAATCTGTCAAAAGCCCATGCGGGACTTTCGGAATTGATTTTGGCATTGTTTTTTACCGCAACATGTTGGTATTTTTTCAAGAAATAACTGTCTATATATTCCACCATATCTGTTCGTTCCTGATTTGAAGCATCTATCCTGCGTTTGAGGGTTAGTGCTGCTACTGGATCGATATTGGGGTCTCTAATGATGTCTTCAAAATGCCACTGTACGGTGTCTATCCAATTTTTGTGGTATAATAAATGTTCAAAATCATTTTTGGAATAAGGGTTTTGAATGGGTTGATCGACATTGTCAAATTGATGATAATCTGCGATGCTTTGTTCGAAGATGCTATAAGCTAATTTAGAAAACATAATTTTTGATTTGAAATACAAATATAGTTTTATACTTTTGAAATCTCAATATTTTAGTTTATTTTTTTTAATATCAATAACAAATTATGCAAATCCATCATGTATCTACATCAAATAGTATTTTGAATCATTTTTTGAATCAAATTAGGAGTGTTGACGCACAAAAAGACCGTATGCGGTTTCGGCGAAATTTGGAACGAATTGGCGAAATAATGGCTTATGAAATAAGCAAAACACTCGATTTTGATCATTGTGAGGTAACAACGCCTTTGGGCATCAAAAGTAGTTATTTGATATCCAATGAAGTAGTGCTTTGCTCTATTTTGAGAGCGGGTTTGCCTTTGCATTTGGGTTTTTTGAATTATTTTGATGAAGCGGAGAATGGTTTTGTTGCTGCTTTTAGAAAACATGTTGGAGATGGTTTTGAGATAGAAGTTGGTTATGAAGCTATTCCAGATTTGGCACACAAAACACTACTTTTATTGGATCCGATGTTGGCCACAGGGCAGTCTATTGTTGCGGTTTTAAATCAGTTAAAGCTAATGGGCACACCTGACGAGATTCATATTGCAGTGGTGATTGCTGCACCTGAAGGGATAGCCTATCTGGAATCGGTGTTGCCAAGTCATGTTCATTTGTGGATTGCTTCTATCGACGATAAGTTGAACGACAAAAAGTACATTATTCCTGGATTGGGCGATGCGGGAGATTTGGCTTATGGCAGTAAGTTATAATGTGATGCAAATATAAAAGCGTGTTGAAATGGTATTGAACGGGGGGTGTTGATTATACCAAATATACATTTAAAATATATTTGGTATTACAAATACATTTCGACTAAGCCTTCGGGCAAGTTCATGATAATTTTTTTGTTTTCTCGATCGACTTGTACTAAAAAATGGTCGATTATGGGTACTAGAATTTCGATTTCGCCATTTAAAACTTCAAAAAGTGCTTGTGCAGTACTGTCGTTTACCGATTGGATAACGCCAAAAACTCCAAGTCGTTGGTCTTCGATTTCAAAACCAATTACTTCGTGAAAGTAAAATTGATTGCCCGATAATTTGGGCAACATTTGTAATGGCAAATAAACACCACAATTCATTATAGCATCGGCATCGGCTTCCGATTGTACGTCTTCAAACCGTACTCTTAAAAAATCGTTTTTGTATAAGGATGCGTTTTCAATAAAAAAAGGAACCAAGTGTTTGTTTAATTCAACAAACACTGATTCCAAATTTTCGTATAGCTCTGGCTCGTCTGTATCTAAATACATCAGAATTTCGCCTTTGAAACTAAATTTTTTAGCGATTTTACCTAAATAGAAACAATCTTCTTTACGCATAAGTCGCTTTTTTTTAAATTTATGCTTCAGTCGTTTCGTCAGTTGCTTCAGTAGCTGCTTCTTCAGTAGCTGCGGCTGCTTCTTGAGCGGCTGTTGCTGCTGCTGCTGCTTCTTGAGCTGCTGCAATACGTTTTGCATTTACTTCTTGTTCTGCTTTCAAAGCGGCTGCTTTTACAGCGGCTTGTTCTTTAGACAATCCGTCTTTTTTAGCATCTACTTTGCTGGCTTTTGCTTCTAACCATGCGGCTAATTTAGCTTCAGCTTGCTCTGCAGTAATAGCTCCTTTGCGAACTCCACCTTCTAAATGGTGTTTCAACAAGGCTCCTTTGTAAGACAAGATGGCTCTGGCAGTATCTGTTGGTTGTGCTCCGTTGAACAACCATTTTACTGCTGCATCTAAATCTAAATCAATTGTAGCTGGGTTAGTATTTGGATTGTAAGTACCAATTTTTTCTAGGTATTTACCATCTCTTTTTGAACGTGCATCTGCTGCAACAACCCAGTAAAAAGGTTTTCCTTTTTTTCCGTGTCTTTGTAATCTGATTTTTACTGACATAATCTTTATGGATTAAATTTTGAGGTACTCGACCTCGATTAATTAAGGTTGCAAATATAATATTTTTTATGATACAAAAATATTTTTTATTTGTCTATTTGTGGTTCCCAAAAAACGTTTTCAAAATCGACTATTTGATTGTTAACTACCTGAATGCCTTCGTTTTCCAAAAGTTGTTGCATCAAAAGTGTACCGTCAAAATGGTGTTTGCCTGTTAGCAAACCTTTTCTGTTTACTACTCGGTGTGCGGGTACATCTGCTAATTGATGTGAGGCATTCATGGCCCAACCTACCATTCGAGCCGATTTGGCCGCCCCAAGAACCTTGGCTATAGCACCATAAGTAGTTACCTTACCTTCTGGAATTTGTCTTACAACAATATATACTTTTTCAAAAAAATTAGCTTCCATTGCTGTTTGTTTTAAAACATTTTATAAATGGTTATCAGAGTAACAATTCCTGTAACGGAGCCAATAATTGTATTCATATTTTTGAAGAAAAAATCCGTTTTAGATTCTATTTTTTTAAAGAACAGAATGTATATATAAAAAACCAAAAAGGAACCTAATGCAACGCCCAATAAAAATAGTAATATTGATACATCATTAAATGTAAAATAGTGGTAGCTAGACAGCGTAGTGGCTATTAAAACATAATATGGAATTGGGAAAAAGTTGAGAGCAGACAACAACATGCCAAGAAAAAAACGGCTTTTTTTGCTTTTGATTTTGATATTTTCTTTTTTGGCCATTGGTTTTTTGGCAATGCCTAAAAAATAAATGGTTAATAGGGAAAAAATAACCATTCCAATGGTTCTTAAAACATAGATAACATGTGGTCTATTGTATATATAATGAGCAAATAATACCGCCAACAATGTTTGCATCACTATAACAATCAAAGCACCACTCACAAACGATATGGCTCTGTCTTTACCGTCTTTAAGACTTACTTTTGCTGCGGTCATATTGATTAATCCTGGCAAGGCAATACCTATACAAGCTGAAATAAATCCAGATAAAAACGGAATTATTTCTTTCATTTATTTGATTTTAAATCGAATGTAAGTAATGGCTTTTTTGATTTCCAAATATTGTTTTTCATAAAAAGTTTGGATGCTAGTAACTTCTTTTGGAGCTCCATGATTTTCATATACGTTATGATTGGCATACAACACCTCATGACCTTCGCCATGCAACAATCCAAGGGTATAGCCATGCATAAATTCGGAATCTGTTTTTAAATTTACAATTCCATCGGGTTTAAGAATTTTTTTATATAATTTTAAAAACTCCGCATTGGTCATTCTGTGTTTGGTTCGTTTGTATTTTATTTGTGGATCAGGAAATGTAATCCAAATTTCATCTACTTCTTGGTTTTCAAAAATGTGATGAATCAATTCAATTTGTGTTCTAACAAAAGCTACGTTATGCAATCCTGTTTCTACGGCTGTTTTTGCCCCACGCCAAAATCGGGCCCCTTTGATGTCGATTCCTACAAAATTTTTGTCTGGATATTCTTGTGCTAAACCCACTGCATATTCGCCTTTGCCACAGCCCAATTCTACTATCAAGGGGTTGTTGTTTTTGAAAAAATCAGTATTCCATTTGCCTTTTAAAGCAAAACAATTGTTTACAACTTCTTCTCTTGTTGGTTGAAAAACATTTTCAAATGTTTCGTTTTCTTTAAATCTTTTTAACTTATTTTTACTTCCCACAATGATTCGATAATTTTTTTGTAAAATTAAGCAATTTTTTGAAAATAAAAATAAATTATTTTTGCAAATGATAACCAACACTTTTGCCATGCCAAAACCAAAAAATATTTTAGTAGCACCTCTTTATTGGGGTTTGGGGCATGCCACACGGTGTGTACCCATTATCAAAGCATTAATTGATCATGGTTTTTCGCCTATTTTAGCTTCTGATGGTAAGGCGCTGTTGCTTTTAAAAAAGGAGTTTCCTCAACTTCTGACTCTCGAATTGCCTTCCTATCACATTACATATCCTAAAAAGGGTGCTTTTTTGCGTTGGTCTCTTTTGCTACAAGCACCCCAAATTGCAAGAGCCGTACAACTCGAAAACCAATTGGTACAAGAATGGATAGTTACTTATGATTTGCAAGGAATAATAGCGGATAGCCGATTTGGTGTATATTCCACTACAATTCCTTCGGTTTATCTTACGCATCAATTGCAAGTTCTTTCGGGGTTTACAACTTTTTTGACCCGTTTTTTTCATCAAAAAATCATCAAACAGTTTCATGAATGTTGGATTTTTGATTTTGAAAACCATCTAAATTTATCGGGAGCTCTAGGACATCAACAAAATTTTAATTTCCCTGTCAAGTATTTAGGACCTCAATCGAGGTTTGAAAAACATATTTGTACAAAAAAATATGATGTCATGGTGTTGCTATCGGGGCCAGAGCCTCAACGGACTATCTTGGAATTGGAATTGGAAAAAAAATTTTCTTTTTTTGACGGATCTGTTATTTTTATAAGAGGTATTGTTGAAGCTAAGCAAACTTATGAAAAAATAGGTTGCATCGAATATTATAATTTTATGACTAGTACGGAATTAGAATGGGCCATTTTGAGTAGCCAATTGCTGGTTTGCAGGTCGGGATATTCTACAGTTATGGACTTGTATCAATTGCAAAAAAAAGCGGTGCTTCTACCTACTCCCGGGCAGTTTGAACAAGAGTATTTGGCTACCTATTTAAAAAAGCAACACCTTTTTTATAGTGTCAAACAATCCCAATTTGAGCTTTCAGATCTTGATCGGGCGTTTGAATTTCCTGAATTTTTTCCAGCAAATGCAGTTTGTTGGGAGTCTTTTTTTGAAATTTTTACTGCTTCAAAAACTTAGTTAGAATTTGAAGCAGTAACTTGGAGTTATTTATATAAACTTGCGTAATCCAAGAATAATTCCCAAATGAATTCCTTCGTGCAGGTTGTTAAATGCAATGGCATCTTTTACATTTTGTAAAACAAATCCCGTGGAGGTTGGGTATTCTTGATAGTTTTTAAAAACGTCATTTTCAAAATCCTTTTGGGTTTGATTTATGGTAGCAAACAGCAATTCTTGCAATAATTTCACTTCGTTTTCAGTAATTTCTTCACTGGGTTTTGTTCCTTTTCGATATTTTTCGATCATTTCGTCGGTTACCATCATGGGGAGTCCAGAAAGTTTGTAAACTAATAATTGCTCGGTTACAATAACGTGTCCGATGTTCCAAATCAAGTTGTTGCTAAAACCGTCTGGAATTTTATGGAGTTGTTCCACCGTATATTGTTCCAAAATCGAAGCCAGAATTTTTCTGCTGGTTTGTGTAATTTTAAATGATTCTTGCATATTTTTATTTTTTTATAAAATTACTAATTTTTATTGAATAGAAACTATTTTCTTTGCATAAAAAAAACAATGAACAAAATTTATTATTTGGCAAGTTGCGATACTTGTAGAAAAATCATCAAAATGTTGCCAAAAGACATTTCTTTAACTTTTCATGACATCAAACAAAACCCAATTTCTGAAATAGAGTTGGAACAAATGTATCAATTGGCAGGAAGCTACGAAGCCCTTTTTAGCAAAAAAGCTGTTTTATACAAGACGTATGATTTGAAGAACAAAACGCTAACCGAAGCCGATTTTAAAAAATATTTACTCGAACATTATACTTTTTTGAGTCGTCCTGTGTTTATTATCAACGGAAAAATATACATTGGCAATAGTCAAAAAAACATTAACGAAGTACTTCAAGTAATTCAATCTTAAGGTTTGATTATCAATACCGAAGGAATATTGCTCAACCAATTGCTTTGAGCGTCAATTAAATTTTTCCAACTTTCTAAACTTATCAATACGATGTCGTGATGGGCTAGCAGTTCTTTTGGAATTTCTTTGTTGTTATTAATGTCCAAATGGTCTGGATATTTTTCTTCTAAAGAGCTAATGGCACTTTGTAATACAAAATTGGTTTTCACAATTTTATGACTATCCGAAATAGTGATGTGTGATTGGTTGTTGAAAATCAATTTTTGAGCATAGTCTATCAAAAAAGTATCTTCCTGACTTAGTATAGGTAAAAAAACTTTTTGAACATCCTGCAAATCATTATCAATCAAAATACCAATAGGAGTTTTGGTTTTTGAAATAATTTGGCGGGTTCTTTCATCAAAGGGCGAGTTTTCAAACAAGCCTTCTTTGCCTTTAAATTTATCCAAAAGTCTGTCAGGATTGATTAATCGGGTCGTAAAACCAAGAACTTTGCCCAGAAAAGTGCCTTCAAAAATGGATTTTCCAAGTCCAATCAACAGCAAGTCATATTCGCCGTTATTGGCTACCTCGGCAATATTGGTTTCAATATCGGTTGTTGCTTTAAAAATGGTGGTCAATTTTTGTTTTAATACTTTAGATTGTTCTAACAAAGGACCAAATTTTTCTTTTTCAACCTCCTCTAAATTAAAAGCGTGCATTTCGTCGCTAGGCGTTAAGTGCATGGCTGTAATTTTGGAGGTCTCGGGTTGTTTTTTTATCAAACAATTGGCTAATTTTAACAAGGATTTGCCTTTTTCATTGTTGCCAAAAGACAATAATATTCTAAAATCCGATGTATTGATAATTTCTTCATCTTCATCTACGTCTTTCGTATTGAAAATGTAATTGATAAGGTTTAATGCCGGGCCAGTCATGAATGTAGTTAGCAATGCCATGATTACCATCATAGTAAATACCTCTGGTGTTAGTACTTTGAGATCTAATCCAATATTAAGTACAACGAGTTCCATCAATCCACGGGTGTTCATCAAGGCACCAATAGTTAAACTATCTCGCCAGGATTGCCCTACAAATTTTGCAGCCAAAGCACTTCCTAAAAACTTTCCCACAACGGCAACCAATATGATAAACCCTGTTACTTTCCAGAGGTACACATCGTTTATAAGTCCAATTTGAGTTCGTAAACCCGTAAAAACAAAAAACAATGGAAGGAGTAAAATCAAAGAGACATCTTCAACTTTTTCGATAAAAATATTTCTAAATTTAGCTATATCGGGCATGATAACTCCTGTCATAAAAGCACCAAATAAGGCATGAATACCAATGACTTCCGTAGCATAAGCAGAAATTATTAAAGTCAGAAAAAAAATAGCCACAACAGGCTTGGTTAATTTTTCTTTGTCGCCATACAATTCGCCAATTTTTTTAAGAAAAGGTTTTACCAAAAACAACATGGCCAAAACATAACCAAAAGCCAACCCCATTACATAAATAGAGCTCAATACCGATCCTGCTTTTACAATGGCAATTACGGCCGCAAGCAAGCACCATGCTGTAATATCGTCTGCGGCTGCACAAGTAATTACAATGGCACCTAACTTGGTTTTATGAATACCCCTTTCTTGTACAATTCTGGCCAAAACAGGAAAGGCTGTTATACTCATTGATATTCCCATAAACAACGCAAATGATAAAAAGGCTACTCCCTTTGGAGCAAACTGGTAATATACAAAATAAGCCAAAGCAATACCAAGTGTAAACGGAATGACAATACTAGCATGACTAATTACTATGGCATCGTTTGCTTTATTTTTTAGAATTTTCAAATCAAGCTCCATACCAATGACAAACATAAAAAGTATAAGCCCAATCTGACTTAAAAATTGTAAATTACCTAAAGATTCTGTAGGAAACAATGCTGCAGAATATTCTGGAAAATACATACCAACGAGCGAGGGTCCTAAAAAAATACCCGCAATAATTTCGCCAATTACAGAGGGCTGTCCAATTTTTCTAAAAATCCAACCAAAAAAACGAGATACTAATATGATGGTAATGATTTGTACTAATAAAATAGCCAATGGATGGTGCAAATTGTGTTGCATAGAGGCCATAAAATCATTCCAATAATCATTTGTTGTATTTGTTGAAGCACTAAATTTACCTATTTCTAACGACTTCCCTTTTGTTAGAATCCAATACATGAGTGCAGAAAAACCGCCTGTTATGATCAAGTAAAATATAGTGTTTCTGTAATTTTTCATGACGAAAGTAAATTTGATATTTTTTTCAAGACAAAGATGCGAATTTTTAATAAAAAAACGTGTTTTTATCGTTAAATTATTGTAAAATAATGCAAATCATTGATTTTATGTTAATTAATAAGTTTTAGTAATCACCAATTCTACCCGCCTATCATATTCCGATCCTTTGTTTAAAGGTCTGGTATTTCCATAGCCCTTAAAGGTCATTCTGTCTTTATTGATATTTTTGGAAATGAAATAATTATATACAGCTTCGGCTCTATTTTTAGACAATCCTCTTTTTTTGGTATCTTTGTCTATGGCTTCTTTTTGATAGGGTGGCGTACAACAAACGTGTCCTTGAATTTCAAAATCAAAATTTTTAAATTTGTGTAATTGTCTTGCTATTTGATACAACTCTTTTACAGATTCTGATGTTAATTGGCTACTGCCTTTCTCAAAATAAACTTTCTCTAAATAAATCCTATCGCCTACAGTGTGAGTTTTTTTGATGGTATTGTATAACCCTGGAATGTTAAGTTTGGGTAGTGGTTTCAAGTTCAACACCACATCCACACGCCTGTTTTTGGATCTAATTTCGGGTAAATTTTCTACAATGTCATCGTCTATCAACACCCGTCCTTTGCCTTCAATTGTAACAATGATTTTGTTTTTGATGCCGTTGTCTATCAACTTGTTTTTGATGGTGTTGGCTCGGTTATTACTCAATTTAAAATTATATGCGTCTTGTCCTCTATCATCGCAATAACCAAATATTTGTACAGAGGCTATTCTGCTAGTGTCAGATTTTATTATAAAATTAACCACATCAGCCGCTTGTTTGTCGTCCAAATTGAATTTATCAAATTGAAAATAAACAGATTGTACGGCTTCTTCTTGAGCTTGCAAAAGGAATATTTGCCAAAAAAAAAGGAGGGCTATTTTGATTTTCATGCTTGTTGTTTTTTTATTTTTTCAAAATGCGGTTGTATGCTTCCAAATTTGTCAAAATGTCCATGGCCTTTTTAATTTCAACATTGTTTTGACTGTAATATTCATAAAGCCCTTCGCTATAATAATAGCGTTTTATAATTTCGTCCTGCAATAACTTTTTTATTTCCTCTTTGTTGTCTTCTAATAATTGTTCCTGACTTTTTTGAATCGCTTGATACAGCTGTTGGTATGCGGGCTTGATGGCTGTTTCAATGTGCTCTTTTTGAGCCGCTTCAAGGGTTTTTTTCAATGCCTTTTCGCTTTCTGTATCAAAATTAAAATTCGATTTTTTTAAAAATTGTTTAAAATCGTCAAAATCTTTTGATGTAATTTCGGGCATGGCATTTCCAATATTTTGATGTTGATAATAATATTGGGTTGCAAAATCAAAAACACCATTGTTTTTTAATAATAATTCGCCAATGGTACTTCTTTTTGATTCAGACAACTCAATATCGGGCAAAATGCCTCCACCGTCATAAACGGCTCTCCCTTTTTTGGTTTTGAAAGCTGTATAATTTTTGGCCTCTGTTCTAATGGCTTTTCCATTTTCGTCCTTGTGCAAATAATCCAATGCCTGAATACACCGTCCGGAAGGGGTATAATATCTGGAAATTGTAATTTTGCATTGGGTGCCATAAGGCGTTTCAAAATAGCGCTGAACCAATCCTTTGCCAAAACTTCGGCAGCCTATTACTACAGCTCTATCCAAATCTTGCAATGCTCCCGATACAATTTCGGAGGCCGAAGCACTTTTGCCATCTACCAATATTGCCAATGGAATTTCGGTGTCTATTGGCTCTTTATCAGTTTTGTAAACGGTATTATACTGTTCTATTTTGGATTTTGTAGTAACAATAATTTCGTTTTTTGGAACAAATAAATTGCAAATATTTACAGCTTCGTTCAACAACCCGCCAGGATTGCCTCGAAGGTCTAAAATAATTTTTTCGACACCCTTTTTTTTCAATTCCTCAAGAGCATGCTTGGTTTCGAGCGTCGTTTTTTCGTTAAAAGCCGACAAAACAATGTATCCAATTTTTTGATTCATTGTCGTATAATAAGGTACCGCCTTGATAGGTATTTCGTCCAACGTAATGCTGGTACTTTGGATAATGCCTTGCCGTAAGTATTTGATTTGCAATTTGGTATTTTTAGAACCTTGCAATAATTGCGAAACATCGTTTTTAAATTCCGATACATTAACATCACCAATTTGGACAATGACATCGCCAGGTTTTATACCCGCTTTATCCGAAGGATAGTTTTTAAAAACTTCTTTTACAAGTAGTTTCCCATCACTTCTTTCAGTAATTGCACCAATGGACGTATAAGCTCCTGCCTGCGAAATTCTAGCCTTTATCACATCTTGTTCATTATAAAAATTAGTATATGGATCCAAATCCGAAAGCATATTTTTGATAGACTTATCCATCAATTCGGCAGGATTTACGTCATCTACATAATTCAAATGAAGGGTTTTATACAACTCCGTAAATATTTCTATTTGCTTGGCAATTTCAAAAAAATTATCCTTAAAAGCAGTACCAATAAAAAACAAGCCCGATGCTATAATTGGCAATATGTATTTTTTTTGAATAGTCATTTTTGTTTTCTTTTAATTAAATGGTATGTGCTATGTCCGTATGTTCGTTTAAATTTTGAATAAATTTTTCAAAAAGTTGCTGGGTTTTTATTTCTATTTCCGAATAGGTATAGCGGTCTTTGGTTTGATAAAACAACATCATGCTGTAATGTTTGGAACAGCTTGCCGTCAAAATGGATTTGTTTTTTCGATAGGTTTCTCGAAGCATTCGTTTGAAATAATTGCGATCGACCGCTTTTTTAAAATACCTTTTGGATACCGAAACTCCCATTATAATTGGTTGGTTGTCTTGATTTTGTGTAGGTACAAAAACCAACCTCAAAGGGTATTTTGAAACAGATTTTCCGTTTGAAAACAATAAATCAATCGTATTTTTGCTTTTCAATCGCTCAGATTTTGGATAGGTAAAAGTCATTTCAAAAAAAGAATTTGTTTTTTGTGTAAAAATACAATATTTTTTATAAATATCAAAAACCAAAATTGGGTTCATTTTTTGAAAATGCTATTTTTTGAGAGTAATACCAAATCTATTATGATATGATCATATTTGTATTGAGGGATGCTGTTGATCTATTGAAATTGAATAGAAAATTTAATTGTTTTTAGATTTATTAAAACAAAAAAACCTAATATCAACATCATTAATATTAGGTTTTGCTTGAAATTATTTTTCTTTTAATTAACTATATCATTATAGTTGATTTATTTTTATTCCATATTGTCTGTCCACGTTACCATTATTTGTTACGGACAGTTCACCATTATTATTAACGTCTATGGTATAATTAAATTGCGTTGTATCACCGCCGTCCTGACAGCCCGCAGTAGCTACTGTCATAGCAATATTAGCCTTAGAATTTTGAGTTACAGTATAGTCAGCAGGAACATTATTACCTACAACGCTTACATTATGCCTCAATGCCCAAGTATTATTTGGTGTTGAGCCTGTTAATAAAAATTTAGACACAATACTGTAACCACATCCATTACCCGTAGTAATAATAACTTCATAGCTTGCATTAAATTGTGTTGGAATTGTAATCAAACTTGATGTAGATCCTGCTGAAAAAGTTGCTGTAACGGTTACATTCTTATTAGGTTCTTTTTTAACTTCGCCACTACTTGTTATCACCAATTTATTTGACACATCTGTTCCTAAAACATCTGGAACATTAGAAATATTCATATCGCCATTTACATGTAATTTAGCCGACGGACTAGTTGTTCCAATACCCATATTTCCTGAAATTAAATCTGCATACAACACAGTGGCATCTGTGCTGTAATTTCTAATGGCAAATGCTCCAGAACCTGCAGCTAACTTTGTCCAAGCTCCTGAGCTGTTACCTATTGCTATACTTCCAAAATTTGTTAATGTTTGACTACTTGTAAATCTTGCAACTTCTTTTACAGCTGATTGGACATCTAGTTTCGATATTGGATTGGCTGTTCCAACACCTACATTTCCGTCTGTTGGGTTCAATGCTAGAGGCAAACCTGTTGTTCCAGATTTATTTTGTGATTGAATATAGGAACCAAATGGAGAGGAACTAAAGGTTCCAAAATCTAAAGCATGGTTTGAATTGCCATCGATTCGAAAAGTAGCATTGGTAGCATCCACATTTTGTGCCGACGGTTGGTTGTTAGTCCCTTTTACCGTCATTTTATTAGTTGGTGTTATGATTCCTACTCCAAAATTTCCTGTATCGGTAATACTCAATCGAACAGCATTTGAAGCATCATTATCTACCAATTGCAAGAAACCATTTCCATTACCATTTCCAGCACTATTACTTTGCCAAGCCCATGATCTGCTGCCTTTTAGTACTAATTGTGCTGCTCCTGTGGTTACTGCTCCAGTATTGGTAACTTGTATGCCTCCCCACTCAAGGGCTGTTTTTACATCAAGTGTTTTAGCGGGGCTAGCTGTTCCAATACCTACATAATTGTTAGCGGCATCAACAAAAAAGGTATTGGTATCTACTTCCAAATTATTAGTTACTCTAGCGTTGCCTGTTCCAGAAACCGAAAATAATCTAGTAGCTCCAGACACTCCAGCGTTGTCTTTGTCTGATGCATTTCCAGTAGCCACCTCAAAAACAGGGCTGTCTGTAATGGTAGCCGACTTGACTAACAATCCACCACCATTTGAGGTAGCTGCATTATACACAGCCGCTGCCCAAGCTGAACTAGCTCCTGATGAAGTAGCCCAAGCTAGTGCTTGGTTTGGTGCCTGTGCTAAGGTACCCGATGATAGTATATTTGTTGCTGTATTTGAAAGTAGCCCAACAGGCGATGCTGTTTTGATGCCCATTTTACCTGTTGAGCTTGGATTAAAAATAAAATTACCCGTGGTTGCAATAAAGCTGATGTTTTTATCATTTACAGTAATATCTCTATTATTAGTTATGCTACCATTTCCAGTGTAAATGTTTTGTGAATTGGCTGTTGTCATAGTAGTCCATTGTGGTGCTGTGCTCGAACCTTTAGATACCAACATTTGTCCATCAGTTCCAGAGGTACCATTAGCAATGAGCGTCCCGTTAAATCTTAAATTACCATTAACTTCTAGTTTTTCTAAAGGAGTACCAACACCTATGCCTACATTGCCATTATTATGTAAAATTGTTATTCCTACTGCATTTACAAATGTTGAACCATCATCAATTAAAGATGCTCCAAAAATGGTTTTGCCATTCAAATTGATAATAGCTGATGATTTTAAATCTGATCCTGCATTCAAATCCTCCAATATAATTCTAGCCCCGCCAGTAGTAGCTCCTGATATTAAAATACCATTATTGCCCGATGAGGCAATTAACGATGTCCCAGTATCTTGAACATGCAATAATTTTGCGGGTGTTAAAGTGCCAATCCCTACATTTCCTCCTTTTGGATTTAGTGATAATGGTAAAGTAGTTGTGGCAGTTTTGTTTTGGTTTTGGATATAAGCCCCATAAGGTGTAACTGACATTGTACCCATGTCTAGCGAATGATTGGTACCTCCATCAATTCTAAAAATGGCATTGGTTTGATTAACACTTAATGCGGAGGGTTGTGCATCTACCCCCATTACGACTAATTTGTTCAACGGAGATAAAGTACCAATACCGACTGAACCGGCAGAGGTAATGATAAAATCATTTTGCTGCTGTGCTGTTGTTGGATTTCCAGTTGTTGCGTTGTCTTTGGCCCCATCAACATTAAAAACACCTTGCGGATTGGTTGTTCCAACTCCTACTTGTGCAAATGCACCCGCTGCCAAAAATAGGAAAATAGATAATAGTAAACTTTGTTTTTTCATTTTTAACTTTTTCTTGAAGTTTAAAATTAAATTTTATGTTATAAAATAATTTATTGTCGATTGAATAACATACCATTTATAAAATTAAAGTGCAAAGGTATAAATAAACAAACAACATTCCAATTTACTTTTTTTATGAACTTATTAATAAAGAGCTTGAAGCAATATTAAAATCAATATTTTAAATAAAAATTTTACTATTAACCGCTATTTTCAAGTTTCGCAAATCATCAAATCTACTTCTTGAAAACAGACTTTTTTTCTTAATCCATTAAGTGGTTAAAAGCCTCACTAGCAGTCATCCTATGTATGGATTCCAAATCTGGAAATTCAAAGATACTATTGCGGTTATGTGGCCTTGGTCTATTTTTTTGAAACGCTGCATTTTGCTCGCTCCAAATTGTTTAAAAAACTCGATTATTTGTGATAAATAGACCTGAAAACTTGACTTGTACAGTATTAGGCACTGCATTTACAATTAAAAATGTTTTGTTTGACATCATTTTGATTTTCGATTATTCAATAATCATGATTTTTATGTATCCAACGGTGTTTTTTATTTACAATTGTGCCTTTTTCCATATACAATTTGTGGCCAGCTAAAATGCCGTTTAATAATTTGGCGTTCATGCTTCTCATCATCATGGCATTCATCATGTCGAAATTGAAATTTTTCTTAGTATATACCATCGTTCCTGTTAGATAAGTTTGATTACCAAATTTTGTAACTTCCAAAGCCATTTTGTCGATACCTGGCATTTTATACCAAATATACATATAAAATTGTCCAATCTACTGGTTCTTTTTTGCTAAAATTATTCAAAAAAACAGTTCCGTAGCCCAGCTATACAACGATTTTTTTTGAAATTTTTTTTTTAAAAATCAACTACGCATCTTTGGACTATTTTATAAATATATTGGGTATAACCCTCTTAGCGTTTGAATGCTGACACAGTTTGAAAAATATATTTTCTTAAAACCATAACTTTTTTAGAGTGATGGCTTTTTGGTTTTTTTATTACTGCGAGGTCGGGAGTCCGTTACAAAGTTTTACAGATGAATCTCTTCGGAGTACTGGTGTATCGAAAAAAATGGGCTTCTTTTGCTTTTTTAACCGAATTCATAATATTTATATATTTTCAATTCCAAAAAGTTGCATTTACTAATTGAAGTTAACCGTCTTTTTGTCTTAATTTAATATAAATTAGCTAACAAATTATGCCATTTTGTCATTAAATGAGTTTTGGAGTATATTTTGTTACGATTAATTGAACCCCAATTATAAAACATTAAACAAAATGAACATTAATAAATTTACAACCAAATCGCAGGAAGCCATCCAACTTTCGCAACAAATTGTGCAAAGTGTGGGGCAACAACAAATAGAAAATGAGCATATTTTCAAAGCACTTTTAGAAGTGGATGAAAATGTAACGCCTTTTTTATTAAAAAAATTGAATGTGAATGTGCCGCTTTTCAAACAAATCTTGGAAAGTACCATTCAAAGTTTTCCAAAAGTTTCCGGTGGCGAAATCATGCTATCCAGAACCGCTAATTCGACTCTGAACGAGGCCGAAATTTTGGCTGGAAAAATGAACGACGAATTTGTTTCGGTAGAACATTTGGTACTCGCTATTTTTGGGTCGAAAACTAAAGTAGCCCAAATTTTAAAAGACCAAGGCGTTACCGAAAAAAGTCTAAAATCGACAATTGAGGAAATGAGAAAAGGCGAAAGAGTAACCTCTGCCTCTGCCGAAGAAACTTATAACGCCTTAAACAAATACGCCAAAAACCTCAACGATTTAGCCCGAAGCGGCAAATTAGACCCTGTTATTGGTCGTGACGAGGAAATTCGTCGTGTGTTGCAAATTCTAACCCGTAGAACCAAAAACAACCCCATGTTGGTGGGTGAACCTGGTGTGGGTAAAACCGCCATTGCCGAAGGTTTAGCACACCGAATTGTAGATGGTGATGTACCCGAAAACCTAAAAGACAAAATTATCTTCTCCCTTGATATGGGCGCTTTGATTGCGGGTGCCAAATACAAAGGCGAATTTGAAGAACGTTTGAAATCGGTAGTGAAAGAAGTAACTGCTGCCGAAGGCGACATTGTCCTTTTCATTGACGAAATCCACACTTTAGTGGGTGCTGGCGGTGGCGAAGGGGCGATGGATGCGGCTAATATTTTGAAACCTGCTTTGGCACGTGGCGAGTTGCGTGCCATTGGAGCAACCACTTTGGACGAATACCAAAAATATTTTGAAAAAGACAAAGCCCTTGAAAGACGTTTCCAAAAAGTACTAGTCGAAGAACCCGATACCGAAAGTGCTATTTCTATCTTGCGTGGCATTAAAGAAAAATACGAAACGCACCACAAGGTACAAATCAAAGACGAGGCCATTATTGCAGCGGTTGAATTGTCGCAGCGTTATATTACCAATCGTTTTTTACCTGATAAAGCCATCGATTTAATGGACGAAGCGGCTTCAAAATTGCGAATGGAAATCAATTCAAAACCCGAAGAATTAGACGTTTTGGATCGAAAAATCATGCAATTGGAAATTGAAATTGAAGCTATCAAACGGGAGAAAGACGAAAGCAAGTTGAAAGTTTTGGGCATGGAATTGGCGAACTTGAAAGAAGACCGCAACGAGATTTATGCCAAATGGAAATCGGAAAAAGATGTGGTGGACAACATTCAAGCCGTGAAAACCGAAATTGAAGATTTCAAATACGAAGCCGAGCGTGCAGAACGGGATGGAGATTACGGAAAAGTAGCTGAAATTCGGTATGGAAAAATCAAAGAAGCTCAAGAACGTTTGGATGTTTTGGTGAAACAAATACAAGAAAATCAAGCAGGAACATCTTTGATTAAAGAAGTTGTTACCCGAGAAGATATTGCCGAAGTTGTGGCTAAATGGACTGGAATTCCAGTAACCAAAATGCTCCAAGGAGAAAGAGAAAAACTCTTGAAATTGGAAGACGAATTACACAAACGTGTGGTGGGACAAGAAGAAGCCATTGAAGCCGTAAGTGATGCCGTTCGTAGAAGTCGTGCGGGTTTGCAAGACATGAAAAAACCTGTGGGTACCTTCCTTTTCTTAGGAACAACTGGAGTGGGTAAAACCGAATTGGCGAAAGCCCTAGCTGAATATTTGTTTGACGATGAAAATGCCATGACCCGAATTGACATGAGCGAATACCAAGAACGTCATTCGGTGAGTCGTTTGGTGGGTGCTCCTCCAGGCTATGTGGGCTATGACGAAGGTGGGCAATTGACCGAGGCGGTGCGAAGAAAACCCTACTCTGTGATTTTGTTGGACGAAATTGAAAAAGCCCATCCAGATACCTTTAATATCTTGTTGCAGGTGCTAGACGAAGGCCGTTTGACGGATAACAAAGGCCGCTTGGCCGACTTCAAAAACACGATTATCATCATGACCTCGAATATGGGTAGCCAAATTATTCAAGATACTTTTGAAAACTTGAAAGGCAGTGTTGAAGCGGCTACAGAAGCTGCCAAAGTGGAGGTTTTAGGTTTATTGAAACAAACGGTGCGACCTGAATTCATCAATCGAATTGACGAAATTGTGATGTTTACCCCATTAACAAATGCTAATATTGCACAAATCGTAGGTTTACAATTGAAATCGGTTACTAAAATGCTAGCACAACAAGGCATCACTATGGACGCTACACCCGAAGCCATTCAGTATTTGTCTCAAAAAGGATATGATCCACAATTTGGAGCAAGACCTGTAAAAAGAGTGATTCAAAGGGAAGTACTGAACCAATTATCTAAAGAAATATTGGCAGGACAAATCAAAACGGACAGTATCATTTTGTTGGATGCGTTTGACAGCCAATTGGTTTTTAGAAATCAAGGGGCAGTTTTGAGTTAATTTTATAAAAATTTAAAGCTGGTTTAAAAAACAGCAATAGGTTTCTTCCAATGGAAAAAGAATCATATTGTAAAAAAAAGGTATTACCAAATATACATATAAAATATATTTGGTATAATTGAAACCGAAGTCTTTTAGCCCAGATTGAAGTGGAAAGGTACTATCTTAAAATCCAAATTTTTTTTCCATAATTTTCATAAAAAATTGACTTTTTTTTATTTTCATTTAATTCGTTTTTAATATTGTTTTTTTGATGGATGGTGCAAAAATGAATGTCATTAATTGAATCATTTCAGGTCATACTTTCTATTTTTTTGTACTTTTGCCATGCAAAAATGAAATTCATTTTACTGCCCCTTTAATTTATTAATTGGGCAGTTTTTTTTTATAAAAGTTTAAAAAAGAATTAGACATTTCTTGTTGTCGGTTTGTTATTTTTTGTATAATTGCCAATCTGCATTCCTTTGTTTTCTTCTTTATTTGAATATAAATTAAACCACTTCCACTCTGACCAATTTGTGTCTAAAAATAGTGTGAATTTTATTAAATCATCGAACCTGTATTTTAGACATTTTGCTGTTCCATCAGCGTTGTTACGCAACTTCACAATGGCTATGTATTTTTTCTTTTTTTTTATCTTTTGTTTCATTATCTTCTTTTTTTTCATAATTTTGCAACTCAGAGAAACCGCTTTTTAAGCTGTTATCTTGTATAGCCTCGGAATTCATTTCGGGGCTATCTTTTTTATAATCAGGATTATAAAGTTCGTTTTTCTTCCAAATATGATATATTAAAACCAATAGTTTTTTTTGAACTGCTACATAGCTTTTCATCTTTATGCCATGTTTTGCAAATGTCCTTTCATATAAATCCACCAATGGTTTCTCTTTATATTTTATAGCTAGAAATGCTGGCATAAACAAAGCCCTACGAATACGACTATTTCCTTTTTTAGAAATTTTTGTCTTACCAACACTTGTTCCAGACTCCCTTTCTACAACATCAAATCCAGCATACGACACTAATTGCTTGTAATTTTTGAACAATTCAAAGCCATTTGTCTCAGCTATAATGGTTGATACACTAAGCAATGCAATCCCTTTTATTTTGCAAATGTTGTCCACTTTTTGTTTTAGAACCTGGTCTGAATTAATCAAATTTTTCATTAATTTTTCAAGCTCCTTAAGCTGTTCTTCGATCAATTCAATGATTGCCTTTTGTTGGTTTATCATCATTTCACTCATATACATGCTGTTTTCTAAAGCATGGAGTTGATTGTTAATGACTGTTTTTTGATCTTGTAAATTTTGATACTGTCTTGTGTATTGTCGCAATTCATAATACAACTTACCCATGGGTTGCCAAAGTTCCAAACATTGTTCTGCTCCCATTTTTGACAATCCTTTGGCATCAATGCTGTCGTTTTTTGATTTTAATCCCAAAGAAATTAAGTAATGCTTTGCCTTATTTGGCAAAATAATAGAAACGGCATATTTTTTTTCTGAAAAATAAAGGGCACAATTTTCGTGATAAACACCTGTAGCCTCCATGCACATAACCAAGGGAATTTCTTGCAACTTTTTCTTTTTGACAATCCATTCGTCCATGCTCTGAAATCCTTTCAAAGTATTTGGAAATGAAGTACTTGCTACTACAGTTACCTTTTGATTACAATCAATTACAGACATGCAAATATCAATTTTTTTACTTGCAACATCCAATCCTACTGAATACTTAATGCTCATAATTATTTCTTTTTAGGATAACAAAATATTACATTTACCTTTGCTCATTTTTTATACAACATCTAAACTAAATAGTATAGTGCTTAAGTACTAATTGTGGTTATTTTGTAATAAAAACAAAGTGGATTTTCCTTTCACATGAATATCATTAAATGTATTTAGCCCGCAAACAATTATGCAACTTTGTTTTGTTATCTATTATCAATTTTTAATTTTCAAAAATACAATTTTTTTGTAAATTATTATCAGATGCAAAGATATGAGCCCGGAGGTTCAAAAGGGATTTTTTGTAGCCACAAAAGAGCGACCAGCGGAAGCTCCTTTTGTGGTGTACAAAAAACCCTTTTGAACCGAGGACTTGAAACGGAAAGCTGGATGAGCTACATAGACATCATTACATCAAATAGATTTGGTATTAAAAAGGCTGTTCAACAAATTTGAACAGCCTTTTTTTGATTATGCGAATTGGCCAATGGACTAATCGATTGTAGAAATTTCGGTTTTGATTCGTTTTTTTTCAAAAGAAAGAACTAAAGCAGGTAATACAAACAGATTGGCAAACATGGCAAATAGCAAAGTACCTGATATTAAACCACCAAGTGCAATGGTGCCGCTAAAACTGGATAAAGTAAAAATAGCAAAACCAAATATAAGCACTACCGAGGTGTAAAAAGTGCTGACGCCTGTTTCTTGCAAGGCACTGAAAACGGATTTTTTGATTTTGCCATTGTTTTGAATCAAATCGTGGCGGTATTTTGCCATAAACTGTATGGCATTGTCCACAGAAATACCAAAAGCGATGCTAAAAACCAAAATGGTTGAAGGCTTGAGGGGTATGCCAAAATAGCCCATTAGGCCAGAGGTGATGCATAGCGGCAACACATTTGTAATAATGGATGCCATAACCATTTTGAAAGAGCGGAACAAATATGCCATTAAAATGGCGATAACAATAATAGCAAACAACAAGGATTCTATCAAATTGTCTATCAAATAGGAAGTTCCTTTTTGAAAAACCAACGCTTTGCCGGTAAAGGTAACCTCGAAACGGTCTTTTGGAAAAAGCAAATCGGTTTTTTGACGTAATTTTTTTTCAATAAGGGCCATTTCGTCTGTACCAATATCCTTCATAAATGTTGTAATATGAGTGTATCGGCCTGTGCTGTCCACGTAAGATTTCATTAAATTTTGTTTGGAATTTTTGGTAGCACTTTTGGCATAAGCCAATATGAAAGTTTGCTCCTGCGAAGTGGGCAAATCATAAAAGGCGGGATTGCCGTTGTAATATGCTTGCTTGGCATATTTTACTAAATTGACAACAGAAACAGGCTTTGAAAGTTCGGGCATACTGTCGATAGTTTGTTGGAGTTGTTCCATTTTTTTGATAACTCCAAGTTTCATTACCCCTTTTTTCTTTTTGGTATCTATCATAATTTCAAGGGGCATTACACCGCTAAACTCTTTTTCGTAGAATAAAATATCTTTAAAAAAGGAGGCACTTTTTGGCATTTCGCCAATAAGGCTACCCGAAACTTTCATTTGAAAAATGCCAATAACACTAAAGAGTAATAAAACGATATAGGCTATATAGATATTTTTTCGTTTGTATCGAACGAGGTGTTCTACCCATTGTAGCAACGCATTCAAATAATTTTTATCTAAATGCAAGAGGTGTTTTTCTTTTGGCAAAGGCATGAGGCTATAAACAATTGGCACGACAAAAAACGTAAGCAAATACACAGTCATGACGTTGATGGCGGTTACCAATCCAAACTCAAATAACAAATCGTTGCCGGTAATCATAAAGGTAGCAAAACCTATGGCAGTTGTCAAGTTGGTCATTAAAGTAGAAACACCAATGGTGGCAATTACACGAATCAAAGCTTTTTGTTTGATGCCATGACTTTTTATTTCTTGTTGGTATTTGTTGATAAGGAAAATGCAATTTGTAATACCGATTACAATAATCAGTGGTGGGATGATGGCCGTAAGTATGGTAATGCGGTAATGAAAAAGCCCCAATGTACCAAAAGACCACACAACACCAATGAGCAAAATGCAAGTAGAAAGTAATGTAGCCCGAAAAGATCTAAAGAAAAAGAAAAAAATTGCAGCCGTAATCAAAAGGGCCGCTCCAATAAAAAGGCCAATTTCGCCTTTCATATTTTCGGCATTGATGGTTCGGATATAAGGCATTCCCGACACTTTCAAATCGACACCTGTGGTTTGTTCAAAACGAGTGATTCTTGGAACTAATTGTTCCATAATGAAGGTTTTTCGGGCTGCCGTATTGACAATTTTCTTGTCTAAATAAACTGCAGATCGGATGCTCGATGTTTTTTTGTTGTATAGCAAACCTTCGTAAAAAGGCAGTTGATGGAACAGTTCATATTTTATTTTTTGTAAATATGTTGCATTGCCTGTTTGATTTTGATCGATTAAAGAGACCAACTTAAATTTTTGTAAAACGGTATCTTTTTCTAATTTTTTCAAATCATTTAACGATACAATCAAATCCACATCTTTAGATTTTTTTAAGCCTGTCATCATTTCGTTCCAAGCCTTGTAAACTTTGGGTGTAAAAAATGTATTGTTCTGAAAACCAATGACTATCAAGTTGCCTTCTTCGCCAAATTTGTTTAAAAAATCATCATATTGCTGGTTTACAATATGGTCTTTTGGAAGCAGGTTTGCCTCTGTATAAGTCATGGCTAGGTTTTTCCATTGGTAACCTAAAAACAGGGTAATGCCAAAAATTAAACCTAAAATATACCCTCTTTTTTGTAGTACAACACCCGCAATGTGTTCCCAAAAATTATTTTTATCTGCTTGTTTCATTGTAAAAATTAATGCGACAAAGGTAAACAAAACTTCAATTTTATAGTTTTATTTTGATAAATATTTTTCAAAAGCAAAAACGGGTTGGGTATATATAAAAATCCTCCTGAGAGTGTGCAAAAAAATGAAATGTATTGATGGTTTTAGTATGATAATTTACTAGAAATAACAAAGGACAGTCAAAAACCGTCCTTTGTTATATAAAATGTATCAAATCAATCAAGGGCTGTGATCAAAGAAGTATTTTGATCCAAAAAAAATAATCTAATCTTTTGGTAAGGAATTCCAATAAATAACAACAATTCTTCTTCTTTCGTCGTCTGTTTGATAATTAGTTATTTTTTTATTAGGAAACTCCTCTCCTTTTCCTATTGCGAAAAAATCAGTTTGAAATTTATTTTGATTGTCAATATTTTGAATCTTGTTTTTATAAATTTGCATCAAAATAGACAATACTTCTTCTGCTCTTAATCTAGAAAGCTCGGCATTTAGCTCTTCTTTAGAAGCCAGAGCTTTGTTTAAATTAGCTGTTAATTGATTAACCAATTCCCCTTCGCTAAACCCCTGACCATCTGCATATCCACTAGAAACAATTGACGAAGATAAATTTATTTTAGGGTATTTTTTAATAAAAACTAATAAACTATCCACAATAGGCGAGAAAACATTTTTAGCTTCCTCCATTTTTTCGTCAGGGATTTTATATCCTCCAGGTCCAAAAAAAGCAGCACTGTTAAATTTTATAAATGTTTTTTGATTAAATAAATTTTCGATAAAATCGAGGGTCTCCGTTTTTACATCCTTCACTTCATCATTATAAATTGAAATAACAGTAACTATTTTTCTAAAATCTTTTACCTTAATTCTTTTATTAGAGGATAGCATTTCATCAATTTTAATTAATGAATCTGCTTTTTTTATAACAGCATTTTTCTCGCCATCTATTATTTTTTGGATAGACATATTAGATCTGTCATCTAATTCACCTAGTGCATTTTTTTCAACTCTTTTTTCTTCTAATTTTGTAATTCTATTGAATAATTGATTTTCAATATTCTTTTGTTCTGCTACTTTGTTTTTGATCTCAGCTATTTGACGCTTACTAACACAACTTGTGGCCAATATTAAAAGTATTAATGCTTTTGAAATAGATGTTATTCTCATAATTTGAATGTATTATTTGTATTTATTATTTTAAAATTCAGTAGATCTAAAAGATACAATGTTTTTTGGATTGATAATTTTTGAATTTTTTATTTCCTTATCAGTGTCTTTTTTGCTTTCTAAAATATAGGCTTTTAGCCATGATAAGTGCCCGCTAGAAACAAAATATAAATCTTTAGTTTCGATGTCATCTATATTATTGATAAAATTGAGCAATATGATATTTCCAGTTACCAAATATTGTTTTGAGTAGGTATCTAGTACTCTTTTGATTTCAGAATTCGTTAAAGCTAAATTTTGAAATTTTTCAAAATTAGTTAACAAATCATTTTGATGCATTTTTACTTCATTTGCATGAAATTTTTTATATTCGTCTTTGTCTTGATTTTGTGTCAAGGTAATAAAAGCCCATAAAGTTCCGCCAGAAAAATAAATTTTTTTTCTTTTATTTAAAACACTATCAGCACCAAAGGCTTGCTTAAATGTTTGGTTTAAAGAGTCGCTTAATTTTGAAATTTCAGAAACATATTCGTTAAAATCAGCAGGGTTTGTTAGATTTTTTTTCGCTTTTTCAGTTAGAGAAACTGTTCCATAATTTAATTTAATTGGCGAAAAAGTGGAGTCGTTTTTAGTTTTAAAGTCTAATAAATACCCCCCCTTTGTATTGCCTCCTCCAATATCTATAGAAAAAGAATCTTTAATGTTATAGAATGGAATCCCCCCTAAAATCATTAATCTTACTTCGTCTTCAACACTTATTACTTTTGATTTTACTTGCAATAATACATTAATTTTCTCTAAAAAATCATTTGTGTTTTTAGCTATTCCAACACCAGATGAGACTACTATATAAATATTGTTTTTGTCGATATTTTTTATTGATTTTACCTTGTCAAAATTTTTCTTAAGTAGGTTTAATGTAGTAATCATATCTTCGTTACTTATAAAGTCAGTTTTCGAAATATTTTTGCTAATAGGTGTACTTTCACTCCATGATTCTATAACATTGTAACTACTCGTTTTTATGTTAGAGATTTGCAATATGGTTGTTTTCATTCCTTTACCCCCTATTTCAATGCCTGCATAATATTCTTGTGTTTGAGAAAATACTAAAAATGGCAGTAAAATAAAAAGCAATACACTGTTTTTCATCTATTTATTTGTTAATTTCTATTTATCTAAAATTAGAATGGTCTAAATTAAAGTATTAAAATAATAAATAGAATTTAGATTTTAATTTATAATCCTTATCAATAATCGTGCAAAATTACAATTTTATCAATTATAAAAAAAAAAAAAATCGTTTATATATTTCATCCAAAAAAAATGGCAAATCGTTTATGTAAGTAATTGCCAAAATTTAAAGCCGTGTTTTGTTCCAAAATTATGCAGCACAAAATTTAATTGTTCTTTGAGATTTTCAAAACTTTTAACCTTCGACAAAAATATACAGCCTAAATTTTTCGGTTTAATAGCGATTTTAAATAATTCTTATAAAAAATTAATTTTAGGTTAGAATGAGGATTTATGATAAAGAAACAGGGGAAATAAAATCTTTTCGATTATTTTTTCACAAATTTTAAAAAAACAATCAAAAAAAACAAATTATATTTGCAACCAAATAATAAAAAACAAATTATAGCAACATAAAAAATATAAACATATCGTTGAGCTTTTAGCTCTTATTCTCGTAACTCGAAATCTGGTAAATTTCAAATACAACAGGAGAATAAGTCGCGGAGGTTCGCACCAATTAGGTGTGGACCGTTCGTGCTTATTTCTGTTACGGTCTTACCAGAGCCTGAGTTACGGATAAGCATTAAAGAACGGAAACCACACCTTCTTTTTTTGCTTATTAGTTTAAGAGCAAGTTTCGCTTTTAAACTAAATTATGGCAAAGCAATCATCTAACACCAATCTTCACAAAGCCAAAAACAATAAAAAAGACGAGTTTTATACCCAAAGAGAGGATATTGAAAACGAATTACGGCATTATAAACATCATTTTAAAGATAAAATCGTGTATTGCAATTGCGACGACCCCAGAGTGAGTAATTTTTTTCATTATTTCTCTTATAATTTCGAACATTTGGGTCTCAAAAAACTCATTGCTACTTGCTATAAAAATCAAAACATGGAATTGTTTAGCAAAAATGATTCCGAACAAGCCGTTTACCTCGAATACACGGGCGACAAAAACGGCAATAAAATCCCAGATATTGAAGAAATAGGCATCAAACCCTTGCAAGGCGATGGCGATTTTAGAAGTGCCGAAAGCATAGAACTGCTCAAACAAGCCGATATTGTGGTAACAAACCCTCCCTTTTCTTTATTTCGAGAATATGTAGCTCAATTGATTGAATACGATAAAAAATTTGTTATTGTAGGAAGTTACAATTCAATTACTTATAAAGATATTTTTAAATTAATTAAAGAAAATAAGCTTTGGCTTGGTTATGGATTTAATGGCGGTAATGCTTATTTTAAAACACCATATTCAAATGATAATTTTGTTGAAGGAGTCTATAATTTAGAAACAGGACTTGTGAAATTCAGGAATGTAACTTGGTTTACGAATTTAGACATTGAAAAACGACACTTAGACCTAACCCTATATAAAAAATACACTCCTGAAGAATATCCCACTTATGACAATTACGACGCTATTAATGTGAACAAAACCAAAGATATTCCAGTAGATTATAAAGGGCATATTGGCGTTCCAATAACATTTTTAGATAAGTATAACCCTGATCAATTTGAAATAATAGGGCAAGGGCAAGGAAATCTTTACAGGGAAATGACCGATAAAGGGCTAAATAAAAAATTTGTAGAAGATTATTACAAAAGTGGGGGAACAGGTTCTATTAAAGAAGATCATCCTGTATTAGGCTATTATGACAAAAATAGTAAACCCGTAATTCCATATATGAGAATAATAATCAAACACAAAAAACTATGAACATAACACTCAAAGAAATTTCCGTACAAGAATTAGTAAACGGTTATAAAGACAATAACGCAGATGGTGTTGTTGGATATGGTGGCAAACTTGATATTCGTCCTCCATATCAAAGGGAATTTATATATAAAGACAAGCAACGAGATGCCGTGATAAACACCCTTACAAAAGATTATCCGCTAAATGTAATGTACTGGGCAGTGCGTGAAGATGGTAGTTTTGAAGTGATTGATGGGCAACAACGTACTTTATCTATTTGTCAGTATATAAACGGTGATTATTCTGTTATGGTAGGTAATATTCCGAATCATCGGGCATTTCATAACTTGCAAGACAATGAACAAGAGCAAATTCTAGCTTACAAATTGATGGTCTATATTTGCAGTGGCACCGAAAGCGAAAAATTAGAATGGTTTAAAACAATAAATATAGCAGGCGAAAAATTATCTGATCAAGAATTACGAAATGCGGTTTATTCTGGTTCGTGGGTTACTGATGCTAAAAAATATTTTAGCAAATCGGGTTGTGTTGCCTATCAAATTGGAAATAAATATTTAACTGGAACTGTAAACAGACAAGATTATTTTGAAACGGCTATCAGTTGGATTTCAAAAGGCAATATTGAAGTGTATATGTCTAATCATCAGCACGACCCAAATGCAAGTGCTTTGTGGCGTTATTTTCAAGATGTTATTTCATGGGTCGAAGCTACTTTTACCAATTATCGAAAAGAAATGAAAGGTATCAATTGGGGGTTTTTGTATGATTCTTTTAAAGATAAGATATTTGATACCAAAGCCTTGGAAATAGAAATTTCAAATTTGATGCAAGACGATGATGTTACCAAAAAATCAGGTATTTATGAATACATCTTAACCCGAAAAGAAAAACATTTAAGCATTCGTGCTTTTTCCGAAAAACAAAAGCGAGAAGCTTTTGAACGTCAAAAAGGTATTTGTGTGAAATGTTGTGAACAATTTGAACTAAATGAAATGGAAGCCGACCACATTACCCCTTGGCACGAAGGTGGCAAAACTACTGCCGAAAACTGCCAAATGCTTTGCAAACTCGATAATAGAATCAAGTCGGGAAAATAGCAAAACAGTACTTTATTTTCTTTAAAAAAAAAATGCTCCGTAACACAACTATCCGAAGAATTTTTCTAAAAAATAACTTCCTTCGCCAGTTTGCTACCGCTCGGGTCGCAACTTTGGACTATTTTGTAAATCGGGCCAGCAGAAAAACGAATAAAAAACGTTTTAAATTATTCTTTTAGTGAATAGCCTTTGGCTTTAGCCAAAGGCTATTCAATTTTTCCAATCAAATATAATTTTAACGCCTACTTTGTAATACATTTATTAAAATCTTGCAAATTGGTTGTTTTAGTTTGTTCACCTATCCAAAAGGTAGGCTCACCTACTAAAAAGCTAGGCCTGCCTATTAAAAAGGTAGGCTCGCCTACTCAAAAGGTAGGCTCGCCTACTAAAAAGGTAGGCTCACCTACCCAAAAGGTAGGCTCACCTACTCAAAAGGTAGGCTCGCCTACTAAAAAGGTAGGCCGACCTACCCAAAAGGTAGGCCAGCCTGATTTAATAAATACCAAGCTGCATAAAACCCTTTGCAACAAAAAAATCTTTGCCAAAAGGCTATCCCTTTTGACAAAGATTTTTTTAAATTTCATCAGCATCATGACATGAAACCCATTATAAAACCATATATTTTGGGTTCAATACTAACGTGGCTGGTTATTTGCTACATGGTTACAATTTGCATGGTTTCTCGGCTTATTTGTTTGAGCAATACTTCTTTGTCTTGTTCAACCATTTGGGCAGCCGCCTCATCAAAGTGACGAATGGTATAAAGTGTAACATTCTCGTTGTAGTTGAGTTTGAATTTGTTGGACAAAATGTTTTTCAGGTCGTTAAAATTACCAAACTTATCTTCAACACATATAGAAAAACTGATGGCAGAATTTTGAATCAAACTCACTTTCATCTTGAATTGGTGCAAAAGCCCAAATATTTCGGAAATATTTTCTTCCATGATAAATGAAAAATCAATGGACGATAGCGATACCAAAAGTTGGTTTCTTTTTACGATAAAACAAGGCAATTGTGGCTCTAAATCGGCCCCTTTAGCAACACTTGTACCTGGCAACAAAGGGTTTAGAAAAGACTTTACATACAATGGAATTTCTTTTTTTTGCAATGGCTGAAGCGTTTTCGGATGGATAACGCTGGCTCCATAAAACGCCAATTCTATGGCTTCTCTGTAAGATATTTGATTCAACAAACTGGCAT
Organism: Flavobacterium branchiophilum FL-15; assembly: GCF_000253275.1. NCBI lineage: Bacteria > Pseudomonadati > Bacteroidota > Flavobacteriia > Flavobacteriales > Flavobacteriaceae > Flavobacterium > Flavobacterium branchiophilum. The sequence goes on along the minus strand of NC_016001.1, from coordinate 281,613 downwards.
TTTCAAAATATCGAGGGTCGGCATTCATTACCCCAGGAACGTCTTTCCAAATCGTAACGCTTTCTGCTCCAAGACAATAGGCAAATATACCTGCCGTATAATCCGAACCTTCCCTGCCAAGGGTTGTAGTAAAACCATTCAAATCAGACCCCAAAAAGCCTTGTGTAATATTCAAAACGTTTCGGGCTATATTGTTTGAAATTAATTTTTGTGTAGCGTTCCAATCCACCTCGGCATCTCGATAGGTATTGTCTGTTTTGATAAAATTTCTTACATCAACCCAATGGGTTTCTATCCCTCTATAATTCATATAATGAGATAAAACTGTTGTCGAAACGAGCTCGCCCATACTCACAATTTGATCATAAACAAAATTGTAATTCGGAGATTTATTGTGGTTCAAAAAGTATTCCAAATCAGTAAATAAAGCATTTACTGCTCCAAACACAGGGTGATTATCCTCTTCAAACAAGTCTAAAAGTATTTGATTATGGTACTTTTTTACCTCCTGAAGCGTTGATTGTAAACTGGGTGCTTTGTCAAAATAATCTTTAACAACAAGTTCCAAGGCATTGGTCGTTTTGCCCATTGCCGAAACCACCAACAACACATCCTGATAGCCCGCTTTTTGCAAAACGTCATACACGTTTTTAATTCCATCGGCATCTTTTACAGATGCTCCTCCAAATTTGTAAATTTTCATTTCAAAAAAAAATTAATTTAAGTTCAAAAGCCAATTGCTTTCAAAAAGTTTGATTAGGTTAAATTCTAATGATTCCAAAAATACTCCTAAATAGAGTATCAAAAAAAAATGACTATCCGCAACGAGTACTTCTTCATAAACGATAGGTTAGTTTTCTACTATTTTTACAAAACTTGATTCCTACTTTGCGGCATTGCAAATACCATTTCACGCAAAGTCCCAGAAACATAAAGTAAATGAAATACTTTGACAATTGGGTATAAACAACGACAGTCCTATATAAAAAACAGCAAGAAAAATTGCCTTTTTTGGGCGTTCCCCAAGGGTCGTTCAATCCGTTTCAAACAACGTTCAATGAACTCCAAAAGAAACATAATATTGTGAAATAATCTTTTTTGATTACCACATTCAGAAACTATATTCGTGCAATACAACACTGGAGCTTCTTAAAGGATTTCCACTACTATCCCAAACGCAAAATACGGTTTCAAATAGGCATTAGTCATTTATAGTTTGTCCAAAAAATGGGCAATTGCTACATCGTTCATTTGCACAACCCTCCAATCAGGCAAAACGGTTGCCCCAGATTTTTCATAAAAATCTACCGCAGGCTTGTTCCAGTCTAAAACCGCCCATTCTACCCGTCTAACGCCATCTTCTTGTGCTTGTTCCATTACTTTTTTATAAAGTGCAAGCCCAACACCTTTGCCTCTCATTTTTTCTTTTACAATCAAATCTTCCAAATGAATGGTAGTACCTTTCCAAGTAGAATACCGATTATAGAACAAAGCCATTCCAACGATTTCATGATCATATTCGGCTATGAAAGTTTTAAATTGTGGTTTGTCGCCAAAACCGTCATTTTCAATATCGGTTTGAGTTACTAGTACGGCTTCGGGTTCTTTTTCAAATACCGCCAATTCCTTAATTAATGACAATATGGCTGCGGCATCCGAGCGTTGTCCTGGTCTAATAAGCATGGTTTTATTTCTTTTTAGGTGTCGTTTTTTTGGCTACTGGTTTTTTGGTTGCTTTGGTTTGTTTTACATAAGGGCTAAACAAGCCATCAGCTTCGGCCCTTTGGCGGGCTTTGTCTGCTCTATCTTTTGGATCGGGGTGCGAACTCATCATTTTGTCTAAAAAAGATGCTTCGGTACCCTGACTCATCGTGGCCAATATATTAAAGGCCGAAGCAACCGCATTGACATTATACTTGTTGCGTTTCATAAATTCGTATGAATAATCATCTGCTTCAGATTCTTGTTTGCGGCTGTGTTTGCTGTCTATCATCGCACTTCCAATTTTGCCCAATTGGCCGTCTGTTACAGCAGCCACTTTGTCTGATTGCGAAGCAACGGCGTCTATAAGTGCCTCTTTTTGATAGGCAGCCTTGGCAGCATCTCTAGAATCGTGATTGGCAACATGGCCAATTTCATGGCCAATAACAGCCAGCAATTCATTGTCGTCCATAATGTCCATCAATCCAGAAAAAACCCTAACGCTACCATCAGCAGTTGCAAAAGCATTGACGTCTTTGGTTAAATAAACTTTGTAATTTAAAGTTAAACCATTTTCGTTTTTGTGTTTTCCAAATACTTTTTCCAATCGAACGGCATAAGCATCCTTTGGCCCTGCCACTTTGTTTTCTGCATCCATTTTTACAACAGCATCTTTGGACAGTTTGGCTGCATCGGCATCGCTAAATGTAAATCCAGCAATTCCTTTTTGTACCGCACCCAAGGCTCTTTCGCCTAAACTAATTTGTGCTTGAGCCTGTGAAACACCAAGTGTAACTACACCCAATACTACTAAAATCGATTTTGTTTTCATATTTTTAAATTATTTTAAATTGTAAATCCTTCAAAAAAAAATATTGAATCCTACAATTATTATTTTTTGGACAAATATAAAATAAGTTTTGCATAAAATGTTGTTTAAAAAGCAGTAGCATTCTAAATATTTTGTTATTTTTTTGTGCCTATCCAGGTGGCTTTGCCCCATATATATTCTAATGGACCTTGTTTGTGGGTTTTGAGCCACCAGGTACAAAAAGTAAGTTGCAACAAAAACAAGGTTATTCCTATCAGCAAGCAGTATGTAGCACCCGTTTTCATGGCCATTCCCAATCCGTATTTATAATAAATGGTAGATCCAATGATGGATTGAACTATATAGTTGGTCAAACTCATTTTGCCAAATGGAATTAACTTGGATAACAGTCGTTTGCCTTTTTCATACTGAAAGGCTAAATACAAGAGCGACACCCAAACCAACATTAAGGCTACATTGTTCCAAGACATGAATACTATCATCAAACGGCTCAATTGGGCTTTGTGGGCCACTACATTGGGCAAAACCATTACGATTATGTTTAATGGGATAAATGCTATAAAAGCTATTTTTAGAACTTTTTTCCAAAAAAGCACATTGTCGTTTGTTGAAGAGAAAAGCTGTTTTCGGCCAGCCCAAAAACCAAATAAAAACAAGGCTGGAGCCTGAAAAAACCGCCCAAACTCCCAAGACCACAACAACGATGCTGTTTTGCCAAGGGTTACATTGCCAATAACATAATCCAAAAAATTGCCATTTTGCATGTAATGGGTAATTTGTGCATAATAAGCTTCTGAGGCATTTGGTTCAGGAACAAAATCGGGGTGCAAAACATAATAAATCCATCGAAGCCATTCTAAAGGTTGCAACATTAAAAAAGTAGCAACTACAAAAATCGTTTTGTTGTTCCAACGACATGCTGGAATTAAAACAAGACCAAATATGGCATACAGCGTTAAAATATCTCCCTGATAAAAGGCCGTGTTTAGATATCCAAAACCTAATAAAAGCAACATTCTCCAAAAAAAACGAAGTCTAAAATCTTTGCCACTTTGTACTTGATTATCGTTTTGAATATAAAAACTGAATCCAAATAGTAAGGCAAAAATGGCATAGGCTTTGCCGCCAAAAAGGTAAAACATAGAGGTCCAAATCATTTTGTCGAGTGCCAAAAGCCAACTTGGAAAATAATCAGGCGTATATACATACTCAAAATGTTCAACATTATGTAAAAGCATGATGGCCATTATAGCAAAACCACGCAACACATCGACAACCTCTATACGAGGATTTTTGATAGCAACAGCTGTAGGAATCATGATTGAAAGATTATAAATGAGTAAATTATTTAAAAAAACCCTACTAAAATAGCAGCTATTCCAGTAGGGTTTGTATATATTGGTACAATAAAAAAAAAGTTTATTCTATTTCAGATACTCTCATGGTATTAACCATTCCTTTATCAACAATTGGCATAGCAGCAAGGTTGATTAAAAAATCACCTTTGGATACAAATCCATTTTCTTTTGCAATATTGTTTACATCGGTTACCGTTTCGTCTGTACTTACAGATTTGTCGTAATAAAATGATTTGACACCCCAAAGTAAATTCAATTGGGTAACAATACTTTTATTAGACGTGTACACTAAAATGTGAGCAGAAGGCCTCCAAGCCGAAATTTGAAAGGCTGTATAACCACTATTTGTAAGAGTACAAATGGCTTTTGCTTTAATTACATTGGCCAATGTGGCCGCATGATGACAAATAGCTTTAGTAACAAAACGATTTGTACGTACTTGTGGGGTGTTTTGTGGCACTTGAATTAGAGGCGAGTCTTCTACGGCTTCTATAATTTGTGTCATTTTTTCGATAACCTGTACAGGATAATTCCCCACTGATGTTTCTCCAGAAAGCATTACAGCATCGGCTCCATCCATTACCGAGTTGGCCACATCGTTTACCTCTGCACGAGTTGGAGTAAGGCTCGTAATCATGGTTTCCATCATTTGTGTAGCAATAATAACAGGTATTCTAGCTGTTTTGGCTCTGTTTACTAATTTTTTCTGAATCAAAGGTACTTCGTGTGCGGGTACTTCTACTCCAAGGTCACCACGGGCTACCATCAAACCATCACAGTAAGCTACAATTTTATCAATATTGGCCACCCCTTCAGGTTTTTCAATTTTGGCTACAATTGGAATTTTATGATCAGAGTGTTGGGCAATCAGTTCTTGAAGTTCTATCAAATCTTCGGCAGTTCTAACAAAAGAAAGAGCAATCCAATCTACTTTTTGTTCGATAGCAAAAATGGCATCTTTTACATCTTTGGCAGTTAAAGCAGGCAAAGATACTTTGGTGTTAGGCAAATTAACTCCTTTTTTAGATTTTAAAGGTCCTCCTTGAATTACCTTGCACACCACTTCAGACTTGCGGTCTGTTTCTACGGCTTCAAAAATCAGTTTACCATCGTCCAACAAAATTCTTTCTCCTGGGTTCACATCTTTTGGAAACTCCTTATAATTCATATATACCCGTTGTGCAGTTCCAGGAATATCCTCGGCCGTTTGAAAGGTAATCAAATCGCCATCGTTTACTACAACGTCTTCTGTCATTACTCCAACACGAAGTTTTGGCCCTTGAAGGTCTCCTAAAATGGCGGTTGTATAGCCAAACTCTTCGTTCAATCCTCTAATTAAATCAATTTTTGCTTTTACATCGTTGTAATCTGCATGAGAAAAATTAACTCTAAATACATTTACTCCAGCCTCAATCATGTCTTTCAGGACTTCTCTTGTGCTGCATGCAGGCCCAAGTGTGGCTACAATTTTAGTTTTCTTGTTTGTTGACATTTTTATTAAAAAATTAAATTGTTTTTGTTCTTTACTTTGTTTTTATCAATTTGATATACCATTGCAATTCTTTCAACGGCACTTAATTTTGCGACGATTTTTTCTATACCATCCAAGTTTATTTCGTCATTTATTCTCAAAAAATACGAAACCGTCTTTAGTTCTGGTAATAAATAATTTGTATTGGTTTCTTCGACTATTTCGTTATCAAACAAATTAAAATTTTCTTGTTTTTTATAAGCTGTTGTTATACATTTATTTTGAATGAGCGTCCAAATCCAGTCGCTATTTTCGTCAAAATAGTCAAATTTTTCAAATAATAAGTCTAAATTATTTTTTCTAATTGCTACTTCCTCTGCACTTTTTGAAAGATTAATGTGTAATGCTTGATTGATAAAATAAGCCAATCTATAATCTTCTAAATGGGTATGAATAGCCAATAAAAAATAATCTATTTCTTCAAAATCATCAAATTCTAATTTGTGAACTGCCATGTCAAAATAAATTGTTGGTAAATATAGTATTTCTAATTGAGAAAACGACAACTCGAATTGTAAAAAATTGACAATTTACTAACGAAATCGTTATAGGTTTAAGAATTCTTATTTTTTATTCTCTATTTTTTCTTGAAATGCAAAAAAAGCTCTTTTTGAGGCAATCTCTTCGGCCTTCTTTTTGGAGGTAGCTCTTGATTTTGAAATTACTTTGTCGTCTATGCTTAATTTTACACCAAAAAGGCGTTCGCCATCTATGCCATTATCATCAAAAACATCAAAATAAAAGTTTTTTTTCTCTTTTTGGCACCATTCTATTAGGAGGCTTTTGTAGCTGATCACCTTACCCTCCAATTTTTGGATATTAACGTAAGGTTTGATCACTCGATTGTGTATGAATTTTTCGCAATAAGCGTAGCCTAAATCTTGATAGATGGCTCCAACAAGTGCTTCAAAAATATTGCCATGGATGTTTTCCCCAAAATTTCGAGGGGGTATTTTGCAGTCTAAATAATCAACTAATAAAAGGGTTTTTCCCAATTCGTTCAAATGCTCACGACTAACAATTTTCGATCTCATTTTGGTTAAATAACCTTCGTTGCCGCTGGGAACTTCTTTATACAAATGAGCCGCCACAACCGAACTGAGCATGGCATCGCCCAAAAATTCTAATCTTTCATAACTAATAGCATTGCCTTTATCGTCGGTTTTGTTGGACGAACGGTGTGTAAATGCTCTTTTGTAATAGTCTAATTGAATGGGAGCAAAGCCTAATATTTTTTTTAAATCATTAAAAAAAATCCCGTCTTGAGTGGAGCGGGATTTTTTTGTGAATATTTTCTTTATAAACTGCATAAAGCATTATAGTTCTAATTTTTTTACCAATACACAAGCATTGTGTCCGCCAAATCCAAAGGTGTTGCTCATCAAAACTTTTACATCACGTTTTTGAGCTTTGTTAAATGTAAAGTTCAATTTGGAATCTATATTTTCGTCGTCGGTAAAGTGGTTGATTGTTGGAGGAACAATCCCGTGTTTGATAGACAAAATAGACGAAATGGTTTCGATAGCTCCTGCTGCACCTAGCAAATGCCCTGTCATTGACTTGGTAGAATTCAGGTTCATAGTGTAAGCATGTGCTCCAAAAACTTGTAAGATGGCTTTAGATTCTGCAATGTCGCCAAGTGGTGTAGAAGTTCCGTGCATATTGACACCATCTACATCTGTTGGTTGCAATCCTGCATCACGTAAGCAATTGAGCATTACGTTTCTTGCACCAAGTCCTTCTGGGTGAGGTGCTGTAATGTGGTGGGCATCGGCAGACATACCGCCACCGCCAATTTCGCAATATATTTTGGCTCCACGAGCCTTTGCATGTTCATATTCTTCTAGTATCAAGGCACCCGCACCTTCGCCTAGTACAAATCCGTCACGGTCTTTGTCCATTGGTCGAGAGGCCGTTTGTGGGTCGTCATTTCGGGTAGAAAGGGCGTGCATGGCATTAAACCCTCCCATACCAGCTATGGTTACAGCGGCTTCAGAACCTCCAGTTACCATAATGTCGGCATGACCTAATCGGATGTAATTAAAAGCATCGATAATGGCATTAGTTGATGAGGCACAGGCAGATACAGTTCCAAAATTGGGGCCTCTAAAGCCATATTTTATAGAAATATGACCACAAGCAATGTCGCCAATCATTTTTGGTATAAAAAAAGGATTGAATTTTGGTGTACCATCTCCAGCCGCAAAATTAAGTACTTCTATTTGAAATGTTTCCAAACCGCCAATACCCGATCCCCAAATAACTCCAGCTCTATCTTTGTCTATGGCATCCATATCAAAACCAGCATCTTTCATGGCTTCTTCAGATGATACTACCGCATATTGTGCATAGCGGTCCATTTTACGTGCTTCTTTGCGTTCGATAAAATTTTCTACATTAAAATTTTTCAATTCACAAGCGAATTGTGTTTTGAATTTTGATGCATCAAAATAAGTTATGGGAGCTGCACCACTTACACCATGAATCAATCCTTGCCAATAGTCTTCAATCGTATTGCCAATGGGAGTTAGTGCTCCTAAACCTGTTACAACGACTCTTCTTAATTCCATATTTTAAAGTATCATAATAATTATAAAACAACATATCCAATGGGCTTAGTACCACCCTATTTGATAGTACAAATATATAGTGTTTTTTTTAATTTATAAAAAAACAAGTCTTCTTTTTTGATTAAAAATAAAAACACTCGTTCCTAATTATTGATAGAAACGAGTGAATTTATTATTTTTTTGCCTCTTCGATATAAGATATTGCTTGACCAACAGTAGCAATGTTTTCTGCTTGGTCGTCTGGAATTTGAATATCAAATTCTTTTTCGAATTCCATGATTAGCTCTACAGTATCCAATGAATCTGCTCCTAAATCGTTAGTAAAGCTTGCTTCTAATACTACTTCGTTTTCGTCAACGCCTAATTTGTCTACGATAATCGCTTTAACTCTTGATGCAATGTCTGACATAATCTTTGATTTTAAAATTTTAATTGTTGGCAAAAATAAAAAACTTTATTTGAAAACAACATTTTTAATTAATAAATAATTAGTAAGTATTTAAAACTTTTTTTAACAAAGATTTTTATTTGCTATTTTTTGTCGATTTTTATTCTTTTTTTTGCACTTTATAAATATATTTTATCATGAAAAAAGTCCTCATTTTTGCCTCTGGTTCGGGTACAAATGCCGAAAATATTATCATTCATTCTCAAAAATCCAACCTTTTTGGTGTGCAAGCTGTTTGTTGCAACAATCCGAATGCTTTGGTTTTAGAAAAAGCCAAAAAACAAAACATCCCTACTTTTGTGTTTGACAAAAATGATGTTTTATTAGGTAAATTAACTCAAAAAATAAATGAATTTTGCCCTGACTTGATTGTATTGGCTGGTTTTTTATGGAAATTTCCCGAAGAAATCGTATTGCAATACCCCAATAGAATCATCAATGTGCATCCTGCCTTGTTACCACAATATGGTGGCAAAGGCATGTATGGTATGCGTGTACATCGTGCTGTTTTTGACAATCATGAAACAGAAACAGGCATTACCATTCATTTTGTGAATGAAAATTATGACGAAGGCCAAATTATTTTTCAAGAAAAAGTATCTATTACAGATTGTTTAGGTCCAGAGGACATCGCTGTAAAAATTCATGAGTTGGAACAACAATTTTTTCCAATAGTAATTGAAGCCATTTTATCAAAAATGACATCATGAACGAACATCAAGTACATATATATACAGATGGTGCCGCAAAAGGCAACCCCGGCAAAGGCGGCTATGGCGTGGTTATGGAATGGGTGGGCAAGCCCTATAAGAAAGAATTTTATGAAGGATTTAGGCATACAACCAACAATCGTATGGAACTTTTGGCCGTTATAGTAGGGCTCGAAAAATTGAAACACCCCAAAACGAGTGTTTTGGTCATTTCAGATTCAAAATATGTGGTAGATGCTGTAGAAAAACGATGGGTTTTTGGTTGGGAAAAAAAAGGCTATGCAGGCAAAAAAAATCCTGATTTGTGGAAGCGGTTTATGAAAATTTACAGAACCCATCAGGTTGATTTTAAATGGATTAAAGGACATAACAACCACCCCCAAAACGAACGTTGCGATGCCTTGGCCGTTATGGCATCGGGCTTGCCTCAATTGTCTGTTGATCAGGTATATGAGCAAGATGGCGAACAAGATCCATTAGAATTTTAATTTTTTTTGGAGAATAAAAACCAAATAAGTCTCCTATTTTAATTTATTCACACCTAATTCAAAAACGAAAGAAATTTACAATTTTAGAAATTAGACTCAATGGAACATTTATTTGGAACAAAGAAGATACTAAATAATATGAATGTATTTTTTATCTATATTTTATTTATTTTCTTTAGCTGTCAAAATAATAAAAATGAAGACAATTATAGGTAACCTATAAAAACTACTTTATTACAAAAAACACTATTAATTATTTGTGTAATAAATTAAAAATCAGTATTTTGCGGTCATTATGAAAGCATTTAAGAGATATAGAGATTACGGTTTTTTCGACCAAGATATTAGACTTACAAAGTTGAGTAAATTAGGTGATCCATTAGAAAAATTAAACCAAGGTGTTGATTTTGAGTTATTTAGAAAAGTACTAGAGAATGGCTTTGAAAAAGTAGCCAAAGGCAAAGGCGGTCGTCGCCCCTTTGATTATGTAATGATGTTTAAAATACTGATATTACAACGTTACTATAATTTATCTGATGACCAAATAGAATATCAAATTAAAGATAGAATGAGTTTTATGCGATTTCTTAATCTAACTATTTCTGATGATATTCCAGATAGTAAAACAGTTTGGAATTTTAGAGAGCAAATGGTTAATTTAGAGCTAGTTGACCTGGTTTTTGATTTATTTTTTAAAAGAATTAGAACTTTTAGGACTTGTTGTAAATGAAGGTAAAATTATTGATGCAAGCTTTATAGAAGTACCAAAACAACGAAATTCAAGAGACGAGAATAAACAGATTAAGAATGGAGAAACACCAGTATCCTTTGAAGAAAATCCCAATCAAAAGCAACAGAAAGATTTAGATGCAAGATGGACTAAAAAGAATAATGTTAGTTTTTATGGATATAAAAACCATGTAAAAGCAGATGCCAAGAGCAAATTAATTGTAAAATATGAGGTAACGGACGCCTCGGTACATGATTCTCAAATGCTTGAAAATCTGTTAGATAAAAAAGATGAGTACGAAGACTTATATGGCGATAGTGCATATAGTGGAAAAAAACAAAAAGATGCAATTTTGAAAAACGAAAAGATCGATAAAACATGTAAGAAAGGATATAAAAACAAACCATTGACTGAACAAGACGAAGTAATAAATAAAGAGAAATCAAGAATACGATCAAGAGTTGAACACATTTTTGGATTCATGGAAGGAAGTATGAACGGAATGAATTTAAATGCAATCGGAATAAAAAGAGTTGAAGGTATTGTTGGATTGATGAATTTGACCTACAATATGTTCAGAAAAATTCAATTACAAGCTATTTAATAAGGGAACGTGCGGTTTGTTGTATTCTATTAAAAACGTTAAATACTGATTATCAATAATTTATAAAATTAAGAATGAGACCTGAAATAAAAACTTAAATATCCAAATCAAAAAAAAAAATCAAGAAAAATGATTTGGATAAAAATATTGAGTTTTTAGAGATGGCCTGTATATTTGGTATTATTATTTTTTTAGATTATAAATGGAATTGGAGAAAAGAAAGAGTTAGAGTAAAAATAGGTAAATTTTTGAAGCAATTATAAATAAACAAACTGTATAATAGAATTTTATGAAAAATAATATTAACTTATTCTTTGAAAAAACAAAAAAAATTATAAAAATTTTTGAAAATGATAATACACTAGATGAATTATCTAAAAAAGAACTTATTCATTCTTTCTATTTTAAAAGAAAAAACACAAAATATCAATATGATAAAAGCATTTTTGTCGAATTAGTTTTAAATTACAAAACATCAAATTTTTCAATATTTTTTATAAATATATACAATGAGGAAGACTTCAAAGAAGATACAAAGTATTTGTACATTGGAAACGATGGGAGTAGCGATGGGAACTTATGTTTAGATAAAGAAACAGGTGTTGTTTTGATTTTCGATTACATTAATAATTATATTATAAGAAGATGTTATAATTATATAGATGACTTTATATTTAAACTATTAGATTCATATATTTTCTTTTTAAGTAATAATGAAACTAATGCTATTAATAACATAGATAGTTTTTTAATAGAAAATATAGATTTAGAATATAGAGAATATTTTAAATTTTTAATATTAAATTGTTATTAAATATTTCCACCGATCCCGCCCGATCCCCTTCTAATGGTAAATAAAAAAAACCACAACCCTAAATAGTTGTGGTTTTTATATAAAAACTTCCTTTTCAACCTATCGGAGATTCAAACGCTGATAGGGTTTTTAAAATACTTGCCCTTGGGAACACCTCCAAAAGTGGAAATCTAGCCCCGACTGGAGTGGAAATCCTTTTTGTTTTTTCTTTAAAAACAAAAAGATTGTAGCGTAAGGCGGGAACTGACCCAGCGTGAAAATGCCAAAAGTGGCGGCTGCTAAATATTTTTCTAGTTCAAACTCCCCCTACGGGGGCTGGGGGGCTTTGGAAGTTCCAATTATATTACTAACTTTGTGGGCGAAGTTTCGCAACATAGCGAGTACTTTGCCTTTGGGGAAACTTTTGTTGAAGAACATAAAAATAGCCATAACTCACCGTATAAGTTTAATGGTAAGGAGTTGGATGAGGAAAGTGGGCTTTATTATTATGGGGCGAGGTATTATGACCCGAGGATTAGTATCTGGGCTAGTGTGGATCCGTTGGCGGAAGTTAGTCCACACGAAAGCCCATATGTTTATTGTTCAAATAATCCGATAATGTTTGTTGATCCTACAGGGATGATTAAGGAATTACCTGATGACCAAAAATTGGGTAAAGGAGATTGGCATAAGTCTGATAGAATTAATGGCACTAAAATCTGGCAAGAAGCTAATAAATATAACTTAAAACAAAAAAATGGAAATTTGGAATATAATAGTATTCCTGAAAGAACTGCATTTTATAAATGGTTTCAACTTGAAACAGAAGATATGGGCTTTGAAACTAAATGGGCAGGTGGAGCTTATGTTATAGCGTATCAAATGGGGGCAACTGGCGGTATAGGGAAGGATGCTGGGCTAATATCAGAAAGAATGATAAAATTTGCAAACGAAGGAAATAAAGCAATTTTTGATGACGTATTTGATGATTTAGGAAAGCTATATTCAGGTTTACCTTTAAAAGGGAAGGATGCTAAAAATTGGGATATAAAAATACTAACACATGAACAGAAAGATGTTGTGGCCCCAATATATAACAAACAAACAAACTGCTGCTGTAAAAAAAGAATTAAATAACATGGCTAAGCAAATTGGTTTCCCAAATAATATGCAACCTCGTTATATGAAGTTTAGGGGAAATAATTTATTAGATTGGAAACAACGATTTAATCATGGGATGAATGTAGCTATACCTCAATGGAATAGAATCTCACCATTTTTTCATATACAAAAAAACAAAAAATAATGAAATATATTAAATTTTTCATATTAAGTTGTATGATGATATCTTGTAGTAAATACAATAAAGAAATTAAAATTAATAATAGAGATATTGTTTACTGTTCTTTGTATGATTCAATTCTTGCTTATTCTACTTTTAATTCGAAAGAAGTTATAGTAGAAAACATTTTAAGTAACAAAATTCAATTTAAACGAAATTTAAAAGATATTTGTTATTTAAAACCAATCATTAGAGATAGTAAAATTTACTTTCCTGTCTCTGATGAAGAATTTATTTGCCATGATTTAAAATCCAAAAAAACATTATGGAAAATAAAAACATCAAATAAATTGTGTAATATACAAATTTTAAATAATGAAAATTTAATAATAAATATTAAAGGAATTGGTTTCAGAATAATAAATATAAAAACAGGAAAAGAGAAATATCAATTAGATTATGTTTATGACAAGAACTGTTCATTGCCAGATAGTTCACCTTATCAAATAGTATCAGACAAAAATTATTTTTATATTTCTAGTTGGATGTGTAATGCTATAACGAAGTACAGAATAAGTAATGGTGAACAAATTTGGAAACTAAAGTTAGAAGAAGCAACAAGTGTTGTATTAGTACTTTATAAAGACAAATTATTTGTAGGTTCTAATTACTCTTATGAAAGTGGGTTTATTAGAGTAATTGATGCTAAAACTGGAAAAATAGATTATCAAGAAAAATCTAATTTCGAGCCTAGAATTCAACCTTTGTTAAAAGGAGATAGAATTATTTATTATACATTTGATTCTGCGTTAAATGAATTCAATATTAGTAATATGTCAAGTAAAAAAATATTTAAGCTATCTGAATTTAATGATTTTAGTGGAGCAGAAATGTACCTTTTGGATAATGAAATATTTTTTCAATCACCAAATTCTTCAATTATCTATCAATTCGATTTAAAAACAAATAAAATAAAAAAGATAGGAAAATATGAAGAAAGAATGATTTCTGGTATTTATAAAAATAAAGTAGGTAAAGCAACTCCTCTTTGGTAATATTGGTAATGTTCCCGATGACTCGGGTTAGTCATACAATGGATAGCGCGGATTTGCAATCCGTGCCCACATAGTAAATCAACCCTGTTAGAGTTCAAATGCTAACGGGGTTTTTAACTTGAAACTTAAAACCAAATAAACTTGAAACAAGCAACAATAAGTCAACTGAAATAATACTCGTCTACTCTAGCCCCGGGAGAGCCGATATCCTCCTGAAGTCCCGTAGGGCGAGGGAGATAAAGGCGATAACGGGACAAAATGGGTGTTGGAAAGTGGTTGTGTGCTTCTAAAAAAAAATAGACCCACGCGTAAAAGTCAAGTCGTTTGAGTATGATGAAAATGGGAATCAAACCAAAATATCGAGCAAAATATGTTCTAGCGAAACCGCAGATGTATTGCGTAAAAACCTTTGGGACGAAGAAAACCGTTTGCGTGCCATTGACCTAAACCCAGAGCCAAATACTGTACATCCTGTGGCGATATATACGTATGATGCAGGTGGCGAACGAATCATTAAACAAAACGCAACTAGTGTTGCCATTTATGAAAATGCCCTGCAAGTGGGCACAGCCATAAAGAACGATTTTATGTTGTACCCAAGTGGTATGCTTGTGGCACACCCTGGCGAAAACGGAGCGTTGAGTTACACCAAGCATTATTTTGCGGGCTCGCAAAGAGTGAGTAGCAAAATTGGAACAACCACCAACCTTGGCAAGTTTTTACAAGAATGGACGTTGATAGAAAACAGTAGTGGCGAGGCACCTATAAATTTTGTAAGTACCAGCCACGACCAATTGACTGTAGCTGAAGCCGGATTGAATCATGTTTACACCCAATTTAATATGCCAACGCAGACATTTAATAGCAACAAGTTTTGTTCCTATTGCGGCATTTACTGCGACTGAAATTTACTTTTCTCACCCCGATAACGCGAGCATCACGCTCGTGCCCATAATGTAAAAAATACCACAACCCTAAAAAGATGTGGTATTTTTTTTGTTATCTAATAGGATATTTACTAGGGTCTTGAGAGGTGTGAAACAGCGAATATATATAAATGATATAATTTTCTTGGTCCACATCAAAAAAGACTAAAAACGGAAACGATTTGAAGGGTATAGCTCTTAAATGTTTGTATCGGATTTGATAAAACGGATTTGTCTCAAGGTTTTGATATACTTGTTCTAACTGTTTATCGAAATTTGTAAGCGCAGATGCGGACAAATGTTGGTAATATTCAAAAGCCTTATGGATTTCATCTTGGGCTTGGGGTAAAATAACAAGGTTATAAGTCATATTTTTCTCGCAATTGACTCAAAGATTCTCTTGCGGAAATAAAACTTGTTTTGTCTTCTTTTAAACGTTCTTCCAATATATTTTTTTGTTGGTCGGTTATAAAAAAGTTTTGATTTTCTTTTTCATAATTAGCACCTATAAGCTCCAAAAATTCTTGAAAAAATTGTTGCTTGTTGTCGGGAATTGCTACGTTATATAGGATCATAATGATTTCTTATAAATAGTTAATTGTGTTGTAGGTAGCCTTTATAGAATAAAAACATTAATAAACTCTTTTTTATAGGTTTTTCGTTATCGCCTTTTATTATTCGTAAAATCATATTTTTTTATATAAATTTATTTTAATTTTATTTAAAAAAGATAATATAATAACACTTTATTTTTTTATATAATACATTCTGTTTCTTAATTTAAGAATAAACAAATTTAGTAAAAAAAATGGTGTTCCAAAAAAAGAATTAAACTTTTTTTTAAGATTCAAACATTTATGAAAAAGCCCTCAAGGATTACTATGATTCAACCAAATAAAAATTCATAAAAAATTTGAGTTTTTTTTACGAATAAGTTATTTTTCAAACCCTGTTAGCGTTCAAACGCTACGGGGTTTTTTCATTTTTTTGAAACCTACTGTTTGAGTAAAATTTCAAAATTAATCTAGTTTTTCATTCATACGGCAGTAGCTCCCCCTTCGGGGGCTGGGGGGCTTTGGAAGTTCCAATTATATTACTAACTTTGTGGGCGAAGTTTCGCAACACAGCGAGTACTTTGCCTTTGGGGAAATAAAATTCATCGAACTCCAATAAAAAAATAAAATCGATGTGAGATAAACGTTCATTGAAGAGCATAAAAACAGCCACAACTCGCCGTATAAATTTAACGGTAAGGAGTTGGATGAGGAAAGTGGTTTGTACTATTATGGAGCGAGGTATTATGACCCAAGGATAAGTATCTGGGCGAGTGTGGATCCGTTGGCAAACTATAATCCTTTCATGGACGATGAGTTTTATATTGATGGCGACCATAATGGAGGTTTAGAAAATTCTTTCAATCATTCAATATATTCTTATTATTATCAAAATCCTTTAAGACTTATAGATCCGAATGGAAAACAGGTTGATGTTATAGACTTTATTCCTGTTGTAGGAAGCATAAGAGATATAATTAGAGGGGTTAGAGATGGTGATGGTACAACTTTAGCAATTGGTATTGTTGGCTTAGCAATTGATATTGGCACTTTGGGTGGGGGTTCGGGAGGAAAAGGACTTCTAAAAGCAGGAGTTAAAATGGCTCTGAAAACTGAATCCAAAGTTTTAGCGAGAGTTGCAGCTGCTCAAGCTGCAAAAAGAGGTGGAGTAGTTTTTGCTGAAGGCGGTAGCAAGCATTTGCTAGCAGCTTTAGCAAAATATGAAATGAAAATTTCTGCTCAATCACAAAAGGTTTTAGACAAAATTGTTAATACAGCGTCTTCTTCTAAATGGGCTGGTAAATTGAATAAATGTGTTGAATTTGCTAATGACATTGCAAAAAAAATAGGAGGTGAAATTAAAAGTATTGGTAGTAACATTAATGTTGGTGACAGTGGCTCACTAGGTTATGGTGATAATCATTATTTTGTCGAAAAAATTGTTGACGGAAAATCAATTATTTTTGATAATATGAATCCAGAAGGACTTTTGAAATCTGATTATATGAAGAAAATAGATGGTTTTAATTTGAAGACAAGAAGGGTAGTTTCTGGTGCTGATCTTGTTAATGGCGCAAAAACAGTTAACAAAGCTAGATGATATGAAAGATATAGATAAAATTTTAAATGGTATAAATTTAAAGATAAAAAATAAAGAGTTCAAAAAAATTGAGGAATTGTGGTTGTTTATTAGCGGATTAGTAACAGCTTTAAATTATTGCAAAAATACAAGTAATCATGATTTCATAGTTTTTTTTTCTGAGTTTGAGCAATATATAAAAGATCATTATAAAATGAGACATTTTAGTTCTCAATATATTATCTCTTTCAACAGCAAAGATATGGATTGTGCAATTGAATTATATTTTAATTTGTTGGAAAATTTCAAAAAAGTATATGATAAAAATAAATTTCAAGTTATTTTTAATGACGAAGAATCTGATTTTGATAAATTATCTAAAGAAGTTAAATTGTTAACATTATTAGAGAAAAATCATTTTTTAAATATTTATACTTTTGATGATTTTATGATTTTTTTCAATGGTTATAAATACATTCAAAAAAATGATGAAATTGTACTTTTTTTTGATAATTTAAAAAATTACGTAAGAAATGAATATTCTTTTTTAGTAACTAAAAATAAAGAATCTGAAATACACGCATTAAGGTTGCTTTGTTCTAATTATGCAGTATATTTTTATGGTTTTTTCAAAAATTTTTATGAAGCTCACCTAGACTCACATGCGAATCCCTTAGAGAGAAAAGTGATAAAAAGCCAAAAACCACAATCCTAAAAACTTGTGGTTTTAAAACTAAATAATTTTTCAAACCCTATCAGCTTTTCAAACGCTGATAGGGTTTTTAAACTCAAACACTAAAACTTTTAGGTAATAGACAAATTAAGTTTTTCTAGGAGGGTCTTGGTTAGTTTATTTTGTTCAGATATTACGAATTCATTTTTGGAGAATTGTATTTTTTTAATTGATTTTAAATGTTCGATAGTATCGTTTATCGAATATTTGTGATTGAGCATTAATTTTTTAGTCATTGGAGTGTTTTTCAATTTGTAAAAAAGGCTGTAAATGATTTGCATTCCCAGATGATTGATGAACATCCAACCATTTAAAGACTCTTCTCTTTGCATATAGGTGCAGGATGCATCTATGGTGTTTTTGTAGTGATCAAAAAACTGTTCTATTTGGAGTCTTGATTTATATTCTTTGTATGCGTCCTTAGAATCTAGTTGGGTGTTATGAATAAGCGAAAGCGTTCCCATTGCTTTTATTTTTTCATTGAATTTTGCTTTTGAAAAATCTTCTGGAAGAGTATGAATTCTTTTCAAATAGTCATTTTTTTCTTGCTCTTTTAGTTTACCGTCCAAAAATAATTCAATGGTTCTGTTTTCTTGTTTTATCCCTTGGGCATGAAAAATAAATCGTTCGGCATGTTCAAAATAATTATCTGTAAGTTCTATATCCTTTATTTGGTCATAAGGTATTTGTTTATTTACTCTTCTGAGCGGAATAATATATTGCATACCCAAACGTTCAAGCTCTAAAATATTAGCTTCGGAAAAGAATCCTTTGTCAGCAATATACACGCATTGTTCAAGTCCACTTATAGAAATGGTGTTTTTTAGGGTAGAAACATCTTTCAGATTGCCTGGAAAAATTCTATAATACAAAGGTTTGAAACTAGTAGCATCATAGAGATAGAGTAGAACAAACTGACGTTGAAAATCCATATTTTGATTATACCCTTTTTGAGCCAGTGCTATATTATTGGATTGCAAGGCAATATCTGTTGCGTCAATCAAAACAGTTCTGGTATATTGGTTTTTTGGTGTCATAAAATCGTGAATCATTTTTTGATTTGAACCTAATTCAAACAACAAATCACTACACTTTTGGATGCTAATTTTATCTTCAAAACCTAACAAATCACCAATGGCAGATTGTTCTAAAATAAACGGAACATTTTTTAAAGGTGCTTGATATCCGATTCTACAATAAACCATAATGATAATAAATTCCCAGTGATTAGGAAAATGCTTTTTCAGTTCGCAAGTAATTCCTTCATTATCAAATGTTTCCAAAAGCCATTTTGCCAATCCGTACTCAAAAGCCAATATGGATTTATTGTGATATGATTTTTGACCCTTTAGTTTCAATTCATTTTTTTCAGAGGGTACAAACCCTTTTTCCTGAGTAATACTTCCCAAAATACCCAGGGAAACTTTTTTTGATCGCTTGGTGGTTTTGTCGTAAACAGACTTTACGCCATAGAGATAATATCTACCGTTTATTTTTTTGATTTCGGTGTTTGTTTTTTGTGTATAAGAACCCAATCAGGGTGTGTTTTTTTAGTTGTTTCCATAATAAAATATAACCTATTTAGGTAACTGCAAAATAACAACAAAAAAACCGAACAAACAAATGTTTACTCGGTTTTTTTACTTTTTTTTAATATGTTACCTAATTTTGTTTAGTGTTTGAGTTTAAAATACTTGCCCTTGGGAACTCCTCCAAAAGTGGCAATCTAGCCCCGACTGGAGTGGAAATCCTTTTTGTTTTTTCGTTAAAAACAAAAAGATTGTAGCGTAAGGCGGGAACTGACCCTGCGTGAAAATGCCAAAAGTGGCGGCTTCAAATATTTTTCTAGTTCAAACTCCCCCTTCGGGGGCTGGGGGGCTTTGGAAGTTCCAATTATATTACTAACTTTGTGGGCGAAGTTTCGCAACATAGCGAGTACTTTGCCTTTGGGGAAACTTTTGTTGAAGAGCATAAAAACTCACACAACTCGCCGTATAAGTTTAACGGTAAAGAACTTGATGAGGAATCTGGGCTTTATTATTATGGGGCGAGGTATTATGACCCGAGGATAAGTATCTGGGCGAGTGTTGACCCACTGGCGGAGAAGACAATGTCACCTTATGGGTATTGTTATAATAATCCAGTGAATATGGTAGATCCAGATGGGAGATATGCAGTTTCTGTTCATTATCGTATTACTGTTAATGCAATGATTAAAATGGGTTATAGTAAGGAGGTAGCTAGAAGAATTGCTCATGGAGCTAGTATGTATGCAGATCACCCTGATAAAAAAGCTCTTTTTTTAAATAATTTAGGAAAATCAGGAAGTCTGCATTACAGAGATGATATGGATTATTCTAAAACAGCTGGATCCCAGGACGAAAAAAATAGTAGGTGGCATTCAATGATGTCTAATGAAGAAAAGAAAAATGGAATGACACATTATGAAGCTATGCAAAGAGGATTGCAATTTGGATGGTCAAATATTTTTGCTCAAGAAGAAGGATTGGATGAGAGTAAAATATATCAAGGATTACATGCACTTCAGGACGCTTACGCACACAATGGAGCAAGTACTGATGAACACTTAAAACTTCCTACAATATCTGCGATAGAAATGTTAAGAAACGATATGTATGGTGATACTTCAAAAGCAGAATTGATAACGGAAACTGCAGCAGTTGTTTTGAGTTTATTTAATAAAAAAAATAATGCAGCTAATTTAAAAAATGGAATGAAATTAGATTTTAATGGAATGTCGAATAAACAATTGGAAAAAGTTACTAATTTACTTTATGAAAATGGTTTTGTTTTAGAGAAAACAAAAAAATTAGATAATACTTATGTTCTTAAACAAAATTTCTAGTGAAAAAAATAATTTATATTTTATTAATATTGGCTTATGTTTTTTTATTTTGATTTGTTTCCTTTGTGTTATTACTTATGGTAGTGGTCACAATATTCCTGAAGATTCTAGCAGATGGTTAATCTCTATGATTGCGTTTAGTCTTGTCTTAATAATAATTTTCACAATTATGAAAAATAAAGAAAATTAAAATAGCCAATCTAGTTTTCCCCCGCTGCCGCCTGAATCCCTTCGGGTGGTAGTTTAAAAAAATAGAAACATGTAATTAAACAGTTCATGAGTAAGTACTCCTAGCTCACCCTTCGGGGGCTGGGGGGCTTGGGCTCGAAACTGAACAATACTTTTTTCACCCTGACCATTTGGGAAGTTCCAATTATATTACTAACTTTGTGGGCGAGGTAACGCAACATAGCGAGTACTTTGTTTTTGGGGAAAGTTTTGTAGAGGAGCATAAAAACAGCCACAACTCACCGTATAAGTTTAACGGCAAAGAACTTGATGAGGAAAGTGGTTTGTACTATTATGGAGCGAGGTATTATGATGCGAGGATAAGTATCTGGGCGAGTGTGGATCCGTTGATGGAGGATTACCCAAATATAGGTGGTTATACATATTGTGCAAATAACCCAGTTAATATTATAGACCCTGATGGTCGTTTTTTAATTGATGTTCATAAAAGAATTACTAGAAATTCTTTTTCTAGTATTACTAATATAACTGATAAAATAAAACTTAAAAATATTATTCTATTTAGAAGAGGATTAATTGGAAATGGTTTGGCAATTTTCGATGGTAGCGTTGTTGCTCCTGATGTAAGGAGTTTACCTTGGTATCTTGGAGGGTACGGTCATAAGTCTATAGAATCTGATCATTTTGATTGCATGAATTATAAAGAAATTTTATTAAATTTTACTGGAACTTTTAAAAGTATCGAAACCGCAATTAATTCCTTTAAAAATAATAAAATTGATGCAGTAGGATTAGCTAAGGTAATAGGTGAAGAATATCATGCAATTCAAGATTTTTATTCTCATTCGAATTATATAGAAATTTATAAAGAAGTGTATGGAGAAACAGCATTTTCAAAAATACCTACCTTACAAGAAGCATTATCAGATTCTAAATATGAAATATTTGCAGACAAACTAAAAAAAGATTTAAAAACGGGTATTTATCCTGGCACAGGAGAAAATTCACATAAGGGGATGAATCATGACATAGGTTGCGGTTCAAGTTATGAAGGTTCAGTTCCAGAGGTTGAAGGAAAAAAAGTAAATTGGAATACTAGAGCCGCTGAAAAAGTAGCTACAAGAGCAACAAAGCAAATAAATGATAAAGTAGAAAACGCTATATTAACTAAATAGTTCATGAAAAAAGACACTTTGTTTGTACCTTTATTGATAATAATTTCATATTTTTTTTGTATAAATTATATTGAAGAATGTATAAGAAACTATGATTTGAGATTTTATCAGAGTAAAGATAATGGAATATTTTCTTGTTTTGAAATTTCCTTTGTAACGATTATTTGGATATACATTGATTTATTTAAAAATTTTATTCTATCTTTTATTTTTAGTTTAATTTATAGTATTATTTCTTTTGTGATTATATACTTTCTTTTTATGTTTTTTTATAAATTTAACTTAGATTGCATTTTTTTATTATACTTTTTTATTTCATTAATACCAATTATAATTGCTTTTTTTGTAAGGAAAAATTATTTAAAAAATGAATTTAAAACATACCGAATTTTATACTTCTTATCATATTTATTTTTTATTGAAATAGTTATGAATTTGAGTATGAAATCATCTCTAATTGAAATTATAAAGATATATTTTAACTAATCAAAGCAAAAATATTGTAAAATTGCTTTGCAAAAAAGTTTATCTTTAACTGCTTGTGGTTTATAAAAAACTCAAGCTCCGCTAGTCCGAGCATTAGAAAACCTTGGGGTAGCTCGAGCTTCAAGCTCGTGCCAACAATGATAGTCCGTTATGTTTATGCCAAACAAGAATAAGCAAACAAAAAAAAAGTTCCTTGAAATAAAAAAGAGTAAGTAGTAAAATTAGGCACAACCACCAATCTTGGAAAGTTTTTACAAGAATGGACACTTATAGAAAATAGTAGTGGCGAGGCACCTATAAATTTAGTAAGTACCAGCCACGACCAATTGACTGTGGCAGAAACAGCTGTAAATCATGTTTACACGCAGTTTAATATGCCAACACAGACTTTTGCAAGTAACACCGCTTTCTTGCCAGTTCCTGCGTTTCTAACTCCCCCTTCGGGGGCTGGGGGGCTTGGGCTTGAAACTGAACAATACTTTTTTCACCCCGACCATTTGGGAAGTTCCAATTATATTACTAACTTTGTGGGCGAAGTTTCGCAACATAGCGAGTACTTTGCTTTTGGGGAAAGTTTTGTAGAGGAGCATAAAAACAGCCATAACTCACCGTATAAGTTTAATGGTAAAGAGCTAGATGAGGAAAGTGGTTTGTATTATTATGGAGCAAGGTATTATGACCCAAGGATTAGTATTTGGGCTAGTGTGGATCCTTTAGTTGAACAAACTTCTTCAAGTTACGGATATTGTTATCAAAACCCGGTTAATTTAGTTGATCCAAACGGAAAGATTCCGATTGTTCCAATGTTGATTAAATTTGGAGTTGGTGCTTCTGTTGATATGATGGCACAAATGACAATGTCATATTTGTTTGATTCAAGTGTAAATACATGGGGACAAGCGTTTGACAAAGTGAATTGGAAGCAAGTTGGAATTTCAGGTGCCCTTGCAGCTATACCTTGGAATGCTCCAGGCGGTAAATGGGGTAAAGCAGGTTTTGCTGGAGCAACTGATGTAATGACTAATGCACTAAGCCAAGACGATTATAGTTTAGAACAAGCAGGAACAGATTTTGCTTTAGGTTTTATTATACAATTAGCTGGAGGAAAATTTGCGGATTTTTGTTCTAAATACGGTAGTAGCAATGTTGCAAAAGGTTTAGTTACAAAATTAGGGATGGCTGCAAAAAAAGTCCATTCTCTAACGGGTGTTTGGCATAGTGCTACTGATGGAAATTTTGTAGGTAAATTAGCTAATCAATTAGGAGAGTTAGTTGATGATATCGATGTTAATTATAAATTTTCTGGAGGTGCAGGAGATGTTGATATATCAACTAAAAATTTCAACATTGAAGTGAAATCTGGCAATAAGATGAAATTAAATCAATCGCACAAAAATTCACAATACGCAAAAGACCAAGGAAAAGGATATTTACTTTACATGCCAAAAGCAACAAAAAAGCAAATACAAGAAGCAGCTAATCAAGGCGTAAGAGTAGTTACCAACCCTGCAGAATTAAAAAAGATAGTGAAATAAATTAAGAAAATGAAAATACTAACTTTTTTTGCTAAAGACAAGTCATTAATTGATGTATTTAAAGTGTTTTTATTAACTAACACAAAGTTAATGAAAGATTTTGAAGACAAAGACACTATTTATTTTATAAATTCAAAAACTAAAAGAAATGAAATATATTTTCATTTCATTTACAATGATAGAAAAATGGAGTTTATTCGTGATTATTCTGTAACTAATCAAAAAATCATCGAAAAACATTTTGATGATGAAAATTTCTATTTTTTTGACATCCAATATAAAGATGTGTTATTTTTGAATTCATTACTTATTGATTTTAAAAAATATATTGCCAATGATGATAAATTAAATGGTATGGTGTTATTAAGTAACGAAAATAATGAGATAGAGATTTTTAACCCCAGCCCCCCCTGATTACTAAGATTGAACCAAATATAAATTCATAAAAAAATTCTATTTTTTTACCAATAATTTAATTTTTCAAACCCTGTTAGCGTTCAAACGCTACGGGGTTTTTTCATTTTTTTGAAACCTACTGCTTGAGTAAAATTTCAAATTTAATCTAGTTTTTCATTCATACGGCAGTAGCTCCCCCTTCGGGGGCTGGGGGGCTTTGGAAGTTCCAATTATATTACTAACTTTGTGGGCGAAGTTTCACAACATAGTGAGTACTTTGCATTTGGAGAAAGTTTTGTAGAAGAGCATAAAAACAGCCATAACTCACCGTATAAGTTTAACGGTAAGGAGTTGGATGAGGAAAGTGGGCTTTATTATTATGGGGCGAGGTATTATGATGCGAGGATAAGTTTTTGGGCGAGTGTGGATCCGTTGATGTATGACGGTACGTTTTGGGCTGGTAAGCATAATGGTGGTTTATACAATATGTTTAATCATGGCTCCTATATTTATTGTTATCAAAACCCTGTAAATTTAATTGATCCTAACGGAAAACAGACTGATGCCAACGAAATAAACGGTGGTACATTGAATGAAGTTTCTGTGGTTGCTGGAAAAAAATCAAGTTTTAGTTGGGGAGCTTTTGGTAGAGGGGTGATAAAAGGCCTTAAGGCTGTAGTTGTAGTTGCTGCAATTGTAACTGT
Source organism: Flavobacterium branchiophilum FL-15 (assembly GCF_000253275.1). Taxonomy (NCBI): domain Bacteria; kingdom Pseudomonadati; phylum Bacteroidota; class Flavobacteriia; order Flavobacteriales; family Flavobacteriaceae; genus Flavobacterium; species Flavobacterium branchiophilum. The sequence goes on along the minus strand of NC_016001.1, from coordinate 256,368 downwards.
AGCTGTTATAGCAGGCCCAGCAATATTAGCTTTTGCTGGAGTAACGGTTGGTGCTGGTACGGTAGCAACAATTACATCAGCTGCATCAATAGCAGGTACTGTATTACTATCAGGAGCGGTCGTAAAATCTGGAGTTGAACTCTATACCAAGAAAAATATAATAACAGGAGAAACTCTAACCACCGAACAAGTTTCTGAAAGTGCTGGAGAAACACTTACATACGTTGCTTCAGCTGGAGCAGCAAGCGTTGCTACTAAATTAATTCCTGCATCTGTTGCAGCTCCCGAAGTGGCAATTGTGGAGACAGAGGTTAGTGCAGCTATGAAAACGGATATAGCATTAGGGTTAGCTGGTTCAGCATGGGGAGATTTAAATGCCTTTTCTAAGATGTATTCTGCACCTAACGCTACTCAATGGAGAAACTTAGGAATAACTTCAGGAGAAGCAAATAATTTCGTAGACGAATTTTTTGAAGCAACTTCAGCAGTTTTAAAATCAGGAGGACGGATAAAATTTAATTTAGACAATGTAGAACCTGCATTGGTTAACGCACAAAAGGGAATGGATTTTTATGAAAAAGGAGCTGGGGCTACTAATTGAGAAATAAATCAAATCATACAAAACCCTTCTCTCAAAAATTCAACAGACTTTTATTTGAATGGGAAAATACAAAATATAGATGAATTTTTAAAACCAGAATAGATGAAACAATATAATTACGAATTAAAAAAATTAGTCAATAAGAAAGGGTTTTATTGTGATTTATCAATAGAATATGAATTAAAAAGTGATGTTGGTGTAGAAATTTCATATAAAAATCCTTTAGATTATAATGAAAGTTACCATAGTGCAATCATTTTTGGATTACATTATTTTTACAACAAGTCTTTATTTAAAAAAAATAGACAAAAATTGTGTATTATTATTAATAGTATTTCTTATAACCCTGTAGATACAACAGATTTTGTTGTTTTTTTTACAACAGTTATGTTATTTTGCGAATTATTTGATCAAAATATTGAAGGGCTTTCTATTTCTGAGGAAGGTTTATTTAATATTCCTAAATAATCTCAGCTCCGCAAAGAGTCCATAGTACCTTGATGTTCTGCAATGTTCTCCTGACCTTGCGTAATAATAAATGAAGTGCAATACTTCAACCCTTAAAACTTCCTTTTCAACCTATCGGCGATTCAAACGCTGATAGGGTTTTTAAAATCTTTGCACTTGGGAACACCTCCAAAAGTGGCAATCTAGCCCCGACTGGAGTGGAAATCCTTTTTGTTTTTTCTTTAAAAACAAAAAGATTGTAGCGTAAGGCGGGAACTGACCCTGCGTGAAAATGCCAAAAGTGGCGGCTTCAAATATTTTTTGATGCTATTTTGGGTTTTGAGTTGGGTTTTGAGCTGTATGAAAGACCGAGTAAACATATACAATGCTTCCGTTTTTATGAACTTCAAATGACACCAGATAAGGTGATGTTTTTAAAGGTATGGCTCTGGTTTTTTTGTGTCTAAATCGAAAGAAAGGGTTTGGTTCTAGGATATTTAAAACTTGATTCCATTGCGATTTATAGTTGTATTCGTCTATTTTTTTAGCTGCTTTTTTTACCAAATTCATTATATTTATGTATTATCAAAATCTAAAAAGGTGCATTTACTGGTTGAAATTAGCTCATTTTTTCAAACAAATAACTTCACAACATGGAACTATTTTTTATGTATATTGGGTATAAATGGGGTATTAACATTTTATTATTAAAAAATAAGGGGGTAAAAATAGGAATTATAAAGTATTTTAATAATAATTTTTTTGTTTAAAATATTTTTTTTTAATTTGTCGAATATATTATTTGATAAGTATTTTATTAGTGTCATAAAATAATATGTACCATATAATACAAACTAAACTAATTCCAAAAAATGAAAAAATTAATAACCAAAACCACTTTATTCATTACCCTGTGTTTGATTGGGTTTTCCACTTATGCACAAGATTTTACAGTTACTCAAATAGACTCTATCGAAAAATCATTCCATTACGAGCATGGAACAATCATGTTAGCAAACGGCATAGGAAGCATCAATGTACCAAACGGATTCAAATATTTGAACCCAATCCAAGCAGAAAAAGTACTCGTGGATTTATGGGGAAATCCAAAATCTGACAACCTTACAATGGGATTAATCCTACCCGAAAAACAAAGCATCATGGGCGACAATGGCTATGTTTTTAATATTCAATATGACGAAATTGGCTATGTAAAAGATGATGATGCCGATGAAATAGATTATGATGAACTGCTAACGCAAATGAAAAAAGATACAGACGAAGAGAACGAAGCCAGAAAAAAAGAAGGTTATGGAGCAATCAATTTAGTGGGCTGGGCAGCAAAACCATTTTATGACAAGGAAAGAAAAATATTGCATTGGGCAAAAGAAATTAAATTTGACACCGATTCTATAAATTCAACACTCAACTACAACGTTCGTATTTTAGGCAGAAAAGGGGTATTGGTGCTTAATGCCATTGCCAAAACATCGGAATTGCCTTTGGTTCAAAAGGACATAAACCAAGTATTGGATATAGTAAAATTTAATGACGGTTACAAATATGAAGAATTTGACAGCAGTATAGACGAAGTAGCTGCTTGGACCATTGGCGGATTAGTTGCTGGTAAAGTACTTACAAAAGTTGGGATATTGGCTCTAATTGCCAAATTTGGAAAATTGATTGCTTTGGCTGTTTTAGGCTTTTTTGGTGCATTCAAGAAAAAAGTATTGGGATTTTTCTCGAAAAATAATACAGAGGAGGAAACAATCCATACAGAAGAAACAAATGAAAATAAGGAAGTCAATCCTAACAATATGAATGATTTAAGTCAGCAAGATGTTTATCAAATACCCGTTGAAAATCCGTCGGTAACTCCAGATGACACTCCGTTCGAGGCTTCAGAAAACCCTTCATCGGCAACTCCAGATGACTCCTTAAAACAACCATAGGTAACCTCAAATGCCATTATATTGTAATAAAAACAATAGCATTTTGAAAACCAAAAAAACTATTAAATTGGTTTTTTTGGTTTTCTAATTTTATAAGAATCCAAACCAACAAAGCCATTTCAATTTAGCAGAGGCTTTCATTTGTTTATTATCCATTATTGAAAACAAAATGTTAATATTATCAAAATATTGATAAAAATATCAAAAAACAAAACAAGTTATTGTATTTTTGTTAATTTTGTTTACAGCTCATAGATAGTCGTTATCATGAACGTTTAGAAAATATTCAACCTTAAAGACCTTATTTTAAATGAAAAAAAAAATAATCATCGCCCTGATTTGCAGTAGCATTGGCAATGTTTTAGCCCAAAATGGCTATTGGCAGCAACATGTGGACTACAAAATAAAAGTAGTTATGGACAGCAAAAAATACCAATATAAAGGGAATCAAATTTTAGAATATACAAACAATTCTCCTGATACCTTAAAGAAAGTATATTTTCATTTATTTAATAATGCTTTTCAACCAGGAAGCGAAATGGATGCCCGACTTCAAACTATTAAAGACCCTGACGCTCGCATGGTAAATAAAATTAAAATAGGCGACAAGGAAGTTAAAGAAAGTCGGATTTCAAAATTGCTACCAAATGAAATAGGGTATTTACACGTATCGAATTTGAAACAAAATGGAATTGCTACTACTTCAAAAGAACTAGGAACTATATTAGAAATCACATTAAGCACTCCCCTTTTGCCTCATGCAAAAACGCTTTTTACAATGGATTTTGAAGGGCAAGTCCCCGTTCAAATTAGACGTTCTGGTCGAAATAATAAAGAAGGTGTCGAATTGTCGATGGCACAATGGTATCCAAAACTTGCAGAATATGATTTTGAAGGTTGGCATGCCGATCCCTATATTGCAAGAGAGTTTCATGGTGTTTGGGGTAATTTTGATGTTCAAATTACAATTGACAAAGATTACATTTTAGGTGCTTCGGGCTATTTAGAAAATGCCAATGCAATAGGTTATGGCTACCAAGATGCGGGAGTAGTTGTAAAAAACGAGCCGAAGAAAAAAACAAATACATGGCACTTTATAGCTCCAAATGTACATGATTTTACATGGGCTGCAGATAAAAATTATTTGCACGATGTTCTTCAAGTACCAAATGGTGCAACGCTTCATTTTTTGTATAAAAACAATCCAAAAATTATTGACAATTGGAAGGCTGTAATGCCAAAAGTGGTTCAGTTGATGCAATATTATAACCAAACAATTGGTCAATATCCATATAAACAATACAGTATTATTCAAGGAGGCGATGGCGGAATGGAGTATGCTATGTGTACCTTGATTCTTGGCGAAGGCACCCTTGATGGATTGACTGGCTTGATAGCACACGAAATGGGGCATTCGTGGTTTCAACACATCTTGGCAACCAACGAAAGCAAACACGGTTGGATGGACGAAGGTTTTGCTACTTTTATAGAAAACTTGGGCGTTAATGCCATTGCCGATAAAAAAACGGACAATCCATTTGAAGCTGAATACAAAAGTTATATGGCAATGGCCAATTCTGGAAAAGAACAGCCACAAAGCACACATGCCGACAGATTTGATGAAAACAGGGTATATAGCATTACGTCATACAGCAAAGGTTGTGTGTTTGCACGTCAATTGGGTTATTTAATTGGCGACGATTTGATGATGCAAACCATGAAACAATATTATACTGCATTCCAATTCAAGCACCCAACACCCAACGATTTTAAAAGAGTAGCAGAAAAAATATCTGGTGCATCGCTGGATTGGTATTTGACAGATTGGACTACAACTACCAATACTATTGATTATGCTATTAAAGAAGTCATTGACAATAGCGAAAAAACCAGTATCGTGTTGGAAAGAATAGGTAGGATGCCAATGCCTATCGATTTGAATATCACATATACGGATGGTTCTACAGAAAATATTTATATTCCACTGCGAATGATGCATTTCGAAAAAGCAAACCCAACGCCTGATATCAAAAGGACTGTACTGACAGACTGGGCATGGGCTTATCCAACGTATCAATTTGACATACAACAAACTAAAAAAAATATTAAAAAAATAACTATAGACCCTTTGAATTTGATGGCCGATGTTAAAAAAGACAATAATACCCTGATAGTCAATCCATAAAACGGATACCTACAGCAGCCCTGCAACGGTCTTTTTTTTTATATTAATCATCAAATTACTTAAATTTTAAAAGTGTTTAAAAATCATACTTAATACATCGTTTGGAATAATTTGTTTAAAAAAATAAAAGTTATGCAACTTCAAAAACATCAAATGAAGGACAATACTATTTTTTGGCAGTCTCTAAAAATGATAGTCATCATGAGTTTTTTATGGAGCTATCAATACAGTTATGCTCAAAATCAAAGGCCCAAAGTGGGCTTGGTTTTGAGCGGAGGAGGAGCCAAAGGGTTTGCACACATTGGCGTCTTAAAAGTATTAGAACAAGCAGGAGTCAAAATCGATTACATTGGAGGCACCAGTATGGGTTCTGTAGTTGGGGGGCTATATGCTTCGGGCTATAATGCACAACAAATTGATTCTATATTCAAATCGACCGATTTTGATGAGTTGATCAAAGACTTTATACCTAGGTCCTCCAAAACATTTTATGAGAAAAAAAATGACGAATTGTATGCCGTAACCCTTCCTTTCAGAAAATTCAGAATCGGACTGCCTTTAGCACTGTCAAAAGGGCTTTATAACTACAATTTACTTACAAAACTAACGCACCATGTTAGAAATATAAATGATTTTTCAAAACTTCCAATCCCATTTGTCTGCGTAGGAACGGATGTTGAAACAGGCAAAGAAGTGCTGTTTAAAGGAGGGTATTTGCCTCAAGCTATTTTGTTTCCAACCTTGTTTATGCCCGTAGAAATAGATCATAAACTAATAGTAGATGGTGGTGTTTCCAATAATTATCCTGTAGAAGAGGTTCGAAGAATGGGAGCCGATATCATCATTGGGGTAGATGTACAAGACGATTTGAAAGGCAGACGAGCATTGACAGATGCTACTAAAATTTTTACACAAATTTCCAATCTTCAGATGATTGAAAAAATGCAAGCCAAAAAAAATCTAACCGATATATACATCAAACCTGATATAGAAAAATATGGTGTTGTATCGTTTGACGAAGGCCGAGCGATTATCAAAAAAGGCGAGGAAGCCGCATTTGCTGTTTATGAAAAATTCAAAGCATTGGCTGCCGTCCAAAATAATGATACAAAACAAGAGGCCAAACCAATAAACGAAAGTATATGTATTGCTTCTATCCAAATCAACCATCTAAAAAATTACACTTATGATTATGTTATTGGAAAACTAGGATTTAGGGGTGGTAGTCAAATAACATTTACAGATTTGAATTTAGGAATAAATAAACTCAATGCTACACAAAACTTCAGTGATATTAATTACAAAATACATCAAACTTCCGATGGTCAAAACGAATTAATTATGGAGTTAAAAGAAAATAGAGTTAAAACATTTCTAAAATTTGGTATGCACTATGATGGTTTATACAAAAGTGGTTTACTTTTAAATTTGACACAAAAAAAATTATTATTTAAAAATGATGTTGCCTCTATAGACGTAATTTTGGGAGACAATTTTAGGTATAATTTTGACTATTATATTGACAATGGATTTTATTGGAGTTTTGGAGTCAAATCAAAATACAATGTGTTTAATAGAAATGTATATTCTGACTTCAAAGAAAATAATTTTTTGCAGTTTGAAGGATTACGAAGTTTGAACATTGATTTTAGCAGTTTGAGTAACCAAATATATGTACAAACGGTTTTTGCACAACAATTTTTATTAGGTATAGGTGCAGAGTTTGATCATTTAAAAATATCCTCTAATAATTTAGATAATAACGCTCAAATCATTGAAAAAAACGAATTTGCAAGTGGTTATTTGGCATTGAAATTTGACAATTTTGACAATAAATATTTTCCAAAAAAAGGATTTTATTTCAGTAGCGATTTTCAAACCTATTTGTATTCGTCAACATTAAAAACCAATTTCAAACCATTTTCCATATTAAAAGTAGATTTTGGAATAGCCAGAAGTTTTCACAAAAAAACCACCCTCACAGTACAGGCAGATGCGGGTTTGAGTATTGGCGAAAGACAAACAGCCGCTTTTGATTTTGTGTTTGGAGGTTATGGTTTTAATCCTACAAAAAACATCAAACCTTTTTATGGATATGACTTTCTGAGTGTTTCGGGCAATAGCTATATAAAAGCAACCGTAACGATGGATTATGAAATTTTCAAAAAAAACCATTTGAATTTTTCGGCAAATTTTGCCAATATCGAAAATAATTTATTCGAAAAAGTCAATTGGATTTCAAGATCCAAATATTCGGGTTATGCCTTGGGCTATGGGATAGAAACGGTTATTGGCCCAATAGAAATTAAGCAAACCTATTCGCCCGAAACAGGCAAAGGTTATACTTGGTTTGCCGTAGGTTTTTGGTTTTAAAAACGAAATAAATAAAAAATGTTGTAGATTATTAAAAAATTGATATATTTGAACCAACAAATTAAATTAAAATAGAAAAATTATGTCTATTTGGAAAAGAAAACCAATCAATCAATTATTAGAAGAAGCGTCTGAATCTGAAAAAGGATTAAAAAGAACGCTAACCGCCAGAGGATTAACTGCTTTGGGGGTAGGAGCCATTATCGGCGCAGGGTTATTTTCGATAACTGGTTTAGCAGCAGCATCTAATGCTGGGCCTGCCATAACCATTTCGTTTATTGTAGCGGCTATCGGTTGTGTATTTGCAGGATTGTGCTATGCAGAATTTTCATCAATGATACCCGTTGCTGGAAGTGCCTACACCTATTCATTTGCTACAATGGGTGAATTTATCGCTTGGATTATCGGATGGGATTTAGTACTCGAATATGCCGTTGGGGCTGCCACAGTATCCATAAGTTGGTCCAGGTATTTAACAAAATTTCTCGATGGTTTTGGAATTCATCTCAACGAAAATTTTACACATTCGCCATTTGAAGGGGGTTTGATAAATATTCCTGCTGTTTTTATTGTAATGCTCATGTCTTTCATCTTGATGCGAGGAACAAAAGAATCGGCAACAGTAAATGGAATTATTGTAATGCTTAAAGTTTCGGTGGTGTTAATTTTTATTGCTTTAGGTTGGCAATATATCAAACCAGAAAATTACACTCCATATATTCCAGAAAACAAAGGGACTTTTGGCGAATTTGGTTTTTCTGGTATTATTAGAGCGGCAGCTATTGTGTTTTTTGCTTATATCGGTTTTGATGCCGTTTCAACAGCTGCACAAGAAGCTAAAAACCCTAAAAAGGATATGCCTATTGGAATTTTATTGTCCTTAGGAATTTGTACTGTATTGTATATATTATTTGCACATGTAATGACAGGGGTAGTCAATTATACTGCTTTTGCTGGTGCAGATGGAATTGCTCCTGTAGCCATTGCCATAGACAATATGGGCGAAGTTAGTGCTTCGGGAGCTGTTATACCTGCTTTTCCTTGGTTAAATAAAGCTATTATTTTAGCTATTCTTGGTGGATATGCTTCTGTAATTCTAGTAATGCTTATGGGACAAAGTAGAGTGTTTTTTTCTATGAGTAAAGATGGTTTAATGCCAAAAGTGTTTTCTGAAATACACCCAAAATTTAGAACTCCTGCAAAAAACAATATGTTGTTTATGCTCATTGTTAGTATTTTTGCAGCATTTATCCCTGCTCGTGTTGTTGGCGAAATGACAAGTATAGGAACCCTTTTTGCTTTTATATTAGTTTGTCTTGGCGTATGGATCATGCGTGTCAAAATGCCCGAAGTGCCACGTGCCTTTAAAACACCAATGGTGCCATTGGTACCTATTTTAGGTATATTAGTTTGCCTTGGTATGATGGTTTTTTTACCTTTGGATACATGGATTCGATTAATTGCTTGGATGATGATAGGTTTTGACATTTATATTTTTTATGGAATGAAAAACAGTATATTAAACAAAGGTGAATTTAGTTTTAATAACTATAAAACTGTTGCATTTTCAGGTTTAGCAATGGTTATTGCCTTAATTATTATTGCAATTATTCATCATAGCGATCCAAATATTGATGATGTGTATTTGTATTATTTTGCATTAGGTTTTTCTGTAGTTCATGCCATTATTTATTCTTTAAGCCTCTTGAGAGTTAAAAAATAATTTTATTATATTCTTAAAAAAAGGGTTTGTTTTTTAAATATTTAAAAAACAAACCCTTTTTTTTTGTACAATGATTTTTTTTAATATATTTGTATAGCCTTTTACTAGAAGATAATTGATGTGTTTAATTTGTAGAAAATAAATATTATAACATTAAATTTTGATCAAAATTTTACTCCTATAAAAAACGATTGATGACATAATTAAAACCTAATTCAACCTTTTAATTCAAGTTTTTAGAATTTTAATTATTTAAAAATAGTTTTTATGGCTACATTTTATTTTCTGTCAAATATTGAATTTAAAAAAAATTGCCTTTAATCCAACTAATATGAAAATTTGGATAAATCTACCCATACTTCTTAAATTCCTCATCAAGAGAAATCCTGAATGAGTAGGTTTCTTTTTGTTTTGTAGATAAGTTTAAAACCATTTTTTAAACTTTAAAATATTAATTTTTAAACCTAAAGAAATGCCAATATATCATAAATTAGGAGAAATTCCTCGCAAAAGACATACGCAATTCCGCAAACCAAATGGCGATTTGTATTATGAACAATTGTTTGGAACCGTTGGTTTTGACGGAATGTCCACCAACTCATATCACGAACAACGACCAACGCAAGTAAAAGAAATTAGAAAACAATACAGCGTTGCTCCAAAAATTGCTAAAGCAAACAACATTCAATCCTATAAATTAAGAGGATTTGAAATAGCACCGCAAGATGATTATCTAGAAAGTAGAAAAATTGTACTGACCAATTCCGATTGTCATATTGTTTTGGCTGCTCCTAGAAAATCAACTACCGATTATTTTTATAAAAACACCGATTCTGATGAGGTCATTTTCATCCATAAAGGAACAGGAAAACTAAGAACCATGCTCGGAAATTTAGATTTCAGTTATGGGGATTATCTTGTTGTGCCTCGCGGCATGATTTATAAAATCGACTTCGACACAGAAGACAATCGTTTGTTTATTGTAGAGTCACACGCTCCCGTTTATACTCCAAAACAATACCGCAATTGGTTCGGACAATTATTAGAACATTCGCCTTTTTGCGAAAGAGACATTCGTCGTCCCGAAGAATTGGAAACCTATAATGAAACTGGAGAATTTGTCATCAAAGTAAAAAAGAAAGACGAAATTTTTGAATTGGTATATGCCTCGCATCCTTTTGATGTGATTGGTTATGATGGTTTCAATTATCCGTATGCCTTTTCTATTCACGATTTTGAACCAATAACAGGAAGAATTCATTTGCCACCACCTGTTCATCAAACTTTTGAAACAAGTGCATTTGTGATTTGTTCTTTTGTTCCAAGGCTTTACGATTATCATCCGCTTTCTATTCCTGCACCTTATAATCATAGTAATATTGATGCCGACGAGGTTTTGTATTATGTTGATGGCGATTTTATGAGTAGAAATGATGTGAAACCAGGTAATATTTCACTGCACCCAGCAGGCATTCCGCATGGGCCACACCCAGGAGCCGCAGAACGAAGCATTGGTAAAAAAGAAACTTTGGAATTAGCCGTTATGGTGGATACTTTCAAACCGCTTATGGTAACAGAAGATGCCATGGGAATTGCTGATGAAACGTATTTTCAATCGTGGTTAAAATAATTATGAAAAATGTATAAAAAAACATGTAGGTTATTGTTGATATGTTGGATTACAGCTTTAAATGGACAAGAACAGCCTATAATAATGGAAGAGGTAATAATAAAAGCTAGAAAAAAGACAAATAAAGAAAATAAGGAATTTGAAAAACATGCTCAAAGTATAGAATCATTGTCTGAATATGAATTGAATAGAAACAATCCAAATTTTATTGAGCAAAGTTTAAATACTGTTGCTGGAATTCAGGTTGATAAACGCACTGCAATAGGTGGGCAACGCATTGTGATAAGAGGGTATGGCAATGATCAGAAATTTAATAATTGGGGAATTAAAATGTATTACAACAATATGCCGCTTACAAATGCTGACGGAATAACAATATTAGACGATATTGATTTTTCGTTTGTACACGCTATCGATGTGGTCAAAGGGCCAGCTGCAACACTTTACGGAGGTGGTATTGGAGGAGTAGTTAGATTTTACAGCAAAACTCAAAACGAAAATGGTCATTCTATAGAACAACGGACAGGCTTTGGAACTAATAATTTATTTCAATCCAATTTGATTTTTAATTATAACACGAATCAAACTAAAATGTGTTTAAGTTATAACCATTTAGAAACCAATGGGTATAGACCACATGGTGCAAGCCTAAAAAATTTTATAACATATTTAGGTGATTTCAAAATATCCGATTCAGAAAAAATGAATATATATGCAAGCCATAATTTTTCGTTTGAACAAGTTGCGGGTCAAATTTCGTATTCCGATTATTATCAAGGTATAGATAATGGGAATAGTGCTTATATAAAAAAAAATGCGGGTAACAAATTAAAATCTTTACGATTTGGAATTTCGTATGACAATCAGGTTTCAAAAACAATAAAAAACAGCACCACTTTTTTTTATTATAATTCTGATTTTGAACGTATAGCCGCAGGTGCTTTTGAAATAAGTAAAAACACAAATTATGGCATTAGAAGCCAGTTTACTTTTAAAAAAAATATCAATGAAAAATGGCATTATTCCAATGAATTGGGTACAGAAATTCATGTAACCACATCGCTTATATCTAATTATCGCTTTCTTGGTACTGATGACAACAATCCTTGGTTGGTGTCTGATATTACAAAGGCTTCATATTTTAATTATCAAAACCAGCAAATATCTTTTTTTACCAATAACCGATTAGAATACCAGCCCTTGAAGCTGACATTCATAGTAGGTCTAAGTACCAATAATGTAAAATTTAAAAGAACAGATTTGTTAGCTATTCCAGGTTTAATAAATAATTATAATAAAGATTTGTCATTGACAAAGTCGTTCGGATGGAAATTAAATCCACATTTGGCTTTTCAGAAAAAAATCAAAAATCACATCTTTAATTTAAGTTTGAGTTATGGATATAATGCTCCAACTGCTTCAACTGCATTTATTAGTGGCTTAAATCAAACCAATGATCTATTACAAGCCGAGCAGGCTAAAATGTTTGATTTTAGTATTCACGGATTGTTTTTGGACACCAAATTAGATTATCAATTGGCTTTTTATAACATTCAAATCAAAAACAAACTTACACAACTTTCTGGTGTCAATCCAATTGGTGGTACAGCATATCAATATTGGACTAATACAGGAAACCAAACCAACAAAGGTATAGAATTGAGTATGGGTTATATTTTTGAAACTCAATTTAGTAAAGTGATTCAATCAATTCAACCTTTTTTTAGTTTTAATTATAATGATTTTAAATATAAAAATTTCAACACTAAATTTGGTAATTCCATTGTTGATTACACCAATAAAATAGTTGTAGGTACTCCAGACTATAAATTTTCAATAGGATTTGATTTTAATTTGATTAAAAATTTATATGTCAATACTACTTATAGTCAAATGGGACGTGTATATACTGATTTTGAAAATGCTAATTTGGTTCATGGATTTGAACAATTTAACATGAAAATTGGTTACAAAAAAAATTTTTTTAATAGTAAATGTTTATTGGATTTTTATATTGCTGGAAATAATTTAACAAACAAAATAAATTACAACTTTTTATTTCTAGGAAATAATATTAATGACAATGATGTGGGTAACAATTACCCTACTGGAGTAGCAACAGATGTGAACCCTGGCCCGTCAAAGTCGTATTTTTTTGGAAGTTTAAACCTTAAATATTATTTATAATAACATGAAAAAAGAATTAAAATCAGTCGAGTACGGCTTAGAAAAAATATTTGAAGGAGCACAGGACTTCTTACCTTTATTAGGAACCGATTATGTAGAATTTTATGTTGGAAATGCCAAACAAGCGGCTCATTTCTACAAAACAGCTTTTGGATTTCAATCGTTAGCTTATGCTGGATTGGAAACGGGAGTAAAAGACCGAGCGTCTTATGTGTTGAAACAAGATAAAATCCGTTTGGTTTTAACAACTGCTCTAAACAGCAATTCTCCAATTGGTGAACATGTAAAAAAACATGGCGATGGCGTAAAAGTAATCGCTCTTTGGGTGGAAGATTCTAGAAAATCGTTTGAAGAAACTACCAAAAGAGGTGCCAAACCTTATTTTGAACCCGTAGTTGAATCAGATGAAAACGGAGAAGTGGTTCGAGCAGGAATTTATGGGGCTTATGGCGAAACTGTTTTTGTTTTTGTAGAAAGAAAAAATTACAACGGCATCTTTTTACCTGGGTATAGCGAATGGAAATCAGACTATAATCCTGAACCTGTTGGGCTAAAATTCATTGACCACATGGTAGGAAATACCGGTTGGAACCGAATGAATGAAGCCGTAAAATGGTTTGAAGACGTGATGGGATTTGTGAATTTCTTATCGTTTGACGACAAACAAATTACAACAGAATACTCGGCTTTGATGTCGAAAGTAATGAGCAATGGAAACGGAAGAATAAAATTCCCAATCAACGAACCTGCAAACGGGAAAAAACGTTCGCAAATTGAAGAATATTTAGATTTTTATGAAGGCGAAGGCGTGCAACATATTGCGGTGGCAACAGACGATATCATCAAAACAGTGGCAGATATGCGAGCAAGAGGGATTGAATTTTTGAGCACACCTCCACAAGCGTATTACGATGCCATTCCAGAACGATTGAAAGATCACATGTCTAAATTTAAGGAAGACATCAACGAACTTCAAAAACTTGGAATCATGATTGATGCTGATGAAGAAGGGTATTTATTACAAATTTTTACCAAACCGGTAGAAGATAGACCAACGCTTTTCTTTGAAGTGATCCAAAGAATGGGCGCCAGAGGATTTGGAGCAGGAAATTTCAAAGCCTTGTTTGAATCGATTGAAAGAGAACAAGAACTGAGAGGAACGTTGTAAAATAATATTTATATTAAAATAACTAATTAATAAAATTCTAAAAAATAATAACTTGTTTTTTAGAATTTTATTTTTTAAACAATAAACCTAAAAAACAACTGTATCAAAACCCCATAAGTATCAAATTACCAATAACACAAAAAGGCTGTTAATTGATTTGAATTTGTTTACAAAAAAACTACTTTTGCACCTTAAACTCTAACTAGACCAATGAACACAACAAAAACAATTCAATCAGCGCTTATATCGGTTTTTTCAAAAGAAGGATTAGCACCATTAGTACAAAAATTACATGATTTGAATGTAACCTTTTATTCAACTGGCGGAACAGAGGAATTCTTAAAAAGTTTAGGTATTCCTGTTATAGCCGTCGAAGACGTTACAAGCTACCCTTCGATACTTGGAGGTAGAGTAAAAACGTTGCATCCCAAAATATTTGGAGGTATTTTAAACAGACAAGACAACGCCTCGGACGCAGAGCAAATGAAAACTTTTGATATTCCACAAATAGATTTGGTTATAGTTGATTTATATCCTTTTGAAAAAACAGTTGCCTCTGGTGCCAGCGAGTCCGATATTATAGAAAAAATAGATATAGGCGGCATTTCATTAATAAGAGCCGCTGCCAAAAACTTTAAAGATACTGCAATTGTAGCCTCCGTAAACGAATATCCAGTTTTGATGGACATGATTACTGCACAACAAGGTGCTACAACATTAGCCAACAGAAAATTATTGGCCACAAAAGCCTTTCATGTATCTTCTCATTACGATGCTGCCATTTTTAATTATTTTAATGAAGACGAAACCATTTTAAAACAAAGTTTTGACAAAGGACAAATATTAAGATATGGAGAAAACCCACACCAAAAAGGCTATTTTTTTGGTGAATTTGACTCAATGTTCAATAAAGTACATGGCAAAGAATTATCTTATAACAATTTGTTAGACGTAGATGCAGCAGTACAATTAATATCTGAATTTAAAAACGAAAAACCAACATTTGCAATTCTCAAACACAATAATGCCTGCGGATTAGCATCTAGAAACACCATAAAAGACGCATATTTAGCCGCACTTGCCTGCGATCCTACTTCGGCTTTTGGAGGTGTACTTATTGCAAATAGCCCGATCGATTTTGAAACAGCTCAAGAAATTAACAGCTTATTTTGTGAAGTAGTCATTGCACCAAGTTTTGATGAACAAGCCCTCACTATATTATCCGAAAAGAAAAACAGAATCATTTTGATTCTAAACGAAGTCCCATTGCCCGAAAAACAAGTGCGAACCTGCCTAAATGGTATTTTAGTTCAAGATAGAAATACCAAAACAGACGCTGCAACAGACTTGAAAACAGTAACCCATACCACACCCACTCCACAAGAAATAAACGATTTGATATTTGCATCAAAAATTTGTAAAAATACCAAATCCAACACCATTGTGTTTGCCAAAAACGATACATTAATAGCCTCTGGAACAGGACAAACCTCAAGAGTAGATGCCTTAAAACAAGCCGTAGAAAAAGCCCAAACTTTTGGCTTCAATCTACAAGGAGCTGTTATGGCTAGCGATGCTTTTTTTCCATTTCCAGATTGTGTAGCTTTAGCAAAAGAAGCGGGAATTACGTCAGTAATCCAACCTGGTGGCTCTATAAAAGACGAATTAAGCATCAATTATTGCAATGAAAACAATATAGCCATGGTGTTCACAGGAACACGTCATTTCAAACATTAATTATATAAAAATTAAGTCCATGTATAAACTAAAAGGACGTTCACATTAGTTTGGATAAAAAATTTAAAAAACCAAAATTCATTACAAATAAGTGAATTTTGGTTTTTTTTTCTTGATACTGTCCTAAAAAAAGTGAGTAAACATGATTCACTCCAGCTTCAGCCACAGTCAATTGGTCGTGGCTGGTAGAAACTAAATTTATTGGTGCCTCGCCACTACTATTTTCTATAAGTGTCCAGTCTTGTAAAAATTTATCGAGGTTGGCGGTGGTGCCTATTTTGCTGCTTACTCTTTATATTTCAAGGAACTTTTTTTAAAACCACAACTTTTTAGGGTTGTGGTTTTTGGTTTTATTCTCTTTGTGGGCACGGAAAGCATTTCCGCACTATCGACCGTTAGACATATCCGAGCGGTCGGGGTTTTATCCAAAAAAAATTTCATTTGCAAATGTTATATTTAAGCACTTTTGAGTATCTTTAAAATAAAGAAAAAAGTTTTGAGGTATTTCTAAAAATAGAAATGAATAATCTTTGAATGTTTCAAACTTCATTTCATAGCAAAAATCTGTTAAACCATCTCCAAAAACATAAACTTTTTCATTGTTTTTAAGTTTATTATTCGATAGTATATTAAATATAGAATCTATTTTTGTGTTGATTAGATTTTCTATATAATAATTTTCATTCCATTCTATTCCTGAAAATCCCATAGGATAATTACTTTCCAATATTTTAAAGACAAATTCATTACTCTCATGAATTTTTATAATTTTATTATCTACTAAATCTTTCAATTTTTCAAAAAGTTCTTTATCATATTCTGTCATTATCTTTGCTTGATATAATTCTTAATAATATTATTTACCTCTTTTTCAGTTCCTTCAAATGTTATATGCGGACCTTTTTCTTTACCATTCCACACATTAATGTGAGCCCCATTTCTTCCATCATATTCTACTCGAAATCCAGTCTTCCCATCTTTAGACATCATACCAATAACTTTGCCTTTACTAGTTCCAAACTTACCTATAACCTCTACTTCTGCTTTAAAATCACCTTTTTCTTGAAGCCATTTTAGGGCAGCATTTCTTGCTTGATTGAAATCTTTAAAACATGCATTGTGAACTAAAACCCCAAGTTCAGAAACATAATAGTTGTGATTTCCTGCAACTTCAAAGTTATAAACTTTTTCGGTTTTATCCAGTTGCTTTAAAGCAGTAATAAGTACAAAAGAACCATCTTTTAATGTTAGTTTATCGCCAACTATTAAATCTTTGGCTTCACTTTAATAATTTCCATGAAAAAATTAAAATATTCCATATCCAATCTTTCTTTTAATAGGTTACTATTAGTTATAGATATTAAAGGATAATTTAGTTCACACATACAATCCTCAAAACTTTCAATTGATTGCCCAAAATAAAAATGTTGCCCAAAATTTTTTGATAAATAATAGTAAATATCATATTCTTCATAAATTTGACTTGCATCAATTATTAAATCTTTGACATTGACTTTTTTTGGTATCCCAGACCAATAAAAGCAACATAATAAGTATGCTTTTTTTTCATCTGTGTTTAATTTTTCCCAATTTATACTCAAATTTGTCCATTTACTCATAAAGTTAATGACATATTGATCATAACTAACTAACTCATCAATAATTAAATTTCCAAAAAAACCATTTTTATTTTGAATAAAATCTTCAATAATAAAAGAAAAATTATATAACAGACAATCTATACCTTTTGCATTGGTAAAATAAATATCAATTTCTATAATTTCTATATTCTCTAAGCATTTTGCTAATGAATCTTCATTGTTGAAAAATACATCATGAGAAAGAGTATAATTTTTAGCTATTATTAATATGTCATCTGTTGTAAATAAATTAACTCCTTCGGACTTTACTTCTATTTTGATCATCAATTGGATTTTTTAAATTCATGAATTGTATTATAATGATCTGTTGTATAACCATAAGTTTTTGTACCATCAGCATTGGGTCTTTCTAAAATTCTATAAGTATTTCCTGCTGGTCCTTCAACTTCAAATTCTTTTGCTCCTGCCCATTTTCTTTACTTTGTAGTATTTTTTCTATTTTAAAACACTTTTTTGAACTCCATTACCATCAACTCTGGGTTTACCCTTTCCTGCTAACACATCTTGAATTCCTTTATTTATTTCTTTAAATTTTATTGCTAAAAATCCACAATCATTTTGCACCAAAACCCCAAGTTCAGAAACATAATAGTTGTGATTTTGTGCTACTTCAAAGTTATAGACTTTTTCGGTTTTATCCAGTTGCTTTAAAGCAGTAATAAGTACAAAAGAACCATCTTTTAATGTAAGTTTATCCCCAACTTTTAAATCTTTGGCTTCAACCCAGTTGTTGGAAACATAGAAAGGATATTCTGGTGTGCAAACAATTTTTTCGTTACCAACTGAAATTTCAATTAGCTCTTTGGCTGTGTTTTGCGATAACGAAACTACTTCTTTGAGTTCTACTTCACCCGTTTGCTCATTAAACGACCATACTTTATCCCCAACTTGTATTACTTCAATCTTTTTTATTCCGTTTGAAGTTAATACTAAAGTTCCTGTCACAAAGCACAATTGTTTTATTGTGTTTTTAAGGGCGGCCTTCGCTCCATGTTTCTCTATGTCCTTGAGTAATTTTACCATTACTCCACCAGCAATCAACCCTGGTAAGATACCTCCTATATCATTCCCAACATCATATCTTTGTTGGTCTGTTCCGCCACCACTTAATACCGCTTTATAAGCCTCAATTTTATCTTTGGCTACTTTCTCTAAAAAAGCAATTGGATTAGCAGCAATTTGCTTAATAACTCCCATTACTTGAGCTCTATACTCTGAATTTGTTGTTAACTTCCAAGCTTCATTTGCAGTACCCAATCCAGGAATATTATTCAACATTCCATCAATCATCCCATTTGCAAAGGAACTTCTGGTACTCCAACTACCTAGATATTCAGATTCAACTTGTTTGCCATCAGGATCAACTAGTCTTACAGGGTTTAAGTAACAATAAGTATAAGAACTATGGTTAAAAGAATTATATAATCCGTCATTATGCTGACCATCATAATAAAATTGGTCATTCATCACTGGGTTAAAGTCTGCCAACGGATCCACACTCGCCCAAATACTTATCCTCGCATCATAATACCTCGCCCCATAATAATACAAACCGCTTTCCTCATCCAGCTCCTTGCCGTTAAACTTATACGGTGAGTTATGGCTATTTTTATGCTCTTCAATGAAAGTTTCCCCAAAGGCAAAGTACTCGCTGTGTTGCGAAACTTCGCCCACAAAGTTAGTAATATAATTGGAACTTCCAAAGCCCCCCCCAACCCCCGAAGGGGGAGCAAGGAGTACTTAGTTATGAACTGTTTGTTTTAATGTTTCTTTATTCATTTAAATACCACTGCCCGAAAGGGTTAGTGCAACAGCGGGGATATTATCTCCTTCTTCATATGCTTTTTTAAATATTTTTTCAAAATCTGAACAATTATTCTTGATAAACACGTTGTCAATTTCATTATCAAAATTATTATACATACAATTGTTACATTTAAAATCAAATTTAGCTACACCAACTATTTGTTTTTGTCTTAAAAAAACTAAAATATCACAATAAGCATTTAGACATTTATAATCCTCTTTAACCAACTCTTTTTTATTTACAAAAATAGAATTTAATTCATATATAATCTGATTATTTATTCTCTTTCCTTTAAATCCAAAATGCTGGAGATTTAAGTAATCTTTTTTATCAAAAACAGTATCATTATTACATATATTCATGAATTTTGTCGCTCTTGGACTTGTCACCTCACTTCTTACATTGAAAAAATATTTATAATAATAAACTTCGTCAAAATTTATTACAGTGCTTTTTTTACAACTATTAAATAAAATTAATATTAAAAAATAAAATAAAACATTTTTTTTTATACTTTTCATAACTTTTATTTCTTAAATAATTTCATGATGTCATTTTTATTTGGCTTCCAATCCCAATTAAAGGAGTGTATTTTTTTTCCTCCTTTAAACACATTCCACTTCTCTTTTTTACTTCCTCCCATTGCTTGCCGTTCCAATTTCACCATTTTTAGAATACAACACAGGGCCTGAAACACCTACTGTAATGATATTTTGTTTTTCTTTAGATATTTTTAACGCTATTCCTATTTGTTCTTCTCCTGACTTACAACTATGGAAAATTAAAATATTGTTTTCTTTATCTAAAATAGAAGAATCAAATTTATATTTACTAAACCAACTTTTTAAATTCTCAGAATTATAAACTCCCGTATAAGATCCAGACCTAGTACCAGGATAATCAAAAACAGCAAAGTATCCATCCCATCCATGACCATAAACATGAAATGTTCCTGTTTCAAGTTTTTGATTCTTTGCAGAATTAATAATATTTTGATTTACCCTAACATGACTGATTGCATCTAATCTTTCTCTACCTCTTAAACTCTTGTCAATTTGAACATCTTTGTCTACAGAGAAAATAACATTTCTATTTACAACATCTGTTTGTTTACCATTTGGATCAATTAGTCTTACTGGATTCTGATAACAATACCCATAAGTATTAAAATTAAATTGGTTATAAAAACCGCCGTTATGGTCTCCGTTCCAATAAGTGCCATCAAATTGATACGGATCCACACTCGCCCAAATACTAATCCTTGGGTCATAATACCTTGCCCACAAAGTTAGTAATATAATTGCTACTTACAAAGGCTCCAAAGGCCTACTGTGTACCAAATTTATTAGACAGATTGTAAACTAAAGTACAAACTAACGGTATAATTTTATTGAAATGTTTAGTAAAAAAATAAAACCATTTCAAAAGGTATGAAATGGTTTTATTTAAAATGGTTTTGGTATTTGATTAGCCTAACGCAGCTCTTCTAAATCCAGTAACAACTAAATCTTTGTCTAATGTTTTGGCATAAGCCGCAACGCTCAATTTGTTGTCTTTAATATAATCTTGGTTTACTAATGTATTGTCTTTAAAGAAACGGGCTAATTTACCTTTAGCAATATTGTCTAACATCGCTTCTGGTTTACCTTCCTGACGTAGAACGTCTTTAGCAATTTCGATTTCTTTAGCAATAGTTTCAGCATCTACACCATCTTCATTCAAAGCAATTGGTGCCATTGCAGCGGCTTGCATCGAAATGTTTTTGGCTACTTCGTCTGCTCCTTCTATGTTTTTTGATAGGGCCGTAAGCGTTGCAATTTTGTTTCCAGCATGGATGTACGAACCAATAAAAGCACCTTCTAATCTTTCAAAAGCTCCAATTTCGATTTTTTCACCAATAACACCAGTTTGCTCGATTAACTTTTCGGCTACTGTAATACCGTTGTAGTCGGCAGCCAAAAAAGCTTCTTTAGTGTCAAAGTTCAAAGCTAAAGCAGCAAAATCAGTAGCTAATTTTACGAATCCTTCGTTTTTTCCAACAAAGTCTGTTTCGCAGTTCAAAGACACTACAACTCCAACAGTTTTATCAGCATTTACAGCTGCAATAACAGCACCTTCAGTAGATTCTCTGTCTGAGCGGTTAGCGGCTACTTTTTGTCCTTTTTTACGTAAGTTTTCGATTGCCAAATCAAAATCTCCTTCTGCTTCAACCAAAGCTTTTTTGCAGTCCATCATTCCTGCACCTGTGATTGTTCTTAATTTATTAACGTCTGCAGCAGTAATTGTTGCCATATTTTTTATAATTTAATTTAAAGATTAAAAGATTGAAAAATTTAAAAATTTAAAAAACAAAACTCCATTTAAAGGCCGTAGTTTTTCAAAACTTAAATCTTTCAATCTTTAAATTTGTTTGATTTATTCTTCTGTTGCAGGAGCTTCAGTTGCTACTTCGGCTACTGTTTCAGTTTCTTTTGCATCAGCATTTCTGTTAGAAAGTCCGTCAATTACGGCAGCTGTTACAAGAGATAAAATTTTGTCGATTGATTTTGAAGCATCATCATTGGCTGGAATTACATAATCTACCTCACGTGGGTCAGAGTTTGTATCTACCATAGCGAAAACTGGAATGTTTAATTTTTGTGCTTCTTTTACTGCAATATGCTCAGCTTTAATATCTACAACGAACAATGCAGCTGGCAATCTTGACATGTCTGCAATTGAACCTAAATTTTTCTCTAATTTTGCTCTAAGACGATCTACTTGTAAACGTTCTTTTTTAGAAAGTGTGTTGAATGTACCATCTTTTTTCATTTTATCAATAGAAGACATTTTTTTAACGGCTTTTCTGATAGTTACAAAATTGGTAAGCATTCCGCCAGGCCATCTTTCTGTAATATAAGGCATGTTTGCAGCTTTTGCTTTTTCAGCTACAATGTCTTTGGCTTGTTTTTTGGTAGCAACAAATAATATTTTTCTACCAGATGCAGCAATTTTTTTCAAAGCTTCGTTGGCTTCTTCAATTTTTGCTGCAGTTTTATATAGATTGATAATGTGTATTCCATTACGCTCCATATAGATGTAAGGAGCCATATTTGGATCCCATTTTCTAGTCATGTGTCCAAAGTGAACACCTGCGTCTAGTAATTCTTTTACTTCAACTTTGTTTGACATTTTTTTTACTTAGTTTACGTTCTGTTGATTAGCAATGTTCCGTTTTGGATTTGATGTTTTAAAAATTTTGATGTTTCAAACTTTTTAACCCCGGTTTCATTTAGATGCTAAACTAATTCCTACCTCGGTAGGCAACAACAACATTGTTTTTAAATTTTTTAAATTGCTTTTTAAAAGGTTTAAAACCTTTATAAAATAGCTGAAAATATTAACGTTTAGAGAATTGAAATCTCTTACGAGCTTTTTTCTGACCGAATTTTTTACGTTCAACCATTCTTGGATCTCTTGTTAATAATCCTTGTGGTTTCAAGATGGCTCTATTTCCTTCGCCAACTTCACACATTGCTCTGGCAATTGCCATACGAACAGCTTCTGCCTGACCTGTTGCTCCACCTCCATAAACATTTACTTTTACATCAAAGTTACTTACGTTTTCTGTCATAGACATTGGTTGTAATACTTTGTATTGTAAGGTAGCTGTTGGAAAATATGTTGCAAATTCTTTTTTGTTTACAGTGATTACTCCTGTTCCTTCCGAAACGTAAACACGTGCAACAGCGGTTTTTCTTCTACCGATTTTGTGAATAACTCCCATTACTTAAGATCATTAAGGTTAACAGTTCTAGGTTTTTGAGCCGCTTGTTTGTGCTCTGAACCTACAACAACATTTAGGTTTCTAAAAAGTTCTGCTCCCAATTTGTTTTTTGGCAACATCCCTTTTACTGCTTTTTCTACTAACAATGCAGGGTTTTTGCTTTGTAGTACTTTTGCAGTCAAAGTTCTTTGTCCTCCTGGGTAACCTGTATGACGCATGTAAATTTTGTCATTCATTTTTGTACCTGTAAGGTTGATTTTTTCTGAGTTGATAACTATTACGTTATCTCCACAGTCCACGTGGGGGGTATAGCTTGGCTTGTACTTGCCTCTCAAAATCATAGCGACTTTTGATGCAAGACGTCCTAAGTTATGACCCTCAGCATCTACAACTATCCACTCTTTTGTTACAGTGGCTTTGTTTGCTGAAATTGTCTTGTAGCTTAATGCGTTCACAATAAATTTTTTTAATTAAACATTCCATTCCAAATTCGACTATGCGAAATTCGGACTGCAAAAGTACATTATTTATTTTAAATACAAAACCTATTTTTATTTTCTTTTTTTATTGCTTTTCAACGAGTTACCTTTTTTTATGATGCCATTCTAAAATTGCACTTAGGATACAGCTGTTTTTAAATGTAATTTACTGTTTATTTTCCAATTCAATACCTCTTTAAATCGCCGCATTTGCCAGCCTTTTGATGACTTTTTATACCTCATTTTCTAGCCACCGATTGTAACTACCCCGATGGTGCTTTGTATTGTAGTGCAATGGTTTTATTATCCATTTACACAAGGTTTTTGGATTGGTTTTGGATTTTCGATTTGGTTCAAAAAGTACAATTTTAGCCTCTTTTTTAATCACTTTTTATAGCAAATAGATTTTAATGTCGTTTCATTAAGAGTTAATTTGTAAATTTGCATTTCATAATACAGCAACTATTATAAAAAAACTAAAAAATGGCATTACAAAACACCAATCCAACACAAACGAGTGCTTGGCAATTATTAGAACAGCATTTTCAGGAAATGAAAACTATTTCAATGAAGGAAATGTTTGCAAGCGACCCCGACAGATCATCAAAATTCCACATCCAATGGGATGATTTTTTGATAGATTATTCCAAAAATATTATAAACAGCAAAACCATGCAACATTTGCTGGATTTGACAAAGGAAGTACAGCTCAAAGAGGCCATAGACCAATATTTTGAAGGCGGAATTATCAATAAAACCGAAAACAGGGCTGTTTTGCATACGGCTTTGCGAAGTACCGAAGCCGAAGCCGTTATGGTAGATAATCAAAATGTACTTTTGGAAATTGCGGCCGTAAAAGCTAAAATGAAACAATTTTCAGACGATATTATTCTTGGAAATAAAAAAGGATATACCAATCAAAATTTTACTGATGTAGTGAATATTGGAATTGGAGGATCTGATTTAGGGCCTGCAATGGTTGTCGAGGCTTTGCAATTTTATAAAAATCATTTGAATGTTCATTTTGTTTCAAATATAGACGGTGATCATGCACAGGAAATTATCAAAAACTTAAATCCAGAAACCACTTTGTTTGTTATTGTTTCTAAAACGTTTACAACTCAAGAAACTTTAACAAACTCTGAAACCATAAAAAAATGGTTTTTGCAAAAAGCTTCGCCAGAAGATGTTGCCAAACATTTTGTGGCGGTATCAACTAATATTCAAAATGTAACTTTATTTGGAATTCACCCCGATCATATTTTCCCAATGTGGGATTGGGTTGGCGGACGCTTTTCGTTGTGGAGTGCCGTTGGTCTTACAATAAGTTTGGCTATTGGTTACAATCAATTTGACAATTTATTGAGCGGTGCTCATAAAATGGACCAACATTTTAAAAACACCCCATTCGATCACAACATACCCGTAGTTTTGGCCTTAATCAGTGTTTGGTATAACAACTTTTTTGGAGCAGAAAGTGAAGCCATTATTCCTTATACGCAGTACCTTCAAAAGTTGGCTCCTTATTTGCAACAAGGAATTATGGAAAGCAATGGCAAAAGCATTGATAGGAATGGCAATGCTGTAACTTATCAAACAGGAACTATTGTTTGGGGAGAGCCTGGCAGCAACTCGCAACATGCTTTTTTTCAATTGATCCATCAAGGGACAAAGCTGATTCCGTCTGATTTTATTGGATTTGTAAAATCGTTATATGGTAATGAAGACCACCACAACAAACTGATGTCTAACTTTTTTGCTCAAACCGAAGCCTTGCTCAATGGCAAAAATTATGATCAAGTTCAAGCAGAATTTTCTAAAAATGATTTTGCTACTGGCAAAGCAGCTTTTTTGACACCTTTCAAAATTTTTGAGGGAAACAAACCTACAAACACTATTTTAATTCAACAACTAACACCAAGTACTTTAGGAGCTTTGATTGCTATGTATGAGCATAAAATATTTGTTCAGGGTATCATTTGGAATATTTTTAGTTATGACCAATGGGGTGTAGAACTTGGCAAACAATTAGCCAACTCTATTTTGTCCGAAATTGAAACAGGTAAAATAAATGCACATGACCATTCGACTGCTTTTTTATTGGATTATTATTTGAAAAATAAATAAATTTTTAAATGTAAATACTACAAATAAAGCAAATACAAAATATATTTACAGATAAAGGGTGGCCAAAAAAGTTGATTTTTTTATACTTTTAGGCCACCCTCTTGTAATGTCAAACCGATATCAAAACATTATACCAAATATACATATAAAATAGTCCAATCTACTTGTTCTTTTTTGCTAAAATTATCCAAAAAAAATAGTTCCGTAGCCCAGCTATGCAACGATTTTTTTTGAAAATTTTCTCTAAAAAATAACTACGCATCTTTGGACTATTTTATAAATATATTTGGTATTATTTTCGTATAAACAATTGACTATCAATAGTTATACCGCAAAAAATTGTTCTAATTCTGCTAACGTTTCCGAAGTAGTTTGGATGTCTTTTACAATAACGCCTTTGTTGAGGGCTACAATTCTGTTTGAAACTTCTACGGTATGAGTCAAATCATGGCTAGATACTAAAACGGTAATATTGGGATTGTCGGCCAAGTCTTTGATGATTTTTTTTAATCTAAATTGGGTCGAAGGATCCAAATTTGCAAAAGGTTCATCAAGCACAACCACTTCTGGTTTGCCCAATAATGTGGCTACAATACCTATTTTTTTCATATTGCCTTTAGAAAAATCGCGAATATATTTTTTGCTATTTAATATTTCGTTGTTAAAAAAATCTTGAAATTGATTCAAATCAGTATCAACATCAGATTTTGTCATGCCTCTTAATTCGCCCACAAAATAAAAATACTCTTCGGGAGTAAGGTAATTAATTAAAAAACTTTCGTCTAAAAAAGAAGTAGTAAATGGCTTCCAATCTTCTGAAATAGCTACCTTAACATTGTTGTTAATGAT
Organism: Flavobacterium branchiophilum FL-15; assembly: GCF_000253275.1. Taxonomy (NCBI): domain Bacteria; kingdom Pseudomonadati; phylum Bacteroidota; class Flavobacteriia; order Flavobacteriales; family Flavobacteriaceae; genus Flavobacterium; species Flavobacterium branchiophilum. The sequence continues at coordinate 229,676 of NC_016001.1, read as the reverse complement.
ATGTCCTGTTGTGGGTTTGATAAGATCCAAAAGAAGACTAAAAAATGTAGTTTTTCCCGCACCATTATTACCTACAAGCCCAAAGCTTTCTCCTTTTTTTATTTCTAATTGTGCTATATTCAATACCGTAGTACCGTTGTATGTTTTGGTTAAATTTTGTATCTGTATCATCAATTTGTAGTTTGAATGGATTAATGTTTTTTTAAAAATGGAAATTAATTATTGAATTTATTAAACTTTTTTTTAGTCTTTTATTGACACAAACGACTTGTTGTAGCGGCATTATGATTTTTTATAAGCACTAATTGTACTATATTTTTCTGATTGGTACACTTTTTCAATTTGAGTAAAAACCCTATTTCTAAGTGCAAAACCTAATATTCCAGCAAATGCCACTAACAATAAACCTGTGTTTGCATCAAATAAATACAAGCCCAAGGCATACAACAGTATGGGAATTAACATTTTTGGTATAGAGATGAGCAAGGTTTGTACATTAAAAGCTTTTTTGTCGCCAAAAGCCCCTTTAGCTGCAGCCAAATCGATAGGCGTTTTAGTATAGGCACCCGCAAAAAGCACAAGATGTGAGTTGATACCAATATTGTAGATAGCTCCCGCAACTATACACCAATAAGCATGCATGCCAAAATAGATATATCCCGAGGCAACTATCGTACTGAATGTAGTTGCTATAACAATAAGCCACCATTTTGAGGTTAGATAGGCTCGATAAGGAATGTTTTGTGTCATCATAAACGAATAATGCTGACTATCCCAGCTTGGAACAAACTGTCCGAAAGTAAACAAAAAACCACCAGAAACAAAGAGGCCTGCAAAAATGTGCATAATTTGAGGTTGGTTGGCGTTTTCTCTAAAAAATAGGATGCCATAAAACAAAAACAAAATGCTCATCATGACGGTTGTTTTGGACCGTTTATTGCGTTTGATCAATCGAATATCATTTTTCAAAAATGTACCCAAATGTCCAAATTGGTCCAGCCATTTCATGTTTTCGGTAGTTGCATTGGCTACTTTTGTTGCTAAACCCGCATCTAAATACAATTCTTTTTTGTAAAAACGAAAGGTGTATCGATACAAGAAAACAGCCAAGCCTAAAGGCAACAAAAACAATCCGAATTGGTTAAAAAGAGCATCAAAAAAAACTTGAGTATAATTTGAAATAACAAACACTTGATAATATTCCAATGCCACAAGGGTAGCCACAACAGCGAAACAATATGTTAGAAAAGTGGTACTGTTGTCTAATAAAATATTTATAAAATTCAAGCAATAGATAATGGCCATAATAGCCAAATGCCAAGCCAAAACTTGCCCTACGGCATACCCCTCTACAATTAGAACAATAGAAAATGGAATAAAAAACAAAGCATGTAACCAATTGAAAAACGACACCATGGTTTTGCCAATGGCATAATGAACAATACCGTTTTTATTGAAAGGCAATGTTAGTAATTGTTTGATATGCACAACGGGCATTTTTTGTAAACCAAAACGAAACACTAAATCGACCAAAAGATAATAAATCAAATATTTATTAACCATAAATAAGGGGTTTAACCCATTTTGTTTTAGGGCATAATAAGCCCCTATTCCCATCAAAAGCAGCAATGCACCATACACAAAAGCCATACAGATTAAAAAAATACTGTAAGCTACATTTTTAGTAAAAGAAGCCGACCTGCTAAAAGATTTCCACTCGAGATAAAGTAATTTTTTGTACATACGAAATACTTTTTTCTATTTGTACGTAAGAATCTGAAAAAGTTACAAATTTTTAAGTAAAAAAAAGCATTATTGATTATTTTAAGCTTTATGCCTATCGGTAACTAGTGCTTTTATGTTTTGGAAAAAAAATCTATACAGTGTCTGCTGATTTACTACTAATTAGTTACTATATAAAACATTACATTGATAAAAACAATGTATAGTGCAAAACAAAATGCTAAAATAAATTAATACCAAATATACCTATAAAACTAGCTGATTGCTAATATTACCGCATTTTGCGTTAGGGATAGCAGTGGAAATCCTTTTTTTGGGAGGGTGCGGGCTTTTTCTGCCCGTGCCCGCCCAAAAAAAGATTGCAACGGATAGCCCGACCCTTGTGGTAACGCCCAAAATATACGCTATTGATTGGGTGCTTTATTTAGAATTGAGCCTTAAAATATTTTTTTAGCATCCATTTTCAAAAAAATGAACAACAAAATAGTAAAGCCCCATAAGCCAGATCCACCGTAGGAAAAAAACGGCAATGGAACTCCAACAGTTGGGAAAATACCCAAAACCATGGCGATATTTACAAAGGTGTGTATAAATAAAATGCCCGCAACACAATAGCCATATACCCTACTAAATTTGGTTTGTTGTCGTTCGGCTAAGTATAATATTCTAATAATTAGCACTACAAATAAGCCAATAACAAGTACACAACCAAAAAAACCCCACTCTTCGCCAACAGTTGTAAAGATATAATCTGTATGCTGCTCTGGTACAAAACCGCCTTTGGTTTGTGTGCCTTCAAGGTATCCTTTGCCAAACCAGCCTCCAGAGCCTACTGCTATTTTTGATTGATTGGTATTGTAACCAATTCCTTTCATATCGACTGCTTTGCCCAATAAAATATTGAAACGGTCTCGATGGTGTTGTTTGAAAACATGGTTAAACACATAATCAACCGAAAATACATAGCTGGTTACTGAAAATAATAATATGGAACTAAAAATGAGATTTCTGTTGATTTTACGGCTTTTGACATAATGGATAATCAACAATAGCAATACCGCCAGCGAAATATAAATAGGCTGAAAAACCAAAGCACATACGAATAATAGGATGGCTAAAAAACCTATTTGCAAATACCAAGTGGGCAAACCTTCTCTGTACAATACAAAAAAGAAAACAAAATAGATCATAGCGCTTCCTGGATCTGGCTGGGGCAATATGAGTAATACGGGCAAAAATACAATTGCCAAAGCTTTGATTTGGCTGTCCAATTTTTTTAAATTGATTTGGACATCGCTCAAATATTTTGCTAATGCTAATGCGGTTGCTGCTTTTGCAAATTCTGAGGGCTGCAAAGTAAAACTACCAATCCCATACCAACATCTTTGTCCGGCAATGGTTTTGCCAAAAACAAAAAGGCCTAGTAATGATAATAAAGAAACTACATAAAGGATACTGGTATATTTTTCATAAAAACGAGATTCTACAAACAGCACCATCAAAATTATGGGTATAGAAAGTAAAATAAACATCAATTGCTTGCCATACAACTCCGACAAATCGAAGATAAAAGTTTCTTCTAAAGGCGTAGTTAAGGTGGACGAAAAGATATTCATCCATCCCATGATGACCAATACAAAATAAATGGATACACAAATCCAATCAATATTACCAATAACATTTTGATTTCTCATGAACTTTTAATTTTTGTATGGTCAATAATTTTTAAGAGTACAAACTAGGTGTCGTTTTGGTGTTATGGATTCCCTAAATCTAATTCGGCATCTACGGTATTAGGTTTGGGCTTATCGGCAGGTTTTACTGCGGGTTTTGTTTCAGGGCTTGTGTTTTTTGGTACTAATGGTTTAGTAGTTTCTTTTTTTATAGTATCGGTTGGTTTATTTTCATAACGGTTATAAAGTGGTTGCAAACTGGTATTGAACATGCGTTGCTCTAATCTGGTAAGGGTTATTTTCTTTTTGATGTATTTTTCTATCATTAAACTCACAATTGGCCCAGCAATATTGGCTCCAAACCCTCCATTTTCAACAAAAACGGCAATGGCAATTTTTGGATTTTCCATGGGTGCAAATGCTACAAAGATAGAATGGTCTTGTAATTTTACACGTCGTCCATAAATTTTGGCATAATTTTCTGCAGTTCCTGTTTTTCCACATATATTAATACCAGGCACTCCAAGTCCGTGAGCTGTTCCGTGGTTATATACATCGAACAAACCAGAAATTACGGGATCAAAATATTTTGGATCAATACTTGTTTGGTGTTTGGTTCTGAATTTTATGTCGATCAATTGTCCTTCAATATTTTTAATAATATGAGGTGTATAATAATAACCTTTGTTGGCTACAGTAGCAATCATATTGGCCAATTGTATAGGTGTAGTCAAAATTTCGCCCTGGCCGATAGAATTTGAAACAATAGTAGTTCCGCCCCAACCTCCGTTTGGATACACTTTTTTATAATAAGTGGCATCTGGCACATGCCCTTTTCTACCGGTTGGCAAATCATATCCCATAAATTGACCTAAACCAAAACTTTTTACATGATTGCTCCATATATCAACAGCTTTTGGTGCTTTATATTTGCCAATAGTTCGCAAATAAGCATTTGCAAAATAAGCATTGCATGACCTATAAATACCATTGTGCAATTGGTGTGGACCAGAACCTCCATGACATTTCATAAAATGACCTCTACCCAAGCCAATTCCGTGGTGGCAAAAAAATGTTGTTTCTTCATCGATTACTTGCTCCTGAAGTGCCACAAGCCCTGTAAGGATTTTGAAGGGCGACCCTGGTGGATACTCTGCCAAAAGTCCACGATCGTATGTTGGTTTTGCCAACGAATCGTTATACAACATGGTGTAATTTTTGGACCTTTCTCGTCCTACAAGTAAAGCTGGGTTATAAGAAGGAGCTGTTACAAGAGCCAATATTTCGCCCGACTTGGGGTCTATGGCTACTATACCGCCTCTTTTATTTTTCATAAGAGCTTCGCCATATTTTTGCAATTCAATATCAATCGTAAGTTTGATGTCTTTTCCTTGCACGGCAACGGTATCAAACTTGCCCTCTTTATAAGATCCTATTTCTCGGTTGTATTTGTCTTTTTGAAGGTATTTAACGCCTTTTACACCTCTCAAAATTTCTTCATAACTTTCTTCAACACCTTGTTTTCCAATCAAATCGCCACTTTTATAGTAGGGTTGTTTGGAAATAATTCGTTCGTTTACTTGCGTAATGAATCCAAAAACATTGGCCCCAACAGCCACTTGATAATCTCTTAATGAACGCTTTTGAATTTCAAATCCTGAAAATTTTCGAGCTTTTTCTTGAAAAGCTGCATACTCTTGTTTGTTCAATTGTGGCAAAAATACCGAACGCAACATGGGACTATACGTTTTGGCTTTTTCCAGCTTTCGCAAAAAATCTTGTTTTGTAATATGCAACAAATTACACAATTCTAAAGTGTCTATTTCCTTTACATATCTTGGAGTTACCATAATATCATAAGAAGGCTGATTGGCAACAAGCAATTTGCCATAACGGTCATAAATATAGCCACGTTCAGGGTAATTATAATTGATTTTTATGGCATTATTTTCCGATTTTAGTTTAAAAGAATCATCAATAATTTGTAAATAAAAAATTCTAATCAAAAGCAATACCGCAGCTCCAATAACAATAGCGGGTAGTAACATTTTTCTCATCTCTTATTTGGCTTTATTAAATAAATAATACATATATTTATTATTATTGTAAATGCAGCAGTCAATATTGTTTTGTAAAACAGCTCCCAAAGCAAATAAAAGCTAAACAATTCTAATATAAAAAACACCAAGTGGTGTATCATTACAGCTAAAAGAATAAATGAAAATCTTTCGGGCGAAAGGACATCGTTGAGCCTAACGGTTTGATATTCATAACTCAATCCAAATGCGGCTTTAAACAACCATGGTCTAATATAGGCTAATACAAGACAAGCTGATGCATGAACCCCTCCTGAATTTGAAAACAAATCCATAAAAACACCTAAAGCAAAACTTGCCAATAAAAGGCCATTCCGATTGCTATTTACTGGATATAAGATAATGAATAAAATATAGGGATATGGATTTAAAAAACCGCCCAAATTTAAACGACTACAAATCACTTGTTGCACGGCAAGAAGCAGCACAAAACGGGCCATATTATGTAATACAGTACTATTCATTTTTAGTAGTCTTGGCTTCTAATGATTTTTTTTCTAAACTTACTGCTTTTTTTATTACATATACATGTCCTAAATTGGTCATATCATTAAACAATTTGATATCTAATGTAAAATAATTGGTTTCATCATCTGTATATAATTTTTCTACTATACCAATATTGACATTTTCAGGAAAAATATCTGATTGTTCGCCCGTAACAATGGTGTCGCCTTTTTTTACAGAGGCCAATCTTGGAATATCCACTAATTGTACAAAACCTGTATTTTCACCATTCCAAGTTAATGTGCCAAAGTGATTTGATTTTTTTAACTTGGCATTTATTTTAGAATTGACGTTCAAAATACTTTGTACAGTTGCAAAATTAGCAGATGTATTTTCGATGATTCCAACAATGCCTTGGTCGTTTACAACTCCCATATCGGTTTTGACACCAATTTTTTGTCCTACATTCAAGGTCAAATAATTTTCTTGTCGGGTATAAGAATTATTAATAACCTTGGCCAAAATAACATCTGTATGATGAAAGCCACTTAAATTTGGGTTGATAATGGGTACAACAGTATCTTTCTTATTAAACAACAGCATTTTCAATCGGGCGTTTTCTGCAGCAAGTGCCTGGTTTTGACCACGAAGACTTAAGTATTCGTTTAGTTTGCTCAATTCGTTATACACATTTCCACTTACAAAATTGGCCGAACTGATTATTTTACTTTTATGATAGGAATGAGATTGAATGGTAAAACCCAAGCCAGTACTTAATAGCAACAAAAACAGTAAGTTATTACTGTTTTTAATTAAAAAATTTACTATTTGCTGCATCTTTGTTCAATCTAAATGATAAAATAACCCATTGTTATTTGAAAATTATTTAATTAGAATATTTTTAAATTTGGCTAAACCTTTTAAGGCAATTCCTGTACCTCTCACAACGGCTCTTAATGGATCTTCGGCAATATAGACAGGTAAATCTGTTTTTAACGAAATTCGTTTATCTAAACCTCTCAACATCGAGCCTCCACCGGCTAAATAAATACCTGTATTGTAAATATCGGCTGCCAATTCTGGTGGTGTTTGGGATAAGGTTTCTAAAATAGCATCTTCAACTCTTTGAATCGATTTATCCAATGCTTTTGCAATTTCTCTCGACGAAACATCAACCTGTTTGGGTTTGCCGGTTAGCAAATCTCGTCCTTGAACAGACATATCTTCTGGTGGCGAGTCCAAATCTTCGATGGCGGCACCAATTTCTATTTTAATTTTTTCGGCTGTACTTTCACCAACAAATAAGTTGTGTTGTGTTCGCATGTAATATACAATATCATTTGTAAACACATCGCCCGCAATTTTTACAGACTTATCACACACGATACCTCCTAATGCTATTACAGCTATTTCCGTTGTTCCGCCTCCAATATCTACTATCATATTGCCTTTGGGTTGCATGATATCGATTCCAATACCAATTGCGGCAGCCATGGGCTCATGTATCAAATATACTTCTTTCCCATTTACACGCTCACACGATTCTTTTACGGCTCGCATTTCTACTTCGGTTATCCCAGATGGAATACAAACTACCATTCGAAGTGCGGGTTGGAACATCTTTTTTTGTAAAGCGGGTATGCTTTTGATAAGCATTTTTATCATTTGTTCCGAGGCATCAAAATCGGCAATTACCCCGTCTTTCAATGGTCGGATGGTTTTAATATTTTGATGGGTTTTTCCTTGCATCAAGTTGGCTTCTTTACCAACAGCAATTATGGCTCCCGTTTCTCGATTTCGAGCTACAATAGACGGGCTATCAATAACAACTTTGTCGTTGTGAATAATTAAAGTATTGGCTGTACCGAGGTCTATCGCAATATCTTCGGTCATAAAATCAAAAAATCCCATAATTTTATAAGGGGTTAGTATTCATATTATTTTTACGTGCAAAGATATATAAATTAAAACTACAATCCGACAATTTTTTTGTTGCTAATTTTAGATTTTATTTGTTTTAAAGACATAATGCTAAAAGTACCGATAAAATCAATCTTATTTTATTTTTTTATAAAAATCATTTTCATAGCGTTCTTTTTATTTTGATAATTTTCATTAAACGTTAAGTGTTTATTTTATACCAAATATACATATAAAATAGTCCAATCTACTTGTTCTTTTTTGCTAAAATTATTCAAAAAAAAATAGTCCCGTAGCCCAGCAATGCAACGATTTTTTTTGAAAATTTTTTCTAAAAAATAACTATGCATCTTTGGACTATTTTATAAATATATTTGGTATTAAATATTTTTTTTAAAATCCTATCTAGTCATTATACGAAGATGTATATTTTTGGTATGATGTGGTATCTATTTAAAAACGAGAGCCTGATATATTGTTATCTGCACTAATGGTTTAAATAAATGTTGTAAAAAATTTAAAATCAAATTGTTAGGTTTTATTTCCAACGCAATGTTTCGATGATCGTTTGCATATCGTTTTTAATATAGTTTGCGGCAGGCATGATAGAGTCAAAATGGGGTTTTGCATAAAAATAAACAGCACAATCTACAAAGTGTTTGGTACTGTCCGTTACATAAAACTGGGCATTGGTGGCCGCATTTCCATTGACCTGATAAAACATACCGTACACTTTTTTGGTTGGATTCAAATAGGGTTGCTCTAATATATCGTCGGCCTTAATTACGTGTTCGTAAGTCAATTTTTGAGCATCTTTTAATAACAATTTGATGTTTTGATTAACGGGTTTGTAGCTCAAATATAATGTTGCTTTCATTTTGGGATAGGTTATTTCCAAATTGCAGTTTGACTTTTCTTTGATAATCGCCTCGCTATTCATATCAAATGTAAAGGGACAATGGTTTTCAAAATGTACATATTGGGCTTTTGGATAATCCAATCTTAAATATCCCGTAGGCTTTGGGAGTTTTTCCTTTTGACAAGCTGTAAATAAAGGGGGCATCAAGACAAATATTAGGATTATAAGGACGCTATTTTTCATTTATTTCAAAGTATTTTCAATTGTTATTTTAATTTCTTTGATTCTTTTATTATCAAGTACCAATATGGTAAATATATAGTTATGAAAGCTAATTTTTTGGTCTTTTTTGGGAAAATTACCCAAAATTTCAAGTATAAATCCAGCTAATGTTTCTGCTTCGCCTTTGTGTGTTTCAAAAGGGGTTTCGTCGCAATCGATGATTCTATAAAAATCTTTAAGGTTGATTTTTCCTTCAAACACAAAATTATGAGCATCAATTTTGGTATAATTTATTGGATCGTCATCAAACTCATCGCTAATATCGCCAACAATTTCTTCGATAACATCTTCTAATGAAACCAAACCCGAGGTGCCGCCATACTCATCTACAACTATGGCCAAATGGTTTTTCATGGTTTGAAAATCTTTGAGCAAATTATCGAGTTTTTTGTTTTCTGGAACAAAAAAGGGCTCTCTAAGTAAAGACTTCCAATCAAAATGTTGTTGGTCTATATAAGGCAATACGTCTTTTACAAACAATACTCCTTTAATATTATCTATATTATCTTGATATACTGGAATTCTTGAATAGCCTTTTGCAATAATTTGTTCGCATATTTCGGCAAAACTACTAGATATTTCAAGTCCAAAAATATCTATTCTAGGACTCATCACTTGTTTGGTATCAGTATTGCCAAAACTAACAATTCCTTCGAGAATTTTTTGTTCCTTTGGCGATGTTTCAGCCGTAGATGTAAGCTCCAAGGCTTGAGACAGTTGATCTACAGAAAAATTGGTTTTTTGTTTACCCAATTGATCTGTCAAAAAAACTGTTGTGGCCCTCATGGGCAAGCTAATTGGTGTTAAAACTTGGTCCAAAATGGAGAGTGGTGTGGCTATAAAAAAAGAGAATTTGAGGTTGTTTCTGCTGGCATAAATTTTGGGTAATACCTCTGCAAAAAGCAAAATCAGAAAGGTTACTACAACTACTTCTATCAAAAAACGCAACCAATATGGCGTAATGGTAACAAAAAGCACTTCGGCAATAAATGAAAAAAGCATCACCACCCCAATATTCATAAAATTATAGGTAACTAAAATGGTGGCCAATAATTTTTTGGGTTTTGATAAAAGTTTGTGAATGGTTTGAGCTTTGAAAGGATCTAGTTCTTGAGCTTTTTCCAAATCTTTTGGCGACAACGAAAACAATGCTATTTCTGCAGCAGAAACAAGAGCTGAACAAAAAAGCAAAACAACAATGCCTAGCAATCCAATGATTAAATTGACATCAAAATAGGGCGTTGTAATAAAACTGGGTTCTGGGTCCAACTGGATAAAATTTAGTTCAACAATTAAAACGGCAAATCGTTTTCTGGTTTTGGTACGTTAGCGTTGTCAAAAGTAGTGTTTTTTTTGGATTCTGCCCTTGCTTCACTTTCTTTTTTTGATGTTAAAAATGTAAATTCACGTACTTGTATTTCTGATGTATATTTGACAGTTCCGTCTTCGGTTTGCCATTGGCGGGTTTTGATTCGGCCTTCTACATAAATTTTATCTCCTTTTGAAAGGTATTTTTCGCAAATTTCAGCATCTTTATTTCGTACTACTAAATTATGCCATTCGGTTACCGTTGTGCGTTCGTTGGTTAATTTATTGGTAAATGTTTCATTTGTTGCCAACGGGAATCTGCCTATGCAATTGCCATTTTCGAAATAATGTAATTTGACATCCTCGCCCAAATGACCAATTAGCATAACTTTGTTTAATGTACCACTCATTTTTTTTTGTATTAATTGGTTCAAAGTTAATGATTTTTAAATATAAAACAAAAAAAACCATCAAATTTACTTGGATGGTTTTAGTCATAGAATTTTATAATTTTAATAGATAATTAAGTCATTAATTGCTATTAGGAATAGGGTTACATCTTGTTTATTCGTATAGAATATCATCTATGTGTTTTTAATACAAGAGCCATTTTATAACAATGGATGGTTAAATTAATGTAACAAGTTTAAAACAATTGAAGGAAAAAGGCCTAACAACAAATTTAATACTATCGATACTAGGGCTACTGTATATAAAACAATTGGAGTTCCTGTTCGGGTTTCGTTTGCCTCTTTGGTGTACATTACTAAAATTAGTTTAAAATAATAACCAACACTTATAATAGAGTTGATAACAGCTGCTATAACTACAATCAAATATCCAGATTGTATGGTTTGATTAAACAAGGCCAACTTAGCAAAAAAACCCGCAAATATTGGTATTCCTGCCATAGACAACAACGCACTTGTAAGCACTATTGCCAACAATGGATTGGTAGATCCTAGTCCTTGAAAATTGACAAGGTCTTCATTATTTCTATTTTTACAAACATATAGTAAAACACTAAATGCTGCTATTCCGGCCAGTGCATAAGCTGCCGTATAATATAATAAGCTAGGTGCAGCGTTTTGTAAATTTAAGAAAGCCATTAACATAAATCCTGCATGTGAAATACCCGAAAAGGCTAACATTCTTTTTACATTGGCTTGTTTAAGTGCCATAATGTTGCCTACTGTCATGGATGCAACAGATACCACCGAAATGACTATTTTGAAACCATCTGTCAAATCGGCATGCAAAACAGTAAGTAGTTTATATAAAGTAGCCACAGCAACTACTTTGGCTAGCGTACTCATAGTGGCAGTTGTCAAAGATGGTGCTCCTTCGTACACATCTGGAGCCCAAAAATGGAAAGGAACCGCAGCAATTTTAAATAACATTCCAATAGTAATCATCGAAATACCTATTGGAAACCAAACAGGAAGTCCTGTTCCTTGTGCCAATTCGCTAATTTCTACTACATCAAAACTTCCAATGGCACCATAAATCAAACATATTCCAAATAGGATAATACCCGAGGCAAAGGATCCCATCAAAAAATACTTCATTCCTGCTTCGTTACTTTTGATTTGATTGCGATTGCTAGCTGCCAAAACATAAAGCGAGATGGACAAAACTTCTATACCTAGAAAAAACATGGCCAAATTACCAAATGACACCATGGCAATGGCTCCTGAAAGCAAAAATATTTTTATAGCAATATAATCTGAAAGTTTGGATTGGTGATTTTCATAAAATGGCTGGCTTAATGCTACTAAAAAAATAGTGATAAGAACAAACAATGTAGAAAAGCCGGTTGAAAACCCATCAACCATGATCATATTATGATATTTTGGATTATTGTACTGATTAAAATCTGCAGCAATGCTCCATAAATCTATTGCATTGAATCCTAATATACCCAAAAGGCCTATTATTGTAATAGGAATTATAATTTTTCTAAAATCTAAAATCTCTAATAAAAGGCATAAAACACCTAACCCTATCGTAGCAATTAATGTTATCATTTGTTGTTATTGGTATGTTTTGAAAGGCAAAAAGCCATAATTGATGATATATTTTTAAATAATAATTTTGTTGCAAATATATATAAAAAACTACTAATACAAATTCTTATTTTGATACTAAAAAAATATTCTTTCAAAAAAAATAGGACTTTCCCTTTTATGAAGGCCCGTTGATAGTGCAATACAAATTAAAACAAGCCTATTTGGTATGAGTTACGGACAGTTATAAAATAATAAGGCTCCAAACATTCAGAAAATTTAAAGTTGTGGTTGTAGTTATAAAATAATAACTTTACAAAAAAAAGCATTTTTTTATATTAGACCTTATTGGTGCTGTTTTTCATGATAAATTATGTAAATTTGCACCTTATTTTATGGAAACTAAACTTCATTTTGGAAATTATTTAAAAAAAGACTTTATCATAAAATTACATTGTCAAATGAAAAAAATACTATTTTCGGTTATACCCTTTTTATTAATTGCTTGCCAGTATTTAGATAAAAAAGCACCAACAGAACAAGAATTGTTAGACAAAAGGATGAAAGAAATTGATTGGAAAAAAGTTGATAAATTACCTTCTATTGTTGCCTGTGAAACTGTTACTGAAAGCAACCAACAAAAAGCTTGTTTTTTTGAGTTTTTAACTCAAAATATTCAGGATAAAATTGGGACAGATTCCTTGAGCGTTATATATGCAACTGCGGATACATTAAAAATAAAAGTAACTGTTTTTGCAACTTCCAAGCTCAAATTTGAAAGTCAGTTTCCAAAAGACACGACCCAAGTGATGCGACAAAAAACAGATAGTGTTTTGGCTATCAAATTAACTGATTTTCCAAAGATTAGCCCTGCAATAAAACGGGGAATCCCAGTAAACACACAATTTGTTTTGCCTATTGTATTGCCACAAACCACAGATAAAAATTTGAAATAGCATCATTTTAAGAAAATTTTCAATTTGACATAAAGTATTTTTAGCTTTAAAATTTGTGTAAAAAAATAATTTGCAACCCTAAAAAGTAAAAAGCCTCATGAAAATAGGACTTTATTTTGGTTCCTTCAACCCCATCCATATCGGGCACTTGATTATTGCTAATCATTTGGCAGAACACAGCGATTTAGAACAAATATGGCTGGTAGTAACACCACATAACCCACTAAAAAACAAGCAAACGTTATTGGACAATTACAGTCGCCTTGAAATGGTGCGAATTGCAACAATAAACTATCCAAAATTACGCCCTTCAGACATAGAATTTAAACTTTCGCAACCCAATTATACAGTCAATACATTGGCTCATTTGGCCGACAAATACCCACAACATGAATTTGCTTTGATAATGGGCGAAGACAATTTAGACAGTTTACACAAGTGGAAAAATTATGAATTTATTGTAAAAAACTACACCATTTATGTGTATCCAAGAGTTGGATCGGCAATAGAAAATAGTACAATACCATTGACGAATGTCGTAAAAATAGCGGCTCCAAAAGTAGAAATTTCATCAACATGGATCAGAAACAACATTCAAAAAGGTTTTAATGTACAGCCCCTTTTATCAGAAAAAGTTTGGGAATATATAGATCATAATAATTTTTATAAAAAATAAGAAAAACCTTTGAATGTTATTCCTCCAAATACTTTTAACGTCTTAATCAAACATAGACTAGCAAAATCTTAAAAAAAGGTAATTTACTTAAAAATATGTTAAATGTTATTTAGTTCTTAACATTAACTTAACATACGTTAGTTTAAAATATTGGATTTTTGCAAAAAATTTTTAAACCAAAACAAACATGAAAAATTTTAAAAACAGTTTATTTTCAGGTTTCTTTTTATTGATGGCAACCATGATGTTTGCACAAGGAAAAGTAAAAGGAAAAATTGTCGATTCACAAAATGGGGCATTACCAGGTGTAAATGTTGTAGTTAAAGGAACTTCGACAGGAACTTCGACAGATTTTGATGGTAAATTTACCTTAAATGTACCAGCTTCAGGGCAAATAACCATTTCGTTTATTGGCTTTCAAAGCAAAGCCGTAAGTTTTACCGTTCAAAAAGGGGAGACTAAAGATTTGGGTACAATTCAACTAGCTGCAGATTCCAATGAATTGAGCGAAGTGGTTGTAAAAAGTACTATTATCGACGTGGCAAAAGACAGAAAAACACCCGTGGCAGTTTCTACTATAAAAGCCGCAGAAATTCAACAAAAATTAGGTAATCAAGAGTTTCCAGAGATATTAAAAAATACCCCATCTGTATATACTTCAAAAGGTGCTGGAGGTTTTGGTGATTCTCGTATGACTATTCGAGGATTTGCTCAAGAAAATATTGCCGTAATGATAAATGGAGTTCCAGTAAATGACATGGAAAATGGGGCTGTATATTGGAGTAACTGGGCAGGTTTGTCAGACGTTACAACCGCTATGCAAGTACAAAGAGGTTTAGGTTCTTCTAAACTTGCCATTGCATCTGTTGGTGGTACTGTAAACGTATTGACAAGAACATCAGACAAAAAAGAAGGCGGAAGTATTTCTTCTACAGTTGGTAATCAAAACTACTTAAAATGGGTAGCTAGTTACAATACAGGAAAACTTAAAAATGGTTTTTCATCATCTATATTAATGAGTAGAACTATTCAAGATGGATATGTTCAAGGGACAGAGGCTGAAGGATACAACTATTTTATTGGTTTAGGATATGAAATTAACCCAAAACACAATGTAATGTTTACTTTTACAGGTGCTCCTCAATGGCATAGTCAAAAATCAACTCGTCTAACCATTGCCGATTATTTAGCAGCAGGTGCCAATGGCGAACCAAATGTTAAGTATAACAGAGATGCAGGATATTTACAAGGCAAAAGATTCAACATCATGCGTAATTTTTATAGCAAACCTGTAATGTCTTTGAACTATGAGTGGAAAGTATCAGATAACACAAAAGTTTCAGCAGTTGGGTATGCTTCATGGGGACGTGGAGGAGGATCTGGAGCTTATGGTAGAATAAACGGTTTGGCTTTTAATGACACCAAGTTATTGACAAGTAATTTAAACACCGATTACGACAGAATTTACAACTATAACTCTGGAAACACAATTACATCAAATACAGGAGTAAACTATACAAGAACACAAGTTGCTGGACAAGGTTTTGTAAATACAGCTTCAACAAGTACAAATACTACAAATGGTATTTCGATGATATCTGGAATCAATTCTCATGACTGGTATGGTGGTTTAGCCAATTTGAACACCAAATTAAACGACAATTTCACATTGGATTTTGGTATTGATGTTAGAAGCTACAAAGGAATTCATACAAGAAATTTGAACTATTTATTTGGTGCTACTTCTTTCTTGGATACTGCTGATAAAAACAACCCAACAGTATATGTAAACCAAACTTCAACTGCTACTCCATCTTGGAATCCTTTTTACAATGTTTTGAATGACAAAGCCGTTGTTAGAGATTATGATGGTTTAGTAAATTGGTATGGTGGTTTTACACAATTAGAATACGCATCAGGCGATTTAACTGCATTTATTCAAGCTGCCGTTTCTCAACAAGGTTTCAAAAGAGTTGATCGTTTTAGTTATTTAGCTTCAAATCCATTGTCTAGTACTAGCTACAAAAACCTAACTGGAGGTAACTTTAAAGCAGGTTTAAATTACAATTTAGACAAACACAATAACGTATTTGGTAATGCAGGCTATTATCTAAAACAACCTTTCTTCAATTCTGTTTATCCAAACAACCTTTCTGTATTGAATGAAAATGTAACTAACGAAAAAATTCTTGGTTTTGAGTTAGGATATGGATACCGTTCTGATAAATTTAATGCAAATGTAAACTTGTACAGAACGTCTTGGAAAGATCGTTATGTAACTACAACTGCCAATATTGATCATGATGGATTGTCATCAACGCCTGCAATTGCGGGTACTGCTTTCTTAACAGGTGTTGAACAAATCCATACTGGAGCAGAGGTTGATTTTTCATACAAACCATTTACACAATTGTCTATCAATGGTTCTGTTTCTATTGGTAACTGGAAATATGGTTCCAATGTAACTGCATCTTATCAAGATATCAACAATAACGTGATTACAAATACTGCAGGAAATCCAGTTTCTGAAACTTTATACATCAATGGTTTAAAAGTAGGTAATACTGCCCAAACCACTGCAAGTATTGGTGCTAGCTACGAAGTAGTAAAAAGAGTATCTTTTGATGCAAATTATAACTTT
Organism: Flavobacterium branchiophilum FL-15; assembly: GCF_000253275.1. Lineage (NCBI taxonomy): Bacteria > Pseudomonadati > Bacteroidota > Flavobacteriia > Flavobacteriales > Flavobacteriaceae > Flavobacterium > Flavobacterium branchiophilum. The sequence goes on along the minus strand of NC_016001.1, from coordinate 213,069 downwards.
GTGGACAACTTATATTCTAATATAGATCCATCTGCCTTCAAAACACAAGCAGCTGCGGATAAAGGTGCTTTAAAATTGCCTTCTTACGGCCTTCTTGACGCTGGTTTTTCTTATAAAATGTTGGTTGGTAAAGACAAAGCCAATAGCGTAGGTTTTAGATTTAATGTAAACAATGTTTTGAATACTATTTTCATTGCTGAATCTAGTACAAATATTTTTGCTAACGACTACGTTTCTGGAACTTCTGGACCAACTTATGCCTCTTCTGGTAAAACTTATGATGGCGTTGCAACAGGTAACCAAGTAAATTTTGGATTTGGTCGCACTTGGAACTTTGGAATTACATATAATTTCTAGTATCAAAATATTAATTTCACAAAAAAACGGCATTCTTTAATAAAGAGTGCCGTTTTTTTATGGATTTTTATTATATTTGAAATCTAAAAATAAATTAAAAACAAATTATCATGCAACACTTACATTCTGGCTGGGCCTATTTGGTATTGTTATTCCTTGTAATAGCCATAATAAATGCTGTTTTAGGGCTTCAATCATCAAAAGAATTTACTCCAAAAGACCGAAAAATATCATTATTGGGTCTTATATTTACACACACACAACTGCTCATTGGTTTGATTACTTATTTTATTTCGCCACTTGGCGCTGCCGCCTTTGGACAAATGCAAGACAGTAGCCTTCGATTAACTTCATTAGAACATCCATTGGTTAATATTATTGGAATTGTATTGATAACCATTGGATGGGTCAAACACAAAAAAGCCACAGACAGCAAATCCAAATTTAAAGCCATTGCTTTGTTTTATGGATTAGGACTTTTGCTTATTTTAAGTAGAATCCCTTGGAATTTGTGGTTCTAAAAAAACTTCTTTTCAACGCTTGAATTTGATTGTCATCTTCAAAAAAAATTATTAATAAAACACCCAACTTTAATAATTTTTTAACTTATAGACTAACTCAAATGAAATCGCCAACAACTATATTTTTTGCAAATAGCAACAACAAACGGCGATAACATATATGACCGCTAACTCATAAAAATCACATATATGAAACAAATTTTCAGCTTTTTGCTTTGTTTGTTACTTGTAAATACAATAGAAGCTCAAAAAAAACAACCAAAAAAAACCAAAACCAAAAAAACAACAACAGTTGTTCAAAAGAAAGCTTCGGCCAAAACAGAGGCTATACAAGACACTGTAAAAGCCGAAGCCCTTTCAAAAGTTACAAAAACATGGCTACCCGATACCTTGTTGGCACCAAAGGAGGCTTATAAAATCGTAAAAAACGAAGCCCATGCCTCCTATTATGCAGATAAATTTACTGGTCGAAAAACAGCTAGTGGCAAAATTTTTAACAACAATGGTTATACAGCCGCCCATAGAAAATATCCATTTGGAACAAAATTAAAAGTTACAAACGACAAAACAGGCAAGTCTGTTATTGTAACCGTTACAGACCGAGGCCCATTTGTAAAAGGTCGAGACATAGACCTTACAAAAAGAGCTTTTATGGAAATTGCACCCAAAAGTTATGGAGGTTCTATCAAAGTAAGCATTGCCGAATTGGCAAAACCATAATCAAATAAATTGTTCAACTACAAGATAGGAACAATTTGAAATATTCAAAACAACTTTTTTGAATCACAAATGAATTTAAAAAAGTTGTTTTTTTGCACTAAGTAAAATTCAAAATAGCCGCCTTTAATGCTATTAATTATTTTTCCCACATAACAAATGGGTTTTGGCTCAAATAAGCATTATAATAGCGTTCATCGCCTGTAACTTCAGTCCCCAACCATAATGGTTTTTCAAACACTTCATTTTCTGTGGTCAGTTCTATTTCGGCAATAATTAAACCTTGATTGTCTCCAAAAAATTCATCTACTTCAAATACATGTTGGCCTATTGAAACCTCATAACGCTTTTTTTGAATAACTCCTTTTTCACACAATAAAAGTAAGTCTCGTGCTTCATGAACGGGAATTTCTTTTTCCCATTCAAATCGTGTGGTTCCAGCGGCATTGCTTTTGCCTTTTATAGTCAAAAAAGCTTTAGCACCTTTAATTCGCACCCTTACGGTTCTATCTGGATGGTTATTCAAATAGCCTTGAGCAATTTCGTTGGATGTACTTGCAGCAGTTTTAAAGTCGTTTGATGTTACTTTAAATTTTCTTTCAATCTCTAACATACTTTTTTTGGTTCAAAAGTAGAATTTTTAAAGCTTCTGTTAGTCATTTCAAAATAAAAAAAATAACTTTGTAAAAAATAAATTGATTTAAAATGAAATTTAATACCAAAACCATACATGGTGGGCAACATCACGATCCAAGTACGGGAGCTGTAATGCCTCCTATTTATCAAACCTCTACATTTGTACAATCGAGTCCAGGAAATCCAATTGGAGCTTATGAATACAGCCGAGCAGGAAATCCAACACGAACGGCATTAGAAAACGCATTGGCAAGTATTGAAAACGGTACACGTGGCCTAGCATTTTCGTCTGGATTAGCCGCTACTGATTGTTTATTACGCTCACTAAAAGCGGGCGACGAAGTGATTGCTATGGACGATTTGTATGGTGGAACTTTTAGAATGTTTACACGAATTTATAAAGATTCAGGTATCAAATTCCATTTTATAGACATGAATCGGTTGGAAGATTTTAAGGCATTAATCAATTCAAATACCAAAATGGTGTGGGTAGAAACGCCAACAAACCCATTGATGAAACTGGCAGACATTGAAGCCATTGCAACGATTACAAAACATCACCAAATCCTATTTGCGGTGGACAATACTTTTGCGACACCTTATTTGCAAAAACCCCTAGACCTAGGTGCCGATGTAGTAATGCACTCGGCCACAAAATATTTGAGTGGCCATAGCGATGTGGTAGCTGGTGCCTTAATTGTAAAAGACGAAGTTTTAGGCAATCAATTACATTTTCAACAATTTGCTACTGGAGCTACATTGGGCCCTATGGATAGTTTCCTAGTACTTAGAGGAATCAAAACCCTACATATCCGAATGCAAAGGCATTGTGAAAACGGATCAAAAGTGGCAACTTTTTTAAACCAACACCCAAAAGTCAAAACGGTATATTATCCAGGATTAGAAAACCACCCTTATCATGACATTGCCAAAAAACAAATGGCTGATTTTGGTGGTATGGTTACTTTTACTTTTGCTTCTGGCGAAAAAACAGAGGCTATTAAATTTTTAGAAAAATTGAAAGTATTTACATTGGCCGAATCTTTGGGTGGCGTAGAATCTTTAGCCAATCATCCTGCTTTGATGACACACGCCTCTATTCCTGAAGATAAAAGGAAAATAGTTGGCATTTCAGACGATATGGTACGGTTGAGCGTTGGTATCGAAGATATTGAAGATTTATTGGCAGATATAGCACAAGCATTCGACTAAAACTCGGACTAATCAAAAAAAAACGTTACTTAATCAATTTTAATGTAACGTTTTTTATTTTCTATTCATGCCAATTTATAGATTACACACCCCAATTGGAGGATAATTTCATTTCGACATGTTCGATATCATCTTCCAAATACACGTCGCTTGTGGCAACAAAACCATGTTGTTCATAAAATTTTTTAAGATACAACTGTGCCGATATGGTAATATTTGTAGTGCCAAAAAGGTTTTTGATTTGTTTTTTTGATTCGACTATTAAGGCATGGCCCATTTTCATTGCTCGGTATTGAGCATTTACAGTTACCCTTCCGATAGAGGTATATTCAAAATATTGGCCTGCATCAAACAATCTGGAATAAGCAACAACTTGATGGTTTATTTTGCCCATCAAATGCCACGATTTATAATCTTTGAAATCCAAATCTTGATATACACAATTTTGTTCAACAACAAAAATTTCGCTTCTCAATTGCAATATTTCATAGAGTTCAAAAACCGTTAATGCCTCAAAAGGCTTTACTTCCCACTGTACTGTTTCCATTTATTTTTTAAATTGTATTGTTTTTATTATTGCTTCTAGCTCTAGCATCAAATCACGTTTTGGTTTTGATGGTGCATAGCAAAACCCTTCTAAAACCATAATTCTTTTATTTTTATGATCTAAAATAAAGTAATTCAAAAAAGGCCCCGACATAAAATCATTTTTCATAATCCAAGTCCCACGTGTTTCATAAGCCCGTTTATGTGCCATTTGTATCCAAGTTGAATACGGCGAATAGGAATCTTCGGTTTTCATTTCGGTACCCATTTCATTACCATGAATATACAAACTCCCAATAGAATCACGGATTCGAATAACCTCGTTTTGGGTAAAATTTTTAAAAGGCAATTCATATATAACAATACTAATACTACCTCCCAAGATTTCGTTTTTAAACCACATGAACTTGGCTTTTCTGCGTACGATGCTAAAATTTTTGGGAATTTCTAGCGTAATATGAAATTTATTGGCTATTTTTTTGGTTCGTAAAACATTGTTTTTATTTCTATTTTGTATTTCATTTATTTCAGTTTTTTTTAATTTACTAATAATAATATTGCTATTTTTTTCAATAGTGTCAATAATTTCTTTTACAGAATTGCCCGATATATGAAACACATTTTGGGGTTGTGCATATTCATTAATTTGATGACTGAACTTGCTTTTGGATTCTTTTTTAATAACCATAATATTTCTGCTATTGGTCATATAACCTTCCAAAAGTTTTAAAGGGTATTGGTTTATTGTAAAAAGTGGTTCTTCTTGAGGCAATCCTAAAACTGGTGATGCAAATTTATTTCGTAAAGTATCACCAATTTCACCATCCCACAATTGATCGTCTATAATAATCGATACATTATTTATTTTATCCGAAGTTACTTGTTGGGTTTCTTCTTTTTTTAAATGGCACGACATCCAAAAAAAAGAACCAAAAAAAACGGTTAAAAGACCGCTCTTTTTGGTAATTAGTTGGATATTATGTGTCAATTGATTAACCACTGATTTTTAATTTCATTCCTGGTTTGATATCGCCATCTCTAATGCCGTTCCATTTTTTTAAATCAGAAACGGTAACACCAGGGTATTTTTGCGATATGCTAAAAAGCGAATCCCCTTTTTTTACTTGGTACATTTTTTCGCCATTTTTAGAACTGGCAACCATCTTATTGTTTTGCAACTGCTTCTTTTCCTTTGGACTTACCTCGGGTTTTGAAACGATAAGCGTAGTACCTAACTGAATATTGTTGTCTGTCAAATTATTCCAAGCTCTTAAATCTGCTAATGAAATATTATATTTTTTTATAATTTTCCATACGTTATCTCCTTTTTCAACTACATATTCTTGTACCTCTTTGGCTTGCCATTCTGCTTCTGCATGTTCTGGTTTGCTCACTACCAATTTAGTTCCGGCTTCTACGGAATTATCTTCAAAATTATTCCATTTCTTCAAATTGGCAACCGTCGTTTTATGATTTTTTGCAATTGTAGCCAGTGTTTCCCCTTCTTTTACTAAATACTCGTTAGTAGCTTTTGTTGTATCTACTTTTTGAACTTTTTTAGTTTTTACTTCTTTTGGCTCTACAGTGGCAAGTTGTTGTTCTGATTTAAATTCTACTTCTTTTTTGACTTTTTTCTTTACAACAGTAACTACTTTTTCATTTGAAATGATTTTTAAAGTTTTGCCTTTGTTTACAGTCGAGCCTTTAATTTTATTCCATTTTTTTAATTCGGCAACAGACACATTAAATTTTTCAGCTATCTCGCTCAAATTATCACCACTCTTAACTTTGTAAGATTTAGCTACGTCTTTGAAAGCTACTACTTTTTCCTCTTTTATTTCATAAATAAATTTGGTGTTTTTACTTTCAGGTTTTACTTCTTTTTCAATTTTAGTTGCTGCTTCTGGTTTTTCGTCATTATTGGCAACTAAAGTTTCATTATCTTCATGAGTTGTTACCGGTTTTTTCTCTTTTTTTCTAACAGTTGTAACAACTCTTTCTGTAGTATGAATTTTTAACGTTTTTCCTTTTTTAAGTTTATCGCCTTTTAGTTTATTCCATTTTTTAATATCAGAAACAGCTACATCATATTGTCTAGCAATATCGCCCAGATCGTCTCCTTTTTTAACTTTATAAGATTTGGTAACGTTTTTAAATGATACTACCTTTTCTGTTATCAAATCCGACGATGCAGATACATGATCAGTACTTGTTTTTTCAACTTGAGGTTTATTGGTATCTTGAGAGGCCAAGTCAGTAGCTTTATCCAATTTTGGTGTTTTTGCCTCTGCCAATTCTGTTGCTTGAACTTTCTCGATAATTCTAATTTTTAAATTTCTACCCAATGGTGCTTTGTCGCTACGCAAATGATTCCATTTTTTTAATTCAGATTTTGAAATTCCATAAGCTTGTGCTATTTCGCTCAAACTATCCCCTTTGCCCACTTTATGAAACTTATAGCGGGTAACATATCTTTGACGATTGTTTCTTAAAGAATCATTTGCTATAGAAGGTCGGGTATTTGGGCGTTCTCTTAAATTATCTTCATAATCGGCATAGTAGTAAATTTTATCTTCGTTTGATGCAAAAACAGCTACTTTATCCTGTGGTAGTCTTAGATAATTTTGTTTATCAGCTTCAAAAGGGATAACATCTAGCTTGTAAGATGGATTTAAAAATTGTAGTTCAGTAACTGGAATATCTAATAAATTAGAAATTTGTTTAAAACTCAACTGCCTTTTTACCATCAAGGTATCCGTAGAAAAATAAGTTACTGGAGCTTTTAATGGGGTAATACCATGTTCTTTATGGTATTCAAAAATATACATAGTTGCCAAAAAAGCGGGCAAATAGCCAGCCGTTTCTTGTGGTAAATTTTTGCGTATGTTCCAGTAATTTTTTTGCCCATTTGAACGTCTAATGGCTTTGGTTACATTGCCTGGCCCACAGTTATATGAGGCCAAAACCAAATCCCAATCGCCAAAAATTTTGTACATCCCCGATAAGTATTTACAAGCCGCTTCGGTCGATTTTAATGGATCGCTACGTTCGTCTATATAAGAATTAACATTCAAATTATATTGTAAACCAGTACCATACATAAATTGCCAAAGTCCCCCCGCTCCTACTCTTGATTTGGCTCTTGGATTTAAAGCAGATTCTACTATGGCTAAATATTTGACTTCTAAAGGAATATCATATTTAGAAAGGGCATCTTCAAACATTGGAAAATAATACTCTGCAATTGCCATCAAACGGGCATACGATTTTTTTCTGTTTTTTAACAACGATTTGATGACGTTTTCCAAACCTGGATTATATTCGATATTGAAAGGCGATTTGGCATCTAATTTTTTCAAACGAGCTTTTAAAATATCTGTTGGCAAATCGTAGGCAACCGTTTCGTCCATATTCATATTGGATATATCCTCAAATTGTTCGGCCGAAAGGGCATCATTTGAAAGCTCCTTCATCCATTGGGCATCAATTTTTGAAATAGCATCGTGTTTTACAAAAGTTTTTTTCAAAGAATCCAAAACAGAAACTTTAGGGGCATTATTTACACGAACAACGCTATCTGTCTCATGTTGAGCAAATAACGTTGTTGATGCAAAAAATGCTATAGCGAGTGTATATACTTTTTTAGTCATAAACCTTAAATTTAGCAATCAATTATAATTCAAAGAATTGCAAAAATAAAAGGTTAATTCCAATAAATTGTATAAAATTTGTTAAAAATTATTTTTTATTCTAAAATAGCCGCAATTCCTGGTAAAATTCGACCTTCTAGCATTTCTAACATGGCCCCTCCACCCGTAGAAACATAGCTCATTTTGTGTTCAAATCCAAACTGTTTTACTGCCGAAACAGAATCGCCCCCACCAACTAATGAAAAAGCACCGTTTGCTGTAGCCTCGGCAATATAATGCCCTAGTTCGATAGTACCCGCAGCAAATTTATCCATTTCAAAAACGCCTAATGGGCCATTCCACAAAATAGTTTTGGAAGCTAAAATAACTTTTTTGAAATTTTCCAACGATTTTGGTCCTGCATCAAGGCCTTGCCATCCATCTGGAATTTCACGAACATCCACAATTTGTGTATCCGCATCTTTTGAAAAGGCATTTGCTGCCACTACATCAACAGGTATATGAATTTGAACTCCTTTTTCTTTGGCCAATCTTAATATTTCCAATGCCAGGTCTTGTTTGTCGTCTTCACAAATAGAATCGCCAACTCGGCCACCAAGGGCTTTTACAAAAGTATAAGTCATACCGCCACCAATAATCATGTGGTTTACTTTATCTAAAATATTTTCGATAACTGTTATTTTAGACGACACTTTACTACCGCCTAATACCGCCGTTACGGGTTTTTCAGAATCTTTTAAAACTTTATTCAAACTTTCAATTTCTTTTGCCAATAGCAAACCAAAACATTTAGCATTTGGAAAAAACTGCGCAATTATGGTGGTCGAAGCATGTGCTCGGTGTGCTGTTCCAAAAGCATCATTTACATAAATATCGCCCAAGCTTGCCAAGGCTTTTGAAAAAGCCACATCTCCTTTTTCTTCTTCGGCATGAAAACGTAAATTTTCAAGCAATAGCACACCACCGGGTTTCAAGTTTTGAGCAGCGGTTGCGGCAACTTCGCCAATACAATCTGAAGCAAATTGTACATCAACACCCAGTATTTCTGAAGTTTTTTTCAATATATGTTGCAAAGAGTATTTGGCTTCCACTCCTTTGGGTCTGCCAAGGTGCGACATCAAAATCACACTGCCGCCATCTTTCAATATCTTGTCAATAGTAGGTTTTGCGGCTTCTATTCTTGTAGCATCTGTTACATTAAATTCATCGTCTAATGGCACATTAAAATCAACTCTTATAATCGCTTTTTTGTTTTGAAAATCAAAATCCTGAATTGTTTTCATATTGTATTGGGTTTAAATATTTTAAAATTATTCACAAATATAGTATAAATATATTTTTCAAAACCATCATTTTTCTAAAAAACAGATAATAATATTGCGAAATCGATGTAAATTTGTTTTAATTTTAGTTAATATCTTATTGGTTTGCTTTCAATTATAATGAACAAACTTTAAAAAACTAATAATGAATAGAAAAATTTATAAATACCCATATATTTAAAAAAAGTAAAAAAAATGATGCCTCCTCTTTTATACCAAATATTTTTATAAAATAGTCCAAAGATGTGAAGATATTTTTTAGAAAAAATTTTCCAAAAAAATCGTTGCATAGCCGGGCTACAGAACTATTTTTTTTTGACTCATTTTAGCAAAAAAGGACCAATAGATTGGACTATTTTAAATGTATATTTAGTATTATTATCTATATATGATCTAAAAGCTCGAAGTAGCACCAAATTATGAGATGTTGCGATCCACCTCCAATAAGATGATTTATTGTATATCTAGCAACCTGATTGAAAAATAATGTAAAAAGATAAGAAACAAAAAACCCACTCTGTTGAGTGGGTTTTGTGGTACCTCCAGGGATCGAACCAGGGACACATGGATTTTCAGTCCATTGCTCTACCATCTGAGCTAAGGTACCTTTGCTATTGCGAGTGCAAATATAAGATGTTTTTTTGTTTCTCCAAAACATTTTTATAAAAAAAATGATTTGTATGTTTGCAAAATCAAAATTAATATATGCTTTTAGCTTTAGACATTGGAAATACTCGAATCAAAGTAGCTGTATTTCAAGAGGATAGAATTGTATTTATTGAATCGTTTGAATCGAAAATATTTTTAAATAATATCGAAAATATTTTAAATTCATATCCAAAAATTACCGATATGGTAGTTTCATCGGTGGGAAAATGGGCTGAAAACGATTTTTTTACCCTCAAATCAAAAGTAAAAATCTGTTTTTTGGATCAAAATATATCATTTCCATTTCAAAATTGTTACCAAACGCCTCAAACAGTTGGAATAGACCGTTTGGTGTTGAGTGCAGGTGCCGTTTTACAATTTCCAAATCAAAACCGATTGATTATAGATGCAGGAACTTGTGTAACGTATGATTTTGTTGACGAGCACAACCGCTATTTTGGAGGAGCTATTTCGCCTGGTTTTCGATTACGATATGAATCGTTAAACAATTATACGGCCAAATTGCCGTTACTTACCTTGCAAGCCCCCGACGATTGGATTGGAAATTCGACAACTGCCGCTATACATTCGGGGGTTGTAAATGGTATGATTTATGAAATTGATGGATTTATTAACCAATATTTGGCAAAATATGCCAATTTTATCATAATTTTAACGGGTGGCGATGCTAATTTTTTGGCTAAACGATTAAAAAACACCATATTTGCCAATTCAAATTTTCTACTCGAAAGTTTGAATCAAACTTTTCAATATATAAATAAAAATGATTAAAAATATTATTACAAGCTTTTGCTTATTTTTAGCCGTAAGCACCTTCGCTCAGGAAGGTAGTTCGTCGCCTTATTCCTACTTTGGTATTGGTGAAGTAAAATTTAAAGGAACTGTCGAAAATCGTTCGATGGGAGGTTTGTCTTTGTTGTGCGATAGCATCCATCTCAATATGGAGAATCCCGCTTCATATTCGCACTTAAAACTTACAAGTTTTGCCATTGGTACTAATAACAATCAGAATAAAATACAATCTGATGTTCAATCAGAAACAGTCAAACGTTTTTCTCTTGATTATTTGGCAGTTGGTCTTCCTATTGGAAAACTTGGTGCCAGTTTTGGTGTAATACCCTATTCTGCTGTGGGATACAAAATTCAAAAAACCGATTTAATTCGCTACAATGGCACAGGTGGTTTGAATAAAGTATATGCTGGATTGGGCTATTCGATTACTAAAGCTTTGAGTATAGGGATTAATTTTGATTATAATTTTGGAAAAATAACAACACAAAGTTCTGAATTTATATCAGATGTAGAACTTGGCACTATTGAAGCCAATACCTCTATTATAAAAGGAACAAATTTTACATTTGCCATGGCGTTTAAAGATAAAATTTCTAAAAAATTAGAACTTTCTGCCAGTGTTTCATATAGTCCAGAATCTCAATTGAACGTCAATAACAATAGGTCAATATCTACCCTATCTTATGGTGGGTCTGTTACTGAAACCAATGATGCTATTTTATCCAAATTGACTTTGAATTTTTCTGAAAAAACCACTATGGGCATTGCCATTGGACAACCCAAAAAATGGTTAATTGGAACAGAGTATCATTTTAGAAAAAGCAGTAATTTTAGTAATGTATTCAATGATCCATTAACAAATGTTCGTTTTGAAAATGGTTCAAAATGGAGTTTTGGAGGCTATTATATACCAAAATACAATTCTTTTACCAGTTATTTGGATAGAATTGTATATAGAGGAGGTTTGAAATTTGAAAATACAGGTTTGATGATCAACAATCAATCCATCAAAGACCAATCTGTATCGTTAGGTTTTGGCTTGCCTTTGCCTGGCTACACGTCTAACTTGAATATTGGGTTAGAATTAGGCTCAAAAGGAACAACCACAGCTGGTTTGGTTAAAGAAAATTATTTTAATATAAGTATTGGCGTTTCTTTTAACGATAAATGGTTTCAAAAACGCAAATATGATTAATTTTGCCATATAATAAAAATTGTTTTAAAATAAACCTACAACACTAAAATGATTAATTGATGTCAAAAAAACTAATATATCTATTTTTAGGTTTTACGAGTGCAATAATTGCTCAACAAAAAGACCAAGAATGCCTGTCGAAAAAACAGGCATTGGCTATTGCTATTAATCAAAATAAAACAACAGAGGCTTATACCATTTGGAAAGACGTTTTTAAAACATGCCCCAATCCAAGTGAAGCTTTTTTTGTTGATGGCGAAAAATTAGCTTATCAATCATTAGAAATAGCACGTACAAAAGAAGAAAACGTGATGATATACAAGGATTTAATACAAATTTATACCCAATATAATTTGAATTATCCTAGTAATAGTAAGGGAAGTAATGTCAAAAAAGCATTGCTATTATTCAATCAAAAATGGGATACAGACGACGTAGTTTTTGATATTTTACATCGAGAATTTGTTAAAAACAAAGCTGATTTTCAAAATCCTGAAGCCTTGAGTATTTATTTTTTATTGTTAGAAAAACAATATCAATTAGCCAATAAAAAAGTTTCGTTGCACCAATTGATGTCCAAAAAAATAGAAATAGCTGCTTTGATTGCAGATAAATTAGCCGCACTAAAAGCGGATAATAACATAGGGCTAGACAACTCATCTACAATACAATCAGAACATTACAAACAAAAAATAGACAGCAACAACCAGTTGATCGCTTCATTTCAAACGGTTGTAGAAGGCAACAATGCTTTGATGGCACCTTATGAAACTAACGAAAATATCCAAAATTTTGCACAAGCAGCATTTGAAAGTCATCAAAATGATTCGTTTTGGTTATTTGAAATGGCCCAATTGATGTTTGAAAAAAACTGTGTAAACACTCCTTTTTTTAATAAAATTGCCACCCAGTCTGAAGCATTGAACCACAATTCCATTTCGGCAAAAATTATGTCATATACTTATTTGATGCAATCAAATGTCCCATTAACCACCCAATGGATAGACACAGCCGTTAGCCGTTCATCAGACCCACAAGAACGGGCCTTGTTATATTATCAATTGGCCACTACTGTATTTGGCACATCCGATTTTGAAAAAGCGGCTCAATATTTAGAAAAAGCCTTGATAGAAAACCCCAAGTTGGCAAAAGCATATTTATATATGGCCCAATTATACGAATCGGGCAACTGCGGCAGCAACAATTTTGAAAAAAAAGCTACCTATTGGCTTATGGCTTCGGTGGTAGAAAAAGCGGGAGAAGTAGATGCCAATTACAAACAAACTGCCCGCATTATTGCTGATAAATATTTGAAAAAGGCCCCAAACCGAGCTGAAATTATGGATTCTGGTAAAGCGGGCAAAGACCTACAATTGCATTGTTGGATAAACAAAACCATAAAAGTGCCAAAAACATGATTTTGAAACTAAACTATGTTATGCGACTTCTTTTGGGGAGTGTACTGTTGGGCTTGACAAGTTGCGAAAGCCACTTTAAGGACGTTCAAAAAATAAATTTTGTAGCGTTCAAACCTGCAGGCGAATCGGATGATATCAATTTAAAATATACTGATTCTGGACGTATAACCGCTATTTTAATCACCCCAAAAATGTTGGATTTTTCCACGGTTTCGTTCCCGTTTATTGAATTTCCAAAAGGAATAGACCTTACATTATATGATAAAAATGGCAAACGAACGTTTATAAAATCCAAATATGCCATTAATTATAAACGAACACAAATCGTTGATTTGCAAGGCAATGTAACCATTACTAACGAAATGGGACAACAAATGAAAACCAATCAACTGTTTTTTGATCAAAAAAACGAATGGTTTTATACAGAAAAATATTATGAATTTCATTCGCCCGAAGGCAATTTAACTGGCGAAGGAGTAGATTTTAGTAAAGATTTTAAAATAATGAATACCCAAAGACTTACTGGCGAAGTACAATCTAAATAAATTTAAAAAAATGATTTTTCAAAAATATATTCAATATGTGTATTTGGGCATTGCCCTTCTTTTTTTGATAGATGCGATAAGACAATATCAAAACGGCGAAACTTTTTGGATTAGTTTGTTGTTTGTTGGCATGGCCATTGCCCTTTTTTTTATCAAAAGAAAAATGGCAAAACGTTTTGGACCCAAACAATAAGCAATGGAAATCATCATAATAGTTATTTGTCTAATTTTATGTGCCTTTTTTTCGGGTATGGAAATTGCTTTTGTATCGTCTAACAAAATTTATTTGGAAATCGAAAAAAAACAAGACAGTTTCATTTCAAAAATACTTACCAAACTTACCGAAAAACCTTCGCAATTTATTACAACAATGCTGGTGGGCAATAATATTGCATTGGTAATTTATGGTTTTTATATGGGCGATTTGCTGATGACATACATCCTTTCATGGGGGTACCATTTCACAAATTTTACAAATCTATTGATTCAAACTATACTTTCAACGCTCTTGGTATTAGTAACTTCCGAGTTTTTACCTAAAGTGTTTTTTCAAATATATGCTAATAATTTAATCAAATTTTTTGCAGTTCCTGCTTATGTTTTTTACACCCTTTTTTATTACATTTCGGTATTTACCATTTGGATTTCGGATATTGTTTTAAAAAAATTTTTCAAAACAGAAGGCGATCAAGTGCAACTCCATTTTAGTAAAACCGAACTTGGCGATTATATTTCGCAACAAATGGATGCCATAGACAACCAGGAAGAGCTGGATTCGGAAATACAAATTTTTCAAAACGCATTAGAATTTTCTGGAGTAAAGGCAAGAGAAATCATGACACCACGAACAGAAATTCAGGCTATCGAAATGGGCGACAGCATCATCCATTTGAGACAAATGTTTATAGAAACAGGGTATTCCAAAATTTTAGTGTATCAAAATTCATTAGACGATATCGTAGGCTACATCCATTCGTTTGAATTGTTTAAAAAACCTAAACATATAAAGGACATTACCATTCCAATTGAATTTGTACCCGAAACCATTTTCATAAAAGATGTTATGGATTTACTTACTAAAAAAAGAAAGAGCGTAGCCATAGTATTGGATGAATATGGCGGCACATCGGGTATTATTACGATGGAAGATATTGTAGAAGAGCTTTTTGGCGATATTCAGGACGAACACGACTTGGACGAAGAACTTTTGGAACAAGCGTTGGACAACGGCAGCTACCTGTTTTCGGCACGGCTAGATGTACAATACATCAACGAAACCTACAAACTCAACATTCCAGAAGGAGATTCTTATGAAACATTAGGAGGGTATATTGTCAATTATACCAACGAAATCCCTCAAACAAACGATGAAATATATATCGAAAATTTCAAATTTGACATTGAAGAGGCTTCAAACAACAAAATATTGACTGTAAAATTGACTAAAATAAAATAAAAAACAATATTTTTTAAAAAAATCATGTAAAAATAACCAACAAAGTATAATTATTAAATAGATAATTGTATTTTCGCAAACTGAAATAAAATTTAATCACTTATAGAAAATGGCAGTTTTAGCAAAAATTAGACAGCGTTCGATATTACTAATTTCAATTATTGCAATATCCTTGTTTGCATTTATTATCCAAGATTTTTGGAGAAAAGGAGATTTTGGTTCCTCAAAAGACGTAGGATCTATCAACGGAGAAGATATTAATTTTCAAAGTTTTAACCAAAAAGTAAACAATTTAGAAAAAAGTGGTCGAGGCACAACCAACATCCAAGCCGTGAATCAGGTGTGGGAACAAGAAATTTCGTTGGCTCTTTTGAATGCTGAATTCAAAAAAATCGGTTTGCGAGTAGGCGAAAATCAAATTGTAAATGCGTTGAAGCAAAATCAAAATATTGGGCAAAACAAAATGTTTCAAAACGAAGCAGGTGTTTTTGATATTTCAAAATTTAAAGATTATTTCAAAACCAATCCAGATCAGGCCGCTTCTTTGAAAGGTGCTGAAGATGATGCAGCACTTAATGCCAAATACGAAATATATGGCACGTTGCTCAAAGCAGGTTTTCATGCAACCAAAGCCGAAGCCAAATTGAAATATGAAGCTGAAACAAACAAAGTTACTTTTGATTATGTAAACGTGCCTTATACCGCTATCAAAGATAGCGAAGTAAAAATTTCTGACGCAGAAATTACGGACTATATGAAAAAGAACGAGAAAAAATACAAAACTGAGGAAGCTCGTGAAATTCAATATGTATTAATAGAAGACAAACCTTCTGCACAAGATGAAAACGACATCAAATCGTCGATAACCTCTTTGTTGTCTAAAAGTGTGGTGTATAATGCAACCACCAAAACCAATGATACCATTGCCGGATTTGGAGCTGCAAAAGACGTTGCCGAGTTTGTAAATGCCAATTCCGACGTACCTTATGACTCTACATACATAGCCAAAAAAGATTTGCCAGCCATGGATGCCGACAAGTTATTCAACTTGCCAGTAGGATCTGTATATGGCCCTTATATTAACGGAAAATACTATTGCTTATCAAAATCATTAGGCAAAAAAGCCAATGTCAATGCCAAAGCAAGCCACATTTTGATCAGCTATGAAGGTACTCCTGTACCAAACAAAAGAGAAAAACGTACCAAAGAAGAAGCACAAGCAAAAGCACAAGCGTTGTTGGCACAAGCATTGGCCAATCCAGCTGGATTTATGATGATGGCTTTTCAATACTCCGACGATTCATCTGCTCAGCAAGGTGGTGATTTAGGTTACTTTAGCCAAGGACAAATGGTAAAACCTTTTAACGACTTTGTGTTCAACAACGGAGTGGGCAAAATAGGTTTGGTAGAAACACAATTTGGTTTTCACATCATCAATGTTACAGACAAACAAGATGCTGTAAGACTTGCTACTGTTGCTAGAAAAATTCAAGCATCAGAAAAAACAACAGACAATATATACACACAAGCCACCAAGTTTGAAATGGATGCCAACGCAAAAGCCTTTGAAGAAGTGGCCAAAGCCATGAAACTAACGGTTTCGCCAGCCACAAAATTTAAAGCTTTAGACGAAAACGCAGGCGGATTAGGACCACAACGTCAGGTTATCCGATGGGCATTTAGCAAAGAAACAAACGTAGGCGACATCAAACGATTTGAAATAGCAAATTTAGGACAAGTAATTGCCAAGTACAAAAAATCCTATCCAGCAGGATTGATGGCTGTAGAAGATGCCAGATTGTCTGTAGAACCTGTTTTGAAAAACAAGAAAAAAGCCGAAATGATTAAAGCCAAACTAAAAGGTACTTCATTAGAAGCAATGGCAACGGCCAACCAAGTAAAAGTACAAAACGCAGCAGATGTAACACTAGAAAACGCTGTATTACAAAACATTGGTCAAGAAGCAAAAGTAGTTGGTACCGCCTTTGGAATTGGTGCCAACAAAACCTCTAGCCCAATAGATGGCAATGCAGGAGTATATGTAGTACGTACAAAAGCAGTTACAAAAGCACTCGCTTTAAAAGATTACAACCCTTATTTGGCAAAAGTAAAAGCCGCCAATGCCGGAAAAATTAACGGTGTTATCCCAGCTTTAAAAGCCAATGCCAAAATTGTGGACAACAGAGCCAACTTTAATTATTAAAAAAATATAAAGTCATCAAAAACCCGTTTCAGTTTGAAACGGGTTTTTTTTTGTAGCGTGTTTGAAAAACATAATTAATGTTTAGATATATAAAAACCGAAATTAGCAGTGTGATTTCGGTTTTTTTTATGCTTAGAACCCTAGTTTTAGGGTAAAAGCACCTTCCAAAAAGAGCCAAAAAGGTACCCAAACAACCTATTTTGACACTATCCCTTGCAAATGAAAAACAACCCATTTTATTTGTGCCACACGTTAAATATATACCTAAAAAAATTGTGGATAAAAATTAATTCACGCTTACCATAGTAAGCGGTTAGCCCATCATTTCAAATTTAATTTTACATATTATGGATATCAATAAAAAAACAGGCGAAAAAATACATCAACTACGAAATCAAAAAAAGTTTTCGATAGAACATTTGGCAAATATTGCAAACATAGACAGAAATTACCTATCTGATATTGAAAAAGGCAAACGGAATGTATCATTAGTTGTATTAGAAAAAATCATAGTTGCTTTAGAGTTGGATTTTTCTGTTTTTTTTAACGATGAAATTTTTAAGAAATAACAAAATGAATTATATAGATCTATTTGCTGGAGCTGGTGGTTTATCCGAAGGATTTATCCGTAACGGATTTAATCCTATTGCCCATGTGGAGATGAATAAAGACGCTTGCGACACTTTAAAAACAAGAGCTGCGTTCCATCATTTAAAAGAAAATAAAGAAATAAACATATATTATGACTATTTGAAAGGCAAAATTTCAAGACAAGAATTGTGGAATAAAGTGCCAACCAACATAATCGATTCTGTTATAAATAAAGAAATTTCAACAGAAACGTTACCCTTTATTTTTGAAAAAATAGATCAAGAATTAGGAAAAAATCAAGTAGATTTAGTAATTGGCGGTCCGCCATGTCAGGCTTATTCTGTTGCAGGACGGGCAAGAAAAAACATGGCAGACGACCCTCGAAACCATTTATATCTTCACTACGTTGAATTTTTAAAACGCTACAATCCTAAAATGTTTGTATTTGAAAATGTGCCTGGAATTTTGTCTGCAAGTAATGGAATTTACTTAGATAAAATTTTTGAAGCAGTAAAAGAAGCCGGCTACGAACTAGAGAAATCTGTTTTAAATGCCAAGAATTTTGGAGTTCTTCAAGATAGGAAAAGGGTAATTATCATCGGATGGAAAAGAGAATTAGGATTTAAATATCCTCATTTTGAAGTCAAAGAAAATAATTTTGAAATATTAAAACATTTATTTTCTGATTTACCCAAAATAAAAAGCGGACAAGGTGAATGGAATGTTTCTAAATATGCAAAGAAAACAAATAGTTATTTAGAATCAACAGGGATTCGCAATGGTATTGATTTTACAACACAACACGTTTCTAGATTTAACAATGAAAATGATTTAGAAATTTATAGAATAGCTGTTGAGAAATGGACTAACGAGGGCAAAAGATTAAATTATGCCGAATTACCTACAAGGTTAATCAAACACAATAATACCTCAACATTTTCAAATAGGTTTCAAGTAGTAAATCACAAAGGTGTTTCACATACCGTTGTTGCACACATCTGTGCAGACGGACACTATTATATTCACCCAGATATTACACAAAATCGTTCGATAACTGTTAGAGAAGCCGCAAGAATTCAATCTTTTCCCGATGACTATTTCTTTGAATCTAGCAGAACCGCTGCATTTAAACAAATTGGAAATGCTGTGCCAGTATTAATGGCAGAAGGAATTGCTAAGAAAATTAAAGAAATGATATAAAAATTTATGCACCAATACAAAGCCGAAAACGCCAAGCCAAATCCAAAATCAACAATAAATTCATATCGTAGTTTTGGTTATAACCTTTCAACAGCAATAGCAGATATTATTGATAATAGTATATCTGCTAACGCTAATGCTATTGAAATTGATTTTCTTTGGAAAGGTAAAGATTCTACTATTTCAATTCTCGATAATGGGAAAGGAATGAATTTAGAGGAATTAATTATCGCTATGACTCCAGGAAGTAAAGATCCTGAAGACACTAGAGATGAAAAAGATTTGGGCAGGTTTGGTATGGGGCTAAAAACCGCTTCATTTTCACAATGTAAACGGCTTACTGTTATTACAAAAAAAGACGGTTTTGCTACTATTAAAAGATGTTGGGATATTGATTTTATAAATAGTGAAGAAGAATGGACTTTATTAGATTATGTTTCAGATGAATCATATTTAGAGAAAGTCGAAAAATTAATAAGTGGAACTTTAATTGTTTGGGAATTATTAGATAGAATTGTTGGTAATTCTAAAGTTGATAATGAAGCTGTTAAAAATGCTTTCTATCAAGAAATGGCAACAGTAAATGAGCATTTAAGTTTAGTTTTTCATCGTTTTATTGAAAGTAAAAAAATTAAACTTTTTACAAATACCTATGTAATAGAACCATGGAATCCTTTCCTTTTAAACCTTACTCCGAAGCCTGAAATGGGACAATTAGAAGTGTTAATCAACAATGTTGAAGTAACCTATTTCATTCTTCCTCACATGTCAAAAATCAGCAATGAAGATTACGAAAAATCGGGAGGTCCATTAGGATGGTATCAACAACAAGGTTTTTATATTTATAGAGGAGATAGATTGCTTGTATCTGGTGACTGGTTGGGTATTGAAAAAAAGAGAGAATATTCAAAACTAGCAAGAATTGCTATCAACTTTCCTAATGCAAACGATTTTGATTGGAATCTGGATATAAAAAAATCAACTGCTACACCACCAATTGAGATAAGAAAAGAATTAGCCAGAATAGCAAAAATGGCGGTTATGAAATCTGCAAAAATATATAATTGGAGAGGTCAAAAAACAGTGTCTTCAGATTATAATAGTCAATCTTTTGAGAGTTTATGGAAAGATGAAACAAACAGAGAAGGAATAAAAAAATATAAAATAAATAAGAAGCACCCAATTATAAAACAATTGCTTGATTCCGAAAAAGAAAACAAGCTTTTTTCAAAAGCTATAAAACTAATTGAAGAGAATATTCCTTTAGAATTGATTTTATACAATCAAAATGAGAACCCATCTTTTCATGAGTTAGAAAGTATTCCTGAAATTCCTAGTGATGAGTTAATCAATTTAGCATTAGAATTATATAAAATTTACATTACTCAAGGAATACCAGAAAATTTAGCAAAACAGCAAATAATGAATTCAACTCCATTCAATCTATTTCCATTAATAAATGACTATTTAATATGAACGATATAAATCAAACTGCTAAATTAGTTTGTTATGCATTCCTAAATATGATATCTAAGGAAGAAATAACTGATGATGTTATAATAAAAATAATAAATGAAAAAATCAAATCAGCTCCAGAGTTTAAAGATGTTGATTTTACAAATTTATTTGAAGTAATCAGATCCGAATGTGGAATAGGAAAAGGAGAAATAACAATAATGTCTGATGACATTGAACCTTGGTTGAGTGAAGAAAAAAGCAATATCAATTTTGAATTATGGAATAGATATAAATTATATATGTCTCAAAATGACCCATCATTTCCAGTTAATGATTTGGATGATTTTACAGATAAAATTTTGGATAAATGTGTAAATCCTAAAGACAAAAATTCTTGGGACAGACGTGGAATGGTTGTAGGACACGTACAATCGGGCAAAACATCAAATTATGTTGGTTTAATAAACAAAGCGACTGATTCTGGATATAAAGTAATTATTGTGATTGCTGGAACAATTAGTTCACTACGTAGGCAAACGCAAGAAAGAATTGATGCTGGATTCATTGGAAGAAGTAGTTCCGCATTTATCCGAGAAAATGAAAATAGACTTATTGGTGTTGGAAACTTAAAAGTGGAAACAGATATTTATTCACTAACTTCTTCATATTATAAAAGTGGTGATGAGGGAGATTTTAGCCAATCAGTAGCCAATCGATTAAACATTCCAATTGGAAAAAACCCTGTTGTTTTTGTAATTAAAAAAAATAAAAGTATTCTCGAAAATTTAATAGATTGGTTCTCAAAAAATGAAAACATTAAAAACATAGATGGAACTCCTAAATTGTTTGATGTTCCTGCTTTGATTATAGATGATGAGGCAGATGCAGCCTCTGTTAATACTACAAAAAACATTAATGATATAAAAACAATCAATAAGTTAATTAGAACTTTATTAAATATTTTTAATCAAAATACATTTATCGGTTACACCGCAACTCCTTATGCTAATTTATTTATTTCACAAGAACACAATGAGGACTTAAAAACTATTGTTAAAAATAAAGAATATAAAATTGGAGAAGATTTATTTCCTCGAGATTTTATAATAAATATAAAAGCACCTACTAATTACATTGGTGCTTCAAAAATATTTGGTTTTGAAAATCCAAATGGAACAGAAAATGAACCTTTAGATATTTTTCGTGCTATTGACGATTTTGACCCACCTTTTTTCAAAACAATCAATAAATATAATAAAGTAGATTTGCCAGAATATTTACCTAAAAGTTTAGAAAAAGCTATAAAATCTTTCATTCTAACTTGTGCAATCAGAAGAGTTAGAGGTCACGAAAAGAAACACAATTCTATGCTAATCCATGTTGCTTTATTGGTAAAATGGATTGATAAAGTTGCCTATTTGGTTAATGATAAAATGCGGGAATACAAAAACGCAATCGATGGTAATGATGAAACATTAATGAATGATTTAGAACATCTGTATGAGTCCGACTTTTTACCGACAACTGAAAATGTTATAGAAAATTTAGATTATACAGACATAAGAATTAAAACACACTCTTGGGAAGAAATAAAAAAAGAATTGAAAAAAGCAGCTTCAAAAATTGAAGTTCGTTCTGTTCACGGAACCCGTTCTACAACAAATCTTGAATATCACAATATTGAAGAAATTGATTATAGTAGATACGATAATGGTTTTTCAGTGATTGCAGTTGGAGGAAGCAGATTATCGAGAGGAATAACATTAGAAGGATTATCTGTAAGTTATTATCTAAGAACTACAAAAATGTATGATTCATTAATGCAAATGGGGCGTTGGTTTGGTTATCGTCCCGGTTATGTAGACTTATGTAGACTTTATACAACAGAACAAATTTTTGAATGGTTTAACCATATTACAATGGCTACAGAAGAAATGCGTGATGATTTTGATGAAATGACAGCAGCTTTGCAAAAACCAAAAGATTTCAAACTCAAAGTACGAAATCATCATGGTTTATTAACGATAACAAGTTTAGCAAAATTAAATTTTTCCGAAAAAATTGAAATTTCCTTTTCTGGCACAAATCCGCAAACTTATCAATTATTGAAAACTAAATCAGCTATTGAAAATAATTTCAAGCAGTTTAAAGAATTACTTAACATTGGAAATAAAAAAATTGAAATAATTAAACATAAAGAAACCGATTCAATTCCAAGATATGTTTTAATAAAGGATTTTGACAAAGAAAAAATAGCTTCTTTTTTAGATAATTTTAAAATTGATTTACCAAAAATTAAAAACGCTAAACTTGGTGAATACATTTTAAAACAATCTGAAATAAAAGAATGGGCAGTTGCTATAGTTTCTAACACTGATACACGAGTTTTTATTGACTGGAAAGGTGGTTCAAAAAAAGGAGAACGAGATAAAAATGAAGAATTAAAAAACTACATAATTTCAATTGGTAATCAAGAAATTAAATTAGGTTGTAGTGTTCGTAATCAACAATTAAATAGACCTGGTGAATATTATCATATTTCAAAAAATCAAATTGATGACACTGCTGATAGACAGATTGATTTAACAAAAACTGGCTTTAAATTGAATAGTGATATTAAAATTGAACGCTCAAAAGAAAAGAAAGGATTATTATTAATTTACGCATTAGATGAACGTGGTACACCAAACGTAAAGAATGACATTCCAATTATTGGCTATAGTATTCATTTTCCTATAATTGACAATGAAAAAAAAGTGTCTTATACAGCGACAATAAATAACGGTTTTGATGAAGAAACTCAAGAAGATGATGATTTAATTAACGAAGATGAATAATTATGGTAAGTATTAAATCTATTTGGGAAAGTCATGTTCCTACTGATGAAATTATTATAAAAACGCAACTTGAACACGTTAAACCGTTCAAATGTTTTGCGGCTACAAATCATATTACTGGTAATCATTTATACATATTTGAAACTTCAAAAAACGCAAAATTTCCAGAATTTAAAAATTTTAAATTCAAGGGATTATTCATTGAAATATTTGAATTTGATGAAACAAAAGAGTTACATATTTATCTTTTAGACAATCAATTAAAAGATATCTTTAGCTTATTTATTGAAAATATTGTTGAAGAAATTTCAAAAAGTATTACCGAAAATGAAGCTCTAGTTGAAACTTCTAATGTTGTTTTAAAATGGAAGAAATTATTTGATAAAATAAATTTTCAAGGGCTAACAATTGAAAGACAAAAAGGATTAATTGGAGAACTTTTATTATTCAATTCCATATTAGATGAAGAATATTCTATTGATGCTTTATTAGAAAGTTGGACTGGCCCAGATTTTAATGATAAAGACTTTCGTTTTGGTTCATTTGGCATTGAAGTAAAGTTAACTTCATCAAAAGTTCCAAAAGTTAAGATTTCAAGTGAAAGACAGTTAGATAATGAGAATATAACAAAGTTATATTTAGTATTATATGTGGTCGAAGAAGTTAAGGATAAAGGATTTTCACTAAATTCTATTATCGAGCAAATCAGAACTAAAATTAATAACAATCAGAATGCTTTAAAGTTTTTCAACGAGAGACTTTTATTAGTTGGATATTTTGATGAAGATTTTGAAAATTATAAACGTCAGTATGCTTTTAGAAAGAGAAATTTTTATGAAGTGTCAAATGATTTTCCAAGATTAGTAGCTTCAGATTTACCTATTGGTTTGTTTGATACAAAATACAACATTGAATTATCAGCAATAGAACAATTTTTATTAAGTAATGAATCAATTCTTGAATTAATAAAATAATGGAAAGAGGATTAAAAAATTATATTGAAGCCATTCAGTCCGATGTTTCAGCATTAGTATATTCAGATGGCGAAGGAGCAAGTTTTGAAGATAAATTTACAGAGCATTGCATTGAAATATTGGATAATATTGGCAAATCAGAAGGTGCCAGAGTATTGTCTTATATAAACCCTGATTCTCAAGGAAGAATTGACTGGAAAATAAACGGTTATTGTCTTAAAGATGAATTTGAAGATGATGAGAAAAAGAAAATTTATTATGAAACTCTTGATGTTTTTATTACAAATTATAATCATTTAAAATATGATTATAATATAACTAAAGCTGATTTTGATAAAGGAATAAATCAAATAAAAAGATTTCTTAATTCTTCTCTAAAAGGTTCTATTAATTACATTGATCCAGCACAAACAGAATTAAATAAACTTTTGGACACCATAAAAAAACAGAGAAAAGAATTTGAAAGAGTTAATGTGTTTTATTTAATAAATGGTAATTCAAATTATGATGTTGAAAAAGTTAATATTAAAGATTATGAGGATTTGGATATTTTTGTTCATGTTTGGGATATTCCAAGGTTTTATAAATTAAGTGAATCTTCAAGCAATAGAGAACCAATTGAAATTGATTTTAAAGAATTAATATCAAATAATCAGCACGGTATTCAATGTTTGAAAATGCCTAATATTAATGATTTATATGAATGTTATCTGGCAATTTTACCAGGTGAAATTTTATCCAAACTTTACAAAGAATATTCAAATGAATTACTTGAAAGTAATGTTAGAGCTTTTTTAGGTCAAACAGGTAAATTTAATAAAGGTATAAGAGATACAATTAGAGAAAAACCTCAAATGTTTCTTCCATACAATAATGGTATTACTGCAACAGCAGAAAATGTTGAAACCATTCTTAATGATAATCAACTATACCTAACTAAATTATTAGATTTTCAAATTGTAAATGGTGGTCAAACGACTGCCTCATTATTTCATACACAGAAGAAGTTTAAAGATGCCGATTTGAGTAATGTTTTTGTTCAGATGAAATTAACGGTTATAAAAGATGTTGAACAAAAGAACATTGAAGTTCCGAACATTGCTAGATATGCCAACAGTCAAAATAAAGTATCAGAATTAGATTTATCTTCTAATAATCCATTTTTTGTTCAAATTGAATCATTATCACGAAAAAAATATGTTATTGATCCTGATAATAAAAACATGTCTACACTGTGGTATTTTGAAAGAGTTAATGGTCAGTATAAGGAATCTTTAAATAAATTAGCAACTCCAGCTCAACAAAGAAAATTCAAGGAACAAAATCCTACCAATCAAAAATTTGTTAAATCTGATGTTGCTAAGTACATAAATATTTGGGAATTAGAACCACATTATGTTTCACAAGGTGCTCAGAAAAACTTTATTCATTACACAAAAAATATTAATGAATTAGTGAAGAAAAATAAATTTCCTGGTGAAAATTTTTATAAAAAATTAATTGCTAATGCTATTCTTTTTAAGGTAGTTGACAAACTTTTTGGTCGAAAAAACATAGATGCCATTGGAGATACTAACTTAAAATCATTTACGGTTGCTTATACATTATCTTACTTTTATTTTTTGACTGACAACAGAATTGATTTGTGGAAAATTTATGAAGAGCAGCGAGTTGACGCTAGAATAATAAATGAATTGCAAAAATTAATTGTTTATGTTTACCATCAATTGGTTAAATCATCAAATAATTCACTTATTTCTGAATATGCAAAAAGAGAATCAAGTTGGAAGTCATTAAAAGATGAAGATTATAAATTCAATTTTGAACAATATTCTGATTGTTTCATAACAAAAGAACAGGTCTTAGCAAGGGAAATAGAAACAGTAGAAATTGATAACAAATCAGAAAATAATTTGATGAATATCAATAAAATTTTAGGTTTCGGTAATAAGTTTTGGGATGGTGTTTCAAAATGGTCAATGAATATTGAAGAATTTAAAGAATTTTCAACCGATATATGGGAAATTGCAAGTAAAATTAAAAGGTCTAAAAATTTTAATAGCAGAGATATTTCAATTGGAAGTAAATTACTATTATACATCGAAGAAAACAATATTAATATTGAAGAAATAAAATCATTATCAAACGAGGTAGAAGTTGAAGTAATCGATATTAAAGCAATTTATGATAGATTAAAGCTAATTTCTAAAAATGATTGGTCTAAAATATTCGACTTAGGTGAACAAACTAAAATATTTGATAATTTAGAATTATTGAATTTGAAATCTGTTCAAAAGGCTCTTTTTAAAAATGAATCTGTGAAAGAAATCAATATATTAAATGCTTTAAAATCAATAAAAAAATTAAAAAAATTCGGTATTAATCATTAATGTAACCCCCATGCTCACCCAAACCCACCCCAAACTCCCCATGCGGAACAAAGCCGTTACCAAAGACTTCTATTGTAACCAATTGGGATTTGAAATTTTTGGAAGTTCCGATTTTGAAGGCTATTTGATGCTCGAAAAAGACCAAATCCAACTCCATTTTTTTGAATTTCCAAGCCTTAATCCGCTAGAAAATTATGGGCAAGTCTATATCCGAACTGAAAATATTGAAACGGTTTATCAAAATTTTGTACAAAACAACATTGCCATTCATCCGGCAGGACATTTGGAAACCAAAGCTTGGGGACAAAAAAGATAACATTGACACTACTGATTTAGAAGCCAAAACCGACCTCATGGTTTATAAACTTTACGAGCTTAGTTATGATGAAGTTTTGGTTGTTGAGCCAGAGTTTAGTTTGAGTAAACAAGAATATGATAATTTTGCAATATAGTTATGGAAGATAAAATTATAGTTTATAAAGAAATATTAAGCAGTTGTATTAGCGAGATACAAACGGCTAGAAGAAGTATTGCTATAAAAATAAATCAAGGCACTATTTCTGTATATTGGAATTTGGGCAAATTGCTTTCCGAAAAAGTTGCCGTAGAATCTTACGGAAGTGGTGTCATAAAAAAGCTTTCTATCGACCTTAAAAAAGAGTTTCCAGACATGGGACTTTCTCCACGTAATTTGTGGAATATGAAGAAGTTTTATGATAGATTTTGTAGTGTAAACGAAAAACTGCAACGCTGCGTTGCAGTTTTGCCGTGGCGTCATATTTTATTAATAATGAGCAAAACCACTACTGATGAAGAAGCGTTGTTTTATGCTTCAAAAACAGTAGAAATGGCGTGGACCAGAGATATTTTGCTCAATTACATCAAAGCCAAAGCCTTTTTGCAAGAAAGCAGCCTTGAAAAAAGTCATAATTTTGCAGCAACATTACCCGAAAACGTAGCCAATCATGCTGATGAACTATTAAAAAGTAGTTACAATTTAGGTTTTTTGGGAGTAACGCAAACCATAAAAGAACGAGAGCTGGAAAAGAGACTGGTCGAAAAAATAAAACATTTTATTTTAGAATTGGGTAAAGGTTTTTCGTTTATCGGGAACCAATATCGTTTAGAATACAATGAGAAAGAATATTTTGTAGATATGCTTTTCTTTCATCGGGATTTAAAATCGCTTGTAGCTATTGAATTAAAAATAGGCGAATTTCAACCAGAATATATTGGTAAAATGAATTTTTACTTAACCTTGTTAGATAAATTTGAACGAAAACCAGACGAAAACCAACCTATTGGAATTATTTTGTGTGCCGATAAAAACCATTTAGATGTAGAAATTGCTCTGCAAGACATCAACAAACCTATTGGTGTATCCGAATATCAATTATTGTTACCAAAAAATCAATTAGAGGATTTAATAAAAAAAGAATTAGAATGATGGTTTTTATAAATCCAAAAAATATTTTAAACAATAGAAAAATTTCTTTGGTGGTCACCTCGAGCATAAGGATGAAAATGTAGATAAAAATGCAGCAGAAAAGTTGCGTTCTTTTATAGAGAATGAAAAATTTAAAACTAAAAAATTAACCTAAACCCATGCTCACCCAAACCCACCCCAAACTCCCCATGCGGAACAAAGCCGTTACCAAAGATTTCTATTGCAAGCAATTGGGCTTTAACGTTTTTGGAAGTGCTGATTTTGAAGGCTATTTGATGATCGAAAAAGACCAAATCCAACTCCATTTTTTTGAATTTCCAAGCCTCAATCCGCTAGAAAATTATGGGCAAGTCTATATCCGAACCGAAAATATTGAAACGGTTTATCAAAATTTTGTCAAAAACAACGTAAAAATCCACCCAGCGGGACATTTGCAAACCAAACCGTGGGGGCAAAAAGAATTTTCCATTCTCGACCCCGATCATAATTTATTGACTTTTGGGGAATCGGTATAATGATGTTATTCTTATTGATAGGTCGATGCCAGTTTTACATTCCTGGAAATAATAGCTTTATTATTGCCATAAAAAATGGCGTGTTTTGTTTGCTTCAAGTTCAAAAAAGTGATTTTGGAATAAAATATTGGAGTTATTGCGTCTGTACATCTGTTGCAAAATGATAATTTTTTAAAAAACTTGAATACATGGTAATAAAGTTTAACTAAAAATAATATCTTTACACTCAAAACAAAATAAGAACTTAATTTGCATTTGATGCAAAACTACTATATCAATTATGGCATGTACAAGTTGTTCGACTTCAGAGGGGGGAGCTCCAAAGGGTTGTAAAAATAATGGTTCGTGTGGCACCGATAGCTGCAACAAATTGACGGTTTTTGACTGGCTTTCCAATATGAGTTTGCCCAATGGCGAAGCCACTTTTGATTGTGTTGAAATACGTTTTAAAAACGGCCGAAAAGAATTTTATAGAAATACCGAAAAGCTCGTATTGTCTATTGGCGATATTGTTGCCACAGAGGCATCGCCAGGCCACGATATTGGCATAGTTACCTTGACAGGTGAATTGGTTAAAATTCAAATGAAAAAAAAAGGTACTGATTATCAAACAGCCGAAATTGCAAAAATATACAGAAAAGCATCGCAAAAAGACATTGATGTTTGGACAAAAGTGCGAGAAAAGGAAGAGGTCATGAAAGTGAAAGCTCGTGAACTAGCCATCGAACAAAAATTAGAAATGAAAATTTCTGACATCGAATTTCAGGGTGATGGATCAAAAGCCACTTTTTATTATACCGCAAACGATCGGATTGATTTTCGAACCTTAATTAAGGAATTTGCTCGAGAATTTAGCACCAGAATCGAAATGAAACAAGTAGGTTTTCGACAAGAAGCCTCAAGACTTGGTGGTATTGGTTCGTGTGGTAGAGAGTTGTGCTGTTCTACTTGGCTTACCGATTTTAGAAGTGTCAATACCTCGGCTGCTCGATACCAACAATTGTCTTTGAATCCACAAAAATTAGCGGGACAATGTGGCAAACTCAAGTGTTGTTTGAATTATGAGTTGGACACTTATATGGATGCACTAAAAGCTTTTCCTGATTTTGACACCAAGTTGATAACAGAAAAAGGAGATGCCGTATGCCAAAAACAGGATATTTTCAAGGGCTTGATGTGGTTTGCCTATACAAATAATTTTGCCAATTGGCAAGTATTGAAGATAGAACAAGTGCAGGAAATTATTGCCGAAAACAAACTCAAAAACAAAGTGTCATCTTTAGAAGATTATGCTTTAGAAACTGTTGAAGAGCCACAAAAAGAATTTAAAAATGCTATGGGACAAGAAAGTTTGACTCGTTTTGATCAGCCAAAACGAAAAAAACGACCTGTCAAAAAACGAGTGTCTAACACAGATGCAAAACCCGAAAATAAAACCGAGGGTGGCAAAGTGGCACACCAAGTGCCAAACCAAAATAAAATAGTACCAAACAAAAACCAATCGAACAAGTTGGTTAAAAACAATACAGAAAACAAAACCATTATCAAACCCAATGCAACACCAGCTTTGGAGAAAACAGCAGCCAACCACACTGTTTCTGAAAACACATCGGTTGCCAAAAAACCCAATCACCGAAACAAAAACAATCGAAATAAAAACAAAAACAGAAACAATCAATCAAACCGAAACGACAACAAAACACCAAATAATAACAATGAATCTGAAAAATAATTACTGGATTTTATTGCTTTCCATTTGTCTTTTTAGTTGCGACAAACAAAGGGTTTTTGACGAATACGAATCCCTTGGTGGCACTTGGAGCAAAAATGATACTTTGAAGTTTACATTACCAAAACTCGACAAGCAACAATATTATAATTTATTTTTGAATATCAGATGTAATGATGATTACCCGTTTAACAACATATTTGTATTGGTTTCCATGACACAACCCGATGGTGTAACCAAAGTAGATACTCTTGAATATGAAATGGCCAATCCAGATGGCAGTCTGATGGGCGAAGGCATAACCGATGTAAAGCTGAGTAAATTATTTTACAAAGAAAAATTTCAGTTCAAACAAAATGGCGTTTACAAAGTAAACATCCAACAAGCCCTTCGCAAATCGAGCGAAGTAAACGGTGTAAAAGAATTGAAAGGCATAACCGAAGTTGGTTTTAGAATTGAAACTTTAAACTAAATCATGACATACCATCAAACTAACGTGAAACGTGAAATAAAATAAAAAATCATGAAAATATCCCAAAAAAACACCTCAAACCCCACAATAAATAAAGATATTAAACACTATCAAAGAAAATTTTGGAGATTGTTTTTGTATGGAATAAGCGGTCTTTTTCTGTTTGTGCTTTTAACATCATGGGGACTATTTGGCTCTATGCCTTCCGTAGAAGAATTGGAAAATCCAAATTCAAATTTAGCCACAGAAATCATCTCATTTGATGGGGTTTTGCTAGGCAAATTTTATAATGAAAACCGTACTTCTATCAAATACAAAGATTTGCCCAAACATTTAGTAGATGCCCTTGTGGCCACAGAAGACGAACGTTTTTATGACCATTCGGGTATTGATGCACGTGGTACTTTAAGAGCCGTATTAAAATTAGGAACCAACGGAGGTGCCAGCACCATTACACAACAGTTGGCCAAGTTATTATTTCATGGCGAAAGATCAAGAAACCCAATTATTGCCATCGTTCAAAAAGTAAAAGAATGGATCATTGCCATCAAACTCGAGCGACAATACACCAAATCTGAAATTATTGCCATGTATTTTAATAAAGCCGATTTTGTAAATACCGCAGTTGGAATACGATCGGCGGCAAAAGTATATTTTGGCAAAGAACCTCGCAATTTAACCATCGAAGAAAGTGCCATGTTGGTTGGAATGCTCAAAAACCCTTCGTTGTTTAACCCTGTGCGTCGTCCAGAAAAAGTCAAAGAACGTCGCAATGTAGTATTGCACCAAATGGTTAAAAACGGCTACTTGGAAGAAACGGCCAAATCAAAATTAGAAAACAAACCTCTTGTTTTAAAATTTCATCCAGAAAGTCATCTGGACGGTATGGCAACTTATTTTAGAGAATACCTTCGAGACTATATGAAAGCTTGGATAAAAGAGAACAAAAAACCAGATGGATCTGATTATGACATGTATAGAGACGGATTAAAAATATACACCACAATCGATTCTCGCATCCAACAATATGCCGAGGAAGCCGTATCGGCACATATCAAAAATTTGCAAGAAGAATTTTTTAGCCAAGCCAAAGACAATAAAAATGCCCCATTTGTAAACATCACCGCAGCCGAAACAGATAAAATCATGATGCAAGCCATGAAATCGTCGGAAAGATGGAAAGTACTAAAAGAACAAGATAAAACGGACGAGGAAATCATCAAATCTTTTTCGATAAAAACCAAAATGACCGTATTCTCATGGGATGGCGACAAAGAAATGGAAATGACACCAATGGATTCCATTAGATATTACAAGCATTTTTTACAAGCTGGATTAATGTCTATGGAACCCCAAACAGGCCAAGTAAAAGCTTGGGTTGGCGGCATCAATTACAAATATTTTCAATACGACCACGTAGGGCAAGGAGCCAGACAAGTAGGTTCTACCTTTAAACCATTTGTTTATGCAACAGCCATACAACAGTTGGGCAAATCGCCATGCGACACCATTATCGATGGCCCATTTATGATTCACAAAGGCCGTCATCATGTTACCGAAGACTGGGAACCTCGAAATTCAGACAACCGATATAGAGGCATGGTAACCCTCAAAAGAGCTTTAGCCAATTCCATCAACACCGTATCGGCCAAGCTGATAGACCAAACAGGTCCAGAAGACGTTGTAGAACTCACACACAAATTAGGCGTTAAATCAGAAATACCTGTTCAACCATCAATAGCACTAGGTGCTGTAGAAATTACGGTACACGATATGGTAGCCGCTTATAGTACTTTTGCAAACGAAGGAGTTTACATGAAACCACAATTTTTAGTACGAATTGAAGATAAAAATGGCAAAACCATCTACGAGCCCACCCCAGAAACCCACGATGTTTTAAACAAAGATATTGCCTTTGCTGTAATCAAACTTTTAGAAGGTGTAACCGAAGGCGGATCGGGCGAAAGATTGAGAACACAAGGGGGTGGTGCTGGAGACAACCGCTGGACTGGCTACCCATATATGTTTACAAACCCCATTGCTGGAAAAACAGGAACTACTCAAAACCAATCCGATGGTTGGTTTATGGGCATGGTACCCAATTTGGTAACAGGTGTTTGGGTAGGTTGCGAGGACCGTTCGGCCCGTTTCAAAAGCCTTACTTATGGGCAAGGTGCCACTGCTGCACTGCCAATTTGGGGTTATTTTATGAAAAAATGTTATGCCGACGAAACACTTAATATTTCTAAAGAAAATTTTACCAGACCCGAAAATTTATCCATAAAAGTAGATTGTTATACCCCTGTTTACCGTAAGCCCGTTGTAGATACAACCAATGTCGAACAAAATACAGAAGAGTTTATACCAACAGAATAAATCAATCATCAACTAACTATTTTACAAGAAGCTATTCCAGCTTTTCGTTTCAAGTCCAAAGCCTCAAAAGGGTTTTTTGTATGCTACAAAAGGAGCTTCCGGTGGTCGCTCTTTTGTAGCAACAAAAAAATCCCTTTTGAGGCTTTGTCCTTTCCACTTCAATCTGGGCTAGGGCTCTATTGCAAACTTAGTACTTCAAACCAAATGAATATCAAATATGTTTATAAAATAGACTAAAAATGCGTAGTTATTTTTTAGAAAAAATTTTCAAAAAAAATCGTTGCTTAGCTGGGCTACTTAACTGTTATTTTTTGACACATTTTAGCAAAAAAACCATTAGATTGGACTATTTTATATGTATATTTGGTATTAGTATAAAGTATAACCAAAAAATTTTATACAAGTACATAATAAACAGCACTATCTTAAAACAACATAAGTAAAAAAAATATATCTTTAACCTCAATTAAAAAAATCTAATGGGTTTCATATACTCATTTGTTTTATCATACTTAAATTCCTATCTTTGCTTCATGCTATTTTCAGAAATATTAGGTCAAAACCACATCAAAAAACACCTTATCCATAGTGCAACTACTGGAAGGATACCCCATGCCCAATTGTTTGTTGGCCCCGAAGGTTCTGGTACTTTGCCAATGGCAATTGCTTATGCACAATACATTTTGTGTCAAAACGTGTCCGACGAAAATTCAGGAGGCAACGCATCTTGCAACATCAAATTCAATAGTATTTCGCATCCCGATTTGCATTTTATATACCCAACTGTAAGTACCGATACTGTAAAAACCAAACCAAAAAGCCTCGATTTTATAGCCGATTGGCGAAAATTTGTGCTTTCAAATCCTTATGGAAGCCTTTTCGATTGGTATCGTGCTTTAGACGTTCAAAACAAACAAGGATTGATTCGAGTTGAAGATGCTCAAGAAATGATCAAATCTTTGTCGTTAAAGGCTTATGAAGGTGGTTATAAAGTAATGATCATTTGGATGGCCGATAAACTAAATGTTGAGGCTTCAAACAAAATTTTGAAACTACTAGAGGAACCCCAAGACAATACTTTGTTTATATTAATATCTGAAAATGAAGAAGATATTATACAAACCATTCGATCAAGATGCCAAGTATTGCATTTTAATGCCTTGAATCAAAAAGACATAGCCGAAAAATTACAATCTATAAACAATATTGACGACCTTACAGCTCAAAAAATAGCACATCAGGCACACGGTAATTTTAATAAAGCATTACAATTACTAGAACACAATGAAGACGACTTTCCTTTTGAACAATGGTTTGTTACATGGGTAAGAGCCGCTTTTAAAGCAAAAGGCAACGCTGCAGCTATCCAAGATTTGATTTCGTGGAGCGAAACCATTGCGACTTTAGGAAGAGAAACCCAAAAAAAATTTTTAGATTTTTGCATCGAAATGTTCAGACAAGCCTTGTTACTCCATTATGAAGCCCCTACCCTAGTCTATTTAGAACCAAAAGTAGATACTTTCAAAATGGAAAAATTTGCCCCTTTTGTAAACGGCAACAACATTCATGGCATTTATAAAGAGCTTGAAACGGCCATATTCCATATTGAACGCAACGGAAATTCCAAAATAATTTTAACCGATTTGTCTATCAAACTCACTCGTTTAATTCATAAAAAATAAATCATCATGAACAACGCAGCTTCTATTTTAATTCTGATTTTTTTAGGTATTACGTTTATACAATCCAGTTCAGACAAAGTGATAGACTGGAAAGGTAATCTGGAATTTATGAAAGCCCATTTTGCAGAAACCAGCCTCAAAAAATTAGTAGCTATTGCCCTTTTTCACCTATTAATCATGGAGTTACTATCTGGAATATTGTGTATCGTTGGGTGTATCCAACTGATAATCAACGGAGGTAGAATATTTGGCTTATATGGTGCAATCATTTCGTGTATAACGCTCATCATGTTGCTTACAGGACAACGAATTGCCAAAGATTATGACGGAGCCAGAACTATTGTCATCTATTTTATACCCTCGATTATGGCCGTATATTGGCTTGGATAATTTCAAAAAAAAAGACTTGCTCATGGAACAAGTCTTTTTTTTTATTATAAGGTTACAATTCCTTGATTTTAATATTTTTAAACCATACATTATTGCCATGGTCTTGCAAACAAAGTTTTCCTTTTTTATAAGTACCAAATCCAGGGAATTCATGAAACTTAGAATTGGCAATCATTTGTTTCCAATGGTCATCCCACATAGTAGTTGACAATACAACCGTATGATTAAGCTTGAAAGTTAAAACCCCGTTTTTTGAAATAATTTCGGCATGATTCCATTGTTCTGCTGGCTTTACAGTTTCTTTACCAGTAATTAAATCATACAAATCACCCGCACGGTGTTTGATAATTTTAGAATCGGGATGTCCATTATTGTCCAAAACTTGCATTTCGGGTCCCGTCATCCATGGATATTTGTATTGTTTTGGATCTTCGTGCACATAAAAAATAATGCCACTATTACCATCTTTGGCAATTTTCCAATCCAATTTTAAATGAAAATTAGCAAATTCTTTTTTAGAAACAATGTCGCCTCCATTTTTGGTTTGCCAATCTTTCAAGTCAGACACTTCTAAATGTATGGCATGGTCATTAACAGTCCAAGCCTTTCCAATAGAATCTGTTCCATATTTGTGCCAACCATTTAAAGTTTTGCCGTCAAAAAGCAATTTCCAACCAGCGGCTTTTTCAGCTTTAGTCAATACATTGTCTGCGGCTTTTATAGGATTTGTATTAGTATCCACTTGTTTCCAGGCCAATAAGCCAAGTGCCAAAACGGCAACTATTGCAATTTTTTTCATCTCAAAAAAATTATTTGTTAGACAATATGTATTTTACCATTTCACTAGCATCTTCCTGACTCAAACTTGGGTGTGCAGTCATAGGAATTTCACCCCATTTGCCTTTGCTACCGTCAATGATACTTTTGCTCAAAGTAGCAACATCTGCAGTTGTGTATTTTGCGGCAATTTCTTTAAAAGAGGGCCCCGTAAGTTTTTCGTCCACTTTATGACAACCCGAACAATCGTTTTGAGCAATCAAATCGGCTCCTTTTTGAAATTCTGGTGCCGTAGCTGCACCCGTGCTTGGTGTTTGTTCTGCTGCCTGATGCTCTATCACTTCAGCGTCTTTGGGTT
Organism: Flavobacterium branchiophilum FL-15; assembly: GCF_000253275.1. Taxonomy (NCBI): domain Bacteria; kingdom Pseudomonadati; phylum Bacteroidota; class Flavobacteriia; order Flavobacteriales; family Flavobacteriaceae; genus Flavobacterium; species Flavobacterium branchiophilum. Next base: position 176,634 of record NC_016001.1, on the reverse strand, counting down.
GTGCTTCTTTCTTTTTGTCGCAGGATACTACAAGGGCGACAAAACTCCATAATAAAAGTGTTTTTTTCATTTTCAATAAAAATTTAGTTGTTTTAGTTTGATTAAAAAAAAAATGTAGCATTGGATACAGTTAAAATTGTGGTTAGCAAAAACATCTAAAAATGATTTACAACACCACAATTGGTCCAAATGGTGTGCCTGTTTTGCAAAAAAAATTACTCAGAACACCAAAATAAACATTATACTCCTTGCTATATTTTATGCAATTAAAAACAAAAGTATGTTTTTTTTTAACTAATAAAAATAAAATACCCTTAAAAATATTGGAAATTATATTTTTTTAACAAAATCAAAAGCAACTGTTTGTTTTACAAATTATTAAATCTAATAATTAAAACGTATTAATTATTTTTAAACAACTCATTTATAATAAAATACCTCATTTTTATTAAACAAAAACATAAAGTGTTTTATGCCACCATGTAGCATTTTTAAATATTAAATTAAAAGCGATTTGAGCCAGAAAAAATGATATTACAGAGATCCATTTTTTCAAAGTTGGGAGTGTTTTAATTTTTTTTTGATAAAAAAGCCCATAAATTTTCTATATTTCAAAAAGAAACGTATTTTTACCAGTCATTTATAATAATTTTTAAAATTTGAAGTTAAAGATTAAAACGTTTTACATTGAAAAATAAAATTACTTTCCCCATATTTGCACTGTTTGTGTTTGTCTTTTTGTGGGCTTGTTCTACAAGAAAAGACACCTTTGCTACCCGAAATTTTCAGGCTTTAAACACCAAATACAATGTATTGTTTAACGGCAATGAGGCCTTGGACAAAGGCGTTTTAGAAATGAATTTAAAATACAGAGATCATTTTTGGGACATTTTGCCCGTAGAGCGTCAGGAATATGTTGCTCCAGATGTGGCATTAGATTTGAATACGACAGATGACAAAAAGCCAACAAACCCCTTGTTTGAATTGGCAGAAGAAAAAGCAACAAAAGCTATTCAAAAAAGATCTATTTATATAGACGGAACCGAACGCAATTATCAAATAGACGAAGCTTACATGCTATTGGGCAAAGCAAGATATTATGACCAACGCTATGTGCCAGCACTCGAGGCTTTTAACTACATCATTTACAAATCGCCAAAAAGCAATACAATAAACGAAGTAAAAGTATGGCGAGAAAAAACCAACATCCGATTGGATAATGACGAGCAAGCCGTTGAAAATTTAATCAAATTACTCAAAGAATTGCATTTGGAACCACAAGTTTTAGCCGATGCCAATGCTATTTTGGCTCAGGCATACATCAAATTAGCACAACACACAAAAGCCATTCAAAAACTTAAAATAGCAACATCTTACACCAAAAATAAAGAAGAGAAAGCCCGTTATCATTTTATTTTAGGTCAATTGTATGACAAAGTAAACTATAAGGACAGTGCTTTTGCTGCATTTCAAACGGTCATCAATATGAATAGACAAGCACCTCGAGCGTATATTGTGCATGCTAAACTCCAACAACTCAAAAATACCAGTTTCAAAAATTCGGATACGGTAGCTTTCTTCAAAAATTACAACAAATTATTAGAAGACCGAGAAAACAGACCCTTTTTGGACGCCCTTAACCACCAATTGGGCTTGATGTATGAACAAGACAAAAACACTAAACAAGCCATCAAATATTACAATCTGTCTTTAAAACACGGGGGCGAAGACCTTACGTTAGTGGCTACCAATTATCAAAAATTAGCTGATATTCATTTTTATAATGCCCAATATGTTTTGGCAGGTAAATATTTTGATAGTACTTTAACTTATTTGAATAAAAAAACAAGATTGTTTAGAAACATCAAAAAGAAACGAGAAAACCTAGACGATGTAATTAAGTATGAAGAAATTGCACAAAAAAACGATAGTATTTTGCACATTTTAGCAATGAATGATACCGACAGAAAGCAATATTTTGAAAACAAAATAAACGGGCTCAAACAAGCCGATGCACTAAAAAAAGCTAAGGAAAACCAATTGAAAAACGGTGATTTGGATATGGGCAAAAAAGCATTAAGTAATTTGCAAAGCGTGCCAAGTGATTTTTATTTTTACAATACATCAACATTGACATTGGGCAAAATCGAATTTCAAAAAAACTGGGGCAACAGAACTTTGAAAGACAATTGGAGGTTGATAAATACCAACTCCGATGCAGACAATAGCCCAGATGGTAATATGAAAAATACAAGTAATGACAACGTTTTAACAAATCCGAATGACAATCCAAAATATAATGCCAGCACATATAGCAACCAATTGCCTACCAAAACAGAAGAGATTCAAAAACTAGTAAAAGATAGAAATTTTGCTTATTTTCAGCTAGGTATCATCTATAAAGAGAAATTTGCAGAATATCCATTGGCACAAACCAAACTCGAAACCTTATTAGATTACAAACCCGAAGAGAGATTATTATTGCCAACGCTTTATAATTTGTATAAAATTTACGAAATTACAGATAAAAATAAGGCATTAACCCTAAAAAATTCCATTTTATCGCAATATCCAGATTCGAGATATGCACAAATATTATTACAAACTCCAGGCTCGCAAAACCAATTAGCAACTGGAGCCACAATGTATATGAAATGGTACCAACTTTACAGCGAAGGCGATTACAGAGCAGTATTGGACCAAACAAAAAATGCAGTAACCCAATGGGACGGAGATGAACTATTGCCAAAAATTGAACTTTTGAGGGCTAATACCATTGGCAAAGTAGAAGGTGTTCTGGCACTACGAAAAGCCTTGAATTATGTAGCGCTTACCTATCCAAACACCACCGAAGGCAAAAGTGCCGAAACATTTGTAAACCAAAATGTTCCAAAATTAGAAGCCCTACAAATAAACGGCGAAACCCCTTCGAGTTGGAAAGTTTTGTATCGAATTGGTGCCATAGAGGATAAAAATAGTCAAGCATTATTAGCCAAAATTAAAAAATTTAGCGACGATAGAGGGACTAAAAAAATATATTCTGTTGATGTATATACCCTCAACGAAAACTTTGTAGTTTTGCATGGATTTAAAAGTGAGGAAATTGCACATGGCATTGGAGTAGTTTTAAAAGAAATAAAAGCATATAGCGTAACGGAAAAACCAATTGTAATTTCAAACACCAATTATAAAGTAGTACAAATAAAGAAAAATATAGACGACTATTTGCTAGATCCTAAGAAAATAGCAAAACCAGTGCAGCAGGAAATAATTGATAACAATCCAAAACAACCAGTTGACAACGAAGTAAAACGAAAAGATTTTCAAAAACCTCAAAACACCATTCAGGCCGAGAGTTTGAATAACCAAACATTACAAGAAGACACAGGGCCAACACTGGCACCACCAAGTGCCACCACAAAAACTAAAAACTAAAGACTGAAAATTATAAACTAAAAACCAAAAAAAATGTTTGACAAAAAACCAAAAGTTGTAACCGATGTATTGGGTAAAACCAACAGAATTGTAGAAGGCACCGTTATTCGTGGCGATATTGATTCGTTAGCCGATTTTAGATTAGATGGCGAACTTATAGGCAATTTTAAATCAAAAGGAAAAATTGTCATTGGCCCATTGGGTAAAATTCATGGCGATATTTTTTGCGAAAATGCAGATATTGAAGGCGAATTTAAAGGCAAAATACAAGTAAGCGAATTGCTAAACCTAAAAGCCACCTCCAAAATAGATGGCGAAGTGGTATGTGGCAAATTATCGGTAGAGCCAGGAGCTTTATTTACAGGAACTTGTGTCATGAAAGACCAATTAAAACATCAAACAACACCCCTTGCTACCTCAAAAGAATCCTAATACTCGAAAGTGGTTGGCCTTAATCAACATGCCTATTCAAATGGGAATAACCATCTATGGCTTTTCTTGGGTAGGCACTTGGCTAGACACTACATACAAACTCAACAACACAATAGGAGTCAAAGTAATGGTTCTTATTGGTGTTGCTATTGCTTTTTATAATCTAAACAGACAACTCAAAAAAATAAACGAAACTCCAGAGGAATGAAGACATTATCAAAATTAAGAGCCGTATGGGAAACCTTAATTTTAGGCATCATAACCTATATAATTCATAAAATTATAGTGGCAATACAATGGCCAGAAACTACCTTCCTATTTAGTTTAGAAACTATTTATATGTATTTCATAGCAATTGCAGCAACAATAGCAATGATATTGAGTATCCTTAACGAAAAAAACAATTACATAGTAGGTTACACCTTTTTAGCACTAACAACTATTCAAATGGCCAGTTCCTATTATTTTATATATGAATTTGATCAGGCTACAAAAAGTGATTTAAAAATAGAGAAAATTAACTTTTTTATAATATTTGTTCTTTTTTTAGCAATAGAAACAAGCACAACCGCTAGAATGTTAAATAAAAATCAATAAATTACAAGATTATAGCAAAATAATTCAAAAAAAAAGTGGGTTTCATTTTTAAATAATTAAAAAAAATGTACCTTTGCACCAAATTTAGAAAACCAATTAAAAATTGATACAATAGATATGGTGATTTCAAACAAACCACTTAGATTCCTATTTACAGCTCTAGTTGTATGTCTTCCATTTGTAAGCAATGCAAATGAAACTCCAGAGGCACCGCAAGCCCACAACACAACCGTTGCAACAACAGAAAATGCACATGGCGAGGGTGAAACTAATAATAAAGCTTCTATTGATGCTTACATAGAGCATCATTTACAAGACTCACATGATTTTGTATTTTTTTCAGATTCTAAAGAGAATAAACATTATGGGTTTTCATTACCTGTTATTTTATACGATAATGGTTTTCAATTCTTTTCATCTTCAAAATTTAATCATGGTGAATCAGTTGCAGAATCAAATGGAAATTATTATAAACTTGTACATGGAAAAATATACAAAACAAATGTAAGTGGAGATATAAAATATAATGAACACCATCATCCAGAAAACGAAAAACCATTAGATTTTTCAATAACCAAAAACGTAATATCAATTATAGTTGTAGCACTGATGTTATTATTTATGTTCATCAGTTTAGCAAAATCTTATACAAAATCAGCAATTCCAACAGGATTTGGAAGAGTTTTAGAACCGTTAATTTTATTCATCCGAGACGAAATTGCAATTCCAAATATTGGAGAAAAAAAATATAGACATTACATGGGTTATTTACTATCAGTGTTTTTCTTTATTTGGTTATTAAACTTACTAGGCATGACACCTATTGGAATAAATGTTACTGGGAATATAGCAGTTACTGTTTGTTTGGCTATTTTTACATATTTGATAACGCAATTTAGTGCTAATAAGGATTATTGGAAACATATTTTTTGGATGCCTGGCGTACCTGTACCAATGAAAATAGTACTTGCACCTATTGAAATATTAGGAACATTAACAAAACCTTTTGCATTGTTAATACGTTTATTTGCTAATATAACTGCTGGTCACGTTGTAATAATGAGTTTAATTTCAATGATATTTCTGGGGAAAAATTTAGCTGCAGATTTACCTATTTCGCTTGGATTAACGCTGTTTATCTCTATAATTGAAGTGTTAGTAGCTTTTTTACAAGCTTTTATTTTTACAATGTTGTCCTCTCTATTTATTGGCATGGCAGTTCAAGACCATGACCACGGAAGTGATCATCATTAATTTTTTTGAAGTTTAATTTTTTATATATATATTTATGAACATTCCAATGTTAGTAGGTGCTGGATTAGTTGTAATCGGTGCTGGATTAGGTTTAGGTAAAATTGGTGGATCTGCAATGGACGCTATCGCTCGTCAGCCAGAAGCTGCTGGGAAAATTCAAACTGCAATGATTATCATTGCGGCTTTATTAGAAGGTTTGGCATTTGCTGCGTTAATCTTAGGTAAAGCATAATAATAAAAATATATAAACCTGCAACGGTTGGTTGCAGGTTTATTTAAAGAAGTATTAAATAAATCAAAACTATATATTATAAAAAATGGATAAGTTAATAAATGATTTTTCGTTCGGATTATTCTTTTGGCAAGCCATAATTTTAGTAATTTTAATAACTTTATTGGTTAAATTTGCTTGGAAACCAATCATGACATCAATTACTGAAAGAGAAGAAGGTATAAAGAATGCCCTTTTATCTGCTGAAAATGCAAAAAGGGACATGCAAAATTTGCAAGCCGATAACCAACGTATTTTGCAAGAAGCTCGTTTGGAGAGAGATACTTTACTCAAAGAAGCTCGTGAAATGAAAGACAAAATGATTGCCGATGCAAAAAACGAAGCTCAAGCCCAAGGATCTAAAATGATTGAGCAAGCAAAAGCAGCTATTGTTAGTGAAAAAAATGCTGCTATGGCCGATTTGAAAGCACAAGTTTCAAATTTGTCTATCGAAATTGCAGAGAAATTATTAAAAAGTGAATTGACTGACAAAGCCTCTCAAACTGCATTAGTAGAGAAAATGTTGGGCGATGTAAAAATGAACTAATATTATGGCAAGTACAAGAGCAGCAATACGTTATGCCAAAGCCATATTGGATGTAGCATCAGAAAAGGGCGTAGCCCAAATGGTAAATACAGACATGAATCTTATCGCTTCGACCATCAAAGGTCATGTTGATTTGGATACTTTTATCCAAAACCCAACTACCAAAGTTGAGGCTAAAGAAAATGTTTTATTAGAAGTTTTTGCTCAAACAAATGGAGTTACAAAAAGTTTGTTTCATTTGTTGTTTGAAAACAAAAGGTTTGAAATATTAGAAGCTATTGCAATAGAATATAGCAAATTATTTGACGAACAAAATGGCGTAGAAGTAGCTTATGTAACTACAGCTTTTCCAATGGATGCGGCTTTAGAAGCGCAAGTTTTATCAAAAATTGCAACTTTTTCAAATAAAAAAATCAATATAAAAACTACTGTAGATACATCAATCATTGGTGGATTTATATTAAGAATAGGCGACAATCAATACAACGCATCGGTTGCCAACAGATTACAAGTATTAAAAAGAGAATTAAGTAACTAGTTATTTATAAATAATTATGGCGGAAATTAACCCAGCTGAAATTTCAGCAATATTAAAAAAGCAATTATCAGGTTTTGAAACTGGTGCTACGCTAGAAGAAGTTGGAACAGTACTTCAAGTTGGAGATGGTATTGCTCGTGTTTACGGCTTATCAAATGTTCAATACGGTGAGTTAGTAGTTTTTGAAAACGGTTTGGAAGGAATCGTTTTAAACTTAGAAGAAGATAACGTTGGTGTGGTATTATTAGGCCCATCAACAGGTATCAAAGAAGGTTCAACTGCAAAAAGAACGCAACGTATTGCCTCTTTGAAAACTGGAGAACAAATGGTTGGTCGTGTAGTAAACACTTTAGGGCAACCTATTGACGGAAAAGGTCCTATTGGCGGAGAACTTTTTGAAATGCCTTTAGAAAGAAAAGCACCTGGTGTAATCTTCCGTCAGCCAGTAACCGAACCATTACAAACAGGTGTAAAAGCAGTAGATGCGATGATTCCTGTGGGTCGTGGTCAGCGTGAGTTGGTAATTGGCGACCGTCAAACTGGTAAATCAACTGTATGTATTGATACCATTTTAAATCAAAAAGAATTTTACGATGCAGGAAAACCTGTATTTTGTATTTATGTTGCTATTGGACAAAAAGCTTCAACTGTTGCAGGAATTGCAAAAATGTTAGAAGAAAAAGGTGCCATGGCCTATACAGTAATTGTAGCAGCTAACGCATCAGACCCTGCTCCAATGCAAGTATATGCACCGTTTGCAGGTGCTGCAATTGGTGAATATTTCAGAGATTCTGGTCGTCCAGCTTTGATAGTTTATGATGACTTGTCTAAACAAGCGGTGGCTTACCGTGAGGTGTCTCTTTTATTGAGAAGACCACCAGGACGTGAGGCTTATCCTGGAGACGTTTTTTACTTACACTCTCGTTTATTGGAGCGTGCATGTAAAGTAATTAACAACGATGAAATTGCAAAAAACATGAACGATTTGCCAGATTCTTTAAAAGGAATTGTAAAAGGTGGTGGTTCTTTGACAGCTTTGCCAATCATCGAAACTCAAGCAGGTGACGTTTCTGCATATATCCCAACCAACGTAATTTCGATTACAGATGGTCAGATTTTCTTAGATGGAGATTTGTTTAACTCGGGAGTTCGTCCTGCAATCAACGTAGGTATTTCTGTATCTCGTGTGGGAGGAAATGCACAAATCAAGTCCATGAAAAAAGTATCTGGTACTTTAAAATTAGATCAAGCACAATTCCGTGAATTGGAAGCGTTTGCTAAATTTGGATCTGATTTGGATGCGGTTACTTTGAACGTAATTGAAAAAGGAAAACGAAACGTTGAAATTTTGAAACAAGGTTTGAATGATCCTTATACTGTTGAAAATCAAGTAGCTATAATTTATGCTGGTTCAAAAAACTTGTTGAGAAATGTACCTGTAAATAAAGTTAAAGAATTTGAAAAAGATTTCTTGGAATACTTAAACAATAAGCACAGAGACACACTTGATGCGTTGAAAGCTGGTAAATTGGACGACAACATTACAGATGTTATCGAAAAAGTAGCAAAAGAAATTTCAGCAAAATATAATTAATAGTATTAAGTATGAAGTATTATGACTCAAGACTTTGATGTAACAAGGAATAAGTGTCTTACTACTTCATACTAAAATCTTAATACAATATCATGGCAAATTTAAAAGAAATCCGTAACAGAATTACGTCCGTTTCATCAACGATGCAAATTACATCGGCAATGAAAATGGTGTCTGCTGCAAAGCTTAAAAAAGCTCAAGATGCTATAACTGCAATGCGTCCGTATGCTGAAAAATTGACAGAACTGCTACAAGGACTTTCTGCAACGCTTGAAGGCGAAGTGGGTGGTGCTTTTACAACACAACGCGAGTTAAAAAAAGTTTTGTTAGTGGTTATTACTTCTAACAGGGGTTTGTGTGGTGCATTTAATACAAATGTAATCAAAGAAGCCAAAAGCCGTGTTGATTTTTATGCAGGCAAACAAGTTGATGTTTTTGCAATAGGAAAAAAAGGTAATGATGTATTGAGTAAGTCTTTGAATGTTATTGAAAATCAAAGTAAATTATTTGATGATTTGACTTTTGAAAACGTAGCCGTAATTGCTCAAAATTTGACTGATAAATTTGTAGCTGGTGATTATGACAAGATTGAAATTATTTACAATCAATTTAAAAATGCCGCTACTCAAATAGTTCAAACAGAAGTGTTTTTGCCATTGGCACCCATAGCATCTGCTTCAACAGCGGCAAGTGATTATATTTTTGAACCTTCAAAAGAAGAAATTGTTTTAACCTTAATTCCAAAATCGTTAAAAACACAATTGTATAAAGGGGTTCGAGATTCATTTGCGTCTGAACATGGTGCTCGAATGACTGCTATGCACAAAGCTACTGACAATGCAACTGAATTGAGAGATCAGCTGAAATTGACTTATAATAAAGCCCGTCAGGCGGCTATTACCAACGAAATTCTTGAAATTGTTGGTGGTGCCGAAGCCCTAAAAGGTTAATTAACTTAAAACAAAATATAAAACAAACTTTAAACCAACTCTTATCGAGTTGGTTTTTTGGTATCTACTCAAAACTAGCTGTATCTAGCTAATACTTCCTTTACTTTACGACTACTTTCACCTTTAGTAATTGGTAAAATACTAATACCAAATACACCTATAAAATAGTCCAAACTACTTGTTCTTTTTTGCTAAAATGAGTCAAAAAAATAGTTCCGTAGCCCAGCTATGCAACGATTTTTTTAAAAAAATTTCTGAAAAATAACTACGCATCTTTGGACTATTTTATATGTATATTTGGTATTAAAGTACTATGCTTCTATGCGTGAAAATGGAACTTGCAGCATCGCAATGAGAATAGTGAATCAAGTTTCGGCTCATAAAAATAGTTGAAAACAAATTTATACTTTAAACTCAAACACTAAAACTTTTAGGTAATAGACAAATTAAGTTTTTCTAGGAGGGTCTTGGTTAGTTTATTTTGTTCAGATATTACGAATTCATTTTTGGAGAATTGTATTTTTTTAATTGATTTTAAATGTTCGATAGTATCGTTTATCGAATATTTGTGATTGAGCATTAATTTTTTAGTCATTGGAGTGTTTTTCAATTTGTAAAAAAGGCTGTAAATGATTTGCATTCCCAGATGATTGATGAACATCCAACCATTTAAAGACTCTTCTCTTTGCATATAGGTGCAGGATGCATCTATGGTGTTTTTGTAGTGATCAAAAAACTGTTCTATTTGGAGTCTTGATTTATATTCTTTGTATGCGTCCTTAGAATCTAATTGGGTGTTATGAATAAGCGAAAGCGTTCCCATTGCTTTTATTTTTTCATTGAATTTTGCTTTTGAAAAATCTTCTGGAAGAGTATGAATTCTTTTCAAATAGTCATTTTTTTCTTGCTCTTTTAGTTTACCGTCCAAAAATAATTCAATGGTTCTGTTTTCTTGTTTTATCCCTTGGGCATGAAAAATAAATCGTTCGGCATGTTCAAAATAATTATCTGTAAGTTCTATATCCTTTATTTGGTCATAAGGTATTTGTTTATTTACTCTTCTGAGCGGAATAATATATTGCATACCCAAACGTTCAAGCTCTAAAATATTAGCTTCGGAAAAGAATCCTTTGTCAGCAATATACACGCATTGTTCAAGTCCACTGATGGAAATGGTGTTTTTTAGGGTAGAAACATCTTTCAGATTGCCTGGAAAAATTCTATAATACAAAGGTTTGAAACTAGTAGCATCATAGAGATAGAGTAGAACAAACTGACGTTGAAAATCCATATTTTGATTATACCCTTTTTGAGCCAGTGCTATATTATTGGATTGCAAGGCAATATCTGTTGCGTCAATCAAAACAGTTCTGGTATCTTGGTTTTTTGGTGTCATAAAATCGTGAATCATTTTTTGATTTGAACCTAATTCAAACAACAAATCACTGCATTTTTGGATGCTAATTTTATCTTCAAAACCTAACAAATCACCAATGGCAGATTGTTCTAAAATAAACGGAACATTTTTTAAGGGTGCTTGATATCCGATTCTACAATAAACCATAATGATAATAAATTCCCAGTGATTAGGAAAATGCTTTTTCAGTTCGCAAGTAATCCCTTCATTATCAAATGTTTCCAAAAGCCATTTTGCCAATCCGTACTCAAATGCCAATATGGATTTATTGTGATATGATTTTTGACCCTTTAGTTTCAATTCATTTATTTCAGAGGGTACAAACCCTTTTTCTTGAGTAATACTTCCCAAAATACCCAGAGAAACTTTTTTTGATCGCTTGGTGGTTTTGTCGTAAACAGATTTTACACCATAGAGATAAAATCTACCGTTTATTTTTTTGATTTCAGTATTTGGTTTCTTGTGTATAAGAACCCAATCAGGATGTGTGTTTTTAGTTGTTTTCATTATAAAACATAACCTATTTAGGTAACAGCAAAATAACAACAAAAAAACCGAACAAACAAATATTTACTCGGTTTTTTTACTTTTTTTTTAATATGTTACCTAATTTTGTTTAGTGTTTGAGTTTAAAAAATTGTTCACTTTGCGGATAGTTCTATTTTATAATAAACCATATTCGTACAAAAATTTCATATTACTAAAAGGGGTGTGTTATAAATCTTTTTTTCTACAAAAAATTTAATGTAATTTTGCACTAAATATTGTTATTATGATTAAAATTGGCTCTATTGAATTGCCTGAATTTCCTTTGTTATTGGCACCAATGGAAGATGTAAGCGATCCGCCGTTTAGACGCTTGTGCAAGAGGCACGGCGCAGATTTGATGTATTCTGAGTTTATATCGTCGGAGGGATTGATTAGAGATGCTATTAAGAGCAAAATGAAATTGGATATTTTTGATTACGAACGCCCTATTGGCATCCAGATTTTTGGTGGAGATGAAGAGGCTATGGCTTTGTCATCAAAAATTGTTTCGGCAGTCAATCCAGATTTGATAGACATCAATTTTGGTTGTCCTGTAAAAAAAGTAGTTACAAAAGGAGCAGGAGCTGGTGTTTTGAAAGATGTCGATTTGATGATCAAACTGACAAAAGCGGTTATAGACGCTACCCATTTGCCTGTAACTGTAAAAACCCGATTGGGCTGGGATGAAAATTCTATTAACATAGATGAAGTGGCAGAAAGGCTTCAGGATATTGGTGTTCAGGCATTGTCTATTCATGCTAGAACCCGATCGCAAATGTATAAAGGGCAAGCAGATTGGTCTCATGTTGCACGGATTAAAAACAATCCACGCATTACAATGCCCATTTTTGGCAATGGCGATATTGATTCGCCTCAAAAAGCCTTACAATACAAAAATGAATATGGTATAGATGGCATTATGATAGGTAGGGCGGCTATTGGATATCCATGGATATTTGATGAAATTAAACATTTTTTGCAAACGGGCAACATATTGCCAGCACCAACAATGGCAGACAGGGTTGAAGCGGCCAAGAACCATTTGCAATGGTCGATGGAATGGAAAGGCGAACGCCTTGGCATTGTCGAAATGCGTAGGCATTATACCAATTATTTTAAGGGCATTGCCCATTTTAAAGAGCACCGTCAAAAGCTGGTTACGTTGGATTGTCCAGAAATGTTGTTGAACACCTTAGAACACCTTGTAGAAGTTTATGAGCAGGGTGCTGTTTGAGTTTGGTGTTTTTTGGTGTGAGGGATAGCAGTGAAAATCCTTTTTTGCGCCAAAATGAGGGGCAAAAAAGGATTTTCACAATATTATATTTCTTTTGGAGTTCAATGAACGTTGTTTGTAACGGATAGCCAGACCTGTAGCTTGCGGAGGGGCACACCCTTATAGGTATAATGGATAATGTTCTTTTTCTTTTAGAAAAACCAACTGGCAACTATAATGGCTGCTATCACACAAATGAAATCTACTAACAGCATGGTGCTTAGGGTATATCGGGTATTTTTGATGTTGATGGAACCAAAATATACAGCAATGACATAAAAAGTAGTTTCGGCACTGCATTGAAATATACAACTCAACCTTCCTGTTAGGGAATCTGGCCCAAAACTTCTCATGGCATCAATCATAAAACCTCTGGATCCACCCGAACTAAATGGGCGTAAAAGTGCTACGGGCAAAGAATCGGTAATGGATTTGCTTACGCCAATGTTTGAAAACACAAAGGAAATTCCGTTGCTAATGATTTCAAATAAACCACTATTTCTAAAAAAAGAAATAGCCACAAGCATGCCCATTACATAAGGAAATATTTTGACACCTGTTTGTAATCCGTTGTGTGCTCCAGAAACAAAAGTATCGAAAACGGTTGTGTTTTTGGCTGTAAATTTAGACTCATTGACAAACGAAAACACTAAGGTAAAAACGATAATGACAACCAACATGAGTCCTGAAAGATTTGAGGTAAAAAAGTTTTTTTCTATCAAATCCAATTGATTGATGTAAAACAATAATCCGGCAATTGCGGCGATAATTACCGTAATCACAAGGATTAAAGAGGCACTTTTGAAATTGATTTTTTGACGAATACCAACAATTATAAATGCTGCCAATGTGCCAATAAAGGACGTTAGGATACATGGCAACATGACATCGGCTGGGTTTGTGGCATTTTCTGCAGCTCTGTATCCAATAATCGACGTTGGAATCAAGGTAAGGCCTGCAGCATGCAGGGACAAAAACATAATTTGGGCATCGCTAGCTTCGTCTTTGTTGGTATTAAGGGTTTGTAAACTTTCCATGGCTTTCAATCCAAAGGGGGTTGCAGCAGAATCTAACCCTAAAAAATTTGCTGCAAAATTTAAGGTCATATAGGATATAGATTCATGATTTTTTGGAATACTTGGAAATACTTTTTCAAACATAGGACTTAGTAATTGGGCCAATTTTTCTGCGGCTCCAGAAAGTATTAAAAGTTCCATTAATCCACAAAAAAAGGCCAAATAAGCAATCAAAGGTATAATCAAATCAACCAAACTGTTTTTGCAAGTGGGCAACAAGCCGTCTGTTTTTTGATTTCCAGAAAAAATTTTGACCGTTTTATTTTTAAAAACATAGGTCGTATCAGGATTGGTTGCCACTTTGTTGCATATCCAAGTTTTATCTGTCGATTTGTTGAGGCTGTCTTGAATAGTAGCGGGCATTTGGTGCCAAAATTTTTCGTCTATCAAAATAGGATCGTCTTTATGTCCATTTAATACAAAATCAATTGTATAATGATGGCCTAAAAACAAACCCATAACAACAAACACTATAGACGAAACAAAAATTGCTAACCAAAATCTACTTAAAACCATAATTTATTTTTATACATGAATAATTTCTTCTTCTATTAATAAGGGTTCTCTACGCAACCGTAAGAATATTTGAGCCACTGCCACTACATCTTTTTCACAATAAATAATGATGCGATCAATATCCTTGTTTTTATAATAAACTTCCGCAACCTGGCTGCCATCTATATCGTCTTTTGAGGTAGGTATTTGCAAAATTTTTGACAACAATTTGAGTGACGTATAATGCTTATAATCGCCAAATTTCCATAACTCTAGCGTGTCTAGGTGCGGAATTTCCCATGGTTTTTTTCCAAACAAATGCAGCTTTGCAGGTATGGCAATACCCTTGATGATCATGCGTCTGGCCAAAAAAGGGATGTCAAATTCCTTGGAATTATGTCCACACAACACATGCTGTGGCTGACTGAAATGTTGGTTGATTAATTGATTAAAATCTGATAAAATTTTGACTTCGTCGCCAAAAAAAGTAGTTACCCTAAAATTTCTAACATCCGATTTTGTTAAAAAAAAACCAACAGATATACAAATAATTTTACCAAACTCTGCCCAAATACCTGCACGCTCATAAAAATCAGCAGCCGACATGTCGTCTTTGCGTTGGTACTGTGTTTTGTGTTCCCACAAAGACTGCATGTCGTGGTCGAGCATGCTAAAATGTTCATTTTCTGGAACTGTTTCTATATCCAAAAATAAAATATGGTCGAGTTTTATTTTATCTATCATATTCAAACCTTGAAAATTGATACTAACAACGGCTAAAAGTAATTTTTTTTTTAATGCGAACCAAATTTCAAATAAAATAGTTTAAGAACACAAAAAAAACACATTCATAAACCCTCCTACCTCTCAGAAATCAAACAATTGAACACAAACAAATGATAGCTTTTTTTAAGCAACTTACAAACGATGAGCAGCCGCCACTTTTGGCATTTCCACGCAGGGCCATTTCCCGCCTTTCGCTACAATCTTTTTGTTTTTAAAGAAAAAACAAAAAGGATTTCCACTCCAGTCGGGGCTAGATTGCCACTTTTGGAAGTGTTACCAAGGGCAATCCTTCTAGTATTTCATTTGCAAACCTCAAAGGTTTCCAAAACCTTTGAGGTGGGGTGTAAATTATAAATAATTTTAAAGAAATTTGCTTCGGATGTTTTAGAATATTTTATTTTGTATTATTTTCAGTTAATGTCACCCCCTCCTTTGGAGGGAGACGAGGGGAGGATAAAAAATATATAGTCCCCTCCCCGACCCTCCCCTTGGGGAGGGAGACGAAGCTACAATAACTAATCAAAAAAAGAGAAGGTATAATTTTATTGTTTTCTTTCGAAATTTACACCCCACCTTTGAGATTTGCATTATATCATTTTAAAGATTTGATTATTGACCCAAAAGTTAATTTGATATTTGCTATAATAAAAATATCTGCTGATAACCATTTGTTATACAAAAAAATAGTATTAACTTTGTTTTGCAAATCACGAAACATAAAACAAAAAATGATGTTAGATTTATAAAATTATGGTTTAGTGGAACTTAATGCTCAAGAAGTTCAAGAAGTAGAGGGTGGTTTTTTACCATTAGCTCTTGTAGTAGCTTTTTATTTGTTGCACCCATTAGCGACTCATAAAGCATACTAAAAAAGTTATAAGTGCGCCAATTTTATTGGCACACTTTATAATAATTACAAATATAATAGTTTTTTAATGACCAAAATTTTATACTTTTTATTTATAATCAGATTTAGAAAAATAGTTTCAAAAGATGATTATTTAGCAATTTTTATTCTATGTTTTTTATATGTTTCCATTGCAATAATTGCGTTTATAAATTATATTGACTTTTATAATTATTTATTTATTATGTTGGTAGACATCTTAATACATTATATAAATAGGTCAGATTTAGAATTATTAAAACTTAAAAACAATTATAAGACTATTCTTTTCTTTGAATATGTAATTTATCTTTCGCCTTTTCTTATTGTGTTTTTACTTAAAAAAGAATATCTATTATTTCTTGGATTTATTTTATTTAAAATTATTCTTATTAACACTCCAAAAATAAATTTTAAAACAATCCCATATCCTTTTCATTTATTCAATCCATTTTGGCACATTAGTTTTAGGAAATATAAACTTGCACTTTTTTTTCCAATTGTTTTGATTTTAATATACATAGCAATTGAGCACAACAACGAAAATATTATTTATTTTTCTTTTATTGTTTTAGCTCTAATTTCCTGTATTCCTTCATTTGAAAGAGAGAGACTAGAAGAAATACAAATTACACCTTTTGACTCTAGAAAATATTTAATTTATCAGATTAAAAATTCAATAATTAATACTTTATATATAATATTTCCAATTGCAATTGCACTGTGTTTTTTTCTAAAATGGGATTTAATTTTATCCCTTTTCGGAATTCTTATCATAACCTTAATTAATATTCTTTTAAAGTATGTTTTTTATTCAAATCCATACCTCCATCAAATTGTCTTTATATTTTTTGTTGGTTTAACAATTACTCTTTACGGAGTTACCTTACTGATAATTCCATATTTATATAAAAAATCAATTGAAAATTTAAATGCAATAAAATATGCTAACCATTAATATTTTAGAAAAAAAATATACAACACAATTAATTTTAGAAAAAATAGATTTAAAAATTAACAATTTTGGACTTTACGGACTTGTTGGAAAAAACGGGCAAGGTAAAACTACTTTATTTAAATGTATTTTAGGATTAGAAAAATATAAAGGAGAAAGTTATGTTAATAATTCTAAAATAGCATTACATAATGTTGCTTGGTGTCCAGCAGAGCCATCAATTTACGGAGAATTAACGGCTAATGAATTCTATGAATTTTACAAAAATTTATTAAACCTAAATGAGGTAACTATTAATCCATTGTTTGAAGTTCCAGAAAATAAATTGATTCGCGAATTTTCAACAGGAATGAAAAAAAAAGTATATTTAAATGCCATTTTTCAAAAAAATTATCCAATTTATTTTTTAGATGAACCTTTTAATGGTCTAGATTTAGAATCAAATTATATTTTAATGCAGTATATAATTCAAAAATCTAATGAAAGTATTATTATAATTTCTTCTCATATAATGGATATTTTATATAATAATTGCAAACAAATTTTTGTAGTAAATAACAAAAGTTTGACACAATTTGAAAAAGAAAATTTTAATCATATTCAAAAATTAATTTTTGAATAATCAAAATAAAACAAATGAACTTCAGTTCAGACCCCATAAACAACATCGAAAACCTTATTGCCAAGAACAAAACAAAAAGTATTTCGATATATTTTGTGATTGTTCTTTGTATTATTACAGCAATTGCATTACTACCCATTATCAAAATAGACATCAGCAGTCAAAGTCGGGGGATTATCAAAAGTTATCAAGATAACGTACCGTTAACAAACAATTGTTATTAGCAAAATTATCTGCTTTTTAATAATTCTTCAATTGTAATGTCTAAACCCTGGCAAATTTCTAATAAATAGATATAGGACGGATTAAACTGACCTGCTTCAACTTTATAAATAGAATGCTGATCTTTGAAAATTTTCAAGCCAAGTTTTGCTTGAGACAATTTTTTTTCAATTCGTAACGCTCGAATTCGTTGTCCTAACAATTTTAACTCCCTAGATTTATCCATAAATTATCATTTTGGAAATTTCTGCGTTATTAATTGAAATTTTAACATACGATTGTTTGTTAATTAAATTATTTTATGTATGTTTTCAACATCAAAATATCTCGAGAAAAAGTTTTGACAATCAAAAAAATAGTATTAACTTTGTTTTGCAAATCACGAAACATAAAACAAAAAATGATGTTAGATTTATAAAATTATGGTTTAGTGGAACTTAATGCTCAAGAAGTTCAGGAGACTGAAGGAGTTTTTGGTGGAACAAATATAACAATTGGTTATGATTGTTATGTATTATGCGGACCATTTGGTTTGGGTATCATTTAAATTTTTAATCTTGAAAATAAGTTTAAGGATTTACTTTCGAAGATACAAATGTAATAATCGGGGATGCTATTGATTCTATTAGTCTTGCTTCACTTGGTATAGCAGCATTATGGTGTAGTTATGAATTGGTGTTGTACCCGCTGCATACGACCAAAGACATAAAAAAAAAAATAAACAATAAATTAATTTAGTATGACTATGAAAATGGATTTTAACAAAATAATAAAATTATTGCTATTAGGTTTGTTTGTACTTGTTCTATTGTACAATCTTGGTAAGCAATGTGCAATTTATGATTTAAAACACAAAGCCACTTCAGAAGTATTTAAATTATAGCAAGTTACGTTTTTTTCATGCGTATCATATTCTAATGTTTGATAGGAATGGTATCCATTAAAAATATATAAAAAAGGCGATACATATAAATATGTTTCATTATTATTACATCAATAAAGTGTTTAAATGGAAACTAACAAAGATTTAATGCTACGAAATTTAAAATATTTTTCGGATTTTTTAATGAGTTTAACAAAGCAAAAAGCAATTAATTTAGAAGTTATAGATTCCCATATACATAAATTTCTCGTAGAAAATTATAACATAACTTCAGATTCCCTTTTAAGAAAGTCAACAGACGAAATAATTGCAATAATTGAAACCGATAATTACGAAAACATCAAAGATTTAGCAGATATTTATTTTATCAAATATACTTTAGAAAACAATGCAAACACCAAAAGTGAATTATCAACTCAAATAATTGGGTTGTATGAATCTTATCAAATTAAAACTTCGACCTATTCTTTCGACATACAATCTAAAATTAGCATTTTAAAAAACATTTCGAATTAAAATAGATGTACCCACAATAAACACCCTCGTAAACCTTATAACTATAAAAAAATTTATAACAATCAGGCAAATATTTTGAACTTTGGAACAAACAAAGTACAGTTTGAAACTGTTTTTATAGCATGACACCTTTTACCAAATAAGAAATCAGGATGTCAATTACATATTTGATTTATAGGCATCAAAAAATTAAAAAAAGCACCTTGTGATGTCTGGAATAAATTTAATTTTTCAATAAAAAAATCAATTATCTTTACAGCCCATAAAGTAATATTAATTGATACGATAAAAGATATGTTCCCATTGCAAAGAAACCGCCGATTGCGACAAAATGAAGTAATTAGAAGCCTGGTTAGAGAAACTATTTTGTTGCCCACTGATTTTATAGTGCCGCTGTTTGTAGTTGAAGGACAACAGATTAGAGAAGAAATACCGTCGATGAGTCAGTATTTTAGACTGAGTTTGGATTACCTGGAACAAGAAGTCAAACTGTTATGGAGTTTGGGTTTACAATCAGTATTGTTATTTGTAAAAGTGCCCGACCATTTGAAAGACAATGCTGGAAAAGAGGCTTTGAACGCCAATGGTTTGATGCAAAGAGCCATAAAAACAGTAAAAAATGTTTGTCCTGATATGTTGGTTTTTACAGATGTAGCCCTAGACCCGTATTCGATATATGGGCATGATGGTATTGTAGAAAATGGACAAATTGCCAATGATGCCACAGCCCATTTTTTAGCCCAAATGAGTATTTCACACGCCCAAGCGGGTGCCGACATTGTAGCTCCTAGCGACATGATGGACGGCAGAATTGGCACTATAAGACAGGCATTGGAACACGAAGGGTATAGCCATACGGGCATTATGAGTTATAGTGCAAAATATGCTTCGGCACATTATGGGCCATTTAGAGATGCTTTAGATAGTGCTCCAGTTGATTTGCAACACATTCCAAAAGACAAAAAAACATATCAAATGGACTATCATAATAGGATAGAAGCCCTACGAGAAACCCAAATGGATATAGCCGAAGGGGCTGATATTGTAATGGTAAAACCTGGAATAGCTTATTTGGACATTGTAAGAGATATAAAAAATGCCGTAAATGTTCCCGTTGCAGTATATCAAGTATCTGGAGAGTATGCCATGATAAAAGCCGCTGCCGAAAAAGGGTGGCTGGATCATGATGCCGTTATGTTTGAACAAACTACGGCTTTCAAAAGGGCTGGAGCCGATATAATTGCAAGTTATTTTGCCAAAGACATAGCCATGATTTTAAATCAATAATGTTGTTTTTTGAGCTAAATGTTATTATGCACCGTATTTTGCGTTAGGGATAGTAGTGGAAATCCTTTTTTTGGGTGGGTGCGGGCTTTTTCTGCCCGTGCCCACCCAAAAAAAGATTGCAACGGATAGCCCGACCCTTGTGGTAACGCCCAAAATATAGTAAACGGATTGGTTGTTTGATTTTAGAATTGAGCTTTTTTTTTGAAAAATCAGGTTTATGTAAACCCCATTTATTTGAATAGTAGGCTTATACCAAATATACATATAAAATATATTTGGTATTAATTTTTCGGGAACAACACAACTTTGTTAGAACAATATGGAGAATGGCAAGCCTTTACGAAAAATAATTCACATAGACATGGATGCATTTTACGCATCGGTGGAGCAATTGGACCAGCCAGAGTTGCGAGGCAAACCCATAGCTGTGGGGGGCAACGAAATTAGGGGTGTAGTATCGGCTGCGAGTTACGAGGCACGAAAATTTGGCGTAAGGAGTGCTTTGAGCGGGGTGTTGGCCAAAAAATATTGTCCAGACCTCATCTTTGTAAAACCTCGATTTGATAGATATACAGAAATTTCAAAAAAAATAAGATCGATTTTTTATGAATATACAGATTTGGTTGAGCCATTGTCGTTGGACGAGGCATATTTGGATGTAACGCAAAACAAGAAAAACATGTCGAGTGCTACCATGATTGCGGCAGAAATTAGGCAAAAAATTTTTATAGAATTGGGTTTAACGGCTTCGGCAGGCATTTCAATAAATAAATTTGTTGCCAAAATTGCTTCGGATTACAATAAACCCAATGGCCAAAAAACGGTTGCTCCCAATGAGGTATTACTGTTTTTGGAGCAATTGCCCATCAAGAAATTTTATGGAGTGGGCAAAGTAACTACCGAAAAAATGTACCAACTTGGCATTTTTACTGGATTGGATTTGAAGTCAAAAAGTTTGGATTTTTTAGAAAAACATTTCGGAAAGTCGGGTACATTTTACTATCATGTGGTTAGAGGGGTTCACAACGGCGAAGTAAAAGCCAACAGAATAGCCAAATCGGTTGCAGCCGAACACACTTTTGACATCAATTTGACCTCGGAAATATTTATGTTAGAAAAACTAAGTAAAATTGCCAATGAACTCGAACGCCGACTTCAAAAACACCAAAAAGCAGGAAAAACAGTTACCCTAAAAATCAAGTATAGCGATTTTACACAGCAAACTCGGAGTAAAACCTTGCCCTATTTTATTTCAGACAAAAGTTTGCTTTTTGAATTTGCAAAAGAACTTTTATACCAAGAAAAACTAAAAAACTCTGTTCGATTATTGGGCATTTCATTGAGTAATTTGAATACAGAAACAACTAAAAAAAGTATTTTTGTACAACTAAAATTTGATTTTTGAAATTTATGATTACAGCAAATATACATATAAAATAGTCCAATCTATTGGTTCTTTTTTGCTAAAAAAACAAGTTGATTATATTATTGGTATAAATGAACAAGGTATTGAAACAAACCAAGCGGCATAATGTACCGCTTGGTTTGATTTTTTGTAGGTTTCAAATTCCTAAAACCTTTTTATTAAAATCGTTGTCTTGTCCTTTACCAGCAAAATCGTCAAAGGCTTTGTCTGTAACCCTAATAATGTGATTGTCTATAAATATAGCTCCTTCTTTAGCACCATCTTCTTGATTTTTATAACAACACTCCCACTCTAAAACCGCCCAGCCAGGAAAATCATAATGGGCTAATTTGCTAAAAACTTGTTTAAAATCCACTTGCCCGTCTCCTAAAGAGCGAAAACGGCCTGCCCGATCGGTCCAGTTTTGATAGCCTCCATATACTCCTTGTTTGCCATTTGGATGAAACTCTGCATCTTTGATATGGCATGCTTTGATGCGTTCGTGGTAATGATCAATGTAAGCAACATAATCCAAACATTGTAAGATAAAATGCGAAGGATCATAAAGCAAACAGGCTCTTGGATGTTGGTGTACTTTATCTAAAAAACGCTCATAAGACACTCCATCATGCAAGTCTTCGCCAGCATGTACTTCATAACACAAATCGACACCCGATTGGTCAAAAGCATTAAGAATAGGAGTCCAACGTTTGGCTAGTTCTGTAAAACCATCATCAACAATTCCAGCAGGCCTTTGAGGCCACGGATACACCGTATGCCAAAGTAAAGAGCCACTAAAGGTTGCATGTGCTTGTAGTCCTAAATGCTCGGAGGCTTTTGCAGCCCACAGCAATTGTTGGACAGCCCATTGGTAACGGGCTGCTGGATTGTTTTTGCACGAATCGGGAGCAAATCCATCAAACAAGGCATCATAAGCAGGATTAACAGCAATTAATTGGCCTTGCAAATGGGTGGACAACTCGGTGATTTCAAGACCATAACTATTGATTTTGGCTTTATATTCTTGAGCAAAAACAGGATCTTCTGCTATACGTTGTAAATCAAAATACCGATTATCCCAGGTTGGTATTTGTACACCTTTGTACCCTAAACTAGCTGCCCATTGACAAATGTGGTCTATGGTATCAAATGGTGCTTGATCTCCATAAAATTGTGCCAAAAATAGGGCTGGTCCTTTTATTGTTACCATATAATTTGTCTTATTTTTTAAATTGCTTCAAGTAATTGGCACTTATTTGAGCATCTGCAAGTACCCCTTTGCTATCGTATTTTTCTTGTTCATATATAAAATGTTCCATTCCATACTTTTGAGCTACTTGCAATATTTCTGAAAAAGAAATCATTCCTTCGCCCAAATTGCAAGAGGCAAATGGTTCTGTAGTATTTTTCAAGCGGTCTTTGATATGCCCTAATTTAAAACGATTTTGGTATTTTTTAAAATAATCTTCAGGATTGATACCCGCAGTAACTACCCAATAAATGTCCATTTCAAAATCTACCAAATGTGGATCTGTTAAGTCCATCATTACTTGTTGAGGGATTTGTCCATCGAGTACTTTAAAAGAATAATCATGATTATGATAGGCAAATTTGATGCCTTCTTTTTTACAAATTTCACCGGCTTTATTAAACTTATCGGCATACATTTTAAAATCGTCTATCGATTTTTGAGGGCCAAGCCATGGACAAACCAAATATTTGCCGCCAATACTGGCCACATCTGCAGCTTTTTGTTCCAAGTCTTTGGTCCAATCGCAGTGAGCACTTATCATTTGCAAACCTTGACCTTGTAAGAAAGATTGAAATTCTTTGGGTTGCATACCCCAAAAAATGCCTTTTGCACCTTCAAAACTTTCAACTTGAGTAAAACCCATTTTAGCAATTTGCGAAAGCGTTTCCTTTGGATTGTCGTTGATAATGTCTCTTAGGGTCCATAATTGGATACCAAAATGGTTGAAAATACCTGGAGTCATTCCTGTTTTTGAAGCACAAGCAATATGGGGCAATACTGCCAACAAAGCTGCTGCTTGACTTCCTTTTGTAACAAATTGTCTTCTGTTCATTTTTAAGTTTTTTTAATGGTTTAACCTTGCAATCCAACATAAGCCTTATCTCCTTTTTTATAAGGAATATCCCCTTGAAATTTTCCAGGAATTGGCACATAATTAAAAGTAGCTTTGAGGCCTTTTTCGGAGGTTAAATAGGCAAACAAAATAATTTGATACATAGCTAAAAAGCCTTTATCCTCTTTGTTTTTAACAGCATTAAAAACAGCTGCTTTTTTGTCGGTAGTTAATTTAGCAAAAGTATCGCCCATGGTTTTTGCCTTAGTTTCAATTTTATTTAATGCTTCTAAAAAGGCTTTTTGTTCTTCGTCTGTATAAATATCTTGAAAAATTTTATCTACAAATGCTGCCACACCAACAGATTTTGCACCGGGTGTATCGGTTTCAGGAATAATGGTTTCGGCAATTTCGCTTAAAAGTGCCAGCATTGATTGGTCTAATTTTTGTGAACCTGCATGGTCATTTTTACAACTAGTTAAAAGAAAATTGGAACCCACAAAAAGGCCACCACTTACTAATGCTATATTTTTTATTAAGTCTCTACGATTCATACTATTGATTTTTTGGTTTTTAGATTTGGTTACAAATTTCCTTTTTTCATTTCTTCGGCAGCAAAATTTGCGGCACGAGCAGTCAAAGCCATGTATGTAAGCGACGGATTAACACAACTTGCCGAAGTCATACAAGCACCATCGGTTACAAAAACGTTTAAACAGTCCCACACTTGATTGTTTTTGTTCAAAACCGATGTTTTTGGGTCGGCTCCCATACGGGCAGCCCCCATTTCGTGGATACCCATTCCTGGAGCATAGTCGGCTTCAAAGGTTTTTACGTTTTTAGCACCCGCAATTTCGAGCATTTCTTTCATATCATTCATCATGTCGATTTTCATTTTCTTTTCATTTTCTTTGATTTCGACATCAAATTTCAATACAGGCAAGCCCCATTTGTCTTTCAAATCAGGGTCTAATGAAATTTTATTTTCATGATAAGGCAACATTTCACCAAAAGCAGTTGCTCCAATGCTCCAACCACCTAAACTACCAAAAACGTCTTTCAAATCTTTTCCAATGTTCATTTCGGCCACTTGGCTTTCCCAACCATTTCTTGATGCTCCCCCTTGATATCCAAAACCTCTGATGTAATTGCGCTTGGTTTTGTCATTGATATTATGGTAACGTGGGATATAAAAACCAGTTGGTCTGTAGCCAAAATAATAGGAATCATCAAAACCATCAAATTCACCACTTGCTCCTACTCTAAAATGGTGGTCCATAACATTATGCCCCAATTCACCACTAGAACTACCCAAACCTTCTTTCCAAACATCGGTAGCAGAATTCATTAATATCCAAGCCGAGTTTAAAGCCGAGGCACATAGAAACACTATTTTACTAGAAAAAACGTGCTCTTCTTTGGTTTCAGCATCAATAACGGTTACACCAGTAGCTTTTTTGGTATTTTTGTCGTAATTTACTTCTTTTACGATTGAAAATGGACGAAGTGTCAAATTGCCTGTTTTAACTGCGGCAGGTAAAGTGGAAGCCTGTGTAGAAAAATATCCCCCAAATTGACAACCGTTCCAACACATATTGCGGTACTGACATTCGCTACGGCCTTCTAATTTGCCACCAGTGTTGTGAGCTGTTCTTCCAATAATCAGGCGTCGTTGATCGGCATAATGGGCTTTTATCTTTTCGGCTACCGTTTTTTCTACTGCATTTAGTTCCATTGGAGGCATAAAATGGCTGTCTGGCAATTGAGGTAAATTTTCTACCGAGCCACTAACACCAATAAACTTTTCAACATACGTGTACCAAGGTTCTATATCTTTATATCGAATAGGCCAATCAATTGCAATGCCATCTTTCAAATTGGCTTCAAAATCTAAATCGCTCCAACGGTAACTTTGACGGCCCCACATCAATGAACGTCCACCCACATGGTAGCCTCTAAACCAATCAAACCTTTTGGTTTCGCTATAAGGATTGTCTTTATCGCTTGCCCAATAAGACAAGTTTCGTTCATTAAGTGGATAATCTCTTTTGAGTACAGGATTTTCGGCAACCATTTCTTTGGTTGGTCTAAAATGACGGTGCGGGTATTCCCAAATGGGTTTGTTTTGTTCCGCATAGTCTTTAATGTGTTCTATGTTGTGTCCTCTTTCCAAGAGCAACACTTTTAGGCCTTTTTCAGTTAATTCTTTTGCAGCCCAGCCTCCAGATATTCCAGAGCCTACTACTATGGCATCATATTGATTTTCAGTCATTTTAATTACTTTAATTTAGTTAATAGTTTAAGTTAAATTTTATTTTATTAAATATCGCAAATGGCAATTGCTTTTGCTAATGATTCTGTTTTGTTTTTGGCAGTTGCTATAAATTCTTGTGCAACATATCCTGTATATCCTGTTTTGAAAATGGCTTTCATGATGGCTGGATAATTGAGCTCTTGGGTGTTGTCTATTTCATGTCGGCCAGGCACACCTGCCGTGTGGTAATGTCCAAAATAGTGGTGGTTTTTTTGAATGGTTTCAATGATATTGCCTTCCATTATTTGAAGATGGTATATGTCATACAAAAGTTTAAAATGAGAACTCCCCAATGCTTTACACAATTCGATTCCCCAACGAGAAGAATCGGCCATATAATCGGGGTGGTTTACTTTGCTATTAAACAACTCCATTTGTATCACAACCCCTCTTTTTTCGGCATGTGGCATAATTTGTTTTAAACCAATTACACAATTTTCAAGTCCCTCTTGGTCGCTCATGCCGTTTCGATTGCCACTAAAACAAATTAGGTTTTGATACCCTGCATCGGCAACCCAATCAATATGTTTGAGGTAATTGTCTATCAAAACAGGGTGGTTTTTTAAATCGTTCCAGCCTTCGGTCAGGCTTATGTGAGCACCCGTGCACATTGAGCAATGAACGCCATGTTTTTTGAGGATTGGAAAATCTTTTGGCTCTATCAAATCAAGGGCAGAAAAACCTATTTGTTTGACTAACAAACACAAATCTGAAACAGACAAATGATCAAAAGTCCAGCGGCAAACCGAATGTTTGATGTTGCCTTTTAAAGGCTTTTGAATCCCATTTGACAAGGCAAATTTATTGTCATCTTGTGCCAATACTATTTGGGGGGTCAGGGCCACAAGGCCACCCCATGCAAGATTTTTTAACAATGCTCTTCTTTTCATATTTGTAAAAGTGTAATTATACTAAATATACATATAAAATAGTCCAATCTATTGGTTCTCTTTTGCTAAAATTATCCAAAAAAATAGTTCCGTAGCCCAGCTATGCAACGATTTATTTTGAAAATTTTTTCTAAAAAATAACTACGCATCTTTGGACTATTTTATAAATATATTTGGTATTATGATAAAATTCAAAATAGTTTTGCAACAAAATGTTACCAAATACAAACTGTAATTACCCGTTTAAAAAAACAGATGAATTGAGATGAATTATGTATTAGAAACATTAATGTCCGCCTTGAATTTTTTGTTTTTCTTTAAAAAAGGCAAAAAACATCATCGAAATTCCAGCAGCAAACAAGCAAGGGAATATCCAGATTTTGTACCAATTGTGCATTCCATCGCCAACAGCATTTTGATCGACAATCAAACCTGCAACATAAAAACCAATGTACATTCCAACACCATAAGTGGCTAAAGTAATCAACCCTTGTGCCGAAGAACGTACTTGTTCGCCCGCTTTTTGATCGGTGTAGATTTGCCCTGTTACAAAAAAGAAATCATAACAAACGCCATGAAGGGTAATTCCTAAATACAGCATCCATAAATTGTCGTCGATATTGCCATAGGCAAATAGTAAATACCTAACCACCCAAGCAACCATTCCAATGAGCAACATTTGTTTAACTCCAAATCGAACAAAAAACAAAGGCATTAAGAATAAAAATAATGTTTCAGACATTTGTCCAAATGTCATTTTGGCTGCGGCACCTTCCATGCCCACTTCGTTCAAAAATTGATTGGCCTGACCATAATAAAAGGCCAACGGAATACAAATTAAAATAGAAGCTATAAAGAAGATTAAATAATTTTTATCGCTCAATACTTTGAGGGCATCAAGTCCTATAGTTTCAGAAAAACTAACTTGTTTGCCCGCTTTTGGTGGAGGAGTATTGGGCAAAAAGAAACAAAACACTCCAAAACCCGCAGAGACTATGGATGAAACTAAAAATGTGATGTTCAACGTTTTGGGCGAACCTTCCCAGGCCATCCAACCAATAATCAAGCCCGAAACTATCCAACCAATAGTACCCCAAACCCTAATGTTTGAAAATTCTTTTTCGGCATCTTGCATTTGATTCAAAGATATTGAATTGACCAAAGCTAAAGTTGGCATAAACAAAATCATGTAAACCAATAATAAGCTATAAAAAGAATCGAAATTGGTTTGCGAAGCTAATACATACAAGATTCCAGCACCAACAAGATGCAAAATACCTAATATTTTTTGTGCTGCAAAAAATTTGTCGGCAATCATACCCACTATAAATGGTGCTACAATAGCCCCCAAACATTGTGTGCCATAAGCCAAGCCTGTTTGAGTGCCGCTGGCTGCAATATCGCCTTTTGTCAAATAAGTTCCCATGGTTACAAACCAAATGCCCCAAACAAAAAAGTTGAAGAACATCATAATGGATAGTTTAATTCTAATGTCTTTTTTCATAAAAATTAATGTAGTTTTTTAGTTTTTAATAGTTGTTTTTTTGGAATTCTATTGCGTCATTTTAACACGATAGACCAAAAGTACTTTATTTTTATCAAACTTACAAATAAATTTTATCAATCCTAAAAAATATTGTCTTTTTTTACATTATATATTTTTTTAGACTTAAAAAACAAACAATCACAAAAAAAGCATCTTGTTAAGAGTAAGTACTTGACAAGATGCTTTTTATACCAAATATACATATAGAATAGTCCAATCTATTGGTTCTTTTTTGCTAAAATGAGTCAAAAAAAAATAGTTCCGTAGCCCAGCTATGCAACGATTTTTTTTGAAAATTTTTTCTAAAAAATAACTACGCCTCTTTGGATTATTTTATAAATATATTTGGTATTATAAAAATAATTTTCGGTTTTTTGCTACATCAGTTGATGACAAAGCCATTATGGGCCATTTTTTATTAACTAAATGACAATCAATGGTGTAATTTAAAATTTTAAATTCAACCCCAAAAGAAAGTTACTGCCGGCTTGCGGAAAATAATATACATAGCCCCCCCCATAATCGGCACCGTTTGAAACGTATTGAACATTGAAAATATTATTAACTTTCAATAAAAACTGTATCGATTTGAAAATGTTTTTAGGTTTTATTTCATAATTGGCCATCAAATCATGTACAAAATAATCTTTCAACATAGCATTAGGGTCGTTTGCGTTAGACAAATATTGAGTTCCTACAAATTTGGACAACCAAACCAATTGAAAACTTTTTTGAGGTACAAATGTTAGGGCATTTCCAAAAATAATTTTGGGCGAAAATGCAATATTTGTTTTGCCAATGGTAGTAATACCCAAATGGTTTGTGGTTACAAAATCGAGGTTTCTATTGGCAGACCACGTGAGGTTTGTGTTCCAATGCCATTTGGAGTGCATCCAAAACTGAGCATCCATTTCGACTCCCAATCGGTAACTTTTACCAACATTGGTACGAATTGGGTTTCCTACGTTGTCCAGAGCTCCTGTAAGTACCAATTGGTCTTGGTATAGCATATAAAAACTATTGATGTTGCATTGCGTTTGACCTTTTTCAAAACGCCATCCTAGTTCAAAATCATGTAATTTTTCGGGTTTGGGTGTGCCGTTTTCAAAGTCTGTTCTGTTGGGTTCTTTTTGAGCCTTTGCATAAGACAAATAAAATTGATGGTGTTTGTTCCAATTAAAAGTCAAACCTGCTTTTGGATTCCAAAAACTATAAGATTCGTTTACTTTGTCGTTCAAAACGCCAATGGCTTCATATTGCAGTGATCGGTGTTGTAAATCTAGGTAATAAGCCCATTTAGTATTGATATTGGCATTGATTTTTACAAAAAAGTTGGCTTCATTTTTATTGCCAAAATAATTGTAATATGGTACATTTGGTGTGCTGTTTGAAGCATATTGTGCCCAAATGATCTTGCCAAAATGGCTGCCTTTGTACTGATTGAGTGCCGATCCTAGTATGATAGCGGTATTGTTTTTTTGGTAATTAACAGAAAAAGTAGTCCCATAAAAATCATTATCAAGCCATTTTTGTCTGATTAAATCGGTTTGATTGAGGGTTTGATTCCCAATAACAACAGGTTGCAGGCCATAATCCGAAAAATTTTGATTTTGTTGGTACTCTTCATAATATCCTTTGCCTTTGGTATAATGAAAAGCCAAGTTGGTGTTCCAATGAGCATGCCATTTTTCGTTCCAATGTAATTGATAATGATCCTGCTGGTAATTGTCTGTTTGGTTGTCATAAAATTGGGTATTGCCATTGGCATCAACATACATACCCGCATAATTAAAAGTCCGATGGCTATGCAAGGTGGCTTCGTCTAGTCCGTACCAAGCCTGATACGTTTTTTCGGATCCACCAAAAGAAAGGGCCTTAATATGTGTTGTTTTGCCAACATAATGGGCTTGCAAAAAATAAGATTTGAGTTTGGACGAAGCCCTGTCGATATAACCATCTGAATACAAATTTGACAAACGACCCGAAATTTCAAAACGATGGTCTATCAATCCTGTA
This sequence comes from Flavobacterium branchiophilum FL-15, assembly GCF_000253275.1. Taxonomy (NCBI): domain Bacteria; kingdom Pseudomonadati; phylum Bacteroidota; class Flavobacteriia; order Flavobacteriales; family Flavobacteriaceae; genus Flavobacterium; species Flavobacterium branchiophilum. Next base: position 145,815 of record NC_016001.1, on the reverse strand, counting down.
GTCCATTTGACGGTGCTTTTTCGGGAATTGAAACTCCCAAAGGCATTTGAAATTTCGCCTTTGCTTTCTTTTGAAGCATTTTCTGTAAGTAGGTTCAAACTTGCCCCAAAGGCACCACTGCCATTGGTAGAAGACCCTGCCCCACGCTGCAACTGAATGCTTTGCAAAGACGAGGCAAAATCTGGAAGGTTTACAAAAAAAGTACCCTGACTTTCGCTATCGTTATAAGGAATACCGTTTAGGGTAACATTGACTCTGCTGGCATCGCTCCCCCTCACTCTCATCCCGGTGTATCCAAATCCGTTGCCCGCATCAGATGTGGTAACTACAGAAGGCAACATTTGCAATAAAATAGGAATGTCCTGACCTAAATTTTGCCTTTCGATGTCTTTTTGATTCATGTTGCTAAAACTCATGGGCGTTTTGGCATTGATTCTTGTGGCACTAACCAAAACTTCATTAAGCTCCCGAACCTTTGTACTGTCTGGATTTTGAGAAAAAACGTTTATTGAAAATAAAAATGTGGCACAAAAAAGGAGTTTGTGCTTGTTTGTAATGGTTTTGGTTTTAAAAAACCGATTTCGATGTAATGTTTTCATTCGTAAAAAATTAAAATTACGAATAAAAGGGGTCATTATTCTTTGGATTTCTATTTATTGATTTGTTGCAAAAAATGTTATCTGGCGTGCACTCCAAATATTTTTTTGCTCTTCCCTTAACAGCATTACCTGTTCAGGTTCGTTGGGTATAATCTCAGCTCGTAATTTAGAGCACCCCTTTGAGACGGGACAAAGATACTCAAAATTTATCAAAAAAATATTTTCAACAGATACATTTAAAAAACATTTATAAAAATAAATTCCGCCCTTCATTGCAAAAAAAATGGTATGTCAATTTTTAGAACCAATGCCCCTCTTGTGCTATGCCACAAAAAACAATCTACTATATTGATTTTTAATACCTTAAGCCCAAACCTTTGGCGTTGGCTTGCACTATTATTGTAATTTATTTTTAGGGTGAATTTAGGTTTGAGAGGCCACAAAAAAATAGGATAATGAATTATGGTTACATTCAAAGCAATACCCATTCTGGTATTATTAAGACGTTTAAATTTATAAAAATCTTTAATCTAGGGTTACCTTATTATTTATTTTCTATAAATAATAAAAGCGAAATTTAGGTTTCAAACCGACCCCGTAGGGTTCCTATATTTCTAGCCGATTACAAATTATACAAGCCAATGTATGACCTCGCTGGGGTCGCATATATACTATAATAAGAGCAATTAGAAAATTTTAAAAAGCCTTGATGAAAAATAAAAAAAGGAGATCGAGAGTTTTTCGCTATTAGTTAAAAACATCTCGTATCAATTTCATCTTTAAAAAAAAATAAAATACCCAACTCCCAATTACGGTACAACTTCAATACAATTTGTGTAAAACACCATGTTGAAAATGTTAGTATTCGTATAAAAAATGGCTATAATTATGTTTCTTAATTCTGTATATCACATCATTTTGTTGAAAAAGACACCATATTGTGAATAACTTTATCTTTTTTTGACAATCCCTATTTTGTAATTTTGTCCTATCAAGTTATAGAGAACTTGATAAATATTATTAATTTAAACTCTATTCATTTATGAGTATTACTTTTAAAGTTCTTCCAAAGAAGAACCCGCAAGATTTACTTGCACCGGAAAAATTTTATGCCACTGCCATTGCAGCAGGCGAAACAGATTTGGAGCGTTTGGCAACGCTTATTTCGTACCAATGTACCGTTACAGAGTCAGATTGTTTAGCGGTTTTAACCTCGCTAGAACACAACATCATTGGCGAGTTGGGCGAAGGTCGTATTGTAAAACTAGGTCGGTTGGGCAATTTTCAAGTAGGCATCAGTTCCGAAGGCAAAGTAACTTCGGGCGAAGTAACGGCAAATGCCATCAAAAAAAGCCGTATTTTGTTTCGGCCAGGTAAAAAATTGCGTCAGTTTTTGAAAACCGCACAATTCAAAAAAACCAGCTAGTAGCCCGTTTGTTGAGCCAGTAAATGGCCGTCTAAAAACCTCGAGTGTTCCCGCACTTGAGGTTTTTTTTTGCTTTTTGGCAGCAAAAAAGGCTTCATTTCGTGCGGTCGAAACTTTCATTTCGTGCGGTCGAAACTTTTGCTTCGTGCGGTCGAATCAAAAATTGGGTACGGTCGAAATGACAAAATGGTTTTACGACAAAAAAACGAAAAAACAGCACTGATTTTGGAAATTAAAAACGAAAAAAACGAAAAATCAAAGATTATTAGGTAAAAAATATTAAGAATATATTGTTTTAAACAAAATAATATAAAAAAAACAGGCAGAAATAGTATCCAAAAAGCATAAAAAAAAGCTCAAAAAACCAGCTAGTAACCCGTTTGTTGAGCCAATAAATACGTCTAAAAACCTCAAATAGTTCCCGCTATTCGACGACTAATTGATGATGCAAAAATATAAAACTTTTGTATAAAACCATCTCAATTTGCTTGTTTTTTTTGAATAAGTGATCAATAATACCAAATAGCTTTATTTACTTGCCTTTTTGCTAAAATTATTCAAAAAAAACAGTCTCAAAAGTGCATGGGGCGTTTTGTTTTAAAAACATTTGAAAATAAAAAAAGCTTTATATAACTTATAATATATTATTTTTGTGTTTTAATTTTTTTATTTTAATAATGGCATCAAACTTTTTTACAAATCAAGGAGAAAATACACTTTACAAAAAATTTGAAGGTATTTTTACTAATATGCAAAATATCGAAATGTTCAAATCAGTTATTGGATATTTCAGAGCATCGGGCTATTTTGCAGTTCGTGAACACTTTCCACCAGATTTGAAAGTTAAAATCATTGCAGGAATTAATGTTGACCCATTCATTGCATTAGCCCAAAAACAAGGATTATTGTTTAATCTTAAAGCTAAAGAAGCTAAAGATAGTTTTATTGAACAAATTCAAGATGACATTTTTAAAGCGAAATATAGCAGTGAAATAGAGAAAGGAATATTATTATTAATTGATGATATTGTTTCAAATAGAATAGAAATAAGAGCACACAACTCTAAAAAATTACATTCAAAATTTTATATTTTCTTATCGCCAAATTTCAACGAACACAATCCTAATGGTATGGTAATAATGGGTTCTTCCAATTTATCAGCACAAGGATTAGGATTGGAGAATGTTCAATTCAATTATGAAATGAATATTGAATTAAGAGATTATGAAAACGTAAAATTTGCTGATGCAGAGTTTGAAAAACTATGGATTGAAAGCACTCCAATACTTCCAGTTGATGCTCCTGCATTAATTAAGAAAACTTATTTAGATGTAACTCCAACACCTTTTGAATTATATGTAAAATTCTTAATTGAATTCTTTGGTAAAAACATAGATTATGATCCAGATAGCATTAGTGATATTCCGCTTAAAAAGTTCAAAAAATTAAGCTATCAGATTGATGCCGTTAATCAAGGTTATGAGTTATTATTAAAACATAATGGATTCTTTTTAGCCGATGTAGTGGGTACAGGTAAAACGGTTATGGCAGCTTTATTAGCAAAAAAATTCATTATTAATAATGGTCCAAAAACTAAAATTCTAATTGTTTATCCTCCAACTTTAGAGAAGAATTGGAAAAGTACATTCAAAGAATTTAGAATTGATGAAAAATGTCATTTTATAGCTAATGGTAGTTTAAATAAAATTGTTGATGGCGACCATAATTATTCAGATAAAGAAATATATGATTTAATCTTGGTTGATGAAGCTCACAAATTTAGAAACCATAGTAGTTTGCAATTTCAAAATTTACAAATCATCTGCAAAGCAGGGCGCGAAAATATTGGCGGAATTGAAGGTTTTGAAAAGAAAGTAGTATTGATTTCTGCAACACCTTTAAACAATAAACCTGACGATATTTATAACCTTATTTCTTTATTTCAAGACATCAGAAATAGTAATTTGGCTGTAACTAATTTACAAAAGTTTTTTTATCCGCATACTCAAAGATATAAACTTCTTATTCAACAAACACCGTTAGATTTAAATGCAATTCACGATATTTTTGAAAATATTAGAGACTTGGTTATTAAAGACATTACTATCAGAAGAACAAGAACAGATTTATTTAAAAATGAACGTTATAAAAATGATTTGATTGCTCAAGGAATTATTTTCCCAAAAGTGGCTGACCCATTTAAAAACGAGTATGAACTTAATTCTGATTTAGCAGCATTATTTTTAGAAACAGCAAACAGTATTATTGATAAAACCAAAATAGACTTTTTCCGTTATCAAGCCATCGCATATTTAACTGATGAAGCTAATGCCGGAACCTACCAAAACGCAAAAACAGTTTCTCGTTCGTTAGCTTACATTATGCAAACCCAATTAATAAAACGATTGGAAAGTAGTTTCTATGCTTTTAAAAAATCATTAAATAAAATAACTACTTCTACAAAGCAAATGATTGAAATGTATGAAAGAGATAGTGTTTTTATTGCACCTGATTTAGATATTTCAGATTTGTTAAACAAAGGAATGACCGATGAAGAAATTGAAATTGAAATCTTAAAGATTGACGATGACAAACCAAAAAATAGAGTTTTCAAAAGAGAAGATTTCAAAGATGGTTTTATTGAGGGATTAAGAGTGGATTATGAAAATTTAGTAAAACTAAATGAGCAATGGCAATTGATAGAGCCACATAATGACCCAAAATGGAATGTGTTTATAGAACTTTTAGAAACGGAATATTTCAATAAAACCAAAAACGAATTAGGTAAATTAGTAATCTTTACCGAAAGTGCAGATACTTTAAATTATCTAACAGAAAGGTTAAAAGAAGAAACCAATTATAAAGTGCTTTCAATCACTTCTGAAAACAGAAACAGACAATTTGAAACTATACGTGAAAATTTTGATGCCAATTTTGAAGGTGTATTCAAAGATGATTTTGATATTATTTTAACTACCGATGTATTAGCTGAAGGAATCAATTTACATCGTGCTAATGTGATAGTAAACTATGACACACCTTGGAATCCAACAAAGTTAATTCAAAGATTAGGTCGTATTAATCGTATTGGAACAAAAGCAGAATACATATACAATTATAATTTTTATCCATCCGAACAAGGAGACAAACGAATTAACTTGCGTCAAAAATCATTGGTAAAATTACAAAGTGCTCATAGTACATTTGGAGAAGATAGCAAGATTTATACACTTGATGAAATTATTGACCAGTTCAATATGTTTGAAGAAAAAGAGGAAGAAAAAGACATTAGAACCGAATATTTAGAATGGCTACGAACTTTTAAGGAAAAATATCCAACAGAGTTTAGTAACATTAAAAAAATGCCTTTAAAATTAAGATGTATCCGTAATATAAAAGACAACCAACAAAGTATTGCTTTTGTAAAAAATGGAGAGTATAAAAATATTTACATTCAAAATGAAAAAGGAGCATCAGTAATACCATTTGAAAAAGCGGTTAAAATTTTTGAAGCCAGCAAAGATGAAGAAGGAATTTTACCAATTCCAGAAATACATTATACGCAAATAAACAGCATTGTAAACCAATTCGAGAAAGACATTACAACTCCAGATATGATTGGTGGTAGTGATGATAAATTAGATGTTAGAACACAATCAGTAATCAATACAGTTTCTAATTGGATTGCAACTATTTTTGACACGCAACAATCACGAGAAGCAGCGTTGAATTTGTTACCATTATTACAAAACGGAACCTATTCTAGCTTAACTAACGAAGTATATAAATTACGAAAAGAACAAAATGCAATTAAGTTAGAAAGAGATATAATTTTACTATCTCAAAAATATACATCAAAGATTAAACGAAATATCAAAAAAGAACTTGAACCGTTAGATCCTAAAATTATAATTTCAGAAACCTTTTTATAAAGATAAAAGTAATAATGACAGTAACCGAAATAAGAAGTATTCTTGAAGCACCATACAACCGTACTGTATGGAAAGACTTCATTAAAACACAATTTACAAACAACCAGTTGACCAAAGATGATTACACATTGCAATTGGGCAAAAGCGATTTATATACCGAATGTTACTCATTAGGTAATTATGCAGTTGATGATTTTACTAAGATTGGTATTTTTGAAATTCAATTAGCACCTAAAGTAAATCTTTCTCGTAATAGAGTTGCTTTGCGTAATCTTATAAAAGAAGTTTCTGCACAAGTTGCAGGTGCAATGGTTGTATTTGTTCAAGGTGATAAATGGCGTTTCAGTTACATTAGTAAACGAAAAGTAAAAAACAAAAATACCAATCTAATTGAAGATAAAGAAACAGCTCCAAAACGTTTTACCTATTTATTCGGTAAAGGCGAAAAAGCCAGAACTGCATCAGACCGTTTTGAAAAACTGATTAACAAACAACAGCAGAACATTTTTCAATTATTAAGTCTAAATGACTTTGAAGAAGCATTTTCGGTTGAAGCATTAAGTAAAGATTTCTTTAAAAAATATAAAGATACTTACGAAGATTTTGTTGAATATTTAACGGGTAAACGTTACAAAAAACAGGGTAACAAATTTGTTGAACAACCGGTTTCGGAACCAAATAATCAATTAAAGGAACTTTTTAAAAGTAGCGAACCCGAAAGAGAAGCTCGTGATTTTTGTAAAAGAATGATGGGACGTATTGTATTTTTATATTTCATCCAAAAGAAAGGCTGGTTAGCAGTTCCACAAGGCAAAAATTGGGGAGAAGGAAATATGAATTATTTATATGACTTATTTAAAAACTCCAATAACGATGATAATTTTTATAGTAAAGAATTAGTACCGCTTTTCTTTACCACTCTTAATAATTTCAATTCTGAAAATGAAGATAGAATATTACGTTTTCCTTATCTTAATGGTGGTTTGTTTGATAATACAATAGATGAAAAATATAATGAATTAAAACTGCCTAAAATTATTTTTGAAAAGTTATTTAAATACTTCAACGATTTCAATTTTACTATTCACGAAGATGCTCCAGATGAGCAAACAGTAGCGGTTGACCCAGAAATGTTAGGGCATATTTTCGAAAACCTTTTAGAAGATAACAAGGATAAAGGTGCATTTTATACGCCAAAAGAGATTGTGCATTATATGTGCCAAGAAAGTTTAAAAGAACATATTGTTACAAATTATGATATTTCAAAGAGAAATGTAATCGACAAGTTGATGCAACAAACTGAACTTTTACAAAGTGAGGAAAATTGGATTAAACAAAATGCACACGATTTAATTGGAATTCTTAAAAATGTAAAAATTTGTGATCCTGCAATTGGTTCGGGTGCTTTTCCAATGGGAATTTTACAAGAAGTTTTTAACCTTATGGTTATTTTGCATAATTATGAAGGATGGGGGAAAAAAAATGAAGCTGAAATAAAAAAGCATATAATTCAAGAAAGTATTTATGGTGTAGATATTGATGCCGGAGCTGTAGATATTGCAAGACTTCGTTTTTGGTTGAGTTTAATCGTAGACGAGGAAAAACCGCAACCATTACCAAATTTAGATTTTAAAATTATGCGTGGCAATAGTTTACTAAACATTCCACCAAATAGTGTGTTTAATGTTGACGAAGCTGAAGAGTTAGAAGTTTTAAAAGATGAGTATTTCTCAACAAAAGACTCAAAAGTTAAAAAAGACCTTAAAGAAAAAATAAATAAAACCACTCATAAAATTTTAAAACTAGCAAATCAATTCTCTCCATATTTAATAGATTTTGATTTTGAATTGTTTTTTAGCGAAGTATATCACGGCAAGAACAAAGGATTTGATATTGTTATTGGCAATCCACCATATGACGTATATGAAGGTAAGAAATCTAAAGAGATTGAAATTTTCAACAAGCATCCAGATTATCAAATAACAAAAGGAGGTAAATTGAATGCTTATAAATTATTTTTAGCAAAAAGTGTTTTACTGCTGAAAAAAGATGGTATTATGTGCGAAATATTTCAAAATTCATTTTTAGCTGATAATTCTGCTTCAAAATTGAGAAAATATTTTATTGATGAGCAACATATAATAAAAATTGATAGTTACCCTGAAAGAGATAATATTCATACAAGAGTATTTGAGAGTGCTAAAATGAGTGTTTGCATTATGTTGAGTAGAAATACAAAACTTCCAACGTATTCATTTCAGGTTAATAATTGGAGAGATAAATCAAACATAAAAAACACTATTATTTTCTCGAAGGAGGATATTTATAGATTTGATAAAAAAAATCTAATTATCCCAAATATTGAATATCAAGAATTAGAGATTATTTTAAAAATTAAAGAATCTAAGTTTAATTTATTATCTGATTTTGCAAAATGTATTGAAGGTGAATTGAATATGACTTTTCACAAAAGTTATTTTACTTCAAACAGTAATTTTCCAAAAATTATCAAAGGAGCTCAAGTTCAAAGGTATTTTATTACTGATACGCCTAGTCAAGGTGAGATACAGTATTTAGATTTAGATATGTATTTAAAAGATTATGGGACAACAATAAAGTCAACCCATTATAAAAAAGAAAGAATTGCTTTGCAAGGTATAACAGGAGCAAATGATAAAACTAGATTGGTGATGACAATGCTAAATGATGGTAACTTTTGTGCTAATTCTTGTAACTATATAATTATTAAAGATGAGTTTTCAAACGAGGTAGAAATTAAATATTTATTAGCATTAACAAATTCAAGTTTAATTAATTGGATGTTTAGAAAAACAAGTACAAATAGTAATGTTAACTGTTATGAAATAGATGGTTTACCTATTAGACTTATTAATTCTGAATTTCAAATTTCATTTGTGATTTTAGTAGATTATTTGTTATTCTTAAAAAATAAATTAAAAATTCAAATTTTAGATCATACAACAAATGAAAGACTAGCTTCAAATATTGAAGAAGTTTTAAATATGATGGTCTATGAGCTCTATTTTGAGGAACATATGAAACAAAATGATTTAGATGTTTTACAATTCATACAACCAAAACCTATTGATAATCTACACAACGATACTGATAAGGTAGAAGTAATTAAAAACTTTTATTTGTGGTTGCAAACTGCCGATAACAAAGTTAGACAACGAATTAATAGTATTGACATTAAAAGTCCTGACATACTTTCGGTAATTAATAGTGCAACAAAATAAGGTTTATGAATAGGATACAATCATTAAAAATTAACAACTTTAAGTTTTTTAGAGACGAAAACCCCATTGAGTTTAATGATAATAACTTGTTATTATATGGCGAAAATGGTAGTGGTAAGTCATCGATTTATTGGTCGTTATATACATTATTTGAAGCGTCTTTAAAATCAAATGATAATGACATTAAAAAATACTTTAGTAAAATCATCAGGATTGAAGATAATTTAATCAATATTCACGCACAAGAAAATCCAATTGGTTCAGACGATTACAATAGTTATATAGAATTAATTACTACTGATAATCCTTCAAAAACGTTTAAGATTTCTAAAAACGATACGTTAATAAATACAAATATTGATGCAAAGCAGACTAACTACGCATCAGACTTTATTAATTACAGAATGTTGTCTAGCATTTCTGCTTTTCGCCATTCCGATAAAATAGATTTGTTTTGGGTATTTGTAGCCGATATTTTTAAATATGTGCAGTTTCCAAGAGTTCAAATCACTAGAAATGGAGTTCTAAAACAAATAACTAATGCCGCCGAAATATGGCAAGAAATTGAACAAGGCCACGAAGTTGTAGATAGTGTTAATAGCACGAATCCAAAAAAAATAAAAGCATACAAAGGCAGTAATGAGTATAAAGAATTTGACGTGTTAGTAAATTCATTCAATGATAGTTTAAAGAAACTTATTGATTATATCAATGTTCAAGCTCCAAATTTCTTTCAAAAGTTAGGATATACATTTCCATTTTATTTAAGTTTAGAAAAAGAAGCAGGATATTATAAAGGTAAAACTGTCTATGAACCAGTTCCATTTGTACTTCGCATAATAATTCCCGAATATGACACACAAACTCAATCGGTTTATAAACCACATTCATTTTTAAATGAAGCCAAGTTATCAGCCATAGCAATTTCTATACGGTTAGCAATCTTAAGCTCAAAACGACTAGAAAATTGTTTAAAATTCATTGTATTAGATGACTTGCTAATAAGTCTCGATATGAAAAATCGTGAAAAGGTATTAGAATTATTAATGTCAGACGAGTTTGTAAATAATTACCAATTAATCATTCTCACACACGATAAAATGTTTTATCAAATGGCTAAATATAAAATTAGCCTTCTCGAACAAGAAAATTGGGTATATTACGAATTACACGAAAAGAAAGATGGTTTAACAACTCGTCCAGATATAAAAAAGAACAGAAGTTATGTTGAAAAAGCAGAAGATTTTTTAAACGATAATCAATTAGACGAAAGTGCTAATAATTTAAGAAAAGCTGCCGAAGCATTTTGTAAAAAGTTTCTATCTAAAACCGACACAATTACAGAAGATTATTCAAGTCTTGATTTAAACGGTATGATTGTAAAATGCAAAAACTTTGCATTAAAAAATGAAATTAACGAAGCTCCATTTGAAGAATTAGACAAGTATCGAAAATTCTTTTTAAACTCTTCAAGTCACGATGATATTGATAATGCTAAATTTAAAACGGAAATTGAAGAGTGCTTAAATTTATTTAAATCTTATTTTGAGTTAGTTAAAATTAGAAATGTTCTTGCGGTTGGTACAAAACTACATTTTGAAATGAATGATAAAAAAACTTCAAAGCCGTTTAGATTTGATATTATCATTGATGAAAACACTAAACTTTATAAAGAAACAGGTAGTGATAGCATATTATTGCGAGGGAAAACAATTTACAATATTTTACAAGGTCACACTATCATTAAAGAAAATCAAGCAAAACATCAGTCTTTAAAGGTTTTTTATGAAAATGTTTTTTCTACATCAGACCAATCAAGTAATCCTGATTTTTGGGAAGGAATAAAGTTCACTGATACAGGTTTACCATTAAACTCAATTAGGTTATTTTAAAGTATAATTAATTGCTTTTAGATTGCTAAATATGAAAAACACTTATAATTTAACAGAAAATGCAGGAAAATATTTTGTTTGTTCAGAATTAAGTAAACTCAATATATTGCCACTATTAACCCCAAAAAACAATCCTTTGTTTGATATTATTGCAACAAATAATGATGGCTCAAAACATGTTGCTATACAGGTTAAAACAATGGGATTGAAAAACGAACAAGGTTGGAAGTTAAGCACGGGCATAACTACAAGAAAAAATAATCCTAATTTATTTCTAGCATTAGTAAACCTAAAAACAAATGCACCAAATGAATTTTACTTATACCAATACGATGATTTTGTAGATAGAGTAAACGAAACCTACATCAATTATATTGACAAACCACACTCAAGAACTGGAGAAGCAAAGAAAGATGTAAAATTTAGATGGTTCAACTTTTCAGACTTCAACGAAGATGATAAATCAAGAAAAAATGATTGGACACTAATCATAAATCAATTATAAATGTAAAAACTATATCAATTTGGAAAACCTTAAAATAAACATCATTCCATTCCAACATCCTTCACTTAATAAGTAGTTTGCATTTACTTTATAATAGTTATTACATCATTCAGCTGCACAAAAACCGTATTTAGTCCAAGTATTCCTAAAGCCAGTTCTTTGTTTGTTTCATTTCGTTAATAAATATTTACCATAATTTCATATCAAAATAAACCTAACTTTCTTAATTTTGTAAAATGAAATTAAGAAGTTTACATTCCACTAAAATATTTGAGTTTTATGCTCCAGACTATTCAACAAAGTTTAAACTACCTTTTGTTGATGTTGGAATTAGTGCAGGTTTTCCATCTCCAGCTGATGATTTTATTGAATTATCTATTGACTTAACCCAACTTGCCGATTTTAGCATTTTAAAAATTAGCAACAAGTGTATTTTGTGTTAAATATATGTTAAATATAAGGTTGTTGCTTGAGTCTAAAAAATTTAAAAGCTTTAAAATCAGCAGTTTATAAATTTTCAGTAGTTTGTAAATCTCGTTTGTAGTGAGGTATGATTATTGTTTATTTAATAAGCGTTTGATATATTTGCAAAATGTTTATAAGAGTAGTAAAAAAGCAAAATTCTAAAGAAGGTAAAATTTTTTACCAGTTTATGCTTGCCCAAAATTCAAGGATTAATGGCAAGGTAAAACAGTCCAATATATTGAGCTTAGGCTCTGATATTGAACTACTTAACAATGATATTAAAAACGAGGTGTTAGTTTTATTGAAGGCTAAAATTTTCAATCAAGAGCTAGCTTTTCCTGTTCAAAACAAGACCTCAATTGATTTGGCTACTAAATATTTTGAAAAATTTCAAATAAAATTTGCTCAAAATACAGATTATTCTGAAGTAGTTTCATCTCCTCCCAAACACGATGGAAGCGATTATCAAGAAATTGATGTTGCAAGTATTGATGTTGTAGCTTCTAAATCTTTTGGAGCTGAAAATATTTGCAATTTAATGTACCAAAAACTAGGTTTTGAACAAATTTTCAAAGAGTTAAATTGGTCTGAATCGGATATAAAAATGGCACAATTGAGCATTTTATCGCGCACCATTTTTAGTGCATCTGAACAAAAAACGGCTCAAATTCTTCGTGATAATAGTGCTTTAACCTCAATTATTGATTATAATAAATCGTTCACTCACAGGGATTTATATCCTATTTTAGATAAATTACACGATTTTCAAATGCAAATTGATAAAAAATTGTATGCTAATATCAATACGCTTTTTGACATCGATCAGTCTATTGTTATTTATGATCTTTCAAACCTCTATTTTGAAGGACGAAAAGCCACTAGCGAGATTGCCCAATTTGGACGAAGTAAAGAAAAAAGATATGATTGTAAGCAGGTTGTTTTTACTGGAATTATTGATAGTAAAGGGTTTATTAAACATTCAAAAATTTATCAAGGCAATATGTCCGATAGCAAAACTATAGCACTATTGCTAGCAGATTTTGAAACGCAAGGTGTTGCAATTAAAGATGTTACAATTGTCATGGATGCTGGTTTTGCTACAGAAGACAATTTAGAATTGATTACTAGCAAACAGATGAAATATGTTGCTGTGGCTCGGAATAAAATAAAAAATTATGAGATAAATCCAGAAAAAGAGCTGATTCAAGTCTTTGATAATAAAGGGAATTCTATTGATTTACAAGTATTTAAGTCTGAAAAGCATGCCGATAATTGGATGTATGTAAAAAGTGAGCAAAAAAGGATTAAAGAAAATTCAATGGCTGAAAAATTAGAAAAGCTTTATCTTGAGGAATTACAAAATTTAAACGATGGATTATCTAAAAAAAGAACCATCAAAAACGCTCTAAAAATTAGTGAAAGACTAGGAAGAATAAAACAAAAACACAAGTTAGTTAGCTCAAGATATCAAGTTGATATTCAAGTAAATGAACTTATAGCTACGAGTGTAAATTGGTCGAAAATTGAACCAAAAGAAAACCAAACCAAACAAGAAGGCGTATATTTTATTAGAACAAATTATCAAGACGTACAAGAAAATAAATTGTGGGAAATTTACAATATTATTAGAGAGGTTGAAGCCACTTTTAGATGTTTAAAATCAGATTTATTAATTCGTCCTGTTTATCATAAAACCGATATAAAAGTAAAAGGACATATCTATCAAACCATTCTTAGTTATCAGATTGTCAATGCAATACGATATTATTTGAAAGATGCTGGAGTAAATTATGATTGGCAAAATATAGTGAGAATTCTGAACACACAAAGTTTAGTTCAGGTAAAACTTCCAACAAAAACCAAAAATCTAACCATAGAAAAAACCTCAAAACCCATAGAAGAAGTACAAAAGATTTACGATTGCTTGAAATTTAAAATTATTAGAAAAACTAAAAAAGTTCATGTAGTGTACCATTGATAAAAAAAAGCTACTGATAATCAGGGTTTTGTGTTGGGTTTTCGGCAAGTTGGGTTAACAATCATTATGGAATTAATAGAAGAAAAAATAGAAATGACTCCAGAGCTTTTGAGTGACGTTCAAATTGATGTTGAGAAACAAGTAATTGTTCATTGTCATGCAAGATATATACCAAATATACCCTGGCAATTGCGGGTATGGCCTACCATTTATTTATTCCCAAAAGAAAGTAATCATCGATGCAAATTGATACAACATTTTAACATTGCATTATACCCGCAATGGCTATATATTAATAAGGTGGAACATCATTTTACGCTTGTTTTTGAAGGGCTTCCAAAGGGTTGTATGTCTTTTGATATTTTGGAAATCATTCCAGAATCAGGTGCTTTTGAAGCTTTTGACATTCAACGAAATTCGACCGATGTATATCATGTGAATTTTTAAAAAATCATTCTTATTGTAATTTATTTAAAAAATAGGGTTACCTTTTTGTTGTTTTTTTATTAATGCATATAATACCAAATATACATTTCAAATCCATAACCTTTGGCGTTGGCTTGCACTATTATTTCAATTGATAGTCATTTCAATCAAACGGTTAATGCCAAAAGCATCAACCGTTTGTTTTTTTATCCCAAAAGTTTTCAAACATTTTTTCATTCAAGCAAAGCAGCTTCGGCTCTTAATACATATTTTTGAATTTTACCAGTTGATGTTTTGGGCAATTCCGAAAAAATGACTGTTTTAGGTGTTTTAAAACCTGCTAAATGTTGTTTGCAATATTGTATAACTTCTAATTCTGTTAGTAGTTGGTTGGGCTTTAGTGTGATAAATGCACAAACCGTTTCGCCCCATTTTTGGTCTGGGCGGGCCACAACAGCAGCTTCTAAAACAGCAGGATGCCTGTACAAAACACTTTCTACTTCGATGGTAGATATGTTTTCGCCTCCCGAAATGATAATGTCTTTCGATCGGTCTTTTATTTGCACATATCCATCAGCATACCACACCGCCAAGTCGCCAGTATGAAACCAACCCCCTGCAAAAGCCTCTTGTGTAGCGGGCTCGTTTTTCAGATAGCCTTTCATTACAATATTGCCTTTAATAAAAATTTCGCCAATTGTGGTGCCGTCTGCTGGCACGGGTTCTAAAGTATCAGGATTGGCAACCATAACATCCTCCAAAAACAAATATTTCACACCTTGTCTGGCCTTCAAATCTGCCTTCTCCGAAATGGGTAAATCATCCCACTCCGATTGCCAGGCACACACCACGGCTGGCCCATAGGTTTCTGTCAATCCATATACATGTGTAATTTTAAAACCCATAGCCTCTACACCTTCAATGATGGCTGCAGGTGGTGCAGCACCAGCCGTCATCACATATACCGTATTTTGCAAAGGTTTTTTGTCTGCCTCGGACGCATTCGTCAATAACCCCAAAACAATGGGAGCCCCACAAAAATGGGTTACTTTTTCATTTTCTATAGCCTCAAATATTACATCTGCTTTTACTTTTCTTATACAAATACTAGTGCCGGCTTGGGCTGCCAATGTCCACGGAAAACACCACCCATTGCAATGAAACATGGGCAAAGTCCACAAATAAACGGCATGCTGTGGCATACTCCAAGTAATAATATTATTGGCAGCATTCAAATAAGCCCCCCGATGGTGGTAAACCACCCCTTTGGGGTTGCCCGTTGTCCCAGACGTATAATTAAGCGAAATGGCCTGCCATTCGCTCGAAGGCAATTCCCATTCAAACACATCATCACCCCGAGCAATAAAATTTTCATAAGTCAAATCACCAATTAAACTACCCCCTTCTGCATGCTCGTCTTCAATATTAATAATCAATGGCGGATCTTCTAAACAAGCTATGGCTTCCAATATAGTGGCAGAAAATTCAATATCTGTTATCAACACCTTTGTCCCAGCATGTTCAAGCATAAAACCAATTGTAGCAGCATCTAATCTGATATTAAGGGTGTTAAGCACAGCACCAGTCATTGGAACTCCAAAATGTGCTTCAAATATAGCAGGTACATTAGGTGCCATTATCGATACCGTATCACCTTTTTTGATGCCGTGTTTACTTAATGCCGATGCTAATTTCATACATCGGGTATAGGTTTCGGACCAAGTTCTACGAATTTTACCATATACAACCGCTGTATAATCAGGATATACAAATGCCGTACGCTTGATGAATGAAAGCGGGCTCAAGGCCGTAAAATTGGCTGGATTTTGGTCTAAACCGTTATCAAAAATCGAATGCTCTATCATGGTTTACAGGTTTTTATCATGCTGTAAAAATAATAGTATCCATCAAAAAAAACGAACAAATAGCAACTATATTTGCAAAATTACTATACCTACATTCAACCACAAACCACCATTCGTCATAAATCCTACAAATGAATCAAAAATAGCAGCAGCAGCCACTTTTGGCATTTCCACGCAGGGCCAGTTCCCGCCTTTCGCTACAATCTTTTTGTTTTTAAAGAAAAAACAAAAAGGATTTCCACTCCAGTCGGGGCTAGATTGCCACTTTTGGAAGTGTTACCAAGGGCAATCCTTCTAGTATTCCATTTGTAAACCTCAAAGGTTTTGGAAACCTTTGAGGTTTGCAAATCCTAAATTCACTTTTTTAGAACAGTATCTAAAAAATGATAAACTTTTTAATAACTATCCTTTTTTTAATTAATTTTGTTTTGTGCTAATTTGTAAAGTAGCCGTTTTATCCTTGTAAAATGGCAATTGAGCATTTTGTTTTGATTGGCTTGCAAATTGTAGTTTTTTAAGACTTGTTCTAAAGTGAGAGATTGTTTTATAGATGAGATTTCCGTTGTTTTAAAATTGTTGATGAATTAGTTGTTCCTATTTGATACCTTGCAAAATCATATAAAATGTTCCGTATAGATAACAATATGTTTAAAAAAAGGAACATTGTTTTTATTTTGTCTTTTAATTGATTACTTTTGCTTTATAATTACAATGAGTACAGGATTAAGCATTAAGAAAATAAGAGCACAAAAGTGATTAACGCAACAAACAATTACAGACCTTATTGCAATGCACCGTTCCAATTATTCTAAAATTAAAAATGGACAAAGAGAACTTTCTATTGATGCTTTAAAAAAAATTGTTAAATATTTTGGAATAGCCACAGACCAATTTATAAATTATGAAAACGGAATTCCTACTGAAGTAACTACAGAAAATAAAACGCTATTGGTACAAGTTAAACTAATACAAATACTTGAACCCGAAGAAAAAAATATGGCTTTTAAAATGGTAGATACATTTTTAACCCAAAAGAAATTTAAAGATTTCTTTCAGAAAAACATAGCAACACTTTAAATCAAATCATTATGAACATACAACAATTGCAAAATGATAAATTAAATATTATCAACTGGATTAGCCAATTACAAGACTATTCTCTTATAGAAAAGGTAAAATCTATAATGAGTTCGCCTGAAGCCTGTTTGTTGTCTAATGAACAAAAAAACGCCATAGACGAGGCTTTACAATCTATAGAAACCAAAGGAACAACACCCCATAATATCGTAATGGAAGAAACCAAAAAACGTTTTCCACATCTTTTTAACCAATAAGCAATGACAATAGTTTCTTGGTCTGAACCTGCTAAAATCGATTATTGGAACAATATTGAATACTTGGAAAGAGAATGGACACTAACCGAAGTATATCATTTTATGGATAAGGTAGATCAACTTATAGATTTACTTACCAAAGAAAACCTAACTTTCAAGCCCACAGTTTACAAAAACACGTTTCAAGTTCCTGTTCTAAAACAAATTACGCTGTATTATCGTTTTGAAAATAATGCTATTGAGCTCTTGCGGTTTTGGAATAATTATCAAGATGAAAAAAAGTTTATTTTATAAAAAAAGCCCCGAAATTCGGGGCTTTTTGCTTTTAACCCTTACAAATTGAAAAGGTTTTTTATGTTTAAACTAATAATTTTTAATACATTCTTTGAAAGATTCTTTAACTTTTAAATTTCCTTTAAAAAAAATAAATTTATCTATTAGTTTCTCATAATTATACTTTTCATCAGCTAAATCAATACACATAACTTTAACTAAATAAACTAATAGCTTATCTTTAAATTTAGAATCTTTAGTTATCAGGTAGTCCTCAAAATCTTTAATGCTACTTTTGTTGTCAACAAAATAATTGAATAATAAGTAACCCGTATTTTCTGAAAACGATTCGTCATTATTGTTTAGAATATAATTTGAAAATAAATCATATTCTTCTAAATCTAATTTTTCCTTTTTTTCTATTTTAGAAATTATTTTTTCTATTCTAGATTGTTTTTTCTTTTCAACTTTTTTTTGGCTGATTTTAGATTTACTACTATTTGGAAGTTTGCTTTCGTTGGCAGAAGCAACACTTCTGGTTAAATCGGCATTATTCTTATTACATGAATAAAAAAATGTAAAACAATAAAATGTAATAATTGTATAAATTTTAGTTCTCATTAGTCTTTTATAATTTTTTTATTTCTTTTGAATAATCAATTCTAGGTGCCACAAAAGTATTATCAATTTTTACCGCTGGTAATTCTTGTTTAATTTGAAACATATCTTGTGGAGCTTGTGATTGAGTAGGGAATTGATCTGTACCTGCGTTATGTCTATTATTATCATAATTCACAGGTGAAGATAAATCATCTGTCAAACTTAATATTCCAGGTTTTTCGGTTTTGTCATTATTCTCTAAACCAGTTGCGATTTCTTTCATCACTTTAATATCATCATCGTTTATTCTCATACAACCATGTGTGCTTGCTAAATCCTTTCTTCCTTTATATTTACCTTCTTGTCGACCACCGTGAATATGCATACCGTTACGGCTACCACCCTCATCTCCTTTATAGTCTAATGCTAGCAAATCATTCGGTCCAAAACTAACAGAATTGTATCTTTTATTTCCTGTTTCTCTCCAGCCTAAAATATTATAATTGCCTTGAGGAGTATCTGAATTTCCTATATTCCTAACTCTTCCTCCAGTTCCAATAGTTTTTACCACAGTTCTATAAACCTCATTACCATTATTGTCTCTCATTATCATCACTGCATATCCACTTTTACTTCTGTCATTATATGCATGAACTTCAATATCCCATCTTCCATCAGTATCAATCCTATTTATTGGATTATTTGAGCAAAAATGGTATGGTGTCTTATTTGGAGCAAGTTCCGCCAACGGATCCACACTCATCCATATACTCACTCTCGGGTCATAATACCTTGCCCCATAATAATACAGCCCTGTTTCGTCGTCTAGCTCCTTGCCGTTAAACTTGTAGGGGCTGTTGTAATAGTTGTTGCCTAGTTGTTGTGTCATAGTCTATCTCACAAGCGTTTATTTTCAGCGGTGTTCGATGAATGTTATTTCTCCAAAAGGCAAATTTAAGAAAAATTACCTCACTTTGGTGTTTTTTTCAGCGGAGTTCGATGAATCTCTGATTTGATAAGCATTACCAAAAATAGCTGTCAAAGCTGTACTAGTTCCCAAATGGTCGGGTTTAAAAAATTAAAAAGTTTTAAAACCACAACTTTTTAGAGTTGTGGTTTTTGGCTTTTTATTTAGTTGGTACACGAAAGGATTCGTGCACCAACGGGGGGGAGACGTTTGCGGAGCATTTCAGATGGTAATCTTTGCGGAGCTGAGCATATAATAACATAAGCATAACACTCTTTTTAGAAAATAAACTTTATTATTTATTTTTTTGTATTTTTGTAAAGAATAAAAATATTGCTTACTATGAAAACCATAACTCTTAACACTTTAAACGAAAAACTTAAAAACGCTCCACAAAGTGTTTTAGAACGTGTTGTTGGATATATTGATGCACTTATAGAACCAACAGCATCTAGCAAACCTTATACTTTATCTTTAGCACAACAACAACAATTAGATAGCCAACTTAATTCTGACAAAAGCACTTATATTGATGCTGATAAACTTTATGATGATTTAAAAAGTAAATATGAACTATAAGATTATTGTTTCGCCAATTGCTTCTAAAAACATTAAAAATGCGGTTTCTTATTATGTTGAAGAAGTAAGTAAAAAAGTAGCTAATGATTTTATAAAAGATTTTAAAAAAACATACAAAACCTTACAAAAAAATCCGTTTTGCCAGTTTCACGATAATAATTATCGTTTTTTGCCTTTTAGTAAATTTCCATATATCGCTTTTTTTATTGTAGATGAACCCAGTAAAACCGTATTTTTAAATGCCGTTTTTCATACCTCGCAAAATCCTGAAAAATATCCTCTAAAATAAAAAAAACAGGCAATTGCGTGTTTTTTTTACAACAAAATGTAACAGTTACGTGGCATTTTTCATTTTATTTAGTAGGTACACCAAAGGATACTTGCAACAGCAATCTGGATTTTTTTAAGAAGCACACAACCCCATTCCAACACCCATTTTGTCCTGCTGTCCGCTATATCTCTTGCTCCGCTACCGCTCCACAAGAGGATGCCGCTCCCATCAGGGCTAAAATAGACAAGTAGTTTTTCAGTTGACTTTTTGTTGCTTGTTTCAAGTTTATTTAGCTTCAAGTTTTAAGTTAAAAACCCTGTTAGCATATAAACGCTAACAGGGTTTTAAAAATTAAATAGTTTTAAAACCACAACTTTTTATCGTTGTAGTTTGTATTTGATTTTACTCTCTTTGTGGGCACTGAATGCAATTCCACAATATCCGTTGAAGGACATATCCGCGACATCGGAATTTTAATTTTTACAATTATGTAATTTAATCATCAGTTACAATCATTAACTCTTTAACATAATACACACCTAAATAATCATTGTAAGTAACTGCATAACCACTTTTAAAAAGTGTATAAGCAACACTTAAAATTTCATTGTTTTTAAGTTTATTTTTAATTATATAACTCTTATCATTAGAGCTTTTAACAGTATATTTATTTAAAATAATGTTCTTTTTTAAATTTATAAAATCACTTTCAATATTATTATCTACTTTAAAACAAATGTAATCTAATGAATCTATTTCCATTAAAGTCTTTTGAGACAATACATTATTAAAAAAAACTTCATATTTATCTTTTATCTTGTTTTTTTTATATGTATAAAAAATATCATTTGATTTAATTAAACATATTTGTCCAACGGTGTTTTTAGAAAATAAAATATAACTGTTTATTTTTCTATTATTACTATTTGCTTTACCATTTTCAGAATAAAAGGCATGAAAATTTATTTCTTTATTTTTCTCTTTTGAACAAGAAACAAATATCAATAATAACAAAAAAAACTTAATCAATATCAAATTTTTTTCCTCCATAAGTAGTTCTTTTAGGTAAGTTATTAATTTTTCGAGCTCTGTTTTCACTATCGACCGCTCTCTTTTCTGCTGGTGACTTATTATATCTTTTGCCTCTAGAATCTGCCAAATTTCCCTGATCAAAATCAAACTGATGTCTCATTTCATGTACAACTGTACTAAAATCTGAATCTGGCACACCTTCTTGTCTTTCATAATCTTTTTTAGATTCCTCAGAAAAATCATAATGAGTCATTGTGTCCACAGGTTCACCATTTTTAACATCTTGTCTAGCTTGATAGTTCCTTAAATCATTTTCAGGATAAAATTGCGAATCTACCTCATTTTGATTGGTTTCTCCTTGTGTAACATAATGTGTTTGTTTGGAGTCCGCTAATGTCGATAGCATATTTTTTAATTCTTTATCGTTAGATTTCTCAATCTTTCTATATGCTGTTAAAACTTTATACATATTTGGACTTAAACTTTCTTTCCCTGGGTTGTATCTTTTTCCTTCACCACGATTATGATAAAAATTACCATTTCTATATTTTAATTCTTCTTTGGCAGAACCATCTTTGTTATAGATAACGTATATTATTTCTCTACCATCAGGATCTATAGCATTGATAGGATTGTTAGCAACGTAAACATAAGGAGATATGTTTGGATACTTCTCCGCCAACGGATACACACTCATCCATATACTCACCCTCGGGTCATAATACCCTGCCCCATAATAATAAAACCCTGTTTCGTCGTCTAGCTCCTTGCCGTTAAACTTGTAGGGGCTGTTGTAATAGTTGTTGTGCCATTGTCTATCTCACAAGCGTTTATTTTCAGCGGTGTTCGATGAATGTTATTTCTCCAAAAGGCAAATTTAAGAAAAATTATCTCACTTTGGTATTTTTTTCAGCGGAGTTCGATGAATCTCTGATTTGGTATGCATTACCAAAAAAATCTGTCAAAGCTGTACTAGTTCCCAAATGGTCGGGGTGGTAGTAGTATAAGAGCCCCCCAGCCACTGAAGGGGGTCCTTTGGCTGTTTGCAAATTGGTGGCATTTTCTGAATTTGCAATTTCCAATAATAATTCCGAAATTTATAGCGTGTGTAAAGTTCATAATTGTATATTTATTTAGAATTATAAAAGTACAAAAAAAACTTTACAACTTTTTTAGGACAGTATCCTCTCTAATTATTTTATATGAGCCATAAATCATCCAAACTCCATAAAAAAAACCCAAAATCATTGATTTTGGGTTTTTTTATTCAAGTTCAAATTATATTATTTTTTGATGCTTGCTGTAATGTATTCTCTATTCATACGGGCAATGTTTTCTAATGAAATTCCTTTTGGACATTCTACTTCACATGCTCCAGTGTTGGTACAGTTACCAAAACCTTCATGATCCATTTGATTTACCATATTCAACACCCTGTCTGTGGCTTCTACTCTACCTTGTGGCAATAGTGCAAACTGCGACACTTTTGCAGCCACAAAAAGCATGGCCGAAGAGTTTTTACAAGTGGCTACACAAGCACCACAACCAATACAAGTGGCCGCATCAAAAGCATCATCGGCATCTTTTTTATTAATTGGAATTGTATTGGCATCAATTGTATTTCCAGAGGTATTTACAGAGATAAATCCTCCTGCATGTTGGATTCTATCAAAAGCACTTCTGTCCACAACCAAGTCTTTGATTACTGGAAAGGCTTTGGCTCTAAAAGGTTCGATAAAGATTGTATCGCCATCTTTAAACATTCGCATGTGCAACTGGCAAGTAGTAACGGCTCTGTCTGGTCCGTGAGCTTGGCCATTAATAAACAACGAACACATGCCACAAATTCCTTCTCTACAATCGTGGTCAAAGGCCACGGGCTCTTCGCCTTTATTATTCAATTGTTCGTTTAGAACGTCGAGCATTTCAAGAAACGACATGTCTGGTTCAACTCCGTCAATCGGATATTCAACAATCCGTCCTTGTGCTTTGGCGTTTTCTTGACGCCATATTTTTAATGTAAGTTTCATATCTTTTTAGTTTGAATGTCATCTAGTCGAAAATCAAAAGTTTATAGACAAAAAGGTCTTTATACTTTTAAACGTTTGACTTTTGACCAAATTATTTATAACTTCTTTGTACCAATTTCACATTTTCAAATACAAGAGGCTCTTTGTGCAACACGGCATCGCTTGGTTTTCCTTTATATTCCCAAGCTGCTACATAAGCAAAATTTTCGTCATCTCGCTGTGCCTCTCCATCTGGAGTTTGATACTCCTCACGGAAGTGTCCACCACACGATTCGTTTCGGTGCAAAGCATCTTTGGCAAACAATTCACCCAATTCCAAGAAATCGGCTACACGGGTAGCTTTTTCTAATTCTTGATTGAATCCATTGGCTGTTCCTGGTACTTTTACTTCTTTATAAAATGCGTCTCTCAAAGCTGCAATTTCTTCGATAGCTTCAGATAATCCTTTTGCATTTCGAGCCATTCCTACTTTGTCCCACATGATTTTTCCCAATTTTTTATGGAAATAATCTACAGAATGGGAACCTTTGTTATTCATAAATTGGTCTATTTGAGCTTTGACAGCTTTTTCTGCTTCGATAAATTCTGGTAAATCTGTCGATATTTTACCCATTTTAATATCTGGAGCTAAATAATCGCCAATGGTGTATGGCAATACAAAATAGCCATCGGCCAATCCTTGCATCAAGGCAGATGCCCCAAGTCTGTTGGCACCATGATCAGAAAAGTTAGATTCTCCAATAGAAAAACATCCAGGAATTGTGGTCATCAAATTATAATCTACCCAAGTACCCCCCATGGTGTAGTGTACGGCTGGATAAATCATCATTGGTGTTTCGTAAGGATTTTCATCTACAATTTTTTCATACATTTGAAATAAGTTACCATATTTGTTGGCCACTACATCTGTACCTAATTTTTTGATCAAGGCTTGATCGTTTTCGTCCAAGTTTTTAATTTTTACTTGGTCTTTTCCATATCTTTGAATGGCAGCGGCAAAATCCAAATAAACGGCTTCGCCTGTTTTATTTACACCAAAACCAGCATCGCATCTTTCTTTTGCAGCACGTGAGGCAATATCTCTAGGTACCAAGTTACCAAAGGATGGGTAACGTCTTTCTAAATAATAATCTCTATCGGCTTCGGCTATTTGAGTGGGTTTCAATTTGCCTTCACGAATGGCTTTTGCATCTTCTAACTTGGCAGGCACCCAAATTCTTCCATCGTTTCTTAATGATTCAGACATTAAGGTCAGTTTTGATTGGTGGTCGCCAGATACAGGGATACAAGTTGGGTGAATTTGTGTGTAACAAGGATTGGCAAAATAGGCTCCTTTTTTGTGAATTTTCCAAGCTGCTGTGGCATTGCTACCCATGGCATTTGTTGAAAGGAAAAATACATTGCCATACCCTCCAGATGCAATAACTACTGCGTGAGCCGAGTGTCTTTCTATTTCGCCAGTTACCAAATTTCGGGCAATAATTCCTCGAGCTTTTCCATCTACAACTACCAAATCTAGCATTTCGTGGCGGTTGTACATTTTAATTTTTCCACGGCCAATTTGACGGTTCATGGCAGAGTATGCACCAAGTAACAATTGTTGACCTGTTTGCCCTTTGGCATAAAAAGTTCTGGAAACTAATGTTCCACCAAAAGAACGGTTGTCCAACAATCCGCCATATTCACGAGCCAATGGCACCCCTTGAGCCACACATTGGTCTATAATATTTGCCGATACTTCTGCCAATCGGTGTACGTTGGCCTCTCTAGCACGGTAATCACCACCTTTTACGGTATCATAAAACAATCGGAAGGTAGAATCTCCGTCTCCTTGATAATTTTTGGCTGCATTGATACCTCCTTGAGCCGCAATAGAGTGTGCTCTTCGTGGGGAATCTTGAAAGCAAAAGGCTTTTACGTTGTATCCTAATTCTGCCAACGTTGCTGCTGCAGAACCTCCAGCAAGTCCCGTTCCTACGATAATCACATCTAGATTACGTTTGTTTGCAGGATTTACTAAATTAATATGATCTTTATAATTTGTCCATTTGTCCGCTATAGGACCATTTGGTATTTTTGAATCTAATGCCATTATAATATAATATTAATTGTTGAAATGATGAAATAAAGCAATTACAATAAATCCAAAAGGAACAATAATTGCAAAAGCATGACCTAATTTTTGTAATGTTTCTTGGTATTTGTTACGTGTTCCAACAGATTGAAACGACGAACTGAAACCGTGCCACAAGTGCATGGCCAATAACACAAAAGACAAGCAATAAATACCCGTTCTTACAGGGCTTTCAAACTTGGCTTGAAGCTCATGAAAGTATCTTGTAGCGTCCAACTCATTACATTCTACATATTTGTAAACCATTTCTGGAAACCAAAAGTCGTAAAAATGTAAACCAAGAAAAGCTAAAATTACCGATCCAGAAATGATCATATTTCTAGATGCCCATGAAGCATTTGCTGCTCCGTTATAACTTGCATAAGCCACAGGACGTGCAGCTCGGTTTTTGATGTCTAACACAAAACCCATAATGAAGTGAAAAACCACCCCAACTATAAGTATTGGTTGTATAACATACTGAACCAATGGATTATTTCCCATAAAATGAGAAATCTCATTGAACGTATCAGGACTAAATATAGACGTTAAATTGATAAAAAAATGTTGCGTTAAAAACAACATCAAAAAAAGTCCTGAAAGCGCCATAGCAATTTTTTTTGCTATTGACGACTTCAATAATGCAGATTTTGCCATAAGATTTGATTAAATTTTTTAATAAATTACATCACAAAAGTACATGAATTTGATATTAACTACAACCTTTTCGCTGTTATTTATATTGTTTTTAAATAATAAAAAAACGGCACTTTTTGCTTTTTTCAATTATTGCATTTTTTTCAATATTTTTTTGTATTAAATGAAAATAATCACTTAAAAATTTCATTTATTGCTATTTTAAAATGTAATTCCAAAAAAAACAAACTTCAAAATATTTTTTATTACCCTTATTTATTAACTCGTTTTAAAGTTGAATTTGCAAATTATTATAAACCTTTTCTTTAAAAAAATATTTCTGTTTTTTTTCGTTTTTTATAAGCCGATATTCAATTATATTATTTACTTTTACTACAAAATTGATTTTTTTCTAAAATTTATACACTTCGTTCAAAATGAACTACTTTGTATTTTTTGATAGGATATTAATTAAAAAAAGGCACCAAAATTTATTTTCTTACTATTAATTTTTTATTACAAATGAATGCAAAAAATTTAGTTACCGCTTGTTTAACTATTTTATTCGTTATGGCTTGTAGCCACAAAACTCCTGCCGACTTCAATTCGGATTTGTCCAAATTCAAAAATTTCATTACCAGTTTTTCTGGAGGTCTCGTTGCCGCCCAATCAGACATTAGGGTTGTTTTGGCTTTTGAAAACCCAAACTGGAAAACCAATCAACCCCTGGACAATGACTTGTTTGATATTTCGCCGAACATAGAGGGCAAGGTAGTAGCACTTTCGCCACATATTGTTGCATTTGTACCCAATGAAAAATTAGAATCGGGAACCACGTATCAAGTTACACTTCATGTATCTAAAATCAAAGCCGTTCCAAAAGAGTGTGAAGATTTTAACTTTACGGTGCAAACCATCAAACAAGATTTTATTATCAATACGTTGGATATTCAATCCTATAGCCCCGACAAACAATACCTAAACGCTGTTTTGAAAACGGCCGATGTGATGTCGCTCGAAACGGCCAAAAAAATCATTCATGCACAACAAGATGGAGAAAATTTGCCCATAAAATTTGAAGAAGATGTAAAATCAGGTACAGCATTCAAATTGATTATCGATCAAATCAAAAGATCAGACGACGCCTCTGAAATTGAAGTGGAATATGACGGAACAGATTTTGGCATAGACCAAAAAGGCAGTTTCAAATATGCCATTTCGGCCAAAAACGATTTTAAAATTGTGGCAATAGACACACCCGAAGACGATGTCAAAATGATCAGCATCAACTTCTCGGAACCTTTGCAAAAAAGTCAAGATTTTAGCGGATTGGTATCGATTGAACAAGCAAAAAATTTGAAATTTTCAGCACAAGGCAATGTGCTAAAAGTATATTTTAATGGCGAAAACAAACTAGAAAAACCCATTGAACCAGTCAATACCATAGCTATGGTTTCCGATACGACCGCCATTGTGGTAGATACTGTAATGGCCGCTACAGACTCGGTTGCGACTGTGATAGAAGCAGATGCCCCTGAAAACGACACACCCGAAGTCAATCTATCACATTTGAAAATTGAAGTTTTTCAAGGCATTGAAAGCCAATATGGCACAAAAATGAAAGAAAATTATAATAATTCCATCTCTTTAGAACCCTTAAAACCCGATGTGCGGTTTATAAAAAATGGCACTATTTTGCCTAGTTCCAATAATTTGAAAATCAATTTTGAGGCCGTAAATTTGAGTGCTGTTGATGTAAAAGTTTATAAAATTTACAAAAACAACATCCTGCAATTTTTACAAGAAAACGAACTCAACGGTGCCAGAAATTTAAAACGTGTAGCACAACCCATTGCAAAATCAAAAATAGAATTGAACAAAAACCAATTGCTACAAAACACCAAATGGAATGCTTATAGCTTGGACTTGTCTAAAATAATTACACCCGAGCCTGGTGCTATTTATAGAGTTGAAATGAGTTTTAACAAAAAATATTCGTTGTACAAATGCAACGATAGTACAACAGATACCAACACCGTAGAAGAGGAAGCTATTGATGAAAAAGACGTTAATTATAGCGATAGTTATGACGACTATTATTATGACGATTTTGAATGGAGAGAAAGCCAAGACCCTTGTAGCGATTCCTATTTTTACAATGCCCGTGTGGGTACCAATATATTAGCTTCAGATTTAGGGGTAATAGCAAAACGTGGCGAAAACAAAAGCTATCATTTTACGGTAGCCAATATTGTAGATACCACTCCAATAGAAAATGCCACCGTTACCTTATACAGCTACCAACAACAAAAACTGGGCTCGCAATCAACCGACTCTCAAGGATTTGCTACTTTTAAGCTGGATACCTTTGCTTATTTTGCTATTGTTACAAAAGGGAAACAAGCTACCTATGTTAAATTAGATGATGGGCTTTCGTTATCGGTAAGTAATTTTGATGTCTCGGGCGAGGTTTTGCAAAAAGGACTCAAAGGATACTTGTATGGCGAAAGGGGGGTTTGGCGTCCTGGCGATGATTTATACTTATCCTTTATTTTAAATGACCAAGCCAACAAATTGCCACTAGGCCATCCGATAAAGTTCAAGTTGAACGATCCCAATGGCAAAACTACCTATGAAACGGTTCAAAAAACCAATGAACTTAATCATTATAGTTTTATAATACCTACAAATGCCGATGCCCCAACGGGCAGTTGGGAAGCTGTTGTAAGTGTTGGTGGAGCAAAATTTTATAAAAACATTAAAATTGAAACCATCAAACCCAATCGTTTGAAAATCAAAAACATATTTCAGGCTCCAATCTTGTCTGCTGCCCATCAAAACACCGATAATTTGGAAGTTGCTTGGTTACATGGTGCTGTGGCAAAAAATTTGAAAGTGGTTATGGAAGCCAAATTTTCAGAGCAAACCACTGTTTTTAAGCATTATGAAAAATACATTTTTGACGATGAAACTCGCAAATTCAATACCGAAGAAACCACGATTTTTTCTGGAACATTGGATGCAGCTGGCAAGGTAAGCATCCCTATACAGCCCAAAATACAAGGTCAGGCACCCGGACTTTTACGAGCAGCCATGATTACCAAAGTATTTGAAGAAGGTGGCGATTTTAGTACAGATGTTGTAGCAATGCAATATGCACCATATCATACTTATGTGGGACTAAAACTTCCTGAATTGACCCCATATCAAATGCTAGAAACCCGCAAAAATAATGTATTTGAAGTAGTAACAGTAGATGAAAATGGACAGCCAAAAGCAAACCGACAATTGGAAGTCTCGATTTTTAAGGTACAATGGCGTTGGTGGTGGGACGCATCTGAAGATAATATTTCAAATTACAATACCTCAAATGCAAATACTGCTTTTAAAACATTTAGTATCAGTACCGACCAATCAGGCAAAGGACGTTTTCAATTTTCGTTGAAAGACGAAGAATGGGGCCGTTATTTGATACGAATAAGCGATCCTTCGGGAGGACATGCCACGTCGAGTAGTGTAAACATCGATTGGCCATCATGGTCTGGCAAAACCCGCAACACCGATGCTACATCGGCCAATATGCTTGTTTTTTCGACAAACAAAAAAGAATATGCCGTTGGCGAAACAGCCACTATTGCTTTTCCATCAAGTGCAGGGGGTAGGGCTTTGATTGCCATTGAAAATGGTTCAAAAGTACTTAAAACCATTTGGGCAAAAACTACGGCTGGCGAAACCAAAGTGTCTGTTCCGATAACTGCAGATATGGCTCCCAACGTATATTTTAACATTACTCTATTGCAACCCCATGCTTTTACTAAAAACGATTCGCCCATTAGGATGTATGGCATTGTGCCCATAGCCGTAATAGATAAAAATACTATTTTGCAACCGCAAATAACCATGCCCGAAGTACTGAAACCAGAGCAAAATTTTAACCTAAAAGTAAGCGAAAAAACTGGTAAAAGCATGACTTATACCATAGCCCTTGTAGATGAAGGACTGCTGGATTTAACCAGATTTAAAACTCCAAATGCGTGGGACAATTTCTATGCCCGTGAGGCCCTTGGTGTAAAAACATGGGATATATATGACAACGTGATTGGAGCTTATGGCGGCAAAATCAACCAAATTTTTAGCATTGGAGGCGATCAGGATTTGGGTGGTGGCAAAACCAAAAAAGCCAATCGTTTTAAACCAGTTGTGATACACCTTGGCCCTTTTAGTTTAGGCAAAGGCGATAGTAAAACCCATCAGATTAAACTTCCAAAATACATTGGCTCGGTTAGGGCCATGTTAGTGGCTGCAAATGCCCAGCAAAATGCTTATGGAAGCACAGAAAAAGCCGTTCCTGTTCGCAGTCCATTAATGGCATTAGCATCTGTACCCCGTAAAATATCACCAGCTGAAAGGGTTACCATTCCTGTTACCATTTTTGCAATGGAAAAACACGTAAAAAATGTTTCAATACAAATCAAAACCAATAACGGAATTCGTGTTTTGGGTAATACAACTCAAAAACTAACATTCAACCAACCCGACGAAAAAATGGTTTATTTTGATTTGGCGGTTGGACAAGCCACTGGTATTGGCAAAATTCAAGTTATTGCTACTTCGGGCAAAGAACGATCTGTATATGATGTATCGATAGACATGACCAATCCAAACCCTATAACAAATTTATACACAGATGTTGTGGTTGCTCCTCATACTAGTCAAACTATTTCGTGGAAAACATTTGGTATTTATGGAAGTAATGCTGCAAAAATAGAAGTTTCGTCTATGCCAAATTTGAATTTCAATAATCGTTTACAATATTTAATTGCATATCCGCATGGGTGTGTAGAGCAAACAACGTCGTCCGTTTTTCCACAATTGTATTTGTCCGATGTTTGCGATTTAGATGCGAACCGCTTGGCTATGATTCAAAAAAATGTTACAGCAGGAATCAACAGATTGTCTGGATTTCAATTGCCAAGTGGCGGTCTTTCCTATTGGCAAGGGCAGTCCAATCCAGACGATTGGGGCACGTCCTATGCAGGACACTTTTTGATAGAAGCCGAAAAGAAAGGTTATGTATTGCCCCTAAATTTCAAACAAAAATGGATTTCGTTCCAACAAAAAACGGCTAAAAATTGGCGGTTTGAGTCGAGTTTTGAAAACGATTTGGCACAAGCCTATCGCTTATATACTTTGGCGTTGTCTGGCAATCCTGATTTAGCGTCTATGAACAGACTTCGAGAAACCAACAACATTTCCAACGAAGCCAAGCTTCGACTTGCGGCCGCCTATACCTTGGCGGGACAAAAAGCCGCAGGCAATGCCTTATTGTTGAAAAGTCAAATCGAGCCAAACGAAAATCCCCATCAGGTTTACAATTACTATGGTTCGGCAGAACGGAATGCGGCTATGACATTGGAATCCCTAATCCTTTTAGGACAGCAACAAAAATCCTTTATAATGGCACAAAAATTAGCAAAAAAAATGGCTACTAACGAATGGATGAGTACCCAAACAACGGCTTATTGTTTGTATGCCATGTCAAAATTTACACAAGTCAATGGAGGCAAAGGTATCCAAATGGCATGGACAAAAAATGGCAAATCCGATCGCATTTATACGACCAAAGCTACTGCAAATAGAGACCTTGAGGTTACCTCTGGCAATAACAGTATGGTTGTCAAAAACAACCATAATAACACCGTATATGTTCGAGTAATGCAATCGGGTATTTTGCCTATTGGGCAGGAACAAACCGCAATGAATAACTTAGTTGCTCAAGTTGTATTTAAAAACAGAAAAGGGGAAAAACTTCAAATGGCAAAAATCAACCAAGGAACAGAGCTCATTGCAGAGGTACAAATTACCAATTTGCAAAACGAGATGGTGTCCAATATGGCGTTGTCTCAAATATTACCTTCAGGTTTTGAAATAGTAAACACCCGTTATACCGATTTTGGCGAAGCAACTCATAATGTGGCCGATTATATAGACATTAGAGATGACAGAACCCATTTTTATTTTGCTCTCAAATCCCGTGAAACCAAAACTTTTAAAATCCTTTTGAATGCCTCCTATTTGGGCACTTATTATTTGCCAGGCTTACAATGCGAGGCCATGTATGACCATAGTGTATTGGCCAGAACAAAAGGATTTTGGGTTGCAATTGTAAAATAAATGTGATATAATACCAAATAAACAACAAACCTCAAAGAATTTCAAAATTTTTGAGGTTTTTTTATATTGTTCCAAAAGTAATAGAAAAATTATACCAAATATATTTATAAAATAGTCCAAAGATGCGTAGTTATTTTTTAGAAAAAATTTTCAAAAAAAATCGTTGCATAGCTGGGCTACGGAACTATTTTTTTTTTAATAATTTTAGCAAAAAAGAACCAGTAGATTGGACTATTTTATATGTATATTTGGTATTATATTCAAAATAATGATTCATCATCCTAATATGCAGCATTTTTTCTAAAAAACAACTGCAGCTTTGGATATTTAATCTTTCCTAAAATATAAAATTTTGACAAAGGTAATTAACGAATTTTGACAGAAATTTGTTAATTTTGTGCATTATACCAAACACTCATATAAAAAAACCCAATTTACTAGTTCTTTTTCTCCAAAATTCCACAAAAAAAATTAATTATGTAGCCCAGCTATGAAATGATTTTTTTATAAAATCTTGAAATAAAAGGTCGTAACTTTAGATTATTTATATAAGTGTTTGGTATTAGGCTATTTAAGGTTTATTATTTCAGGGTTTTGTGTTAGGATAGTAGTGGAAATTTTTTAGAAGACTCCCAGCCCCCAAAGGGGAAGGTATTGCAATGATAAACTATCTGAATGTGGTAATCAAAAAAGATTATTTCACAATATTATATTTCATTTGGAGTTCAAGGAACGTTGTTTGAAACAGATAGCCCGACCCTTGAGGAATGCCCAAAATAGGCTCTGTCTAATTCGCTATTTTATTGAGAATGTAGCCATTAGGATTAATAGCCATTCAAGAAATTGAAATTGGATTAGCAATGATACCAATCTATTATTACAAAAAACAAATGAACGAAATACTTATACTTACAAATTATTTTCCGCCAGAAAAAGGGGCCGCAGCCAACAGAATAGCACAATTGGCCCAAAATTTAAACCATTTGAACTATCAGGTAACAGTAATTTGCCCTATGGGAAATTATCCAAACGGGCGTATTTTTGAACAATATAAAGGAAAATTTATTGTTCATGAAACGATAAATGGCATCAAAACCAAGCGGCTTTGGATTTATCCAAGTAATAGTAAAAATATAGTAAAACGTTTACTTTCGGTTGTTTCGTTTGCTTCTTTTTTAGGGTTTTACTTGCTTTTTTTTAAAACACCCAAAAAAGTTATCGTTCAATCTCCTCCATTGTTGTTGTCGTTTTTGGCTATTATTATTTTGAAATTCAAACAAAAAAAAATCATTTTAAACGTCTCGGATCTTTGGCCTTTGGCTGCATTAGAACTTCAGTTGATAGCCAAAAATAGTGTGTCGCACCAAATGGCCTGTTATTTTGAAAAAAATATTTATCAAAAAAGCACCGTTATATTAGGTCAATCACTCGAAATTTTGGAACATATTCAAAATTTAGGGCATCCACAACCGTGTTATTTGTATCGCAATTATCCTGTATATGATAAAGCTGTTTTTAATTTGAAGTGCCATACAGATGGTACCATTCGGATTTTTTATGCTGGGTTGTTGGGTGTGGCACAAGGTATTTTTGAATTATGTAAGCAAATTCATTTGAAAAATTTGCCAATAGAGTTTCACATATTTGGCGAAGGAGCAGAACGACAAGCTATAGAAGCATTGATTGAAACAAACGGAATGGCTAATAAGTTGGTGTTTCATGGTATGCTAGACAGAGCATTATTACATCAACAACTGCAAACGATGGATATAGCCGTTGTACCTCTCAAAAACAGGATATATGGTTCTGTGCCTTCAAAAATATTTGAATACAGTTTGCTTGGGTTCCCAATTTTATATTTTGGAGGTGGCGAGGGCGAGCAAATAGTAGCACAAAACAACTTGGGTTGGGTGGCAAAAGTTACTGATTTTGAGGATTTTAACAACGTTTTGAAAAACATTTCTCTATTGACAAAAGTAGAGATTGACCAAAAAAAGCGACAAGTTTTTGAACAAGCCAATCAGCAATTTGATTTACAAAAACAAATGGACAATTTGGTGGCTTTTGATGTATTTTAATGTAACACTTTAGTGTAAAATAGATAATTACAATATTGTAGATTATTATAAAAATAGCGTAAACACTTATTTTAATAGGCTTTTTTATCGCCCCTGATGGCGTTTATTATTGTCAAAATTACTATTTTCAAATCGAGCATTAGATTCCAATTTTCAAGATAAAAAATATCATAACGCACACGATAAATAATATCTTTTTCGTTTTCGACTTCGCCTCGAAAACCATTGGTTTGTGCTAATCCAGTAATTCCTGGTTTGATAAAGTGCCGTACCATAAATTTATCAACACTTTTGGCATACATTTCTGTATGGCTTACCATGTGTGGCCTGGGGCCAACAACAGACATAGAGCCAAATAATACATTGAAAAACTGTGGCATTTCATCGATACTTGTTTTGCGAATGAATTTACCTATTTTTGTAATTCGTGGGTCATTCTTTTGAACTTGTTCCAAATCTGCAATAGGATTTAACCTCATGGAACGAAATTTCAAACAACTAAATTCGTGATAATTCAAGCCATTGCGTTGTTGTTTGAAAAAAACAGGTCCTTTGGATTCTAATTTTATCAATAATCCAATTAAAGGAATCATCCAAGACAAAACAAAAACAATGACAAGGATAGAAAAAACAATATCAAAAACCCGTTTTATAAATTTGTTTCGAAAACTATCAAGAGGAATATTTCGCAACGATATTACTGGAATATAACCATAATAATCAAAATTGATACTTCGAGAAATGATTTCTTTGTTGTCTGGCAAAAATTTGAGGGTTTTCAAATTGTTATCTGCAAAATCTATATAATGTTTAATTTGTGTTTTGGACAAATTGGGCAAAGAACAATAAATTTCATCAATATTATATTCTTTAACATATTGAAAACTTTTTTCAATAAACAGATTATCGGCTGTTGGGGTAAATACTTTAAATAATTTATATCCAAAATCTGTATTATTTAAAAAAAAATCAGACAATTGCCAAACATTTTGACCTTCGCCAATAATAATAACTTTTCTAAAATTGCCACCAAAAAAGCTTCTAAAAATTCGTAAAGCAAAAAAGATAGCAAATTTGAAACAAGAAATGATAAAAATGGAGAGGCTAATGTATTTGATCATGACAGAAGCCTCTTGTATTTTTAATAAAAATCCTAAATAAGCAAAATTTAAAATAAGAAAAACGATAAATTGCTTGACTATTTTTTCGAGGATGTCAAAAGCTTTTGTAAAGCGGTAAACTTCATAAAATTTTGTATTCCAAGAAGTTACAAACCAAGCAATCGAAACAAAGGCAAAATATCCAAATTTACTAAAAACCCAATAATCGGCCAGTAGATTTATTACCAATAAATCTACAAGATAAGTAAAGGGCCTTATGTAAGCCGAGTATCTGCCTATACGTTTTTTCAATTAAAATATGTATTTAGTAAAATCTTTGTGTTCTTCTTTCAAAAGCGCTTCGGTAGATAACGATTTGAAATAGTCGTAAGTAATTTTCATGCCTTCTGCTCTGCTCACTTTGGCCTCCCAGCCTAAAATTTCTTTGGCCTTGGTGGTGTCTGGTTGTCTTTGAAGTGGATCGTTTATTGGCAGCGGATGGTAAACCACTTTTTGATTGGTACCCGTTAGTTTGATGATTTCATCTGCAAAATCTTTGATGGTTATTTCGTCTGGATTTCCAATATTTACTGGAAAAACATAATCAGAATGTAACAACCGGAAAATTCCTTCAACTTGATCATCTACATAACAAAACGAACGGGTTTGGCTACCATCGCCAAAAATAGTTAAATCTTCGCCACGAAGTGCTTGCCCAATAAAGGCAGGAATTACACGGCCATCGTTGAGTCTCATTCTTGGCCCGTAAGTATTAAATATTCTTACGATTCTGGTTTCTACACCATGAAAAGTATGGTAAGCCATTGTTATTGACTCTTGAAAACGTTTGGCTTCGTCATACACGCCACGAGGCCCAATAGTGTTTACGTTGCCATAATATTCTTCTGTTTGTGGGTGTACTAATGGATCACCATATATTTCAGAGGTAGAAGCAATTAAGATTCTGGCTTTTTTAACCCTTGCTAATCCTAATAAATTGTGAGTTCCAAGTGAACCTACTTTGAGGGTTTGGATGGGTATTTTCAAATAATCTATTGGGCTTGCTGGTGATGCAAAGTGCAGGATATAATCCAAATTTCCAGGCACATGAACAAATTTGGTAATATCGTGGTGATAAAACTCAAAATGTTCTAACTTGAATAAATGTTCAATGTTTTTTAAATCGCCCGTAATCAAATTGTCCATACCAATAACGTGGTAACCTTCAGCAATAAATCGGTCGCACAAGTGAGAGCCCAAAAAACCAGCTGCTCCTGTTATTAAAATTCTTTTCATGATAGTGTGTTAATTGTATTATTATTTGTAAATTTATAGGTATTTTGAATATTGAAAAGACAATACATGGTTGTAAAAAAAACAACACCTCGTTGCCTCCACAAAAAACTCTCTGTCAAAAATAAACTAATCATTAAAAATGCAAAAGAAATTTGGATAAAATTTTGTGTTACTAAAGCATTTTTAATATTGATAAACAACATGATTACAAGCAATAAAAAACCAAAAACGCCTAGCTCGGCAAAATTTTGTACATATTGATTGTGAAAATTCTTTTTTTGATACCCCTCTGTTGTTGATGATCCCAAATAAATTTTATAATGGATGCCTTTGGCTTCTATTTTTGGATAGGAGGCGTTCAAACCATATCCTGTCCAAAAAACAGCGTCTTCTTGCAACATTTCTAAAAAAATCCTGAATTGATATACCCGAAATGCCGTTCCTGGAAAAAAATCATTTGCCCGAAAACTTTTGTTTGTCCATGCTTGTTTGATGCTTACATTATATACGATTGTTTCATTTTTGCTAATCACATCGTTGATCGTGCTATCGGTCATCATGGTTTCATATTCATGTTTGAACCACTCGTTTGTTTTTCCTCCAAATGGCACCACACAAAGCAAAGCTAGCATTATGATTAAGTTTTTGAGACGCATTTTTTTTGATAATTTGGTATAAAATAAATAATACAAAACTACCAAACCAAAAAAGGCTACAATAATATTTATCGACGACAATAATAATACCAACAATAATAAAAGGCTTAGGGCAAAAATATCAATAAACGAACGAACAGGTTTGGTCAAAAAATAGAAAAAAGCCATCGCAACATATACCGATACATGAATGGCATTGACATCTTTTGTTACAAGTTCGTGATAAAAAAATACGTTGCTATTTTGGGTTAAATAATACCTAATACTAGCTTTTGTAAGATAAAAAATAGCATACAGCAATATACCATAACTATAAAAAGCCAATATGCTGTTTTTTTGCTGTGTTGTTAGGGGTTTGCTCATCCAAAAACAAATGGGTACTACTAACAGGGATAACTCTTTTGAAAGGGCAGGCCAAGTTAACGATGGAGCAATCGACCAAAAATAGGAAAGAAACATTAACAAATACAACAATAGGGGAACAATTAAATAAAATTGAAATCGAAAATTTGTTTTTTTAAAATTAAAAACAGTATTAATAAAAAAAAGCAATAAAAAAGCACTATTTATTTTGTAATCAAGTGGAATTGATAATAAAACAGATACAACCCAAATAAAATTTGGATTATCATGTTGATATTGCTTTATATTTGTAATGATTTGTTTCAAATAATATATTTTTTGGTTCTATATTTTTTGGGTATGTGTAAATGAGTTTCAAAAGTACAATAAAAATAAGGTTTTAAAAAATAATTAAACAGAAATTATCGATGGTTGTGTTATTTCATTTGTAATTACATGAATAGCATACAAAAAATGTTGTATTTTTGCAGTTACATTTTTTTTTAAAATTATAAACCTTTTGGTGTACTGAAACACTTTTTTTAATAAACAATTTTCACAAAATTAAATAGCGATTCATCATGAAATTGGTTTTGAAGTAATGAGTATTAGAATTGGTTCAATTCAAGTTTATTTATTAAAAAAATAAATGAAAATGAATTTTTAATAATTTTTTATAAATAATATATGAAAGCAAGTAATCTATTCAAAGCCTTTTTTGAAAACGAAAAAACTTCGGGTTTTATCTTAATTTGTTGTACCTTACTTTCGTTATGGCTAACAAACGTTGTTTTGGGCAACCAATATGGTCACTTTTGGCATCAACTAATAGGAAATCAATCACTAGAATTTTGGATCAACGACGGATTGATGACTATTTTCTTTTTGTTAGTAGGATTAGAATTAGAGCGAGAAATATATATTGGCGAATTGTCCCATTTCAAAGACGCTTTGTTGCCCATTTTTGGGGCATTGGGCGGTATGATTTTTCCAGCTGGATGGTATTTGTGGGTCAATTGGCACACCGAAACTCAAGCTGGTGCTGGTATTCCAATGGCCACCGATATTGCTTTTGCACTTGGTATTTTGTCATTGTTAGGCAAAAGAATTCCTGTTTCGCTTAAAATATTTTTAACTGCTTTGGCCGTTATCGACGATTTGGGCGCCATTATCATCATTGCATTGTTTTATACCAAAACCATTTTTTGGAATGATTTAATACTTGCACTAAGCATATTTGTATTGTTATTGATATTCAATCGAATGAAAATCAGAAACTTAATACCTTATTTAATTGGTGGTGTAGCCATGTGGTATTTCATGCTCCATTCGGGCGTTCATGCTACCATTACTGGCGTTCTATTAGCGTTTGCCATTCCTTTTGGCAATGGCGATAGCCAATCAACGTCATATATTCTGCAAGATTTTCTTCATAAGCCTGTTGCCTTTTTGATTCTTCCCGTATTTGCATTGGCCAATACTGCCATCAGTTGGAGTACTCCAATTAGCCA
This sequence comes from Flavobacterium branchiophilum FL-15, assembly GCF_000253275.1. NCBI lineage: Bacteria > Pseudomonadati > Bacteroidota > Flavobacteriia > Flavobacteriales > Flavobacteriaceae > Flavobacterium > Flavobacterium branchiophilum. The sequence continues at coordinate 106,475 of NC_016001.1, read as the reverse complement.
AATTATAACTGAAAATTATAGTCTTGGAATTATCATAGGATTGGTTTTAGGCAAACCCATGGGTATATTTTTATTTTGTTTTGTAGCTGTAAAAGCCAAAATTTGTCAGTTACCTTCTGATTTGAATTGGAGCATGATTTTGGGGGTTGGTTTTTTAGGAGGCATCGGTTTTACAATGTCAATATTTATTACGTTGTTGGCCTTTGATCAAGTCTTGTTGGTCAACAATGCTAAATTCATCATTTTGATAGCTTCTTGTGTGGCGGCAATTATTGGATTTGTATATTTAAAATATGTTACCCAAAACACCACTACACCCGATGAATAAAGTAATTCATTTTTTGAAGGGCAGTATTTTTTATATCCAAAAAATGGCTTTAAAGCATGTCAAAAAACACCCTAAAAAAAGTGTTTTGTTGGTTGTTTTATTATTGCTCTATTATTTTTCATTGCCAAAAACCCTGTTTTCTGTGCCTTATTCTACCGTAATCGAAAGTAGAGAAGGCGAATTATTGGGAGCCAAAATAGCGTCTGACGGGCAATGGCGATTTCCAACACAAGACAGTGTGCCACAAAAGTTCAAACACTGTTTGGTTTATTATGAAGACGAATATTTTTATCGCCATTTGGGCATCAACCCCATAGCAATGGTACATGCGTTGCAACAAAATCAAAAAGCGGGCAAAGTAGTTCGGGGCGGAAGTACCATAACCCAGCAAGTAATCCGCTTATCGAGAAAAGGCACAAAAAGAAATTATTTTGAAAAAATAGTTGAAGCTATTTTGGCAACTCGATTAGAATTGGGGTATTCCAAAAATGACATTTTGGATTTATATGCTGCACATGCCCCTTTTGGTGGCAATGTGGTAGGGCTAGAGATGGCATCATGGCGGTATTTTGGGGTTCGTGCCCATCAATTGTCGTGGGCAGAAAGTGCAACATTGGCCGTATTGCCCAATGCACCAAGATTGATTTACCCTGGAAAAAATCAAGAAAAATTAAAAACCAAGAGAAATCGTTTGTTGCAAAAATTATTTCAAAATAATATTATTGATAACCAAACGTACCAACTGGCCCTAACAGAACCATTGCCGCAAAAACCTTTTCAATTGCCTCAAATTGCCCCACATTTTTTGCAATATATAGCACACGAAGAAGGAGAATTGCGTGTAAAAACAACCATAGATTATGCGTTGCAAAACAGAGTCAATCAAATGGTTAGTTATTATTACAACCAATACAAGCAAAACGAAGTACACAATATGGCTGTATTGGTGATTGATGCACAGAATCGGCAAGTTTTAAGCTATGTTGGCAATACACCAACCGATCGATTTCATCAAAAAGATGTTGATATTGTACATGCTGCCCGAAGCACAGGAAGCATATTGAAACCTTTTTTGTATGCCTCTATGCTAGACGATGGAGCCATTTTGCCACATACCTTAACTCCCGATATTCCTACGCAAATAGCGGGTTATACGCCACAAAATTTTAATCTTACTTATGATGGTGCAGTACCGGCAGATAGGGCTTTGGCTAGATCGTTAAATATTCCTGCTGTTTTAATGCTTCAGGATTATGGTGTGCCCAAATTTTATGACGTATTACAAAAATTTCATTTAAACGACATTTCAAAAGCACCACACCATTATGGACTATCGCTCATTTTGGGTGGTGCCGAAAGCAATTTGTGGGATTTGTGTCGGACGTATGCCAATTTGACTGCAACATTGAATTATTTTGAAAAATCGAATGGAAAATACCGTACCAAAGAGTTTGCTGATTTAACGTATGTGTTTGATAAATCTATTGATTTTGGTACCGAAACAACCCATAAAAATATTGTAGGGGCAGGAGCCATTTGGCTTACATACCATGCCATGCAAGAAGTAAACAGACCCGAAGGAGACGAAGCCTGGAAATTTTATGACAGCTCATTGCAATTGGCTTGGAAAACAGGAACCAGTTTTGGAAACAGAGATGCCTGGGCAATTGGAACAAATGCCCGATATGTTGTGGGCGTTTGGGTAGGAAATGCTACAGGCGAAGGTCGACCTTTGCTAACAGGAGTTGCTAGTGCTGCCCCACTACTTTTTGATATTTTTAATGTGTTGCCCAGACAAAAATGGTTTAAAACTCCTTATGCCGATTTGACTCAAGTAACGGTTTGTAGTACGAGCGGCCATTTGGCACAAGACCATTGTCCGAAAGTGACGCAATGGGTACCTACAAAAGGCAAATCTACTACTGTTTGTCCGTATCACAAAATTATACATTTGGACAAATCTGCACAATTTAGAATCAATTCCAGTTGCGAAGCCATAAATAATATTGTTTCTAAAAGTTACTTTGTTTTGCCCCCCGTAATGGAGTGGTATTACAAGAATCAGCAAATTGATTACAAAGCATTACCCCCATTTCGGGCAGATTGTTTAGCAACAGCAACAACAACTATGGATTTTATTTATCCAAAAAACAATACTAAAATTTATTTAACTAAAGATTTTAATAGCCACATCCAACCTGTAATTGTAAAAGTGGCTCATTCCAACAACAACATGGAATTGTATTGGTATGTTGATGATGCGTTTAAAGGAACCACAAAAACATTTCATGAAATGTCTTTAGAACCCGTTTCGGGTTGGCATAAAATAACCGTTGTGGATGCACAGGGCAACGAAATTAGTAGAAAAATAAACATTGTAAAAGAATAGCATGATTTTTATAGTAATCCTTTATGGCTTGTTTATGGTACAGCTTATTTTTGGTTTTTCAAAAATAAAAAAATATGCTCCCATCTCATTTGCCGAGCCAAAAACGACATTTACCATTATTGTCCCTTTCAAAAACGAGGCAGCGCTGTTGCCCCAACTTTTAGATTCTTTTTCTAAACTAAATTATCCCAAAAATTTGTTTGAAATTATTGCCATAAACGATCAATCAACAGACCATTCGGCTGAAACATATCATCATTGGCGAATGGCAAACGGGTTAATTCAAACAACACTTTTGAATAGGGTAAAACTCTCGAAATCGCCAAAAAAATCGGCCATTTTGCAGGCCATACCCATTGCAAAATACCAATGGATTATAACCACCGATGCAGATTGTATAGTACAACCAAACTGGCTTTTGACATTTGACACTTATATACAAAATCATGAGGTAAGCATGGTGGCTGCTCCCGTTTTGACTATACCCCAATCTACCTTTTTATCTCATTTTCAATACATTGACATGCTTAGTTTGCAAGGGACAACTATTGGTAGTTTTGGAATTGGGGAAGGTTTTATGTGCAATGGAGCCAATTTTGCTTATACTAAAAAATGGTTTGAAGCGCTCAATGGTTTTGAGGGCAACACCGATTTGGCAAGTGGCGACGATGTGTTTTTGCTTCAAAAAGCGTTACAAAACAAACCACAAAAAGTAGGTTTTTTGAACAGTAAAACGGCTTTGGTACAAACCAAGTCCGAAAAATCATGGCACAATTTGATACAACAAAGAATCAGATGGGGGAGCAAAAGTAGCCGATATGCTATACCGTTTTCTAAAGAGCTTGCTGTTGTGGTATTGCTTACCAATTTTGGATTTGTGTGCAGTTTTGTTGGCTGTATTTTTGGGTATTATTCTTGGCAGCAATGGCTTATTTGGCTTTTAGTCAAATGGAGTTTTGATATGGTGTTGCTGCTTCAAACCTCAAAGGCTATTGGTACAAAAAAATGGATTTTTCCTATTATGAGCAGTTTGTTTTACCCGTTTTTTTGTAGCTATGTCGGTTTTATGGCCGTTTGGGGTCGATTTTCTTGGAAAGGTGTGTCCTATTCATGTAAAACATAAATACTATTTGCTCCATTTGGAATACCTTTGCTTTTTATTAATTTCAAATATTAGACTTCATGACAATTCAAGAACTGACCACAATCGACGAGATGCTCGAACAATTTGAACTGATACAATTACTTTATCCTAAAATGAATAGGACTACATATCGGGAACATTTGCAGGCCATGTTGCCCAACGGCTATTCGCAAATAGCCCTATTTGACAATCAAACCTGTTTAGGATTGACGGGCTGTTGGTTTTCGACCAAATTGTGGACGGGTAAATATTTAGAAATAGATAATTTTATTGTACATCCAGCAAGTAGATCATTAGGAGTTGGGAAAAAAATAATTGCTTTTGTAGAACAAAAAGCCAAGGAGTTAAATTGTAATTTTATAGTACTAGATGCTTTTACGGGTAATTTTGCGGCTCATAAATTTTATTACAACCATGGTTATCATCCAAGGGGTTTTCATTTTGTTAAAATTTTTGACGAAAAATTAATACACTAACACTATTTTTTGTAATTAAAATAATATAAAAAATTAAGTTGCAATTTATCTGACAGAATCATGATTTAACAGGAAATACCTATACAATACCATAGTATCAAGTAGAATGTCCATTGGATTCGCCTCATATTTTTAATGGTATCACGTTCAATACATGTAGCCTTGTGCCTTTCTAATTTTAAAATCAAACACATGAGAAAAAATTTATATATTTTTACATTTCTAATTTCAATTTCTTCGTTTTCGCAAAATAATGTTATTGATGTTTTAAAAACTTTTACTGTAGCAAACAAAGAAGTGAAAATTAAGGTTGGCAAAAAACAAAAATATGTCCTAAAAAAAGATGTTTTTAAAAGAATTAGTAACCAATGTAAGATAATTGCAATATATGGTCCAAATTCAAAAAAATCCTATTACAGTTTGGTTCGTTTAGCTAACTATAACGAATATGATTTATATACCGTAATAGCTAATAATATAATTTATTCCAAGTCAAATGGCATAACTCCAAATTCATTTAGTTATTTTCTATTGTACAATAAGGTTTTGAACATTTTTTTGCCACAGATTTCACAGATTTTATCGTAAAAAATCCGCTAAATCTGTGAAATCTGTGGCAATTTTTTTGTTTTAATTGCTGCATAAAAAACGCTGAAATATAATTTCAATATTTAAACAATTAAAAATCAAAGCATTAAAATTGTATTTTACTTTTATAGGACAAAAATGATATTTTTAAACTCTATTGAAATAAAGATGTTAAAATTTCACTTTCAGTAATATTATCCCTAAAATCAATATTCCTAAAATAATTATATTTATAATAATATCATATCGGTATTTTGGTAGATCATGCTTAGGATAATTAATATCCCATTTTTTTAACACAGCAAATTCAGCTAGCATTTTTGGTGTAATCGGAATTTCTTTTACTCTATTATGAGGGTTTTTAAAAAATATGTTACCAAAATTAAATGTCAAACTTGCTTCTTCTTGATAATGAAAATACCAAAGAAAATCGTTCATATCAACATTATATTTTTCAGCATATTTAGAAAGTAAATCATCACAATCATCACCGTCAATTTTCAATAAAGTAAAAATATCAGAATCTGATTGAAGATTTGATTTCCAATATTCTTTTTCAATAAAATCAATTATTTCTTTTTCAGTAATCATTTTTTGAATTTCAAATAAATGGAAAAAATAACGTTTGATAAAAAAATCAAAAAGCTTATTAAAAAGAAAACAGTAATACAGTTTTTGAATAAAACAGAAAATAAAAGCAAAAGTATACTTAGTATAGAGAACAGCATATTGGTTTTAATCTTCATTAAAAACAATGCAGAATATGTAGAAAAATAAATTAGTGAAAGAGGAATAATAAAACTAGTCAAATCCCAAGCCCAACCTACGGTTTTATTTATTCCTGTTTCTCCTGTGATATTAATGATAATTGTTCCAATTACAAAATATGAAATTAGAAGCAAAAAAATAAATTTTATAAAAAAAGCTAAATATTTCATTAAATTCTAATATTATGAGATTCCTCCTCTTTTGAAATGACAAAACAAATTTAACTGCCAACTGCTACTGAACACTGACCACTTTCTAATGGGCCTCCAGCCAGTTTTTCCCAATTCCGATTTCTACCTCTAATGGCACATCCATTGTAAAGGCATTTTCCATTTCATGTTTGATCATCGGTTGGATTTTGTCTAACTCGCTTTTGTGTACATCAAAAACCAACTCATCATGTACTTGCAACAACATTTTTGATTTCCAGTTTTCTGAAATCAATTTTTGGTGAATATTGATCATGGCCATTTTGATAATATCTGCGGCACTTCCTTGTATAGGTGCGTTTACGGCATTTCGTTCGGCGGCACTTCTTACTACGGCATTGGCCGAATTGATGTCTTTCAAATAGCGTCGTCTGCCCAAAACGGTTTGAACGTAGCCATTTTCTCGAGCAAAATCGACTTGTGCCGACATGTATGATTTCAATTTAGGATAGGTCTGGTAATAGGCGTCTATCAATTCGGCACTTTCTTTTCGAGACAAATTAGTTTGGTTGCTCAATCCAAAAGCCGAAACCCCATATATAATACCAAAATTGACGGTCTTGGCATGGCTTCGTTGCTCTTTGGTAACGTCTTCCAAGGGGATATTAAATACTTTGGCAGCAGTACTTTTGTGAATATCTTCGTTGTTTTGGAAAGCTTTGATCATGTTTTCTTCACCCGATAATGCAGCAATAATACGAAGCTCAATCTGAGAATAATCGGCAGAAACCAACGTATAATTTTCGTCTCGTGCTATAAAGGCTTTTCGAATCAATCGCCCTCTTTCTGTTCGAATGGGAATGTTTTGCAAATTCGGGTTATTGGAACTCAACCTACCCGTGGCAGCCACTGTTTGCATATAATCAGTGTGCACTCTGCCTGTTTTACTATCAACCTGATTAGGCAATGCGTCAATGTATGTGCTTTGCAATTTTACCATTTGTCGCCATTCTAAAATGTCTTTTACAATTTGATGTTCGTTTGCCAAGTAACTCAAAACCTCTTCCCCAGTAGCATATTGTCCTGTTTTGGTTTTCTTTTGTTTGGCACCTCCAATTTTTAGTTTGTCAAACAATATATCGCCCAACTGTTTGGGTGAAGCCAAATTGAATTTTTCGCCAGCAGTTTCATATATTTTTTGCTCAAAACTGTTGATTTCTTTTTGCATTTCAACCGACATTTCTTTCAGAAATGGAACGTCAAGATTGATACCTTCTGTTTCCATAGCAGCCAAAACCGAAATTAATGGCAATTCGATGCTGTTAAATAATTTTTTAGTTTCGGCTTTATCTAAAATGGGACTAAAATTGTCTTTCAGTTGCAAAGTAATGTCTGCATCCTCCACAGCATATTCCTTTATTGCTTCTAAATCTACCTGACGCATAGATAGTTGTCCTTTTCCTTTCTTGCCAATCAATGTTTCGATAGATTTTGGACTGTACTTTAAATAGGTTTCGCTCAAAACATCCATATTATGACGCATATCAGGATTAATCAAATAATGAGCAATCATCGTGTCAAACAAAGGCCCTTTGACTTGAATGTTGTAATTTGTCAAAATCTTCAGGTCATATTTGATATTTTGTCCCACCTTTTCGATGGATTCATTTTCAAAAAAGGGTTTCAATTTATGGGCTAGTTCAAAAGCTTCTGTTTGATTTTCGGGAAATGGAATATAAAAACCTTTGCCTTTTTCATACGAAAAAGACATACCCACTAATTCTGCATGAAGGGTGTTAATACCAGTTGTTTCGGTATCAAAACAAACCGATTTTTGATTCAGTAAATTTTGGAGCAATAATTTTAGCCCTAAATCACCTTGAATAATTTGATAAGAATGTGCCGTGTTTTCAAGGCTGTTATAAAATGTATTGGCATTGGATTCCGTTTGATCTTCGTCTGAAAAGCCAAACAAATCAAATTGGTCTTCATTTGTTTTTTTAGAAACCACTTTTTTGGTTTTTTCTTGCTCAATCTCTCCTTCATTAACAAGAGGGCTATTGTACAATTTATCAAACTGGGCTTTCATTTGTCGGAACTCCAATTCCTGAAACAAAGCATCTGTTTTTTCAATATCGGGTTTTGAAAGTTCAAAATCATGCTCATCAAATACTACAGGACAATCTAGCAAAATGGTAGCCAGTTTTTTTGACAAAAGCCCCAATTCCTTATTCGCTTCAATTTTAGTTTTGATAGCTCCTTTTAGTTTATCGGTATTGTTCAATAGATTTTCGAGAGAGCCAAACTCGGCCAAAAATTTCTTTGCCGTTTTTTCTCCCACTCCAGGTAGCCCCGGAATGTTGTCGGCCGCATCGCCCATCATTCCCAAAAAATCAATCACTTGCAGCGGATTGCTAATTTCAAATTTAGACAACACCTCTGGTACCCCCCATATTTCAATATCGTTGCCCATTCGAGCGGGTTTATACATAAAAATATTTTCTGAAACCAGTTGGGCAAAATCCTTATCGGGAGTTACCATAAATACCCGATATCCCTTTTTTTCAGCTTGCTTGGCCAAAGTTCCAATCAAATCATCAGCTTCAAAACCAGCTTTTTCAATAATAGGAATGTGCATGGCCCGCAACAATTCCTGAATATAAGGTACCGCAATTTTAATAGCTTCGGGTGTTTCGTCTCGGTGTGCCTTGTACTCCTGATACATTTCATACCGATAGTCACTCCCACCTTTGTCAAAAGCTACCGCCAAATGATCGGGTTTTTCTCGTTTGATAACGTCCATCAACGCATTCATAAAGCCCATAATAGCAGAGGTATCAAGACCTTTTGAATTGATTCGTGGATTTTTGATAAAAGCATAATATCCCCTAAAGATTAAAGCATAAGCATCGAGCAGAAAAAGCCGTTTTGGTGTGTCCATGTTGTGGTTTTAAAATATTATTGCGTAAAATTAAACAATTTTGTCAATAGATACAAATTACAATACCAGACACTCATTTTTATCAATTCAAATCAAAGGGTGTTTCCTACTTTTTTCGGGAGCTTATCCAGCTTTCCGTTTCAAGTCCTCGGTGTGAAAGGGTTTTTTGTTTGCTCATTTTATTTTTTTTTATTTCATTTATTAAACGGATTAAAATCCGTTGTTACAAAATCGGTCATCCCTACGGGATTTACACTTTGTATATTAGAGCCGTAGGCTCGATTCATATTATAAGGCTGGACTTCAGTCCAGTCGATATTACAAGCAACACGAGAAAAGAGCCATAGGCTCGGCTCATATCATCTCGCAAAGTTTGGCAAAACACCCATACTTTCCTTACTATACTGAATACATTTATGTTTTCTTTGCTCATTTTTGTTTTTATTTCATTTATCCAACGGATTGAAATCCGTTGTTATAATATGGGTCATCCCTACGGGATTTACACGTTGTATATTAGAGCCTTAGGCTCGATTCATATAAAATAATAGAAATACAAAATAACATTTTTTTTATTATTTGCCAAATTTTGTATTCCTATTATTTTTTAAACTAAAGTTGTTAATTTAAATAGCTCATCAAATCTAATGTTTGAAGGATAATGTTTTTGTTGGTATGATTTGAATGGAGTTCCATATCAAACGACATGCTGTTTTGAGATACTTTTTTTGGAGCTACAACTTGTAGGTCTTTAAACTGGTTGCTCCATTGCAAAACATTGGCAGTATTTGACCCAAAATCTTGTTTTTTAATAATTTGTTTAATCAAATCCTGTAAATTAACTGTACCTAAAAAGTAATTCTTTTTCAAATCTTTTTTCAATTGTTTGGCAAAATCTGATGTTGTACCTTGACTCAAATAATCCAATCCGTTTGTAAAAATCAAAACATCGCCTTCTTTTTGAATTACAAATTTTCCTAATTTAGGATCTTCTTTTTTCAAAAAATAGCTGTTGTTGTTTTGTATCAAAATATTTTTTCGCACACCCAAATCCAATAGTCTATCAGGAAAAGTTTCGTGTGTGGTTGTCATGATCATGCTGATAATTGGTCGGGTTTTGGTAATGGTTTTTTCTTCTTCTATGGGTTCATAATTGTCGTCATAAGTAGTTGATTTGAAAGTAGCATCATACGATTCTAATTGATGTAAAAACACCGAAAAGTCACCATCAAACAAAGTTGAAGTAGCTTTTTCGTCTATTAGGGTACTCATCAAATCGGTAACAATTTTAGCATCTTCATTCTCAATTGGCAAACTTGCCAACGCTTGTTCAGATAATTGCGAGTAATTTTTAAGTAATGCTTCTGTACTAAAATGGTAGGTTGCATAAGCTAATGGGGGTTGTTTTGGGAAATAGTCAAATACCTTTTTATTGGCTTTTCGGCTCATAATTTCTTCCATTATATTGGCCATTGCAGCCGAATATTCTACGGTTTCATGCATACTAACCTTGTCATTATCAAAATAAAAATCGGCAACCATACCAATTACTCTGTTATTGGCAAACAAGTTATTGGGTTTTGGAGCAAAACTTTTGTACCAATATTTCAATACATCTAAACTCGAATACACTGCTTGATAGTCTAACCAAGAAGATATATCTGCATTGGGATTGATTTTATTGGATGTAGGAACTACAAAACCATTTTCAAACAGTATTTTTATGGCTGTTTCTTGCTTCAATTGATTTTCTATAGCTTCGGCTGCTTCTTTTGCTTCTTGTTCCTTCAAATATTGTTGGTAAGCTTCATCACTTTCTTCTGTTGTTTCGCTTGCAGCTACGGCATCATCTGCAACTGCTGTGGCTTGTAGGTCATCGTCTGCATTTACAGTATAAGCAACAGCTTCGGTGCTGTCATGTGGCATCTCTACAGCATAGTCAACAGCCACAGTATCTGCAATTGCATAAGCCGAATCTACCTCCACTGCTGTAGAGTCTATCGTGAATTCGTCTGTATCGTTTTGGGGGTAGGCATGGTGTTTCGATTTTAATAATCCGTAAATAATAGCATAATTTTTATTCCATGCCATAGTAAAAGATTGTCCTTTTGGCGAATATGTTTTGTAATTATTGTATATTTTGATTGTCTCATCAAGGGTATCGATTGGAGTGTTTGCCTTTTGAGCCATTTTTTTGTTAATCCAATTTTCCAAATCTTTTTCATTAGATAAGGCAAAAGTCATTTGGTAATACGGAATAGAATCAGAAAAATTTCCGTGAATAGACATGGGTTTTGAGGTATCAAAAATAGTAACCCAATCTTTCAGGGATATATTCTTGCCTTGTTGATTCCAGTTTTTAAACATTTTATGCCCCAAAAGGCTGTCCAAAGGCACTTTTTGTGCCAATTGTGCTGTATTGAAATGTATAAAATAATCCGTTTTGTGTTGAGCAAAAGTAAATGAAGTTGCTAATGCAAGCAAATAAAGCCATTTTTTCATAAAAAGTAAATTAGTTGTTTGTAATTGTAATGTTAATTGATGCTTCTTGTTTTATTGTGTTAAGTTATTGGTTTTCAACTCAATTTTATTGTCCATTTGAGCAGTATGTTGTAAAACAGACCAAACATTATGTTTCAAAAAGACGGTTTTTTTCGATTTCGAAATTTTACTAGCAGCATTTTGGGCAGATAGGATTTCCGTATCAAAAGTATAAATAGCCATGATATAGGCTTTTAGCAAATCGTCTTTTTTGTCTTCTTTTTCTATTAATTTTTTAGGCAACGGATAAGCCGCAATTCTTTCAAACTGGCCTTTATCCTCTTTAAAATGCACTATTTTTTTCTGATTATCAAGCTGATTCAAAGCTTTGTTGAGGGCTTCTAATGATTGAAAATGAAATTGAACTTTGAAAATATAATGGTCAAAATCAGTTGATGTTACAATATCGGAAATGCCATTTATTTTGGATATCGTGGTTTTAAATTGTAGCAATCTCGATTTGATTTCGGCTTCATTTGGAATTTTGGTACCCTCTACTTCCTCCAACATGATGGCGGTTTTGGTTTTGAGCCACGAATTTGAAAAATCCACTTGCAGTCCATAACTGCCACTGTGGTTAGTACCATATTTGACCGTTTCGGTAATGTTAAAACAACCCGTTAGTAGCAAACAAAAGCTATAAAATATAAGTTTTTTCATACTGTAAAAAAATTTGTAAATATAACAATTAAAATAGAAATATAAAACGATTCTTTTAAAAAATAATCGATGTTTTCAATTTTTTATCTAAAATTAGCTTTAATTGAAATAAAACTCCTTAAAAAAATGTCTAACTTCAAATCAAATAAATGCCTTAATTAATAGGTCAAATAAAAGATTTGGAAATAAAACATCAAAATAAGTATATTTACCAAAAAATAAACGGGAAAAAGTTGAATTTAAGGACTTAAATCATCCATTATTATTGAAAATATTGGAAATATACCGAATAGTTGATTGGACTTGGTAAGTAACAAGATTCGACTTTCATTATTTTTTTCATACAACATGGTGTTTATTAAAAACAAAAAAATGAATTGCTTTTTAAGAAGTATTTTTATTATATTTATTTAATAGATTTATAAAAAAAAATATATTTATGTATTATATAATAATCTTTTTATTATTTATTTTTAAAAATTAATAAAATTCAAAAGCATCTAAGAATGAATTAGGTAGTTATTTAGTCCGATTTTCAATATTGTTTTTGATAAAAATTGAGAATAAAGCTGTTGCTAAATTGCTGATTTATGATAAAAAAACAGTAATTTGCACCCTTGCAACAAGGTAATTTATTGGTTTATTGGTGTGCATTAAATCTAAAAATTAATGATAATATTGTTGTATATTTTTTAAAATATCATAAAATAATGTTGAAATTTTAAAAAAATCAAGAACTATTAAACAACTACTATCAAACTAAAAACGTGAAAAAAATGGAAATTAAAAAACTTAAAATGGGTATGATTGGAGGCGGTAAAAATGCTTTCATTGGCAGTATTCACAGGCATGCAATAGGTATGGACGGCTTGATTAGCTTAACCGCAGGTGCATTGAGCAGCAATCCTGAAACGGCATTAGCATCAGGATTGGATTTGGGCTTGGATGCTAATAGAATTTATGGTAGTTATCAAGACATGCTTATCCAAGAAGCGGCATTGCCAGCTGCAGAACGCATTGACATAGTATCGATAGTAACTCCCAATTTTGCTCATTTTGAACCCGCCATGATGGCACTCGATTTGGGTTTTCATGTCGTATTGGAAAAACCCATCACCTTTACACTAGAAGAAGCTAAATTATTAAGAGAAAAAGTACAAAAAACCAGACTAAGACTTTGTTTAACCCATACCTACTCTGGTTATCCTATGGTAAAACAAGCCAAAGCTATGGTAAAAAACGGCGATTTTGGAAACATTCGTAAAATATGGGTCGAATATCCACAAGGTTGGTTGAGTGAATTATCTGAAAGCGAAGGAAATGCACAAGCTGCATGGCGAACAGATCCTAACAAAAGCGGCAAAAGTGGGTGTATGGGCGATATTGGTACCCATGCAGCCCATTTGGCAGAATACATATCGGGTCAAAAAATCACGACTTTATGTGCTGATTTAAGTATTAAAGTGCCCGGTAGAAAATTAGACGACGATGGGAACGTTTTACTTCGGTTTGATAACGGAGCCAGTGGTGTTTTGATGGCTTCGCAAGTAGCGGCAGGCGAAGAAAACGCATTGAGAATAAGAATTTATGGCGAAAAAGGCGGCATAGAGTGGCATCAAATGGAGCCAAACACCCTATTGGTAAAATGGTTAGATGCCCCAACACAAATTTATAGAGCTGGTGCCAACTATGGTTTTCAAAGTCCATACATGACCGATAATTGTAGAACACCCGGAGGCCATCCAGAGGGATATTTGGAAGCTTTTGCAAATATTTACAAAAATTTTGCTTTAACCATTTTGTCCGAAAAAAACGGCAATACACCAACAGCACAAATGCTGGATTATCCAAATGAACAGGACGGCGTTCGAGGTATGGCATTTATAGAAAATGTGGTAAATTCATCAAATGCGGATGTAAAATGGTTTGAATTTGTGGAGTAAAACCAAAACAAAATCAAAAAACTTGTGTGTTTTGAGTTTTATAAAGGGTACCATTGATAAAACGTTTAAAAAAAACTTGAACCACTTTATTTGTTTACTATTTTTTGTAATAATAAAAAATTGCATGCTATGACAACAACAAAACTAATCAACAATACAATTCAATATGTTCAGAAAGAGCTGTATAATGCCGAATCTGGACATGATTGGTTTCATGTAGCCCGAGTGTATCAAAATGCGTTATTGATAGCACAAAACGAAACGTGCAATTTGCTTGTTGTGTCGTTGGCCGCTTTGTTGCATGATATTGCAGACAGCAAATTTTATGGGGGCAATGAAACTATTGCCCCTCAAAAGGCTCGGTATTTTTTAGAAAATCAACAGGTAGAACCAACTGTTATCGAGCAAGTTGTATTGATTATAATAAACATTTCCTTTAAGGGTGGGCACCAAGAGAGTACATACCATTCGATAGAGCTACAAATCGTTCAAGATGCCGACAGATTAGATGCTTTAGGAGCCATTGGTATTGCAAGAACTTTTAATTATGGGGGTTTCAAAAATCGAATAATTTATGACCCTAGTATTAAAACCGAAATAGGAATGAGCAAAGAAGCCTACAAAAACAGTACTGCACCAACAATCAATCATTTTTATGAAAAATTATTGTTGCTAAAAGACCAAATGAATACTGCAAAAGGAAAAGAATTGGCCACAGAGAGGCATCGTTTTATGGAAATGTATTTAGAACAATTTTATAAAGAATGGAACGTTACAACACGTATAATAGAATAAAAAATAGTTTGTCGTTTCCCAAAAAAGAAATTACTCGCTGGGGCTTAATCCTGGCCTCATTTGTAGTGATTTCGCTTATTTTATGGAATACTTTTTCATTTTTTCAAATATTTAAAATAGAAGAGCGTATTAAAATGGAACATTGGGCAGAGGCTCAAAAATCGTTAATAAATGCAAATGAAAATACCGATATTGAATTGTTGTTAAAAATCATTCAAGATGCCCGAATTCCCATAATGGTTACTGAAAAAGATTCGATTATCAACACAACCAATATTGATGAAAACATTGTAAAAAACAAAGAAGAATCAAAGGCTTATTTACAAAAATTAAAAAATCAAAACGAACCCATTGTAATGGTTTATGGGCCTGGTAAATCGCAAAAACTATATTATGGCAATTCTGATTTGTTAAACAAATTAAAATATTACCCAATTTCGTTGTTGCTTATTATTTTGCTTTTTATTTTATTGATATACAATTATTACCGAAGCCATAAAGTAGCATCGCAAAACAAACTTTGGGCCGGCATGGCAAAAGAAACGGCCCATCAAATTGGCACTCCCCTCTCCTCTCTTATGGGGTGGATAGAAATTATGAAAGCTGATGAAATAGAGCCAACCCTTGTTGTAGAAATTGAAAAAGACATCAACCGTTTGCTGATGATTACTGATCGGTTTTCAAAAATTGGATCCGAACCTGTTTTAGAAGATTTGGACATTATTTTCGAAACGCAACAATCATTTGAATACCTACAATCTCGGTTTTCTAAACAAATTTCATTTCATTTTCAAGCACCTTCTAATCCGATTTATATTAAAATAAACCCTATTTTGCACAGCTGGACAATAGAAAATTTAGTAAAAAATGCGATTGATGCCATGAAAGGCAAAGGAAAAATAAGTTTGAAAATAGAATATGATAGCGTTTATGTAAGGATTTTGATTTCAGATACAGGCAAAGGCATTTTTAAAAAAGATTTTAACAAAATATTTGAACCTGGTTTTACGACCAAAAAAAGAGGGTGGGGACTCGGCTTGTCGCTTACTAAACGTATTGTAGAAGCCTATCATAAAGGAAGTATCAAAGTGATGCAATCTGAAATAGACAAGGGCACTACTTTTCAAATAAGCTACAAAACACATTAAAAACACATAAAAACTTACAAAATAATTATACTTATTATTTTGTAAGTTAGATCAATATATTAAGTTTCTTTTACAGTAATAATATGAACTGGACAGGCTTTTGCCGCTAGTTCGCAACTTTCGGTAATGCCATGGTCATAAGCCTTTAGGGTATAAAATCCTTTGGCGTTTTGGGAATGAATCAATACAGATTTTCCGTCTTTTTTAGACATCTGAAAATGAGCTGGAGCCATTTCTACACAGTAATTACAGCCAATGCACTTGTCTCTTTGCAATGTAATGATGACCATTAGTTCTCTACTATTTTATATAATTTATCGGACATTCTAATTCTAAAATCAAGTTTAAATGTACATTTATCGCCTTTTGTAGCTTTTTGAACCGGTTGATCTGCCACATACATTTCTTCTATCAGCATTTCTTGGGCTCCTGTATTGTGTCCTGTTATCAGTATTTTATCGCCTATTTTAATATCATAAGCTTCAATTTTAAATTCGCCAATGCTGGCTTTTGGAAAAAAATGAGCTGCTTTGCCAACATAAACTTTCTTTTGTGTGGCCAATGAGCCTGGTACATCGCTCCATTCGCCCAATTCTTGCCCCAAATAATATCCTGCCCAAAATCCTCTGTTATATACCGTATTCAAAGCTTCCATCCACACTTTAATTTTTTCTTTTGTAAAGCTACCTTCATAAAAAGCATCTATAGCCTCTCTATACGTTTTGATAACCGTGGCTACATATTCTGGTGCTCTGCCCCTACCCTCAATTTTAAGTACTTGAATACCCGATTCTATTACTTGATCTAAAAAATCTAATGTACACAAATCTTTTGGCGACATCAAATATTCGTTATCAACTTCTATTTCAAAGCCGCTTTCTTGATCAATTACGGTATATTTTTTACGACAATTTTGTTTACAAGCCCCTCTATTGGCCGACGAGTTGTGCGAATGTAAACTCAAATAACATTTGCCCGAAACAGCCATACACAAAGCACCATGACCAAAAATTTCAATTTCTATTAACTTTCCGTTGGGGCCTTTGATTTGTTCTTTTGCAATTTGATCTGTAATATTCTTTACTTGACGCAAGCTCAACTCGCGGCTCAATACCATTGTATCGGCAAATAAGCTATAAAACTTGATTGTTTCAATATTAGTAATATTCAATTGGGTCGAAATGTGAACTTCCATACCAATACTTCGGGCCATTGCAATAACCGCTTGATCCGATGCAATAACGGCAGTAATTTGAGCTTCCTTAGCTTTGTTTAATAATGTTTTTACGATTGATAAATCGTGGTCATATATAATTGTGTTCAACGTTAAGTAAGTTCTAATGTTTTTGGTAGCACATCGTGTAGCTACTTCTTCCAAATCATCCATAGTAAAATTGACGGTAGCCCTTGCTCTCATATTGAGCTGTTCTACTCCAAAATATACTGAATCGGCTCCATTATCAATGGCGGCTTGTAACGACTCAAAATTGCCAGCAGGGGCCATTAATTCTATTTTTTGTACCATTTTTTATTGCTTTTTAAAAATTAATACTTCAGATTTTCCTTTTTTGAAAATCGGATTTCCTGTCTTTTTCTTATTTTTTCGCAACTGTTTTTGGATGTCTTCGGGTAATTGAATCGTTTCTAAACACGCATCCGAACAGCAATTTTGCATTTTTGCTTTGCAAGTATCGCATTGGATAAATAACAAGTGGCAACCATCATTAATACAATTTGTATGGGTATCACAAAGTTCTCCACATTGATGACAATGGGCTATTATGTCCGAAGTAATTCTTTCGCCCAAGCGGTGATCAAATACAAAATTCTTGCCAATAAACTTGCTTTCTAATCCTTCTTCTTTGATTTGTCTGGTATATTCAATAATGCCTCCTTCCAACTGATATACATGTTCAAAACCTTTGTGTTTAAAATAAGCACTGGCTTTTTCGCATCTTATCCCACCGGTGCAATACATCAAAAGATTTTTGTCTGATTTGTATTGTTCTAATTGTTTTTCAATTAATGGCAAACTGGCTCTAAAGGTATCCACATCGGGTGTTATTGCATTTTGAAAATGACCTATTTCGCTTTCATAATGATTTCGCATGTCAATAACTATGGTGTTTGGATTGTCCATCAAGTCATTAAATGCTTTGGCCTTTAGATGCGTGCCAATGTTGGTAACATCAAATGTTTTGTCTTGTAATCCATCGGCAAGTATTTTGTCTCTAACCTTGATCGTTAGTTTCAAAAAGGAATGATTTTGTTGCTCTACAGCAATATTAAGGCGGATTCCTTTCATAAAATCATAAACCTCTATCGCATTTTTAAAATCATAAAAACGATCGGCAGGCAACGACAATTGGGCATTTATTCCTTCATGTGCTACATATATACGCCCCAAAACATCCAATTGATGCCAGGCTAAAAACAATTCGTTTCTAAATTGTGTAGGATTTTCTAAATGAGTATAGGCATAAAAAGATAGGGTTAAACGTTGCTTACCCGCAGCGTCTATCCATTTGGCTCTTTCTTCAGCACTCAAAGTATTGTACAGTTGCATGCTATATAACTTTTAAGTTGAGAATATTTGAAGGGCAAAGATAAACATTTTTTATTGATGTTAAATATAATACCAATAGCCTTTACATCGCATGAGCAATGAAATACCATTTACTCTAATAAATAACACAATAAGGAAGTTGTTTTTTCTAAAAAATTATGGATGAAATATTAGGTATTCCATATCCAAATAGTGAAAACAATTAAAAAGAGCCAACCAAAAAATATCAGACAACCCTTTTTAATTATTTGAATTCCAATATTATAACCAATCTTTTGGATGTTGTAGTACTTGCAACAATTTTTCTTCATCGCTTCCCGCCACAGGATGATGGTCATAATGCCATTGCACGTGAGGAGGCAAACTCATCAAAATCGATTCTATTCTTCCATTGGTTTTTAAGCCAAAAAGAGTGCCTTTGTCGTGCACCAAATTGAATTCGACATAACGACCACGGCGAATTTCTTGCCAAGTGCGTTGCTCTGGTGTGTATGCCAAATCCTTTCTTTTTTCCACAATTGGCACATAAGCTTCAAGAAACGAATTGCCAATTTCGGTAACAAAATTGTACCAATCTTCCATGGATTGCTCCTCGGTTGCTTTCAAATAATCGAAGAACAAACCTCCAATTCCTCGGGCTTCATTTCGATGTGCGTTCCAAAAATAGTCATCACATTGTTTTTTGTATTTTGAATAAAAATCAGGGTGGTGTTTGTCGCAAGCCGTTTTGCACGTTTGATGAAAATGAATCGCATCTTCTTCAAACAAATAATAAGGCGTCAAATCTTGACCACCGCCAAACCACGACAGCCCCCCAGCCCCCGAAGGGGGAGTTTCTCCAGCTTCTGTTGAAGGATAAGTTTCAAAATACCGCCAATTGGCATGCGTTGTGGGTACCATTGGATTTTTTGGGTGAATGACCATACTCAAGCCGCAGGCAAAAAAATCCGCTTCTCCCACGTTGAATAATTTTTGCATGGAATCGGGTAATTTTCCATGAACGGCTGAAATGTTTACGCCCCCTTTTTCAAAGACGTTACCATTTTCAATCACGCGAGTGCGACCGCCTCCGCCTTCGGGCCTGTCCCATAAATCCTCACGGAATTTAGCTTTTCCGTCGATGTCTTCTAACCCTTTACAGATTTGATCTTGCAGGGTTTGAATGTAAGTGTAGAATTTGTTTTTCATTTTTGTGAAATTTTTCAATAATATCAGCTGGTTATAAATTGTAACCAACTCGTTTTTTCAACTGGTGACAATTTGACACCGTTTGATTTCCTTCTGCTATTAATCTTTCTTTAAGTTTATTCCAATATTTTCTTGCTGTTTGATATTCGATTTGGTCAGTAAGAGTTTGAATAACATCAACAATAGAGAAATATCATTTTTCCTCTTCTTCGCTCCAAACAGAACGAATTTGTTTTTGTTCAAATAGTTTTATTGCGGTTTCTTTGGTCATTGGGATGAAAAAATTTATAAATGGTTAAAGAAATTATTTTAATTATTTAATTATTTGCTGATAAATTATAGGCATAAGAAACGGAGCTATAACTATTAAAAAACCAAATATTCTATCAAAAACATTAATTTTAGCTGATTTAAAATCCCATCTTGTAGCAATAATTATATTTCTATTAAATATCGTTTTGAAAATTTGATTACAAAAAATCAACCCAAATAATAGAAAAAGCGGACTTGAATAGTACAAGGCAATATTAAAATTACGGTAATAAATACCTATCAAACCTAAAACAAAACATAATGAAATATAAACCCATGTATTTAAATCTGGAGTAAAAATTTTATTATACCTAAATGTCATTGGATTTGTATTTCTTCCAGTAAATAAAAATAAAATATTTATTACTAGTAAAAACAAAGGTACTTCTACAGTTAAAATTTTAGACCAATTCATATTTTTTAATTTGATTTCTAGGATTCCTGCAAGGTCTTCAAGACCTTGTAGGTATCTATATTTGTTATTATTTATCGATATTTATACTTTCAATTTTATATTTATTTTTGATAACTATTCAAATGTATATTTTTCATTTAAAAAATCATTTTTTTGATTATGGCAAAAAACAAAATTATCCAAATCTCCAAACGATTGAATGACATCGTTTCTTTTTATACTAGTATAGCTATCGGAAAGAATGGCTTTAAAAGATGAAAATTTAAAATTTTTATAGTCCAAACCTAAATGATGTTTAGGATTTAGATGTACATAAATAATTAAATTCTTCAAATACAATTCATTTTCAAGTTTTATTCTTTTAAAATGTTTTTCAAAAAGACTTCCTGTTCTATTATTCTGTTTATTAAAAGCCTTTGCATAAGAATTAAAAAAATTAGAAAATGCTTGGGTAACGATTTTATCTTCTTCATCAATCCTGATAACAAAATGGAAATGATTATCCATTAAACAATATGCTAAAACGGAAATTTTTTCAGATAAATATTTAGCTAACTGTTTCAGGAAAAATAGTTTATTTTCTTCATTTTCAAAAATAGTAGTGCCATTTATTCCTTTGTTATAAATGTGATAAAAATTATCTTTTTCTAAAATTTCAAGTTTCATATATACTGATTATATCATTTTTTTTCACCTACAAGGTTTTGGAAACCTTGCAGGAGTAATAACGCTTTTACTGTTTTGAACGCTTTCAATTTTAAAACACCTACAAGGTTTTGGAAACCTTGCAGGAGATAAAAAACCTCGAAGTAGTTGAATCGTATTCATGGTTTTGGAAACCTCGCAGGATGAATATAGGTTTTTACATCCCGTACTCCTTCACCGCCTCCACAAACGCCTTCGCATGATCCACAGGAATGTTCGGCAAAATACCGTGACCTAAGTTGACGATGTAATTATCTTTTCCAAATTCATCAATCATTTCATGCACCATTTTTTTGATGGTTGGAATTGGCGACAATAAACGACTTGGATCGAAATTTCCTTGTAAGGTGATGTTTCCGCCTGTTAAATAACGAGCATTTCTTGGCGAACACGTCCAATCTACGCCTAATGCCGAAGCTTTCGATTTTGCCATTTCGCCTAAAGCAAACCAACAGCCTTTTCCAAAAACAATTACTTTCGTTTCATCTGCCAAAGCCTCTACAATTTGGTTGATATATTGAAATGAAAATTCTTGATAATCTACTGGTGATAACATGCCGCCCCAAGAATCAAAAATCTGAATGGCATTGCAACCCGCTTTTACTTTTTCTTTCAAATATAAAATCGTCGTATCGGTGATTTTTTGCAACAAAATATGCGCTGCAACTGGATTGGAGAAACAAAATCCTTTGGCAGTATCAAAACTTTTGGAACCTTTTCCTTCCACCGCATAGCAAAAAATCGTCCAAGGGGATCCTGCAAAACCAATCAAAGGCACTTCGTTATTCAGCATTTCTTTGGTCAATTTGATGGCATCAAAAACATAACCCAAAGTTTCATGTACATCAGGCACAAAAACTTGGTTCACTTGTTCCATCGTACGAATCGGATTTGGGATTATCGGCCCTAAATTGTCTTTCAATTCTACGTGAATGCCCATCGCTCTTGGTACTACCAAAATATCCGAAAACAAAATTGCTGCATCAGGTTTTACAATTCGGATGGGTTGCACGGTGATTTCAGCCGCTAATTCTGGGGTTTCGCAACGGGTGAAAAAATCGTATTTGTCTCGCAAAGCTCTAAATTCGGGCAAGTATCTTCCGGCTTGACGCATCATCCAAACGGGTGGGCGTTCTACTTTTTCGTTGTTTAAAGCTCGTAAAAAAAGGTCGTTTTGCAGACCCCTAATCCCCGAAGGGAGAATTTGATTGTCTATATTGTTCATTGTATTAATTTAAACTTTCTAAATTTTAATATTTATTTAATTTATAAACTTCCCACATCCCCCCTTTGGGGGTTAGGGGGCTTATTTTAATTCTTCGATTACATCGTCGAGTAAGGCTTCAATAGAAGGGTGTTGTGCAACGATAATGTTTTTGGTTACTTTTTCTATGGCTTCGGCAGTGGTTTCGCCAATGCAAAAGCACAATTCTTTTTTGATTTTGTTGTCTTTCAAATAACTTTCTACGCCTGACGGACTGAAAAATAGAATCGCATCAACAACCTCCTTAATCTTATGTGGTTTCAATAGCGTTTCATATACCTCAATTTCGTTGAACTCAATTCCGGCATTTTTTAGTACCAAAGGCAACGTCTCTTTTCGCAAATTTCCACTGAAAAAAGTATAGCTCCCATCGGCATAAATCAAACTAATAATTTCTGCCAAATCAGAAGCATAATCCGCATAAGCAACCACTTCAAAACCTGATTCGTTTAAAATTGATTTACTTTTTACGCCTACGCAAAACGCTTTTTTCGCCTGAAGTTCTGTTTTATTTTTTTCAAATTGTGGGTGATTCAAAAAACTTTTTACCGCATTTTGACTCGTGAAAATTAAATGGTCTTTAATACCTTTTAATTCAAAATTTTTAGTTTCTACCTGAATAAAATTATATTCCAACACTTCCAAACCAGCATCTGTCAAGACTTGTTTTTGAATTGGTGAAAGTATTTTGGTAGAAAGTATTTTAATGTTTTCAATCATTGTTCATAATGCTTTTAAATTGATCTGCTGTTGGTAATTTACCTTGAAATTCTGCAGGAAGTTGCTTGCTTAAAATATACTCTGAAACTCCAATTGGTTTATTGGCACTTCTCAAAGCATATTCAACTTCTAAATGATTTTTTTGTGGAACTAATAAAATTCCAATGCTTGGTTTGTCATCATCTTGCTTTAATTGTTCATCTATTAATTGGAGATAAAAATCTAATTTCCCTATAAATTCTGGTTCAAATTCAACTACTTTTAGTTCAACAGCTACTAAGCATTTTAGTATTCTATGATAAAAAAGTAAATCAATGAAATAATCTTTTTCACCTAAAGAAATTTTGTATTGATTGCCAATAAAACAAAAACCATAACCCATTTCGAGCATTAACTTTTTTACTTTTTCAACCATTGAGTTTTCTAAGGCTCTTTCAGAAATTGGTTGATTAATATCTAAAAAATCTAAGGTGTAAATACTTTTTATACTCTCTTTAGCTTGTTCTAAAAAGTGTTCGGGTAAAGTTGCCTGAAAATTATGTTGCGATGGATTTTCCAAATAATTTTCGTATGCATTCGCTTTTATTTGATGTAGTAAAACCGAACGACTGTATCGGTTTTTTATGGTTTGCTCTAAATAAAAAACTCTTGCTTTTGGATTATTGACTTTCTGAATTATTAATATATTTTGTCCCCAACCTACATTAAAAATTAATTTTTTCACTTCTTCCAAATGTGAAACAGGCTGTTTCACATTTGAATATTCCAATACTAATTGCCTCATAAACTGAAGGTTTCGTGTGGACCAACTAATACCTTCCCCTATTAATTCAGGCAAATCTTTACTAAGCGATTCAACAATAGCATTTCCCCAACCAAATTCTTGTTGTTTTGTTATAATCAGTTCGCCAATCTCCCAGTACAATTGATTAGAAATTGTCTGCACAGAATGTATCGCATGAATTCGGTGATTTTGCACCAAATCAGCCAACGCAACTAATAAATGTTGGTAGTTTTTCGACTCTAAATGAGTGCTTTTTGCCATTGTTTTATTTTTTCAACTGTGTTTTTATTTCCATCATCAATTCGGCACCGCCATTATTCAAAATTTCTTGTGCTGCATGAAAACCTAATTTTTTCCACTCGGATATATCTACCGATTTTTCGATTTCGAATTTTTGTTTTCCATCAACCGAAAACAAAACACCATGGAATTCAATCGTGTCTTTATCTTCGTCATATTTTGCCAAAGCCCCAATCGGAGCTGTACAACCGCCTTCTAAAGTTTTTAGAAATTGTCTTTCAATATGGGTGCAAATTTCTGTTTCGATATGATTTAATTGCGAAACCGCATCAAACGAAAAAAAATCCTCTGCATTACACACCACAACCATAGCTCCTTGTGCCGGTGCGGGAATCATCCAATCTAAAACAATTGCCTTTTCTGGTTTTAGGTTGATGCGCTCCAAACCAGCTTCTGCAAAAATAGCACCGCTCCAAGTGTTGGATTCTGCTACTTTTTGCATTCTGGTATTTACATTTCCTCGAATATCTTCTATAGTATGCGTTGGATATTTGTGCAACCAACTTGCCTTTCTTCGTAAACTACTGCTTGCAATGGTGCTATTTTCTTGAGATAAAAAATCTAAATTATCTTTATAAACCAAAATATCAAAGACAGAAGCTCTTTCCAAAACCGCAGCTTGTACAATCCCATTTGGTAAAGAAGTTGGCACATCTTTCATGGAATGTACTGCAATATCCACTTGACCGCTAATCATGGCAATATCGAGGGTTTTGGTAAAAATTCCTGTAATTCCTAGTTCGTACAATGGTTTGTCTAAAACAATATCTCCTTCAGATTTTACGGCGATAATTTCCGTTTTGTAACCCAAATCGTTCAACTGTTTTTCAACTGTTTTGGCTTGCCAAAGTGCGAGTTCACTATCTCGGGTGCCTATTCGGATAGGTCCTCTAGCCCCCGAAGGGAGCATAGTTGGAGTGTTATTTTTATTGGTCATTTAATTCTTTTTTGGGAATTCCCCCTTTGGGGGTTAGGGGGCTTATTTGAAAAACTTTATTTATCCATTCTACACTTTCATCTACAACCGTGTTATCATCTTTCAAATGATTAGCAAAATGACTGGTTATTTTTTGAATTAATTTATTAGTTACAATTTCGGCATATTCATCATCGAAATCGGCATTTTTCTTTTTCAAGTGATTGATTTCAGATTCTTTAATGGCATTCAATTTTGCTTTTAAAGCATGAATGGTTGGTGCATATTTTCTACCTTTGGACCAGGTTAGAAATTCTGATAATATTTCTGTAATAATTGCTTCCGCAGCAGGGATATGTTGTTTTCTGTTTTCTAAAGTTTCATCGGTAATTTCCGATAAATGATCCATGTGAATTAAGGTAACCAAAGGATTTTGTTTTACATTTTCGTTTACATTTTTTGGTATCGATAAATCTAAAATAAGCAATGGTTTCTTTAAATTTAAAATATCCAAATCTACTGTAGGATTCTGAGCACCTGTTGCCACAACAACTACATCTGCCTTTTGTAATTCTATTTGCAAATCGGTATAATCTTTTACAACAAGATTTAGTTTTTTGGCAAGTTTTTCCGCCTTGTCTTTTGTTCTATTTATCAGCGTAATTTGATCGTGTTTGGAATGTTTTACGAGGTTTTCACAAGTATTTCTACCTATTTTCCCTGTTCCGAAAAGCAAAATATTTTTATCAGAAATGGCTTCTACATTTTTAAAAATATATTGAACCGCAGCAAAAGAAACGGAAGTAGCACCACTAGAAATTTCGGTTTCATTTTTTACTTTCTTACTCGCTTGAATGACCGAATTTACCAAACGCTCCAAATAAGCATTGACCAAATGGCGTTTTTTACTTTCTACAAAAGCATTTTTTAGTTGGGCAATAATTTCAAAATCACCCAAAATTTGACTATCCAAACCCGTTCCTACTCTGAAAATATGATTTAATGCTTCCTTTTGTTTATAAATGTAGGCATATTTCTGAAACTCTTCAACGGTACCCAAACTATTATCACAAAGCAATTGTATCAACTGAAAAGGATGCTGCGCAAAACCGTATATTTCTGTTCTATTGCAGGTCGATGTTACAATCAAACTTTCTATTTCATTGATTTTGGCCTGTTCCAACAATGCTATTTTGGCTTTTTCATCCAAACTAAATTTACCTCTTATTTCGGCATCAGCTTTTTTATAGCTCAAGCCAATAGCGTAGAAGGTAGTTTGTTTTGCAGGTGTTTGATTATTCATAGTTTGTACTATCTCTTAAAGACGCACAAAATTAAAGTTTACACCTTTACAAAAACAACGCTACAAGTACTTTTTTTATCGTAATTAGTTTTTTTATAAAAAAGAGTTCTTATTTGGATAGAAAACAATAACTTTGTACCAATATTAAGCCCTTGAAACATGTTAGTTTAGAATTAATATAAATAAAAGATTTGAATTTAAAATTATTTTTCTATAAAAAAAACAACGCTATGAGTTCATTTGAAGAAATAATTATTGATACCGATTTTAGTTTACTCCGATTTCAAAACGATGCTGAAAGTACCGAAATATTAGAAAAACAAGTAGGTTCGGGCTTAATTCAGTTTCATTTTAATGTAAAAGGGAAAGGGAAATTTATTTTTAACAATAATTCTTATACATTAGATTTGATTGAAGAAAAAGCGCTTTTGCTATACAATCCTCAAAAAGAATTACCACTTCATTTAGAAATAGCACCTAAAAGTTGGATAATTTCTATTCTAATTTCTATCAAAAAATTTCATACTTTATTTTCATCCGATTCAGAAATGATTCCGTTTTTGAGCAAAGACAATTTAGAAAAAAAATATTATGCAGAAGAAAGCATCAGCCCGTCAATGGCAATTGTGTTGAATCAAATATTTCATTACAACCAAAATTCGTCAATAAAAACTTTGTATTTAAAAGGAAAAAGTTACGAATTATTGAGTTTGTTTTTCAATACCAATGAAGATCCAAACGCAGAACATTGTCCTTTTTTATCAGATGAAGAAAATGTGTTGAAAATAAAAAAAGCGAAAGAAATCATCATTAAAAACATGGCAGAGCCACCAGGTTTACAAGAATTGGCAGATGAAGTTGGCATTTCATTAAAAAAATTAAAAGCAGGTTTTAAAGAAATTTATGGCGATACGGTTTTTAATTTTTTATTTGATTATAAAATGGATTATGCTAGACAGTTGCTAGATTCGGGTTCGTATAATGTAAATGAAGTGGGATTGAAAATTGGTTACAGCACCTCAAGCCATTTTATTGCAGCTTTCAAAAAGAAATTTGGCACTACGCCAAAAAAGTATTTGATGAATTTAAATGGCTAATAACAACAAAAATTTGATTATATTTGTAAATTAATTAAACGTAATTTTTAATAATGCTTCAAAATAGTATAAAAGAAAAAAAAAATATTTGGTTACTATCTGAAAGATGTAGCATCAGTAACTTGCTTCAATATATAAGGACTAAAGGAAACTTAAGGGATACCCAAATTGAGGCTATTGAAACATATTTATTTTTAAAAATTGAGGGGCAGAACAAACCACTTTGGAAATTATTCTCTGAAGGCTTTTTTACAAAAGAGACCGATTTATCCAAATTAAACATCAATCAAAATGCTAGAGAATATTTAACCCAAAATAAAAATGCTTATGCCTTGTATGATTTTGCAAAACAACAAAAAATCCAAGGTCTGGAAAATGAAATTTTGAGTAATCCAACCGCATTAGATTACGATACCATCATTAAAAGCATTTTTTACAACGTAAGCTATGCCGACTATTTAATGAGTTTGCCAATGGGTGCAGGTAAAACTTTTCTGATGGCTGCTTTCATTTACTTAGACTTGTATTTTGCCGACAACGAACCAGAGAACAAAGCATTTGCACATAATTTTTTGGTGCTTATTCCTTCAGGTTTAAAATCTTCTATCGTTCCGAGTTTAAAGACAATTGAAAATTACGAACCTTCTTGGGTATTGCCCGAGCCATCGGCAAGCAAACTGAAAAAACTATTGAAGTTTGATGTTTTGGACGAGCAGAAATCAGCTAAGAAAAGTAACAAGGCAAGAAATCCAAATGCACAAAAAGTAAACGCCTGTTTACCTAATCCATTTGGACAAGTGTTTGTAGTAAATGCGGAGAAAGTGATTTTAGAAAGTTTCAAATTCAATGCTCAAACAGAATTGGAACTTGACGAAGAAGAAAAAGATACAAGCAACGATTTAAAAAGATTGTTCGGGCAAATTCCGAACCTTACAATTTTAATAGATGAGGTTCATCATGCCGCAACTGATGATGTTAAACTGCGACAAGCGGTTAATTATTGGCACAACAAAGGGAATATCACTACCGTTTTGGGTTTCTCAGGAACGCCTTATCTACAAAAACAAGAAATCATCAATGTAGGTAATTATACTTTTAAGTTTTCGCAAATTACTAATACAGTATATTATTATCCATTGGTTACAGCTATTAAAAAATTTCTTAAAACACCAACCGTAAAAATCGGACAAAACCTTGACCGTTTTCAAATCATTAAAAAAGGAATTGAAGACTTTGATACACAATACAAGAAAACAGTTTATGAAAATGGAGCAATTGCAAAGATTGCTATCTATTGCAGCAACATTGAAGTTTTAGAAGAAGAAGTTTACCCTTTTCTGACAAGCGAATTGAAAATAAATCCTGCCGAAATTTTAAAATTTCACGGAGGAAATAAAAAATACACTTTGCCAAAGGAGAATGAATTAGAGTTCCGTTCATTGGATTTGGCAATTTCAAAAAAGCGTTACATTCTTCTGGTGCAAGTAGGTAAAGAAGGCTGGGACTGCCCAAGTTTAACAGGCGTAATCCTTTCGCAAAAAGGCGACAGCCCACAAAATATGGTTTTGCAAACTTCTTGCAGGTGTTTACGTCAAGTGGACAAAGGAAAAGAAGAAACAGCTTTGATTTGGCTGAATAAAGATAATGCTGATACGCTAAACAAACAATTGAAGCAAGAACAAAACAGCAGTATTGATGAGCTGAACAGCACCAAACGAATTGGGAAAGCGGAAATGGTGGAACGACACAGCCGTATGGAGTATTTGCAATTGCCGAAAGTGGAATTTTATCAAATGAAAGTTACTTATCAAAGCATTGATGAAGAAGAAACTGCAAACACAAAAGCCAAGTTAAAAGCCATCATCAAAAAGATGGAAGATTACAAGGCTTCGGCTTTGATAAGCACCAGCGAAATTTCAAACATTGATACTGGAACTATTGACATTATTAACGAAACTGGAATTGCATTTGCCAATTACAACCAATGGCTTTTTGAAATAAGTCGCCAAAGTTTTGGTTTGATTTCAGAAACGCAATTGCACCAATACGATACAGAACTAAACGAAATATTTGAAACCCTTTCTTTTGAAAAAGACGGTAACTGTTTTTTCAATGAGTTGTATGATTTGCATTTGATACAATCTAAAATTCGAGTTGCATTTAGCATTAAAAGAGAATTACAAACAGACACAGAAGTAATTCCGAAAGAAGCGGAATTATTGATTGCTGAACGCTTAAACGATGTAGAGCAAAATCCTAAACTATATCCGAGCGAAGCCGACACAAACAAAATTCTTGAATTAGATAAAACAAATGCAGATATAGAATTTGATTGGGCAGAAGTTGAAAAGGCTTATCAGGTAATGAAGGAAACTATGATAAGTCAAGGAATGGAAAAGTGGGTTCCTGAATATGAAACTTTCAAATCAGATAAAGATTATTCTCTACCAATAAAATCTAAAAATAATACATTCCATTATTTACCATACAATTTTGGTGCAAGTGGTAGTAGTGGTTTTGAAATGCAAGCCATACAAGAAACACTGCGTTTAGCGGACTTTAAGACGAAGGATTTGGAAATTTACTACAACGGTGATAATTATCTAACGCAATTTAAAATAGATTGCTTTGCAAAAAACAATTCAAACCGTTGGAATAAAGTTGGTCAATACACAACTGACTTTCTTGTCATTAAAAGATCTACAAAAGAAAAAATACATAAAATTTTGATGATTGAAACAAAAGGAGAAGGATTTAGTAATAATCCCGACTTCGTAAAAAGAAAGGATTTTGTAGAAACCGAGTTTTTAAAACTCAACCAAGAAAAATTTGGCTACCAACGATTTGACTTCCTTTATTTGGAGGACAGCAAGAACATTGCAGCCAACATCACAAAATTGAACAATAAGATTAACAACTTTTTTAAAGATTAAGATATGCCAATAAAATACATTCCATATTACCCTAACACGGTTGAAGGACAAGCGATATTAGACAACATTACCCGAACACAACGAGTTTTGCGTTACCGTGAAAACGACAAGGTTTACGACCGTATAAAAAGAGGTATGCCTTATTACGAAGTAGAACCATTAGAAACAGTAGGCGAACCTTCTGAAAATTTGGTAATTCGTGGCGAATGTATTTCAGCTTGTGCTTACCTGAAAGAACAAGGAGTCAAAGTAGATTTAGTTTATATTGACCCACCTTTTGCCAGTGGTGCTGATTATGCTAAAAAAGTTTACTTACGCAAAAATCCTAAATTGGCTGAAAAAGTAGACGAAGCAGAACAAGAAATGGATATTGACGAACTCAAAGCATTTGAGGAAAAAATGTATGGCGATATTTGGCAAAAAGAAGATTACTTAAATTGGATGTATGAAAATTTGATGGCAATCAAAAGTATAATGAGTGAAACAGCCAGTATTTATATGCACTTGGATTGGCATATTGGTCATTATGCCAAAATATTAATGGATGAAGTCTTTGGTGAAGACAATTTTGTTAATGAAATTATATGGTCATATAGAAGTGGTGGCGCTTCAAAAAAAGCTTCAATAGCACGAAAGCACGACTCAATTTATTTTTACACTAATGATAGAAATAATTTTGAAATAAATACAATCAATGAAAGACAATATTTAGAAAAAAAATTTATTGGTACTTTAACAGATGAAAATGGTAAGTTTTATGTTGATACAATCTTAACAGATACACTTCTTGGTGTTATTAATAGAGTAATGCCTGATGGTACAATTAAAGAATATAGTTGCAGACCTGTCTTAAATGTTTCTAAGGAAAGGGTTGATTATTCTACTCAAAAACCTGAAGGGTTAGTTGAACTCTTAATTGAAATTGCTTCAAAAAAAGGGATGGTAATAGCCGATTTCTTTGGAGGAAGTGGTGTAACAGCAAAAGTAACAAACGACTTGGATAGAAAATTTATTCATTGTGATATAGGTTTAAACAGTATTCAAACTGTAAGGGATAGGTTAGTTGAAGCAAAAGCCAATTTTCAAATTTTAGAAATAAAAGACGGAGTAAGTTTGTTCCGCAATCCACAACAAACCATGGATAAGCTAGCAAAGCTTATTCCAGGTTTACAAAAAGGAGTAAAAGGAATTAGTAATTTTTGGTTTGGTGCAATCACAAAAAGCAAAGAAGGTATTGTGCCAGTTTATGTTCCTAATTTACTCAATACACAAGAAAAGGTTTTGGATATTCCAACCATAAACACTATCATTAATCAGGAATTACAAAACTTAGAAGTCAACGCCAAAAAAATAATTGTTTATTACATTGATATTGACGACCAAAAAGCATTGGAAAAATTCATAAAAGACAACAACGCCACAGAAATAGAAGTTGAACTAAAAGACCTTAAAAATCTGTTGCACGATGTGGTAATTGAAGACATCATAGATTTTAAAACCACCGAAACCAAAGACGGTTACGAAACAGAAATTACCAAATTCATCAGCGACCGTTTAATTCAGAAAATCGGTGAGTTCAACCAAAAAGGAAATTTACAGTCCGTTGCCAAAGGTAAAAAATTCAACCCAATCAACATCAGCGAAGAAGGTTTAGAGCTCATAGAACTTATTGCCCTTGACTGCGAAAACACAGAAGGACAATGGCACAGCACCACCGAAATTAAAATTGATAAACTCGGTTATGTAATTACCAACGGAGTAAAATCAAAAAACTTTTGGGATGGCAAAATTACCAGCGACAAAAAACCATTGCGAATAAAAGTTAGAAATATTAGCGGTGATGAAACCATTAAAACAATAAATTAAAAAAATATCATGAAAGGAGTATTATTAGTAAATCTTGGTTCGCCTGAAAGTCCAACCGCAAAAGATGTAAAACCGTATTTAGATGAGTTTTTGATGGATAAATACGTGATAGACGTTCCGTTTTTATTACGTGCTTTGTTGGTAAGAGGTATCATATTGCAAACCCGACCAAAAAAATCAGCTGAAGCTTATGCTCGAATTTGGACAAGCGAAGGTTCTCCTTTGATTGTGATTTCTAAAAAAATGCACGAAAAAGTGAAAACTTTGGTGGACATCCCTGTGGCATTATCCATGCGATATGGCACCATGACTATTCTAAAAGGGTTACAAGAATTGCACGAAAAAGGCGTAACAGAAGTCATGCTTTTTCCATTATATCCACAGCATGCAATGGCTTCTACCACCACGATTTTGGTGTTGGCAGAAGAGCTTCGTGCCAAGCATTTCCCTAACATGAAATTCACAACGGTTCCAGCATTTTACAACAAACCCGGATATATTGAAGCGTTAGCCAATTCGATAAAAAAACATTTGGAAGGTTTTGATTACGATCATTTGTTGTTTTCTTATCATGGTATTCCGAAACGTCATATTCGAAAAACAGACGTTACAAAATCTCATTGTACCATAGATGGTACTTGCTGCAACACCCCTTCGCCAGCACACGAATTTTGCTATCGTCATCAATGTTATGAAACTACAAAACAAGTGGTACGATTATTGAACATTCCCGAAGGGAAATACAGCCAAACATTTCAGTCGAGATTGGCAGGAGACAAATGGTTAACACCTTATACGGATGTAGAAATCAACAAAATGCCCGAAAAAGGGATTAAGAAATTAGCCGTTGTAACGCCAGCATTTGTGGCAGATTGTTTAGAAACATTAGAAGAAATTGCTATGGAAGCCAACGAGCAATTTTTGCATCATGGAGGCGAAGAGTTTATGGCCATTCCGTGTATGAATGACGAAGACGAATGGTGTGGTGTGGTGGCAAAATGGATTACAGAATTTCAATTAGAAAAATAACAAAACCACCTGGTTTATACCAAAGATACTAACACCCGTATTTCTATTGATTTCATAAACACAGTAGCGACTTATCTAAAAAATAAGTTGCTACTGTGTTTTGACTTTTTATACCAAACACTTATATAAAATAGTCTAAAAATGCAATGCTATTTTTTTTCAAGATTTTATAAAAAAATCATTTCATAGCTGGGCTACGTAATTATTTTTTTGTGAAATATTTGGAGAAAAAGAGCTAGCAGATTGGGCTATTTTATATGAGTGTTTGGTATTTTAATTGATTATTCTTCTTGCTTGTCTGGAAATAGGAGTGACAAAATCACAGAAATAACCAAAACACCTCCGATAACTAGCAAGGAATGCAACGATTCGATATGATAAAACGGAGCAATGATCATTTTTACTCCAATGAAGGATAGAATTACTGCCAATCCATAAGGCAATTTGTTGAACAAATGGATGAAATTGTCTAATAAGAAAAACAATGCTCTAAGTCCTAAAATGGCAAAAATATTTGAGGTATATAGAATAAATGGATCATTTGAAATGGCAAAAATGGCTGGTATAGAATCTACTGCAAACAACAAATCGGTAAACTCAATTACTGCCACAACTACTAATAATGGTGTTGCGAATTTTACGCCATTTTCATAAGTGAAAAATTTATCGCCATCGTATTTATCACTCACATTGAAAAATTTTCGAATCAATTTTGCTCCTCGTGTATCGTTGTAATCTTCGTCTTCATCTTCATCTCCTGATGACCATGATTTGATTCCTGCATATACCAAAAACAATCCAAACAAAGTCATGATTATATTGATGTCATATTTGAAACCTTCTATTCCTGCAAGGCCTAACAATTTGTTCAAATAGGTCAATTCAATCAAAAAGGCTCCTGAGAATATAAATAGGGCTCGCAATACCAATGCACCAATGATTCCCCAAAATAATACTTTGTGCTTGTTCGTATTCGCAACATCAAAAAATTTGAAAACAAGAATAAACACAAATAAATTGTCCACAGATAGGGCTTTTTCTATCCAATATGCCGATTGAAATTCATAAAATTTCGCAGCTCCAGCATAATAATATACCAAACCACTGAAAGCCATTGCTAGAGAAATCCAAACTAATGACCAGGTTATGGCTTCTTTGTTCGACACTTCATGACTTTTTTTGTTAAAGATACCAAGATCTAATAATAACATGACAAAAACAGCTACTGCAAAAGTAACAATGAGCCATGGATGCTCCGAAAAAATAGGGTGATTGTTCATTTTTAATTTATTTGAGTTTAAAAAATTTTGAATTATAAATCGTGTTTAAAAATAATATTTTTTTTATTTATTAGCCAAGGTTACCAGCATCACTCTTCCGCCGGGCTCTTTGGACAATAGAATTTGTTTTCCATCCGTGAGTTCGAGCATGGTTCCAATAGGGATTTCTTTGTTTTCTGTTTTATCTACCAAAGAAGTTAATTTTTGGTTCACAAATACCCATTTGTTATCAATAAAAGTAAAATATCCAACAGGAATTTTTTGTTCATTGGACAATTTTTCACTGCGAATGATGTTTTTATTCACATGCCATTGAAACAAATATTGGTTGTGATACACCATCAACCGATGATTTTCTGGTTTCCAAACGCCTTCATTGAATTGTGAATAAAAATCCAAAATAGGCAATGAACCTTGGTGTTTGGTACCACAAAACGGACATCTAGGCGTGTTGGTATTATCAAACACATACCATTTTTGTTCGCAAGCGGTATTGCTACAAGTTTGTACCAAATCGGAAGTTTTCAACAAAGCGGTTTCCCATTCTTCGGCAGTTGGCCTTGCCATAGGTTGATGCAAACCATCGATAAAGGCTCGGTCAAAAAGCGGTTTCAAATAGGGTCCAGTGATGGTGTATGGCAATTTATCAATATCCGACCAATATAAATCCCATTTGGAAACTTGATTCACTTTCGGGCGATTGCTTTTGTCTGATGGATGTTCTATAAACAACGCTTTTTCTCCCATTGAAAGTAAATCATCTTTTTCGGTGTCCAAATCATGCACTTTTCCACCTTTTAATGGATGTCTGTGTAATAATAACATATAAATCAAAACGGGTAAGGCATGCAAATCGGTTCTGATATTTGGCAACTTTCTATTCGGATCGTTGAGGTCCAAATGTTTGGTAGCCAATACTTCTGGAGCTATAAAATCAGCCGTACCTAATACTTCTGCGGGATAAATTCCAGGTACCACCATGCCATCTAAATCAATAATCACTGCGGATTTTGTAATGGGATCTATCAAAACATTATTATACGATAAATCGGAATGTGCCAATCCCATTTGGTGCAATTTTTTTACACCTCTGCAAATATTGATACAAATTTGAAAATAATTGAGCCAATTGCCTAGTTCTGAAGCATCTAAACTCAATGGGAATAGTTTGTTTCTAAATTTAGCACCAGCAAACCACTTGCCGTTTTTCTCTTCTCCTTTGATTAAATCTTGATTGGCATACCCTATTTTAAAGAAATAATTGGGTTTATAAATCGGAACAATTATCCCTGTTTTTCCATTAGATTCAATAACATCCGTGGGCCATCGGAACAATTCTTCCAAATAATAATCGCCTCCATCCATTTTTTTTATGCGTTCGAGTTGAACACTTGCAATACGTTTGAGACGGTCAATTTGGTTAAAATCTTGTTTTTCTTTGAAAATGGCTACAACATATTTTCTATCGGGACTAAAATAGACATTTTTAGCAGTGCCACTTTTGGGGTCACCCGTATCAATATATTGATAAGTTGCGTCATTTAATATTGATTTTACTGTTATTATCGACATTTGAATTGTTTTTAAATTAAAATATCACGGCTAAAGTTCGGTCATCATGATTTCCTGGACTCCAAAAATCCATCCAATTTGATAGTTGATGGGCTAAATCAGGATGGGTTGCATCAAAAATTACTTTTGCTTGTTCTTCATTTTTTCCGTTCAAATCGGCAATAAATTCTTTCCATTTATCTAATTTCTCCAAATTGGCTTCCACCACAAATTTGGCATCATAAATACCATCTGTCATGAGCATTAAATATGAAAAATCATCAAAAATTTTAAAACCAAATCGACTTGAAAATTTATCATTTGTAAAAATTTCAGGCATGGTAATAAATCGGGTGCCTCCGCCATAATCTCCCACATCTAACCAATTCATGAGTTTAAAATCAGAAAAATCTTTGTTGATGACAGCAATAGGACAATCGCCCACACCAAAAGAAAGTAAAACATACCCAAAATCGTATTTTTTGAACAAGGTAAAAATTAATGTACTGTGCAAATCTTTGATTTCAAAACCGTTTTTATTAGCAAAATCATCTAATTTATTAAAAACGTGTTTGGCACAACCGCCTAAATAATGGTAAATAAATTTGCTTATCGCTATTTGATTGGATGTTTTATTCGACGCAGTTTCTTGCTCTTGTATCGGCTGTTCTTGAGGAATTGCTTCTGTATTTATTAGTTCTTTAGCCAAATTATTTTCTTTGGCATATTCTTTTAAAAGCAAATCAAAATCGTTTAATGGAGCTTCTGTAAAATGGATTTCAAAAAAATTAATGACTTCATTACAAGCAATTTCTGAGCCTTTTCTGGAGTATTTTGCACTTCCAGCACCATCAGAAACGGCAACAACACTCCAATTGTTTTTTTCAAAATGATGAAAGGCAAAATCATCGTCTCGAAACGAACCTACATTGGCATGAGAACGTCCTCTTTTTGAAGCTACTACAATATTTTTATCACCAATTTTTTCAAAAGAAGTTACATTATCTTCTTTCCAAAATGGATCTGTATGATCACTCGCTTTATTTTGCCAAAGCAATTTTGGATCGGCATTGATGATTAAATTGATTGTTTTTTCGTTTAAAATGCTGTTTTCTAGTTCGCCATTAACTCTGAATTTTAAAGTTATTTTAAAATCACCATTGTTATTTGGGGTTCCAAAAATTCTTTTTTCAATAGGGTCAAATTGCAAACCGACCTTTTCAAGACCTTCCATTTCAAAATGGAGGATGTTGTTCCAAAGTGCATTTTCATTAGCAAAAGCATAGTCATACACTTTTCCAACGGTGCCATTAGGAATTGGAATGGAAGCCGAAATGATGTCATGAATACTTTCACGAATTTGCCAATTTGCCATAATTTGTTTTTGTTGATTTAATATAGTTGCAACTGCATTTATTATTTCAGAATCGTTAATAAATGCTTCAAAAATAAGATTATTTTTTTGGAGTTATTGTCTTATTGTGAGCAAATAATAATTTTTCTATATATGATTTTGTCATTTTTTTTGATTATCCTAATGTTCTGTTTACATCAAAACTGCCATCTCCAAAGCCATAATTTCCTTGATTGCCACACCATGGGCAGGTGTTTAGTTCTTCGTCACCAATGCAATGAATTTTTCCACATTGGCACATAGCAAAACCATATTGATTGCCACAGCAAGGGCAGGCAGGAGCACCAACTAGCTCATCACTATTGATTTGTGTGTTCATTTGCTCATCATCGGACAAATCAAAATAGGAGTTATCGATCTGAAAACCACCTACTAATCGATAGGAACGCGTTTCCATACCCGCATAAATAGAGGGTTGAACGAATTTTTTATATTTCATTAAATACGGACGTTTAGAATTTTGACATTTTGCTGAAAGCACTACAAAATTACTGTCCACATTCGCTTTTTTTGGAGGTTGCTTAGTCAAATCAATTTTTGTTATCGTGTCATGATCAATTTCGGCTAATTCAAATCCGGAGCTGCTTTTTTCGACACTAACGCTGCTTGTTTTGATAGAATCGGTAATCCATTTGAAGAATTTTTTATAATCTTCTTCCGTTGTATTTTTAAATTGTAAAACATTTTCAGTCAGTTCACTCAACAGCGATGTATCGGTATCGTCACCAAAAGAAATGGTTACAAGATTTGCTGTTCTTGCCCAATTTTGTTTCCATTCGTTTATTGCAGGTTTGGCATCATCTGTGGGCACACCATCTGTAAACAAAAATACAATTGGTTTCCAATCGCCTTTTTGTTCAAAAGTAGTTTTAACCGTGTTTTTTCTAAGTTCATACATCAAATGCCCCAGACCTTTTCCGAAAGAAGTGCCTCCACCAATAGGAAATTTTGGCGGATAGAAACTCACGATTTCTTGCAAAGGCACAAGGGTTTTGGCTTGACCCGCAAAAATAATAATGGAGACCCAAACGGTTTCAATAGCGTGTGGATCTTGCTTAATGGCTTTGATTATTGTTGCCATTCCTTCTTCAACAAATTGAATTTGTTCCCCAACCATCGATTCGGAAACGTCTATCAAGAAATATATAGGTAATCTTCTCATATTTTAAAATAAATGTAATAAAAACAATAAAATCAGTAAAACAATCACTTGGGTCATGTCCACAAATAATCCGTATCCTACTTGAACAGGTTTAAAAATTGACTTCAATATTTCAAAAACAGGAGAAAAAATAGCGTCAAAAAAGGAAAACACTTTTTTATATTGTGGATTGAGTTTTTCTTTATAAGGCAATAATTTATTGTATAAAAACAGCCCTACAATGACTATAATAATAAAGAAATGCAAAATTGTTCTCATATTACTAAAGTTATTTCGCTTGGAGGAGGAGGAAGTGCTACACTTTCACCAGTTCCTTGACTTTTATTTCCTTGTTCAATAGTTTCAGAAACCCATCTGAAAAATTGCTTTAATGTAGCACTATCCGCATTGTCTAAATGTACCACATCATCGGTCAATAGTTTTAATTTGGAATCATCGGCTAAATTTCCTGCGGCACAAGCTACAATGGCTCCAAAATTTAGATTTTTAAACTTAGGCGCTATTTCGTTATATAATTGAATATCAGAAGGTTTTCCGTCTGTAAAAAGAAAAAGTAAGGGTTTCCAATCGCCTTTTTGGGTTTCAGTACTTTTCATTATATCGGTTTGAACTTTGCTATACAATAATTCTAAAGCCTTTCCAGTATGCGTGGGCCCACTTTGCGGACAAGAAATTTCTGGCAATTGAAACAAAGCCAATTCGGTCAACGGGCAAATTTCGTTTACATCTCGATCAAAAGTAATAATACTGATCCAAAGAGAATCCAGCGCTAATGGGTCTTGACGTAAATTATTGACCATTCCAGCAAGGGCATTATTCAAAGCCTGAATAGGTTCGCCATACATAGAACCCGAAGTGTCTAATAAAAAATAAACGGGTAATCTTCTCATAAAATTATTTTTTAAATAAGGAACGAATTATCAAACTTCCAATTTTTCGTTCTATACCAGTTTTTGATGTTGGTATGCCTGTTTTTCTAGCAAAACGTTGCTTTACACCTGTAATGCCTAATAATCTAGAAAGCGAAAATGAAAATCCGAATTTTGACATTTTAAACTACAATATTTAATTCAGGCGGTGGCGGTGGCAATTCTTTAAACCCTTGGATATCTTTACCATTGTCTTCCACTTTTGTAGAACTAACGCCGATAGAAGCGGTTACCCATTGAAAAAATTTACTAATACTCGCACCATCTGCATTGTCCAAACTCACTACATTATCTGTAATTTGTTTGAGTACTTTTGTATCTGCACCACTTCCAGCGGCACAAGCTACGGTAAATGCGGTTTTTCTGTTTTTAAATTCAATTAATCCGGCTTGCCAATCGTCTGTTGGAATTCCATCGGTCATTATAAAAACTAATGGTTTCCAGTCGCCTTTGTGATCCATAGTAGTTTTAGCTACTTCGGTATCTATTTTGTGAGCTACTAATTTTAGAGCTTCACCAAGAGCGGTAACTCCAGTTGCTTTCAAATCTACCATTTGAAAAGAAGCCAAATCGGTAAGCGGAATAAGTTGTTGTGCCACACTATCAAAGGTAATAACACTCAAAAAAGCGGTTTCAATAGCTTGTGGATTTTGTCTTAAAGAAGAAATCATCACTTGAACGCCATTTTTCACGGCTTCAATAGGTTCGCCATTCATGGAACCCGAAGTGTCTAAAAGCAAATAAACTGGTAATCTTCTCATAATAAATTGAAATTAACGGGGAATATTATACCCATTGTTAGCATTAGAATCTGAAGAATTCATGGTATTGATAGCATAAGTTGAGGTATCTGCTTCAGGATCATTTTGAATCAAGTCTGCCAAAACAATAGCGGTTACATCTTTACCACCTTGTAAATGTCTGTAAATAGCCCCAATTGTGTAAATGGGACCCCAAGGAATGCCCCACCAACCAATAAAAAAATTCAATAAAACATAAGATAAAGAATATTTTATTGATTTTTCTTCAGGACGAATAAAATAGATATCGGAATTGCGTTGAAGAGTCATAACAACAAAAGAAATGGTATAGGGGAAAATAACAAATTTCCCCCCTCTATTTACTAAATCTTTAATTTCTGCAACTCGTAATCCTTCGATGTTTTTGATTAGCATAAATTATAGATATGATTTTACAATTCGATGAATTGTTTGTCCTAAGAAAGAATCTTCTGTTGGATCTCCAATGGCACTAAATTTCCATTCGCCATTTCTTTTGTATAATTTACCCATAATTAATGAGCGTTTACCCGCATATTGTGCTTCAGCAGAAACATTATAATCTGCAAAAACGGAATTTACACGCGTTGGCGTTCCTTCATACATTCTGATTTTTGCATACGGAATTTGAGCAAAATCTTCAGCACCTGCATTGTTCAAGAAGAAGAAAATTTGGCTTACATTGCTATTAATTTTTGTTAAATCTACTGTAATAATTTCGTTGTCAAGACCATCATCACCGCCTTTATCCCCTTGTAAATCATCACCTGTATGTTTCAAAGCGCTATCCGAAGTTAATAATTTTCCTTTAGGAAGACCAAATTCTTGCAATACTTCCACACGATATAGGGGAGAATATAAATGATCGCAAATATTGTTTTGATCGTCAATTAATACACAGCTTAAATCCAAATCTACATCTTGAGTTGTTTTGGATAAACCGAATAATGTTTTCTTTTCAATACCACCCCAGTTTACACCTACACAAAAGTTTGTTAATGTTTCGCCTGTGGTTTTTCTTAAGTCAATTTTTTGACCTTTTGATAAATTAATTGCCATTTTTGATTGATTTTGGTTAGTTATATTTGTTTAAAAAATCTTGTAATCCGCCTTTTAGTCCATTTCCAACGGCTTCAAAACGCCATTCGTCATTGCGTTTATAAATTCGTCCAAATTCGACTGCGGTTTCTATAGAAAAATCTTCATCTAATTCGTATTTAACGATTTCTTCATTATTTTGTTGGTTCACAACTCGGATAAATGAATTTCTAATTTGACCAAAATTTTGTCTTTTTTCAGCGGCTTTGTGAATGGTTACAACAAATGTAATTTCGGTTACATCGTTTGTTATTTTGGATAAATCTATTGAAATTACTTCATCATCTCCATCGCCAGCACCTGTTAAATTATCACCACTATGCACCACAG
This sequence comes from Flavobacterium branchiophilum FL-15, assembly GCF_000253275.1. Classification (NCBI taxonomy): domain Bacteria; kingdom Pseudomonadati; phylum Bacteroidota; class Flavobacteriia; order Flavobacteriales; family Flavobacteriaceae; genus Flavobacterium; species Flavobacterium branchiophilum. Next base: position 64,664 of record NC_016001.1, on the reverse strand, counting down.
CTCCATCTGGTGACGCTAAATTATTGAAAAATACAAAATGATTATCACTTACTAATTTTCCATTTGCTCCTAAAATGAAAACCGAGGCATCAATATCGAATGCATCCCCTGTGGCACTTTGATTGCTATCCCATCCCAAGCCTACTTTGAAGCTCGGTACATTAATTTTTTCTCTTTGACCTTTTTCTAAATTGATCGCCATATTATTTTATGTTTAAGTTTAACATTGTTTTTAAAATATTTGTTTCTTCATCGATATTTTGTAAATCATCTAAAAATTCTACCGAAGTAATTTTGTCTAAATACTCTTTTAATACATTTTCTACTTCATTGGGCACCAAATGCAATTGCTGTTTGGCTTTTATTTGAATTTGTTCATTTTTTTGTTTGAGTTGCACTATGATTTCCTTTTTATTGGACTTGTTTCTTGAAAAATCCAAGCCATTAAAATCTTTTTTATTAATGAAAAAATACTGTTTTTTGTCTTTTATATAAACAAAATAGTCATTGCTATGAATGAATTCATAAACTTCAATAAAAACGCCATTAAATTGAAAACCACAACTTAATTTGAACATAAAATGTTGTGTATTTAGTTTTCCAATTAATTTTTTTTCGATTTCAAAATCTAAAAATTGATACGAAGCATTTCTAGGATAGGATACTAATTTTCGATAATTTTCTTCTGAAATTTTACGATAAAATTCCAATCCCAATTCGTCTGATAAATCGTTTTTTTCTTTCAAATTGGTTAAAACAGAAACCGTATTTTCATAAGCCAAATCCTGATAAAGCGATTGCATAAATGCCTGCATGATCAAGTTGTGCGTTTTTACCCTATCATAAAAAACATCTTTTTCTATTTCTTTTTGAAATTCATCTATCAATTCTTGATTTATCGTGATTTCATTATTGAAAATCAAATATTTTTGTTCGTTTTTTTTCTTTAATTTTTTCAATACATCCAAAAGCGAATCGGTATATTGCAAATGAAAAAGCTCTAATTTGTTGCTATCCAAAGCCGTATTTGAAGCGAATATATCATGAATAACCCTTGTGCGAACGGAAATAGCCACAACAAGTTGATGATCAAAAAAATGATGCAATACTTTCAACTTGTTGATGCGCTTTTCACTGTCTTTTATGAGGGCATTTTCTTCCAAAAAAATGATTTTTTATAGATTAAGAAATAATATTTTTCTTCAATTCGGTTTCTAATTGTTGTAATCCCGTATCCAATGCTCTTCTTGTTTCTGTACCTTGTTCATGAATTTGTTTCACCTCTGTTAAGGTTTCAATCAAAGATTGTGTAGTCATTTTTAAGGTTTCCAAAGACACAATGGTATTTTCATTTTCTCGAGCCACTTCGATGCTATTTTGTTTGAGCATTTCCGCATTTTTTTGTAGAATTGTATTCGTTGTTTCGGATACTTTTCTTTGCACTTCTATATTTTGTTTTTGACGTTGTAATGCTACTGCCAATGTCAATTGGTTTTTCCAAACGGGCATGGTCGTGGTCAATATAGATTGTGCTTTTTCGGCTATTGAGGTGTTATTATTTTGCACCACACGAATTTGTGCCAGGGTTTGCATCATAATAAAACGAACAATTTTCATGTCTGCCAATCGCTTGTCTAATCGGATAGAAAAATCTCTTTTATCAGCAATTTGATAGTCTTGATATTGCGATGGATTGCCTTCCATAACTGCCAAATCTTCGTTAACTTGCTTCCATTTCAACGAACCCGCAACGATGTATTTTTCGATTTCCTTAATTTGATTTACATTGGCATCAAACATAGTTTGCAAAGCGGCATTATCTTTTGCAGAATTGATCATTCCTGCCTTCACCTTATTGCTTATTTTTTCAATATTTGCCGTAACTTTATCATATTTTTGGAACATTTTTTCAACATTTGTTACCAAATTTTTCAGAAAAGGAACATTTTTCAAGAATTTCTTAAAACCCGATTGTTGCAATTCGTCAACGTCTATATAATTCAATTCGGTTAATAATTCATTGATATGATTGCCCACTTCTCCGGAATTATACGTTCGAACGGAATTCAAAAAATGATCACTTTGTTTGGAAATATTTTGTTGAATTTCAGCCCCAAAATTGATGATTGAATTGGTGTCGCTTTCTACTAATTTTTCAGTAATAGGTTGATAAACAGTCATGTCTGCTGGAGAAATCACTTCTAAATTTACTGTTCCTTCTTTAGAAATGACTAAAGCATTGTCTGGATGCATGTTTTGATTGGTTTCCATTTAATTATAAATAATTTTGTTGAATTGTAACCACTGTTTCTTCGATATTTCGATCTCTAGTTGGTTCCCCAATAGCATTAAATTTCCACTCATTATTTCTTTTGTAGAAAACACCTAAAACCATAGAGACACTTCCTGCAAAGTTTTTATCGTTTGCCACATCATATTTTGCAAAAACTTCTTGCACTCTTGAAGGCGTTCCTTCAAAAATACGAATGGATGCAAAAGGAATATCTTTAAAATCTTGTCCACGGAAACTATTGATATAAAATGCAACATAATTTGCATTCGGATTTAAACGGGCTAAATCTAATGTAATAATCTCATTATCAAGACCATCGTCTCCATTCAAATCGCCTGTTAAATCATCACCGCTGTGTTTTATAGCTTGATCAGATGACATTAATTTTTTAAAACTAACGGTATCTATTGCATTTTTATTGGCATCATAAACGGTGCAACTTCCGTCTAAATCTACGGCTTCTTTTTTGGTACCAAACAACCCTTTTTTCTCAATAGCACCCCAGTTGATTCCTACGCAAATATTTTGTAATTTGCTTCCATTGCCTTTTTCGAGGTTGATTCTTTGTCCTTTTTCTAAATTGATAGCCATGATTTAATTGTATTTGTTTAAATAATCTTGTAATCCACCTTTCATTCCCATTCCTACTGCTTCAAATTTCCATTCGTCATTGCGTTTGTAAATTCGACCAAATTCTACTGCAGTTTCTATAGAAAAATCTTCGTCCAATTCATATTTTAAAATCTCTTGATTGCTTGCTGTATCAAATATTCGGATGAAAGAATTGCGAACTTGTCCAAAATTTTGTTTTCGTTCTTCGGCATCATGAATAGTAACAACAATACAAATTTCAGAAGCATTGGCTGCTATTTTTGATAAATTTACCTTGATTTGCTCGTCATCCCCATCGCCATCACCTGTTAAATTATCTCCGGTGTGCTCTACAGCGCCATCTGGTGTTTTTAAGTTGTTATAAAAAACAAAATGATCATCGGACAACATTTTTTTGTTTTCGCCTAATACAAAAACCGAAGCGTCTAAATCAAATCCTGATCCTGTTGACGATTGATTGGTATCCCAACCTAAACCGATTGTAAATTGTGGTGCATTGATATTTTCTCTTTGCCCTTTTTGTAAATTAATAGCCATAATTTTTGGTTTTTTTTAAATTATAATTGATTGAATATTTGTTTTATAATCCGTGATTTGATGGTAATTATTACTAATTGCCAAATGAAATAATTCCTTTTTTTGGTTTTCTCCAATAGCATTTATTAAAGTTTGAAACGAATCTTGATTCAAATTCAAAATGTATTTTACTATTCTAGTATTGTACTGAAAAGTTGGCCTGTTGATGATGTTGATAATATCATGTAGGTTTTGAACAGCATAATAGTTATAAAAATTTTCAATTTTTGGATGTATTTCTTTATTAATTAATTCTGCAAAATAAATAAATATAAAATCGCCTTTAACTTGATATTGATTTAGAATTTTATTCACAGTATGCTCATGACTTCCAGTTATTTTTATATCATCTAAAAACAAACATAGTTTATTTTTTATAAAATTACTGTCAACATAATAAGTATCATTCGAAATCAATTGCACCCTATCCTCAAAGTTTAAATTACCATAATCCGTAACATACGTTTGATTGCGATAGATTTTAGATTCTAAAGAGGCCTTTTTATGGTGATGGAATAAAAATTGATTGAGTTCTTTTTTAAAATAATAACACAAAAAATTAGAAGCCGTAGGAATAGACAAATAAGGGCTAGGTAAAATCACAATTTCGTCATGTTTTAAAAGTACCTCTTTATAATTTGAAATAAATGCTTGAAACAAATCATAAGCAAATTCTTGCGCATATTTTTTATCGCCAAATTTAAACCAGCTGTAAGCCTTTGGGTCAAAAGGATATTGGTCTTTGTCTATTATTTTATGTAAGCTAAAACGTGTATTCACTTATGTTTAATTAAATTAATATTGCTTTAAATCCAAAAGAAGCTGCTCCCTGATAATCGGCTAATGGATTATCGCCAATATGTACAATTTGGTTTTTTTGGAGCGATTTGATTTGGTTTACTTGGCAAAAAACTTTGTCAAATATAATAAAATTTGGTTTAGAAAACTTTTCTTCATCAGAATATATTTGAAAAGAAATATAAGTATCTAACTCATAATAATTTAATAATTTACGCAATGTTTTTCCTTTTATAAATCCTGTATTGCTCAAAATATTAATTGTTTTATGCTCTTTAGACCAAACATTAAATTGTTGTTTCAATTTAGGATATATCAATACTGGTTTATATTGCATAAATAATTCTTCTGTTTCCAAATAAAATAAATTTAATTTTTCGATAGAAATGGCTGAAATATCAACCTGTAAAGCGTTTAAAATTAAATAATAAATTTCAAAAGTATCAATATTTAAACCCGTTTTTTCATTCATAGTATTGCATAACACATCATAATATCTGATGAGCTTACTTACAGTTTCAAAAGAGGCCTTGATTTCAAAAAAATCAAGAAATAATTGATTCCTTTTGGCTTTAAATTCAGGATTGGATCGAATTAATGTAAGCCATAAATCAAAAGACAAATGTTCGAATTGATGTATTGGCAAGTTAGGAAATGATGTATTTTTCAAAATTATTTGATGATTTGTCCTGAATAATATTTCTCTAAAAAGAAACCCAAATCAGCTCGATAGCCTATACCCGAAGCTTCAAATTTCCATTGGCCATTTCTTTTATAAAGCCTTCCAAACTCAACACCTGTTTCTATAGAAAAGTCTTCGTCCAATTCGTATTTGGCAATTTCTGTATTTGTGTTTTCATCCACTATTCGGATGTACGAATTTCTAACTTGTCCAAAGTTTTGTTTTCTGCGTTCAAAATCTTCGATAGTAACTACAAAAAGGATTTCTTGCACTTTTTCGTTTACCAAACTAAGATCTACTTTTATAGCTTCATCGTCACTTCCGTCGCTGTTTCCGCCTGTTGGGTCATCCCCAGTGTGGGTTAAAGATCCGTCTGGCGAACTCAAATTGTTATAAAAAATAAAATATTCTTCGCCTAATAATTTTCTGTTTTCATCAATCATGATTGCCGAAGCATCTAAATCAAAACCATGTCCTGTGCCTTCATTGGGATCCCAACCTAAACCTACCGTGATTTTTGATAATCCGATGTCAATTTTTTGACCTTTTTGTAAATTTATTGCCATGCTTAAAATTGTTTATAATAGATTTACAATATTACAAAAGTATTTGAAATAATTAAAAAAAACAAAGAACTTTTTTATTCTATCTGTTTATTGTTTACAAATATACTATTTTTGTAATCAGTTCTAATTGAAAAATTCACTAAAAATACAGTTATTGATAGACTATTTTCAATCGAAATAAAAGTAAATGTAAGAAGCGATAATTAGAAGTTATTTCGAATTAAAAATTTATTTTTTAGTCATTTAACATTTATTATTTCAATCAAAAAATGAAACCAACTTATTGCTTTTATATTCTAAAATATTTTAAATAACGATACACCATTGATTAGAGACTGATTTACTCAAAAAATGGTTCAAGGCAATCAAAATGTAATATGGGGTTCATTTAGCCCAATGATTACCCTCTTAATACGTTTTTTAAGTTTTAATATCAATTCAAAACATTAGTTAAGTGTTTTAATAATTGACTAACCGCAACAGTATTATTGTGAATTAAATTAATTAATTGAATTTGAGTTGTTGTCTGTTACAAACAGTCATATTTTGTAATATTAATTAAAACCATAAAGGAATAGCCTTAAAAATTTGTTGCATGAGCAATAAAAAGAAAATAATGTAGTTTATATAAAAAAGTAAGTCCATTTATAAAATATAATTATTACAGCCAAAAAAAACATTCTGCATAAAAAAAACGAGTTTTTTTTATCAATTTTTCATAATACAACGTTATAGCAACCATATAGTTGATAAATATATGTTAAAATTGATAAAATGTTGAATATTTAACAAAAATATATTAAATTTTCACCGTAAAACAATTAGGAGTGGTTTCCTATCTGTTTTTTTATAAGTTTTCATAATTTATAATTTTTTGGTTGGTTAATAGCATAAAAACTCGGTCATTTATTTGACTGGGTTTTTTTGTTTTCATACATTTGGAACGAAATTTGTAACAATTCAAAAAAAAATACAATTCAAGATGAAAAAAATAGTTGCAATTTTGTGTATCTGTAGTCTTTTAAGCTTTGATAGTGTACAACGAGAAGATGCCTTTGAAGTGGGAGAATGGTTTAAATTTAGAATTCATTATGGCTTTGTCAATGCAGGATATGCCACACTAGAATTAAAAGATGCCGTTGTAAACAATAGAAAAGTTTTTCATGCCGTTGGCAAAGGTTATACAACAGGTATGACCAAAATGTTTTTTAAAGTTGAAGACCATTATGAAAGTTATTTTGACAGAAATACAGGCAAACCCTTTCAATTTGTTAGAAAAATAAATGAGGGAGGCTATACCAAAAACCAGGAGGGTTTTTTCAATCAGGATGCCAATAAAGTATTTGTTAAAAACTATAAAGACAAAACCGAAAAAACATTTCATGTAACCGAAGAGGTTCAAGATATTATTTCGACGTTCTATTATTTAAGAAATCATCCTATGGTAGATAAAGTGAAAGTAGGAGAATCTATTGCTATTGATATGTTTTTTGATGATGAAATAACCAAATTCAAACTCAAATATTTAGGAAAAGAAGATTTAGACACGGATTTTGGAGTAGTACCTACCAAAATATTTCGTCCTTTAGTTCAAACAGGTCGGGTTTTTAAAGAACAAGAAAGTTTAACCGTTTGGATTTCCGACGATGATAATAAAATACCGATTCGCATCAAGGCCAGTTTAGTAGTGGGTTCGTTAAAAGCCGATTTACAAAGTTTCAAAGGACTAAATAATTCATTTAAAATAAAAACAAACTAATGGAAGATAGCATTCCGAAGATTATTGCTGCATTAAACGACAAATTTTCAAACATCAATCAACATACCGAAACCCATTTGGAAGGATTGTTGTGGGCTAAACCCATCACCTACTGGGATTACATTCAAACTGATGCGTTGCTCAATTTACAAACACAGCGTACTGTTTTGCCAGACGAAATGGTATTTATCATGTATCATCAAATTAACGAATTGTTATTTAAAATGATATTATGGGAGATGAATCAAATTTGCCATCATGATTTTTCAAAAAACCCTACAGAGGCAACTGAACTATTTACAGACAAATTGGGCCGAATGAGTCGGTATTTTGACATGCTTACTACTTCGTTTGATATCATGGGAAATGGGATGGAAGTAGCACAATATATGAAATTTAGAACCACTTTAACACCCGCTAGTGGTTTTCAGAGTGCCCAATACCGTTTGATAGAATTTGTATCAACAGATGTAATCAATTTGATAGATTTTAGGTATCGAAACACCCCTCAAATAGACACTAATTACCAAACAGCATTTGAACATTTGTATTGGCAAGCAGCTGGCAAAGACCATCAAACGGGTCAAAAATCGTATTTGATTTTAGAATTTGAAAAAAAATACAAAGCCCTTTTTTTACAATATATGTCTGATTATAAAGACATTAACATTTGGCAAAAGTTCAAGCAATTGCCCGAATCGGCCCAGCAAAATCCCCAATTGATACAAGCCATGAAACATTATGACCATACGGTAAATGTAACATGGGTAATGCAACATTTGAATACCGCCATCAAATACATCGAACAAAGTGGCTTGGGCAACGGAGAGGCAACAGGAGGAAGCGATTGGAAAAAATACATGCACCCTAAATACCAACGCAGGATCTTTTTTCCAGAACTTTGGTCGGAAGAGGAACTCAAACATTGGGGCGAATAAAAAATTTTTATTATTATTGCCAAATAAAATAGAATATTATGTTTAGAAAAACAATTCCCATATTGTTTTTTATTGGATTTATATCTTGTAAAAACAACAACGAAGTCGTCGTATTGCCCCAACCAAAAGTGGCTCCCATTGTAGTCGATTTTGGATTGGTACTAAACAATTTTGACGTCATACAAGATACTATCAAAAACGGAGATTCTTTTGGAGCAATATTAGAAAAACAAAACCTTGGCAAACGAGAAGTTCATCAAGTCATCGAAACGGTTAAAGATTCATTTGACGTCAAAACCATAAAAGTGGGCAAACCCTACTGGTTATTGAGAACAAAATATGCCTCCAAAAAGTTGCAATATTTTGTATATCAAAAGGATAGAGGCCATTTTACATTAATTGATTTTAGAGATTCATTGTTGGTTTACAACAAATCTAAGCCTATTTCTTATAAACAACGTACTATTGCAGGTCGGTTAGATGGCTCGCTATATTATACACTTAACAAATATGGCATTGATGCCAATTTAGCCAATAAAATCACAAAAATGTATGCTTGGTCTATCGATTTTTTCAAATCGAGGCGAGGCGATAAGTTTGCCATTACCATTACCGAAAGGTATATAGACGACACTATTTATGATGGTGTGGACAGCTTAAAAGCAGCATTTTTTGAATATAAAGGCCGCAAGATATATGCTTTCCCATACCAAATTTCGCCCCGCAGTCGCATTGATTATTATGATGAAAATGGCAAAACCTTAAAGAATTTTTTCCTAAAAGCTCCGCTAAAATTCATCAACATCACCTCGCATTACACCAAAAGCAGGTTTCATCCTGTGCAACAAATATGGAAGGCACACAACGGAACAGATTATGCTGCACCACAAGGCACTCCCATCATGACAACAGCAAGTGGAGTAGTAGAACAAACAGGATATACGGCTGGAAATGGCAATTTTGTAAAAGTCAAACACGACCGTACTTATGCCACACAATACCTTCACATGTCCAAAATAGTAGTTCGTAGGGGGCAAACAGTCAAACAAGGCGACATCATTGGCAAAGTGGGCAGCACAGGATTAGCCACAGGCCCTCACGTTTGTTATCGATTTTGGAAAAACGGTGTTCAGGTGGATGCCTTAAAATTAAAACTACCCACCTCTACCCCAATGGATAACAACAGTAAGCCTGCATTTAACAAATATATGTTGCCGCTAAAAAATGAATTAGACAGTATTGCAGATTTAAAATTTAAAATGTAATTTTTTAACAAATATTAATAAATATATCAAAATATTATCTTTTTTTTTATACATTCACATTTTATTTGCAACATTTGTATTTGAAGAAATAGGGTTTATTTTTTCAAAAATATAGTCTTGTAAATACAAAAGAAACAACATTTTCTAAAAAACAATTATCAAACAACATTTTATGTCATCTAATAAAAAATCTGCTGCAATTGGATTCATCTTTATCACCATGCTAATAGACATTACGGGTTGGGGTATCATTATACCTGTAATTCCAAAATTAATCAAGGAATTGATACACGGCGACATTAGCGAAGCCTCAAAATATGGCGGTTGGCTGACATTTGCTTATGCCATAACACAGTTTTTATTTGCACCATTAATTGGAAATTTAAGTGATCAATACGGACGAAGACCCATTATTTTGATTTCTTTATTTGCTTTTTCTATGGATTATTTGCTTTTGGCATTTGCCCCAACAATCCAATGGTTATTTGTAGGTCGAATTATTGCTGGACTAACGGGAGCTAGCATTACTACTGCCTCTGCCTATATTGCAGATGTTAGCACACCCGAAAATAGAGCCAAAAATTTTGGAATGATTGGAGCAGCTTTTGGGCTAGGATTTATAATTGGCCCTGTAATTGGTGGCATTTTAGGACAATATGGCTCTAGAGTCCCTTTTTATGCGGCAGCTGTACTTTGTTTGGTTAATTTTTTGTATGGCCTATTTATTTTACCAGAATCATTAGACATTGACAACCGTAGGCCATTCAATCTAAAAAGAGCCAATCCAATTGGAGCTTTTTTACATCTCAAAAAATACCCTCACCTTATAGGACTAGTATTTTCTATTTTTTTACTTTACATAGCCTCTCACGCAGTACATAGCAATTGGAGCTATTTTACAATGTACCAATTCAAATGGGACGAAAAAATGGTAGGCTTTTCGCTTGGTGCCATTGGACTTTTAGTAGGAATTGTTCAAGGGGGTTTGATTCGAGTTATCAATCCAAAATTGGGCAACGAAAAAAGTATATATTTAGGTATGGCATTGTATTGTGTAGGAATGTTTTTGTTTGCCACCGCTACCAAAAGTTGGATGATGTTTGTGTTTTTAATTCCTTACTGTCTTGGAGGCATAGCAGGACCGGCCATGCAAGCGGTTGTGTCTAGTCAAGTACCCGCAAACGAACAAGGCGAAATTCAAGGCACTTTGTCAAGTTTGATGAGTGCTTCTGCCATCATAGGCCCGCCCATGATGAGCTCTGTTTTTTATTATTTTACTCACAACCAAGCCCCTTTTATATTTCCAGGAGCTCCATTTGTTTTAGGAGGCATTTTAATGTTTATCAGTACGTTGATAGCTTATTTCTCTTTTCAAAAAAGCAAATCATAATCATACATTTCCCCAATTTAAAAACATCATTTTTTTTGAATAAAAAATGATGTTTTTATTTTATTATTACATTTAAAACCTTAATTTTGTTATAAATTCAATTTTTTTGGTATAAACTGAAAATTATAATTGAAATCATTTTGAAATAAGGCAAAAAAAAGTGCTACAGCCACAAAAAAAGGCCTTATACTATATACAAATATTTAATAAGTTGATAATAAATAAAGTCCCTAAAAAATTATGATTTCAAAAAAAGTAGCCCACGTACAAGCGGCACTAGAAGGCATTCAAAGCAACATGACCTTGATGTTAGGAGGCTTTGGATTGTGTGGCATTCCAGAAAATGCAATTGCAGCACTTGTTGATATGAAAATTAACAATTTGACTTGTATATCTAATAATGCAGGTGTGGACGATTTTGGTTTAGGTTTATTACTTCAAAACAAACAAATTCGGAAAATGATATCGTCTTATGTAGGCGAAAATGCCGAGTTTGAGCGTCAAATGCTATCGGGCGAGCTGGAAGTTGATTTGATTCCACAAGGCACCTTGGCAGAAAGATGTCGAGCAGCACAAGCAGGCATACCAGCATTTTTTACGCCAGCGGGATATGGCACAGAAGTAGCCATTGGCAAAGAATCTCGAGAATTTAATGGTAAAATGCACATTTTAGAGCATGCCTTTCAGGCAGATTTTGCCATTGTAAAAGCATGGAAAGGAGACGAAGCTGGAAATCTTATTTTTAAAGGTACAGCTCGAAATTTTAATCCCTGCATGTGTGGTGCTGCGGCTATTACTGTTGCCGAAGTAGAAGAATTAGTACCCGCCGGAAGTTTAGATCCAAATCAAATACACATTCCTGGCATATTAGTACAAAGAATTTTTCAGGGCAATCACTTCGAAAAACGAATTGAACAACGAACTGTTCGAAAAAAATAAAATTTTGAAAATATTTTTAAGAAAAACAAGATGCTAACAAAAGAAGATATTGCAAAAAGAATTGCCAAAGAAGTTCAAGATGGGTTTTATGTAAATTTAGGAATTGGCATCCCCACACTTGTAGCTAATTATGTGCCGCAAAATATTTCGGTCGAATTTCAAAGCGAAAATGGAGTATTAGGTATGGGGCCTTTTCCAATAGAGGGCCAGGAAGATGCAGACCTCATCAATGCTGGCAAACAAACTATTACAACCTTGCCAGGTGCTAGTTTTTTTGATTCTGCCTTTAGTTTTGGTATGATTCGTGGGCAACACGTTGATTTGACCATTTTGGGAGCTATGGAAGTTTCGGAAAATGGCGATATTGCCAATTGGAAAATACCAGGCAAAATGGTAAAAGGCATGGGTGGAGCAATGGATTTAGTAGCCTCTGCAGAAAACATAATTGTAGCCATGATGCACGTAAACAAAGCAGGCGAAAGTAAAATTTTAAAAAAATGCAGCCTTCCACTTACAGGTGTTGGTTGCGTAAAAAAAGTGGTAACAGAATTGGCCGTATTACAAGTAACACCAAAAGGGTTTCAGTTGCTCGAAAGAGCTCCTGGTGTAAGTGTAGAACACATTATTGCTGCTACAGAAGCCCAATTGATTATAGAAGGCAACATACCTGAAATGATTATTTAATACGCCATCATCTTTGTCAAAATATATGAATCATTGGCAAAGATGATCTGCTGTTGTATCATTCATTGTAATAAAAAAGGGGTGTTCCAATTTTCATATTTGTAATTTGGTCAAATATGTTACCGCCTTTTGTTTATTGGCGTTTGTTTGCAACAAACAAGTTGTTAATAGCAATTTCAAAGATTTTTATTTATCTTGAATTGCATTACATAAAAACTACCAATACCAACAGGAATAGCGGTATTAAGCAGCCATAAAAGCGTTGTTACCCAAACGGCTATCCACTCCTGAACTCCAAGTTGTTGCAAAAAATAAACCGCTATACTGCCTTTTACAGCAAAATCTAAAAACTGAAATGACGGTAAAGATGAGGCCAAAAAATAAACCGATGCTATGGAGGCCATTAGCGTAATGTAAGGCACCTGCACATCGAAAGCTATAAATAACAAGTAATATTGATGCGAAAAAGTGATATAGCGACCCAAGGCTAAAAATAAATTTTTTGTATGTATAATTTTTGGAATACGATGCCATTCGGTATAAATATTTTTTAAAGAATATTTTTTAAATTTAATATCTTTTACAAAATATAAGACTACACATAGTATCCCAACTACCAATAGAATAAGCCCGCCTATTTTGTTGTAACCTAAAATAAAGAGACCAATAGTTCCAAAAAAAATGGTAATTATCATTTGTATGCCATTGCAAACCAGATTTAAAAAAATAACTTTTTTGGTCTCGGTTGCTTTAAAATAAAAGGCTTTTCCAGCATATTCGCCCAAACCATTTGGGGTAAACAAACCTGCTGTTAAGGCACTCAAAACTTGTTTTGTAGCCTCGGCCAAGCTAATGGATTTGAAAGTAGAAACTAAATTTTGCCATTTTATAATTTCTAAAAAACGGTTTACAAAACTCAAAAAAAACATGGTTATCACTCCCAAAAAAGTAGCTTTTTGAAAAACTAATTTTTGGATTTTTTGCCAATCCAATTTGGGATTGTGAACCAATTGATTATAAATAAAATAGAAAGCTCCCAAAACAATTAAAATTTTGATAGCAAAAACCAATAAATGTTTAACTTTGTCTGCAATAATTATCATGGTACAAAGTAAAGGAAAACTTTAGACTTGCCAATACAATTTATGTTTTTTACATTTTAATACCTTAAAAACAAGACTTTTGACACACGAACGCATCATACTTGGAATAGATCCAGGAACAACCATAATGGGATTTGGACTGATCAAAGTTGTCCAAAAAAAAATGACTTTTTTACAACTCAATGAGTTACAATTATCCAAATACGATAATCATTATCAAAAATTAAAAATTATTTTTGAACGTACCATCGAACTTATAGAAACACATCATCCAGACGAAATAGCCATTGAGGCACCTTTTTTTGGTAAAAATGTCCAATCAATGCTCAAACTAGGTAGAGCCCAAGGAGTAGCTATGGCAGCGGGTTTGTCTAGGGGGATTCCCATTACAGAATATGAACCCAAGAAAATAAAAATGGCCATAACAGGCAACGGAAATGCCAGCAAAGAGCAAGTAGCCAAGATGTTACAACAATTATTAGATTTAAAAACCTTGCCCAAAAACTTGGATTCAACCGATGGTTTAGCGGCTGCTGTGTGTCATTTTTTTAATTCTGGCAAACAAGAAATAGGAAAAAATTATACTGGCTGGGATGCCTTTGTAAAACAAAATGAAAATAGAATTAAAAAATAGCTATAATATTTTTATAAAAAAATAAAAAATGATGCGTTTATAACATTACAACTACAATAATAAAATTCAATTAGGATATGTTAAACATGTAATTACTTAATAAAATGTTTAAATAAAATTCTAATTGTATTTTAAATGTCAAATGTTTATATTTGTTGTAAAATTTGGAAAATAATGAAAATCTGCAGCATACACATCAAAGGATACAAACAATTTCAAGATACTTACATCGATTTTACCAATCCTGAAACTGGCGAACCGGTAAATAAAGTATGTTTTATTGGTAAGAATGGAACTGGAAAAACAACAATTCTTAGAATAATTAATGAGTTTGTTGATTGTGATTATTTTAATATTGATAAGTTTTTTTGGAAAAACTGTTTAAATATAAGTTTTTTAATCAAAATTAAAATAAATGATCAATTTTTATTAGTATTTAAAAATTTCATTTTTTTATATAATTCTGAAATTGAAAAATGTTTTGCTGAAATAGATGGAACAGAAGATAGTTTTAAAGAATTTATTTCACAAAACAAAATAAATGTTGCAAACGATGACATTATGTGTAAAGTGCATGATTTTTGGAAAAAAAAAGATTTTTTACACATCTACGCTCCTTCGGAATCACATCAAAATCATTTAATAAATATTGAAGATGTACCTCAAAGTTCTGTAAACGAAGCACTTCAACTGTTTCATAATTTCCCAAATTATCACGAGGTTTCTGATCAAAACATTCAATATTTTTGGACGCTTTTAATTTATCTTATCAAAAAAAGAGAGGAAGAACAACAACTTTTTGAAAACAAACCCGAGAATCTTTCAAAAACAAAAAGAGAATTATTAGCTGAATTTGAAAAAATAAATCCTAAAATTTTAGATAAAATAGCTATTCTTTGGAATAAAATATTAGACAAGGCAGGTCTTGAATTTGATGTTGAAAATGCCAACAATCCCATTCAATTAACAGATAATTTAAAAGCTTACATCAGGCTAAAAGGCACTAAAGAAAATATTCCTTATAGTGAATTAAGCACCGGAATTAGAAATTTTATTTTTAGAGTGGGGCATATTTTTTCATTATACTTTAACAAAGAAGTAAAAACAGGCTTTTTATTGATTGATGAACCCGAAAACAGTCTTTTTCCTGATTTTTTGTTTGAACTTATTGAAACCTATCAAGAAATTGTTAATGATAAAAATGGCGAGAACAATACCCAAATTTTCATGACTACCCATAATCCAATAATTGCAGCACAATTTGAACCTTATGAACGGATTATTTTAGATTGGAACGAAAATGGAACTGTAAAAGCTTCCAAAGGAATAACTCCTGCGGGCGATGATCCCAACGATATTTTGGAAAGAGATTTCAAATTACCAAATTTGATGGGTAAAAAAGGAATGGAGTTTTGGGAGAAATATTTAGCACTCAAACAAGCTTTAAGAAAGTCCACAAATGAGGATGAAAAAATGGAGTTGAGCGACAAAATAACCGCTATTGGTACCTCATACAATTTTTAAACTATGAAATTTTTCTCAAAAAACCATCTATCTGAAATTGTGTGTAAAGGTTTGGTTTATAAAAAATCCAACCCTAAAAACAATGCTATTATTAGATCAATTTTAATACAAGAACAGTTTAATTTCTGTGCTTATACCGAAAAATATTTTAAGGATTTGGATAGTGTTGTGGTTGAACATTTTGATAGTTCCAAAAAATATCAAGATGATTATTATAATTATTATGCCGTTTTATCAAAACCTAACTTATATAAAAAAGATGAAAAATACAGAAACAATCGGTTTTTTGAAACTAAATTTTATCAAAATAGTGAAGAATTAAATAACCGAATTCAATACATCAAATGCGAATTTATCTTTGAAGCCAAAGATGAAAACGATCAAGAAGCTATTGATTTTATTGCCTTTTTAGGTTTAAACCATCCTAGTTTGTATAATCAAAGAAAAAAACATTTAGATAGATTATATGATATTTTTGAAAACTTTGACGCTACTTTTTATTTGACCTATTTTAAAAAACATCCCGAAGAATTAAGTTTTATAACCGTAATTGAAAATGAAATGAATTTAAACTTAGATAGTTTTCACACCCTATAAAAAACCTCATCCACCGCAATTGTCATTTCTGGAAACAACGGACTTTCAATAATTTCGCCTTCGGCAAATGGTTTGGAACCTACATAAATGCCATTTTGCAGGCGGTACACCAACACGGTTTTCATCTCTGTTTGTACAATCCAATACTCCATAACACCCGCTTCTTGATACAGCTTGAATTTGGTATCTACATCATATTTGCTGTTGTTGGGCGAAACGATTTCAACAATCAAATCGGGAGCACCGTTGCAGCCATAATCGTCTAGTTTGCTTTCGTTGCAAATGATGCACAAGTCGGGTTGCACCACCGTTGTGTTTTTTTTTGCGGAAGCAATTGGCAAACGCACGTCGAAAGGAGCTGAAAAAATAGAACAAGAACTACAAGTAAAAAAATTCAAAAAATATTTATTAATATTTTGCGAAGTCGTCTGATGTTTTCTACTTGGTGCGGGGCTCATTTTTTTGATAAAACCTTTGAGCAATTCTACCCTTTCGGAAAATTGCCATTGCAAATAATCCGAAAATGTATATTCTTTGGTCAAATCTAATTCTGAAAAATGAGTGATTACTGCCATATTTATTTATTTTAAACTCTATAAAAAACCTCATCCACCGCAATTGTCATTTCTGGAAACAGCGGACTTTCAATAATTTCGCCTTCGGCAAAAGGTTTGGAACCTACATAAATGCCATTTTGTAGGCGGTACACCAACACGGTTTTCATCTCTGTTTGTACAATCCAATATTCCATTACACCCGCTTCTTGATACAGCTTGAATTTGGTATCTACATCATATTTGCTGTTGTTAGGTGAAACGATTTCAACAATCAAATCGGGTGCACCGTTGCAGCCATAATCGTCTAGTTTGCTTTCGTCGCAAATAATGCACAAGTCGGGTTGCACTACCGTTGTGTCTTTTTTGGCGGAAGCAATTGGCAAACGCACGTCGAAAGGAGCTGAAAAAAAATTACACGGTTTTTTATATAAAAAATTATAAAATATTCCTGATAAATTTCTTGAAACCGTCTGATGTTTTCTACTTGGTGCGGGGCTCATTTTTTTGATGAAACCTTTGAGCAATTCTACCCTTTCGGAAAATTGCCATTGCAAATAATCCGAAAATGTATATTCTTTGGTCAAATCTAATTCTGAAAAATGGGTAATTACTGCCATATATTTTTTTTTAAACTCTATAAAAAACCTCATCCACCGCAATTGACATTTCTGGAAACAGCGGACTTTCAATAATTTCGCCTTCGGCAAATGGTTTGGAACCTACATAAATGCCATTTTGCAGGCGGTACACCAACACGGTTTTCATCTCCGTTTGTACAATCCAATACTCCATAACACCCGCTTCTTGATACAGCTTGAATTTGGTATCTACATCATATTTGCTGTTGTTGGGCGAAACGATTTCAACAATCAAATCGGGTGCACCGTTGCAACCATAATCGTCTAGTTTGCTTTCGTCGCAAATAATGCACAAGTCGGGTTGCACTACAGTCGTGTCTTTTTTTGCGGAAGCAATTGGCAAACGCACGTCGAAAGGGGCAACAAATACACTGCATCTTTTAGTATTGAAATAAGAATAAATTTTAAAATTCAAATTTTGCGATGTCGTTTGATGTCTTCTGCTTGGTGTAGGGCTCATTTGCTTGATGAAACCTTTGAGCAATTCTACCCTTTCGGAAAATTGCCATTGCAAATAATCCGAAAAAGTATATTCTTTAGTCAAATCTAAATCTGAAAATAAGGTAATTGTTTTCATTCCAATTCTATAATAATAGACAAATATACAAAAAAACCATTTTCAAAATAGTATCCTAGCCACGTTATTCTCTATAAAAAACCCGTTTGACCCGTTGAGAGATACTTGTTAAAATTTCATAAGGTATGGTTTGCAAGGCTTTTGCCATCAATATGGCACTTGGATTTTGGCCAATTATAATCACATTATCTCCTTCTAAACAGTTGATGTCGGTTATATCTACCATTAGCATATCCATACAGATACTGCCTACAATACTAGCTTTTTGTTGGTTGATGGTTACATAACCCACTCCATTGCCCCACAGCCTCGAAATTCCATCGGCATAACCAATTGGTATAGTGGCAATTGTGGTTGGCTTTTGTGCTATAAATCTACGGCTATATCCTACACTTTCACCTGGATAAATAGTTCTAATTTGTGAAATAATAGATTTTAATGTGCCAACATGAGCCAATAAGGGTTGTTCATTTGGATCATTTGAAATGCCATATAATCCAATTCCTAATCGCACCATGTCGTACCGTGCTTCTGTATAATTGCTAATACCTGAGGTGTTTAATACATGTCTGATAGGCTGTATTTTCAATTTTTGCATAATCATGGACGAGCATTTTTCAAATAACTGAATTTGAAATTGAGCAAAATCACGACTGTCCAAATCATCGCTTGTTGCTAAATGCGATAAAATACTTTGCACTTTTACAGAATTATTGGCCTCCAAAATAGCAATTAATGAGTTCAAATCGGGTTCTTGAAAACCCAAACGGTGCATTCCAGTATCAAGTTTGATATGTATTGGATAATCCAAAAGCTGTTGATGTCGGGCAATTTCTAAAAAAGAATGTAATCCTCGAAAACTATAAATTTCGGGTTCTAATCCGTATTGAATAAGGCTCAAAAAGCTGGTACTTTCAGGATTTAGTACCATAATTGGTAGTTTAATACCCGCATTTTTTAAGGCAATACCTTCATCGGCAAAAGCAACACCCAAATAATCAACTTTGTGGTGTTCGAGCAGTTTAGCAATTTCAAAACCACCATTTCCATATCCAAAGGCTTTTACCATGGCCATCAATTTGGTAGTAGGTTTTAGTTTAGTTTTATAATAATTCAAATTATGACTAATCGCATTTAAGTTGATTTCCAACACCGTTTCATGTGTTTTCTCTTCTAAAGCTGCAACAATTTTTTCAAACTCAAACCGTCGGGCTCCTTTAATTAATATCGTTTCATTTTGAAAACGCATGTCTTTGATAGCCCTCAAAAAGGTTTCTGTACTTTCATAAAACACACTTTGTTTGAACAATGGTTTTAAGGTTTCGATGGTTTTGCCAATTCCAATCAATCGGGTGATTTGATTTCCTGAAAGCAATTGAGCCACTTTGAGATACAACTCTTTTTCGGGCAAACCACTTTGATAGATGTCAGATAAAATCACTGTTTTTTGAATGCCTTGTTTATGATTTTCCATAAAATCCAAAGCAATTTTAAGAGACTGAAAATCAGAACTATAACTATCATCAATTAAAGTAGCATTTTCAATACCTTTTTTAACTGTTAGCCTCATTTCTAATGGAAATAAAAGGCTGATTCTTTTTTGAATTGTTTGAAAATCATATTTTAAATACAACAACAGCATGATACAAGAAATCACATTTTCTATTGATGCTTCGTCTGTAAATGGCATTTGCAAATGGCCCATTTTTTGATCATTTGTATCAAAAAAAGTGTATAATAGGTCGTTTTTTTGGATAAAAACACTAGCCTGTCTATCCGTCAAACTCCACGTAAAGCTTTTATTTTTTTGGGTCAAAGCGGCTTCGACATCTTTGTTTTTTCGAAAAATTACGACCTCTGCATTTTTGAAAAGCACCATTTTTTCGCTAATTTTTTGCAAATTATGATTAAAACCTTCGTCGTGGGCTGGGCCAATGTTTGTTAAAATACCAATATTGGGGTTTATGATTTTTTGTAAATGTTGCATTTCAAAAACTGTTGAAATGCCTGCTTCAAAAATACCAAAATTGTGATTTTCATTAATAGCCAATACAGACAAAGGCACCCCAACCTGCGAATTATAACTTTTTGGACTTCTGATGATATTATAATCTGGTGTTAGCAAAAAATTAAGCCATTCTTTTACAATTGTTTTACCATTGCTGCCCGTAATACCAACCACAGGAAAATGGTATTGATTGCGATAAAAAGCTGCAAATTGTTGTAAAGCTATCAAAGTATTTTGGACGAGTAGAAAATGGGCTTTGTTTTGAAGTCCGTTTGGAATATAAGACACAACAAAACAAGTAACCCCTTTTGAAATAAGGGTTTCAATATATTGGTGGGCATCGTGATGTGGACCAACAATAGCAAAAAAAAGCGTTTGACTTCCATTTTGTAACGAACGACTATCTATTACAATATTATCGATGCAAATAATTGGAATTTCTCCTTCAAAATGAGCATTGATAACAGGAATTATTTCAGAAAAAGTCATTGTCATATATGAATTTATTTTTATTTTTTTAAGGGCATTGCATTAAAAAAAGCGGCTCTACTTAAAGGTTCATATTCATTCGTTTCGCCAAGCATGACTAAATTGTCATTGGCTTTTTTTCTAAAACTGTAATGAGCCAAATTGCCTGTTCTGGTACACACCGCATGCACTTTTGTAACATATTCAGCAGTAGCCATTAGGGCAGGCATAGGTCCAAATGGATTGCCTTTAAAATCCATATCCAAACCCGCAACGATTACCCGAATACCGTTGTTGGCCAAATCATTGCAAATTTTTACAATTTCGTCATCAAAAAACTGTGCTTCGTCTATGCCCACTACATCGCAACCTTGAGCTAAAATGGCAATATTTGCTGCTGCTGGTACGGGTGTCGAACGTATTTCGTTGCTATCATGTGATACTACCATCTCGTTGTCGTATCGAGTATCGATGGCGGGTTTAAAAATTTCGACTTTTTGTTTTGCAAATTGTGCTCTTTTCAAACGTCTAATTAATTCTTCGGTTTTGCCCGAAAACATTGAGCCACATATCACTTCTATCCATCCAAATTGTTCTTTATGATTTACTGTATTTTCGAGAAACATTTTTTATTTTTTTTACTGTAAAATTAATTTATTTGTATTACTTTGTATCGCAAACAAATTTACCAAAAATTATTAGTTCCATTTACTTAAATTTTAAAAGTTATGAAGAAAAAATTAGAAGCCGACTTAATGAGCATTGCCCACCAAATTTTAAGGCTCAAAGG
Organism: Flavobacterium branchiophilum FL-15; assembly: GCF_000253275.1. NCBI lineage: Bacteria > Pseudomonadati > Bacteroidota > Flavobacteriia > Flavobacteriales > Flavobacteriaceae > Flavobacterium > Flavobacterium branchiophilum. The sequence goes on along the minus strand of NC_016001.1, from coordinate 43,266 downwards.
CCATGCCGAATTGCCACAGTTACAGGCAGAATGTTTAAAATTGTATGAAAAAATTTCGATTTTAATGTTTGTAGAAAACCATTTTCATGACGTTGTGCCTACAATTGGTAGTTCGACTATTTTTCAAAAATTAGAACATATTTATAGTCAAAATACCGATACAAAGGCTGAAGAAGTTGTTGTAAAAACATTAGAATCACTTATTTTAGCTGAAACGGAATCTATCCAAACCGAAAAAGATCATTTTATAGATGCACCGCAAATTAAAGAGTTTGAATCAACAGAAATTGTGATGAGTCCATCAAAAGTGCCAGTTGAAATGGTTGATGAAACTAAAAATGACTCTAACCCTACAACTTTGAAGGACCTGGATGCCAACGAAAAGACACCAATACAAGTTGATAAAATATTAGAACAAATTGATGTAGAAAAAAATCCAATTATAGATAACCCATCTTCTGAAAAACCAACTGAAGTTTTAAACAATAGTACCGAAGAGCCTTTGAATAGTCAAAAAGAAGAGGAAAACCATCAAGAAGAGGAAAAATTTGAAGTTGAAAAAACACCTACACTAGCTACAGAGGCAGCAACAAACAAAACGACAATTGTAGAACTTGATTATGCAGATCCTGTTTTTGAAAGAATTGAAAAACCAACAGATCATTTGTTTAAAAATGATTTTAAAACCATTGAAAATACCTCAACACCGCTTGCAAGAACGTCTTTAGCAACTCGTTTTGGGCTAAATGATAAAATTGGTTTTGTACAATACCTTTTTGATGCTAGTTTTATTGCATTTAACACTTTTGTAGCCCAGATAGATCAATTACCATCATTTGATGAAGCTAAAATTTTTATAGATACCGAGGTAAAACCAAAATACGACCATTGGAAAGACATGGAAAGTTATGAAACCCGACTTTTAGATACCATCAAACAATATTTTTTGTATGACGTGTAATTGTTTTGATTTAGATAAAGGGCTTAGGGCATGACAAATCTGTTGGTTCAAGCCTAAAAAAAATCAAGCATAAGTATTAATTATTTGAATAATTTTTATTTTAAAACATTTTTTTTTAAATTTTAGAAAAAAAAAACAATAATTTTGAAACAAATATACAATTGAATAGACTTATTGTTCGAATTTATAAACAATCAAAACCAAACAATTAATTTATGAAAAAAAATTTATTTATAACAAGTTTGCTTTTACTAGGATTACATTCCGTAGAAGCACAAACGGGTAATTCAAAAGCACAACCAGGAATAAAGGTTGAACTGATGGACAAAAGCGTCAAACCAGGCACTGATTTTTTTAGATTTGTAAATGGAAAGTGGCTAGACAATACTGAGATTCCAAAAGACAGAAGCCGATGGGGAAGTTTTGACGAACTTCGTAAAAAAACCGATGCAGACGCTATGGCTATATTGAAAACCGCAAGTCAAAGCAGTCGATACAAATCCAACACCGATCAGGGAAAAGCCATTAATTTATTCAAATCAATATTAGATACTGTTGCCCGAAATAAAATGGGTATTTTACCATTAAAACCCTATTTGACTAAAATAGATGCTGTTCAAAACGTTGCCGATTTACAAAAATTAATGATGGAATTAGAGCCATCAGGAGGTATTGGATTTTTTGGATTTGGAGTAGGATCTGATGCAAAAGACAGTAATAAAAATGTAGTATATCTTGGTACTGCCCGTTTGGGATTGCCAGACCGAGAGTATTATGTGTCTGAAGAAAAAGATGCTAAAGAAAAAAGAGTTAAATATGTAGCACATTTAACAAGAATGTTGCAATTTATTGGTCAATCACCTGAAAAAGCAGCAATCAATGCACAAAAAATATTAGATTTTGAAATTCAATTGGCCAAACCTCGTTTTGATAGAGTAGAAGCCCGTGATGACAGAAAATCGTATAATCCTATGTCGATAGCAGACATTCAAAAATTATTTCCAGCCATCAATTGGGACTTATACCTAAAAACTGTTGGGTTCAAAAACACCGAAACGGTAGTTGTTACCCAACCAAAATATTTAGAGGCCTTGCAAGCTATATTTGCTGAAAACAAGGTTGATGATTGGAAAAATTATTTGAAATGGAGCTTGCTAAATGATGCTGCCAATGCGTTATCAACAGATATTGAAACGGCTAATTGGGACTTTTATAGCAAAACCCTAGCAGGCGCTGTAAAGCAAAAACCAAGAGATGAAAGGGCTTTACAAACCGTAAATGGCAACATTGGCGAAGCATTGGGCAAATTATACGTTGAGCAAAAATTTCCAGCCGAAGCCAAATCAAAAGCCGCATTGATGATAAAAAATGTGATGAAGGCTTATGAAAATAGAATTCAAAACTTATCGTGGATGAGCCAAGATACGAAGAAAAAAGCAGTAGAAAAACTCAATAAACTGACCATAAAAATAGGTTATCCAGATAAATGGAAAGATTATTCGGCTTTGACAATTCAAAACCCGGCAGAGGGAGGCTCTTATTTTCAAAACATGATTAATATATCTAAATGGGAGTATCAAGAAGATATTAAAAAACTAACCAAACCCGTGGACAAAACCGAGTGGGGAATGGCACCACAAGTTGTAAATGCCTATTACAATCCTTCTTATAACGAAATAGTTTTTCCTGCAGCCATTTTGCAACCTCCTTTTTATGATTTTAAAGCAGACGAAGCCGTTAATTATGGTGGCATTGGTGCTGTAATTGGCCACGAAATTTCGCATGGTTTTGATGATTCGGGTGCTCGATACAATGCCGAAGGTAATTTAGTAGATTGGTGGACAGAAGAAGATGGTAAAAAATTTGAAGCCCTAACAGGTGCATTGGCCGATCAATACAGCATGTTGGAACCTTTGCCAGGTATTCGTGTAGATGGAAAATTTACTTTGGGCGAAAACATTGGTGATTTAGGTGGTGTAAATGCAGCTTATGATGGATTGAAATTGTATTTAAAAGATCAAAAAAACATGCCTTTGATTGATGGATTTACGCCAGAACAACGTTTTTTCATTTCGTGGGGCACCATTTGGAGAAGCAAAATGAGAGACGAAGCTATTAAAAATCAGGTAAAAACAGATCCACATTCGCCTGGCATGTACAGAGCTTACGTACCGTTGTTGAATGTTGATTCGTTTTATGAAGCTTTTCAAATAAAAGAAGGCGATGCTTTGTATATTGCTCCAGAAAAACGAGTAAAAATTTGGTAATCAACCTTTCTATTGATTTTTAAATAAAAAAAAGAGGGTCGCTTTTAAAAGCGATCCTCTTTTTTTTGGGTAGATTTTGAATAATACATCTTTTGCTTTACTATATCTTAATACTAGAGGATTATTTGCCAGTATTTAAACAAATAATGCCTTTAATTCTGTAGCTTCACTAGGTTTTATTTTACCCGCTAAAAGCAAACTCAACTGTTTGCGACGCAAAGCGGCATCATAGCGTTGTTGTTCCAATTCTGTTTGAGGCACAACAGGTGGCACTTCTACAGGGATGCCCATTTCGTTTACGGCAACAAAAGTATAAATAGCCTCATTGGCCTTTGTTCGATGACCTGATTCTCTATCTTCTGTCCAAACATCTAAATAAATTTCCATAGACGACTTAAAACTTCTAGATACTTTGGCTTCTACAGTTACAACACTTCCAAGAGGTATCGCTTTGTTAAATGCTACATGGTTTACAGATGCTGTAACTGTAATTCGACGAGAGTGTCTGCGGGCAGCAATACTGGCAGCCCTATCCATTCTGGCTAATAACTCGCCACCAAAAAGATTATTAAGAGGATTTGTTTCGCTTGGCAAAACCAAATCTGTAAGAACTGTTAATGATTCTGAAGGATGTTTTGGGTTCATAAAATGGAATTTAATTTCAAAAAAAATCCCGACTTTTATCGGGATTTTTAATTTATAATGCTTTAATTAAAATCCAAGCTTCTGGATTCTCTTTGTTTTGTACTTTGTTTAAAACCGTTTTGGCATCTGAATAAGAACTAAAACTACCATAAACAACTGGAATTAATCCATGCTCGTTTACGGGCAATACTTTTGCTTGATAACCATCTTGTATCAATTGGTTATACTTTTTTTGAGCATTTTCATCGTTTTTAAAAGAACCAGCCATTATGTGGTAGTAAGGTTTAGCAGCTGTTTCTAAAGCACTTTCTGTAATCGGATTATCTATAAAAAAAGTGGCTGTTTGGATTTTATTTTCAATTTTTTTCTGTACAGCATTCTCTACATCAAATGTTTGTTGGGCTATTTTTTTCTCATACATATTGATACCACCAACAGTACCAATGCCTGATGCAAGAACCAATACGGCAGCATATTTAAAATAATGACCATAAGATTGTTTTGAAATTGTTGGCTCAGAAACTTTAGCGATTGATGGTGTTTCTTCAACTGAATTTTCTTGATCAGGAACTGTTTCGATAACCCTTTCAACAACAGGAGCTACATATTGCGACAATCCAAAAGAACTTGCCAAATAATTTACCTCATCAAAAGGTTTGAAAATCATGTTTCGGTTTTCGTTTAAACCTACTTCACCAACATTTTTAAACAAAACACTTTCGTTATTTTGAAGTTTTTTCAACCAATTATCTACTTCAAATTCAATAAATATCATGGCATTTTCATAAGTACTCTTTTCTGTTTGAGCAATATAATTTGCCAATAAACCATCGTTACTCACAATTTGTGAATTGAATGAAATTTGTTTCTTTGGAGGCAAAAATGTATTAGAATTTTCTTGTATTTTTGCAGACTGAATTTCAGTAAGAAACGCACCAAAACCAGGAACGATGACGCACTGGTAACGGTATAATAGCTGTGATATGGATTGTTCTATCTTCATAGTTACAAAATTACACAATCAAAGTTGTTTACAAAATATTTATTAACATTTTTTATTAACAATTTTTGTATTTTTATCAACTCAAAAACAGTCTAAATTAATATATGGAATTAACAGACCAAGAATTATTTTACTTATTAGCTTTACAAAAAGTGGAAGGTGTTGGCGATGTAATGGCAAAAAAATTACTCTCTCATTGTGGCAATGCACAACAAGTATTTGAAGCAAAAAGCACTCAACTTACTGCTATTGAAGGCGTTGGTAGTATTTTGATAAAAAACCTAAAAGACAAATCTGTTTTTTTTAAAGCTGAAACCGAGCTTCAATTTATTCAAAATCAAAAGTTACAAGTATTGAATTATCAAAGTTTGGAATATCCAGACCGCCTCAAACATTGTCTTGATGGTCCTATTTTGCTGTTTGGAACTGGCCGAATGAATCTTAATCATCAAAAATTAATTAGCATTGTTGGCACTCGGCAAATTACTCCTTATGGAACTGAATTTTGCAAAAAATTTATTACAGATTTAGCCCCTTTAAATCCTGTAATTGTTAGTGGTTTTGCTTATGGTGTGGATATAGTAGCCCACCAATTAGCTATGGATTTAGGTTTGCAAACTATTGGTGTTTTAGCACATGGTTTGAATCAAATTTATCCAAAACCACACAAAAAATATGTGGCAAAAATGGAAGAAAATGGTGGTTTTTTGACAGATTTTTGGAGCAATTCAAACCCTGAGAAAGAAAATTTTGTTCGTCGGAATCGAATTGTGGCAGGCATGAGCGAAGCCACCGTTGTTATCGAATCTGCGGCCAAGGGCGGGTCTTTGATTACGGCCAACTTGGCTGTGGAATATAACAGAGATGTTTTTGCAGTACCAGGCCGAATTTCAGACAAATCTAGTCAGGGTTGCAACGACTTGATTAAAACCCAAAAAGCCACGCTACTAACCTCGGCCGCCGATTTGATATATAATTTAAACTGGGATGTCCAAAAACAACTCAAACCCGTTCAAAAACAATTGTTTGTTTCGCTTGAAGCTGATGAACAAAAAGTGTATGATTTTTTGCTTCAAAACGGCAAAGAACTTCTCGATATCATTGCTCTCGAATGTGATTTTCCTATTTTCAAAATTTCAGGTTTGTTACTTAATATGGAGATGAAAGGTGTAATAAGACCTTTGCCAGGCAAACTATTTGAAGCAATATAAGAATTTTGTTTTAAATGTTTTTTTTAATTTTAATTTACAATTATTATACGTTTTTTTAGTTTAAATTTCTAAATTCCATAGGGGTTGTACCTGTTTTTTTCTTAAAAAGCTTATTGAAATACTGCGGATACTCAAAGCCCAATTGATATGCTATTTCATTGATATTTTTTTCAGAATTCAAAAGCATACTCTTTGCATTTTCAATTAGATAAAAATGAATGTGCTCTTGTGCGTTTTTACCTGTTTCTTTTTTTAATAAATCACTCAAATAGCTTGACGATAAATGTACCTTATTTGCCAAATACTTTACTGTAGGCAAGCCCATTTCTTTTATATCCTCATTTTCAAAATAGGATTTTAGTATATATTCTATTTCTGAAATTACATTTTTGTTTGATACACTTCTTGTTATCCATTGTCTGCCATAAAATCTAGTACAGTAGTTTAATAATAATTCGATAGTAGAAACGATAATTTGCTTACTATGAATATCTATATTTTCTTGCTGTTCGGTTTGAATTTTCTGAATACATTCTATCAAAATATTTTTTTCTTTATCAGAAAGATGGAGTGCCTCTGAAACTTCATAATCAAAAAAAGTATAATCTTTTATTTTTTCGTTGAGCGATGTAGCACGAATTAGGTCTGGGTGAAAAAACAACCCCCACCCAATTTTATCTTCCTTTTCTTCTACTTCATTATCTATTTCAATCACTTGATTTGGAGCTATACAAATCAAGTTTCCGTCCTGAAAATCTATTGGCTTTCGTCCATACTTAATATGATTTTGGCAATAATTTTTGAACATTATGGAATAAAAATCGGTCGTGATTTTGGTATTTTGTACAACATGTTCGGTTACTTTACTAAAATCTAAAACAGCAACCAAAGGATGCTGAGCCTTACCCAAATTAAACATTTGGTACAAATCGGCTATACTTTGAAGATGAATATATCCTTTCATATTTATTGCTTCTCTTGTTTTAAATAATTGATATAAACATGACCTCTTCTTTCGGCAAAGAAATCCAAACTCAAGACCATACTAGCTTGCAAAAAGAGCCCTAGCCCCAATCCACGCCAGAAGGTGTCATTTTTAGTGCTATACATCAACACAATTCCAAAAACAATCAATGCAATTTCTACAAATCTAAAAACAACAAAATTGCGCATCACTTGTTCCATTCTAGGTATTTCTTGTGTTTGAACACTTTTTGGGTCTTTCTCAACATAAGTTTTCACACGATTTATATCTTCTGGACTTCTTGTAAAAACGATATATCCCACAAGAATTTCCAGTAAAGCAACCGCAATAAAAGGCATGGCAACTCCTTTCCAAAAACTAGTTTTTAGTACAAATATAAAATAAAGAGCCATTGCCAAAGCAAGGACTCCTATTGTTATAAAAACTAAACTTTCGGCTTTTTCACCATTAAAATATTTTTCAATCACATTCATAACCAAACGTTATTTTATTAGTTCAAATCTTTCCATTTAACAATTTCGGGAAGCGTTTCCAACAAATTGGGTAGTGCTGTCAATGCATTTTGCACATGAGCGGTTTCCCAATGTTTTGCTTCATCATTTTCATTTTCCCAAATTTCATACGATGTAAATTCGCAAGAATTTGTAATACTCTGTAAATAATAATAAGCAACACAACCTTTTTCTGTTTGTGTGGTTGCGTTAGTAAGATTTTTCATCAAGGCGATTGCTTCATCCAACTTTTCTTTTTTTACTGTAAATTTTGCAGTAACATATATTTTGCTAGTCATATTTTAATTTTTTAAATTCCAAATTGTGCTTTTATACCTCCAATAAATGTGGCATCATCATATTCTTTTCTGTTTGCAACAAGTGTTTTGGCATCCTCACCAGCGGTATATCTCAATTGTTTTTTGCCATCTGTTGCTGCTTCAAAAATCACCTCGGCAACCAAGCTTGCTGGTGACGCATTTTCAGTCATAGCAGGCATTGCACCCATCAGGGCACCAACAATATTTTGATATTCTGCCATGCTTTCATCATTAGTAAAATCAAAAGATCTTCCTGCAAAATCTGTAGCAATCATACCTGGCTCTACAATTTTTACTTGTCCACCAAATTGTTCTACTTCAAAATTCAAAGATTCGGATATTCCTTCTACAGCAAATTTTGTTCCATGATATAGCGAACCCAACGGAAACGTCATTTTGCCACCAATTGATGAAATATTGATAATAATTCCCTTTTTGTTTTTTCTAAAATGTGGCAAAACTGCCTTTGTAACATCCAAGAGCCCCAAAACATTAGTGTTGAATTGTCTCTCAATTCTTTCTTTACTAAAAGCTTCTAAGGGGCCATAAGCACCATACCCAGCATTATTGAGCAATACATCAATAGTTCCAAATTTTTGAATTGCTGCATCAAAAGCATTTTCAATTGAGCTAACATCCAACACGTCTAGCTTGGTTACTAAGCAATTTTCTAATTGTTTCAACGCTATTTCATTTTCAGGATTTCTCATGGTTGCTATTACATTCCATCCTTTAGAATGAAACAAGTTAGCTGTTTCTTTACCTATACCACTACTTGCACCTGTAATTAAAATTGTTTTTTTCATTTTATTGATTTTAAATTATGGTGCAAAATTGGGCCATTTATCTATGAAGAAGATGATACAAATTCAGGTTGTTTGTATGCTAATTGTGGTTTTATTAATTGGTACTGTATTTTTGTAAAAAATCAACCCTCCTTTGAGGCATAAAATTGGGCTATTTTTGCTGCTTTTGAGGCACCAACAAGGGTTGCAATATCGGCTTCTGAGGCTTCTTTGATTCTTTTGACACTTTTAAAATGCTTGATGAGGGCTTCCATGGTTTTTTCGCCAATGCCTGGAATACTCTCTAATGAAGAATTGAGTGCCGATTTACTTCGCTTGTCTCGGTGAAAAGTAATACCAAAACGGTGTGCCTCGTTTCTCAAATACTGAATGATTTTGAGGGTTTCGGATTTTTTATCTAAATACAAAGGGGTGCTATCACCAGGATAAAACAACTCTTCTAGTCGTTTGGCTATTCCAATAATGGCAATTTTTCCACGAAGCTCTAGGGCATCAATACTTTTGAGTGCCGATGACAATTGCCCCTTGCCCCCATCAATGATGATCAGTTGTGGCAAAGGTTCGTTTTCGTCTAAAAGTCGTTTGTATCTGCGGTAAACCACCTCTTCCATCGAGGCAAAATCATTAGGGCCTTCAACTGTTTTGATGTTAAAATGTCGGTAATCTTTTTTACTTGGTTTTCCATCTTTAAAAACCACACAAGCCGAAACAGGATTTGTACCTTGAATGTTGGAGTTATCAAAACATTCTATATGCCTTGGGGCAACACTCAACCGCAAATCTTTTTGCATTTGAGTCATGATTCTATTGGTATGCCTTTCTGGATCAACTATTTGTAATTGTTTGAGTTGTTCTATTCGATAGAATTTTGCATTTCGAATAGATAAGTCTAAAATTTGTTTCTTGTCTCCCAACTGTGGCACGGTTACTTTGATATGCTCACCAAGATCGACCATAAATGGCACAATTATTTCTTTTGACAACAATTGAAACCGCTCTCGAAGTTCGACAATGGCCAGTTCCAACAAAGTGTCGTCTGTTTCGTCCAGCTTTTTTTTGATTTCCATAGTATGAGACCGAATGATGGCACCATGTGAAATTTGTAAAAAATTGACAAAAGCCGCACTCTCATCAGACACAATAGAAAAAACATCAATATTAGATATTTTTGGATTGATGATTGTAGAGCGTGATTGGTATTGCTCTAAAACCATCATTTTTTCTTTTATTTTTTGTGCTTCTTCAAACTGCAAATTTTCGGCATAAGTGGTCATCAATTGTTTGAAATCTTTCATGCTTTCTTTGAAATTTCCTTTCAAAATTTGTCGGATAGCCTCCACTTGTTTTTGATAATCATCCAAAGACTCAAAACCTTCGCAGCACCCTTTACAGTTGCCAATGTGGTATTCTAAGCACACTTTGAATTTGTGATTTTCAATATTTTTTTGGCTCAAATCGAACTGACAAGTTCGCAACGGATACAACTCTTTGATTAATTCCAAGATAGTAGAAACGGTTTTGAAATTGGTATAAGGTCCAAAATATTCCGAGCCGTCTTTGATCATGCGTCTTGTGGCAAAAATCCTCGAAAAAGGTTCTTTTTTAATACAAATCCACGGATAACTTTTATCATCACGAAGCAGGACATTGTATCGAGGTTGTAAGGTTTTGATTAAGTTATTTTCCAACAAAAGGGCGTCCGTTTCCGTTGGTACCACAATATGTTTGATGGTTACAATTTTTTTGACCAATACGTTGGTTTTGGCCGTGTCGTGCACTTTGTTAAAATAAGATGACACCCTTTTTTTGAGGTTTTTGGCTTTGCCAACATACAAAATTTTGCCCTCCTTATCATAATATTGGTACACTCCAGGACTATCGGGGAGGGTTTGAATTTGGAGTTGCAAATCAGGTTTTGTCATGCGAATCTTTTGGTGCAAAAATAATGGAATCTTTGTATAATAAGATTTCAAGGCCTCATTTTTTTTTCATTTTCAAAACCTTTTTAATAAATTGAAAATTATGGATTTTTATTCCAAAAAGCGTAAATTGTCGCAAAACATTTTTATTTTTGCTGAAAATATTCTTGTTACAACATTTCAATATTAGCTATTTAACCCAAATCATGACAAAACTTCAAATTAAAATACTAAATGCAATTAAAACCAACAAACTTAACCCTAAGATTTTAGGTGAAAGAAATTGGTTTAATTATTTTATAGAGTTATCCATTTAAATACTTATATTTGTAATAACTAAAACAATAGGCTATGGAACAATTCTTAGGTCAAGGAATAATAGAGTATTTTGATAAATTCAAAACAGATTTAGATTGTCTAGAATATCTAGCAGATCGGAAATGGTCAAACGGTTATAAGTGTGTAAAATGTGGCAATAGTAAATATACTGTTAGAAAAGCAAATTTTGCAAGAGACTGTAATAACTGTCATCACATCGAAAGTCCATCGGCTAACACTATGTTCCATAAAGTTAAATTTGGTATGAGAAAAGCTTTTACAATCGTTTTTGAAATGAGTGCAACCACAAAAGGTATTTCTTCAAATCAGATGGCAAAGCGATTAAATATAAGGCAATCTACGGCTTGGTTGTTTATGAGTAAGGTTAGAAAAGCAATGAAAAGTAGCGAGTGTTATCCCATTAAAGGTACTGCAATCGTTGATGAATTCGTTTTTGGTGGTAAAGAAACACTCAAGCAAGGAAGAAGTACAGATAGTAAGAAAAAGAAAATTGTGGCTGCAGTTGAAATAGATAAAAACGGTGGTGTAAAAAGAGCCTATTTTAAGCTAATAAATGATTATTCTTCGGTATCACTAGAAAAAATATTTGATGCACATATATCCACTGAGGCAAAAATAATAACTGATGAATGGACAGGATACAAACCATTAAAAGAGATGTATGATATAACCCAAATTAAGAGTAATAGTTCTGATTTTTTTGAGATAAATACAATTATACATCAAGTTAAGGCTTGGTTAAGAAGCACTTTCTCATGGATGCATGAAGAACATATTGAAAAATATTTGGACGAGTACAGCTACAGATTAAATAGATCAAATAGCAAACAAACTATATTTGATAACTTAATTAAAAGGATGGTAATTACTAAACCCCTTAAATATAGTGAGATTATAGTAAGTACCTAAACGGATAACTCTATTATTTTATTAGAGTTACAGCATTAGTTTGGGCAAGAAAAAATCCTGATGGTTATCAAATAGAAGTTTACACAGATTATTCAAAAAACGAACATTTAGCAACGATAAAAATATAAAAATCCCACTTCCAACACTTTCCGAACAACAAAAAATAGTTTCAGAAATTGAGAAAATAGAAGCAAAAATAAAAGTTATAGAAACTGAAATTGCTGCCATTCCAAAGCAGAAAAAAGTAATTTTAAAGAAATATTTGTAAAACACAAAAAATGAGTTTTCAATTCAAACAATTTACCGTAAATCAAGACCAATGTGCCATGAAAATTGGTACCGATGGGGTGCTTCTTGGAGCTTGGACACCAATAGACAACGATCCACAAAACATTTTGGATATAGGCACGGGTACGGGCATCATTGCTTTGATGTTGGCTCAGCGGTCTGATGCTCAACAAATTGACGCCATAGAAATAGATGAAGATGCTTATGAACAAGCTACAGAAAATTTTGAAAATGCACCTTGGAACGATCGCTTGTTTTGTTTTCATGCGGGTTTGGACGAACTTATGGACGAACCCGAAGAACTTTATGATTTGATTGTTTCAAATCCGCCTTTTTTTTCGGAAACGGTGTATAGCGACAATCCACAACGAGATATGGCCCGTTTTCAGGAGGCTTTGCCTTTTGAGCATCTTTTGGAAGGTGTCGCTTTATTATTGGCAGACAATGGCATTTTTGCGGTAATTGTTCCGTATAAAGAAGCCCCAAATTTTATTGCTATGGCAAGCACATTTGATTTGTACCCTCAAAAAATAACCCATGTAAAAGGGCATGCAAATGCCGCTTTCAAACGCAGTTTGATAGCATTTTCGACCCAAAAAGCTGAAAAACTTATTGAAAACGACTTGATAATCGAAATTTCTAGGCACCAATATACACCTGAATATATAGCATTGACCCGTGATTTTTATTTGAAAATGTAAAGCTAGTTTGTACCAAATGATTTACACTACCTAACAAAATAATATTTTTATAAATTTATTGAAAATTAAAAATAATACCAAATATACATATAAAATAGTCCAATCTACTTGTTCTTTTTTGCTAAAATTATCCAAAAAAAATAGTTCCGTAACCCAGCTATGCAACGATTTTTTTTGAAAATTTTTTCTAAAAAATAACTACGCATCTTTGGACTATTTTATAAATATATTTGGTATTACTTGATACATTTTATATTCCGATGGTATTTGAAAACTATTTGTTTTTGAGGCTGCGTAATTATTTGTGTTATAATTTATTCTAGAGTAGGACCTACGTCACCTGTTTGTGCTAGCATTAATGTTGAAAAAAACATACCCAAAAGTATGAATTTTAAATTGTAAAATTGTGTTTTCATGTTTCTAAAATTTATATTAATAATTGGTTACTGTATTCCCTTGATTGATAAGCGTTTGTTTGTCTATAATACCCTGCCCTGTAGCTAAATAGCCGTAAAGTTTGATATGTTTTCCACTTGTTGGATTAATATTTATAAATTGATTTAATACATTATTTACAGCTTCAGACGATGGAGGGTATCTTTCATATTCTATACAATAGTTTAAATTTGGCATTATAATATTATCATTACTTAACCAGTGTAAATAATCAGCACGTTCTAGAATAGGGGTGTTAATAATAGAATTATTACCAGATACGGCAAAATATTTTGTTGTTAAAAGACGAGGTAAATTAACTACACCTGAATAAACCTCCATACCAATAATGTTGCTCATTTCTAATATAGGGAAATTTATTTCTTGATTAATTGGACCATAGTCTATACCAAGATTATTTATTTTTGATAAATTTGGATATTCCAAATTAGTAACATGTATATAATGCTCTAAATTATGAACTTCTCTTAATTCAGGCATATTAAATTCTGAATAATTTCCTTGCCACCTATTGTATGTGCTATTTTTAATCGTTTTATTTATATATTTTAAATCATAAAAATTTAATTTATTAAAAACAGGGTGGTCATATTGCCCAATAAATAATCTTAAATTTCCTTGAATAGTAACTAAATCATGACATTCTATATCTATAAATTCATTCAAATTATAATCTCCAGCCATGTGTCCAAAATCTAATTGATTAGCTTCAACTACTCCATTAATTAGTATTTTGTTTAAATAATGTCCATCTTCAATTTCAATTTTATTGATTTTGTTATTTGTTCCTTTTATGTTAATATTTTTCAAATATTGGTTATTATTAAAGTAAATATCTCTTAAATTTTTAGAAAAATTTATAGTAATATCAGTTAATTGTGTGGTTTCTTGCACATAAATATTTTCGGTTTGACTACCAATTTCAGCAATTAATTTAGCTTGTGCTTCTTCGTTAGTAATATTCCCTTCAATATATACGTTGGTTTTGCCAAGTCCTTCGGCTGAATAGTTGTTGATAATAGTTTCCTCTGTGCAACCTAATAAGGTTATTATAAGAAGTAGTAAAATTGTTTTTTTGTGTTCGTAACCCGAGCCAATTTGTCGAACGGATGAAATAATCGTTGCTTTCATAGTTTGTTATTTTATTATTTTTACAGTTTTTGTTGCTGTATCTGTTTTAATTTGAAGTATGTAACATCCTGTTGTTACATTTTGTGGCATCTGTAAAGTAACACTATTATTATGTTGTTGTGTTTTTATAGTGTTAATTTTAATTTCTTTTCCTGTTAAATCAAAAAGAGAAAATGTAGCATCATTTGTAGTAGTATTAAAGTCTATTGTAATAGTATCAATAAACGGATTTGGATATACTTTTATATCTGAAATTAAAGCATTAAAAGTTTCATTAGCTAACAAATTTTCACCATATCGTGCCATTAAAATAGCATTATTAGAACCTGTTGCAATAAATTGTCCGTTAGGTTGCAGGAGTAAATTTTTAGCATTTCCGGTTGTAAACCCAAAATCGGTAGTTATTATTCCGTTGTTGCCAAATGCGGTGTCTATTTGTCCTGTGGTGGTTAGTTTTGTTAGTAAAAAGTCGTTATAACTTCCACTAGTGGTTTGGTTTGTTAAAAATACTACTTCGTTATTGGTTTGCAAAACCGCATCTACTGGCACATTTTGAGTAATTAGCAAACGACCTAAAATACCAAAACTGGTATCAAAACTACCATCTAAATTATATTTTGCTGCGGCAGTTACACTATTTGTTCCTGTTGAACTACCAAGTGTAATTATTTTATTATCTGAAGTGGCAAGTAATTTAGTTATTTTATCGTTTCTAATTGAAAAATCGGTAGTTACAATTCCGTTTGTGCCAAATGTGGTGTCAACAGTTCCTGAAGCTCCTATTTTTAATAATGCAAAATCATTATTTTTTGTACCTCCAATGTATATAGCATAGCCTTGCAAAATAGCTGTTGCATATTCTAACTGCGAGTAAGTAGCAATACCATTTGTACCAAAACTTATTTCAGGTGTGCCATCGGCATTAAATTTATATACTTTTGTATTACAAACTATAAAAAATGAGTTGTCATTTTGAACTAAAATAGTAAATTTTCCTGAAACACTTACAAACTCTAAAACTCCATTAGTACCAAATGTTGTATCAACTGTTCCATCAATATTTAACTTAAATAGTCTTGTTTTATTAATATAATTGTTTTGATTATCGTAATAAGAATAATTATAACCCGCAATTATTTTGTTACTTGAGAGCAATGCTAAACTATAGTTGTTTGAATTATTATAACCATTAGCTACTTCTGCTGTATATTTACTTATACTATTAAAAGCAACATCTTCTGAACCATCAGCATTAAATCGTTTAATTAAATTGCTTCCTAATTTACCGCATACGAGTATTTTTCCATCAGGTTGCAATTCCGAATTATATACAACATGCCCATTGTTATTATTACTGCTTGTTGTTGTTTCAAATCCTGTATTTGCATAACTGTTGTTTCCAAAACTTGTGTTGTTTGTTAAACTAGCATCTGTTTTTAACAATGAAAAATCGGAAAATAAATAGGAAGTTGCTAAAAAGTATAAATCACCATCAGTCGTTTGCAAAACATCGGCTAAAGTGTTGAAAACCATACTTGCCCCTTTTTCATAACTAGTTAAAAACTGTCCGTTACTGTCAAATTTATCTATTTGAGTTTTGTTGTTGTAGCTGTAAGTGGTATAAATATTTTGTAAGTTATCAAGAAAAACTTTTCTTCGTGAATCATTATTCATGGATTGATATTTAATCACTCTACCATTGTTGCCAAAAGTAGTATCAATAGCACCATTATTATTATATCTTGATAAGTAATTTACATCATAGATAAATTCATTAGGATTATTTGGTAGCGGAACGCTTGCCCAATAACCACTATTTTGAAAAATTACTATTTTTCCATCCGATTGAATAACACAATTATAAACTTCATTAGAGATAAATTGACTTATTGAAATAAAGCCTAGATTTCCAAAATACACATCGGTAGAGCCATCTGGATTAATTCTTCCGCAATAGGAACTCTGATACATCTCTCCAATAGGATTATTGCCCACAATTATGTACTTGCCATCTGATTGAATTTGAATATCGGACACCATACCTGCATGAAAGTAAACATCTGTACTAAAAGAAGTATCTATGCTACCATCTGCATTTAGTTGAGTAAAAAGAGTTGAATATTGCCCCATTTGACTGTATGACCCGCCTCCAATTAAAATTTTATCATTTGGAAGACATTTAATAACATTAACACTTCTGTTTAAATTATATATATAAGGAACAGTATAAACAAAGCTATTGTCAATAGTGCCATTCGCATCTAATTTTAGTACATTATAAAGAAAATAGTCTATGTTTTCAGCTGGTTTATAAGCAATTATTAAACTATTATCTGAATTAACTCCAAGAGCAGTAATTTTACATTTAATAAAATTTGTTACTATATTTCCATTCTCATTTAGATATTTAAAAGGTAATATTTTAACAAATCCGTTATCACCAAAACTAGTATCAATACTACCATCTAAATTATAGCGAGTAATAAATGTACCTGCTGCAATAATTTTTCCATCAGACTGTTTTGCTAAACACGTAGCTTGCTCTGTATCATCAACCTTATTAAAAATTACTTTTCCACTGTTGCCAAAAGTTGCATCAAGAAAAGAGTCTTGAGCATACACATTATTTATTATGGCAAAAAATAAAAGCGAAAGTGTTTTTAGTGTTTTCATAGTTATTTGTGTTATATTTATTTTTAAGTAATTTTAACACTTATTTTTTAATTATGCAAATGTTTTTGCTTTTTTATTTAATTTTTATAATTTTTTATAATTTTTTATTGTTAAAGCAAACTTAAATCTTATTAAATTTGCAACTAATAGAAATAATGCTAATTTTGAGGGAAAAACAAATAGTATGACGTCAATAGGAATTAAAATCAGAAAATTAAGAGAGAATAAAAAAATGTCTCAAAATGAATTGGCTGTGAAAATATGTATAGAGCAAACAACATTAGGTAGTATTGAAAGTGGTAATACTAATAATTGATTTTTTATTGATGAATAAAATTTGTAATGAATTTGATGTAGATTTTGATTATTTTATTGATGATAAAACTTCAAACAAAGTAAAAAAAAATAATGGTAGGGTTGTTGGGTGTAATAACGGTACTAATTAATAATATTCCCGAAGATATTTTGCAAATTCTAATTAAAAGAATTGATGAATTAGAAAAGAAGTTAGCAAAAGATAAGTAAATCTCCTACTGCTATGCCGTCTTTTTCTACCTCGGTAGCACTTGGCATGTTAGGCAAGTGGCCTTTTTCTTGTATGTGTTGTGCTACTTGTTGTAGTGGCATGAGTTTGTAGTCGCTTGCAAAAACGTAGTCGGGCCAAGTTAGTCCTGCTTCCTTGACATATACTTCGTTACGCACACGCACTTTTCCGTTTACGATGAGTTTGTAAGCGGCATCATAATCGTTCATTACAAGTACAAGTACAAATTCAACCCTAACATAATTTGAAAACACCTTAATTTATCATTCATAATATAAGAAATAAATGTATAAAATTACATTTATTTCTTATTCATATATCTCACGTTCATTAAAAAAACATCACATCCCATGAATCCAATTGGCAGGGTTTGCATAAGTAGTATTTTGTGAAATCATAAATTTGATAATGGTTTTGCCGGTATCGCCATTAGTTCTTATTTGTCCTAAATTTTGTTTGATAAACACTTTATCTCCTTCTCTAACATTGACTGTTTTGAGGTTTTGATATACCGTAAAAAAATCACCGTGCTTGATGATAACTGCTTTGTTTACAGGCGAAACTACCTGAACCTGAGTTACTTCGCCAGCAAATACGGCTCTGGCATTGGCTCCGGGTTCTGTTGAAATTTCTACCCCGCTGTTGTGTATGGTCAATGACGGATACTCTGGATGCCTTTGATCGCCAAAACGTAACGACACCGTACCGTGTTCTACAGGCCAAGGCAATTTGCCTTTACTGTTTTTAAAATTGTCCGACTCTATTTTTCCTTCAGAGGTAAGCACAATTTTGGTGGACGATTCTGTGGCTTTGCTTGCTGCTGGTGTAACTACTTTTTTGGGATTGGCTTTTGCGGCCCTAGCGGCTGCTTTTCTATTGGCTTCTGCAATTGCATCTCGGATTAATTTATCTATTTGTCGGTCGATTGCTTTTGATTCTCGTTGTTTTTGTTTGATTTCTGCAGCCAATTTCTTTTTGTCTTTTTTTATTGAATTAGCCAGCTTTAATTGCTCTTGTTTTTCTTGTTCAAGTACTAATTTTTCGTCTAAATTTTCTTTAATCAGTTTTTGTTTTACCGTTTTTTGAACGGTTAATTTTTTATTAAAACCATTCAATTCTTTGCTTTTTTGAACAATTTCTTCGCCTTGAATTTTTCGAAAACTGGCATATTGTTTCATGTATTGGGCCCTTTTATATGCCTGCAAAAAACTTTCAGACGATAATAAAAACATGGCCCTACTTTGTTCCGATCGGCTTTTGTATGACTTTACTATCATGGCAGCATAATCTTTTTTGAGTAACTCCAAATCGCCTTGCAATTGCTGGATTTTGACTTGGTTTTTGTGCATGTTTTTATTCAAAAGTTGGGCTTGCAACTCGTTTGTTCTAATCAATTCTTCTTTGAGTTTGATTTTTTGATTTTTTAAATTAATTATTGTCAAAACGGTTTTTTCTTGTTTTTTTACGTTCTGCAATAATTTTTCATTTTCTCGAATTTGAGCTTGTAATTGCGCTTTTTTTTCTTCCAATTTTTCCTGCGTCATCTGTCCCCAACTCCATGAAGTACAAATAATTAATCCAAAAAAACAAATTTTCTTTAACATGTTGCTATTTTTTTACTCTGTTTTTGATATGATGATGGGTTCATAACCGTTTGGTACTTGGTATGGAAATGTCAATTCTTCGTCAAAAGTAACAGATTTGTATTCCATTTCAATATTGGTTTTGCTAGTGCCCTGACTGGCTTCTATCAATACATTTTCGGGCAAAAAAGCTTTTTCGTGTGTGGCAAAAGTAGGATACAATATTTGTAACATTCTGTCTTTTTCTGTCTGAAAAATGAGCTCTTTTTTGAGCAATAAATCATTAGAGTCAATATAAAATTGTTTTTGCACCCCTTGGTTGCTGTCAGTTTCTATTTTATAAAAACCCATGTCGCTTTTTACGTTACCTGTTTGACTATTCAACGTGTCTAAAGCTTCACCTATGAGTAATTTTTGTATTTTTTGAAAATCTAAATCGGTACCAAGCCAACGGCTTAAAACTTCAAAATTACCATCAAAATATTTGCCTCCTATTTTTTCGTAATACTGTACTTTATCTGGAGTAATGTATGCTTTTGCCATTGTAATGCCTAATACCCTCACCAATACCATTATTTTTTGATCTTTCAATATCCGAATTTCGGCATTGACATTTTGAGACATCCTTTCGTCTGCATATTTTACATTAGATTTGATGCTGATGGAATTAAATTTTGGGGTTATTTTGGTATAATATTGGGCAATCATTTTTGCTGTTGCCACATTTGTAGTATCTACTGGTACTACTGGAGTTACTACTACCGATTTTGTTTTGCAAGAAAACATACCTATTAAAAGAAAAAGTCCAATATAGCGTTGCATTATTTTGTTTTATTAATTAATTGATTGGCCAATGTGGCATATTTATTTTTTTCTTCCATATTGCCTAATCCGTTATGAGAGTCGCTCATTTGTTTGTAAAAATTGATTTCCAAATTGTTGTTTGCAACCACAAAATCCATTCCTGTTTCTAACAAAATAAGGGCTTTTTTGTACTGTTTTTGTTGGTTATTGGCATATCCTGCATAGTAATACAATTCGGGTTGCGAGGGGTATAAATCTATCCATTGTTCCGCTTTTGTTTGTAATAATTCAAATTGCTGTGTAGCGGCATAACATTCAAACAACAAAAGAGTTGTGGATACATCATCGGCATGGTTTTCTTTGACATACATTTCATAATAGGTAATGGCTTTTTGAAACTCTTTTGCTTTATGAAAAAATTTAGCTACTTCTTTAGTTACCATAACGTCTTGATCTTCCTTCAAATATGCTACAGCTGGAGCTAAATCGGGATAAAATTCAGGTGTTTTTTTTACAAATATCAAAAATTCGTTCAATATCCTGTGTTTAATTTTGATGTCTATTTTGGGACTTTGCAAAGCAATATTCATGGCTTTTACGGCCTTGTTGCCTTCATTGTTTGTCAAATAGGATTTGAATAAACTTACTTGAGCCCAATCAGATCCAGGAATGGCTTGCTCGAGTTGTTTTGAAATGGCTATTGCTTGATCGTCTTGATTGTTTTTGGAATACAAGAAAATCAAATCTAAATAATTAGCTTCGTTTTGAGGATTTTGTTTGATTTGTTGCAACAAATGGGCTATATCCGAGGGTTGTGTTGGACTATTTTTAAGTATGTCGGCCTTATACAAATCCCTTTTATCGGTTCTACCAATGGTTTCATTCAATTCATTGATCAGTATTAATGCTTTATCAAACTGTTTGGTTTCCATGTACAACGAGGTAAGGTCTTCTTTGTAAATGACGTCAAAACTGATTAGTTTTTCTACGATAGGAATGGCATTTTTATAATTTTTCAACGCATATAAGGCATCATACATCCCTACCCAATACCATTTGTTTTGGTTGTCCTGCTTTGTGGCTTTTTCAAAAAAGTTTAGTGCTTTTATATAATCTTTTTGTGCCAAATAATTTTTTCCTAATTCAAAATATATAACGGAATTATTGGGAATCAGTTGGTTGCATTTTTCGAGTTCCAAAATCGATTTATCATAATTTTCAATTGCTTTTTGTTTCAACGATTCAAAATAATGCGACTGAAAAGCAGCATCTGGCGACTGTTTTTCCAATGGATTATTTTGTCCCAAAAGTACATTGGAACAACAAAAAAAACTTATCCAAACACATGCTGCTTTATGATTCATGATGTATAAAAACTATTACAATAGCTTATATGGCATTGCTTTCAATACCCTTTTTTCAAACCAATTTTATTATTCTAAAACACAATAATCGCCAATACTGATACTTGTAAAATGGCCATCAAAACTTGCATGATTACCAATCATGGCATTATCCAAATGAGCATTTTTGATGTGTGCATGATTTTGAATTAAACTATTTTTGATGGTAGCCTCTACCACATGACATCCTTTGCCCAAAGACACATTTGGACCAACGGTTGCATTGATAAGCACTACATCGTCGCCAATATAGCAGGGTGGTATGATAGTGGCATTGTTTAGTTTTACGTTTTTAGAAACCAAATCATGACCATCGTTGGCTAAAAATTGTAGCATGCGGCTATTGGTTTCCACCGTTACATTTTTATTGCCACAGTCCATCCACTCATCTACTTGTCCTGGTACAAATCGATATCCTTTTACTTTCATGTTTTCAAGAGCATCGGTCAATTGGTATTCGCCACCTTTTACAACGTTGTTGTCTAGCAAATATTGCAACTCTGAACGTAAAGTTTCGCCTGATTTAAAAAAATAAATGCCAATAATGGCCAAATCAGATACAAATTCTTTTGGTTTTTCTACAAAATCAACAATATCATTTTGTTCATTTAGTTGTACAACGCCAAAGGCACTAGGGTCTGGCACTTGTTTTACCCAAATAACGCTATCGGCAGTAGTATCCAAAGTAAAATCGGCACGGAAAAGGGTATCTGCATAAGCAACTACTATTGGGCCTGTCATGCTTTCTTTGGCACTCATTATGGCATGTGCAGTTCCAAGGGGTTCTGTTTGAAAATATATACTGGCTTTTGTACCTAGGTTTTCGGCAATTTTGATTAAGTCTTTTTCTACCTGAGTCCCAAAATCTTTGTGGATGATAAAGGCTATTTCATCAATTTTTTGATTGATTACACTAGATATATCTTCGACCAACCGATGAACAATAGATTTACCAGCAATAGGTATTAGGGGTTTTGGAACAGTCAAAGTGTGCGGTCTCAATCGAGATCCACGACCAGCCATAGGTACAATTATCTTCATAAAAAAAGCGTATTTAGTGTTATACAATCCATAACGATTTACATTTTGAAACACTAAAATTCAAAACGTAAATGTTATATTATTAAAAATTAGGGCAAAGTTCGTAAAGTTTTGGATATTTTAGACCATGCTTTGTTGCTTTTTTATGCTTTTTTTTCAAAAAGAGTTTTTAGCTTGTACAATTTATGGGTTTATTATTATATTTGACGATTCATAAAAAAAATAAAAATGCGATTTTTAAGAATTTGTTTTTGGATTTTGTGGCGGATTTGGTTTTATATCCTAATGGCTTTGCCTATTTTGGCCATGTTGCCATTTTTAATTATCTCTATTTTAAAAGAAAAATGGTACCCTTATTTTTTTGTAATGGCTCGCATTTGGGCAAAATTCATCTTGTATGGTATGGGTTTTTATTATAAAGTAGAAAAAGAAGCTGCCCTTCTTCCTAATAAAAGCTACATGTTTGTTGCCAATCATACCTCTATGACCGATATTATGCTGATGTTGGCCATCAATAGAAATCCATTTGTATTTGTTGGAAAAAAAGAATTATCAAAAATACCATTGTTTGGTTTTTTTTACAAACGTACCTGTATTTTAGTGGATAGAAGCAATTCCAAAAGTAGGTTTGAAGTTTTTCAAAGAGCTCAAAAACGATTGAACCAAGGGCTGAGTATTTGTATTTTTCCAGAAGGAGGCGTTCCTAAAGAGACTGTAATGCTTGACGATTTTAAAGATGGAGCATTCCGATTGGCTATTGAGCATCAAATTCCAATAGTTCCATTTA
This sequence comes from Flavobacterium branchiophilum FL-15, assembly GCF_000253275.1. Taxonomy (NCBI): domain Bacteria; kingdom Pseudomonadati; phylum Bacteroidota; class Flavobacteriia; order Flavobacteriales; family Flavobacteriaceae; genus Flavobacterium; species Flavobacterium branchiophilum. The sequence goes on along the minus strand of NC_016001.1, from coordinate 19,999 downwards.
CATTTGCCGATAATAAAAAACGTTTTTCATTTACATTTTTAAGCGGAAGTCCTGGTATCATGAGGGTTCATGCACATACATTTATTCAAACAGAAGGTAAAACATTAGAAGCCAAAAAAGCACTTAAAGAGCAAACATTTCAATTGATTTGGAATCAATTGCAACAATTTGAACAAAATAAAAAATAAAAAACATAAATATTATCTTATAAAAACTTACAAACTTGCTTGAAACAATTTCAAATCGTTCCAGCTAAAGGTATTCCCAGTTTTTTCTTTTATTTCTTGAATAGTTAGGTTGTTATATAAAGCATAAGTATCTTTCAAGGCTTGCCATTTTTCTTCAGATACAACTTCTTGAATGGCTATTTGTTGGCTTGCTACCAATTTTATAAAATGGGTGTAAATGGTTGATTCCGACAACTTTCGGATTTGAGCTATTTCATGAATTTTTTTTCCTTCGTGCCAAAGTGCCAAAGTAAGGCTTAAAGTTGACTTTTTTGAAGAAGTTTTAGTAACTTTCTTTTCTATTTTTTCTGTTGATGAAAGGTCTAAAAACTGTTTGTCAAATGCCTTTACAACAAACTGAATTTTATTGTTTTTATAATGGTTAATTTCATCAGAAATCATAGTGTTTTTATTGATAGCAAGACCTTTAGCATAATTTTGAATAATCAATTTAGCCTTCATCAATTGCAAAATAATGTCCAACAACATAGATTCTAAATCCGAAACTTCGTCAAAGAAACCTTTGGCTTTTTGATTTTTTTTGGCAGCCTCTAATTTCCAAAGAATTTCAAAATACATACCATCTAACGGTTCAAAAAAATACTGATATGCTGCTAAAAAACGTTGTAAAATAAAATCTAAATCCAAATGATTTTGACCAAAAAGTTTGTCTAACTGTGCCATAAATTTATTGGCAGCCTCTATAAGTTGCCAAATTATTTCCGTTTGTTTTTTGGCCCAATCTACTTGTTGTGTTTTAAAAGATTTTTCGGATTCCTCTGGAAAATCTAATAAAAACGACCGCCATTCGTTGGCAAAAAGGTTCCAATTGAAACTATTTTTTAGAAAGTGGTGAACAAAATTTTTAGTTTCGGTCTCTAAAACAGATTGTAAAACCGTTTCGGAGGTTTTATTTTCGGCATACTGCATGACATCAGCATCATTTGAAATGCCATTCATTTGCAGTGTAGAAAGCAAAACCAGCCCGTTTAACGACCTTAAACGAGAAAGTGCTACATAGGCCTGACCTGGCACAAAAACCTGCGACACATCAATGGCTGCTTTATCAAATGTTAAACCCTGACTTTTGTGAACTGTTATGGCCCAAGCCAGTTTGAGCGGATAATGAACAAAAGTGCCTAAAACTTCCTCTTCAATATCTTTAGTTAATGGGTTTACAGTATATTTGATGTGTTCCCATTCGTATTTTTCAACTTCAATAATGGTTTGATCTTCTGGAAATGCTACAAAAATTGCTTCGCTTGTTAAACTGTGAACAACCCCCATTTTGCCATTAAAAAATTGTTTTTCGCTCGACAAATCGTTTTTTACAAACATCACTTGAGCTCCTTTTTTGAGTTTTAAAACTTTGTCTAAAGGATACATTTTTTCGGGAAAATCATCTTGTATTTCGGCTTGATAAGTAAACAACTTTCCTTTCAAATCATCAATTGCAGTGGTATTGATGCTATCGGCCTTTGCATTGTGAGTGGTTAATGTAATATAACCTTGATTTTGTTTGAAATCGAAATTTGGGTTTACATATTTATTCAAAAACAATACATCTTTTTTGGTAATAGTATTGTTTCTCAAATTGTTTAAAACATCTATAAAAAGTTGGTCGTTTTGACGGTATATTGTAGATAATTCTATATACAAGGGCGGATGCTGTTGCAACACATGGGCATGAAAAAAGAATTTGCCTTTATAAAATTGTTTCAAAGTTCGCCATTCTTCTTCACGAATTACTGGAGGAAGTTGAAGCAAATCGCCGATAAACAATACTTGAACCCCACCAAAAGGGTAGCTGTTTTTTCGAACATTTTGAATCATAAAATCTATAGCGTCCAATAAATCGGGTCTCAACATACTTACTTCATCAATGATAAGTAATTGCATATTTTGAATTACTTTTCGCTTGATGTTGTTCATTTTAAAATGCTTTACTAGGGTATTTTTGTTTTCAAACTTGACATTGTCTTCCCAAGTCATTTCTTTATAATTGGGAATAAAACCTCCAAAAGGCAGTTGAAACATCGAATGTATGGTAACACCTCCTGCATTGAGCGCTGCAATTCCTGTTGGGGCTACAACCACGGTGTTTTTGTGTGTGGTTTTAATAATTTCGTGAAGTAAAGTGGTCTTGCCTGTACCTGCTTTTCCAGTTAAAAAAACAGATTTTTGTGTTTGGTTGATAAATTTGAGTGTAAAATTTGCGGCTTCAGATAATGTTTGCATGGTATAAAATTAAAGCATAAAATTAAAAAAAAGAATTGATTTAGAAAAATGTATCCCAAAAAAAAACCTCCTAAAAATAGGAGGCTATAATGTTATTTTTTGGTTTCTTCTTTTTTTGGTTCCTCCTTTTTGGCAGGTGATTTGTATTTATCATTCAAAAGTTTGATAATGTCTTTCGTAATGTCGTATTGGTCTTGTGCATACAATACGGTAGCTGTTTCACCAGTTCCATAAATATAAGCATAGCCTTTTTCTTTACCATAATCTTTAATGAATTTTTTAACTGTTTTTACTACAGAATCCATTTCAGCACCGCTTTCTTGTTGTAATTGTTGCAACATTTGTTGTTGAGCCATTTGCAATTGTTGGTCTCTTTTTTGTAATTCTGCATATTTTTGTTGGGCCCATTCTTGCCCATTTTTTTGAGCATTTGCCTGAAAATTTTGCTGTTCAGATTTTAATCTGTTTGCTTCGGCTTCAAGTTGTTTGCCCATTACTTCCGATTTATCTTTGTATTTAGCCTGAATATCTTTAGACTCTGTATATTCTTCCATCAGTTTTGCGGTGTCTATATACGCCGTTTTTACTTCTTTAACTTCGGCTACTTTCTTTTCACAAGAAATAATTGATATTGCTAATGCAATAATTAAAATAGATTTTTTCATTGTTTTTTTATGTAATTTTTTCAGTTTTCAAAAATAATATATTTTTAATTATAAAACGAAAAATAATTGTTTTTTTTATAAGACATTCCGTTACTCCTACCAAATAGAGAAAGCATCTCATTTTCTTTGCATCTTTGGATGTTTATGTGAAATGACAGTCGCCAAGTTACAAAACCACAAAGAAAAGAGGAATCAAGTAGTATATTTTTAAAAATGTAACAAAATAGAATTGTATATCCACTTCATTTATTTTAATTAAAAATTGTTGTTAAAATTGATAATAAAAGTTAAAATTTCGCCCAAAATAGAAAACATTAAATTAGGACTTCGCCAATCGAGACAGCACTGAATATTGTATTACTATAAAAATATTTCAATGATACATTTTTATAAAAAGCCACCACCACGAACAACATGTTTAATTTGTTAGAAAAAAAACTATAATTGCTACAATCTATTATAAAACGACTTTCGGTATTTAATCGTTACACAAATCCAATTTTTTTTCAAATACAAAGTCTTTAATAAATTAGATTAACAAATTGTATTTAGTTTATTTTATTTTTTAAAATCCGAATCAAACTTTCTTAAAACTTCCATTTTTTTCATAATTCATCAAAAAAATGGCTTTCATACATTCGATTTAAGGCATTTTTAAAAAAAATTGATATTGTATCGCATTTTAAAGGTTTTTAAAACAAAATAAGTGGTTTATAATCGATTTTAGGTTTTAAAAATTAAAAAAATGCCTCTTTTTAGGATAAAAAGAGGCATTTTGAAATTTATACCAAATATACCTATAAAATAGTCCAATCTACTTGTTCCTTTTTTTGCTAAAATTATTAAAAAAAATTAGTTCCGTAGCCCAGCTATGCATCGATTTTTTTTGAAAATTTTTTCTAAAAAATAACTACGCATCTTTGGTCTATTTTATAAATATATTTGGTATTATTTTAAATTTTATTTAAAATATAAATATGAGAAGAATATTCTCCAGAGGATTTTGCTTTCCAATTGGATTTCAAACCAATCCAGGAAGCTTTGATAAAATTCATTTTTCCAGATTGGTATTTTTCAGAAAGTAGGGCTACATAAAAAGCATCAAACTTCATTGGTAAAACAGATTGTAATTTGAAATCGTATTTAGAAAATATTTTTTGAATTGCCGTTTTTGAAAAATGCCAAAAATGAATAGGAACATCAAAAGCAGCCCAAAATTGTTTGTAATAATAGGCATCATACGATTTAAAATTGGGCACAGCAATAATCAATGTACCTGTAGGTTTGAGTAATCTTTTGAGTTCCACAATTTGTTTTTCCAAATCAGGCACGTGTTCTAACACGTGCCACATCGTAATTACATCAAAAGATGCTGATGATAATTCATTGGTAGTATCAACAAAAGGTACTCCTTTTGCTTTTGCTATTGTTTTGGCTTTTTCGTTTGGCTCTACTCCTACTGTTTTCCAGCCATTTTGTTGAGCAACAAATAAAAAATCGCCAGTTCCAGCACCAATATCGAGAATCATTCCTTTTTGTTTTTGATTATTATTAATGATAGAGAGTTTGTTTTTGAGAGCAATACCTTTTACAACATGATATGCTTTTTCAAACAAAGATCTTTTAGCATCGGTATGAGAGATATAGTCTTCGCTTTCGTAGTATTTATCCAAAACATCTAATTCAGGTTGAGGATATGTAATCAGCATATCTAACATTTGATCATGATACAATTCAAAAGTTTCTTGAGATACCGAATAATCCTTAGTTGTTAAAAAATGTTTGTGTTTTGAAATGTCCATTATTATGTTTTTTATGTATTATATATTCTGTTATTTTATAAAAAGCTAGTCAATACAAGGCTTCACGGTATAGTTTCACGTGGAACATTATATATTAAATCATTATTATCTTCCAATATGAATTAATAAAACGGAAATATCACTAGGTGAAACACCACTAATTCGAGAAGCTTGAGAAACCGTTACAGGTTTGATTTTGTTTAATTTTTGTCGGGCTTCGATAGAAAGCGATTTGATTTTGTCATAATCAAAATGTTCAGGAATTTTTAAATCTTCTAACCTTGTCAATTTATCAGCATTGTTTCGTTCTTTTTCAATATAGCCAGAGTATTTGACTTGAATGGCTGCTTGTTCTAAAATTTCTGTATCCAATTGATGTGTTTCAATATACGATTGTACTTTGGATAATTGTTGCATATCGGATAATTCCATTTGGGGGCGTGAAAATATTTTAAATAATTTATCACTTTGAGAAATAGTAGCAGAAGCTTTAGCTTCTAAAATAGGATTAATTTCAGCAACCGTAACAGAGGTCTCTTTAAAAAATTGAACCATTTTTTCAGATTCAAGAAATTTGTATTCCATTCGTTTCATTCTTTCATCAGATGCCAAACCAATAGCATGCCCTTTTGGAGTCAAACGAAAATCTGCATTATCTTGACGAAGCAATGTTCTATATTCGGCACGAGAAGTAAACATACGATAAGGCTCTTCAGTGCCTTTTGTAATTAAATCGTCTATAAGAACCCCAATATAAGCTTCATCTCTTTTCAGGATAAAAGGATCTCTATTTTGTACTTTGAGAGCGGCATTAATTCCGGCCATCAAACCTTGAGAAGCGGCTTCTTCATAACCCGTAGTACCATTGATTTGACCAGCAAAAAACAAACCAGAAATTAATTTGGTTTCTAGTGTATGTTTGAGTTGTGTGGGTGGAAAATAATCATATTCAATAGCATATCCAGGGCGAAAAAATTTAACTTTTTCAAAACCAACAACAGAACGTAGGGCTTTAAATTGAATATCTTCGGGTAAAGATGTAGAAAAACCATTCACATAAACTTCGACAGTATGCCATCCTTCGGGTTCGACAAATAATTGATGCCTTTCTTTGTCTGCAAAACGATTGATTTTATCTTCGATAGAAGGACAATATCTGGGGCCAAGACTTTTAATACTTCCGTTAAACATTGGCGATCTATCAAAACCTTCACGTAAAATATCATGTACCTCGTTTGAAGTATAAGTCATGTAACACGATTTTTGAATAGCAAGCGGTTTGGTTAGATTAGAATAGGAAAATTTATCAGGAATAGCATCCCCTTTTTCTTCGTTCATTTTGGAATAATCCAAAGATCGACCATCTACTCGAGGAGGAGTACCCGTTTTCATTCTACCAGATTGGAAACCAACTTTTACTAAATCTTCCGTAATACCAAAAGCAGCCCGTTCTCCTGCCCTACCCCCACCAAATTGTTTTTCGCCAATATGTATTAAACCATTTAAAAAAGTACCATTAGTAAGTACAACCGATTTGGTTTTAATTATAGACCCTAAAGAAGATTGTACACCCACTACAGTACCATTTTCAAAAACCAAACCTGTTGCCATATCTTGATAAAAATCAAGATTAGGAGTTCTTTCGAGCATGAAACGCCATTCTTCTGCAAACCTCATTCGGTCAGATTGAACACGAGGAGACCACATGGCTGGTCCTTTAGATTTATTCAACATTTTGAATTGGATAGCAGTCAAGTCAGACACAATACCAGAGTAACCACCTAGTGCATCTATTTCACGAACAATTTGACCTTTTGCAATACCACCCATAGCAGGATTACAGGACATTTGAGCAATATTTTGTAAACTCATCGTAATCAATAGGGTTTTGGAACCTAAATTTGCAGCCGCTGCAGCGGCTTCACAGCCCGCATGTCCACCACCTACTACAATAACATCGTAAACTTCTTGAAACATTTTTTATATATTAATTGTTCCACGTGGAACAGTATTATTAATTTTTTAGTAAACACTTATTTGTTCCACGTGGAACATATTATATAAACAAAGAAACTATTGTTCCACGTGAAACAATGCAAGTTTTTCGTCTTCTTTTGAACGCATGATAACTTCGTCTTCGGGAGATTTATCATTATAGCCACAACAATGTAAAATACCATGAACCATAACACGATTCAATTCGTTAGCTAAAGTTTCCAGATATTCCAAAGCATTTTCACGAACCCTATCAATACTTATAAAAAAATCACCAGCAATTTCGTTACCAAACGTATAATCAAAACTAATAATATCAGTATAATAATCGTGTTGTAAATGTGTTCTATTGATGTCTAAAAGATATTCATCAACGCAAAAAATAAAGTTTATTTCTCCTAAAGTTTTATTTTCTGATTCAATAACTTGTGTGATCCATTGAGAAATAGCTGTTTCATTCTCTAGTGAAAAATCGGTTTCGTAATTAAATTCAATCATAATTTATGGTTTAAAATAGTATTGTACCCTTTGATGAAACTCTGTTTGAAAGGGTATGTTTTGACGTGTTAATAATTCAATACTTTTGATGTATTGTTGCACTTGAATTGGTAAAGGTGTTTGATTTGGAACAAACGGTTTTGTATTAGTTTGGGATTGTCGCTGTTCCTCTTCACCTTGTTCTTGAATGGCTTTATCTAATTTTAAAAGTTCTTGCTTTATATTTTTAATAGATTCAAGTATATTATTTTTAAAACCTTTATTTAATATTTGTTTTTCGATATCTTTCATTTGATTGATAGCATTTTGACCACTACCTCCTACACCATTTTTATCCAATTGTTGCTGTAAAGCATCACGTAAAAGTTGCTGTTCTTTATAAATTTGCATAATCGCTTCAGCGTCAGATTCACCATTGGATCCATTTTGTGAACTACCTTTACTATCATTGTTATTTCCGTTCTTTCCAGAAGATCCTTCACCTTTCTGACCTTCAGAACCTGATTGACCTTGAGCACCATTACCAGGTTTTGATCCAGTTTCGCCACCAGGTTGCTTGCCCTTGCTTTGCTGTTTTTTTATCTTATCGCCAATTTGTTCTTGTTTCTTAATAATGTCTGGCAATTGCATACCAGAACTAGACCCTTTACCAGATTTAGAGGAGCCTTTTCCAGCCCCATTCATATCCATTTGCATATTATTTAACATAGAGGCCAACATATTGGCAAGAATATTGGCACTTGAAATGGTATAATGCTGGTCTGAAACAGCTTGATAAACCTGTGCTTCTACTAAATGTGTTATTGACTTATCCAGAGAATAAGCTATATTACCAACTTCTTTTGTAACTTTTTCAGTAAGTCGAGCATTTCTTAAAGAGAAAGCAAACAAGCTATCATCTATATGTTTAAATTGAATTTTTAGGTTTTGTTGTAGTTTTAAATTTTTATTAAAAGCAATAGCATTTGATTTCAATCCACGAAAATCTTTCATAACCTCTTCTTGAGCAAATGAAAATGTTTGAAGATTATCCAAAATTTGTCTTAAGATTTTAATATCTTCTTCCAATTGTTCTTGTTCGCCAGCATCCATTTGTTGAGACATTTTTTGACTCATCTCTTTCATTTTCTTTGCAGCATCTTTTTGTTTGGGTTTGGCCTTCTCTTTACTGTTTTTTTGCAATGCTTCTTTAGCTTTTTGTAAATCATCAGACACACTTTGTTGTTCCTCCTCTTGATTTGGAAGATCAAGTGGCGATTTTAATTGTTGGTTTTCCTTATCTAATTGATCTAAATCGTTTTTAATTTTATCAAAATCTTTATTGATAGCCTCTTGTTTATCAGCAGCATTTTGTTTATCATCTTGTGCTAATTTATCTTGCTTATTAGACAAATCGTTCAATTGATCCGCAATTTGTTCTGCCTTTTTTTCAACATAAAACTTCTTGGTTAAAGCTACCAATTGCTCTAAAGTTTTTGCTTGGTTTTTTGCATTCTGTTTAAATTGATCTAATTTTTGAAGCAAATCCTCTTGTTCTAATTTATTATTAAGTTGTTTTAATTCCTCTAAAAGTTGTTTGTTTTTATCAACGTCTTTTTGGGAATTATCCAAGCGTTTTAATAATTCATCTTTAATTTTATCTTGTTTAGCATCCTGATTTTGTTGTAAATTAGATTTCAATTTTTCAGTAAAATCATGCATCATTTCATCTTGTTTGAGTTGATTTTTAATAAAATTATCAATCTTTTGTTTGTCTTTAAAATCAAGAATATCCTTTTCTTTGTTCAATTTTTGAATTTTATCTAGTTCAGAAAGTTGTTTGTTTTGTGAAAGTAAAGATTTTGAAATACTGTTAATAGTATTGTTTTGTTGTTGTAATTGTTGGACTTTCAATTCAGATGCAGTATGGATGGTATTTGAAAAAACATCAGACTTTGTAGATTTGAAATGATGTGGTGCATCATTGTCAAAAACTTCAAAATAATATTCATACGTAATACCAGCTTGAACAGGAAGATTACTTGGAAAAGCAAATACAAATTGATCAACAAGCTTGTTTTGTATGGCCATTGTTCCACGTGTAGCCTTTTGATTTTGACCAATGGGATAATATACAATTTGTAGTTTTGATAAACCATAATCATCTGCAATTTGACCAACTACATAAGGTTTATTGATCTGTAATGAATCAGGAACTTGTGAGGCATTTATTGTTGGAAATTGGTCTTGTATTACCGCAATTTGATAACTTAATTTTTCAAAATTTTTAAGTTTGTTATTCGATGTAAATATCTGATAATCTGTATTTTGAGTAATAATTTTACTTAATTTAAATGAATTATTTTCATGTAAAAAAGGGCTATTATATACACCATCAAACCAAGTAATGTGCTGTGTAGCTAATGTTTGTAAAGTCCAAGTAATAGTAGCCCCTTCAGGAATGATGGCATTACCTGTACCAGATATTGATTGCGGTTTCTTATTCAAATAAGCAGGAAACTGTACAAACATATTAAAATTAGAAATAGTAGGTACCGTAAATACTTCTAAATGAAATAAAGGAGAAAGAACTTGGTTAGAACTCAATTGAAATGAAAGAGATTTAGAAGGATGTTCAAATGTAAAATAAAATTCATTTTGATTCGATTTTTCTAAAAAATAAGCTTCATTTTCAATTAAAATACTAATATTATCTGGTATAACAGAACCCGTAGTTTTAACTTTTAAAGTAAAATTCTCGTGCTGTTGGGTTTGTAAAGAAGCATTTTGAATAATAAATTGATAAGGTGCTGGTGGCGAAAAAGGGGTATTGAAATGCACTACCCTGTTGAAACTTTGTGTTAATAAAACACCGTGTCCACTTATATAAAAGAAAATAAAAAGTAAAATAGGTAATAAAGCTAAAGGAATGAACTTTTTATTTTTAGAAAAATGAATAGCATTAGAAAAATTAAAAGGTTTAAGTGAAAGGGCACGTTGATGTATTGCAGCTAACAATAAATCAGATTGTGTAGTATCTTGAGAGAGTTGTAAAAAATTCAATAATTTATCATCGACATCGGTAAAATGAGTGCCAATAATGGAAGAAGCAGCTATATAATCAATACCTTTTTGAAGTTTGAATAGCTTAAATAAAGGGAAAAATATAAATCGAAGCAACAAAAAAAGTTCGACAAAAAGGAATAACCAAAATAAAATAGCACGAAAAAAAGGGGATAACCAAAAAAAAGATTCGATTATCAATGTAAATAAAAAATATAAAAGCCCTATTCCTACGAAAAAAATACTGCCTCGTAGCAATTCATTAGTATAGAATTTTTTAATAAAAAGTTCTAATTTATCGTAAATTAATTGAACATTATTTTCCAAAATAACATGTTTATAATAACCGATAAAAGTAATAATTATAAAGTAAAAATAATAATATTATTTAAAATATTAACAATGAAAAGGAATTGTATATTTGCAAAGAAAAAAAAAGAAATGTCAAAACAAGTACGAGTGCGATTTGCACCAAGTCCAACAGGGCCTTTGCATATTGGAGGCGTAAGAACTGCCTTATTTAATTATTTATTTGCTAAAAAAAATAATGGAGTCTTTTATATAAGAATAGAAGATACAGACCAAAACAGATTTGTACCTGGAGCAGAACAATATATTTTTGAAGCATTGGAATGGTTAGGCATTGCTCCAGATGAAACAATAGGTAAAAATGAAAAATTTGGACCTTATAAACAATCAGAAAGAAAGGCAATTTATGAAAAATATATTCAAATTTTAATAGATAATGGTGCTGCCTATTACGCATTTGACACTACTGAAGATTTAGAAAAGTACAGAAAGGAATATGAAACAGCAGGCAAAACTTTTATATATAATCAAGAAAATAGAGCACAATTAGATAACTCGTTACAATTATCAAAAGAAACAGTTCAATTGAGAATTGAAAAAGGTACTCCTTATGTAATACGTTTTAAAACACCTTCAAATAAAGTATTAGTATTAGAAGATATGATTAGAGGATCAGTAAAATTTGATTCTAACTTATTGGATGATAAAGTGTTATACAAAAGTGATGGAATGCCTACGTACCATTTGGCAAATATAGTTGACGATCATTTAATGGAAACAACTCACGTGATAAGAGGAGAAGAATGGTTGCCATCTATGCCTTTACACGTTATGTTATATGAAGCTTTTGGATGGGATGCACCACAATTTGCACATTTACCATTAATTTTAAAACCTATTGGAAATGGAAAATTATCCAAAAGAGATGGCGATAAAATGGGGTTTCCAGTATTTCCGTTAGAATGGAAAACAGCAGAAGGAATTTCGAGTGGTTATAAAGAAAACGGATATTTTCCTGAAGCAGTAATCAACTTTTTGGCATTACTAGGTTGGAATGATGGTACAGAAAAGGAGCTTTTTACATTGGAGGAATTAGCTGCTAATTTTGATTTGAAAAGAATTCATAAATCGGGAGCCAAATTTGATCCAGAAAAAAACAAATGGTTCAATCATCAATACCTTCAAAAACAAAAAGAGGAAGATTTAGCAAAATGGTTTGCCCCTACCCTAGCAACAAAAAATATCAGTATTGAAAATGAAAAATTAATAAAAATAATTTCATTAACTAAAGAGCGAGCTTATTTTGTAAAAGATTTTGAAGCTTTGACAGATTATTTTTTTGAAGCTCCAAAACATTACCAAGAAAAGGCTTTGAAAAATTGGAAAGCTGATACATCAAAATTGATGGTGGATTTGATAAATGAATTAAATAAAATTGAAATTTTTGAATCGGTAGCAATAGAAACTAAAATAAAAAACTGGATGACAAGCAATGAAATAGGAATGGGAAAAATTATGCAACCATTTCGCTTGTGTTTGGTTGGAGATTTGAAAGGAATACATCTTTTTGATATTGCAGCTATAATTGGAAAAGAGGAAACAATCCGAAGAATTGAATTAGCTATAAATACTTTAAAAATTTAAATATATTAAGAAAATTATTAAATTTAGAAAATTAAAATTAAATAAGTTGCATTCAAGACATTTAAAAAATTAAAAGGTAAACTATTTCAATTAAAAATTAAAAAGGCTTTAAAAGTAATTAAAATGCATGAATATTTATAAATTATATTGATAAAAAACTAAATTACAATATATAATATTTATTATAAAAATTAATGATAAAATATTAAAACTATATAATAAAAAATAATAAAAAAAAAATGAATATTTACTTAAAAAAAAGAGACTCAAAAGAGTCTCTTTTCATTTTAGTTAATTTAAGCCACTAATTTATAAAAAACAATAAAATATAACACTAAAAAAAATAAATAGATTAAAATTGAAATAATAGTGTTGTTTTATATAAATGAAATTTATAATAATTATAAAAATAATAGTAATAATTAATTATAGTTATTATTTATAAAAATAATAACTATAATTAGATTTTTATATCATGAATAAAATTCAAAACAATATCATTTTTTTCGATAGAGGCCAATTGATTAATTTCATTTTGATATTTGAAAATTAAAGCAAATTTTGATAAAACTTTTAAAGCATACAAACGAACAACATATATATTAGATTTTAAAGACATCGAAATTAATTTATCAATTTGATCATTTTCAAAATCAGAAATAGTAAGTACATTAGAATGTAAAAATATTAAATTTGAAAATAACAAAGCATTGTTATCATTTTTTATATTTTTGATAATATTTTGATGCAAAAGAGAAAAATTCTCAATACTTTGAATATTTTTAATGATAATATCTAAAATAATTTGTGCATGAATATGATTTTGTTCTTTAACATACTTATTAATTTCTTTTTGAGTATTCATCAATAAATTAGCATCCAATTTACCTTTTTCTTCCCAAGAATCTTTGAGCCCGACAGTTTTGTTAAATACTAATTTAGAGGTAGTTACATAAGTATCTACAACAAAATACCCTAAACGTTGAAATTGAAAATGTTGTCCCGCCTCTACATTTTGTAAACTAGGTTCTACAAAAGCAGTAACTGTTTGTAAAGATTTTTGATTAATAAAAGATAAGAAATTTTTTTCTTTATGACTATCAGGAGCTTCGTCTAAAAATAAACGATCATATAAACGAACTTCAGACTCTATAGCGTGAGCAACAGAAACCCAATGCAAAGTTCCTGCTACTTTTCGTTTACTAGCTTCAGAACCGCTACCACTTAAAGAATCATTGTCATAAGTAGCAAAAATAGTAGTAATTTTACCATGTTCATCTTTACTAACAGATTGAGCTTTAATAATATAAGCATTTTTCAAACGCACTTCGGTAGTTAAACTTAATCTGAAAAATTTAGGTGGGGCAACTTCTAAAAAATCTTCTCTTTCAATAAAAATCTCTTTAGAAAAAGGTAAAGTTCTAGAACCTGCAGTAACATCTTCAGGGTTATTTTCGGCATCAAGCCATTCGACATGGTCATCTGGATAATTAGTAATAATGACTTTTATAGGATCTAAAACAGCCATCACACGAGGGGCTGTTTTATTCAAATCCTCACGTAAACAAAAATCTAATAAGGAAATATCTATAATATTTTCACGTTTTGCAACACCAATTTTATCACAAAAATTACGAATAGCAGCTGCAGTATAACCACGACGACGCAAACCAGAAATAGTAGGCATACGTGGATCGTCCCAACCTGTAACAATTTGATCTTGAACTAATTGTAATAATTTACGTTTACTCATTACAGTATAGTTCAAATTCAAACGTGCAAACTCATACTGATTAGGATGTACTAAAGTATTGTCATAAATTTGATCTAAAAACCAATTATACAACTCCCTATGCATAACAAACTCTAAAGTACAAATAGAATGTGAAATTTGCTCTATATAATCCGATTGACCATGAGCAAAATCGTACATAGGATAAATTTTCCATTCATCTGCTGTTCGGTGATGGTGTCTGTGTAAAATTCTGTACATCAAAGGATCACGCATGAGCATATTGGAAGATGACATATCGATTTTTGCACGTAAAACATGACTGCCTTCGGGGAAATCTCCTCTTTTCATGGCTTCAAATAAAGTCAAATTGTCATCGACTGATCGATTACGGAAAGGACTATCGGTGCCAGGTTGGGTTGGAGTTCCTTTTTGAGAGGCAATCTCTTCAGCAGATTGTGAATCGATATATGCTTTACCTTTTTGAATTAATAAAACAGCCCAATCATATAATTGTTGGAAATAATCAGAAGCATAACACTCTTTATCCCATTGAAAACCAAGCCATTGCAAATCTTTTTTGATGGCATCTACATATTCTTGTTCTTCTTTTGCTGGGTTGGTATCATCAAAACGTAAATTGACTGGAGCCTGGTATTTGATGCCTAAACCGAAGTTCAAACAAATTGATTTAGCATGTCCAATATGAAGATAACCATTAGGTTCTGGTGGAAATCTAAAACGTAACTGATTTTGAGAAAAACCATTTTGAAGGTTGTCCTCGATAATTTGTTCTATAAAATGAAGAGATTTTGATTCTACTGACATAAATAATAATTATTTTAGCAAAGATAAAAAAAAAGGATAGAAGTAAAGAGGATAACAGAATGATAATGAAAATATTTGTAAATTTGTAAAGACAACTAATTATCAATAATTAATAAGTAATAACTACGAGATAAATAACAGAACAATTACAGATGAAATTGATGACTATTTAAAACATTATTATATAATATACAAGAATTATCTTAAATAAAAAAAAGCTAATAGGAAGTAGATTTAAGAGAACAAGAATTAGTGAATAAACAATTTTAAAAAAAAATCAGAAGATTATGAAAAATTGTAGCTTTAAAAATTTTATATTTTATTCATTTTTTTATGTAAATGAAAAAGGAAATTAAAAAGTATGCATGTCATCACGTGAAATTATCAACAATAAAAACAAAGTTAATAAAAATAAAAAATGGGTATAATAAAATTAGAAAATATAAGAACTTTTTCATATCATGGATGTTTAATTGAAGAATCTAAAATAGGATCAAATTATAAAATAGATTTAGAAATAAAAACAGATTTACGTATTTCTGCAGAAAGTGATTTATTGTCTGATACAGTTGATTATGTATTATTAAACCAAATTGTAGTAGAAGAAATGGCAATTAGAGCAGCATTATTAGAACATGTGGCACATAGAATTATCAAGAGAATTTTTGAGGAATCGGCAGCTGTATCAAGAGTAAAAGTAGCAGTATCCAAATTGAATCCACCAATTGGTGGCGATGTGGCAGCTGTAACCATTGTAATGGAAGAATATAGAGTATAAAAAAAACCTCCCAAAAAGAGAGGTTTTTAGAGGCATCGTCCGGATTCGAACCGGAGTAGGAGCTTTTGCAGAGCCCAGCCTAGCCGCTCGGCCACGACGCCTTGAAATAATAGACTGCAAATGTACTATTTATTTTGAATTAAAAAAATAAAATTATCTACTTTGGTTCAATTTTTTCTAAAGCATTTTTAACTAATTTCTGATCACTTGGAAACCAGCCTTGTAGCATGATTGTAATGCCAAAAATAATTAATATAAAACTAGTAATTTTTTTGATTAATAATACATTTTTTACAGTCATTTTGTTTTTTAACTTTTTTGCCAAAACTATTTTTAGTACATCTACTAATAAATAACTTATAATAACTGAACTAAAAAACAAAAACAATCGAGAAGATTTGAGTTCTAATTGTGGACCAAATGTAATAAAAACCAATAACCAAAAGCCAAGCACTCCCACATTTATAAAATTGAGAATAAATCCTTTAATAAATAAATTAAGATAATTTTTTTTGATTAGTTCCGTATCAACAACTTCTTCTGGATCGGCTTTTTTTAATTTTAAATAAGAAATGATGCCATAAGTAATCATAATTAAACCACCAAAAATATAGAGAGCAGGTTCGTCCTTGATATTATTTATTAACCTATAACTACTAAAATAAGCTATAGCAATAAAAAAAATATCTGCAGAAACTACACCTAAATCAAAAATCATGGCAGCACGAAATCCTTTTAGAGCAGATGTTTCTAAAACAATAAAAAAAACAGGGCCTATCATAAAAGCCAATAAAAACCCTAAAGGAATACCAAGTAAAATATCTTGAATCATGAAAAAAAATTTATACTGACAAATATAATAGAATTAATATAAATTACTCGAAATTATCGATTTGATTGAATAATTTTGCCGCCAAGAATCGTTTTCTGATTGACTTGTTTAGGATTACCAAAAATAGTAATAGTGCCTCCTGCCCTCACCTTTGCATCTACAACATCTGTTGCAAAAACAGCTGCTTCGCCACCTGTAGTAATAGAAACTGCGGTTTGAGTAGTTTCAAACTTTTGAGCATCTAAAATACCACCTGTTCCAATAGTAGCATCTAATACACTGGATGTACCAGAAATAGATATTTTGCCTCCTGAAACAGCTCTAACTTTGGCTCGTTCCACATCTAAAATCATAATTATTTCACCACCTTCTTTGGTATTCAAATCCAACATGGTTTGTTTTATTGGTTCATCACAAATGATATAAGAACCTTCTGAAGCATCAATGTATTGTAGGTTTTTAAAATACAATTTAATAGTGATGTCCTCGCCTTTTAACAACTTTTTGAAACCCATTCGCAATTTAAGTTCGCCATTGTTGTTTACCAATTGTACCTCCTCTGCCCTATCGCCTTGAATTTCAATAACATTTTCATCAGATGGAATAAGTTGTACATTCAATTGATCAAAAACCTTCAATTGATTAAAATCGCCCATGTTTTTGGTTATCTGACTTGATAAAGATTGAGATAAAAGCAATAAAATAAATATTTTTTTCATAATTCAATAAAATAATGTTTTTTATTCAAAACGTTTGATAAACGTAAAATCCAATTGTTTTTTAATTAAATCTGCATTTTTAACTTTAACGAAAATTTGATCGCCTAATTGTAACAAAGCTTTTGTAGAAGCCCCAACAAGGGCATATTGTTTTTCATCAAAAGTATAATAATCCTCTTTGATGTCTCGGGTTCTAACCATGCCTTCGCATTTATTTTCGACAATTTCTACATAAATTCCAAATTCTGTAACTCCTGAAATAACGCCTAAAAATTCTTGATCTTTATGATCTTGCATGTATTTAACTTGCATATATTTGATGCTATCTCTTTCGGCATTAGTAGCTAAACTTTCCATATTAGAACAATGCAAACACTTGGTTTCATATTCGTCCTCATCAACAGATTTTCCGCCGTCCAAATAGAATTGAAGCAATCTATGTACCATAACATCGGGATAACGTCTTATAGGTGATGTAAAATGACTGTAATAATCAAATGCTAACCCATAATGACCAATATTTTGAGTAGTATATTTGGCCTTGCTCATAGAACGAATGGCTAAAGTATCTATCAAGTTTTGTTCTTTTGAGCCATGAACATCTTGCATCAATTGATTTAAAGCTTTAGAAACATCGCCTTTTTTGAAATTGACTTTATAACCAAATTTAGAAATTAAATCTTGCATCGCAAAAAGTTTGTCTTCGTTTGGTTCATCATGAATACGATAAATAAAAGTTTTCTTTTGTTTTCCAATAAATTCAGCAACTTTTCTATTGGCCAAAAGCATAAATTCTTCTATCAAATGGTTGGCATCTTTGGAAATTTTAAAATAAACCCCATCAGGATTGCCGTCTTCTGACAAATGGAATTTAACTTCGACTTTATCAAAAGAAATAGCACCATCGGCCATGCGTTTTTTTCGTAAAATTTTGGCCAAAGTATCCAATTTCAAAACAGCATCTATAACGGGTTGTGCTACTTCATAAGCCGTTCCTGTTATAGAAATAGCAGAAGGTATTATAGTATCTGATTGATTTTCAATTAAATACTGTGCTTCTTCATAAGCAAATCGTTGATTAGAATAAATAACAGTTCTCCCAAACCATTCTGAAACCACTTGAGCTTTTGAATTGATTTCAAACACAGCAGAAAAAGTATATTTTTCTTCATTTGGTCGAAGAGAGCAAGCAAAATTACTTAAAACTTCGGGCAACATGGGTACTACCCTATCCACCAAATAAACAGATGTGGCTCGTTGATAAGCTTCATCGTCAAGTATCGTATTTTCTTTCAAATAATAAGAAACATCTG
This sequence comes from Flavobacterium branchiophilum FL-15, assembly GCF_000253275.1. Classification (NCBI taxonomy): domain Bacteria; kingdom Pseudomonadati; phylum Bacteroidota; class Flavobacteriia; order Flavobacteriales; family Flavobacteriaceae; genus Flavobacterium; species Flavobacterium branchiophilum. The sequence goes on along the minus strand of NC_016001.1, from coordinate 1,377 downwards.
CAATATGAATGCCAATTTCAAAATTACCATTATCTAAAACCTTATAAGACAAGGCATCGTCAAAATCTTTAGCATCTTTTGGATCGATAGTAAAAGTAAGCGTATCTCGCATATCTCTTCTATTAGCAATTTCAGATTCTTGTATAGAAGTATCAATTTTTTGTGCAAATAGTGTTACATCCAAATCAAATTCAGAAGGCAAACCATATTCCGCTAAAATGGCATGAATTTCTGTATTGTGTTCGCCAGGTTTACCAAGTACTTTAATAACCGCACCAAAAGGGCTATCGGCTCGTTTTGGCCAATCTTCAATATGTACTAAAACAACATCGCCGTGAGTAGCATCGCCAATTTTATCCTTTGGAATAAAAATATCAGTGTACATTTTAGGGTTGGCAGTAGTAACAAAAGCAAAATTTTTTTGAATTTCAATCACTCCTACAAACTCCGATTTGTGTCTTTCTATCACTTCAACTACTTCGCCTTCGGGTTTTTTGCCTTTTCTACGGTTATAAACATATACTTTTACCGTATCTTTGTCTAAAGCATGATTCAAATTATTATTTTGAATAAAAACATCATCATCTAAATCAGGACAAACAAAATAAGCAGTTTTTCTGCCTGTCATGTCAATAACACCTTCATAATAATCTTCGCTTTCAGCTTTAATCAAATATTTACCAGGTTCAGATTCGATAATTATTTTTTGCGAAGCTAATATTTTCAAATCTTTTATAATTTGATTCCTACCTTGCGTATCATCTAATTTGAGTTTGAGGGCCAACTGTTTGTAATCAAAAGTTTTATTAGCTTCTTTTGCTAAAATTTTTAATATTTTATCGGCAAAATGGCTGTCTTTATTGCCTATCTTTTTTTTCTTTCTTGTCATTGGTACAATTACTTCATTATTTTATTTAAAAGACTATTCGATGTCTTAAAATTTCAGTAAAGATAATTGTTTTAATATTTATGAAATACATTCTAATCAAAATTTTAAATTTTTTTAACGTAAAAGGTTTTCAACATTAATTAAATAATAAAAAAGATTTTTTAAATTTTAAAATAAAAAATGGTGCTTATTATGGCTTGTTAATTGTTAGTATAACTTTTATATCAAAAGTTTTGAATTTACGAAACATTTAGTTTATCAAGATGTTATTAACAATGTTATTATTTATAATTATTTTAAAAACAATACATTACATTCAATTATTCACTTATGTTGATAACTAAAAAAGGATTCAAAATGTAAATAAGTTTTTTATTTAAAAATAGGAATAAACTGTTGAAAACTGTTGATAAAAAAATAAAAAAATAACAAAACTAAATTTGGATATTAAATTTCAATTTTTGATTACATTAATTTTGTAAAAAACC